>NZ_LMDH01000001.1:2742851-3874254 GCF_001425755.1 Aeromicrobium sp. Root344 | reverse complement strand
GCAGCGAGCGAACCGAAATGGTGCTCAGGCCGTCGCCTGCGATCCTTGCCCTCTTCTTGCAGGTGGCGGCATGAGCGGGCGCGGGCCGGCGCTTGCCGGCATGGGTATGCCGCCGGCGAGGGCCAAGGACTTCAAGGGCTCGCTGCGCCGCCTGATCGACCGGTTGCTGCGCCAGCGCGCCATGGTGTGGGGTGTCGTCGGCTTCGGCGTCATCGCGACGTCGATGGCCGTCATCGGTCCCAAGGTGCTGGGCCACGCGACCGACATCGTGTTCACCGGCTTCCTCAACGGCCAGTTCGCCGAGGGCCAGACCAAGGCCGAGGTCGTCGCTCAGCTGCGCAACGCCGGCAATGACAAGCTCGCCTCCCTGGTGTCCTCCGTCGACCTCCAGCCCGGCGCCGGCATCGACTTCCACAGCCTCGGCTGGGTGCTGACCGGGGTGCTGGTCCTCTACGTGCTGGCGTCGCTGCTGCAGTGGTTCCAAGGTGTGCTCACCACGACGGTCGTCCAGAAGACCGTCGCCGGCCTGCGCGACGACGTCGAGGCCAAGATCAACCGGCTCCCGCTGTCCTACTTCGACCGCACGGATCGCGGCGAGGTGCTGTCGCGCACGACCAACGACATCGACAACATCGGTCAGTCGTTCCAGCAGACCATGAGCCAGCTGCTGACCTCGGTCCTCATGGTCATCGGCACGCTCGTCATGATGCTCGTCATCTCTCCGCTGCTGTCGGTCGTCGCGCTGCTGACCCTGCCGCTGGCGTTCGCGATCACCAAGGCCGTCACGAAGCGGTCGCAGCCGGAGTTCATGAAGCAGTGGGCGAGCACAGGCCGCCTCAACGGCCACATCGAGGAGGTCTTCACGGGCCACGAGGTCGTCAAGGTGTTCGGGCGTCAGCAGGAGGCGCGCGAGGAGTTCGACACCCGCAACGAGGCGGTCTTCGCCTCGTCGTTCAAGGCGCAGTTCATCTCGGGTGTCATCCAGCCCGTCATGATGTTCGTGTCCAACATCAACTACGTGCTCGTCGCCGTGATCGGCGGTCTGCGGGTCGCGTCGGGCACGCTGAGCATCGGCGACGTGCAGGCATTCATCCAGTACTCCCGGCAGTTCACGCAGCCGCTGACGCAGGTCGCGTCGATGATCAACCTGCTGCAGTCGGGCGTGGCCTCGGCGGAGCGGGTGTTCGCCCTGCTCGACGAGCCGGAGGAGCGGCCCGACGAGGCCGACGCGCCGTTCCCCGATCCCGTGCGCGGTCGAGTCGTCTTCGATGACGTGTCCTTCTCCTACAGGCCCGACGAACCGCTGATCGAGCACCTCGACCTCGTCGCCGAGCCCGGCCAGACCGTCGCGATCGTCGGTCCGACCGGCGCCGGCAAGACGACGCTGACCAACCTCGTGCTGCGCTTCTACGACATCCAGGGTGGGCGCATCACGCTCGACGGCGTCGACATCGCGCGCATGGACCGCGGTCCGCTGCGCGAGAACTTCGGCGTCGTCCTGCAGGACACCTGGCTGTTCAAGGGCACGATCCGCGACAACATTGCCTACGGTGCCCATCGCGCGTCGGAGGAGCAGATCATCGCGGCGGCCGAGGCGGCGTACGTCGACCACTTCGTCCGCACACTGCCTGACGGCTACGACACCGTGATCGAGGACGAGGGCACCAACGTCAGTGCCGGCCAGCGGCAGCTGCTGACGATCGCCCGCGCCTTCCTCGCCGATCCCGCGATCCTGGTGCTCGACGAGGCCACGAGCTCGGTCGACACCCGCACCGAGTCGCTGGTGCAGGGTGCCATGGAGCAGCTGCGCTCCGGTCGCACGTCGTTCGTCATCGCCCACCGACTGTCGACGATCCGCGACGCCGACCACATCGTGGTGATGGAGGACGGCCACATCGTCGAGCAGGGCAACCACGACTCGCTGCGTGCCGCCGGGGGAGCCTACGAGCGGCTCTACTCGGCCCAGTTCGCCGCCCCGGTGGGAGGACCGGCGATCGGCGCCGCCGAATGAGGGACCTCAGCCGGCCAGGAAGGCTGCGACGCGATCCTTCGGCCGTCCGATGATCGCGCGGTCTCGGCGCACGAGCACGGGCCGCTGCATCAGACGCGGGTGCTCGACCAGCAGGTCGGCAACGGCCTCGGGAGTCGTGTAGTCGTCGGCGTCCAGGCCCTGCGCCCTGAAGAACGGATCCTTGCGCACGAGATCTGCCGGCGGGTCCTCGAGCTTGCCCATGAGGTCGATCAGGGCTGCGCGGTCGAGCGGCTTCTTGAGGTACTGCACGACGTCGAGGTCGATGCCGGCGACCGATGCCTCGTCGAGGGCGTGGCGGGAGGTCGAGCAGGCCGAGTTGTGCAGGATCGTCACGTCAGACATGTCGCGAGCATACGACCGTCAGCGCTTCGACCCTTCAAGCGTCCCGGTGCTGCGTGACCCGGTGGACACGAGGCACGTCACGGTGCGATCACGGCTCCACGACGACTCCACCGGATGCAGGAACAGGACCTCGAGCTTCGATCGGGCGTACGGCTTGCCGACGAAGGACTCGAACCGCGCGGCACAGCCTGTGTCGGCGAGCCGGCCGACCTCCGCGAGTCCGGGGAAGTCGCCGGCATCCAGGTCGAACTCGGCGTACGCCTCGAAGAAGTGCAGCGACGAGCAACGCGTGACGTCCACCGTGAAATAGGTCTTCTCGCCCAGGTTGTCCGCCGTGCAGTCACCCAGGCGCACGTCGGTGCTGGCGACCTCGCCACCGTGGGTCACGGCGCCGGCGGTGTCGCGGTCAGCGTCGTTCAGCGAGCCGACCACGACGAGCAGGATGATCGCGCCGATCCAGACCGGCATGATGATGAGCGCGGCGATCGCCATGCCCTTGCCGTTTCCGGGACGGTGCTTCGAGTCGCTGATGACCTGGATGGCCAGGATCAGCGAGATGATCCACGTGATGAGCCCGGGGAAGCACGCAAGCCCCAGGGCCCACCCGGCTTTGGTCCTGGAGGGCGGCGGCATCCTGCGCCACGGGTCCTGGGGGCCGTAGGCAGGGTAGGCGGGGAACGCGGGCGCCAGCGGCTGCCCAGCCGCTGGCGGTGGCGGTCCGGGCGGGTCCTGCTCGGTCATGGAAAGCTCCTCAGGCACGCCGATGTCGCGACAGGCTATCGCGGATCGAAACGCGTGTCCGGGGAATGCCCTTCGTGCGACCATGGCCGGATGTGGGAGGCGTTTTCGCACAACCTGAACGACCCGGCGGGCGCCGCCGTGCCGTTCTTCCTGCTGTTCATGGTCATCGAGATGGCCGCCGTGGGTCGCGAGGACCGCGAGGATCGGGCGGCCGCGGAGCGGGACGCCGAACGCCGGGGGATGGGCTACCTCAAGGAGGACACCCGGACGAGCCTGACGATGTTCGTCGGCTCGATCGCGTTCTCGGCGATCTTCCGCACCGCGGCGTTCCTGCTCTACACCGTCATCTACGTGCACCTGGCCCCTTGGCACCTGCCGGCCAGCAACCCGTGGACGTGGGTCGGCGTGCTGCTCGGCGTAGACCTGCTCTGGTACACCTACCACCGCTTCTCGCACCGCGTACGCCTCGGCTGGGCCGGCCACCAGGCCCACCACTCGAGTGTCTACTTCAACTTCTCGACGGCACTGCGACAGAAGTGGAACCAGTGGTTCGAGGTGCTCATCTGGCTGCCGCTGCCGCTGTTGGGAGTACCGCCGTGGATGATCTACTTCACGTTCTCGATCAACCTGATCTGGCAGTTCCACCTGCACACCGAGCGGATCGACCGCCTCCCGCGCTGGTGGGAAGCCGTGTTCAACACGCCGTCGCACCACCGCGTGCACCACGGCTCGGACCCGATCTACCTCGACCGCAACTACGGCGGCATCCTCATCGTCTGGGACCGCCTGTTCAGGTCGTTCCAGGCCGAGCTGCACCGCCCGACGTACGGGCTGACCTACCCTGTAGGCACCTACAACGTCTGGACCCTGCAGTACGGCGAGTACGTCAAGATCTGGCACGACGTCAGGCAGTCACCGCGCTGGCGCGACCGGCTCGGGTACGTCTTCGGTCCGCCGGGCTGGGCGCCGCGCGACTAGGGCGTCTCGACGTCGATGACCGCACGAAGTGCCGCAACATGCCCCTCGAACGCCGTGCGACCCGCAGGAGTGAGGCGTACGCGCACCCGTCGGCGCCGGTCCTCGACGGGCCGTTCGATGCTGAGGTAGCCCGCACCCTCGAGCGTCGCGAACTGCTTCGAGAGGGCAGAGTCGGACAGCCCCAGACGATCGCGGACGAACGCGAAGTCGATCCAGTCAGCCGAAGCCAGCAGCGCGACGATCGACAGCCGGGTGCTCGGGTGGATCAGCTCGTCGAACCGCGGTGCAGCGGTCATGCAGCGTTCCGCGCGACCCGGCGACGGATCGCGGCCATCAGCGTGGGCCCGCCGCAGAGAATGGCGGTCGCCGCGAACCCCGCGGCGATCGTCGACGCGTGCTCGGCGCCGTCAGCATCGACCGCGAATCCGACGGCGATGGTCGCGAGTGTCAGGAGGAGCAGGCAGCCGAAGAGGATCGCCGGGATGTGTCGGCCGGCGACGCTGGCCCGAACGCTCAGCCGGCTCGACTTGTGCCGCCCCGAGAAGACGTGCTGCGCCACTGCGGCATGTGCGGCGCCGAAGACCAGAGTCGAGCCGGAGGTCAACCAGACGTTCCCGAGGTCGGCTGCCATGCCCAGCAGCACCCATGCGGCCGCGAGGCCCCACCAGTACCAGCGCGGTAGGTCGATCTCGGCGATCACGTGCCTGCGCTCCTCGTCGACCGCACGCAGTGCCTGTCGAGCGTCCTCGGCGCTGATGTCGTCCATGTCCGTCACTCCTTCGACTTTCCCAGTAGGAAAGTGAGGCTACGGTTTCCTACCAGGAAAGTCAACAGGTTCCGAACGCCCTGCGGCCGTCCGCAAGAATGAGTCCATGGATCACGTTCGGTATGACATCGACGAGAACATCTGCACCATCACGATGGACCGCCCCGAGGTGCGCAACGCCGTGGACGGTCCGATGGCCGCCGAGCTCCGCGAGGCGTTCCAGCAGTTCGAGGAGGACGAGTCCCTCGCGGTCGCGGTGCTGACTGGTGCCGGTGGGACGTTCTGTTCCGGCGCCGACCTCTCGGCGGTCGAGGACCCCGAGCGCCGCAACGAGCTGGACCCTGAAGGCCTGGGCTCCGGCCCGATGGGACCGAGCCGCATGGAGCTGACCAAACCGGTCATCGCGGCGGTGTCCGGGCACGCCGTCGCCGGCGGCCTGGAGCTGGCGCTGCTGGCCGACCTGCGCGTCGTCGAGGAGGACGCGATCTTCGGCGTATTCTGCCGCCGATGGGGCGTCCCCTTGATCGACGGCGGCACCGTGCGCCTGCCGCGCATCGTCGGCCAGGGCCGCGCGCTCGACATGATCCTCACGGGCCGGCCGGTCGGCGCGCACGAGGCGCTGCAGATGGGGCTGGCCAACCGGGTCGTGCCGGTGGGGGACTCGCTCACCGTCGCCCACGACCTCGCCGAGCAGATCGCCGCGTTCCCGGCCGAGTGCATGAAGGCGGACCGGGCCTCTGCCTACCGCCAGTGGGACCTCCCGCTCGATGCCGCGCTGCGTTCGGAGGGTGCGAACGGCGTACCCATCGTGCAGCTGGAAGGTGCGGGCGGAGCGGCGCGCTTCGCCGGTGGCGAGGGCAGGCACGGCGAGTTCTGACCTGCACGCGCCTGAGGGGGCGCGGCCGAATTGGAGGCACGGCCGGTGTTCTGGCAGAATGACCCCTTGCGTCCGGTACGCGTGGAGACCCTCTCATCTTCGTGCCGCCCGGCTCACCGATTTCGTCGGCCGTGTCCCCACGCGGCACCGGCAGGTCACCACATACACACATCTGAGGAGACACCACACTCGTGGCAGTCAAGATTCGCCTGAAGCGTATGGGCAAGATTCGTACGCCGTTCTACCGCATCGTCGTCGCCGACTCGCGCACCAAGCGTGACGGACGCGTCATCGAGGAGATCGGCACCTACAACCCCAAGGCCGACCCGTCGATCATCAAGGTCGACGGCGAGCGCGCCCAGTACTGGCTCGGCGTCGGCGCCCAGCCGACCGAGGCCGTCGCCGCGCTGCTCAAGATCACCGGCGACATCGGTGGCAAGAACACCATGAAGTTCGCCGAGGAGAAGCGCAGCAAGGAAGACATCTTCCAGGAAGCGCTCAAGGACCTCCACAACGAGCCCAAGGCCGACGCGACGACCAAGAAGGCCGCCGCTGCCAAGAAGGCTGCCGCCAAGGCTGAGGAGCCCAAGGCTGACGAGGCGCCCGCCGAAGAGGCCAAGGCTGAGGAGCCCAAGGCTGAAGAGCCCAAGGCTGACGAGGCACCTGCCGATGAGGCCAAGGCTGAAGAGCCCAAGGCTGACGAGGCACCCGCCGACGCTGCGCCTTCTGACGAGGCCAAGGCCTGATCGTGGCTGCCCCCATGATCGAGGTCATCGAGCACCTCGTCGCCGGCATCGTCGACAGTCCTGACGATGTCGACGTGCGCGCCAAGCAGACGCGCAACGGCGAGCTGTTCGAGGTCCGGGTCAACCCGGACGACCTCGGCAAGGTCATCGGTCGTCAAGGCCGCACGGCCACCGCCATCCGCAAGGTCGCGGGCGCGATCGCCGGACGTGGCGGCGCGCGCATCGACTTCGTGGACGTCGACCGCCGCAGCTGACAGCCATGCAGGTTGTCATCGGCCGCATCGGCCGGGCGCACGGCATCCGCGGTGAGCTGAACGTCGACATCCGAACCGACGAGCCCGAACGGCGTTTCGCCCCGGGCTCGTCGGTCGTTTGCGGCGACCGTACGCTCACGATCGCGCGCGCCCGGCACCACAGCGGCCGTCTGGTCGTCTCGTTCGAGGAGATCCCCGACCGCACGGCGGCCGAGGCCCTGCACGGCCGCATCATCGAGGCGGAGGTCGACCCGCTCGACCTGCCCGACGACCCCGACGAGTTCTACGACCACCAGCTGGTCGGGCTCGAGGCGCGCACGGGCGACGAGGTCGTCGGCACCGTGACCGGCATCGTGCACGGCCCCTACCAGGACACGCTGGCCATCGACATCGACGGCCGCGAGGTGTTCATCCCGTTCGTCACCGAGATCGTGCCGGTCGTCGACGTCACGGGTGGTTTCGTGACGATCAACCAGGTCGCCGGGCTGCTCGACCCCGCCGAGGCCGAGAACGCCGCCTCGGACCTGACGGGCGACTGACGTGCAGATCGACGTCGTCTCCATCTTCCCGGCCTACCTCGACGCCCTGCAGCTGTCGCTCGCTGGCAAGGCGCAGGTCGCCGGCCTGTTGCAGGTGACCACGCACGACCTGCGCGACTTCACGACCGACAAGCACCGCAGCGTCGACGACACGCCCTACGGCGGGGGAGCCGGCATGGTCATGAAGGCCGAGCCGTGGGGCGAGGCCCTCGACGCGCTGGCCACCGATGCCGCCGTGATCGTCGTGCCGACGCCGTCGGGCACGCCGTTCACGCAGCGCATGGCCGAGCAGCTCAGCAGCCAGGAGCATCTGGTGTTCGCGTGCGGGCGCTACGAAGGAATCGACCAGCGGGTCATCGACCACGCCGCCAGCCGGTGGCGGGTCGAGGAGGTCTCGCTCGGCGACTTCGTGCTCAACGGCGGAGAAGTCGCGGCGCTGGCGATGATCGAGGCGATCGTGCGGCTCATCCCGGGGTTCATGGGCAATCCGGCGTCGCTCGTCGAGGAGTCGCACGGCGACGACGGTCTGCTGGAGTATCCCGTCTACACCAAGCCGGCGAGCTGGCGCGGCCTCGACGTGCCCGACGTGCTGCTCTCGGGCAACCACGCCGCGATCGCCGGCTGGCGACGCGAGCAGGCGCTCGAGCGTACGCGTCAGCGTCGGCCCGACCTGCTGGACTGAGCCCGCCGGCCGATTTCCTCCGGGGGGTCCGCATGTGGCAACATTGACCCTTGGCGCCGACGGTTCTGCCTCAGGGGAATCGTGTTCACCGCCGCAACAAACTTTCATTCGTACAGCAATCCGTGGGTGACCTGTGGCACCAGCGAGGAGTAGACCATGACCAACATCGTCGACCAGGTCGCCAGCGCATCGCTGCGCACCGACCTTCCTGACTTCCGCGCCGGCGACACGCTCGACGTGCACGTCAAGGTCATCGAGGGCAGCCGTTCGCGCGTCCAGGTGTTCAAGGGTGTCTGCATCAAGGTGCAGGGCTCGGGCATCGGCCGTACGTTCACGGTCCGCAAGGTCAGCTTCGGCGTCGGCGTGGAGCGTACGTTCCCGCTGCATACCCCGGTCATCGAGAAGATCGAGGTCGCGACCCGCGGCGACGTCCGCCGGGCCAAGCTCTACTACCTCCGCAACCTGCGCGGCAAGGCCGCCAAGATCAAGGAAAAGCGCGAGATCTGATCGCCGGTGAGTTGCCTGCCGCGCCGCTGAGGTCGCGGGTTAGGCTCACTGCGTGACACGTCTGGCCAAGGGATCCACGATCCGGCGTGATGCCGGCATCTACGGTTTCGAGCGCGCGCTGGCCCGCCAAGGTCTGCACCCCGTCGCGGGTGTCGACGAGGCGGGCCGCGGTGCGTGTGCCGGCCCTCTGGTGGCTGCCGCCGTCATCCTCGAGCGGCCCATCAAGGGCCTCGCCGACTCCAAGCTGCTCACCGAGGCGCGCCGCGAGGCCTGCTTCGACCTGATCATGGCGCGGGCCGTCGACGTGTCGGTCGTGGTCATCCCGGCCGCCGAGTGCGACCGCATGGGGCTCCACGTCGCCAACATCGCCGCACTGCGCCGGGCTCTGGCCCGGTTGGCCGTACGCCCCGGATACGTCCTCACGGACGGCTTCCCGGTCGACGGTCTCGGCGCCCCGGGCCTGGCGATGTGGAAGGGTGACCGGGTCGCCGCGTCCATCGCCGCCGCGTCGGTCATCGCCAAGGTCACCCGTGACCGCATGATGGTGCAGATGCACGAGGACTATCCGGCGTACGACTTCGCCACGCACAAGGGCTACAGCACCCCGCAGCACCAGGCGGCGCTGCAGCAGCACGGCCCGTGCGCCGAGCACCGCCGGCGCTACGTCAACGTACGAGCAGCAATGGAAGGCACGGCATGAGCTCTGAGGATCTCGAGCGGTACGAGTCCGAGATGGAGCTCGCGCTCTATCGGGAGTACCGCGACGTCGTCACGATCTTCAAGTACGTCGTCGAGACCGACCGGCGCTTCTACCTGTGCAACCAGGTCGACGTGAAGGTGCGCTCGGAGACCGGCGATGCCTACTTCGAGGTCTCGATGAACGACGCGTGGGTGTGGGACATCTACCGCCCCGCGCGGTTCGCCAAGAACGTCAAGGTGCTGACGTTCAAGGACGTCAACGTCGAGGAGCTGCAAGGCTCGGACTTCAAGGTGCCCGGCGCCGACGACTGACGACCCTGCACCGCTGAAGAGCGGTCAGTGCGCGAACGGCGGCGGTCCGAGGATCGTCATCCCACCGCTGCGCTGTGCCGAGGCGGCGATGCGGTCGAAGTCGACCTCGCCGGAGTCGATGTCGTCCGCAATTGCGTCGCTGGCGTCCCAGAAGAACGACTCGATGTTGCCCGGCGTCTGCACGCACAGCAGGCGGGCGAGCGTTGAGGTGACCATGAAGGCGTGGGGGAGCCCGCGGGTGGCGAGCATCATGCCGCCCTCGGAGACGCGCGTCTCGGTGCCGTCGAGGTGCATCAGGATCTCGCCCTCGAGGACGAAGAACGTCTCGTCGGTGTCCGGGTGGATGTGCAGCGGGGTGACCTTGCCCTGCTCCATACGGTCCTCGAACATCAAGAAGGCGCCGTTGGACTCCGCGGCCCGGACTTTCCAGGTGACGACGCCGCCGCCGGCGAACCAGCGGCGCTCGCCCTCGCCCGCCGCCCTGACGACGGATGTGGGTGTGGTGGTTGCGCTCATGGGAGTTTCTCCTTGGTTCGTGTCGTGGGACACGAGTACCATAACGAGACTGCAGTACCATGTCGGGTATGTCAACACCCTACGAGGCCGGTGGCCGCGTCGAGCAGAAGAGTCGTACGCGGAGCGCCTTGGTGGCCGCCGCGCGCGAGATGGTGGCCCGCGGGCTCGCGCCAAGCGTCGCCGAGGCCGCCGACGCGGCGGCGATCTCGCGCACCACGGCGTACCGCTACTTCCGCAACCAGAGGAGTCTCCTCGCTGCTGCGCATCCCGAGACCGGGGCGGAGTCGATGCTGGACGACGAAGCGCTGACAGACCCAGCCGAGCGACTCGACGCGGTGATGCGCCGGTTCACGTCCGTGGTGCTCGACACCGAGGCGCAGCAGCGGACGATGCTGCGGCTGTCGCTCGAGGAGGATCCTGCTGACCGAGGCAGCCAACCGTTGCGGCAGGGCAGGGCGATCGGCTGGATCACCGAGGCGCTCGAGCCTCTGCGCGACCAGCTGTCGGAGGACGAGCTGCACCGGTTGGTGCTGGCGATCCGGAGCGCGACCGGCATCGAGGCCCTCGTCTGGCTGACCGACATCGGCGGGATGTCCCGCGAGGACGCGGTCACGCTCATGCGATGGTCGGCGCAGTCGATGCTCCAGGCCGCGCTCGGGGTCAGTGCCCGTACAGGTTGACGTGGTACTGGATCGTCACCGAGTCGTCGCCGTCCAAGGGCTGGAAGATGCCCCCGACGCCGATGTCGAGGTAGCCCACCACGGTGTTGCCGCCACCCTCGATGGTCAGGTCGGCCGAGGGGCCGGTTGAGGGCCGCCGCTCGATCTTCGTGCGCCAGTCATCGACGGGCGACGCGTCGAGGCCGAACGACGTGAGACCGTCGCGCATCACGGAGTAGGCCGTGTCCAGCGGCATGGGCTTCGTGTCGAAGTCGATGCCGGTGGGACGGGTGGGATCCGCGGGGTCCTTGTGCATGATGCGCTCGAAGATCAGGAGGTAGATCCTGGTCTCCAGCTCCTTGCCCTCTGGCAGCAGGAAGCGGACTCGTCGCGGCTTGCGGGTCTCGTACGTGACGTGGTCCTCGTCGGCGCGCATCCCGACGTCCGATGCCGACGGCGGGGTGCGCAGGTCCCACACCTCGACGCCCTTCGCATCCGTGGGCGCCGTTGCGTGGGGTGTCTTGCCCGGGTCCTTGTCGCCGTCGACGCTCACGGTGCACGCGGGCGTCAGCAGCAGTGCCAGCGACGCCATCGCGGTGGCGCGGCGCGTGCGTCCCGAAAGGCCCCCCATGATCCCCAGTGTGCCTGACGCGTTTCTCGTCGAGCGTCCACAGCCCTGAACGTCCGAGCAGTACGTCCACAGCCCGGCTCCGAGGCATGGAGGCGCGCGCCCTGACGCCCGAGGCTGGCTGGATGACGTACGCGCGCAACAAGGCCCTCGGCTCCTACGGTGAACGGATCGCCGCCGAACATCTCGAGGCGCTCGGCATGGTCGTGCTGGCCCGCAACTGGACGTGTCGTTTCGGTGAGATCGACATCGTCGCCCGCGACGGCTCGACGCTGGTGATCTGCGAGGTCAAGACCCGCACCAGCAACCATCACGGGGGCCCGTTCGAGGCGATCACGGGTCACAAGGCGACGCGGCTGCGCCGGCTCGCGATGCACTGGCTCGAGGTGCACGACGTGCAGCCACCGAGTCTCCGCATCGACATCGTCTCGGTGGTCGTGCCGCCTCGTGGTGCTCCGGTCGTCGACCGCATCGCCGGAGTCGCCTGATGGCGGCCGCAACCCATTCGGTGACCCTCGACGGCTTGTCGGGGCGGCCCATCGAGGTCGAGGTCGACATCTCCGGGGGGCTGCCGACGACCGTTCTCGTCGGCCTGGCCGACACCATGGTCAACGAGGCGCGCGACCGGTGCAGGTCGGCGGTCTCCAACTCCGGCACGACGTGGCCCGACCAGCGGGTGACGATCAACCTGGCGCCGTCGACGCTGCCCAAGACCGGGTCGCACTACGACCTGGCGATCGCTCTCGCGGTGTTCGCTGCCAAGTCGCTGGTTCCTGCCGAGCGGCTTGCCGGTGCGGTGTTCCTCGGCGAGCTCGCGCTCGACGGCAGGCTGCGGGCGATACGCGGCGTGCTGCCCGCCACGCTGGCCGCCCTCGAGGCCGGGTTCGACCGGGTGTTCGTGCCCGAGGTCAACGTGCCCGAGGCCGAGCTCGTCCGGGGCATCACGGTGGTCGGCGTCCGCTCGTTGCGGCAGACCGTGGCGCTGCTGACCGGTGGTGAGGAGCCCGACGACCCACCTGTGCCGGCGCTCGACGAGACCCCTGGCATGTCGTGGACCTCCGCCGATCGACTGTCCCACCTCGACCTCGCTGACATCGCCGGTCAGGAGGACTCACGGATGGCACTCGTGGTCGCGGCCGCGGGCGGGCACCATCTGCTCATGACCGGGCCGCCGGGCATCGGCAAGACGATGCTCGCGCAACGGCTGCCCGGGCTGCTGCCCGACCTGACGCATGAGCAGTCGCTCGCGGTGAGTGCCGTGCACTCCGTTGCCGGGGTGCTGCCGAGCGACGCCCCGCTGCTCAAGCGCCCACCGTTCCTCGATCCGCACCACACGGCGAGCGCGGTGTCGATCGTCGGCGGTGGCAGCAAGGCGATCCGGCCCGGCGCGCTGTCGCTGGCCCATCACGGCGTGCTCTTCCTCGACGAGGCGCCCGAGTTCGCCAGCAACGTGCTCGAGGCCCTGCGACAACCGCTCGAGAGCGGCCACGTCGTCGTCTCCCGCGCGGCCCAGACCGCCGCCTATCCAGCGCGCTTCCAGCTGATCCTCGCCGCCAACCCCTGCCCGTGCGGGCTGAGCTCGGCGGTCAGCGACCAGTGCCGGTGCACGCCGTTGATGCGACGTCGCTATGCCGATCGCCTGTCGGGCCCCATCCGCGACCGCATCGACATCCACCGCTCGTTGTCGGCTCTGTCGCGCCCGGAGCTGGCCAACGCCTTGGGCGGTGGTCGGTCGACCGCCGAGCTGGCCGGAACGGTCGCCGAGGCGCGCGAACGCCAGGCACACCGGCTGCGGGAGACGTCATGGCGTCTCAACAGCGAGGTGCCCGGCGTCGAGCTGCGCAAGCACTTCCCGGTCAGTGACCAGGGCCGGGTGCTCGTCGACCAGCAGCTGCGCACCAACAAGCTCAACGCGCGATCGGCCGACCGCATCCTGCGACTGTCCTGGAGCGTCGCAGACCTGCACGGCCATGCCGTCCCCAGCGGCGACGATGTCGACACGGCCCTGTCGCTGCGGCGCGGCACGCCGCTCGGCAGCGCGCTCCGCGACATGGTGCAGGCCTCGTGACCCGCCAGGATCGACTCGGCCTGAGCCTGGTGGTCGAGCCCGGAGATCCGCGCCTGTGCAACCTTCTGCGGACCCACGAGGCCGCCGAGGTCCTGGCCGCGATCCTCGGTCGCCATCGGCTCGCCGACACGCGAATCCCCGAGGCATGGATCGAGCGAGGTCGCGAGTTGGAGCGCACGGCCGAGACCGTCGCCGCGCGAGCCAAGGCGGCCGGCCTGCGCTGGGTGACCCCCGGCGACCACGAGTGGCCCGACGCGCTGTCGGACCTCGACCACGTCGAGCCGCTCCAGGGAGCAACAGGTGCGCCGGTCGGGCTCTGGCTCCGCGGCGTTGGAGACCTCGGCGAGATGGCCGAGAAGAGCGTCGCCATCGTCGGCGCCCGGGAGTGCACCACGTATGGCGCCGAGTGCGCCTCCGACCTGGCTGCCGACTGTGCCGACGCCGGCTGGACGGTGATCAGCGGCGCCGCGTTCGGCATCGACGCCTGTGCGCATCGCGGTGCGTTCCTGATGAACGCGCCGACGGCCGGGGTGCTGGCCTGCGGTGCCGACCTCGACTACCCCAAGTCCCACGCCGCGCTCATCGCCCGGATCGCGGAGGTCGGAGTCGTCATCAGCGAGCAGGCGCCGGGGGAGAAGCCGATCAAGAACCGCTTCCTGTCGCGCAACCGGCTGATCGCGGCGTTGACGCAGGGCACCGTCGTGGTCGAGGCGCGGGAGCGGAGCGGCTCGCTCAACACCCTCAACTGGGCCGACCAGCTCGGGCGCGCCACGATGGCTCTCCCGGGACCCGTCACGTCGCAGCAGTCGGCCGGCGTGCACGCGGCGATCCGCGCTGGCAAGGCCGTCGTCGTCACGACGGGTCGCGAGATCGTGGCCGAGCTGTCCGGCCTGGGCGCAACCACCGAGGAGCAGCCGTCACTGCCGCTGACGGAGTTCGACCGGCTCCCACCTGCGGCGCGATCGACCCTCGACGGGCTGGAGTGGTCGACGCCCCGCACCGTCTCCGAGATCGCGGCTGCCGTGCGGCTCAGCACGCGCGAGGTGCGGGCGGCACTCGACCTCCTCGAGCGCCGCGACCTCGCGGTCCGGGCCGGAGCCGAGTGGATGCTGGCCCGGCGCGCCGACGTGGGCTGAGCGACCGTACGACCGACACTGGAGTGGATGACGGAGTCAGAGGGACCGGGCGAGGCCTGGTCGGCGGTCCTGGCCGCCTACGAACAGCACCTGCGGGCCGAGCGCGACCTCTCGGCCCACTCGGTGCGTGCCTACCTCACCGACCTCGAGAGCCTCGCCCTGCACGCCGAGCGACTGGGCGTGCACGACCCGCAGAACCTGTCGATCCGCACGCTGCGCAGCTGGCTCGCCAACCTCCAGACGCTCGGCCGCGCCCGCACCACGATCGCCCGCAGGGCCACCTCGGCTCGGGTGTTCACGCTCTGGCTGGCCAGGACCGGCCGGGCAGCCGCGGATGCCGGGGCGCTCCTCGCGAGTCCCAAGGCGCACCGCGAGCTGCCCGTGGCGCTCAGCGAGGTCGAGGTGCGTGGGCTGCTCGACACGACGGCCGGCTCGCTGGCCGTCGACGGACCGCGCGGCCTGCGCGACCTCGCGATCCTCGAGGTGCTGTACGCCACGGGCATCCGCGTCGGCGAGCTGGTCGGGCTCGACATCGACGACCTCGACCGTGGGCGCCGGGTCGTCCGCGTGTTCGGCAAGGGGCGCAAGGAGCGATCGGTGCCCTACGGGCTGCCGGCGTCCGAGGCGATCGAGCTGTGGCTCGAACGCGGCCGTCCCGCCATCGCCAACGACTCCAGCGGTGCGGCGGTGTTCCTCGGCATGCGGGGGAGCCGCATCGACCAGCGTGCGGTGCGCCGGATCGTGCACGAGCGACTGGCGGCCGTCGACGGCGCACCTGACCTCGGGCCCCACGGCCTGCGCCACACGGCGGCGACCCACCTGCTCGAAGGCGGAGCGGACCTGCGGAGCGTGCAGGAGATTCTCGGCCACGCCTCGCTCGGCACGACGCAGATCTACACCCACGTCAGCAACGAACGCCTCCGCGCGGCCTACAAGCTCGCCCACCCGAGGGCCTAGAGGTAGTCCTGGGGATTCACCGGCTTGCCGGACTTCACTGCCATGAAGTGCAGGTGGCACCCGGTCGACAGCCCGGTGTTGCCCGAACGCCCGATGACCTGGCCGGCCGTGACCCGGTCGCCGACGGACACGGACTGCGCGCTGAGGTGGTTGTAGGACGTCTCGAAGTCCGGCTGGTGGCGGATCACGACCCGCTTGCCGTAGGCCTTGCTGTGCGAGCGCCCGACCACGGTGCCGGCCGCCGCCGCGTGGACGGGGGTGCCGCACGGGACGCCGAAGTCGGTGCCGTCGTGCAGCTTGCGCTCACCCGTGACGGGGTGGACCCGCATCCCGAACGGCGACGTGATCCGTCCGCCGACCGGGCGCTGCAGGCCGTGACCTCCGACGCCGGCCGGTGGCGCGGGAGGCTTGCCCGTGGGGTCGATGAGCCGGAACCGGCCGCCGCCGAGCAGCTCGAGCGGATCGAGGTAGTCGTCGCCGGCGAGCCGCCCGAGGTGCAGGCAGGCTCCCGCGCAGTGACTCGGCGAGCCGAGCAGCGTGCCGATCACCTGGCCCGCGCGAACGGCGTCGCCGACCTTCACCCGCGCCGTGACGGGTTGGTAGGTCGATCGCTCGCGGCCGTGATCGATCGTCACGACCCCGATGCCGCCGACCTGACCGGCGAACACGACCCGACCAGCCGCGACCGCGCGGACGGCGTCTCCGGCCGTCGCTGCCAGGTCGACTCCGCGGTGCCCCCGGCCGTAGTCGGTGGCCGGAGGGTCGAATCGATCGCCGATCGCGTGATCCTCGAGTGGCCACGTCCACGGATCGGGAGTGCCCGCCTGCACCGGTGGCGACACGACGAGCAGCAGCAGGAGCGGGGCGACGGCGATTCGACGGAGCATCTGCCCAGCCAAGTCCGGTGACGGGCGGGGCGCACCGGTCGGCGTACGAGCTGGGGACAACCGCCCGCGAAGCCGGGTTTGTGGATTTCCTCCCGAGAGGTCCGGTGCCCTAGACTGGTGGCAACCACTTTTTCGGAAGTGGAATTCGCGCGCCTGTTTCCGTATGACGCGAGAGCTGAATACGGACGCGATCCTGGTCTCCCGGCAGGGAGTGGGTCGTATGCAGCAGGCGCCAGGTCACCGTCAACCGGCGGTGAGACAACCAGGAACGGCACACGTGTGCCACAAGGAGATACGACCATGGCCGTCGTCACCATGCGCCAGCTGCTCGAGAGCGGCGTTCACTTCGGGCACCAGACCCGTCGCTGGAACCCCAAGATGAAGCGATTCATCTTCACCGAGCGCAACGGCATCTACATCATCGACCTGCAGCAGTCGCTCGCGTACATCGACGCCGGCTACGAGTTCGTCAAGAACACCGTCGCCCGCGGCGGCACGATCCTGTTCGTCGGCACCAAGCGCCAGGCGCAGGAGCCGATCGAGGAGCAGGCCAAGCGCGTCGGCATGCCGTTCGTCAACCAGCGTTGGCTCGGCGGCATGCTCACCAACTTCCAGACGATGCACCAGCGCCTCCAGCGCATGAAGGAGCTCGAGGAGATCGACTTCGACGACGTCGCGGGATCCAACCGCACGAAGAAGGAGCTCCTCGGCATGAGCCGCGAGTACGCGAAGCTCTCGCGCACCCTCGGCGGAATCCGCGACATGGGCCGTACGCCGTCCGCTGTCTGGATCGTCGACACCAAGAAGGAGCACCTCGCGGTCGACGAGGCCAAGAAGCTCGGCATCCCGATCATCGCGATCCTCGACACCAACTGCGACCCCGATGACGTCGACTTCCCGATCCCGGGCAACGACGACGCCATCCGCTCGGTCGGCCTGCTGACCCGCGTCATCGCCGACGCCGTCGCCGAGGGCCTCATCGCCCGTGGCGGCAGCAAGACCGGCGAAGAGGAGCCCGGAGCCGAGCTCGGCGCCGAGGAGCCCCTGGCCGACTGGGAGCGCGAGCTCCTGGAGCAGAAGGACGCCGCCCAGACCGGCGCCGTCTCGCCGGTCAAGGCCGACGCTGCTCCTGACGAGACCGCCGTGACCGTCGAGGACGCCGCTGCCGAGACCGAGGCGCCCGTCGTCGAGGCCACCGAGGCCGTTGCCGACGAGGCCCCGGCCGACGAGGCTCCCGCCAAGAAGGCCCCGGCCAAGAAGGCGCCCGCCAAGAAGGCCGCTGCCGACAAGGCTGAGGCTCCCGCCAAGAAGGCCCCGGCCAAGAAGGCGCCCGCCAAGAAGGCTGCCGAGAAGGTCGACGCCGACGCCGCCGAGTGATCTCGGCACACACGACTACCTGAGAAGCGAGAAGAAACATGGCTATCACCGCCACAGAGGTCAAGAAGCTCCGCGACGCCACCGGCGCGGGCATGATGGACGCCAAGAAGGCGCTCACGGAAGCTGACGGCGACTTCGACAAGGCGATCGAGGTGCTCCGCATCTCGGGCGCCGCCAAGGCTGCCAAGCGTGGCGCCGAGCGGGAGGCTTCGGCCGGGCTCGTCGCCAACTACGGCAACGCGATCGTCGAGCTCAACTCCGAGACCGACTTCGTCGCCAAGAACGACCAGTTCATCGCGCTGGCCGAGGAGCTCGCGGTCCTGGCCGACAAGGTCAAGCCCGCCGACGCTGCGGCGTTCGCGACCGAGACGCTCGAGAGCGGCAAGACCGTCGCCGAGGCCGTCGCGGATCTCGCGGTCGTCATCGGTGAGAAGATCGAGCTCGGCCGCGTCGCCAGCTTCGAGGGCAACGTCGCGACCTACATGCACCGTCGCGCCAGCGACCTGCCGCACGCCGTCGGTGTGCTGGTGGAGTTCGAGGGTGACGAGGCCGGTCACGACGTGGCTCGCGGTGTCGCGATGCAGATCGCCGCGATGCGTCCTCGCTACCTCACGCGCGACGAGGTCCCCGCGGACGTCGTCGCCAAGGAGCGCGAGATCGCCGAGGCGACAGCTCGCGAAGAGGGCAAGCCCGAGCAGGCCATCGCCAAGATCACCGAGGGACGCCTCAACGGGTTCTTCAAGGACACGGTGCTGCTCGACCAGGCGTCGGTCCAGGACAACAAGAAGACCGTCAAGGCTCTCCTCGATGAGGCCGGCGTGACGCTCAAGCGTTTCGCGCACATCGAGATCGGCGCCTGACCCTTCGAACCAGCTCAACCAGCTCGCACGACCAACATCGGAGGCCGGAACGTGGACACTGACACCGCTCAGGAAGTCGACGCTCCGGCCTCTGGTCATGAGCTCAAGCGGGTGCTGCTGAAGCTGTCCGGTGAGGTGTTCGGCGGCGGCAAGATCGGGATCGACCCGGACGTCGTCAACGGCATCGCCAAGCAGGTCGCCGAAGCCGTGGCCGAGGGCGTGGAGGTGGCGATCGTCGTCGGCGGTGGCAACTTCTTCCGTGGCGCCGAGCTCAGCCAACGCGGCATGGACCGTTCTCGTGCCGACTACATCGGCATGCTCGGCACCGTCATGAACTGCCTCGCCCTGCAGGACTTCTGCGAGAAGCAGGGCATCGAGACCCGCGTGCAGTCGGCCATCACGATGGGTCAGGTCGCCGAGCCCTACATCCCACGCCGCGCGATCCGGCACCTCGAGAAGGGGCGCGTCGTGATCTTCGGTGCCGGCGCAGGCATGCCCTACTTCTCGACCGACACGGTCTCGGCGCAGCGTGCGCTGGAGATCGGTGCCGACGCCGTGCTGATGTCCAAGAGCGGCGTCGACGGCGTCTACTCCGCCGACCCGCGCACGGACCCGACCGCTCGCAAGTTCGACGAGATCACGTTCGACGACGCGTTGCGGCTGGGCCTCAAGGTCGTCGATGCGGCAGCATTCGCGTTGTGCATGGAGAACAGGCTCCCCATGATCGTGTTCGGCATGGAGGGTGAGGGCAACATCGCCCGCGTCCTCCGTGGTGAGAAGATCGGAACGCTGGTCCACGCCGCTTAGGCGTACGGACCGACCAGAACCGGATGGAGACATCGTGATTGACCAGACCCTGCGTGACGCCGACAGCAAGATGGCCCGCGCCGTCGAGCACACCCGCGAGGAGTTTGCCGCGATCCGCACGGGCCGCGCCCACCCGGCGATGTTCGCCCAGATCACGGCCGACTACTACGGCCAGCAGACCCCGCTCAACCAGCTCGCGGGCTTCCAGGTCCCCGAGCCGCGCACCGTCATCATCCAGCCCTACGACGCCGGCGCCAAGCCCGCGATCGAGAAGGCCATCCGCGAGTCCGACCTCGGCGTCAACCCGAGCGACGACGGCAAGGTGCTGCGCGTGACGCTGCCCGAGCTGACCGAGGACCGCCGCAAGGAGTACATCAAGCTCGCCAAGACCAAGGCCGAGGAAGGCCGGGTCTCGGTGCGCAACCTCCGTCGTGCCGCCAAGCAGGCGCTCGACAAGGCCGAGAAGGACTCCGAGATCAGCAAGGACGAGAACGTCGGCGCCGAGAAGCGCCTCGACGGCCTCACCAAGAAGTACGTCGACACGGTCGACGAGCTGCTCAAGAACAAAGAGGCAGAGCTCCTTGACATCTGAGTCTCCTGCCGAGACCCCGGAGTCGGCGGAGACGCCAGTCGCGGCGAAGAAGACGAGCCGTGCGGGCCGCAACCTGCCTGCGTCGATCGCAGTCGGCGTCGGCCTGATCGGGCTCGTCATCGCGACGCTGTTCATCCAGAAGGAAGCGTTCATCCCGGTCGTGGTGATCGCACTCGGCATCGGCGTGTTCGAGCTGACCCGGGCCTTCTCCACCGCGCGGATCAAGATCCCGGTCGCACCGGTGCTGACGGGCGGCACGATCATGCTCGTCGGCAGCTACTGGGGCGGCATGGAGACCGCGTCGGTCGCCCTCGCCCTGACGATCATCGGCACGCTGGTCTGGCGGCTGTCCGACGGTGCCGAGGGCTTCGTACGCGACAGCAGCGCGGGCGTGTTCGTGCTGGGCTACCTCTACCTCATGGGCACGTTCGTCGTGCTGATGCTGACCGAGGACGACGGTCCTTGGCGCATCATCGCGTTCATCGTGGCCACGATCGCCTCCGACATCGGTGGCTACGTCGCAGGCGTGCTGTTCGGCAAGCACCCGATGGCGCCCACGATCAGTCCCAAGAAGTCCTGGGAAGGTTTCACCGGCTCGTTGATCTTCGGCATCGCCGCCGGCATCGTGACGATCACCTACGCCCTCGACGGCGACTGGTGGGTCGGCATCGTCCTCGGCATAGCCGGTGTCGTGTTCGCGACGCTCGGCGACCTGTCCGAGTCGCTCATCAAGCGCGACCTCGGCATCAAGGACATGGGCGACCTGCTGCCCGGGCACGGCGGCCTCATGGATCGCCTCGACTCGCTGATCGCCGTGGCGCCGGTTGCCTGGTTGATCCTGCACACGCTGGTCCCGGTCACCTGATCATGTCGGCGGTCAGCCGATGACGGCGCTGCGGGACTACTCCGCAGCCGTCACCCAGCCCACGCTGACCGGTGACCCGGCGCGCTACGACGAGGTGGTCGGCCCCGACGGCTCGCTCCGCGCGGGCTGGAAGCTGCTCGCCGAGACCGCCGTCACGCTGACGGATGCGGACCTCCGCCGGGTCGGCCGCGACATCGAGCGATTCCTGGCCAACGACGGGGTGACCTACACGCCACCGGAGGACAAGCCCGGGCCGTGGCGGCTCGACCCGATCCCGCTGATCATCGATGCGGCCGAGTGGGCGCAGCTCGAGGTCGGACTCGCACAGCGCACGGAGCTCCTCAACGCGATCCTGGTCGATCTCTACGGCCCGCAGCGCCTGCTGTCATCCGGCGTGCTGCCGCCGTCGGTCGTGTTCGGGCACGAGGGATTCCTGCGCGTGGCAGCCCGGGCGTCGGCGGCCGACCCGCAGCCGCTGCTCCTCGCCGCGGCCGACCTCGGTCGCAACGCCGCGGGGGAGTGGCAGGTGCTCGCCGACCGGGCTCAGGCGCCGTCGGGCATCGGCTTCGCGATGGAGAACCGCAGGGTCATCTCGCGCGTGATGCCCGAGATGTACCGCCAGGCCGGGCTGCACCGCATGGCGCCGTTCTTCCAGGCCCTGCGGTCGACGCTGATTGACTCGGCTCCGGACAGCAGCCCCAATCCACGGGTCGTCGTGCTGTCGCCCGGCACGCACTCGGAGACCGCGTACGACCAGGCGTTCGTCGCGTCGAGCCTCGGCTTCCCGCTCGTCGAGGGCAGTGACCTCGTGATGCGCAACGGCGCCGTGTGGATGCGCGTGTTCGGCCGGCTCGAGCGGGTCGACGTGATCCTGCGACGCGTCGACGCCGCGTGGAGCGATGCGCTCGAGCTGCGCAAGAACTCGCAGCTCGGCGTCGCCGGGCTGTCCGAGGCGGTGCGGCGCGGCACCGTGCGGGTCGTCAACGGTCTGGGCTCCGGCGTGCTCGAGAACCCCGGCCTGCTGCCGTTCCTGTCGGCCATGTGCGAGACCTTGCTCGACGAGCCGCTGCGACTGCCCTCGGTGCAGACCTGGTGGACCGGCGACCCGCGCTCCCAGGCGTACGTGCTGGACCACCTCGACGACCTGGTCGTGCGGTCGATCGACCAGCCCAACGAGCTCGTGCGCCCGCGCGACGAGCTGCTGGCCGCGATCCTCGCCGAGCCGCACCGCTACGTCGGCCAGGAGCCGCTCGCGCTCTCGCAGTCCCCGACGCTCGATGCCCGGGGCGTACGCCCGCAGGTCCTGACGTTGCGGACGTTCACGCTGCGCTACGGCTCGACCTACCGGCCGCTGATCGGCGGCCTCGCCAACGTCTTCGAGTCGGGCCGACCGGCATCGAGCAAGGACGTCTGGGTGCTCAAGGACAAGCCGGAGGACCCCGACCAGGGCCTGACCGACGTGCTGCCCCTGACGAACGTACGCGCACCGGCGGCGATGGTGCCGCGAGTCCTCGAGGACATGTTCTGGTTCGGGCGCTACGCCGAGCGGGCCGAGGACATGCTGCGCCTCGTCCTGACGGCGCACGCGAGCGCCGAGGACTTCCGGTCGCGCCCGCAGTCCGCAGGCGGGGCGAGCCTCGCCGTCCTGATGGGGGCCATCGGCCGTCTCAGCGGATCGCCCTTCGGGTCGGACCAGCTCGACGAGGACTTCCGGTCGTTGCTGCTCGACGCGCACCGGCCCGGCTCCGTCGCGCAGTCGATCAGCGCCTTGCGCGACGCCGCCCAGAGCGTCCGCGACCAGCTCTCGCCCGACACGTGGCAGGCGTTCAGCTCCACCGATCGCGCGGCCGCCGCCCTGCGGAGCTATCACTACAGCCATCAGGTGTCCGAGAGCGCCGGGCGCATGCTGACCGGCATCCTGTCACTGCAGGGCGTCACGGCCAACATGATCCGCGACCCCGGCTGGCGCATGATCGGCACGGGTCGAGCGGTCGAGCGCGGCCTGCAGCTGTGCCACCTCCTGCGGTCGACGACCACCGTCCGGCGCGGCATCGACGTCGACCGCGACCTCAACACCGCAGTGCTGTCCGCGGCCGAGAGCGCGGTCACGCACCGCATGCGCTACCGCGGATACGTACGCCTGTCCGGCGTCCTCGAGCTCCTGTTGGCCGACCCTGACAACCCACGGTCGCTGACGTTCGGGATCGGCGAGCTCCGCGAGCACCTGGCCGCGATGCCCGGGTCGACCGGCTCGACTCGTCCTGAGCGGCTGCTCGACGATCTCGCGGACGAGCTCGACCGGGCTGACATCGCCGCGTTGACCGCGATCGCGGGAGAGGACCGGCCCAACCTCGAGCGTTTCCTCGACGGCTACGTGGCGCAGCTGACCCGCTTCGCCGATGCCGTCGCCGAGCTGCACTTCGCGGCCGGTCCCGCGCCGCGGTCCTTCGGCTTCGCGACGGTGACCGAGTGACTGCCTACCGGGTGTCGCACCGCACGACGTACTCGTACGACGAGGACGTCAGCGACAGCCTCGGGATCGCCTACCTCGTGCCGCGTGAGCTCCCGTGGCAGCGCGTGGTCTCGCACGACCTCGTGCTCGACCCGGCGACCAACGACGCGTCCATCGACCTCGACTACTACGGCAACTCGGCGACCTACTTCCAGGTGACCACGCCGCACCGCGTGCTCGACATCCTCGCGACGAGCCAGGTCGAGGTCGACACCCCGAGGTACGACCCCGAAGCGCTGGCCATGCCATGGGAATCGGCGCGGCCGATGCAGCGCGACGACGTCGCGGACGCGTGGCAGGCTCAGGACTTCGCACTCACCTCGTCGCTCGCCGACCAGACCGCCGAGGCGCGCGCGTACGCAGCGGAGTCGTTGACTCCCGGGCGGCCGGTCGGCGAGGCGGTGACCGACCTGATGCACCGGATCCACGCCGACTTCGCGTACGACAAGACCGCGACGACCGTGAGCTCGACCGTCGACGACATCTTCGACAAGCGGGCCGGCGTGTGCCAGGACTTCGCTCATCTGACCCTCGCCTGCCTGAGGACGCACGGGCTCGCGGTGCGCTACGTGAGCGGCTACCTCGCGACCACGCCGCCGCCGGGCAAGGAGCGCATGGTCGGCGCCGACGCGACACATGCCTGGGCGGCCGTATGGATTCCCGACGGCGGGTGGCTCGCGCTCGACCCGACGAACGACCACTGGGTCGACGACCGCTACGTCACGGTCGCGTGGGGCCGCGACTACGCCGACGTGCCTCCCGTCAAGGGCGTGATCTTCACCGAGGCGAAGAAGTCGACCCTCACGGTCGAGGTCGACGTCGCCCCGGCGAGCGAGCTGTCGCAACCCTGACAGGATTGAGGGTGTGAAGGCCTTCTCCTGCCGGGTCTGCGGCAACGCGCTCTACTTCGGCAACTCGAGCTGCGTGCAGTGCGGCACCCGCCTCGGGTTCTCCCGCGACGAGAAGGCGATCGTGCCGGTCGACGAGCACGGGCAGTACGTCGATGCGTCCGGGCGGGTGTGGCACGTGTGCGCCAACTCAGGCCTCTCCGGCTGCACCTGGCTGGCTGATGCTCCTGGTGGTCGCTGCTTCAGCTGCCGGCTCACCCGCACGCGGCCGTCCGACGACGACGTCAAGGGGTTGTCGGAGTATCCGATCGCCGAGAGCGCCAAGCGACGCCTGATCGTCGAGCTCGACGACCTCGGCTTCGCCGTCCCGACGCGGCGGGACGACCCGGACACGGGTCTCGCGTTCGACCTGCTCTCGAGCGTCAACGAGAAGGTGACGATCGGCCACGCCGACGGCATCATCACGCTCGACCTCGCGGAGAGCAACGACGTGCACCGCGAGCAGCTGCGGGTGTCGATGGACGAGCCCTATCGCACGATGCTGGGGCACTTCCGCCACGAGATCGGGCACTTCTACTGGCAACAGCTGGTCACCGGCGACCTGCTCGAGGCGTTTCGCGAGCTGTTCGGCGATGAACGGGCCAGCTACGCCGAGGCGGTCGACCGGCACTACAGCCAGGGCGCGCCAGCGGGCTGGCAGGACGAGTTCATCAGCCAGTACGCCACGATGCATCCGTGGGAGGACTTCGCCGAGACCTTCGCGCACTACCTGCACATCTGCGACACGGTCGAGACCGCCTCGGCGTACGGGCTGGCCACGGTCGCGTCGCCCAAGCAGTTCTCGTCGTTCCGCGATCTCGTGACCGGCGTGTGGGTCCCACTGAGCATCGCGCTCAACCAGATCAACCGCAGCATGGGCAAGGACCCGCTCTACCCGTTCGTGATCCCGCCGCCCGTCCTCGACAAGCTGGACTTCGTCGCGCGCCTCGCTCGGACGTAGCTCTGCGATTCGGGGAAGTCAGGGCCCGAATGCGAGAATGGGGGCGTGTCCTCCGTCAACCCGAACCCGCTGCCGCTCGTCTTCGAGCAGAAGCGCGGCCGCGTCAAGCCACCGCGGCATCTCGCCGACCTGACGGCCGACGAGCGTACTGCTGTCGCTGAGACGCTGGGAGAGCCTGCGTTCCGGGTCAAGCAGGTCGCCAACCACTACTACGCGCGCCTCGAGCGCGATCCGGCCAACATGACCGACCTGCCGGCCGCGAGTCGCGACCGGATCGTCGCCGAGCTGTTGCCGACGCTGCTCAACCCCGTGCGCACCATGGAGGCCGACAAGGGCGCCACGGTCAAGTCGCTCTGGAAGCTGTTCGACGGAGCGCTCGTCGAGTCGGTGCTGATGCGCTACACCGATCGCGCCACGATCTGCGTCTCGAGCCAGGCCGGCTGCGGCATGGCGTGCCCGTTCTGCGCCACCGGACAGGGTGGCCTCGAACGCAACATGAGCTGCGCAGAGATCGTCGACCAGGTCCAGGACGCGGCCGGCAAGATGGCCCGCGGTGAGATCGCGGGCGGGCCCGGCCGGCTGTCCAACGTCGTGTTCATGGGCATGGGTGAGCCGATGGCCAACTACAAGGCCGTCATCGGTGCCGTACGCCGCATGGTGGCGCCCGCGCCCGACGGCCTCGGCATGTCAGCGCGCAACATCACGGTCAGCACCGTCGGCCTCGTGCCGCGCATGAAGCAGCTCGCCGACGAGGGCATCCCCGTCACGCTCGCGCTGTCGCTCCACGCACCCGACGACGAGCTGCGCAACGAGCTCGTGCCGATCAACACCCGCTGGTCGGTGCACGAGGCGGTCGAGGCGGCGTGGGAGTACGCCCACAAGACCAAGCGCCGCGTCTCGATCGAGTACGCCATGATCAAGGACATCAACGACCAGGCCTGGCGCGCCGACCTGCTGGGCGACGTCCTGCAGTCGTACGGCGACTGGGGCTGGGTGCACGTCAACCTGATCCCACTCAACCCGACGCCGGGGTCCATGTGGACCGCGTCGCGGCCCGAGGACGAGCGCGAGTTCGTCCGCCGGCTGATCGCCAAGGGCATCCCGACGACGGTCCGCGACACGCGCGGCAGCGACATCGACGGCGCCTGCGGCCAGCTCGCCGCCGCGGAGTAGCACCGCACCTCCGCGATGTGTGACGTTGAAGGCGTCTCAACGCGCGTGAAGCGCCTCCAGCTTCACGAATCGCGGGGAGGCTAGGCCAGCACGGGCTTCGGGGTCAGCAGCTCGACGTTGCGATCCGTCGGCGTGCCTTCCTGACCCGAGGTGCGTTGCTGCGGATCGTTCATCGCCAGCTCGCGGGCCAGGCCGGCCAGCGCCACGGGATTGTTGAGCACACCGCCGTAGGCCGCCGGTCCGGCATGGTCGACCATCGTGGTGAAGATCGACAGCGTGCCGTCATGGTTGTCGACGAGCTCGATGAGCCGGGACTGCTGCGGGAAGTCGATGTGCGACGCGGTGTTGATCTCCCAGAACCCGCCGCTGCCGTCCGGTCGCGTGCGCGCCCAGATCTGGTTCTCGTGCGTGTGGCCGTTGACCCATGCGACGACGTTGGGATTGGCGAGCAGCAGCGCGACGACCTCGGGTCCCAGCACCCGGGGCTGGAGGTCCAGCCCGGTGACGACCAGCCCGTTGTCCATCGTCTCGGACGTGTGGTGGCTGAAGACCATGACGTACTTGTTCTTCGACATCGCGAGCAGCGTCTTGAGCCAGGTCATCTGCTTCGCGTCGATCGAGCCGGTGTCGTAGCCGTTGGGGTTGACGGTGTCCATCACGATGCAGCGGACGTCGCCCTTGTCGAACGCGTAGTAGGCGGTGTTGTCCTTCTGGTTCTGGGCCGTGAACCCGTGTCCCTTGGGTGTGCCCGTGGTCTTGAAGTGCTCGTCGACGACCTGCCCGCGGGTGACTTGCCGCCGGTTGAGGTCGGGCGAGACGAGCCGGACCGGCAGATCGAGGTTGAGGGCGTTGACCAGCGCACCGGCATCGGCACCCGAGATGCTCTTGAGCAGGTCAGCCTGCGACACGCCAGGGGGCACCGTCGTCACCTTGAGGGCACCCGTGGAGATCAGGCTCAGCGGCAACGTGTGAGGGAAGTTGCCCTGCACCAGGCCGTCATGGTTGCCGAACGCGGCGTACCACGGCATCTTGAGGCCCTCGGAGATGAACGGCTTGCGTGCGGCGTCGAGCAGGCCCGGGACCTGCGGGAAGCCGAACACCGACTTGTAGATGTCGGGGGCCTTGCCCTTGGGTGGCGTGTCCGGGTGCCAGTAGTGGGTGTCGTAGTTGATCGTCGTGTTGTCGGACACGCCTTCGTACTTGGACTTCAACCCGGAGTCGGGGACGATCTGCTTGCCGCCGTCCATGATGTCGATGTTCCAGCGGAACTCGTTGAGCTGGCAGTTGTCGGAGTTGTCGCCGGTCTGGATCGCGAACGCGAGCGGGGTGCCGCTGACCGGCGCCGCGGCCTTGACCTTGTTGATCGCGCGGACCATGGCCTCGGCGACCTGCAGCGTGAGCATCTCGTGGGCGCGGTAGCTCGAGCTGAGCAGGCCGATGACCGGATCACTTGGTGCGTACTTGTCCTCGAACCTGTCGACGTACTCCAGCCGCATCGGCGACTGCGCATCCACGAGGTGCACGTCGGTCATGTGCGCGAACGCGAGGACCGGGGTCCGCGTGGTCGTACGTGTGTCGGTCGCCGTGCCGCCGAGGTCGGTGCGCAGCAGGTGCGGCTCGCCCGACTGCACGATGACCGGGGCGTAGCCGCCGGCGCCCGGCGTGCCGCGCACGAGCCTGCTGTCGAGGGTCGTGTGCTGCGGGGAGAGCTGACCGGTGACGGCCCACGCCGCGGTGGAGAACGACAGATCGGTCAGCGCCGCCGCCCCTCCGATGACAACGCTGGACTGGATGAGCGTGCGACGAGACAGAGCCATGCACCAACAACGATCCGGCACCTGTGACGTTACTCACAGGTCATATAGCCGCGTTGCGGGCACGGTGGGCCGCCGCCGATCGGGGCCGGTAGCGTGGTCGAGACCCTGAAGGAGACCCATGCTCGGTGTGACCACGGACGGACCTGTCACGGTTCTCGAACTCCAGCGCGAGGACCGGCGCAACGCGCTCAACCTCGAGCTCTGCCGCGCGATCCACGAGGCCGTCGACGAGGCGGTCGCTTCGGGTGCACGGGTCATCGTCGTCACCGGACAGGGCACGGCGTTCTGCTCTGGCGCCGACCTCGGCGGGGTGTACGGTCCGGAGTTCCTCGACGCGCTCTACGGCATGCTGCACCACCTGGCCAAGCTGCCCGTACCGCTCGTCGCGGCCCTCAACGGCCCGGCGATCGGTGCCGGCACCCAGCTGGCGATCGCATGTGACCTCAGGGTCGCCGACGAGCGGGCGAAGTTCGGGGTGCCGACGGCCCGTAACGGTCTCGCGGTCGACGCGTGGACGATCCGTACGCTGTCGGCCATCGCGGGAGCGGGCCCGGCGCGGCGGCTGATGCTCGCCGCCGAGACCTTCGACCGCGACACGGCTCTCGGCATGGGGCTGGCGGACCGACCCGGCACCCTCGACGACGCGATCGCGTGGGCGCACGAGATCGCCGAGTTCGCACCCCTGACGCTGGCGCACAACAAGCTGATCCTCAACGGCTCGACCGACGACGATGCGGCGATCGAGGCGAGCTTCGACGCGGTCTGGGCCAGCGCCGACGTGCGCGAGGGCGCGGCGGCACGGGCTGAGAAGCGTACGCCGAAGTTCGAGGGGCGATGATGGCCAGCCTGATCTACCGGGTGCTCGACGAGCACGTGATCCACGGGCTCGCCGACAAACTCGCGATCGAGGACGAGCGCGGCACGATGTCGTACGCCGAGCTGCTCCACGAGTCGGCGTCGGTCGCCGGCGCGCTGGTCAACGTCGGCGTCGTCGCCGGCACGGGCCTGCAGCTCGACGTCCCGCACGGCCGTGAGCTCGTGGTCGCCGTGCTGGCCCTCGCTCGGCTGGGCGCGATTCCGGCGGATGACGTCGAGCACCGGCTCGTCGGCCTCCCGCCGGTGCTGCACACCGCGGGCGCTGAGGTGACCTGGGACCTGCTGATCCACGCCGGTCGCATGGACCCAGCACCGGCACCGCCGACCGACCCCGACGGTTACGAGGCGCTGATGCGCGGGGCGTACCCCGAGATCTTCCGAGCGTTGCAGGCAGGCGAGACGATCACCACCTCTGGCTGACCGTGGGCCGAGCGAGCGCCAGCGAGCGGGACGAGCTGCTAACGCACACCCCAGGCGTACGTCTGCTTCTCGAGACGCAGGTAGACGAACGTCTCGGTCGTGACGACCCGGTCGAGCGCGCTGATCTGCTCCGACACGACCTCCAGCAGCTCGTCGTCGCTCTCGGCGACGATCTCGGCGAGGATGTCGAACCGGCCGGTGGTGATGACGACGTAGTCGAGCTTGTCCATGGCGGCCAGCTCGGCGGCGACCTCACGCACGTTGCCGGTGACCTTGACGCCGATCATTGCCTGACGGGCGAAGCCCATCTGCATGGGATCGGTCACCGCGACGACCTGCATGACGCCGCTCTCGATGAGCTTCTGCACGCGATGTCGGACCGCGGCCTCGGACAACCCGACCTGCTTGGCGATCGCCGAGTAGGAGAGGCGTCCGTCGTCCTGCAAGAGCTCGATGATCTGCTTGGCGGTGTCGTCGAGGTTCTGCCCCCGGCCCTCCGGTCTACGCTCGCTCATGTCGGTCATTGTGCCGTACACGACGGATTCCGTCGCCCCTCGTCACGCGAAAGTTTGACGCTTTCCGGAGCGAAACACGATGTTTACGCCGGAATCCCTTGTCGTGGCCCCATTATCTTGCGAGTATTCGTGGTCAGGGCAATCGCGAGGGTGGGATATGGCTGAACTGGAACGACGAACTCTGCTCAAAGGCTCGGCCGGCGTCGCCGCACTGGGGGTGAGCGCAGCGGCTCTCAAGTGGGGCTTCAACACCCCCGACCGCAAGCAGAACCCCGCGGACTGCCAGGCCAAGGACGTCTCGGCGACTGACAAGCGGATGATCTTCTCCAACTGGCCCGAATACATCGACGAGGACGACAAGAAGTACGTCTCGACGTTGACCCAGTTCGAGAAGGACACCGGGATCAAGGTCGACTACACCGCCGACGTCAACGACAACAACGAGTTCTTCGCGAAGGTCGCCAACCAGCTGGGCTCGTGCAGCTCGTCGAAGCGCGACTTGTTCGCACTGACGGACTGGATGGCCGCGAAGATGATCCAGGTCGGCTGGATCCAGAAGCTCGATGCCTCCAAGGTGCCCAACCTGCACGCCAACATCATCGACTCGCTGAAGTCGCCGGGCTGGGACAAGAAGCGTGAATACTCCGCACCGTGGCAGAGCGGACTGACCGGCATCGCGTACAACAAGAAGAAGGTCGGCGAGGTCAAGTCGTTCAGCGACCTGCTGACCCGCAAGGATCTCAAGGGCCGCGTCACGTTGCTGACCGAGATGCGGGACACGATGGGGTTCATGCTCCTGCTCGAGGGTGCCGATCCGTCGGACTTCACCGACGCCCAGTGGGAGCAGGCGATGGAACGGCTCAAGAAGGCCGACGGCGACGGGCAGTTCAGGGCTTTCACCGGCAACGACTACGTCCAGGACCTGGCATCGGGCAACGTGCTCGCGGCCGAGGCGTGGTCGGGTGACATCGCGAACGCGGGCGACGACAACCTCGTCTGGATCCCGCCGGAGGAGGGGATCATGATCTGGGCCGACAACATGCTGATCCCCAACCTCGCGACCCACAAGGACAACGCCGAAGAGTGGATCAACTACTACTACGAGCCCGAGGTCGGCGCGAAGCTCGCCAACTACAACAGCTACATCTGCCCGGTGAAGGGGGCTCAAGAGGCGATGGAGAAGGTCAATCCCGAGAACGTCCACAACGAGCTGATCTTCCCCACGGAGAAGACGCTGTCCCAGACCCACGGCTTCATGGCTCTCGACGAGGCCAAGGCGCGCACCTACGAAGGGGATTTTTCCAGTGTCACAGCTTCATGAGTCAACGACCACGGACCGATCCGCCAGCGGATCGCGTGACCTCCGGCTGAGCGGACTGACCAAGGAGTACGCCGCGTTCACCGCAGTGAAGTCACTCGACCTCGTCGTGCCACAGGGATCGTTCTTCGCCCTGCTCGGCCCGTCGGGCTGCGGCAAGACCACGACCCTTCGCATGGTGGCCGGCCTCGAGACCCCGACCTCCGGCACGATCCACCTCGGCGACACCGAGATCACGTACGCGAAGCCCTACAAGCGGCCGGTCAACACGGTGTTCCAGAACTACGCGCTGTTCCCGCACCTCAACATCTCCAAGAACGTGGCCTTCGGCCTGGAGCGTCGCGGTGTGAAGAACGTCGGCCAGCAGGTCGCCGACATGCTCGAGCTCGTCGAGCTGACTTCGCAGGCGCACAAGAAGCCGGCCCAGATGTCGGGTGGCCAGCAGCAACGGGTCGCCCTGGCCCGCGCCTTGATCAACCAGCCCGAGGTGCTGCTCCTCGACGAGCCGCTCGGCGCGTTGGACCTCAAGCTGCGCCGCGGCATGCAGCTCGAGCTCAAGCGCATCCAGACCGAGGTCGGCCTGACGTTCGTCCACGTGACGCACGACCAGGAGGAGGCCATGACGATGGCCGACACCATCGCGGTCATGAACCAGGGCGTGATCGAGCAGATGGGTGCGCCCAACGACCTCTACGAGAACCCGACGACCACGTTCGTGGCGAACTTCCTCGGCCAGTCCAACCTCATCGAGGCCGAGATCCAGGGTCGCGAGGGCGGCCAGGTCAAGGTGCGGGTGCAGGGCGCTGTGGCGTCGATCCCGGCCGAGCGGGCTCACTCGGAGTCCGGCAAGGGCTGGCTCGGGATCCGTCCGGAGAAGGTGCTCATCGCCGAGGCCGGGCAGCCGATCGACGCGCCGGGTGACGTCATCACCGGCGGGTTCATCACGGATGTCAGCTTCGTCGGCGTGAGCACGCAGTACATGGTCAAGATGCCGTGGGGCCAGGAGCTCATGGTGTTCGAGCAGAACACCGGCGCACGACGCATGCTGCCGGTCGGCACCAAGGTCGATGTCTCGTGGCGGCCCGAGTACGCCTTCCTGCTCGACGCCAGCCAGGACGCCAAAGCCGGCATCGAGGAGGACTGACCATGACCTCGACCGCCGGCATCGCCCCGGCCAACCCGCACGACACCGCCGCGCCAGCGCCGCGGGGTCGCAAGCTCACGGGCTACTGGCTGATCCTGCCCGCCGCGCTGTGGCTCGGGGTGTTCTTCGTCATCCCGTTCTACTCGCTGGTCTCCTCGAGCCTGTTCGACCCGAACGGATCGGTCCTGACCGGCTACGACATGACGTGGCACTTCGCGAACTACTTCGACGCGATCAACGACTACAAGGCCCAGCTTTGGAGGTCGATCTGGTACGCCGGCATCGCGACTCTCGCCTGCCTCGTCATCGGGTACGTCCTGGCCTATGCGATCGCGTTCAAGGCCGGCCGGTGGAAGAACCTGATGCTGGTCCTGGTCATCGCACCGTTCTTCACGTCGTTCCTGCTCCGGACCCTGTCGTGGAAGCTGATCCTCGCCGATGACGGCTGGGTCGTCGGGTTCGCCCAGACGATCCACCTGACCAACCTGCTCAACTTCATCGGCCTGACCGGCACCGACGACCGGCTGCTGGCGACGCCGTTCGCCGTCATCGCCGGCCTGACCTACAACTTCCTGCCGTTCATGGTGCTGCCGCTCTACGCGAGCCTGGAGAAGATCGACGTGCGCCTGATCGAGGCGTCCAGCGACCTGTACGCCTCGCCGATACGCGGCTTCTTCAAGGTCACGTTCCCGCTCTCGCTGCCCGGCGTCGTCGCCGGCACGTTGCTGACGTTCATCCCGGCGGCCGGTGACTACATCAACGCCACGCTGCTCGGCAACACCAACACCAAGATGGTCGGCAACGTGATCCAGAGCCTGTTCACGACCCAGGGCGACTACGCGGCGGCCGGCGCGCTGTCGGTCACCCTCATGGCGATCATCGTCGGGCTCGTCCTGGTCTATGTCCGCACCTCGGGAACGGAGGACCTCGTATGAGCACGCTCGCGCGCCTCAGGCGCTGGATCGGCAAGCACCTCGTGCTCGGACTCGGACTCCTGGTGCTGGTCTACACGTTCGTGCCGATCGCCGTCGTCGTGCTGATGAGCTTCAACAACAACAGCAAGTCCAAGAACGTCTACAAGTTCCAGGACTTCACGTGGAACAACTGGCTGCACCCGTTCAAGCCCGGCGGCATGAAGGACTCGGTCATCCTCAGCATCGAGATCGCCCTCCTGGCGACGCTGGTCGCGACGATCCTCGGCACGTTGGCCGCGTTCGCGCTGTCCCGGCACAAGTTCGTGGGGCGCAGGGCGGCGAACCTCATCATCTTCCTGCCGATGGCGTCGCCCGAGATCGTGATGGGCTCGTCGCTGCTGGCGCTCTTCGTGTCACGTGGTTTCGGCGGGCAGCTGGGCTTCGTCACGATCCTCATCGCGCACGTGATGTTCTGCCTGTCGTTCGTGATCGTCACGGTCAAGGCGCGCCTGAGTGGGCTGGACGACAATCTCGAGCAGGCCGCCATGGACCTGTACGCCAACGAGGTGCAGACGTTCTGGCGGGTGACGTTCCCACTGGTCCTGCCGGGCATCATCGGTGCGGCGTTGCTGAGCTTCTCGTTGTCGTTCGACGACTTCATCATCACGAACCTCAACGCGGGCCAGGAAGTGACCTTCCCGATGTTCGTCTATGGCGCCAACCAACGTGGCGTGCCGATGCAGGTCAACGTGATCGGCACGGCGATGTTCGTCATCGCGATCGCGATCGTCCTGGGCAACGAGATCTTCCGCCGTCGCCAGGAGAAGGCCCTGGCTGCCTGACCGGGTTGGCGGTTTACCAAGAGGTCACGGCAAACTTCGCGCGGGCGTCGACCCCGCACGGCAAACAGCCACTCCGCAAGGCGCGTGCGCCCTGAGGAGTGGCTGTTTGCCCTGACCTCTTGGTAAACCGCAGGTCAGAGGTGACCCTGAGCCTCGGTCAGCACCGATCGCAGGATCGACTCCATCTCGTCGAAGTGGCTCTGATCGGCGATGATCGGCGGCGAGAGCTGGATGACGGGGTCGCCGCGGTCGTCGGCGCGGCAGTAGAGGCCGTTCTCGAACAGCGCCTTGGACAGGAACCCGCGCAGCAGGCGCTCCGACTCGTCGTCGTCGAACGTCTCCTTGGTCGCCTTGTCCTTGACCAGCTCGATGCCGTAGAAGAAGCCGTCGCCGCGGACGTCGCCGACGATGTCGAGGTCGAGGAGCTTCTCGAGCGTCGCCCGGAACGCGGCCTCGTTGTTGCGGACGTTCTCGTTGAGCTTCTCCCGCTCGAAGATGTCCAGGTTCGCCATCGCGACGGCAGTCGACACGGGGTGCCCGCCGAACGTGTAGCCGTGGGCGAAGCTGTTGTCACCCTGCAGGAACGGCTCCATGACCCGGTCGGTCGCGATCATCGCGCCGAGGGGGGAGTAGCCGGACGTGAGGCCCTTGGCGCACGTGATCATGTCGGGCACGTAGTCGTACCGGGTGGCGCCGAACATCTCGCCGAGCCGGCCGAACGCGCAGATGACCTCGTCCGAGACGAGCAGGACGTCGTGCCGGTCGCAGATCTCGCGTACGCGCTGGAAGTAGCCGGGCGGGGGCGGGAAGCAGCCACCGGCGTTCTGCACCGGCTCGAGGAACACCGCGGCGACCGTGTCGGGACCCTCGGCGAGGATCGCGTGCTCGATCTGGTCGGCCGCCCAGATGCTGAAGTCGTCGAGGTTGTCGCCGTGCTCGGGCGCGCGGTAGAAGTTCGTGTTGGGCACGTGCACGGTCGACGGCACGAGGGGCTCGAACATCTGCTTGAGCGCCGGGATGCCGGTGATCGAGAGCGCGCCGTGCGGGGTCCCGTGATAGGCGATCTGGCGGCTGATGACCTTGGTCTTGAGCGGCTTTCCCGTGAGCTTGAAGTACTGCTTCGCGGCCTTCCACGCGGTCTCGACCGCCTCGCCGCCGCCCGTCGTGAAGAACACCCGGTTGAGGTCGCCGGGCGCGTATGCCGCGATGCGCTCGGCGAGCTCGATCGCGTTGGGGTGTGCGAACGTCCAGATGGGGAAGAACGACAGCTCGGCGGCCTGCTTCGCGGCGGCCTCGGCCAGCTCCTGGCGGCCGTGCCCGGCCTGGACGACGAACAGCCCGGCGAGCCCGTCGAGGTACTTGCGCCCCTTGGCATCCCACACGTACATGCCGTCGCCCTTGGTGATGATCGGGATGTCGTGGGCATCGTCGTAGCTCCCGTGGCGGGAGAAGTGCATCCACAGGTGGCGCTTGCCGGCCTTCTGCAGTCGGGTGTATTCCTCGTCGGAGTAGCTCATGCAGCCATGATCGCAAGATGCTGGTCACAAAGACAAGGGAATTCGTCGTGTGATCTGCTGTTTGCTTCGGATTCCGTTGCCTCTCGCGGGAGATTGAGGTTGGATGGAGCCCATGGACCGAGCGATCACCAACGTCATCAACGGAGCACTCGTCCCGGCGGTGAGCGGCGCGACGTACGACGTCATCGATCCGTCGACCGGTCAGGTGTATGCCTCGGCGCCGCTGTCCGGCGCGGAGGACGTCGATCGTGCGTTCGGAGCCGCCGCGACGGCGTTCGAGACGTGGCGGGACACGACACCGTACGAGCGGTCGAAGATGCTGCACCAGCTCGCCCGGGCCATCGAGGACCGGGCTCACGAGATCGTTGACGTCGAGTCACGCGACACCGGCAAGCCCAAGGCGCTGACCCTGACCGAGGAGATCCTCGGCCAGGCCTTGGACGCCATGACGTTCTACGCCGGTGCGGCGCGGGTGCTGGAGGGCAAGTCGGCAGGGGAGTACCTGCGTGGCCACACCTCGATGATTCGCCGCGAGCCGATCGGGGTCGTGGCCCAGGTGACGCCGTGGAACTACCCGTTCGTCATGGCGATCTGGAAGATCGCGCCCGCCCTGGCTGCCGGCAACACGATCGTCCTGAAGCCCAGCGACACGACGCCGGCGTCCACGACGCTGCTGGCCGAGATCGCCCAGGAGTTCTTCCCGCCGGGCGTCTTCAACGTCGTCTGCGGCGACCGTGACACCGGCCGGGCCCTGGTGACGCACCCGACGCCGCAGATGGTCGCGATCACCGGGTCCGTACGCGCCGGCATGGAGGTCGCCGCTGCGGCAGCCGCCGACCTCAAGAAGCCGCACCTGGAGCTCGGTGGCAAGGCTCCTGTCGTCGTGTTCGACGATGCCGATCTGGCAGCCGCCGCGGAGGGCATCGCCGGTGCCGGCTACTTCAACGCCGGGCAGGACTGCACCGCGGCGACGCGCGTCCTGGTCCATCCGCGGGTGGCAGCCGACTTCACGGCGGCGCTGACCGAGGCCGCTCGCGGCACCAGGGTCGGCATGCCCGACGACGACGTCGACCTGGGTCCGGTCAACAACGCCAACCAGCTCGCCCACGTCAAGGAGTTCATCGACTCCCTGCCTGACCACGCGCGGCTCGAGACCGGCGGCTCGCGGATGACGGCGCTCGGCGAGGGCTACTTCTTCGAGCCGACCGTGCTCTCGGGCCTGCGGCAGGACGACCACGCCAGCCAGGACGAGATCTTCGGCCCGGTCATCACGGTCCAGCAGTTCAGCGACGAGGACGAGGCCGTGCGGTGGGCCAACGGTGTCGACTACGGCCTGTCGTCGTCGGTGTGGACGAAGGACCACGGCCGGGCGATGCGCATGGCCCGGCGCCTCGACTTCGGCTGCGTCTGGATCAACACGCACATCCCGATCGTCGCGGAGATGCCCCACGGCGGCTTCAAGCACTCCGGCTACGGCAAGGACCTGTCGATGTACGGGCTCGAGGACTACACCCGCATCAAGCACGTCATGACCAACCTGGACGCCTAGGGCCGGGGTCGGACGATGGTGGAGCACCACGACGTCATCGTGGTCGGCGCCGGCGTGGCAGGGCTGACGGCCGCCCGGCTGCTGTCACGCGAGGGCAGACGCGTGGTCGTCCTGGAGGCCCGTGACCGGGTCGGCGGCCGCGTGTGGACCGACCGACGTGACGGGCGTGCCACGGATCTCGGCGCCTCGTGGATCCATGGGACCGCCGACAGCCCGGTCGCAGCGGCTGCGACGGCGTTCGGGATGCGGATGCACGAGTTCACGGTGGGCGGCTACCAGCCCGACGGTCGTCCGATCGCCTACTTCGGTCCGGACGGCGTGCGCCTGCCGGACGCCGCGGCTCGGCGCTTCGTCGACGACATCCACACGGTCGACTCCCTGCTGCCCGAGGTCATCGCCGCCTCCGAGGCGGAAGCGTCGTACGCCGACGTGTGCGAGAACGTGGTCGCGTCGCTGGGGTGGGACGGGGCCCGCAGCGAGCGCGTGCGCGAGTACCTCCGGCACCGCTCAGAGGAGCAGTACGGGGTGGCGAGCGAGGACCTCGCGGCCCACGGTCTCGACGACGACGTGATCGACGGCGACGAGGTGGTGTTCCCTGACGGCTACGATCGCCTCCCCGAAGGCCTCGCGGCCGGGCTCGACATTCGCCTCGAGCACGTCGTGTCGCACGTGCGCTGGGGGTCGGACGGCGTGGTCGTCACCGTCGACGGGACCGAGATGTCGAGCCGGTGCGTCATCCTGACGGTGCCGGTGGGGGTGCTGCGCAGCGCCGACCTGGTCATCGAGCCTCCGCTGCCTGAGCCGGTGGCCGGGGCGCTGGGCCGCCTTGAGATGAACGCCTTCGAGAAGGTCTTCCTGCGGTTCCGGACCCGGTTCTGGGACGAGGACGTCTACGTCGTACGCCAACAGGGTCCCGAGGGGGCGTGGTGGCACTCCTGGTACGACCTCACGTCGCTGCACGGCGAACCGACGCTCCTGACGTTCGCGGCCGGGCCTGCGGCCGTGGCGACGCGCGGGTGGAAGCAGTCGAAGATCGTCGAGTCGGTCCTCGCGCAGCTTCGACGGCTGTACGGCGATCGGGTGGAGGAGCCGGTCGAGGTCCACACCACCGACTGGCAGGGCGATCCGTTCGCACGCGGCTCCTACGCGTACATGACGGTGGGCTCCACGACAGCCGACCACGACGATCTGGCGACCCCGATCGGCGGCGTCCTGCACATCGCGGGCGAGGCGACATGGACGGACGACCCGGCGACCGTGACGGCGGCGATGGCCTCGGGTCACCGGGCCGCCGTCAACGTGCTGCAGCACGACATCCCGATCGCGCAGGCGTGGGCTGGACTATCCTGACCGCGTCCAGCCGAAGGAGAACGTATGCCCAAGCGCGAGATCGTCCCCGAGCCGATCGTGACGGTGATCGACGACTACGACGGCAAGGAGCTGCACCCCGACACGCCTCCGGAGCGCTATCGGATCAACGGCCGGACGTACGAGCTCTACCTGTCAGACGAGTCCAAGAAGGCTGTCGACGACTTCCTCCGCAACCTCCTGGACGGGGCCGAGGAGGTCCGTGACACCTACGCGCCGCGCAGCAGCCGTGGGCGGGGCGGCGCCGGCGTCGCGATCATGGACGGCTACACGATCCACGACCTCCGTGAATGGGCGCGAGCCAACGGCCACCAGGTCAGCGACAACCGCCGAGCGCCGTCCAAGGTGATCGAGGCGTTCAACGCCGCCCACTCCTGACGTCGACGGCCAACTTTTGAAGCGTTGCGCAGGTACTTGAGCCGCAGAACATGCGCAACGCTTCAAAAGTCGGCGTGCGTACGCGTTAGAGCAGGCCGGCGTCGTGCATCGCGATGGCGACCTGCACCCGGTTGGTCGCGTCGAGCTTGGTGAAGATGTGCGAGATGTGCGCCTTGACCGTGGCGATGCTCATGTGGAGATCGGCGGCGATCTCGGCGTTCGACGAGCCGCCACCCACGGCGATCGCCACCTCGCGCTCGCGTTCGGTGAGGCAGGCGACCCGCGACACCGCTGCGGCATCGTCGCGGTGTCCGGGCGCAGCGTCCGTCACCTGACGGATGAGCTGCTGGGTGATCGTGGGCGACAGCATGGGCTCGCCGTCGATCACCTTGCCGATCGCCGCGACGATCTCGGCCGGCGGTGTGTCCTTGAGGAGGAACCCGTTCGCACCCGCAGCGAGTGCCCGTACGACGTACTCGTCGGCGTCGAACGTCGTGAGCACAATGACCTTGGGAGGATCCGGCAGCTCGAGCACGGCGGCCGTGGCCGCGATGCCGTCGAGCACCGGCATCCGGATGTCCATCAGCACGACGTCGATTCCGCCCGACCGCACGGTGTCGACAGCCTCCTGGCCGTTGGCCGCTTCGCCGACGACGCTGATGGTGTCGGAGCCACCGAGGATCAGTGCCAGACCAGCCCGGACGAGTGGATCGTCGTCGGCCAGCAGCACCCGTGTCGTCATGCCGGCCACGGTAGCCATGCCTCGACGACGAACTCGCGCCCCGGGGTGATCCGGTGCGTCAGCTTGCCGCCGACCAGGGCCGTGCGCTCGGCGAGACCGATGAGGCCGAGCCCCGACTCCGGGACCGCGACTCGGCTCGAGCCGACCTCGAGCGGGTTGGCCACCACGATCGTCAGCCCGGCCCACGGGCTGCCGGTCACCGACACCGTGACGAGCGTGTTGGGCGCGTGCTTGCGGGCATTCGTGAGGCTCTCCTGCACGACGCGATAGAGCGTACGTCCGAGGGTCTCGGGTATGCCGTCGAGCGCGACGAGCTCCTCGGTCTCGATCCGCATGCCGGTCGCCCGCGCTTCGTCGAGCAGGGCCGGCACGTCGACGGCAGACGGTTGCGGGCGCTCGGGACCGGCATCGCCGGCGTCGTCTCGGAGGATGCCGAGGACGTCGCGCAGCTCCACCAGCGCTTGGTGCGAGCTCTCCTGGATCACCGCCGCAGTCGCGCGCATCTCCTCAGCCGTGAGGTCCTCGCGATAGGTCAGCGCACCGGCATGCATCGTGACGAGCGAGATGCGGTGCGCGAGGACGTCGTGCATCTCGCGCGCGATGCGGCCACGCTCGGCCGTACGCGCCTGGGCGACGCGTGCTGACTGCTCCGACTCGGCGGTACGGGCGCGTTCGCGCAGCGTGGCGAGCAGCTCGCGGCGTGAGCCGATGTACATGCCCCAGCCGACCGAGACGCCGACGACAGCGACGATGAACGGGATCGTGAACGCCAGGACGTCGTCGCTGACCGGGTTGTTGTTCTCGGCGATCAGGCTTGCGGCGATCGCGAGCAGGCCGATCGGGATGATCTCGCGCCACCGCCGACGGGTGGACAGCGAGACGAGGGCGAGCGTGCCCGGCCCGGCGGACGACCATGACACGAACGAGGCGACATTGGTGAGCACGGCAACGGCGACGGGGAGACGGCGGCGCCAGTGCACGGCGACGAGACCCGCGAGCCCGAGGCCGAGGTCGCTCCAGAACCACAGGCGATGGTGGTCCCACTGCCAGTACGCGATCTCGAACCACGCTGTGCCGGAGATCGTCAGGACGAGGACGTAGCGCCACGCGTGGTTCCACCAGCGGAGCGGTGGTTGGTAGTCGGNGCGGGAGCCACGACGGTCTATCGGCTCGCCCTTCTCATACTTTCGGCTAGCGATCAATGGTCGCTCGACCGATGTTTGTGCCCCTTCCCGCGGGCAGACTGGGTGTCATGATCACAGTTGAAGGACTCACCAAGACGTACGGCGGCTTCAAGGCCGTCGACAATGTCTCGTTCGAGTGCCGACCAGGAGCCGTCACGGGCTTCCTCGGCCCGAACGGTGCCGGCAAGTCGACCACGATGCGCATCATGGCCGGGCTCACGCCCGCGTCCGCCGGTGAAGCGCGGGTCGGCGGCGTCCTGTACCAAGACATCCCCAACCCCGGTACCCAGATCGGCGTCCTCCTGGACGCCTCGGCACAGCACGCCGGCCGCACCGGCCGAGAGATCCTCACGCTCAGCGCGCTGACGATGGGCCTGCCGATGTCACGCGTCGACGACATGCTCAAGCTCGTCAGCCTGACGCCTGAGGAGTCGAAGCGTCGCGTACGCAACTACTCGCTCGGCATGCGCCAGCGGCTCGGCATCGCCAACGCGCTGCTGGGCGACCCGAAGATCCTGATCCTCGACGAGCCGGCCAACGGCCTCGACCCGGCCGGCATCCACTGGATGCGCAGCCTGCTTCGGGAGTACGCCAACCGTGGCGGCACCGTGCTGCTGTCGTCTCACCTGCTGCACGAGATCGAGGTCATCGCCGACGAGATCATCGTCATCGGCAACGGCCGCATCGTGGCGCAAGGCACCAAGGCAGAGCTGCTGCAGACCGCCGGCACGTTCGTGAAGGCCGGCGACATGTCGGCTCTCGCCAACGCGCTGACCTCGGCGGGCATCACGGCATCTCCCTCCGGCGATGGCGGGCTTCGTTCGGAAGCCACGCCTGAGCAGGTCGGCAAGGCAGCCGCGTCCGCGGGAGTTGCCCTGGTCGAGCTGCGGCCCGCCGAGGGCGCCGGACTCGAGGAGATGTTCCTCGAGCTGACCTCGGACACCCAACGCGAAGAGATCACTCCTGAAGGAGCACAGTCATGAGCACCGCAGTCGCCACGATCGACACGACCAGGCCCGCAATTCCGCTGAGCCGCCTCGTCAAGGTCGAGCTCCGCAAGATGTTCGACACTCGTTCAGGGTTCTGGCTGATGATGAGCATCGGCATCGTTGCGACGATCGCCACGATCGCCTGCATCATCTTCGTGCCCAACGACAACCTCGAGTACTCGGTGTTCGGCACCGCGATCGGCGTGCCGTTCGCGATCCTGCTCCCGGTCGTCGCGATCTTGTCGGTGACAGGGGAGTGGAGCCAGCGGACGGGACTCATCACGTTCACGCTGCTGCCGCACCGCGGGCAGGTCATCCTCGCCAAGGCCATCGCGGCGATCCTCGTCGCGGTCGTCTCGATGATCTTCTCGTTCGCGGTCGGCGCGCTCGGCAACGTCATCGGCTCCGCGCTCAACGGTGTCGACACCACGTGGGACGTGTCGCTCGCCGACATGCTCTACATCGTCCTGGCCAACATTCTCGGCCTGATGGTCGGCTTCATGCTCGGTGTGCTGATCCGCAACTCCGCCGGTGCGATCGTCGCCTACTTCGTGTACTCGTTCGTCATCCCCGGCATCTTCGGGTTCCTGGCGGCGACCCAGGACTGGTTCGAGAAGATCCAGCCGTGGATCGACTTCAACGACGCGCAGACCCCGCTCTTCGACGGTGGTCCGAGCGGTGAGCAGTGGGCCCAGATCGGCACCTCGAGCCTGATCTGGTTCATCATCCCGCTGACCCTGGGCGTCATGGCGGTCCTCAAGTCCGAGGTCAAGTAACCGAACTCCCGGAGCGGAGGGGGCGCGGCGACAGGACATCCCTCGTCTGCCGCCGCTCCGGGGCTCACCCAGGATGGCGACTTCCTTGCGAGGAGGTCGCCATCCTGCATGTCCGGCCTAGGTCACCGCAGGTGCATCGGGGACAATGGTCGGATGCGCAAGCGTGTCGCCGTTCTCGGCTCGACAGGATCCATCGGGACCCAGGCCCTCGAGGTCATCGCCGCCAACCCCGAACGGTTCGAGGTCGTCGCGCTCGCAGCCGGCGGCAGCAACCCGCGACTGCTCGCCGAGCAGGCGATCGCGTTCGACGTGCCCCTCGTGGCCGTCGCCAAGGCGAGCGCGGCGGAGGACGTCCAGCTCGCGCTCTACGCCGAGGCCCAGCGCAACGGGTACGCCCAGGGCGACCACCGCGTGCCGCGCCTGATCGCTGGGCCCGACGCAGCGGTCGACGTGGCTCGCATCGAGTGCGACGTGGTGCTCAACGGGATGACGGGCGCCGTCGGACTGCTCCCGACCCTGGCCGCGCTCGAGGCCGGCACGACCCTCGCGCTCGCCAACAAGGAGTCGCTGATCATCGGCGGAGAGCTCGTGATCGGCGCCGCCAAGCCCGGCCAGCTCGTGCCGGTCGACTCCGAGCACTCGGCCCTCGCCCAAGCGATGCGGGGGGAACGGCGTGACGAGGTCCGCAGGCTCATCGTCACGGCGAGCGGTGGCCCGTTCCGTGGACGTACGCGCGCGGAGCTCGCCGACGTCACGCCCGCCGAGGCGATGGCGCACCCGACGTGGGACATGGGCCCGGTCATCACGATCAACTCGGCAACGCTGGTCAACAAGGGGCNCCCGCCGTCGATCGTCCACTCGATGGTCGAGTTCATCGACGGCGCCACGATGGTCCAGGCGTCGCCGCCCGACATGAAGCTGCCGATCGCCCTCGGGCTGGCCTGGCCCGACCGCGTGCCCGACGCCGCCGCAGGGTGCGACTGGACGCAGCCGGCAACCTGGGAGTTCTTCCCACTCGACGACGAGGCGTTCCCGGCTGTCAGCCTCGCTCGCAAGGCCGGCACCTTCGGGCGCACGGGCCCTGCCGTGTTCAACGCCGCCAACGAGGTGTGCGTCGACGCATTCGTCAGCGGCGACTTGGACTTCCTCGGCATAGTGGACACGGTGGGCATCGTCCTGGAGGAGCATCTCGGCGAACCGGACGTCGCCCGCCAGGACCTGACCCTCGACGGCGTGCTCGGCGCCGATGCATGGGCCCGCACCCGGGCCGCGGAGCTGGTGGAGAAACGATGAACGCGCTGATCTACACCCTCGGTGTCGTGGGATTCATCATCGGCGTCGCGGTCTCGATCGGCCTGCACGAGCTCGGCCACATGTATCCGGCCAAGAAGTTCGGCATCAAGGTCACCCAGTTCTTCGTCGGATTCGGCAACACCGTGTGGTCGGTCAAGCGCGGCGAGACCGAGTACGGCATCAAGTCGATCCCGCTCGGCGGCTACGTCAAGCTCGTCGGCATGCTGCCGCCGGCCAAGGACGCCGACCCGCACGAGGTGCGCAAGACCAACACGGGCCTGTTCACCCAGCTGATCTCCGACGCCCGCAACGCCGAGTACGAGCACGTCGACGACAAGGACCTCGACCGGCTGTTCTACCGCAAGCCGTGGTGGCAGAAGCTGATCGTCATGGCCGGCGGCCCGATGGTCAACGTCCTCATCGCGATCGTGCTGTTCACGATCGTGTTCATGGGCTTCGGCGCGCTCAAGCCGTCGACGACGGTCCAGACCGTGTCCGACTGCGCCATCAGCGACGCCGAGGCCGGCCGCACGTGCACGTCCAAGGACCCGATCACGCCCGCCAAGAAGGCCGGGCTGCTCCCGGGCGACCGGATCACCTCGTTCAACGGGCACCGGGTCTCGTCGTGGGACGAGCTGACGACGCTGATCCGCGCCAACGGCTCCCGTGAGGCCGACATCGGCTTCGAGCGCGCCGGCAAGCCCCGCGAGGTCAGCGTCGCCACCTCGGTGCTGGCGCGGGCCGACGTCAACGACCCGACCAAGACCGTCGACGTGGGCTTCCTGGGCGTCGCACCCACCGAGACGTACGTCCGGCAGGGCCCGGGCTACGTCGCGTCGACCATGGGCACGTACGTCAAGGGCACGGCCACCGCGATCGTCCACCTGCCGCAGCGCATGGTCGACGTGACCAAGGCCGCGTTCGGCGGCAAGCGCGACGCCGACGGGCCGATCAGCGTCGTCGGGGCCAGCCGCGTCGCCGGTGAGATGGTCACGGTCGACGACCCGACGTGGGGCGAGCGGGTGCAACGCGTCCTCGTGCTGCTCGCCGGGCTCAACCTGTTCCTCGCGCTGTTCAACTTCATCCCGTTGCTGCCCCTCGACGGCGGCCACATCGCCGGTGCGCTCTACGAGGCCGTACGCCGCGCGATCGCCCGGCTGCGTGGCCAGCCCGACCCCGGATACGTCGACGTCGCCAAGATGTTGCCGGTCGCCTACGCCGTGGGTGCCCTCCTTATGCTGATGAGTGTGATCCTGATCTACGCCGACATCGTCAACCCCGTGAAACTGAGCTGAAAAGATGACTGATCTCGGACTTCCCGCCATGCCGCCTCCGGTGCTGGCGCCGCGCCGCAAGACCCGCAAGATCAAGGTCGGCACGGTCGACGTCGGCGGTGACGCGCCCATCTCGGTGCAGTCGATGACCACGACGCTGACGTCCGACGTCAACACGACGCTGCAGCAGATCGCCGAGCTCACCGCGGCCGGCTGCGACATCGTGCGGGTGGCCTGCCCGAGCCAGGACGACGCCGACGCGCTGCCGGAGATCGCCAAGCACTCCAACATCCCCGTCATCGCCGACATCCACTTCCAGCCCAAGTACGTCTTCGCCGCGATCGACGCCGGCTGTGCCGCCGTACGCGTCAACCCCGGCAACATCCGCAAGTTCGACGACCAGGTCGGCGCGATCGCCCGCGCCGCCAAGGATGCCGGCGTCTCGATCCGCATCGGCGTCAACGCCGGCTCGCTCGACAAGCGCATCTACGACAAGTACGGCAAGGCGACCGCCGAGGCGCTCGTCGAGTCGGCCGTGTGGGAGGCGTCGCTGTTCGAGGAGCACGACTTCCACGACTTCAAGATCTCGGTCAAGCACAACGACCCCGTCGTGATGGTGCAGGCCTACGAGCAGCTCTCGCAGCGTGGCGACTGGCCGTTGCACCTCGGCGTCACCGAGGCCGGACCGGCATTCCAGGGCACGATCAAGAGCGCCACGGCATTCGGCGCATTGCTGAGCCAGGGCATCGGCGACACGATCCGGGTCTCGCTCTCGGCGCCGCCGGTCGAGGAGGTCAAGGTCGGCCTCCAGATCCTGCAGTCGCTCAACCTGCGTGAGCGCAAGCTCGAGATCGTGTCGTGCCCGTCGTGCGGTCGCGCCCAGGTCGACGTCTACACGCTCGCCGAGGAGGTCACCGCAGGCCTCGAAGGCATGGAGGTGCCGCTTCGCGTTGCCGTCATGGGCTGCGTCGTCAACGGACCGGGGGAGGCCCGGGAGGCCGACCTCGGTGTCGCGTCCGGCAACGGCAAGGGCCAGATCTTCGTCAAGGGCGAGGTCATCAAGACCGTGCCGGAGTCCAAGATCGTCGAGACGCTGATCGAGGAAGCCATGCGCATCGCCGAGGGCATGGAGCCCGTCGAGGGCGGCTCACCGGCCGTCACCGTCAGCTGATCGGTGTGCCGCGGGCGTCCGCCCCGGGTCCGTCGTAGGCTGGTGGCACCACCCAGGGAGGCGCTGTGCTCAAGACGACGACGCACGTCCGTGCGCTGACGACGTCCGACCTCCCTGAGCTCAACGCCCTGCTCGACCGTGACCCGTTGGTCAACCTGTTCATCCGCAACCGCGTCGACGCCACCAAGCTGCAGACCCGCTGGCTCGGCGGGCAGGTCTGGGGCTACTTCGAGGACGGCGCTCTCGTGTCGGCGTGCCATGCCGGTGCCAACGTCGTACCGGCACAGGCGACGCCGGCGGCTGTCGAGGCGTTCGCCGGGCAGGCGATCACCGACAACGTACGCCCGTCGTCGATCGTCGGACCTCGCGACGCCGTGCTGCCGATGTGGAAGCTCCTCGAGCCGCACTGGGGCCCGGCCCGCTCACCGCGCCTCGACCAGCCGTTCATGGTGCTGGAGCACGACAGCCACCTGCGCCCTGACCCGCGCGTACGCCCCGTCGTGCTCGACGAGTTCGACACGGTCTATCCAGCCTGCGTCGCGATGTTCACCGAGGAGGTCGGTGTCGACCCCGAGATCGGCAACCGCAGCGGCTATCGCGCCCGCGTCGCCCAGCTGATCTCGCAGGGCTGGGCGTTCGCGATCATCGAGGACGGCGATGTGCTGTTCAAGGCCGAGGTCGGCGCCGCGACGCCGTACGCCTGCCAGATCCAGGGCGTCTACGTCAGGCCGGACCTGCGGGGCCAGGGCATCGCCGCGCCCGCGCTGGCGGCAGTCGTGCAGCAAGCCCGGGCGACGGTCGCGCCACGGGTCACGCTCTACGTCAACGACCACAACACCGCGGCACGTCGCGCCTATGAGCGGGTGGGTTTCGAGCAGACGGCGACGTTCGCCTCGATCCTGCTCTGAGACTCGACCGGCCGGCACTCTCACGCGCCACTACGCTCGCAGCATGAGTCGTGACATCAAGGTCCTGGCCGGCATCTTCGCAGTGTCCGGTGTGCTCCACTTCGTGACGCCTCGCATGTACGAGGCGATCGTGCCCAAGCCGCTGCCACGCAAGCGCGAGCTCGTGCAGGTGTCCGGCGCGGCAGAGCTCGCCCTGGCCGGGATGCTGCTGCATCCCCGCGGGCGCCGCCTGGGTGGGCTGGGTTCGGCGGCACTGCTCGTGGCGGTGCTCCCGGCCAACGTGCAGATGTCGCTCGACGCGGCCCGTGACTCACGCAGGCCGTGGTGGTTCACGCTCGGCACCGTGCTGCGCCTCCCGCTGCAGCTGCCGATGATCCGCATCGCGATGAAGGCCGCCCGAAGCTGACGTGAGGCCGACCGAATAAGGTCGTCATCATGCGAATGTCCCGGCTCTTCCTGCGTACCCTCCGCGACGATCCGGCCGACGCCGAGGTGCCGAGCCACAAGCTCCTGGTGCGCGCCGGCTACGTCCGCCGCGTGGCCCCCGGCATCTACTCCTGGCTGCCGCTCGGCCTCAAGGTGCTGGCCAAGGTCGAGAAGATCATCCGCGAGGAGATGGAGTCGATCGGCTCGCAGGAGGTGCGCTTCCCGGCGCTGCTGCCCCGCGAGCCCTATGAGGCGTCGGGCCGCTGGACCGACTACGGCCCCAACGTGTTCCGCCTCAAGGACCGCAAGGGCAACGACATGATGCTCGGCCCCACGCACGAGGAGTTCTTCACGCTGCTGGTCAAGGACCTCTACTCGTCCTACAAGGACCTGCCGCTCAGCCTCTACCAGATCCAGACGAAGTACCGCGACGAGGCGCGTCCCCGTGCGGGCATCCTGCGCGGTCGTGAGTTCATCATGAAGGACTCCTACTCGTTCGACGTCGACGATGCCGGCCTGGCTGCGTCCTACCAGGCGCACCGCGAGGCGTACGTCCGCATCTTCGACCGGCTGGGCTTCGAGTACGTCATCGTGCACGCGCAGTCCGGCGCGATGGGCGGCTCGGCGAGCGAGGAGTTCCTCGCCGTCTCCGAGACCGGCGAGGACACCTTCGTACGCTCGCCCGGTGGCTACGCCGCCAACGTCGAGGCCGTCACGACCGTCGTGCCCGACGCCATCTCGTACGACGGCCTGCCTGCCGCGCATGCGGAGCAGACCCCCGGCACGCCCACGATCGACACGCTGGTCGCGCACCTCAACGAGGCGTTCCCCCGTGACGACCGCCCGTGGACGGCGGCCGACACGCTCAAGAACGTGCTCGTGATCCTTCGGCACCCCGACGGCACCCGCGAGCCGCTCGCGATCGGGCTGCCCGGAGACCGTGAAGTCGACGCCAAGCGCCTGGAGGCCGTCGTCACGCCGGCCGAGGTCGAGCCGTTCGAGGACAAGGACTTCGCCGCCAACCCCGCGCTGGTCAAGGGCTACATCGGCCCGGCTGCGCTGGGTGCCGAGAGCGAGTCCGGCATCCGCTACCTCGTCGACCCCCGCGTCGTCGACGGCACGCGCTGGGTCACCGGCGCCAACGTCGAGGGCTCGCACGTCATCGACCTCGTCGCGGGACGCGACTTCACCGCGGACGGCACGATCGAGGCGGCCGAGATCCGTCCGGGCGACCCGGCGCCTGACGGCTCGGGTCCGCTCGAGCTCGCCCGCGGCATCGAGATGGGCCACATCTTCCAGCTCGGCCGCCTGTACGCCGAGGCGCTCGGCCTCAAGGTGCTCGACGAGAACGGCAAGCTCGTCACCGTGACGATGGGCTCCTACGGCGTGGGTGTCTCCCGTGCGGTCGCGGCTGTCGCCGAGTACGCCCACGACGACCTCGGCCTCATCTGGCCCAAGGAGCTGTCGCCGTTCGACGTGCACCTGATCGTGGCCGGCAAGGACGAGGCAGTCGTCGCCGGAGCCGAGCAGGTCTACCAGGACCTCATCGGTGAAGGCATCGACGTGCTGTTCGACGACCGCCTCGGCAAGGTCTCGCCCGGCGTCAAGTTCAAGGATGCCGAGCTGATCGGCGTGCCCACGATCGTCGTGGTCGGCAAGGGCTTCGTCGACGGCGTCGTCGAGGTCAAGGACCGGGCCACCGGCGAACGCACCGACGTCGCGCTGGCCGACCTCATCGCCCACCTCCGCGACTGAGTCACCGAGATTCGGATCGAGCTGCACCAGGCAGGGACCCAGCGTGGTGCAGCAGCATCCACATCTCGGGGACTAGGGGAGGCCGGGGAACGCGTCGGGGCGGCCGTCCCACGCCAGCTCGGCGAGTGCCGCACGGCGGAGCCCCCGCGTCGCGTACGTCCGTAGCTCGTCCGTGCTGTCGCCGACGAGCGTCAGGCACACCGCGGCGATGTCGCGCTCGAGCTGTCGAGCGGCGGCGACCGCTCGGCCCTTGGTGCGCACGCGCCCCACGTCGTACGACAGGGCGGGCGGGACCGGCTCGACCTTGAGCTGGTGCAGGCGCGTGAGCAGGCCGTCTCGCACGGTGCCGTGATCGTCGTACGACCTGCGCGCCCGCTCGGCCAGTGCGCCGTACCTGGCGCCGATGACGGGGTAGAGCCACACCGCCTCGTGCTCCAGCGCGAGCCAGTCCTGCAGGGTCTCGGTCGACGTCATCGCAGCCCACCGATCTCGTGCGCGCACTGGGCCAGGCCGGCCGACATCGACGCCAGGACGCGGACGAGCGCCGGTGAGGCCGCCCTGACCGAGTCGGCCGCGCGCTGCTTCGACGCCGCTGCGTACGCGGCGACCAGCTCGTCGACGGCCTTGGCGCGGTTCGCCGGTGGAGGGGCGATGTCAGGGACGACCGCTGAGACGCCGACAGCCTTGGCGTGCGCGGTGCTGATCGCGACGAACGGGCCGAGCCCGAGCTTGGGGTGCTTGACCGCGGCGGCCTCGACCTGCGCGAGCAGCGTGTTCTGGTCGGTGGCGACCCGCGCGATGAGCCGGTCGTCGGCAGGATCGGGCTCCTGGTGCGGCTCGATGCCCACGGAGCGCGCGAGGTCGTCGAGGCGGTGGCCGAGGGCTGCGCCACCGAGACCCGCGGCGACCGCCACGGTGGCTGCACCGGTCCCCAGGAGCGCGCGTCGGCTGATCACCACGGCAGGCTAGCCGACTCGTCACGTTCACCGGAGGGCCGCTCGTTCGGTAGGGTGGACCCGACACTGATGCCGGTGCCGACGACAGCCGAATCACAAGTGAACACTGGAGGACGAGCCATGGACGAACGACTCGCGACTCTCGTGGAGGAATGTGTCTCGGCGCTCGGGCTCGACCTCGAGGCGATCGAGCTCACTCCGGCCGGCAACAAGCGGGTCCTGCGCATCGCGCTCGACCGTGACGGCGGTGTCGGCATCGACCACATCACCGACGCCACCCGGGCGCTGTCGGAGGAGCTCGACGCGTCCGACGTGATGGGTTCGCAGCCCTACACCCTCGAGGTCACGTCGCGCGGCGTCGACCGCCCCCTCACCGCGCCCCGCCACTGGCGTCGCAACGCGGGCCGGCTCGTACGCCTGCGGCTCACCGACGACTCGTCGATCGACGGCCGCATCGGCGAGAGCGACGACCACGGCGTCGTGATCGAGGGCCGCACCACCAGCCAACGCCTCACCTACGACCAGATCACCACCGCGCTCGTGCAAACCGAGCTGAACAGGAAGGACGCCTGATGGACATCGACATGGCCGCATTGCGCGCCCTCGAGCACGAGAAGGACATCTCTTTCGACGTCGTCGTCGAGGCGATCGAGACCGCACTGCTCTCCGCGTACCACAAGACCGGTGGCTCCCACCCGCACGCGCGGGTCGAGCTCGACCGCAAGAGCGGGCACGTGACCGTGTGGGCCAAGGAGCGCCTCGAGGCCGAGCCGCTGCCGGAGCCCGCCGAGGGCGAGGAGCCGCAGGAGCGGCCTGCGCCGCAGTTCACCGAGGAGTTCGACGACACGCCGGACGACTTCGGCCGGTTCGCCGCGACGATCGCCCGCCAGCTCATCATGCAGCGCATCCGCGACGCCGAGGACGAGTCCAAGTACGGCGAGTTCGCCGGCAAGGTCGGCGACATCGTCTCCGGCGTCATCCAGCAGAGCCGTCCCGGCGACGTCGCGCTCGACCTCGGCCGCATCGAGGCGATCCTCGTGGCGTCCGAGCGGGTGCCCGAGGAGAAGTACGCCCATGGCGAGCGCCTCAAGGCGTACGTCTACGAGGTCGAGAAGGGCCTGCGCGGTCCGCGGGTCAAGGTCTCGCGGACGCACCCCAACCTCGTCAAGCTGCTGTTCGCCCTCGAGGCGCCGGAGATCGCCGACGGCTCGGTCGAGATCGTCGCGATCGCCCGCGAGGCCGGTCACCGCAGCAAGATCGCGGTGCGCGCCAACGTGCCCGGCGTCAACGCCAAGGGCGCGTGCATCGGCCCCATGGGCCAGCGCGTGCGCAACGTGATGCACGAGCTGCACGGCGAGAAGATCGACATCGTCGACTACAGCGACGATCCCGCGGAATTCATCGCGCACGCCCTGTCGCCGTCGCAGGTCAAGGGCGTGACGCTGGTCGACCAGGCGACGCGCTCGGCACGCGTCGTCGTACCCGACTTCCAGCTGTCGCTCGCGATCGGCAAGGAGGGCCAGAACGCCCGCCTCGCCGCCAAGCTCACGGGGTGGCGCATCGACATCCGCTCGGACACCGAGGCGCCCCGCACCGAAGGCGCCTGAGGCTGTGGCGCGACCGCTTCGCGAAACGGGTAGACTGGTCGAGGTCGTCCGGACATGCATCGGTTGCAGGCAGCGTGCGGACAAGACCACTCTGGTGCGCGTCGTCGCAGTTCAGGAGCCCACGATCACGGTCGTGACACCTGATCCGCACGGCACGCTGCCGGGGCGAGGGGCGCACCTGCACCCCACGACCCGGTGCCTGGAGCTCGCGACTCGCCGCAAGGCGTTCGGTCGGGCCCTTCGAGTCGAGGGGCCGCTCGACCTGGGCGCCGTGGCGGCTCTGGTCGAGAACTCGGGGCCCACAGCTTGACCACCAGGAGCGTCCACGCGATGGGCGCTTCACGACACGAAATCGGAGCACTTCGCTCATGAAGACCAAGTGAGTACTGCGCGATGAGTACTGCGCAATGAGCACGTTCGTCAACTAGTGGTCTGATCCTCCTTCGGGGTCGGACCCCCCTGAAGGAGAAGAGTGGCTGTAAGAGTCCACGAGCTCGCACGCGAGTTCGGTGTCGAGAGCAAGGTCGTCCTGTCCACCCTGAAAGACATGGGTGAGTACGTGAAGTCGGCCTCCTCGACCGTAGAAGCCCCCGTCGTCCGGCGCCTCAACGAGGAGCACGGCGAAGCCCTGCGCGCGCAGGGCGCCAAGAAGTCAGGCGGCAAGGCCGCCGCCAAGAAGGCCGCACCGGCACCCGCCGCCGAGCCCGAGGCCGCACCGGCCCCGGTCGAGGCTGCTGCGCCCGCTGCCCCTGCCCCGACGCGTACGCCCGGCCCCACGCCCGGACCTCGGGTCGCCCCGACGCCCGAGCCCGAGCCGGCTCCGGTCGCGGAGACCCCGGCACCTGCAGCCGAGCCCGAGGCGCCCGCTGCTGCGGCATCCTCGGCTCCGGCCGCCCCCGGGCCCCGTCCCGGACCCAAGGCGCCCGGTGCCCGTCCCGGCAACAACCCGTTCTCGTCGACGCAGGGCATGCAGGCCCCGCGTCCGCCGGCCGCACGTGCCGGTGGCCCGACGCCCGGTGGCGCACCTGGCATGCCGCGCCCCAACCCGGCCATGATGCCGCGCCAGTCCGGCCTCGCCGGCCCCTCGACCGGTCGCGGTGCGCCCGGCCGCGGTGGTCCTGGTGGAGCTCCCGGTCGCGGTGGACCCGGTGGTGCACCGGGTCGCGGCGCTCCCGGCGGAGGCGGCGGCGGTTACGCCGGCCGTCCCGGTGGTGGCGGTGCTCCCGGTCGTGGTGCTCCCGGCGGTGGAGGCGGCTTCAGCGGTCCTCCGCGCACGGGTGGCCCCGGTGGCCGCAACACGCGTGGTGGCACGCAGGGCGCGTTCGGTCGCGCCGGCGGACCCGTACGTCGTGGACGCAAGAGCAAGCGCGCGAAGCGTCAGGAATTCGACCAGATGCAGGCGCCCGCCATCGGCGGCGTCCGCGTCCGCAAGGGCAACGGCGAGACCGTACGCCTGACCCGCGGTTCCTCGCTGGCGGACTTCGCCGACAAGATCGGCGGCGACTCCGCATCGCTCGTCGAGGTGCTGTTCCACCTCGGTGAGGTCGTCACGGCGACGCAGTCGGCCAACGACGAGACCCTGATGCTGCTGGGCGAAGAGCTCAACTACAACGTCGAGGTCATCTCGCCCGAGGACGAGGACCGCGAGCTGCTCGAGTCGTTCGACATCGAGTTCGGCGAGGACGAGGGCGACGAGGCCGACCTGGCCGCGCGTCCCCCCGTCGTCACCGTCATGGGTCACGTCGACCACGGAAAGACCAAGCTCCTCGACGCGCTGCGCAGCAGCAACGTCGTCGACAAGGAGGCCGGTGGCATCACGCAGACCATCGGCGCCTACCAGGTCGCCACCGAGGTCGATGGCTCCGAGCGTCGCATCACCCTGATCGACACACCGGGTCACGAGGCGTTCACCGCCATGCGTGCCCGCGGTGCGCAGGCGACCGACATCGCGATCCTCGTGGTCGCGGCCGACGACGGCGTCATGCCGCAGACGGTCGAGGCGCTCAACCACGCCAAGGCCGCCGGTGTCCCGATCGTCGTCGCGGTCAACAAGGTCGACAAGCCCGACGCCGACCCGACCAAGGCTCGTGGCCAGCTCACCGAGTACGGCCTCGTGCCCGAGGAGTACGGCGGCGACACGATGTTCGTCGACGTCTCGGCCAAGGCCGGCACGGGTCTCGACGAGCTGCTCGAGGCCGTCATCCTCACGGCTGACGCCTCGCTCGACCTGCGCGCCAACCCCAACCAGAACGCCGAGGGTCTCGTCATCGAGGCACACCTTGACCGCGGTCGGGGACCTGTCGCCACGGTGCTGGTCCACCGCGGAACGCTCAAGGTCGGCGACTCGATCGTCGCCGGTCCGGCGTTCGGACGTGTCCGCGCCATGCTCGACGAGCACGGCGAGAACATCGAGGAAGCCACTCCGTCGCGGCCGGCACTCGTGCTGGGCCTGACGGCAGTGCCCGGTGCCGGCGACAACTTCATGGTCGTCGCGGACGATCGTCTGGCCCGCCAGATCGCCGAGAAGCGCGAGGCGCGCGAGCGCAACGCCCTCCTGGCGCAGCGCACCGGTCGTCGTACGCTCGAGGACTTCATGTCCTCGATGGAGAAGGGCGAGACCGACGAGCTGCTCCTCATCCTCAAGGGTGACGGATCCGGTTCGGTCGAGGCGCTCGAGGACGCACTGGCCCAGATCGACGTCGGCGAGGAGGTCGCACTCCGGGTCATCGACCGCGGCGTCGGTGCGATCACCGAGACCAACGTCATGCTGGCCGCCGCGTCCAACGCCGTCATCATCGGCTTCAACGTCCGCCCGCAGGGCAAGGCGACGGAGCTGGCCGACCGCGAAGGTGTCGAGATCAAGTACTACTCGGTCATCTACAACGCGATCGAGGAGATCGAGGCTTCGCTCAAGGGCCTGCTCAAGCCGGAGTTCGAGGAGGCGCAGCTCGGTACCGCCGAGATCCGCGACATCTTCCGCTCCAGCAAGATCGGCAACATCGCCGGTTGCATGGTCACGAGCGGCGTGATCCGGCGCAACGCGAAGGCACGCCTGCTTCGCGACGGCTCCGTGGTCGCCGACAACCTCGACTTCTCCAGCCTGCGCCGCGAGAAGGACGATGTGTCCGAGGTCCGCGAAGGCTTCGAGTGCGGTCTCGTGCTCAAGGGCTTCAACGACATCAAGGTCGGCGACATCGTCGAGACGTTCGAGCTGCGCGAGAAGGTTCGCGCGTAAGCGACACCCCCGTCGGACGCCTCCCCCCACGCGCTTGCGTGGGGGAGGCGTCCCACTCAGTTTGGAGAGAATCATGGCTGGACCTCGGATCCACAAGGTCGCCGACCGGATCAAGGTCGTCGTGGCGCAGATGCTCGAGCGCCGGATCAAGGATCCGCGCCTCGGCTTCGTGACGATCACCGACGTACGCATGACCGGTGACGGTCAGCAGGCCTCGGTGTTCTACACCGTGATGGGCGACGAGACCGCTCGCGCCGAGACCGCAGCGGCGCTGCGCAGTGCGACCGGCCTGATCCGCTCCGAGGTGGGCAAGCAGCTCGGCACCCGCATCACGCCGTCGATCGAGTTCTTCCTCGACGCCGTCCCGGAGACGGCCAAGGAGATCGAGGAGCTGCTGGCCAAGGTCAAGGAGTCCGACGAGCAGGTCGCGTCCCGCTCGGCGGGTGCGCAGTATGCCGGCGACCCCGATCCGTACAAGAAGAAGGACGAGGACGACGCGGAGCTCGATGACTGACCTCGTCAGTGGGCTCGTCGTCGTCGACAAGCCGGCCGGCTGGACGTCGCACGACGTCGTCGGCCGCATGCGCCGCATCGCCGGCACCAAGAAGGTCGGCCACTCCGGAACGCTCGACCCCATGGCGACCGGCATCCTCGTGCTGGGCATCAACCGGGCGACGCGGCTGCTCGGTCACCTGACGCTCGCCGACAAGGAGTACGTCGCGACGATCCGGCTCGGCCAGGCCACCGTCACCGACGACGCCGAGGGCGAGATCACGTCGTCGACGCCGGCCTCACATGTCGACGAAGCCGCCGTGCGCGCTGTGCTGCCGGCCTACACGGGCGACATCCAGCAGGTCCCGTCGTCGGTCTCGGCGATCAAGGTCGACGGCGTGCGCTCGTACGCCCGAGTCCGCGCCGGTGACGAGGTCGAGCTCAAGGCCCGGCCGGTGACCGTCTCGGTGTTCGAGCTCGACGCGCTGCGCGTCGAGGGCGACGTGGTCGACGTCGACGTGCGGGTCGTGTGCACCAGCGGCACCTACATCCGTGCCCTGGCGCGCGACATCGGCGCCGACCTCGGCGTCGGCGGACACCTCACGATGCTGCGGCGCACGCGGGTCGGAGCGTTCTCGCTCGACCAGGCTCACACGCTCGAGGAGCTCGAGCAGGAGCTCGTCGTGGTCGGCCTCGACGACGTGGCGCGCGCGAGCTTCCCGTCGTACGACCTCGCCGAACGCGAGGCCTCGGACGTACGCTTCGGCCGTCCGCTCACGGGCATCGACCTCGGCGCTCCCGGCGCGGTCGCGGTGTTCGCGCCGTCGGGCGAGTTCCTCGCGCTCTACGAGCAGCGTGGCGGCGTCGCCAAGCCCGTCGCCGTCTTCGTCTGAATCGCTAGGGTGAGGTCCACCATGCGTATGCGCCGGCCGTCGACCCGCGGCATCCTCAAGCGGGCCCTGTTCACGATGCTCTCGGCGCAGTTCCTGATCGTCGTCGCGCTCATGGTGACGACCAAGGTGCGCAAGCTGATGCGCGGGAGCAAGAGCCACGACACGTTCCCGGTGACCCCGCCAGCGCCCCTCGAGGTCGGCGCGGGCAACACGGCGACGGTCTACACGTACGGCTCCGATCTCTTCGAGGACATGCTCGCGGCGATCGGCAACGCGCGCGAGCGGATCCTGTTCGAGACCTACATCATCAAGGCCGACGAGATGGGCCGCCGCTTCAAGCAGGCCCTCGTCGATGCGGCCGAGCGCGGCGTCGACGTCTACGTGATCTATGACGGCTTCGCCAACCTGGTCGTCACGCCGAGCTTCCTCACGTTCCCCGCGCCGATCCACGTCCTGCGCTATCCCGTGTTCGCCACCGGTTGGCGGTTCTTCAGCCCGCGACAGATGGGCCGCGACCACCGCAAGGTGCTGGTCGTCGACGACGAGGTCGGCTACGTCGGCGGCTACAACATCGGCTCGCTGTACGCGTCGGAGTGGCGCGACACGCACCTCAAGATCGAGGGTCCCTCGGTGTGGGACCTCGACAACGCGTTCGTCGACTTCTGGAACCTGCGACGCCGCAGGCGGGCCCGGATGCTCAAGGAGCGCGGCGACGCGAGCTGGGAGCCGCAGATCCGTGCGCACCGCAACGTGCCGCGACAGCTGCTGTTCCCGATCCGTGGCATGTACATCGAGGCGATCGACCGGGCCCGCGACCACATCTACATCACGGCGGCCTACTTCATTCCCGACCGGGACATCCTCGACGGGCTGCTCGCGGCGGCCGCCCGTGGCGTGCGCGTGCGGATCCTCGTTCCCGAGATCTCCAACCACGTCGTGGCCGACTGGCTCTCGCGCGGCTTCTACTCTCAGCTGCTCGACGGCGGCGTGGAGATCCTGCTCTACCAGGACTGGATGGTGCACGCCAAGACCGCGACGATCGACGGCCGATGGACGACGATCGGCACCGCCAACATCGACCGGCTGAGCCTGACCGGCAACTACGAGATCAACCTCGAGATCCTCGACGACGCGCTGGCGCAGCACCTGGAGACGGTGTTCGAGACCGATGCGTCCAACGCGCGGGTGCTGACCCGGGCCGAGTGGTCGTCGCGCCCGCTGGTCGCCAAGGCGTGCGAGTGGATCCTCGCGCCGCTGCGGCCGCTGCTCTAGAGGGGATGCGGCGGACCGGCCCCGTCGAGCACCACGACCTCACCGGCGGACGACGGATCGACGATCAGCCGGACGATCTCGTCGGTCACGTCCCCGACCGGCACGAGCGGGGGAGCCGAGACCCGGTCCTCCGGGTCGAGCGCGGCGAGCTCGCGCTGAGCGCGGGGCAGCGCGATCCAGCCCGGCACGACGCAGCTGACGCGTGGGCTCGCCCAGGCCCCGACGGCCGAGGTGAGGCGGACGACGCCGGCCTTCGAGACGGCATACTCAGGCGAGGCGTACGGACTGGACTCGATGCCGGCGCTCGACGACACCTGGACCACCGCGCCGCCGTCCACCACTGCCGCACGCGCCAGCTGCAGCAGGCGCATGGGTGCGACCAGGTTGAGGTCGAGCACGCTCAGCCAGTCGTCGGGTGAGACGTCGGGGTAGTGACTGGTGAGCCCGCCCCACCCGCCGGCATTGCTGACGACGGAGAACAGGGTGCCCTGTGACGAAGCCAGGTCGACGGCCCAGGCGAGGCGATCCGCGTCGCGTACGTCCGCGACCACGGCCTCCGCGCTGCCGCCGTGGTGCTGGATGCTCCCCACCAGCTCGCGAGCGGCCGCCGCGTCAGGGTCGAGCACCACGACGTGCGCGCCGTGGGACGCGAGCTCGGACACGACGGCCGCGCCGAGGCCCGAGGCCCCGCCGGTCACGAGGCTCACGGTGTCGCGCAGGACGGTCAGGTCGGGTGCGGTCGGCATGGTCTCGACGCTAGGCGCGACCCGGGACCGCCGCCACATGAGAGACCTCTCATGCCCGGCTCATGGGCGCCTCACGTGCGCCGCGGAGTCTCAGCGCTGTCAGCACCACCGATTTCGAGGAGACATCATGGACAGGTACATCCGCGCAGGAGTCGTGGCCCTGGCTGCCACCGTCGTCGTGGGAACCGCAGGAGTGGCCGTGGCGCGCAACGGTTCGGACGACTCACCGGACCCGGCACGTTCGTCCGCCACGACGGCCGTCCCGGCACCGAGCTCGACCCACGACGTCAACGACGACAAGGGCGGGCTCCGCGACCGCGACGACCGGGTCGAGCCGGGTGACGATCGCGACGACGACGCACGGCGGCACGGTGCGGACGACCCGGCCGACCACGACGTCAACGACGACAAGGGCGGGCTCCGGGACCGTGACGACCGGGTCGAGCCGGGTGACGATCGTGACGACGACGGGCACCACGGCCGCCATCACGGGTCGGACGACTCCGGCCGTGACGACGACAACAGCGGACCCGGGTCGGACGACTCCGGCCACCACGACAGCGGCTCGGGATCTGACGACGACTGACCGCATCGTGTGAACGGCCGGGGTGCTCGCACCCCCGGCCGTTCCGCGTTCTGCCGGCCGGGCACATGAGAGGCCTCTCATGCCGCACTCACTGCGGCCTCATGAACCGGCGACAGGCTGAATCCCACAGCACATCCGAACGAGGAGAGACACATGCACACGTTGGTACGCACAGGAATCGTGGCCGTCGCAGGCTCCGTCGCCATCGGCACAGCGGGTTTCGCGCTGGCCGGCGCGACGGCGAAGGACGCCGACCCGGTGGTCAAGCGGGAGGACACGTCGAGCTCCTGGGTCCAGTCCGCGAACGTCGACGACGACCCGGACGACGACCAGGCCGGCAGGGCGGACTCGCCGACGCACCACACCGTCNCGGCGAACACGGCGAACACGGCGAACACGGCGAACACGGCGAACACGGCGAACACGGCGAACAGCAAGAACACCGCGCCGACGACGAACACGCACCACACCGTCAAGACCGTGAACACCGCGCCGACCAGGAACACGGCGCCGTCCGCGAACACCCGCTGATGTCCGACACCTGGGGCCTGGCCGGGGGCGACACGATCGCCCCCGGCCTCACGGCCGTCAAGCCGGTCGGCGGCGGCACGATGTACGAGGCCTGGCTCGCGTTCGACGAGCGGCTGTATGCGCCGGTCGTCGCCAAGGTCATGCGACCCGGTCAGGTCAGCGAGTCGGCGCGACGCGACCTCCAACGGGAGGTCGGCATGGTGAGCCGGCTGAGCCACCCCGGCATCGCGAGGCTGTTCGCGTACGACGACGAGGGCGAGCGGCCCTATCTGGTGCTGGAGAACATCGACGGGCCGAGCCTGTCGTCCCTGATCGGCAAGCACGGGTATGTGCCGCTGCACCAGCTGCTGCCGTTGGGTCTCGAGCTCGCCTCGGCGCTGCACTACCTGCGCGCGAGGGAGGTCTGTCACCTCGACGTCAAGCCCAGCAACGTCATCATGGGTGCGCCTGCGAAGCTCATCGACTTCAGCATCGCGATGGAGGCCAAGGCCGCAGTGGAGCTGACCGATCCGCTCGGCAGCGACGAGTACATGGCGCCCGAACAGTGCGTCCCGGGAGAGCGCGGCACGGTCGGTCACGCGAGCGACATGTGGGGCTTCGGCGCCACGATGTTCCGCGCCGCAGCGGGCTACCGGGCGTTCGAGCGCGAGCCCCGTTGGCAGCAGCTCACCGAGGAGCCGTACGTCCTGCCGCACTTCGTGCCGACCGCGCTCGGCGACCTGCTCCACGCGTGCCTGTCCCGCGACCCCGCGGACCGTCCCCTGCCCGACGAGGCCGCGCGTGCGCTCGAGCCCATGCTGGAGCGCCTCCCGCAGGCCCGGCTGTCAGGCTTCAAGATCAGCCTCTGATCGCGAGGTCAGTCGACGCGGTAACCCAGCCCGCGCACCGTCGTGACCAGCTCGGCGCCGAGCTTCTTGCGCAGGTAGCCGACGTAGACGTCGACGACGTTGGAGCCGGGGTCGAAGTCGTAGCCCCACACCTGCGACAACAGCTGCTCGCGCGACAGGACGAGACCGCGGTTGCGGATCAGGACCTCCGCGAGGGTCAGCTCACGCGCCGAGAGCTCGACCTCGCGGTCTCCGACGTATGCCCGCCGGCGGCGCAGGTCGACGCGGACGTCACCCACCGACAGCTCGTCGTCAGGCGCTGCCTCACCTGGCGTGCGCAGCCTCAGGCGTACACGGGCCACCAGCTCGCCGAACGTGAACGGCTTCGACATGTAGTCCGCGGCTCCGCCCTCGAGCGCGGCGACCGTGTCGGTGACCGAGTCGCGGGCGGTCAGGACGATGACCGGCAAGGTCGGGCGCTCCGCCGTGACCCGCTCGAGGACGCGGAAGCCGTCCATGCCGGGCAGCCCGATGTCGAGCACCATGAGGTCGAACTCGCCCGTCAGGGCGTAGTCGAGCCCTGTGATCCCGTCACCGACGACCGTCGGCGTGAATCCCTCGGCCCTGAGCCCCTTGGACACGAACGAGGCGATGCGGTCCTCGTCCTCGACGATCAATATCCGGTTCGTCACGCGACCTCTCCCGTCGGTAGCCGGAGCCTGAACGTGGCACCGGACGGCGTCTCGTCGATCACGACCTCACCTCCGTGCGCCTCGGCGATCGCGGAGACGATGGACAGTCCCAGGCCGAAGCCCTCGTCGTCGTGGTCGCCACGCGTGAACCGTTCGAAGACCTTCGCGCGCATGGCGGGATCGACGCCCGGACCCTCGTCGCGTACCCACAGCTCGAGGCATCCCTCGTGCAGGCGTGAGCCGATGCCGATCTCGTCGCCAGGGGCCGTGTGACGCGCGGCATTGTCCGACAGCTGCAGGAGCGCCTGGGTGATGCGCTGCCCGTCGAGGAGTGCGGAGTGTCGCGCCACGCCGTCCAGCAGCCACCGGCGGTCTGCCAGGGCGCGCGCCCGGTCGATCGCGCCGTGCGTGAGTGCCTCGACGTCCGTCGGGTGCGGGTCGACGAAGTCCGGCCGCCGCGCCTTGGCGAGCATCAGCAAGTCGTTGACGAGGCGAGCCATACGGTCGATCTCGTCCAGGAGGAGGGCTCGGGTGGTGGCGACGTCGTGGGGGTCTGCTGTGTCGAGGACCTCGAGGTGACCGCGCAGGACGGTCAACGGGGTACGCAGCTCGTGGCCGGCGTCGTCGAGGAGCTGGCGCTGGGTGGCGAACGCGGACTCCAACCGGTCGAGCATGTCGTTGAACGTGCGCTGCAGGTCGGACAGGTCGTCGTGGCCGGTGACCTCCAGCCGTCTCCCGAGGTCCCCGTCGCTGATGCCTCGCGCGGTGTCCCGGAGCCGGCGGACGGGTCGGAGCAGTCGTCCTGCGCTCCATGACGCGAGCCCGGCGATGAGGATGACGGACAACGCCGCCAGGAGCGCATACGTGACCATCAGCTCGTGCAGGTCGTCGCGGCTGGAGCCGACGTCGTGCACGACGACGAACGCCGCCGACTGCGCGCCGACCTTCACGGGCTGCACGGCGACCCGGTACGTACGCCCGCCGACCTCGAGCGAGCGAGTGCCGCCGGTCGCCTTCAGCCTCTCGACCAACGCCGGGAACGCCTGGGACCGCTGGAGGACGGGGTCGTACTCGCCCTGGTACGTCGGGGTCCCGCTCGTGGGGAACGCGAACAGCTCCTCGTTGTCGTCGGGCAGGTTGCGCTGCAGAAACACCTCGAGCAGCCGGTCGGCGGAGGCGAATCGACGCTGCGTCCGCGGATCGGGCTCCTTCTGGAGCGCGCGGAACTCACCGGTCTCCTGGCTCAGGCTGGTCTCGATCGCGCGGTCGATCCGGCGTGCCTCGAGCACGTACAGGGTCAGGCCGACGGCGACGAGCGCCAGCGTCGTGAGCAGCGCGATCGTGATGGTCAGGCGATGCCGCACCGACAGGCGCGACAGGGAGGGGACTGCCATCGGACCTCAGTCGTCTTCTGGATGGTCGCGGCCGCTGTGGTCGTCGTCCCCGCCGCGGCCCTTGCCGCTGTGGTCGTCGCCGTCGTCGATGTCCTTGGGCTCGGGCACCTCGCGCTCGTAGTCGTCGTCATCATCGCCGTCGTCGTCCGACGACGGCGTCGTGGTCGTGGCGGGAGGAGTCGGGCTGGCGGCGGGGGAGATCACGATCGGCCTGAGGTCCTGGGGTGCGGGGTCGGCGCCGGCCGAGACCCTCGAGACGATGACCGCGGTGAGCGCCAGCGCCACGACGGCCAGCGCCGCCGCGGGGAGTCGTCTGCGCAGGTCCATGGCTCCAGCCTGCCCCATGCCTCGGCACTGGTCGATGAGGTGGCGATGAGAGTGTTCTTAGGTTCGGCCCCTGCCGGGCGGCGTGCGGCGGTGTGGCACAGTTTTGCCGTGATGATCTGGCGTGACTTCCGCGGAGCTGCGACGGATCCGCGAACCGAGCCGTCCGCTGTCACGGTGGGCAACTTCGACGGCGTGCACAAAGGTCACCAGCACGTGCTGGCCCGCACCCGTGAGCTGTCCGGCGGGCTGCCGGTCATCGCGGTGACGTTCGTGCCACACCCACTGGCCGTCGTACGTCCTGAGCAGGCGCCGACCCGGCTCACCACGATCGAGCGCCGCGTCGAGCTGCTGCGCGCCGCCGGTGCCGACGAGGTCCGCATCCTCAACTTCACCGCCGAGATGGCCTCGTGGTCTCCGCAGGAGTTCGTCGACCGGGTCCTGGTCGAGCAGCTGAGCGCGGCTCTCGTGGCTGTCGGCGACAACTTCCGCTTCGGCTCCAAGGCCAGTGGCGACACGACGTTCCTCCGCGAGGCGGGGGAGCGAGGCGGGTTCGCCGTCGACGGGCTCGCCCTCGACGGCGGTGCCGTGCCGTACTCCTCGACCCTGGTCCGTACGTTGGTCGCAGAAGGCCGGCTGGTCGAGGCCGCGGAGGTGCTCGGCCGTCCCCATGAGGTGTCCGGAGTCGTCACCAAGGGCGACCAGCGGGGCCGTGAGCTGGGCTTCCCGACCGCCAACGTGCCGGTCGACGAGGCGTATGCCGTGCCGCCTGACGGTGTCTACGCGGGCTGGCTCGTGCGCGCGGACGGCGAGCGGCTGCCGGCGGCGATCTCGGTCGGCACCAACCCGACGTTCGACGGCGTCGAGCGACGCGTCGAGTCGTACGTGCTGGACCGCACGGATCTCGAGCTCTACGGCGAGGCGATCCGGGTCGAGCTCGTCGACCGCCTGCGGGGCATGGTCACGTACGAAGGCATCGACCCGCTGATCGCGCAGATGCACCAGGACGTCGAGAAGACGCGTCAGATTCTCCAAACCTGAAACCTGTTCCACCTCGGGCGGAACGCGGGTACGTTGTCCGCATTCTGCGTGCGTGCGCACGCCTGACGTGGGGAGCCCCATGACGACGCGACGCCTGCTCGGCCTGGCCATTGCCGCTGCGACGGTCAGCTCGACCCTCGCCCTGATGCCGGTCTCGCCGGCCGTCGCGGCCGGCCGCTGCGGCGATCATCCGTGGTGCGACACGTCGCTGAGTCCCAGCAAGCGCGCGGACCTGCTCCTCGCCCAGATGACGTTGAGCGAGAAGATCGGCATGCTCGGCGGCGACGAGCTCAAGGGCGGCGCAGTCAGCAGCCCCGAGACCCACACCGGCGTCCAGAAGGGCATACTGAGGCTCGACGTGCCGACGATCTACTACAGCGACGGTCCGGTGGGACCCCGCCAGGGCAAGTCGATCGGGTTGCCGGCGCCGTTGACGCTCGCCGCGACGTTCGACCCCGAGCTGGCTCGAGCGCACGGCACGGTTGCCGCATCGGAGGCCAAGGCCAAGGGCAACGACGTCATCTACGCCCCGACGGTCAACATCGCCCGGTCCCCGCTGGCCGGCCGTACGTTCGAGGGATACGGCGAGGACCCGTGGCTGACGAGCCGCCTCGGTGTCGCGTGGATCGAGGGTGCGCAGGCGACCGGCGTGATCGGCAACGTCAAGCACTTCGCCGCCAACAACCAGGAGGGCATCGACCTCACCGGAGGAGCGCTCAACGAATACCTGCCGGCCGGGCTCGGGGTCATCGGGACCCGCTATGCGCAGAACTCGATCGTCGACGACCGCACGATGCGCGAGATCTACCTGCCGCAGTTCGAGGCCGCCGTCAAGGAGGCCAAGGTCGGCACGATCATGTGCGCCTACAACCGGGTCAACGGCAAGTACGCCTGCCAGAACCCGACGCTGCTCAAGCAGATCCTGCGCGACGAGTGGGGCTTCAAGGGCTATACGATCGCGGACTACCTGGCGATCCACACGACCGCCGGGGGCCTCAACAACGGCCTCGACTTCGAGCCCTGGCCGCCGGTCGGCTACCAGCCCCTGCTGGTCAGCACCGCCGTCACGCTCGGCCAGGTCTCGCGGGCGACGATCGACCAGCACGTGCGCGTGATGCTCGAGACGTGGTTCCGGTTCGGTGTGTTCGACCGCGAGGCGTACCGCAACGACGACGCGCAGATCGACCAGACCGCAGACGGTCTCGCGTCACAACGCATCGCGGAGCAGTCGACGACGCTGCTGCGCAACAACGGCATCCTGCCGATCTCGTCGGCAGTGAGGTCGATCGTCGTGATCGGCAAGCCGGCCACCCAGTTCGCGGTGGGCGGGGGATCCGGTGAGGTCGAGCCGTTCGCGAACCACTCGCTCCTCGAGGGCATCACGGCCCGCGCAGGGTCCGGGGTCAAGGTCACGTACGACGACGGCTCCGACAAGGCGCGAGCCAGCGCTGCCGCGAAGGCGGCCGACCTGGCGATCGTGGTGGCCAAGGACCAGTACGGCGAGGGCTCCGACCGCAACTGCCTGACGCTGGAGTGCCCGAGCGTCAACGGCAACCAGGACGCGCTGATCGACTCGGTGGCCACCTCCCAGCCCAAGACGGTCGTCGTGCTCGAGTCCGGCGGAGCCGATCTGACGCCGTGGCGGTCGAAGATCGCAGCGCTCGTGCAGGCCTGGTATCCCGGCGCCCACGGTGGCCCGGCACTCGCCAGGGTGTTGTTCGGCGATGTCGACGCCGGCGGACGGCTGCCCATCACGTTCCCCGAGAGCCAGTCGCAGCTGCCGACCGCGGTGAGCGCGGCGCGCTATCCCGGCAGCGGTGTGCTGGGTCTGGACACGCACTACGACGAGGGCGTCTTCGTCGGCTATCGCTGGTACGACGAGAAGAAGCTGGCGCCGGCCTACCCGTTCGGCTTCGGGCTGTCCTACACGTCGTTCTCCCTGTCGGGCCTGCAGGTCGTGCGCACCGCCAGCGGTGCGACGGTCAAGGCCGTCGTCACCAACACCGGCGGACGCAAGGGCTATGCGGTGCCTCAGCTCTACCTCGGGCTGCCCGACCAGTCGGCGTCCGTGCAGCAGCCCCCGTCGGCACTCAAGGGCTTCAGCAAGGTGCAGCTCGCACCGGGGGAGTCGCGCACGGTGTCGTTCCCGCTCGACGAGCGCGCACTGTCGTACTGGGACACCACCTCGTCGTCATGGAAGGTGACCAAGGGCTGCGCCGCGGTCAAGGTCGGGTTCTCCTCGCGCGACCTGCCGCTCGACGGTCAGCTGCCCATCGGCGGAGGCACCTGCTAGCGCGCGAGCTCAGCCTCGACCGCCCGCGCGACCGCCTTCATGCCGGCGAGCCGCGGGTGGAACGCGATGCCGTCGGCGTCCCGAACCGTACGTCCGTTGGTCCAGGCGCGAGCCCCGGCGCACGCGTCGTGGCCGCGCGACACGCGCCGCATCGAGACGTACGGGACACGTGCTTGCCGGGCGGCGTCGGCGAGTGTCTGGTCGAGAGCCGCCTCGGTCGCGGCGACCGCAGCAGCGTCGGCCGCCGGGATGCCGATCGTCGGGCAGGTGCCCGAGCTCGGCATGATCCGCAGGTAGCCGACCAGCAGCACGGTCGCCTCGGGTGCCCTGGCGCGAACGTCGTCGAGCACCGTGGCGATGTCGCTGACGGTCTGTCGCAGGATCGTGGGGGCCGAGTCGCGGGAGAACGGCGCGCACGCGCCCTGACCGCGGGTGCAGGCCGAGATGAGCGACGCGAACAGGTTGCCGTCGTTGCCTCCGATGCCGACCGTGACGAGGTCCGTGCCCGTCCTGACGGCGGCGAGTTGCGGTGGCGCACCGACCAGGCCGCCGCCCTTCTGCAGCACGTCGTGGGTCGTCGCGCCGGCGCAGCTGACGTCGGTGAACGACCTCGCGTCGAGCCGTCGCGCGACGAGCGACGGCCAGTTGTGGTCGGACCGCAAGCACAGCTCACCGCCCTTGCGCAGGTCGGCAAGCCCCGGACCGGCGGTGAACGAGTCACCCAGGGCGACGTACGAACGTACGGTCGGCAGGTCAGGCGTACGCATGGGAGTCGGGCTCGCAGTCGGCGTGGACCGCGTGGGCCCTGGATCGTCGGGGGTTGAGGAGCACGCGGCCAGCAGTGCCGTCACCACGACGGCAACGCCGGCGATCCGGGCTCTCCACGACATGCCACGACGCTAGCCGGGACGTGGTCACCGCCGCTCTGCCGGAGGCGTTGGGCTCCACCGGCGATTCGCCCCGGGAGCAGTGGCGCTGATACTCTGGACGTTGCCGTCTGATCGGCCACGGATCCAGAGTGCCCCGGTGGACAAGCCCGGGCGCGCCGTGCAACGGAACCCTCAGAGGAGAACAGTGTCAAAGAAGACTGCTGCGCCCACGGTCGCAGGAATCGCCAAGGAAGACATCATCAAGCAGTACGCGCTCAGCGACGGCGACACCGGATCCCCTGAGGTCCAGATCGCTCTTCTGACGGGTCGCATCTCGCACCTGACCGCGCACCTGCAGGAGCACAAGCACGACCACCACAGCCGTCGTGGTCTGCTGCTCCTCGTCGGACAGCGTCGTCGTCTGCTCAACTACCTGCAGAACAACGACATCGAGCGCTACCGCTCGCTCATCGAGCGTCTCGGTCTGCGCCGCTAGACCCCTGAGGCGGTCACTCCCCGTGGAGTGACCGCCTTTCCACATAACTGCACATCGCACGACCCATGACGAGAGTGCCCAGGCACGACGTGCTCGGTCCTCGGTAGTGGCCCTCGGGATGTTCGGCAACGAACGCCCGCAGGCCTCGATCGAAGACCGACAAGGTTCCACCGTCTGGCACCTCTCGTCCCAACAGGCAGGCACACGCCTGCGGAAGGGACTTCCATGTCGGAATCCACACTTCACACCGCTGAGACCGTCATCGACAACGGCAGCTTCGGCACCCGCACCATCCGGTTCGAGACCGGCGTCCTCGCCCAGCAGGCTGCCGGCTCCGTCGCAGCCTTCCTCGACGACGACACGATGCTCCTGTCGGCCACCACGGCCGGCAAGCACCCCAAGGACCACTTCGACTTCTTCCCCTTGACGATCGACGTCGAGGAGCGGATGTACGCCGCCGGCCGCATCCCGGGCTCGTTCTTCCGCCGTGAGGGACGCCCCAGCGAGGACGCGATCCTCACGTGCCGCCTGATCGACCGCCCGCTGCGCCCCACGTTCAAGAAGGGCCTGCGCAACGAGGTCCAGGTCGTCATCACGGTCCTGGCGCTCAACCCCGACACCCCCTACGACGTCCTGGCGATCAACGCGGCTTCCGCGTCGACCCAGATCTCGGGCCTGCCGTTCACCGGCCCGGTCGGCGCGACCCGCGTCGCCCTGATCGACGGCCAGTGGGTCGGCTTCCCGACGCACAGCCAGCTCGAGAACGCCGTGTTCGACATGGTCGTCGCCGGCCGCATCGCTGGTGACGACGTCGCCATCATGATGGTCGAGGCCGAGTCGACCGAGTCGACCTGGGACCTCGTCCAGAGTGGCGTCCAGGCGCCGACCGAGGAGATCGTCGCCGGTGGCCTCGACGCCGCCAAGGTCTTCATCAAGCAGCTCTGCGAGGCGCAGATCGCGCTCGCCGAGACCGCCGCCAAGCCGGTCCGCGACTTCCCGATCTTCCTCGACTACGAGGACGACGTCTACGCCGCCGTCGAGGCCGCAGCCAAGGCCGACCTGGCCCAGGCCCTCACGATCGTCAGCAAGGCTGACCGCGAGGAGCGCGAGTCCGAGATCAAGGCCGACGTCATCGACAAGCTCGGTGAGCAGTTCGAGGGTCGTGAGAAGGAGATCGGCGCCGCTGTTCGCGCCGTGACCAAGGCCGTCGTCCGTGAGCGCGTCCTGCGTGACAAGGTCCGCATCGACGGCCGTGGCCTCGAGGACATCCGTGCCCTCAGTGCCGAGGTCGGCATCGTTCCTCGCGTCCACGGCTCGGCGCTGTTCCAGCGCGGCGAGACCCAGATCATGGGCATCACGACGCTCAACATGCTGGGCCTCGAGCAGAAGCTCGACACGCTCTCGCCCGAGACGTCGCGCCGCTACATGCACAACTACAACTTCCCGCCCTACTCGACCGGTGAGACCGGCCGGGTCGGTTCGCCGAAGCGCCGCGAGATCGGCCACGGTGCCCTCGCGGGCCGTGCGCTCCTCCCGGTCCTGCCGACGCGCGAGGAGTTCCCCTACGCGATCCGTCAGGTGTCCGAGGCGCTCAGCTCCAACGGCTCCACCTCGATGGGCTCGGTCTGCGCCTCGACGCTGGGCCTGCTCAACGCCGGTGTGCCGCTGCGCGCGCCGGTCGCCGGCATCGCAATGGGCCTCATCTCCGGTGAGATCGACGGCAAGCAGACGTTCGTCACGCTGACCGACATCCTGGGAGCCGAGGACGCCTTCGGCGACATGGACTTCAAGGTCGCCGGAACGCGCGAGTTCGTCACCGCCCTGCAGCTCGACACCAAGCTCGACGGCATCCCCGCCGACGTGCTGGCCGGCGCGCTGACCCAGGCATACGGTGCGCGTGTCGCGATCCTCGACGTCATGGCCGAGGCCATCGACGAGCCCGACGACATGAGCCCCTACGCCCCGCGGATCATCACGATCAAGATCCCCGTGGACAAGATCGGTGAGGTCATCGGCCCCAAGGGCAAGATCATCAACCAGATCCAGGACGAGACGGGCGCCAACATCTCGCTCGAGGACGACGGCACGGTCTACGTCGGTGCGGAGAGCGGCGAAGCTGCCGAGGCCGCCCGCGACGCGATCAACGCCATCGCCAACCCGACGATGCCCGAGGTCGGCGAGCGCTACCTCGGCACCGTCGTCAAGACGGTCGACTTCGGCGCGTTCGTGTCGCTGGCTCCGGGGCGCGACGGCCTGCTGCACATCAGCAAGCTGCGTGAGCTCAACGGCGGCCAGCGCGTCAACAACGTCGAGGACGTCGTCAAGGTCGGCCAGAAGATCCAGGTCGAGATCGCCGAGCTCGGCGACCGCGGCAAGCTCTCGCTGGTCCCCGTGCTCGAGGACAAGGGCGACGAGGCTGCCCCGGCCGAGGAGCCGGTCAGCTCCGACGCCTGATCCGTACGTCTGCAGGGCCCGGTTGCTTCGGCAGCCGGGCCCTTCGGCATCCCTGCCCTGGGCGGTGGATTCTCCACCGTTTGGGTATGAGCGGTGGAAGTTCCACCGTTTGAGTCGCCAGAAGGTGGAGAATCCACCGTTCGAGCGGCTGGGCGGCCCGCAGCCGTGAGAGCATCAGCCGGTGATGACACCCCCTGACGTCCTGGACGCGGCCGATCCTCTGGCACCCTTCCGCGACCGCTTCGTGATCGACGACGACCTCGTCGCCTACCTCGACGGCAACTCGCTGGGCCGCGTGCCGCAGGCGACGCTCGAGCGCTTGGCCGCGTTCGTACGAGATGAGTGGGGCAGCCGCTTGATCCGCGGCTGGGAGGACGCGTGGGTCGACCTGCCCGTCACGGTGGGCGATGAGCTCGGCGAAGCGCTCCTGGGCGCCGGTGCCGGACAGACCGTGATCGCCGACTCGACGTCGGTCAACCTCTACAAGCTGCTGCACGCCGCGATCGGCGTGCGTCCAGGCCGCGACGAGATCGTGATCGACGCGACGAACTTCCCGACCGATCGCTACCTCGTCGAGTCCGTCGCGGCCTCCTGCGGTCTGACGGTCCGCTGGCTGCGACCCGACCTGGTCGACAACGTCACGGTCGAAGCACTCGCCGACGTGCTCGGGGAGCGTACGGCTGTGGTCGTGCTGAGCCACGTCGACTACCGCTCAGGCACGCTCGTGGACCTTGATGCGGTCACCCAGCTCGTGCACGAGCACGGAGCGGTGGTCGTGTGGGATCTCTGCCACTCCGCCGGTGTGCTGCCGATCGCGCTGGACGCGGCCGAGGTCGACTTCGCCGTGGGCTGCACCTACAAGTACCTCAACAGCGGCCCGGGCGCGCCGGCGTTCCTGTACGTCGCCGAGCGGCACCTGACGGCGGTGACCCAGCCGATCGCGGGCTGGTGGAGCGCGTCGGACCTGTTCGCGATGTCCGACACGTACGAGGTGGCGCCGACGATCCGGCGGATGCTCAGCGGCACGCCGTCGGTGGCGGGCATCGTCGCGGTGCAGGAGGGCGTACGCCTGATCGCCGAGGCAGGCACCGAAGCAATCCGGGCCAAGTCAGAGGCCCTGACGGCGTACACGATCGAGCTGCTGGACGAGGCCGGGCTCGAGATCGTGACGCCCCGCGAACCGGCGCTGCGGGGGAGCCACGTGACGGTGCGCCACGCGGACGCGCGGAACATCACGGACCAGATGATCGCGCGCGGTGTCGTGCCGGACTTCCGCGAGCCCGACCTGATCCGGCTGGGGCTCTCACCCCTCACGACGTCGTTCGCCGAGGTCGAGGCGGGAGTACGCATCCTCGTCGACTGCGTCGGCGACGCCCGCCGATAGGCTGGCGCCATGACACGGGTCGCGGTGCTGGGTGCCAAGGGGCGCATGGGTTCGGAGTCCGTCCGGGCGCTCAACGAGGCTGACGGCGTCGAGGTCGTCGCCGAGGTCGACGTCGACGACTCCCTCGACCTGCTCGCCGAGTCCGGCGCCGAGGTCGCCCTGGACTTCACCCAGCCGGAGGCAGCGCTCGGCAACGTGACCTGGTGCGCCGAGCACGGCATCCACGTGGTCGTGGGCACCTCGGGCTTCGACGATGCCAAGATCGCCCGCGTACGCGCCTTGCTGGGCGATGCGCCGTCGACCGGCGTGCTGATCGTGCCCAACTTCTCGATCGGTGCGGTGCTGATGATGCGCTTCGCCGCCACGGCGGCACCGTTCTTCGAGTCTATCGAGGTCATCGAGCTCCACCACCCCAACAAGATCGACGCGCCGTCCGGCACCGCGACACGTACCGCGGAGATGATCGCCGCGGCCCGGGCCGATGCCGGCTCCGCGCCGCTGCCGGACGCCACGACGACCGACCCCGACGGTGCCCGCGGCGCAAGGGTCGCGGGCATCCCCGTGCACTCGGTGCGTGCGCGCGGGTTCACGGCGTCACAGGAGGTGCTGTTCGGCGGGGCTGGTGAGACGTTCTCGATCCGCCACGACTCGATCGACCGGGCCTCGTTCATGCCCGGCGTCGTCGCCGCCGTACGCGCCGTGCCCGGACGTCTCGGCGTCACGGTTGGTCTCGACGCGGTGCTCGGCCTCTAGAGGCGTACGAGCGCGGCGACCAGAGCCGCAGCGACCACGACCGGCAGGAACGGCACACGCAACGACAGCAGCACCGCGGCGACGACGAGGCCCAGCAGGCGGGCGTCGATCGTGAGCGATCCGTCATCGGCGAACACCTGCACCGCGATCAGCGCACCCAGCAGGGCCACGGGGATCAGGTCGGCGGCGCGCACCGTGGTGGGATGGTTGAGCACCCGCTCAGGCACCGACAGCCCGGCGTACTTGAGCGCGAAGCAGCCCACGATCATCACGACGATGCCGGTCCACAAGGCCGTCATGATGACACCTTCGGGCGCCACAGCATGCCGAGCACGACCGCAGCACCGCCACCGAGGATGATCGGCAGCCCGGCGGCCGTGACGGGGACCAGACCGAGCGCGACGGCCGCGCCGAACAGCGCCACGAGGCGGGCGTGCCACGAGGTCAGGCGGGGCCACAGCAGACCGAGGAACGCCGCACCGACGGCAGCGTCCAGCCCGTACGTCTGGGGGTCGCCGATCTTCTCGCCGGCCACGGCACCGACGTACGTCATGAGGTTCCACAGGACGAAGATCGAGATGCCGGTCCAGTAGAAGCCGAGCCGGGTCTGCCGCCTGGTCTCGCGGGTCACGGCCATCGCGGTCGACTCGTCGATCACGAAGTGGGCCGACCCCAGTCGCTGAGGGGCGTTGAGGTCGAGCTTCTGGGCGAGGCTCAGCCCGTAGAAGAGGTTGCGACTGCCGAGCAGCACCGCGGTCAATGCACCGGTCACCGGGTTGCCGCCCGACGCGATGATGCCGATGAAGGCGAACTGCGAGGCGCCGGTGAACACGAGGAGCGACAGCACGCAGGTCTGCAGCACGTCGAGGCCGGAGGTGGTGGAGATCGCGCCGAACGACACGCCGTACGCACCGGTGGCCAGGCCGACGCCCAACGAGTCGACGATGACGGAGCGGTCGGTTGCCGTCATCCGATCGTGGTGTGCAGCCGGATCTGCTTGAGGGTCTCCCCGGTCTCGGCCGCGAGCTCGCGGTGGGCGCCGTCGGGCTCCCAGCCCGACTCGGTGACGAACCCGCGCAGCACGTCGTCCGTCGAGCCGACCCACCACACGGCGCGGGTGAAGGTGTCAGCGGCGAGAGTGTCGACGGCAGCCTGCAGGAGGCGGGATCCGTGGCCCGCACGCTGGTGGCCGGGGTCGATGACGAACTCCCCGATCTCGCCGTCGGCGACCTGGTCGGCGTCGGGGTCGTAGCACGGGTGCACGAGCGCGAACCCGCGTACGTCGGCCCGCTCCAGCGCCACCAGCACCCGCATGCGGGCATCCTTGGGGGAGGAGATCACCGTGGCCCATCGCTCGGCGAGCTCGTCGGCGGCCTCGAGATCGTCGGCCGGGACGAGGTCGGTGTAGCTCTCGCGCCATCGGGCCAGCTGCACACGGACGATCGAGGTGGCGTCGTCGGGCCAGGCCAGACGAGCGCTGACGTCAGCGCTGGTCACGCGTCCAGGAAGCTCTCGACGAGGTGCGACTCGGCGCCTTGGGAGTCGAGCATCGCGGCGGTCATCGACGTGTTGCGCAGGGTCGGCCAGGTCTCCCAGCCGATCACCAACAGGCCCGGGAATCCGGCGATGACCAGGGGCCAGCCGCCGTAGTCGCCGGCGAACGTCACGGCGCACGACGGGATGATCATCGCGAAGAAGCAGTAGAAGAACTTGCGCACGGTCTGCGCCGCGAACACCCCGATGGCCTGGTTGCGCAGCTCGTGGACCGGCTCGTCGGGAGACAGCGGTGAGGCCCGCAGCCACACGCGCTCGGCGAAGAACGCGCCGATGGCGATCGGGACGACGAGCGCGACCGCGAGCCAGGCCGGCGGGTAGTCGGCGTCGGACCCGCCGAACAGGAAGAACAGCACCACCAGGAAGGCGCCGACCATGCCGATCTGCACCAGGGCGAAGTTGCGGACCTCTTTGGGGGTTGCGTCGAATTCAGCGCTCGGCATGGTCAGAGTTTCGCACACGATCCGTCGGCCGCGATTGATAGTCTGCGGTCATGCGGGCCTACCTCGATCTCGTCCAGCGGATCCTCGACGAAGGGGTCGCCAAGGGCGACCGGACGGGCACCGGCACGCGCAGCGTCTTCGGTCACCAGATGAGGTTCGACCTCAGCGAGGGCTTCCCGCTCGTGACGACCAAGAAGGTGCACCTCAAGTCGGTCGTCGCCGAGCTGCTGTGGTTCATCGCGGGCGACACCAACACGGGCTATCTGCGCGACAACGGCGTCACGATCTGGGACGAGTGGGCCGACGACAACGGAGACCTGGGGCCGGTCTACGGCTACCAGTGGCGCTCCTGGCCTGCGCCGGGCGGCCAGCACATCGACCAGCTCGCCGCCGTCATCGAGCAGATCAGGACCAACCCCGACTCGCGTCGTCACGTCGTGAGTGCGTGGAACGTCGCCGAGCTCGACGCCATGGCCCTGATGCCGTGCCACGCGTTCTTCCAGTTCTACGTCGCCGACGGCAAGCTCTCGTGCCAGATGTATCAACGCTCCGCCGACGTCTTCCTCGGCGTGCCGTTCAACATCGCCTCGTACGCCCTGCTGACGCACATGGTCGCGCAGGTCACCGGGCTCCAGGTGGGCGACTTCGTGCACACGCTGGGCGACGCGCACCTCTACGTCAACCACCTCGACCAGGCCCGCGAGCAGCTGACCCGTGAGCCGCGCGGGCTGCCCGAGCTGTGGCTCGACCCCCAGGTCACGTCGATCGACGGCTTCACGCTCGACTCGATCAAGGTCACCGGCTACGACCCGCACCCGGCGATCAAGGCTCCGATCGCAGTATGACGGTCACGATCGTCGTGGCGATCGGGTCCAACGGGGTCATCGGCAACGACGGCGAGATGCCGTGGCCGCGCACGGGTGACCAGCAGCAGTTCAAGGCGCTGACGATGGGGCACCCGATCGTCATGGGCCGCACGACGTACGAGTCGATCGGCCGGCCGCTGCCGGGCCGTACGTCGATCGTGCTGACCCGCAACGCCGACTGGCACGCCGACGGCGTCGAGGTCGCGCACACCCTGACCGAAGCGCTGGCCCTGGCTCTCGGGCGCGACGACGAGGCGTTCCTGATCGGTGGCGCCCAGGTCTACGCCGAGGCCCTCGCCGAGGGACTCGTCGACCGGATGGTCGTGACGCACGTGCACCTGGCACCCGAGGGCGACGCGTGGTTCCCCGCCCTCGACTGGTCCGCATGGACCGAGACGAGCCGCGAAGCGTACGACGGCTACGACATCGCGACCTACGACCGCACCTGAGCGCCGCGAAGTGGCGGGTGATCCACCACCCACACGAGCTCCGGTGGTGGTCGGGCCGCCACTTCGCGGCGCCTCAGAGCAGCATGGCGAGCTGGCGGCTCTGGGCGACGAGGTTGCCGGCCTCGTCCCACAGCTCGCAGTCCTCGTCGTGGAACCCGTTGACGACGTGACGGGTCGTCAGGCGGGTCGCGATCCAGCCCGGCACAGGCTTGCGGTGCAGGTGGACCGTCAGCTGCACCGTCATCGACTGGGCCGCGCCGATCTCGAGGACGGGCGGAGCGAACGAGTCGCACAGGAACGCCAGAGCCGGCAGGTCGATCTCACGGCCACCGGCGAGCCGCTGCCACAGCTCGGAGGTGGGATCGCCGCTGGGTGTGCCGAGGGCCCAGCCCGGTGCAGCACCCAGTCGGTAGTCGACCCGGTCGAAGATCGTCGACGCCGGCATCGCGCCGGGGAAGTCCTTGGGGTCGAGGCAGTCGTCGGGAGCCGGCAGGTCCGGGGGAGTGCCGAGCTCGAGCGATCGGCCACTGCGGGCCCCGAAGCTGGCCTGGAGCTGGGCGATGTGCCGCTCGCCCTCCCACAGCGCTGCCTCGCCGGTCTGCACCCGGCGACCGCGACGCAACGTGGTCGTGCGCAGCTCGGCCGCGCCGGTCTCGGGCGATGCAAGGTAGGTGACGGCCGCGACCATCGCGTCCTCGACACCCATCTCCTCGCCCAGCCCGCGCAGCATCGCCGCGAGGATGTAGCCGCCGTTGGGCTTGCCCAGCGGCGTGTTCCAACGGTCGGTCAAGGTCAGGTCGCGGATGCCGTCGCCCCGCGGCACGGACGAGGTGTCGATGTCGTAGATGTCCTCGGTCACGCCTCCATCCTGCCGGTCGGCGCCGATACCGGCTCAAGCGGTAGCCTCGTGGGTATGACGTCGCCGCTCGCCACCGAGGCTGCGCCCTTCGGGCGCGTGCTGACCGCCATGGTCACGCCGTTCACCCGCGAGGGTGAGCTCGATCCGGCCGACGCGCAGAAGGTCGCGAGCTATCTGGTCGACCAGGGCAGCGACGGACTCGTCGTCAGCGGTACGACCGGCGAGTCGCCGACCACCACGGTCGCCGAGGACGGACGGCTCCTGGCCGCTGTGCTCGAAGCCGTCGGCGACCGCGCCACCGTCGTAGCTGGAGTGGGCACCAACGACACGCGCCACTCCGTCGAGCTGGCCGAGCAGGCCAAGAAGGCCGGCGCACACGGATTGCTGCTCGTGACGCCCTACTACAGCAAGCCGCCGCAGGCCGGCATCCTCTCGCACATCGAGGAGGTCGCCCGCGCGGGCGACGACACGCCCGTCATGCTCTATGACATCCCGGGCCGCACCGCGGTCACGATCGCCGACGAGACGTACGCGCGGCTTGCGGACCACCCGCTCGTGATCGCGGTCAAGGACGCCGTCGGCGACCTCAACCGCGGTGCCTGGCTGATGCGCGAGACCGGCATCAAGGTCTACTCCGGCGACGACCCCGTCAACCTCCCATGGCTCGCCATGGGCGCCAGCGGCATCGTGAGCGTCGTCTCGCACGCCGCCGCCGGTGCGTACGCCCGGATGGTCGCGGCGGTCGACGCCGGCGACCTGACCACCGCACGATCCATCAACAACCAGCTGCTTCCCGCCGTCAAGGCGATGATGACCCACACGCAAGGTGCGATCACCTCCAAGGCTGCGCTGCAGCTCCTGGGGGTGCTCGAGCACCGCACGATGCGTTCACCACTCCTCGAGGCCACCGACGAGGAAGTCGCGATCGTTCGCGACGGACTCACGGCCTCGGGCCTTCTCTGAGAGCCCTCATTCATGAGCCACATGCACCTCGAGCTCGATCCGCCGCCCGCACTTCCCGAAGGCGCACTACGCGTCATCCCGCTCGGCGGGCTCGGTGAGATCGGCCGCAACATGACGGTCTTCGAGTACGGCGGCAAGCTGCTCGTCGTCGACTGCGGCGTCCTCTTCCCCGAGGAGCACCAGCCCGGCGTCGACCTGATCCTCCCCGACTTCGGGCCGATCCGTGACCGCCTGCAGGACATCGTCGGCATCGTGCTGACGCACGGTCACGAGGACCACATCGGTGGCGTGCCCTATCTGCTGCGCGAGCGCGACAACATCCCCGTCATCGGCTCGCAGCTGACCTTGGCATTCCTCGAGCCCAAGCTCAAGGAGCACCGGCTCAAGGACGCGCCCAAGTACGTCGTGTCCGAGGGTGACGTGCAGGCGTTCGGACCGTTCGAGCTCGAGTTCGTCGCGGTCAACCACTCGATCCCCGACGCCCTCGCCGTCGCGATCAAGACGCCCGCCGGGGTCGCGCTGCACACCGGCGACTTCAAGATGGACCAGCTGCCGCTCGACGGCCGCATCACCGACCTCCGGGCGTTCGCGCGGCTGGGTGAGCAGGGCGTCGACCTGTTCCTCACCGACTCGACCAACGCCGAGGTGCCGGGGTTCACGACGTCGGAGCGCAACATCACCCCGGCGATCGACGCGGTCTTCGCCAGCAGCACCCGGCGCATCATCGTCGCGTCGTTCGCGTCCCACATCCACCGCGTCCAGCAGGTCATCGACGCCGCCGCCAAGCACAACCGCAAGGTCGCCTACGTCGGCCGGTCGATGGTGCGCAACATGCAGATCGCCCGTGAGCTGGGCTACCTCCACGTGCCTGACGGGGTGGTCGTCGACAAGATCGACGCCGCGCCGCCGCACGAGATGGTGCTGATGTCGACCGGTTCGCAGGGCGAGCCCATGGCGGCGCTGTCGCGCATGGCCAACAACAGCCATCAGCAGGTCAGCCTGGAGCCGGGCGACACCGTGCTCCTGGCCTCGTCGCTGATCCCCGGCAACGAGAACGCGATCTACCGCGTCATCGACGGGCTCACCAAGCTCGGCGCCAACGTCGTCCACAAGGGCAACGCCTTGGTGCACGTGTCGGGCCACGCCTCCGCGGGCGAGCTGCTCTACTGCTACAACATCGTCAAGCCCACCAACGTGCTTCCGGTGCACGGCGAGATCCGCCACCTGCACGCCAACGCCAAGCTCGCGACCGCCACGGGTGTGCCCAACGTGCTGCTGGCTGAGGACGGATTCGTCATCGACCTCGTCGACGGGCATGCCTCGATCACCGGTGCCGTCCAGTGCGGCTACGTCTATGTCGACGGCTCCTCGGTCGGTGACCTGACGGACTCAGAGCTCAAGGACCGGCGCGTGCTGGGCGAGGAGGGCTTCATCTCGGTCGTCGTGGTCGTCGACTCGACCAACGGCAAGATCGTCTCCGGCCCCGAGATCCACGCCCGCGGCATCGCCGAGGACGACTCGGCGTTCGACGAGATCCTGCCCAAGATCGTCTCGGCACTCGAGGAGTCGATGGCCGAGGGCAACCACGACTCGCGCCAGCTCCAGCAGGTCGTACGCCGGGTCCTGGGCTCGTACGTCGGCCGCAAGCTGCGCCGCCGCCCGATGATCCTCCCGGTCGTCATCGAGGCCTGACTTCTCACACCACAGGTATGAGGACTGTGCGGACAGTGTTACGTCGTTCTCATCACGAGGTCGCTTGGTCTGAAACACGCGCTGCCTAGTTTCAGGGTTACCAGATCCGGCGAGGTGCCGGATCCATGACCTCGGAGCGTTCCATGACCAGTGTCGTCAGCAGTCCTCCTGAACAACAGCCGACCCCACAGGCTTCTGCTCGCCGCACAGGCAGGTGGATCGACGACTGGGAGCCCGAGAACCCCGCGTTCTGGGAGTCCACCGGTCGCGCGGTCGCCAAGCGCAACCTCATCTGGTCGATCTTCGGTGAGCACCTCGGCTTCTCGGTGTGGCTCCTGTGGAGCGTCAGCGCCGCCATGCTGACGAAGGCAGGCTTCGCCTTCACCCCGCAGCAGCTGTTCTGGCTCGTCGCCGTCCCCAACCTCGTCGGCTCGCTGCTCCGCCTGCCCTACACCTTCGCGGTGCCGAAGTTCGGTGGCCGCAACTGGGCAGTGTTCAGTGCCTTGATGCTGGTGATCCCGACGTTGCTGTTCGCGTTCTTCGTGCAACGGCCCGACACCCCCTTCTGGGTGTTCATCGTGATCGCCGCGACTGCGGGCGTCGGCGGCGGAAACTTCGCCTCGTCGATGGCCAGCATCAACTTCTTCTACCCCACCAGGCTCAAGGGCACGGCGCTCGGCCTCAACGCCGCAGGCGGCAACCTCGGCGTCTCGGTCATCCAGTTCTTCCTGCCGATCATCGTTGGCGGCGCCGGTGCCTTCGGCCTGGTCAAGGCCAGCCAGAGCGGGATCGTGCTCCAGCGGGCCGGCTACCTCTACGCTGCGCTCGCGGTCGTCGCGGCCATCACGGCGTACGCGTTCATGAACAACCTCAGTGCCGCCTACTCCAAGCCGCGCGAGCAGCTCGCGGTCGTGAAGTACAAGCACACGTGGGTCATGTCGTTCCTCTACGTCGGCACGTTCGGCTCGTTCATCGGCTTCTCGGCTGCGATGCCGCTTCTCATCAAGATCAACTTCTTCCGCTCGCCGGTCCCGACCGCGTCCATCGGCATCAACTTCGCCTACTACGCCTTCCTCGGCGCACTGGTCGGTTCGCTCACCCGTCCGCTCGGTGGCTGGCTGGCTGACAAGTACGGCGGCGCCAAGGTCACGTTCGTGACGTTCATCGTGATGATCGTCGGCACCCTGACGGTGTTCTACACGCTGACCCAGCTCAGGACCGTCCCGGTCGCTCCGCCGGAGAAGCTCGCCGCCTGGGCCAAGGACCCGACGTCGTTCCCCGGCTTCACCCCGGAGGTCGTCTCAGCGGTCAACCACAACTCCGACATCTTCCCGTTCTTCCTCATCGCGTTCCTGTTCGTCTTCGCCGCGACCGGCATCGGCAACGGCTCGACCTACCGGATGATCCCGCTGATCATGAAGAGCTACGCGCTCGAGACCGGCACGGACGGCTCCCCGGAGCGTGCGGCTGCCGAGAAGAAGTCGACCAAGGAGGCCTCGGCCGTCATCGGCATCGCGGGTGCCGTCGGCGCCCTCGGCGGGTTCCTGATCCCGATCACGTTCAGCTCGCCCTGGGTCGACGACCCGGTCGCGGCGGTCAAGAACGCGTTCATCGTGTTCGCGGTGTTCTACGTGATCTGCCTCGCCGTGACGTGGGTCTTCTACCTGCGGCCCAAGTCCCACATGGCGAAGGTCGGGGTGTAGCAACACCGTGACGGACACGCACTGCCCGTACTGCGCCCTGCAGTGCGCCCAGAAGCTCGGCGGCGATCCCATCGCCGCCGAGCCGCGGGCGTTTCCCACCAACGTCGGCGGCATGTGCCAGAAGGGCTGGACCAGCGCCGAGCTCCTCAGGGCACAGGACCGCATCACGACACCCCTGAGGCGCACGCCCGAGGGCTTCGAGCCGGTCGGCTGGGACGAGGCACTCGACGACATCGCTGCCCGGGTGCGGGCCATCCAGGCGACTGATGGTCCGGACGCTGTCGCAGTGTTCGGCGGCGGCGGACTGACGAACGAGAAGGCGTACCAGCTCGGCAAGTTCGCCCGACTGGCGCTGCGTACTCGGCTGATCGACTACAACGGCAGGTTCTGCATGTCCTCGGCCGCCGCGGCCGCCAACCGTACGCTCGGCGTCGACCGTGGGCTGCCGTTCCCGTTGACCGACCTCAACGACGCACAGGTCGTCATGCTGTTCGGCAGCAACCTCGCCGACACGATGCCTCCGGCGGTCCAGCACCTCGGTGGCGTGCGCGAGCGTGGGGGCCTGATCGTCGTCGACCCGCGCGTCAGTGCGACCGCCAAGCTCACCGAGGACGGCGCCGGAGAGCACGTGCAGCTCGTGCCCGGCACCGATCTCGTGTTCCTGCTCGGACTGCTGCACATCGTGTACGCCGAGTCGCTCGTCGATGCCGACTACCTCGCCGCCCGCGTCGACGGCGTTGACGCCGTACGCCGCAGTGTCGCCGAGTGGTGGCCCGAGCGGGTCGCCGCCACGACCGGCGTCGCGGAGACCCAGCTGCGCCGCATCGCCCGTACGCTCGCCGATGCGAGCCCGCACCGCGGAGGGGCCGGCGCGTTCCTGCTGACCGGCCGCGGCTCCGAGCAGCACGTCGACGGGACTGACACCGTCACCGCGGTCATCAACCTCGCCCTCTCGCTCGGTCTCGTCGGTGCCGAACGCGGTGGCTACGGCGCCATCACGGGCCAGGGCAACGGGCAGGGCGGTCGTGAGCACGGCCAGAAGTCCGACCAGCTGCCCGGCTACCGCATGATCGCCGACCCGGCCGCCCGCGAGCACGTCGCCGGGGTGTGGGGCGTCGACCCCGAGGTCATCCCCGGCCCCGGGGTGCCCGCGATCGAGCTGCTCATGAGCCTCGGCATGCCAGACGGCCCGCGAGCGCTGTTCGTGCACGGCAGCAACGTGCTGGTCAGCGCCCCCGACGCCGACGCGATCCGTCGCCGCATCGAGTCGCTCGACCTCGTCGTGGTGTGCGACTTCATCCCGTCCGAGACCGCGATGCTGGCGGACTACGTCCTCCCCGTGACCCAGTGGGCCGAGGAGGAGGGCACCATGACGGGCCTCGAGGGCCGCGTGCTGCGCCGCCGCAAGGCTGTCGAGGCGCCCCCAGGCGTACGTTCTGAGCTCGAGATCTTCTCTGCACTCGCTGCTCGGCTCGACGCGCCCGGAGTGTGGGCGACGGAGCCCCGTGAGGTCTACGACGAGCTGCGACGCGCGAGTGCTGGCGGCCGTGCCGACTACGCCGGCATCTCGTACGACCGGCTCGACGCAGGCGAGGCGCTCTACTGGCCGTGCCCGTCGGAGGACCACCCCGGCACGCCGCGGCTGTTCGCCGAGTCGTTCCCGACCCCCAGCGGCCGCGCGACGATGATCGCCGTACGCCCGGTGGGTCCCGCCGACGCGCTGAGGTCAGAGGCGCCCGTGTGGCTCGTGACCGGCCGGGTGCTGCAGCACTACCAGTCCGGCGCCCAGACCCGGCGCGTCACCAAGCTCAACGAGTCGATGCCCCGGGCCTACGTCGAGATCCATCCGATGCTGGCCGACCGCATCGGCGTCGAGGGCATCGACGACATCCGGATCACGTCCAAGCGCGGGTCGATGGTCGCCCAGGCGCGCATCAGCCCCGACATCCGCCCGGACACGGTGTTCGTGCCGTTCCACTTCGCGGACGAGGGCATGGTCAACGCCGTCACCAACGCGGCGACGGACCCGGTGTCGGGCATGCCGGAGTTCAAGGTGTGTGCAGTCCAGATCAGGAGGGCAGAGTCATGAAGGTCGTGGTCATCGGTGCCGGCATGGTGGGCAACCGCTTCGTCGACGAGCTGGGACGCATCGCTCCCGACGTCGACGTCGACCTGCTGGGCGAGGAGTCGTACGAGCCCTACAACCGTGTCCTGCTGACCGAGCTGGTCGCCGGCCGCGTCGACCTCGCTGGTCTCGCGCTGCCGACCCCCGACGAAGGACGGGTCCGCGTACGTCCGGGAGTCGCCGCGCTCGAGATCGACCGCGAGCGTCGCTGCGTCGTGACGGCACAGGGCGACTTCGAGTACGACCACCTCGTGCTCGCGACGGGCGCGCGGGGCAGGGTCATCCCGATTCCCGGCCTCCGCGACGGCCTGCCGCGTGGCGCGCACGTGCTGCGCAGCCTCGACGACGCCCGCGACATCTCCGCTGCTGCGCTCAACGTCGACACCGCTGTCGTCATCGGCGGCGGCCCCCTGGGCATCGAGCTCGCCTGCGGCCTGCAGCACCGTGGCGTCGACGTGACGGTCATGTCGATCATGCCGACGATGCTCGACCGAGACCTCGACGCCTCGGTCGCGCAGGTCGCCGAGGACGCCGCCAAGGACCTCGGCATCGACTTCGTCGGCAACGCGCAGATCGCCTCTGTGGGAGTGACCGATGGCCGGGTCACGGCCGTACGTCTCGCCGACGGCACGTCCTACCCGGCCGGTCTGGTCGTCCTCGCGGCCGGCACGGCGCCGGAGACCAGCCTCGCCGGCGCGGCCGGTCTGGAGACCAACGTCGGCATCGTCGTGGGCGATGACCTGCGTACGACGCAGGACCCCCACATCTCGGCGATCGGCGACTGCGCCGAGACGCCCAGCGGCGTCAGCGGGCTCGTCGCCCCGGGCTGGGCGCAGGCGCGTGCTCTGGCTCGCAGCCTCGCCCACGACACCGAGCTCGAGCTGCCGCCGATCTCGGGCTCGGCGATGCGGCTCAAGGCCGTCGGCATGAGCGTCGTGACGATGGGCGTCCGCGCGTCGAATGCGGCGGAGCGCGACCGGGTCGTGACGCTGTCCGATCCGCGCGAACGCCGCTACGTCGAGCTCGTCGCCCGCGGTGACACCCTCGTGGGCGTCACGTGCGTCGGTGCCCCTGACCTGGCGGCGCACCTGTCGACCCAGTTCGACCGGCCCGGCATGCTGCCGGTCGACCCGATGCACCTGCTGATGGGCAGCGGTTCGATGGGTGTCGTCGAGAGCGCGTCGCCGACCACGATGCCCGCCGCCACGACGGTGTGCCGCTGCAACGGCGTGACCAAGGGCGATCTCGTGCATGCCTGGGACGGCGGGGCCACGACCGTCGACGCGCTGGCGAGCGCGACGCTCGCGACGACCGGCTGCGGAGGCTGCAAGAAGCTCGTCTGCGGCATCGTCGACTGGCTCCAGGAGAGCGACCCGCCGGAGATCTCACAGGCCACTGACGCCACACGTGAGACAACCGTTCCGTCGCGGTAACACGAAGACCCCAGACGTGAAATCTGCGATTCCTACCGTGAAAGGCATGATGAACCAGAAGAAGAAGCTTGCCGTCGTCGGGGCCGGAATGGTCGCCCACCGCCTCGTCGAGGCGATGGTCGAACGGGGTGCCGACGAGGCCTGGGACATCGAGGTCTTCGGCGACGAGACCCGCCCGCCCTACGATCGCGTGGCGCTGACCTCCTTCTTCTCCGACCGCGACCCGGAGGACCTGCTCCTCGGCGACGGTGAGCTCTGGAAGCGCCCCGGCGTACGCCTCTATCGCGGGTCGATCGTGAGCGGCATCGACCGCGAGGCGAAGCAGATCCATGCCCGCAACACGACGTTCGACTACGACCGGCTCGTGCTGGCCACCGGTTCGTACGCCACCGTGCCGCCGGTCGAGGGCTCCGACCTGCCCGGCTGCTTCGTCTACCGCACCGTCGACGACGTTGCCGAGCTCCGCGCCTGGGTGCTCGACCGCGAGGCGGTGCTCGGCCGCAAGGTCAAGGGCGCGGTCGTCGGCGGAGGCCTGCTCGGCCTCGAGGCGGCCGGAGCGCTCACGGCCCTCGGCGCCGACACGACGGTCGTCGAGTTCGCCGACTGGCTGATGCCGCTGCAGGTCGACCAGGCCGGCGGCGGCGCGTTGCGCAGGATCATCGAGCAGCTCGGGGTCTCGGTGCGTACGTCCACCGCCACCTCCAAGCTGCGGGCGGGGCGTGACGGCAAGGTCACGCGCATGCAGTTCGCCGACGGCGACAAGATCCCCGCCGACGTCGTGGTCTTCGCGACCGGCGTACGCCCGCGCGACGAGCTTGCCCGCGAAGCCGGGCTCGAGCTCGGCGAGCGCGGGGGAGTCCTCGCCGACGAGGCATGCCTGACCAGCGACGACTCGATCTTCGCGATCGGCGAGGTCGCCCACATCGCCGGCCGTGTGTGGGGCCTCGTCGGTCCGGGCTACTCGATGGCCGAGGTCGTCGCGGATCGCCTGCTGGGCGGCGACGCCACGTTCGAGGGCGCCGACCTGTCGACCAAGCTCAAGCTGCTGGGCGTCGACGTCGCCAGCTTCGGCGACGCGTTCGCCGCGACCAACGGCTCGCTCGAGGTCGTCTATGCCGACCCGACCGCCGGCGTCTACAAGAAGCTCGTCATGAGCGACGACGCCCAGACGCTGCTGGGCGGCATGCTGGTCGGCGACGCCAGCGCGTACACCAACCTGCGGCCCATGGTCGGCCGTGCCCTGGGCAGCGATCCGACCGCCTGGCTGCTCCCCGAGGGCATGGAGCCACCGAGCGGCAGCTCGCTGCCCGACGACGCCAACGTCTGCTCGTGCAACAACGTCACCGCGGGCACGATCCGCGGCGCCGTCACGGACCACCAGTGCACCGACATCGCAGCCGTCAAGCAGTGCACCAAGGCCGGCACGAGCTGTGGCTCGTGCGTCTCCCTGGTCAAGAAGCTCATGGAGACCCAGATGGCCGAGGAGGGCCTCGAGGTCAGCACGGCGCTGTGCGAGCACTTCTCGGTGACCCGGGCGCAGCTGTTCGACATCGTGCGGGTCAGCGAGATCTCGACGTTCAGCGAGCTCATCGAGAAGCACGGCACGGGTCGCGGCTGCGACATCTGCCGGCCCGTCGTCGCCTCGATCCTGGGCTCGCTCGGCAAGGGCCACGTGCTCGAGGGCGAGAACGCGACCCTGCAGGACACCAACGACCACGTCATGGCCAACCTGCAGAAGGACGGGACCTACTCGGTCGTCCCGCGCATCCCCGGTGGTGAGGTCACGCCGGCCGGCTTGATCGCGATCGGCCAGGTCGCCTCGGACTTCGGGCTCTACACCAAGATCACCGGGGGTCAGCGCATCGACCTGTTCGGCGCGCGCATCGAGCAGCTCCCCGAGATCTGGAAGCGACTCGTCGATGCCGGGTTCGAGTCCGGGCACGCATACGGCAAGTCGTTGCGCACCGTGAAGTCGTGCGTCGGCCAGTCCTGGTGCCGCTACGGCGTGCAGGACTCGACGACCCTCGCGATCGACCTCGAGCTGCGCTATCGCGGCCTGCGGTCGCCGCACAAGCTCAAGCTCGCGGTGTCGGGCTGCGCCCGAGAATGCGCCGAGGCCCGGGGCAAGGACGTTGGCATCATCGCGACCGACAAGGGCTGGAACCTGTACGTCGGCGGCAACGGCGGGTTCACCCCGAGGCATGCGCAGCTGTTCGCGGAGGACCTCAGCACCGAGGAGCTGGTGCGGGCGATCGACCGGTTCCTCATGTACTACATCCGCACCGCCGACCGCCTGCAGCGCACCGCGCCGTGGCTCGAGTCGATCGAGGGCGGCATCGACGCCGTACGCGCTGTGGTGTTCGACGACAGCCTCGGCATCGCCGCGGATCTCGATGCCGCGATGGCTGCGCACGTCGACACGTACGAGGACGAGTGGGCGGCGACTCTCGCCGACGAGAAGAAACTTCTTCGGTTCGCATCATTCGTTAACGCGCCTGAAACACCCGACCCGGATCTTGTATATGTCGAGGAACGGGGTCAGCGTCGACCCGCCGACGACGAGGAGCGCGCCGTGCTGATCGCGGGCGCCTCGATTCCCGTACGCGACGCAGAGGTGACGGTATGACTGAGTGGCAGCGTGTCTGTGAGCTGGAGGCGCTGGTGCCCGACCGCGGCGCCGCGGCGCTCGTCGGCGGCCACCAGGTCGCGCTGTTCCGCCTGAGCGACAGCGGTGAGGTCCACGCGGTCGACCACCTCGACCCGTTCAGCCAGGCCAACGTCATGGCCCGCGGGCTGGTCGGCAGCCGCAAGGGCGTGCCGACGGTCGCGTCACCGATGCACAAGCAGTCGTTCGACCTCCGCACGGGCCAGTGCCTCGACGACCCCGAGGTCTCGCTCCAGGTCTGGCCCACACGCGTCGCCGACGGCTGGGTCGAGGTCCAGGTCGTCGCTCGGAGCAGGGCGGCGTGACCGCACTCGGGCCGGTGCTCGCCGGTACCCAGATCCTGGTGACCGCCCAACGGCGGGCTGCCGACCTCTCGCTGGCCCTCGGTCGCCGCGGTGCCGACGTCACGATCGCGGCCTCCCTCGGCGTCGAGTCGCACATCGACGAGGACACGTTGCTCGCCCAGACCCGGCAGATGATCGCGACCGGCACCGACATCGTGGTCGTGACGACCGGTATCGGTTTCCGTGGCTGGCTCGACACCGCCGAGGCAGCCGGCATGGGGCATGAGCTGATCGAGGCGCTGGAATCCGTACGCCTCATCGCCCGCGGTCCCAAGGCCCGCGGTGCCCTGCAGGCCGCTGGTCTGGTGCCCGACTGGGTCGCCGAGTCCGAGACGTCGGCCGAGATCGCCGAGTTCCTGGCCACCGAAGGCGTCAAGGGACTGTCGATCGCCGTGCAGCACCACGGTGCCGGCGACGACGGACTCGAGCAGCGGCTGCGCGCAGCAGGCGGCCGGCCGTTCGGCCTCGTCGTCTACCGCTGGGGCGCACCACCGGATCCCTCCGCGGTCGAACGGTCCGTCCGCGATGCCGCCGCCGGGTCGTACGACTCGGTCGTCTTCACGTCGGCGCCCGGAGCCGCCGCGTGGCTGGCTGCCGTCAACGAAGCCGGTGTCGACGACGACTTGAGACGCCTCGAGAAGGACCGTCGCCTCGTCCTCGCCGCCGTCGGCCCCGTGACCGCCGATCCGCTGCGCGCTGCCGGGTTCGACCCGTTGCTGCCGGACCGCGCCAGGCTGGGTGCGCTCGTGCGGTCGCTCGTGATGTATCTGGGCGACGCCTCCGAGAACGTGGCGACCCCCGCAGGCCAGCTCCGCGTCCGTGCGACGGCAGCGACCCTCAACCACGAGGTCCTGCCGGTCTCGCCCAGCGGCCTGGCGATCCTGCGGGCGTTGGCGAGCGAACCGGGATCCGTGCGCTCGCGTGAAGAGCTGCTCTCGGTGCTGCCGGGCGACTCCGGTGACCCGCACTCGGCCGAGGTCGCTGTCGCACGCCTCCGCGAGGCCATCGGCCAGCCCATCGTCCAGACGGTCGTCAAGCGCGGCTATCGCCTTGCGATCGCGGAGTCGGCGTCGTGACGATCACGCTCATCGCGACGAGCCACGGCACCGACGTCCCCGCCGCCCGCACCTCGATCACCGCCCTGGTCGAGGCGGTTCGTGACCTGTCGCCACATCTCGACGTGCGCGAGGCGTTCGTCGACGTGCAGGAACCGCCGGTGGCCCGCGTCGTGGACCACGTCGACGGGCTCGCCGTGGTCGTGCCGCTGCTCCTGGCGCCCGGCTTCCACGTGCACGTCGACATCGAGCAGGCCGTCGACCGGCCGTACGCCGTCGCGTCCAGCACGCTCGGCCCTGATCCGCGGCTGACCGGTGTCATGCTCGGGAGACTCGCCGAGGCGGGCGTGACGCGGAACGACATCGTCGTGCTGGGTGCCGCCGGATCGACTGACGCACGAGCCCGGCAGAGCGTCGAGGTGGCCGCCCGCATGCTCGGCGCCGCCTGGGGCTCTCCGGTGCCTGTCGGCTACGTCGGAGGCACGGGGACACCGATCGCCGAGATCGTGCGCGACGTGTCGGGCGCCGGTCGCCGCGTCGTCGTGGCGAGCTATCTCATGGCGCCGGGCTTCTTCCACGACAAGCTGCTCTCGTGCGGCGCCGAGGTCGTGACCCGTCCGCTGCTCGACGGGCTCGACGTCGACCCCGACATGGTGTCGTTGGTCCTCGACAGGTTCGCCGAGGGCGCAGGCGTGCTCGACTGGGCGTCTGCGACGTCCTCCAGCCGCGTGTGAGAACAGATGTAACCAAACCTCGCCCCCGCGTTAACCGTTGCGAAACAGGTGCGCCAGAGAGTGGAGGTGCTGGTGGGGGAACCCTCGTCGACGATCGAGAGGTGTGAAGGCATGAAGCGCTTTGACACCTCGAGCCCGTCCGGAGGCAGCCTCCAGGCCGCAGATTCGGGAGCCTCCGCCGTTCACGCAACGGCGGAGGCGCACCGACTTCGGCCGCCAACCGCGGACATCTCGGGTTCCTCGGTCGGCCGACGCAGGTGGCACCCGTGAACCGCACACTGATCCTGTGCGCCCACGGTGCCGAGAGCTCGCGCGGACGCGGGGCCCTTGCCGGCCTGGTGAACGCCGTGCGGCGGGAGGCGCAGGACCTCGACGTCGTCGACGCGTTCGTCGACGTGCAGCAGCCGACGATCGCGGAGATCGTCGCGGAGACCGCAGGTCCCCGCGCGATCGTGCCGCTCATGCTGTCGTACGACACACCGGTCAGCGTCGACGTCGTCGGGGCCTCGCACCTCGACCCGGCGGTGACGGTGACACCGCCGCTCGGACCCGACTGGGTCCTCGCGGAGATCGGCGTCCGCCGACTGTTTGAGGCGGGGGCCCGCTCGCACGACACGATCGTGCTCGCCGCCGACTCCGCGACCGATGACCGGGCGATCGCCGACATCGGCAAGGCCGCCCGGCTGCTCAGCGCCGTCTGGGGCGGCCGCGTGCATGTCGGGACTCTCGGGGGGCCCGACACGCCGCTCGCCGACGCCGTCGACGTCGCGCGGGCGTACGGCCAGCGTGTCGTCGTGTCGACCTATGTGCTGACCCCGGGCGACGTGCACGACCACATCGCCGCCGCAGGCGCTGACGTGGTCACCGAGCCCCTGCTCGACGGTGGTCCGCCGGACGCGCGACTCGTGAGCCTCGTGCTGGCACGAGCCCGTTCGCGAGGGGCCTGGACGCCGATCGGCGGCGATCCCGGCCCCCGCCTGGCCCACCAGTAGCTCAAGCGGTGGATTCTCCACAGAATGACCTGATCGGTGGCCATTCCACCCAATGCCGCCTCAAACAGTGGTATTTCCACCGCCCGCGGAGAGATCACGCGTCACACGCGAGCCTGCGGCGAAACCTTCGACCTGTGCTTTAACCTTTGTCCATGGCGACCCGAACGTCTTCCCCGCCGCGCAAGCGGCCGTCCGGCAGCCAGGCCCGCAAGAAGACCGCTACGAAGCGCAAGCCGCAGGCACGCAAGCCTGCAGCCCGCCGTCCAGCGGCTCGCACGGGACCTGGTCCGATTGCTGCTGTCTTCAACGCGCTCCTGCGCGCCTCGACGGCCATGTGGCTCGGCCTCGCCGGGCTGGTCGGCGCGATCGCGCGCAGCATCGGCCACAGTGCCAAGGACCTCGATCCCGAGCAGCGCCGCGACGGCGTCGGTTTCGGCATCCTCGGTCTTGCTGTCATCGTCGCGGGCTCCGTGTGGTCCGACATGCCCGGCGCGATCGGCAACGTCGTACGCGATGTCACCGCCGGTGCGGTCGGCGTCCTGGCGTGGGCCGTCCCGATCCTGCTCGTCGTCGTCGCCTGGCGCACGCTGCGCCACCCCGACCGCAACGGCCCTGCTGGCCGCCAAGCCTTTGGCTGGGCCGCCATCAGCGGCGGCATCCTCGGGCTCGTGCACATCTCCCACGGTGTCCCGCGTCCCGGCGATCCTGATCCCGACGCGATGCGCGAGGCCGGGGGAGCCATCGGCTTCGTGTTCTCCGCGATCCCGATGGACCTGCTCAAGAGCGCCTACGTCGTGTCGCCGATCCTGCTGCTCATCGTGGTGTTCGGCCTGTTGATCGTGACCAGCACGCCGGTGTACGCCGTGCCGGGTCGCCTCCGCGAGCTGCGCGACAAGGCGCTCGGGCGCACCAAGGACGAGGCCCCGGCCGAGGAGCCCAAGAAGCGCAAGCACCCGCGTACGGCCGTCGTCAGCGACGACGAGCCCTACGAGAACCCGCTGGTCGACGGCCCCGACGAGGACCGTCAGGTGCCCGCCCGCGTGTTCGACGAGGTGGACGACGACACCGGACCGGTCGAGCGGCCGCCGATCGAGCCGATCCCGGCGCGTGCCGAGCAGCTCGCGCTGTCCGGCGACGTCGTCTACTCGCTGCCCGACAGCACGATGCTGCGCGAGGGCTCGCCGCACAAGGCGCGCTCCAAGGCGTCCGACGAGGTCGTCGAGCGGCTCACCGAGGTGCTCGAGCAGTTCCAGATCGACGCGACCGTCACCGGCTACACGCGTGGCCCCACGGTGACCCGCTACGAGGTCGAGCTCGGACCGGCGGTCAAGGTCGAGAAGGTCACGGCACTGTCCAAGAACATCTCGTACGCCGTGGCGTCCAACGAGGTCCGCATCCTGTCGCCGATCCCGGGCAAGTCGGCGATCGGCGTGGAGATCCCCAACGTCGACAAGGAGATGGTGTCGCTCGGCGACGTCCTCCGCTCGGCCAAGGCACGCAGCGACCACCACCCGATGGTCATCGGCCTCGGCAAGGACGTCGAGGGCGGCTACGTCGTGGCCAACCTCGCCAAGATGCCGCACCTCCTGGTCGCCGGCGCCACCGGGTCGGGCAAGTCGTCGTTCGTCAACTCGATGATCGCCTCGATCCTCATGCGGTCGACGCCCGAAGAGGTGCGCATGATCATGGTCGACCCCAAGCGGGTCGAGCTCACGGCGTACGAGGGAGTCCCGCACCTCATCACGCCGATCATCACGAGCCCCAAGAAGGCCGCCGAGGCGCTGCAGTGGGTCGTCCGCGAGATGGACATGCGCTACGACGACCTGGCCAACTTCGGCTTCCGTCACATCGACGACTTCAACAAGGCTGTCCGGGCCGGCAAGGTACGTCTTCCGGCGGGCAGCGAGCGCGTCCTGGCGCCCTATCCCTACCTGCTGGTCGTGGTCGACGAGCTCGCCGACCTGATGATGGTCGCTCCGCGTGATGTCGAGGACTCGATCGTCCGCATCACGCAGCTCGCCCGAGCCGCCGGCATCCACCTGGTGCTGGCCACGCAGCGCCCTTCCGTCGATGTCGTGACGGGCCTCATCAAGGCCAACGTGCCGAGCCGGCTGGCGTTCGCCACGTCCTCGGTCACCGACAGCCGGGTCATCCTCGACCAGCCCGGAGCCGAGAAGCTCGTGGGTCAGGGCGATGGGCTGTTCCTGCCGATGGGTGCCAACAAGTCGATGCGCATGCAGGGTGCCTGGATCACCGAGGCCGAGATCCACACGATCGTCGAGCACTGCAAGACGCAGCTGCAGCCGGTCTACCGCGAGGACGTCACGGCTCCGCAGGCGGCCAAGCGCGAGCTCGACGACGACATCGGCGATGACCTCGACCTCGTGCTGCAGGCCATTGAGCTGTGCGTCACGACGCAGTTCGGCTCGACCTCGATGCTGCAGCGCAAGCTCCGGGTCGGCTTCGCCAAGGCCGGTCGCCTGATGGACATCCTCGAGAGCCGCGGCATCGTCGGCCCCAGCGAGGGCTCCAAGGCGCGCGACGTGCTGGTCAAGGCCGACGACCTCGAGCAGGTCCTCGCCAGCATCCGAAACGGCTGAGCCATGCCCGAGCCCTTCGAGATCCGCAGGCGTACCAGTCTCTACGTCGTGCTGGCGGCCGCCTGCTTCGCGGTCGCCGTCGGCTACGGCTGGCGGGCCTACGATCATGACGAGCCGTTGCTGTGGCTCCTCACGGCGGTGTTCGGCGTGCTGGGGGCCATCCACCTGCGCGGCCTGCGCGACGCGCGCACGCCGCTGTTCGTGGCCGACGACCACGGTGTACGCATGCGGGCCCGTGAGGGCTGGGTCGGGCTGCTGTGGAGCGAGATGGGGGAGATCCGCATCGAACGCCGGATCGGCGTCCGCTACGACCCGCGGGTCAAGGTCGTCAGCCGTGACGGGACGAAGTTCTACACCTCGCCGCTCGGCCTTGCGACGAACGTCTCACCCGGCGAGGCCGAGGTCCAGTTGGCGCGGCGCCGTTCGGCTGCCGCATACTGAGGCGTTGGTTCAAGCCACCGAGAGGGACTCATGGCCGCGGCACAAGAGCCGAGCAACCTGAACATCGCGAACGCCCTGACGGTGCTGCGCATCCTCGGCGTCCCGGTCTTCGGCTGGCTGTTGCTCAAGGACGGCGGGGAGTCCGTCGACTACCGCATCGCCGCGTGGGTCACGTTCGGCCTGCTGATGGTCACGGACAAGATCGACGGCGACCTGGCCCGCAAGCACAACCTCGTCACCAACTTCGGCAAGCTCGCCGACCCCATCGCCGACAAGGCGCTGACCGGCATGGCCTTCGTCGGCATCTCGATCATCCACCCGATCTTCTGGCCCGTCGCGATCATCATCCTGGTGCGCGAGTGGGGCATCACGCTGATGCGCTTCGTCGTCAAGAAGCACGGCGTCATGCCGGCCGGTCAGGGCGGCAAGATCAAGACCGTCCTGCAAGCCGCGGCGATCGGTGGCTACCTCCTGCCGTTCGACCTGTGGAACAACGCGCCGAGCGACTGGAAGGACACCCCGAGCGACATCATGATCTGGGTGACCAACATCGTGATGGCCGCGGCCCTGGTGATCACCCTGACCACGGCAGTCCAGTACGTACGCGATGCCAGGACGCTGCGGCGCGAGTCCAAGGCCGCGGCGGGGCAGTGACGCTGGCGGCCGACGTCGTCGACGCGCTGAGGTCGGCGAACGCGACGGTCGCGATGGCGGAGTCGCTCACGGGTGGTCTGCTCTGCGCGACGCTCGTCAGCGTCAGCGGCGCCTCCGACGTCGTCCGTGGCGGTGTGGTGGCGTACGCGCCCGAGCTCAAGACCGAGCTCCTCGGCGTCGACGCCGGCCTGATCGCCGAGCACGGCACCGTGACGCCGGAGGTTGCACTCCAGATGGCGGTCGGCGCCCGAGAGCGACTCGGCGCGACCTATGGGCTGTCGACCACCGGTGTCGCAGGACCCGGACCCGCTGAGGGCCGGCCGGCCGGCACCGTGCACATCGGCATCGCGGCACCGGGCGGTGCCTGGACGAGGCGGCTCGAGCTGGCGGGGGACCGCGACACGATCCGGCGAGACACGGTCGATACGCTGTTGTCATGGCTGGTCGCTAGGCTGGGGGAAGAATCCCGATCCGATCGGGGTTGAACCACATATGGCACGCCAGGACGGAGGGACCCGATGACCGCGATGCGTCAGCTCGTCGGCGAGGTGCTCCGCGCGCGCCGCATGTCCCAGGGCCTCACGTTGCGTGACGTCTCGGGCAAGGCCCGGGTCAGCCTCGGCTACATCTCCGAGGTGGAGCGCGGCCAGAAGGAAGCCAGCTCCGAGCTGCTCGCTGCTCTCGCCGCCGCGCTCGAGGTGCCACTGTCCAAGGTGCTGCTCGACGTCAGCTCGCTCCTCGAGGTCGAGGAGGCCGCCGAGGCCCAGATCGCGAGCATCTCGTCGATCACGCCCGGTGACGTCTCGGCCTCGGCCGCCTGAGCGTTGAAGCACAGCGAGTTCTGGCTCCGGATGGAGCAGCAGTTCGGTCACGGCTACGCCCGCGTGTGGGCCGACAGCCACGTCATGCGTGAGCTCGACGGACGCACCGCGAGCGAGGCGCTCGACCAGGGCGAGAGCCCCAAGACCGTGTGGCGCGCGGTCCACGCCAACCTGCAGCTCCCCGCGTCGGAGCGCTGACCCGCGGCGGCTGCCCGCCCATTTTGTCATTTCGGACAACAAATTTGGGAACGCTCCCAAAAATCCATTGACTTCGCCTTGTGACCTACCTCATACTCCCATGGAAGCGCTCCCACCGAGGGAGCCGGAGGAAGGTACGACGTGAATCGCACACAGCGCATCGCCGCCGCCGCGGCCTCAGCCCTCGTGGTGGGCGTGCTCGCCGCCGGCTGCGGAGGATCCGGATCCGACAGCGAAGGCTCGGGCGGGAAGGACGTGACCCTGCGGGTCAACCTGTTCGGTCAGTTCGGCTACAAGGACCTCTACAAGCAGTTCGAGGCCGACCACCCGGGCGTCAAGATCGTGGAGACCGCCGAAGGTGACCTCGGCAAGTACAACACCAAGCTCAGCCAGCAGATCGCGGCCAACGCGTCGGCCGGCGACGTCGTCGCGATCGAGGAGGGCCAGACGGTCAACTTCCTGCAGGCCGCCGACAAGTTCGTCAACCTCCAGGACCACGGCTACGACAAGCTCAAGGACGCCTACCTGCCGTACGTCGCCAACGCGACGACGAGCGCCGACGGCAAGACGACGATCGGACTCGGCACGGACGTCGGCGGACTCGCGATGTGCTACCGCCGCGACCTGTTCGAGAAGGCGGGCCTGCCCACCGATCGCGACGAGGTCGCCAAGCTGTGGCCGACGTGGGACGACTTCATCGCGACCGGCGAGAAGTTCACCACCGGGATCAAGGACGACAAGATCCACTTCATCGACGCAGCGACCAACGTCTACAACTCGATCCTGATGCAGGGCGGCGACGAGACCTACTTCGACCGCGACAACAAGCTGGTGGTCGACTCCAACCCGGCGGTCAAGAACGCGTGGGACCTGGCCAACAAGATGATCGACGCCAAGCTCACCGCCAAGGTGCAGGCCTTCACCAAGGAGTGGAACGCCGGCTTCAAGAACGGCTCGTTCGCGACCATTGCGTGCCCCGCGTGGATGACCGGCTACATCAAGGGCCAGGCCGGCGACAACTTCACCGGCAAGTGGGACATCGCCACGGTGCCCGGCGGTGGCGGCAACTGGGGCGGTTCGTGGCTCGCGGTGCCGAAGTCCAGCAAGCACCAGAAGGAAGCCCTCGAGCTGATCAAGTTCCTGGCGAGTGAAGAGGGCCAGATGGGTGCCTTCAAGAGCGAGGGTCGACTGCCGTCCCTGCCTGCCCTCTACGACACGCCGGAGCTCAAGGACGCCAAGAACCCGTACTTCAACAACGCACCGATCGGTCAGCTGTTCGTGGCCGGCGCGCGGAACCTGAAGCCGGTCTACCTCGGCGCCAAGAACGTCCCGGTGCGCGACGCGTTCGAGAACGTCCTCCGCAGTGTGGAGAGCGGCGATCGCTCCGAGTCGAAGGGTTGGCCCGCGGCTGTGAAGGCCGCAGAGAAGGCTGCCAAGTAGGCTCCGGCCGGCGCCTCGCCCGCGAGGCGAGGCGCCGGCTGAGCACGACCAACCCGTACGACCCATGTCTCCGGTGCTTGCGCCTGTCCTCCAGCGGGCGCAGGCACCGGACCCACCAGGAGAGCTCACTTGAGGATCCGCGATCGGTTCGCCAAGACCGAGGCCCGCGTCGCCCCGTACGCATTCGTGTCACCCTTCTTCATCGTCTTCGCGATATTCGGACTCTTCCCGCTGCTCTACACCGCGTGGGTCTCCTTGCACGACTGGAGCCTGCTGGCCGGCGACCAGGGCTACGTCGGGTTCGCCAACTACCGCGAGCTCTTCCACGACTCGGACTTCTGGCGAGCGCTGACCAACACGGTCGGGATCTTCCTGCTGGCCACGATTCCCCAGCTGATCCTGGCCACGGTGCTGGCGCAGGTGTTGAACGCCAGGCTGCGGGCCAGGACGTTCTGGCGCATGGGCGTGCTCCTGCCCAACGTGACGTCCGTGGCCGCGGTCGGCATCATCTTCGGGCTGATCTTCTCCAGGGACTACGGCGTCGTGAACTGGGGGCTCGGTCACCTGGGCGTGAACCCGATCGACTGGCAGGGCCACCGCTGGTCGTCCTGGATCGCGATCTCCGTCATGGTCGACTGGCGCTGGACCGGCTACAACGCCCTGATCCTGCTGGCCTCGCTGCAGTCGGTGCCCAAGGAGCTCTACGAGGCGGCGCGGATCGACGGGGCGTCGGCGTGGCGCCAGTTCTGGTCGATCACGGTGCCGATGCTCCGGCCGACCATCATCTTCGTCTCGATCGTCGCCACGATCGGCGGTATCCAGCTGTTCACCGAGCCGTTGCTGTTCGGCTCCGGCGTCAACGCGATCTCTGGCGGCAACAGCAGCCAGTACCAGACCGTGGCGATGTACCTCGTGCAGCAGGCCTTCACGGGGCAACGCTTCGGGTACGCCTCCACGGTCGCGTGGGTCCTGTTCCTCATCATCGCGGTCTTCGCGGTGATCAACGTGGCGCTCCTGCGTCGCATCAAGTCGGTGGAGTGACATGAAGACCAAGAACCCGCTGCTCTACGTCGGGCTGATCGCCACGCTCATCTTCTCGGCCGGCCCGATCTACTTCATGCTCGTCATGGCTTCGCGGACCAACAACGAGATCGTGTCGCTGCCACCGCCGTTCTGGGTCGGCGGCAAGCTGTCGTCCAACGTCAACCGGGTGTTCGACAACCCGGACGTGCTGTTCGGCCAGGCGCTCCTCAACAGCCTGATCGTCGCGCTGGTCGCCACCGTCTGCGTCGTGCTCACCTCGTCGCTGGCGGGCTTCGCCTTCGCGAAGCTCAAGTTCCGCGGCCGCAACGCGATGCTGCTGTTCGTCATCGGCACGATGATGGTGCCGGTCCAGCTGGGTCTGATCCCGCTCTACATGCTGATGACGAAGCTGGGCCTGAGCGGTGGGCTCGAGTCGGTGACGCTGCCGTTCGTCGTGGCCGGCTTCGGCGTGTTCATGATGCGGCAGTTCGCCGAGCAGGCGATTCCCGACGAGATGATCGAGGCGGCCCGCGTCGACGGCGCGTCGACGTTCCGGATCTTCTTCAGCATCGTGTTCCCGGCGCTCAGGCCTGCCGCTGCCGTGCTGGGTCTCCTGACCTTCATGGAGCGCTGGAACGACTTCCTCTGGCCGTTCCTCACGCTCGACGCCGAGCACCCCACGGTGCAGGTGGCGCTCTCGCGCCTGTCGAGCGGCTACTACTCCGACCAATCCCTGATCATGGCGGGCACCCTCGTGGGCACCCTGCCGCTGGTCGTGGTCTTCATCGTGTTCGGTCGCCAGATCATCGGCGGCATCATGGAAGGTGGACTCAAGGCATGACTCTCGACCTCTCGGCATTCCCCGCCGACTTCCTCTGGGGCGCGGCGACGTCGTCCTACCAGATCGAGGGCGCCGTCGACGAGGACGGCCGCACGCCGTCCATCTGGGACACGTTCGCGGCGACGCCCGGACGCGTCGACAAGGGCGACACCGGTGCGGTCGCGGTCGACCACTACCACCGCTACGCGGAGGACATCGAGCTGATGTCGGACCTCGGCCTCAACGCGTACCGGTTCTCGGTGGCGTGGCCCCGGGTCCAGCCCGACGGGATCGGCACGGGCAACGCACCCGGCATCGCGTTCTACGACCGGTTGGTCGACGGGCTGCTGGCCAAGGGCATCACGCCCTGGACGACGCTCTACCACTGGGACCTGCCGGAGGTGCTGGAGCAGGCCGGCGGCTGGCCCGTGCGCGACACCGCCGAGCGGTTCGCCGACTACACCGCGATCATCGCCGAGGCTCTCGGCGACCGGGTCAAGCACTGGATCACCCTCAACGAGCCGTGGTGTGCGGCGTTCCTGGGGTACGCGAGCGGCATCCACGCCCCCGGGCGTACGGATCCGGCTGACGCCGTCGCAGCGTCGCACCACCTGATGCTCGGTCACGGGCTCGCGGTGCAGCGACTGCGCGAGATCGTGCCGGATGCCGAGGTCGGCTGCACCGTCAACCTCTATCCGGTCACACCGCTTGACGACTCGGGCCGCCACGACGACGCCGTGCGACGCATCGACGGGCTGATGAACCGCTGGTTCCTCGACCCGCTGCTCAAGGGCAGCTACCCCAAGGACGTGCTGCACGACATGTCGGCCGTCACCGATGCCGCATTCATCCTCGAGGGCGACACCGGGGTCATCGCGCAGCCGCTCGACTTCCTCGGCGTCAACTACTACACGCGGCACGTCGTCGGTGCCGGCCTGTGGCCCGGCAGCGCGGACGTGAGGTTCCACCTCAACAACGGGCTCGAGACCACCGACACCGGCTGGGACATCGATCCGCAGGGGCTGGTCGACATCCTGAGCCAGGTGCAGCGCGACTACCCGGCCATCCCGGTCTACCTCACCGAGAACGGCGCCGCGTTCGACGACGTGGCTGTCGACGGTGTGGTGCACGACGACAACCGGATCGAGTTCCTCGAGTCTCACCTCGCCTCGCTCGCGACACTGCGCCAGCACGGGGTCGACATCCGTGGCTACTTCGCCTGGTCGCTGCTCGACAACTACGAGTGGTCCGAGGGCTACGCCAAGCGCTTCGGCATCGTGCACGTCGACTACGAGACGCAGAAGCGTACGCCCAAGGACAGCGCCCATTGGTACGCCGACGTCATCAAGCGCCACAGAACAGCGACACTAGGAACATGAGCCTCGACAGCGAGGGGGGACAACCGACCCTCGAGCAGGTCGCGGCCCGGGCGGGGGTGGGCCGCGGCACGGCTTCGCGCGTCATCAACGGGTCGCCGCAGGTCAGCGCCCGCACCCGCGAAGTGGTCATGAAGGCCGTCGAGGAGCTCGGCTACGTCCCCAACCAGGCAGCGCGCACCCTCGTCACCCGGCGCACGGGGACGGTGGCGCTCGTCATCGCCGAGTCCGAGGAGCGCATCTTCGGCGAGCCGTTCTTCGCAGGCGTCGTGCGGGGGATCTCCGCGGCGCTCAACGATGCGTCGAGGCAGCTGGTGCTGTCGCTGGTGCACACCAACGACCAGGCGCAGCGACTCGGCAGCTACCTCACGCGGCAGCACGTCGACGGAGTGCTGCTCCTGTCGTTGCACGACGACGAGGCGTTCCCGGTCGACCTCGACGCGCGACGGCTGCCGGTCGTGCTGGGTGGCCGGTCGGCGCACTGGGCCGGTTCGTTCGTCGACGTGGACAACGTCGACGGCGCACGCCAGGCCGTGAACCACCTGATCAAGACCGGCCGTCGTACGATCGCCACGATCTCGGGACCGCGGGCCATGGCGTCCGGCCGTGACCGCCTCGAAGGCTATGCCGCCGCACTGCGCGACGCGGGGTTGCCGTACGACGACGAGCTCGTCGTCGAGGGCAGCTTCAGCGAGCTGAGCGGCCGCACCGGCATGGAGGAGCTGCTCGCGAGACGCCCCGACATCGACGGCGTGTTCGCGGCCAGTGACCTGATGGCGATGGGCGCGATGCGTGCGTTGCGCGACCACGACCGGCGCGTGCCGGAGGACGTCGGCGTGATCGGGTTCGACGGCACGAAGGCGTCGGAGACGACCGAGCCGCCCCTGTCGACAGTGCGCCAGCCGCTGGTGGAGCTGGGCCGTGGGATGGCCGAGATGCTGTTGCGGCACATCGAGGCGGCTGACCAGACCGTCGAGACCGAGATCCTGCCGATCGAGCTGATCGTCCGCGAGAGCACGGTCGTGGGACTCCCGCCCACGGTCCCCGAGGAGTGCTGCACGTAGTTGCGTTTTTGCGGCGTGTCGCTGCGTGGCATCGAACAGACGTTCGGGTAATCTCGTGCACAGGTTGGACGTTCGAAGGACGACATCCACAGACGGGTCGACGAGGCCCACATATGTCTGAGGGTCCTTCTAACGTCGTCGATGACCCGCCGCCCACGAGCAGAAACGGAAGCCCACCATGGCACAGCCCAACAGTTCCCTCGCCACCGCAAAGGACAGGGACAAGTCCCTCGAGAACGCAATGGCCCAGATCGACCGTGCCCACGGCAAGGGTGCCGTCATGCGGCTGGGCGACCAGGCCCGCGCCCCGATCGAGGTCATTCCCACTGGCGCCACCACGCTCGACATCGCCCTCGGCATCGGCGGTCTGCCTCGCGGCCGCGTCGTCGAGATCTATGGCCCGGAGTCCTCGGGCAAGACGACGGTCGCCCTCCACGCGGTGGCCAACGCCCAGAAGGCCGGCGGGGTCGCTGCCTTCATCGATGCCGAGCACGCGCTCGATCCGGAGTACGCCAAGCGGCTCGGCGTCGACACCGACGCGCTCCTGATCTCCCAGCCCGACAGCGGTGAGCAGGCGCTCGAGATCGCCGACATGCTGATCCGCTCCGGTGCGCTCGACATCATCGTGATCGACTCGGTGGCCGCGCTCGTGCCCCGTGCCGAGATCGACGGCGAGATGGGCGACAGCCACGTGGGTCTGCAGGCGCGCCTCATGAGCCAGGCGCTCCGCAAGATGACCGGCGCCATCAACGGCTCGGGCACGACCGCGATCTTCATCAACCAGCTCCGCGAGAAGATCGGCGTCATGTTCGGCTCGCCCGAGACCACGACCGGCGGCAAGGCCCTCAAGTTCTACGCCTCGGTGCGCATGGACGTGCGGCGCATCGAGACGCTCAAGGACGGCACCGACATGGTCGGCAACCGCACCCGCATCAAGGTCGTCAAGAACAAGCTCGCCCCGCCGTTCAAGCAGGCCGAGTTCGACATCATGTACGGCCAGGGCATCAGCCGTGAGGGCAGCCTGATCGACGTCGGTGTCGAGGCGGGCTTCGTCCGCAAGGCCGGCGCCTGGTTCACCTATGAGGGTGACCAGCTCGGGCAGGGCAAGGAGAAGGCTCGCCAGTTCCTGCGCGACAACCCTGACCTGGCCGACGAGCTCGAGAAGCGGATCATGGAGCACCACGGCATCGGCGCCCAGGCCGACAAGCCTGCGCTCGAGGTCGTCGAGGAGCCCCCGACCGACATCGAGTTCTGAGCCATACTTCGCTCCCCTACTCGCAGAGCTCGTGGGGGGACCCCCAGGCTCAGAGAGGCAACCATGCCGCGCACACCGGTCGAGGAGATGTCCCCGGAGGAGCTCACGAGCTTCGCCAAGGAGATCGTGGTGCGCAAGCTCAGCGAACGGGCGCACAGCCGAAGCGACCTCGCTCAGGCACTTGCCAAGAAGCAGGTGCCTGAGGGGGTCGTCGAGGCCACGCTCGACAAGTTCGAGGTCGCCGGCCTGATCGATGACGAGGAGTTCGCCCGCTCCTGGGTGCAGGCCCGACAGCGCGGCAAGGGATTGTCGTCGCGAGCACTCGCGATGGAGCTGCGCCGCAAGGGCGTCGACGACGAGATCTCCAAGGAGGTCCTGTCCGAGATCGACCCCGAGGCGGAGGTCCAGGCCGCGCATCGGTTGGTCCAGACCAAGCTCCGGTCGATGGCGCGGTTCGACGACACCACCAAGATTCGTCGGCTCACCGGCATGCTGGCCCGCAAGGGCTATTCGCCGCAGATGGCGTTCGACGTCGTGCGGCAGGAGCTCGGCGCCGAGGCGCAAGCCCTCGACAGCATGTAGGCCAGTTCCTACGCTCTGAGCCATGGGTGGGTTCGAGTTCCGGCGCCTCGTCGACGCCGACCTCTCTGACCTTGTGCGGTGGATGTCGGCTGAGCACGCCCAGCCGTGGTTCTGGGACGAGCCACGGACGGTCGACGGTGCCCGTCGGATCTATGCCAACGAGCTGGACGGCACCAGCGCCACCCGCATGTGGATCGTCGAGCTCGACGGACGGCGAATCGGCTACGTGCAGGACTATCCGGTCAAGGCCTATGACGACTACGCCGTCCGTGTGCAGGATCTCGAGGCGATCGCCTTCGACTACCTCATCGGCGAGCCTGATCTCGTCGATCGGGGGATTGGGACGCGCATGATCGAGGCCTACTGCCGCGACGTGCTGTGCCGGGACTATCCGGAGGCGCCGAGGTTCGTCGCAAGTCCCGACGTGCGCAACAAGCGGTCCATCCGCGTCCTCGAGAAGTGCGGCTTCGTGCCGGGGCTGTGGATCCAGCCCGAGTCGGTCAACTATCCGGAGATCGTCTGCACGGCCCCGCGCACACTGTTCGAATAGCCGCTAGGCCAGGCGCTCCACGAACGTCAGCAGGTTGCCGTCGAGGTCGAGCGTGTCGACCTCCCGCGTCCGCCACGTGGTGGTCTTCGCACCGTCTCCGTGGGTGCGGTGCAGGACGCCGGCGGCCCGCATCTCGGCGAACACGTCGTCGGCCGAGTCCACGTCGATCCGGCAGCTCGCCGTGCCGGCGAGGAAGTCCTCCGCACCGCTGACGATCGGGCGCTCGACGAGGTCGGGCCTGGCCCGCCAGTCGGTGTCGCCGGCGAGCCACAGGTGCACCTGGGCGTCGTCGCGTTCGAGCTTGGCGAATCCCTCGTCGGAGTGAACGACGTCGAAGCCGAAGCGCGTCTCGTAGAACGCGATGGCCGCAGGCATGTCACGCACCGGCAGCGCGGGGACCGTGCGTGAGAAGCCCATGGTCAAAGCGTACGGCGGAGCTTCTCGACGATCTCGATCTCGGCGTCGTAGTAGGCGAGGCCCCAATCGGCGACTCGGGCCGGATAGGCGACCGCCTCCCTGTCTCCGAGCATCTCGCGCACCGCCTCGAGCTCCTTGCGCCGGTTCGCGACAGCCGTGACGTATCCGTCGAGCATGGCCTCGACCTCTCCTGGTCCCATCAGGCTGCCCAGCATGAGCCGCAGCGCGATGGGGTGCTTGAGGTTGGGGAACTCGTGCTCCGAGGTGTGCAGCCAGGTGGTGAGTGCCTCGCGGCCCGCGGCGGTGATCCGGAAGCGACGCGTGGTGCGCTTCCCAGTGGTGTCATCGGTGGCGCCCACGAAGTCGTGGCGGCTGAGCCGCTCGAGCTCGGTGTAGATCTGGCTCATCGCGGGGGAGACCCAGTAGAACCGCAGCGTGCGATCGGCGCGCTGCTTCAGCTCATAGCCGGTCAGACCGTTCTCCGACGTCTCGCTGTCGAAGACCAGCAGGCCCAGCAGGGCGTACGACGTCGTTGACAGGCTGCTGGTCACAGATCTAGCGTACTGTTCCAATTAGGAACATGTAGGGAGGCGGAACGAGATGTCCGACACGGTCCTGCTGGCAGGAACCCGCAAGGGACTCTTCATCGGCCGTTCCGACGCAGACCGATCGTCGTGGTCGTGGGACAAGCCGCTGTTCCCCATGGAGGAGATCTACTCGGCCGCCATCGACACCCGAGGCGGCGCGCCACGCCTGCTGGCGGGTGCGACGAGTCCGCACTGGGGGCCTCAGGTGTTCCGTTCGGACGACCTGGGTCGTACGTGGGACGAGACCAAGGGCGGTGCTGTCAGGTTCCCCGAGGGCACCGGCGCTGCACTCGAACGCGTGTGGCAGCTGCGTCCGGCGCCAGAGGGCCAGGACGACCTGATCTATGCGGGCACCGAGCCGTCCGCGTTGTTCCGGTCGACCGACCGCGGCGAGACGTTCGAGATCGTGCGCAGCCTCTGGGACCACCCGCACCGGCCGACCTGGCAGCCCGGAGGAGGGGGTCAGGCGATCCACACGGTCGTGCCGCATCCGACGGATCCCGACGTCGTGACGGTCGCGATGTCGACCGGGGGCGTCTATCGCACCGAGGACGGTGGAGTGAGCTGGACCCCCTACAACCGCGGGATCGGAGCCGAGTTCATCCCCGGAGAGACGCCGGAGTACGGCCAATGCGTCCACAAGGTGGCGATCGACGCGGGCGACCCCGACCGGCTCTATGCCCAGAACCACGGCGGTGTCTTCCGCTCCGACGATGCCGGCCGCTCCTGGCACTCGATCGCCGATGGACTGCCCGCCGACTTCGGCTTCCCGATCGTCGCCCATCCGCATCGTCCGGGCACGGTCTTCGTGTTCCCACTCGTCGCCGACATCGAGCGGTTCCCGCCCTCGGGCAAGCCCGCCGTGTGGCGGTCCGACGACGCCGGCGAGACGTGGCAGGAGACCGGACCAGGGCTCCCTGCCGAGGCGCACACCGCCGTGCTGCGCGACGCCTTCGTGTCGGACCAGGCGGACCCGCTGGGCCTCTACCTCGGCACGCGGCACGGTGCGATCTGGGCCAGCAACGACGAGGGCGGCACGTGGGCCGAGATCCGCAACAACCTTCCCGACGTGCTCTGCGTACGCGCCGCCGTGATCTGAGACTCGTACCGCGTCAACCCACGTTACTCACTGGTAACCTCGGGGCATGCCTTCGACATTCGACCTGTACAAGAAGTTCGCGGCGCTGCCTCAGGGCAAGCGACTGTTCTCGATCGCCTATGGCCAGAAGGCGCCCTACTTCTCCTCGATCCACCTCGAGGTGCAGGAGATGAAGCCGCACCTGGGTCAGGTCAAGATCCCCAAGCGCCGCTCGGTCAAGAACCACATCGGCACGATCCACGCGATCGCGGCGTGCAACGGTCTCGAGGCGGCCATGGGCCTCCTCGCCGAGGCGACCTGCCCGCCCGACATGCGCTGGCTGCCCAAGGGCATGGAGGTCAGCTATCTCGCCAAGTCGACGACGGCGCTGACCTGCACCGCGGAGAGCACCGCGGCCGACTGGGCGGGCGGCCCCGATGTCCCCATCAAGGTCAAGGCCGTCACGAGCGACGGCACCGTGACGGTCGAAGGCACGATCCACCTCTGGGTGACCCCGAAGCGCTAGAACCCCGCGCCTGGCAGCCGAGGATGCGCAGAACGTAACGGCCGTCACACGCGCTCGTTGGATCTTCCGACCTACGAGGGAGAGTCGACGATGCGCCGTACGATCATCGCCACCATCATGTGCGCCGTGGCCATCGCCGCCGGCAGCGTCAGTGCACCCGCGACGGCGGCTACGCCGTACGCCCCGGTGGACCGGCCGGGACCCAAGCTGACCGTGGCGGCCGCGACGCTCAAGGCGGCGCTCCAGTGCCGGGGCGACTTCGCCCACTCCCCGCTGCAGCCGGTGCTGCTCAACCCGGCCACCGGGGTCACGGTCGAGGAGAACTTCTCGTGGAACTACGAGCGGGCGTTCACGGCCCAGGGGCGACCGTGGTGTGCCATCAACATGCCCGCCCACACGCTCGGCGACATCCAGGTCGCGGGGGAGTACCTCGTCTACGCGATCCGCACGATGCGGGCGAAGTCGACGCGTGACATCGCCGTGATGGGCCACAGCCAGGGCGGCATGTCGATGCGGTGGGCGTTGCGCTTCTGGCCCGACACCCGGTCGAAGGTCGATGACATCATCGGGATGGCCCCGTCGAATCACGGCACGACCGTGCTGCCGACGTGCATCGTCCGGGTGACCACGTGCCTGCCGGCGGTCTGGCAGCAGCAGGACGACGCGGAGTTCGTCAAGGCGCTCAACAGCCGGGCCGAGACGTTCAAGGGCATCTCCTACACCCAGATCTACACGCGTACCGACGAGGTCGTGCAGCCCAACAGCACCAACGCGACGGCGTCGTCGGCCCTGCGCACGGGCGAGGGGGCGATCAGCAACGTCGCGACCCAGGACATCTGTCCGCTGGATCTCTACGAGCACCTGTTGGTCGGCACGATCGACGCCACCGCGTACGCCCTGGCGATGGACGCGCTCAACCATGCCGGGCCGGCGAAGGTCTCGCGGATCAGCCGCTCGGTGTGCCTGCAGCTCTACCAGCCGGGGGTGGACCCGCTGAACGTGCAGATGTACCTCAAGGTGCTGGCCGCAGCGCCGGGCCTGGGCAGCGTGCCGCTGCCGTACGTCAGCCTCGTCGGCGTCAAGCCCGTGCCGGCCGAGCCCAAGCTGCGCTGCTACGTCTACGCAACCGGCTGCTAGTCCCCACGATCGGCATCGCGCTCGGGTTTGGCGCCGACGTACTGCGGGTATGTAGTGGGTCCCGATCTGAGGAGCATCGATGACCCGCGACACCGTATCCCGCTCACTGCACGACCTTGGACTGGCCGCTTGGTTCGGCGGCACGCTGGCCAACGCTGTGGCGCTCAACCCGGCCGCCTCGGCCGCGCACGGAGACTCCGACACCGGAGCCGTGGCGAACGTGGGCTGGGACCGTTGGACTCCGGTCAACGCTGCGGCTATCGGCGCGCACGTCGTCGGCAGCATCGGCCAGATCCAGGGCAACATGGGCCGCCTGCACGCCCAGAAGGGCGTCGCCTCCATGGCGCTGCTCAAGACCGCCCTGACCGCCGGAGCGCTGGGCGTCACGGCATACAGCCGAGTCCTCGGTCGCAAGGTGTCCGAGCAGACCCGCGTACCGGCGGAGTCCGGCACCCAGCCAGCGGCGGCGACACCGCCTGAGGTGGCGGCCGCCCAGCGTCAGCTCCGCCTGCTCCAGTGGGCCGTGCCCGCGGTGACCGGGGCCCTGGTCGTCATCAGCGCATTTGCCGGCGAGCAGGAGCGCCCGTCGGAGGTCCACAAGGGCCTCGTGCAGCGAATCACCGGCTAGCTCGCGTTCCTCTGCCAGTGCCCCCGCGCGGCCCTATGCTGCGAGGGGGCACTGCAGTCGCGGCGCGCCTGACGGAGGTGCAGCATGCCGATCGACGATCCGCGCGTGTTCGCCAGCCTCGCCGAGTCCTTGGCCGACATCGAAGGTGTCACCGAGACCGTCGACCAGATCGTGGCCTTCGCGGTCGAGGCGATCGACACGGCCTACGGCGGCATCACGCTCGTGAAGTCGGGCGGACGGGCGTACTCCACGGTGGGAGCCACTCATCAGTCGGTGATCGAGGCCGACCGGATCCAGTACGAGCTGCGGCAGGGTCCCTGCGTCGACGCCGCGGCGGACTCCAAGATCGTGGTGTCGTCGTACCTCGCGACCGACGAACGGTGGCCCGAGTGGGGCCCGAAGGCGAGCGCCCTGGGGTTCAACAGTGTCCTGTCGGCCGAGCTGCATGCCCGGGGCCGACGCATCGGCGCGCTCAATCTCTACGGCACGTCGGAAGCGACGTTCAGTCCCGAGGACATCGCGCTGGTGGCCTTGTTCGCGCGCCAGGGCGCGTTGGCGTTGGGCTACGCCCGGAGCGAGGAGGGCCTGCGCGAGGCGCTGGAGACACGAACGGTCATCGGCCAGGCGCAAGGCGTGCTGATGGAACGCTTCGAGATCGACGCCGATCGCGCCTTCGCGACGCTGCGCCGCTACTCCCAGCACCACAACATCAAGCTCAAGGCGCTGTGCCACCAGCTCGTCGAGACACGTGTACTGCCTCCGGCTGACGCAGGCGGTGCGAACGACGTCGTGCCGACTCCGGCCTGAGCGGCCAGGCGGGTCAGAACGTGCGGTTGTTGCCTCCGCGCCAGTTGATCTTGGCGAGCCCGCGGCTGACGAGGAATCCGACGGTCAGCAGCGTGACGTAGAACCACGCCTGCGCAGCGCTGAAGCCAGGCCCGGGGCCGTCCTCGTCGATGATCGCCGAGGTGATGAAGACGCCGAGCACCGCGAGGACGTAGAGGATCATCTCGATCGTGAGGTACGCCGACTGCGAGCCGGTGGAGACACGCAGGTCTCCGAGATCGCGGGTGTCTCCGTCGTCGGAACGGCGCTGCGGATCGAGCGGTTCGTTGCTGGCCATGGTCTCCCTCTCATCGGGCGAGGTGAGCGGATAGCTCGCCGTGAGGACTACCCGGCGAGACCCACCCCAAACCGCCCTCCACGTACGATTGACCAGTCATGACGAAGACCTATGAAGTGCGCACGTACGGCTGCCAGATGAACGTCCACGACAGCGAGCGGCTGTCGGGACTGCTGGAGACGGCCGGTTATGCCAAGGCCGAGGAGGGCACGCCTGACCTGGTCGTGTTCAACACCTGCGCCGTGCGCGAGAACGCCGACAACAAGCTCTACGGCAACCTCGGCCACATCGCGTCGGTCAAGGAGCAGAACCCCGGCATGCAGATCGCCGTCGGCGGCTGCCTGGCGCAGAAGGACCGCGACACCATCACGAAGCGCGCTCCGTACGTCGACGTCGTCTTCGGCACGCACAACATCGGTTCGCTGCCGGTGCTGCTCGAGCGGGCCCGCATCGCCGAGGAGTCGCAGGTCGAGATCCTCGAGTCGCTCGAGGTGTTCCCGTCGACGTTGCCCACCAAGCGCGACTCGGTGTTCGCCGCCTGGGTGTCGATCAGCGTCGGCTGCAACAACACGTGCACGTTCTGCATCGTCCCGAGCCTGCGCGGCAAGGAGAAGGACCGCCGCCCCGGCGAGATCCTCGCCGAGATCGAGGCGCTCGTCGCCGACGGCGTCGTCGAGGTGACGCTGCTGGGCCAGAACGTCAACTCGTACGGCGTGGAGTTCGGCGACCGGCAGGCGTTCGGCAAGCTCCTGCGAGCGTGCGGCGAGATCGAGGGACTCGAGCGCGTACGTTTCACGAGCCCGCACCCCAAGGACTTCACCGACGACGTCATCGCCGCGATGGCCGAGACGCCCAACGTCATGCCGCAGCTGCACATGCCGCTGCAGTCGGGCTCCGACCGCGTGCTCAAGGCGATGCGTCGGTCGTACCGCCAGGAGAAGTTCCTGGGCATCATCGATCGCGTACGTGCGGCGATGCCGGACCCCGCGATCACGACCGACATCATCGTGGGCTTCCCGGGTGAGACGGAGGAGGACTTCCTCCAGACGATGGAGGTCGTGCGCAAGGCGCGGTTCACCAGCGCGTTCACGTTCCAGTACTCGCAGCGCCCCGGCACGCCGGCCGCGGACCTGCCCGACCAGCTGCCCAAGGCGGTCGTGCAGGAGCGCTACGACCGGCTCATCGAGGTCGTCAACGAGGTCGCGTGGGACGAGGCGCGCAAGCAGGAGGGCCAGGTCGTCGAGCTGCTCGTCGCCGACCACGAAGGCAAGAAGGACGGCGCCACACATCGCCTCACCGGCCGGGCCCGCGACAACCGCTTGGTCCACTTCGTGCCGGGAGACCATGCCGTGCGGCCCGGCGACATGGTCGAGGTCCGCATCACCTACGCCGCGCCGCACCACCTGGTGAGCGACGACGTCCCGATCTCCTTCAGGCGTACGCCCGCGGGCGATGCATGGGAGTCGCGTCAGGGCAGGACCGAGGTTCGATCGGTGGGTCTCGGCATGCCAACGCTCGGCGTCCCGGCCCCGCTGCCGCCCGCCGAGGCATGCGCGATCTGACCCCAGGCAGTCGCTGGCTGGGATCGGCTGTGGACAAGGTCATCGAACCGACTCACAATCGACACGTACAGACCGTTGCGCCCGACAACGATCGAGAGCAGGATGGGAAAACTTCTGCTCGACCGAGCAGACTTCCTTTATCGGGGGTTTACATGCGCAAGACCCTGCTCTGTACGGCTGCGGCGATCTCGCTGACCGTGCTGACGCTCGCGGTGCCGACGGTGGCACAGGCCAAGACCGCTTCGGTGGCCACGGCCAAGACCGCTTCGGTGGCCACAGCAGCCTCGACCATTCCGGTCTCCTGGGGCGCGTGCTCGAGCACGTCGCTCAAGAACGCGGGCGCCGAGTGCGCCAAGATCTCGGTTCCGCTCGACTGGTCCAAGCCCAGTGGCACCCAGATCAAGATCGCGATCTCCCGCGTCAAGCACACCGTGCCGGCGAGCCAGTACCAAGGCATCATGCTGGTCAACCCCGGCGGTCCCGGCGGTTCGGGTCTCGGTCTCTCGGTCCTCGGCAAGTACGTGCCCGACCGTCACGGCAAGGACGTCGGCGGTGCCTACGACTGGATCGGCTTCGATCCCCGTGGTGTCGGCTCGAGTGAGCCTGCCGTGTCGTGCAACCCCACCTACCCCGGTGCGGGCTACAACCGCCCCAACTACGTGCCCAGCACGAGCACCTACAACATCTCCGACCCGTGGCCGTCGATCACGAACAAGTACACGACGGACTGCGCGGCCAACAACAGCGCCGGCATCCTGCGTCACATGACGACCAAGGACGTCGCCAAGGACATGAACCGCATCCGGCAGCGCCTGGGCCGGAGCCAGATGAACTACTACGGCTTCTCCTACGGCACCTACCTCGGTCAGGTGTACGCCTCGATGTTCCCCAACCAGCTGCGCCGGGTCGTCTTCGACGGCACGGTTGACCCGCGCGGTGTCTGGTACGGCGACAACCTGGACCAGGACGTGGCGTTCGACCGCAACATCAACATCTGGTTCGCCTGGATCGCCAAGCACGACGACGCCTATCACCTCGGCACGACCAAGACCGGCGTCAAGAACCTCTTCTACAAGACCCGGGACGCCCTCTACGCCAACCCGGTCGGACCGTCCGACAAGAAGCTCGGCGGTGCCGAGTGGACCGACGCGTTCCTCTACGCGGGCTACTACCAGTCGACGTGGACCGACCTGGCTGACGTGTTCTCGTCGTTCATCAACAACAACGACGTGGACGCTCTCGACGGCGCGTTCCTCGACGCCACCGGCTACGGCGACGACAACGGTTACGCGGTCTACCTCGGTGTCCAGTGCACCGACGTGGCCTGGCCGACGTCGTGGACGACCTGGTACAAGGACAACTCGGCGATCAACGCGATCGCGCCCTACGAGACGTGGTCCAACGCCTGGTACAACGAGAGCTGCCGTCACTGGCCCGCCCCGGCGCACGTGCCGATGCGGATCAAGGACCTCGGCGTCAAGAGCATGCTGATGATCGAGGAGACGCTCGACGCGGCGACGCCCTACCCGGGCAGCCTCGAGGTCCGCAAGCGCTTCGCCAAGGCGAGCCTGGTGGCCGTGACGAGTGGCACGACCCACGCCAACTCGCTCAACGGCAACGCGTGCGTGGACAACACGATCGCGGACTACCTGCTCACGGGCGTACGTCCGAGGCGCACGTCGGGCAACCACGCGGACAAGTACTGCAAGGCACTGCCGACCCCCACACCGGAGACGGCCGCCAAGCAGGCAGCACCGCAGTCGCAGATCAGCAAGCTGCTGATCAAGGCCAACACCCACATGCTGCGGCCCTAGGTCGTACGCATGACGATGGGCCGTCCCGAGCACTCGGGGCGGCCCGTTGTCGTAGGCCGGGGGCAGGATGGGGCACATGACGGGGATCAAGCACGACCTGCACGCCAAGCTCAAGGCGAGCCGAGCGGGGATGCTGGCCAAGGTCGACGGCCTCAGCGAGTACGACATGCGCCGGCCCATGTCGCCGACCGGCACCAACCTGCTCGGGATGATCAAGCACCTGGTCGGCGTCGAGCACGTCTACTTCGGCGACTCGTTCGACCGGCCACCGCCGGACATCCTGCCCTGGAACGAGGACGGCACGGTGTGGCAAGGCGCCGACATGTGGGCCACGGCCGACGAGTCGAGTGCCTACATCCTCGGCCTCTACCACCGGGCCTGCGCGCACAGCGACGCGACGATCGAGGCGCTCGACATCGAGGCACCTGCGCGCGTGCCGCACTGGCCGTCGCCTGACACCACCCTCGGCTACCTGCTCGTGTGGGTCCTGACCGACACCGCACAGCACGGTGGTCACGCCGACATCGTGCGTGAGCTGATCGACGGGCGCACGGGCTCGGACACCGCGACGAGCGAGACGGACTGGTCGACCTACGTGCAGCGCATCCAGGCCGCCGCCGACGCGTTCCGCTGACGGTTCACACCTGCAGGGTGGGGTGCAGCCTCGTCATCGTGACGGTCTGCCGCCGTCGAGCCGCGAGCACGGTGACCGACAAGGCGAGCACCGTGATCAGCGCCAGCACGACGAAGTCCGTCGCCACGCCGGTCCCGCCGCCCGCCGTGGCGGCGCGGAAGCCGTGCACGGCGTACGTCATGGGCATCAGGCCGTGCAGCACGTTGAAGAACGGGGGAGCGGTCTCGATGGGATACGTGCCGCCGGCCGCCGTGAGCTGCAGGCAGACGAAGACCAGCGCGGCGAACCGCCCGGCACCCCCGAACAGCGCGACGAACATCTGGTTGATCGCGGTGAACACCGCACCGGTGGCCAGCGCGACGCCGAGCAGCAGCGCCGGATTGGCGGCGTCGATCCGGAGCACGCCCAGCAGCACCGCGAGCAGCAGCACGACCTGCACGAACGACAGCACGACGCCGGGCACATACCCGGCCAGGGCCGTGCGGATGCTGCCGGTCGTCGACGCGATGGCGCGTGCCGACAGCGGCCGGAGCAGCAGGTAGATCGCCATCGCGCCGACCCACAGCGCGAGGGCCATGAAGTACGGCGCGAGGGCCTCGCCGTAGTTCTTGACCGGGTTGACCCGTTCGGGCGCGTCCGTGATCGGTGTGGCGGCCGTGCGGGCGAGCTTCTCGCGCTCGGACTTGTCGTAGTCCGGCACCTGCTTGCTGCCGTCGTCGAGCCCGTTGACCAGCTTGAGCGCACCCGCTGACAGCTGATCGGCACCGCCCGAGAGCTGGTCGGCTCCCTTGGCCGCGTCCGATGCGCCGTCACTGAGCTGTGAGGTGCCCGTCGTCAGCTGCTTGGCACCGCCGGACGCCTTGCCGATCGCCTCGACGAGCTGAGGCACGGCGTTGGCGAGCTTCGCGTTGCCGGCGGCCACCTGCGCCGCGCCGTCGGCCAGCTTCTGGGTCTGACCGGCATAGCCGTCCGCCTGCGAGGCGAGGTCGCCGGCTCGATCGGCCGCAGCATCCAGCTGTGCGCACAACGGCGGGTCGGGTTCAGCGGCCGCGCGGCACTGTGCGGCCGCGTTGCGCAGGGTGCTGACGAGCTGATCAGTCGAGCCCTTGACCTGCGAGGCGAAGCCCTGCACGAGCGTGTTGATCTGGGCGACCCCGCCGGACACCTGCTGGGCGCCGTCGGCGAGCTGCCGCGTCTGTCCCGGCAGCCCGGACGTCCGCGCGTCGAGCTGGGACAGGCCGCCAGAGAGCTGACGGGCTCCGGAGTCGAGCTGGCGCGCGCCGTCGGCGAGCTGCCGGTTGCCGTCGGCGAGGTCGCTGGCCCCGGTCGCAAGCTTGCCGGCTCCGTCGGAGAGCTTGCCGGCTCCGTCGGCGGCGTCGGACAGGGCCATCTTGATGTCGGAGAAGCTGAGGTAGACGTTGTCGAGATAGGTCTCGGTGACCTGCGCGTTGAGCGCGCCCTTGGCGGCCCGCAGGATCGTCTGGGCGATCGTGCCGTTGATGTAGTTGACCGCGTCGTTGGTCCGGAGGTCCAGCTTGCCCTGCACGGCCTCAGCGGGGTCACCGCTGGTCGAGGTCGCCGCCTTCGACAGGGTCGCGGGGATCGTCAGGACGGCCTTGTAGTGACCGTTCGCCAAGCCGCGCTGGGCGTCCTTGGCGTCGGTGAGCACCCAGTCGTAGTTGTCCTTGTCGTCGTTGCTGACGAGGTTGCCGGCGAGCTGCCGGCCGACCGCCACGGGCTGCTTCTTGCCGTCCCGTCCGGTGATCTCGACGACCTTGTCCTCGTTGACCACCGCCGCGCGTACGTGGTCGAGGTGGCCTGTCGGGTTGATGTTGGCCCAGACGTAGAGCGCGCCGTAGAACAGCGGCACCATCATCACCGCGATGACGGCGGCTCGGGTCAGCTTGCTGCGGCGGAACCGGGCGAGCTCGAACCAGGGGAGGGTCGGGGAGGGGATCATCAGAGCATCAACTCGCGGAGGGTGCGGGAGGTGTCCAGCTCCAGGTGGTGGAGCCGGTTGGTCGGTTCGGGGGCGGACGAGGCGGACTGGACGCTCGCGACGAGCGTGACGCGACGTTCCTCGAGCAGCCAGGCCAGTGCGGCCCAGAGCAGCTCGATGTCCTCGGCGGCGCGCAGGTCGTCGACGTCGTCGACCACCACGATCTGCGGGTCCTCGGTCAGTGCGAGCACGACGCCGAGCATCTTGCGCTCGAGCCGCGTGAGCGTCGACACGATCGTCGTGCCGGGCACGGGGTCGTACGTGAGCCCGGCCTCCTCGTGGGCGCGTTGGAGGGCGTGGTTGAGCTCGGCGAGGACGGGGGTGATGCGGTTGCGCGAGACCCAGAGGCCGAACGACCGGATCGAGAGTCGCTCCGCGATGTGCTGGTCGATCGTCAGGTTGTCCTCGAGGTCGTTGACCCCGAGGAGCTCGGCCAGCGCGACGGCATGGCGTACGGCAGCAGCTTCCTGCGGCAGCAGGTGACCGGCGATGCGCAGACGCCCGGAGTCGAACGCCATCCGGCCGGCGAGCGTGAGGAGCAGCGCGGTCTTGCCCGAGCCGCTCGGGCCGTGCACGACGAGCCAGTCGCCGGTGTCGACCTCGACCCAGACGTCGTTGAAGATCGTGCCCTCGGGGCCCGAGGCCGTGACGCCGGCGGCGGTGATGGCAGCGCTCGAGTCGGGCCGTGGCCACGCCTGGAGCTGCACGCGGCGATGCAGCCCTTCGCCCTCGACGTCGACGTGCGGCAGCCGGGCGTCGAGCCAGGCGGGCAGCGTCCACGACCTGCGGCCGAACAGCTCGAGCACGGCGGGCGCGAACAGCATGCGGATCAAGAACGCGTCGACGAACACGCCGATCGCCAGCGCGAACGCCACCGGCCGGATGCTGGGATCGCCCTCGGGCACGAACGCCGCGAACACCGCAAGCATGATGACCGCCGCCGCCGTGACGACGCGCGAGCTGCCGACGAACCCGTCGGCGATGGCGCGGTGCGGGTCGTCCGTGCGGACGTACTCCTCCTTCATCCGGGACATGAGGAACACCTCGTAGTCCATCGACAGCCCGAACAGCACGGCCATCAGGATGATCGGCAGGAAGCTGATGAGCGGACCGGTCTGCTCCAGGTGCACCGCTGAGGCGAGCCAGCCCCACTGGAACACCGCCACCACGGCACCGAACGACGCCCCGGTCGACAGGATGAAGCCCAGCGTCGCCTTGAGCGGCACGACGAGCGAGCGGAACACGATCAGCAGGAGCAGCACCGAGAGGCCTACCACGACCAGCCCGAACGGCAGCAGCGCTGCCTGCAGGCGTTCGGAGACGTCGATGCCACCGGCGGTCAGCCCCGTGACGGAGACGTCGACGCCGTGCTCCTTCTTCCACTGCGGCTCGCGGTCGCGGATCTCGCGGACCAAGTTGGTGGTGCGCTCATCGGTGGCGCCGGTCGTCGGGATGACCTGGATGATGCCGGTGTCGGCCGTACGGTTCGGAGTCGCCAGCCCGATCGCCGCCACGCCGGGCATGCGGCGCAGGTCGGCCTCGATGTCGTCGACGACGCCGAGCGGGTCCGTGGTCGAGATGATGTCGACGCTGACGAGCAGGGGTCCGTTGTAGCCGGGGCCGAAGTGCCGGTCGACCAGGTCGTACGCCTGACGCTGCGTGCTGCCGGCCGGGGCGGTGCCGTTGTCCGGCAGGGCGAGCTGGAGGGCGTGGGACGGGATCGCCATGACGCCGAGGCCCACCACGACGATCGAGATCGCGATCAGGGGAAACCGGGTCGTGATCGCGACCCAGCGGCGGGAGAACCCTCCCGGCGGGTGCGCGGCGCTGGGCGAGAGCTTGCCGCCCGCACGGCCGAGCAACGCCGGGAGCACCGTGAGGGCCACGGCGACGGCCACCACGACCGACAGTGCGGCGATCACGCCCATGACGGTGAGGAAAGGGATGCGGGCGATCGCGAGGCCGAGCAGGGCGATGATGACCGTCAGACCGGCGAACACGACGGCCGAGCCGGCCGTGGCGACGGAGCGCGCCGCTGCCTCCTCGGGGTCGAGTCCTTCGGCGAGCTGCTCGCGGTGCCTCGAGACGATGAACAACGCGTAGTCGATGCCGACCGCCAGCCCGATCATCAGGGCCAGCAGGGGAGCGGTCGCCGAGATCGTCATGAAGCCTGTCGCGGCGATCGTCAGGGCGCTCGTCACGAGGACGCCCAGGAGCGCCGTGACGATCGGGATGACCGCCGCCCGCAGCGAACGGAACATCAGATAGAGCACGATGAACGCGATGACGACACCGATGACCTCGATGATCGACAGCTGCGGCCCGGTGTTGGCGAACACGTCGCCGCCGAACGACGCGGTGTAGCCGGCGTCGCGCAGCGCATCGCCGGTGTCGACGAGCTCTGAGCGCTCCTCGTCGGTGACCGCGGTCAGCTCCCGGTCGAACTGCACCTGGACCTGCGCGGCGGTGCGGTCCTTCGAGATGCCGATCGACGTCTGGTCGGAGTAGGGCGAGACGACCTCGCTGACCCCTTCGACCTTCTTCATGCCCGCGATGGCGTCGCCGACGAGCTCCTTGGTGCGCTGGTCGTCGACCGTACGACCCTTGGGCGCCACCACCACGACGTAGGCGCCCGCGCCGCTCAGCTCGGGGAACGTACGCCCGAGGGAGTCGATCGCGTCCTGCGACTCGGTGCCCGGGATGTCGAACGAGTTCTGCGTGCCCGAGCCGAGGCCGAGCGCGGCGGCGCCGGCGAGGACGAGGATCGCCACCCAGCCGGCGAGCACGCGGCGGTGGTGGCGGAAGGCCCAGCGGCCCAGGGCGTACAGGGAGGTCGACACACCTGCGACGATACGCTTTTGTATCCGATACAGCAATGTATCGAGTAGAGTGTGCAGCGTGACCCGCAACACGGCACCCGCCACACCCCGATCGCGCGCCGCGACCCGCGAGCGGCTCCTCGACGCTGCCCGCGCGGTGCTGGCCGCCGAAGGCATCCAGGGCGCGTCGGTCGAGCGCATCTGCGACGAGGCGGGTTTCACCCGCGGCGCGTTCTACTCCAACTTCACGAGCAAGGACGATCTCGTCCTCGCCCTGTTCCGGCGCGAGCGCGAGCTGATGATGGCGATCCTGCGCGAGGCGGCCGACCCGCAGTCGTACGCCGGCATGGATCCGGTCGAGGCGGTCGGCGTCATCATGGACCGGTTCTTCAAGCTGCAGCCGCCCGATCGCGAGTGGTATCTCGTGCACGCCGAGTTCGAGCTGCGCGGCGTGCGCGACGATGCCGTCGGCCGGGAGTTCAACGACGCATGGCGTGAGGTCCGGGCGCAGTTCGAGGCGATCATGGTCGCGGTGCTGCGCGACCTCGGGCTGCAGCTGACAGTCCAGGCGAGTCACGCCTCGGCGATCATCATGGGCACGTACGACACGGCGCTGCGAGAGGCGCTCATCGAACGACGTCCGCTCGACCTCGACCTGCTCCGCGTCACGATCCCGCTCGTCATGCTGTCGGTCACCCAGCCGCTCGAGTGATCGTGACGGAGCCCACGGCAGGTGCGAGGATGAGCGCATGGCCATCCGCATCGCCCAGGACCCGCACGCCGACGAGGTCCTGACCAACGACTCGTTCGCCCTGCTCGCCGGCATGCTGCTCGACCAGCAGTTCCCGATGGAGCGTGCGTTCGCCGGGCCGGCCAAGGTGCTGGACCGCTTCGGCACGCTCGACCCGTCCGCGATCGCCGACGCGGATCCCGAGGCGTTCGCCGACTTGTGCGCCACGCCGCCGGCGATCCACCGCTACGGCCGGTCGATGGCCGGACGCCTGCAGGCCCTGGCCAAGGTCGTCGCCGAGGAGTACGACGGCGACGCCTCACGCATCTGGACCGAGGCGCGCACGGGCGAGGCGCTGATGGCGCGGCTCCGTGCGTTGCCGGGGTTCGGGGAGCAGAAGGCCAAGATCTTCACCGCGCTGGTGGCCAAGCAGCTGGGCGTCAAGCCGGCGGGCTGGACCACGGTCGTCGGCGACTACGGCAAGAAGGGCTATCGCTCCGTGGCCGACGTGGTCGACGCCGACTCGTTGGCCAAGGTGCGGGCGTTCAAGCAGGCCGCGAAGGCCGCCGCGCGCGCCTGAGCTCAGACGCCTGAGGCGTCGTCGGGCTCAGGGTTCACGAGCACCTCGGGCACCCGGCACGTCGAGCCGTCGAGGAACGCGTCCTCCATGCGTACGTCGATGTCCCTGCCGCGATCGTCCGTCGGCAGCTCCAGCGTCGCGGCCTCACCGGCCATCAGGGCCTCGGCGTACGTCTCGCGCGCTTCGGACAGCGAGCTCCAGTCGGCGAGCCACTGGGTGCTTGGCGGGTCGTCGGCCAGCAGCTTGGGCCCGGCCGTGGCGGTGATGCCCGAGATCATGTCCCTGATCGCGACATTCTGCCGCAGGATCGACTCGCCCTGCTGACGAGCGGTGCCGTGGATCGGCTGCGACTCGACCCTGGTCGTCATCGTGTCGCACCGGGACTCGATGACGGAGATCAGGTCAGGGTCGTCGATGACGCCTTCCATGCCCGACGAGCCGACCGCGATGGTCACGACCAGCAAGGTCGTGCCGGCGACGAGGCCGAGGACGGACGCGCCGATCGCGACCCATTTCCACCGTGGCGACACCTTGGGCGGCGGAAACTGCCAGGCGTTGTGCGGGGGCGGGTAGTCAGGCAGTCCCCGGGAGTCGAACACGGTCCCATCGTGTCACGGCCGGGTAGCCTCTGACCCGTGATCCTCGCAGCTGCCGTGTGCCCGCACCCGCCGATGATCATCCCGGCGATTGCCTCAGGAGCGGCGGACGACCTGGCGGCCCTGCGCTCCGCGTGCGATGCCGCGGTGTCGGTGCTGCTCGGGCGTGGGGCTGAGCGCATCGTCGTGCTCGGCACCGGCGACCTGGCGGCGGACTCCGATGAGTCCGCCGGAGGGACGTTCGCGGCGTACGGCCTCGACCTCCACGTGGGCGGGCCGGGCTCGGACCTGCCGCTCAGCCTCGCCGTGGGAGCCTGGTTGCTGGATCGGGCTGGATGGTCGGGCCCGCGGACGTACTCGACCGGCGTGCCCGATGCCGACGGTGCTGCGCTCCTGGTGATGGCCGACGGCAGTGCGAAGCGGTCGACCACGGCGCCGGGCTTCCTCGACGAGCGGGCGGAGGCGTTCGACGCCTCGATCGCCGCTGCGCTCGCGGCCGGTGACGCGGAGGCGCTGGCCGCCCTCGACGTCGAGCTGGGTGCTGAGCTGTGGGCTGCGGGCGTGCCGGCCCTGCGAACCCTCGGAGAGCTGGCGAAGGGCGCCGACATCGTCGCGAACCTGCGCGTCGACGTGGCGCCCTTCGGCGTCGGCTACTGGGTCGCCGACTGGGTGCTCAGCTAGCTACTTGCCGTCCTCGGCGAGCTTGTCGACGCCGTCCTGAGCCTTGTCGGCGGCGGCGTCGATCTTGTCCTCGTACTTGCCCTTGGTGGCCTTGTTGACCGCGTCGGCCGCCTTGTCGATGCCGGCGTCGATCTTGTCGTTCTGGCTCTTGGCCAGGTCAGCTGCCTTTTCCTTGAGCTGAGGGGCCTGCTTCTTGAACTTGTCGAGGAAACCCATGGCTTCCCTCCTTGTTTCATGAGAAATGGGGGACGGCCGCCCCCGCGTGGTTCCACACACTACTGCGAGACTTTGCCCATGTCTGTGTCCGAACGCGTCGTGACCGTCGTCGGACCGACCGCGTCCGGCAAGTCGTCGCTGGCCGTCGCGCTCGCGCAGCGCCTCGGCGGTGCCGAGATCGTCAACGCCGACTCGATGCAGCTCTATCGCGGCATGGACATCGGCACCGCGAAACCCTCGGTCGCCGAACGCGGCGGCATACCGCACCACCTCTTCGACGTGCTGGACGTGACGCAGTCCGCCGCGGTGGCGGAGTTCCAGACCTGGGCCCGTGCGGCGATCATGGACTGCCATCGGCGCGGCGTCACGCCGATCGTCGTGGGTGGGTCGGCGCTGTATGTCCGTGCGATCCTCGACCGGCTCGACTTCCCCGGCACCGACCCGGACGTACGGGACCGGTGGAAGGCCGCGCTCGCCACCCGTGGCGCAGAAGCCCTCCATGCCGAGCTCGCAGCGCGCGATCCCGCAGCGGCGGCGCAGATCCTGCCGACCAATGAACGACGGCTCGTGCGGGCACTCGAGGTCATCGAGCTGACGGGGGAGCCGTTCGTCGCGACGATGCCGGCGTACGAGTCGGTGTTCGGCGGCCTGACGATGCTGGGCCTCGACGTCCCGCGCCCCGTCCTCGACGTACGCCTGGCAGCACGGGTCGATGCGATGTGGGCTGCCGGCTTCGTCGACGAGGTTCGCGCGTTGCGGGCGACCGGGCTCGAGGACGGTTTCACGGCCAGCCGGGCGCTGGGCTATCAGCAGATCCTCGCCTTCCTGCGAGGCGAGATGAGCGAGGACGAGGCGCGCGAGGCGACGGTCACGGGCACGCGGAAGTTCGCGCGGCGCCAGGATCGTCTGTTCCGCAAGGACCCGCGGATCCACTGGCTGCCGTACGACGCCGACGACCTCGTCGACCAAGCGCTGGCGGTCATCCGGCCCTGATGTCCTGGCCCTATGGTCCTTGAGCCTGTCGAAAGGACGCCGCATCCCTGTGTCCACGTAGACTGGAACCCATGACTTTTCCATGGCTCAAGGGGCACGGCACGGAGAACGACTTCGTGCTGCTCCCGGACCATGACGGCACGATCCATGGCGAGCTGGAGGGTGCCTTCGTGGCCGCCCTCTGCGACCGTCGGCGCGGCATCGGCGCCGACGGCGTCATGCGCGTCATCCGCGCCGAGGCGCTCGGCGAGACGTCAGCTGGCGAGTGGTTCATGGACTATCGCAACGCCGACGGGTCAGTCAGTGAGATGTGCGGCAACGGCATCCGGGTGTTCGCGCTGCACCTCGTCCAGCAGGGCCTCGTCGACCCGGCGGGGCCGATCGTCGTCGGCACCCGCGGCGGCGACAAGACCATCACCTGCGCCGATGACCTGTTCAGCGTCGACATGGGCACGCCCGAGGTGCTCGGTGTCTCCAAGGTCAGTGCGGCCGGGAACACCTGGGAGGCGCAGGATGTTCGTACAGGCAACCCCCATGCCGTTGCCTTCGTCGACCAGCTGGACGACGCGGGCAGCCTGCTGACCCAACCTGACTACGACGAGTCGGTCTATCCCGAAGGCGTCAACATCGAGTTCGTGGTCCGCCAGGGCGAGCGCCACGTCGCGATGCGTGTGCACGAGCGAGGCTCGGGGGAGACGCGTTCCTGCGGCACCGGTGCCTGCGCCGTCGCCGTGGCGACAGCCGTGGCCGACGGCGCCGAGCGACCGACCTCCTACCGGGTCGACGTGCCCGGCGGCACGCTCCACGTCACCTGGAACGCCGACAACCACATCGTGCTCACCGGCCCCGCCGAGATCGTCGCGCAGGGCACCATGGATTGGATTGCATGACCGAACAAGTAGGCAGCACCGAGGGGCTCGAGCTCGAGGAGCGCAACTCGCTGCGGCGCGTCGCCAACCTGCGCACGGAGCTCGAGGACATCACCGAGGTCGAGTACCGGCAGCTGCGCCTCGAGCGCGTCGTCCTCGTCGGCGTGTGGACCGAAGGCACCGCTGAGGACGCCGACAACTCGCTCGCCGAGCTCAAGCTGCTCGCCGAGACCGCCGGCTCCGAGGTGCTTGACGCCCTGATCCAGCGCCGGCAGAAGCCCGACCCCGCGACCTACATCGGTAGCGGCAAGGTCGAGGACCTGCGTGCTGCCGTCGTCGCGACGGGCGCCGACACGATCATCTGCGACGGCGCCCTCGCTCCGAGCCAGCTGCGCAACCTCGAGGACCGCTGCAAGGTCAAGGTCGTCGACCGCACCGCGCTGATCCTCGACATCTTCGCCCAGCACGCCAAGTCCAAGGAGGGCAAGGCGCAGGTCGAGCTCGCCCAGCTGCAGTACCAGACCCAGCGCCTCCGCGGCTGGGGCGGCAACCTGTCCCGGCAGGCCGGTGGCCAGGCCGCCGGCGGCGAGGGCATCGGTGGCCGTGGCCCCGGTGAGACCAAGCTCGAGACCGACCGCCGGCGCATCCAGATGAAGATGACCAAGCTGCGTCGTGAGCTCAAGGAACTCGGCAAGGCTCGCGAGACCAAGAAGGCCAATCGCAAGCGTCACGAGATCCCGTCGGTGTCGATCGCCGGCTACACCAACGCCGGCAAGTCGAGCCTGCTCAACCGGCTCACCGATGCCGGCGTGCTCGTCGAGGACGCGCTGTTCGCGACGCTCGACCCGACGACGCGGCGCACGCAGACCTCCGACGGCCGCGTCTACACGATGTCCGACACCGTCGGGTTCGTCCGCAACCTGCCGCACCAGCTCGTCGAGGCGTTCCGCTCGACGCTCGAGGAGATCGCCGAGTCCGACCTCATCCTGCACGTCGTCGACGGCTCGCACCCCGATCCCGGTGGCCAGATCGCGGCCGTACGCAGCGTGCTCGCCGACGTCGACGCGCTCGACGTGCCCGAGATCATCGTGATCAACAAGGCCGACGCCGCCGACCCGCTCGTGATCAAGAACCTGCTGGCCCGCGAGCCCCACGCCGTGGTGGTGAGCGCCCGCACGGGCGAGGGCATCGATGAGCTGCTCAGCGCCATCGAGGCCGACCTGCCGCAGCCCGCGACCCACGTCGACGTGCTGCTGCCCTATGCCCGCGGTGACCTGCTCAACCAGATCCACACGCAGGGCGAGATCGAGTCGCTCGACCACGAGTCCGACGGCACGCACGTCGTGGCCCGCGTCCACGGGCAGCTGGCCAGCGAGCTCGAGCCCTACGCCGTCTGACGCCGCAGGTCCTTCTCGTAGCGCAGGGCCGGCACGGTGAAGGTGCCGTCGTCGGTCTCGGCGGAGTAGTCGAACGGTCCGGCGTCCACCCAGCCGCGCCGTTCGTAGAACCTGCGCGCGCGTGCGTTGCCCGCCACGACCGCCAGCCACGCCCGCTCGTACGAGGCGCCGACGAGCTGCTCGCCGTGATCGAGCAGCAGGGCAGCCGTCCCCGAGCCTCGGGCTGACGCGTCGACGTAGACCTGCTCGATCTCGTCCTCGTGGACCGTGACGAACCCGATCACCTGGTCGTCGGCGACCGCGACGGTCGTGAGGGGTGTGCGCGACGGCGTCAGGCCCGAGGAAGTGCGCTGGCGTGCGGTGCGCGTGCAGTCCGGCTGGCACGTGTCCGGCGTGCCCGTCGGCCCAGCCGCGGTGCCAGACGCCGGCGATCGCCTCGACGTCGTCGGCGGTGGCGGCACGGAGGATGACGTCAGGCATGCCGAGACGCTACCGCGCCCCTGAGCCACCGAGGTTGCCTGTGGACGCGCGTCAGGGGCGGGTCGTCGACGCGACTAGCCTTGCCGCATGCCCTCCACTCCTGACGTACGTGCGGTCCTGCATGCCGCCGTCGAGGCTGTCGGGGGAGAGGACCGGCCGGGCCAGATCGAGATGGCCGAGGCGGTGCAGCACGCCCTCGAGAGCGGCCAGCACCTGCTGGTCCAGGCCGGCACCGGCACCGGCAAGTCGCTCGGCTACCTCGTGCCGAGCCTGCTGCACGGCAAGCGCGTCGTCGTGGCGACCGCGACGCTCAACCTCCAGCACCAGCTCGTCGAGCGTGACATCCCCGCGCTCAAGGACGCCGCACGCGCGACCCTCGACGTCGTTCCTCACCACGCGGTGGTCAAGGGACGCAGCAACTACGCCTGCCTGCACCGCGTACGCGAGGGCGCTCCGGACGACCAGGGCACGCTCGTGGACGTACCCGAAGGATCGCTCGGTGCCGAGGTGCTCGAGCTCCGCGAGTGGGCCGAGGAGCAGGCCAAGGGCTCGCACCTGGGTGACCGCGACGCCGCCCCCGCCCACACCGAACGCGCGTGGCGACAGGTCAGCGTCAATCACCGCGAGTGCCTCGGCGCCTCGCGCTGCGCCCATGCCCTCGAGTGCTTCGCCGAGCGGGCTCGCGAGGACGCGCACACCGCGCAGGTCGTGGTCACCAACCACGCGCTGCTGGCGATCGACGCGATCGACGGCGTGCCGATGCTCCCTGAGTACGACGCCGTGATCGTCGACGAGGCGCACGAGCTGGCCGCCCGCGTGACCCAGGCGTCGACCGACGAGCTCGACCCCGTCGTGGTCGAGCGGGCCGCCCGACGCGCGCGTGCGCAGGTCGATGGCAAGGAGGCCGACGACCTGACCGACGCCTCCGACGCGCTCGCGGACGTGCTGGCCCGCACCGAGGAAGGCCGCATCGACGACCCGCCGCAGCCGCTGCAGGAGGTCCTGGCATTCGTGCGCGACACCGCGCGAGCCTGCCTCTCGGCGTTCCCCAAGGACAAGGACAAGGACAAGGGTGAGCCCGACGCCGCGCGACAGCAGGCCCGCGGCATGGTCGACGACATTCGCAAGATCGCCGAGCGCATGGCCGCCAAGGGTGAGACCGAAGTGTTGTGGATGAGCGACAACCGCGGCAACAAGCAGCTCCACATCGCGCCGATCGACGTGTCGGCGAGCCTGCGCGACAAGCTCTTCGCCGACAAGACCGTCGTGCTGACGAGCGCGACGCTCAAGCTGGGTGGCGGCTTCGACCCGGTGGCGCGCTCCTTGGGACTCGCGCCGGGTGACGACTCGTGGAGCTCGCTCGACGTCGGTTCACCGTTCGACTACCGCAAGCAGGGCATGCTCTACGTCGCTCGCGACCTGCCGCTGCCGGGGCGTGACGGGCTCGAGGAGGCACAGCTCGCCGAGATCGCCGCACTCGTCGAGGCCGCCGGCGGACGTACGCTCGGCCTGTTCTCCTCGCGCCGCGCCGCCGAGAAGGCCGCCGAGGAGGTGCGCACCCGGCTGCCCGACATCGACATCTGGTGCCAGGGCGACGCCCAGCTGCCCGAGCTCGCCCGCCGCTTCGCCGAGACACCGAGCACCTGCTTGTTCGGCACGCTCAGCCTCTGGCAGGGCGTCGACCTGCCGGGCGACACGTGCCAACTGGTGATCATCGACCGCGTGCCGTTCCCCCGTCCGGACGACCCGCTGATGAGCGCCCGCCAACGCCTGGTCGAGAAGCGCGGCGGCAACGGGTTCATGAGCGTCGCCGCCAGCCACGCCGCACTGTTGCTGGCCCAAGGGACCGGCCGTCTGATCCGGCGGGCCACCGACAAGGGTGTGGTCGCCATCCTCGACCCACGCATCGTCACGGCGCGCTACGGATCGTTCCTGGCTGCTTCGTTGCCCGACATGTGGCGTACGACCGACCGTGAGGTCGCGCTGGCCGCGTTGCGCCGCCTGGACGACGCGGCGAATGCAGTGACCACCCCTGAAGTTTGATAACCTGTCGCAGATTCTCTCCATTCGCCGACGTCCCGGGGATTCCATGAAACTGCGTCTCATTGCCATGCTTCTCGCCGTTCCGGCGGTGGTTTCCGGGGCCCTCGTGGCGATGCCCGCGGAGGCCATGACCTATGACGCGGCCGTGCCGACGCGCAACATTGCGATCTCCACGAGCGGGCTCGGCAAGGTGACGGTGCAGTGCTTTGCGTCCAAGACGTGCAAGGGCAAGCTGAGCTTCACCAACTCCAGCACTCGGGTCCGTGACTACAGCGTCCCGGCGCACTCGTCCCGCACGATGCAGGTGGCCGTACGCACGACCGAGCCGGCCTACCCTTATGCGGCCAACGGCGGCATCAAGCGCGGCGACGTCTACTACAAGGACGCCGTGCTGGTGGTCAACCAGGACTACCCGCGCAACAAGACCCGGACCTACAACGTCCAGACCGAGACGCTCCTGACCGCACAGCAGATCACCGGTGTGGTCCAGGGCCCGGCCGGTCACACCGCCAGCGACATCAAGGTCGAGCTGGTGCGCAGCCTGCGCGGCGGTGGCACGCAGGTCGTGCGCTACGCCGAGGTTCCGACCAACGGCGGCATCTACAAGTTCACCGTTTCCCTGGGGACCAACAACTCCGCCTCGGGTCCCTACAAGCTGCGGATCAGCGGCCACGTGGACAACGCCGACAACGGCACGACCCGCAGCTGGTACTGGCGAGGCAGCGACGGCAGCACGACCGGCGGCGGCGGTCGCTATCTCGACGAGGGCACCACGCTGCGGGCCACCAAGATGGGCGACTACAACGCCAACTTCACCTATGGCTCGATCACCGGCCAGGTCACCAACAGTGTCCCGCCCAACGGGCGCGTCGACATCACGGTTGCCGCGCCGCCGCGGACCTACTCCTCCAACTCCAAGACGCGCCGCGAGTACGACTTCCCCTACTGCGGCAACGTCTACGGTTCGACCGACGCGGCCAACGGTGGCGCCTACTCGGTCGACTTCCTGCCGGTCTACACCGGCACCCAGCGCTACATGGTCCGCGCCTCCTACGGGGCCGTGAGGACGTGGAATGCGCGGACGGGCAGTGGCACCGGCTTCGGCAGCTGCTTCGACGTCATGGACTATGAGCGTTCGACCGCCAACCTCCTGGCCATCCCTGCTGGTGGGATCCTGTCGGGCTACAACGTCCAGGTCCGTCGCAGCTCCAACGACCTGTTGATTGACGGTGCGTTCTCCGGGTTCTCACCCACCGCGAGCGACCAGACCGTCACGATCCGCGAGAAGATCCCGGGCCTCCCGGTGCTCTCCGCGCCGGTGGTCGCGCGAGGACACACCAACAGCAACGGCAACGCCAATGGTGACAACACGATCAAGAACCTCCCGCCCGGCAAGTACTGGGTAGAGGTCGGGCGCAGGACGAGCTGCTCCGCCTGGTACCCGAGCGTGTTCCCCAACAACGACGCCTACTTCAGCGGCGCCGACCGTGGCGCGGAGCGCTGGAAGACCGTCGCCGGCAAGTACGAGGAGTACTCCAAGTCCCTCGCGATGGGCTACGTCCGCAAGACCCCGCCGAGCGGATACAAGGGCTGGATGTATCGCGGCTACTGCAAGGCGCTGGGCACGGGCACCTACAACAACACCGCCCGCATCCGGGGCTTCGATCAGTCCACCACGGAGCAGGTCTCCACCATCCGCAAGGGCGCGATCGTCAAGGGTCACGTGAAGCGGGCCGGCGGCAAGACCAACAAGGAGATCATGGTGCGGCTGTCGTCATCCGACGGCATTCGCGTCATCCGCACCGACGTGACCGACAGCAAGGGCAACTTCTACGTGGCCGGCCTGCCGTCGGGCAGGTGGACGATCTCGGTCAACTCCGACTCGTGGCGTGGCATCGGTCGTACGTTCACGGGCAAGCACTCGATCAGCGTCACGTCGGGTCACACCTACAGCGCCGGCACCCTCTACTTCAAGGGGTGACCGGGGCTCTGACAGGCTGGTCGTCATGACCGTTCTCGTCACCGGCGGCGCCGGCTACATCGGCTCGCACATCGTCCGCGCGTTCCGCCTCGCCGGGCTCGACTGCGTCGTCGTCGACGACCTCTCGAGCGGCCATCGCGAGTTCGTGCCGGACGGAGTCGAGTTCATCGACACCAACATCCTCGACAGCACGCTCGTCGCCAAGGCGATGGTCGAGCACGAGGTCGAGGCGGTCGTGCACCTCGCCGGGTTCAAGTACGCCGGCGTGTCCGTCCAGCGCCCCCTGCACACGTACGAGCAGAACGTCCAGGGCACCGTCAGCCTGCTGCAGGCCATGCACGAGGCCGACGTCGACAAGATCGTGTTCTCCTCGAGCGCCGCGGTCTACGGCACGCCCGACGTCGACATCGTGACCGAGACGACCGCGACGGCCCCGGAGTCCCCCTACGGCGAGAGCAAGCTGATCGGTGAATGGCTCCTGCGCGATGCGGCCCGCGCGTTCCCGATGCACCACACGTCGCTGCGCTACTTCAACGTCGTCGGCTCGGCCGTGCCGGACCTCTACGACACGAGCCCGCACAACCTCTTTCCGCTCGTCATCGAGGCGCTGCTCGAGGGCCGTACGCCGCGGATCTTCGGCGACGACTACCCGACGCCGGACGGCACGTGCGTGCGCGACTACATCCACGTCGCCGACCTCGCCGACGCCCACGTGGTCGCCGCCCAGAAGCTCCTCGCCGGCACCCAGCTCGAGCCGGTCTACAACCTCGGCAGCGGTGACGGCGTGTCGGTGCGCGAGATCATGACGGCGGTCGCCGACGCGACCGGCATCGATTTCGAGCCGGAGATCAGTGACCGCCGGCCCGGCGATCCCGCCCGCATCGTCGCCTCGGGAGAGCTCGCCAGGCGCGACCTCGACTGGGCGATGCGCCACTCGCTGGCCGACATGGTCAGCAGCGCCTGGCAGGCCCGTCAGAACCACCCCGTCTGACCCCGAGTTTTGTGACGGAAGTCGTCACCCCCGGTCAGGGAGTGACGACTTCCGTCACGAAGCGTGGGGCTACGGCAGGTAGTAGGTCGGGTTGGGCAGCTTGTACGCCTTGCCGTGCCCGCCGATCAGGTCGCTGAACTGGTCACCGAAGTTGGCCACGATCTCGTAGCCGCCGCCGCTGGGTGACTCGACGTGCGCGCGGGTCTGCGACTTGTACTCGATCGTGGTGCACTTGGCGGTCGCGCAGGTCACGTAGGACGGCTGCTGTGACGAGCCGACACCGGTCCACTTGGTGTAGTAGTTGGCGGCGGTGAAGCCTTGGTAGCCGACCTTCTGGAGGTTGCCGATCGTCGCGGCCTTCTGGTTGTCGTTGCGCCCGGTCAGGCCGATGATCGTGCACCCTGCCCGGTCGGCGGCGTTGACGAACGAGACCATCGACGGGGTGGCCGGGAACTTCTGGCCCTGGACGTAGACGTCCTGCAGGNCGGGTCGAACGTGAAGTGCATGCCGGCGACCTCCATGTCGTACGTCCACAGGGTCGTGTCGTCGGCGTCGAGGACGATCGCCGGCTTGGTGTGGCGCTTGACGCCGGCGCGGCACTGAGCCAGCACCGACGGGGCGAACGAGCGGGTCAGCTTCGCCATCTCGCGGATGTAGGGCGAGCTCTCCTTGTCAGCGGTGCCGGTGCCGTGGTCACCGTAGTAGGCGTAGATCGTGCTCTTGACCGAGTCGATGTTGGGGATGCCCTCGCCGTCGCCCTTCAGCCCGCTGGACCCGTCGGGCTTCATGGTGAAGTGCGTACGCGGCGACAGCTCCGACTCGTGCACGCCCGGCAGGTTGGCCGACGGCAGGTAGTAGGTCGGGTTGGGCAGCTTGAGGGTGCTGTCGGCGTACCCGCCCTGCAGGTCGGACCACTGGTCGCCGACGTTGAGCGTGATGTCGTAGCCGAGCGACTCGATGTGCTTGCGCGTGCCCGCCTTGTATTCGACGGTCGTGCACTTGGCGGCGGCGCACGAGATGTAGGAGGGCTGCTGTGACGAGCCGACGCCGGTCCACTTGGTGTAGAAGCGGTCGGCCGTGAACGCGTCGTAGCCGACCTTGTCGAGGTTGCCGAGCGTCGCGGCCTTCTGGTTGTCGTTGCGCCCGGTGAGCCCGAAGATCGTGTAGCCGATGTCGGCGGCCTTGTCGACGAAGCCGACCATCGCCGGGGTGGCGGGGAACTTCTGACCCTGCACGTAGACGTCCTGCAGANCGGGTCGAACGTGAAGTGCATGCCGGCGACCTCCATGTCGTACGTCCACAGGGTCGTGTCGTCCGCGTCGAACACGATCGCCGGCTTCTTGCCCTGCCTGATCTCGCGGTCGTACGTGGCTTGCAGGTTCTTGGTGGCCCGCGCGACGATGCGGTCCATCTCGGAGATGTAGGGCGACGACGCCTTGTCGGCGATGCCCGTGCCGGGGTCCCCGTAGTAGGCAGCGATCGTCTTCTTGACCGAGTCGATGTTGGGGATGCCGGCGCCGTCGGCCTTGAGTCCGCTGGAGCCGTCGGGCTGCATGACGAAATGCGTGCGCGGGCTCAGCTTCGGGTGGTGGCCGTGGTGGCCCTTGGCTTGGGCGGGTCCTCCGGTGAGGACGAGCGCCGAGGTCACGGCGACGGCCGCGAGCGTACGAATCGAGATCATGGGGTCCCCCCGGGACGAAGCAGTTGCCTGACGCAACGACGCTACTCGCGTTGCCTTGTCCAGGCGAGACCCAGAAGGTTAAGGACTGACTAAGCGACGTTCGCTCAGACGCGGCGCAGGACGGCGGTGACGATACCGAGGATCGAGGCGTGCGTGCCGTCGATCGGGTCGTACGCCTCGTTGTGGGGCAGCAGCCAGACCTGGCCGTCCTTGCGCTGGAACGTCTTGACCGTGGCCTCGCCGTCGAGCAGGGCAGCGACGATGTCGCCGTTGTTGGCGGTCTGCTCCTGGCGGATCACGACGTAGTCGCCGTGGCAGATCGCCGCGTCGATCATCGAGTCACCCGACACCTCGAGCAGGAACAGCGTGCCCTCGCCGACGAGCGACTTGGGCAGCGGGAAGATCTCCTCGACCTGCTCGGTGGCCAGGATCGGACCACCGGCGGCGATGCGGCCGACCAGCGGGACGTTGGTGGCCTGGGGGAGTGCGTCGCCGATGCCGGTCTCGTCGAACGTGCTCTCGACCGCGCTGCTCATCGAGCGGCGGGCCGCCATGACGTCGGGCAGGAAGATCTCGAGCGCCCGCGGCCGGTTGGGGTCGCGCTTGACGTAGCCGAGCGCCTCGAGGGCGCGAAGTTGGTGAGCGACCGAGGAGGTGCTGGTCAACCCGACCGCCGCACCGATCTCGCGCATGCTGGGCGGGTAGCCCCGCTTCTCGATCTCGTCGCGCAGGAACTCGAGCACCTTGCGCTGCCGTGCGGTCAGCCCGGAGGAGTCTGCGGGCCCGTCGGGTAGCTCGGTGACGTCGGCGTTGCGGTCTTCGGTCATGCCGGAAGGGTAACCCGGAACACCGGGCCAGTTCAAACATATGTTCGATGGCGTGTCGCGAGCCGTGACGTCTACGTTGGGGCGGTGCCGAAGACCCTCGTGAAGCCCGGAAGCCCCCGTTCAGCCGTCGTCACCGGGGCGGGCAGGGGCATCGGACGGGCCATCGCGCTCGAGCTGGTGGGTCGGGGATATCAGGTCGTCGTGACCGATCTCGACGCCGCCGCCGCCGAGATCGCCGCCAAGGAGATCGGGGCGGCGATGGGGCTCGGCCTCGACGTGACCGATCCCGATGCCAACCGCGACATCGCCGCCCGTGCCCGCGAGCTCGCTCCGTTGGGTGCCTGGGTCTGCAACGCAGGCGTGCTGGCCGAAGGCGACGTGACGGCGCTGTCGGTGGGGCAGGTGCGCGCGATGGTCGACGTCAACGTGCTCGGGGTGATCTGGGGCGTACGCGCAGCCGCCGACGCGTTCCGGGACCAGCACGGCGTCAAGGGCGGCGACATCGGCATCGTCGCGTCGCTCAGCGCCCTCGCCCCGGTGCCCGCCCTCAGCGTGTATGCCGCGACCAAGGCGGCCGTGCTGTCGCTGACCACGTCCCTCGCCTCCGAGCTGCACCGCGACAAGGTCAAGGTCCACGCGGTGTGCCCCGACGGGGTCGACACCGCGATGGTGCACTCGATGGACGCGCACGGTGACGTACGCGCTGCACTGGCTGCCGGCGTGCTCCTCACGCCGCCGCAGGTCGCTCGCGAGCTGGTCGACATGTTCGGCACGGGGCGGGTCTACAAGACGCTCCCGGCGTGGCGCGGGGTCGTCGGTCGTACGGCATCACTCGCCCCACGTGCGGCGGTTCACGTCGATCCCTGGATCCGCCGCCTCGGCGCCCGCAGGCTCAAGAAGGCCGGCACGCGATAGGCGTCACCGCTCAGTGCTGTCGGGCGTGGCGCTTGCGCTTGAACAGCGAGCCGAACCGGGACGTCGACGCAGGCTCCGGCTCGGGCTCGTCGACGACCTCGACGGGGACCGTCTCGCCAGCAGCCTCGGACGTACGCCACTCCGCGATCTCGTTGTCCTCTTCGACCGTCTCCGGGGTGACCACGTCCTCGCGGACCGCCTCGACACAGGCGCCGAGCAGGATCGCGTAGATGCCGATCCACAGCCACAGCAGCAGGACGACGACGCCGGCCAGCGCGCCGTACGTCTTGCCGTAGCTGCCGAAGTTGTCGACGTACAGCGAGAAGCCGACCGACACCAGCAACCACAGGGCTGTTGCGACGAGCACGCCCTTGGAGACCAAAGAGCCGGTGGCGGTGCGGTTCGGCGCGAGCCGGAACAGCACGCCGATGGCCACCGTGACGGCGGCGAGCAGCAGGACCCAGCGGCCGGCCTCGAACGCCGCGCGCACGCCCGGCACGATGTCGACCTCGTCGAGGACGGCAGGGGCGACCGCGACGAGCGCCACCACGAGCACGACGAACACGATCGCGCCGAGCGTCAGCAGCAGCGAGAGTGCCCTGCGCTTGAGGAACCCCCGGGTCTCGCCCAGGCCGAACATCGCGTTGATCGCCGTGACGAGGTTGCCGACCCCGCCCGCGGCGCCGTAGATCGCGAGCACCAGCGCGATCGCCAGGCCGATGCCGAGCGACCCGTCCGAGGTCTTGATGAGCGAGTCCATCTGTCCCGTGACGACTGAGGCAGCGTCGGCGGGCAGGGCCTCTGCGACGTCTGCGGACTGGTTGGCGACGGTCTCCGGAGAGGCGATCAGACCGTACGTCATGACGGCCGCGATCATCGCCGGGAACAGCGACAGGAAGGCATAGAACGCGACGCCGGCGGCCAGCAGCGGGGCCTGTCGGGAGGAGGCCTGCTTCCAGGCCGTGATGACGCTCGTGCGCGGAGAAGTCATGCCTCGACGGTAGTGCGGGAGCGCATCGAACGCCTCCCGACGGGTGTGGCGTCGATCATGCTCGAAGAAATATGGCGGGCGATTCTGCCTGGAATTGCAGCGAAGATGCATCGCCTATCGAAATTGTGTTCGACAGGTGCTTCCTTTTGTCAGAGGCGTCCCCTATCGTCGTACATGTGTTCGATCGAACGCCTGTTCGCACCATCGAATGACATCGAGAACAGCGTTTGATCGACCACACCACAACATCAGATCCAGCCCTCACTTCCCCCTTGGAGGCCATCATGAGCAGCATCGCACTCGGTCATCACGACCACTCCGTCCGTCCGGTTCGCCACTTGCGCGCCGTGCCCGACGCCAGGCCCGCTCCGCACGTGCGTCTGACCCGTCGGGGCAAGATCGTCGTGCTCACCGCGGCCGTCGCCGTCGTCGCCCTGCTCGTGATCATGTTCGGCTCCTCGTCGTTCGCCGGTGACCGGGCCGGCACGCCGCCCGAGACGACGTCGGTCCGCGTCCTTCCCGGTCAGACGCTGTGGCAGATCGCCAGCCAGGCCAACCCCAACGGCGACATCCGCAAGACCGTCGACGAGATCGTCCGGCTCAACTCGCTTCCGAACGCCTCGGCGCTGCAGCTGGGCTCGGAGATCGCGGTTCCCGTCTATCACTGAGACGGGCTGAGCGAGCTCTGCGAGCGAACGCCCGGCCAGGTTGAGCCGGGGCACGCCGTAGGCGTCAGCTAGTCGAAGCCACGTGAGGTCACAAGGGAAGGTGACCAACACCCACCCACCGGCGTCCGCGGTGCACCTTGGGGAAGGGGTGCCGCGGGCGCCTTCGTGTGTCTCGTTGACCATGCGCCCGTCACCTGTTTGACTGCAGCTTCTGCGTACGGGCGAAAGCCTGACACTTTTCCGAGAGGAACCCTGTGACGGCACCTGCTGCGCCCAGCCGACGGATGGTGGCGATGATGAGCGCAGCAGCGGTGATGGCAGCCCTCCTGAGCGCGTGCACGGGAGGGCCGCCCGACCCTCGCGAGTCCGCCGAGGCGCTGGCCGCCGGACTCGCGAAGCAGGACCTCAAGGGCATACCCGCGGTCGAGGGTGGCCGGATCCCGCAGGCCGACCTCAAGCGGATCGTCGCAGGCATGGGCTCCGCCCGGGCCACGGTGACGGTCGGTGAGATCGAGAAGGACGGCGACAGCGCGACGGCGACGCTCAAGACGAGCTGGACGTTCAAGGGTGCCGACTGGACCTACGAGACCCCGGCCAAGCTGGCGTACGAGGACGACGAGTGGCGGGTGAGGTGGAGCCCGGCGATCGTCGCGCCCCAGCTGACCGCCAACGAGGCGCTGCGGATGCGTACGTCGCCGGCCGACCGCGGTGACATCGTCGGCGCCGGCGGCAAGGGCCTCGTGATCGAGCGGCCCGTCGAACGGATCGGCATCGACAAGTCCCGCATCAAGGCAGCCGAGGCGGACGGCTCGGCGCGAGCGCTGGCCAGGCTGATCGACATCGACGCCGACCGGTTCGCCAAGGCGGTCAAGGCGGCGGGCCCGCAGGCATTCGTGGTCGGCCTCGTGGTGCGCGCGGACTCCGACGACACGCTCAGTGACGCGCAGATCGCCTCGATCCCCGGCGCGGCCCAGCTCGGCGCCGTGCTGCCGCTGGCGCCGACCAAGGGGTTCGGCCAGCCCCTGCTCGGGGTCGTCGGCGAGGCGACGGCCGAGGTCGTCGCCAAGTCCAAGGGCTCCGTCGGCCCGGGCGACCTGGTCGGCCTGACGGGTCTGGAGCAGCGCTACGACAGCCAGCTGCGCGGCAACCCCGGCGTCACGGTCGAGGCGGTGGCCGGCTCCAAGACGCGTGAGCTGTTCACGAGCGCGCCGCGACCCGGCAAGACGCTGCGCACGACGATCGACGTCGACCTGCAGGGCTCGGCCGACGAGATCCTCTCGGACGTGAAGCCGGCCAGCGCGATCGTCGCCATCCGCCCGTCGTCGGGCAAGATCCTCGCCCTCGCGAGCGGCCCGGGTGGCAAGGGCGCGGACACCGCTGCGGCGGGTCACTACGCGCCGGGATCGACGTTCAAGCTCGTCACCGCACTGGCGTTCCTGCGCTCAGGGCTCAAGCCGTCCAGCACCGTGCCGTGCACGCCGACCGTGACGGTCGAGGGGCGCCGGTTCAAGAACTACTCCGACTACCCGGGCAGCGCGATCGGCAACATCCCGCTGAGCGCGGCGATCGCCAACTCGTGCAACACCGCGATGATCGCGACCCGCGGCAAGGCGCCCCAGGGCAGGCTCGCAGCCGCGGCCGCCGCGTTGGGCCTGGGGCCGGACCTCGACCTGGGCTATCCGGCCTACCTCGGGTCGGTGCCCAGCAAGGCCGGGGGCACCGAGCACGCTGCGTCGATGATCGGGCAGGGCAAGATCGAGGCCTCGCCGCTGGCCATGGCCGTCGTCGCCGCGTCGATCGCCCACGGCGCGCGGGTCACGCCGACCCTGCTGGACCAGTCGCCGACCAAGCCCGCGCCGAAGCCCGCCGACCCACTGACCGGCGGTGAGGCCACGCAGCTCCAGGAGCTGTTCCGCGGAGTCGTGACCAGCGGCAGCGGCCGGTTCCTGCTGGACCTGCCCGGCAAGCCGGTGTCGGCCAAGACCGGCACGGCCGAGTACGGCACCGACACCCCGCCGCGTACGCATGCCTGGATGATCGCGACCCAGGGCGACCTCGCGGTCGCGGTGTTCGTCGACGACGGCGACTCCGGCTCGGGGACGGCGGGACCGCTGCTCGAAGAGTTCCTGAGGAGTGCCCAGTGACGATCGAGATGACGCCGACTGTCGAACGTACGACCTGGAGGCGGGTGCCGGAGTGGGCGCTCGTGCCGATCGCGGCGTTGGTGTGGTGGCTCGCCGGCTTCCTCCCGTGGCTGCTCAACGGCGCTGGTCGCGACGTGCTCAGCGAGGGGGGAGTCGGCTTCCTCCTGCTGCCGCCACTGATGTCCGGCGGCGTGAGCCAGCTCGTGCTCGGTGCAGGCGTCGGCGGTGTCGCGGCCGGTCTCACCTCGCTGCTGAGTGACGGCAGCCGAGCCCTGCGCGCGGGTGCCTGCGCCGCTGGGGTGGCCGTCGCGCTGCTCGTGACGCTGCTCCAGACCCGCAACGGGGTCAGTGACACCGCTTTCGACAGCCGGGTCACCAACGGTCTGACGGTCGTCGTCGTGGTCACCACGATCGTCGGGCTTGGTCTGGGGCTGCTGAGCCTGGTCGGACGCGGCGGTCTCGGGTTCGCGGTCGGCGCCCTCGCCGGCGCAACGCCCTACTGGGTCATGACCGTGTTCATGGCGTTCCAGTTTGTCGACACCACCGGTCGGCTCGAGGTGGCGCACCGGGTCAGCGAGTGGTCCGGCGCCGTCGTGCTCGCCGGCGCGTTGCTCTGCGTCGGTCTCGTGCCGGGAGTACGTGCGGTGGCCTGGGTCGGGATCGTGCTGCTGGCCTGGTTCATCGGTCCGACGATCACCGCGGCCGGCTACATGGAGGTGTTCCTTCGTCCCGGCATGGGCGTGGCAGACCGGTGGGGCGACCAGCTCTCGGCCACGGCCGACGTGTGGCGCACGGCAGCGTCGCTGGATGCCCGGTCGCTCGCGCCGTGGGCCGCGCCGATCGTCGTCGCAGCAGCGGCGGCGACCTGGCTCGCACTCCGAGCCCGTGCGCGGACGGATCAACCGGCACAATGACCTCATGCGCATTCACGTGGTCGCCGACGAGGCCGACAAGGACGGCGGGCACTTCCACGAGCGCCTGCTCCAGCTCGGCGGTGAGCTCGTCGAGCTCGATCGCGACGACCTTCCGGCGTACTCGACGATCGGTGACACCGACCTGATCTTCCTGCTCGGCTCCGACAAGGGCGCCCACGAGCCGAAGTGGAAGGACGTCGTCGAGGCCGAGTCGCGCTTCGTCCGCGCGGCGCTGCGGGCCGGCACCCCCGTGATGGGCATCTGCTACGGCGCCCAGCTCATGGCCCGAGCACTTGGCGGCACGTCCTGGCGGGCCGACCAACCGGAGCTCGGCTGGCAGCGCGTCGACACGATCGATCCCGTCCTGTGCCCCGAGGGCCCATGGGCGCAGATGCACAGCGACGTGTTCGCGCCCGGCCCGACGTCGAGCGTCATCGGCACGTCGTGGCGCGGTCCGCAGTGCTTCATCGACGAGGCGCACGGTGCGCGCGCGATCGCGTGGCAGTTCCACCCCGAGGTCACCGCGGCGACGTACGAGCGATGGGTGCACGAGGGCTACTACGGCGCTGTCGGCGTCGACACCAAGGACCTGGTCCGCCAGGCACACGCGCATGCCGCGGCGACCCGCAACCTCGCCCACGTCCTCGTCGACTCGGCGCTCACCTATCTGCGGGTGACCCCGTGAAGGGCCGGCCCAGCGGCTTCGAGTGGGTGGTCCGTGGCAAGGAGGTCGTGATCTCGCACCATGGCCGGGTGGCGGCGGTGCTGCGTGGTGAGAAGGCCCACCAGTTCGTACGCGATGCCGAGTCGAGCGATCCGCAGCTGCTGATGGCCCGCCTCACCGGCAACTACAAGCGTGGCAACGAGCGGACGGCAAGGTCACACCCGCGCAACCGGTGAGCTGAACCCCTCCGTCGATACGCTTGCGGCATGGCTGACTCGGTGCAGATCCGCAATGTTCCTGACGACGTACGAGAGGCACTCGCGGCTCGCGCCTACGCTCAGGGCCAGTCCCTCGACCACTACCTCCTCACGCTCCTGGTCGAGGACGCCGGGCGCCCGCAAGCGCCGGAGCGCCGAGGGCGATCGGGGCTCTCACCGATCGAGATCACCAAGGCCGTGCTCGACAACACTCCGTGATCTGACGGCCGGTGCCACGCGCCCATGTGCGGCTCAGGAGCTGGCGATCGTCTTCCACTCGTCCAGTCGCTGCGCGATCAACGCTGCGCGCTGCGCCACGTCGGTGCCGCCCAGCACCGCGAGGTCTGCGGCGTCGGCGCGGACGTAGACGCCTGACGTACGCATGTTGAGCGCCGGATCGGTGCTCGAGCGGGTCGTCCAGAATCCGGCGGCGCGGTCGGCGCTCTCGAGGTGGATCTCGCCGGCGCCCTCGAGCTGCGGGGCGTTGGGGTCGCGTGGCCGCTCGCCCTTCCAGAAGTAGCGGACGCCGGAGGGGTCGGACTTCTCCTTGGACGCCTCGCTCCAGTAGCGCGCCGACAACGTGCCGTCGGCCTGCCATGAGTCGCCCTTGACCTCCAGCCCGCCGCTGCGGTCACGGGTGACCCGCAGGAGGCTGATCGCCGACGGCTCGAGCTCGCTGCGGGCGGTCAGAGAGAACTGCCACCACAGCCCCTCGATCGCCGCCATGCGCCCCTCAGCCTCGATGGCCTTGCGGATCTTCTGGTTGATGGCCTTGGTCTCGGCGGGTGTCGTCGGCACGTCGTAGCGCACGCAGGTGAGGCCGAGCAGGTCGCTGGGCAGCTTGGCGCCGTTGGCATGGAGGATGAATGTGCGCCGCAAGCCCAGGACCCCGCCGAACAGGCCGGCCTCGAACACCACGTTGTCGCGCGGCGACGCCTGGGCGGGCGCGTCCGGGTCGGCCACCGGCTGCTCGTTGGTGGTCCAGTCGTCCTGGGCGAACACGAATGCGGCGAAGTCGACCTCGTGCGTCAGCTCGACGAGCCGTTCGAGGGTCGAGGTGCCGGGGTTGAACGTCGTCGTCCACGGCTCGACGTCGGCCACGTCCTCGAGCCCGCGAGTCAATGACTGGAGGAGCTTGGCCTGCTTGCCGGAGGAACCGAGGAAGATCCGGGGCTTCGTCATGCACCCATATTAGGGGCGCAGCGCGTCGCGCCGGTGCGCCAGGAACGCGCGCTCCACGGCGTTCTCGGTCAGGTCGATCGCCCGCTCGTACGCCGTGGCGGCCTCGTCCGTACGCCCGGCACGTCGCAGCAGGTCGGCCCGGATCGCATGGAACAGGCCGAACCCGTCGAGGTCGAGCCCGTCGACGATCGTGAGGCCCGGGTCCGGCCCGTCGACCTCGGCCACTGCGACGGCGCGGTTGAGCGCGGCGACCGGGCTCGGCGCCAGCTGCATGAGGTGGTCGTAGAGCTGCACGATCTGTCGCCAGTCGGTGTCGGCGGCCGTCGCGGCGTCGCTGTGCACGGCGGCGATCGCGGCCTGCAGCTGGTACGGCCCTGGCTGCCCGCGACGGAGGCATCGGCGCACGAGGTCCTGGCCCTCGGCGATCTGCTCGCGGTCCCAGAGCGTACGGTCCTGGTCGGCGAGCAGCACGAGCTCACCGTCGGACGTACGGGCCGACCGCCGTGAGTCGTTGAGCAGCATCAGCGCGAGCAGGCCCGCGGCCTCGGGCTCGTCGGGCATCAGCTCGACCAGCAGTCGGCCGAGCCGGATCGCCTCGGCGCACAGGTCCTCGCGCACGAGGTCGGCGCCGGAGCTGGCGGTGTAGCCCTCGTTGAAGACGAGGTAGACCACCGCGAGCACTCCACGGAGCCGGTCGGGCAGGTCGGCGTCGCGCGGTACGCGATAGGGGATGTGCGCCGCGCGGATCTTGCCCTTGGCGCGTACGAGCCGCTGCGCCATCGTCGGCTCCGGCACGAGGAACGCCCGGGCGATCTCCGGTGTGGTGAGCCCGCCGAGCATCCGCAGCGTCAGCGCGACGCGGGCGGCGGGGGAGAGCGCAGGGTGGCAGCACGTGAAGATGAGGCGGAGCCGGTCGTCGGCCACGGGACCCTCCTCCTTGGGTGCGTCCTGCTGGAGCAGCAGCGCTGCCTGGGCGTGCTTGTCGTCGCGGTTGGCCTCGCGGCGGAGACGGTCGATCGCCCGGCGGCGGGCCGTCGTGATGATCCAGCCGCTGGGGCTGGGCGGTGTGCCGTCGGCGGGCCACCGTGCGACGGCGATGGCGAATGCCTCCTGGACCGCGTCCTCAGCGATGTCGAGATCGCCGAAGACACGGGCCACGACGGCCACCGCGCGACCGTGCTCCTCGCGGAACACGCGTGCGATGCCGGCGTCGTCGGGCGTCACGTCAGTGGCGGAACGGACGCACTTCGATCGCCAGGCCGGTCGCCTCGGCGTACCGGCCGGCCCACTCCAGTGCCGCGTCGAGGTCGGGCGAGTCGACGATCGTGAAGCCGCCGACGTGCTCCTTGCCCTCGACGTACGGCCCGTCGGTCATGAGCGTCTCGCCGTCCTGATGGCGTACGACGGTGGTCGCGTCAGGGCCGGTGAGTCCGCCGGCGAACACCCACTGGCCGGACGCCTGCAGCTCGTCGTTGACGATCGCGAGCTTGCGCATGATCGGCTCGAGGAACTCCGGAGGGGGAGTGAACCCCGGCTCCATCACGGGTTCGATGACGTTGAGCACGTACTGCGTCATGGTGGTGCCTCCTGTGTGCGGCCGGCCTGTTGCCAGCCTCTCACCCCGTATACGAACGGCATACGGCCAGATCGACACCCGCCTCCAACTTTTGAAGACTTGCGCACCACTTCGCGCCGTTTTGTGGGCCTCAACGCTTCAAAAGTCGCGGCCAAGGCGTCACGAAGCCCCGGCGGACCTGGGCATCGCCGGGGCTTCGGTCTGTGAGGACTACTCCGTGACGTCGGCGGCGTCGCTGGCCTGGATCGCTGCTTCGGCCTCGGACAGGGCGCCCTCGGTCGACAGCGCACCACCGGAGTTCTCCAGGTGCGCGCGTACGAACCAGTGGAAGAGCTCAAGCTGCCGCGCCTGGCCGATGACCATGTCCTCGGTGATCGGGTCGATGTCGGCGACGGCTTCCTGCGCCTTGCGGTGATCGGCGATCAGCCGGACATACACCTCGTCGAGCGCGCCGAGGTGCTCGTTGGTGGTGGCGCGACCCAGCGAGTAGTCGTCCCAGCTGCGGCCGTTGACCACGGCGCCGGGCGTGCCCAGCGGTGAGGTGCCGAGGGTCGCGATGCGCTCGGCGGTCTCGTCGACCATCGCGATGACCTCGTCGACGTGCGGGTCGATCATCTCGTGCACCGCGATGAAGTGCGGGCCGACGACGTTCCAGTGCACATGCTTCAGGGTCAGGTGCAGGTCGATCAGCGCGTTGAGGCGCTCCTGCAGGATGCCGGCGAGCTTCTCGCCCTCGGCGGTGGTGAGTCCGGGAATCGTGTATTTCGGGGCTGAAGTAGGCATGGTCAAGGCCTACCCATCGAAGCCGGTCTCACACGTCGGCATACGTTTGTCCTCATGGCTTTGATCGTGTGTCCGTTGTGCGTCCGCGAGGACGATGTCGTGGTGCTTGGCACCCTGCCCGACGGGCGCAAGGAGGCCGAGTGCACGGACTGCAAGTTCACGTTCCCCTTCGGCTCGCCGACGCCGGAGCCCAAGCCAGCCGCCGCGCGCAAGAGCACCCGCCGCGCCGCGAGTACGGTCGTCGCGCCGCGGCCCATCGCGTACGTGGTGCCGCAGTTCCCCAAGGCCGCCGACGTCGAGGCTGAGACGCTGGAGCGCGTCGAGGCGCTGAAGCAGGAGTTCCTCGCGACCCCGTACGAACCAGATTCGCTGGTCGTCCGCCACTGGGCCAAGTTCCGGTGGGTCTTCTCTGAGGACGGGCTCGACAAGGCGACGATCTACGACCTCAAGCTGTTCGCCGACGACCCGACCGGCGCGAGCACGGGCGACCCGACGGAGTTCGACAAGGCGTGGGTCCTGCTCGGTGAGCTCGAGGGCGCGCGTCGCATCCGCTCGGTGACGAACCACCTGCTCCGCGGACCCGGCGAGCTCGAGGACCGGCTGAGCAACCTCGTCGACCAGGGCTTCGGGTTCTCGATGCCCGGCTGGGGCGAGGGGCTGCTCACCAAGACGCTCGCCGTCGCCGATCCCGACAGGTTCCTGCCGATCGTCACCTACGCCGAGAAGCGCGCGATCATCGAGTCGTTGTACGGCCTGGAGCTCGCCGACGTCGACCTGACGTCGTGGACGATCGGCCGTCTCGGCGTGTGGAGCAACGACCTGCTGGTCGAGCTGCTCGGCGACGACTTCGCCGACTTCCACCACGCCGCAGCCTTCCTCCGCTGGGCCCACCAGCACTAGGGGTGGTGGCGGCTCCCCAGGGCATACGGGAGAGCCGAAAAGCGTTGATACAGGTGTGTCTGGAGGGTTTCGACACGCCGTGATTCTGATGGCCAAATGGCGTCTGACCTGCAATGACGCGGCCCCATCCAGAAAGTGTCCGAGGTTCCCGGAATCGTGTTGCACGGGCCCCACCACCGGCGTACAGTGGCACTAGATCTAGTAGTTACACCAATGTAGTTCTCCACATGTTGTGGGGAGTTACGCACCGAAAATCGGCGGAATCCACACGGCTTCCACACCACTTGTCCCCATCGGGGGACAACTTTTCGGGCCAAGCCCCTTGTATGGGAAGGAGTTGACCGACATGCATTGTCCGTTCTGCAAGAACACCGACACCCGGGTTCTCGACAGCCGTGTCGCCGACGAAGGTGGAGCCATCCGCCGTCGCCGAGTCTGCTCCGCCTGCGAGAAGCGGTTCACCACGATCGAGCAGATGCAGCTCACGGTCGTCAAGCGCTCCGGCGCCACCGAGCCCTTCGTCCGTGACAAGGCCATCGCCGGTGTCCGGAAGGCCTGCAAGGGCCGACCGGTCGACGACGACGACCTGGCGCGACTCGGCCAGCAGGTCGAGGACACGCTTCGCGACTCCGGATGCGCGGAGGTCCCGGCCCACGAGGTCGGCCTCGCCATCCTCGAGCCCCTCAAGAGCCTCGACGAGGTCGCCTACCTGCGATTCGCCAGCGTCTACAAGCAGTTCGAGTCGGCCGATGACTTCGCCGACGAGATCGCCAGCCTCATGGCGGCCGGCGCCGACGGTGAGCTCGCCGAGCACACCGCCAAGAACAACCAATCTTCGTAACACCGAAGCACCCACACACCGCGAAATAGGAGCACTCTCATGACGGAAACGGTCAGCGGACCCTCGGGGTCCTCGCGCAAGACTGCTGGCAAGAAGGGCAACGCCGCCCTCAAGATCCAGCGCGTCTACACGACCGAGGGGGTGCACCCGTACGACAACGTCACCTGGGAACGTCGCGACGTCGTGCAGACCAACTGGAAGACCGGCGAGAACGTCTTCGAGCAGCGCGGTGTGGAGTTCCCCGACTTCTGGAGCGTCAACGCCTCCACGATCGTCACGACCAAGTACTTCCGTGGCGCCGTCGGCTCGCCCGAGCGTGAGCAGAGCCTCAAGCAGCTCCTCGACCGCGTCGTCCTGACCTACACGCAGGCCGGCCGCGACCACGGCTACTTCGCGACCGAGGACGACGCGACGATCTTCGAGCACGAGCTGACGCACATGCTCCTGCACCAGGTCTTCAGCTTCAACAGCCCGGTGTGGTTCAACGTCGGCACGTCGAGCCCGCAGCAGGTCAGCGCCTGCTTCATCCTCGCGGTGGATGACTCGATGGACAGCATCTTGAACTGGTACAAGGAAGAGGGCCTGATCTTCAAGGGTGGCTCCGGTGCTGGCCTCAACCTCAGCCGCATCCGCTCGTCCAAGGAGCTGCTCCGCTCCTCGGGCGGCACCGCCTCCGGCCCCGTCTCGTTCATGCGCGGCGCCGACGCGTCCGCCGGCACGATCAAGTCCGGTGGCGCCACGCGTCGCGCGGCCAAGATGGTCGTGCTCGACGTCGATCACCCCGACATCCAGGAGTTCGTCGAGACCAAGGCCCGCGAGGAGGACAAGATCCGCGTCCTCCGTGACGCCGGCTACGACATGGACCTCGGCGGCGCCGACATCACGAGCGTCCAGTACCAGAACGCCAACAACTCGATCCGCGTCAACGACGAGTTCATGCGCGCCGTCGAGCAGGGCACCGAGTTCGGGCTCCGCGCCCGTACGACCGGCGAGGTCATCGAGACCGTCGACGCCCGCAAGCTGTGGGAGGACATCGCGCAGGCTGCCTGGGCGTGCGCCGACCCCGGCATCCAGTACGACGGCACGATCAACGACTGGCACACCTCGCCCGAGGCCGGCCGCATCACGGCGTCCAACCCGTGCTCGGAATACATGCACCTCGACAACTCGTCGTGCAACCTCGCCAGCCTCAACCTGCTGAAGTTCCTCAAGGACGACGGCTCGTTCGACACCGAGACGTTCGTCAAGGCGACCGAGTTCATCATCACCGCGATGGACATCTCGATCTGCTTCGCGGACTTCCCGACCGAGGCGATCGGCGACACCACGCGTGCCTACCGCCAGCTCGGCATTGGCTTCGCCAACCTCGGCGCGCTGCTCATGGCGTCGGGCCTGGCCTACGACTCCGACGGTGGCCGCGCCCTCGCCGGTGCGATCACCTCGCTGATGACCGGTACGTCCTACCGTCGCTCGGCCGAGCTCGCCGGCGTCGTCGGTCCCTACGACGGCTTCGCCCAGAACGCCTCGGCGCACGAGCGCGTCATGCGCAAGCACCAGGCCGCCAACGACGAGATTCGCACGATGCACTCGATCGACATTGCGGTGCACCGTGAGGCTGCCAAGCAGTGGAAGCTCAACCTCGAGATCGGCCAGAAGAACGGATGGCGCAACAGCCAGGCCTCCGTCCTCGCGCCGACCGGCACCATCGGCTTCATGATGGACTGCGACACGACCGGCATCGAGCCGGACTTCTCGCTGGTCAAGTTCAAGAAGCTCGTCGGTGGCGGCTCGATGCAGATCGTCAACCAGACGATCCCGGCGGCGCTCAAGAAGCTCGGCTACACGGGCGAGACGATCGAGGCGATCGTCGAGTTCATCGCCGAGAACGGCCACGTCGTCGACGCGCCCGGCCTCAAGACCGAGCACTACGAGATCTTCGACACCGCGATGGGTCAGCGCTCCATCAAGCCGATGGGCCACGTGCTGATGATGGCTGCCTGCCAGCCGTTCCTGTCCGGCGCGATCTCCAAGACGGTCAACCTGCCCGAGACCGCCACGGTCGAGGAGATCGAGGACGTCTACTTCCAGGGTTGGAAGCTCGGCCTCAAGGCGCTCGCGGTCTACCGCGACAACTGCAAGGTCGGCCAGCCGCTCAGCGACGGCAAGGAGGCCAAGTCCTCGGGTGACACCAAGGTCGAGGTCAAGGAAGTCATCGTCGAGAAGCCGATCCGTCGCCGCCTGCCGAAGTCGCGCCAGTCGATCACGACGTCGTTCTCCGTCGGCGGTGCCGAGGGCTACATGACCTCGGGCGCTCACCCCGACGGCTCGCTCGGCGAGATCTTCATGAAGCTCGGCAAGCAGGGCTCGACCCTCGCGGGCATGATGGACGCGTTCTCGATCGCCATCAGCATCTCGCTGCAGTACGGCGTGCCGCTGGAGACGTTCGTCTCGAAGTTCACCAACATGAAGTTCGAGCCGGCCGGTCTGACCGACGACCCGGACGTCCGCATGAGCCAGTCGATCATGGACTACACGTTCCGCCGCCTGGCCCTGGACTACCTCGACTTCGAGACCCGCTCCGCCCTCGGCATCCACTCGGCCGAAGAGCGTCAGCGCTACCTCGACACGGGTTCGTACGAGCCGATCAACACCGGAGGCACCACCGCCGCCGAGCTGATTGACACCCCGGTCGTTGAGCCTGTCGAAACGACGTCGACGGAGCCCAAGGGTCACCTCGAAGCCGAGGACAAGGCCGACACGGACCCGGTCGAGCACATCGCGATCACGTCCAAGCCCGCCCCGGCAACGGCTCACACGAGCGCCGAGCTCCTGGAGACCCTCACCGGCTCCGCGGTCGACTCGCCGCTCTGCATGACCTGCGGCACCAAGATGCGCCCCGCCGGCTCGTGCCACGTCTGCGAAGGCTGCGGTAGCACCAGCGGGTGCAGCTGATCATCGGCGATTGAGGGGCTGGCCAGCGCGACGCCGACTCGCGGCTGGCCAACCCCTCATGAATAGCCGTCGTGCGGCTTGAACTCGGTTAGCATTTCCGACAAGGCGACTTCGCCGCACTAAGGGCATTCTGGGTGGTGAACTCTCAATGAGCAGGGTGCAGGATGACGACCCGCAGAGATACAATCCGGAGCTCCACATCTTAGACTCCGAGTGGTACTTCAGTCAGAGCACCATTCGATATCTTGCTGGGCGAATTGGGAACAGGACCGCATTGTTCCTAGGGACTCCCGCGCTTGCCGCAGCCTGCGCGAGCCACACATTCCATTTGGTGGATCAGAGCCCATTCGTCCTGAAACGGTTCCCCGGCCTCAGCTCTGACCAAGTGACACAGGGCAGAGTTGAAAGATTTCGCCACGAGGGACGGTTTGAGGTCACTGCTTTGGACCCACCTTGGTACTTCCCTGATCTCACACAATGGATACGAGTCGCGTGGGAGCACACCAAGGTTGGAGGCGTGATTCTCTTTCCGCTCTTGGCGAAAGGAACTCGACCATCGGCATCAAGCGACCGCCGACGGCTCTTGGCAGCAGCTGGAAAAATCGGCTCTGTTGACGTAGAAGTCGATGCGGTCGAGTACGCGGTTCCGTTGTTTGCGACGAGAAATCTCGAGCCTCGTCCTTCAAGGCATTTATGGCGTCCGGCGACGTGATCATTCCTGGATCCAGCATTTCGAGCTCGATTTTGTTCCCAGAGGTCTCGCCGCTCGGACCGACTGAAATGCGACCCGTTGCGTCATCCAGGGCTATTTCGATCGGAGTCGTGAGGACATGCCGCAGGACCTGATCGTGATTCGCTGGCTCCCATGACAGACACCCCACGCCCAGAACGAGCTCAAATTCCTCTTGGCGATTGGATGAATCCAAGTGCAAGCTGAAAAGTGATTTGTAGAACTCTCGAGCTGGCCGATCCTCAAGCTCTGACTGCGCCCACTGATCCCAAAGTTCGACCCAACGTTCAAACTCGAATTCATTTGCCGGCTGCAGATCCTCGGTCGAAGGCTCTTCGTATTCCTCGTGCGGAAGTTCACGTTGCCTGATCAAGTTCGGTCTCGCAGCGGGGTCTTCGATTGATTCCGAGACCCAAGTGCGTAGTTCAGCAGGCAGAGGTGGAGCGGGCGACGCCGGAACCCGGACGGCCGAAAGAATCGGAGACGACGGGTCGAGCTCTTCCCCGGTCCACAGGGCTTCGACGGCAGGATGTTCAGGGACGTCGGCCAACCAGATGACCTTCTCGTACGACTCAATAGTTCGTACCGGCTTCTCCTTGAGGATTTGAGACTGAGTCAAAAACTCGAAGAGTGCGATGGCCTTGCCGCGACGTTCAAGGCTCGTCGGGTTCGTTGCCTGATCCATGTATCCGGGTCCCCTCCACTACATTCGTGATCGAGGGTATGTCGATTTCTCAGGCGGCAGGTCCGATTAGAAAGATCGAAACGCCGAGTGGGTACAGAGATCGACGCGATCATCAGCCTGGACCAATTCGCGAGGGCTCTCGATCCTAAGGTGAGTACCACCACGGCGAGCGGGACGCGGGTGCGGCCGCTGTTGGTTGCTTCAACCCGCGGCAAGGAATCCTTCATACCTTGCCGCCAATCGCGCACGATCTGGTTGGTCTGTCAGCCGAGCCGGGACGACAATATTGCGGCTGTCCATTTCTTGGATGCCGTGCTTCAACATCGGCCCATCAACTTCGCGAAGCAACTCTGCGTTGATGTGAACGACGTAGTCGGGCGAGATACCCAGGAAATTGGCGTCGTAGGCGGAATGGTGGATCTTGCAGAGAGCGAGGCCGTTGGCCACAACCGGTAGCCCGTCCGATTCGGTATCGCCGGTGATGTGCGCTGCGTCTAGCAACGGGCCCTTTTTCAGCACGCAGACGGCACATTGAGTGTCATACGCGAGCAACACCTTCGCACGAAACTCAGGTTGATGAAGGCGTTGCCGGACGACTCTCTCCGCGTACCGCCGCTGGTCAGAATCGAGCCTTGTCGGATTAGGCAGGAAACGGAGGCTTTCATCGAGCGCAAGGATGAACTGTCTGTTCGGTCGGTCATCCTCAACCACGTAGACAGGGAAGACTGGCACGAAATTGCTCGTCGCAATCTTGCGGAACATGATGATCGGGACCTTTAGGCGGATGGCTTTGCGGAGTTTGGTGTTGATGCCCTCCTCGGTGCCCTTTTGATAGCTATAGCGGTAAAGAGAGTCGCCAATCTCGCCGTCGTCGTATTCGCTGCTTGGGTCGGAGATGATGGTGAGCGTCGCGTCGAAAGCGCTGGGATTCCATATGCCACGCCCGCGGTCGATGAGACGAATCGTTTCGTCTCCGACTTTGAAGGCGCTGAGCTCCGCGCTGGTAAGCGTCACAGATTCGGCTGTGCGCTTCGCCAGCTGGTCCATGATCAGCTGGCGCATCGCTAGCTCGCCATACGACTGCATGGGATGAGCTTCGCAGACAACACGGCGCTCCAAAGGAGGTTCCGCCTGGTTTGTGGCCGAACCGTCATGCCGGCACGTAGTCAGGTGGGCAAGGACGGCGCCCTTCTTCACGGTGACGCTGCGGAGTGCCGATGGTCGTCGTAATCGGATTAGTTCGTAATTCTTGCAAGGTTCTGTCGGGTCAAGGCTCCTACCCATGAGCCCGGCAAAGGTCCGGAGCTGAAAACAACTGACCTCCAAGGACAGATCATGACCACGAACCGCACCTTCCGCATCGCCGCCAAGCTGGCCCTCGCCGGCGCCATCTCCGTCGTCGGCCTCACGGCCACCGGCACCGCAGCCCAGGCTGCCCCATGCACCGACGGCCAGATGATCTTCGCCAAGCCCGGTGTCACCACGTACGGCACCGCCTGCGACGACGAGATCATCGGCACGTCCGGCAAGGACGTCGTCTACGGCCTCGGCGGCGACGACGAGATCAACACCGGCACCGGCGCCGACACCATCTACGGCGGCGACGGCGCCGACGACATCTTCAGCGGCAGCGGCGCCGACCGGGTCGAGGGCGACGCGGGCGAAGACTTCATCATGGGTGGCTTCGACAACGACACCATCAACGGTGGCGCCAACGACGACATCATCCGCGGCGAGGAGGGCCACGACATCCTCTACAGCTGGTCTAACGGCAACGACGGCGACGACGAGCTGTACGGCGGCGACGGCAACGACTTCCTCAACGGGTACGAGGGCCATGACCAGGTCGAGGGCCAGTTCGGCGACGACACCATGGTCTCGCACGAGATCGTGCCGGTCCGCGACAACTTCGTCGGCGGTCAGGGCAAGGACACGTTCGACGTGAAGGACGCCATCGAGCACAACTCGGTCAACCGCGACGACGTGCAGAAGGACAACTTCGACAACCCGGTCACCAGCAAGAACGTCAACGACTGGATCCACTGATCCGCAGTACGCCTGTCCGGCCGTGCGCTCCTCGGGGGTGCGCGGCCGGGTTGCGTACGGCCATGGTCTCGGCCCGCGTTGGGGCCCTTTTCCACAGCTCAGTGGTGTGGTTTGTCGGGGTGTCGCAGGCGTTCTGTAGGCTGGGACTGGGCAGAGTTTGACGTCTGATTTCGACTGCAATGGCAGCGAAAAAGTATGGTCGAAGATCTTGCCAGATCGCCCGGTTTCTGATTGACTAGAACACATGTTCGAGTCGATCTCTCCCACCCTCGCGGATGTCGCGCGGCTGCTGGATGCGATCGATCTCGACACCTACGACAACATGAGCCCTCGCGAGCAGATTGCCGCGTGCGAGGCGCTCGGCCGGTTGGAGTCGCGGGTCAAGGCGCACCAGCTGGCAGCGGCCGCGGCGGCGGACCGCTCGGAGGCGGCGTCGACGATCGGCGCGACATCGACCGGCGCGATGATCGCCAACGGCTTCGGCGGCGATCCCACTGCAGCGGCCAGGCTGCTCAAGCAGGCCAAGAAGCTCGAGGACGTGTCGGCGACCCAGCAGGCGCTGGCCCGTGGCGAGGTGTCGCTCGCGCAGGCTGAGCTGATCGCCGACAAGGTCAAGGACTTGCCCGGCGACCCGACCGACGCGCAGCGAGAGGGATGCGAGACGCAGCTGCTCGACGACGCCAAGAAGCTCAGCCTGAAGGATCTGAGTCGCCGGGCCGACCGCATCACCGAGACCTTCGCACCCGACGATGTCGATGCGCACGAGAACGAGACCCTCGCGCAGCGCGAGGCCAGGGCACGCAAGAACTCCTACTTCTGGATGGCCGACCGTAAGGACGGCACCTACAAGGGCGAGTTCGTCATCCCCGAGGCGCAGGGCGAGATGCTCAAGAACGCGCTGGAGGCACTCAACGCGCCGCAGATCAAGAAGGCCGAGGACGACCCGGCGATGGCGGTCCTCGACGACAAGCCGACCTATGGTCAGCAGATGGCGAGTGCGTTCTGCACCCTGATCGAGCACCTGCCGGCCGACAAGCTTCCCGACACTGCCGGTGTTGGCGTGACCGTGACGGTCAACATCGACCTCAAGAGCCTGATCGACGGACTCAAGGCAGGCACGCTCTCCACCGGCTGCCGGATCTCGGTCTTCGAGGCTCGCCGGATGGCATGCGAGCACGGGCTGCTGCCGATGGTCTTCAACGGCAAGCCTCTGCCGCTCGACTGTGGTCGGGAGCAGCGTCTGTTCAACCGGGCCCAGCGACGCGCCGCCGAGAAGCGCGATCGTGGCTGCAGCTTCCCTGGGTGCGATCGGCCGCCGTCATGGTGCGTCGGTCACCACGCCCGCAAGCACTGGGCCAAGGGTGGCGCCACCGATCTGGGTGACATCGTCCTGATCTGCGCTCATCACCATCGGGTGGTGCACGCTGACGAATGGGAGATCAGGTTCGCCGAAGACGGCTATCCCGAATACATCCCACCAGCGTCGATCGACCCTAGGCGAAGGCCATTGCGGAACTCACGATTCCGCGCCGACTTCTCCACCTCAACCGCCGCCTGAGCCCGTCTCGCCGGGCCCATTCGGCATGCCCGGACGCGGGCTTGTCGTCAGACGACGGACGCGACGTCCTCGACGTGCTGGTCCGCCTTGTGCTTGCGGCCGACGATCAGTGCCGCGACCAGAGCGCCGAGCGTGCCCAGCAGCTCGTCGCTGAGCGTGTCCTCGTACGCGCCGTCGAGCTCGGTGCCTCGGCGGATGAAGGTGTACCACTCGCCGAGCTCCCAGCCGACAGCCAGGATCGCGCCGAGCCCGGTGATCGTGAGGATGAGGCCCCACGCCGGACCGGTCCAGACGAGGCGCAGCAGCAGGCCGCAGCCCCAGAGCAGCAGCATCCAGTTGAAGAAGTGGTTGGCGTTGTCCCACCAGTCCACCGAGTCATAGAGGTCGACGGTGTTGCCGGAGACGTCGACGAGGAACGGCGCCATGATCAGGGCAAACGCGCCCCAAGGGATGTCCTCAGGTGAGCGTCCTTTCGACAGGCTCAAGGACCGGGACTCGGGGATCAAGGACTTTTGCCGCCGCCAGATCCACACGGCGGGGACGATCACCATCAGCAGGGGATAGGCGAGCAGCCGATAGCCGAATCCCTTGCCGTCGAACTGGTCGAGCCCGGCGAACGTACCCACGAGAAGTTGGATGAGTGTGAGTGCGAGTACAACGGCGGCAGCCCAAAATGCACGGCCGGTCTCAAGTTTCGGCTGATTCACGTGCAAAGCCTGCCAGACGTGAAAACTGCTCGAGGTTCACTTGACGAGATTCGCGAACGGTCGGTCTCCATATGCGGTCCGGAACTCTGCGATCAATCGAGACTCCACCACGGCGGCATCATCGGCTTCGGTTCGCCAACAAACCAGCAGCGATCGGTGGTCAGCGAGCTGCCAGATGTATCGCCCGCCCCAATGAGCGGCTTTGTAGCCTTCCCCGATCCTTCGGTATGGCCGCAATCGTTGACGCAGAGAGGCTGAAGCCTTGCCGATGTATACGACGGCGGGCCCCTCAATCCACGCCTCTTCCAGAACTTGTGCGGTCACGCTCGGGTCTCTGTCTTTCCACCAACCAGCGACAGACTCTTCGAGAAACTGGACAGCATCTGAATCGGGGCGCACGACGCAGTAGACCCCCGGCTCGTCTGGCACCTCAGGGAGATTCAGCGTTAGGAGCGGAACGAATCCTTCGAACCCGGCCGCCTGAAGCGCGCCTACTGTCCAGTCCATCGACTCCCCTCTCGGGTCCGTCATCGAATCCTCATTCTGGGATGAGGGCGGATAGCGATATGCCCAATTTCGCAATATGAATCCAACCCTCTGACCGGGCGAGAGTGGTTGTGTCCATGGTCTTCGGCAGATCTGTTTGGTCGAGCTGTCTTGCCCGGGCGACAAGTGCGCAGACGATCGCGTCTTGGGCGTGCTCGCGTCGCGCCTCAGGATAGGCGCGCCACGACGGTGACTTGAAATCCACGACGTGCTCGAGCGCTTCTTCAAACTTGGTAGGGGTGAGTTTTGCGGGATTCTCGCTTCTGCCTACGAACCGGCTCCAGGCGGCTCGTGGCCACGTCTCGACGATGGGTCCTGTGATGCCGGAGCGATCCAATCGATGTCCCATCGTCGCTAGGAGGCCGAACTCGATCTCGGACCACATGGCGGCTGTGGCACCGAGCTTGTCGAACGAGACGCTCAAGCCCTGAATCTTGACGGCTTCACGCACCTGACGGTCGGTCTCCCTACCGGCGAGCGCACTCCAGGCGGAACGTCCGTTGGGTTCTGGCAAAGGCGTCGGGCCTTGTGCATGCAAGGCGAGGAACTTCGCAAATCCGCTAGGCCAGCCGAACGGAACGTCCACCGCGACGACGGCTGTCGGGTCTGCCAGGGCCTGAGACAGATATTCGGCGACGCCGTCGTTTTTTGTGACCGTGTGAACGCTCAATGTAGCTGGGGCGGCGGTGTGCCACGTCAATGAGGCAACGCCCACGCTAGGCAGGGCCGTGCTCATGTCGATTCCCCAACTCACCGTCATATGCGGGACGATAGCGGGCCTCGTTCTTGGATCGGAGTGGCTCAACGAGCTCTGTGACCCTCCCACACGAACTCACCGTGCGAGCCCGGTTCGCCTCGCCTAGCGTCGGGGCATGAAGAAGCCGAGCTACAGCGCCCTGATCTCCGTCGCCACCGCCGCCTACTCCGTGTTCGCGCTCGCCAAGCCCCGCCACCTCGGCAACGCGATCACCGCGAGCCCGCTGAAGCAGCCCGACTACGACATCGCCGCGCGTACGTTCGGCGTACGCGACTTGGTCGTCAGCGGGCTGGCGCTGGCGGCTCCGACGGCGCAGGCCCGCGAGCAAGCGATGATGGGCCGCGTCGTGTTCGACCTGACCGACTCGGCGCTGTTCACCAACGAGGCGACGTCCACGGCCCGCAAGGCCAAGGTGCTCGCAGTCACCGTCGGCTGGGCCGCGCTCAACGTCGCCGCGATCGTCGCCGACCGCAAGCGCTGAGGCTCAGCGCACCACGAGCCAGGTCACCGCGCCGCAGGCGACGAACAGTCCCGCCGACAGCGCGACGATGACCCGAGTCGGCCAACCAGAAGCCGCGCCGATGTCGCCCTCACCAGCGGCGACGCGGTCGAGCGCGGAGGCCAGCTCCTCGGCGCTCCGCGGCCGACCGTCGGGCTCGAGCGCCATGGCTCGGGCGAGGACCGAGTTGAGGGCTTCCCGGTGCTCCGCCGGCAGCCGGCCGGGACGGTCCGACGCCTTGCGCGTGATGAGCGCGATCGGGTCGCTGATGTCATAGGGGAGCGTGCCGGTCAGTAGGACGTACGTGACGACACCGAGCGCATAGATGTCGCTTCGCTCGTCGATGCCGCGACCGAGGGCCTGCTCCGGCGCCATGTAGGACGGCGTGCCGGTCGTGACGGTGATGCCGCTGGCCTCGGCGAGTCGCTTGGCGCTGCCGAGGTCGGCGACCACGACGCGCTCGTGGCCGTCGCGGTCGATGTCGACCAGCAGGTTGCTGGGCTTGATGTCGCGGTGGATGACGCCGGCGTCGTGCAGCACCTGCACCGAGCGGGCCGACTGGGCGGCGAGGTCGAGCGCGCGATCGGGCGCCAGGGAGCCGTCGACGCGGTCGGCGAGTGTGCCGCCGGTGGCGAAGTCCATGACGAAGAACGGCTGACCGTCGTGCGTACCGACGTCGTACACGCGCACCACACGATCACTGCTGAGCCTCCGCAGCAGCCTGGCCTCGTCGAGGAACCGCTCCCGTACGTCGACCTGGTGCGCCCAGTTCTCGGCCAGCACCTTGACGGCGACGGTGATCTCGAGCTCGGTGTCGAACCCCTGCCACACTGTGGCGAACGCGCCGGAGCCATGGATGCGATCCAGGCGGTAGCGTCCGATGTGCTTCATCACCGAAAGTATGGACGACGCACAGGAAGCGGTGAGCATGGACACGAGCGGGTGGGACGATCTCGTCGCGCGGGCACGCGCCGGCGAGGCGTACGCCATGGATGACCTGCTCGCCGCCGTACGTCCGCTGGTGCTGCGGCGCTGCGCGAAGTTCCTGCCCTACCGGCAGGACGCCGAGGAGGCGACGCAGGAGGCGCTCATGACGATCGCCACGCGCCTGGGTGACTTCACGGGCCGCGGCTCGTTCGCCGGCTGGGTCACCGTGATCGCCACGAACTCGGCGCGGATGACTTATCGCTCGATGCGCCGCCGGTTCACCGACACCACCCCGGACGTGGTCGCCGATCCGCCCGACCCCCGCACGACGAGCGTCATCGCCGGCACCCGGCTCGACCTGCTCGACGCCCTCGAGCAGCTCGAACGCGACCACCCCGCGGCGGTCCAGGCGTTCGTGCTGCGCGACCTGGGGTCGCTGCCGTACGACGAGATCGCGGCGCTCACCGAGACGCCGGTCGGCACCGTGAAGGCGCGCATTCACACCGCCCGCCGGCACATCCGCGAGTCGCTGGAGCCGTCGGCGGCAACTATTTCCGCACTTCGTGCATCTGATCTGTGACACGTCGTCCATGATCGGAGCCACACCATGATGAAGAAGCAGATCGCCGCCCTCGTGCTGGGCGTCAGTGTCGCAGGTGGCATTGGCGCCGGCGTGCTGGCCAACGCCCTCACCACCAACACCCCAGCCGCCGCGGCCGACGACGACAAAGGGACGTACAAGACCATTGCGACCCCGCCCACCAGGGCCGCGCCGGCCACGCTCAAGGACATGGTCATCTCGCCCGGCCGTCTCGGCGATGTCCGCATCGGCATGAGCAAGAAGGAGGCGTTGGCGACCGGCCTGTTCGACGCCGACACCCCGCCGCCGGTCGACGGCTGCCCGGTCCTGCCGCTGACGTGGAAGAAGACGTACGGCGACCTGGTCGACGTGGGGACGCTCGGCAACGGCGAGATCTCCTCGATCGGCATCCGCGACAAGGCACCGCGCACCGAGGACGGGCTCGGCGTCGGCAGCACGTACGGCGAGGTGCGCGCCGCGATCGAGGACGGCAAGCCGGTCGAGGCGGGCTACAGCCAGTCCGGCCTCTACGAGTACGACCCGCAGACCGGGGGCTGGATCGGCTACCTCTTCGACGCCACGGTGGACCAGCTCAAGGACAGCGATCCGGTGACGTTCGTCGAGATCACCAAGAACGCCCAGCCGGGCCTCATGCGCGACGGCTGCTGACCGCTCCGGCGACGTATTTTCCCGAGATGACAGGCATCCCGGGGTGACGGGCTGTTCCGGAGGGCCCTATCCTGACCCGATGCTGCACATTCGCTTGGGGGAGCTCCGCGCAGTCGACCCGATGAGTGACGATCTCGGTCGCACACACGTCGGTTATCGAGAAGGCATGACCGACGCACAGGTCTACGAGGCCAACCGCGGGTGCTGGCGCCTGGGCCCGCGCGCCCAGGACGAGCGCTACGCGATCTTCAGCTATGACGGCATCGTGCGGCAGGCGCTTGAGATCTCCAGCATCGAGCCGGCGCCCAAGCGGTCGATGCGCAGCGTCGTGTACGGACGCGTGCTGACCGCGGGTCACCCGATCCACGACCGGTTCGTCAACCAGCACGCGCCGGAGTCGCTCGGCCGCAACCCGATCTCGTACCTCCCCGACGAACCGGCGACGGGGGAGTCACTGGATGCGCGCTACTCCGGCGTCACCGAGAGCCGTGCGGTCGAGATCATCGCGATGAGCTTCGTGTGCGGGCAGTACGCGGTCGACGGCTGGATCGTCGAGGACGTCAGCGCGCTCGGCCTCGGGTGGGACATCACCGCGACCAAGGGCCCGCGCGTGCGCCACATCGAGGTCAAGGGCGTCTCGGGTCCCGTCCCCAAGGTCCTGATCACCCAGGCCGAGCTGCAGGCCGCCGGGCACGACCTCGACTGGGTGCTGTCGGTCGTCACCAACGCCCTGACCAGCCCGAGCGCGCGCGAGTACCACCCCGGCGACATCCGCAAGTTCGCCGTCCCGCTGGCGTACGAGGCGGACCTCCGCGGCGCTTAGGCGACGTCCATGCCGACGGCGCGCAGCCTCGCACGTACGTCCTCGAGCAGGCGCGAAGGGAACTCCGACGTACGCCGGCAGCGCTCCACGAGGTAGACGATCTTGTTGAGCCGCGGGCCGGGCATCTCGAGGCCACGCGACGCCAGCGCCGGGCGCAGCACGTTGCGGTCGAACGCACCGTCGCTGTGCTCCTCGGTGCCGCGCCACAGCGCGAACGCCCGCTTGAGCTCGCCGTGCGCGACCACGCCGTGCTCCGGCGACAGCGCCACGGCGATCGCCGCGACCAGCCAGGCGTCTTCGTGCTGCAGCGAGTCGACGCCGAGCTGCACCGTGCCGGAGCCCGCCGGCTGCTGCGCCGGCAGGTCGAACTCGACGACGGCGGCGAACGTGAGGTCGGGGTAGCGCAGCTCGATGCGCGTGCCACTGTGGGTCAACGAGATCTTCTGGCCCGGCGCCGGCGTCGTCGACTCGCCGGTCGGGCCGGTGAGCTGCACGACTGCGCCGTTGGCGCGCTGGCCGCGGTGCACGACGGGCTGCCCGGCGGTCGCGGTGATGACCAGCGCGGGATCGCTGACGTACGGGAGCCTCACGAAGACGTACGCCGACCCGTCGATGCGCTCGGCGACGAGGGGCTGCTGCTCCGGCAGGTTCATCCGTCGCGCCAGCACGAAGGCCGAACCCGCCTCGAGCTGCGCCTCGCCCGCGTACTGCTCGCCGGCCGACCAGGCGATGTGCAGCACCGGAGCTCCTTCGTGGAATGCGTTCCGCCGCGGCTCGACCTCGGCGGCGCGCGACCCTGAAGATGATGCCATGTATGGGACTCTGTCGGCGCTCGCCTCCAACCTGTTGATCCTCGTCCTCTTCGTCGTGGTCGTCTGGGCCGGCCTGCGGATCGCGCAGAGCATCTTCGGCGTCGAGTCCAAGCGTGCTGCCGCTGGCGAGATCGCTGCCAAGCTCGTGTCGTACCCGACCGGCTCCGCTGCGGTGCTGCGCCGCCGGTTCGTACGTGCGCTGACGAGCCAGCACGTCGTGATGCCGAGCGGTGAGCGCCTGGCGTTCGCCGAGCTGACCGTGCGCGTGGCGCCGGAGGACCTGGACAAGCTCGACCCCGACGGTGACCTGGAGCGACTCGGCGACGACGGGGCGAAGCTCTATCTGGCGCACGCCGAACGCTCCGGCTGGGCGCTGCCGGACGAGGTCACGGTCGTCGTCGAGGTCGACCCCGGATTGCGGTCCGGCTGGGTGCCGCCGGCACGGGGGAGCGGCCGCGCCGAGCCTGCCGCCGCAGCGCCGTTGCGTACGCCCGTGGGGTGGGACATCGTGCCCGACGATCTGCCGGTGGTGTCGAGGCAACCGGTGGCGCCGGCGAGGCCCGATCCCGAGGCGACGATGAACTTCCCCGCCCTCGTGCCCGACCTCGAGGACACCGCACCGACCATGAACGTCGCTGCGGGCCTGAGCCTGGAGCGCGACGGCCGGGCGACGCCGATCCCGCTCGGCGGCACCGTGCTGGGCCGCCTGCCCGAGAGCCCCGTGCGCTTCGCGGAGCCCGAGGTGTCCTATCGCCACGCGGCGATCCGCCGCAGCGGCACCCAGTGGCAGGTCAAGGACCTGGGCAGCACCAACGGCACGACGGTCGACGGACGGCGCATCGACGACTGGACCGACGTGCGTACCGGATCGGTCATCGCGCTCGCCGGCGTACGCGTGACAGCCGTGACCGACACGTCGGGAACCGTGCATCTGCAGGGTCTGACCAGTCACTAGGGACAATGGACGTGCACGTCGTACCGTCATGGGAACCGTCTCGTCGACCTGGAGCAGGAGGACCGCTGATGCCGGATCCTCTCGCCACGTCGCCGAACCCACCCAGCACCGTTCCGGTCGAGCAGCGCTTCGAGCTGCTGGGCCGCATCGGCGCGGGCAACCACGGCGTCGTGTTCCGCGCGCGCGACAGCCAGCTGCAGCGTGAGGTGGCGATCAAGCGGTTCTCGCACTTCCTCGCCGACGACCCGCGTGCGATGCGCCGCATCACCCGCGAGGTCGCGACGCTGGCCCGGGTGTCGCACCCCAACGTCGTGACGGTGCACGACCTCGTGCACATGACCGACGGCGACGGCGAGGTCACCCCGCACCTGGTCATGGAGCTCGTCGAGGGCACCTCGCTGCGTGACCTGCTGGCGACCAGCGGGCCCAGCCTGCGCTCGGTGCTCGTGGTCCGCGGCGTCCTCGAAGGTCTCGCGGCGTGCCACCAGGCCGGCATCCTGCACCTCGACATCAAGCCCGCGAACGTCCTGGTGACGCAGCGCGGGGGAGTCAAGATCGTCGACTTCGGCATCGCGCGCGCCGCCTCCGACACGACCGCGACCGTGGCCGGCACGCCGCACTACATGGCGCCGGAGCAGTTCGACGGCAAGGCCGACGAGCGCAGCGACATCTACTCCGTCGGGTGCCTGCTCTACGAGTGCCTGACCGGCACGCCGCCGTTCGAGGGCACGATGGCCGCGCAGCTGCTGGCGCACCGCAACCACCCGCGTCCCGATCCTCGTGCGCGAGCTCCGCAGGTGCCGGCGGCGCTGGCCGCGGTGGTCGCGCGGGCGATGGCGATCGACCCCTCGGCGCGCTACCAGAGCGTGACCGAGATGCTGTCGGCGCTCGCCGCGGTGGATCTCGGTGCGCTGGACTCCCTTTCGACAAGCTCAAGGGGCGAGGAGGTCGGCGCAAGCAACCACTCGGTCCTTGAGCCTGCCGAAAGGACACCCGCCGGGCCGCTCGTGACGCGAGTGACGCGGCTCAAGGCGTACGCCGTGGGGCTCGCGCTGGCTGCGTTCATCGTCGCGCTCGTGCCAGGACTCGCGTGGCTGGTGACCGAGCTCGTGGCACCGGACTACCGGCCACCCGCGATGGACAGCAACACCGCGACGGCGTGGTGGACACTCGCTGTCGCGATCGCCGGCGTCTACCTCCTCGTACGCCGTCGGGCGTTCCTCGCCTCGATCGGCGGCCCCGCGGTCGGGCAGCCGCAACCGGGCCGCGTCGTCGACCGATCGATGCGCTCGGGACTGCGGGTCGCCGCTGGTGCGGCCTCCCGTGGCTCGCTGCCGATCCTGTTCCCCTGGTACGTCGCGCTGATCGCCCAGCTGGCCAAGGGCGTCGGCGTGCAGTGGCCGGACGACCTGTTCAGCTCCAGCTGGGACCTGGCCTGGGTGCTGATGCCCGCGGCAGCGGTGGCGCTCGTCCTGCGAGGCGTGTCGCGGCTGAGGATGCGGCTCGGGTCGCTGCTGCTGGCGATGATCCACCTGGGCGGCGCGGGCGCGGCGGCGATCCTCTTCGTCGCCTACCCCCTCGCGCTCTGACCGCGCATCAACCGCAGGCCGCTGGGTATCCATGCCCTGCGGCGCACCCGCCGTGACATCAGCAACACGAAAGAGGAACCCTCATGGAGATCATCGGCGTCATCATTGCGGGCATCATCATCGGTGCACTCGGCAAGCTGGTCGCTCCCGGTGACAAGGACAACATCCCGATCTGGCTGACCGTCGTGTGTGGCATCGGCGGCGTGCTCATCGGTTGGGGGATCTACAGCGCGTTCGGCGGCGACGGCAGCGACGGTGTCGACTGGGTCCGCTGGATCGTCGCGATCGCGGTCTCCGCTGTGCTCGTGATGATCGCCTCGGCGTTGACCGGACGGCGTACGACCCGCGTCTGACCCAGGTATGAGCGAGAGGGACCCCGGCCACCCGGCCGGGGTCCCTCTCGCTGTGCGATGGTCTAGCTCCTCGTCGTTCGATCCAACGGCTCACCGAGATTCAGCGCGGTTGCCAGCCAGTCGACGTCGCGAGGATTCGAAGCTGCATCGAGATCCCCAGGCTCCCACGTGGTGCGGTCGGTGTACTTGCGCTGAGGCGCCCGAGCAACAGCCCGTTGGTGGACAACCTCCAGGGTTGGGACCCAGTACTTCGAGGGACGCGGGTCAGTCATGCCGGTGATGTTCATCAGGTAGTTGCTGGAACCCTCGTCCTCTGGTGCCTGCTTCGGTCGTCTGCCTCCGGCACGAAGGTTCACCAGGCGTCCGACGAGGTCGAACCAGAACGGCGCACCGAGCATGATCAGGCAAGCGGTGAGCAACCACCCCACGACGTGGCTCAACCACCAAAAGATCGCGTCGTCTGTGCCGTTGTTCCACGCGCCGTCTCGCTGCGCGTCGCGCCAGCCGAGTGGGAGCTGGGACGACGACACGTTTTCGACGGCACACGACGCCTGCTCGATATCGGTGCCCTTGCTGCAGGCGTCTGCGGATTCTTGGGCGTTGCCTGCTGCCTCCACCACGGCTTCGCGGACAACAACGCCGCTCCACAGATCGTGCGCCACGTTGAGCGTCGAAGCATTGAGGGAGACTGACAACACCAGCCCGATGGAGAACAGGATGGCAGCCGCCCACTTCTTGTACTGGGCCTGAGCTTGGGACATCGCCTCGTCGAACCAATTCTCGAGTCCCGCCTTGACGCCGACGAGATCGGCTCTTGTCTCGCGAGCCAGTCCGTCCATGCGCTCGCGAAGGAACCCGATGTTCTGTCCCTTGGACACGAGCTGCGTGGCGGCATCAGCAAAAGCCTTGGCCGAAAGGTATGTCGCGCTGGCCTTGCCCGCGGCTGTCTGCAGCAAGGACTGGACTTCCCGAGGCGTGACGCCACGGGTTTCCGCAGTCAGGTCACCTGTCTCAAGCATGACCATGATGGCCTTCTCGAGATCGGTGGACCGCTTCTGCAGTTTTCGGGAGATCGCTTCGGCAATGGCGGAGGCCGCGGTTGCCAGAACGAAGAAGAGGAGTGCGAGCCCGATAGCTGTCTCAAGAGCTTGTGAGCCGAACATGTTTGCCCCAATCGCTTGCGGTGCAAATCCTCGACCCCACCTGACGCCGTGCCCGTCGTCTCGAGTGAGCTCAACGGACAGGCCATCGCGGATACCTGGCTTGTGGCTCGAACGCTACGCCCGTTGCGAGGGGTTCGCGACAACTTCGACGAACCCGCCCGCAAGTCAGATCTGTGCTTGCCGCGTGCGCGACGGGGTATGGCAGCGGCATGAGCAAGCTGATGGTGGCAGGGGCCTTCGCGGCCGGATACGTGCTCGGTGCCAAGGCCGGGCGGGAACGCTACGAGGAGATCCGGCAGGCGTACCAGAAGCTCGCCGGCAGCCCGACGGTCAAGGATGCCGTGTCCAAGGTCGAGGACAAGGTCATGAACATGTACAACGACGCCCCGCCGTCGGGCAACGGGGCCGGGCCGGCCAACACCGCCGAACGCACCTGAGGGTCACGGCCCGCCACCTAGACTGAGCAGCGCCACCACCCGGGGGAGACCATGCTCAAGCTCATCAGCGTCCTCGTCTCGCTGGCTGCCCTCATCGGGCCGGCGCAGGCCGACATCGTCACGGACGCGCACTCGTACGCCAACCAGACGCCATACGGGAATCCGGCGACGACGAACATCAGGACGCCGCCGCCAAACTACGAGGCGTTCTTCATTGAGAACGTCGGCCGGCACGGCTCACGCAGCCAGACCAACAGCGACAGCGAGAAGCGTGCCCTCGCGGTGTGGAACGCGGCCGCCAAGCAGGGCCAGCTGACGACCGCCGGCAAGCAGTTCGACGACGACCTCAAGGCGTTCCGGGCCGCCGAGACGACGATCGGCTACGGGCACCTCAGCACGATCGGACGCGCCGAGTGGGCCGGGATCGGCCGGCGTACGGCGGCGAACTACCACGACTTCTTGACCAAGGCCGCCGCCGACGGCGACGACATCCGGTTCCGGACGACCAGCATCTATCGCACCCAGCAGAGCGCGACCGCGCTGCGCGGCGGACTCAACGCCGCGATCCCGGGCATCGACCTCAAGGACCGGACGGTCGACGACCGGATGCTCATCACCAACGGCGCGACCGCGAAGGGCAACGCCGCCATCGCCAGCGTGCTGCGACGCACCGACGTGCGGACCGCGGCACGGCACGTGCTGCGCAAGCTCTACTCCGCGGCGTACGTCGACCGCCTCAGCGACCCGGTCGGCAAGGCGCTCGACATCTACGGCATGTACGCGCTCGCCGCCGGCATGCAGGACGACACCGACGTGACGTTCAGCCGCTACGTCCCGCTGACGGACGCGCACTACCTGGGCTTCGCCAAGGACGCGCAGAACTTCTACCGTTACGGTCCCGGCGTCAAGGGCGAGACCAGCTCGTACAAGCAGGCCAGGCCGATCCTCACGGACTTCTTCAGCCAGCTCGACAAGCGCATCGCGGGCGGCAGCACCGCAGCGGTGTTCCGCCTGGCCCACGGCGAGACGACGATGCCGTTCGCCGCATTGACGCGCATGCCCGGCAGCACCAAGCAGGCGTCGGCCGGCACTCCCTACTCGTACGGCAACAACGCGTGGCGCGGCTTCGTCGCCGGGCGCATGGCCGGCAACATCGAGTGGGTCGCCTATCGCAACCCCAGGAGTGGCGGAGTGCTGGTCACGCTGCGCTACAACGAGCAGCCCGTACGGCTCAACAGCTCGTGCACGCCGTCCGACCTCGACCCCTACTTCTACCGAGTCTCGGCGCTGAAGCGCTGCCTGCTCTGAGCCATGACGTCCGAGGTGATGATCGACGAGCGGATCGCGTACGCGATCGAGCACCGGCGCCAGCTGGAGATCCGGTACGTCGTCGGGCCCCAGTCCCGCGGGCCCAGGGTGGTGAACCCGCACGTGGTCTTCACCGCCTCGACCGGCGCGCTGTCGCTCCACGCCGTCCAGGTCTCGGGGTTCTCGTCGTCCGGGCTCGAGGCGCCGGCATGGCGCTCGTTCGACCTGGCGCGGGTGTGGGTCATCAAGCTCCTGGACACCACGTTCGAGATCGATGAGGAGCTCAACCTCTCCAACGGCGAGCTCTACACGGAGATCCATCTGGCGGTGGGCTCATGAGCCCGGCACCCGTCCGGGACATTTTGCGGCGATTTGCCACATCGCGTCTCATATCGCTTTAAGGTGTCTGCTGGGAGGGGGTCCCGGAGGAAAGTCACACCATGCGCGCAGTTCGGGGGCTCTTCGCCCTGCTCCTTGCAGTCATCCTGTCCTTGACGTTCACGGCCGCCCACGCCGACGACGATCCAGGGGGAGGGACACCAGAGACCAGCCAGACCCCCGAGCCTTCGGACCAGCCGACAGATCCGGCGCCGACGCCCACCGAGACGACGCCCTCACCGTCCGAGCCGACGCCCACCGAGACGACTCCCACGCCTTCGGAGCCGAAGCCGAGCGACGGCACGCCGACCGGTGAGCCGGGCGTCGAACCGACGGACCAGCCGACCAAGCCGGCCGACCGGCCCGGACGTGACGCCACCGTCAAGGCCAAGCCTGCGATCGAGGGCTTTGTCGCCGAGATCGCCGCAGCTCTCGCCGCGCCGGTCGCCAACGACGACGTGTTCAGCGTGGTCACCAACACGGGTGCCTTCCCGAGCAACATCGGACTGCTGCGGCCGGGCATCATCGGCGTCTACCGCAACGACGTACCGACCGCCGGCGGCGACCAGACCCCCAACTCGATCGTGCTGATGAACGACGTCGACCACGGAACGCTCGACCTGAACGGTGATGGCGGATTCCACTACGTCCCCGAGGTCGGCTACAGCGGAACCGACACGTTCGACTACCGCTACGCGACGGATGACGGCGAGAGCAACACCGCGACGGTGACGATCGTGGTCGGCAACGGCGGACTGATCGCGACCGACGACCACTACGTGACCGCCCCGGACACGGCGCTGCAGGTCAGCGTCCCCGGTGTGTCGTCCAACGACAGCGAGATCGCCTACCTCGGCTTTCAGGTCACCAACAACGTCGACCACGGAACGCTGACTCAGCCCGGCTTCCTGCCGTCGGGCGGCTTCACGTACACACCCGATCCCGGCTTCGTCGGCGTCGACACGTTCACCTATCGCTACCGGCCGCTGCCGTTCGGTCCCTACAGCAACACCGCGACAGTGACGATCATCGTCGGTGAGCCGCCGGTGGCCGAGGACGACGCGTACTCGATCGCCGCGAATTCCGCATTGCACGTCACGGCACCGGGGGTGAGGGACAACGACACCGGCACGGGCACCGTCGCGGTGACCGGTGACGTCTCCCACGGGACGCTCGACCTCCACACGGATGGCTCGTTCGACTACGCGCCGACGGCGGACTTCGTCGGCGTCGACTCGTTCACCTACCGGTTCACAGATCCGGTGACGACGCTCAGTGACGTCGCGACGGTGACCCTCAGGGTCACTCCCGTGGCGGCCGACGACGCGTACCAGACGAATGCGGAGTCGACGCTGAACGTCAACGCCCCCGGTGTCTTCGGCAACGACACGCCGACGAGCGGTGGGACTCCGAGCGTGACCGACGATGTCGACGACGGCACGCTGACCCTGAACGACGACGGCAGCTTCACCTACACGCCGGATGCGGGGTTCGCGGGCGTGGACACGTTCTCCTACTCGTTCCAGAGCACGGAGCTCGACAGCAACGTCGCGACCGTGACGATCACGGTCTCTCCGGTTGCGGTCGACGACGAGGTCAGCGCGCAGCAGTGCGATGACCGCACGTTCACCCCGCTCGCCAACGATGCCGGCGTCGACCCACTCGGGTCGGTCCCGACGATCATCGCGCCGCCGGAGCACGGCACGCTGACCTATCCCGAAGATCTCGCGGGAGGCGCGCTGATCTACGACCCGGACGACGACTTCGTGGGTGACGACACCTTCACCTACACGTTCGCGACCCAAGGCGTCGTGTCCAACGCCGCCACCGTCACGATCCACGTCACCGCCTGCGAGAGCGGCGACGGGGGCAACTCCGACGACGGCGACGAGGCGCTGCCCGACACCGGTTCGCCGGCGTCACCGTGGCTGCTGCTCGTCGCCGGGTTCGCCACGTTCGCCGGTGTCGTGCTGATCCGTCGACGCGGGGGTGCGCAGGCCTGACCTCGGCCCGCTTTCGGCGGGCTCAGGGGGCGATCCTCCCTGAGCCCGTCGAAGGTCCTACTTCCGCAGGCGTACGAGGTCGGCCAGTGCGGCGTCGGAGAGCTCGGTGAGCGCGCCCTCGCCGCCGTTGACGACGGCGTCGGCGAGTGAGCGCTTGGACCGGATCAGCTCGGCGATGGACTCCTCGATCGTGCCTTCGCTGATGAGGCGGTGCACCTGGACGTTCTTGGTCTGGCCGATGCGGTGCGCGCGGTCGGTGGCCTGGTCCTCGACGGCGGGGTTCCACCAGCGGTCGTAGTGGATGACGTGGTCGGCCTTGGTCAGGTTGAGGCCGACACCGGCTGCCTTGAGCGAGAGCACGAACACCGGGATCTCGCCGCCCTGGAACTTGTGCACCATCTTCTCGCGGGCGCGTACGGTCGTGGCGCCGTGGAGGAACTGGTGGCCGATCTTCTTCTCCTCGAGGTGCCGGGTCAGCAGCCGGCCCATCTGGGCGTACTGCGTGAACACCAGGGTCGCGCCGTCCTCGGCGACGATCTCCTCGACCAGCTCGTCGAACACGCCGAGCTTGCCCGAACGCCCACCGAGCCGGCCGTCGGGCTCGCGCAGGAACTGCGCCGGGTGGTTGCAGATCTGCTTGAGCTGGGTCAGCAGCTTGACCACGAGTCCGCGGCGCTGGATGCCCTGTGCGTTCTCGATCTGCGCCATCGTGCTGCGGACGACCGCCTCGTAGAGCCCGACCTGCTCGCGGGTGAGGTTGATGCGGTGGTCGGTCTCGATCTTGGGCGGCAGCTCCGGCGCGATGCCGGGGTCGGACTTGCGGCGGCGCAGCACGAACGGCCGGATGAGCTGCGACAACCCGGTCGCCTTGCCGGAGTCGCGGCGCGACTCGATCGCGCGTGACCAGGTGTTGCGGAACTGCTGGTAGGTGCCGAGGAGCCCCGGCGTGGTCCAGTCGAGGATCGCCCAGAGCTCGCCGAGGTTGTTCTCGACGGGCGTGCCGGTCAGTGCGAGCCGCGCCTTGGCGGGGATGCCGCGGATGGCCTGGGCCGTACGGGCGTGGGGGTTCTTGATGTTCTGCGCCTCGTCGGCGACGACCAGGCCCCAGCCCGGCTGGTGCTCCGACAGCTCGATCGCGTCGGAGCGCATCGTGGCGTACGTCGTCACGAGGAAGCCGTCGGTCACGCCGTCGAGGCGCCGCTTGGGCCCGTGATAGCGGCGTACGTTGACGCCCGGGGCGAACCGTTTGATCTCGCGCTCCCAGTTGCCCAGTACGGAGGCGGGGCACACCACGAGGGTCGGCGACGAGGAGATCGCGGTGCGCTGCAGGTGCAGGGCGATCAGCATGACGGTCTTGCCGAGGCCCATGTCGTCGGCGAGGATGCCGCCGAGGCCCAGGTCGACGAGCTGCGTCATCCAGCGCAGGCCCTGCAGCTGGTAGTCGCGCAGCGTGCCCTCGAGCCCGTCCGGCTGCACGGCCGGCGCGATGTCGCGGTCCTGCACGGCGAGCCGCTTGCGGACGTCCTCGAGCCAGCCGACCGTGTCGACCTCGGTCATCCGGCCGTCGATCTCCAGCTCGCCGGTGACCGTGGCCCGCAGCGCCTCGAGTGGCGAGATCTCGCGCGTACGCCTGTCGAGCACGCGCTGCAGGCGCGACTTGTCGACGAAGACCCATCGGTCGCGCAGGCGCAGCAGCCCCGTCTGCGACCGGGCCAGCTGGTCGAGCTCGGCGGCCGACAGCACGTCGTCGCCGAGTGCGACCTGCCAGTCGAACGAGAACAGCTGACCCTGCGTGAATGCCGACGGTCGGTCCGATCGCGGCGTCTCGTCACGACGTACGACAGCGGACGTCGACAGCTCGCGGACGAGCTCAGGTGGCCAGCGGATCTCGATGCGGTTGGCCATCAGCGTCGGCGCGAGAGCGCGGTCGCCGAGCCGGGCCAGCTCGTCGGGACTGACGGTCGCCGCCCCGCGGGTGTGCGGGTCGCGCAACCGCTCTGCGGGGGACCACCACGGCTCAAGCCGGCGCAGCATCGCCGCGGTCGGCTCCTTGGCGTCCTGGGCGAGCGGGTGTGACGCAGTGCCGCCGAACATGTCGCCGGCGTCGAACGCGGCCCACGAGCCCGAGCGGGGCTGGACCCTCAGGCGTACGACTGCGGCCTGGTCGGCGGTCGGGCGCTCGAGGAACGACACCATCAGCGACCACGAGAACGTGGTCTCGCGCTGGCGCGGCTGCTTCGCCTGGGGCGACACGTACGGCTGGCGCTGCGGTGTCGACGCCGCAGCGGGCGCATCGACCGCGAGCGCCTTGAGGAACGCGTTGATCGCGGCCTGCCCGGCGCCGGCGTTGGGGCCGATCGACGAGGCCGCGCTCTGCAGCTGGTTGAGCTCGGCGGCGTCGGGGGACCCGAGGGCGCCACGGGCCATGATGCGCAGTGCGAGGATCGCCGGCGTCGCCCATGCGCGTACGGAGGGGTCCGCCGACATGACGCGGATGCCCTGGCTCAGCGCGCCGATCGACTCGTTGGCGGTGGCCTCGTGGTCGCCGTCCGGGGCGTGGAAGACGAAGCGTGATTCGGCCGGATCCTCGCGCGCCACGAACTCCACGGGGAAGCGCAGGAACCGGCGCAGATCCGTGGACGTGGGCATCCCTCCATTGTCGCTCACGCCTCCAAGTTGCGGTCATGCGGTCCGGCGTGCCCCGCGGCTCGCGTGTTGCTGCACGGACGATTCAACGCGCCGCTTGTGGGGCAGACAGGGCTCGGTGGTAGGAGGGGAGGAAGGCCGTGCGGGTTCGCAACAAGATCGCTGCCGAGGCGGGCACGTTGCTGGACGAGGACGTCGTGCCGGGATCGATCACGCGTCGACGCAGCGAGCTCGACCGATCACACGTACGAGACCTCGAGGCCTGGGCCCGCGAGCTCGCCTCGCGCACGGGGGAGTCCGTCCCGTCCTTCGATCCGCGCAGTGGAGGTGCCGGGGCGAGGGTGCTCGTCCTGCGCGAGGAGCCGCGGTGCCTGGCCTCGGAGGGCTCCGGGTTCGTCAGCATCGACAACAACGACCTGGCGGCTCAGCACACGTCCATCGCGCATGCGAGCGGCGGACTGCCGTACGAGGTGTCGGTGCACTGGAACATCGTCCCGTGGTGGGTGCGCAACCGGTCCGTCCGCCGTTCGGGCGGCCCGCGGACCCTCATGGCGCAGACCCGGCGGGTGCGGGATGACTTCTACGCCCTGCTCGACCTGCTTCCGAAGGTCTCGGTCGTCCTGCTGCTCGGCAAGCAGGCGCAGCGGGCCTGGCAGGTCATAGATCCGCCAGGCTACGACGTGCTGACCGCACCGCACCCGAGTCCGCTCGCCTGGCACCAGGCGACGGTCTCCGGCGTGAGGAACAGTGCTTTGACGATCAACGCCTTCGCCCGCGCCGCCGAGCTGCACCGCGTCTGACATCGTGGGGGAGTGCTGACGATCAGCCCACCACCCGCCGAGTTCCCGGACAAGGCCTGGAAGCAGGGAGCCGAGTGACCGAGCACGCGTACGCCAAGGAGGACCGCGACGCGGTCTATCGCGTCATCGCCGAGCGGCGCGACATGCGGCACTTCGCCGGCGGCACGGTCGACGAGGACGTGCTTGCCCGGATGCTCGCCGCCGCACATCAGGCGCCGAGCGTCGGACTGATGCAGCCGTGGCGCATCGTCCGGGTCACCGATCCCGCGTTGCGCCAATCGCTCCACGACCACGTCGAGATCGAGCGTCGCCACACCGCCGCAGCGATGGGGGAGCGCGGCGACGAGTTCATGCGGCTCAAGGTGCAGGGCATCCTCGACTGCGCCGAGGTGCTGGTCGTGGCCCTGGGCGACGACCGTGACCGGCACGTGTTCGGGCGTCGCACGATGCCGCACATGGACCTGGCGTCGGTGTCCTGCGCCATCCAGAACCTCTGGCTGGCCGCACGCGCCGAGGGGCTGGGCATGGGCTGGGTGTCGCTGTTCGTGCCCGACCATGTCGCCGAGCTGATCGGCGCGCCCGCCGGCGCCGAGCCCGTCGCGATCCTGTGCCTCGGACCCGTCACCGAGTTCTATCCTCGACCGATGCTCGAGCAGGAGAGCTGGACCTTCGTACGCCCCTTGACCGAGTTGCTCGCCGACAACGCCTGGCCCGGCTGACTGTCAGACCCCGGTGCTTGAGTCGAGGCATGGATCCCGACGAACCCGGATGGCCGCTGATCGACGACTTCTTCGCCGGCGAGGCGTCGGGTCGCGCGGAGCCCACCGTGCGCCGCTACGTCCGCGTGCGCGACCGTCTCACCCACTACCTCGACACCGCCGAGATGGGTCGGTGGCTCGGCACCGACCCCGGCACGGTGCTGTCGGCGGAGCGCGAGTTCCACGAGCGCGGGGCGTTCTGGCACCTGTTCGGCCCCGACGAGCTGGTCTGCGTGCTGCCGGGCTTCCTCCAGGAGCCATGGCTGCCCGACAGCCTTGGTGAGGCTCGTACGCAGATCAGCCTGGTGTCGCGGCTGCTCAGCCACCTGAGCCGCAGGCGATTGATCGACTTCTCCCTCTTCGCGTGTGCGTTCTGGGATGCCGAAGCCGCGGTCAAGCACGCGCGCGTCGAGCTCACGAGGCGCTCAGCCGCGCAGGAGCCCGACGCATGGGCGCAGCAAATGCCCGATCGCTTCAAGCAGGAGCCAGGGCCCCAGTGGTGATGCTATAGTTGAAGCATCAACTACTAGAGGAATTGCATCATGGCGACGTACTCGATCTCCGACCTGGACAACCGGCTGCAGCCCAGCCCGTTGATGCCCGTGCTCTTCGTGGGCCACGGCAACCCGATGTACGCCATCGCCGACAACTCGTTCACCCAGAAGTGGACCGAGGTGGGCCGCGGCCTGCCCGAGGCGCAGGCGATCGTCGTGATCAGCGCCCACTGGCTCACCCCCGGCCAGACCCACATCACCGACGCGCCGAAGAACAAGATCATCTACGACTTCGGTGGGTTCCCCGACGAGCTCTACCGCGTCCAGTACGACTCGGTCGGTGACACCGATGTCGCAAGGCTCCTTGCCAAGCAGCTCGTCGACTACGAGGCCGAGCTCGACAAGCAGTGGGGCCTCGACCACGGCACGTGGAGCGTGCTCAAGCACCTCGCACCGACGCCGGAGGTGCCGATCCTGCAGATCAGCATCGACTACGCGATGCCCCTGCCCGAGCTCTACCAGCTCTACGGCCGGCTCCGCGCGATGCGCCGTCGCGGGGTCGTGTTCATCGGCAGCGGCAACATCGTGCACGCGCTCGGCCGGGTCAAGTGGGACGGCGGCTCCGCATGGGACTGGGCCGAGCAGTTCGACGCCGACACCGCGGCAGCCCTGCGCGATCGCGAGGTGGGCAAGCTCGTCAACCCCTACGCGACATGGTCCGAGGCCCGCATCGCGGTGCCGACCGACGACCACTACCGCCCGATGGTCGCGGCCCTGAGCCTGCTCGAGGACGGCGAGGACATCGAGTTCTTCAACGAGGCGATCGACATGGGCTCGGTCGGCATGAGGTCGTTCATCTCCGCCTGACGGCGCGGGGCTCGTATGCTGTTCGGCACCTGAACGGAGCCGTCATGACAGCTGTCACCATCACGCACATCGGCGGTCCGACCGCCCTCCTCGAGTTCGGCGGATGGCGCATCCTCACCGATCCGACGTTCGACCCGCCCGGGCGGCGCTACTTCTTCGGCTGGGGCACGATGTCGAGCAAGCTCGTCGGCCCCTCGGTGACACCTGATGAGCTCGGCCCGATCGATGCCGTGCTGATCAGCCACCATCATCACGCCGACAACCTCGACCCCACGGGCGTCTCGATGCTGCCGCAGCTCGGCACCGTGCTGACGACCACGAAGGCGGCCAAGAAGCTCGGTGGTGGCGCGATCGGCCTGGCACCGTGGGACACCTGGACGCTGGAGGCGCCCGGCAAGGAGACGATCACCGTCACCGCGACGCCGTGCCAGCACGGTCCGGTCGGCCTCAACCCGATCACCGGCCCCGTCATCGGCTTCGCCCTGCAGTGGGCGGGTCAGCAGCACGGTGCGTTCTGGATGACCGGCGACACGGTGCTCTACCGCGGGTTGCGCGAGGTCGCGTCGCGGCTCGACATCGGCACGCTGCTGATGCATCTCGGCTCGGTGCGGTTCCGCTACCTCACCGGGTGGTTCCGCTACACGATGGACGCCCGGCAGGGTGCCGAGCTGCTCGACCTCGTCAAGCCGGCCGCGGTCGTACCCGTGCACTACGAAGGGTGGTCGCACTTCCAGCAGGGCCGCGACGTCGCGGAGCAGGTGCTTGCCACTTCGGCGTACGCCGATCGGGTCACCTGGGTCGATCCGGGGGCTTCGACGACAGTCGTAGCCTGAGCATGGCCCGTTGGAGCCATCTTTGACCAAACCCGCCCGTGCCGCGGCGACGTGACCGAGGATTCGAGAGTCACTGTCTTCACGGGAGGGAACCCATGATCATCAAGAAGCTCGTCGTCGCGTGTTGCACCACTGCCCTTGGCTTGGGCGTGGTCGCCGCGACGTCCTACCCGGCCGAGGCCGCGGTCAAGTCCTACAGCAGCTGCAAGAAGCTCAACAAGGACTACAAGCACGGCGTCGGCAAGCCCGGGGCCCACGACCACACGTCGGGGACTCCCGTCACCAACTTCACCCGCAACAAGGCGGTCTACAACAAGAACACCAAGCGCGACCGCGACAAGGACGGGATCGCGTGCGAGAAGAAATAGGCGCCTAGCCGTCAGGCTTGCTGAGCCTCGGGCGCTTCGGCCTCCTGGGCGGCGATCTGACGGCGCACGTCGTCCATGTCGAGGTCCTTGACCGCGGTGATGATCTGCTCGAGGCCGGCCGCCGGAAGCGCACCGGGCTGCGAGAAGACCAGGACGCCGTCACGGAATGCCATCAGCGTCGGGATCGAGGTGATCTGGGCGGCAGCGGCGAGCTCACGCTGGTCCTCGGTGTCGATCTTGCCGAAGACGACGTCGGTGTGCTGCTCGCTGGCGGCTTCGAAGACCGGGCCGAACTGCTTGCAGGGTCCGCACCATTCGGCCCACCAGTCGACGAGGGTGATGCCCTCAGCGCCGATGACGTCGTCGATGGTGTCCTTGGTCAGGGTGACGGTGCTCATGACTGCCTCTCATAGGAAAACTCCGTACGTCATGTTCAACGGTACGAGGTTGGTGGGCATTCCCCGACTGCCTCACGGGGCGGTGGACGGCTCCTCGGTGGGCGTCGTCGTGGGCGCGGGGGAGGGCGGCTCCTTGGTGGGCTTCGTCGACCCCTTGGTGTCCTTGGCCGGCGGCTTCTTCTCGTCCTTCGGGTCCTTGCCCTTGCCCTTCCCCTTGTCCTCATCGGACGATTTCGGTGCGCCGAACCCGTTGGAGACCGTCAGCATCACGGTCGACCCGATCTTGGCGGTGCCGCTCGGGTCGACCGCGATCACGGTGCCGGCGGCTGCGTCGTCCGTGGCATAGGTGGGCTCAGCCTCGAGCCCGAGCTTGTCGAGGATCGCCACGGCCTCGTCGTACGTGGATCTCTTGAGCTGGTCGACCGGTATGCGTACGCGTCCGGTGGCGACCGACAGGGTGATGGTCGCGCCCTTGTCGACGTCGGTGCCCGCCGTCGGCGTCTGGCGGACGACTTCTCCGGCTTTGGCATGCGCGACGTTGACCTTGTGGATGTCGACGTCGAGCCCAGCCTTCTCGAGCAGCGCCGTGGCTGCGCCCTGGGACTTCCCGTCCACATTGGGCACGGTCACCGTGTCGGCGCCACCGCCGAGAAGCATCCAGCCGAGAGCGGCGGCGACCAGGACGATGAGTGCCGAGCTGAGCAGGACCATGCGACGCGGGCGACGACGGCGCTCGTGCTCCGCGGCCACGACGCTGCCACTGGTCGGCGGTGTCACAAGCGTTGCCGGGTCGTCGGCCGGTGCGCCGACGCTCACCGGACGCTCGACGATGCCCGGCAGCGTGCCGCCTGGCCGGGCCGCAGCGTCGGGCATGGTGGGCTCGCCACTCATCTCGGGCGCATGACCCGGGGGAGCGGGGATCGACGTGGCCATGGCGGCTGCCGCCACGGACACCGCATGGGCGGAGGACGGTCGCGCGGTGGGCTCCTTGGCCAGCAACGCGTCGACGAGGGTCCTGGCGTCGTCGGGCACGGTCTCCGGCAGGTCGGGAACGTCGTCCTGGAGGTGGGCGAGCGCCGTCGCGATGTCGCTGTCGCGGTGGAACGGCAGGCCTCCGGTGAGACACGCGTACGCCACGACGCCGAGCGAGTAGAGGTCTGACACCGAGGTCGCCGTACGTCCGGCAGCCTGCTCCGGGCTCAGGTAGTCCGCAGTGCCGACCAGCGCGCCGGTCTGGGTCAGTGGCTCGCCGCCGGCGGCGTGCGCGATGCCGAAGTCCACGAGCATGACCCGTCCGTCAGGCGTCACCAGGATGTTGCCCGGCTTGAGGTCGCGGTGCACGATGCCGGCCTCGTGCGCCACCTCCAAGGCGGCCGCGATGCCGGACACGATGGCCATCGTCTCGCCGGTCGAGAGCTCGCCGCGCTCGGCCAGCAGGGCCGACAGGGGAGCGCCGTCGATCAGCGGCATCACCAGGAACGGCACCGGCTTGCCGTCCTCCTCGTCCTCGCCGTAGTCGAACACGTCGACGATGCCCGGATGGTGCAGCTTGCCGGCCAGCTGCGCCTCGACCCGCAGCCGCGCGCGTACGTTCTCGTCGTCGGCGAGGTGCGGGCGGATGATCTTGATGGCCACGGAGCGGTCGAGGACTTCGTCATGGCCCTGCCAGACCTCGCCCATGCCGCCGCCACCGATGAGCTTGTCGAGACGGTATCGACCGCCGAGGAGAGGTGGCATTTCTCCAGATTAGAGGCGTATCCCACGACCTACATCTCGAGGATGCGCGGACGGGCTGTCGCAGTCGGGCCGGGACCGGCATGATCGGTGCATGGAACGCCGAAGCCTGTTGACCGGACTCGCCGCGATCGGTGCCGCGACCCTTGTGGGATGCGGCAGTGACGGCGAGAAGCCGAGCCCCACACGTACGCCGACCGCGCGTCCCACCACGACCGCGACCCCCACCAGCGTCGCACCCAAGATCGCCTCCACGATCGCGTCCGGGCTCAATGTGCCATGGGACATCGTGTTCCTCGAGAGCGGTGACGCCCTCGTCTCGCAGCGCGACGAGGGATCAATCGTCCGCATCTCGACGTCGGGCGAGGTCTCCAAGGTCGGCGACGTCGCCGGCGCCACGGGCGGCGCCGGGGGAGAGGGTGGCCTCCTGGGGCTCGCCCTGGCGCCAGACGACGAGTCGACGCTGTTCGCCTTCGTCACGACCGACACGGACAACCGGGTCGTACGTCTCACGCTCAAGGGCGGGTCGATCGCCTCGCAGAAGCCGATCCTGACCGGCATCGCGATCGGCGCCCGGCACCACGGTGGCCGCCTGTTGTTCGACGGCGACGGCAACCTGTTCGTCTCGACCGGCGACGCCGGTGACGGCGCACTGGCCCAGGACAGGGACTCGCTCAACGGCAAGGTCCTGCGCATCACCCGGGACGGCAAGGCAGCCGCCGACAACCCGTTCGACAACCGCACGTGGTCGTACGGCCACCGCAACATCGAGGGCCTCGCCTACGACGCGGACGGCCGGCTGTGGGCCACCGAGTTCGGCGACAAGGCGAAGGATGAGCTCAACCTCATCGAGCCGGGTAGCAACTACGGCTGGCCAGAGGTCGAGGGCACGTCCGAGAACGACGACCTCGTCAACCCCAAGGTCACCTGGGGCACCGACGAGTGCTCCCCAGCAGGCGTCACCATCACCCGGTCGACCGCATTCCTCGGCGCACTGCAGGGTGAGTGCATGTTCGCGGTACCGCTCGACGGGACCGAGGCGGGCAAGCCCAAGGCGTACTTCAGCGGCGACCATGGGCGCATCCGCACGATCGTGACCGCTCCGGACGGCGCTCTGTGGGTGACCACCAGCAACACCGACGGCCGCGGAGACCTGCGCGACCGCGACGACCGGATCCTGCGCGTGACGCTCTGAAGCTACCGGGGCGTAAGGGTTACCCGGCGGGCAAACATGAGGATATCCTCAGGTCAACGCCCGTGAGCAGAGGAGAGCCCCATGGACGAGTCCACGTTCGAGATCGATTCGCAGCAGGTGGCCGAGGCCTCGGCCAGGTTCCCGGCTCATCGCCTTGCCCCGCGGCACGCCAAGCCCGACACCGACGTCAGCTATCTCGAGAACGCGCCGAGCGCCGAGTACGGCCGGCACGCGTGGGACGAGTGCGGCCACCTCTGACGTACGCCTGAACGACAGAACGCCACGACCCGAGGGTCGTGGCGTTCTGCTCTTCAACTCTGCTCTCGCGAGCTCTTCGACCTGTTTAAAGGGGCCGGATGTTCGCGGCCTGCAGGCCCTTCTGGCCCTGCTCGACGTCGAACTCGACCTTCTGGTTCTCGTTCAGCGAGCGGTAGCCGCTCGACTGGATCGCGCTGAAGTGCGCGAAGACGTCTTCGCTGCCGTCGTCAGGGGCGATGAATCCGAAGCCCTTGTCAGCGTTGAACCACTTGACGGTTCCTGTTGCCATGTCTAACTCCTCTTGGCGAGTTCATTCACGACTTTCGCGAATGACTGTCGCGACGTACATCCAACCTTCGAGAAGAACTAGACACCCCGAGAGGAACTCATTCATTCTTACGGCCCAACGTCGTGCAACTGCCGACAAGCCTAGGGCACAGCGAACCCCAAAGGGAAAGCCTTCCGGGTGGTGAGTTGAAAAATTCACCACCCGGAAACGGTCACTGCTTTCGACCGAACACCTGCGACACCCACCACACTCCGTCGTCGTCCTGGACGGCGCCGACGCCGATCCAGCGGACCTTGGAGTTCAGCAGGTTGGCCCGGTGTCCCGGCGACCTCATCCACGCACTGACGACGCGACCACCGGTCCCGTAGCCGTACGCGATGTTCTCCGACACCAGCGACAGGCCGCAGGCGTTGAGGATGGTTGACATGCTCTGGTGCTTGAGCTCGCCGTGACTGGCCATCCATGCGGCCTGCTTCTCCGCATAGCGGTCGACGCACGACTGGGACTTCACTGCGACCTTGTCCCGGTCGACTCGCTTGACGTTGGTCCACTTGATGACGTCACTCTCGTACGTCGTCGACGTCACGGCAGATGCCGGTGCAGACGCCAGGACCAACAGCACCATTGCCACAGCTCCCGCAAGAGCGCGCGGGTTCAGTATTTTCTTCATGGGTTCTCCCTCCCACCCACACCATAAGACAGGTGCGGGGAGCGGGGAGGCAGAACCCCGAAGTGCAGGGCCTAGTCCTGAAGGACTAGGCCCTTATAGTCAGCTCGGGCTAAATGTCAAGACTGCCTTTCTACCTGAAAATTACCTAAGTTGACCCCGTTGTGCAGGGCGCCTCACGAGGGCGTACGCACCGCAGGCCGGGCAAACCACCCGGCTGCTCCATCAAAGGGAACGAGGGGAACAGTGAAGCGTGTGACGTCAGGCCTAGTCGGCCTCGCACTCGCGGCAGCATTCGGGACGGCCTATACGGCTCCCAGCTCCGCGTCAGCAGCACCGCCGGTCGCCGGCAGCGATCGAGTCACCAACAAGCAGGACGAGCTGAAGAGCCCGATGGAGGACAAGCGCCGCGAGCTGCGCGAGTCCGCGATCACCGGCGTGCTCAACGGTGATCTCAAGCCGGTCCAGAAGGACGGCAGCACCGTGGTCAAGGTCGGTCGGGGCACCAGCCCGGCCGACGCCGCTCGCGCAGGCAACAAGAAGTTCCGCAAGAACTTCCAGGCGCGCGCCGGAGCCAAGCAGCAGGACCAGTACGTCGAGCTCTCGCAGGAGCGCGCCGACAAGATCTTCGTGATCCTCGCTGAGTTCGGCAACCAGCGGCACCCGGACTACCCGGACGTCGACACCGACCCCGACACCCCTGGGCCCACGACGTTCGAGGGCCCGCTGCACAACAAGATCCCTGCGCCTGACCGCACCAAGGACAACTCGACGGTCTGGCAGGCGGACTTCAACCGCCAGCACTACCAGGACATGTACTTCAAGACGGACGCCGAGTCGCTCAAGACCTACTACCGTGTGCAGTCGTCAGGCCGCTACTCGGTCGACGGCACGGTCTCGGACTGGGTCAAGGTGCCCTACAACGAGGCGCGCTACGGCCGCGAGGACTCCGGCACCTGGTACCTCATCCAGGACGCGGTGACCGCCTGGATCGCCGAGCAGAAGGCCGGCGGCAAGACGGATGCCCAGATCAAGACGGCGCTGCAGGCGTACGACCAGTACGACCGCTACGACTACGACGGTGACGGCGACTTCAACGAGCCCGACGGCTACATCGATCACTTCCAGATCGTGCACGCCGGCGGCGACGAGGCCGACGGTGACCCGCAGCAGGGTGAGGACGCCATCTGGTCGCACCGCTGGAACGCCTTCCTGACCGACGCCGGCATCACCGGCCCGGCCTACAACCGCCTCGGCGGCACGCAGATCGGCGACACCGGCATCTGGATCTCCGACTACACGGTGCAGCCGGAGAACGGCGGCCTCTCGGTCTTCGTCCACGAGTACGGACACGACCTCGGCCTGCCGGACGCGTACGCGACCCAGGGCGGTGGGGACAACTCCAACGAGTACTGGACCCTCATGGCACAGAGCCGTCTGAACGCCAAGGGCGAGCCGCTCGGCATGCGACCGGGCGACCTCGGCGCGTGGGAGAAGTTGCAGCTCGGCTGGCTCGACTACGAGGCGATCGGCGCCAAGGAGAAGCGCACGCTGGCGATGGGCCCGCAGGAGTACAACACCAGCAAGGCTCAGGGCGCGGTCGTGGTCCTGCCGAAGAAGACCGTCATCACGGACAACGGCGCTCCGGCGTCCGGTGCCAAGCAGTTCTTCTCCGGTTCGGGCGATGACCTGGCGAACTCGTTGACCACCGACGTCGACCTCACCGGCAAGTCCGGCGGAGTGCTGACGGCCAAGGTCCGCTACTCGATCGAGCTCGGCTACGACTATGCGTACGTGCAGGCCTCGACCGACGGCGGCGACACGTGGAAGTCACTCGACGGCACGGTCGGTGGCACGGCGATCGGCGACGACACGTCGGGCAACCCGGGTCTGAGCGGTGACCAGGCCGCCTGGGCGGACCTCAACGTCCCGCTCGGGGCCTACGACGGCCAGAAGATCAAGCTGCGGTTCTACTACAAGACCGATGGCGGTCTGGCCAAGGCGGGTCTCTTTGTCGACGACATCGCGATCAAGGCCGGCAGCGAGACGCTGCTGACCGACGGCGCGGAGGCCGGTGGACCGGCGTGGACGTTCGACGGGTTCTCGATCGTGGGAGCCACCACGTCGAGCCTCGCCGACAACTACTACGTCATGGGTCACCGCTCCTACGCGGGCTACGACAAGTACCTGTTGACCGGCCCGTACAACTTCGGCTTCACCAACACGAAGCCGGACTGGGTCGAGCACTACAAGTACGGTCACGGCCTGCTGATCTCGTACTGGGACACCTCGATGAAGGACAACAACACGAGCCTTCACCCGGGATCGGGCCGCAACCTGCCGATCGACGCCAACCCGAGGCCGATCATCAACCTCGCAACGGGTGCACCGTGGCGTCCTCGGATCCAGGTCTACGACGCACCGTTCTCGCTGCACACGGCGGACTCGATGACGTTGCACACCAACGGCGTCCCGAGCTACATCCGTGGGCAGGCGGCCAAGCCGCTGTTCGACGACACCAAGAAGTACTGGTACGCCGAGCTGCCGAGCCACGGCGTGAAGCTGCCGGCGGTGGGCGTCAAGGTGAAGGTCCTCGAGGAGGACGGCACCTCGCTGAAGGTCAGGTTCAACTGATCTGAGGAGCCACAGACTGAGGGGCGCGCATCAGGGGGTGCGCGCCCCTCACTGTGCCCGCATGGAGCCGCGGCGCCCGCTCTGACCTGGGAAGGGGGCGCCGCGGCAGCTCAGTGGGTGCGTACGACCTCGTCGATGGCACCCGAGGCGCCGCCGAACTCGTCGGCGACCTCGCCGCTGACGTCGTCGTGACCTGCGAGGCTGGCGTCCGCCTCGGCGAGCAGCCGGCGCCCGGAGGCGAGCACGGCGATCGCGACGAGCACCGTGATCGCGCCGATGGCGAACGGCACGTGCACGTTGAAGTGCTCCACGAGCTTGCCGGCGGCGAACGGGGCCAGGCCGCCGCCGATGAAGCGGACGAAGCCGTAGGCGGCTGACGCCACCGGACGCTCGACGGGAGAGACCGTCATGACGGCCTGTGTCATCAAGGTGTTGTTGATGCCGATGAAGATGCCTGCGGCGATGACGCAGCCGATCATCAGCACCTGGCTCGTCGGGCTGATCGCCATGACTGCGAGGTCGATCGCGAACAGGCCGAGCGAGCCGTAGAGCGAGGCGGCCGTGCCGAATCGCCGCTGCAGCCACGGCGCCCCGATGACGGAGAAGAACGCGACCAAGACTCCCCAGCAGAAGAACACCCAGCCGAGCGCCGTGATCGACAGGCCCATCGGGAACGGGGCGTAGCCGAGCATCGTGAAGAAGCCCCAGTTGTAGAGCAGCGCCGTGATGCTCATCGTGAGCAGGCCGCGATGCCCGAGAGCCCTCAGCGGCGCGCTGAGCGACGTCCGGTGCTCGGGCTTGGGCGTGGCCGGCAGCAGGAACACGGTGGCGACCAGGGCGATCGCCATGAGCGCCGAGACGCCGTAGAACGGGCCGCGCCAGCTGATGTTGCCGAGCACGCTGCCGACGAGCGGCCCGGCGGCAATGCCCAGGCCGAGCGCAGCTTCGTACAGGATGATGGCCCCGGCGAAGCCGCCTCGGGCACTGGCGACTATCGCGGCCAGCGAGGTGGCGATGAACAGCGCGTTGCCGAGGCCCCAGCCGGCGCGGAACGCGACGATGCCCGAGATCGTGTCGGTGGACCCGGCGAGGGCGGCGAACGCGACGATGATGACGAGGCCGGTCAGCAGCGTCCGCTTGGCGCCCAGGCGGCTCGACACCCAGTTGGTGACGAGCATGGCGACCGCCGTCACGACGAGGTAGCTGGTGAAGAGCAGCGTCACCTGGCTCTCGGTCGCGTCGAGCTGGGTCTTGAGTGCCGGCAGGATCGGGTCCACGAGGCCGATGCCCATGAACGAGATGACGCAGGCGAACGCGACCGCGTAGACGGCCTTGGGCTGCTTGAACAGGTTGGTGGTGTCAGACGACATGGAGCTCCGTGACGTTGTAGAGGGCAGGAAGTGCTGCCTCGACGGCAGCGAGCTCGTCGGGGGAGAGCCCCGCGAGCCGGTCGATGATGATGGCGTCCTGAGCGGCCCGGCGCCGCTCGAGCACCTCGCGACCGTGCGGCGTGATGTCGATCAGGGCTGCGCGCCCGTCCCGAGCGTCGGCCTTGCGGCTCACCAGGCCGCCGGCCTCGAGGCGCTGCACCAGTCCGGTCATCGCCGGCTGGGTGACGGCCTCGCGCTCGGCGAGCGTCGTGATCCGCATGGCGCCTTCGCGCGACAGCCACGACAGCGTCGACGCCGCCGTACGGCTGAGGGAGTCGGTGCGGGTCGAGCGGAGGAGGCCACCCGCGAACTCACGGAGGGCCTGGGCGAGATGGTCAAGATCAGGTTGCGCCATGCAACCAAGTGTATGACGCAGTTATGCAACATTCAACTTGTGGTCGTTGCGTACGGCTCAGTGCCGGCGCAGGGCGTAGAACACAACACCGACCGCGACCACGATCGCGCCGACCACGATGGTCGAGGCGGGCAGGCTCAGCGCCAGGGTCGCGCAGCCGACGAGGCCGAGGGCGGCGACGAGGCGGGGCACGACGGCACGACCGAGCGTCCAGGCCGAGGCGTTGGCGATCGCGTAGTAGATCAGCACGCAGAACGACGAGAACGCCACACTGGTGACGAGGTCGCCGAAGCAGACCAGCGCTGCGACCACGACCGCGACGGCGATCTCGGCAACGTGCGGCACCCGCGTGCGTACGCTCACCGCTGCGAGGCCTCGCGGCAGGTGGCCGTCGCGAGCCATGGCGAGCGTCGTGCGGGAGACGCCGAGCATCAGTGACAGCAATGCCCCGCCGGCCGCCAGGGCTGCGGCGACCAGCACGAGCGGCACGAGCCCGTCGGCGTCGACCGCCTCGACACCGGAGACGAACGGACGCACCGAGTCAGCCAACCCGGCGGCACCGAGGACGTGCAGGAGGGCGAGTGCGGCGGCGGTGTAGAGCGCGAGCACGAGGATGAACGTCACCCCGATCGCGCGGGGGATGGTGCGGGCCGGCTCGCGCACCTCCTCGCCGAGCGTGGCCAGCCGGGCGTAGCCGGCGAATGCGAAGAACAGCAGGCCCGCAGCCTCCAGCACACCACCGGACGAGGTCGGCAGGTCCGGACTCGATGCGGCACTGCCGGAGGACATGGCGATGACGGCGACAACCACGATCGCGACAACGCCCGCGACCAGCGGGAGGCTGACGGCGGCAGACTTCTCGACCCCCGTGAGGTTGACTGCGGTGAAGACGGCGACGGCAGCCAGAGCGCCGAGCCGGGCATGATCGGGCCACAGGTAGCTGCCCAGCGCGAACGCCATCGCTGCGCACGAGGCGAGCTTGCCGGCGATGAACGACCAGCCGGCCACGTAGCCCCACAGGGGCCCCAGCTGCTCGCGTCCGTAGACGTAGGTGCCCCCGGCGACAGCGTGCCGGCGAGCCAGCCGCGCCGACGAGATCGCGTTGCAGGCGGCGACCACGGCAGCCATGGCGAGGGCGACGAGCAGCCCGTCGCCGGCCGCGGAGACCGCGGGCGGGAACACCACGAACAGGCCGGCGCCGATCATGGCGCTCATCCCCACGGCCACCGACCCGACGAGTCCCAGACGTCGATCGAGCGGGGCGGTCATGTCAGAGGTCGTAGTCGATGACCAGGGGAGCGTGGTCGGACCAGCGCTCGGCCCAGCTCGGTGCCCGGTCGACCACGGCCTCGTGGGCGGCTGCGGCGAGCTCGGGGGTCGCGATCTGGTAGTCGATGCGCCAGCCGGTGTCGGTGTCGTAGGCCTGACCGCGCATCGACCACCACGTGTAGGGCCCGTCGACGTCGCCGGCCAGGGTGCGGTGCACGTCGACCCAGCCGAGCTCGCCGAAGTAGCGGTCGAAGTAGGCGCGCTCCTCGGGCAGGAACCCGGCCTTCTTGACGTTGCCCTTCCAGTTCTTGATGTCGCGCTCGGTGTGGCCGACGTTGAGGTCGCCCGTGACGACGCCATGGTTCCCCGTGGCCCGGATCTCGGCCAGGCGTACGGCCATCTGCTCGAGGAACCGATATTTGTCGTCCTGGCGCGGCGTGCCGGCCTCGCCGGAGTGGACGTAGGCCGACACGGCTGTCAGCGTCGTGCCGTCGGACAGCGGTACGTCAGCCTCGATCCAACGGCCCGAGTCGTGGAAGTAGTCATCGCCGTTGCCGACGCGGAACTCGGTGGGCTCGGCGCGGCTGAGCACGGCGACACCTGCGCGCCCCTTGGCGGCGGCCTCGGCGTGGACCACGTGATAGCCGGCGTCTGCAGTCAGCTCCCGCACGATCTCGTCGGGCGCGCGGACCTCTTGCAGGGTCACGATGTCGGCGCCCCGCTCGGCGAGCCAGTCGCCGAATCCGAGGGTCTGCCCTCTCGTCTTGTTGTGGGCGGCGCGGATGCCGTTGACGTTGACGGTGGCGATACGAAGCACGGGGCTCACCCTAGTCGGCGGCCCCGACGGTTCGGACCGCGTGTCAGCTGGCGGCGATGAGTGCTGTGACGACAGCCAGGAGCGCCGGTACGCCCTGGATCGCGGCGGCGCGCGCGAACGCCTTGCCACCGCTGGTGATCAGCACGAGCGCGGCGGCGAGCATGCTGCCGCACGCGAAGACGATCAACGTCCAGCCGATGGTGTCGTGGTCGTCCGAGACCGCGACGTACGCGATGCCGACGAAGGTGCCGATCGCGAGGAAGAGGTTGTAGAAGCCCTGGTTGTAGGCCAGCGAAGCCGTCGTGTCGGCGTCCGCCTGCGACGCCAGCCCGAACGTCTTCCACGTCTTGGGCTTGCGCCAGTCGAGCGACTCCAGCTTGAAGAACAGCACGTGCAGGAGTCCGGCGATGCCGGCGAGGATCAGCGCGAGAGCGGTCATGCCCTGCAACCTAGCGGCTAGAACTCCTCGTGGGTACGAGGATCGCCACCGATCCGCTGCCCGGTGTCGAGCGCTGCGATCCGCTCGAGGTCGTCGGCATCGAGCTCGAAGTCGAAGATGTCGAGGTTGCTGCGGAAGCGCTCGGGCGTCGCCGACTTCGGGATCGGGGCGGCACCGATCTGGGTGTGCCAGCGCAGCACGACCTGGGCGGGGGACTTGCCGTGCCTCGCGCCGATCTCGGACAGCACGGGGTTGTCGAGCAGGTCACTGCCACGGCCGATCGGCGTCCAGCTCTGCGTCACGATGCGGTAGCCCTCGTCGGCCGCTCGCTGCTCGGCCTGCGGGAAGTAGGGGTGCAGCTCGACCTGGTTGACCGCCGGCGCCACGCCGGTCTCGGCGACGAGGCGGCTGAGGTGCTCGGGCAGGAAGTTGGACACGCCGATCGAGCGCGTGAGGCCCTCGTCGCGCAGCGCGATCATCGCCTGCCACGTCTCGACGTACTTGTCGATGCGGGGGAGCGGCCAGTGGATCAGGTAGAGGTCGACGTGGTCGAGGCCCAGGCGCTCGAGCGATGCGGTCAGCTCGATGCGCGGACCCTGCGAGCCATGGGCGTGGCCCGGCAGCTTGGTCGTGACGAACAGCTCGTCGCGGGAGACCGGCGAGTCGGCGATGCCGCGGCCCACCTCGGCCTCGTTCTCGTAGCGGGTCGCGGTGTCGAGCAGTCGATAGCCCGTGTCGATCGCCTCGACGAAGATCTGCGGGTCCTTGATCGAGTAGGTGCCGAAGCCGAGCAGCGGCATCTGGCGTCCGTCGTTGAGCTCCACGAGAGGTGCGGTGTCCATGCGTCCAACGTTACGTGGTGTGGATCAACTCACCTGTTGGGCGGCGGCGCGGCCGGCGGCGCGGCCGCTGAAGATGCAGCCGCCGAGGAACGTGCCCTCGAGCGAGTTGTAGCCGTGCACGCCGCCGCCACCGAACCCGGCGACCTCGCCGGCGGCATAGAGGCCGTCGACAGGAGAGCCGTCCGTGCCGATCACGGCGGAGTCGAGGTTGGTCTCGAGCCCGCCGAGGGACTTGCGGGTCAGCACGTGCAGGCGGACGGCGATCAGCGGGCCCTTGCTGGGATCGAGGATCTTGTGCGGCGACGCGACGCGGATGAGCTTGTCGCCGCGATAGCTGCGGGCCTGCTTGAGCGCGGCGATCTGCAGGTCCTTGGTGAACGCGTTGTCGAGCTCGCGATCACGCTCGGCGACCTGACGGCGTACGTCCTCGACGTCGACGGGCGCCTCCGGCGTCAGGGCGTTCATGCCCGCGACGAGCTCCTCGATCGTGTCGGCGACGATGAAGTCCTCGCCCTTGGACTTGAATGCCTCGACGGGCCCCGTGGCGCCCTTGGCCAGGCGTTGCTTGACGAGCTCGCGCACGCTCTTGCCGGTGAGGTCGGGGTTCTGCTCCTGGCCCGAGAGGGCGAACTCCTTCTCGATGATCGCCTGGGTCAGCACGAACCACGAGTGGTCGTACCCGCTCTGGCGCAGCAGCTTGAGCGTGCCGAGCGTGTCGAATCCGGGCAGCCCCGGGACGGGGAGCCGCTTGCCGGCGCCGTCGAGCCAGATCGACGAAGGACCGGGGAGGATGCGGATGCCGTGCAGCGGCCAGATCGGGTCCCAGTTCTTGATGCCCTCGACGTAGTGCCACATGCGGTCACGGTTGATGTGGCTCGCTCCGGCCTTCTCGGCGATACCCAGCATGCGGCCGTCGACGTGGGCCGGCACCCCGGAGATCATGTGCTCCGGGGGAGTGCCCAGACGTTCGGGCCAGTTGGCGCGTACGAGCTCGTGGTTGCCGCCGATGCCGCCCGACGTCACGATGACGGCCTGCGCGGTCAGGGTGAACTCACCGATCGACGTACGGGACGTGGGGGCGGCACGTTCGGCGTCGGAGGGCTCGAGGACCTGTCCGCGTACGCCCGTGACGGCGCCGTTGCTGACGATCAGCTCGTCGACCTGGTGCCGGAACGCGAACTGCACGAGGCCCTGGTCGTGTCCGGCGCGCACGAGCTTCTCGAACGGCTCGACGATGCCGGGGCCGGTGCCCCACGTGATGTGGAACCGGGGGACCGAGTTGCCGTGGCCGCTCGCCAGTCCGCCACCGCGCTCGGCCCAGCCGACGACCGGGAACACGCTGTGACCGCGCTCCTTGAGCCAGGCGCGCTTCTCGCCGGCAGCGAAGTTGACGTACGCCTCGGCCCACTGCCGCGGCCAGTGGTCCTCGTCGCGGTCGAACTGGGCGCTGCCCATCCAGTCCTGCATCGCGAGCTCGACCGAGTCCTTGATGCCCATGCGGCGCTGCTGAGGGGAGTCGACGAAGAACAGGCCGCCGAACGACCAGAACGCCTGGCCGCCGATGCCCTGCTCGCCCTCCTGGTCCACGAGGATGACCTTGCGGCCGGATTCGACGAGCTCTGCGGTCGCGACGAGGCCCGCGAGGCCCGCTCCGACGACGATGACATCAGCATCCATGACGGAGATTGTGTCGTACGGGGGTGGGTGGTGCCGCCGAGGCGTCCGGTCAGGCCGTCACATACCACGGATTCTCGCGTGAGATGCCTTCCGTGACAGGCGTGAAATGTCTGTCGTATAGGACTCTTATGGGTCTAGATTCAGGCCTAACACTCATCGTTGGGAGATAAATTCTTATGGCCACTGACTTCAAGTCTCTGGGCAAGTTCGAACAAGGCGCGCTGATCTCTGGCGGTGTCGCCATCATCCTGTCGTTCTTCGGCAGCTACGTCACGGCGTCGTACGACGGACCCGGGGGCAGCGCGATCAGCGCTTCGGCCGGCACCAACGCCTGGACGAGCTATGCCACGTTCGGCGTGCTGCTGATCATCGCCGCCACGGCGATCGTGGCGGTCAAGGCGTTCGCCAAGGAGAACCTGCCTGAGGGCGTTCCGTGGAGCCTTGCCGCACTGGTGGCCGCCGCCGTCGGCACGTTGCTGCTCATCCTGCGCGCGGTGTTCCCGGGCGACCCGAACCTTCCGGGTCTGGACGTCGGACCGGGATGGTCGGGTTACCTGCTGTGGATCGCCGGCATCGCCTTGACGGTCTTCACGTTCCTCTCCTTCAAGGAGTCGGGCGAGAAGATCCCGGAGATCAACAAGAAGGACACGCCGCCGGCCCCGCCTGCCGCGTGACTCTCTGAGCTCAACGACGAAGGGCCCGGCTCCGGCCGGGCCCTTCGTCATGTCCCGCGGCCCTACTGGCTGATGGTGCCCCGGGTCAGCGCGCGGAAGCTGTAGACCTGCATCAGGAGCGACACCGGGACCGAGACCGCGATCCCGACGACGAGGGCGTACGAACCCAGGCTGCCGATGACTCCGATGAGCAACACGGAGAGCAGCGCCAGGCCGAGGTGCTCACGCACGAGCCGGAAGCTGGCCTTGATCGCCTCGATCGTGCGCAGGTCCTGGTCGAGCACGAACAACATCGTGAACGAGGCGAAGAAGCCGAACGCGAGCCCCGGCAGGAAGCACAGCACGAAGCCGACCAAGGTCGCCGCGCCCAGCGTGAGGAGCGTGACGATGATCCGCCCGAGCCTGCGGGTGTCGTACAACATCGCGTAGGTCGGCGGGGTGCCGTCGGCGATCGCGAGGGCCACTCGCTGGAGGTTGGCCTGCAGCACCGAGGCCGGGATCAACAGCACGAAGAAGACCCCGATCGCGATGGCGATGTGGACGAACACGCGGCGGATCTCGGCATCGGACATGTCGTCGCCGTGCAGCATCAGGTCGAGGTAGAACACGAAGTACGCGACGTAGAACGCGATCAGCAGCAGGAGCATCGGCACCATGCCCAGGACGAGCACCTTCCAGTGCTCGGTGAACTTGCGCCAGCTCCAGCTCAGCATCTCGCCGATCTGGTACGGCTCCTGGGACGGCTGGTACGGCGGTCCGTGGCCGGGAGATGGTGGTTGGTACGGCGGCTGGCCCGCAGGCGGCTCGGTCATGGCCCAGAGATTAGCCGTCGCGAACGGCGACGACAGGGGAACGCGCTAGGACGTGAACGGCGGCCGGTGGTCAAGGCGTACGGACTGGCGTCCGGCCCAGCGCCACAGCCGGGCCGTGACGTCGCGGTCCTCGTCGGTGACGAAGTTGCCCATGACCCGCAGGGCGAACGTCATCAGGCGATGCGAGCGCATGCCGACCGGGCCGGCGGTCGGCAGCAGCCGCGGCACGGTGATCAGACCGGCGAGGCGGCGGGCGATCGAGAACGCCTCGCCGTAGTGCCTCGTGAGCAGCGCAGGCCAGGCGTCCTGCAGGTCGGTGTGCGTACGCATGAGCTCGGCACCGACACGCCCGGTCTCGAGGCCGTAGTCGATGCCCTCGCCATTGAGCGGGTTGACGCAGCCGGCGGCATCGCCCACCAGGATCCAGTTGGGGCCGGCGACCCCGGAGACGGCGCCACCCATGGGCAGCAGCGCGCTGGTGGGCATGCGCAGCTCGCCGCTCAGGTCCCACTCCTCGCGGCGCAACGTGGCGTAGTACTCCATCAGCGGGCGGATCTGCAGCTCGGCCGGGCGCTTCGCGGTGGCGAGCGCGCCGACGCCGAGGTTCACCTCGCCATCGCTCAGCGGGAAGATCCAGCCGTAGCCGGGAAGCAGCTCGTCGTCCTCGCCCCGCAGCTCGAGGTGCGAGGAGATCCAGGGGTCGTCGCTGCGGCCCGACTTCACGTAGGAGCGACCGGCCACGCCGTACGCCGTGTCTCGGTGCCACTCGCGGCCCAGCACGCGACCCAACGGCGAACGTACGCCGTCGGCGACGACGAGCCGGTCGCACTGGATCGTGTGCGGTGTGCGGTCCTTGCCGAGCTGGAACGTCACGGCGACGACCCTGCCGGAGGCGTCACGCTCGGCGTCGACGGCACGGGCACCCTCGAGCGGCGTCGCGCCGGACTCCAGCGCGACACGAAAGATCTTGTCGTCGAGCTCGGTGCGGGGGACCGCAGAGCCCCAGTCGGGCAACGAGCCGCCGGGCCAGGGGAGCAGCAGCTCCTGACCGAAGCCAGCGGCACGCAGCCCACGGTTGGTGCCGTGGCCGCGTACCCACTCCTCGAGGCCCAGCCGCTGAAGCTCGGCGATCGCTCGCGGCGTCAAGCCATCGCCGCAGGTCTTGTCGCGGGGGAACGTCGCGGCGTCCGCGAGCACGGTGTCCATGCCGAACCGCGCGGTCCAGGCAGCTGCTGCCGCTCCGGCGGGGCCCGCGCCGACGACAAGCACGTCGGTGCGGGTCGGCAGCTCAGCGGTCATGCATCGATTCTCCCAGAGGTGTCCGCACTGGCAGGATGGGCCCATGACTTCTGCCGCCACCTCGGCCCAGCCGGACCGCGAGATCCACTACGCCTCGCGCGGCTCGTCCTACTTCGACGTCATCCTGGCGCTGTTCTGCGTCGTGCTCGTGGTCTCCAACATCGCGGCGACGAAGTCGACGGAGTTCATCTCGGGTCACGACGTGTCGCTCGGCCCGGTGCAGGTGCTGCCGATCATCTCCGACGGCGGCGCGATCCTGTTCCCGCTGGCCTACATCCTCGGCGACGTGATCTCCGAGGTCTACGGGTTCAAGGCGGCGCGGCGGGCGATCCTGGTCGGCTTCGGCACGGCGATCCTGGCGTTCGCCACGTTCTTGGTCGCGATGAAGCTGCCCGGTGCGAGCTTCTACGAGAACCAGGACGCGTTCGAGAGCGTCGTCTGGTCCGGTGTGCAGATCGTCGCGGCCTCCCTCATCGCGTACCTGACCGGCCAGTTCCTCAACTCGTACGTGCTGGTGCGGATGAAGGCCCGCAGCGCGGAGCCGGGGTTGTGGCGCCGGCTGATCGGCTCGACGGGGGTCGGTGAGGCGGCCGACACGTTCATCTTCTGCGCGATCGCTGCGTCGGCGATCGGCATCTCCACGGGCGGCCAGTTCGTCAACTACTTCGTCGTCGGGTTCGTCTTCAAGTGCGCCGTCGAGATCGTCGTGAGCCCCCTGACGATGCTGGTCATCAACGCCCTGAAGCGCCGCGAGCCGACGTATTGGGTGTGACGGTTTACCAAGAGGTCAGGGCAAACAGCCACTCCTCAAGGGTCGTGAACCCTGCGAGGTGGCACCTTGCCCTGACCTCTTGGTAAACCACCAGCCGGGTCAGCGGTAGAACCGGGCGAGGAACTCGGCCTTGAACTCGGCGAACGTGCCGGCCTCGAGGTGCGTACGCATGTCGTCGACCAAGCGCACCGTGAACCGCTCGTTGTGGATCGTCGCGAGGGTCGCCGCGACGTACTCCTTGGTCTTGAACATGTGGTGGAGGTACGCCTTGGAGTAGTGCGCGCACGTGTAGCAGTCGCACTCCGGGTCGATCGGCCCGAAGTCGCGCCGTGACGCCGCGACGTTGAGGTTGTAGCGACCGGTCATGGCGTACACGCGTGACGAGCGCGCCACCCGTGACGGCGAGACGCAGTCGAACGTGTCGCAGCCGTTCTCGACGGCGGTGAACAGGTCGTCGGGCTCGCTGATGCCGAGCAGGTGCCGGGGCTTGTCGTCGGGCAGCTCCTCGTTGACCCAGCGCACGATCGTGCCGAGGTTCTCCTTCTCGATCGCGCCGCCGACGCCGTAGCCGTCGAAGTCCAGCCCCACGAGTCCGCGAGCGGCGGCGCGCCGCAGGTCCTCGTGCTGAGCACCCTGGACGACGCCGAACAGTGCCTGTGCGGGCTTGTCGGACCGCTCGTCGGCGAGCCTCTGGTGCTCGACGACGCAGCGCTCCGCCCACGCCTGCGTGCGCTGGATCGACTCCTCCTGGTAGCCCCGGGAGTTCATCAGCGTCGTCAGCTCGTCGAACGCGAACATGATGTCGGCGCCGAGCTGGTGCTGGATCTGCATCGACACCTCAGGGGTGAACCGGTGCTTCGACCCGTCGAGGTGCGACGTGAACGTGACACCGTCGTCGTCGACCAGGGCGAGCCGGTCCTTGCCCTCGGCTATGACGTCGTCGGCCTCGACTCCCTTGGCGTCCATCGACAGCGTCTTCTTGAACCCGGCGCCGAGCGAGAGCACCTGGAACCCGCCGGAGTCGGTGAACGTCGGCCCGGGCCAGTTCATGAACGTGCCGAGGCCGCCCGCCTCGTCGATGATGTCCGCACCAGGCTGCAGGTAGAGGTGATAGGCGTTGGCGAGCAGCGCCTGGGCGCCGAGGTCGGCCATCGCCTCGGGCAGCACGGCCTTGACCGTGGCACGGGTGCCGACCGGGATGAAGGCCGGCGTGCGGATCTCGCCGTGCGGGGTCGAGATCGTGCCGGTACGCCCGAGGGCGCCTTCGAGCTCCTTGCCGACGGTGAACACGTCCGCCATCCAATCAGGTGAACAGATCGGTGACGCGTACCGCTCCGGCCAGCGCGGCGAGCGTGAGCAACAGGAAGATGGTGTTCCACACCGCAGCCGGCAGGATCGTGAGACGGGCCAGGATGTCCGCGTCGGTCGTCCGCGTGCGTACGCGTCGGCGATGCGCCCACAGGTCGAGCGTCATCCGCGGCGCAGCGACCAGGAGGAACCACGCGAACGCCAAGGCGGCGAAGTCCTGCACGCGTTCGGGCGCCTGCCAGATCAGCAGGCCGACGGCGACGCCGCTGAGGCCGACCACGACGAGGCCGAACCAGTTGCGGATGTACAGCAGCATCAGTGCGAGCGTGGCCAGCCCGGCATACAGCGCCCACGGGGTGTGACCGTGTTCGATGAGCAGCACCGAGCCGAGCCCCAGCGCAGCCGGGGCGAGATAGCCCGCAGCCGCGGTCGCGATCATGCCGGCACCCCGGGGCTTCCCGCTGGATACGGTCAGCCCCGAGGTGTCGCTGTGCAGGCGTATGCCGTTGAGGCGCCGGCCCGTGAGCACCGCGACCACGGCATGCCCCGCCTCGTGCACGAGTGTCACGAGGTGGCGGGTCGTGCGCCACACCGATGGCAGCACGACCAGCGCCAGGGCTGTGGCGACGGCGGCCCACTGGGTGTCCAGGACGGTCAGCCGGCCTGTCGGTCCACGAGCTCGACCCGCGTGGCGTCGCGCTCCGACGCACCCATCGCGGCGGCGACGCGGTGGTGCACCGCGCCCTCGCTGTGACGGCTCTGCCGGTCGAGGGTCAGGCCGAGCGCGGTCTGCGCCCACATGCTCGTGGGCTCCAGCTCGACGAGCGTGCGGAACGCCTCCTCGGCCAGCGGGAGGTGCGCCGCGGCGAAGTGTGCGCGGCCCAGCAGCTCCCAGGCGGCGGAGTTGCCCGGTTCGGCTTCGACGACCTTGCGGAGCACGCGAGCGGCGTCGCGCGGGAAGCGCGAGTCGAGCAGGTCCTCGCCGTAGCGGAACGCGTCGAACAGCTCGAGCGACTCGATCTTCTCGTCGCTGATGTTCGGGGTCATGTAGATGGTCATGAAGCCTCCTTCCAGGGCGTCGGCGGGGTCAACGTCGCCATGACGGGGTTCATTCCGTCGGCTCGGTCGTCTCGGTGGGCGCGGGTGTCGGGGTGGTCGCCGACGGTGTGGGGGTCGGTGTGGTGGCACTCGGCGTCGGGGTCGTGGTCGGCGCGGTGGTCGTCGGTGTGGTGGCCGGCGTCTTCGTCGGGTCGCTCGGTTTCGGGCTGCCCTTGTCGCCGCCGAACGTGTCGCCGATCGTCGTGCCCTTGGAGCCGTCGAGCGTACGGTCGGCCACCAGCTCGTACGTCGTGATGGCGGCGAGTGCCAGGGCCAGCACGACGACAGTCGTCACGATGATGGTCTTCCAGTGCAGCCGCGGCGCCGGCTCGTCGGGCACGAACTCGGCGCGCTCGACGGGGGCTTCTTCGCCGGCCTGGTCGATGGTCTCGGCGATCTCGCCGTCCTCCTCGACGCGGCGCTGGATCACCGTGCCGGTGGCGGTGGTGACGAGCAGGGTGCGGCCCTTGTCGAGCGTACGGGCGTAGAGCGCCGACGTGACGGTGACGGTCGCGCTGCCCAGCGCGGCGCCCACCAAGGTGCCCGCGACGCCCAGCCGCGAGGCGATCCAGGCGGCCGTGACGGCGGCCAGCACGCTCGCGGCGAGCTGGAACCAGGAGACCTCACCCAGGAATCCGCGACGCTCAGACATACCGGCCAGCCTAGGGGGCGGAGCCGAATACCTCTGATGCCAGTGATTCCACGTCGTCGAGCCAGGTCGCGCGCTGCTCGTCGGTCGAGTCGCTGACGGGGCGCAGGACGCGGCGGGTCACGCGAGGGCCGCCGAGGTAGGGCGCGACGCAGCGGCCCCAGATCGAGGCCAGCGGGTCGTGGTAGAGCTCGCGCTCGCGTTCGTCCGTGGTGTCCGAGGTGTTGACGACGAACAGCTCGGCGATCGGGGCGAGCGGTTCGGGATGGCCGGTCGCGTCGGCGAGGCGGTAGGCGACGCCGGGTACGACGACGCGGTTGATCCAGCCGGTCAGGATCGCCGGCGGCATGCCCCACCAGTTGGGGTGCACGACGACGAGGCCCTCGGCGACGCGGAGCTCTTCACGGTGCAGCGCCACCATCGGGTCGTTCTCGCGAGCGAGGACCGACTCGATCGTCTCGCCGCTCGTGTGTGACTCCTCGGCGGTCAGCACGGGGTCGAACAGCTCGGCGTAGAGGTCGTGCGAACGTACCTCGTGGCCGAGATCGAGCAATCGGTCGCCGATCCGCTCGGCCAGCGCGTGGCAATAGCTCGTGGTTCGCGGATGGGCCAGCAGGAGCATCACGGTCGCCATGGATGACGATTCTGGCAGCCCGGGCGACGCTGTGTCGGGCGATCGGGCGTGTCATCGGCCTGTCTGCGCGAATGTGTCGGTCCCGGTTGCGACACTGACGACATGGAACTCGTCATCGTGCTTCTCGTGGGACTCGGACTCGGCCTCGTCGGGGGCTGGCTGTTTGGTCGTGCGTCCCATTCCGACGGGTCCGGCGTCGACGCGCAGGTGCTCGAGGCACGCCACGCGGCGCTGATCTCCCAGGTCCGTCACGACGAGGCCGTCGTACGCGCTGAGGTCGAGCAGCAGCTCGCCGCTGCCGAGGCCTCGGTCCAGGGGCTTCGCGAGCAGCTCGTGCTGGCGCAGGAGCAGCATCGCCAGACTGTCGAGGCGCACCGTCAGGAGACCCGCCAGCGCGAGGCGGCGACGCAGACCGAGAGCAAGGTGCTCGAGAAGCTCGCACCCGTGGCTGCGCAGCTCAAGGACATGCAGCAGAAGGTCCTCGACCTCGAGAAGCAGCGCAGCGAGCAGCACGGCGACCTCGCCGCCCAGATCCGGGCGACCCGACAGAGCGCCGAGCAGTCCAAGATGGCCGCCGAGACGCTGTCGGCCGCCCTGCGCAACAACTCCGTACGCGGCGCCTACGGCGAGCTGCAGCTCAAGACGCTGGTCGAGTCGGCGGGACTGCTCAACCGCATCGACTACTCGGTGCAGGAGTCCATCTCGGCCGACTCCGGCGCCCGCCGCCCCGACATGGTGATCAAGCTGCCCGGTCGCAAGCAGGTCGCGATCGACTCCAAGGTGCCGTTCAGCGCGTTCATCGACTCGTTCCGCGAGGACATCAGCGAGGCCGAGCGCAAGACGCTGCAGATGCAGCACGCCAAGCAGGTCCGCGGTCACGTCGACGCACTGGCCGGCAAGGAGTACTGGACGGGCCTTCCGGTCAGCCCCGAGTACACGATCGCGTTCATCCCGAGCGAGGCGATCCTCAACACCGCGCTCGACGCCGATCCCACGCTGCTCGAGTACGCCTTCAGCCGCGGCATCGTCCTGGCCACGCCGGTCAACCTGTGGGCGACGCTCAAGACCGTGGCACTGACGTGGAAGCAGGAGGACCTCGCCGAGAACGCCCAGGAGCTGGTCGATCTCGGTCGTGAGCTCTACAAGCGGCTCGGCAAGCTGTCCGACCACGTCTCCAAGCTGGGTCGCTCGATCGAGACCACGGTGCGGTCCTACAACGACTTCGCCGGCTCCCTCGAGGGGCGCGTGCTCGTCACGGCGCGCAAGCTCGACGGCATCGACGAGGCGCGCATGCTCGGCGAGGTCAAGCAGATCGAGGGCGACACGCGCCGGCTCACGGCCAGCGAGTTCACCGCGCTCGAGGAGACGGGGATTGCCCGCCCGGAGATCGACTTCGAGCAGGTCGGACTCCCCGGCGTTGCCGACGACGACGAGCGCACCGCCTAGCCTCAGCCTCGCTCAGCGTGACGAGTTGCAGGCTCGCGTCGGCGTGTCGCCTGCAGTTCGTCACGCTCAGCGCGTGCGACTGAGCGCGGCGATGACGCCCACCCAGACATAGCCCGGCCACAGGGCGAGCCGCTCGAACCCGCCGAGGCCAGTCGATCCGTCACCAGCCAGCAGGGCGGCGAAGCCGGCGACTCCAGCTGCGGACAGGACGGCCACCGCCAGCGTGGCGCGTGCGAGCCCGGGACGCGTGGCCCGCAGGCTGAGCGCCGTGAGGAGCAGCGCGGTGGGCTGGGCCAGGAACACGGGCAGCGCGACGAGACCGTGCAGGCCACCGTGCTCGTTGACGGGGACCAGACCCACACCGATCGACCCGAGCCCGGAGACGCACCAGACCACGACGGCGGCCGCGCCGGTCCGCCCCGGCAGGCTCCGCGAGCCCAGCAGGAGCGCACCGAGCGCGAGGCTGACGCCGAACCAGATGAAGCCGATGTTCATCACCGTGTGCCACGGCGAGCACAGCACGTCGCCGCGAACCGACCGGCACGAAGTGTTGCCGAGGTCGCTGATCGTCGAATCGCCGAACCGGTAGTCGCGCGAGGCCTGCAGCCCGACGACCACCTCGAGGACGATGTACAAGGGCTGTAGCGTCCAGGCGGCCCTGCCCAGTCCCACGCTCTGTGGGCTCAACCGTGATGGGGTCAGCGGAGCGCCTGCTCCAGATCGCCGATCAGGTCGTCGATGTCCTCGATGCCGACGGACAGTCGTACGAGGTCGTCGGGCACCTCGAGGAGCGAGCCTTCCGTCGACGCGTGCGTCATCGCACCCGGGTGCTCGATGAGCGACTCGATGCCGCCGAGGCTCTCCGCCAGCGTGAAGAGCTCGGTGCGGGCGCAGAAGTCGAGCGCCGCCTGCTTGCCGCCGGCAAGGCGTACGGAGATCATGCCGCCGAAGCGGCGCATCTGCTTCGCCGCGACCGCGTGACCCGGGTGCTCGGGCAGGCCGGGGTAGAGGATCGACGCGATCGCCGAGTGCCCCTGCAGGAAGTCGACGATCGCCTCGGCGTTGTCGCAGTGCTTGTCCATCCGCACCGCGAGCGTCTTGGCGCCGCGCATCGTCAGATAGGCGTCGAACGGGCCCGGCACGCCGCCGGCGCCGTTCTGGAGGAATGCGAACGCGGCGTCGAGCTCGTCGTCGTCGGTGACCAAGGCTCCGCCGACGACGTCGGAGTGACCGCCGAGGTACTTCGTCGTCGAGTGCAGCACGATGTCGGCGCCGAGCTCGAGCGGCTGCTGGAGATAGGGCGACGCGAACGTGTTGTCGACGACGAGCTTGGCGCCGGCTGCGTGCGAGATCTCGCTGATGCCGGCGATGTCGCCGACGTTGAGCAGGGGATTGGTCGGCGTCTCGATCCACACGGCCTTGGTCTCGGGCCTGATCGCGGCACGGATCGCGTCGAGGTCGTTGACCGCGGCGACGGTGTAGGTGATGCCCCACTGGCTGAACACCTTGTCGATCAGCCGGAACGTGCCGCCGTACGCATCATCGGGGATGACCATGTGGTCGCCAGGGCGCAGCAGCGAGCGGATCGCGCAGTCGGTGGCCGCCATGCCGGAGCTGAATGCCCGGCCGTGAGCGCCACCCTCGAGCGCTGCGAGGTTGGCCTCCAGCGCCGTACGCGTGGGGTTGCCGGTGCGGGCGTACTCATAGCCGGACCGCATCCCACCGACGCCGTCCTGCGCGAACGTCGAGGAGGCGTAGATCGGCACGTTGACCGCGCCGTTCTCGGCGTTGGGCTCATAGCCCGCGTGGATTGCCCGGGTCGCGAAGCCCTGCCACGCGCCCTCGTCCTGGGTGCTCTTCTTCTCGCTCATACGTGGACCCCCAGCAGGTCGTGGCGGGTCAGGACGCCGAGCGGCTTGCCGTCCTCGATGACCATGACGGCGTCGCTGGTGTGCAGCGCCGCGAGCGCGTCGTCGAGGCTCTCGCCGGAGCCCAGCAGTGGCAGCGGCGGTTCCATGTGCTGCGAGACGGCATCGGTCAGCAGGGCGCGGCCCTCGAACACGGCGCTGATCAGCGCACGCTCGTTGACGCTGCCCGCGACCTCGCCGATGACGACCGGCGGCTCGGGGCCGACGACGGGCATCTGGGAGACGTTGTACTCACGGAGGATCTCGATCGCGTCGCGGATGGTCTCCGACGGGTGCGTGTGCACGAGCGCCGGCATGCCGCCGGACTTGGTGCGAAGCAGGTCGCCGACGGTCATCTCGTGCGTCGTGCCGTCCAGCGGCTCGCGGAGGAATCCGTAGGACGACATCCAGTCGTCGTTGAAGATCTTGGAGAGGTAGCCGCGGCCGCCGTCGGGCAGCAGCACGACGACCAGGGCGTCGGGGCCGGCTTCGGCGGCGACCTTGAGCGCCGCGACCGTCGCCATGCCGCACGAGCCACCGACGAGGAGGCCCTCCTCGCGAGCCAGGCGGCGGGTCATCTCGAACGAGTCCGCGTCGCTGACCGCGATGATCTGGTCGGGGATGTCGGGGTCGTACGCGCTGGGCCAGAAGTCCTCGCCGACGCCTTCGACGAGGTAGGGGCGCCCGGTGCCGCCGGAGTAGACGGAGCCCTCGGGGTCGGCGCCGATGACCTTGACCGTGCCGCCGGAGACCTCCTTGAGGTAGCGGCCGACGCCGGTGATCGTGCCTCCGGTGCCCACGCCGGCGACGAAGTGCGTCACCTTGCCGTCGGTGTCGGCCCAGATCTCGGGACCGGTCGTCTCGTAGTGGCTCTCGGGGCCGGCCGGGTTGGAGTACTGGTCGGGCTTCCAGGCGCCGTCGGTCTCGCGTACGAGGCGGTCCGAGACGTTGTAGTAGCTGTCGGGGTGTTCGGGCGGCACCGCGGTCGGGCACACCACGACCTGGGCGCCGTAGGCCCGCATGGTGTTGCGCTTGTCCTCGCTGACCTTGTCGGGGCAGACGAAGATGCACTTGTAGCCGCGCTGCTGGGCGACCAGGGCGAGTCCGACGCCGGTGTTGCCGGAGGTCGGCTCGACGATCGTCCCGCCGGGCTTGAGTGCACCTGAAGCCTCGGCGGCGTCGACCATCTTGACCGCGATGCGGTCCTTGGCGCTGCCACCGGGATTGAGGTACTCGATCTTGGCGGCCACGGTCGCGGATCCCGCGGAGGTGACCGAGTTGAGACGGACCAGCGGGGTGTTGCCGATCAGCTCAACGATGTGGTTTGCAATGGGCATGTCGCCATTCTTGCACTCGGCAGCTCAGCGGGATCGCGCCGTCGTCAGGGCTTGGTGAGCACGGGCGCGGCCTCGCGCACGTCGAGCTCGGCGGCCGGGCCAGACGCCTGCAACGTCTGTCCGATCGTCTGCCACCCGCCGCCGTCGACCCGGTAGCGAACCCGGTAGGTCACGTCGACCCGCGGGTGCACGTCGTCGGCCGGCTCGCGGTAGCGATGCGTCACGTCCATCGCGGGATACGGCCGTCCAGGTCGAGCCGTTGTGGACGCTGTGCCGTCGTCGTGGATCCACGTGTAGCGCACCGGTGTGGCGACCAGATCCACGTCGAACCCCAGCAGCGTCACGCTGCGCTCGAAGGGCTGCGGCTGGGTGTAGAAGATGGTCTCGATGTTGACGAGCGTCTCCTCGCCGGGTTGGATCTGCACCTTCAGGCTGGGCAACCCGATCTCCCGCACCGCCCGAAGAATGTCCCCCTCAGTGAGGTCCGCAGGCCGAATCTCCGTGGGTGACCCCGCGGAGAAGTCGCTTGCATCACAATTCAGGACGCCCACCTCTAGGGAACACTGGGTTTGCTGATCGACTAGCTTCCCTTCCGGTCTTGTCACCCGTTTTGTGCTCGTGTTCTTGTGTGGCTCCTGCTTCTGGGCGCGGATATGCAGCTTGGGCTTCCATGAGTCCGGAGTGACATCGGTGTCTGCCGCAGCTGTTAGGGGCAAAAGTAGGGGAGCGACTATAAGTGGAAAGAGTCGGTGCTTCATTGGCTCTCCGGGATGTAGATGTCGGTCACGGAGAACGGGGCTGCTTTCGTCAGAACGAAGACGAAGGTGTACGGGCGCGTCGCCCTGCCTTCGCGTACAGAGACTTTGGTCTCGACCTCGATAGGATTCCTAGTTCGGCTCACCGAGGCATCCGTCAATTTCCAAAACTTGCCGGCAAACCTCTGACCGTCCGGGGGTTCCCTTGTGAATTCGGCTGCGTAGCTATCGCAGGGGCGACAACCTTCGGACTTCTCCAACATCGACTGAGCTTGACCAGTATTTGCAGCGAAGTTGAGCAGGTCGATGTAGTGACTCACGAACGTCGCGGCACCCGAGGGTGTGTCTTCTTTCGCTTGCGCCGGCATCGTCGGTGGGGTGGCCGTCGGCGCCGTTGACGTGGTCGTGCGCCTCGGTTCCTTAGGCTCTGGATCCGACGAGCACGCGCCAAGGGTCAGCAGGACCACCAGAACAATTCCCCCGAATCGCATGCCCGAGAAACTACCGAAACGCGCCGGGTTCTGTCAGCCCCCGAGCCGGGGCTGTGGACAACGCGCGTCAGGGGCGGAGCGGACGACCCTCGGAGTCGTTCGGATCGCCTGTGAGCATCAAGACGCCGTCGATCAGGGACCACAGCGAGCCGATGCCGCACGTGAAGATCGACACGAGCAGCTGAGCAACCCCCGTGCCGGTGTCGCCGATGTAGAACCGACCGATGCCGAACGGCAACAGGATGTTGAGCAGGCCGGCAATGAGCTTCTGCTTGTCCGAGTACGGCACTCCGGTCACCGGGTGCACGCCCCAAGGAGCGCCGGCATGAGCGCCGTACGCGTACCCGGGCGGCGGCGGGTAGCCACCGGGCGGCGGTTGATAGCCCGGCGGAGGACCGTAGCCCGGAGGTGGCGGTGGTGTGCCGTAGCCGGGAGGCGGCGGCGGTGTGCCGTAGCCCGGAGGCGGGGGAGGCGGCTGGTTGACCCGACCGTAGTCGGGCTCACCACCCTCCAGCGGGACGGTCGGCTCGTTGCTGTCGGACTCGGGCGGTTCCGGCGGTGTCGACGTCATGGCCGCCACGCTATCGGCTACACGACCGCTCCCGTCGTCGACCGGCCGTCATCGACGTTCGCGTACGGATCGATGACTCGCTTGCCCGGGTCCGAGGGGTCGTACGGCCACCGCTCCTCCAGCACGACAGCCAGCGCCGATGCGGTGAAGATCGTCGACAGGATGCCCACCGACAGCCCGAGCAGCAGCGCGATCGCGAAGTCGGTCAGCGAGTCACCACCGAGCACCGCCAGTGCGGCGAGGATGAACATCGCGCCGAGTCCCGTGTTGATCGTGCGGGGGATCGTCTGCAGGATCGCCTCGTTGACGACCTCGCGGAGCGGCCGCTTGCGGTTCTCGCGCGTGTGCTCGCGGATGCGGTCGAACACCACGATCGTGTCGTTGACCGCCAGACCGATGATCGACAGGACCGCAGCCAGGAACACGCCGTCGATCGGCTTGCCCCACCATGCGAACACGCCGACCACGGTCAGCACCACCGAGGACATCGACAGCACCGCCGCCGCAGCGTACGTCCACCGGAACCGCCACGCCAGATAGATCATCTGGGCGGCGATCGCGATGCCGAACGCGATCAGGGCCTTGTCACGCAGCTCCTTGCCGAGGCTGGGGCCGACCAGCTCGTCGCGCTCCTTCTCGACGCCGCCTGCAACGCCCGCCAGCGCTTCCTCGATCTGGAACGCCTCGTCGTTGGAGATGTCGTCGACGCGGACCGTGACGTTCTCCTTGCCATCCTCGCCCGACGACGACTGCACGACGGCCTTGGGGAAGCCGGCTTCGCCCACAGCGTCGCGTGCCTCGTCGACGTCGACGGGCTGAGATGACGAGAACTCCAGCAGCCGCCCGCCGGTGAACTCGACGCCGAGGTTGAGCCCGCGCAGCACGATCCCGCCGATCGAGAGCACCGCGACGACCGCGGTCACGGCGATCCAGGTGCCGCTGCGTTTCATCAGGTCAGGGCCGCTCTCGGTGAGCCATCTGCGGATGCGGCCGGTCCCGGCGAGCCCACTGGTCCCGGGCCGCTTGCGGACGTACGCCCGACGGACGGCCCACTCGCTCAGCACCCGCGCGACGACGAGGGCCGACACCATCGAGGCGACGACACCGATCGACAGCGTCACGCCGAACCCCTTGACCGGCCCGGATGCGAAGAAGAACAGCAGCGCCGCAGCGAGCAACGTGGTCACGTTGGAGTCGATGATCGCCGACCACGCCTTGTTGAACCCGGTGTTCAGGGCAGGGGAGAGGCCGGCGTCCGTACGTTGGGCGTACTCCTCCCTCGCTCGTTCGAACACCAGCACGTTCGCGTCGATCGCCAGGCCGATCGCGAGCACGAAGCCGGCGAGTCCCGGAAGCGTCAGCGTCGCACCGAGCCAGACCAGCAGCCCGTACGAGATCAGGGCGTAGGCACCCAGCGCGATCGTGGCGAGCAGGCCGACGAGCCGGTAGACGAACATGATGAACAGGCCGGTGAGGATGATCCCGATGATGGCCGCCTCGATCGAGGCGTCGATCGCGACCTTGCCCAGCGTGGGCCCGACGGTCCGTTGCTCGACGATCTCGACCTCGATCGGCAGCGCCCCGCCCTTGATGAGGACGGCGAGATCCTTGGCGGACTCCTGCGTGAAGCTGCCCTGGATCTGCGTGCTGCTGCCGCCTCCGGAGCTGCACAGCTCGGGCACGACGCCGGGGGAGGAGATGACCTTGTCGTCGAGCACGATCGCGACGCGGTTGCCGGCCGCGGTGTTGGCGCACGCCTCCGACACGAGCTGCTTCCAGCCGCCGCTGCCGGTGCCGTTGAACTGGACCCCGACGACCCACTCGCCGAGGCCCTGCTGCTCGGTCTCGGCCGTCGCATTCTTGACGCCGGTGCCGTCGAGCAGCGGCTTGCCGATGATGACGGGAGCGCCGCTCTCGTCCGGCAGCAGCTGTTCACCCTTGGCCGGCTTCTCGTCCTGGGCGGGGATGCGGAGCACCTCGTGGAACGACAGCTGAGCGGTCTGTCCGATGACCTCGGCCGCCTCGCGCGGGTCCTGCACGCCGGGCAGCTCGACGATGATGCGGGTGTCGCCGGAGCGGGCCAAGGTCGGTTCGGCGACGCCGAGGGCGTCGACGCGGCCGCGCAGCACGCCGAGGGCGCGATCGGTCGAGTCCGCGTTGGCCTTGGCGCGGTCGGAGTCCTTGGCCTGCAGGACGATCTGGGTGCCGCCCTTCAGGTCGAGGCCGAGCTTGGCCGAGCTGGTCAGGGCGAGGGCGAGGGAGATGGCGACGACGGCGAACGCGGCGACGGCGCGCCACAAGGGTGCACGGGATGACATGGGACAGCTTTCGGAAGAACACGCCGACGACGGCGCGGAAGGACGGGTGGCTTGGCGGGCTCAGAGAGCCGGCGGCGCCCGTCCGGTGGGCGTGACGAGGTCACGGCCCGCGCGTACGACGAGGGTGTCAGCGGTCGCGAGGGTCGCTGCCGGGCGTACGTCTGAAGCGGCGCTCGGCGGCGTGGACGCGAGGTCCAGGTGCAGCGGCGCCTGGTGGTGGGTCGCAGCCAGCGAGACGTGCTGGGTGCGGGCGGCCTTGACCGCGGAGCCGGCATGGCTCGCGCCGGAGACCGTGGTGCGTTGGGTCGAGACGTGGGTCGGCCCGCCGAACGTCACGAGGAGCACGGCGACCAGAGCCGCCGTCAGGGCAGCCGCGGTCCTGCGCGCTGCCGGCCTCGAGAACATCTGGCGAGTGTACGTGAGGTGAGACGGTTGCCGGCCGCATCCAATGCCTGCCTAGGCTGGATGCATGACGAGCCAGAGAACCCTTGGATCCAGTGACATCACCGTCTCGACTGTCGGCGTGGGATGCAACGCGTTCGGCACCCGCATCGACGCAGCGCAGACCAACGCCGTCGTCGACGCCGCGTTCGAGCACGGCATCACCTTCTTCGACACCGCCGACACGTACGGCACCGGACAGAGCGAGCTCCTGCTGGGCGAGGCGCTCAAGGGACGCCGCGACGAGGCCGTCATCGCGACCAAGTTCGGCATGGACATGCAGGGCGTCAACGGCGACGACGGCGGACGCCGTGGCGCCCCTGCGTACGTCCGCACGGCGGCGGAGGCGAGCCTCAAGCGGCTCGGCACCGACCACATCGACCTCTACCAGCTGCACACCCCGGACCCCTCCACGCCGATCGAGGACACGCTCGGCGCGATGACCGAGCTGGTCAAGGAGGGCAAGGTCCGGGCGATCGGCAGCTCCAACCTGCAGGCCTGGCAGGCCGTCGACGCCGACTGGATCTCGCGCACCAAGGGGCTCGAGCGCTTCGTGACGGCGCAGAACGAGTACTCGCTCTACAACCGCACTGCGGAGACCGAGCTCGTGCCGGCCTGCCTCGGGCTGGGTGTGGGTGTGCTGCCGTACTTCCCGCTCGCGTACGGCTTGCTGACCGGCAAGTACCGACGCGGTCAGGACGCTCCGGCGGGCACCCGCCTGGCGGTCCAGTCCGATCGCCTCGCGACCGCAGACTGGGACCGCATCGAGGCACTCGAGGCGTTCGCCCAAGCGCGCGGCATCTCGGTCCTCGACCTCGCGATCGGCGGGCTCGCCGCGCAGCCTGCGGTGTCCAGCGTCATTGCCGGGGCGACGAAGCCGGAGCAGATCGCCGCGAACGCGGCTGCCGGACAGTGGACGCCGACGGCCGAGGACCTCGACGAGCTGTCGGAGATCGGCCGTCCGGCGCAGTCCTACACGACGTTCGCGCCTCGACGCTGAGTCGGTGAGGGTCGCGCCGGGCTGGGAAGCGCCTCACGGCGCGTGGCCGCTCGAAGCGGCTAATTTTGGGACCCGGGGCTACCACAGCCCGACGCGTGCACCAGCCTAACCGAGCAGCGGCGCAACTCAAGGCACCTCGGCGCTGGGTGTGACTCAGATCAATGCAGCCGGGACGAACGCTCGAGCTCAGCTGCCCGGCGCAGGTGCACCGCGGTGTCGACGAGCTTCGCCGCGCTCTGCGGATCGCCGCTGTCGAGCTGGGCCCGTCCCACGCCGACGATGTGTGCGAACGCTGCCGCCCGGTCGAGTGTCACGTCGAAGTCGTCGCCGACGATGCCACGTACGACCGTGTCGACCAGCGCGATGACCTCCTCGGGACCCGGGGGATCCACGACACCTGCGAGCACCTCGTGCACGGGGGCGTACGCCTTGCCCGCGCCGAACTCTCGCGCCGCCTGCTCGGGCTGGCGGTAGACCCAGGTGCGCAGCAGGTAGAGCCGCCAGAGCGCGCCCGCGAGGCTGTCGGCGGCGGCATGCGACCAGAGGTCGGCGATGACGCCGAGGCCCTCCTCGTCGGCGAGGTGCAGCACCCGGTCGACCAGGCCCTGGTCGTCGCCGGAGCGGGGCCCACGGACCAGCAAGGTGGCGATGCGGTGACCGGCGGCCGCCATCTCGGCGGGATCGGCGCCGTCAGCCTGCGCCTCGAACAGGGCAGAGCCCGGCAACGACGGTCGCTTGAACTCGCGCTCGTTCATCCGATAGCCCCCCGCGGAATCCCTCCGGTCATGCGTCAACCGTAACCGCGCGCACCCAAGATCAGGCGCTCTGGACGACCTTGGATTCGCTCGGTGTCGTCGCCACCTTGGGCTTGCGCAGGTAGAGCGGCAGGATCACGGCGAGGTAGATCGCCCAGCAGACGCCCTGCAGCCACGACGGGTCCGGCTGGAAGTTGACGGTGCCCTTGAGCAGCGTGCCGTACCAGCTGTCCTTGGGGATCGTGGAGGAGATGTCGAAGATCGCGTTGCCCAGGTGGCCGATGCCGCCGACGTCGCCGGTCAGGCGGGGCAGGAAACCGGCCTCCTGCAGGTCGTACACGCCGTACGCCAGCACGCCGGCCGCCACGATGATCAGCAGGAAACCGGTGACGGTGAAGAACTTGCCGAGGTTGACCTTGATCGCGCCGCGGTAGATGCCGATGCCCAGCAGGATCGCGATGAGGAAGCCGAGGGTCGCGCCGATGAACGGCTGCGGTGAGTACGCGTTGGCGATCGTGCTCCACATGATCGCCGCGGTCTCGAGACCCTCACGTCCGACCGTGAGGAAGGCGACGAGTGCGATCGCGCCGTTGCCCAGGGCCACGGCCGAGGCCATCTCGCCCTCGAGCTCCTTCTTGAGCCCTCGAGCGGTGCGGCGCATCCAGAAGATCATCCAGGTCACCAGACCGGCGGCCAGGATCGACAGGGTGCCGCCGACGCCCTCCTGCGCCTTGAACGACAGCTGCTCGAACGCGATCGTGACGAACGTGAAGACCGCGACGACGAGAGCAATCGCCGCCGCGACCCCGATCCACACGTAGCGGATCTCGTGCCGACGCTGGGTCTTGACGAGGTAGGCGATGAGGATGCTGACGATCAGGCTGGCTTCGAGGCCCTCGCGGAGACCGATCAGGAGGTTGGCGAACACATCCTCGATCGTAACTTAGGTCGGGCTTACCTAACCCACCGAGAACCTAAGAACTACGTCACACACCGTCAGCGCGCAGCGCCGCCGTCAGCGGGTCGACGATCAGGCCGATCTGCCACGCGCGCGCACCGTCGGCGACGAGCGCCTCGGTCACGGTGTCGACCGTGATCGGGGTGGGCGGCTCCCACGCGAGGTTGCGTACGAGCTGGGGACTGATGAGGTTCTCGGTCGGCAGGTCGTGCTTCTCGGCGAGCTCGACGACGACCTCGCGGCTGCGGGCGAGCCGGTCGGCCGCTTCGGGGTTCTTGTCGGCCCAGGCGCGCGGTGGCGGCGGTCCGTCGGTGCGTTGCCCGGTCGTCGGCAGCTCGGACTCGTCGAGCGTCAGTCCGCGCTCGATCGCGTCGTACCACTCGCTGAGGAACCGCCTCGGTCCGCGGTTCTTCATGATGCGCATCGACTTGAGCGCGTTGGCGTCCTGCGGGGGATTGACCGCGATCTCGAGGATCGAGGTGTCGGGCAGGATGCGGCCCGGCGTGGTGTCGCGGGCCTCGGCGATCGCGTCGCGGGTCTCCCAGATCTCGCGGACCAGACCCAGCGCCCGACGGCCACGAGCCTTGTGGATGCCGGACGTACGCCGCCACGGCTCCTTGCGCTCGGGCGGTCCCTGGAACGACAGCAGTGCCTCGAACTCCTCGGCGGCCCACTCGCGCTTGCCTGCCTTCTGGAGCTCGGCGTCGATCAGGTCGCGGAGCTCGATCAGCACCTCGACGTCGAGCGCGGCGTAGACGAGCCATGGCTCGGGCAGGGGTCGGGTCGACCAGTCTGCAGCGGAGAACTCCTTGGCCAGGCTCAGGCCGAGGTAGTGCTCGACGAGCGCGGCGAGCCCCACGCGCGGCAGGTTGAGCAGCCGCCCGGCGAGCTCGGTGTCGAACAACGACTCGGGATAGAGGCCGACCTCGGCGAGGCACATGAGGTCCTGCGTGGCGGCGTGCAGGATCCACTCGTTGCCGTCGAACGCGGTGTCGAGCGGCACGAGGCTGTCGAACGCCGTGGGGTCGATCAGGTGGGTGCCGGAGCCCTCGCGGCGTACCTGCACGAGGTAGGCACGCTGCGAGTAGCGGTAGCCGGAGGCCCGCTCGGCGTCGAGCGCGATCGGACCGGTGCCGGCCGCGATGCGTTCGCACGTGTCACGCAGCAGCTCCGGGGTGTCGACGACCGGCGGCAGCGGGTCGCGGAGCTCCAGGCGCGGTGCTTGCGGTGTGACCGGCTCCGGCGTCTCGTCTGCGATGGCGTCGGTCGGGATCTCGTCGGGGGTGGTCTGGTCAGCAGGGGTCAACGGACACCACGCCTGCGAGGTAGGGGGATGACGCCGGGTGCCAGTGGCGGCAGCCCGGCGATCGCGCACAACAGGTTGGACCACGCCGCGGCGTGCGAGTCCATGCCGGGAGTCGGAGCCTCGGTCAGTGGGGTCCAGGACGCGCGGACCTCGATCTGGGCGTCGGAGCCGTCGGCCTCCATCTCGCCGAACCCTTCAGAGCGTACGACCGTGACGCTGCCGCTGCCGGCGGTGTAGCCGCTGCCGTACGCCTCGAGAGCCTCGGTCAACCAGCTCCAGCCGACGCTGGGCAGCACGGGATCGGCGGCCATGTCGGCGTCGATGTCAGCGCGGGCGAACGTCACACAACGGAACGTACCGCCCCACGCGTCGTTTCCGGCAGGGTCGTGCAACAGGATGAAGCGGCCGGTGGCCAGCTCGTCGTCACCGACGAGCACGTCGCCGCTGATCGCGAACGCGTGGGGGGCGATGCGTTGGGGCGCAGGCATCTCGTCGACCACGACCTCTGGTCGAAGGACGGCGTGCCGGATCAGCTCCACCGCAGCGGTGAACTGCGCGGGGGTGCGGTCGATGTCGCTACGGGCTCCCACACTGTGATCGTAGGCGTGCCGGGGTCAGCCGGGGCCCCGACACTCCGCACGAGCGGGGTCGCTGCCCGGCTCGGCCGGTCACCGCCCACCTGAGACAATGCAGTGTGACCGCGACCTTGACCGACAGTCCCTTCCTGCAGGCAGCTCGTCGCGACCGCCCCGCCCACACGCCGGTGTGGTTCATGCGTCAGGCCGGTCGCGCGCTGCCGGAGTACCTCGCCATCCGCGAGGGCGTCCCGATGCTCGAGTCGTGCTTCCGCACCGACATGGTCGTCGAGATCACGATGCAGCCCGTGCGGCGCTACGGCGTCGACGCCGCGGTCTTCTACTCCGACATCGTCGTGCCGCTCAAGGCGATCGGCGTCGACCTCGACATCGTCCCGGGCACGGGGCCGGTCGTCGCCGAGCCGATCCGGACGCTCGCCCAGCTCGACCAGCTCCGCGACCTCGAGCCCGACGACGTCACGCCGATCACCGACGCCGTCACCGCCCTGGTCGGCGAGCTCGGAGCGACGCCGCTGATCGGGTTCGCCGGTGCGCCGTTCACGCTCGCGTCCTACCTCGTCGAAGGTGGTCCGTCGCGCGATCACCGGTTGACCAAGCAGCTGATGTACTCCGAGCCCGACCTGTGGCACGCACTGCTCGCTCGCATCGCCGCGATCGCGGGTCAGTTCCTGCGCCTCCAGGTCGAGGCCGGCGCCTCCGCGATCCAGCTGTTCGACTCGTGGGCCGGCACCCTGTCACTGGCCGACTACGAGACGTACGTGAAGCCGCACTCGGCCGCGGTGCTCGCGTCGGTGGCCGACCTTGACGTCCCGCGCATCCACTTCGGTGTCGGCACGGGCGAGCTGCTGCACGCCATGGGCGATGCCGGCGCCGACGTCGTCGGCGTCGACTGGCGAGTGCCGCTCGACGAGGCCGTACGCCGCATCGGCCCCGGCAAGGCGGTGCAGGGCAACCTCGACCCGGCTGCGGTCTTCGCGCCCACCGCGTTCCTGCACGCGCGCGCTGCCGAGGTCATCGAAGCCGGACGCGCCGCGGAGGGCCACATCTTCAACCTCGGCCACGGCGTCACGCCGGCGATGGACCCCGACGCGCTCACGCGCCTCGTCGAGTTCGTCCACGCCTACGAGCCCCGCAGCTGACATGCGCGTAGCAGTCGTCGGCGGCGGCATGTCCGGCCTCGCCGCCGCGTACGAGCTGGTCGCGGGCGGCGCGGAGGTCGTCGTGCTGGAGGGCTCGGGCCGCTTGGGCGGCAAGCTCAAGCTCGGCTCCGTCGGCGACCTGACGCTCGACCTCGGTGCGGAGTCGATGCTGGCCCGACGGCCCGAGGCGCTCGACCTGGTGCACGCCGTCGGCCTCGACGAGCGGGTCGTCAACCCGCGTACGATCACGGCCTCGATCTGGACTCACGGAGCGCTCCGGGCCATGCCGCCGTCGGTGATGGGCATCCCGGCCGACGTCGACGCCCTGACTGCGTCCGGCATCGCCACGGTCGATCCGCAGGTCGTACCGGTGCCTGACGAGGACGTCTCCGTCGCGTCGTTCGTCACCGAGCGCCTGGGCCGCGACGTGCTCGACCGTCTGGTCGAGCCCCTGCTCGGAGGGGTCTATGCCGGGCACACCGACGCGCTCTCGCTGCGGGCGACGACTCCGCAGATCGCCGCGCTGGGTCCCGATCTGCTCGCCGGTGCCACGACGGCGCGCGCTGCCGCGAGTGCGACCGGGCCCGTGTTCGCGGGGCTCGTCGGGGGAGTCGGCCAGCTGCCGGCCGCGGTCGCCGCGACGTCAGGCATCGACGTACGCCTCGACGCCACGGTGCGCGCCATCACGCGTACGTCCGATGGTTGGCGGCTCTCGGTGGGGCCGACGACCGATGTGGAGCACCTCGACGTCCACGCCGTGGTGGTCGCGGCACCGGCACCGGCGGCAGCTCGCCTGATCGCCGACGACGCTCCTGACGCGGCGTTCGCGCTCGCGGCGATCGAGTACGCCAGCATGGCGATCGTCACCTATGTCTTCGACGAGCCACCGGCGTTCGACGGCTCAGGCTTCCTGGTCCCGCCCGTCGATCACACGTTCATCAAGGCCGCCACGGTGTCGTCCAACAAGTGGGAGTGGGTGGCCGACTCCGGCCGCACGGTCATCCGGGCTTCGGTCGGCCGGGCCGGCGAGGCCACGCTGCTGCAGCACGACGACGGGGACATCGCGGCCCGTGCACTGGCAGACCTGCGCACGGCGTTCGGCAGCCTGCCCGATCCCGTCGACCAGGTCGTGCAGCGCTGGGGTGGCGGCCTGCCGCAGTACGACGTCGGGCATCTCGACCGGGTCGCGATCGTCGAGCGCTCGATCGCCGCCGTGCGGGGCCTCGAGGTCTGCGGAGCCGCCTACAACGGCGTCGGCATTCCGGCCGTCATCGCGTCGGGCCGGGCGGCTGCGCGGCGCATCCTCGACGCTGGGACAATGGGGGCATGAGCGACCGAGTGGAGAACAAGGGCAAGCTGGCCAAGGAGATCAACGACACGATCCGCTACACGATGTGGTCGGTGTTCCGTCTCGAGCGCCCGCTCGGCGACGCACCGCGTGCCGCGTTCGCTGCTGAGGTCGACGAGCTGATCGGCAAGCTCGCCGCCGACGACGTCGTCGTGCGCGGCACGTACGACGTCAGTGGCCTGCGGGCCGACGCCGACCTGATGGTGTGGTGGCACGCCCCGACGAGCGACGCCCTGCAGGTGGCCTACAACGCGTTCCGCCGCACCGAGCTCGGCTCGCACATGGCGCCGGTCTGGTCGCAGCTCGCGCTGCACCGGCCCGCGGAGTTCAACCGCTCGCACATTCCGGCCTTCATGGCCGAGGAGGAGACGCACCCCTACGTCTGCGTCTATCCGTTCGTGCGGTCGTACGAGTGGTATCTCCTGCCCGAGGAGGAGCGCCGCGACATGTTGCGCGAGCACGGCATGCAGGCGCGCGACTACCCCGACGTACGCGCCAACACCGTCGCGTCGTTCGCCCTCGGCGACTACGAGTGGATCCTCGCGTTCGAGGCCGACGAGCTGCACCGCATCGTCGACCTCATGCGTGAGCTGCGGGCCAGCCGCGCCCGCCGGCACGTACGCGAGGAAGTCCCGTTCTACACCGGCCGCGCGCACTCGGTCACCGAGCTCACCGAGCTCTGGCCGTAGCTAGTCCGAGTCCGTGCAGGGTGCGATCAAGTCGTTGCCCTGGTCATCGTCGAATCGCTGGTCGAACTGCTTGTCGGCATCTTCGCCGACGCAGAAGGTGATCCCGGTGCCGCTCCTGAAGCTCTTCGAGTGGCCGCGCACCGTGTAGTCGATCACGAAGTCGACGGCCGCCGCCGGCAGGTGAGCCCGGTCGGGAAGCCGCAGCTCGACGATGACGTCGCGCAGGTCGTTGTGCTGCGGACTGCATCGCGTCGACAACGTCCGGGTCGGCGGTGAGATCAGGGGTGGGTCGATCTCCTTCAGGTAGGCCGCGATGTCGCCCCTGACGCGGTGACTCGTGGCAGCGGCAGGAGCCACCGCGAAGTCCACGAGCTTGACTGCGTTGATCGTCTTGCCGATGCGCACGTGGGTGATCTTCACCTGGGCTGGGCCCTTCTTGCAGACCCGCGCTGCGGCGAAGGTGTACGTCGCCTCAGGCGCCGCGTCCGAGACGAGCCCGACGAAGGACGAGCCATCCGTGGACACGCGGGTGGACGCCTGAGTGCGGAACCCGTTGGCCCAGGTGGCGCCAGCGGTGAGGGCCACGCCCACGACGAGGCCGATGGCGAGGAAGAGCAGGCGTGAGCGCATGCGCCCACGCTAGGGGACGGGGTGTCTCTCTCGGGCGCGAACGCGGGAATGCGTCAGGCGTCGGGCTGCAGCGTCAGCGCGACGCCGTTGATGCAGAACCGCTGGTCAGTGGGCGTCGGGAACCCTTCGCCCTCGAACACGTGGCCGAGGTGTGAGCCGCAGCGCGAGCAGCGGACCTCGGTGCGTACGCCGCCGAAGACCGAGCGGTCCTCGATGTACTGGACGCGGTCCTCGGCGAGCGGAGCATAGAACGCCGGCCACCCGCAGTGCGCGTCGAACTTGGTCTCGCTGCGGAACAGCTCGGCGCCGCAGGCACGGCACGCGTAGACCCCGACCGTCGGGTCGGTCTCGTAGGACGAGCTGAACGGCCGCTCGGTGCCCTGCTTGCGCAAGACCTGGTACTCCTCGGGGCTGAGCTCGGCCTTCCACTCTTCCTCGGTCTTCTCCACGTCGTACGTCATGCGTTCAGCCTACGACGTGACGCACGCTCAACGCTGGGCGTCGAACGGAACGTGCTCGAGGAGGTGGACGCTCGGCACGTCGAGCTTGCGCTGCGCGCGGGCCGTCCAGTCGATCCGCAGGAACTCCTGCACGATGTGGGGCTCGGTGAGGATGATGGCCTCCGACGAGCCCGTGTCCTTGACGAGCTGGACGAGCGCATCGATCGGGTCGTCCTCGGTCAGCAACGCGGAGACCTGCTGGCCGCGGTCGGTGAGCAGCGCGGCGCTGGCGTCGAGCTCGGACTGCCCGGCCTTGACGATCTCGTCCTGCACGTCCTCGATCGCGTCGGTCTCGCCGATCGGCACGATCTGGCCCGAGCCGAGAGCGCTCATCGATGACGTCAGGATCGCGTTCGAGCTCTCGACCGGGAGCAGGAGGTGATAGCGGACCGTGTCGTCGAGCCCCTCGTGGAGGGCGATGATCTGGTCGGCATCGAGGTCGTTGAGCTGGCGCTCGATGAGCAGAGCAACGTCATACATGTGTCGTGATCCCTTCGTCGGCTTCACCTTACGGTGGAGCGTCCCGGCCGCCCGCGACAGGATCCATGTTCGGGCATACTTCGGCCATGGCCAAGTCGTTGGATGCGCTGCTCAGGGTGACCGCGCCGGTGGACCTCTCGACGTACGACTCGCGCGCGACGACGGGGTTCGACGGCAAGAAGGCCGACGCCAAGAAGCAGCTGGCCGCGTTGGGCGAGGAGCTCAGCGACCTGCAGGAGAGGCTGTTCGCCGGCGGACGATCCGGCGCGAGCCAGACCCGCGTGCTCGTCGTCCTGCAGGGCATGGACACGTCCGGCAAGGGCGGCATCATCCGCCACGTGGCTGGTCTCGTCGACCCCCAGGGACTCGCGATCACCTCGTTCAAGAAGCCCACCCCGGAGGAGCTCGAGCACGACTTCCTGTGGCGAGTCGAGAGCCGGCTGCCGGAGCCCGGCGAGATCGGCGTCTTCGACCGCTCGCACTACGAGGACGTCCTGATCGGCCGGGTGCGCCAGCTGGCGACGCCCGACGAGCTCGAGCGACGCTACGGTGCGATCAACGACTTCGAGAAGGCGTTCACCGACTCCGGCGGAGTCCTCGTCAAGTGCTTCCTGCACATCACCCGGGACGACCAGAAGGAGCGGCTCGCTGCGCGCCTCGACGACCCGACGAAGCACTGGAAGTACAACCCCGGGGATCTCGACGAGCGCATGCTCTGGGACGACTACCAGCACGCGTACGCCGTGGCGCTCGAGCGGTGCTCGACCGATCACGCGCCGTGGCACCTCGTGCCGAGCGGCCGCAAGTGGTACCGCAACTGGGCGGTCGCGACCCTGCTGCTGGAGCAGCTGCGCAGCCTCGACCTCGGCTGGCCCCGGGCCGACTACGACGTCGAAGCCGAGAGGGCCCGGCTCGCAGGGATGTGAGCCGGGCCTTCTCGGTGTTGCCTAGGCGAACAGCGCCTCGAACGGAACCAGGTCGACGGCACCGACGGCGTAGCGGGCCAGGATGACCCGGGCCACCTCGACGTCGACGCCCAAGGGCTCGGCGACGGCCACAGCACCGGCCTCGTAGGCCAGCTCGGCGACGCGGTCGGGCAGGACGCCCGGCGCGAGGAAGAGCTGACCGACCGCGATGTGACGGCGGCCGTCGGCGCGATGCGTACGCACCGCCTCACCTGCGGCGGGCGGGACCGCCGAGGCGAACGCGGCGATCGTGGGCAGCTTGTGGTGCGCACCCCACGCGCGGGCCGCCCGGGAGATCGCCGCGTTGGCGATCGGGTCGGACGAGCCGGCACCAGCCAGGACGAGGGCGTCGAGCTCGCGCACGCGGTTCTTCGACAAGGCCTCGCGGAGCCGCTTGTCGAGCACGTGGAAGAACGCGTTCTCGATGCCGAGGACCTTGGTCGCCTCGATCTTGATGCCGTCGTGGCGCGCCAGGGCGCCTTTGATCACCTGCGGCACGTCGACGTTGGCGTGGAACGCCTCGGTCAGCAGCAGCGGGACGACGACGATCTCCTGGAATCCCTCGGCGACGAGCTGGTCGACGACGCGGTCGAAGTCGGGCTCGGCGAGGTCGAGGAACGCAGGCTCCACGCGGAGGTCAGGACGCATGCATGCGACCAACTCCGTAAGGGCTGTGATGGTCTCGGCAGAACGCGGGTCGCGGCTGCCGTGCGCAAGAGCAATGAGTGCTGGTGCGGTCATGATGCATCCTCCTTTCGAGATGGTGCTGTGGGTGAGTCGTGGGTGGTCAGGTTGCTGGGGGAGAGCTGGCCGATGAAGCCGAGGCGAAACGCCCTCAGACACGATCGGCACTCCCACTCGCCGTGCGTGTCGCCATGGGGACGCAGGTCCTCGTCGGCGCAATAGGGGCAGTGGAACGGCACGGCACGGGCGGTCATCTGAGGACCTCCTCGTCGGCGCGAGCGACCCAGCGGGCGAAGGACTCGGCGTCCTCACGCTGCTCGAGGTACGTCCGCGAGAGCTTCTCGATGTAGTCGGGGAGGTGATCGCCGATGACCTTGTGCGCGCGCAGCTTGCGGCCGAATCCGGCCTCGAGCCCGAGCGCGCCACCGAGGTGCACCTGGAAGCCCTCGACCTGGTTGCCGGCCTCGTCCATCACGAGCATGCCCTTGAGGCCGATGTCGGCGGTCTGGATGCGGGCGCACGAGTTGGGGCAGCCGTTGACGTTGACCGTGATCGGTGTGTCGAGCTCGGGCACGCGTTGCTCGAGCTCGCCGATCAGGTCCTTGGCACGGTCCTTGGTGTTGACGATCGCGAGCTTGCAGTACTCGATGCCGGTGCACGCCATCGTGTTGCGGCGCCACTGGGACGGACGTGCGTCGAGGCCGATCTCGGCGAGCGCCGCCACGAGCGACTCGACCTTGTCCTCGTCGACATCGAGCACGAGCAGCTTCTGCATCGGCGTCGTGCGTACGCGGTCACTGCCGTGTGCCTCGACGATGTCGGCGACCTGGTGCAGGAGGGTCCCGGAGATGCGTCCGACGGTCGCGGCGGCGCCGACGAAGAACTTCCCGTCGTTCTGGCGGAACACGCCGACGTGGTCGGCCGGGGTCTCAGGGGCCTCCGGCGCGTCGAGATCGACGAGCGTACGTCCGAGGTACTCCGTCTCGAGCACCTCACGGAACTTCTCGACGCCCCAGTCGGCGATGAGGAACTTCAGCCGCGCGCGCGTGCGCAGGCGGCGGTAGCCGTAGTCGCGGAAGATGCTGGTGACGCCCTTCCAGACCTCGGGCACCTCGTCGAGCGGGACCCACACGCCGAGCCGCTGGGCGAGCATGGGGTTGGTCGACAGCCCGCCGCCGACCCACAGGTCGAAGCCCGGGCCGTGCTCGGGGTGCACCGCGCCGGCGAACGCGATGTCGTTGATCTGCGGCACGACGTCGTGGCCCGGGTGGCCGCTGATCGCGGTCTTGAACTTGCGGGGGAGGTTGGAGAACTCCTTGTCCCCGATGAACTGGCTCTCGATCGCCTCGATCGCGGACGTGCCGTCGATGATCTCGTCCTCGGAGACACCGGCGACGGGGCTGCCGAGGATGACGCGGGGGCAGTCGCCGCACGCTTCCTGCGTCGACAGGCCGACCGCCTCGAGGCGGTTCCAGATCGTCGGGACGTCGCGGATGTCGATCCAGTGGTACTGCACGTTCTGGCGGTCCGTGAGGTCCGCGGAGTCGCGGGCGTACTCGACCGAGAGGTCGGCGACCGTGCGCAGCTGCTCGAGGTTGAGCTGGCCGCCGTCGATGCGTACGCGGAGCATGAAGTACGTGTCGTCGAGCTCTTCGGGCTCGAGCGTCGCGGTCTTGCCGCCGTCGATGCCGGGCTTGCGCTGCGTGTAGAGGCCCCACCAACGGAACCGGCCGCGCATGTCGCCGGGATCGATCGACTCGAAGCCGCGGTGTGCGTAGATGTTCTCGATGCGGGCGCGGACGTTGAGCGGGTTGTCGTCCTTCTTGGACTGCTCGTTGGCGTTCAGCGGCTCGCGGTAGCCCAAAGCCCACTGGCCCTCGCCGCGCTTGGGGCGCGGCCGACGGGCTGGTGTGTCGGTACCGGGTGCTGAAGCCATGAACGTCCCTTGGAGGCAGGGCACACGGCGATCAGGACGCTTGCGTCACGATGATGGTCGCCGCACGCCTGGATTGATCGAAATCAGAGCAGAGGTCGCGCGTTGATCAACGACACATCATGTTGCGGGCGCGACCGAGGTCGACGTGAAGTCGTCCCACGAGCCAGAGGGTCTGCGCAGCAAGCATGGAAACAGTGTGGCGGCGCGCTGAGCGTCGCGACAAGCACGGGTCTTAGTATGTGGGACGGCTATCCAAATGTCGAGATGGCACGCGGCAGTTGAGCGTGGAAGTGGGCCCCGTTGTGGGCTGGGTCACTCGGATGGGACGAGGGCGGTGACGGCGTACGCACCAACGATCGACGCCACGAGGGTCGTCCCGGCGGCCACGAGGGCGACGTCCCACGGCACCAGGTCGGCGGTCGCCAGACCGATCACCGCGGCAGGCTGGAACACCGTGAACAGACCCAGTGGCAGGACGGCACCGCCCACGACGGCCGGTATGCCTGACAGGGCCTCGGGTCCGCCACCGTCGATGCTGAGCGTGGTCCACGCCCCGATGAGCCCGACGACGGCTGCTCCCACGGCGGTGACGACAAGCCCTGGCTGCGTGAAGACCAGCGTGTCGCCGAGCCGGTCGTCGAGCCCGAGGGCAGCGAGTCCACCCAGCACGGCACCGACCGTGTGGGCCGCGAGGGCGGGCAGGATCGTCGCCCACGGCCGCCGGCCCACGACCGCGAGTGTCAGGACCGCTGCGGGGTTGGCGAGGCCGAGCGTCGACCGCTCGTCGGTGGAGTGCAGCTGGGCGTACCAGGTGAACAGGATCGCCACCGCCGCGACGGCTGCCACCGCGAGGGTGGCGTCGGCGGCGCGCAGGGCCAGGGCGGCAACGAGCGTCAGGAGCGCCGACAGCAGCGCCCCCATGGACAGAAGACGCATTCAGTTCTCCAGGTGAGGGGTGGCACGGGCGACGATGCCCGCGAGGTCGAGCCCGCGGGGGAGCGTCCCGAACGTGCCGCCCCAGTCGCCGGCGAGGCGTGAGGCGCAGAACGCGTCGGCGACGGCCGGGTCGCCGTGCTTGATGAGGACCGTGCCCTGGAGGGCAACGGCCATGCGGCCGGCGATGCGCCGCGCCCGCACCTCGACGTCAGTCAGGTCGGCCAGCTCGGTCAGCACCTCGTCGACGACGGCATCGAGCCGGGCATCCTCACCGCGTACGGAACCGACCTCGGTGATCCAGGCGTCGAGGCTCTCCGGCTCGCGACCCAGCGCGCGCAGCACGTCGAGCGCGTTGACGTTGCCGCTGCCTTCCCAGATCGAGTTGAGCGGCGACTCGCGGAACAGCAGCGGCATGCCCGACTCCTCGACGTACCCGTTGCCACCGAGGCACTCCAACGCCTCGGCGACCATGAACGGGGTGCGCTTGCAGACCCAGAACTTCTCGAGCGCCAGGCCGATGCGGCGCAACGCCTGCTCGTGGGGGTCGTTGAGGTGGTCGACCGCGCTGGCGAGGCGCAGCGCGACGAGCGTGGCCGCCTCGCTCTCGACTGCCAGGTCGGCGAGCACGTTGGTCATCGCGGGCTGGTCGGCCAAGGTCGCGCCGAACGCTGCGCGCTGCGACGCGTGCCACGCTGCCTCGGCCAGTGCCTTGCGCATGATGCCGGCCGAGCCGAGGATGCAGTCCATCCGCGTCGCCGACACCATCTCGATGATCGTGCGGATGCCGCGGCCCTCGTCGCCGAGGCGCACGGCGAACGCGTCGTTGAACTCCAGCTCGCTCGAGGCGTTGGACCGGTTGCCGAGCTTGTCCTTGAGCCGCACGATCGACAGGGCGTTGCGGGTGCCGTCGGGGCGTACGCGCGGCACCACGAAGCACGTCATGCCCTCGGGCGCCTGCGCCAGCACGAGGAACACGTCGTTCATCGGCGCCGACGTGAACCACTTGTGCCCAGTGACGAGGTACTCGCCGTGCGTCTCGGTCGGCACCGCGACGGTGGTGTTGGTGCGCAGGTCCGAGCCGCCCTGCTTCTCGGTCATCCCCATGCCGGCCAGCAACCCGGCCTTCTGCTCTGGGAGCCGGAGACCGAAGTCGTACGTCCTGGACGCCAGGCCCGTCGTCCACTGCTTGGCGAGCGCGTCGTCGGCGCGCAGAGCGGGCACGACGGCGTACGTCATGGTGATCGGGCACATGTGGCCCTGCTCGGTCTGGCCCCATGCGAAGAACCCGGCGGCACGCTGCAGGTGCGCGACGGGGCTCTGCGACACCCACGGCTCGGCGGTGAGGCCGAAGCCGACACCCTGCGTCATCAGCCAGTGCCAGGAGGGATGGAACTCGATCTCGTCGATGCGGTTGCCGTAGCGGTCGGCCGTGCGCAGGACGGGTTCGTTCTCGTTGGCCAGGTGCCAGTGCTCACGGGCCTCGGCGGACCCGGCCAGGCTGCCGAGCGGGGTCAGGGTCTCGACGATCTCGGAGCTGTGGTCGCCGCCAAATGCCCTCACGGCGTCGAGGAGAGCGTTGTCGGCCATCGCGACGTTGTATCCGACCAGTGGAGTCGCCTGGTTCGAAGGTGCACGCTGCAGGGGATCCATGTCGCTACGGTAGAGCCATGGCGGTTGAACCGGTAGGCCGACCGGCGATCCCCGAAGCAGGCAAGAAGCTCGTCGCCCGCACCGTCAGCAGCTGCTTCCGCTACCGCGTGACAGGCCTCGCTGCCGAGGCCGCCTTCTTCGCGATCCTGTCGCTGCCGCCGCTGGTCTTCGGCCTCGCCGGCACGATCGGGTTCATCGCCGAGCGCTACGAGGTCGCCAAGGTCGAGGTGCTGAGGGACCGGGTCATCGACCTCGCCTCGCAGGCGTTGACGCCGGACACGGTCGAGAAGGTCATCACCCCGACGCTCAACGACGTGCTCGGCGGTGGGCGCATCGACGTGATCTCGATCGGGTTCGTCCTCGCCCTGTGGTCCGGCTCCAGGGCCCTCAACGTCTTCATCGACACGATCTCGATCATCTACGGCCTCGGCGGGCACCGCGGCATCGTCAAGACGCGGGCGCTGTCGTTCGTGCTCTACATCGTCGCTCTGCTCGTCGGGATCGTGCTGGTGCCACTCGTGCTGGCCGGCCCGCAGGTCGCGGCCGACCTGTTGTCGGACCGGTGGGCGTTCCTGCGCTTCGTCTACTGGCCGGCGATCCTGATCCTGTCCGTCGGATTCCTCACGACGCTCTACCACCTTGCGGTGCCGGTCAAGAAGCGCTGGCGGCACGGGCTGCCGGGTGCCGTCTTCACGCTGTTCCTGTGGGTGTTCGGCAGCTATTTCGTCCGCTGGGCGCTGGGCTTCTCGACGGGTGGCACCTCGATCTACGGTCCGCTCGCGGCGCCCATCGCGGTGCTCCTGTGGTTGTACGTCCTGTCGATCGCGGTACTCATCGGCGCTGCGATCAACGCCGCCGTCGAGGAAGGGCTCGAGGAGATGGGCTGGTGGGGGCACCGCCACCCCGTGCTCCCGCCCGAACCGGCCTGACGGTCAGAGCTTGTCGAGCGGGTTGACCGCGGCCCACGCCACGACGGTCGGCACGATGATCCACACGAGCACCAGCAGGATCGAGGCGATCGTGGCGAACAGCTTGGCCCGGTCGCGAGGTGGGTTGCCGGCGTCGCCGATGACCTCCCAGAGCGCCTTGAACGACGCGTCGAGCGCGATCCGCGTACGACTGCGGGCGATCCCGGCGGCGCGGAGGATGCACCAGAACATGCCGAGCCCGATCACGAAGAACGCCGCCGCGAACGTGTACTGCGCCCATGTGTCGCCCGTCAGGCTGTTCTTGATCACCGAGAGGAGCCCGGAGATCGCCGCACCGCCGACGAGGAATGCCGGGAGGGGGAGCGAGGACTTGTTGAGGTCGTTGGTGATCGTGTCGACCTGGATCCGGGCGGTCGCCAGCAGCTGGTAGTCGTCAGAGCCGACGGGGCTGTTGGCCTCGCGCAGGGCATAGAGCTGTCGGAGGTCCTTGACCAGCCGCTTCTGGTGGCTCCGCACGATCGCCGTGATCAGGAGCTGGACGACCTTGTTGGCGACCGGCTTGATGAGGCGCGGCACCTTCAGCGCCGACGGCTGACGAGCGCCGTTGCGGTCGAACACCTCGAGCGCACGCATCGCGCGGCGATGGGCCTCGTCGAAGCGGGCCGGATGCTTGAGCGGCTGGCGGCTGCTGAGCTCCTGAAGCATCTGGTCCTCGATGACGCCGGAGCTGCCGAACTTCTCGAGCACGGCGTTGGCCTCGGTCTCGTCGTGCTCGCGGAACAGCCGCAGCGAGTCGAGCCGTGAGGTCAGCTCGTCGAGGAGCAGGCTCTCCTCCTCGCGCAGCGGTTCATCGATGGCCATACGGCGAACGGTAGACCCAGGAGAGGTTCAGTGTCCCCGGTATGCCCTCTGGTTTCAGTCCTGACGAGGAGCAGCCGTGCTCTGACGGACGACGAGGCGCGTGGGCACGAGGGTCACGCCGGGTTCGCTGACGCCGTTCTCCACCTGGTCGAGCGCGTCGGCCACGCACAGCCGGCCCACCTCGGCGAAGTCCTGATGGATCGTCGTCAGCGGTGGCAGGTAGGCGGCGGAGTCCGGCAGGTCGTCGAACCCGACCACCGAGACGTCCTCGGGCACGCGCCGCCCGCCCTCGTGCAGGGCGTTCATCAGGCCGAGCGCCATCTGGTCGTTAGCGACGAACACCGCGGTGACCGACTCATCCTGGAGCAGCTGCTGCCCCGCGGCGTATCCGCTCTCGGCGGACCAGTCGCCACGCAGGATGTCGGGGACCGGCCGGCCAGCCGCCTCGAGGGTCTCTCGCCAAGCGGCCAGACGGCGCTCGCTGGCGAACGACTCCTCGGGGCCGGCAACGTGCCAGACGGTCTCGTGGCCCAGCGACAGCAGGTGCTCGACGGCGAGCCGGCCGCCGGTTGACTGGTCGGTGTCGACGACGGGATAGCGGTCGCCGGCGTTGGAGTCCACGACCACGACGGGCGCGCCGGGCGGCAGGCCGACGGTGGCGGCGTCGAGGAGGTGGATCTCCATGATCACGATGACCGCGTCGACGGCGAGCTCCTCGAGCCGGCCGAACGCCCCGATCACCGCCGCCTCGGTCGGCATCGCCACGGGGATGAGCGTGATGCCGTAGCCGCGCGCGGTTGCCTCGGCGGCGATGCCCTCCAAGGTCTTGCTGTTGCCGACGTTGGCCAGCGAGAACAGGATCACGCCGATCGTGTGGAAGCTGCCCCACTTCAGGGCGCGTGCGGCGCTGTTGGGCCGGTAGCCGAGCTCTCGCATCGCAGCCTGCACGAGCTCGCGCGTGGCAGGGATGACCCCGGGGTGCCCGTTGGACACGCGTGACACCGTTTGTGAGGAGACGCCGGCCAGCTTGGCGACGTCCGCCATCGACACACGCCGGGGTCGGGATGTGCCATTCGAGACGGGTTCTAACTCGCTCACAGGTCTTGACGTTCCTTCCTAGGGGTGTAACGTAACGCGCGTCACAACGATGTTTACGTAAACATAGGCGGTTTCGCGCCTCATGTGAAGCGAACAGGCCGAAGGGCCGAGGAAAGGATCGAATCTGATGGTTGCCACGGGAACAGTGGTCGCACCGGCTGACACGGTCGCGGCGTCCTCCCGTCATTACCGTCGCTCGTGGGCGGGATGGGGATTTCTCGCCCCGTTCGCCCTGGTCTTCACGGTGGTGTTCCTCGCGCCGATCGCCTACTCGATCTATCTCAGCCTCTTCCAGGACCGGCTCATCGGTGGCAACAGCTTCGTCGGGGCGGACAACTACAAGCAGGCGCTCCAGGACCCGGCGTTCTGGGAGTCGGTGCGTCGCGTGGCCCTGTTCCTCGTGGTGCAGGTGCCGATCATGTTGTTCCTCGCCCTGCTGGCTGCGCTGGCCATCGACGGCGGCCGGCTCTACGGCGCCTCGCTGTTCCGCATCGCGATCTTCCTCCCGTACGCCGTGCCGGCGGTCGTCGCGACTCTGATGTGGGGGTTCATGTACGGCAGCCAGTTCGGCCTGATCGGGAGCATCAATGACTCGCTCGGGCTGTCGCTGCCAGATCCCTTGGGTCCAAAATGGGTGCTCGCGTCGATCGGCAACATCGTCACGTGGGAGTTCATCGGCTACAACATGCTGATCTTCTACTCCGCGCTGCGGGTCATCCCGGCGTCGCTCTACGAGGCGGCCGCGATCGACGGCGCGAGCGAGCTCCGCATCATCCGTGCGATCAAGCTGCCGGCGATCCGCGGTGCCCTCGTGATCGCCACGATCTTCTCGATCATCGGCAGCTTCCAGCTCTTCAACGAGCCCAACATCCTCCACTACGTCGCGAAGAACGCGATCAACACCCAGTACACGCCCAACATGTACGCGTACTCGTTGTCGTTCTCCGGCCAGCAGTACAACTACTCGGCGACCATCGCGATCATCATGGGCCTGCTGACGATGGTCATCGCCTACACGGTCCAGCTCCGCGGCATGCGAAAGGCCCTCTGACATGGCGACGACCACTGCCCTCCGGCCCAAGCAGCGAGCGCGCGCGGCGCACTCCTTCGCCAAGCCTCGCCGCAGCCCGCTGCTCACGGCGCTGACGGGCCTGATCCTGATCTACAGCCTCGTGCCGCTGGCCTGGCTCCTCATCAACTCGACGAAGTCGCAGGAGAGCCTACTGTCGTCGTTCGGCCTGTGGTTCGGCGACGGGTTCTCGTTGTTCTCCAACATCAAGGACACGTTCACCTACAACGACGGCATCTTCCTGCGCTGGTTCGCCAACACCCTCCTGTACGTCGTGGTGGGCGCCGGTGGCGCGACGATCCTCGCGGTGATGGGCGGCTACGCGCTCGCCAAGTTCGACTTCCCGGGCAAGAAGGGCGTGTTCGCTGTCGTGCTCGGAGCCGTGGCGGTGCCGGGTACGGCCCTGGCCGTCCCGACGTTCCTGATGTTCAGCAAGATGGGCATCACGGACACGCCGTGGGCCGTCATCATCCCGTCACTGATCTCGCCGTTCGGGCTCTACCTCATGTGGACGTTCGCCACCGACGCGATCCCCACCGAGCTCATGGAGGCCGCCAAGGTCGACGGGGCCTCCGAGCTGCGGACGTTCTTCCAGGTCTGCCTGCCGATGCTGGCGCCAGGAATCGTCACGGTGCTGCTGTTCTCGATGGTGGCGACGTGGAACAACTACTTCCTGCCGCTGATCATGCTCAAGGACCCGGACTGGTACCCCCTGACGGTGGGTCTCAACTCGTGGAGCCAGCAGGCCCTGACCGCAGGTGGAGACGTGATCTTCAACCTGGTCATCACCGGATCGCTCCTGACGATCCTGCCGCTGATCGCGGCCTTCCTTCTTCTGCAGCGCTTCTGGCAGTCCGGGCTGTCCGCAGGGAGCGTCAAGGAGTAGGTCAGCTCGGGCTGGCCACCACAGTTTCGAACCAACGAGAGGAAACGCATGAACACCAAGCACGGGAGACTGCTTCGCGCAGTCGCCGTCTCCGTCGTGGCAGCGCTCGCCCTTGCGGCGTGCGGCGGCTCCGACGGCGACAAGTCGAGCTCGACCGGGGGAGCGGCCGACGTCAAGGCCGCGCTCAAGAAGGGCGGGACGATCACCGTCTGGGCCTGGGAGCCGACGCTGACCAAGGTCGTCAAGGACTTCGAGGCCGAGCACAAGAACGTCACGGTCAAGCTCGTCAACGCCGGCACCGGCAACGACCAGTACACCGCGCTGCAGAACGCGATCAAGGCCGGCAAGGGCGTCCCGGACGTCGCGCAGATCGAGTACTACGCCCTGCCGCAGTTCTCGCTCGCCAAGTCCGTCGCCGATGTCAGCTCGTACGGTGCCAGCGGCCTCGACAAGACGTTCACGCCCGGCCCCTGGGCGTCGGTCCAGCAGTCGGGCGGCATCTACGGCCTGCCGATGGACTCCGGACCGATGGCGCTGTTCTACAACAAGACGGTCTTCGACAAGTACGGCGTCGCGGTCCCCAAGACGTGGGACGAGTACGTCGACGCGGCCCGCAAGATCCACAAGGCCGACCCCAAGGCGTACATCGCGAACGATGCGGGTGACGCGGGCTTCACGACGAGCCTCATCTGGCAGGCCGGCGGCCAGCCGTTCAAGGTCGACGGCGACAAGGTCAAGATCGACCTTTCCGACGCCGGTTCCAAGCGGTTCGCCGACACGTGGCAGAAGCTGCTCGACGAGAAGCTGCTCGCGCCGACGCCGTCCTGGAGCGACGGTTGGTACAAGGGCCTGGCCGACGGCAACATCGCCACGCTGACGATCGGCGCATGGATGCCGGCCAACCTCGAGTCCGGCGTCAAGGCCGGTGCGGGCAAGTGGCGCGTCGCGCCCATGCCGCAGTGGGAGGCGGGCGCCAACGCCACGTCGGAGAACGGCGGAAGCTCGCTCGCGATCCCGACGGCCAGCAAGAACAAGGCGTTGGCCTACGCGTTCATGGACTATGCCACCGCAGGGCAGGGCGCGCAGACGCGTGTCGACGCGGGAGCGTTCCCGGCGACGACCAAGCAGATCAGCGACCCGGCGTTCGTCGACAAGAAGTCGGCCTACTTTGGTGGCCAGGAGATCAACAAGGTGCTGGCCGCGTCTGCCGCGGACGTCGTCAAGGGCTGGTCCTACCTGCCGTTCCAGGTCTACGCCAACAGCATCTTCAACGACACGGTCGGCAAGGCGTACGTGTCGAAGACCAAGCTCGCAGACGGATTGGCGGACTGGCAGAAGAAGTCGGCCACCTACGGAGACCAGCAGGGCTTCACCGTCAACTGACGGCCGTACGCGCATGGGCTGTGAGGGCTCCTCGATCAGGGGCCCTCACAGCCCGCACACGGCACACCTCCCCTCACCCCACGAAGGACCGGCATGACATTCGCGATCGGCGACCACGACTTCCTGCTGCACGGGAAGCCGTTCCGGATCCTGTCCGGTTCGATCCACTACTTCCGGGTCCACCAGGACCATTGGGCCGACCGGATCCGCAAGGCCCGGCAGATGGGCCTCAACACCATCGAGACGTACGTCGCGTGGAATGCGCATGCTCCCCGGGAAGGCGAGTTCGACCTCTCGGGCAACCTCGACCTCGGGGCGTTCCTCGACGCCGTGGCTGCCGAGGGCATGTATGCGATCGTCCGGCCGGGCCCGTACATCTGCGCCGAGTGGACCAACGGCGGCCTCCCGGCGTGGCTGTTCGGCGACGGCGCCGGGGTGCGCCAGGACGAGCCCCGCTACATGGCTCACGTGGACCGCTATCTCCAGCAGCTCGCGCCGGTGCTCGAGCCGCGGCAGATCGATCGAGGCGGGCCGATCATCCTGGTGCAGGTCGAGAACGAGTACGGCGCGTACGGGAACGACAAGTCCTACCTGCGCAAGCTCGTGGCGATCAACCGTCGCATCGGCGTCACGGTGCCGCTGATCTCGGTCGACCAGCCGGTCGACGACATGCTCGAGAACGGCAGCCTGCCCGAGCTGCACCGCACCGGCTCATTCGGCTCGCGGTCGCGCGAGCGCCTCGACACCCTGCGCCGCCACCAGCCGACCGGGCCGCTGATGTGCTCGGAGTTCTGGGACGGCTGGTTCGACGACTGGGGCAGCCACCACCACCTGACCTCGGTGGAGGAGACCGCCCGCAGCCTCGATGAGCTGCTCGAGCGCGGCGCCTCGGTCAACATCTACATGTTCCACGGGGGTACGAACTTCGGTTTCACCAACGGGGCCAACGACAAGGGCACCTATCTGCCGATCGTCACGAGCTATGACTACGACGCACCGCTCGACGAGGCCGGCAACCCGACGCAGAAGTACTGGGCGATGCGTGACGTGATCGCCAGGTACGCGCCGGTGGGCGACGAGAAGCCCCAGTCCGCCCCCGAGCCGCCGTCGTTCACCACACCGCTGCGCAGCGTCCTGCCGCTCTGGAGTGTGCTCGACGTGCTCGGCGACTGGACGACCCACGACACGCTGCCGACCCTCGACTCGCTGGGTCACTACGACGGGTTCGCGCTCTATCGCACCACGATCGACGTGGCCGGCCCGGCGATCCTCCGGATCGACGAGGTACGCGACCGCGCGCAGGTCTTCCTCGAGGGCGACGGAATCGGCTTGCTGGCCCGTGACCACCACGACACCGCTCTTCCGCTGCCGGCCGCGGCCAAGGGCAGGCTCGACCTGCTCGTCGAGGACCAGGGCCGGGTCGACTACGGCCCCCGCATCGGTGAGCCGAAGGGCCTCATCGGCGAGGCGAGCATCAACGGCGAACCGCTGCGGGGCTGGTCGGTGCTGCCCCTTGACCTGTCCGCCATCGATCGGGTGTCCCGCGCCCTCGAGTCCGCCGGCGCTCCGGCGGTCATGGCCGGGCCGGTCTTCGCCGGAGCCACGTTCGACCATCCGACGACCGGTGACCTCTACCTCGACACCTCCGCATGGGGCAAGGGCGTGGTCTGGATCAACGGGTTCTGCCTGGGTCGCTACTGGTCGAGGGGGCCTCAGCGCACGTTGTACGTCCCGGGCCCGGTGCTGCGCGAGAGCGGCAACGAGCTCATCGTGCTCGAGCTCCAGGCGGCGTCAGCCAACGAGGTGTCGTTCGTCTCCGCCGCCGACCTCGGTCACACGGAGGCCTGAGCGTCGTCAGCGGCCTTCGGGTGGGGCCTGGCGCTTGCTCTCGGCCGCGGCCTTGAAGATCGTCAGGACCCTCGTCGACGCCGCGGCGATGATCGCGACGGGCAGCACGGCGTACGCCCAGCCCTTCGACAGCTCACCTCGGTCGACCAGGACGAGGACGACGATGACCGCGACGACGACGGCGGCGATCACGAGCATCGCGATCCACCAGCTGCCCCGGGTCATGCCGAGCTTGTTCGATGAGCGAGTCACCCCTCAGGCATACCCACCCGTCGCGCCGCTCACACGCCCGCGGCTCAGGCTTCGTCGGTGACGGGGTCCTGCGGATGATGCGCCTCGGTCCAGCCCATGGCCTCGAGGCGCTTCTCGAGCTTGCGGCCGGCTGTCGAGCTCATCCGCGAGGAGAGCTCGTCATCAGGGATCGGCGATTCGTACTCGAAGTTCTTGCGCTGTCGTGCCACGGCCCCCAACCTCCCCATAATCGTCACATCACAGAGATTTCGCAGCCGAGACTAGAGCGGCTTGGTTCGACTTTCAAGTCCGGTGTCCGGGCCACGTCTGCGCAGGTCGGAACCGGTTCAGCGGCGGCTGGCGGGGTATGCCTGAGGGCACGCTGACGAGAGGAGAAATCTCATGACCGAGACACCCGTGCCGCCCGCAGACCCCAACTCCACGCCCGAGGACCCGGACGCCGCACCGGCGCCCAATCCAGGTGAGGATCCGGGGGGCACCCACCCTCCGGCCGACCCGTACACGGGGTCAGAGCCCGCACCCGGGGCCGATTCGGGCCAGGGCGATCCCGTCGACCCGGTCCAGGAAGGAGCTCCGGCGACCGGCCCGGAGGCGCCCCAGCCACCGACCGGCTGACCGCTCGTTTCGGCGCCCGTGGTGACGGGTACGCCTGCGGTCACGACACCCATGCAGGAGGTTGAGTCATGACGCAGGCGAACGTCGAGACGTACTTCGAGGGGACGGAGTGGCACTGCCGGGTCCAGGGGGACCAGCAGCCCTTCCACACCTCCGACACCAAGGAGCGGGCCGTCCGGGCCGGCCGTGACGAAGCGCGCGCCCGGAAGGTCGAGCACATCATCAAGGAGAAGGACGGCTCGATCGGGTCCAAGCACTCCTACGGCAACGACCCCAGCAACGTACCCGGGTAGGTACCTCCCGAGGTTCGGTCAGGCCGCGCGGGCTCACAGCTTCAGCTGGAAGTCCGCGCGGTCAGCGATGTGCTGCGCATACGCGCGGACGGTGTCGGGTGGCAGCTCGATGCCGATCGCCGACAGCGAGCGCTGGACCTCGGGGACGACGTCCGTCACGTCCAGGCCCGAGAAGCTCTTGCGGAGGGACTCATCGGCGGTCTCGAGATCCCTGGCGGCCTGAGCGAGGGACGCGTCGTCGGTCGTCACGGTGGTTCGCATCCCACGACCGTACGACGGCTGGGTCGGCTCGGCGCGTCGAAGCCACGTCACCGGCGCTGGGCGAGCACGCCGGCGCGGAGATACATCTCGGCCGCCGCCGCGGTCCTGACGCGCAGGTAGTCTCTGGCGGTCGGCGAGTCGCCCATCAGGTTCTGCAGCGAGGCCGACACGGCGACGTCCGGGACGATCCTGCGGTCGTCGAACGCCGCCACGGTGTCGTGCAGCACCGCCGCCATGCTGGCGTTGCGGCGCACGTCGCCACGGCCGTCGATCGGAGCGGGCCGCGGTGCGATCACCGGCGGCAGCTCGGGTCGGGACCGGAAGCGATCGCGCAGCCGTCGGGCCGACACGGGCGGCCGGGCGGCGACCGGCGGCGGGGGATCGGCCGGGAACACGTCGGGGAACGCGTCTCGCAGCAGCTGCTTGTACGCCAGTCCGCCCAGTCGCTCGTCCAAGGGTTTGGACATCCAGTGCCGGACCCAGCGCGGGTCCTCGAAGGGTGAGAGGGACACGCGATAGGCGCCGCTCGCGACCGACCTCACGATCCCGTTCTGCCGGAAGCCGAGGTGCACGAGGTCGTACAGCGTCAGCCCGGCGAAGCCGTCGAGGAGGTCCTTGTGCAGGTCGATGAACTCGTCGAGCATCGCGATCAGCCGCTCGCGTCCTCGCATCGGTGTCAGGGCCAGGTTCTTGGCGTGCTCCTTGTCGAGGAATGCCGCCGACGTCGCGGTACCGTTCCTGCGGTTGTCGCTCCTGGGTAGGTGCGAGCCGGAGGAGACCCCTCCGAGGTAGCCCGACAGCACGAGCCGGTCGCCGATTGCGTCTGCCATCGCGCCGAAGATCGCAAGCGCATCAATGGGTCCCAGGGAGCCCCACCGCTCCCAGGTTCCGACACCGGCCTTCGTGATGGTCGGCAGGTCCCACTCGATCAGGTCGGGGTCCAACCGCTGATGGCGCACACCAAGTCGTTCGCAGGTCATCGTGGCGGCAGCCGCGTCCGGGAACGTCGCCGTGCCGAACGTGATGCAGCTGATCGCGTCGGCGGGAAGGACCCTCAGCGCCGCGCCGAGGAGCGCGCGTGAGTCCAGGCCCCCGGTCAACGGGATGACGACCTCTGACCGGCCTTTCGTGCCGTCCTCGATGATCTGGCACAGCAGCTCGATCGGGTCCTCGACCAACGGTGCGTCCGGGACCAGGAGCTGTCGGACGTACGCGCTCGCGGCTTCGGCGTCGGGCACGAAGTAGAGCGACAGGTAGTCGTCGAGCGCATGAGGGAGACGTGGCGACACAAGGCCTCCACCGTAGGGCCAGAAGCGGTCGGTCGTCCGGCATACTGCCGGATTTGGGGGATGGAGATGGAACGGACAAAGCCCCTGCCGAAGCAGGGGCCTTGTGGATGGTGGGCGATACAGGACTTGAACCTGTGACCTCTTCCGTGTCAGGGAAGCGCGCTACCAGACTGCGCCAATCGCCCGTGCAAAATTCAGTTGTGATCATGCTGTTGCTCGAGGTGGGTACGGGATTTGAACCCGTGTAAACGGATTTGCAGTCCGTTGCCTCGCCTCTCGGCCAACCCACCGCTGGATGGGTATGGAGACCCGCTTCCGAGCGGACAACGAGATTCGAACTCGCGACCCTCACCTTGGCAAGGTGATGCTCTACCACTGAGCTATGTCCGCACTGCCTCGAATTGAGGCGACACGAAACTTTAGCCGATCAGGGCGGCCGAACCCAAACCGGGGTCGGGGTAGCGTGACGGCATGAAGACATGGTTGAACGGCGACCTCCTGCAATCCCCGGAAGCACCGTCGATTAGTGCCCTCGACCACGGGATCATCGTCGGCGACGGAGTGTTCGAGACCATCAAGATCGAGGACGGCCAGCCGTTCGCGTTGACGCGTCACCTCGACCGGTTGGTGCGGTCCGCTGAGGGTCTCGGCATCGGCAAGCCGGACGTCAGCGCCATCCGCGAAGGTGTCGCCGCAACCATGGAGGGTCAGGACCTGTCGTTCGGCCGCATCCGGGTGACGGTGACCTCGGGCCCGGGGCCGTTGGGCTCGCCGCGGGGGAGCGCAGGGCTGACGCAGGTCGTCATCACGGAGCCGTGCGAGCGTCCGCCGTCGGTCAGCGCCATCGCGACCGTGCCGTGGCCCAGGAACGAGCGCGGAGCCCTGGCGGGCCTCAAGACGACGTCGTACGCCGAGAACGCCCTGATGGTCGAGCACGCGCTCGCTCGCGGCGCCTCCGAGGCGGTCATGCCCAACACCGTCGGGATGCTGTGCGAGGGCACCGGGTCCAACATCTTCTACGTCGTCGGCGAGCAGCTCATCACGCCGACGCTGCAGGCCGGCCCGCTCGCGGGCGTCACGCGTGCGCTCGTGCTCGAGTGGTGCGCCGCCGAGCTCGACGTGGTCGAACGCGATGCGCCGATCGACGTGCTGCGGACCGCCGACGAGGTGATCCTCGTCGGCACCACGAGGGATGTCCAGGCGATCTCGCGCGTCGACGACCGTGACGTTGCGGCACCGGGGCCGATCACGCGCAAGGCGCAGGAGATCTGGGCGCGCGAGTCGGTCAAGGACGTCGATCCCTAGACCAGCCTCGTTGGGAGCCCGCCCGGTCGATGGGTTAAGGTTTCTGACGCACGCGGGCGATTGGCGCAGTGGTAGCGCGCTTCGTTCACACCGAAGAGGTCACTGGTTCGAACCCAGTATCGCCCACCCGTGAGATTTGGCCCCTGACCAGCAGAGATGCTGGTCAGGGGCTTTTCGCGGTGGCTTACGTGATCGCGATCGCTTCGGCCGGCCGACCGAGTGCAAGAATTGACAGCGGAAACCCGCCTCCTTGTTTGGGGCGGGTTTCCTTGCGCCAGCTGTTTGCTCAACCGGCACGTCGTGAGAATACCCAAGCAATCGCAGCCGAAATGTGACATGCACCGCACCAGTGGAAAGCTCAGCCGCCCTCGGCTCCCGTCGAGGAGTGGGACTCGCCCACGGCCTTGCTCTCGGCGCTGCCGCGCTGGCGCAGATAGATCGCCAGGACGGCCATCGACCCGACGGCGAGGAACTCCGACTGCCAGTTCTGCAGCGTGCGGGCCCAGAAGTCGGGGTTGTGCAGGTAGGCCCCCCACGAGATGGCGTCGAGCCGGTCCTGGAGGCGGGTCTCGTTGAACGCCGCCCAACCGGCGATGGACTGCGCGAGCCACGACACGAGGAAGATCGTGCCCATCACGATCGTCAGCGACCACGAGAAGATCGACGTGCGCACACCTCCGGCCTTGGCCCACGCCGGGGAATCGTCCTGGGTGTAGCGGCCGAGCTTCTGTTCCTTGTCAGTACCCATCCCGCCGTGCGCCGGAGACTCCGGAGATCCCTTCTGGACGAAGAAGACGGTCGCGAGGATGTAGAGCAGGAACTGCAGGTACTCGCTCTGCCAGTTCTCGGTGACGTCGACCGCGAAGTCCGCAGACCGCAGGTATCGACCGAGACTGATCTCGGCCATCCCGGACGCAGTCTGCGAGTCGTTGAACTGCGCCCAGCCGGCGAAGGTCTGGCCGATCAGCGCGGCGAGGAAGATGACGAGGAAGAACAGGCTGAGTGCGTTGTTCCGCACGAACGTACGCATCGGACCTCCTAGGCGTGGACCAGGCCGGTGGTGAGGAAGTACGCGAGCCCCACGCAGATGATGAGCAGGTAGACCACGAACACGGTGCGCATCTGGCTAGCCTCCTTGGACCTGGCAGTCGTACGGCGCGTCGGCCTGGGGCGAGCAGCCGGCGGCAGTGACCTTCCAACCGTCGCTGAACTCGCCGAGGAACACGACGTCCTCGTCGTAGCGGACCTGTGCTGCGGTGCCGTAGACCTTGACCGCGACGACGCGGCCGGTGTCGGGGATGCCCGCGTCCATGACCGCGCTCTCGCACGAGTCGCCGGACTCCGCGAGCTGTTCCTGGGCGTCGTCGCTGAGCAGGTCGCATGCAGCACTGCCATCCTCGGCCTGAAGGCTGGCGTGCAGCCGTTCAGCGGTACGAGTCGCCGCGTCGTCGTTGCCCGAGGAGCAGCCGGAGAGCAACGCACTGGCAACGAGGGACGCAGCGATGATCGACGTTCTCACGACTCAGGGCATACCCCCCGAAGCGCGCCCCGAACCGCTTGACCGCAGCGCGCGCGGGTACGGCAGGCGCCCAACGAGAGGAGCGACAATGACGACCGCACCCGATGACCCGCTGTCGACACCAGAGCAACCCGACGCCGAACCGCAGGAGGCGCCGCAGGTCTCCGAGCCGGACGTCGAGGGCGACCCCGACCTCGTCGCACCGGACCCCGTTGAGGACGCCTGAACGGACGAACGCCCCGCGACTCGCACGAGTCGCGGGGCGTTGGTGTGTCTGTCAGTCGGGCTCGGCCGGCCGGTCACCCTCCGGCGGGTTCTCCTCGACCTCGTGCTCGGGGTCGGGCGCGAGTCCGGGATCCATGTCGGGCTCCTGGCGGCGGACCGGGTCGCTCGGGTCGATCGTCATGCGTCGCCTCCGGTCCCGTCAGCGTCCGGGTTGGTCACGCTGGGCTCGGGGATCACGGTGGACCCGCCGTCGGGATTCGACGAAGGGGTGATCTCGGGATCTTCGGTGGGCCTGGCCTCTGGATCGGCGCCCGGCTCGAGGGGTGACTCGCTCATGATGCTCTCCCTTCCATCGCCGGCCTGGAACGAGATCGGCGGGCTGGAGAGTCTGCGTAAGCCTCCAGCCCGCCCGATATCTCGACTGCCGGTCGAGGACCGCGATATACCCCAAAGGTCTGGAACCAAACATCACCACTGGACCTTTTCTTCCAGGTCTTGACCGGCATCTCGGCACGGGACGACACTCGACGGATGTCAGACCCGGTCGAGTCCAACCCGTCGCTCTATTCCGTCGTGTTCGAGAACGAGCGCGTACGCGTGCTGGAGTATCGCGACGCGCCGGGCGACAGCACGACGCCGCACACGCACCCCGACACCGTCATGATCACGCTGAGCGGCTTCGACCGCCGGCTCAGCGTCGGCGACCAGGTCCGTGAGGTCTCCCTCGAGCCCGGTCGCGCGGCCTGGCTGCCGGCGCAGACGCATGCGGGGGAGAACGTCGGCAGGACCGAGACGCACGTGATGTTCGTCGAGCTCAAGGAGCCCGGCTCGCCGTCCGGCGAGGCCGCGCTCGGTCCGGACTGAGCGCCTACTCGCCGGTGCAGGCGCTGTAGACCTTGCCGAACTCCGGCGTGTCCTGCATCGGCGCGACCTTGGGCTTGCTGATGCGCCCGCCGGTGACGGCGAAGTAGGTGTCGGAGTAGGTCACGAGCCTGGTGCCGTCCTGGCACTTCGTGACGTCCTGCGAGCCGTACGCGCCGCCGTCGACGCACTTCGTGTAGTCGGCCGGCAGCGTGGTGCCCTCCTTCCAGATGCTGGCGCAGGCGGGACCGGTCGGTGCCGGGGTGGTCTTGGTCGTTGGCGGTTTCGCGGTGGGTTGGCCGTCCTCGCCCCTGCCCTTGCCGTCGGACGAGGTGCAGCCCGCGAGCAGCAGGAGAGCGGTCACGGTCAGGACGACGAGGCGAGACATGCCTCGACCCTAACCGGAGCTAGGTGCGTCGCCCGAAGAGCAGGTGGAAGGGCTTGCAGGCCAAGGTCAGCAACGGCTTGCGGCCGACGAGGAAGCCCAGTGGGCCCTCCGCCGCGAGGGACCACCGCGCGGTGGCGAACCCGAGGCGGATGCGCCCGGACACGGGGGACACCAACAGCGTCCCGGCCCGGTCCTGGGCGATGCGGAAGCCCAGCGGGAGTCGTCCCGGCAGGCGGCGTGCGCGGGTCACCGCGAGCGAGCCGATGCCCTGAGCCGCGTACGAGGAGTGCCGGGCGACCTCGAAATCGGCAAGGTCCTTGGGGATCGCCCACAGCCGGCGGCCGCCATCGCGCGAGGCGACGCTGTTGACCCAGATGTGGGTGATCGACACCCGTGGCCGCCAGCCTTCGCGGACCAGCACGGTCGCCATGATCTCGTCGTACGTCAGCGGGCTCGGCTCCTCGTACACGAAGAACGCCGCGCACACGACGGCCCGGCCGAAGATCGTGATCGTCCTGGTCGCCGGCGAGCTCGGTGCCGGTGCGTCGCCCTTGGGCAGCAGCCACACGCCGACGTACGCGTGCCCGTGCAGGTCCCACGGCTCCGGGGGGTAGTCCGTCATGCCCATCGGAACGCCGTCGGGTCCATGGTCCTGGTGGCCTGGGCGAACGGGCGGGTCGATCCGGGCCAGTTGGAGGTGATGCGCCCGGAACGGTGGCGGTACCAGTTGTCGCAGTGCGCCCACGGCGAGTGCTCGAGCTTCTCGGAGAGCTCACGGTCGTACGCCAGCTCAGCCTCTTCGGTGACCTCGACGCTCCGGTAGTCGCCGGCCACCAACCGGTCGAGGGTCTGACGCATGTGCCGGGCCTGCGCCTCGAGCATGAAGATGATCGATCCGCCGCCGAGGTTGGTGTTGGGCCCATAGGCGACGAACATGTTGGGGAAGTGCGGGACATACATGCCGAGGTAGGCGTGCGCGCCATCGGCCCATTGGGTCGCGAGCTTCTGCCCCCGGGTGCCGGTGATGTCGATCGACTGGAGGAAGTCCTGGGTGTCGAAGCCAGTGGCATAGATGATGGCGTCGACCTCGTGCTCGACGCCCTCGGTGTCGACGACGCCTTTGGGGGTCACCTTCGTGATCGCGTGCGTGACGACGTCGACGTTGTCCTGCGCCAGGGCCGGATAGAAGTCGTTGGAGAACAGGATGCGCTTGCACCCGATCGGATAGTCGGGCGTCAGCTTGGCCCGCAGCTCGGGATCGGCCACCTGCTTGCGGAGGTGCCACATCGCGATCGCCTTGTTGATGCGGCCGACCCGCGACTCGTCATCGAGTCCACGGGCGAACTGCTCCGTCACGGCCCACACGCCGCCGCGCTCCAGCCGCTGGCTGATCGGCGCGATCTGGAACAGCTTCTTGTGGAACGCCTTGTAGGGCTTGTCGGGCTTGGGCATCAGGTAGTTGGGGGAGCGCTGGAAGACCACGAGCTTGCGGGCGTCGCGCGCCAGATGGGGGATGAGCTGCACGGCGCTCGCGCCCGCGCCGACGACCGCGACGGACTTGCCGGTCGCGTCGAACGAGTGGTCCCACTGTGCGGAGTGGAACGACGTGCCCTCGAAGGAGTCGAGCCCGTCGATCCGCGGCGGAACCGGCCGCGACAGCTGGCCGACGGCGCTGATGAGGATGTCGACGGTCTCCTCGGTCGTCCCCGATCCTGTCGAAGCGTCGGCGATCGTCACGGTCCAGGTCGCGGACTCCTCGTCCCACCGCGCCGCCACGACCTCGCGGTCGAACCGTACGAGCGGGGTGATGCCGTAGGTGTCGGCGACCGAGCGGATGTAGGCGTGGATCTCCTCCTGCAACGCATAGCGCCGGGACCAGTGCGGATTGGGCTCGAACGAGAACGAGTAGAGCGGTGATGGGACGTCACAGCCGGCGCCGGGGTAGGTGTTGTCGCGCCACACGCCGCCGAGGTCGTGCGAGCGCTCCCACAGCCGCAGGTCCGTGTGCCCGGCGCGCTTGAGCTCGATCGCGACCGCGAGCGCACCGAAGCCCGAGCCGATGATGCCGACGGACGTCATGGTCGACGCTTCTTCACGGGAGCTCCTTCTGGACGAACAACAGGACTGACGCGGTGAGCAGGTCGAGCGCTTCGTCCCGGGTGAACGTACCGCGCTGGAGCCACTCCCGGCAGACGGATTTGGTCAATGCCGCGGTCGGCCGCAGGCGTGCCCGCAAGCGGGGGTCGTCGGGCAACCCGAGCGCGTCGAGCACGAGACGGGCGGCGCGATCGTCGGCCTCGTCGACGATGGCCTGGATGTCGGAGCTGCCGTGCAGGTTGGCGGCTCCGCTCGCGGCGACCCACGCCTGACCGTACGTCGTGGCCGCATCGAGGATCCAGTCCATCGTGAGCCGGGCGCGGTCCTCGAGGGAACGCCCCTCGAGGCCCGTGAGCGGGCGCTCGGGCATCAGGATCGACTCGCGCATCACCGCCAGGAACAGCTCTCGCTTGTCGCCGAAGTAGTGGTTGATCAGGCCCCGGGCCACGCCGGCCGCCTCGGCGAGCTCGCTCGTGGACACGTCGTCGTACGGGCGGTCGGAGTAGAGCACCCGCGCAGCGTCGATGATCTGCTGCCGGCGCTGTGCGGGCGCCAGGCGCTGACGGGTCGCGGTCATGGGCTCAGTCTCACCGGCTATTGGCACAGTGTCAACAAGCCCGTATGCTGCCCGCCATGACTGGCTATGACTATGACGTCGTCGTGGTGGGCTCCGGCTTCGGGGGCAGCGTCGCCGCGCTCCGGCTGACCGAGAAGGGCTATCGGGTGGGCGTGCTCGAGATGGGCCGCCGCTTCGCCGACCACGAGCTGCCCAAGACGTCGTGGCGCACGCGTCGCTACCTCTGGGCGCCCTGGGCGCGCTGCTTCGGCATCATGCGGCTGACGCTCCTGAGGGACGTGCTCATCGCCAGCGGCACCGGCGTGGGCGGGGGATCGCTCGTGTACGCCAACACGCTCTACGAGCCGCTCGACGCGTTCTACCGCGACCCGCAGTGGGCTCACATCACCGACTGGAAGGACGAGCTGGCGCCGCACTACGCGCAGGCCAAGAAGATGCTCGGCGTCGTGACGTATCCCGGGCGTACTCCGGCCGACGACCTGATGGAGTCGCTGGCCAAGGACTACGGGGTCGGCGACACGTTCCACGCCGCGGACGTCGGCGTGCTGTTCGGCGCAGAGCCCGGCATCGAGGTGGACGACCCGTTCTTCGGCGGCGCGGGTCCCCGCCGGCGCACGTGCACCGACTGCGGTGCATGCATGACCGGCTGCCGCCACAACGCCAAGAACACCTTGGTCAAGAACTACCTCCACCTCGCCGAGGCTGCAGGCGCTGTCGTGCACCCGCTGACGACCGTGACGGACGTACGGCCGAACGCCGGCGGCTACGAGGTCCGCACCCGACGCACTGGCAACCGACTGCGCCGGCGGACCTTCACGGCGGAGCACGTCGTGTTCGCCGGCAACGCGCTCAACACGCAGAACCTGCTCCACCGGCTCCGCACCAGCTCGCTGCCGGAGCTGTCGCCGCGCATCGGGGAGCTGAGCCGTACCAACTCAGAAGCGGTGCTCAGCGCGCGTGCCAGTGACAAGCGGGCCGACTACACGCCCGGCGTCTCGATCACGTCGTCGTTCCATCCCGACGAGCACACGCACGTCGAACCGGTCCGGTACGGCCGAGGGTCGAGCGCGCTGTCGCTGCTCAACGCCCCGCTCGTCGACAAGGATCAACCAGGATCGACCGTCCGCAGCATCTGGCGGGTCTATCGCGAGCTCGGGCTCAAGGGGGCGATCAGGCTGCACAACCCGCGGCGCTGGGCCGAGCAGTCGATCGTCGTGCTGGTCATGCAGTCGCTCGACAACTCGATCACGACCTACCTCAAGCGCGGCGTCCTCGGCCGGCGGATGACGAGCAAGCAGGGCGTCGGCGAGCCGAACCCGACCTGGATCCCGGTGGCCAACCGCGTCGCGCGCGACCTCGCGAGGCGCATCGGCGGGTACGCCGGCGGGTCGACGACCGACATGGCCGGGATCCCGTTGACGGCGCACTTCATCGGGGGCTGCGCGATCAGCGAGTCCGCCGAGACCGGGGTCATCGACCCGTACCAGCGGGCCCACGGTCATCCCGGCCTGCACGTGTCCGACGGGTCCGCCGTCACCGCCAACCTGGGCGTCAATCCGTCGCTGACGATCACGGCGCAGTCCGAGCGTGCCATGGCCCTGTGGCCCAACAAGGGGGAGCCGGACCCGCGCCCGCCGGTCGGCGAGCCGTACGTCCGCGTGCCGGTCGTGGCGCCGAGATCGCCGGCGGTCCCGGCGCACGCCCCGGCCGCTCTGCTGCCGATCCCGGCGGTCCCGGCGCGCTAGAACGCGTTCCTTTTCGGCCCATCCCTCGTTGACACAGCAAACGAGAGGCATCGCATGGCTGAGCACGGACTGTCACGACGCGGACTGCTGAGCGGCGCTGCCGCGGGAGGTGCGATCCTCGCGATCGGAGGACTGGGTGAAGCCGCTGAGGCGGCGACGACCTCCGGAAGCCTGCCTGCCAGCGTCGACGTCGTGGTCGTGGGTGGTGGGCTGTCGGGCCTCGTCGCCGCGCGCAAGCTGGTCGCGAGCGGCAAGAAGGTCCTGGTGCTGGAGGCCCGCAACCGTGTGGGCGGTCGGCTGCTCAACCACACCCTCAAGAACGGCTCCGTGATCGAGTCCGGTGGGGCGTTCGTCGGTCCCACCCAGGATCACGTGCTCGCACTGGCCAAGGAGCTCAAGGTCGCGACGTTCAAGGAGTACATCACCGGCAAGAACGTCTACGTCAGCGCCGACGGCGGCACCATGAAGTACACCGGCACGGTCCCGCCCGACCCGCTGATCCTGGCCGACGCGCTGCTGCTGCAGCTGCGCATCGACGAGATGTCGAAGCAGGTGCCCGTGGACGCACCGTGGACCGCCAAGCGGGCCGCCGAGTGGGACAACATGACGGTCGACACCTGGATCCGGCAGAACACCCTGATCCCCACCGTGCGCGAGGTGATCAAGGCCTACTTCCAGTCCGCGTTCGGGGTGGATGCCCAGGGCATCTCGCTGCTGTTCCTGCTCTGGTACATCGCGACCGCGGGCAACGAGACCAATCCGGGCACGTTCGAGCGGTCGTCCGGTACGCCCGACGCGGCCCAGGACTCGAGGTTCGTCGGCGGTTCGGGCCTGCTCCCGTTGCGAGTCGCCGCGGCGCTGGGCTCGCGGGTCGCGCTCAACGCCCCGGTCCGCAAGATCAAGCAGACGAGCACAGGGGTGACCGTCGTCAGCGATCGCGGGACCGTCACGGCGAAGCGGGTGATCGTCGCGGTCCCGCCGCCCCTCGTGCTGGGCATCGACTGGTCGCCGCTGCTCCCACCGCGCCGCCTGCAGCTGATGCAGCACATGCCGATGGGCACGTTGATGAAGGTGGACGCGGTGTACCCCAGGCCGTTTTGGCGCGCCAAGGGGCTTTCGGGCTCCGGCGTCCTCAACAGCGGTGTCGTGCGCACGGTCTTCGACAACTGCCCCGCCGACGCCAAGGTCGGCGTGCTCCTGGCCTTCGTCGGCGGCTCCTCGTGGCAGCAGTGCGCGATGCTGCCGCTCGCCGAGCGCCGCAAGCTCGTGCTCGAGGGATTCGCCAAGGTCGTGGGGCCGGAGGCGCTCGATCCCATCGAGTACGTCGAGCACGACTGGACGCACGAACGGTGGACGATGGGCAGCCCGATCGCCACGGTGCAACCCGGCGCCACCGTCGCGTACGGCTCGACGATCCGCGAGCCGCACGGTCGCGTCCACTGGGCCGGCACCGAGACTGCGACGTACTGGTCCGGCTACATGGACGGCGCCGTACGAGCAGGGGAGCGCGCGGCGGCTGAGGTCGCCAAGCTCGTCTGACTCACGCGACCGGCAGGGCCAGCACGAACGTGCCCGCGGAGTTGTCCGGCGTCGAGGGTTCGTAGAACGCGTCGCCGCCCGAGGCCCTGGCGAGCTCGCGGGCGATGAACAGTCCGAGGCCGGTGCCACGAACGTTGTCGCCGGTCGCGAACCGTTGGAACAGCCGGGGCAGGACGTCGGTGTCGACGCCCCCTCCGGAGTCGCTGACGCGGACCTGCGCTGTGTCGCCTGACACCGCCACGTCGAGCCTCACCGGAGGGGTGCCGTGCGAGATGGCGTTGCCGATGAGGTTGTCGATCGCCTGGCCGATCCGGCTGGCGTCGACCAGGACCTCGACCTCCGGAATCTCCCCGACGTGGATGTCGACGCCCTTGCTCGAGACGCGGGCGCCGTCGACGGCGGAGGCGACCAGCGTCGCGATCGAGGAACGTACGGGGCGCAGGTTGAGCGCGTCGGAGTCGAGCTTGGACGCCGTCAGCAGGTCGTTGAGCAGCCTGCCGAGGCGATCAGCGCTCGACGACATGCCGGCCAGCAGACCGATGCGCTCCTGCTCGCCCAGGTCGGCCCAGTGCCGCGAGAGGGTGTCGGCCGAGCCGCGGAGCACCGCTGCGGGCGTACGCAGCTCGTGCGCGGTCACGGCGAGGAACTGGGTCTGGTCCGCCGCCGCCTGCCGGAGCCGTTCGTTGAGTGCCGCGAGCGAGGCGTTGGTCTGCTCGCGTTCCTCCTCGGCGAGGCGGTTCTCGGTGCGGTCGCGGGTCACCTTGGCGAATCCCACGTGCTCTCCGACGTCGTTGAACACCGCGGTGATCACGACGCTGGACCAGTAGCGCGTGCCGTCCTTGCGTACGCGCCAGCCCTCCTCCTCGTAGCGGCCGGTGCTGAGCGCGATCTCGAGCTCGTTCTCGGGGTGCCGCTCGGCCTGGCTCTCGGGCAGGTAGAAGATCCGGAAGTGCTGTCCGATGATCTCTCGGCTCGAGTAGCCGGTGCTCCGTTGTGCTCCGGTGTTCCAGCTCATGACGTGACCCTCGGGATCGAGCATGAAGATCGCGTAGTCGGCCACCGCTTCGACGAGCAGCCGGAAGCGTTCCTCGCTCTGCCGCAGCGCTTCCTGGGACTCCCGGCTGGTGGTGATGTCGCGGGTGACCTTGGCGAACCCGAGGTGCTGGCCGGCGTCGTCGAACACCGCGGTGATCAGGACGTGTGCCCAGAACACCGAGCCGTCCTTGCGGACCCGCCACCCCTCCTCGGAGTAGTGACCGTCGGCCAGCGCGCGCTCGAGCTCGTACTCGGGGTGGCGAGCCTCCTGCAGCGCCTGGGGGTAGAACGTCCGGAAGTGCCGACCGATGATCTCCTCGGCGCGGTATCCCTCGCTGCGCTGCGCGCCCGGGTTCCAGCTGACCACGATGCCCTCGGGCGAGAGCATGAAGATCGCGTACTCCTCGACGGCGTCGACCAGGAGACGGAAGCGCTCCTCGCTGAGCCGGAGCCGTTCCTCGGCGGCCCGCTGAGCCGTGACGTCCTGGACCTGGAGGAACAGGTAGAGCGGCGCGCCGGCCTCGTCGCGGATCGCGGCGATCGAGGCTTGCACGTGGCGGGGCTCGGGTGTCCCACGCACCTCGTGCTCCAGGTGCACAAGGTCCGCGGCCCCCAGCACGATCTCGTCGAGCGCGGTGCCCAACTGCTCGCCGCGGCCGGCGGTGAGGGTGGCGTAGTCGACGCCGACGAGGTCCTGGTGCTTGCGGAGCAGGATCTCGCCAAGGGCGCGGTTGGCCCGCACGATGCTGCCGGTCAAGGTCATTGTCGCCATGCCGATGGCGGCCTGCTCGAACACCTCGCGGAACCGTTCGAGGTGCTCGTCGAGCACGCTCTGGTCGTCGTGGGCGTGATCCTGCTCGGCACTCATCTGGCGGTCCGCAGGATCCGGTACGACCTCCAGCCGACGCTCGGGGGCTGGTGACGCAGCAGCGTCGGTCATGATCGCGTGCAGGCGATGCGCCATCTGCTCGATCGGGATCGACTTTTCCAAAAATGCGGTCGCACCCAGCTCGATCGCCCGATCGGCCAGGCCGTTGCTCTCGAAGCCGGTGTAGATCACGACCCGGGTCCGGGGGGAGACCGTGAGGATCCCGTGCAGCGCGTCGAGGCCGTCCATCGACGGCATCGAGAGGTCGAGCAGCAGCAGGTCGGGCTGGTGCCGGTGAGCCAGCCCGATGGCCTCGACCCCGTTGGCCCCGTCACCGACGACTGTGAGCAGCCCGGACAACCTGAACTGGGTCTTGAGGAGCTCGCGTACCTCAGCAGAGTCGTCGATGAGAACGACTGTCGCAGTGGTGTTCCCCATGGTCGCAACTATGGCCCCCGTCGCCGCATTTCGCGACCGCTGCGACCACCTCTCTCCACGTCGTCGCACTGCCATAGGGTGGAGGGAAGCAGCACGCGCCATCCGTAGGGCGCGTCATACCGAACAGAGGTCACGCATGTCCGACATCCAGATCGTCCTCAACGCAGAGTCGCGAGCTGTCGAGACGGGCACCAAGGCGTGGCAGCTGTTCGCCGAGACGCCCGACATCATCGCGGCCCGCGTCGGCGGTGAGCTCAAGGATCTCGCCTACGAGCTGGCCGACGGCGACGAGGTCGAAGGCGTTGCGATCGACTCCGCCGACGGCCGCGACATCCTGCGCCACTCGACCGCACACGTCATGGCGCAGGCCGTGCAGGAGCTGTTCCCCGAGGCCAAGCTCGGCATCGGCCCGCCGATCACCGACGGCTTCTACTACGACTTCGACGTGCCCGAGCCGTTCGTGCCGGAGGACCTCGACAAGATCGAGTCGCGCATGCGCAAGATCGTCAAGGAGGGGCAGAAGTTCGACCGTCGTGAGATCTCGGACGACGACGCCCGCGCGGAGCTGTCCGACGAGCCCTACAAGCTCGAGCTCATCGGGCTCAAGTCCACCGCGGGTGATGCCGCCGAGGGCGCGAGCGTCGAGGTCGGCGCCGGTGGCCTGACGATCTACGACAACCTCAAGCGCGACGGCTCGCTGGCGTGGAAGGACCTGTGCCGCGGCCCGCACCTCCCGACCACCAAGCGCATCCCGGCGTTCAAGCTCATGCGCAGCGCAGCGGCCTACTGGCGCGGCGACGAGAAGAACAAGCAGCTGCAGCGCATCTACGGCACTGCCTGGGAGACCAAGGAGGCGCTCGACGAGCACTTGCACCGCATCGAGGAGGCGCAGCGCCGCGACCACCGCCGCCTCGGCACCGAGCTCGACCTCTACAGCTTCCCCGACGAGATCGGCTCCGGGCTGCCCGTCTTCCACCCCAAGGGTGGGGTGATCAAGCGCGAGATGGAGGACTACGTCCGCCAGCGCCACATCGAAGAGGGCTTCGAGTACGTCGGCACGCCGCACATCGCCAAGGAGGAGCTGTTCTACACCTCCGGCCACCTGCCCTACTACGGCGAGGGCATGTTCCCCGCGCTCGACGTCGACGGCAACGACTACCGGCTCAAGGCCATGAACTGCCCGATGCACAACCTGATCTTCCGTTCGCGCGGCCGGTCCTACCGTGAGCTGCCGCTCCGGCTGTTCGAGTTCGGGCACGTCTACCGCCACGAGAAGTCGGGCGTGATCCACGGGCTGACGCGCGTACGCGGGTTCGCCCAGGATGACTCGCACTCCTACGTCACCCCCGAGCAGGCGCCCGACGAGATCCGCCACCTCCTCGAGTTCATGCTGAGCCTGCTGCGTGACTTCGGCATGCCCGACTACTACCTCGAGCTGTCGACCCGCGACGACTCCAAGCCCGACAAGTTCATCGGGTCCGACGAGGACTGGGCGATCGCCACCAAGGTCCTCGAGGACGTCTGCATCGACAGTGGCCTCGAGCTCGTGCCCGATCCCGGCGGCGCGGCCTACTACGGCCCCAAGGTCTCGATCCAGGCGCGCGACGCGATCGGTCGCACCTGGCAGCTCGGCACGATCCAGTACGACTTCAACCAGCCGTCACCCGAGCGCTTCAACCTCGAGTACGTGGCGGCTGACGGCTCGCGCCAGCAGCCCGTCATGATCCACTCGGCCAAGTTCGGCTCGATCGAGCGGTTCATGGGCGTCCTCGTCGAGCACTACGCCGGCGCGTTCCCCCCGTGGCTCGCCCCCGTGCAGGTCGTCGGCATCCCGGTCGCCGAGCGGCACGTCGACCACCTCTACGAGCTCGCGGCCAGGCTCAAGGCCGAAGGCATCCGCGTCGAGGTCGACGACTCCGACGAGCGCATGCAGAAGAAGATCCGCAACGCACAGACCCAGAAGGTCCCGTTCATGGTGATCGCCGGCGACAACGACATCGAGGCCGGTGCCGTGTCGTTCCGCTATCGCAGCGGCGAGCAGGAGAACGGCATCGCCCTCGACGACGCCATCGCCCGCATCGTCGAAGCGGTGGAGACCCGGGTGCAGGTGTGACGGACGTGGACGAGGGCCAGCAGGACGGCGTGGGGGAGCCCGACGCGTTCGAACGCTTGTGGACGCCGCACCGGATTGTCTACATCAAGGGTGAGGGCAAGCCGACGACTGCTGACGAGGCCGACTGCCCGTTCTGCCGCATCCCGCAGATGGACGACGTCGAGGGGCTCATCGTGCACCGGGGCGAGCACGCCTACGCGGTGCTCAACCTCTATCCCTACAACGCCGGCCACCTGCTGGTCTGCCCCTACCGTCACGTCGCGGACTACACCGACCTGACGGACGACGAGACGCTCGAGGTCGCTCAGCTGACCAAGACCGCGATGCGCACGATGCGCGAGGTCACGAACCCTCAGGGCTTCAACCTCGGCATGAACCAGGGCAACATCGCCGGCGCCGGCATCGCGGCGCACCTGCACCAGCACATCGTGCCGCGCTGGGGCGGCGACTCCAACTTCCTGCCCGTCATCGGCCAGACCAAGACCATGCCACAGCTGCTGGGCGACACCCGCGAGATGCTCGCCGCTGCCTGGCCCAAGGAGTAGCCCATGCTCGAACGCTTCCGCCAGTTCTGGTCCAACGTCTGGGCGCCGCTCGGTGACCTGCTGCTGCGCCTCGGCGTCAAGCCCGACTGGGTCACCTGGGTCGGCACGATCGGCGTCAGCGCCGGCGCCCTGATCTTCTTCCCGCAGGGTGAGTTCCTGATCGGTGTCCTGGTCGTGACCGCGTTCGTGTTCAGCGACATCATCGACGGCTACATGGCCCGCAAGTCGGGCCAGTCGTCCAAGTGGGGCGCCTTCCTCGACTCGACGCTCGACCGGGTCGGTGACGCCGCGATCTTCGGCGGACTGCTGCTCTACTACACGACGTCGGACGCCAAGGCCGACCTCGGTGACCCGCGGATCTACCTCTACCTCAGCCTGGCGTGCCTCGTGCTCGGATCGCTCACCTCGTACGCCCGCGCACGTGCCGAGAGCCTGGGCATGACGGCCAAGGGTGGCATCGCCGAACGTTCGGACCGACTCGTGGCGATCCTCGTCATGACCGGCTTCTCCGGAATGTTCGACGCGCCGTTCCTGCGCGAGATCACCCTGTGGGCCCTCGCGGTGGCCAGCACGATCACCGTGATCCAGCGGATGCTGATGGTGCACAAGCAGGCCGTCGCCGACCCCGGTCTCGACAGCTGATCGCGAAAAAGTTGTAAGACCCCGTCCGCTCGCGACTCCTACTGGTGACAAGACCACCAGGAGAAGAGAGTGACCGATGTCGCGCGTTGCCCGTACGGCCCTGCGATTCTTCGTAGGATGCCTGCGTGAGCGAGCCCACCAGTCCCACGGACGCGGAACTCGTCGCGGGGGTGCTGGCAGCGGACCGCGACGCGTTCGCCGCGGTCTACGACCGCTATGGCACCAAGCTCTACGACTTCGCCTACTCGATGCTCCGGCACCGCGAGGACGCTGCGGACGCCGTGGCGGACTCGTTCGTGCTCGTGGCGGAGCGGCTCAGCCAGCTGCGCGACCCGGAACGGCTGCGGCCCTGGCTCTACGCCATCGTGCGCAGCGAGTGCCTGCGCAAGCTGCGAGCGCGCAAACGCGTCGCGTTCGGCGGCGAGGAGCAGCTGGTTCAGATGGCTGACGACGCCCTGACCCCGGACCAGGAGGCGGAGCGCGCCGCGATGCAGAAGATCGTGTGGGACGCGTCCGCCGGGCTCGCCGACCGCGATCGCGCCCTCCTCGACCTGCACCTGCGGCAGGGCCTCGAGGGCGCCGAGCTCGGCGAGGCGATGGGCGTGTCGGCCTCCAACGCGTACGTCATGCTCAACCGCCTGCGGGCGCAGGTCGACCGGTCGCTCGGAGCGTTGCTGATCGCCCGGCTCGGCCGCGACGACTGCGACGACCTCGACGACCTGCTCGCCGACTGGGACGGCACCTTCTCGCCGCTGATTCGCAAGCGGGTCTCACGTCACGTCGACGACTGCGACGTGTGCTCGAAGCGCCGCAAGAAGATCCTGAGCCCATGGATGCTGCTGGCGTCCGTGCCGATCTTCGCGGCGCCCCTGACCTTGCGCGACCGCGTCGTGAGCGACCCGCAGCTCGTGGCCTACACGACACCGACCGGCGAGCCGCTCGTCGTGACCCCGGCCTTGGCCCCCCGCGGGCGGCCCAAGGCCGCCGTCACGGCAGCCGCTGCCGCGGTCGTCATCATCCTGTCCGGCATCGCTGCGTTGTTCTGGGCCGGCAACGACGACGACCCGTCGCCCAAGGGGGATGTCGTGTCGACCCAGCCGACGGTCGAGCCGACAGCCGGTCCGACGCTCGATGCGAAGCCGACCACGACCCCCACGCCGAAGCCCACCAAGGCCGCACCCAAGGCGCCTGGCAACCTCACGGTCTCGACCACCTCGATCGCGTTGGGTCGCGCTGGCAGCACGTCCACGATCACCCTCACGAACACCGGTGGACTGCCGGTCGACTACCGCCTGTCGTCCAACGCCGCGTGGCTGTCGGCGTCGCCGTCGACCGGACGCGTCGCGGCCGGCGCGTCCTCCAAGGTCGTTGTACGCGCCGACCGTGGCGACGTCCGCGAGGGGACCTCGTCGGGCAGCCTCGCGATCTCGTGGCGCACCGGCAGCGCATCGGTGAAGGTCTCGGTCGTCGAGGACCACGACCCGGTCGTCGGCCGGCCCAGCCTCGGCTCGAGCTCGACCTGCACGAGCAATCCCGTACGCGTGAGCGTGTCGGACGAGAGTGGCCTCTCGTCGGTCGTCCTGCGCTGGAGTGGAGCCGGCTCGGGCAGCAGATCGATGTCACGGTCGGGGGGCACCTGGAAGGCCGACATGGGTCAGTTCGCCAATGGCGGATCCGTCACCCTGAAGGTCACGGCCACCGACAAGCGCGGCAACACAGCCAGCTCGTCACGGACCGTCAGCGTGGACCCGTGCCCGGGCTAGCCGGCTGAGCGGCGAAAAGTTGTAAGAAGCCGGGGCGTCCGGTGCTCCCACTCGTGTAGGCACACGAGACCCGGAGGCACCTGGCATGAACCGCATCGTCCGCACCACCCTCGTCACCGCTGTGGCAGTCGCCGCACTCGGCGGGCTGGCCGGCTCCGGCCGGACCGCGCCCGAGCTCCGTGTGGCAGAGCCGGCGCCGGTCCAGGCCGCGCCGCCACCTCCGCCGGTCTCCGTACGCCATGAGGCCCGCCCGGTCGGCAAGCCGACGCACCTGTCGATCCCGGCGATCAAGGTCGACGAGCGCCTCCATGGCGTCGGCCTCAAGGCGAACGGCGCGATGCAGACCCCCGACTTCGGCGACGCCGGCTGGTACGACCTGGGGCCGCGCCCCGGCGCACCCGGGCCGGCCGTTCTCGTCGCGCACGTCCACGGGCCGGCAGGCGACGACGTGTTCGCCCGGCTGCACGAGCTCGAGCCGGGGGACCGCGTGACGGTCGAGCGTACGGACGGCAGGTCGACGTTCGTCGTCGAGGCCGTCGAGCAGGCCGCCAAGGACAAGCTGCCGTACGACCGGATCTGGAACGAGACCGATCGTCCCGTGCTGCGCCTGATCACCTGCGGCGGCACGCCTGACCCGGTCGCGCGCATGTATCCCGACAACACGATCGTCTTCGCCCGTTTGGCGCCCTGACCTGCGGTTTCGCCGGTAATCCGAATCTGCCCAGAAAACTTCCCGAAAAGTTGCAAGGACTCCCTGGGGGTCGCGCTCCTACATCTGAGCAAGCAACAACCACAGACACCGCCCACCAGAAGCACCACCAACCTCAAGGAGAACATGACATGAACGCCACCATCCGCAACCTGATCGTCGCCGTCCCGCTGGCCACCGCCGCGCTCACGATGGTCCCCGCCGCCGCCATGGCCACCGAGCCCGGCCCGGTCATCATCGTCCCGCCGCACACGGACCCCCAGCCCGATCTCGACATCAAGGCCCCGGCCCCGAAGCCGACCCCGCCCAAGGGCCCGGCCGACCTCAGCGACGCGCCCAAGCCGGACAAGCCGAAGGGTCCCGGCGACCTCAGCGATGCGCCCAAGCCGGACAAGCCGAAGGGTCCGGGCGACCTCAGCGATGCACCCAAGCCCCACGGTCCGAAGGGTCCCGGCGACTTCAGCGATGCGCCCAAGCCGGACAAGCCGACCGACGGCGGCGGCAACGGCGAGTCGAAGAACTCGGTCGACGACGTGGTGGACGCCCGTGACGCCGTCGAGCTGCCCAACCGCGTCGACGCCGGGCTCGCCTCGGAGCAGCAGGACGCCGGTCTCGACCTGGCCTGGCTGTTCGCGGGCGGCCTTGCCGTGACGGCCTCAGGTGCCGCGTTCGCGGTGCGCAGACGTACGCGCGGCAACGCCTGAGCGACCCGGACCGAAGGGCCTCGCACCGTCCAGGGGTGCGGGGCCCTTCGCCGTGCCCGCGGACCCCCACGACGAGCGTGACACTCCCTATGTGACATCGTCGTTGACACATACCCTGGGTATGGCGCATGCTGACGGAAGAACCGACTCACGAGGAGCCCCAGATGTCCCAGACGCTCGACCACGTGGAAGACCTGCCCGACATCCCGGTGGACGTCACGCCCGAGCAGTACGCCGACATCCTCGAGGGGCTGTCGCAGGCGTCGGTCGACCGCCACTTCGACGCCTTCATCGACGTGCCCTGGAGCGATCCGGACTTCGAGGTCCACCACGACGACCCGCGTTGGGTGCTGCCGTCCGACGTCGACCCGCTCGGTGCTCACCCGTGGTACCAGTCGCAGTCGCTCGCCCGCCAGATCGAGATCGGGCAGTGGCGTCAGGCCAACATCCTCAAGGTCGGGCTCCAGTTCGAGAACATCCTGATCCGCGGCATCATGCAGTACGTCTTCACGCTGCCCAACGGCTCGCCGGAGTACCGCTACCTCACCCACGAGGCGACCGAGGAGTGCCACCACACGCAGATGTTCCAGCAGACCGTCAACCGCATCGGGGTCGACGTCGCCGGCATGCCGTGGCTCATGCGCAAGGTCGCCGGCATCCTGCCGTGGGCCGGCTCGGTGGTGCCGTTCGCGTTCTTCATCGGCGTGCTGGCCGGTGAGGAGCCGATCGACCACACGCAGAAGGGCATCCTGCGCAGCGGCAAGGACCTGCCGCCGGTGCTGTCGCGCATCATGGAGATCCACGTCGCCGAGGAGGCGCGGCACATCTCGTTCGCGCACCACTACATCCGCCGCAACGCTCCACGGCTCGGTCGCGTCGAGAAGTTCGTCATCTCGCTGCTGTTCCCGGTGATCATGCGCGTCCTGTGCGACGTGATCATGGTGCCGTCCAAGGCGTTCCGCAAGGAGTTCGGCATCCCGCGCAAGGTCATGAAGGACCTCTACTGGAAGGCGCCGGAGTCCCGCGAGCGCCTCCAGGAGCTGTTCGGCGACGTACGCATGCTGGCCGACCAGTCGGGGCTGCGCAAGAACCGCCTGGCCCGGTTGATGTGGAAGCTGTGCCGCATCGACGGTCGTCCGTCGCGCTACCGCAGCGAGCCGCCCGTCGCGTTCTCCAGCTGATGGCACACGTCGTCACCCAGGCGTGCTGCGGCGACGCCTCATGCGTCTTCGCCTGCCCGGTCAACGCGATCCACCCGACGCCTGACGAGGCCGACTTCGGCCTGGCCGAGATGCTCTACGTCGATCCCGTCTCGTGCGTCGACTGTGGCGCGTGCGTGAGCGCCTGCCCCGTCGGCGCGATCGTCCCTGACACCAAGCTGCTCGAGGCCCAGCTGCCGTTCGTCGAGGTCAACGCCCTGTTCCACGAGTCCGGACGCGATCACCCGGCACAGGCGCCCGTGGCACCGATCCTCGCGAAGGACTCCAGTCGCGGGGACCTCCGCGTGGCGATCGTCGGTTCGGGGCCGGCAGCGCTCTACGCGGCCGACGAGCTGCTGAAGCGGCCCGGAGTCGACATCACCGTCATCGACCGGCTCCCCACGCCGTACGGGCTCGTTCGTGCCGGGGTGGCACCTGATCACCAGCACACCAAGGCGATCGACGAGCTGTTCCGGCAGGTCGAGGACCACCCGGGGTTCGCATATGCGCTCAACGTGGAGGTCGGGACGGACCTCACGCACGACGAGCTGCTCGAGCACCATCACGCCGTGGTCTATGCCACCGGTGCGTCGCAGGACCGCTTCCTCGGCACACCGGGGGAGCAGCTGCCGGGCAGTGCGACGGCCACCGACTTCGTGGCCTGGTACAACGGCCACCCCGATCACGCCGACGACGTCTTCGACCTCACCAGTGAGCGGGCCGTCATCGTCGGCAACGGCAATGTCGCCCTTGACGTCGCCCGGATCCTGGCGACCGACCCAGCCAGGCTGGCGTCGACCGACATCGCGGACCACGCCCTTGCCGCGCTGCGAGGGAGCGCGGTGCGAGAGGTCGTGCTTCTCGGCCGGCGCGGACCCGCGGAGGCCGCGTTCACGCTCCCGGAGCTCATCGGTCTGCTGGGTCGCGACGACATCGACGTCGTCGTCGAGGGTGCCGACCTGGCACGGCCGGTCGACGACGTCATGATCGGGCAGAAACTGTCGGCCCTTCGTGCCGCCGCCGCCCGTCCGCGGCGCGACGGCAACCGCCGCATCGTGTTCCGCTTCGCGACGTCCCCTGTGGAGCTCCTCGGAGACGATCACGTCACCGGCGTTCGGGTCTGCCGCAACGAGCTGGTGACCGACGAGGGGGTCGTACGCCCGGCGCCGACCGGTGACGTCTCGACGATCGCGACGGGGCTCGTTCTCCGCTCGATCGGCTATCGCGGCGCGCCCGTCGACGGCGTCCCGTTCGACGCGCAGAGCGGCACCATGCCGAATGTTGCAGGACGAGTCATCGGCACCCCCCAGACCTACGCGGTGGGCTGGATCAAACGGGGGCCGACGGGATTCATCGGCACCAACAAGACGTGCGCGCAGGAGACCGTGGAGCACCTGATCGCCGACTTCAACGCGGGGCTGCTCGCCGATCCGCCGCGCGACGGGTTCGACGCGTTCGTACGGTCGCGCGTACCGGGCCAGGTCGATGCCAGGGGGTGGCGCGCGATCGATCGTGCGGAGCGTCTCGAGGGGGCTCAGCAGGGCCGTCCGCGACGCAAGCTGACCCGCGTCGGGGAGCTGCTCGGGGCTGCCGCGACCGTGCCGGAGCGGCGACGACGGTGGCGCGATCTGGCCCGGCGTCGTGGCGTGCGTCCGGCTGTTGTCCACCGCGTGGAGGCGAGCTCGTCCCGAGTAGACTGAGGACGATCATCCAGCACATCAAAGGACACAGCAGTGAGCAACGAGGCAACCGGTACGTCGCGGGTCAAGCGTGGCATGGCAGAGATGCTCAAGGGCGGCGTGATCATGGACGTCGTCAACGCCGAGCAGGCCAAGATCGCCGAGGACGCCGGGGCCGTCGCGGTCATGGCGTTGGAGCGCGTGCCTGCCGACATCCGTTCGCAGGGCGGCGTCGCCCGCATGTCCGATCCGGACCTGATCGACGGCATCATCGAGGCCGTCTCGATCCCGGTGATGGCCAAGGCCCGCATCGGCCACTTCGTCGAGGCCCAGGTGCTGCAGTCCCTGGGTGTCGACTACATCGACGAGTCCGAGGTGCTGACGCCGGCGGACTATGCCAACCACATCGACAAGTGGCAGTTCACGGTGCCGTTCGTGTGCGGTGCGACCAACCTGGGTGAGGCGCTGCGGCGGCTGACCGAGGGTGCGGCGATGATCCGCTCCAAGGGCGAGGCCGGCACGGGTGACGTGTCCAACGCGACGACGCACATGCGCCAGATCCGCGCGCAGATCCGGCGTCTCGGGTCGCTGTCGGAGGACGAGCTGTTCGTCGCGGCCAAGGAGCTGCAGGCGCCCTACGAGCTGGTCAAGGAGGTTGCCGAGAACGGCAAGCTCCCGGTCGTGCTGTTCACCGCCGGCGGCATCGCGACCCCGGCCGACGCGGCGATGATGATGCAGCTCGGCGCCGAAGGCGTGTTCGTCGGCTCGGGCATCTTCAAGTCCGGCAACCCGGCCCAGCGCGCCGAGGCGATCGTCAAGGCCACGACGTTCTTCGACGACCCTGACGTGATCGCCAAGGTCTCGCGTGGCCTCGGCGAGGCCATGGTCGGCATCAACGTCGACGACATCCCCGAGCCCCACCGCCTCGCGGAACGCGGTTGGTAGGAGCTGCGCGGCTCCGCCGCGCCCGCGACTTCGTCGCAGACCGGGCTTCGCCCGGAAGCTCTCGCCTCGCTGGCGCTCGGCCCATGGCTGGGTGGGTGGGTGACTCGCGGATCTCTGAAACGGTCGGGACCTGCTCGGTCCCGGCCGTTTCCGTCTTTCCGCACCCCTGCGTAGTCAATTCGAGGCATCTTTTCCCAATTGGCTGCCGAGCGGTGCCCTGAGGGTGCACGCTCGTCGTGGGAGATCGACTGCGCGACCCCTCTGGCGCGCAGCGATGAAAGAGGGAGTAACTCATGAAGAGGTCTACTAAGGGCGCCCTGGCGGCGTCAGCTGCCGGCATCCTGCTGCTCGGTGGAGCCGGTTCGCTCGCGTTCTGGAACGACGACGTCAGCGTGCCGGGAGGTGTCATCGCGGCCGGCGAGCTGAAGCTGTCGACGCCTGACTGCGGCGCAGGCTGGCTGCTGGACGACGGCGAGGCGGTGCTGAACGATCCGTACGAGCCGGGCGACAAGGTCGTGCCGGGCGACGTCATCACGAAGGTGTGCACGTTCGACATCACGGCGACGGGCGACCACCTTCGTGCGACGCTCAACGTCACCGGTGGGGGATTCGCCGCCACCAACGCGCTGACCGACGATCTCGGCGTCGTCGCGACGTATCAGATCGACGGTGTCGACATCCCGGCGGAGATCACCGAGGCCAACGGTGGCGACACCGTCACGGCGACGATCGCCGTCACGTTCGACTCGGCGTCGGTCAACGCGACGCAGACGTTGTCGGCGACGCTGAACGCGGTCACGATCGCGGCCCAGCAGGTCCACAGCTGATCTGATCCGGTCCGCCTCCAGGGGGCGGGCCGGCTCGGGGACCCACGATGTCGACACATCGCCACGAACGACCTGTGCGGAGCTGGCTGATCCAGGCCATCTCCTGGACCGTCATGTCCGCCTTCCTGCTGGTGCTCGTCGTCTCGGTGCTGGTGCCGCGGCTGGCGGGCGCCACGCCGTACACGATCCTCACCAGCTCGATGCGGCCCGGCATGCCGCCCGGCACCTTGGTCGTGGTCAAGCCGGTCGACGCGTCCGACATCGCGATCGGCACCGTCATCACGTACCAGCTGGAGTCCGGCGAGCGGGACGTCGTGACCCACCGGGTCGTCGGCATCGGGTTCGACGGGCACGGCGAGCGCACGTTCCGCACGCAGGGCGACGCCAACGGCTCGCCCGATCCCGCGCCCGTCCGGCCGGTGCAGGTCAAGGGGGAGCGGTGGTACGCGATCCCCTACCTCGGCCGCGTGACGAACGTGTTCACGAACGCGCAGCGACAGACGGCCGTGGTGATCGTCGCCGTCGGTCTGCTCGGCTATGCCGTAGCGATGTTCGCGGCGGCGGCGCGGACTCGCGGCCGCAAGGAAGGCACGCATGTCCAGTCATAGGCACACCACACGGCGACGGCTCCCGTCGGTACGCGTCCGCGCACTCCTGAGCCTCGGCATCGCCGTGGGCATCGGGTCGGTCGGCACATTCGCCTCGTGGACCGACGACGTGACGGTCGCCGGCACCACGTTCACGGCGGGCACGCTCGACCTGCAGGTCAACAACGTCGACTCGTACGCGACCACCACGTTGAGCATGAGCGCGATGGTGCCCGGCACGACGTCTGCGGAGGTCCTGACCGTCAAGAACAACGGGACCGTCCCGTCGAAGTACACCCTGACCGGTGGACTGACCGGCACGAACGCGACCGACTACAACGCGGCGGCGGCGAACGGGTTGCTGCTGACGGTCCGCCTGGGTGGCGCCAAGTCAGGCGCCACGTGCACCGGTGGCACCGCGCTCGTCACGGACCAGCCGCTGACCAGCACGACGACGACCACGATCCTCGCCAAGCGGCCGAGCACCGCGCTGACCGCGTCCGGGGGCAACGAGGTCCTGTGCTTCCAGGTCAAGCTCTCCGACACCGCGCCCAGCAGCTTGCAGGGCAAGGCGGCGACGGCCACGTTCACCGCGACCGGCACCTCGGACATCTCATGACCGGACACACGCTGCTCCGCGGCACCCGCGAGGCCGCCCTCACCACGGGCGCGATCCTCGGCGTGGTGTGCGTCGTGGCGACCGTCGCCGGGTGGGCGTTCGGGATCACGCCGCTGGTGTTCCGCTCGGGGTCGATGGCGCCGGCGATCCACACGGGCGACCTTGCCATCGCACGTACGGTCGACGCCCGGTCGTTGGACGCCGGCGACATCGTCTCGGTGATCAATGCTGACGGCCACCGCGTGACCCACCGCCTCCGCGACATGTCGGCGGAAGGGGAGGCCCGGCAGCTGACCCTGCAGGGCGATGCCAACCAGGCTCCGGACGCCGAGGTCTACACCGTGACCCGCGTCGACCGGGTGCTCTTCGACATCCCGAAGGCGGGATACGTCGTCAGCGCCGCCTCGGGTCGCGGAGGCCTGTTCGTGCTCGGGGCGTACGTGACCGGGATGCTGGTCCTGGCGTTCCGCCGCCGGTCTCCGGAAGAACCTGCCGGACCCACGAGGCGCGGGGGAGCGCGCAGGGCAGATCGCCGGACCAGGGTCGCGGCCCGCTCGGCCGTCGCCGTGGCCACTGGCGCCACGTTGGCTCTGGCTGCGCCGGCTTCTGCCGCCTTCTGGACGAACCCCGCTCCCGTCACCGGCACGAACCTCTCGGCGTACACCCTGCCGGCGCCGGCGACGTTCACCTGTGGGGGACTCGGCGTGCTCTCCGTGACGTTCACCTGGGCAGCTGTCGCCGGAGCGACCGACTACACGCTGCACTACGGATCGGGCGGAGCGACGACCAAGACCGTCGCCGGCACCTCGACCAGCATCACGTCGGCGATCAGCGGGGGCACGGCGTGGGTCGTGGCGAATCGCAGCTTCGGCTCGACGACGTGGAGCTCGGTCGCCTCGAACACGCGGAGCTACACCGTGGCCGTCGTCAGCCTCTGCAGCTGACGGGGCCGACGCGTCCCACGCGGGCGCCGATAGAGTCTTCGCCGGGTGGGAGACCCGAAGGGACGCGATGCCTCACGTGGGACGGCGCAGGGCCAGGTCAGGCCCGCGCACCAGTGGCTTCTGGCGCTCGACCCTTCTCAACGTGGGGGCGGGGTTGGGTGTCGTCTGCCTGCTCGCGGCGGGCCTCGGAGCGGCTCTCGGCGTGACACCCATCGCGTTCCGGTCCGACTCGATGGCACCGGCGATCGCGTCGGGCGACCTCGCCCTGGCGAGGAGCGTCTCGGCGGGTGACGTCGGCAGCGGCGACATCGTGAGCGTGTCCGACCGGCAGGGCTCGCGGGTGACGCATCGCGTGGTCCAGGTCGAGCCCTACGGCAGCAGCATCCGGCTGACGCTCAAGGCCGACGACAGCGCGGCGCCCGACGCCGAGACGTACGACGTGACGAAGGTCGAGCGAGTCTTCGTCTCGGTCCCGCTCCTCGGGTACGTGTTCGGCGCGGCCGGCGGTCTCGTGGTGATCGGCCTCGGCGGCGTCTTCGTGGCCTGCCTTGCCATCGTGCTGTTCGTCCCACGCCGCAGGATCGTCGGCACGCGACGCGCCGTCGACTGACGTTGCGGCGAAGTCGTCATTCTGCACTGATACCGCGTATGATTCGTGGTGATCGCCGCGCTGAAGTATGGGAGTGCTTCGCATGGTGCGGCGATGAACAGAGGGAGCACGACCCCTGCACGGACGCTCTGCGTCCCAGACGTGCTTGCCTCCGTCGAACCCGATCGGGAGGGATATCCGAGAGGGAGCGACGGCGGCGGCGTATCCCCTGGAGATTCGTCTCTGACGCCGCCGCCGTCGTCCGGCGGACTGCGATTTTGCCAGCCATCACAACGAGCCCATTGTCTAGTCCTTCAGAGCCATTTCGGCTCCTGGGCAGTGTCCTTGGTGATCTGCGTCTCGTTTGAGAGACAACGCGTGGCCTATCCAAGTCGCGCATCACTGAATGGACACTCCCACCATGAAGAAATCCACGAAGGGCGCGCTCGCCGCTGCAGCCGCCGGAACTCTCCTCCTCGGCGGCGCCGGATCTCTCGCATTCTGGTCCGACTCGGACATCATCGGCGGTGGCACGATCAACGCTGGTCACATCTCGATCACTGAAGCGGTACCGGGCACGTGCGCCTCGACGCCGTTCTCGTTCGATGCAGGTGGCACAGGTGCGAACACTCCCGGAGCGCACGACTACGTGCCCGGCACCAGCCACATCGTTCCCGGCGACAAGCTCACCAAGGTCTGCACCTTCACGGTGAATGCCTCTGGCGACCACCTCACGGCCAACTTGGTCGCCACGGGCGGAGCGGGAACAGGCACGCTCAGCACCAAGACGACGACCTCGGCCGACTTCACGGTCGGCGGGAACGCGCAGACGGTCCTGACTGAGGCGGACGACACCAAGACCCTCATCGCGACCATCACCGTCGACTTCCCGTACGGCGTCTCCTCGGACAACTCCTCGCAGGACGGGGCGCTGAACGTGTCGGCCTACACGATCGCCTTGACGCAGGTCCACAACCCGTAAGTCAGGGAGTCCGTCGGTGAGGGACGTCGGCTCGGGCCGGCGTCCCACCGGAACTTGAGGAGACCCACGTCCGATGAATGAACGCACTCGTGCACGGAGCGCCGCAGGATGGCTCGGCCAGGTTGTCGCCTGGTTCGTCATCGCGGCGATGGCCGTGCTGCTTGCGGTGTGCGTCATCATCCCTCGTGCTGGAGGGGCCACTCCCTACTCGATTCTGACATCGTCGATGGAGCCGGACTTCCCGCCGGGATCGCTCGTGGTGATCAAGCCGACAGACACCAGGGCCATCAACGTCGGAGACGTCATCACCTATCAACTCAAGTCGGGCAACGCGACGGTCGTCACGCACCGGGTCGTCGCCATCACTGCCACCCCGAACGGTGACCTGAGGTTCCACACACAGGGTGACGCCAACAACGTGCCAGACCCGAAGCTTGTGTTGCCCGAACAGATCAAAGGGAAGCTCTGGTACTCCGCGCCACAACTTGGCCGGATCACGAATCTGATCGACAACGCCGAGCGCCACGCCATCAGCGTGGTGGTCATCGGTGGGCTCCTTGCATACGCCTCATTCATGTTCGTGACCTCGGCTCGCGAACGCCGCACTACCCGTAAGAAAGGGGAGGTCAGCGCATGAAGCGAAACCTGGCCGTCCTCTTCGCCGTCCTCATCGCGCTGTTCTCGTCCGCAGCGCCCGCTGCCGCGGCCGGTGAGCTCGGCATCAGCAGTGACGGCGTGACGTTCACGCCGACCTTCCACGGTCCGCTGTTCGACAGCGATCTTCGCTGGGTGCCCGGCGACACCCGGTCGGCCACCTTCTACGTCCGCAACGAGGGCGGCACCTCAGCCCGTATGAGCGTCGACGTCCTCGGCGACCATGTCGGTGATCTGCTCGACAGCGGTGACGTCACGATCACGGCGTCAGCGTCGAGCTCCTCCGGGTCCACCACCAGCGGTGTGGAACGACGACTGGTCGCCCTGCCGCAGGTCGCCGCCAACGAGATCGTCCCGGTGACGGTGAGGGTCGAATTCGACTTCTCCTCGCCCAACACCACGCAGCTGCGTTCGACGGACCTGCGCTTCCGGGTGAACCTCAGCCAGACGTCGGCGGAGGTCGGCGGCGACGACGGCAACGGACCGCTGCCCGACACCGGGGCACCCACACTCTGGACCCTCGCCCTCGGCGCGGTCCTTCTCGGAACAGGCGTCGCGATCGTCTCGCGCCGCCGCCAAACCCATCAGGGAGAATCCCATGTCTAAGCACCTGCCTCCGCGTATGTCGTCCGGCCTGAAGCGGCTCAAGTCGACCCGCGTCCGTGCGCTGCTGAGCCTGGGTGTCGTGCTCGCCCTGGGCTCGACCGGGACGATGGCGTACTGGACCGACAGTGCCACGCTCTCGAGCGTCACCTTCACCAGCGGCACGCTGAACCTCGCGGTCAACAACAACACCGGTGGCACAGGCTCTGACGGGACCACTGGGGGAGCCGGGGGATCGACCGCCCAGACCTCCCTCAGCATGACGGCCATGGCACCGGGCAACTCCTCCGCCCAGCTGCTGACCATCAAGAACCCTGGTTCGACCCCGCTCAAGTGGACCCTGGCCGGCGGATTGACCGGTACGAACGCCCTCGCGTATGAAAACGGTGTCTCCGTGGGCACCTCCGCCCTCAGGATCTCGGTGTACTCGTTCGCTGGTGCAGCGGTGAAGTCGGGCTCAGGCAACAGCGTGACCTGCACCGGCGGCACGGCGCTCGCCTCCGGCGTCCAGCTGACCACCGACACCAGCGGCGCGATCGTCTCGACCGGCCAGCCGACGACTCCGGCCGGCGGCCTCGCCGCCGGAGGTTCGGTGAACCTGTGCGTGCAGATCGACTTCGACCCGGCCGCATTGTCCAGCCTCCAGACGCTTGGAGTCAGCGGCGTCCTCACCTTCTCGGCGACGTCGAACGTCTCATGACCCGAAGCAGGCTTCTCAAGATCACCCGCGAGGCGGCGCTCAGCCTCGCGGCGGTCGCCGGTGCGCTCTCGATACTCGTGATGCTCGCAAGCTTCGCGTTCGGCGTGCACCCGCTGCTGTTCAAGTCCGGATCGATGGAGCCGACGATCAGCACGGGCGACCTGTCGATCGCGCACACCGTCAAGGTCTCGGACCTGCACATCGGCGACATCGTCTCGGTCCGCGAGCCCCATCAGGATCGGGTGACGCACCGCGTCGTCGACATCCAGGGCACCGGTGCGACCCGTCAGGTGACCCTCAAGGGCGACGCGAACCGCGTGATCGACCCGGCTGTCTACAACGTCAAGGACGCTGAACGCGTCGTGTTCACCGTGCCGAAGGCCGGCTACGTCGTCGCGTGGTTCTCCCACGCGCCGGGCAGCTACGTGCTCGCCGCCTACGTGGCGCTGATGCTGCTGCTCATGGGGCGGGGCAACCTGGGCTCCAGGAGTGGCGGGGCCAGGGCCGCGGTCGGAGAGACCCCGGCGCCCGAGACCGCCGTCTCCCTGGCCATGGTCCGGGAGACGGATGAGGACGAGGTGACATCTGCTCCGGGCGGCAGGCGCAAGAGGAGCAGCAAGGGCAAGCGCAAGCGCGTCGGCCCCCTCAAGATGCTGGCGGTGGGCACTGTCCTCGCTCTCGTGATCGCCTCGGTCGTCGGGTGGACCCAGTCCACGACAGCGGCATGGGTCGACACCGCTGGTGTGTCCGGCGTGACCTTCACGGCCGCAGCCGTGTTCGACAAGACTCCGCCCGCCACCACGGTGAGCCAGGCACCCGTGGCCAACGGTGCGGGCTGGAACAAGGCCGACGTCACCCTGACGTTCGTCCCGGTCGACCCGGCCGGCGGCACCGGTGTGCAGAAGGTCGAGTACCGGACGAACGTCAACGGTGCAGGCTTCGGCGGCTACACGTCGCTCACGTCCTCGCCATACACCGCCGTGATCTCGGCTGAAGGCACGACCGTCGTCGAGTACCGGGCGACCGACAACGCCGGCAACGTCGAGACCCCCAACAAGACGTACACGGTCAAGATCGACAAGACCAACCCCACCGGGACCGTGACGTTCCCCGGAGCGAGCAACGACTTCAACAACTCGAGCCAGTGGGGCACGAACTGCAAGAACGCAGGTGGAACGTCCATCGCGGGCTGGTGCGGCACCCGCACGGATGCCCTCTCTGGCATCTCCACGATCACCTACCAGATCTCCAGGACCAACGGCGGCACGACGACGTACTGGAACGGGTCGGCGTTCGTCTCCGGCGCCACGTCGGGCACACCGGCTTCCTCGTCGGTGGCCAATGGCTGGGTGGTCCCGATGACGTACGCACAGATCGGCAAGCCGAACTCCGCATCGATCACGCTGACCATCACCGACGTCGCCGGGAACGTGGCGACGGTGACGGCCAACTTCTGATCAGCCGACCCCCGGTGGGCGTCCCTTGGGGCGCCCACCGGGGATCGCGCTGACCCAGCCCGAATAGGCTGGGCGAGTGGCTTCCCCGTCGATCGGTGTCTTCGCCCTGCAGGGCGACGTGCGTGAGCACCTGCGCGCCCTGGGCGACCTCGGCGTGCCGGCGTTCACGGTGCGCCGACCTGAGGAGCTCGAGCGGTGCGACGCCCTGGTGCTGCCGGGTGGTGAGTCGACCACGATGTACAAGCTCGCGCGGTCGTTCGACCTCTTCGAGCCCCTCGCCGCACGCATCCGCGGCGGGATGCCGACGTTCGGCACGTGCGCCGGGATGATCATGCTGGCGGACCGCATCGAGGACGGGATCGCCGGCCAGGAGACGCTCGGCGGCCTTGACATCACGGTGCGGCGCAACGCGTTCGGGCGTCAGGTCGACTCGTTCGAGGGGGACATCGAGTTCGACGGCTTCGGCGAGCCGGTCCACGCGGTGTTCATCCGGGCGCCGTGGGTCGAGACGCTGGGTCCGGACGTGCAGCCCCTCGCGACGATCCCCTCCGGCGAGGCCGCCGGTAGAATCGTGGCCGTTCGGCAGGGCAACCTGATGGCGACGTCGTTCCACCCCGAAGTCGGGAGCGACGACCGCATCCACCGTTACTTCGTCGACCTCGTCAAGCAGTCGTAGAAAGAAGGCACCCTCATGTCAGGCCACTCCAAGTGGGCGACGACCAAGCACAAGAAGGCCATCGTCGACGCCAAGCGCGGCAAGATGTTCGCCAAGATGGTCAAGAACATCGAGGTCGCGGCTCGCATCGGCGGGCCGGACCCCGAAGGCAACCCCACGCTCTACGACGCGATCCAGAAGGCCAAGAAGTCCTCGGTGCCCAAGGACCACATCGACCGCGCGGTCAAGCGCGGCGGCGGCGTGGGCGACGACGCGGTCGACTACATCACGATCATGTACGAGGGCTATGCCCCCGGCGGCGTCGCGCTGCTCGTCGAGTGCCTCACCGACAACCGCAACCGCGCCGCGATGGAAGTACGTACCGCAATGACCCGCAACGGCGGCACGATGGCCGACCCGGGCTCCGTGTCCTACATGTTCCACCGCAAGGGCGTCATCATGGTGCCCCAGGAGCAGGAGGGCGGTCCGACCAACGAGGACGACGTCCTGATGGCCGTGCTCGACGCCGGTGCCGAAGAGGTCAACGACCTCGACGGCTCGTTCGAGGTCATCTGTGAGGCGACCGACCTGGTGGCCGTACGCACGGCGTTGCAGGAGGCCGGGCTCGACTACGACTCGGCGGACGCGTCGTTCGTGCCCACCGTGACCGTCGAGGTCGACGTCGATGCCGCGACCAAGGTCATGCGCCTGATCGACGCACTGGAGGACAGCGACGACGTGCAGAACGTGTTCGCCAACTTCGACGCCTCCGACGAGGTCATGGCGCAGGTCCAGTAGCCGCGTGAAGGTCCGGGATCCGCAGGGGCAGACCTGGCGGGTGCGCCGCCGCTGGCTGCCGTGGCGCCGCAAGGTGCGCGACGTCCCTGACGTGCCTGTCGACGGGCTGTTCACGGGTGGCGACGATCCGGTGAGCGCGATCCTGTTCGTCATCGGCCTGGTCATCCTGCTCCCGGTGATCGTCATGTTCGCGGCGATGCTCGCGGAGTTCCTGCTGCTCCTGCTCCTCCTGCCGCTGTGGCTGTTCGTCCGGGCGCTGCTCGGCGGGTCCTGGCCCATCGAGGTGCTTCGCGGGAGGACGTACGTCGGCACGGAGTCGGTCAAGGGTTGGACCCCGTCGGGCGTACGCATGCACGACATCGCCGAAGAGATCCGGCTCGGTCGTCCGGGCGCCGGTTTCCCGCTCGGCGCGTCGCCCACAGCCTGAGGGTGACGCCGTCTAGGCTGTCGAACATGCGTTCGGTATGCGTGGTGCAGCCATGAGGGTTCTCGGCATCGATCCCGGGCTGACCCGGTGCGGCGTGGGCGTCGTCGACGGCTCCGTCGGCCGTGCCTTGACGATGGTGCACGTGGGGGTCTACCGCACCCCGGCCGACCTCGACACCGCCCGCCGCCTCCACCAGCTGGAGCAGGCGATCGAGGCGGGCATCCTCGAGCACCGCCCGGACGTCGTGGCCGTCGAGCGGGTCTTCAGCCAGCACAACGTGCGCACGGTCATGGGCACGGCCCAGGCCAGCGGCATCGCGATGGTCGTCGCCGCCCGCCACGGCATTCCCGTGCAGCTGCACACCCCGAGCGAGGTCAAGGCTGCGGTCACCGGCAGCGGCCGCGCCGACAAGGCCCAGGTCACGCAGATGGTGACCCGGTTGCTGCGGCTCCCGTCCGCCCCGACGCCCGCCGACGCCGCCGACGCCCTGGCCCTGGCGATCTGCCACATCTGGCGCGGGGGAGCGCAGACCCGGCTCCAGGCCGCGGTCGCGAAGGCCTCACGATGATCGCGCACGTACGCGGTCCGGTCGCCGCCGTCACCCTGACGTCTGCCGTCATCGATGTCGGCGGCGTCGGCATGCAGGTCATGTGCACCCCGAGCACGATCGCGTCCCTGCGCATCGGCCGCGAGGTGCAGCTGTCCACCTCGATGGTGGTCCGCGAGGACTCGCTGACGATCTTCGGCTTCGCCAGCACCGACGAGCGCGACATGTTCGAGCTCGTCCAGACCGCGAGCGGCGTCGGGCCCAAGGTCGCCCAGGCGATGCTGGCGGTCCTCGACCCCGACCGGCTGCGCCAGGCGATCGGCCAGGGCGACCTGGCCACGCTGACCTCCGTGCCCGGCATCGGCCGCAAGGGTGCCGAGCGCATCGTCGTCGAGCTCAAGGACCGGGTCGGGGTCACGACGATCGCGGCCAGCGGAGCGCCCGCGTGGCGCGACCAGGTGCACGAGGCACTGCTCGGCCTCGGCTGGTCGGCGCGGGACGCGGACGCTGCCCTCGAACGCGTCGCGGCAGACCTCGAGCCCGGCGCCAGCCCGGACGTCTCGACGGTGCTCCGCGACGCCCTCCGTACCCTCTCCAAGGCCCGCTGATGGACGAGCGCGAGGCCAACTTCTATGAGGGGGGTGGCGAGGCGATCGTCGCCGAGGCCGGCCCCGAGGACCGCGCCTTCGAGGCGGCGCTGCGTCCGCGCACGCTCGACGAGCTGATCGGCCAGGAGCGCGTGCGCGAGCAGCTCTCCTTGATGCTCGAGGCGGCCGTGGCCCGAGGGCGTACGCCCGACCACGTGCTGCTGTCAGGCCCGCCGGGGCTCGGCAAGACCACGATCGCGATGATCATCGCCCACCAGCTCTCGGCGCCGCTGCGCATCACGAGCGGCCCGGCCATCCAGCACGCCGGCGACCTCGCCGCGATCCTGTCCGGCGTCAACGAGGGCGACGTCCTGTTCATCGACGAGATCCACCGCATGTCGCGGCCCGCTGAAGAGCTGCTCTACATGGCGATGGAGGACTTCCGGGTCGACGTCATCGTCGGCAAGGGGCCCGGGGCGACCGCGATCCCGCTCGAGATCCCGCCGTTCACCGTGGTCGGCGCGACGACCCGCGCCGGCCTGCTGCCGAGCCCGCTGCGCGACCGCTTCGGGTTCACCGCCCAGCTCGACTACTACGGCGCCGACGAGCTGCACCGCATCGTCGACCGTTCCTCCGGCCTCCTCGACCTCGAGGTGACCGACGAGGGCGGCCGCGAGATCGCGTCGAGGTCTCGCGGCACACCGCGCATCGCCAACCGCCTGTTGCGGCGGGTCCGCGACTTCGCCGAGGTGCGCGCCGGGGGAGTCGTCGACCACACCGTCGCCCGCGACGCGCTGGCGCTCTACGAGGTCGACGAGCTCGGTCTCGACCGGCTCGATCGCGCCGTCCTCGACGCGTTGTGCCGCAGCTTCGGCGGCGGGCCCGTCGGTGTCTCGACCCTCGCGGTCGCCGTCGGCGAGGAGCGCGAGACCGTCGAGGAGCTGGCCGAGCCGTTCCTCGTACGCCTGGGATTCCTGGCCCGCACGCCGCGCGGCCGCGTCGCCACCCCGGGCGCCTGGCGGCATTTGGGACTCCCTGTCCCGGCCACGCTCGACCAATTGCCACTCGACGACGACCCTCGGTGACGCGATACCCATGAGCGACGTCACAGTCGCTGTGTCGAGGGGTTAAACTTCCCGAGGCTCCGGCGCTAGACTGCGCGGCGGCCCATGGCACTCAGCCGAGCCGCCCACTGGCGGCGGGCACCTCCGAACTCGTACGGGAGCATCACAGCGTGAAAGACCTGGGCGTATACCTGCCCCTCATCCTGATCGTCGCGGCGTTCTACTTCTTGGTCCTCCGGCCAGCGCGGTCGCGCCAGCAGTCGTTCGTCAAGGTGCAGAGCGAGCTGGCTCCCGGCGCGCGTGTCATGATCGCGAGCGGCATCTTCGGCGACATCGTGTCGGTCGGCGACGACACCATCGAGCTGCGCGTCGCCGCCAACACGGTCATCACCGTCAAGCGGCAGGCCGTCGCGCAGGTCATCCCGGCCGAGACGACCGAGACCGAGACGAGCACTGAGGACTGATGGCGAACACTCCCAAGAACCGGGGCAACCTGCCGCGGCCCCGACGCACCCTGGTGCTCTTCCTCGCGGCGATCATCGCGCTCTACGGTCTGGTCGCACTGATCAACCTCGACACCAAGAAGGGCGATGACAGCGCCTGGAAGCCCAAGCTGGGCCTCGACCTCGAGGGCGGCACGCGCATCACCCTCGAGGCCAAGGCCAACGAGGGCAAGGTCACCAAGCCCAAGCTCGACCAGGCCCGCGACATCATCGACCAGCGCGTCAACGCCACAGGCGTGTCCGAGGCCGAGGTCACGACGCAGAGCGGCAACCAGGTCATCATCGAGATCCCGGGTGAGCGCAAGGCCGGCATCGTCGACCAGGTCGGCAAGACCGCGCAGATGCGGTTCCGGCTGGTCTGGACCCAGAACCTCACGAGTGCGGCCAAGAAGGTCGACACCAGTGCGCAGCAGAAGATCATCGACGGGATCGACTGGAGCAAGGTCTCGCTCGACCAGATGATCAAGGCCGAGACGACGGGGCTCGCTGCCCTGCCCAAGAGCGTCCAGCCGGGCATCGCCGCCTTGCAGAAGCAGGCCGCCGGCTTCGTGTGCACCCCGGGCGGCGTCCAGGTCGAGGACGTCTCGAGCAAGCCGCTCGTCACCTGTGACACCAAGACCGGTGAGGTGCAGATCCTCAGCCCGGCCGTCATCGAGGGCTCCGAGGTCAAGAGCGCCAACCAGCAGTACAACACCCAGACGGCTCAGTGGACCGTGCAGATCAAGCTCAAGGGCAAGGGTTCTGACGTCTTCGAGACCGTCACCAAGGCGTTGACGCCGGCGCAGAACCGCTTCGCCATCGTGCTCGACGGCGAGATCATCACCGCGCCGTCGTCGCAGGCTGCCATCACCAACGGTGTCTCGGAGATCACGGGCAGCTTCACGCCGTCGTCGTCCAAGGCCCTCGCCAACCAGCTCAAGTACGGCGCCCTGCCCCTGACGTTCGGCCTCAACGGCAGCGAGGAGATCGGCCCGTCATTGGCCGGCACCCAGCTTCACGCGGGTCTGCTCGCCGGCGTCATCGGCCTCATCCTCGTCGTGGTCTACTGCCTCCTCTACTACCGCGGCCTCGGCCTCGTCATCATCGGCTCGCTGCTGGTGGCGTCCGCCCTCACGTTCGTGCTGGTGCTCCTGCTGGGCAAGGGCATGGGCTTCACGTTGACACTGCCGGGCATCGCCGGCCTCATCGTGGCGATCGGCATCACGGCGGACTCGTTCATCGTGTTCTTCGAGCGCATACGAGACGAGGTGCGCGACGGCAAGTCGCTGCGCCTCGCGGTCGAGGCCGGCTGGGTTCGGGCCCGAAGCACGATCCTGGCGGCCGACGCGGTGTCGATCCTCGCGGCGCTCACGCTGTTCATCTTCGCGATCGGCGTCGTCCGCGGCTTCGCCTTCGCTCTGGGCCTCACGACCCTGATCGACGTGTTCGTGGTCTTCTTGTTCACCAAACCGCTGGTGTCGCTGCTCGCGCGCACCAAGTTCTTCGGGCAGGGCCACAAGCTGTCGGGCCTCGACGCGGCGCACCTCGGCATCACGGGCCGCCGGGTCACCGAGATCGCCCGCTCAGCAGAACCCCGCACCACTGGAGAGGTCAACTGATGGGCCGCATCAGCACATTCGGACAGCACCTCTACGAGGGACGCATCTCGTTCGACTTCGTCGGGCGCCGCAAGCTGTGGTACTCGATCTCCGCGATCATCGTGGTCGTTGCGGCGCTGGCCTTCGTGGTCCGTGGCTTCAACTACGGCGTCGAGTTCAAGGGCGGCGTCGAGTTCACCGCCACGGTCAAGACCGCCAACTCGGCCTCGTCCGACGCGATGGCCAAGGCCGTCGAGGACTCCGGCGTGCCAGAGGCCGGCGACCCCACGGTCCAGACCTCCGGCAGCGACCGGATCCGCATCCAGACGCGCGCACTGACGCAGGACCAGGCCTCCAAGGTCACGGAGTCGCTGACCAAGGCCGGTGCCACGGACGTCAGCCAGCAGCTGGTCGGCCCGACGTACGGCAAGCAGGTCGCCAAGAAGGCACTGACCGGCCTGATCGTCTTCCTGTTCATCGTCGTGATCTTCATCTGGGCCTACTTCCGCGAGTGGCGGATGTCGGTCGCCGGCATCGTGGCGCTGGCGCACGACCTGATCATCACGGGAGGCGTCTACGCCTTGTCGGGCTTCGAGGTCACGCCGGCGACGGTGACGGGCCTGCTGACGATCCTCGGCTACTCGCTCTATGACACCGTCGTGGTCTTCGACAAGGTGCGCGAGAACACCAAGGGCATCCTCAAGTCGACGTCCAAGACGTACGCCGAGCAGGCCAACCTCGCGCTCAACCAGACGCTCGTACGCTCGATCAACACGTCGGTCACGGCGCTGCTCCCGGTGGGTGCGTTGCTGTTCGCCGGAGCCGCGATCCTGGGCACCGGGCCACTGAAGGACCTCGCGCTCGCGCTGTTCGTCGGCATGCTCGCGGGCACCTACTCGTCGATCTTCATCGCGACGCCGTTCGCATCGCAGCTCAAGGAGCGCGAGCCGGCCATCAAGGCCCAGGCCGCTCGCGTCATGGCCAAGCGCGCCAAGCAGGTCGACGCGCCGGTGGAGACCGCAGCACCGGTCGCGCATCGACCGGTGGCCTCCTCGGGTGCCTCGAAGCGCACGCAGCCGTCACGCCAGCCGAGGTCCAAGCGCGGCAAGGGTCACTAGCCGGTTGGGCCGTGCCATGCTGTACCCACTGATCAGTGGCACGGGGACAGTCCGGGCTACGTCGCATCCTGGAGGAGACAACCCATGAAGATCCCCATGGCCATCGCCAGCGCGGTGCTGCTCGCCAGCACCCTTGCTGCGTGCAGTGGCGGCGACGGTGACGGCGGCAGTGGCAGCGGCGGTTCGGGCAGTGACTACTGCAAGGACCTCAAGAAGGCCCAAGGGTCCTTCGGCAACCTCTCGTCCGGCGACCTCGGTGACCTCGATGCCGCGTTCAAGACGTTCCACAAGCTGGCTGACGAGGCCCCGGGCGACATCGACGCGGACTGGAAGAAGCTCGACACCGCGATCGACACGGTCGAGAAGGCCATGAAGGACGCCGGCCTGAAGTTCTCCGACCTCGCCGAGATCCAGCAGGGCAAGATCCCCGAGAACGTCGACCCGTCGAAGCTCCAGGGACTCGCGGCCGAGATGACCAAGCTCGGCAGCTCGGACTTCGCCCAGGCGTCCAAGTCGATCGAGGCGCACGCGAAGAAGACCTGCAAGGTCGACCTCAGCGGTTCATAAGTCACGTCGATGGCAGGTCTCGCGGGCATCTGCCTGCGGGACCTGCTGTCATTCGCCACCCAAGGGAGAACATGAGCGACCTGACCGAGACGATCGACCGCCTCGTGCGGCCCATCGAGGACTGGCCCGAGCCCGGTGTGACGTTCCGCGACATCACACCTCTGCTCGCCGATCCTGAGGCGCTCTCGGCCGTCATGGACGGGCTCGTGGATCTGGCCACACAGGCTGGTCCGATCGACGCCGTCCTGGGCATCGAGGCGCGCGGGTTCCTGTTCGGCCCCAGCGTCGCGGTGCGCCTCGGCGCGGGCTTCGTCCCGGTGCGCAAGGCCGGCAAGCTCCCGTCGACGTCGTTGTCCACGTCGTACGAGCTGGAGTACGGCGCGGCGGTGCTCGAGATGCACGTCGACGCACTGATGCCCGGTGCCCGCGTCCTGGTCGTCGACGACGTGCTGGCGACCGGCGGCACGATGCTGGCGGCGGCCGATCTCGTGCGGCAGGCCGGTGCGACCGTCGCCGGCAACCTCGTCCTGATCGAGCTTCTCGCCCTCGAGGGGCAGGCACGTCTCGCGCCCGTAGGCTGTGCGAGTCTGCGTTCCTACTGAGTCCTCGTCCCAGAATCGAGATCCATGAACCCCCATCAGGTCCGCGTCGTCGCCCTCGTCCTGGTTGCCGTGCTGGTGCTGGCCGCAGCTGCCACGTTGATCGACGGTCTGCTGACCTGACCTGCGCGTTGACCGGCTGGCATACCATTGTCGGACACAGTGAGGAACGCGATGGCTGAACGGATCGAGGCGCCGCCGGCCGAGTCGAAGAACGCCGACTCGGCACCGGCTTCTGCGCGCGTCCGCAACCGGCTGGCCCGCATCGGCGGCAAGTCCGGGTCCTCCGACGTCGTGCTCGATCCGCTGCTCAAGGTCTATCGCTCGACGCACGCCAAGGGCGACGTCTCGTCGATCCGCAAGGCCTACGAGATCGCCGAGCGCATGCACGAGGGGCAGACCCGCAAGAGCGGCGACCCCTACATCACCCACCCGCTGGCCGTTGCCACGATCCTCGCCGAGCTCGGCATGACCGCGCCCACGCTGTGCGCCGCGCTGCTGCACGACACCGTCGAGGACACCGACTACACGCTCGAGCAGCTGAGTGCCGACTTCGGCGACGAGGTCCGGCAGCTCGTCGACGGCGTGACCAAGCTCGACAAGGTCAAGTACGGCGACTCGACGCAGTCCGAGACGATCCGCAAGATGGTCGTCGCGATGAGCCGTGACATCCGCGTGCTCGTGATCAAGCTCGCCGACCGCCTGCACAACATGCGTACGCTTCGCTACCTGCGGCAGGACAAGCAGGAGCGCATCGCCCGCGAGACGATCGAGATCTTCGCGCCGCTGGCCCACCGCCTCGGCATGAACACGATCAAGTGGGAGCTCGAGGACCTCGCATTCGCGACCCTGCACCCCAAGGTCTACGACGAGATCGTGCGCCTGGTCGCCGATCGGGCGCCCTCGCGTGAGCAGTTCCTCGAGCGGGTCGTCAGCGATGTCGAGTCCGACCTGCGGCACGTCAAGCTCAAGGCCAAGGTGTCCAGCCGGCCCAAGCACTACTACTCGATCTACCAGAAGATGCTGGTCGGCGGCCGCGAGTTCTCCGACATCTTCGACCTCGTCGGCGTACGCATCCTGGTCGACACCGTCGCGGACTGTTATGGCGTCCTCGGAGTGCTGCACGCCCGGTGGAATCCGATTCCCGGGCGGTTCAAGGACTACATCTCGGTCCCCAAGTTCAACATGTACCAGTCCCTGCACACGACGGTGATCGGCCCGCAGGGCAAGCCCGTCGAGCTGCAGATCCGCACGTACGCCATGCACCGTCGAGCCGAGTACGGCGTCGCGGCGCACTGGAAGTACAAGGAGGACGCCACCGCAGGCAAGGCGGGCAAGGGTCCTGACAAGGACGACATGCTGTGGCTGCGCGAGCTGCTCGACTGGCAGTCCGAGACCGCCGACTCGGTCGACTTCCTCGACTCGCTGCGCTTCGAGATCAACAACGCGGGCGTCTACGCCTACACGCCGCGCGGTGACCTGATCCAGCTGCCGGCCAAGGCCACGCCGGTCGACTTCGCCTACGCGGTGCACACCGAGGTCGGGCACGCCTGCATCGGCGCGCGGGTCAACGGGCGACTGGTGTCGCTGGAGTCCGAGCTCGAGAGCGGCGACGTCGTGGAGATCTTCACGTCCAAGTCGCCCGACGCCGGGCCGAGCCGTGACTGGCTGGAGTTCGTCGCCAGTCCGCGTGCGCGCAACAAGATCCGGCAGTGGTTCACCAAGGAGCGCCGCGACGAGGCGATCGAGCGTGGCAAGGACCTCATCGCCAAGCAGATGCGCAAGGAGGGCCTGCCGCTCCATCGACTGTTCCGGCACGAGACCCTCGACACCGTCGCCAAGGAGCTGCACCTCGCAGACGTGTCGACCCTGTATGCCTCGGTGGGCGAGGGCAACGTCGGCGCCCAGAACGTCGTCGAGCGGGTCATCGACCTCGCTGGTGGCCGCGAGGGCGCCCAGGAAGACCTGGCCGAGGCGACCTCGCTGCCCGGTGTCGGGATGCGCCGGCCGCGCACCGAGACCCGCGACGCCGGCGTCGTGGTCGAAGGGCTCGACGGCGACATCATGATCAAGCTGGCTCGGTGCTGCACGCCGGTGCCCGGTGACGCGATCGAGGGGTTCGTGACGCGTACGGCCGGGGTCTCGGTCCACCGCACCGACTGCGTCAACCTGATCGCGCTGCGCAGCCAGCCCGAACGCCTGGTGGGCGTGCACTGGGCGCCGACCGGCAAGAGCACGTTCCTCGTCGCGGTGCAGGTCGAGGGGCTCGATCGCCCCAGGCTGCTGAGCGACATCACGCGGGTCATCTCCGACCAGCACGTCAACATCTTGTCGGCGTCGCTGTCGACCGGACGCGATCGCGTGGCCAAGTCGAAGTTCACGTTCGAGATGGCCGACCCCAAGCACCTGGGCCACGTGCTGTCGGCCGTACGCACCGTTGAAGGCGTCTTCGACGTCTACCGCCTCACCCAGTAGCGCCCAGCTGGACTCCGCGATGTGTGAGGTTAGAGGCGTCTGAGCGCAGCCGTAGCGCCTGCAACGTCACACATCGCGGAGATACGGGTCAGGAGAAGTCGGCCTGGGCCTTCTTGGCCATGTCGAGGAACGCCTCCTTGGAGGCCTTCTCGGCCTCCAGGTCCTTGACCCTCTTCTTGTCGCCCTTGGCCTCGGCCGCGGCGATCTTCTCGCCGACCTCGTCGATCGCGCGCTGCAGCTTGCTGATCATGTCGTCGGCGCGGGCCGACTTCTCCGGATCGGTCTTCTTCCACTTGCTCTCGGTCGCGTCGCGCACGGCCTGCTCGACCTTGCGGATCCGGGCCTCGAACTCGCCGATCTTGGCTCGCGGTACCTTGCCGGCGGCCTCCCAGCGATCGGCGATGTCGAGCCAGGCCTTGCGGGAGGCATCGATGTCCTTGATCGGGAGGAGCTTCTCCGCCTCGGCGAGGATCTCCAGCTTCTTCTCGGCGTTGACCTCGTACTCGGCGTCGAGCTTGGCGTTGGCCTCGTCACGTGCCGTGAAGAACGCGTCCTGGGCGGCACGGAACCGCTTCCAGAGCTTGTCCTCGACGTTGCGGGGCGCCGATCCGGCCTTCTTCCACTCGGCCATCAGATCGCGATACTTGCCGGCCGTCACACCCCACTCGGTGGACGTCGACAGCGCCTCGGCCTCGACGATCAGCTTCTCCTTGATCGTCTTGGCGGCTTCACGCAGCGTCGACTGCTCGCCGAAGTGCGTCTTGCGACGTCGTGTGTAGGCCGTGCGGGCCGTGCTGAAACGGTGCCACAGCTCGTCGTCGGCAGACTTGCTGAGCCGGGGGAGCGCCTTCCACTCGTCGAGCAGCGCGCGAAGCTTGTCGGCGCCGGCCTTCCAGTCGCTGCCGGCGGCGATCTTCTCGGCCTCGTCGGCGATGCGCGTCTTCTCGGTCTGCGCCTCCGCAACCTTGGCGGCGCGCTCGACCTTGCGCTGCTCGCGCTGCTTGTCGATCGCGGGCTGCAGGGCGTCGAGCCGCTTCAGCAGCGAGTCGAGGTCGCCGAGAGCTTGGGCGTCGACGATCTGCGCGCGCACCTTGGTGACGGCCTTCGCCGCGTCGTCGGGGGAGAGCGCGCCTCCCTCGAGGCGCTTCTCGAGCAGGTCGACCTCGACCTCGAGTCCTTCGTAGCGTCGTACGTACAACGACATCGCCTCAGCGGGATCACCGCCGGGCCACTGGCCGATCAGTCGTTCACCGTCAGTGGTCTTGACGTAGACATTGCCTTCGTCGTCGACACGACCCCAAGGGTTCGTGGGCGCAGAACTCATGGGCGACAGTGTAGGCGTCAGCCGGTCGCTGGGTGGCCAGTGCGTCTCGCGTACCCTGTCGCACGTGCTTCTCACGTCATTTCCGGCCGGTCCGCTGCAGGCGAACTGCTATTTCGTCTCCCGCGGTCCCGGCACCGGCTGCGCGATCGTCGACCCCGGCATGGACGCGATGGACGGCATCCGTACGGTCGTCGCCGAGCACAATCTGCGACCGTCCGCGGTGCTCGTCACGCACGGCCACTTCGACCACATGTGGTGCGCGCAGGACGTCGCGGCCGAGTACGGCTGTCCGGTCTGGATCCACCCCGCCGACCGGCACCTGCTCGCCGATCCGATGGCCGCGATCTCCAACGAGTCTGCCGCGATGCTGCGCTCGCAGCTCGGCATGACCGACGTCCCCGACTTCACCGAGCCCGCTGACGTACGCGATGCGGTCGACGGCGCCCGCATCGAGGTCGACGGGCTGACGTTCCTCGTCGACCACGTGCCCGGTCACACGCCCGGCACCGTCTTCTATCGCGTGGACTACGACGGCCCCGAGGACGTCTCGCAGGTCATGTTCTCCGGCGACTTCCTGTTCGCCGGGTCGATCGGGCGCACGGACCTCACTGGCGGCTCGCACCCGCAGATGCAGGACAGCCTGCGCGACCGCGTGCTGCCGCTGGACGACGACATCGTGGTGCTGCCCGGCCACGGCGGCCAGACCTCGATCGGCCGCGAGCGTGCCACCAACCCGTTCCTCGCCGAGCTGATCGCATGAGCGGCGGCAAGGTGAGCAAGCTCAGCGGCTTTCCCGAGTTCCTGCCGGCGGAGCGCAACGTCGAGCTCATCGTGCTCGACCACCTGCGTACGGTGTTCGAGCTGCACGGCTTCGCGTCGATCGAGACCCGCGCGGTCGAGACGATGGACCAGCTGCTGCGCAAGGGCGAGATCGACAAGGAGGTCTACGTCCTGCGCCGCCTGCAGGCCGGCGAGGGCGACAGCGACTCCGGCATGGGGCTGCACTTCGACCTGACCGTGCCGTTCGCGCGGTACGTCCTGGAGAACGCCGGCAAGCTCGAGTTCCCGTTCCGCCGCTACCAGATCCAGAAGGTCTGGCGCGGCGAACGCCCGCAGCAGGGCCGGTTCCGCGAGTTCACGCAGGCCGACATCGACATCGTCGCCAAGGACGAGCTGGCGTTCCACTTCGACGTCGAGATCGCCCAGGTCATGGCCGAGGCGTTGTCGGGCCTGCCGGTGCCGCACCTGACGTTGCAGGTCAGCAACCGCAAGGTGCTCGAGGGCTTCTACCTCGGCCTCGGCATCGCCGAGCCGACGACGGTCATGCCGATCGTCGACAAGCTCGACAAGGTGCCCGCCAACACGATCGCCGAGCTGCTCCAGACCGACGCGGGCCTCACGCCCGAGCAGGCCGCGCAGTGCCTTGCCCTGGCGGACGTACGCACGACCGACGAGTCGTTCGTCGACGCCGTCCGCGCGCTCGGTGTCACGCACCCGCTGCTCGACGAGGGCCTCGACGAGCTCCGTCAGGTCGTGATGGGCGCTGCCGGCGCCGAGGGCGTCGACATCGTCGCCGACCTCCGCATCGCGCGTGGGCTCGACTACTACACCGGCACGGTGTTCGAGACCCGCATGGCCGGCTACGAGCACCTCGGCTCGATCTGCTCGGGCGGCCGCTACGACCAGCTCGCCAGCGACGGCAGGAACACCTATCCCGGTGTCGGCATCTCGTTGGGCGTCTCGCGCCTGCTCGTGCCGCTCGTCGCCGACGGCCTCATCGCCGACCGTTCCGTGCCCAGCGCGGTCCTCGTCGCGCTCGTCGACGAGGAGTCTCGTCCCGCCAGCGTCGAGGTGGCCTCGGCGCTGCGGGCCCGCGGCATCCCCACCGAGGTCGCCGCGAGTGCGCAGAAGTTCGGCAAGCAGATTCGCTACGCCGAACGGCGGGGCATACCGTTTGTGTGGTTCCCCGCCAACGGCGACGAGTCGCACCAGGTGAGGGACATCCGCGTCGGCGACCAGGTCGAGGCCGACATCGCCACCTGGACACCGCCCGCCGACGACCTCAAGCCTCAGATCCTCAGAACACCTAGCAAGGAGCAGAACACGTGATCCGCACCCACGACGCCGGAAGCCTGCGCGCCGAACACATCGGCCAGCAGGTCACCCTCGCCGGATGGGTGGCCCGTCGTCGAGATCACGGCGGCGTCGCGTTCATCGACCTGCGTGACGGCAGCGGGGTCTCGCAGGTCGTCATCCGCGAAGAAGAGGTCGCCCGGCCGCTGCGCAGCGAGTTCTGCCTCAAGATCATCGGCACGGTCGAGAAGCGCCCCGAGGGCAACGACAACCCCAACCTGCCATCCGGCGAGATCGAGGTCGTCGCCGAGTCGGTCGAGATCCTCAGCGAGGCCGCACCGCTGCCGTTCCCGATCGAGGAGTTCAACGCCTCACAGATCAACGAGGAGACGCGCCTGCGCTACCGCTACCTCGACCTGCGCCGCAGCGAGATGGCGCAGAACCTGCGCACCCGCGCCCGCGTCACCCAGATCATCCGCGAGGTCATGTCCGAGCGGGGCTTCCTCGAGTTCGAGACGCCCTACCTGACCGCGTCGACGCCCGAAGGTGCCCGCGACTTCCTCGTGCCGGCGCGGACCAAGCCGGGCAGCTGGTACGCCCTCCCGCAGTCGCCGCAGTTGTTCAAGCAGCTGCTGATGGTGGCCGGCATGGAGCGCTACTACCAGATCGCACGCTGCTTCCGTGACGAGGACAGCCGCTCCGACCGGCAGCCGGAGTTCACCCAGCTCGACATCGAGATGAGTTTCCTCGAGGAGGAGGACGTCTACTCGCTGACCGAGGAAGTCCTCGTACGCATCTGGCGCGACGTGCTCGGCTACGAGATCACCACGCCGATCCCGCGCATGACGTTCGCCGAGGCCGTACGCCGGTTCGGCATCGACCGTCCCGACCTGCGCTTCGAGTGCGAGCTCGTCGACTTCACCGACTACTTCGCCGAGACGCCGTTCCGCGTGTTCGCGCCCAAGGGCCGCCAGTGGCACGTCGGTGCCGTCGTGATGCCCGGTGGTGCCGACCAGCCCCGGCGCACGCTCGACGCCTGGCAGGAGTTCGCCAAGGCGCGCGGAGCGAAGGGTCTGGCGTACGTGCTGGTGCAGGAGGACGGCACGCTGGGCGGCCCGGTCGCCAAGAACCTCTCCGACGCCGAGCGCGAGGGCCTCGTCGCGCACGCCGGCGCGAAGGCCGGCGACTGCATCTTCTTCGCCGCCGACGAGTACAACGACGCCAAGGCTCTGCTGGCTGCCGTACGCATCGAGGTCGGCGAGCGCTGCGGCCTGATCGACCACGACCGCTGGGAGTTCGTCTGGGTCAACGACGCCCCGATGTTCGAGTACATCGGTGAAGGCGGCGCGGACGCCTGGACCTCGATCCACCACCCGTTCACGGCGCCCGCGCCGGAGTTCGTCGACACGTTCGACACCGACCCCGGCTCGGCGCTCAGCCAGGCGTACGACATCACGCTCAACGGCAACGAGCTCGGCGGTGGCTCGATCCGTATCCACCGCTCCGACGTCCAGGCGCGCGTGTTCGACGTCCTGGGGCTCACCGAGGAGCAGGCGCAGGGCCAGTTCGGCTTCCTCCTCGAGGCATTCGCGTACGGTCCGCCGCCGCACGGCGGCATCGCGCTCGGCATCGACCGCGTCGTCGCCCTGCTGACGGGCGCCGACTCGATCCGCGACGTCATCGCGTTCCCCAAGACCGCCTCGGGCGCCGACCCGCTCACGGGCGCGCCGACACCGATCACGGCTGCTCAGCGCAAGGAGACCGGCGTGGACTGGAAGCCGGAGCCGGAAAAGGCAGACGTCGCACCCGCCAACTAGGCTCGGTGCATGAGCGACGACGGGCTGTTCGACCTTCCTGAAGCACCCCCGTCGACCGGCACGGGGGGCGGCAGCCTCTCCGGCAACACCCACGCCTCGGCGCCCCTTGCCGTACGCATGCGGCCGACGTCGCTCGACGAGCTCGTGGGCCAGCAGCACCTGCTGGCACCGGGATCGCCGCTGAGGCAGATGATCGAGGGCAACCAGCCGCTCACGATCCTGCTGTGGGGCCCGCCGGGCACGGGCAAGACCACGATCGCCAGCCTGCTCAGTGCGCACACGCAACGCCGCTTCGTCGAGGTCTCCGCGGTCTCCGCAGGCGTCAAGGAGGTCCGCGAGACGATCGCGGGCGCCCGCCGTGCCTTGGCGCAGAGCGGCGTCGAGACCGTCCTGTTCGTCGACGAGGTGCACCGCTTCAGCAAGTCCCAGCAGGACGCGCTGCTGCCCGGCGTCGAGAACCGCTGGGTGTCGCTGGTCGCGGCCACCACCGAGAACCCGCACTTCAGCGTCATCTCGCCGCTGCTCAGCCGCAGCCTCCTGCTGACCCTCGAGTCACTGACCGACGACGACATCGGCGTCCTCGTCGATCGCGCGCTCACCGACGAGCGAGGGCTGGGCGGCACCGTGACGCTGACTGACGAGGCCAAGAGCCATCTCGTACGCCTCGCAGGTGGCGACGGTCGCCGCGTCCTGACCTATCTCGAGGCCGCTGCCGGCGCAGCGACGAGCCAGGGCAAGACCGAGATCGACGTCGACGACGCGGCCCTCGCGGTCGACAAGGCAGCAGTGCGCTACGACCGGCAGGGCGATCAGCACTACGACGTCATCAGCGCGTTCATCAAGTCGATCCGCGGCTCCGACGTCGACGCCTCGCTGCACTACCTCGCGCGCATGATCGAGGCGGGGGAGGACCCCCGGTTCATCGCGCGCCGGCTGATGATCCATGCGAGCGAGGACATCGGCATGGCCGATCCGACGGCGCTCCCGCTGGCGACCGCCACGGCGCAGGCCGTCGCGATGATCGGCTTCCCCGAGGCGCGCATCCCGCTGGCACAGGCCGTGATCCACCTCGCCTCGGCGCCCAAGTCCAATGCCGTCGTCGAGGCGATCAACCGTGCGCAGGCGGACGTGCACGCGGGCAAGATCGGTGCCGTGCCGCCCGCGCTGCGCGACGCGCACTACTCCGGCGCCAAGAAGCTCGGCCACGGTCACGACTACAAGTACCCCCACAACGACGTGCGTGGGGTCGTCGGCCAGCAGTACGCGCCCGACGACGTCGACGGCGCGACCTACTACGAGCCCAGCGAGCACGGGTTCGAGGCGCGGCTGGGTGAGCGTCTCGCCGTGATCCGGGCCATCCTCCGCGACCGCTGACGAGATAAGGTCGTGGGCATGTCGGCGGAGCTCTGGATCCTCGTCGCGACCGCACTTCTCGCGGTCGTGACGATCGGCGCTGCCCTGGTCGCCGTGCGCGCCGCGCGCCGCAGCTCCCGCATCGCGCCGGTGCCGCGCGAGCGCCTCGCGGTGCCGCAGACGCGAGAGCTCGCACGGCTTGATCCGAGGTCCGACATCGAGCCGGATTCGCACGTCGCACCGGTCGTCCACCAAGAGCTCGAGCCCCGCGTCGTCGAGGGCCATCTCATCGTGCCGCCGTCTCAGCAACAGGTCGTCAACACCGCGCTGGGCCGCCCCGGCGTACGCCTCTCGATCCTCGCCCACGGACTCGCGCACGCCCTGCGCCCCGAGAGCCGCGACCGCATCACCGCCATGATGCGCCGCGAGTACCGTCGCCGTCGCCGTGAGCGCCTGCAGGCGGGCCGTCGCGCCGTACGCGCCGGCCGCCCGACTCCGCCCTCCGAGGAATGGCTGGGGGGCTCATGAGATCGCGAGTCGTCTGGTTCGTCGCCGGCTCGGCCGCCGGGCTCTACGCCTCGGTCAAGGCTCGGCGAGCCGCCTACCGGCTCTCCACGCCGGGTCTCGTCGACCAGGCCGCAGCCCTCGGGCTCGGCTGGCGAGCGTTCAGCTCAGAGCTGCGAGACGGCATGGAGGCCCGCCAGCGCGACATCGCGCGCGGGTTGTCCGGCGCACCCGATGACCACACCGACCTGCTCCGCCTCGAGGCCGAGCACACCCAGAAGGACCAGACCTGATGCAGACCGCGGAGATCCGCCGCCGATTCCTCGCGCACTTCGAGAACGCCGGCCACACCGTCGTGCCCTCGGCGCCGTTGCTGTTCGACGACCCCAACCTGTTGTTCGTCAACGCCGGCATGGTGCCGTTCAAGCCCTACTTCCTCGGCCAGGAGACACCGCCGTGGAACACCGCCACGAGCGTCCAGAAGTGCGTCCGTACGCAGGACATCGAGGAGGTCGGCAAGACCACTCGCCACGGCACGTTCTTCCAGATGAACGGCAACTTCTCGTTCGGCGACTACTTCAAGGCCGGCGCCATCACCCACGCCTGGAGCCTCATCACGAGCTCGGTCGACGACGGCGGACTCGGCTTCGACCCCGACACGATCTGGGTCACGGTGCTGCACTCCGACGACGAGGCGCGCAGCCTCTGGAAGGAGATCGCCGGCCTGCCCGACGAGCGCATCCAGAGCCGCGGACTGCTCGACAACTACTGGCACATGGGCGTCGCCGGACCGGGCGGCCCGGCGAGCGAGATCTACGTCGACCGCGGGCCGGAGTTCGGCCCTGACGGCGGCCCGGTCGTCGACGAGGACCGGTTCCTCGAGATCTGGAACCTCGTGTTCATGCAGGAGGAGATCACCAACGTCCGCGCCAAGGACCAGTTCGACGTCCTCGGCGACCTGCCCAACAAGAACATCGACACCGGCATGGGCCTGGAGCGTGTCGCCTACCTGCTGCAGGGCAAGGGCAACCTCTACGAGATCGACGAGGTCTTCCCGGTCATCGAGAAGGCGTCGGAGATCTCCGGGCGCACCTACGGCAAGGACCACGCCGACGACGTACGCTTCCGGGTCGTCGCCGATCACGTCCGCAGCGGCCTGATGCTGATGGGCGACGGTGTCACCCCGGGCAACGAGGCGCGCGGCTACGTCCTGCGTCGCCTGCTGCGCCGGGCCGTGCGCTCGATGCGCCTGCTGGGCTACGACGATCCCGCCCTGCCCGAGCTGCTGCCGGTGAGCCTGGACCGCATGAAGGCGTCCTACCCCGAGCTCGAGGCCGACTTCCCGCGCATCTCCCAGATCGCGTACGCCGAGGAGGACGCGTTCCGCCAGACGCTCGGCAAGGGCACGCAGATCTTCGAGAGCGCCGCGATCGCGGTCAAGGACAGCGGTGGCACGACGCTCCCGGGCGAGCAGGCGTTCGCGCTCCACGACACCTACGGCTTTCCGATCGACCTGACGCTCGAGATGGCGTCGGAGCAGGGCCTCGCAGTCGACGAGGAGGGCTTCCGCTCGCTCATGGCCGAGCAGCGCTCGCGTGCCAAGGCGGACGCGAAGTCCAAGAAGGGTGCGCACGCCGACACCACGGTCTATCGCGCTGCACTCGACACCAACGGCCCGACCGACTGGCTGGCCTACACCGACCTCACGACCGAGTCGCGGGTCATCGCACTGATCGCCGGCGGCGACAGCGTTCCCGCGATCGCGGCCGGCTCGATCGGTGAGGTCGTGCTCGACCGCACCCCGTTCTACGCCGAGTCCGGTGGCCAGAACGCCGACGCCGGCGTCCTGACCTGGGACGGCGGACGCGCCGAGGTCCTCGACGTGCAGCGCCCCGTGCGTGGACTCGTGGTGCACCAGGTCCGTGTCCTCGACGGCGAGCTCACGCTCGACCAGCAGCTCGAGGCGGCCGTGGACCCTGAATGGCGCCTCGGTGCCCGTCAGGCGCACTCGGGCACCCACGTCGTGCACGCCGCGCTGCGCGAGGTGCTCGGGCCCACCGCGCTGCAGTCCGGCTCCTACAACCGGCCCGGCTACCTGCGCCTCGACTTCGGCTGGAACAGCGCGCTGTCGCCCGACCAGCTGCACCACGTCGAGGACGTCTCCAACCGCGCCCTGCGTGCCGACCTGCCGGTCAGCGCGCAGATCATGTCGCTGCCCGAGGCGCGCGAGTGGGGCGCACTTGCGCTGTTCGGCGAGACCTACGGCGAGGACGTCCGCGTCGTCGAGATCGGCGGCCCGTGGTCGCGCGAGCTCTGCGGTGGCACGCACGTCGAGCGGTCGTCGCAGATCGGCACGCTGGTCATCACGTCCGACGGCTCGGTCGGCGCCGGCAACCGGCGCATCGAGGCGCTGACCGGCATCGAGGGCTTCGACTATCTCGCGCGCGAGCGCGATGTCGTACGCCAGCTCACCGAGATCCTCAAGACGCAGCCCGACGAGGTGCCCGCCCGCGTGCGAGACCTCGTCGAGCGGCTCAAGTCGGCCGAGAAGACCGCCGAACGCATGAAGGCTGCGCAGCTCCTCGGCGCCGCCGGTGACGTCGCGGCCACGGCCAAGGACATCAACGGGGTCGCCTACGTCGGCCATCACGCGGCTGGCGCCGGCGGGGGAGACGTACGCACCCTCGCGCTCGACATCCGCGGACGCCTGCGCGACCGGCCAGCCGTCGTCGTCGTGATCGGCGACGCCGGCGACAAGCCGTCCGCAGTCGTGGCACTCAACGACGCCGCCCAGGAGAGAGGCCTGTCGGCCAACCAGCTCATCGGCGTCGTCGGCGACAAGATCGGCGGCCGCGGTGGCGGCAAGGCCGACGTGGCGCAGGGCGGTGGCACGGACGTCTCGGCGATCCCGGCTGCGCTGGCTGCGGTCGAGGCGGCACTGTCAGCGTGACGATGCGTCGTGGCCGGCGGGTCGGTGTCGATGTCGGCGACGTACGCATCGGGGTCGCCGTGAGCGATCCCGACGGCATCCTCGCGACGCCGGTCGAGACGGTGCCGGCGGGCTCGGGCGCGATCGCCCGGCTGGCCGAGATCGTGCGCGACTACGAGCCGATCGAGTGCGTCGTCGGGCTACCCGTCGGCCTGTCCGGCCGCGAGGGCCCGGCAGCGGTCAAGGTGCGTACGTTCTGCGCCGACCTGCTGCCGGCAATCGCACCGGTGCCGATCAGGTTGTTCGACGAGCGCATGTCGACCATGACGGCCGAGGGGCAGCTGCGACACAGCGGACGCTCCGGAGCGTCCAGACGAACGGTGATCGACCAGGCTGCCGCTACGGTGATCCTGCAGACGGCACTGGACACAGAACGGACCCGCGGGTCCGCCCCCGGAGAGAGCTTGTGAGGGATCGATGAGTGACAGCGGACTGGACCTGATGACGGGTGGCTCCTCGGGCCCCGGGCGCAGGCGCGCCAGCGCCCCGCCGAGCAAGCCGTGGGGCCGCCGGATCGTGACGTTGGTCGTCGTCCTCGCTCTGGTGCTCGGCGGCTACTTCGTCTGGACCAAGGTCTCGAGCTTCATCAGCGGGCCGGCCGACTACTCCGGCAGCGGCACCGGCAGCGTCACGGTCGAGATCCCGCAGAACTCCAACGGTCAGCAGATCGCCGACATCCTCGCTGAGAAGGACGTCGTCAAGAGCGCCGAGGCGTTCTACCAGCTCGCGCTCAAGGACTCGCGGTTCCAGGCGATCCAGGCCGGCTACTACAAGGTCAAGAAGCAGATGTCGGCCGAGGCGGCGATGAAGGCGCTGTCCGACAAGCGCAACATCGTCGGCGCGCCGGGGGAGAGCCGCGTGACGATCCCCGAGGGTTCGCGCGTCAAGACCATCACCAAGATCATCGCGGCGAAGACCAAGATCTCGGCCGCAGCCGTGACCAAGGCACTCAAGGATCCGGACGCGATCGGCCTGCCCGCCGTGGCCAAGGGCAACCCCGAGGGTTACCTGTTCCCGGCGACCTACTCGGTCGGCGCCAAGACGACCGCGACCCAGCTGCTCAAGCAGATGGTGGCCAAGACGCTGTCCGTGGCCAAGGACCTCGACATCGGCACTCGCGCCCGCGCGCTGGGCCTCGACGGCGAGCAGGTGCTCACGGTGGCCAGCATCCTGGAGTACGAGGCCAAGAAGGACTCCGACTATCCCAAGGTCGCCCGGGTCCTCTACAACCGGCTCAAGGACGGCATGCTGCTGCAGCTCGACTCCACGGTGTCCTACGCCAGTGGCCGCGAGGGCGACGTCTTCACCACCGAGGACGAGCGCAACTCCGACTCGCCCTACAACACCTACAAGTCTGCGGGCCTTCCTCCGGGACCGATCGGGTCCCCGGGCGAGAAGACCATCGAGGCGGCCCTCAACCCGGCCGACGGCGACTGGCTCTACTTCGTCGCGGTCAACCTCGAGACCGGCGAGACGGTGTTCTCCAACACCAAGGCTGAGCACGATGCTGCGGTCCTCAAGCTCCAGGAGTACTGCCGTTCCGCTGACGCCAAGGGCTGCTGATGCAGTGTGCCGTCCTGGGCTCGCCGATCGCCCACTCCCTCTCCCCGGCGATGCATCGCGCCGCGTACGCCGAGCTCGGCCTCGACTGGACCTACGAGGCCGTCGAGCTCGACGAGGACGGGCTCGAGGTGTTCCTGTCGTCGTTGGGTGACGACGTGCGCGGGTTCTCGGTCACCGCGCCGCTCAAGCGCCGCGTCGCCGCGCTGGTGCCCGAGGCCAGCGAGCTCGTCGGGCGACTCGGCGTGGCCAACACGATCCTGGTCGAGGACACCGGCCTGCGCAGCGACAACACCGACGTACCGGGCGCTGTGGCGGCCTTGCGTGAGCGCGGTGTCGAGCAGGCCCGATCGGCACGCATCCTCGGGGGCGGGGCCACCGCGGCCTCCATGGCGTACGCCGTCGCGTCGATCGGCGCCGAGCGGGTCGAGTTCGTGGTCCGCGAACCCTCCCGGGCGACCGAGGCCGCCAACGCGGCCAAGGCTGCAGGGCTCGCGGTGACGATCCACACGATCGACGAACCGCTGATCGACAAGCTCGACCTGCTGATCTCGACCGTGCCGGGCGAGGTCGTCGGTTCGCGGTCGCACGAGCTGGTCGACTCGTCGCGTGCGGTGTTCGACGTGGTCTACGACCCGTGGCCGACGCCGATCGCCAAGGCCGCCGAGCAGGCGGGCGTACGCGTGGTGTCCGGACTCGACCTGCTGGCGCACCAGGCCGCGCTCCAGGTCGAGCTCATGACCGGCGAGCAGGTTTCTCCACAGCTGTTGCGCCGAGCCGCACTGGCTGCGCTCTCGACGCGCTAGGTTCGCACCCGTGACCATCGCGATCGCCGCTCTCGCAGCGGCTCTCCTCGGCGCGGCCGGCCCGTGGGCGCTCAGGCGCCTTCCGGAGCCGCCGGAGCCCGATGAGGACAAGGTCCCCTACGCCGAGCTGTCGCGGACGCCTGGGCTCACGGTGGGGCTTGCGCTCGGCGCTGCCCTGATGGCCGGCCTCGTCGCGTGGAAGATCGAGCACGTCGAGGTCCTGCCCGTATGGGTCCTGGTGACCGGTGTCGGCTCGTGGTTGGTGTTCATCGACTGGCGCACCCGGTTGCTGCCCTATCTCGTCGTCGCGCCGACCTATCTGGCGACCTACGCACTCGTGGGCCTGGGGGCGATCCTGCTGCAGGACGTCGACGTCCTCGTCGATGCGCTGGTGGCCAACGTCGTCGTCTACGTGATCTTCCGGGTCCTCTACTGGGTCGCACGCGGCGCCTTCGGCTTCGGCGACGTACGCCTGTCAGGGGTGCTCGCCCCGGCGCTGGGCGCCTTGGGCACGCACCAGGTGCTCGTCGGCATGTACGCCGGGTTCCTCCTCGGCGCGGTGTTCGGGCTGGTCCTCTCGCGCCTCAAGATCGTCGACTCGAAGTCGTACGCGTTCGGGCCCTACATGGTCGTTGGCGCGGTCATCGGCGCGACGTGGGGACCGGCACTCTACGGAGCCTGACCTCGGACTTGACCTTGACCCACGGGTCAACGTCTAGCGTGGTGGCATGAGGATCGGCGAGGTTGCCCGGCACGCCGGGGTCACCATCAAGGCGGTGCGCTACTACGAGTCGCTCGGGCTGGTCTCGGCGCAGCGGCTCGGCAACGGCTACCGCGACTACGACGACCGGGCCGTGCGCCTGGTCCGCGAGGTGCATGCGCTGGGCGCGCTCGGGATCAAGGCCGAGCAGACCCGGCCGTTCCTCGACTGCCTGGTCTCGGGCAACGCCGAGGGCGACGACTGCCCGGCCTCCCTCGAGACGTACCGGACTGCGATCACCGACATGAGCGCGCGCATCGCCGACCTGACCGAGCGCCGTGACGCCCTGATCGAGCTGCTCGCCAAGGCCTCCGACCGCGCCGAGCCGCTGTGCGACCTGACCCCGACCCACAACCTCCAGGAGATCCGATGAGCAAGATTCCCGCCGTCACCGATGCCACGTTCGCGCAGGAGGTGCTCGCCTCGGAGACCCCCGTGCTCGTCGAGTACTGGGCCGAGTGGTGCGGCCCGTGCCGGCAGGTCTCCCCGGTGCTGGAGGAGCTCGCCGACGACTACGGCGACAAGCTGCGCATCGTCAAGATGAACTCCGACGAGAACGTGGTGACCGCGGCCGCCCAGCGGGTCATGGCCGTGCCGACGCTCCAGGTGTTCCAGCGCGGCGAGCTCGTCGCCTCGATCGTCGGCGCCAAGCCCAAGCGGGCGCTGGCCGCCGAGCTCGACCGCTTCGTCCAGTAGGACGGACGCCGTCCCGGGTGACGGGTGGGGCGTGGGAGAATTGATCCCATGCTTCGTTGGTTGACCGCAGGTGAGTCGCACGGCCCCGCCCTTGTCGCCGTCCTCGAGGGATTGCCCGCCGGAGTGCAGGTGACCAGCAAGGACATCCAGGCGGCCCTCGCGCGTCGCCGTCTCGGCTACGGCCGCGGTGCCCGCATGGCGTTCGAGCAGGACGAGCTCGAGATCGTCGGAGGGCTGCGCCACGGCTCGACGATGGGCAGCCCGATCGCGCTGCGCATCGGCAACAGCGAGTGGCCCAAGTGGGAGCAGGTCATGGCGGCCGATCCGGTTGACGCCGACGTCCTCGACGGGCTCAAGCGCAACGCGCCGCTGACCCGCCCGCGTCCCGGACACGCCGACCTCGCCGGCATGCAGAAGTACGGCTTCGACGAGGCGCGTCCGATCCTCGAGCGGGCGAGTGCCCGCGAGACGGCGGCCCGCGTCGCCCTCGGCGAGATCGCCGCGCAGTTCATCCAGCAGACGACCGGCGCCACGATCGTGTCGCACGTCGTCGAGCTCGGCACCGTACGCGCTCCGGCCGGAGTGATCCCGAGCCATGGCGACGTCGAGGCGCTCGACGCCGATCCCGTGCGTTGCTTCGACCCGGACACGAGCGCCGCGATGGTCGCCGAGATCGACCAGGCCCACAAGGACGGCGACACGCTCGGCGGCGTCGTCGAGGTCGTCGTCGAAGGACTGCCGCCGGGACTCGGCTCGCACACGCACTGGGACAAGCGGCTGGACGGCCGTCTTGCCGCGGCACTGATGGGCATCCAGGCCATCAAGGGAGTCGAGCTGGGCGACGGTTTCGAGCTGGCCCGCACGCGAGGCTCGCTCGCGCACGACGAGATCGTGCCGACGGCCGACGGCATCCGGCGCACCTCGGGCCGTTCGGGTGGCACCGAGGGCGGCATGACCACTGGCGAGATCCTGCGCGTACGTGCCGCGATGAAGCCCATCGCGACGGTGCCGCGCGCCCTGCGCACCGTCGATGTCGAGACCGGTGAGGAGGCCCGTGCCCACCACCAGCGCTCGGACGTCTGCGCGGTGCCGGCTGCCGGCATCGTCGCCGAGGCCATGGTTGCCCTCGTGGTCGCCGACGCGATCCTCGAGAAGTTCGCCGGTGACGCGGTCGAGGAGACGCGACGCAACGTCGAGGGCTACCTGGCCAACCTGAGGCACCGTTGAGCCCCGTCGTCGTCCTCGTCGGTCCGCCCGGTGCGGGCAAGACCACGGTCGCCGAGTCGCTGGCCGAACGGCTTGGCGTGCCGTTTCGCGACACCGACCAGGACGTCGAAGCCGGCGAAGGCGTGTCCGTGCAGGACATCTTCATCGACCACGGTGAGGCGCACTTCCGTGCGCTCGAGGAGCGAGCCGTGGCTGCGGCCCTCAGCGGCCACGACGGCGTTCTGGCCCTTGGCGGCGGTGCCGTGCTCAGCGCAGCGACCCGTGAGCTGCTGCGGCAGCACCGGGTGATCTTCCTCGACGTGAGCCTGCCGGCCGCCGTGGCGCGCGTCGGCATGAACGGCAACCGGCCGCTCCTGCTCGGCAATGTCCGCGCGCAGATGAAGAACCTGCTCGACCAGCGCCGCCCGCTCTACGCCGAGGTCGCGCGCTTCACGATCGTCACGGACGACCTGGACGCCGCCCACGTGACCGACGAAGCCCTGACCCTGATCAAGGAGGACCGATGAGCACCCGCCTGACCGTGCCCACTGAGCGCCCGTACGACGTGGTGATCGGCAACGGCGTGCATGAGCAGCTTCGGGGGCTCGTCGGATTCGGGCTCGGTGTCCTGCGCGTCGCGATCATCCACTCCCCGACGATGGCCAAGCAGGCCGAGATCCTGCGCGAGCCGCTGGTCTCCGACGCGCTCGAGGTGCACCTGATCGAGGTGCCTGACGGCGAGACCGCCAAGACCGCCGACGTGCTGGCGTTCTGCTGGAAGGTGCTCGGCGAGGCAGGGTTCACCCGGTCCGACGTCATCGTCGGCCTGGGCGGCGGTGCCACGACTGACCTCGCCGGGTTCGTCGCTGCCAGCTGGCTGCGAGGCGTCCGCTTCGTCAACGTCCCCACGACCGTGCTCGGCATGGTCGATGCAGCAGTCGGTGGCAAGACCGGCATCAACACGGGCGAGGGCAAGAACCTCGTTGGCGCGTTCCACGAGCCGGTCGGCGTGCTGTGCGACCTCGACGTGCTGCGCAGCCTGCCTGCCGCCGAGCTCCGCAGCGGTCTGGCTGAGGTCGCCAAGTGTGGCTTCATCGCCGACCCGACGATCCTCGACCTGATCGAGGCCGCGCCCGAGTCGCTCGCGGACGCCTCGTCACCGATCGTCGCCGAGCTGATCGCCAAGGGAATCGCGGTCAAGGCCCGCACGGTCGCCGGCGACCTGCGCGAGACCGGCGACGACGGGATCGGCCGAGAGGCGCTCAACTACGGTCATACGTTCGGCCACGCGGTCGAGCGGTTCGAGCACTACCGGATCCGCCACGGCGAGGCGGTGTCGATCGGCATGGTGTTCGTCGCCGAGGTGGCGCACCGCGCCGGACGCATCGACCAGGACCTGCTGGACCGCCACCGGTCGATCCTCGGCACGCTCGGGCTGCCCATGACGTACCGGCCGGGCATCTGGGAGGCGCTGTCGTCCACGATGCGGCTCGACAAGAAGACCCGCGGCGACCAGCTCCGGTTCGTGGTCCTCGACGGGCTGGCCAAACCGGCGATCCTCGCCGGACCGGACGAGCAGCTGATCCTCGACGCCTACCGGGCCATCTCCTCGTGACCACGGCAGCGCGCCGCGACCGGCTCGTCGCCGAGCTGGCCGCGCGCGGGCTCGACGGCGTCGTGGTCACGACGCTGGTCAACGTCCGCTATCTCACCGGCTTCACCGGCTCCAACGGCGCGCTGGTCGTGCCCCGCGAGGGCGACGCGGTGTTCCTGACCGACGGCCGCTACCGCGACCAGGCTGCCGCCGAGCTGCCCGACGTCGCGCACCAGATCGGCCGCGACCTCCTCGGCGGTGCCGTCGAGCACATCGCCGGCGGCACGTGGGCGGTCGAGACCCACACGCTCAGCGTCGACAGCCACGCCCGGCTCACCGAGCTCGCGCCGGGCACGACGTTCGTACCCGCTGAGCGGCTCGTCGAGACGCTGCGCGAGGTCAAGGACGACGTCGAGGTCGACGCCCTGCGCCGGGCCTGCGACATCTCGACCCGGGCGCTCGACTCGTTGCTGCAAGGCCCGCTTGTGGGTCGTACCGAACGCGCCGTGGCCCGAGACCTCGAGAGCCGCATGCTCGACCTCGGTGCCGAGGCGATCGCGTTCGAGACGATCCTCGCCGCCGGGGAGAACTCCGCGATCCCGCACCACAGCCCGACCGGGCGGGTGCTCGGCGACGGTGACTTCGTCAAGATCGACTTCGGCGCCCGCGTGGACGGCTATCACGCCGACTGCACGCGTACGTTCGTGCTCGGTCGCGCTGACGACTGGCAGCGCGAGATCCACGCCGCGGTGCGGGCGTCTCAGGCGGCCGGTGTCGAGGCGCTCCGCGAGGGCGTCGCAATCGCCGATTCGTACGCTGCAGCGACCGCCAGCCTGGACGCTGCGGGATGGCTTCACGCCTTCACGACAGGGCTCGGGCACGGCGTCGGGCTCGAGATCCACGAGGACCCGTTCATCGGGCCCTCACACACAGGTAAACTGGCTAGTCGCACTGTCCTCACGATGGAGCCGGGCATCTATGTCCCGGGTCGCGGGGGAGTGCGTATCGAAGACACCGTCCTCGTGACCACGGGCGCCCCCGAGGTGCTCACCACGATGACCAAAGACCTCCTGGAGATTGGCTGATGGCCACCACGAACGACATCAAGAACGGCATGGTCCTCGACCTCGACGGACAGCTCTGGTCCGTCGTGTGGTTCCAGCACCACAAGCCCGGCAAGGGCGGCGCGATGGTCAAGACGACCCTCAAGAACGTCATGAGCGGCAAGACCGTCGACAAGACGTTCAACGCCGGCCTCAAGATCGAGACCGCGAATGTCGACAAGCGCGACTTCCAGTACCTCTACCACGACGGCGACTCGTACGTCTTCATGGACAAGACGACGTACGACCAGGTCAACATCTCCGAGGCCGTCGTCGGTGACGCCAAGGACTACATGCTCGACAACCAGGACGCGATGGTCGCGATGCACGAAGGTGTGCCGCTCTACATCGAGCTCCCGGCCTCGGTCGAGCTGCTCGTCGAGTACACCGAGCCGGGCCTGCAGGGTGACCGCTCGAGCGGCGGCACCAAGCCCGCGCGCCTCGAGACCGGCAAGGAGATCCAGGTCCCGCTGTTCATCGTCAACGGCGAGAAGATCAAGGTCGACACCCGCGACGGCAGCTACCTCGGTCGCGTGCAGGCCTGATGGCCGCTCGCACGAAGTCCCGCAAGCGCGCCCTCGACATCCTCTTCGAGTCCGAGGCGCAGAGCCTGCCGCCCGGCGGCACTCTTGCTGATCGTCGAGCGGACACCGAGTACCCGGTCAACGACTACGCCGTACTCCTGATCGAGGGCGTCGTCACCCACCGCGACCGGCTCGACGAGATCATCACCGAGAACGCCAAGGACTGGACCCTCGACCGCATGCCGGCGGTCGACCGCAACCTTCTGCGCATCGGGGCGTACGAGATCCTCTACGTCGACGACGTCCCCGACGCCGTCGCCGTCAGCGAGGCCGTGAGCCTGGCGAGCGACCTGTCGACCGACGAGTCACCGTCGTTCGTCAACGGCCTGCTGAGCAAGATCGTCGAGCTCAAGCCGACCCTGGCTGTCTGATCCCCCGCTCTCCCTCCGCGGTTTGTGGGGTTAATGGCGTTTCAGCATCCCGATAGTGCCTGCAACCTCACGAATCGCGGGGTCAAGGTCCAGTCGGAGGGCCATCAGCTCGCCGAGCCGCGTCCGGAACACGACTGACGCGCTGCTAGGCTGACCGACGAACATCGACATCCTTTAACGGCCGTCCCGAGAGGCGGAGAAGGAGGTCAGACATGGTCGCGTCTGATGACGCCCCCCGTGCTGACAACTCGCACGCACCCGCTCGAACCGTCCTGGACGACAAGGACATCTCACGCGCCTTGACGCGCATCACCCACGAGATCCTCGAGCGCAACCGCGACGCCTCTGACGTCGTCCTGCTCGGCATCCCGACGCGCGGCGTCCACCTGGCCCGGCGCATCGCGAAGCGGATGTCCGAGGTCGAGGGCCGCGACATCACCGCCGGCGCCCTCGACATCACGATGTACCGCGACGACCTGCGGCTCAAGCCGGCCCGGGCGCTCGAGCACACCGAGATCCCCGACGACATCGACGGCAAGATCGTCGTGCTGGTCGACGACGTGCTGTTCTCGGGCCGGACGATCCGGGCCGCGCTCGACGCGCTCAACGAGCTGGGCCGGCCCAAGGCCGTGCAGCTCGCCGTGCTCATCGATCGTGGCCACCGTGAGCTGCCGATCCGCGCCGACTTCGTGGGCAAGAACCTGCCGACCTCGCTGGTCGAGAAGGTCAAGGTCGGGCTGACCGAGTCCGACGAGCGCGACGCCGTGGACATCCGAGGGGGAGCAGCATCATGACGTTCACACACCTGCTCAGCGCGGGCGACCTCGACCGTACGGACGCGATCCGCATCCTCGACACCGCCGAAGAGCTCCTCGGGGTGGCGAGCCGGCCGATCAAGAAGCTGCCGACGCTGCGTGGTCGCACCGTCGTCAACCTGTTCTTCGAGGACTCGACCCGCACCCGCATCTCGTTCGAGGCCGCGGCCAAGCGGCTCAGCGCCGACGTCATCAACTTCTCGGCCAAGGGCTCGAGCGTGTCCAAGGGCGAGAGCCTCAAGGACACCGCCCTGACCCTGCAGGCCATGGGCGCCGACGCGGTCGTCATCCGGCACCAGCACTCCGGCGCACCGCACCGCCTGGCCAACGCCAAGTGGACCAACGGCGCGGTCATCAACGCCGGCGACGGCACGCACGAGCACCCGACGCAGGCGCTGCTCGACGCGTTCACGATGCGCAGGCACCTCGGCGAGCTCGAGGGCAAGAACATCACGATCGTCGGCGACGTCCTGCACAGCCGGGTGGCGCGCTCCAACGCGCTGCTGCTCGACACGCTCGGCGCCAACGTCACGCTCGTGGCGCCGCCGACGCTGCTGCCGGTCGGCATCGAGAAGTGGCCGGTCGAGACGTCGTACGACCTGGACTCGTCGCTCGAGAAGGCCGACGCCGTCATGATGCTACGGGTGCAGCAGGAGCGCATGAACGCCGCGTTCTTCCCCAGCGCGCGCGAGTACAGCCGCCGCTACGGTCTCGACACCCCCCGGCTCAACCGGCTTCCGGAGCACGCGATCGTCATGCACCCCGGGCCGATGAACCGCGGCATGGAGATCACCGCCGACGTCGCCGACCACGTGCGCTCGGTCATCGTCGAGCAGGTCACCAACGGCGTGGCCGTACGCATGGCCGTCCTCTACCTCCTCCTCGGCGGCGCAGCCGGGGAACCCACCAGCGAAGAAGGCACTGAATGAGCTCGTACGTCATCCGGGGAGCAAGCATCCTCGGCGAGACCGTCAGCGACATCGCGATCGAGGACGGCGTCATCACCACGATCGGCGCAGGCCTCGACGGCGACGAGGTGATCGACGCGACCGGTCTGGTCGCGCTGCCCGGCCTCGTCGACCTGCACACGCACGTACGCGAGCCCGGCCGTGAGGACGCCGAGACCGTCCTGAGCGGCTCCAAGGCCGCGGCGCGTGGCGGGTTCACCTGCGTGCACGCCATGGCCAACACGGACCCCGTCGCCGACACCGCCGGCGTCGTCGAGCAGGTCTGGCGCCTCGGCCGCGAGGGTGGCTACTGCGACGTCCAGCCCGTCGGCGCCGTCACGATCGGCCTCGGCGGCGAGCGCCTTGCCGAGCTCGGCGCCATGGCCGACTCCGCGGCCGGCGTCCGGGTGTTCTCCGACGACGGCAAGTGCGTCTCGGACGCCGTGATCATGCGCAGGGCGCTCGAGTACGTCAAGGCGTTCGACGGCGTCATCGCCCAGCACGCGCAGGAGCCCCGCCTGACCGAGGGCGCCCAGATGAACGAGGGTCCGCTGTCCGGCGAGCTCGGCCTGACCGGTTGGCCGGCCGTCGCCGAGGAGGCGATCATCGCCCGCGACGTGCTGCTCGCCGAGCACGTCGGCTCGCGACTGCACGTGTGCCACCTGTCGACGCGTGGATCGGTCGAGATCATCCGCTGGGCCAAGGGCCGTGGCATCGACGTCACGGCCGAGGTCACGCCGCACCACCTGCTGCTGAGCGACGACCTGGTGCGCAGCTACGACCCGATCTACAAGGTCAACCCGCCGCTGCGCTCCAATGACGACGTCGCCGCCGTGCGCGAGGGCCTCGCCGACGGCACGATTGACATCGTGGCCACGGATCACGCCCCTCACCCCATGGAGGACAAGGAGTGCGAGTGGTCCGCCGCCGCCTTCGGCATGCTCGGGCTCGAGACGGCGCTCTCGGTCGTCCAGCAGACAATGGTCGACACCGGCCTGCTGACCTGGGTCCAGGTCGCCGACAAGATGTCGGCCAAGCCGGCGTCGATCGGTCGGGTGAGCAACCAGGGTCGCCCGCTCGAGGTGGGTGAGCCGGCCAACATCGTGCTGATCGATCCCGCCGCCACCCGCGTGATCGACGCCAGGGACACCGCATCGCTGTCGCGCAACAACCCGTACGCCGGGCTGACGCTGCCCGGTGAGGTCGTGACGACGTTCCTGCGCGGCAGACCGACCGTCCGCGACCGCGCGCTGGTGGAAGGGGGCACCGTATGACGACCGAAGCGATCCTCGTGCTGGAGGACGGGCGGGTGTTCCGCGGTGAGTCGTTCGGCGCCGTCGGCGAGACGATCGGCGAGATCGTGTTCTCCACCGGCATGACCGGCTACCAGGAGACTCTCACCGACCCCTCCTACAAGGGCCAGATCGTCGCGATGACGGCGCCGCACATCGGCAACACCGGGATCAACGACGAGGACTTCGAGTCGCGCCGCATCTGGGTCGACGGCTACATCGTCCGCGACCCCGCACGCGTGCGTTCGAACTGGCGCTCCAACCGCTCGCTCGACGAGGAGCTCGCCGCGCAGGACGTCGTGGGCATCTCCGGCATCGACACGCGGGCGCTGACCCGCCACCTCCGCGAGCGGGGCGCCATGCGCGGCGGCATCAGCTCGGCGTCCACCGATGTCGACGCGCTGCTCGCCAAGGTCACCGCGGCACCCAGCATGAAGGGCGCCAGCTTCCTCGCCGACGTCACGACCGACGAGACGTACGTCGTACCGGCGGTCGGCGACAAGCGGCTCACCGTCGCGGCGATCGACCTCGGCATCAAGGGCATGACGCCGCGCCGCATGGCCGAGCGCGGCATCGAGGTGCACGTCATGCCGGCCACCACGACGTACGAGGAGATCGCCACGCTCAGCCCCGACGGCGTGTTCATGTCCAACGGGCCCGGCGATCCGGCGACGACGGACCACGTGACGGCGGTGCTCAAGCAGGTGCTCGACGCGCGCATCCCCTACTTCGGCATCTGTCTGGGCAACCAGGTCTTCGGCCGGGCACTCGACCTCGGCACCTACAAGCTGGTCTACGGCCACCGCGGCATCAACCAGCCCGTGCAGGACCTGACGACCGGCAAGGTCGAGATCACGGCGCACAACCACGGCTTCGCGGTAGACGCGCCGATCGAGGGCACGTTCGACACGCCGTACGGCCCCGGTCGCGTCACGCACGTGTGCCTCAACGACAACGTCGTGGAGGGCCTCGCGCTGCTCGACCAGCCGGCGTTCAGCGTCCAGTACCACCCGGAGGCCGCCGCCGGCCCGCACGATGCGGCCTACCTCTTCGACAGATTCGTGGACCTCATGCAGGGAGTGAGCGCCTGATGCCGAAGCGCACCGACATCCAGAGCGTTCTCGTCATCGGCTCAGGTCCGATCGTCATCGGCCAGGCCTGCGAGTTCGACTACTCCGGCACCCAGGCGTGTCGCGTCCTCCGTGAGGAGGGCATCCGCGTCATCTTGATCAACTCCAACCCCGCGACGATCATGACCGACCCCGAGTTCGCCGACGCGACCTACATCGAGCCGATCACGCCGGAGTTCGTCGAGAAGGTCATCGCGCAGGAGCGCCCGGATGCGCTGCTCGCGACCCTCGGCGGCCAGACCGCGCTCAACGCCGCGATCCAGATGCACGAGGCGGGCGTGCTCGAGAAGTACGGCGTCGAGCTCATCGGCGCGTCGATCGATGCGATCCAGAAGGGCGAGAACCGCGAGTCCTTCAAGGCCGTCGTCGAGACGCTGCCCAAGGAGTGGGGCGCCGAGTCGGCCCAGTCCGTCATCTGCCACACGATGCAGGAGTGCCTCGACGGCGTCGAGGGCCTCGGCGGCTATCCCGTGGTCGTACGCCCGTCGTTCACGATGGGCGGTTCGGGCTCCGGTCTCGCGTACGACGAGGCCGACCTGCACCGGATCGCCGGCTCCGGCCTCGCGCTCAGCCCGACCACCGAGGTGCTCCTCGAGGAGTCGATCCTCGGCTGGAAGGAGTACGAGCTCGAGGTCATGCGCGACACCGCCGACAACGTGGTGATCGTCTGCTCGATCGAGAACCTCGACCCCATGGGCGTGCACACCGGCGACTCGATCACGGTCGCTCCGGCCATGACGCTGACCGACGTCGAGTACCAGCGGCTGCGCGACATCTCGATCGGCATCATCCGCGAGGTCGGCGTCGACACCGGCGGCTGCAACATCCAGTTCGCGGTCAACCCCGAGGACGGCCGCATCGTCGTCATCGAGATGAACCCCCGCGTGTCCCGGTCGTCGGCGCTCGCCTCCAAGGCGACGGGCTTCCCGATCGCCAAGATCGCCGCCAAGGTCGCGATCGGCTACACGCTCGACGAGATCCCCAACGACATCACGCAGGAGACGCCCGCCTCGTTCGAGCCGACGCTCGACTACGTCGTCGTCAAGGTGCCGCGGTTCGCGTTCGAGAAGTTCCCAGCCGCTGACGCCACCCTCACGACCCACATGAAGTCGGTCGGCGAGGCCATGGCGATCGGCCGCAACTTCACCGAGGCGCTGCAGAAGGCGCTGCGCTCGCTCGAACGGCCCGACGCGGCGTTCGACTGGCACAAGGAATGGGTCGACCTCGACAAGGCTGCGCTCCTGGAGGAGATCAGCGTCCCGCACGACGGCCGGCTCAAGAAGGTCATGGACGCGATCCGCGCCGGCGCCACGCCCGAGGAGATCTTCGACGCGACCAAGATCGACCCGTGGTTCGTCGACCAGCTCGCGCTGATCAACGAGATCGCGGTCGAGCTCACCGGTGCCAAGGAGCTGTCGCCCACGCTGCTGCGCCGGGCCAAGCGGCACGGCTTCTCCGACTCCCAGATCGGCAAGATCCGGGGCCTCAGCGAGGAGGTCGTCAGGGGAGTGCGCCACGCGCTCGGCGTACGCCCGGTCTACAAGACCGTCGACACGTGCGCCGCCGAGTTCTCCGCCAAGACGCCCTACCACTACTCGTCGTACGACGAGGAGACCGAGGTCGAGCCGCGCACCAAGCCCGCGGTGCTGATCCTGGGCAGTGGCCCCAATCGCATCGGGCAGGGCATCGAGTTCGACTACTCGTGCGTGCACGCCGCGCTCGCGCTGTCCGAGGTCGGCTACGAGACCGTGATGGTCAACTGCAACCCCGAGACCGTCTCGACCGACTACGACACGTCCGACCGGCTCTACTTCGAGCCGCTGACGCTCGAGGACGTGCTCGAGATCGTGCACGCCGAGCAGCAGGCCGGCCCGGTCGTCGGCGTCATCGTGCAGCTCGGCGGCCAGACGCCGCTCGGCCTTGCCGCCGGCCTCGAGGCGGCCGACGTGCCGATCGTCGGCACCCAGCCGTCCGCGATCGAGCTGGCCGAGGAGCGCGGCGCGTTCGCCAAGGTCCTGGCCGACGCCGACCTGCCCGCACCCAAGCACGGCATGGCGACGTCGTTCACCCGGGCGCGCGAGATCGCCGAGGAGATCGGCTATCCCGTCCTGGTCCGCCCCTCGTACGTCCTGGGCGGCCGCGGCATGGAGATCGTCTACGACGAAGGCACGCTCAAGGACTACATCGGCCGCGCCACGGAGATCTCGTTCGAGCGGCCCGTTCTGGTCGACCGGTTCCTCGACGACGCGATCGAGATCGACGTCGACGCGCTCTACGACGGCACCGAGCTGTTCCTCGGCGGCGTCATGGAGCACATCGAGGAGGCCGGCGTGCACTCCGGCGACTCGGCGTGCGCCCTGCCCCCGATCACGCTCGGTGACGCGGAGGTCGAGCGCATCCGCGCGTCGACCGAGGCGATCGCCAAGGGCGTCGGCGTGCGCGGACTCATCAACATCCAGTTCGCCCTGTCGTCGGACATCCTCTATGTCATCGAGGCCAATCCCCGCGCGTCGCGCACCGTCCCGTTCGTCTCCAAGGCGACCGCGACGCCGCTCGCCAAGGCCGCCGCCCGGCTCATGTTGGGCGAGTCGATCGCCGAGCTGCGTGCGGCCGGCATCCTCCCGGCGACCGGCGACGGCGGCAAGCTGCCCGACAACGCCCCCATCGCGGTCAAGGAGGCGGTCATGCCCTTCAACCGCTTCCGTACGTACGAGGGTCGCTACGTCGACACCCTGCTCGGTCCCGAGATGCGTTCGACGGGCGAGGTCATGGGCTTCGACTCCGGCTTCGGCACGGCATTCGCCAAGTCGCAGGCCGGCGCGCAGAACGGCCTGCCGACGTCCGGCAAGGTGTTCGTGTCGGTCGCCAACCGCGACAAGCGACACATGATCTTCCCGGTCAAGCGCCTCGCCGACCTCGGCTTCGAGATTCTCGCGACGAGCGGCACCGCGGTGGTCCTCGCCCGCAACGGCGTGACCGCGACGGTCATCCGCAAGCTCAACGAGGAGCCGCTGCCGGGCCAGGCCCGCAGCACGATCGTCGACAAGATCCACGACCAGGACGTGCAGCTCATCATCAACACGCCCCACGGCGTGACGTCAGGCGGCAGCCCCCGCATCGACGGCTACGAGATCCGCACGGCGGCCGTCGCCGAGGGCATCCCGTGCATCACGACGGTCCAGGGCCTGGCCGCCGCGGTGCAGGGCATCGAGGCACTGATCGAGGGCAAGATCGGGGTCAAGTCGCTGCAGGACTGGGGCCGCATCGTCACCGAGGCGCGGGCATGAGCTTCGGTTCGCGCGCTCGTGCGGCGATGGCGGCGTACGGGCCGGCGTGTGTGGGCATCGACCCGCACTCGTCGCTGCTCGCCGAGTGGGGACTGCCCGACGACGTCGAAGGGCTCGACCGCTTCGCGACGATCTGCGTCGAGGCGTTCGCCGGCAAGGTCGCGTTCGTCAAGCCGCAGTCGGCGTTCTTCGAGCGGTTCGGCGCACGTGGCGTCGTCGTCCTCGAGCGTACGATCCAGGATCTGCGCCACACGGGCTCGCTCGTGGTGCTGGACGTCAAGCGTGGCGACATCGGCTCGACCGCTGCTGCGTACGCCGACGCCTATCTCGACGAGGACGCCCCGATGGCCGCCGACGCGATCACCGTCAACCCGTTCCTCGGCTTCGGCTCGTTGCAGCCGTTCTTCGACGTCGCCGCCAAGAACGACGCCGGGGTCTTCGTGCTCGCACTGACCTCCAACAAGGAGGGGCCCGAGGTCCAGCACGCCGTCAACGGTGAGCGTACGGTTGCCGGTGGCGTGCTCGCCCAGCTCGCCGCGCTCAACGCCGACGCCTACCCGATGGGCTCGTTTGGTGCGGTCGTCGGCGCGACGATCGGCGACGCCGCCGAGGACCTCGCCATCAACGGACCGCTCCTGGTGCCCGGATTCGGGGCGCAGGGCGGCACGGTGGCAGACATCCGCAGGCTGTTCGGCTCGGTCATCGACAACGTCATCCCGTCGACCTCACGAGGCGTCCTGTCCGCCGGCCCCGATGTCCAGGCGCTCCGCGATTCTGTCGCCCGGGTCAACGCCGAACTTGTAGGGTCATAGCGTCCGGGGTCGCCCGCCTCCCGAGGAGTCCATGCATGAAGAGAACCGCCGCCGTCCTGATCACGACGATCGTCGCGATCACGACCCTTTCGGGCTGCGGTGGCGGAGATCCCTATTGCGACGCGGTCGACAAGCACAAGGACTCCCTCAACACGTTCGGCGAGACCCGCACCGACGCGGCCTACGTCAGCTACGCGAAGCTGCTCACCGACATCAGCAAGGACGCTCCGGCCTCGATCAAGGCGGACTGGAAGGCGCTGGCGACGGCCACGACCGGGATCGTCGAGGCCCAGAAGAAGGCCGGCATCAAGCTCGAAGAGATGAAGGACAAGGCCAAGCTCAAGAAGCTGGACACCAACCAGCTCAAGGCGATCAACGCGGCCTACGAGAAGTTCAACGGCACCACCAAGCAGCGCAACGCCGTGGTCAAGAACGTCAAGCAGGAATGCAAGATCAAGCTCAGCTGAAACACCATTCCGTACAACAGATGAGGTGAGGCAAGTGGCACTCCCGATATTGACGCCGGAGCAGCGCAAGGCTGCACTCGAGAAGGCAGCGGCCGCCCGGCAGCTGCGGGCCGAGGTCAAGAACCGTCTCAAGAACTCGCGCGCCAGCCTGACCGAGGTCATCCAGGAGTCGCGAGCCAACGAGGTCATCGCCAAGCTCAAGGTCATCGACCTCCTGCAGTCGATGCCCGGCGTCGGCAAGGTCCGCGCCCAGGAGATCATGCAGCGCATCGGCATCGCCGACAGCCGCCGGCTCCGTGGACTCGGCGCCAACCAGGTCAAGGCCCTGATCGCCGAGTTCGCCGATAGAACAGGCCGCTCTGGCCGTGCCTGACGGGTCTCCTGCGCCCGTCACACGCCCTTCGCGGCTCGTCGTCCTCGCCGGTCCCACCGCGGTCGGCAAGGGCACGGTTGCGGCGTGCGTACGTCGTAGCCACCCCGACATCTGGATCTCCGTCTCGGTGACGACCCGCCCGGCGCGACCGGGCGAGGTCGACGGCGTCCACTACCACTTCATCTCCGACGAGGAGTTCGACCGGCTGATCGCCGAGGACGGGCTGCTCGAGTGGGCCGTGGTCCATCGAGCGGCCCGCTACGGCACACCACGCGCGCCTGTGGAGGAGCGCCTCGCCGCAGGCACTCCGGCGTTGCTCGAGATCGACCTGCAAGGTGCGCGCCAGGTGCGTGAACGCATGCCCGACGCCCTGATGTGCTTCCTCGCGCCGCCCAGCTGGGCCGAGCTCGAACGGCGGCTCGTCGGCCGGGGGACTGAGGGTCCCGAGGAGCGCGAGCGGCGGCTGGCCACGGCCCGTACGGAGCTTGCGGCCGAGCCGGAGTTCGACGTGACGATCGTCAACACCGATGTCGAGACCGCTTGCCAAGAATTGGTAGACTTGTTCAGATCCGGCACGAGCCGGGTGCATTCCTAATCTTTCTGTGAGGCTCTCTGTGTCCACGACACGCTCGACTGCCATCGGCATCACCAACCCGCCGCTGGACGATCTTCTGGAGAAGGCGGACAGCAAGTACAAGCTCGTCCTCTACTCCGCCAAGCGTGCGCGGCAGATCAACGCCTACTACTCGCAGCTCGGCGAAGGCCTGCTCGAGTACGTCGGACCGCTCCTCGAGACCGGTGTGCAGGAGAAGCCGCTCTCGATCGCGCTCCGTGAGATCAACTCCGACCTCCTGACCGTCGAGGACGTCGACCCCGAGGCCGAGGCCGCGGCCACCAAGGCCTGATCCACGCTCTCCGAAGTGAGGCGGTAGCCACATGGCAGAGGTTGTCCTCGGCGTCTCCGGCGGCATCGCGTCCTACAAGGCCGCGGAGCTGCTGCGCCTGTTCACCGAGTCGGGCCACAGCGTCCGCGTCGTGCCCACGGCATCGTCGCTGCAGTTCGTCGGCGCCGCGACGTGGGAGGCGCTGAGCGGCAAGCCGGTGCAGACCGGCGTCTTCGAGCACGTCGACGAGGTCGCACACGTCCGCATCGGCCAGCACGCCGACCTCGTGCTCGTCGCGCCGGCGACGGCCAACATCCTGGCCAAGGCCGCGCACGGTCTGGCTGACGACCTGCTGACCAACACGCTGCTCACGGCCCACTGTCCGGTGGTCTTCGCCCCGGCGATGCACACCGAGATGTGGAACCACCCCGCCACCCAGGCCAACGTCGCGTTGCTCCGGGAGCGGGGTGTCGTCGTCCTCGAGCCCGCCGTCGGCCGCCTGACCGGCGTCGACACGGGCAAGGGCCGCCTGCCGGCACCCGCCGAGATCTACGCGGCGGCCCTGCAGGTCCTCGAGGGCCGTCCGCACGACCTCAGCGGCTTGCACGTCGTGGTCTCAGCCGGCGGCACACGCGAATACCTCGATCCGGTCCGTTTCCTCGGCAACCGGTCGTCCGGTCGCCAGGGCTATGCCCTCGCCGAGGCTGCCGTCGCCCGAGGCGCCCGGGTCACGGTCGTCGCCGCCAACGTGGCGCTGCCCGATCCCGCCGGCGCGGAGATCATCCGCGTCGTCAGCACCGAGGACCTGCGCCAGCAGATGCACCTCGCCGCAGCCGACGCGGATGCCGTCGTGATGGCGGCCGCCCCGGCCGATTTCCGTCCCGCCGAGTTCGTCGAGGCCAAGATCAAGAAGACCGCGGATGGCGTCGCTCCCGACATCCATCTCGTCGAGAACCCCGACATCCTGCTCGAGCTCGTCGGCGCGCGCACCAGCAAGCGCCCCGTCATCGTCGGGTTCGCCGCCGAGACCGGCGACGCCCGCGCCAGTGTCATCGAGCATGCCCGCGCCAAGCTGGCCCGCAAGGGTTGTGACCTCCTCGTGGTCAACGACGTCAGCGCCGGCAAGGTCTTCGGCCAGGACGAGAGCGAAGCGGTCATCCTCGGCGCCGACCAAACCGTCGAGGAGATCTCGTACGGTCCCAAGATCCGGCTGGCCCACGCGATCTGGGATGCTGTCGTCCAACGCTTGGACTGACGAAACAACCAGTCATCTCGCTCGTTAGAATGCTGTACAGCCCTCAACCCAGGAGAAAATGTGAGCCGCTTCTTCACGTCCGAGTCGGTGACCGAAGGTCACCCGGACAAGATCGCCGACCAGATCAGCGACAGCGTCCTCGACGCCTTGCTGGCCCAGGACCCCAAGAGCCGCGTGGCCTGCGAGACGTTCATCACGACGGGCCTGATCGTGGTCGGTGGCGAGGTCACCACCGAGGCATACGCGGACATCGCCAAGATCGCCCGTGATCGCGTGCTCGAGATCGGCTACGACTCGTCGGTCAAGGGCTTCGACGGCGCTTCGTGCGGCGTGCAGATCACGCTCGACGCGCAGTCTCCTGACATCGCCCAGGGCGTCAACACGGCGTTCGAGGGCCGCACGCAGGGCTCGGCCGACCCGCTCGACCTCCAGGGCGCCGGCGACCAGGGCCTGATGTTCGGCTTCGCGTGCGACGAGACCCCCGAGCTCATGCCCCTGCCGATCACGATCGCGCACCGCCTCGCCGAGCAGCTGACCGCCGTACGCAAGGACGGCACGCTGCCCTACCTGCGTCCCGACGGCAAGACCCAGGTCACGGTCGAGTACGACGACAACGACAAGCCCGTACGCGTCGACACCGTCGTGCTGTCGACGCAGCACGAGGATGGCATCGACCTCGACTCGCAGCTCACGGTCGACATCAAGAAGCACGTCGTCGACGTGATCCTCGCCGACTTCGACATCGACACGTCCGACTACCGCCTGCTGGTCAACCCGACCGGCAAGTTCGTCATCGGCGGACCGATGGGCGACGTCGGCCTCACCGGCCGCAAGATCATCGTCGACACCTACGGCGGCTACGCGCGCCACGGCGGCGGCGCGTTCTCCGGCAAGGACCCCAGCAAGGTCGACCGCTCGGCCGCCTACGCGATGCGCTGGGTCGCCAAGAACATCGTCGCCGCTGGCCTCGCCACCAAGGTCGAGGTCCAGGTCGCCTACGCGATCGGCAAGGCGCACCCGGTCGGCTTCTACGTCGAGGCGTTCGGCACCGAGACGGTCCCGGTCGACAAGATCCGTGAAGCCGTGCTCGCGGTCTTCGACCTGCGTCCGGCCGCGATCATCCGCGACCTCGACCTGCTCAAGCCGATCTACGCGCAGACCGCGGCCTACGGCCACTTCGGTCGCGAGCTGCCCGGCGTGGTCTGGGAGACCACGGATCGTGCCGAGGCCCTCAAGGCGCACGTCGGCGCCTGATCGTCACTGCCTGCCGAACGACCCCCGCCATCAGGCGGGGGTCGTTCTGCGTCTGCGCAGCGTCGGTGTGGGTGGCGGCTGATAGAACAGCACCGTGATGACACACGAGGGCCCGGAGCAGCTGGCTCTGGTCCCGCCTGCGCCGGTGAAGCGCAGGCGCGCGCCGGCGGCCAAGCCGCAACCTGAGGCCGCTGCCATCCGCCCGGTCGCGCGGGTGGTGGTCGACAGCGGCCTGGCACACCTCGACCGGCTCTTCGACTACCTCGTCCCGACGACGCTCGACGCCAAGACCGTGCCGGGCTGCCGGGTCAAGGTCCGGTTCGCGGGCCGTCTGGTCGACGGGTTCGTGGTCGAACGGGTCGACGCCACCGAGCACGGTGGCCGACTGGCGTTCCTCGCCAAGGTCGTCTCGCCCGAGCCCGTGCTGCACCCCGACGTGCTGGCCCTGGCCCGGGCCGTCGCCGATCGCTATGCCGGCACGCTCGGTGACGTCCTGCGCCTCGCCATTCCGCCGCGCCATGCCCGCGCTGAGGGTGTGCGCGCCGCACCCGCCGAGGGTGCGCTGCCGGTCGGCAGCGCGGCCGGCTGGCAGACCTACGCTCATGGGCTCGGCTTCGTCGCGGCCCTGCGGGCGGGGGAGCGGCCCAGGGCCTGGTGGGGTGCGATCCCCGGTCAGGACCCGGCGCAGCTGGTCGCCGAGGCGGTCCTGGCGACGCTCGGCTCGGGTCGCGGCTCGGTGGTGTGCGTGCCCGACGTACGCGACGTCGCCCGCTGGGACGCGGTGTTCACCGAGGTGTTGGGTGAGGGGCGCCACGTGGCCCTCACCGCGGCCCAGGAGCCCGCCGAACGCTATGCGGCGTTCCTTGCGGCGTCTCGCGGCGACGTGCAGGTCGTCCTCGGCACGCGCGCGGCCGCATTCGCCCCCGTCAGTGACCTGGGCCTGGTCGCGATCTGGGACGACGGCGACGACCTGTTCGCCGAGCCACGATCGCCCTACCCGCACGCTCGAGAGGTGTTGCTGTTGCGCGCCGCCGCCCAGGACACCGCGGTGCTGATGGGCGGCTACGCCCGCACGGCCGAAGGGCAGTCGCTGGTCGACAGTGGGTGGTGCAGCGAGCTCGTTGCGGACCAGCGGACCCGTCGCAAGGCCTGGCCCCGCCTGACGGTCACGGACGGCTCGGTCGCCGGCTCGGCCCCGGTCAGGCTGCCCCAAGAGGCGTTCCGCGCGATTCGCGGTGCCGACGGTGCCGTGCTCATCCAGGTGCCGCGTCGTGGCTATCGCGAGTCGTTGTCGTGCCAGACCTGCCGCCAGCCGGCGCGGTGTGAGGCGTGTCAGGGCCCGTTGGGGCAGCCGGCTGCCTCGGCACCCGTCGCCTGCCGCTGGTGCGGGCGTGGCGCATCGCCGTGGGCGTGCCCGCACTGCCAGGGCACCGAGCTGCGTTCGCCTGTCGTCGGGGCGCTGCGCACGGCTGAGGAATTCGCTCGCGCCTTCCCCGAGCGCGAGGTCGTGACGTCGGGTGGTCAGACGATCCTCGACCGGGTCGAGCCCGGCCGCCGTCTCGTGCTGGCGACCCCCGGCGCGGAGCCGCACGTCGCAGGGGGCTACGACGTCGTGATCCTGCTCGACACCTGGCTCATGCTGGCCCGCGAGGACGTACGCGTCGAGGAGGAGTCCCACCGTCGCTGGTTCAACGCGCTGGCCCTGGCCGGCCCCGGTGCGACGGCGGTGGCCGTGGGTGACGCCCAGACCCTGCAGGCGCTCGTTCGCGCCGATCCGGCGGGTTTCGCCGTCCGCGAGCTGGCCGGACGCGCCGAGACACATCTGCCGCCCACGGCGAGGCTTGCCACGGTCGCCGGGCCCGACGACGTCCTGGCCAACCTGGCCAACCGCATCTGGACGCACAACACCGAGATCCTCGGACCCGTGCCGGTCGACCCACGGTCGACGGAGGCGGGGGAGCGCCTGATCCTGAGGGCACCGCGCCGCGAAGGTGCCGACCTTGCCGCCGCCCTCTCCGCGCTGGCGGCCGAGCGCAGCGCGGCCAAGCTGCCGGGGCTCCGCATCCAGGTCGACCCGCTGTCGCTCTGACCGCGGCACCGGAGCGTGCGACGCAGCGGCCTAGACTCGTCGCCGTGAGAGTCGTCTTTGCTGGTACGCCCGAGACCGCCCTCCCATCCCTCGAGGCGCTCGTCGCCAGCCGCCACGACGTCGCCGCGGTGATCACCCGTCCCGACGCGCCGGCCGGCCGCGGCCGCACCCTCACACCGTCGCCCGTCGCCGAGGCCGCCGCCGCACACGGCATCGAGGTGCTCAAGCCGGCCAAGCCGTCCGATCCCGATTTCATGGACCGTCTCCGGGCGATCGCGCCGGACTGCGTCCCGATCGTCGCCTACGGCGCCCTGATCCGCCGCGAGGCGCTCGACATCCCGCAGTACGGCTGGATCAACCTGCACTTCTCGGTGCTCCCGTCCTGGCGCGGTGCCGCGCCCGTGCAACGGGCCATCATGGCCGGCGACGAGGTCACTGGCGCGACGGTGTTCAGCCTGGTCGAGGAGCTCGACGCGGGGCCGGTGCTCGGCTCGATCACCGAGCGAATCCGTGAGGAGGACACGTCGGCCGAGCTGCTCGCACGGCTGGCTGACTGGGGCAGCAAGCTGCTCGTCGACGTCGTCGACCACATCGAGGACGGCGACATCGCTGCCGTCCCGCAGCCCGAGGACAACATCTCGTACGCCCCCAAGCTCACGACCGACGAGGCCAGGATCGACTGGAACCGCCCGGCGTTCGCGATCGACCGACACATCCGCGGCTGCACGCCCGCCCCTGGTGCCTGGACCCTGCTCGAGGGTGACCGGGTCAAGATCGGCCCGGCGACGATCGCGGACGACCGCACGCTGGTGCCCGGTCAGCTGTCAATCGGCAAGCAGGAGGTCAGGGTCGGCACGACCACGACGGACCTCGTGCTCGGTGACGTCCAGGCCGTCGGCAAGAAGCGCATGCGCGCGGCCGACTGGGCCCGCGGCACCTCGTTCCCCGACGGCGTGGCGTTTTCATGACGGATCCGTCGAGGGCGGTGGCGTTCCATGTGCTCAGGGCCGTCGCCGAGCGCGACGCGTACGTCAACCTGGTCCTCCCGGCGATGCTCGCCGAGCACCAGATCGAGGGGCGCGACGCCGCCTTCGCGACTGAGCTCGTCCACGGCACGGTTCGCAGACAAGGCACGTACGACGCGATCATCGGGCACGTGGCCAGCAAGGGCCTCGGTTCGATCGACCCACCGGTGCTCGATGCCCTCCGGCTCGGCACGCACCAGCTCCTGAGCATGCGGGTGCCCGCGCACGCGGCCGTCTCCGAGACCGTCGACCTCGTACGTCGCGAGATCGGCCACAAGCCCGTGCACTTCGCCAACGCGCTGCTGCGCAAGATCGGCCAGAAGGACCTCAACGGCTGGCTCGAGGTCGTCACGGCGGGGCTCGAGGGCGACGAAGCACGGTCCGTACGCACCTCGCACCCCGTGTGGATCGTCACGGCACTGCGTGAGGCACTCGGCGGGCATGCAGCGCAGATCGACAAGCTCTTGGCGGCCGACAACGCTCCGCCACGGGTCACGCTCGTGGCCCGCCCGGGACTCTGCAGCCCTGACGCCCTGCCCGGCACGCCCGGCAAGCTCTCGCCCTACGCCCGCATCCTCGACGAGGGCGGCGACCCGGGAGCGATCCCTCAGGTACGTGACGGCCGCGCCGGGGTGCAGGACGAGGGGTCTCAGCTCGTGGCGATCACGCTTGCCGAGGCTGAGGTCGGCGGCGACGACACCCGCTGGCTCGACCTCTGCGCAGGACCTGGCGGCAAGGCAGCCCTCCTCGGTGCGCTCGCCAAGCAGCGCGGCGCCCAGCTGGTCGCCAACGAGGTGCTGGAGCACCGCGCGGACTTGGTGCGCCAGGGCGTACGCCTGCTCGACAACGTCGAGGTCACGACTGCGGACGGTCGTCACGGTCCATGGGAGCCCGCGAGCTTCGACCGTGTGCTGGTCGATGCCCCCTGCACGGGCCTGGGGGCCCTCCGCCGCCGGCCGGAGTCGCGCTGGCGGCGTTCCGAAGCGGACCTCGGCGACCTCGTGCCGCTCCAGGAAGCGCTGCTCGTTCGTGCCCTGGAGCTCGTACGCCCTGGTGGCGTCGTGGTCTATGCGACCTGCTCGCCGCACGTGAGCGAGACGCGCGGTGTCGTCGATGCGGTCACCGCGGGACGCGATGACGTCGATGTGGAGTCCACCCACCAGTGGTGGCCCCACATCGACGGCACCGATGCGATGTTCTGCGCGCTGCTACGCCGGCACTGACGCGGTGAGCGACCGTCGCGGCGCTCGCATCACCACCATGGCGATGAGGAACGCCGTCACGGCGAATGCCATCGAGGTCAGGAATGCGGCCTCCGCTCCCGGGACGACCTGCCCCGGAACAGCGCCCGAGGCGTAGACCGACACGATCACCGCGAGGCCGACGGCTCCACCCAGCTGCTGCATCGTCTGGAGCAGGCCCGATGCCGCACCGGCGTGCTCGGGCTCGACGTCCGCCAGGATCGCGACCGTCGTGGGCATGAACGCCAGGCCCGCCGATGCTCCGCTGAGCAGCATCGGGCCGAGGATCGCCGTGACGTAGTGGCTGGTGGTGCTGATCTGGCTGAGCCACAGGAAGCTGAGAGCCATGCCCACCGTGCCGATCGCGATGAGCCGCTGCGGACCGAACCGACCCACGAGCCGCGCCGAGATCCGCGAGACCGCGAAGATCGCCAGGGTCAGCGGCAGGAACGCGAAGCCCGAGGCGAGCGGACCGAAGCCCAGCACGCGCTGGTCGTACTGGACCAGCAGGAAGAACATCGGGAATTGTGAACCAACGAGAAGCGACATCACCACGAGTGCGCCCGCCCGGCGGCGGTTGTGCAGCAGACCGAGCCGCAGCAGCGGGTGCGGCGCGACGCGCTCCGTACGGACGAACAGCGCCAGCAGGGCGGCGGCGAGCGCAAAGCCGCCGATCGTGCCGATCGAGTCCCATCCGTGATCGGGCGCGTTGATGAAGGCGTAGACCGCGGCGACCGAACCGAGGGTCGCAGTCGCAGCGCCGACGACGTCGAAACGACCGGGCCGGCGTGCGGTCTCGTCGACGAACCGACGGACCAGTGCCAGCACGGCGACGCCGATCGGCACGTTGATCATGAGTGTCCAGCGCCAGGAGCCCAGATCCGTGAGCGCACCGCCGAGGATCAGTCCGATCGAGCCTCCGGCGGAGGAGACGGCGGTGAACAGGGCGAGGGCCCGGTTGCGCGAGGCCGCATCGGGCGTCGACGTCGTGAGCAGTGCCAGCACGCTGGGCGCCGCGATGGCTGCGCCGACGCCCTGCAGGACCCGCGACGTCACGAGGAACTCGGGACTGGGCGCGAGCGCGCCCGCCAAGGAGGCCACGGTGAACAGGCCGAGGCCGATCTCGAACACCCTGAGGCGTCCGAACACGTCGCCGAGACGGCCGCCGAGGAGCAGCAGGCCGCCGAACGCGAGGGTGTAGCCGTTGAGCACCCACGAGAGGCCGGCCGGCGAGAAGTCGAGGTCGGTCTGGATGCGGGGGAGAGCGACGTTCACGACGGTGACGTCGAGGACGAGCATGAGCTGGGCGATCAGCACGATCGCGATTCCGTACGAGGCCCTGCGGCCGGTGTCCGGGGGAGCGGTGATGGAGGTCATGGCGAGGTTTCCTGTCCCACGAAATGAAGTGACGTACACTGGAACGGAGAAGGGCTCCGGTTCTTCATCAACTATACGGAGAGTGTCTCCGGTTAGCAAGGGAGGTCGGACCGTGGTGCCTGTCACGTCCACCGAAGACGCCGTCGACGCACCGGCCAAGCCGTTGCGCGCGGACGCCCAGCGCAACTACGACAAGCTCGTGGCGGCCGCGCGTGAGGTCTTCGCCGAGCGCGGCGCCGAGGGGTCACTCGACGAGATCGCCAAGCGCGCCGGTGTCGGACCGGGCACGCTCTACCGCCACTTCCCGACCCGTGACGACCTGATCGATGCCCTCATGCGCGACTGGACCGAACGGGTCGCCGCCGACAGCATCTCGGCCGTCGAGGCTGACGTCCCGGCCCGCCAGACGCTCGAGCGCTGGCTCGCCGACCTGGTCAAGCACATGACGTTGCACCGCGGTGCGGCCGCGAAGCTCAGCGCCGCGATGGACGACCCGTCGTCGCCGATCTATCGCAAGTGCCAGATGCTGGGCGATGCCAACGAGCGGGTCATCGCGCACCTGATCGACGCGGGCGCGCTGCGCGACGGGGTCGAGTCACATCAGGTCATGCGGCTCGTGAGCGGTGTGGCGACTGTGGTCGACCAGGCCGGGCTGGAGTTCGACCAGGCACGTCCGATGCTCGACATCGTGATCGACGGCATCCTGCGCGACCGCGCCGCCTCCTGATCGACGCTCTGCGCACCACTACGCTGGGCGGCATGGGCATCCAGATCACTCCGAGCATGCTGGCGTCGGACTTCGCGAACCTCGAGTCCGAGGCTGCGCGCATCTCGAGTGCCGACTGGCTGCACATGGACGTCATGGACAACCATTTCGTGCCCAACCTGACGCTGGGTGCGCCGGTCATCGAGGCGCTGGCCAAGGTCGCGAGGCAACCGATCGACGCACACCTCATGATCGAGGACCCCGACCGTTGGGCTCCCGCCTATGTCGAGGCCGGCGCCCAGAGCGTCACGTTCCACGTCGAGGCGGCCAAGGCGCCCGTACGCCTTGCGCGTGAGATCCGCGCCAAGGGTGCCCGCGCCTCGATGGCGCTCAAGCCGGCCACGCCGATCGAGCCGTACGAGGACCTGCTGCCCGAGCTCGACATGGTGCTGGTCATGACCGTCGAGCCGGGATTCGGCGGTCAGAAGTTCCTCGACATCTGCCTGCCCAAGATCCGGCGAGCCCGCACTCTGATCGACAAGCACGGCGGCGACATCTGGCTCCAGGTCGACGGGGGAGTGTCGGTCGAGACGATCGAGCGGTGCGCGGAGGCCGGGGCCGACACCTTCGTCGCCGGCTCAGCCGTCTTCAGCGCCGATGACCCTGACGCGATGGTGGCGGAGCTGAGGTCTCTGGGGTCACATGCCGGACGTCACACCCACTGACTGAGACCCGCGGGCTAGACTTGCCACCACGAGCAGCAACATCGCTCGCGTGCTCCGGGGTCGGTGCAATTCCGAGCCGGCGGTGACAGTCCGCGACCCGCGGTCCCATCACTCGTGATGAGGCCACGGTTGAGCCGGTGAAATTCCGGCACCGACGGTGAAAGTCCGGATGGGAGGAGCACTGTGTCCCGAGAGGTCGGGACCGTGGTGGGCACTCCCCACGCCACGGTCACGTCGCAGAGGACGCCGAGAGACCCCGGATGCGTGAGTGAACCACTATCCGGAGGAATGCATGGCAACCGACACCGAGATCAGCGCGATGCACCGCGCGCTCGACGCGGCCCGCACCGTCAGACGTACGTTGCCCAATCCGCGCGTCGGCTGCGTCCTGCTCGCGCCTGACGGCAGTGAGATCGCCGTCGGCGTCCATCGTGGCGCCGGCACTCCGCACGCCGAGGTCGACGCGCTCACCCAGGCGGGCGACGCCGCTCGCGGTGCCACGGCCGTCGTCACGCTCGAGCCGTGCAACCACACCGGCCGCACCGGGCCGTGCGCCGAGGCATTGATCGAGGCCGGCGTCGCCCGAGTCGTGTTCGGCCAGATCGACCCGGACCGTTCCGCCGCCGGCGGCGCCAAGACCCTGCGCGCGGCCGGCATCGAGGTCGAGCCCGGTGTGATGGCCGAAGAGGCCACCGACCTCAACGTCGAGTGGACGTTCGCCGTGACGTCCGGCCGGCCGTTCGTGACCTGGAAGTACGCCGCCACGTTGGACGGTCTCAGCGCGGCCCCCGACGGCACGAGCAAGTGGATCACGAGCGACGAGGCCCGCCGCGACGTGCAGAAGTTCCGCGCCGAGTCCGACGCGATCGTCGCCGGCACTGGTGCGGTCCTCGCCGACGACCCTCGGCTCTCCGTGCGTGACGAGAAGGACATCCCGCTGCCGTACGACCAGCAGCCGCTGCGCGTGGTGGTGGGCGAGACGAAGATCCCGAACTACTACCGGGTGTTCGACCGGGTGGCGCCGACCCTGCTCGTCCAGTCGCGCGATCCCGAGGTCGTGCTGCAGAAGCTCATCGACAACCAGGTCCGGCACATCTGGCTCGAGGGCGGACCCCGCTTGGCAGGGGCGTTCTGGAACGCCGGCGTGATCGACCGCGTCATCGGCTACATCGCGCCAGCGATGCTCGGCTCCGGCCGCGCGGCACTGGAGGGCGAGGCGACGACCCTGGCCGACCTGCGGCCCATCGACCTGCACGACCTGACGATGGTCGGCCCGGACATCCGCATCATCGGCACTCCGGGCCGCATGCAACGAGAGGACTTCGACTGATGTTCACCGGACTCATCGAGGAAAAGGGCACGATCACGGCGGTCGAGGACCTGGGCGACTCCGTGCGCCTGACGGTTCGCGGCCCGCTCGTGGTCTCCGACGCACAGCACGGCGACTCGATCGCGGTGAGCGGTGTCTGCCTGACCGTCATGGAGCAGGACACCGACTCGTTCGCGGCCGACGTCATGAAGGAGTCGCTCGACAAGACGTCGCTCGGCGACCTGAAGGTCGGCGACGAGGTCAACCTCGAGCGTGCGACCAGGGCGGGCGCACGGCTGGGCGGGCACATCGTGCAGGGGCACGTCGACGGCACCGGGCGGATCCTCGACCGTACGCCGAGCGAGCACTGGGAGGTCGTCCGCATCGCGGTGCCGGCTGACCTGGCGCGCTATCTCGTCGACAAGGGCTCCGTCACGGTCGACGGCACGTCCCTGACGGTCGTCGAGGTCGTGGACGCCGACGAACCGTGGTTCTCGGTGTCGCTGATCCCCACGACGCTGGCCGAGACGACGCTCGGCACCAAGGGCCCGGGCGACCGGGTCAACCTCGAGGTCGACATCCTCGCCAAGTACGTCGAGCGCCTCCTGGGCGCCCGAGCAGAAGGAGTTCAGGCATGACCGAGCACGAATCGGTGAGGCTCGACAGCATCGAGCGGGCCATCGAGGACTTCCGCCAGGGCAAGGCGATCGTGGTCGTCGACGACGAGGACCGCGAGAACGAGGGCGACATCATCTTCTCGGCGAGCAAGGCGACGCCGGAGCTCATGGCCTTCCTCGTCCGCTACTCCAGCGGTCTCGTGTGCGCGCCGATCACCGGAGAGATCCTCGACCGTCTCGCGATCCCGCTGATGACCCCGCACAACCGCGAGAAGATGCGTACGGCCTACACGATCTCGATCGACGCCCGCGACGGCATCACGACCGGCATCTCGGCCGCGGACCGCGCGCGTACGTGCCGGGTGCTCGCCGACTCGGCCACCGAGCCGTTCGAGCTCAACCAGCCGGGCCACATCATTCCGCTGCGGGCCAAGCCCGGGGGAGTCCTGGAGAGGGCCGGGCACACCGAGGCCGCGGTCGACTTCGCCCGTCTGGCCGGCCTGACGCCCGCCGGCGTCATCGGCGAGGTGCTCAACGACGACGGCACGCTGATGCGCGCTCCGGAGCTGCGCGAGTTCGCCGACGAGCACGGCATCGCGCTCGTCTCGATCGAGGACCTGCAGGTCTACCGCCGGCTCCACGAGTCGCAGGTCGAGCGGCTCGCGACGACGCGACTGCCCACCGAGTTCGGCACGTTCACGGCGCACGGCTACCGCGACGTGATCGAGGGCTCGGAGCACATCGCGCTGGTCTACGGCGATCCCGGCACCGAGGACGTCCTGACCCGCATCCACTCCGAGTGCCTGACCGGCGACGTGTTCGGCTCCCGACGCTGCGACTGCGGGCCCCAGCTCGAGCTCTCGATGACCGAGATCACCACCGCCGGCGCCGGCATCGTGGTCTACCTGCGGGGACACGAAGGACGCGGCATCGGCCTGCTGCACAAGCTGCAGGCGTACGCGCTGCAGGACGCCGGCACCGACACGGTCGACGCCAACCTGCAGCTCGGCTTCGGTGAGGACGAGCGCGACTACGCGGCCGGTGCGCAGATCCTGCGCGACCTCGGGGTCACGTCGGCCCGGCTGCTGACCAACAACCCCGACAAGACGATCGCCCTCGAGGCGTACGGGGTCAAGATCAGCGAGCGACTGCCGCTTCGCATCGCGCCCAACGAGGACAGCCTCCGCTACCTGCAGACCAAGGCCGAGCGCATGGGCCACGACCTTCCCGGACTGGAGAACCTCTCATGAGCGGTCAAGGAGCGCCGACGATCTTCGTCGACGGCACCGGCGCACGCGTGGCGATCGTCGCTTCGCGGTGGCACACCGAGGTCATGGACGGCCTGATCGCCGGCGCAGAGCGGGCGCTCGCCGACGCCAAGGTCGACGACGTCACGCTGGTCCGCGCGCCGGGGTCGTTCGAGCTGCCGATCCTCTGCCAGGCGTACGCCAGGGAGGGCTACGACGCGGTCATCGCCCTCGGCGTGATCATCCGCGGTGGCACCCCGCACTTCGAGTACGTCTCGGCGGCCGCGACCGACGGCCTCAACCGCGTCGCGCTCGACACCGGCGTCCCGATCGGCTTCGGCTTGCTGACCTGCGACGACGAGGCGCAGGCGCTCGATCGCGCCGGCCTGCCCGACAGCCGCGAGGACAAGGGTCGCGAGGCCGTCGAGGCCGCGCTGTCCGCCTGGAACGTCCTGCGCACGCTCGGCTAGCACGCGCCGATAGACTGCTCCGCGATGAAGACCTTCGATGAACTCTTCGCCGAGCTGTCCGCCAAGGCAGCCAGCCGCCCTGAGGGCTCGCGCACCGTCGCCGAGCTCGACGCCGGCGTGCACGCGATCGGCAAGAAGCTTGTCGAGGAAGCGGCCGAGTCGTGGATGGCGGCGGAGCACGAAGGCGCCGAGCGCGCCGCCGAGGAGCTCAGCCAGCTGCTCTACCACGCCCAGGTCATGATGATCGCCCGTGGCATCACGCTCGACGACGTCTACGCGCATCTGTGACGGATCGGCCCTCCGGCGCCTGTCCGTGCCTCCGCCCACCGTCACAGAACTCCTGAGAAGAGAAGTCCATGCTCAAGATCGCCGTACCCAACAAGGGTGCCCTCGCCGAGTCCGCCGCGCAGATGCTGACCGAGGCCGGCTACCACCAGCGCCGCAACACCAAGGATCTCGTCACGCTCGACCCCGACAACGACGTCGAGTTCTTCTACCTCCGTCCCCGCGACATCGCGATCTACGTGGGGGAGGGCACGCTTGACGTCGGCATCACCGGCCGTGACCTGTTGCTCGACTCCGGCGCCAAGGCCGCGGAGAACATCTCGCTCGGCTTCGGTGCCTCGACGTTCCGGTTCGCGGCGCCGATCGGGGCGATGTCGTCGGTCGCCGACCTCGCGGGGTCACGGATCGCGACGTCCTATCCGGGCATCGTGCAGCCCTACCTCGCCGAGCGCGGCATCAGCGCTGAGGTCGTACGCCTCGACGGTGCCGTCGAGTCGTCCGTACGCCTGGGAGTCGCCGATGCGATCGCCGATGTCGTCGAGACCGGCAGCACGCTGAAGCAGGCCGACCTCGAGGTGTTCGGCGAGCCGATCCTGTCGTCCGAGGCGGTGCTGATCACGCGCCGGGACGCCAAGGAACCCGAAGGCTTCGCGGTGTTCAAGCGCCGCATCGACAGCGTCCTGGTCGCGCGGACCTACATCATGATGGACTACGACATCCGGGTCGACCAGGTCGAGCGCGCCGTCGAGCTCACCCCGGGCATCGAGTCGCCGACCGTGTCGCCGCTTCATCGCGAAGGGTGGGTCGCCGTGCGCTCTATGGTGCCGCGTGACGCCGCCCAGAAGGTCATGGACTCGCTCTACGAGATCGGCGCCCGCGGCATCCTCGTGACGGACATCCTGGCGTGCCGGATCTGAGGACGTTCCGCCCCGGCGGTGCTCGCGTCGTCGCCTACGCCGTGGGCGTCATCATGCTCGTCATCACCGTGGTGATCGGCCTGGCGCTGCCGGACGACATCTCGTTCACGGTCGCCGAGGACATCACGCTCTGGCTCATCATCATCGCCGTGCTGGCGCTGCTGCACGGCATCGGTCGCAGCTTCGTACGCGCCGACGACGACGGCGTCGAGGTGCTCAACGGCTACCGGCACCACCGCATCCCGTGGTCGGACATCCAGGGATTCGCGATGGCCACCGGCGCCCCGTGGCCGACGCTCGTCACGAAGGACGACGAGCGGGTCATGCTGTTCGCCATCCAGGGCTCCGACGGCGGCTACGCCCGGGAGGCGGTCGCCTACCTGCGCAGCCGGGTGCCGTCATGACCCACGACCGTACGCTCGCGAGTCCGCAGTTCCCGGGCGATGACGGATCCGTGGACCCGGCGCTGGCGGAGGCGTTCGGCGACGACGTCGCGGTGCTCGCCGCACTGGCCGACGCCCGGGTGTTCGTGCCGATCATCGCGCTGCTCGGCGAGGTGCCGGCCGAGGGCGACAAGAACGCCGACATGGCCGCCGTCCTGATGACCGGAGCCGACGGCCGGCAGGCTCTGCTGGCGTTCAGCAGCGTCGCGTCGATGGCCGTGTGGGACGCCGCCGCACGGCCGGTGCCGATCCTCGGCCGCGATGCCGCGCGGGCGACCCTCGACGAGGGCGCTGCCGCGATCCTGCTCGACCTCGGCAACCCGACGTTCACGGTCGTCGAGACCGATGACGTCGGCCACCTCGCGGCCGGTCACCGCCTCGTGCGCAGCACCGCCGGCCCCGCCTGGGTCACCTGAACCCTCCGCGATGTGGCGTCTCAACCACCACCGTGGCGCCTACTCGCGGTGGTTCAGCCGCCATTTCGCGGCGACGGGGGCTAGCCGGCGGCGATCGAGCGTACGGCTGACAGCGGCACCGTGATGTGGACGTTGCCGTCGTGTCGCTCGACACGGGCGACGAACCCGGCGTTGCCGACCGTGCGGAGCAGCTTGTCGTTGGAGCCCTCGGTGATGAAGGTCAGACGGGGAGCGCCGTGCGACTTGGCCCGGCCGGCGGCTTGCTTGACCAGCATCGTGCCGAGCCCCTGGCCCTGCCACGCATCCTCGACGAGGAGCTGGAACGTCCAGACGGTGTCGAGCGCCTCGAGCACACCGTGGCCCACGACGTCCAGCCCGACCTGGGCGACCAGCGCGACACCCGACTCCGGGGACACCAGTCGGCGGGCCATCCGTGTCGTCATCGGCATGCGCAACGGCACCTGGTAGCGGTTGTAGAGCGTCTCCACGCTGCATCGCGCGTGCAGTGCCGCGACTGCCTCGATGTCGGCGAGCGTCGCCTCGCGCACCATCGGCACCTGCTGACGCGGCGAGGGTGAGATCAGTGGCGCGTCATATCCCACGTCGCTCACGAGCGACAGCAGTGCCTGGGCGCGGGCCCGTTCGACCGAGGTGAACGGGATCGCGCGGCTGATGCGCAGCGTCGTTCCGTTCCGCCGGGTCAGGTCGAGCACGTCGTGGCCCCGGTAGTCGGCGACGTCGGGCGGCTCGGTCTCGAGCAGCTCGCGCAGGACCTCCTCGGCGTCGCGACCTTCCTCGAGAACCTCGTGCACCCCGCGCAGGTAGCGAGTCGGGGCGTCGATCAGGGAGTCGTCACTGACCCGGGTGGCGGAGACCTGGGCGCCGCCGGCCTCCTCGAACAGCTCGGCGAGCTGCACGTCACCCCAGCCTTCGGGTGCGCTGACGATGAACTCGTCGGTGACCCGGGGACTGGTGGGGAAGACCTGCATGCCGAGGATGTTGACCCCGGAGCGCCCGCACGCCAGGGCGATCTCGGCCAGGATCCCCGGTCGGTCGGCGAGCGTCGTGCGGATGCGCCAGAGCATGGTGTCAGCCTGACCCACCAAGTTTTCCGCGCCGGGTCGCGCATGTTTCGGCGAGGGAAAGTCCGGGTTTGGTGGATAAACGGCTGCGCTGATAGCCTTGAGGGCGAAGTGGAGGTCCACCTCCCACCTGCTTGGTCCTTGACCTTGGGGTTACGCCGGTTCATCGAGCACCAACGAACTGGCCGACGGCGTCATTCCTGCGGGAATACGCCACTGGTGGCTTCCGTTTTGTACGGGGGCCATTTTTTCTTGGCCTCCCACACGATCTCAGGAGGATCCATCACCACAGAGCTGCGCGTCAACGACCGAATCCGCGTTCCCGAAGTACGCCTCGTCGGTCCTGGCGGTGAACAGGTGGGCATCGTCCGTATCGAAGATGCCCTGCGACTGGCAGCGGAAGCTGATCTCGATCTTGTCGAGGTGGCTCCGACCGCTCGCCCGCCCGTCTGCCGTCTCATGGACTACGGCAAGTTCAAGTACGAGACCGCCCAGAAGGCACGCGAGTCACGCCGCAACCAGACCAACACCATCATCAAAGAGATGAAGTTGCGTCCGAAGATCGACCAGCACGACTACGACACCAAAAAGGGTCACGTCGTCCGGTTCCTCAAGGCTGGCGACAAGGTCAAGATCACCATCATGTTCCGCGGACGCGAGCAGCACCGCCCCGAGCTGGGCTACCGGCTGCTCCAGCGCCTCGCCGCTGACGTGGAGGACCTCGGTTTCATCGAGTCCAACGCCCGTCAGGACGGTCGCAACATGACGATGGTGCTCGGCCCGCACAAGAAGAAGTCCGAAGCCCAGGCCGAGGTCAAGGCCGAGAAGGTCAAGACCACGGCAGCCAAGGCCGCCGAGAAGGATGCCGAAGCCGCAGAGGTCAAGGCACACCGCGAAGCCGCCCAGAAGACTGCAACACCCAAGAAGCCACGTCGGCGTTCTGAGAACCTCGACCCAGACATGGAGGCATAATGCCGAAGTTCAAGCCCCACTCGGGGATGAAGAAGCGCGTCAAGGTCACGGGCAGCGGCAAGCTGCGCCGCGAGCAGACCAACCGCCGCCACCTGCTCGAGGTCAAGTCCTCCTCGCGCAAGCGCCGTCTCGAAGGTTCGACCGACGTCGCCAAGGCTGACGTCAAGCGCGTGAAGAAGATGCTCGGTCTCTGACCGCGCCCCCCGACATACCGAAAAACTTGAAGGAGAACTGAGATGGCACGCGTCAAGCGCTCTGTCAATGCACAGAAGAAGCGCCGCCAGACACTGGAGCGCGCTGCGGGCTACCGCGGTCAGCGTTCGCGGCTCTACCGCAAGGCCAAGGAGCAGGTCACTCACTCGCTGGTCTACAGCTACCGTGACCGCAAGGCCAAGAAGGGCGACTTCCGTCGCCTGTGGATCCAGCGCATCAACGCTGCCGTCCGCGCCGAGGGCATGACCTACAACCGCTTCATCCAGGGCCTCAAGGCCGCGGGTGTCGAGGTCGACCGCAAGATCCTCGCCGAGCTCGCGGTTCACGAGCCGGCGGCGTTCTCCGCGCTCGTGCAGACCGCGAAGGACAACCTTCCGGCTGACGTCAACGCACCCAAGGACGGCGCCGCGGCCTGACCGCGACACCGCCCGAGCTGAATTCCACGTCGTGGCGAGTCCGCCCGGTGAGCTCACCGTCCGTTCAGGACGGGTGAAGCACACCCGGCGGCTCGCCACTCGTGCGTTCCGGGCCGAGACCGGTGAGTTCCTCGCCGAAGGCCCCCAGGCCGTACGCGAGGCACTGACGGTGCCGGACGCGACGGTCGAGGTGTTCGCGACCGAGGCAGCCACGGCCCAGCACGCCGATCTCGTCGAGGCGGCCGAGGTTGCGGACGTGCCGTGGCACGTCGTGACCGACGACGTCGTCGAGTCGATCGCCGACACCGTCCAGCCGCAAGGTGTCATCGGGCGCTGCCGAATCCCCACGGAGTCTCTCGACTCCCTGCTGGCGACCGACCCGACGTTCGTCGTGGTGTGCGCCGACATCCGTGATCCCGGCAACGCCGGCGCGGTCATCCGGTGCGCGGACGCGGCCGGCGCGCAGGGGGTCGTGTTCGTGGGCGACAGCGTCGATCCCTACAACCCCAAGTCCGTACGCGCGACGGTCGGCAGCATCTTCCACCTGCCCGTCGTGACGGAGCGGGACGTCGCGGCCACGCTCGGTCGACTCCAAGGTCGTGGCCTGCAGGTGCTCGCGGCCGACGGCGGGGGAGACGTGAGCCTCTTCGACGACGGCCTGGACCTGGCGCGGCCGACTGCGTGGCTCATGGGCAACGAGGCGTGGGGCCTGCCGGCCGGCACCCGCACGCTCGCGGACCGGGTCGTCTCGGTGCCGATCTACGGTCGCGCCGAGAGCCTCAACCTCGCCACGGCGGCCGCCGTGTGCCTCTACGCCTCCGCGCGTGCCCGCCTGACTGGTTGAAAGTTGTCGGGCTGGGTCGTCCGAAGTAGTCCATTGGTACTACATTCAGGCCTCATGGACTTCGACGACTTCCCGGACGGCGTCATCGTCGCCGGCCCGGACGGACGAGTCCAGTACGTCAACGAGCGCATCCGTGTCATGGCTCGCGCCGAGGGCGACGAGATGCTCGGCATGCATCTCAGCGAGGCGGTCCCGTTCGACGACCTCAGCGGCAACTCGTGGTACGACACCACCAGGCCGTACGACGGCATCGCCACCCGCAAGCGCATCTCGGAGCAGGCCTGGTGGTCGCCCAAGGGCAGCGAGTACCTCATCACCGCCTCGCTCGTCCGTGAGCGCCCCGCCGGTCCGGTCAGCCGGGTCGTCGTCAGCGTCCGCAACGCCCGGATCCGCAACCAGCGGGACCGGGAGCGGTCCGACCTCGTCGCGACCGTGGCGCACGAGCTGCGCTCGCCACTGACCGGCATCAAGGGATTCACCTCGACGTTGCTGACGAAGTGGGACAAGTTCTCCGAGGAGCAGCGGCAGTTCATGCTGGAGACGGTCGACGCCGATGCCGATCGGCTCAGCCGGCTCATCACGGAGCTGCTCGACGCTGCCCGCATCGACGCCGGACGCCTGACCCTGAAGCGCGGGCCGGTCAAGCTCGACGAGACCGTCCGGCACGTGCTCACGAACGTGTCCGGTGGCGCGACCGAGCCGTTCGAGATCAGCATCGGCGACGATCTCGAGCTGATCTGGGGCGACAGCGACCGCATCACGCAGGTCGTCACCAACCTCGTGGAGAACGCGATGAGACACGGCTTCGGGCTGCGTGAGCTGGCTGTGCAGAACGCCGACGGGTCCGGCGGAGAGGGTGGGGTCTCCCTCGAGGTGCACGACAACGGTCCCGGAATTCCCGAGGAGATGCGCCAGCGCGTCTTCAGCCGGTTCTGGCGGGCAGGACCCGGGGCCGGCAGTGGCTTGGGGATGTACATCGTGCGCGGCATCGTCGAGGAGCACGGCGGCAAGATCGACATCAGCGACGCCGAGGGCGGCGGCGCGTTGATCAGCGTGTGGTTCCCGATCAACGAGCCCGACACGATGACCGACTGACCAGCACCGTTCACTAGACTGGCCACTGGTCCCGACGAGTCCGGGAACCGCTCCGTCGAAAGTCAGGTCAGCTGTGTCCGCGCCCAATTCCTCGTACGACCCTGTGGAGGTCACTCCGTTGAACGCCGAAGAGGTCGAGCGCGTACGTGACGAGGCTCTGGCGGCGATCGCAGCGGCCGACACGCTGGACGCCCTGAAGCAGGTGCGGATCGATCATGCGGGCGACCGGTCGCCGTTGGCGCTGGCCAACCGGGAGATCGGCGCGTTGCCGCCGCAGGCCCGCAAGGACGCCGGCCAACGGGTCGGCCAGGCTCGTGGCGCGATCAACCAGGCCCTCGCCGCCAAGACCGCCGAGGTCGAGGCGGCCGAGGAGGAGCGCGCACTGGTCACCGAGGCCGTCGACGTGACGCTGCCGTGGGACGTCGAGCCCGTCGGCGCCCGCCACCCGATCACGACCTTGTCAGAGCACATCGCCGACATCTTCGTCGCGATGGGCTGGGAGATCGCCGAAGGCCCAGAGGTCGAGGCCGAGTGGCTCAACTTCGATGCGCTCAACCTGGGCCCCGACCACCCGGCCCGCACGATGCAGGACACGTTCTGGGTGACGCCCGAGCGCGCGGCGATGGTGCTGCGCACCCACACGTCGCCGGTGCAGGCCCGCACGATGCTCACCCGCGAACCTCCGATCTACATCGCCTGCCCGGGCCGGGTGTTCCGCACCGACGAGCTCGACGCGACGCACTCGCCGGTGTTCCACCAGGTCGAGGGGCTGGCGATCGACGAGGGGCTCTCGATGGGTCACCTCAAGGGCACGCTCGACCACTTCGCCCAGGCCATCTACGGCGACGGCATGACGACGCGCTTCCGCCCGTCCTACTTCCCGTTCACCGAGCCCAGCGCCGAGATGGACCTGCTCTGCTACGTCTGCCACAACGAGCCCGACGCGGTCGCCGACTGTCGTACGTGCAAGGGCGAGGGCTGGGTCGAGTGGGGCGGCTGCGGCGTCGTCAACCCGCGCGTGCTGGTCGCCTGCGGCGTCGACCCGGAGCGCTACTCCGGCTTCGCGTTCGGCATCGGCATCGACCGCACCATCACGTCGCGCTACGACATCGCGGACCTGCGCGACCTGTTCGACGGCGACATCCGTTTCACCCAGCCATTCGGAGTTGAGCTGTGACCGAGCGCCAGTTGGGGGTCCCCCCACGAGCCCTGCGAGTAGGGGGAGGGAACCATGGGCACCTGCTCGTCGCCCTCCCGTACCGTGTCCCTTCTTCTGAAACGGGAGGGCGGCGAGCATGAAGGTACCTGTCACCTGGCTGCGGGAGCTCGTGCAGCTGCCCGATGACGTCACGACCGAGCAGCTGGCTGCGCGCCTGACACAGTTCGACCTCAAGCTCGAGGAGATCATCTCGTCGGGCATCAGCGGTCCGCTGGTCGTCGGACGAGTGCTGTCGCTGGTCAAGGAGCCGCAGAAGAACGGCAAGACGATCAACTGGTGCCGAGTCGACGTCGGACCGGAGCACAACGACGACGACGGTGCGCGTGGCATCGTCTGCGGTGCCCACAACTTCGTCGAGGGCGACCTCGTCGTCGTGTCCCTGCCCGGCACGGTGCTGCCGGCGCTCGGGTTCGAGATCACGGCCCGCAAGACGTACGGACACGTGTCCGACGGCATGATCTGCTCGAGCACGGAGCTGGGCCTGCCCGGCGACGCGAGCGGCATCATCGTGTTGGACCCCGACTCGGCGACGCCGGGCGACGACGCCATCGCGCTGCTCGGGCTCGGCGACGAGATCCTCGACCTCGAGGTCAACCCCGACCGCGGCTACGCGCTGTCGATGCGCGGCGTCGGACGCGACACCGCGCTCGCGTACGAGCTGGAGTTCGCCGATCCGGCCGCCATCGAGGTGACCGGCACGGGGGAGGGCTATCCCGTACGCGTCGAGGACGCAGAGGCGTGTCCGGTCTTCGCTGCGAGGGCCGTCACGGGGTTCGACCCGACTCGGCCGACCCCGCCGTGGATGGCGAAGCGCATCGAGCAGGCCGGCATGCGCTCGATCTCGCTGGCGGTCGACATCACCAACTACGTGATGCTCGAGATCGGTCACCCGATCCATGGTTTCGACCTGTCGAGCCTGCAGGGACCGATCGTCGTCCGCCGGGCCACCGAGGGCGAGAAGCTCACGACTCTCGACGGTGTCGTGCGTACGTTGTCGGCCGACGACACCGTCGTCACCGACGATCGCGGGCCCATCAGCCTTGCCGGTGTCATGGGTGGCGCCGAGACCGAGCTGTCCGACGCGACGACCGACATCCTGATCGAGGCAGCGCACTGGAAGGCGCCGATGATCGCCCGCACGGCACGGCTCCACAAGCTGCCGTCCGAGGCCTCGAAGCGCTACGAGCGAGGCGTCGACCCAGAGCTCCCGGCGCGGGCCACACAGCGCGTGGCCGACCTGCTCGCCGAGCTCGGCGGAGGCACGATCGAGGACGGGCTCACCGTCGTCGGCGCTGCGACGCAGCGGCCCGCGGTCGAGATGTCCGTGCACCTGCCGTCGCGGGTGTCCGGAGTCGACATCGACGCCGCTGCCGTGGTCGAGGCGCTCGAAGGCAACGGTTGCGAGGTCGCGCTCGACCATGAGTCGCTCGCCGCGACGCCGCCGAGCTGGCGGTTCGACCTCAACGACCCCAACGACCTCGTCGAGGAGGTGCTGCGCGTCGTGGGCTACGACCAGGTGCCGTCGATCGTCCCGGTCGCACCCGCGGGTCGCGGCCTGACGACGGCGCAGAAGCTGCGCCGCCGGGTCGGCAACGTGCTCGCCGGCGACGGGCTGATCGAGGTCAAGACGTTCCCGTTCGCGGGTGCTGCGGACTTCGACCGGCTCGGCCTGCCTGCCGATGACGTGCGCCGGCGCCAAGTGCTCCTGGAGAACCCGCTCTCCGCGGAGGAGCCCGGCATGACGACGACGCTCCTCACGGGTCTGCTGCGCAGCCTCGTGCTCAACCTCGGTCGCGGTCACGCCGACGTCCACATCACCGAGACCGGACGAGTGTTCCTGCCGCAGTCCGGTGACGCCGAGGCACCGATCTACGGTGTCGACCGGCGGCCCACCGACGACGAGATCGCCGCGTTCGAGGCTGCCCTGCCGCACCAGCCCCACCACGTCGGGCTGGTCATGAGCGGCGAACGCGTGCGTACGGGCTGGGCCGGACCGGGGCGCCGCGCCACGTGGGCCGATGCGGTCGCGGTCGTGCAGCATCTCGCCGACGAGCTGCACGTCGACGTCGAGGTGCAGCAGGCGCACGTCATGCCGTGGCACCCCGGTCGCTGCGCGGCGATCGTGCTCGAGGGCGACGTCATCGGACACGCCGGCGAGCTGCACCCGCGAGTCCTCAAGGCGTACGGGCTGCCGGCCCGTGTGGTCGCCGCCGAGATCGACCTCGACGCGCTCATCGCGGCGTCACCCGAGATCGGTCCGCGCCCCGACTTCTCGTCGTTCCCGGTCGCCAAGGAGGACCTCGCGTTGATCGTCGACGACGAGGTTCCCGCTGCCTCGCTGCAGCGCGTCCTGGCGGCTTCGAGCGACCTGATCGAGTCCGTGCGGCTCTTCGACGTCTACTCGGGTGACCAGGTGGCGGACGGCAAGAAGTCGCTCGCCTTCGCCCTGCGCCTTCGAGCGCCGGACCGCACCCTCACAGACGACGAGATCAGGGCCGCCCGCGAGAACGCCGTGGCCGCCGCTGCCTCCGTGGGCGCCGCGCTCCGCACCTGACCTCAGGCGCGGAGCGAGGCGATCAGGTCAGTCGTCCTCGGGGAACGCGCAGTACATCCGCGGGTTGGCGGCCACGACGTACACCGGGACCAGGTCGTTGCGCGCCTCGGCGCTGAACTTGACGCTGATCGTGTTGGCGCGATCGAGGGGCAGATCGACTGGCACGATCGTGCCCTTCTTGACCCGCAGGCTGTAGACCACGTCGGCGTCGGCGTGGATCCGGAACTGTGAGTCGGCTCCGGCGTCGGACCGGTCGTCGAGACCGACGTCGGCGCGCAGTCGCTTGCAGGTGCCGGTGGTGCTCCAGCGGGATGCGCCGGCGGCGGTCGAGGTGGTCGCCCAGTAGTGCTCGACCGGGACACCTGCGACGGTCTGCGGCCCGTACTGGTCGACGTACTGCTCGCCGTACCGGATCAGGTCGGAGAAGTACATCGTCTGCCAGCTGTAGGCCCGGATGAGGACGCTCGGGCTGGCGCCGCTCGACAGGCCGGAGCCGGCGAACTTGAAGACCCGATAGCTCGTGCTGCCGTCGCGCGCCACGATCGACCTGGCGTACGTGCCGTCGGACTTGACGGTCGCGTGGTCGATGGTCCGCCAGCGGTTCCCGCCCTGGTCGACGTCGAAGTACTGGATGCTGACGGTCGAGCCCTTGGCTGCGGGGGAGACCTTGCCGGAGAACACGACGGACGTGCCGTGGGCGATCTCGGTCTTCGACACGTGGAGACTGACGGAGTACCGGCTGGCTGCCTGGGCCTCGGACAGCAGGGCCGCGGGGACGATCGCGAGGGCGATCGCGCTGAGAAGAGCGATGAACGTGCGCATGAGGTGCTCCTTCGGGGGTCGAATGACCCAACTGCCGATGGAGATGCCGCGCGGCCCCGAAAAGTTGTGGCTCAGGCGTCAGAACGTGACGGCTGGCGGGGTCGCCTGGCCCTCGGGCGCCTCGTAGAACTCCCGCGCGTGCACGCCGGCGATCCCGGTGAACAGCAGCCACGGGATCGTCCGCACCAGGCCGTTGAGCTCGGCGACGGCGTCGTTGTAGTACTGGCGGGCGAACGAGATCTTGTTCTCCGTGTCGGCGAGCTCGGCCTGCAGCGACTGGAAGTTGGCCGAGGCCTTGAGGTCGGGGTAGGCCTCCGCGACCGCCAGCACGTCGATGATCGCCTTGTCGAGCTTGGCCTGGGCGGCGGCCTTCTCCTGCACCGAGCCACCCTTGGCCGCGGCTGCCGCACCGGCGCGCGCCTCGGTGACCGCCTCGAACACGCCCTTCTCGTGCTGGGCGTAGCCCTTGACGGTGTTGACGAGGTTGGGGATGAGGTCGGCGCGCCGCGTCAGCTGCACGTCGATCCCGCCGAGCGCCTCCTGCGCACCGATGTCGACGCGCCGCAGCCGGTTGAAGGCGTAGATCGTGAACAGCACGAGCACGGCGACGACGGCCAGGATGATCCAGAGCATGAGTTCTCCTCGTGGGGTGAAGTGAGTCGAGCGGGGCTACCAGGAACCGCCACCGCCGCCTCCACCGCCGCCCCCTCCGCCACCGCCGCCTCCGCCGCCACCCGAGGATGACGACGACTGCGTGGCCGAGTAGGCGCTGATCGAGGAGGCCAGCGAGGATTCAAATCCGGAGAAGGCGTCGTTGCTGCCGAAGAAGCCGTGGCTCGTCGTGGTCGACCCACCGCCGTACCAGGTCGGCACGGGCGGCTCCGAGCCCGTGGCGAGCTGGTACTTGCGAGCCCAGCGGTCGGCGCAGTCGAACGCCACGGCATACGGGATGAACGCCGTGTAGAGGTCCTTCTTGCCGCTGAAGTCGAAGCGGTCCTGGGCCGAGCTGGTCGACAGGAGTCGCTTGAACCCGCCAGCGCGCGACCACAGGTCGCGGCCCAAGGTCGTACGTCGGCGGCCGACCCCGGGCGCCATCAGACCGATCCCGCCGATGACGAATCCTGCGATCGGCAGGAGATACATCGAGACCGGGGGATGGAAGAAGATGGCTGCGACCAGGAAGAGCAGTGCCGCGGCACCCACTCCGAGCCTTGCGAGGGTCTCCGAACCGACCCGTCGCTGCGCCCCGATGCCGTCGGCCCAGGCGCTGGTCTGGGCGGGGAGGGCGTTGCGGACCGACTGGAGCTTCTGCCCGGACGTCACCGAATCGGGACTCGACTTGAAGTGCGCGCCCAGCTGCGTGACACCGAGTGACTCGCCGACGAACCGCGTGACGTCATCGGTCTTGGCCCACGCGTCGGCGTCGCCGACGCCGGTGACGGTCCACGACTTGCTGCCGTTGTCGGTCAGCGTCGTGAGCCCCTGCTCGGCTTGGTAGAGCAAGGTCGCCACAAGGCCACGACTGGGGACGGACTCGGTCGTGACGTACGCCGTCTGCACCGGGCCGAGTCCTGGCGGCGGTTCGTACATCACGGGGGTGCCGGGTTCGTCCTCGCGCGCTCGGCGGTCCAGGTAGTAGCCGGCGAGCATCAGACCCACGGCGATCGCCACCACGACGCCGAGCGCAGTCGTGCTGGTGCCGAGTGCGCGGTCGACGGTGACCGGCCACGGCACGGTGACCCGGTCGGGGGTCTTGACCGGCAGCCCGATGCGTACGGTCACCGGGGTGCGGGGGGAGAGGTGGCCGGTGGTGATGGTCACCTGGTCCGTGCCGGCGCCGGCGATGTCGCACGTGCCCGTGCCGTCGAAGCTCGACGTGCACTGCACCTTGCCGGACTTCGCCGGGAGGGTGATGTGGACCGTGGACTTGTCGATGTCCATCTGCCAGCCCTGTGCGACGACGTTCCAGTAGAAGACCGACTCGGCGGGCTGCTTGTCGGTCCAGCTCGAGGACGCGAACGTGCCGGGGCCGGCCGTGCTGGGCGCCAGCGCGCCGGCGATCCGGTAGGTGATCGTGTAGACGTGCGCGCCGGGACTGACCAAGGAGTCGGGGTCGCCGATCTTGGCCACCCGGAAGTGCCGGCCCTTCTGCCATTGCAGGTCGAACGGGACGCTGCCGCCATCGAGCTGGACCTTGACGTCCTCGGGCTCGAGGCGCACCTGCTTGTCGGAGGGATCGGTGACGTCCCAGAACCGGAAGATGCCGTGCCGGCCGCCGGGGAACTCGGTGGTGATCTGCTCCTTCGCCACCAGATCGCCCTTGGCCGTCACGACGTAGTCGGCGGTGTAGTCCGTGATGCGTACGGGATCGGGTCCGGTGGTCGTGGCGTCGGTGGGGACGAGGGCTGCGAGGGCTGGGATGAACAGCACGCCTGCGGTCACGATGAGTGCCAGTGCGCGCAGGAGGATCCGCATGGCTTGCATCCTAGGGGCGAAGCAGGCTCGGCTCAGGAGAAACCGACCCGCCACCCCGAGTGCAAGAAATTGCAGAGGTGTGCAAGAATGTGAGACATGTCCAAAGTCCTCACCTCCCTGCCCGTCGGCGAACGCGTCGGAATCGCGTTCTCCGGTGGCCTCGACACCTCCGTCGCCGTCGCGTGGATGCGCGACAAGGGCGCGATCCCGTGCACCTACACCGCTGACATCGGCCAGTACGACGAGCCCGACATCGCCGGCATCCCGGGACGCGCGATGCAGTACGGCGCCGAGCTGGCGCGCTCGATCGACTGCAAGCGTCCCCTCGTGGAGGAGGGCCTGGCCGCGCTCGCGTGCGGGGCGTTCCACATCAGGTCCGGCGGTCGTACGTACTTCAACACCACGCCGCTCGGCCGCGCCGTCACGGGCACCCTCCTCGTACGCGCGATGCACGAGGACGGCGTCGACATCTGGGGCGACGGGTCGACGTTCAAGGGCAACGACATCGAGCGGTTCTACCGCTACGGCCTGCTGGCCAACCCCGAGCTGCGCATCTACAAGCCGTGGCTCGACGCCGACTTCGTGCACGAGCTGGGTGGCCGCAAGGAGATGAGCCAGTGGCTCACCGAGCGCGACCTGCCCTATCGGGACAGCCAGGAGAAGGCCTACTCGACCGACGCCAACATCTGGGGCGCGACACACGAGGCCAAGACGCTCGAGCACCTCGACACGTCGCTGGAGTCCGTCGAACCGATCATGGGCGTCAAGTTCTGGGATCCCGAGGTCGAGATCGCGACCGAGGACGTCACGGTGTCGTTCAAGGCCGGCCGTCCCGTCGCGATCAACGGCGAGACCTTCGGCGGTGACCCCGTCGCGCTGGTCCACGAGGCCAACACGATCGGCGGCCGCCACGGACTCGGCATGTCCGACCAGATCGAGAACCGCATCATCGAGGCCAAGAGCCGCGGCATCTACGAGGCGCCGGGCATGGCGTTGCTGCATATCACGTACGAGCGGCTCGTCAACGCGATCCACAACGAGGACACGATTGCCAACTTCCACCAGCACGGCCGCCGTCTCGGCCGGTTGATGTACGAGGGCCGCTGGCTCGATCCGCAGGCCATGATGCTGCGGGAGTCCGTGCAGCGCTGGATCGCGTCGGTCGTCGACGGCGACGTCACGCTGCGGCTGCGCCGGGGCGAGGACTACACGATCCTCGACACCCAGGGCTCGACGTTCTCCTACCACCCCGAGAAGCTGTCGATGGAGCGCACCGAGAACGCCGTGTTCGGCCCGACCGACCGCATCGGCCAGCTGACGATGCGCAACCTCGACATCGCCGACTCCCGCGCGATGCTCGAGCGCTATGCGGCCCAGCCGCTCGACCAGGGGCAGGTGCTCGTCGAGAACGGCACGCTGTTCGGCGACCTGCCCGCAGGCGGTGCGACGCGCATCGAGGCCAACCCCGCTGTCGACACCGACGAGGAGCTGGCGCTCGACGCCGCTGCGATGGAGCTCGGCGCCGATTGAGCGCCGGACGACCCCTGACCGTACGACCACAACTCTGCAAAGGTGGAGAGATGACCACGATCACCGCAGCCGTCGCCGGCGCCAGCGGGTACGTCGGCGGCGAGGTCCTGCGCACGCTGCTCGCGCACCCCGACGTCGAGATCGGTGCCCTGACCGCCGCGTCCAGCGCGGGCAGCACGCTGGGGGAGCACCAGCCCCACCTGGTGCCGCTCGCCGACCGCGTGCTCGAACCGACGACCGCGGAGGTCCTCGCCGGGCACGATGTCGTGTTCCTCGGACTGCCGCACGGCACCTCGGCGGCGATCGCCGCGCAGCTGGGCGACGACACGCTCGTCATCGACTGCGGCGCCGACTTCCGCCTGCAGAGCGCCGACGACTGGGAGACGTTCTACGGCGGCGACCACGCCGGCACCTGGCCCTATGGCCTGCCCGAGCTGCCCGGTCAGCGTGACGTCCTCGCCGGCGCCAAGCGGATCGCGGTGCCGGGATGCTTCCCGACCGCGTCGACACTCACGATCATGCCGGCACTCGCCGCGGGCCTGATCGCGCCCGACATCACGGTCGTCGCGCCCACCGGCGCTTCGGGCGCAGGCAAGTCGCTCAAGCCACACCTGCTCGGCTCGGAGATGATGGGCCAGGCCAGCGCGTACGGCGTCGGTGGGGTGCACCGCCACACCCCGGAGATCGAGCAGAACCTCGAGCTCGTCTCCGGCACCCGCCCGATCGTCTCGTTCACACCGATCCTGGCCCCGATGTCCCGCGGCATCCTCGCGACGGTGTCCGCGCCGGCGCTCGACGGGGTCACCGCCGACGACGTGCGGGCCGCGTACGTCAAGGCGTACGCCGACGAGCCGTTCATCCACGTGCTGTCTGAGGGCCACTGGCCGCAGACCAAGGCCGTGCTGGGTGCCAACATGCTGCACGTCCAGGCGACGCTCGACCCGCGTGCCCGCAAGGTCATCGCGATCGGTGCCATGGACAACCTCGCCAAGGGCACCGCCGGCGGCGCCATCCAGTCGATGAACATCGCGCTGGGACTGCCCGAGACGACGGGCCTCACCACGATCGGAGTGGCTCCGTGAGCCTTCCCCACGAAACCGTGACCGCTTCCCTCGGCGCCCTTCACGACCCGTCCATCGGCGGCCACGCTTCCGCGGGGGCCCCGGCATGAGCGTGACTGCAGCCAAGGGGTTCACCGCTGCCGGCGTGCCCGCCGGCCTCAAGTCGACGGGTGCGCCCGACGTCGCCGTCGTGGTCAACACCGGGCCTTCCAGGACGGCGGCCGCCGTCTACACGAGCAACCGCTGCAAGGCCAACCCGGTGCTGTGGAGCGAGGAGGCCATCAAGGGCGGCTCCGCCGTCGCGGTGGCGATCAACTCCGGAGGCGCCAACTGCTACACCGGGCCCGAAGGCTTCGCCACGACGCACCAGACTGCTGAGGCCGTCGCCGAGAAGCTCGGAGTCGGCGCGATCGACGTCCAGGTGTGCTCGACCGGGCTGATCGGCCTGCTCAACGACCGTGACGCCCTGCTGTCAGGCGTACGCTCGGCAGTCGCCGGGCTGAGCGCCGACGGCGGGCATGCCGCCGCGACCGCGATCATGACGACCGACACCGTCGCCAAGGAGGCCGTGGCCCAGGGCGACGGCTGGACGGTCGGCGGCATGGCCAAGGGCGCCGGCATGCTGGCGCCTGCGCTCGCGACGATGCTCGTCGTCATCACCACCGACGCCGACGTCGACCCGGCCACCGCCGACCAGGCTTTGCGCGCTGCCACCGCGCAGACGTTCGACCGGCTCGACTCCGACGGCTGCCAGTCCACCAACGACACCGTGCTGCTGATGGCGAGCGGCGCCTCCGGCGTGACGCCCGACGTCGACGCGTTCACCGATGCCGTCACGTCGGTGTGCAGGGACCTGGCCATACAGCTGCTGGCCGACGCCGAGGGCGCCGACCACGAGATCGCGATCGAGGTCGTCAACGCGGCCACTGTCGACGACGCCCTCGAGGTGGGCCGCTCCGTGGCCCGCAGCAACCTGTTCAAGTGCGCGATCTACGGCAAGGACCCCAACTGGGGCCGCATCCTCGCCTCGGTCGGCACGACGCAGGCGGCGTTCGACCCCGCTGATCTCGACGTCGCGCTCAACGGTGTGTGGGTGTGCCGCAAGAGCGGGCCGGGGGAGTCGCCCGACGCGATCGACCTCGCCGAGCGCGCGGTCTCGGTCACGATCGATCTCAAGTCAGGCTCGGCGACGGGCACCATCTGGACCAACGACCTCACCCAGGCATACGTCCACGAGAACTCGGCCTACAGCTCATGAGCGACGCGACAGACAGCACTCTCGACGAGTGGCAGCCCGAGGATTGGAAGAAGGCGACCGACAAGGCCGCCACACTCGCCCAGGCCCTGCCGTGGCTGAAGAAGTACCACGGCAAGGTCGTCGTGGTGAAGTACGGCGGCAACGCCATGACCGACGACGCGCTCAAGCACGCCTTCGCCGAGGACATCGTGTTCCTGCGGCTCGCAGGCTTCAAGCCCGTCGTCGTGCACGGTGGCGGGCCCCAGATCAGCGCGATGCTCGACAAGCTCGGCATCGAGTCGGAGTTCCGCGGCGGGCTGCGCGTCACCACGCCGGAGACGATGGACGTCGTCCGCATGGTGCTCACGGGCCAGGTCGGCCGGGAGCTCGTCGGGCTGCTCAACCAGCACGGTGACCTCGCTGTCGGCCTGTCCGGCGAGGACGGTGGACTGTTCACGGCCGAGAAGGCCATGCCGGTCATCGACGGCGTCGAGACCGACATCGGCCTGGTCGGCGAGGTCGTCGGCGTACGTCCCGAGGCTGTGCAGGACCTGATCGACGCGGGCCGCATCCCGGTCGTGTCGACCGTCGCGCCGGACGCCGACGGCCAGGTCCACAACGTCAACGCCGACACCGCCGCCGCTGCGCTCGCGGTCGCACTCGACGCCGAGAAGCTGCTCGTCCTGACGGACGTCGAGGGCCTCTACGCCGACTGGCCCAACAGCTCCGACGTCATCGGTGAGATCAGCCCCGAGTCGCTCGCCGAGATCATTCCCGAGCTGTCGACCGGCATGATCCCCAAGATGACGGCGTGCCTCAAGGCGGTCCAGGAAGGCGTACGCCGCGCCACGGTGATCGACGGTCGCGAGCCGCATGCCGTGCTCCTCGAGATCTTCACCGACGAGGGCGTGGGCACCCAGGTCGTTCCCGGCGCCGAGACCCGCATCCGCACGGCGCTCTACGCCACCAGCGTCACGAAGGACAAGGCCCAAGGAGAGAAGAAGGCATGACCGTCAGCGACTGGACCGAGCGCTATCAGGGCGCGGTCATGAACACGTTCGGTACCCCGCAGGGCGTGCTGGTGCGTGGCGAGGGCGCGTACGTGTGGGACGCCGACGGCACGAAATATCTCGACCTGCTCGGCGGCATCGCCGTCAACGCCCTCGGCCACGGTCACCCGGCGATCCTCGACGCGGTGACCCGTCAGCTCGGCACGCTCGGCCACATCTCCAACTTCTTCACGTCCAAGCCGCAGGTCGAGCTCGCCGAGAAGCTGCTCGACCTCGTCGGCCACGCGGGCCGGGTGTTCTTCACCAACTCCGGCACCGAGGCCAACGAAGCAGCGTTCAAGGCGACCCGCCGCACCGGTCGTACGCGCATCGTCGTCGCCGAGGGCTCGTTCCACGGCCGCACGATGGGTGCGCTGGCGCTGACCAGCAAGGAGGCCTACCGCGCACCCTTCGAGCCGCTGCCCGGTGACGTCAGCTGGATCCCGTACGGCGACGCTGCCGCGCTCGAGGCCGCCGTCGACGACACCGTCGCAGCCGTCCTGCTCGAGCCGATCCAGGGCGAGGCCGGCGTCGTGGTGCCGCCCGAGGGTTACATGCAGGCCGCCCGCGAGATCACTTCCAGGCACGGCACGCTGCTGTGGCTCGACGAGGTGCAGACCGGCATCGGTCGCACCGGAGCGTGGTTCGCGCACACGGAGTCCGGCATCGTGCCCGACCTGGTCACGGTCGCCAAGGGTCTCGGCGGCGGCATCCCGATCGGCGCCTGCATCGCCCTCGGCGACGCGGGCCAGCTGCTGCAGCCCGGCAACCACGGCACGACGTTCGGCGGCAATCCCGTGGCGACGGCTGCTGCGCTCGCGGTGATCGCCACGATCGAGTCCGACGGGCTGCTCGACAACGCGCGCACGATCGGCGACGCGTTCCGCGACGGACTGGCGACGCACCCGCTGGTGGCCGAGACCACCGGGCGGGGGCTGCTGGTGGGCATCGTCCTGACCGAGCCGGTGACCGCCGAGGTGCAGAAGGCTGCGCTTGCCGCCGGCCTCATCATCAACAACGCGACCCCGACGCGGCTGCGCCTCGCCCCGCCACTGATCCTCACGGTCGAGCAGGCCGAAGGCGCGGTGGCGACGCTCACTCAGATCCTGGACGAGGTGACACCGTGAGGCACTTCCTGCGCGATGACGACCTGAGCCCCGCGGAGCAGGCCGAGGTGCTGGCGCTGGCCGCCGAGATCAAGGCCGCCCCGTACGCCCGCAAGCCCCTTGCCGGGCCGCAGACCGTCGCGGTGATGTTCGACAAGTCCTCGACCCGTACGCGCGTGTCGTTCGCCGTCGGTGTGGCCGATCTCGGTGGCAACCCGCTGATCATCGACAAGGCGACGACGCAGGGTGCGCGCGGTGAGTCGGTCGCCGACACCGCTCGCGTCCTGGGCCGGATGACCAGCGCGATCGTCTGGCGGACGTACGCCCAGGCAGGCCTCGACGAGATGGCCGCCAACGCCGGCGTGCCCGTCGTCAACGCCCTCAGCGACGACTTCCACCCGTGCCAGATCCTCGCGGACTGGCAGACCGTGATCGAGCACAAGGGCGCCCTGGCCGGCCTGACGGTCGCCTACCTCGGCGACGGCGCCAACAACATGGGTCACTCCTACCTGCTCGGCGGCGCGACGGCCGGCATGCACGTACGCATCGGTGCGCCGGCCGGATATCAGCCCGATCCCGCGATCGTCGCCGACGCCGAGAAGATTGCCGGCACGACGGGGGGCTCCGTCTCGGTGACGGATGACCCCACCGCCGCGATCTCCGACGCCGACGTGGTCATCACCGACACGTGGATCTCGATGGGGCAGGAGGCCGAGAAGGAAGAGCGCCTCGCGCTGTTCGGTGACTTCGCGATCACCGCCGAGACCCTCGCCAAGGCCGCGCCCGACGCGATCGTCCTGCACTGTCTGCCGGCCTATCGCGGTCTGGAGATCTCGTCCGAGGTCCTGGACGGCCCGCAGAGCGTCGTGTGGGACGAGGCCGAGAACCGCCTGCATGCGCAAAAGGCCCTCCTCGTGTGGCTGCTCGACAAGGCGAGCTCATGACCGTGCCACCCACCAAGGCAGCGCGTCAGCAGCTGATCGTCGAGCTGCTCGGCCACCAGCTCGTGCGCTCGCAGGGCGATCTCGCCGAGCTCCTGGAGTCGCACGGCATCAATGCGACGCCGTCGACGATCTCCCGCGACCTCGTCGAGCTCGACGCCGTACGTGTGAGGCACCCCGACGGCGGGCTCGTCTATGCCGTGCCGGCCGAGGGCGGCGACCGCACACCGCGGCCCGGCACCGGCAGCGCGTCGGGCCACGCCCGGCTCGCCAAGATCCTCCGCGAGCTGATGGTCACCGCCGAGGGCTCCGCCAACCTCGTGGTCCTCAGGACACCGCCGGGGGCTGCGCAATACCTCGCCTCGGCGATCGACCACGCCTCCCAGCACGACCTGCTCGGCACGATCGCCGGTGACGACACCGTCATGCTGATCTGCCGCGACCCTGACGGCGGCCAGGCCGTCGCAGAACGATTCGCGGCAGTCGCCGCAGCCACCCCGAAGGAGCCGACGTGAGCGAGACCCCCGACGAGAAGACCAGTCTCTGGGGTGGCCGATTCGCCTCCGGTCCGTCGCCCGAGCTCGTCGAGCTGTCGCGGTCGACGCACTTCGACTGGCGCCTCGCCCCCTACGACCTGGCCGGCTCCCGCGCCCATGCGATGGTCCTGCAGGCTGCCGGGCTGTTGAGCCGGGACGACCTGACCGCTCTGATCTCGGGGATCGACGCGCTGGCAGCGGATGTCGAGTCGGGTGACTTCACGGCGCAGCCCGACGACGAGGACGTGCACACCGCACTCGAGCGGGGCCTGCTCGAGCGTCTCGGCCCGGAGCTCGGCGGCCGCCTGCGTGCGGGCCGCTCCCGCAACGACCAGGTCGCGACACTGTTCAAGATGTACCTTCGCGACCACGCCAAGGCGATCTCCCGGCTCGTGCGTGAGCTCGCCGAGGCCTTGGCGGCCCAGGCCGAGCGCCACATGGGCGTCGCGATGCCCGGCCGTACGCACCTCCAGCACGCTCAGCCCGTGCTGCTCGCGCACCACCTCCTGGCCCACGCGTGGCCGCTGGTCCGCGACCTCGACCGGCTCACCGACTGGGACGCACGGGTCGGCGCCGACTCCCCGTACGGCTCCGGCGCGCTCGCGGGCTCGTCCCTGGGCCTCGACCCCGAGAAGGTCGCGGCCGACCTCGGCTTCAGCGGGTCCACCGCCAACTCGATCGACGGCACCGCAGCGCGCGACTTCGTCGCCGAGTTCGCATTCGTGACGGCACAGATCGGCATCGACGTGTCTCGGCTGGCCGAGGAGATCATCCTCTGGAACACCAAGGAGTTCGGCTTCGTCACGCTGCACGACGGCTACTCCACGGGGTCGAGCATCATGCCGCAGAAGAAGAACCCTGACGTCGCCGAGCTCGCCCGCGGCAAGTCCGGCCGGCTGATCGGCAACCTCGCCGGCCTGCTCGCGACGCTCAAGGCGCTGCCCCTGGCCTACAACCGCGACCTGCAGGAGGACAAGGAGCCGGTGTTCGACTCGATCGACACGCTCGAGGTCCTGCTGCCGGCGTTCACCGGCATGATCGCGACGCTCACGTTCAACACCGAGCGCATGGAATCGCTGGCGCCACAGGGGTTCGCGCTCGCGACCGACATCGCCGAGTGGCTCGTACGCCAGGGCGTGCCGTTCCGCGACGCCCACGAGATCTCCGGGGCTTGCGTCCAGGCGTGCGAGCAGCGCGGCATCGAGCTGTGGGACCTCAGCGACGAGGACTTCGCGGCGATCTCACCCGCGCTGACACCGCAGGTCCGGGAGGTGCTCACGGTCGAGGGATCGCTGGCGTCACGCGACTCGCGCGGCGGCACGGCTCCGGCTCGGGTCAGCGAGCAGCTTGCCGAGCTGCGGGCCCGCCTCACCGACTGACGGACGTTCAGCAGGCCATGGCTACTGTGGTCCCACCGCACCGCAGACATGGGGGAGACCGTGGCACTTCGCACCAAGGCCGGCAGCACACTGCGCAAGGTCATCGGACCGCAGCGCACGGACGCCGTACGTCGCTGGGAGCGCCAGGCACGCCGCACCGCAGCGCGCCGGCTCAACCCGGAGGCGCCCCGCGCTGTGGAGAAGGCCACGCCGAAGTACGTCCCCTCCGACCCGTTCGCCGACTTCCCCGAGCCCACGAGGTCGCGCCACCAGCTGTTGATCGCGCTGCACAAGCAGCTGCAGCCCCGGACCTACCTCGAGATCGGGGTCTTCACGGGCTCGAGCCTCGGCCTGTCGCGTACCCGGTCGATCGGTGTCGATCCCGGCTACACGATCACCAAGGAGATCCAGTGCGAGGTGCAGCTGCACCGCACGACGAGCGACGAGTTCTTCTCCCGCCCGGACCCGATCGCGTTCTTCGACGGCGTCCCGATCGACCTCGCGTTCATCGACGGGATGCATCTCGCCGAGTTCGCCCTGCGTGACTTCATGAACGTCGAGAAGCACATGTCCCCGGCCGGCGTGGTGCTGCTCGACGACATGCTCCCGCGCAACTCGCTCGAGGCGGCGCGCGACCGCCGCACCGCCGCGTGGGCCGGCGACGTGTTCAAGGTCGCCGACATCCTGAGGACCTACCGGCCCGACCTGACGATCATCCCGGTCAACACCTCGCCGACCGGCACGGTGCTCGTCCTCGGACTCGACCCGTTCTCCCGGGTGCTCGACGACAACTACGACGCCGCGCTGGCCGCGTGCCTCGCCCCGGACCCCCAGGTCGTGCCCGAGGAGACGCTGTGCCGCACGTACGCGGCCGACCCGGTGACCCTGATGGCATCGCCGGTGTGGGCCAAGCTCGTCGGTCTCCGCAAGAAGAACGTCAGCCGCGCCGCACTCGACAAGGCGCTCGGCACTCTCACGGCGTGACCGAGAGCGCCGTCGTCACGCACGCCCGCGGGCTTCTGGGCCGCGTGCTGCATGGTCACGACGTCGCGGTGCGCATCACCGAGGTCGAGGCGTACGGCGGCATCCACGACCCGGCCTCGCACGCCTACACGCGTACTCCGCGGTCCGAGATCATGTACGGCGCACCGTGGCGGCTCTACGTCTACCGGTCGTACGGCATGCACTTCTGTGCCAACGTCGTGACCGGGCCGACCGAGGAGGCGTCCGCGGTGCTGATCCGCGCCGGCGAGGTCGTCGCCGGGATCGAGGTCGCCCGCAGTCGCCGTCCCGCGGTCAAGGACGTCGCCCTCGCCCGCGGACCCGGCAACCTCGCGAGAACACTCGGTCTGACGCTCGACGACCTCGGCACCGACCTGCTGACGCCCGAGGGCGTACGCCTGGGGGAGCCGCCGGCCGGCACCCCCGACATCAGCGCCGGGCCGCGCGTCGGGGTGTCCAAGGCTGCGGACGTGCCGTGGCGATTCTGGATCACGGGCGACCCGACCGTGTCGGCCTACCGCCGCAGCCCACGGGCCTAGAAAACTTTCTGCAGAGTTTCTCGTCGAGGCTGTCGTGTCGAAGGTCGACCGTTCGTGGTGTTGGTGAAGGACCCACCAACCGAGGAGACATCCCGATGCCTGACATCAAGAGCCGCTGGCTCGCTCTCTACGTTCTCTGCCTCGGCGACCTGATGATCGTGCTCGACTCGAGCATCGTCAACGTCGCCCTTCCGTCGATCCAGACCGACCTCGGCTTCTCGCAGGCCGCGCTCGCCTGGGTCGTCAACGCCTATCTGCTGACGTTCGGCGGGTTCCTGCTGCTGTCGGGCCGCTTCGGCGACCTCCTCGGCAACAAGCGGGTGTTCCTCGGCGGCGTCGTGTCGTTCACGATCGCCTCGATCGGCTGCGGGCTGGCCCCGTCGGCCGAGCTGCTGGTCATCGGCCGCGCCATCCAAGGACTCGGCGGCGCAGCGGTGTCCGCAGTCGCCCTCGCGCTGATCATGGGCCTGTTCACCGAGCCGGGGGAGCGCGCCAAGGCCATGGGCGTCTTCGGTTTCGTGATGTCCGGCGGCGGCGCCCTCGGCGTGCTGCTCGGCGGCGTCCTCACGGGCCTGTTCTCGTGGCACTGGATCTTCCTGGTCAACGTCCCGATCGGCGTGGCCGTGTGGATCGCCGCCCGTCGGGTCCTGCCCGCCGATGACGTGGTGCCCTCCGAGGCGCGCGTCGATGTCGTCGGGGCCGTCATGGTCACCGCATCCCTGATGCTCAGCGTCTACGCCATCGTCGGCGGCAACGACGCGGGCTGGACGTCGGCCCGAACGCTCTTGATGCTCGGCGGGGGACTCGCCCTGATGGTCGCGTTCATCGCTCGTGAGGCGCGCGTCGCCAACCCGCTCGTCCCGCTGCGGCTCTTCGCGCACCGCAACGTCTCGGTCTCGCAGATCGTCGGCGTGCTCTGGGCCGCGGCGATGTTCGCGTGGTTCTTCCTCGCCGCGATCTACCTGCAGAAGGTCCTGCACTATGACGCCCTCGACGTCGGCCTGGCGTTCGTCCCCATGAGCGTCGTGATGGCCTACTGCTCGCTGCGTGTCTCGGACAAGCTCGTCATGCGGTTCGGCATCCGCCCGCCGCTGGTCGCCGGCCTGTTGATGGCCGCGGCAAGCCTCGCGCTGTTCTCCCGGGCACCCGTCGGTGGCAACTTCGTGGTCGACGTGCTGCCGTCGATGATTCTGCTGGGGTTCGGCGCCGGCATCGCGTTCAACCCCGTCCTGCTGGCCGCGATGGGCGACGTCGAGCCGCACGAGGCAGGCCTCGCCTCGGGCGTCGTCAACACGTCGTTCATGATGGGCGGTGCGCTGGGCCTCGCGGTCCTGGTCAGCATCTCGTCCGCACGCACCGAGAGCCTGCTCGCCGATGGTGCGGCCAGCGTCGAGGCGCTCAACGGTGGCCTGCAGCTGGCGTTCGCAGCCGGCGCCGTGGCGGCGCTGCTGGCGGCGATCGTGGGCGGGGCGTTCCTCCGGCCCAAGCCGATGTCCGACATGGCGCCTGAGCTCGAGGTCGAGGTCGCCGCGGCCTGACCGACGAGTCGCCGCTACCGCTGGTCGGTCGACCAGCGGTAGCGGCGTTCGGGACGCCCGGCGCTGCCGTAGTTGAGGCGTACGACGGCGTGTCCCTCGTCGACGAAGTGCTCCAGGTAGCGGCGGGCGCTGACCCGGGAGATCCCGACGCGTTCACCGCACTCGGTCGCCGACAGCTCACCGGTGTCCTTGAGCGCAGCACCGACCAGGTCTGCGGTCTCCTGGCTGAGTCCCTTGGGCAGCGGCTGGCCGGCCGGCTGCGCCGTCCCGAACGCCCGGTCGATCGACTCCTGATCGGCCTCACCGTGCTCCAGCAGGGCGAGCGTGGCGCGTACGCGCAGGAGCCGGGCGGCCAGGTCGGGGTACTCGAAGGGCTTCACGAGGTACTGCATCGCGCCGCCGTGCAGGGCTGCTCGTACGACCTCGGCGTCACGGTCGGCGGTGACCATGACGACCCCGGCGACGTTGCCGGCTGCCCGCAGCCGTTGCAGCACGTCGAGCCCGCTCATGTCGGGCAGGTGCACGTCGAGCAGGATCAGCTCCGGCGCGAGCTCGTCGACGAGGCGCAGGGCCTCCTCGCCGTTGCGGGCGACGCCGACGACCGTGAACCCGTCGGTCTTCTCGACGAATCGCGCATGGATCCCGGCGACCATGAAGTCGTCGTCGACCACGAGCACGCCGATCACGCGGGCACCCCGGCCAGCGGCAGCTCGACGCGGAACGTCGTGCCGTCCTCGTCGTCGACCGTGACGCTCCCGCCACGCTGCGTGCAGATCAGCTGTACGAGCGGCAGCCCGATGCCACGACCACCCAACACGTCCGGCTTGGTGGAGAAGCCGCGCACGAAGATCGCGTCGCGCATGCCGTCGGGGATTCCCGGCCCGTTGTCGTGGACCTCGAGCTCGAGCCGGCCGGCGTCCACGCGGGTGGTCACCACGACCTCGGGCGACGGCTCGGCCCGGCAGGCGTCGATGGCGTTGTCGACCAGGTTGCCGACCACGGTCGTCAGGTCGGCGGACTCGGCGGAGGTCAGCCCCGGCAGGCGCGAGTCCGGGCTCAGGGTCAGCGAGACCCCGGCCTCGGCCGCGACGCTCGACTTGGCGATGAGCAAGGCCGCCACCGCTGGATCGGCGATGCGGCTCGTGACCTCGTCCGTGATCTCGGCGCGCCGGCGGGTCAGCGTGCCGACGAGCGCGGTGACCTCGTCGTACTCCTCGAGCTGCACGAGACCCGAGATGGTGTGGAGCTGGTTGGCGAACTCGTGGGTCTGGGCGCGCAACGTGTCGGTGATCGAGAGGTTGGAGCTGAGCTGGCTCTGCATCGAGACGAGCTCGGTCCGGTCGCGCATGGTCGTGACGGTACCGATCCCCTCGCCGTGGCTCGACGCCGAGCGCTGGTTGAACACCAGCACGCGCGCGCCGACAAGCACGACGGCGTCCTGACTGTCGCTGCCCGCCGTGAGCAGCTCCTTGACCTGCGGATCGAGTGCCAGCTCGGCTACCGGTCGTCCGACCACTCCGGCGTCGAGGTCGAGCAGCTCCCGTGCACTGTCGTTGACCATCGTGACCTTGCCGTCCGTGCCGACGGCGATGACGCCTTCGCGGATGCTGTGCAGCAGTGCCTCGCGGTGGTCGGCCAGCGTGGCGATCTCCTGTGGCTCGAGCCCGCGCGTACGCCGCTTGATGAGCCGCGCCAGCAGCAGCGAGCCGGCCACCCCCAGCAATGCGCCCACGCCGAGGAACAGCGCAAGATCGGGCGCGGCATTGGTCAGTCGCTGCCAGTTCGAGGGATAGCGCTGTTGGGCGATCGAGAGGCCGACGAGCTTCCCGTCATCGTTGAGGATCGGAGCGTGACCCGCGACGGCCTGGTGCCCGTTGTCGTCCACGTCACCGACCCAGCCACGACCTTCGCGTACGCGGCTGTCGCCGAGGTCGATCCTTCGGCCGACCAGACGCGGGTCGGAGGACGACAGCACGACGCCCTTCGGATCCGCGATCGTCACCTCCGTGGCTCCCGAGAGGCTGAGCGCCCGGCTGATCGACGGTGCGAGGGCGCTGGCCGGCGCCGGACCGTCGATCTCGGAGCGTACGACCGAGATGTTCGCGAGGTACTCCGCGACCGAACGCATCTGCGATCCGCGTTCGCTGGAGAACGTCATGGTCGACTGCCGCACCGAGATCGCGGCGACAATCGCCAGGACGAGGGCGACGACGACCAGCTGCAGGCCGAGGAACTGCCCAGCGAGTGTGAGCCGTTGCCGGCGCGGTGACCACAAAGACCACAACCTCCTTTGGTTCCGCAATAGTGACTCACGCCACACGTGGAGGCCATGCTCGGGGTCGACCACAGGAGGTTCCATGACGTCGAGACGACGTGTCCACGCAAGGCTCGCGGGTGTCATCCTCGCAGTCGCGGCCGCGATGGTGCTGGCGAGCTGCGGCGTCACCCGCGGATCCGACGACGAGGGGCACCGCCGGCTCCAGATGTGGATCCCCAACAGCCCGGGCGGAGGCTACGACCTCACGGGCCGCGCCGCGACCCACGTCCTGGAGGACGAGGACCTCACCGGCCGCTTCGAGATCACCAACGTGCTGGGCGCCAGCGGCACCGTCGCGATGCAGCGACTGCTCAACGCCAAGGGCTCGAACGACGTCGTGATGACGATGGGGCTGGGCGTGGTCGGCGCCGTCTACACCAACGAGTCGAACGCGCGAGTCTCCCGGGCGACGCCGATCGCCCGGTTGATCGAGGACCAGGAGGCGCTCATCGTGCCCAAGGACTCGCCCTACAAGACCGTCGAGGACCTCGTCGACGCGTGGAAGAAGGACCCCAAGAGCGTCACGATCGGCGGTGGGTCGTCGCCGGGCGGCCCCGACCACATCTTCCCGATGCAGCTCGCCAAGACGATCGGCATCCAGCCCAAGCAGGTCAAGTACATCGCGTACGACGGTGGCGGCCCCCTGACCACGGCGCTGCTCGGCGAGAAGATCGACGTCGGCACCTCCGGCCCGAGCGAGTTCGAGGGCCAGATCAAGGACGGCTCGCTCCGCGTGCTCGCGGTCTCCGGCGCCGAACGGCTCGACAACATCGACGCGCCGACCCTCAAGGAGTCCGGCGTCGACATGGTCTTCGCCAACTGGCGGGGCGTGCTCGCGCCTCCCGGCATCTCCGAGGAGACGAAGCAGTACCTCATCACGCTGTTCGAGGACATGCACAAGACCAAGGGCTGGCAGGCCGAGCTCAAGCGCAACGGCTGGATCGACGCCTTCATCACGGGTGACGAATTCGGCACCTTCCTCAAGGAACAGGACGAACGGGTCGCCACGACCCTGAAGGAGCTGGGACTCGCATGACCACGACACAGCACACCCCACCCGGCGAGACCCGGGTCGTCGACAAGGCCCAGTACGGCCTCGCGGCAGGCATCGGCATCGCCGGCGCCTACGTCATCTACGACGCGACCACCTTGCACAAGGGATTCGCGGACCAACCGGTCCAGCCGTACACGTTCCCGTTCATCGTCGGAGCAGGCCTGATCGTCCTTGCGGTGCTGCTGGCCCTCGCCACGGCTCGTGGTGACGTGCCCGAAGCCGAGGAGGGCGAGGACGTCGACCTCACCACGGGCAGCGACTGGGTCACCGTCGGCAAGCTCGTCGTGGTGTTCGCGCTCAACTTCGCACTGATCAGCTGGCTCGGCTGGGCCATCACGGGGGCCCTCCTGTTCGCCGGCACAGCCCACGTGCTCGGCGCGCGGTCGATCGTGCGCTCCCTCGCGATCGGCGTCGTGCTGTCGGTCCTGTCCTGGTACGGCTTCTACTCCGGCCTGGGTCTCGCGATCCCGGCCGGCGTCCTGGACGGAGTGCTCTGATGGGATCGTTCGACCTGTTGATGCAAGGCTTCGAGAACGCCTTCACGCCGACCAACCTGCTCTACGCGTGCATCGGTGTGCTGCTCGGCACCGCCGTCGGCGTCCTGCCCGGCATCGGCCCGGCGATGACCCTCGCGCTGCTGCTGCCGATCACCTACAGCGTCGAGCCCGCGAGCGCGCTCATCATGTTCGCCGGCATCTACTACGGCGGCATGTACGGCGGCTCGACCACCTCGATCCTGCTCAACACACCAGGGGAGTCCTCCTCGGTCGTGACGGCGATCGAGGGCAACAAGATGGCCAAGGCGGGTCGAGCGGCCCAGGCCCTGGCCACCGCGGCGATCGGCTCGTTCGTCGCCGGCACGATCGGCACGCTGCTCCTCGTGCTGTTCGCCCCCAAGCTCGCCACCGAGGTCGTCAAGCTGGGTGCACCGTCCTACTTCGCGCTGCTCCTCCTGGCGCTCTTCGCCGTCACCGCCGTCCTCGGCAGCTCGCGCCTCCGCGGCTTCACCGCGCTGTTCATCGGTCTGGCGATCGGCCTGGTCGGCACCTCGACGGGCCAGCCGCGACTGACGTTCGGCAGCCCGCTGCTCGCCGACGGCATCGACATCGTGGTCGTCGCGGTCGCGATCTTCGCGATCGGCGAGGCGCTGTGGGTCGCGTCCCACCTGCGTCGCCGCCCGCTCGACATCATCCCGGTCGGCCAGCCGTGGATGAGCCGTGACGACTGGGGCCGTTCCTGGAAGCCCTGGCTGCGCGGCACCGCGTTCGGCTTCCCGTTCGGCGCGCTGCCGGCCGGCGGTGCTGAGCTCCCGACGTTCCTGTCGTACATCACGGAGCGCAAGCTCGCCAAGAATCCCGAGGAGTTCGGCCACGGTGCCATCGAGGGCGTCGCGGGCCCGGAGGCCGCCAACAACGCCTCCGCCGCCGGAACGCTCGTGCCGCTGCTGGCCATGGGCCTGCCCACCACCGCGACCGCGGCCGTCATCCTCCTGGCGTTCCAGAGCTACGGCATCGAGACCGGCCCAGGCCTGTTCGACAGCCAGCCGATCCTGGTGTGGACGCTGCTGGCCAGCCTCTTCATCGGCAACACGTTGTTGCTGGTGCTCAACCTGCCGCTGGCCCCGGTGTGGGCGAAGCTGCTGCAGATCCCGCGGCCGTACCTCTACGCAGGCATCCTGTTCTTCGCCTCGCTCGGCGCCTACAGCGTCAACTTCCAGTGGTTCGACCTGCTGATCCTGCTCGTCATCGGGCTTCTCGGCCTCGCGATGCGGCGCTTCGGCCTGCCGGTGCTCCCGCTGATCATCGGGGTCATCCTCGGCCCGCGGCTCGAGGCGCAGCTCACCGAGGCGCTCGCGATCTCCTCCGGAGACGTCAGCACGCTGTGGAGCGAGCCGGTCGCGGTCATCGTCTACGTCATCATCGGCGCCACGCTGCTCTTCATCATCGGCAACGGCCTGCGCACGATGGCCAACAACAGGAAGGTCGACGCATGACTGTCGTCGTGGCGTACAGCCCGGACATCTACGGCAAGGCGGCGCTCGAGTACGGAGCGACCGAGGCGTCACGCCGCAACGAGAAGCTCGTCGTCGTCAACGACACCAAGGGTGACGCGTACGTCGACAAGCGGCTGGCTGCCGAGAAGGACATCGACGCGCTGCGGACCGAGCTCGAGCGGCTCGACGTGCAGACCGAGGTACGCCAGGACGTCGTCCCCGACGTGGCCGAGGCGGTCCTGCAGGTCAGCGCCGAGTCGGGCGCGACGCTGATCGTCGTGGGCGTACGCCCGAGGACGCCAGTCGGCAAGCTGCTGCTCGGCAGCGTGGCCCAGCGCATCATCCTCGACGCGACATGCCCCGTGCTGGCGGTCAAGCCGGACGCCGGCTAATCGTCCTCTGGGAGCCTCGCGCCGGGGATCTCGCAGACGCCGTCCTCGCACACGGGTGCGGCGTCGTCGCCGACGGTCTCGAGCGGGTTCACTCGCCCGACGCCGCCTTCTGCAGCACCTCGACGAACACCGAGGGATCCTGGGCGCCGGAGACGCCGAACTTCTTGTCGATCACGAAGAACGGCACACCCGAGATCCCGTACGCGATCGCCTGGTCCTTGTCGGCCTGCACGTCGGCGACGTGCTGCCCGGACTTCAGCGCCTCGACGACCTCGGCCCGGTCGAGCCCGATCTCCGCGGCGAGGTCGGCCAGGTCGTCGATGCGACCCACGTGCCGGCCCTCCTCGAAGTACGCCGACAGCAGCCGCTCCTTCATGTCGAGCTGGCGGCCCTGCGTCTTGGCGTAGTGCAGGAGCTCGTGCGCCTTGATCGTGTTGGTGTGCTGCAGCGCGGCGAAGTCGTACGACAGACCCTCGGTCGTGGCCAGCTCCGTCATCTGGGCCAACATCGTCTCGACCTGTGCGGGGGCCATGCCCTTGTGGCCGACCAGGAAGTCGACCTCCGTGCCGTCGAAGTCGACGGGCGTGTCGGGTGCCAGCTCGAACGAGTGGTACTCGACCTCGAGGGCGCCACCGCCTTCGGCGAACTCGGCTGCCGCGGTCTCGAACCGGCGCTTGCCGATGAAGCACCACGGGCAGGCCACGTCGGACCAGATGTCGACCTTCACTGTTTCAGTCACGCCGTGTGCAACGTCATGGCTCCCGGCGGGTATTCCGCTCGCCACGAGAGGAGTTTCGCCGGTACGCTCATGTCATGACAATTGCCGTGGCGTACCGTCCCGACGACTTCGGACGGGCCGCCCTCGACTGGGCCGCCGCCGAGGCGCGCACCAAGGGTGAGTCCCTCCTGATCATCAACGTCCACCGTGTCGAGCCGCGCCTCGACACGGGGCACGCCAAGGGCCGTCACCTCCAGGACCTCACCGAGGGCCTCGCGAAGGACAACGTGCCCTACGAGCTGCGCCAGGTCGAGGGCGAGAACGTCGCCAGCACGGTCCTGTTCGAGGCCGAGCAGGCCAGTGCGTCGCTCATCGTGATCGGCGTACGCCCGCGCAGCCCCGTCGGCAAGATCCTGATGGGCAGCGTCGCGCAGCAGATCCTGCTCGACTCCGCAGTCCCCGTCGTCGCCGTCAAGCCTTAGGCAGGGGAGTGCCGCGCTAAAGTCGCGGTGCATCCCCGACCCCGAAGGACTGGCCAGTGACCCACGTACTCGACGACCTCGACGCGCGAGGACTCATCGCGCACTCGACGGACCGCGACGCCCTGCGCGCGGAGCTGTCCGAGGGGCCGATCACCTACTACGTGGGCTTCGACCCGACAGCGCCGTCGCTGCACATCGGCAACCTCCTCCAGATCCTGACCGCCCGACGTCTGCAGCTCGCCGGCCACCGGCCGCTCATGCTGGTCGGCGGCTCCACCGGGCTCATCGGTGATCCCAAGGAGGCCGGCGAGCGGGTCATGAACACCAAGGAGACCGTCGGCGAGTGGGTCGACAACATCCGCGAGCAGGTCTCCCGTTTCGTCGACTTCAGCGGCGACAACGGTGCGACGGTCGTCAACAACCTCGACTGGACTGCAGGTCTCAGCACGATCGACTACCTGCGCGACATCGGCAAGCACTTCCCGGTCAACCGGATGCTGGCCCGCGACGTCGTGAGCAGCCGGCTCGAGTCCGGCATCAGCTACACCGAGTTCAGCTACGTTCTGCTGCAGTCGCTCGACTACCTCGAGCTGCACCGGCGTCATGGGTGCGTCCTCCAGACCGGCGGCAGCGACCAGTGGGGCAACATCACCGCAGGCGTCGAGCTGATCCGCCGAGCCGACGGCGACAAGGTGCATGCCCTCGCCACGCCGCTCATCACCAAGGCCGACGGCACCAAGTTCGGCAAGACCGAGTCAGGCACGGTGTGGCTCGATCCGGGCCTCACGAGTCCCTACGCCTTCTACCAGTCGTGGATCCAGGCTGAGGACTCCAAGGTCATCGAGTACCTCAGGCAGTTCACGTTCCTCGACCTCGACGAGATCAGCCAGATCGAGGCCGAGCATCTCGAGAAGCCCGGCCTGCGCGGCGCACAGCGCCGCCTTGCGGCCGAGGTGACCACGATCGTGCACGGCCAGGAGGAGACCGCGGCCGCCGAGCTGGCGTCCCGAGCACTGTTCGGGCGCGGCGAGCTCTCCGAGCTGTCGGAGTCGACGCTCGCGGCGGCGTTGCGTGAGGCCGGCGCCGTCGACCTGGCGTCAGCCGACCGACCCACCGTGGTCGACGCCTTCGTGGCCGCCGGCCTTGCCGACAGCAGGTCGGCCGCGCGCCGAGCCGTGGCCGACGGGGGAGCGTACGTCAACAATGAACGCGTCTCCGACCCCGATCTCGAGCTCACCACCGAGCACCTCCTGCACGGCACCTGGGCGGTCCTGCGCAAGGGAAAGCGGTCGATCTCGGGCGTGTCGATGTCCTGAACCCCGTCATTTCAGGGTCTGCGAACCGTGTGACGTGGACCATACGGAGCCGATTTGACGAAGCGGGAAACGCCCCCGTAATGTTCTTCTTGTTGGACAGCACGGCGGAGCGAAAGGCCGAAAGGCCGGTCACTCGGAGCTTCCAACCAGCTCAACCGAAACGGTCGACGGCACGGCGCCTCAGGCGCCCGGAGACGGACCGCGGACAACGAAGCTGATCATGGTGACCGACCCGGTTTGACCGGTGAAAACGAGCCGTGTAAGTTAGACGAGTTGCCCCAAGGCAGAGACCGCGAGGTCGAAGTCGAGGTGAGCGTCTGATCCTTGAGAACTCAACAGTGTGCCAAAAGTCGACGAGATTAATTAGTAGTACCCCGTCGAGACCATCGGAGAGCTTCGGCTCGCCGACCTTGATGGAAATCAATTCCGACAATTTATTTGTCAGCAAATAGTTTGTCAGAGTCGAACTGAAGTTTGGCAGCGCTTTAGCTGCTTCAACGGAGAGTTTGATCCTGGCTCAGGACGAACGCTGGCGGCGTGCTTAACACATGCAAGTCGAGCGGTAAGGCTCCTTCGGGAGTACACGAGCGGCGAACGGGTGAGTAACACGTGAGCAATCTGCCCTTCTCATCGGAATAACCATTGGAAACGATGGCTAATGCCGAATATGACCTCGGATCACATGTTCTGAGGTGGAAAGCTCCGGCGGAGAAGGATGAGCTCGCGGCCTATCAGCTTGTTGGTGAGGTAATGGCTCACCAAGGCATTGACGGGTAGCCGGCCTGAGAGGGTGACCGGCCACACTGGGACTGAGACACGGCCCAGACTCCTACGGGAGGCAGCAGTGGGGAATATTGGACAATGGGCGAAAGCCTGATCCAGCAACGCCGCGTGAGGGATGACGGCCTTCGGGTTGTAAACCTCTTTCAGCAGGGACGAAGCGAAAGTGACGGTACCTGCAGAAGAAGGACCGGCCAACTACGTGCCAGCAGCCGCGGTAATACGTAGGGTCCGAGCGTTGTCCGGAATTATTGGGCGTAAAGGGCTCGTAGGCGGTTTGTCGCGTCGGGAGTGAAAACTCAGGGCTCAACCCTGAGCGTGCTTCCGATACGGGCAGACTAGAGGTATGCAGGGGAGAACGGAATTCCTGGTGTAGCGGTGGAATGCGCAGATATCAGGAGGAACACCGGTGGCGAAGGCGGTTCTCTGGGCATTACCTGACGCTGAGGAGCGAAAGCATGGGGAGCGAACAGGATTAGATACCCTGGTAGTCCATGCCGTAAACGTTGGGCGCTAGGTGTGGGGACCTTCCACGGTCTCCGTGCCGCAGCTAACGCATTAAGCGCCCCGCCTGGGGAGTACGGCCGCAAGGCTAAAACTCAAAGGAATTGACGGGGGCCCGCACAAGCGGCGGAGCATGCTGATTAATTCGATGCAACGCGAAGAACCTTACCTGGGTTTGACATATACCGGAAAGCTGCAGAGATGTAGCCCCCTTTTGGTCGGTATACAGGTGGTGCATGGCTGTCGTCAGCTCGTGTCGTGAGATGTTGGGTTAAGTCCCGCAACGAGCGCAACCCTCGTCCTATGTTGCCAGCACGTAATGGTGGGGACTCATAGGAGACTGCCGGGGTCAACTCGGAGGAAGGTGGGGATGACGTCAAGTCTTCATGCCCCTTATGTCCAGGGCTTCAAGCATGCTACAATGGCCGGTACAAAGGGCTGCGAAACCGCAAGGTGGAGCGAATCCCAAAAAGCCGGTCTCAGTTCGGATTGGGGTCTGCAACTCGACCCCATGAAGTCGGAGTCGCTAGTAATCGCAGATCAGCAACGCTGCGGTGAATACGTTCCCGGGCCTTGTACACACCGCCCGTCACGTCATGAAAGTCGGCAACACCCGAAGCCAGTGGCCCAACCGTTTACGGAGGGAGCTGTCGAAGGTGGGGCTGGCGATTGGGACGAAGTCGTAACAAGGTAGCCGTACCGGAAGGTGCGGCTGGATCACCTCCTTTCTAAGGAGCACTTGGCAGCCGGCGCAAGCCTGGTTGTCCATTGAGCTGTTTGTACGGCGAATGTCTGTACGCAGCTCAGCTCACTAGTGGATCGTCGATTATTTGGCTTGATGACAGCCAACAGCGTCAGTACTTCTCTTCGGAGAGTGGAACCTCGCTGGAACGTAGTCATCAACTCAGGCACACTGTTGGGTCCTGAGGGATCAGCTCGTAGAGTTGAAACCTCGGACCACATACCCCCACGAACCACCAGGTTCACCCGCAAGGGACATCTGGCAGGCGCGGGATCTTTATGTGGGACCGAACGTATTTTGAGAACTTCACAGTGGACGCGAGCATCTTTGTAGTAACAACAAGCTACTAAGTGCACATGGTGGATGCCTTGGCATCGAGAGCCGATGAAGGACGTTGGAGTCTGCGAAAAGCCCCGGGAAGGTGACAACCGACCTGTGATCCGGGGATGTCCGAATGGGGAAACCCACCTGGAGTAAAGTCCAGGTACCTCTGTCTGAACACATAGGACAGTAGGAGGGAACGTGGGGAAGTGAAACATCTCAGTACCCACAGGAAGAGAAAACAAAAGTGATTCCGGTAGTAGTGGCGAGCGAAACCGGATCAGGCTAAACCTCAGTGATGTGATAGCCGGCAGGCGTTGTCACTGGGGTGTTGTGGGACCACATGGTCTGTTCTGCCGAGCAGACAAAGAGTCATAAACCATGAGTGAAGTGAAAGCCAACTGGAAAGTTGCGCCATAGAGGGTGATAGCCCCGTACACGTAAGCTCATGGCTCTTTTGTGTCATCCCAAGTAACACCGAACCCCTGAAATTCGGTGTGAATCTAGCGGGACCACCCGTTAAGCCTAAATACTCCTCGATGACCGATAGCGGACTAGTACCGTGAGGGAAAGGTGAAAAGTACCCCGGGAGGGGAGTGAAATAGTACCTGAAACCATGTGCATACAATCCGTTGGAGCTCTTCCTTGTGAAGGGTGACAGCGTGCCTTTTGAAGAATGAGCCTGCGAGTTAGCGTTCTGTAGCGAGGTTAAGGCGTCGAGCCGTAGCCGTAGCGAAAGCGAGTCCGAATAGGGCGACCATAGTTGCAGGATCTAGACCCGAAGCGGAGTGATCTATCCATGGGCAGGTTGAAGCGCGGGTAAGACCGCGTGGAGGACCGAACCCACCTAGGTTAAAAACTGGGGGGATGACCTGTGGATAGGGGTGAAAGGCCAATCAAACTCCGTGATAGCTGGTTCTCCCCGAAATGCATTTAGGTGCAGCGTTGCGTGTTTCTTGCCGGAGGTAGAGCACTGGATGGGCTAGGGGGCCTACAAGCTTACTGAACTCAGCCAAACTCCGAATGCCGGTAAGTGAGAGCGCAGCAGTGAGACAGTGGGGGATAAGCTCCATTGTCGAGAGGGAAACAGCCCAGACCATCAGCTAAGGTCCCAAAGCGATAACTAAGTGGAAAAGGATGTGGAGTCGCAGAGACAACCAGGAGGTTGGCTTAGAAGCAGCCACCCTTGAAAGAGTGCGTAATAGCTCACTGGTCAAGTAATTCCGCGCCGACAATTTAGCGGGGCTCAAGTTATCCACCGAAGCTATGGGATTCATGCAATAGCCAGGCCTTCGTGGTCCAGGCGCATGGATCGGTAGGGGAGCGTCGTGTGGCGAGAGAAGCGGCGGAGTGATCCAGCCGTGGACGCCACACGAGTGAGAATGCAGGCATGAGTAGCGAATGAGGAGTGAGAAACTCCTCCACCGAATGACCAAGGGTTCCAGGGTCAAGCTAATCTTCCCTGGGTAAGTCGGGACCTAAGGCGAGGCCGACAGGCGTAGTCGATGGACAACGGGCTGATATTCCCGTACCGGCATTAGATCGCCCATGCCGAACCCAGAAATGCTAAGTGCCCAAAACTGGCGGGACTCTTCGGAGCGAAGCCGGCGCTGCGCACGACCCGATCTGGTAGTAGGCAAGCAATGGTGTGACGCAGGAAGGTAGCTCATCCCGGGCGATGGTAGTCCCGGGCTAAGGATGTAGGGCGAATGGTAGGCAAATCCGCCATTCACATGCCTGAGATCTGATGGGGAGACGTTTTAGTCGAAGTGAGTGATCCTATGCTGCCGAGAAAAGCATCTAGCGAGATCTAGAGCCGCCCGTACCCCAAACCGACTCAGGTGGTCAGGTAGAGAATACTAAGGTGATCGAGTGAACCATGGTTAAGGAACTCGGCAAAATGCCCCCGTAACTTCGGGAGAAGGGGGGCCGGATGCGTTATCGGACTTGCTCCGAGAAGCGTTGAAGGCCGCAGAGACCAGGCCCAAGCGACTGTTTACTAAAAACACAGGTCCGTGCTAAGTCGAAAGACGCCGTATACGGACTGACTCCTGCCCGGTGCTGGAAGGTTAAGGGGACGTGTCAGCGCAAGCGAAGCACAGAACTTAAGCCCCAGTAAACGGCGGTGGTAACTATAACCATCCTAAGGTAGCGAAATTCCTTGTCGGGTAAGTTCCGACCTGCACGAATGGAGTAACGACTTGGGCGCTGTCTCAACCATGGACTCGGCGAAATTGCACTACGAGTAAAGATGCTCGTTACGCGCGGCAGGACGGAAAGACCCCGGGACCTTTACTATAGTTTGGTATTGGTGTTTGGTTCAGTTTGTGTAGGATAGGTGGGAGACTGTGAAGCTTGGACGCCAGTTCAGGTGGAGTCATCGTTGAAATACCACTCTGGCTGTACTAGACATCTAACCTAGGTCCATTATCTGGATCAGGGACAGTGCCTGATGGGTAGTTTAACTGGGGCGGTTGCCTCCTAAAATGTAACGGAGGCGCTCAAAGGTTCCCTCAGCCTGGTTGGCAATCAGGTTTCGAGTGTAAGTGCACAAGGGAGCTTGACTGTGAGAGTGACAGCTCGAGCAGGGACGAAAGTCGGAACTAGTGATCCGGCGCTGGCAAGTGGAAGCGGCGTCGCTCAACGGATAAAAGGTACCCCGGGGATAACAGGCTGATCTTCCCCAAGAGTCCATATCGACGGGATGGTTTGGCACCTCGATGTCGGCTCGTCGCATCCTGGGGCCGTAGCAGGTCCCAAGGGTTGGGCTGTTCGCCCATTAAAGCGGCACGCGAGCTGGGTTTAGAACGTCGTGAGACAGTTCGGTCCCTATCCGCCGCGCGCGTAGGAAACTTGAGAAAATCTGTCCCTAGTACGAGAGGACCGGGATGGACGAACCTCTGGTGTGCCAGTTGTTCCGCCAGGAGCACTGCTGGTTAGCTACGTTCGGAAGCGATAACCGCTGAAAGCATCTAAGCGGGAAGCGTGTTTCAAGATGAGGTTTCCCACTGGTTTACCAGGTAAGGCCCCCAGCAGACCACTGGGTTGATAGGCCGGAGGTGGAAGTGCAGCAATGCATGGAGCCGACCGGTACTAATAGGCCGAGGGCTTGTTTCTTACAAAGATCTACCGCGTCCACTGTGAGGTTCCCGAGATATGTTCGGGAACCGGAAAAGCTCCCTTCGGGAGAGCTCCAAGGTTTTGATATCTCAATAGAGTTTCGGCGACCATGGCGAAAGGGAAACACCCGGTTACATTCCGAACCCGGAAGTTAAGCCTTTCAGCGCCGATGGTACTGCACGGGAGACTGTGTGGGAGAGTAGGACGTCGCCGGACAATCTTTAGCGCGAGGCCGCTCCTTCGGGAGCGGCCTTGCTGCATTTCACCCGCCGAACCTTTTTGGGATCTTGATGGAAGGAACGACTCATGGCTGAGTCGAGAAACCCCCGCCGTGACGGCGGGAAACCAGCTGGCCGAGGCGCCGGCAGTGGCGGTGCCCGTGGTGGCACGCCCACAGGCCAAGGACGAGATCGGCGCGGCAGCGGAGATCCCTCGCGCCGTGACGGCAAGCCCGCCGATTCCCGGGGTGGCAAGCCCACGCACGCGCGTCGGGACGGCAAGCCGTACGAGGCGCGTCGCGACCGACGCCAGGAGGAGGGCGACCGAACCGCGGCCCAGAAGATCTATGACGGTCCGCCGATCCCCGACGACGTCAGCGCCAAGGACTTGGACAAGCACGCTCGGCAGGCGCTGCAGAGCCTTCCTGAGAAGCTCGCAGACAAGGTCGCGCGACACCTCGTGATGGCCGGTCTGCTGATCGCCGAGGATCCCGAGACGGCACACCTGCACGCGCTCGCTGCCAAGGCACGCGCGACGCGGACCGGTCTCGTTCGTGAGGCGTGCGGAGAGACGGCGTATGCGGCGGGCAAGTTCGCCGAGGCGTTGTCGGAGTTCCGTGCGGCCCGGCGGATGACCGGTGGCTACCTCTATGCGCCGATGATGGCCGACTGTGAGCGTGCCCTGAAGCGTCCGGACAAGGCGATCGCCTATGACACCCCGGAGATCCGCGGTCATCTGGACGACGCCGGCCAGATCGAGCTGTCGATCGTGGTCGCCGGTGCACGTCGTGACCAGAAGCAGTACGACGCCGCGGTGCGTCTGCTCGAGACCGAGCCGCTCCACACCAAGGGCCGTTCGGACTGGGTGCCGCGTCTCCGCTACGCCTACGCCGATGCGCTGCTCGATGCCGGGCGTCGCGACGAGGCCATCGAATGGTTCCACCGGACCGTGGCGGTCGACGGCAACAAGCAGACCGACGCCGAGGAGCGACTGGTCGAGCTCGAGAAGCGTCCACAGAGCTGACGCACGTCGCGCTTGTCCACAACTCGTGACGTGATGGATGCCCCCTGCCGCTGGCAGGGGGCATCGTCGTTTCATGACTGATGACAACAATCGCGTACACCTTGTGGGCCGAGTCTCGGCAGACCCCGAGACTCGCATTCTTCCAAGCGGCGACGAGGTCGTCTCGTTCCGCCTGATCGTCCGCCGCAGTGCGGCCGCGCGTCGACGATCCAAGCAGGTCGTCGACACGATCGAGTGCTCCGCCTGGAGCTCGGCGATGCGGCGAGCGGTGAGCCGGCTCGAGGCCGGCGCCGAGGTCGAGGTGAGCGGCGAGCTGAGACGGCGCTTCACACGCGGCGCGATCAGCTTCGTGTCGGTGGACGTCGACTCCTGCCGGAAGGTCACGGCGCCGGCGGTAGCCTCGGGAGCATGACTCTGAGCGCAACCGGTTTGGGCTCGACGACGCAGTCGCTCAGCACGGTCTACGACCTGGCGATGCTCGATCTCGACGGCGTCGTCTATGTCGGCCAGGACGCCGTGCCCGGCGCAGCCAAGGCGTTGGAGATTGCCCGCGGCGCAGGCATGCGGTTGGCCTACGTCACGAACAACGCCTCGCGGACCTCGCACGAGGTGGCCGATCACCTGCGTGAGCTGGCGATGCCCGAGGTCTCCGACAGCGACGTGGTGACGTCGGCGCAAGCCGTGGCACACCTCGTGGCGGACGCCGTGCCGAGCGGGTCGCCGGTGCTGCTCGTAGGCGGTGAGGGTCTGCGCTCACCGCTCGAGGAGCGCGGCCTGCGGTGCGTGACGAGCCTCGACGATGGTCCGGTTGCTGTGGTGCAGGGTTTTCACCCGGACGTGGGGTGGCGCCAGCTCTCGGAGGCGTCCTATGCGATCCAGGCCGGTTTGCCGTGGTTCGTCAGCAACACCGACCTGACGATCCCGACCGCTCGTGGCATCGCCCCCGGCAACGGCTCACTGGTGCAGGCGATCCGCAACGCGACCGGCGCGACGCCCACGGTCGCCGGTAAGCCCGAGAAGGCGCTGTTCGACGAGACGATGGAACGCGTGGGTGGCGCACGGCCCCTCGTCGTCGGCGATCGTCTCGACACGGACATCGAGGGTGCGGTCAACGCCGGGACGGACAGCCTTGCCGTGCTGACTGGAGTCAGCACGTTGCAGAAGATCATCGACGCCGAGCCGCGGCGCCGGCCGACGTACGTGTCGGCCGATCTGGCCGGGCTCAACGAGCCGCACCTCGAGGTCGAGTACGACAGCGACCGGGCGCGTTGTGGAGCCGCGACAGCCCTGGTGCGCGACGACGTGGTGAGCGTGGAGGCCGGCGACCCACGCAGCACCGACGCCCTGCGTGCGGTGATCGGACTCGCGTGGTCATTGCGTGAGCGCTCCGACGTCACGGTGACGGTGGATGGGACACTGAAGGCATGAGCGAGTACTCCGACACCGACCTGCCCGACGCCATCGAGCACGAGCAGATCGACCAGGCCGCGACGGAGCCGATCGAGCCGACCGGGCACGTCGCGATCGACGAAGCGCTCGAGCGTCTGGACCGGCTCAACGACCTGGAGATCACCTCGCATCCCGAGGAGTTCGACGCCATCCACCGTGTGCTCCGCGAGTCGCTGGCCAACGCAGGCCGCGACGGGGACCTCCCCGAGAGCGCGTGACCGAGTGACCAGACGGCTTCGGCTGGATGCCGAGCTCGTGCGCCGCGGCCTGGCTCGCTCGCGCGAGCATGCCGGCACGCTGATCGAGGAGGGCCAGGTCAAGGTCGCCGGATCGCTCGCGACCAAGGCGGCGACCGGTGTCACCACGGACCAGGCCATCGTCGTGCGGGCGAGCAACGAGCCGACCTACGCCTCACGCGGTGCGCACAAGCTGTTGGGTGCGCTGGCCGTGTTCGAGCCGATGGGGCTCTCGGTCGCCGGCAAACGGTGCCTCGACGCCGGTGCGTCGACGGGCGGATTCACCGACGTCCTGCTGCGCAAGGGGGCGCGCCAGGTCTGTGCGGTCGATGTGGGCTACGGCCAGCTGGTCTGGGCGTTGCAGTCGGACGAACGCGTCGTGGTGTTCGATCGTACGAACGTTCGTCATCTGGAGCCGGACGACATCGGCGGCCCGGTCGAGCTGATCGTCTCGGATCTGTCGTTCATCTCCCTTACGGTGGTCATGCCTGCCCTGACGAGGGTGTGCGAGCCGAGCAGCCCAGAAGGCGGAGGTGACATCGTGCTGATGATCAAGCCGCAGTTCGAGGTGGGCAAGAGCAACCTCGGCAAGAACGGCGTGGTGCGCGATCCCGCGCTGCACGCCGATGCGGTCCATCGTGTGTGCCTGTCCGCCCACGAGCAGGGATGGGGCACCCAGGCATTGGCACCGAGCCCGCTGCCGGGGCCTGCGGGCAACGTCGAGTACTTCTGCTGGTTGCGCAGCGACGCTGAGCCGCCCAGCGAGGATGCGGCGCACGCCGTTGTGGCGGCGGGGCCTTTGGACACGACGGCGGGGGAGGGCGCATGACTCGCCGCGTCCTGCTGATCGTGCACGTCGCCCGTGAGGAGGCGAGCAAGGTCGCCACTGCGTTCGCCGCGGACCTGCGGGCCGAGGGCGTCGACGTCTGCGTGCTCGACGCCGAGCTCGAGACCTTGCAAGCCGCGGGGCTGGACAATCCTGGTGTCGTCGAGGCTGAGCCGGGCGCCGCCAGCGGATGCGAGCTGGCTGTCGTGTTCGGCGGAGACGGCACGATCCTGCGTGCTGCGGAGATGTGCCGTGGCACCAGCACTCCGGTGCTCGGGGTCAACCTCGGGCACGTCGGGTTCCTGGCCGAGGCAGATGTCGAGGACCTGCACGACGTGGTTCGCGGTGTCGTCGACGGCACCTACACCGTCGAGGAGCGACTCACGGTCGACGTGTCCGTCACGGTGGGCGGCGAGGTCGTGGCGACCAACTGGGCGCTCAACGAGGCGTCGGTCGAGAAGGCCGCGCGTGAGCGCATGCTCGAGATCGTCGTCGAGATCGACGACCGCCCGGTGTCGAGGTGGGGCTGCGACGGTGTCGTGTGCGCGACACCGACAGGTTCGACGGCTTACAACTTCAGTGCGGGTGGCCCGATCGTGTGGCCCGAGGTCTCGGCCCTGCTGATGGTGCCGATCAGTGCCCACGCCCTGTTCGCACGGCCGCTCGTGGTCTCGCCGGACTCGACGTTGGCCATCGAGGTCGTGGGCGAGCTCTCGACGGGGGTCCTGTGGTGCGACGGACGCCGGGCAGCCGATCTGCCGGTCGGTGCCCGGGTCGAGGTCGTCAAGGGCAAGACGCCCGTGCGTCTGGCTCGTCTGCAGCCCGCGTCGTTCGCGGATCGGTTGGTCCGCAAGTTCGACCTGCCGGTCGCTGGGTGGCGCGGTTCGGCCGAACGCCGCAGAGGAGATTCCTGATGTGGCAGCATCTGCGACTGTCGTCGCTGGGCGTCATCGACTCCGCGGAGCTCGAGCTCTCGGAGGGTTTCACGGTCATCACGGGTGAGACCGGAGCGGGCAAGACCATGGTCGTCACCGCGCTGGGACTGTTGCGCGGAGATCGCGCCGACCTCGGCCTCGTGCGTCGTGGTGCCGACCAGGCGCGGGTCGAGGCCAGCATCGGCGTTCCACCCGGCGCGGCGGCGATCGCTGCGATCGAGGACGCGGGAGGACGGATCGACGACGGCGTCGTGATCCTGGGCCGGGTGCTGTCGGCGCAGGGGCGTTCGCGTGCGATCGCGGGTGGCGCGACGGTGCCGGCCGCCTTGCTGGCGGACGTGACGGACGAGCTGGTCGCGGTGCACGGACAGTCAGATCAGCACCGGTTGCTCCGTGCCGCTGAGCAGCGTGCGGCGCTCGACCGGTTCGCCGGCGAGACGTTCGCGGCGGCTGCCGAGGCCTATGCGCCGGCCTATGCCCGGTGGCGCACGGTCGAACGTACGTTGCAGGATCTGCGCACTCACGCCCAGGAGCGGGCGCGTGAGCTCGACGTGCTCCAGTTCGGCCTCGATGAGATCAACGCCGTCGAACCACAGGCGGGCGAGGACGAGCAGCTCAAGGTCGAGGAGGGCCGCCTCGCCCATTCGGAGTCTCTCGCCCGCGCCGCCGACCACGCTCACCGTTCACTCGTCGGTGAGGGTGATCTCGATGCGGCTCGCACGCAGGTGGCCGAGGCGTCCGCTGCGTTGCGGGAGGGGCTGGGGCACGACCCGGCGCTCGACGCCCTCGCCGAACGCGTCCTCGAGCTCGGCATCCTGATCGACGACGTCGGTGCAGAGCTGGGTGCCTACTCGGCCGGGGTCGAGCTCGATCCCGAGCGGCTGGCTGCCCTGCAGGAGCGGCGAGCAGCGCTGGCGGGGCTGCAGCGCAAGTACGGCCCCACGCTCGACGACGTCCTGGCCTGGGCCGAGAAGAGCGCGGCCCGCCTGGGCGAGCTCGGCAACGACGACGAGTCGGTGGCCGCCCTCGAGGCGGAGCAGGCCGAGCTCATCCCCGAGGTGAACCGTCTGGCGCACGAGATGTCGGCGATCCGCACCGAGGCCGCAGCGCGGTTGTCGTCGCTGGTCGACGACGAGATCGCGCAGCTGTCGATGCCATCGGCGCGGCTCGAGGTGCAGGTGACTTCCGGCGCCGACGCCGTCCCCGGCCCACACGGCATCGACGAGGTCGAGTTCCTGTTCGCGGCCAACAGCGGCACCGGGCTGCGACCGCTGCACAAGGGCGCGAGTGGTGGTGAGCTGTCCCGCTTGATGCTGGCGCTCGAGGTCGTCCTTGCTGACCGCACCACCGTGCCGACCCTCGTGTTCGACGAGGTCGACGCCGGTATCGGCGGCAAGGCGGCAGTCGAGGTGGGCCGAAGGCTCTCGCGCCTGGCCGAGCACGCGCAGGTCATCGCCGTGACGCACCTGCCCCAGGTCGCGGCGTTCGCCGATCACCACTTCGTGGTGTCGAAGGATGACGACGGCACGGTCACGAGCAGCGCCGTCATCGAGCTCGACGACCACGATCGCGTCGACGAGCTGGCACGCATGCTGGCCGGCCAGGAGGACTCGGCGACCGCCCAGGCGCACGCCCGTGAGCTGCTGGAGCTCGCACGAGGATGACCTGAGTTCTGCCTGAGATCCTGTCTTTTGGACGACACGCCGCGGGAGCGCGCAAATCGATCGGCCTCAGCGGGAAGCATGGTCGGCGATGTCCATCAGGAAGCACAAGAGACCCAGCACGCCCGACGAGTCCGGGGTGGTCGGCACGGTGAGGTTCGCGCAGCGTGAGGGCGACGTCGCGTCGCTTCGCGAGGGCGACATCGCCGTCGTGGACCGCCCTGAGCTCGACGCCCGGCAGGCGCAAGAACTCATCGATCAGCGCGTTCGCGCCGTGCTCAACGCCGCCCGTTCCAGCAGCGGCCGCGTGCCCAACGTCGGACCGCAGATGCTGGCCCACGCCGGCATCCTGCTCATCGACCTCGAGGACGCCGCCGTCTGGTCGAAGCTCAAGAACGGCGAGCGCGTGCGGATCGAGGACGGCAAGGTCTTCCGTGACGAGGTCCTCGTGATCGGTGGCACCGAGCTCGACGACGCACGGACGTCCGCGGCACTGGCAGAGGCCGAGACGGGTCTGGCCACCCGCCTGGACTCGCTCGCCGCCAACGCCAGCGACCACATCCAGCGCGAGCAGACGATGCTGCTCGACGGCGCACACGTCCCGCGCATCCGTACGAAGCTGCGGGGCCGAGCGGTTGTCGTGGTCTCCCGGGCGTACGACGACGAAGCAGACCTGCGGGGCCTGCGCCGCTACATCCGCGACGACGACCCCGTGCTGATCGGCGCGGGTGCAGGCGCCGACATCCTGCTGAAGGCCGGCTACACCCCGGCCCTCGTGATCGGCGCGCTCGACAACCTCTCGGACGCCGCGATCCGCGCTGCTGGGGAGGTCGTGGTGACGACGTCCTCGGGCACGGTGGGCACGCCCGAACGACTCGAGCGCCACGGCAAGGAGATCGTGACGTTCGTGTCGTCCGGCGCCGATGACGACCTCGCGATCGTGCTGGCCGACACCAACGAGGCGGCGGTCATCGTGCACGTGGGGGCGCCGGCGACACTGTCGAAGTTCCTCGAGCGGCCCCCGTCGGAGGTGGCGCGCATGTTCGTCGCCCGGCTGCGGGCCGGCTCCAAGATCGTCGACGCCAAGGCCGTCAACCACTTCACCTCACAGCGATTCGCGATGTGGCCCGTGCTGCTCCTGCTCGCCGCCGGCGTTGCGGCCGTGGCCGTCTCGATCGCCGTGACCCCGGTCGGCAACGACTGGTTCGACTCATTCGGTGATCAGCTCGCCGATCTCGGCACCTGGATCAAAGGACTCTTCACGTGATCAACTTCCGTTTCCACCTCGTCTCGATCGCCGCGATCCTGATCGCGCTCGCGGCCGGTGTCGCGCTGGGCTCCGGGCCTCTCGACGACACGGGGGACTCGCTGCGCGGCGACGCGACCACGAGCCAGGACACGACCGATCCAGGACTTGCCGCGTTCGAGTCCGGCTATGCCGGGCGTACGTCAGCCGGCCTCCTGAAGGACAAGCTCAAGGGACAGACCATCGTCGTGCTGACCGTGCCGGGCACCAGCGCCGCAGAGACCAGGGGCATCACGTCCAACCTGGAGGAGGCCGGCGCCGACGTCACCGGCGAGGTCAGCCTCACCAGCAAGCTCCTCGACGCGTCGGGGCGTCAGTTCGCCGAGAGCGTGGCGCAGCAGGCAGCCTCGAACGTACCGGGCGTCAGTGCCGCAGGAGACAGCTACGGCCGGGTGGGATCGGCGCTCGGCCGCGCACTGCTGGCCGACAAGGCGGCGGCCCCCGACCAGACCGCCAGCACCATCCGCTCGGCGTTCACCGAGGGCAAGCTCATCTCGCTGACAGCCGCGCCCAAGAAGGTCGCGACCCTGGCCGTGCTCGTCGCAGGCCCGGAGCGTACGGGCGGATCCGACCAGAGCACCGTCATCGCAGCGCTTGCCGGCGCGCTCAACAGCAGCGGCAAGGGCGTCGTGGTCGCTGGACCGTCGTCATCCAGCACGGACGGGGGCGCGGTCAAGGCAGTACGCGACGGTGACTTCGCCACCGAGGTCTCGACCGTCGATGTCACGGACACCGCGGCCGGGCGCGTCGTCACGGCCCTTGTCGCGGCCGCGCAGGCTCAAGGGCAGCCGGGTGCGTGGGGTACGTCTCGCAGTGGCAGTGGAGCCGTGCCGGCGCGCTGACCGACGCGTTGTGGGCGAGCCGACACGTGTGTCGTTGGGCTCCAGGGGGGTTCTGTTGGTAGGCTGGAATCCCGTGGAGGCCTGATGCAATTCCTGCATCGTGAGCGCTCGACATCGGTTTTCGACCACGGGAGTCACCTTGGCAGGTAACGCGGTTACCAAGCATGTTTTCGTCACCGGCGGGGTTGCATCCTCGCTCGGCAAGGGTTTGACCGCCTCGTCCCTCGGGCGACTGCTCAAGTCGCGGGGTCTGCGGGTCACGATGCAGAAGCTCGACCCCTATCTCAACGTCGACCCCGGCACGATGAACCCGTTCCAGCACGGTGAGGTCTTCGTGACCGACGACGGCGCCGAGACCGACCTCGACGTCGGCCACTACGAGCGCTTCCTCGACGTCGACCTGTCGGGCAAGGCCAACGTCACGACGGGACAGGTCTACCAGGAGGTCATCGCCAAGGAGCGCCGCGGCGACTACCTCGGCGACACCGTGCAGGTCATCCCGCACATCACCAACGAGATCAAGGCCCGCATCCGCGCGATGGCCGGCCCCGATGTCGACGTCGTGATCACCGAGATCGGCGGCACGGTCGGCGACATCGAGTCCCTGCCGTTCCTCGAGGCAGCCCGTCAGGTGCGCCACGACGTCGGTCGCGGCAACGTGTTCTTCCTGCACGTGTCGCTCGTGCCCTACATCGGACCGTCGGCCGAGCTCAAGACCAAGCCGACGCAGCACTCGGTCGCCGCCCTGCGGTCGATCGGCATCCAGCCCGACGCGATCGTGTGCCGGGCCGACCGTGACATCCCGGTCAACATGAAGCGCAAGATCTCGCTGATGTGCGACGTCGACGAGGAAGCCGTGATCACCGCGAGCGACGCGCCATCGATCTACGACATTCCCAAGGTCCTGCACAGCCAGGGCCTCGACGCGTACGTCGTGCGCCGCCTCGACCTGCCGTTCCGCGACGTCGACTGGACGCAGTGGGACGAGCTGCTCCGCCGCGTGCACCACCCGGCGGAGGAGATCACGATCGCGCTCGTCGGCAAGTACGTCGACCTGCCCGACGCCTACCTCTCGGTCGGTGAGGCGCTGCGGGCCGGCGGATTCGCCCATGACGCCAAGATCAACCTGCGCTGGGTCCCGTCGGACGACTGCGAGTCGCCCTCCGGTGCGGCCCAGAACCTCCACGACGTCGACGGCATCTGCGTGCCCGGCGGCTTCGGCATCCGCGGCATCGAGGGCAAGCTCGGCGCCCTGACGTACGCCCGAGAGCGCGGCATCCCGGTGCTCGGCCTGTGCCTCGGCCTGCAGTGCATGGTCATCGAGTACGCCCGCAACGTCGCCGGGATCGAGGGCGCGAGCTCCTCGGAGTTCGACCCCCAGACCCCCAACCCGGTGATCGCCACGATGGCCGAGCAGCTGGCGATCGTCGACGGCGCCGGCGACCTGGGCGGCACGATGCGGCTCGGCCTCTATCCGGCCAAGCTCCAGCCCGGCAGCATCATCGCCGAGGTCTACGGCGCCGACAAGGTCGAGGAGCGCCACCGGCACCGCTACGAGGTCAACAACTCCTACCGGGCACAGCTCGAGGCGGCGGGCCTGGTGTTCAGCGGCACGTCACCGGACGCCAACCTCGTCGAGTTCGTCGAGCTGCCGCGCGACGTGCACCCCTACTACGTCGCCACGCAGGCCCACCCGGAGCTGCGTTCGCGGCCGACCCGGCCGCACCCGCTGTTCTCCGGCCTGATCGGTGCAGCCCTGGCCCGCCAGCTCGAGCTGCGGTTGCCGGTCGACGAGCAGGCGAGCGCGACCGCATGACGAACCACCCGCGACTGCCGGGTGAGCTGGCCGATCCGGGATCCTTGGCCGATTCCGACCAGGCCTGGCCGGTGAGCGGCACCGACCTCAAGTACGAGAGCCCTTACGTCAGCCTGCGCCTCGACACGATCGTGGATCCCACGGGTGGTGAGCACTCCCGCGCGGTGGTGCAGCCCAATGGTGCGGTCGGCGTCCTGGCGATCGACGAGCACGACCGGGTGCTGCTGGTGGAGCAGTATCGCCACCCCGTCGGGCGACGCTTGTTCGAGCTGCCCGCCGGCACCCTCGACGTACCGGGGGAGGCGCCGCTCGACGCCGCCATCCGCGAGCTCGCCGAGGAGGCCGATGTCGTGGCCGAGCAGTGGGAGTCGATCCTGCACCTGCTGGCGACGCCTGGCTACTCGACCGAGGCGTGGGAGGTCTTCCAGGCGACCGACCTCAGCGCCGTGCCGCACGCCGACCGTACGCAGCGCGAGGCCGAGGAGGCCGACATGGCGCAGTGGTGGCTGCCGTTCGACGATGCCGTCGATGCCGTGCTCTCCGGCCGCATCACCGACTCGCTCACGGTCGCGGGCATCCTCGCCGCACAGGTGCTGCGCACCAGATGACGACGGACGTGGAGCGGGCGGTCCAGGACTACCTGAGCCACCTGAGCGTCGAGCGGGGCCTCGCCGACAACACGCTCCACTCCTATCGCCGTGACCTGAGGCGCTACCTGCAGTTCCTGCATGCGCGTGAGCTCACGGATCCTGCTGCGATCACCGAGAACGACATCGCCGCCTTTCTCGGCGCACTCCGTACGGGCGACCCCGATCACGTGTCGCTCGGCACCGCGAGCGCCGCTCGTACGATCGTCGCCGTCCGTGGGCTGCACCGCTTCCTGCTGCGGGAGCAGATCGTGCCCACGGACGTCACGGCCGCGGTGAAGCCGCCCCGCCCCGCGTCCAGGCTGCCCAAGGCGCTGCCGCTGTCGGACATCGAGGCAATCCTGGACGCCGCCGGTGCGCCAGGCACGACGCTCGCGTCACGTGACCGTTCGCTGCTGGAGGTCCTGTACGGCACAGGCGCCCGGATCTCCGAGGCGGTCGGGCTCGACCTCGACGACCTCGACCTCGAGGAGTCGACCGTGCTCCTGCGCGGCAAGGGCGGCAAGCAGCGCATCGTGCCCCTCGGGTCGTACGCCCGACAGTCGTTGCTCGACTACCTGGCTGCGTCACGCCCGGCACTGGTGTCGGCCCGGACCAGCACCCCTGCGGTGTTCCTCAACGCCCGCGGCGGGCGACTCTCACGGCAGAGTGCGTGGACCGTCCTGACGCGAGCGGCCCGGCGGGCCGGCATCGCCGTGGACGTCTCGCCACACACGCTGCGCCACTCGTTCGCCACCCATCTGCTGGACGGCGGAGCGGACGTCCGGGTCGTCCAGGAGCTGCTGGGGCACGCCTCGGTGACGACGACGCAGATCTACACCCTGGTCACCGTCGAGAAGCTCCGCGAGATCTATGCGACGGCCCATCCGCGGGCCTCGAGATAGGTTCTGGCTGCGATCTCGGCAGGCTCACCGATCGAGTCCTCGAGGGCGGTCGCCAAGTCGACTTTTCGCGGTAGAGTGACGCTCGTCCGCCGGTCGAGTTCGAGTGCAGGGGTAGCTGATGAGCAAGGAACTGGGACCGACCGGACGGCCGATGCCGAACTTCCCGAAGCCCCAGCCGCGCAAGCCCGGGCAGCCCGCGACGATCATCGCGATGTGCAACCAGAAGGGTGGCGTCGGCAAGACCACGACGACCATCAACCTCGGTGCGGCCCTCGTCGAGACCGGCCGCAAGGTGCTGCTCGTCGACTTCGATCCCCAGGGCTCGATGACCGTCGGCCTCGGCGTCAGCGCCCACGAGCTCGACCAGAGCATCTACCACGTCCTGATGGACCGGGAGATCTCGATCAAGGACCTGATCATGCCGACGGCGGTCGACGGACTCGACCTCGTGCCGTCCAACATCGACCTGTCCGCGGCAGAGATGAGGCTCGTGACCGAGGTCGGCCGCGAGCAGGTGCTGGCGCGGGTCCTCAAGGCGGTCCGCAAGGACTACGACGTCATCCTGATCGACTGCCAGCCGTCTCTGGGACTGTTGACGGTCAACGCGTTGACCGCCGCTGACGGCGTCCTGGTGCCGCTGGAGTGCGAGTACTTCGCCCTGCGCGGGGTCGCGCTGCTCAAGGACACGATCGAGAAAGTCCGCGACCGCACCAACGACGAGCTGCAGATCATCGGCCTGCTCGGCACGATGTACGACAGCCGCACCCTGCACGGCAAGGAGGTCCTGGCGACCCTCGTCGAGGGGTGGGGCGACCTGGTCTTCCACACCGTCATCCGACGCACCGTGAAGTTCTCCGACTCCACGGTCGCGGGGGAGCCGATCACCGAGTACGCCCCGACATCGCCTGGCGCCGACTCCTACCGGCAGCTCGCGAGGGAGGTTCTCGTTCGATGCCCCGAGGCGTGACACCGTCGTCGGGCGGCAGCGGCAAGCGGCCCACGATGCCCGGGGTCGACGAGCTCTTCCGTGCCACGGCACCCGCACCGGCAGCCGAGGAGAGCGACACCGGCGCTGCCGTTGCGGCCAGCGGCCGGGTCAAGCACGACGAGAAGATGACGGTCTACGTCACGGCCGCCGAGCTGCTGGCCGTCGAGCAGGCCAGGCTCAAGCTCCGCAGCGAGCTCGGTCGCAGCGTCGACCGCGGCCGGTTCGTCCGCGCTGCCCTGGCCGTGGCGCTCGCCGACCTCGAGGCGCGCGGCACCGACAGTGACGTCGCCCGGCGATTGAGCGAGTCGTGACGATCGCGGACGTCGACGAGTCCGCACCGTCCGGGTTCTCCGTCGGCCTGACCAACTTCGAAGGCCCCTTCGACCTGCTGCTGCAGCTCATCTCGAAGCACCAGCTCGACATCACCGAGGTGGCCCTCTCCAAGGTGACCAGCGACTTCATCGCGTACATCAAGGAGCTCGGCGACGATCTCGAGCAGACCACGAGCTTTTTGCTCGTCGCGTCGACCCTGCTCGACCTGAAGACCGCGCGGCTGCTGCCGCAGGCGGAGGTCGAGGACGAGGAGGACCTCGCGCTGCTCGAGGCGCGAGACCTGCTCTTCGCCCGCCTGATGCAGTACCGCGCGTTCAAGCAGGTCGCCGGCGTGATCGCAGCGCGGCTGGCCGAGGAGCAGAAGCGGTTCCCCCGGATCGTCACGCTCGAGCCGCGGTTCGCCGACCTGCTGCCCGAGGTGCTGATCTCGATCGGTCCCGACGAGCTGGCCCAGCTCGCGGCACAGGCGTTCGAGGCCAAGCCCGTGCCGATCCTCTCGCTGACGCACCTCCACGCGCCGCAGGTCAGCGTGCGCGAGCAGGCACACCTCGTCGTCGACCAGCTGCGTCGCAAGGGTGAGATGACCTTCCGGGCGCTGACCGCCGACGCGCCGGACCTGATGACCAAGGTCGCCCGCTTCCTCGCCGTGCTGGAGCTGTTCCGCGAGGGCGTCATCGCGTTCGAGCAGGCGACGCCACTGGGTGACCTGCACGTACGCTGGACCGGCACCGATGACGGCGACATCGACGTCGGCGACGAGTTCGACGAACCGATGGTGGCGCCCGACGACGTCGCCGTGATCGAGGTCGACGATGAGCAGCCGGCGGACGAGCCGATCGCCGACGAGACCCCTGAACACCGTGAGAGCAGTGATGACTGACCAGCACGTACCGACCGGCCCGCACGAGCTCGAGCTGGAGATGCTCGACCTGAGGCCCGCCCTCGAGGCTGTGCTGATGGTTGCCGACCAGCCGCTCGACCACCTGACGCTGGCCCAGGCCGTCGGTCACCCGCCGGTGGACGTCGAGCAGGCGCTGGGCGAGCTCGCCGCTGAGTACACCGAGCAGGGTCGGGGCTTCGAGCTGCGCAACATCGCCGGTGGATGGCGGTTCTTCACCCGCGAGGAGTTCGCGGGCGCCGTCGAGCGCTTCATCCTCGACGGCCAGCAGGCCCGGCTGACGCAGGCCGCCCTCGAGACGATGGCTGTCGTGGCGTACCGGCAGCCCATCAGCCGTTCGCGCATCTCGGCGATCCGTGGCGTCAACGTCGACGGCGTGGTCCGTACGCTCGTGACCCGCGGCCTGATCGAGGAGGACGGCGTCGACGCCGAGAGCGGTGCGATCCTCTACCGCACGACGAGCTACTTCCTCGAGCGCATGGGTCTTGGCAGCCTCGAGGAGCTGCCCGACATCGCCGGCCACCTCCCGGAGCTCGAGGACATGGAGGATGAGGTTCTCTCGGGTGCCGAGGACGCGCTGGGCGAGCTTGCGAATCAGGACTCGATCGGCGACGCAGAGGCTGCGGCAGTCGCAGAAGAGACCGACGAAGACGACGACGCGCGTGGCTGAGATCCGCCTGCAGAAGGTCTTGGCGCAGGCCGGGCTCGGCAGCCGCCGGCGCTGCGACGACATGATCGCCCAGGGTCGTGTCGAGGTGAACGGTGAGGTCATCGACGTCATGGGCGCCCGCGTCGATCCGCTGACCGACGTCATCCGGGTCGACGGCAAGCGCATCCCGCCGCCCAACGACCACGCGTACGTCATGCTCAACAAGCCGCGCGGCGTCGTGACGTCGATGGCCGACGAGCGCGGCCGGCCCGACCTGTCGTCGATCGTGGCCGGGCGTGCGGACCGCTTGTTCCACGTCGGCCGCCTCGACACCGACACCTCCGGGTTGCTGATCCTGACGAACGACGGCGACCTGGCGCACAAGCTCGCTCATCCCTCGTTCGAGATCACCAAGACGTACGTCGCGCTCGTCGACGGCACCGTGACGGAGGGGGTCGGCGCCAGGCTCAAGGCCGGAATCGAGCTGGACGACGGCCCCGCGCAGGTCGACCGCTTCCTGGTCAAGGACACCTCCCGCGGGCGCTCGCTGGTCGAGCTCGACATCCACATGGGCCGCAACCGCATCGTGCGCCGGCTCCTCGATGCTGCGGGACACCCCGTGCGGGAGCTCAGCCGGACGGCGTTCGGGCCCTTGCACGTGGGCGGCCTCGCTTCCGGCGCGATGCGCGACCTGACCCGCGACGAGCTCGGCGCCCTGTTCGATAGCGTTGACCAGTGACTTCTTCCCCGTCTGGGCTGCCCGGACCAGTCCTGGTCATCGGCTGCGGACTCATCGGTACGTCCGCGGCGCTCGCGCTGTCCGAGGCCGGCGTCAAGGTGCACCTGGAGGACATCCGTATGTCCAACCTCGAGCTTGCGGTCTCGCGCGGGGCCGGCACCGCCGAGCCGGTCGACTCCCCGTCACTCGTGATCGTCGCCGTACCACCCGCTGACGTGGTTGCCACCGTGCGCCGCGTGCTGGCCGACTGGCCGGGGGCCGCTGTCACCGACGTGGCCAGCGTCAAGTCCGACCTGCAGCAGCAGATCGGCCGTGAGACGGGCAGCCAGCGCTACGTCGGCAGTCACCCCATGGCCGGCAGCGAGCGCTCCGGGCCGATGGCCGCCTCGGCGCGACTGTTCGAGGGCCGGCCGTGGGCGGTCACCACGGCCGACGGCGCCGATCAGGACGCGATCGACCTCGTGGTGCAGCTCGCGGAGCTCGTCGGGGGAGTGCCGCTCGTCATGGACGCGCCCGACCACGACCGCGCTGTGGCACTTGTCTCGCACGTCCCGCACATCCTGTCGGTGCTCACCGCGGCGCAGCTCAACGGTGCGCCGGGCGAGCACCTCGCCCTCGCGGGGCCGGGGCTGCGGGACGTCACGCGCATCGCCGGCAGCGACATCGCGCTCTGGCAGGACATCCTCGGCGCCAACGCCGGCCAGGTTCGCGCCGTCCTGCAACACGTGCGCGAGGACCTCGACCGCGTCATCGACTCGATCGGCGCGGACACCGACCGGCTGGGCCGCGTGCTGCAGTCGGGCCAGGACGGCACCCGCCTCATCCCGGGCAAGCACGGCGACAAGCTCGCCGACCTGGCGACGGTCTTCGTGTCGGTGCCCGACCGCCCGGGCGAGCTGCCCCGCCTCATGGCCCACACGGGCGAGGCCGGGGTCAACATCGAGGACATCCGCATCGACCACGAGCTCGGCCGCCCGGTCGGACAGGTCGAGATCGCCGTCGTGGCGACCTCGGCCGATACGCTCGTCGAGGCCCTGACCGCCCGCGGCTGGGCCGCATACCGCTGAAGGAGTGGCACACGTGAGCAAGTCCCTGGTCGTGGCGATCGACGGGCCGTCCGGCTCGGGCAAGTCGAGCACGTCTCGAGGTGTCGCCGACCGGCTGTCGCTGGCCTACCTCGACACCGGTGCGATGTACCGCGCGATGACCTGGGCGCTCCTGGAGCGTGGGGTCGACCTGCAGGACCCCGAGGCGATCGCCAGGGCAGCCGATGACGTACGCCTGACATCCGGCACCGATCCGCTCGCCCCCACGATCCACGTCGATGGCATCGACGTGGCCGGTCCGATCCGCGGCGACGACGTCACCGGGTCGGTCAGCCTCGTCGCCGCGGTCCCGCACGTCCGCGAGATGCTGGTCGACCTGCAGCGCGCGACGATCGCGAAGAGTGACGGGATCGTGGTCGAGGGCCGTGACATCGGCTCGACCGTGGCCCCGGATGCGCCGGTGAAGATCTATCTCGTGGCCGATCCCGCTGCTCGCGCCGCCCGTCGCGCCGCCGAGACCGGTGCGAGCGACACCGCCGCCACCGAGCTGGCGCTGGCCCGACGCGACGAGATCGACTCGACCCGGGCGGCATCGCCGCTGGCCAAGGCCGACGACGCCGTGGTGGTCGACGGCACGCACCTGACGCTCGAAGAGGTCATCGACACGATCGTCGGGATCGTCGACGCGGCACGATGACCTCCGCCGACGGGTTGCCCGAGCGCGGGCTGCGACTCGTACGCCGCCTCGCACGCGGGCACTTCCGGCGGCGCTGGGACATCCATGAGCACGGGCTGGAGCACGTCCCTCGTACGGGCCCGGTGATTCTTGCGAGCAACCACATCGGCTGGCTCGACGGTCCGCTGCTGTTCATCACCGCGCCGCGGGCGCCTCACGCCCTGGTCAAGGAAGAGGAGTTCCACGGGCGTACCGGCCGCCTGCTGACGTTCGTCGGCCAGATCAAGGTCAGCCGCACGCGCAACGACACCGGCGCCGTACGCCGATCGGTGCAGGCTCTCGCGGCTGGTCAGGTCGTCCTGGTCTATCCCGAGGCGACCCGTGGCAACGGAGAGTTCGACGTGTTCAAGAACGGCGTGGCCTATTTGGCGCTCGTCTCGGGTGCCCCGGTCGTGCCGATCGCGATCTTCGGGACCCGGCTGGCCGGCGAGGCCGCGGACGCCCGGCCGGCCAAGGGTGCGCGCCTGGACATCGTCTACGGAGCGCCCATCCAGCTGCCGATGCAGGTTTGGCCGCGAGATCGTGGGACAATGGCAGACGCGGGTGATCGGATCCACGATCACCTGCGTGCTCATGTCTCCCGGGCCAAGTCAGTGCTCCAGCGCGACCTCCCCGGCCCTCTTCCGACAGGATCCTCCGATGGCTGACGTTGTACCCGTTCTCGCTGTGATCGGGCGCCCCAACGTCGGCAAGTCGACCCTGGTCAACCGCATCATCGGTCGCCGCGAAGCCGTCGTCGAGGACGTGCCCGGCGTGACCCGCGACCGCGTCTCGTACGACGCACACTGGAACGGTCGAGCGTTCACGGTCGTCGACACCGGCGGCTGGGACCCAGACGCCCGCGGACTTGCCGAGCGGATCGCCGCACAGGCCGAGATCGCGATCCAGGTCGCCGACGCCGTGCTGTTCGTCGTCGACGCGACGGTCGGCATCACGGACGTCGACGAGAAGGTCGTCCGCATCCTGCGCGCGGCCAAGAAGCCCGTCGTGCTCGCCGCCAACAAGGTCGACGATCAGCGCACCGAGGCTGAAGCCGCCGGGCTCTGGAACCTCGGGCTCGGCGAGCCCTACCCCGTCTCGGCCCTGCACGGCCGGGGGAGCGGCGACATGCTGGACGCCGTGCTGGAGGCACTGCCCAGCCCGCCGCCGGAGGACTTCGACGCTCCGCAGGGCCCCCGCCGCGTCGCGATCGTCGGCAAGCCCAACGTCGGCAAGTCGAGCCTGCTCAACCGCCTCGCGGGCGAGGAGCGGGTCGTCGTCGACGATGCCTCCGGCACCACGGTCGACCCGGTCGACGAGATCGTCACGCTCGGCGGGCGCACCTGGAACTTCATCGACACCGCAGGCATCCGCCGGCGCGTACGTGATGCGTCGGGGCACGAGTACTACGCCAGCCTTCGCACCAGCTCGGCGATCGACCGCGCCGAGGTCGCCGTCGTGATCATCGACGGCAGCCAGCCGCTCACGGAGCAGGACACCCGCATCATCAGCTCGGTCGCCGAGGCCGGCCGCGCGTTGATCGTTGCGTTCAACAAGTGGGACCTCGTCGACGAGGAGCGCCGCTACTACCTCGAGCGCGAGATCGAGCGCGAGCTCGTCCAGGTGCCGTGGGCGCCGACGATCAACATCACGGCGCGCACGGGTTGGCACATCGACCGGCTCGTACGCGCGCTGGACGCCGCGCTCGAGGGCTGGGAGACCCGCGTGACCACGGGGGCGCTCAACGCGTTCCTCGGTCGCCTCGTCGCCGAGCACCCGCACCCGGTGCGCGGTGGCAAGCAGCCCAAGATCATGTTCGGCACCCAGGCGTCGACGGCGCCGCCGACGTTCGTGCTGTTCACCTCGGGCAAGCTCGAGGCGTCATACATGCGATTCATCGAGCGCCGCCTCCGCGAGGAGTTCGGCTTCGTGGGGTCGCCGATCCACCTGCAGCAGCGCCCGCGCAAGAAGCGCGAGCGCCGCTGAAAGACCGATGCAGGGACGCGCAGCACGCTGCGGTAAAGTTCCTCTTCGGTACAACGGGCTGTAGCGCAGCTTGGTAGCGCACCTGACTGGGGGTCAGGGGGTCGCAGGTTCAAATCCTGTCAGCCCGACCGTTGAGATCACGAGAACGCCGATGGACGTCACCCGACGACCATCGGCGTTCTTCGTCTCGTCCCACCGGGGCCGTCCTACAGTTGCCGTATGACCGACGAGCCCACGCCCATCGCGTACACCGCCCTCGAGCCCGGCACGCCGGTGCAGTCCAGCGACGGTCAGCAGTTCGGCACGGTGGCCGCCGTGCTCGTGGTCGAGGAGGTCAGCGTCTTCGACGGCATCGTCGTGGAGACCTCCAGCGGTACGCGGTTCGTCGACGCCGACCACGTGGGCACGATCACGACGGCGTACGTGCGCACGTCTCTGACCGCCGACGAGGCGGCGCAGCTGCCCGAACCCGACGACTCGCCGGTCTTCCGCGCGGATGCGAGGGACGACACCGGCACGTCGCTCGCTGACCGATTCGGCCGGATGTTCGGCCGCGGCACGTGGAAGCGCGAGCAGTAGCGCTCACCTCGTCTGCCACGATTGGCGCATGTCACTCAGCGCCATCGCGATCTTCTGCGGCTCCAGCTTCGGCAACGACCCTGCGTACGCCGAGGCGGCCCGGCTCACCGGGCGTACGCTCGCCGAGCGCGACATCACGGTCGTCTACGGCGGTGGTCACGTCGGCCTGATGGGCACCGTCGCTGATGCCGCGCTGGAGGCCGGCGGCCGGGTCATCGGCGTGATCCCGCGGCAGCTCGACGACCGCGAGCTCGCCCACCATGCGCTGACCGAGCTGCACGTCGTCGAGTCCATGCACGAGCGCAAGGCGCTGATGGCCGAGCTGTCGGATGCGTTCATCGCGCTCCCGGGAGGCGCGGGCACGCTCGAGGAGATCGCCGAGCAGTGGACGTGGGCGCAGCTGACGATCCACGAGAAGCCGTCGGGGTTCCTCGACGTCGCAGGGTTCTGGGCGCCGATGCGCGACCTGCTGGACAGGATGGTCGGATCCGGGTTCGTACGGCAGGAGCAGTCCGGCATCGTGTCGTTCTCCGACAACCTCGACGAGCTGCTGACGATGCTCGCGGCGCCGCCGTCGTGGACCGACAAGTGGGGCAAGGCGAACGAGGAAGTGCCTCAGCCGTGACGCTGCCCGTGATCCACGTGGCGGCGGCGTTGACGGTCGATGCCGAGGGGCGGGCGTTGATGGTCCGCAAGCACGACACGACGGTGTTCATGCAGCCCGGCGGCAAGATCGAGGCCGGCGAGAGCCCGTTGGACTGCCTGCGGCGTGAGCTGTTCGAAGAGCTCGGCCTCGAGCTCGCGGCGGAGGACTTCACCTGGCTGGGCACGTTCGAGGAGGACGCGGCCAACGAGCCCGGGCACCGGGTGCTCGCCGAGGTCTTCACGCTGACGATCGACGCCGCGGCCCCGGTCGTCGCCGCCGAGATCGCCGAGAGCATCTGGGTCGACCCCGCAGCGCCGGGCGACATCGACCTGGCGCCGCTGAGCAGCCGGGCGCTGCTGCCGCTGCTCGTCTAGCGCCGGCGCAACCGGTCGAGGGCTCGACGATCGCGCTTGGTCGGTCGTCCCGCGCCACGGTCACGTCGGGGCATGATCGCGACTTCCTCCTTGGGCGGCGGCGGGGGAGTGTGGTCCTCGTAGCACTCCGCCGCGACCGCCGCGCCGACCCGCTTGACGATGATCTTGGTGACGACGACGATCCGCAGGCCGCCCTCGGTGAGCGCCTCGACGCGGTCGCCGACCTTGACCGGTTGAGCGGGCTTCGCCTTGGCGCCGTTGATGCGTACGTGGCCGGCCTTGCACTCCGTGGACGCGAGGGAACGCGTCTTGTAGAGGCGTACGGACGACACCCACACGTCGGCCCGGGCGGTGTCGGTCATGCGGCGGCCCAGGTGATGACGATCTCGTCGCCTTCGACGGCAGCGCGTACGGAGGCGAAGTCGGGCGTCGCGGGGAGTCCTGCGGCGACGGGGCCCGCGTAGTCACCCACGACCACGACCTGCGCGCCCGCGGCGCGAGCCGATTCGATGCCGGCTGGGGCGTCCTCGAACACGACGGTGTCCTCCGGTCGCACCCCGAGCAGCTCGGCGGCGCGCAGGTAGCCCTCCGGGTCCGGCTTGCCATGGGCGACGTCCTCAGCCGGTACGACCACGGGTGGCATCGGCACGCCTGCCTCGGCCATGCGGGTCTTGGCGAGGAGCAGCGGCGCCGACGTGACCAGGGCGGTGCGTCCAGCCGGGATCGACTCGACGAACGCCGCGGCGCCCGCGACCTCGACGATCCCGTCGGGCGTCTCGACCTCGGTCGCGGCCAGCTCGGCGGCGAGAGCTTCGTGGTCGGCATCGGCCGGGGCGAACCGGCGGACCGTGTCGCTCGTCTGCCGACCGTGCGAGAAGCCCAGCACGTCGGCGACCACCAGGCCGAACCGCTCCGCGAACGCTCGCCAGATGGCTTCCACCACGGCGTTGGAGTCGACCAGCGTGCCGTCCATGTCGAAGATCACGGCTCGGGCGCGGACCGTCTGCTCCATGTCATCGATCCTCGCACGCAGCCGGACGCCAGCCGTGGCAGGCTGGGCGCATGGCCTCCGACGACATCGAGATCGTGCCCATCACGGGCGACATGATCCGGCTTGGACAGTTCCTCAAGTTCGCCAACTTCGCCGAGTCCGGCGCCGCGGCGGGGGAGCTGATCCAGGGCGGCGACGTCAGGGTCGACGGTGAGGTCGAGACCCGGCGCGGGCGACAGCTGGCCAAGGGCATGCTGATCGAGGTGCAGCTGCCCGGCACGACACTCGCGGCACGCGTCGGGTGAACCGTTCGCGCAGCCTGCTGTCCGCCTTGGTCGTGGTGCTCGGCATCGCGCTCGCCGTCACGTTGTACGTCCGCGGCGACGACGCGACCGACGCGGTGTTCGACAGCCAGGCGTCCGCGGTTCCGTCGACGATCGTCCCGCCGCAGACCGCAACCGTCGTTCCAAGCGGGATGCTGGTGACCGCCGGCGATCAGCACCATGTCGTGCCTCACGCGGTCGGCGCACGCTGGCTGCCGACCGGCCAGGTGCTCCTCGCGGTCGAGCGCAAGGAACCCGGCTACCTCGCGCAGGTCCATCGCCTCTACGACCCCGTGCGCGGCACCTTCAGCGGTTCGACGATCACGGGCCAGCTGGACCTGCCCGACGACGCGACGACCAGCATCTCGTACATCGACGGACACCGGCTGCTGCGCTGGAACCTCGCGCTCACCACGCGGCACGTCGTGACCCTGCCGACCAAGCCACGGTCGAAGGGAAGCGGCGAGGTCGTGCGTTCGTACGCCGCGCGGCCCGTCACGGTCGACGGCGCGACCTTCGTGCGATTCAGCGAGGTGGAGAACGAGGAGAAGACACTGTCGTACGGCGTCATGCGCATCGCCGCTGATGGCTCGACCTCCGACGTGCTCAAGGGCGATCGGATCACCCGCCTGCGAGTCTCGGCGGACGGCCGGAGCCTGCTGGCCGTCCAGCAGCACCGGGGTGAGCCCTGCGGCGGCTGCGTCGTGCGGCAGGACGTCGTCGAGATCGATCCCGCCGACGGGAAGATCGTCGGCACGTACGGCGCTCCACCCGGCTACAGCAAGCAATGGCGCATCACCCGGCTCGACAAGGTCGGCGGCACCGTGGCGGTGCGCTACGAAGGCAGCTGCGTGACGGGCGACCTCGCGTGCATCCCGAAGCAGCACGGCACCTGGACCTACCGCGACGGCGCGTGGTCGAAGGTTGCGGGCAGCGAACGGACCGAGACGTGGTGGCAGGGGCGCGACGACCGGATCGTTCGGCGCGCTGACCGCAACGTGCTGAAGACGCCGTTGGAGTGGCTGCACGACGGCAGACGAGAGGGGCTGGACGGATTCCTGGCCGACGCGGACAACAACACCGGCGACGTCGCCGGCGGACTGCTCCGGCCGGCATCCTGACCGGGAACAGCGCCGCAGGGCGCGGTGTTGAACCGGCGTACCTCAACCCGGGAGATGACATGGCACAGCTCGAGCTCGGTCTCGACACCTTCGGCGACGTGACGTTCGGCGACGACGGCACGCCGTTGCCGTACGACCAGGTGATCCGCAACATCGTCGACCAGGCGGTGCTCGCCGACGAGCTGGGACTCGCATTCTTCGGCGTGGGGGAGCACCATCGCGATGACTTCGCGGTCACCGCCCCTGAGGTGGTGCTCGCTGCGATTGCCGCGCGGACGACCAACATCCACCTCGGCACCGCGGTCACGGTCCTGAGCTCGGACGACCCGATCCGCGTCTACGAGCGCTTCGCGACGCTCGACGCGCTCTCCCACGGTCGTGCCGAGGTCATTCTCGGGCGCGGGTCGTTCACCGAGTCGTTCCCGCTGTTCGGATTCGACCTCGGCCAGTACGAAGAGCTGTTCAGCGAGAAGCTCGACCTGTTCGCCGCGCTGCGCGAGGAGGGACCGATCACGTGGTCGGGCAACCTCCGGCCACCGCTGGAGGGCCAGGAGGTGTTCCCCAAGACAGCTGCCGGCAGCCTCACGACCTGGATCGGTGTGGGCGGCAGCCCGGAGTCGGTCATCCGCGCCGCCCGCTACGGCATCCCGCTGATGCTCGCGATCATCGGCGGACCGCCGGCGCAGTTCAAGCCGTACGCGGACCTCTACCGGCAGGCGCTCGAGCAGCTCGGCAAGCCACAGCTGCCCATCGGCGTCCACTCGCCGGGGCACGTCGCCGACACCGACGAGCAGGCGCTCGACGAGCTCTGGCCGCACTACGAGGTGCAGCGCACACGGATCGGGCGCGAGCGGGGCTGGCCGCCGGCGAGCCGCACGGAGTTCGAGGCTTCGGCCGGACCGGAGGGTGCGCTGTACGTCGGGTCGCCGCAGACCGTCGCCGACAAGATCGTCCGCAACACCAAGATCCTCGGCATGGACCGGTTCGACCTCAAGTTCAGCAACGGCACGCTGGGGCACGACAAGCTCATGCGCAGCATCGAGCTCTACGGCCGGGAGGTCGTGCCGCTCGTACGGGCAGCGCTCTAGAGTCCTCAGCATGATGCTCGACTCGCTGCCGTCCCCGCGTACGCCTGATCCGATGGACGCGCCGCCGTTGCGGTGGGGCGTCATGGGACCGGGTTGGATCGCGGAGCAGTTCACGAAGTCTCTGCAGACGTACACCCGCCAGGAGGTCGTCGCGGTGGGCTCGCGGGCGCTGCCAAGGGCTCAGGAGTTCGCGGCGCAGCACGACGTACGCACGGCAGTCGGCAGCTACGAGGAGCTCGCCGCGCTCGACGAGGTGGACATCGTCTATGTCGCCACGCCGCATCCGGCCCATCTCGAGCTGGCAGTCATGAGCCTCGAGGCAGGCAAGCACGTGCTGGTCGAGAAGCCGATCGGGCTCAGCGCCGGACAGGCTCGCGAGATCGCGGACGTCGCGGAACAGACCGGGCTCTACTGCGCCGAGGCGCTGTGGACGATGTTCCTGCCCAAGTGGGACGTCGTCCGCCAGGTGGTCGAGCTCGGCGGACTCGGTGAGCTCAGGTCGGTCCACTCCGAGTACGGCGAGTCGTTCCCCGACGGCCACCGCGTGTTCGACCCGGCGCTGGCCGGCGGCCCGCTGCTTGACCTCGGCATCTATCCGCTCGCCTTCGTCACCGCGCTGCTCGGTCCGCACGAGGCGGTCGCCGCGCTCGGCCAGCCGGACCCACAGGGCGTCAACGGTCAGCTCGGCGCCACGATGACGCACACCGGCGGCACGCTGTCGGTCATCGCGACGACGCTGCACGGCTTCCTCGCCAACCAGGTCACGATCGTCGGGAGCGAAGGCATGTTGACGGTCGAGCCCGCGCACCACAGCCCGGGACCCCTGACCCTGCGCTACCCCGACCGCACGCTGACGTACGACGAGCCTCGCGGCAACCAGGCCTCAGGCCTGCACTTCCAGGCGGCCGAGGCGGCCCGGCGCATCACGGCGGGGGAGACGCAGACACCGTGGTGGACCCTCGAGGCGTCGATCACCGCCCTCGAGGCGTCGGACGAGATCCGGCGCCAGATCGGTGACGACATGGCGGCCGCCGGCCTGCGCGAATGACGGAGCGCGCGATCGAGATCGTCCAGGACCGGGATCGCCCGTCAGGTCACACGCTGCGGATCGACGGCACTGATCAGTCCCACGTCGACCTCGACGATCCACGCCGGCTCGAGTTCGACTACATGCAGCGCATCGCCGACGTCATCGACGCGCTCGCCGTGCCTGGCCAGCCGTTGCGGTTCGTCCACATCGGCGGAGCGGCGATGACGATCCCGCGCTATGTCTCGGTGGCGCGGCCGACGTCCGCACAGATCGTGCTCGAACCCGACGAGCGGGTCACCGCACTCGTGCGCGAGCAGCTGCCGTTGTCACGCAACAGCGGCATCAAGGTGCGGCCGGTCGACGGTCGCTCCGGCATCGCCGCCCTGCGCCCCGACTTCGCCGACGTCGCGATCCTCGATGCGTACGACGGCGCCCAGGTGCCTGCGGAGCTCGCGACGACCGAGTTCTTCGCCGACCTCGCACGGGTCGTCGTGGACAACGGAGTCGTGCTGCTCAACCTCGCCGATCGCGCGCCATTCCCGTACGTACGCCGGGTGGTTCGCGGCGTGCGTGACCACTTCGACCAGGTCATGATCAGCGCCGAGCCGGCGACGCTCAAGGGCCGCCGGTTCGGCAACGTGCTGGTGTCCGCGTCGCAGTCACCGTTGCCGTGGGAAGCGCTGACCAGGCGCGCCGCGAGCTCACCGTTCCCGTACCGGGTGCTGCCCTATCGCGACGTGATCGAGAAGTTCGCCGGCAAGACGCCGTTCACCGATGCGGACACCGAGCGCTCTCCGGCGCCGCCCGGCGGCGCGACGTTCTTCAGCTGAGCCCTGACCTCACGATGTCGGCACTTCTGAACCTGGATGCGCCGGAATCACCTACAGAAGTGCCGACATCTTGGGGCTGCGCCTAGGCGTGCAGCGCCTCGGCCAGCGAGTCGACCGCGCCGTCGATCTCCTCGCGGGTGATGACCAGCGGGGGAGCGATGCGCAGCGTACGTTCGTGCGTCTCCTTGCAGAGCACCCCGCGATCGCGCAGCGCCATCGACACCTCTCGGCCGGTCTTGGCCAACGGGTCGATGTCGATGCCGGCCCACAGGCCACGTCCTCGCACGGCGACGAGCCCCTTGCCGACCAGCTCGTCGAGGCGGCCGTGCAGGTGCTCGCCGAGATCACGTGAACGCTCCTGGAACTCACCGCCCTCGAGCAGCTCGACGACCGCGCGCCCGACGGCACAGGCGACGGGGTAGCCGCCGAACGTCGACCCGTGCTGACCGGGCTTGAGGACGCCGAGCACGTCCGCGCGCCCGACGACCGCCGACACCGGGATGATGCCGCCGCCGAGTGCCTTGCCGAGCGTGTAGAGGTCGGCGCGCACGTCCTCGTGGTCGAGCGCGAACAGCTTGCCCGTACGGGCGAGGCCCGACTGGATCTCGTCGGCGACGAGCAGCACGTCGTTCTCGTCGCACAGGGCGCGCACGCCGGCGAAGAACCCGGCGGGCGGCACGATGACGCCCGCCTCGCCCTGGATCGGCTCCATCAGCACCGCGGCAGTGTTGGGCGTGATCGCCGCGCGCACCGCGTCGAGGTCGCCGTAGGGGACCGTGATGAAGCCCGGCGTGAACGGGCCGTAGTTGTCGTGGGCGACCGGGTCGTCGGAGAACGACACGATCGTCGTCGTTCGGCCGTGGAAGTTGCCCGCGGCGACGATGATCTCGGCGCGGTCGAACTCGACGCCCTTGACCTCGTAGGCCCACTTGCGAGCGACCTTGATCGCCGACTCGACGGCCTCGGCGCCGGTGTTCATCGTCAGCACCATCTCGGTGCCGGTGAGCGCGGCGAGGTCGCGGCAGAATGCGCCGAACTGGTCGTTGTGGAAGGCGCGCGACGTCAGGGTGAGCCGGTCGAGCTGGCTGCGGGCCGCGTCGAGCAGCGCAGGATGGCGGTGCCCGAAGTTGAGCGCTGAGTAGCCCGACAGGAAGTCGAGGTAGCGGTTGCCGTCGACGTCCGTCACCCAGGCACCCTCGGCCTCGGAGATCACGACCGGAAGGGGGTGATAGTTGTGCGCTCCCCACTGCTCGTCGAGGGTGATGAAGGACGCGGTGTCGTGTGCGGTTGCTGCCATGTGACCCACGGTACATACGTACGAGGTTCACCTCGAACTCCGGTGATCCCGGCAGCGATCGCGTCGTCACGTCACCGCCGGTGGAGGCGACGAGGCGGCTGGTCGATAGCCTGAGGTCGTGCCTGGGACCGCGTTCGACGTCGCGCTGCGACCGGCCGCAGGTCCGGTCCGGCTCGTACGCTCGACAGCCGCCGCGCTGGCCTGCGTCGTCGCCGCCGCCGGCGGCCACCTGAGCGCTGGCGGCGCCCTCGGTGCTGTCGCGGTGCTGGTGACCTTCGTCGGTGCGGCAGCCGTGGCGTGGCTGCTCTGCGCGCGCCGGGTCACCCCCGGTCAGACCGTGGGACTCCTGATCCTCTGCCAGGTCTGCGTCCACCTGGGCGGCTCCTCCGGCGAGATGCGGATGTCCGCATCGATGATTGCCGCCCACGTGCTGGCGACCGCGGTCAGCGCCCTCGCCCTGGCACGTGGCGAGGCCTTCGTGTGGCAGCTCGCCGAGCGGCTCGGCCTCCGCGTCGCGCCGCACGGACTGCGGGTTGTCGCGATCCCGTCGTGGCGGCCCGTCGCGCCGGTGATCGCGGCGCGATCACTGCATGACGTACGCCTGGCGCACTCGCGTGTCGAGAGGGGACCGCCGAGCGGGTCCTGACCCCCGCTTCGCTCACCCCATCTCAGAAAGTTCTCTTCATGAATCGCACCACCGCGCGGCTGTCTGCTGCGCTCCTCACAGTTGCCCTCGTGGGCATCGCCGGCCCCGCGTTCGCTCACGTGAGCGTCTCGTCGACCGACGCGGCGCCGGGCGGGTTCGGCAAGGCGGTCTTCCGCGTGCCGACCGAGTCCGAGACGGCGTCGACGACCAAGCTCGTCGTCACGCTGCCCCAGGACACCCCGTTCGCGTTCCTGAACGCCCAGACCAAGCCGGGCTGGAAGGTCACGGTCAAGGAGGCCAAGCTCGCCAAGCCGACCAAGGTCGGCGACTTCGAGCTGACCAAGGCCGTACGCACGGTCACCTGGACGTCGACCGGCGCGGGCATCCCGCCCTCGCAGTTCGATGAGTTCGCGATCTCGGGCGGACCGTTCCCCGATGCCGGCAAGATCGCGTTCACGGCCACCCAGACCTACAGCGACGGCAAGGTCGTCGCCTGGGACCAGGTGCAGAAGGGCGACACCGAGCCCGAGCACCCGGCGCCGACGCTCAGCCTGTCGGCACCCGTCGACGACTCCACGGCGTACACCAGCAAGCTGAAGATCACGCAGGATGCCGACACCACGGGTCGATGGCTCGGCGGGGGTGCACTCGCGGTGGCGGCTGTCGCCCTGCTTGTGGCTCTGCGGGAGAATCGACGTCGTGCGTAACGTCGTTCTCCGTGCGGCTCTCCTGAGCCTCGTCCTGCTTCTGGTGGGGTCGGGCCCGGCATCGGCGCATGCGTCGCTCGTCGGGTCCGACCCCAAGGACGGCGCAACATTGCGGACCGCCCCTTCGGCGATCACGTTCACGTTCAACGAGAACGTCGGCAACCCGGCGTACCTCTCGGTCACCGCACCCAACGGCAGCAAGGTCGACGTGACCGGCGTGCGGGCCGTCGACAACCGGGTGACGGGGACGATCGCCGACGTCGACCAGAAGGGTCGCTACACGGCGTCCTACCGCGTGGTGTCCGCCGACGGCCATCCCGTCGAGGGGACGATCCACTACTCCGCAACGACCGGCCGCACGGTCACGCAGGTCGAACCCGCCGACGAGGAGACGTTCATCCACCGCCACAGCGCCCACCTGTTCTGGGGCATCCTCGCCGCGGCCGTGGCGATCGCCCTGCTCCTCGCACCGCTGAGGAGGCGAGATGACCCGCGCAACCCGTGACGTGGTCCTGGCCTTCATGCTGGCCGGGTTCACGCTGGTCGCCCTGCTGGAGATCGGGGGAGGGGCGCCCCAGATCGCGCTGGCCGGCATCCCCAGCGCGGGCGGGTTCATCGGCTGGGCGGTCCCGTTCACCAAGCTCCTGACCGACGCCTCGGCGGTGTTCGTGATCGGCTTCCTCGCCGCGGCGGTGTTCCTGCTGCCCTCGTCGGGCCCCGAGGTGGAGGGGCTGTCGGTCCGGGCCGTGCGCATTGCGGTGCGCTGGGCGAGCGTGTGGGCGCTCGCCAGTGTCTTCTACTTCTTCATCAAGGTGGGCGAGACGTTCGCGGCCCCGCTGACCGGGCTCAGGTGGCCCTACATCAGCGGCTACGCGCAGGCCTCCGAAGGCCGCGCGATCCTGCTCCAGGCACTGCTGGCCGCCGTGGTGGCGGTCGGCGCGCGCTGGACGCTGGGCACCCGTGCCCTGGCCGGACTGCTCGGCTTCGCGCTGGCCGCGATGGCGCCGATCGCGCTGACGGGCCACGCCGCCTCGTCCGGATCGCACGACCTGGCCACGACGAGCCTGCTGCTGCACCTGCTCGGCGTGACGCTGTGGGTGGGCGGACTGGCCGCGTTGGGCTGGGTCGCGACGCACGGCAGCAAGCGGCTCGAGCCCGCAATCGCCCGGTTCTCGACGCTGGCCACCTGGGCCTTCGTCATCATCGGGGTCTCCGGCGTCGTCAACGCCTCCGTGCGCCTCGGCTCGCTCGGCGAGGTCTTCGGTTCGGCGTACGGCCGGATGGTCCTGCTCAAGGTCGCGGCCCTCGCAGCGCTCGGCTGGCTGGGCTGGCAGCAGCGACGGCGGATCAGGAGCCAAGGGGCCGGATTCCTGCGGCTCGCCGTGATGGAGCTGTTCATCATGGCCGCGACGATGGGGCTGGCGGTGGCGCTGTCACGCACTCCGACGCCCGTCGGCGAGAACGTCTTCAACACGCCGATCGAGGAGCTGCTCGGTGGCCCGCTCCCGGCGGCTCCGACCGTGATGCGCCTGTTGTGGGGCTGGTCCGGCAACGGTGTCGGGCTCGCGGTCGTCGGCCTCGGCACGGCGCTCTACCTGCGCGGGGTCTGGGCGATGCGCAAGCGCGGCGACGCGTGGCCTGTCGGACGTACGATCTCGTGGCTTTTCGGCATGCTGGTCATCGCGTGGGCCACGTTCGGCGGGCTGGGCGTCTACTCACACGTCCTGTTCAGCGCCCACATGGCGTCGCACATGCTGCTGTCGATGGTCGCGCCGATCTTCCTCGTGCTCGCCGCACCCATGACCCTGGCGCTGCGCACGCTCCCGGGGCCGCGTCAGCCGGGCGAGGTGGCGCCGCGCACGATGCTCCTGTCGTTCCTGCACTCGCGGTTCTCGCAGCTGTTCACTCACCCCATCATCCCGCCGGTGCTGTTCATCGGCAGCCTCTACGGCCTCTACTTCAGCGGGGCCTTCGAGTCCCTCATGGGCAACCACTGGGGCCACGCGCTCATGGAGCTGCACTTCCTCGCCGTCGGCACGTTGTTCTACTACGTCCTGATCGGCGTCGACCCAGCACCGCGCGCGATCCAGCCGCTCGTACGCTTCGGGATGCTGCTGGTCACCGTGCCGTTCCACGCGTTCTTCGCGGTGGCGGTCATGTCGTCAAACACGGTGTTCGCCGGCGACTACTGGCGTTCCCTGGACCGGCCCTATCGCACGGACCTGCTGGCCGACCAGTACCTCGGCGGCGGCATGGCCTGGGCGATGGGCGAGATCCCGCTGATCCTGGTGATGGCCGCGATCCTCGTGCAGTGGTTCAAGTCCGACGCCCGCGAGGCCAAGCGGTTCGACCGGTCGGAGAGCCGTACCGGCGACGAGCAGCTCGAGGCCTACAACGCCCGTCTCCGTGACCTCGCCGAGCATGGAAAACGGCGGGATCCCTGAGGGATCCCGCCGTCGGCCGTGTCGTCGGTCAGAAGATGATCTGGCCGCCGGAGGTCGCCGCGCTGAAGCGCCGCTGGGCGTCGGCCCAGTTGGCGATGTTCCACCACGCCTTGACGTAGTCGCCCTTGACGTTGAGGTAGTCGAGGTAGAACGCGTGTTCCCACATGTCCAGCTGGATGATCGGGATCAGCGTCGCCGGGATGTTGTTCTGCTGGTCGAACAGCTGCACGTTGATGAGCCGCTGGCCCAGCGTGTCCCAGGCCAGGATCGCCCAGCCCGAGCCCTGCAGGCCCAGCGCCGATGCCTCGAACTGCGCGCGGAACGCGTCGAACGAGCCGAAGTTGTCGTCGATCGCCGCACCGAGCTCGCCGTCGGGCTTGTCGCCGCCCTCGGGGGAGAGGTTCGTCCAGAAGATCGAGTGGTTGATGTGACCGCCGAGGTTGAACGCGAGGTTCTTCTCCAGCAGGTTGATCGTGTCGTGGGCCTCGGTGCTCCGCGCCTCTTCGAGCTTCTCGAGCGCGGTGTTCAGGCCGTTGACGTAGTTCTGATGGTGCTTCGAGTGGTGAAGCTCCATGATCTTGCCCGAAATGTGCGGATCCAGTGCGCCGTAGTCGTACGGCAGATCCGGAAGTGTGTAGTCAGCCACGATCCTCCTCGGGACGTGGGCACCTCGTGTGCCCGTTGTGTAGTTGTATGCGTTTCAACGGCCAGTCTGTCAGTCCTGTTCCCGGACGCAACGCCGGTGCCCAACCCGTGGGCAGCGCGCCCGTGTCCGGCGCCTTCACACCTGTACCCATGTCCTAGTCTGTCTGTGGACATTCCGGGGGCAACGACCACGACGTACGAGGAGGATCGAGATGGAGGAGCGCATCCTCACGATCCCCAACGCCCTCAGTTTCGTGCGCCTGCTGCTCGTCCCGGTGTTCCTGTGGCTCGTGCTCGGTCCGAGGTACGACGAGCTCGCGCTGGCCGTCCTGATGGTCTCCGGCGTCACCGACTACCTGGACGGCAAGCTGGCTCGCCGGCTCAACCAGACGTCCAAGATCGGTGCGATCCTCGACCCCGTCGCGGACCGGTTCTTCATCCTGGCCGTCGTGATAGGGCTCGGCTACCGCGACATCATCCCGTGGTGGCTCGCCGTGATCCTGCCGCTGCGCGACGTCTTCTTGTTCAGCCTCGTGCCGTTCCTGCGCACTCGCGGCTACAGCTCGCTGCCGGTCCACTTCCTCGGCAAGGCCGCGACCGCGAGCCTGCTCTACGCCTTCCCGCTGCTGCTCCTGGGCGACGCGACCGGCACCGTGGCCGACCTCGCCAACGTGTTCGGCTGGGCGTTCACGATCTGGGGTGTCGCGCTCTACTGGTGGGGCGGCGTCCTGTACGCCTTCCAGGTGCGCCGGCTCATGACCTCGACAGCCCCCGTGGTCCGGAGCTGACGTGTCCGAGCCGGAGGCGCCGCAGCGGGCCGAAGGCCTGCTCGAGCAGATCGCTGACACCGCGCTCGACGACGACTACTACGTCGTACGCGCCGGGGACTACGCACAGTCACGCGAGTTCAACACGCCGCTCACGGCACTCGTTCTCGCGGCGTTCGCGGTGCTCGTGATGATGGCAGCCGTCCAGACCCGCAACGACCGCCCGGCGACCGAGCGCGAGCGCAGCACGCTCATCAGCGACGTCGCGGCGCGCAAGAAGCTCCAGGCCACCCGCGAGGCGACCGCCGAGCGACTCCGCAAGCAGGTGGCCGACCTGTCGGCCTCCGTCGACCGGTTCGACCCGGCCTACCAGGACGTCCGGATCGAGACCGGCGACCTCGCGGTGTCAGGCCCCGGCATCACGATCGTGGCGAGCCCCAGCGCACAGGACAACCTCGACGGTTCGATCACCGACGACGACCTCCAGATCCTGGTCAACGGGCTCTGGTACGCCGGCGCCGAGGCCGTGGCGATCAACGGCCAGCGCATCGGCAACCTCACCGGCATCCACTTCGCCAACGACGCGATCAACGTCAACTACACCGACATCGCGCCGCCCTACCGCGTCGTGGCGATCGGCCCCAGCGACACACTGATGCAGCGGTTCGAGGACAACCCGGCGGGCCACTACTGGGCTGCCCGCCAGACGGATGCCGCCGTGCAGTTCGGCATGACACCATCGTCTGACCTGTCCGTTCCCGCAGTACCCAAGAAGCGCATGACGATCCGTCACGCGACAGCCATCAAGGGGGAAGAATGATCCCGGTCATCGGCCTGGCCATCGGCATCGCGGCCGGACTCCTCTTCGAGCCGACCGTGCCCACGGACCTGCAGCCGTACCTGCCGATCGCGATCGTCGCGGCGCTCGACGCCGTCATCGGTGCTCTGCGCGCTCTTGGCGAACGCCGCTTCAACGACCGTGTGTTCGTCGTGTCGTTCATCTCCAACGTCGTGATCGCCGCGTTCATGGTCTATCTCGGCGACCAGCTCGGTGTGGGCTCGCAGCTGTCGACCGGCGTCGTGGTCGTGCTCGGCATCCGCATCTTCGCCAATGCCGCAGCGATCCGGCGGAGGATCTTCCATGCCTGAGTCGCGGTGGCGGTCGCTCCTTCGACCGACCTTCCCCTTGGTCACGGTCGCCGTCCTGCTGGGCATCCTCGGTCTCGCGATCGTGGCGCAGATCCACGAGAAGGACAACGACGACTACTCGAACGTGCGCGGCGACGACCTGGTCGAGCTGCTCAAGTCCCTCGACGCCGCCAACGAACGGCTCGGCACCCAGATCGACGAGCTCACGACGACACGCAACGGCCTGCTCAGCAGCACCAAGCGCTCCGAGCAGGCCGAGAAGCAGGCCAAGCTCCGTGCCGAGCAGCTCGCGATCCTCGCCGGCACGTCCGGCGCCACCGGGCCCGGCGTGGAGGTCATCATCCAGGACCCCGACAAGGACATCGACGCGTCGGCGTTGCTCGACGCGATCGAGGAGCTGCGCGACGCCGGCGCCGAGGCCATCGCGATCAACGGCGTGGCCCGCGTCATCGCGCAGACCTACTTCCTCGACGAGGACGACGAGATCCGCGTCGGTGGGCGCGAGATCAAGCGGCCCTACGTGATCGAGGCGATAGGTGACCCGTCGGTGCTCGCGGGGGCGGTACGCTTTCCCGGCGGACTCATCGACACCATCACGACGCGCGGTGGCACGGCGACCGTGACCAAGCAGGACAAGGTCACGATCACGGCGCTGGCCGACGTCACGACACCTGAGTACGCTCGACCATCATCTTGACCGGCTAGGAGCACGCGGTGATCCCTGAGGACCTCTACTACAGCGAAGAGCACGAGTGGGTGCGCCTCGACGAGGACATCGCGACGATCGGCATCACCGACTTCGCGCAGGACCAGCTCGGCGACATCGTCTATGTCGAGCTGCCCGCCGTGGGAGACCGGGTCGAGGCCGGTGCCGTGATCGGCGAGCTCGAGTCGACCAAGTCCGTCTCCGACATCTTCTCGCCGCTGTCCGGCGAGGTCGTGTCCCGCAACGACGCCCTCGACGGCGGACCCGAGGTCATCAACTCCGACCCCTACGGCGAGGGCTGGCTCATCAAGCTGCGCACCGTCGACGAGGAGCCCACGGCGTCGTTGCTCGAGGCCGAGGCCTACTCCGCACTCGTCTCCGACTGACGATCACGGCGTGTCGCCATCGCGCGGGTGCTAAGTTGGAGACGAAGTCTCAACCCGTACTCAAGACCACGACTTTTCAGGAGTGAACCCGATGTCAACGCCGGACCACGAGCCCGACGAAACCGCCGGACCGGTGCCTCCGAGCGATGACACGACGCACATCCCCATCCTCGATGCCGACACCGAGGAGATGTCCGCGTCCGACGTCTCGGCGGTCGAGAACCTGCCGGCCGGGAGCGCGATGCTGCTGGTGCAGCGCGGCCCCGACTCGGGTGCGCGGTTCCTGCTCGACAGCGATGTGGTGACCGTCGGGCGGCACCCCGACAGCGACATCTTCCTCGACGACATCAGTGTCTCGAGGCGCCACGCGACCTTCACGCGCAGCGAGGCGGGTTACGCGATCGCCGACCTCGGCAGCCTCAACGGCAGCTATGTCAACCGTGACCGCATCGACAGCGAAGTGACGCTGGCGGGCGGCGATGAGGTGCAGATCGGCAAGTACCGCCTGATCTACTTCGCCGGAGCACTGAAGGACCAGGCGTGACGGAGGCGCTGGCGTGACGGAGCCGTTGCCGGAGCTGTCTCGCCTCGGCATCGGCAAGGTGCTCGACGAGCTCCTGCCAGAGTTCCCTGACCTCACGATCACCAAGATCCGCTACCTCGAGTCCGAGGGACTGCTCGAGCCCGAGCGCACGTCGTCGGGCTATCGCAAGTTCTCGTTCGGTGACGTCGAACGGCTCCGGTTCATCCTGCGCCAGCAGCGCGACAAGTTCTGGCCGCTGAGCCACATCCGGCAGGTGCTCGACGACCTCGACCGGGGTGTCGTGCCCGACACCGAGCTCGGCGGGGTGACGCGCGTGCCGCGGCTCAGCCTTGCCGCCGACGATCTGCCGACCGCCGAGACGTTCGCTGAGCCCAAGAGCCACGTGCGCCTGTCGCGCGAGGAGCTGCTCGAGTCGGCAGGCATCAACTCCGACACGCTCGACGCCATCGAGGAGTTCGGCCTGATCGACCGCCGGCCGACCCAGACCTATTACGACGGCGAGGCGTTGCAGGTTGCCGCGCTGGTCGGACAGTTCGTCGAGCTCGGCATCGAGCCGCGGCACCTACGCATCTTCCGGACGGCCGCCGATCGCGAGGTGGCGCTGTTCGAGCAGGTCGTGACGCCGCGGGCCCGTCAGCTCGACAAGGAGGCCAGCGAACAGGCCGTGTCGGCGCTCGCTGCGCTGTCCGTACGCCTGCAGACCGTCCTGGTCAGAAGCCGGCTGCGCGGTTAGTCCAGTGCGCGAGGTCGAGGTCGTGGGGGTCCGGGTCGAGATGCCGACCAACCAGCCGCTGGTGCTCCTGCGGGAGCTCGACGGCGGCCGTTACCTGCCGATCTGGATCGGCGCGGTCGAGGCCTCCGCCATCGCGTACGCCCAGCAGGGGACCGTCACGGCGCGACCACTGACCCACGAGCTGATGCAGCACATCGTCGAGGCGCTGGGGGACGAGCTCAACGAGGTGCAGATCATCGACGTGCGCGACGGGATCTTCTACGCCAACCTGGTCTTCGCCTCGGGCTCCGAGGTCGAGGCGCGGCCGTCCGACTCGATCGCTCTGGCGCTGCGGTCGGGCGCACGCATCCTGTGTGCCGAGGACGTCCTCGACGAGGCCGGCATCCTCGCGACGACCGACGAGGACGAGGAGATCGAGAAGTTCCGCGAGTTCCTCGACGAGATCTCGCCCGAAGACTTTGAGAAGCCGCCTGAAGCGTGAGTCTCAACCCTGAAGTGAGACTTTAGTCCGGCGACACGCCCGGTTTTGCGCTTGGTCGTTGCTTTGGCAAAGTCTCACCCTTACCTTGAGAGAACTACCGAAGGTACACGGATGTAGTTCGTGGAGGTAGTCTTCCCCAATACCAGCATTGGAAGGCATTTCGGATGATCGAGTCACGCGACGACGACGTCACGGCCACCACGCAGGCCGTGGCAGAGGCCAGCGACCAAGGCCTCCTGTTCACCGATGATGTCTCGCCGCTTCCGGAGGACGCGGGATTCCGCGGCCCGACCGCCTGCAGCGCCGCCGGGATCACCTATCGCCAGCTCGACTACTGGGCCCGCACCGGACTGGTCGAGCCGACCGTACGCTCGGCGACCGGGTCCGGCACGCAGCGCCTCTACTCGTTCAAGGACATCCTGCTGCTCAAGATCATCAAGCGTCTGCTCGACGCCGGTGTCTCGCTCCAGCAGATCCGCATCGCGATCGACCACCTGCGTGCCCGTGGCACCGACGACCTGACCCAGGTCACGCTCATGAGCGACGGGGCCAGCGTCTACGAGTGCCGTTCCGCCGATGAGGTCATCGACCTCCTCCAGGGCGGACAAGGCGTGTTCGGCATCGCGATCGGTGGTGTCTGGAAGGAGATCGAGGGCTCGCTCCACGAGCTCCCCAGCGAGCGTGCTGTCGAGATCAGCCTTGCCGACGACGAGCTCGCCGCTCGCCGCCGCGCCCGCCTCAGCTCCTAGGCGCACACCCCGGCACCACCTTGGTAGGCTTGGGGTGCTGTCGACCGCGCGTGGGAGAGTTCGCCCAGGCGGCGCCGAAGGGGCAATTCCTCCCCGGAACCTCTCAGGCACCAAGGACCACGCGACCGAGGCAATTCTGGAGCCCTCTGCCTCGCGGCCGGGAGTGACAGAAGGGGAGGCGTAGTTCGACGCCTCTACCTTCGGGAGCTCCCTCGTGTCATCAGCATTCGCCAGTCGCCACATCGGTCCGACCCGGTCCGACCAGGACGCCATGGTCCGCCGGGTCGGCTACGACTCGCTCGACGCCCTGATGGCTGCCGCCGTCCCGGCCGGGATCCGCAGCGCCACGGCGCTCAACCTGCCGGCCGCACAGACCGAGACGGAGGCGCTCGCCACGCTGCGTGAGCTCGCCGACCGCAACAACCCCGGCGTGGCGATGATCGGCCTGGGCTACCACCCGACCGTCACCCCGCCCGTCGTCCGGCGCAACGTGTTGGAGGACCCGTCCTGGTACACGGCCTACACGCCGTACCAGCCGGAGATCTCGCAGGGCCGGCTCGAAGCGCTGATCAACTTCCAGACGGTGATCGCCGACCTGACCGGCCTGACGACCGCGAACTCGTCGCTGCTCGATGAAGGCACCGCGGTCGCAGAGGCCATGACCTTGATCCGACGCGCGACCAAGGGCAAGGACGCGCTGCCGATCATCATCGACGCCGGCCTGCTCCCGCAGACGCTCGCCGTGACGCACACCCGCGCCGAGGCGCTCGGGATCGAGCTCGTCGAGGCCGACCTGACGGCCGGCGTGCCCGACGTGGAGGCCGCGGGCACGATCATCGCCTACCCCCGCACCGACGGCCAGATCATCGATCCGCGGCCGGCGATCGACGCTGCGCACGCCTCAGGCGGCCTCGCTGTCGTCGTGGCGGACCCGCTGGCCCTCGTGCTGCTGGCATCTCCCGGTTCGATGGGTGCAGACGTCGTCGTCGGATCGAGCCAACGGTTCGGGGTGCCGATGTTCTACGGCGGACCGCACGCGGGCTTCATGGCCGTCCGTGAGGGCCTGGAGCGTCACCTGCCCGGTCGCCTGGTCGGCGTGTCGGTCGACAGCGCGGGCCGCCCGGCGTACCGGCTGGCGCTCCAGACCCGCGAGCAGCACATCCGTCGTGAGAAGGCCACGTCCAACATCTGCACCGCACAGGTGCTGCTGGCCGTCGCGGCGTCGATGTACGCCGTCTACCACGGTCCTGACGGACTCCGCGAGATCGCGCGCGAGGTCAACGGTTCGGCCCGCCTGCTGGCGGCCGGCCTGCGGGCCGGGGGAGTCGAGGTCGCTGAGGGCGGCTTCTTCGACACTGTCGTCGCGAAGGTGCCCGGCGAGGCGACCGGCATCGTCGCCAAGGCCCGTGAGGCCGGCGTCCACCTGAGGCTCGTCGACGCCGATCACGTCGGCATCACGACCAACGAGACGACGACGACGGCGCACCTGGACGCGGTGTGGAACGCGTTCGGTGTGGCGGGAGTGGCTGAGGCGCCGGACTCCCTGCCGGCAGACCTGCTGCGCACCGACGAGATCCTCACGCACCCGGTGTTCCACGAGCACCACAGCGAGACGCAGATGCTGCGCTACCTGCGCAAGCTCAGCGACCGCGACTACGCCCTCGACCGCGGCATGATCCCGCTCGGTTCCTGCACCATGAAGCTCAACGCCACGGCCGAGATGGAGCCGATCAGCTGGCCCGGCTTCGCCGACCTGCATCCGTTCGTGCCGGCAGAGGACGCCGCCGGGATGATCGAGCTCGTCGAGACGCTCGAGTCGTGGCTGGCTGAGGTCACCGGATATGCCGCCGTGTCGATCCAGCCGAACGCCGGCTCGCAGGGCGAGTTCGCCGGTCTGCTGGCGATCCGGGCGTACCACCTGAGCCGCGGCGACGACCACCGCAATGTCTGCCTGATCCCGGCGTCGGCGCACGGCACCAATGCCGCATCGGCGGTCATGGCCGGCATGCGCGTCGTGATCGTCAAGTCGACTGATCAGGGCGAGGTCGACCTCGACGACCTCCGCTCGCAGTGCGAGGCGCATGCTGACGACCTCGCCGCGATCATGGTGACGTACCCGTCGACGCACGGCGTGTACGAGCACGGCATCACCGAGCTGTGCGACATCGTCCACAGCCACGGCGGCCAGGTGTACGTCGACGGGGCGAACCTCAACGCGCTGCTGGGGCATGCCGCACCCGGACAGTTCGGCGGCGACGTGTCCCACCTCAACCTGCACAAGACGTTCTGCATCCCGCACGGCGGTGGCGGCCCCGGTGTGGGTCCGGTCGCGGTCGCGGAGCACCTCGTGCCGTTCCTGCCGACGCACCCGCTGCACCCGGTGGAGAGCAAGCGCGAGGGTGTCGGCGCGATTAGCGCGGCACCCTACGGATCCGCGGGCATCCTGCCGATCCCGTACGCCTACATCGCCATGATGGGCGCTGACGGCCTGACCGAGGCGACCTCGGTCGCGGTGCTGTCGGCCAACTACATCGCCAAGCGCCTCGAGAGCGCCTTCCCGGTGCTCTACACGGGCGACAACGGTCTGGTGGCGCACGAGTGCATCCTCGACGTCCGGCCGCTCACGAAGGCGTCCGGGCTCAGCATCGACGATGTCGCGAAGCGGCTCATCGACTACGGCTTCCACGCGCCGACCATGAGCTTCCCGGTGCCAGGGACCCTGATGGTCGAGCCGACGGAGTCCGAGGACCTCGCCGAGCTCGACCGCTTCTGCGACGCGATGCTGGCGATCCGTGCCGAGATCGACGCGGTGACCGCAGGGGAGTACGCCGACGGCGACAACCCGTTGGTGCACGCGCCGCACACGATGCGCGACCTGCTCGACTGGCAGCACGCCTACTCGATCGAGACCGGGGCGTTCCCGGCCGGGTCGGTGGACGACAAGTACTGGCCGCCCGTCGGCCGGATCGACCAGGCGTACGGCGACCGCAACCTCGCCTGCTCCTGCCCCCCGATCGAGGCCTTCGCCGAGTAAGAGCGTCGGCTACTTCTCGACCTCTCCCCACCAAGCGATGATGCGGTCGACGACGGGGCCGGGGGTCTTGACCCACATGACGTGGTGGGTCGTGCCGCCCTCGGGGACGGCGTCCTTGAGGTAGACCCAGCGGGTGGAGTGCTCCGGGTCGAGGAACGCCTCGGTGAAGATCTTGTTGGAGCGGGACACCGCGTACGTGTCGCCCTGCAGCTGCACGACGAGCGACGGGGTCGTGATGCGCTTCGGAACGGCGAACGGTGGCTTGCCCGACCTGACGAACCGGGCCCACTCGCGCATCAAGGTACGAGCACCGGGTGCACCGAAGAAAGGCTTGGGCACGAATCCCCGGATCCGTGCCACGACCGGCACGCTGACGCCGAGGAACAGCACCGGGAGACCCGCCTTGGGGTACGACCGGAAGTGCGGCACGGACGCGCCGACTGCCACGAACCCGTCGCTCGGCTCGTGGTGCAGCTCGTGACCGGCACAGATCTGGGCGCCGAGGCTGTGCCCCAGCAGGATCACGGGGCGATCAGGCTGGTCGGCTCGTGCCTTGGCCACCTCGTCGGCGATCAACGCCATCTCGCTGGCGTAGCTCCAGTCGTGGGTCCGTGACGCGGTCGGCTCGCCGCGTTCGAAGCCGCGAGTCGGCAGTGCCCTGGCCTCCCAGCCGCGCTGCTCGAGCTCCTCGACGAGCGGCCGGTAGAAGCCGGATGGGACCGCCATCGCGGCGGAGATCAGGACCAGAGGTGCGGGCATGCGGCACATCATGACATGACTGCTGTCACGGTGAGCTGAGTCGGTAGATTCCTCGGTATGCGCGATCGGTACGTCGACCTGCTCGGCACGGTCCTGGCCACGACCTTGCAGGTCGCAGACGGGCTTGAGCCGAGCGATCTCGACCTGCCGACACCGTGCGACGAGTTCGACGTACGACGGCTGCTCGAGCACCTCATCGGTTGGCAGCAGGTGACGGCGGCGTGTGCCGCGGACCGTGAGGCGCCCGTCCTCGACGGGTCGCCCACCTACCGGGCATCCGCCGAGCCCGGAAGCGACCTGCGCGATGCGTCAGCGGCGTTGGTCGCCACCCTGCGAGCGCGGACCGACGAGACGATCACGATGCCGTACCGAGGGGCGACCCCGATGAGGGTCATGCTCGCCGAGCTGATCGCCGAGACCGTGATCCACACGTGGGACCTCGCGGCGGGTCGCGGAGTGTCGGTCGCCTTCGACGCCGAGGTGATGAGCGCGGCCCACGACGGCCTGACCCTGCTGCTCGGCGAGTCGTTCGCGGAGATGGGCTTCCGGGCCTCGGCGGAGACAACGCCGCCCGCCGATGAGCTCGTACGCCTCCTCGTGCGCAGTGGACGCACGCCCGCCGATTGGACGGCGTGACCGGTCTCGCTCCGGCCGCACGGACTAGCAGTAGGTCGGGCAGATGTCGCCGTCCGAGTCGTAATAGGCGTTGACGATCCTGCGGAGCACCTTGATCGTCGCATCGAGCTGGGCAATGCCCTTGGACCAGTGCTTCGCTCGATAGTGGCCGAGGAACGCGTCCAGAGACTGGAGCATCAGCGTGCGCGCCGACCCGGTGAAGCATTCAGCGACGTTGCTGTAGGTCGCGCTCACGCGAGGTACGTAGCGCTTCCAGCTCGAGGTGCTTCTGTGGGCGTTCAGATAGGTGCGGGAGCTCTGCAGCGAGCTGGCCGCGCTGTCCACGGCGCCGATGTTGCACTGGAGCCCTCCCGACGCGGTGGCGGACGTTGGCGTGAGCGTGACGAGTCCGAGGGCGATGAGGAGCGCCGCGAGTGCGGCGGAGAGCTGAAGACGCATGGAGTACCTTCCCGAGCAGATGTGAGTAGCGAGCATACACAGTCGTGACGGGCTGTCGCATCGACCTGTCGACATCGATGGGGAGCACGCAATCTCCGCCCTTGTCACGGCCGCGAACCACGAGTTGACGACCCAACGGGCGTTGCCGCCGACTGGACGAGTGTGAGGTCGCTCGCTTGGCGGTGCGAGGCTTTCGGGCCCGTGACAGCATCGATGGCATGCCAGGGCCCCGACTCGACCGCTACACGACGCCTGCCTCCCCGAAGGCCATCCTGCTGCTGCTCCACGGGGGGCAGCAGCGCAACGTCGAGCCGGTCGAGAACAAGCACGCGAGCTGGTGGCGGATGGCGCTGATGGCGCGATCGCTGCGACGGTTCGCCCGCCGCAACGAGATCGCGCTGAGCCTTCTGCAGTATCGCGTGCGTGGCTGGAACTCCGAGACGGATCCCGCACCCGTCCGCGACGCGCGTTGGGCGCTCGACCAGCTGACCGCGGAACACCGCGGCGTCCCGGTCGTGCTGGTCGGTCATTCGATGGGTGGGCGTACCGCCTGCCGTGCCGCTGACGACCCGGCGGTGGTCGGCGTCGTCGGGCTGGCCCCGTGGCTGCCGCCGGGGGAGGCCAACGGAGCGATCGCCGGTCGCTACCTGCGGATCCTGCACGGCACCGCTGACCGGTGGACCTCGCCGGCGGCCAGCAAGGCGTACGTCGAGCGGAGCCGCGACCTCGCGACCAGCGCCACGTGGCGGGCGCTGGACGGCGCCGGGCACTTCATGGCCCGCCACCTGTCGACCTGGAGACGGTTCGTGGAAGACTCGGTCACGGAGATCCTGACCGCCACCTCGCACGAGGAGGCCCCGAACGAAGGCATTGCGTGACCGACCTCGTGGCGTACGTCGTGGCCTTGGCTGCTGCGCTCGTGGGTGCATTCGCCGGCTGGCACACCTGGAAGCAACGCCCGTTCAGCAATCCATTGTTCTACGCCGTCGCGGCGCTCGAGGTCCTGCTCCTCGCGCTGTTGATCGGTGGCTGCATCGCGCTCGGCTCGACCGACCGTGACGTCGACGGCGTGCTGTTCGTGTCCTACCTCGTCACGATCGTGCTCATTCCGCCCGCTGCGGTCCTGTGGGGCATCGCGGAGAAGTCGCGGTGGGGCACGGGGGTCGTCGTCGTCGCGATGCTGACGATCGCCGTGCTGTGCGTACGCCTGCTCGGCATCTGGAAGGGCGCCTATGTCTGACACGTCCCACGGCTTCGGCCGGGTCCTCGTCGCGATCTACGCGGTGTTCGCCCTCGCCGCGTCCGCTCGCTCGATCGTCCAGCTCGCGACCAAGGCCGACGAGGCGCCGTTCGCGTACTCGATGTCGGCCTTCGCGGGCGTGGTCTACATCGTCGCGACGATCGCGTTGGCCCGCAGCCTGCGAGGGCTCGCGCTGCTGACGATCACCATTGAGCTCGTCGGCGTGCTCGTGACCGGGGTGCTGTCGCTCGTCGACGACTCGCTGTTCCCGGACCAGACGGTGTGGTCGGGATTCGGCGAAGGCTACGGCTTCGTGCCGCTCGTGCTGCCGCTCGTGGGACTGTGGTGGCTGCGGCGCACCGCCTCGTCGGGGCAGAGCTAAGGCCCTACGCACTCATACCGCGTAGGGCCAGATCCATTCAATCCCGATGGCCACTCCAGCCTCGGTAGCGACACGGAGAAGTCTGGATGAATTCCGAGTACGTCCTGCTCTCGCGCTGGCGGGTCGACCGCAGCCGCGAGTCGCTCTGGGACGTGCTCGAGGCGTTGCTCAACACGTCGGACCCGCTGCCGTGGTGGCCGTCGGTCCAGGTCATGGCATACGACGGCGACAACCTCGACGTCCGGGCGGCGAGCGGACTCGGGTATGCCGTCACGTTCCGGCTCGCCAACCTGCAGGCGCACAGGCCGGATCGGCTGAGCTTCACCTCCGAGGGTGACCTGCGTGGACGCGGGGTCGTCACGTTCGTCGAGCTCGCCGACGGGGTGTCGGCGATGGACATCGACTGGCGGGTCGCCACGGACCGGCGATGGATGCGCTGGACGTCGTGGCTGCTGCGGCCGGTGTTCATCGCCGGGCACCACATCGTGATGCGGCAGGGCGAGAAGCACCTCAGCGCGTGGCTGGCGGCCCAGGACGGCTGACCGTCACCGGGCCGCCCGTGCGTCAGCCCGCGACCAGCTCGCGGCGCGCGGCGAGTGTCGCCAGGCACGCCTGAGCGACCTCACGCCCCTTGCCGACGAAGTGCTCGGCGAAGAAGCGGTGGTGCTCCTCGGTCTCGTGGAACGCGTGGGGAGTCAGCACGAGCGAGAACACGGGGACGTCGGTGCTGAGCTGCACGGACATCAGCCCGTCGAGCACCGCAGCCGCGACGAACTCGTGCCGGTAGATGCCTCCGTCGACGACGAGGGCGCACCCGACGATCGCGTCATAGTGCCCGGTCTGCGCGAGGGTCTTGACGTGCAGCGGGATCTCCAGTGCGCCGGGCACGTCGAACACGTCCAGGCTGCCGCCGGAACCGATCTCGTCGACGAACCCTTCATGGGCCCGGTCGACGATCGCTGCGTGCCACCGGGCACGGACGAACGCGATGCGCGGAGTGGTGGTGGGTGAACGGTCATTCATGAGTGATTCCTTCTGTCATGACGACCCAAGGCTGTGCGCCGAACCCGTACGGGCGTTCAGCGCCGCTCTCTTCCATCCGGACTGTGACCGTCGGCTCCGGAGTTCGACCGGATCTGCTGACCCATCGTCACCTTCGACGATGGCGCTCGCGGGCTCGGGCGTTGCCGCCCCTACCGCCGGTGGGGAGTTCCACCCCGCCCTGAGAACGTGCTGTTGTGTGTCCCTGAACGATAGCGAACCGGGCTCGAACGCGAGGGCATGCTGTCGATTTGTGAGGAAGGAGGCGCTTCCCACGCTGGGATACGCCTCCAACCTCACAAATCGCGGGACTCCGGCGGCGGCCTCAGGCTCCTGGCCACGCGGGGGAGAGCGTGACGACGTCGCCGAGGATCGTGATGGCCGGGGGCTCGGCACCGACCGCTGCCGCCCGGTCCGCGATCGTGGCCAAGGTGCCGACCGTGACGCGCTGCCCGTCGCTGTAGCCGCTCTCCACGAGCGCGGCGGGTGTCTCAGGGTCGTGACCTGCCGCGATGAGCTCGGTGGCGGTCTCGGCGAGGCGCTTGACGCCCATCAGCATGACGATCGTGTGGGCCCGGTTGCGCGGCAGATCGGCCAGTGACTCGTGGCCGGTGACGACCGTGAAGCCCCGCGAGACACCGCGATGGGTGACCGGTATGCCTGCGGCCGCCGCCACGGCGACCGCGCTGGTGACGCCCGGCACGACCTCGACGGGTATGCCGGCGTCGCGGCAGGCGATGAGCTCCTCGCCGCCGCGCCCGAAGACGTACGGGTCGCCGCCCTTGAGCCGGACGACGATCTTGCCCTGCTTGGCCCGGTCGACCAGGATCGCGTTGATCTCGTGCTGGGGGATGGGGTGGTGGTCGGGCTTCTTGCCGACGTCGATGACCTCGACGTCGGGCGACAGCTCCGCGAGCACGCCATGAGGTGCGAGACGATCGATCACGACGACGTCGGCCTCGGCCAGCAGCCGCCGGCCGCGTGTTGTCAGCAGGCCTGCGTCACCGGGCCCGCCGCCGACGAGGGCCACGAAGCCGTCGGGATGATGTGTGCGGTGCCTCAGTGGGAGATCGCCTGACTGCAGGGCGGCAGCCACGCCGTCACGCAGCGCGGCAGCCCGTCCGGCGTCGCCGCCTCCACTGACCGCGACCGTGACGTCGTCGACGCGGGCGACAGCGGGGGACCAGGCAGACGCGTGGTCAGGGTCGCCACCCTTGAGGCACCAGATCTGGCGCGCCTCGGCGTCGTCGGCGACCTGTCCGTCGACGGCCGGGTCAGCGGTCGCCGTCTGCACGAGCCACGCCCCCTCGAGATCGCCGCTCTCGTACGTCCGCGGGACCCAGTCGACCTCGCCGCGGTCGATCGACGACGCGAGGGAGTCCGAGACGATCGGCGCGATCACGACGACGCGTGCGCCGGCGTCGAGCAGCGAGAGCGTACGCCGCGTGGCGACGTGTCCACCGCCGACGACGACGACCTTGCGGCCGGCCACGCGAAGGGTGAGCGGAAAGCTTCCGTTCGTACCCGAGGTCATACGAGAACTGTAGTCTCGCCGATCGCTTCCACGGCCGCCTTGGTGTCGAGCAGCGCATCGCCGACCATGCCGGCCGCCAGCGTGCCGCCGTCCTGCGCGTCGATCAGCAGGAAGGCCCCGGTGCCCCGGGCGTGGATGTACTCCTCGGCCGGGATCGGGGCGGCAAGGCGCAGGGTCACGTGGCCGATGTCGTTGAGCCCCAGCGACTCGGCAGGCAGGAGGCGAGCATTGTCGAGGTCGAGCTTGCCGCCGATGACCTTGACCATGGCCTGGACCGTCTTGGTGCCGTGCTTGAGCAGCACCTTCGTGCCGGGCAGCAGCGCGCCCTCGGCGAGCCACGCGATCGTCCCGTCGATGTCCTGCGTGACGGGCGGGACGCTGCGAGACGTCACCAGGAGGTCGCCGCGGGAGATGTCGATGTCATCGGCGAGCCGCAGGGTCACTGACTGCGGTGCGAACGCCTCGGTGAGCTCCTTGCCGGCGAAGTCGATGCCGGTGACGGTGCTCGTACGACCGCTCGGCTGCACCGTGACCGCGTCGCCCACGCGCACGAGCCCCGAGGCGATCTGCCCGGCGTAGCCGCGGTAGTCACGGAACTCGTCGCCGGCCGCAGACTGCGGGCGGATCACGAGCTGCACGGGGAAGCGCAGCGGCTCGGACTGCGGCGAGCCGACGGGGGAGAGCTGCTCGAGGTACGCGAGCAGGCTCGGCCCGTCGTACCACGGCGTACGGTCCGACCGGTCCACGACGTTGTCGCCGTCGAGGGCCGACACCGGGATCGTCGCGACGTCGTAGAGACCGAGGCTGCGCGCGGACTCGAGGACCTCGTCGGAGACCCGGTTGTAGGTGTCCTCGTCGAACTCGACCAGGTCGATCTTGTTGACCACGACGATGACGTGCGGGACCCGCAGCAGCGACGCGACGGCGAGATGACGGCGGGTCTGCTCCTGGATGCCATGACGGACGTCGACCAGCAGCACCACGACATCGGCTGTGCTGGCGCCGGTGACGGTGTTGCGGGTGTACTGCACGTGCCCGGGGCAGTCGGCGAGGATGAACGAGCGCTCAGCCGTGGCGAAGTAGCGGTAGGCGACGTCGATCGTGATGCCCTGCTCGCGCTCGGAGCGCAGCCCGTCGGTCAGGAGTGCGAGGTCGGCGGATGCCAGGCCGCGGTCACGGCTGACCCGCTCGACGGCATCGAACTGGTCGGCGAGCACGGACTTGGAGTCATACAGGAGGCGCCCGACGAGGGTGGACTTGCCGTCGTCGACCGAACCAGCGGTCGCCAGGCGGAGCAGCGTCCTCATCAGAAGTAGCCTTCCTTCTTGCGGTCTTCCATGGCTGCCTCGGAGGCGCGGTCGTCGGCCCGGGTGGCGCCACGCTCGGTGAGCCGCGTGGCGGCGACCTCGACGATCACGTCGTCGACGGTGACGGCATCGCTCTCGACGGCGCCGGTGCACGACATGTCGCCGACCGTGCGGTAGCGGACCTGACGCTTCTCGACGGTCTCGCCCTCGCGCGGCTGCGACACCTCGCTGACGCTGATCAACATGCCGTCGCGCTCGAACACCTCGCGCTGGTGCGCGTAGTAGAGCTCCGGGAGCTGGATGTCCTCGGCGCCGATGTACTGCCAGACGTCGAGCTCGGTCCAGTTGCTCAGCGGGAACACGCGGACGTGCTCACCGGGGCGGTGCTTGCCGTTGTAGAGGTTCCACAGCTCGGGCCGTTGGTTGCGGGGGTCCCACTGGCCGAACTCGTCGCGGAGGGAGAACACCCGCTCCTTGGCCCGGGCCTTCTCCTCGTCGCGACGTCCGCCGCCGAACACCGCGTCGAACTTGTGGCTCGTGATGCCGTCGAGCAGCGGCTGGGTCTGCAGCTGGTTGCGCGTGCCGTCGCTGCGCTCGCGCAGGCGGCCGTCGTCGATGTAGTCCTGCACGCTCGCGACCTCGAGGCGCAGACCCAGACGTTCGACCGTGGCGTCGCGGAACGCCAGCACCTCAGGGAAGTTGTGGCCGGTGTCGACGTGCATGACCGGGAACGGCACGGGCGCGGGCCAGAACGCCTTGACCGCGAGGTGCAGCATCACGACCGAGTCCTTGCCACCGGAGAACAGCAGCACGGGGCGCTCGAACTCGGCTGCGACCTCGCGGATGATGTGGATCGCCTCGGACTCCAGCCACTCGAGCTGGGTGAGACGGCGTTCGTCGGTCAGGGTCATCGGTGCCTTTGCGTGTGTCTGGTGCAGGGGATCAGGCGTGCAGGCCGCACTCGGTCTTGTCGAGACCCGCCCAGCGCCCGGCCCGTGGGTCCTCGCCGGGAGCGACTCGGCGGGTGCAGGTGGCACAGCCGATCGAGGGGTAGCCGTCATTGACGAGGGGGTTGACGATGACGTCGTTGTCGTCGGCGTATGCCAGCAGGTCGTCGAACGACCAGGCGGCCAGGGGGTTCACCTTGACCAGACCGTTCTTGTCGTCCCAGGTCACGAACGGGGTGTTGGCGCGCGTCGGTGCCTCGTCGCGGCGTACGCCGGTGATCCAGACCTCGTAGCCCTGCAACGTGTCGTGCAGCGGCTCGACCTTGCGCATCTGGCAGCACAGGGCGGGATCGCGCTCGTAGAGCTTCTCGCCGAACTCGGCGTCCTGCTCGGCGACGCTGCGCCGGGGCTTGACGTCGACGATCGAGAGCTGCATCGAGGACTCGACGGCGTCACGGGTGCCGATCGTCTCGGCGAAGTGGTAGCCGGTCTCGAGGAACAGCGTGTCGACCCAGGGGAGGTGCCGTGCCACGACGTGCGGCAGCACCGCGTCGGCCATCGAGCAGGCCACGGCGGTGCGGTAACCGAACTCCTCGGCGACCCATGCCAAGATCTCGGCGGTGTCGGACTCGGCGAACCGTTCCTGCGCGGCTTCGGCGATCGCCTTGAGCTCGTCGTTGCTGCGCCGCGGGGCGAGCATCGACTCGCGCGACGACAGGTGAGCCGTACGCTCCTCGTCGTGGGCGATCTGCTGCTGGCGCCGCTCGGCAAGGGTGAGAACCGTGGGGGCCATGCTGCTCACCTCTTCCGGTCGTTGAACGGTCATCGTCCGCGCTCCAGAATAGGTCGCGCCCCTGCGCCGTCCCAGCACGTGGAGAACTGTCCGCATGACGGAACGCATACACGTGACCCAGGTCACATGGTCGGCGATTGAGGACAGCCCGGCTGGGGTAGTGCTCTCTGCGGTGGCCACCGTCACCACTGAAGAGAGGGAGAACACCCATGGCGTTCATCTTGTGGATCATTGCGGCGATCATCGCGATCTACGGAGTCCTGCGTCTCGTCCGCGGAGACATTCTGATCGGCATCGTCCTGCTGGTCGTCGCGTGCCTCGTCGGGCCAGGGGGTTACAGCATCTTCAAATAGCTGAGCGAAGGGCCGCGCACCTCGTGCGCGGCCCTTCGTCATGTCCGGGCCCGGCGGGTTAGCCTCACTCCTATGCCCCGCTTCATCGACATCCATCCGGACAACCCGCAGCAGCGTTCGGTCGACCAGGCGGCAGCCGTGATCCAGGACGGTGGGCTCATCGCCTATCCGACCGACTCCGGGTACGCGCTGGGCGCCCAGCTCGGCAACAAGGACGCCCTCGACCGCATCCGCACGATCCGGCAGCTCGACGACAAGCATCACTTCACGCTCGTGTGCAAGGACTTCGCCCAGCTCGGCCAGTTCGTGCACGTCGACAACGCGATCTTCCGCGCGGTCAAGGCGGCGACGCCGGGGCCCTACACGTTCATCCTGCCCGCGACCCGCGAGGTGCCGCGGCGACTGCTGCACGAGAAGAAGAAGACCGTCGGCGTACGCATTCCCGACAGCAGGATCGTGACGGCGTTGCTGACCGCCCTCGGTGAGCCGATGCTCTCCACGACCCTGATCCTGCCGGGCAGCACCGAGCCGATGACCACCGCGTGGGAGATCGCCGACGCGCTCGACGGCCAGGTCGACGCGGTGATCGAGTCCGGCGCCGACGTCATCGCCGAGCCGACGACCGTCGTCGACTTCTCGGACGGGTTCGCCGAGGTCGTACGTGTCGGTGCCGGCGACCCTGCACCGTTCGAGTAGCCGTCAGGCGTCGGTCGCCGCCGGCAGCGTGACCCTGACGACCAGCCCACCGCCCTGACGCGGCTCGGCAACCACGTCGCCCTGGTGCGCCGCAGCCACCGATCGTACGATCGACAGCCCGAGCCCGGCACCCTTGGCGGTCGCGAGCCGATCGCTGTCGAGCCGGCGGAAGGGCTCGAAGAGCATCGGGATGTCGTACGGCGGGACGTCCGGTCCGGTGTTGCTGACCTCCAGCTGCACCAAGCCGTCGTTGCGCACGCGGGTCGTGACCCGCACCCAACCGTCGGCCGGGATGTTGTGCCGGATGCCGTTCTCGACGAGGTTCTGGACCAGCCGCTCGAGCAGCAGGGCGTCGCCGCTCACGACGGTCTCGTCGAGGTCCTCGGTGACGACGATGCCGGTCGCTTCGGCCTCGCGGGCGGTGTCGGCGACCACGTGCTCCACGACATCGGCGAGATCGACGGGCGCCTGCTGGATGACCTCGTTCTCGCTGCTGGCCAGCAGCAGGAGACCCGTGATGAGCCGTTCGTGCCGGCCGTTGATCTCCAGCAGGTCGTCGCCGAGCTGCACGAGGTCGGGTGAAGCGCTCGTGCGGTGCATCGCGACCTCGACCATGGCGCGGCTGAGGGTCAGCGGTGTGCGCAGCTCGTGCGAGGCGTTGGCGACGAACCGGCGCTGCCCAGCGAACGACCGGTCGAGGCGCTCGACCATCGTGTCGAACGTGTCGGCGAGGTCCTTGACCTCGTCGTCGGGACCTCGCAGCGCGATGCGCTCGTGCAGGCCACGCTCGGCGACCGGGGCCGCCGCGATCCGGCGCGCCGTCTCGGTGACCTGACGCAGCGGCGCGAGCGTACGTCCCGCGATGAGCCAGCCGAACCCGACGGCGACACCACCGACGATCGCCAGCGCGATGCCGCCCTGGGTGATGAGCGAGGTCGTCGCCGCGTTCTCGATCCGGCTGCGCTCGCTGACAAGGAACTTCTCGGCGTCGCCGTCCGTCAGGACGTCGCCGTTCGCCGTCACGGTGGTGCCCTTGCCGACGGTCGGCGGAGTGTCGCCGCGGCCGAGCGAGGCGAACCTGACGCTCCCGCCGCTGCTGATCTGCTGGTGGAACAGCGCGTACGTCGAGCCGAGCAGGACGATTCCGGCGGCGAAGAACAGCCCGCCGTAGATGAGCGTCAACCGGGCCCTGAGGGTGATGCGCTGGGGGAGGAGCCGGCGTACGTGCATGACCGTCATGAGATCCGGTACCCCACTCCCGTGATCGTGTCCACGAGGGAGGGCTCGCCGAGCTTGCGCCGGAGCTTGTGGATCGTGAGCCTGACCGCACTGGTGAACGGATCGGCGTTCTCGTCCCAGGCCTTCTCCAGGAGCTGCTCGGCGGAGACCGTGCCACCGTCGGCCCGCAAGAGCTCGGTGAGGACCGCGAACTCCTTCTTGGACAGCGGGACGTAGCGGTCGCCGCGGAACACCTCGCGGCGCGAAGGGTCGAGTGTCACCTCGCCGCGGCGCAGCACCGGGGGAGTCGCCGCCCGGGAGCGGCGGCCGAGTGCGAGGACGCGGGCGGCCAGCTCCTGGAACGCGAACGGCTTGGTCAGGTAGTCGTCGGCGCCGATGCCGAGCCCCATCACGCGGTCGGTGATCTCGGCAGCCGCGGTGAGCATCAGCACGCGCGTCGGAGCAGGCGAGGCGACGATCTGCCGGCACACCTCGTCGCCGTGGATGACGGGGATGTCGCGGTCGAGGACCAGGACGTCGTAGTCGTTGACGGTCAGCCGCTCGAGTGCCGCCGACCCGTCGTGCGCGACGTCGACGGCGTGGGACTCGTCCCGCAACCACTCGGCGATCGCGTCAGCGAGCCTCGGCTCGTCCTCCACCACCAGTACGCGCATGCGTGCTCCTTCGTCGGCTCCCGCCATCGTCCGGGAGCCCGCGTTTCCTCGACGTTAGCGACGGAGAAGTGCCGCACAGGCTCGTTCGCGAGGAAACACAGAGGAAACTCAGGCCCGCGTTCGATGGGTTCGACAACGGTCGGATCCACCGGCCGGACGGTACGGAGGAACCCATGAAGCGAACCCACACCCTGCTGGCGGCGTTGTTGCTCGGCCTGATCCTGATCTTCGCCGGGTGCGGGTCCGGCGGTGGATCCGACGACGACGGTGTCGCGAGCGCCACCGGCACTGACTCGAGCAAGTCCAAGGACTCGAAGGACACCTCCAAGGAGGATCGCGACGCGCAGGGTCTCAAGTTCGCGAAGTGCATGCGGGAGCACGGGGTCAAGATGGAGGACCCCAAGGGTGGCCGGATCACGATCAAGGGTGGCCCGGGCCAGGAGGGCACGATGAAGAAGGCGCAGGAGGCGTGCCAGAAGTACCTGCCGCAGATCTCCCAGGCTGACCGGAAGAAGATGACCCAGAACGCGTTGAAGTTCTCGCAGTGCATGCGGGAGCGCGGGGTCGAGAAGTTCCCGGATCCCAAGGGTGGGGGCCTGATGCGCATGGACGACGGCATCGCCTCCGACCCCGACTTCGAGAAGGCACAGGAGGCCTGCAAGAAGTACATGGGCGGGCCGTCGATCGAGGGGAAGAAGGGATGAGGCTCGCCATCCGTCGGCCGACGAGATCCAGCCGCGATGAGCGACCACGACGACGAGGGCGGACACGTGCGTTTGCCATCGTCGGAGCCGCGGTGGTCGTGCTCGGTGGGGTCGCGGCCGCGGTCGTGGGCCTCGGAGCAGGAGACGGCAACCAGGCCAACGCCGACACGTCGCTGCCGCCGAAGACCACGAAGGTGACGAGGCAGACGCTGCTGGACACCAGCACGACAGGCGGTGAGCTCGGCTACGGGGCGACGACGACCGCCACCAGCCGGCTGTCCGGCACGATCACCGATCTGCCGTCGGTCGGCGACACGGTCAAGCGCGGCGAGGCGCTGTTTGAGGTCGACGACGTGCCCGTGACGCTGATGTACGGCTCGTTGCCGGCGTACCGCGAGCTCAAGGACGGAGTCGAGGGCGCCGACGTCGAGCAGCTCGAGAAGAACCTGGCAGCGCTGGGCTACGTGGGCTTCGACGTCGACGAGGACTTCACCTCCAACACCGCCGCGGCCGTCGAGCGTTGGCAGGAGGACCGGGGCCTCGAGGAGACCGGGGTCGTCGCACTCGGCAGCGTCGTCTTCGCCCCCGCCACGGTCCGGATCGATGGCCTGACCGCGGAGGAGGGGTCCGCCACCGCGCCCGGTCAGGAGGTGCTGACCTTCACCGGTACGGCCAAGGCCGTGACGGTCGAGATCGAGACGGAGGAGCAGCGGCTCGCCAAGAAGGGCAACAAGGTCACGGTGGAGCTGCCCAACGGCGAGACGCTCAAGGGGGTCATCTCGGACGTCACGACGGTCGTGAAGCCCTCGGACGATCCCAACGGCGAGGACGAGACCAAGGTCGAGGTCACGGTCGACATCCCGGGCAAGAGGGCACAGAAGCTCGCGGCGCCGTTCGCGATGGCCGCCGTCAACGTGACGTTCACGGTCGACCGGCGCAAGGACGTGCTGACGGTTCCGGTCGCGGCGCTCCTCGCGCTCCAGGAGGGCGGTTTCGGCCTTGAGGTCGTCAAGGGCGGCACCTCGAGCTACGTGCCGGTGACCACCGGCCTGTTCGCGGACGGCAAGGTCGAGGTATCGGGCAAGGGCATCTCGCGCGGCGCGGTCGTCGGGATGCCCAAGTGATCGCGCTCGAGGGGGTCACCAAGATCTATTCGGGCGGCGTCGCAGCGCTGGCCGGAGTCTCGCTCACCATCCGTCGCGGCGAGCTGGCGGCGATCGTAGGACCGTCCGGCTCCGGCAAGTCCACGATGCTGCACGTCGTCGGTACGCTCGACCGCCCGACGGCCGGGCGGGTCCGGATCGACGGCCACGACGTCGCCGAGCTCAGCGATGCCAACCTCTCGGCGCTCCGGGCGCGGCGCATCGGCTTCGTGTTCCAGCAGTTCCACCTCGCGGGGGGCACCTCGGCGCTCGACAACGTCGCCGACGGGCTGCTCTACACCGGCCTGCGCCAGTCGCAGCGCCGCAAGCGCGCCGCCGAGGCGTTGGAGCGCGTCGGCCTCGGGCCACGGATGCACCACGAGCCGCATGAGCTCTCCGGCGGTGAGAAGCAACGGGTGGCGATCGCGCGAGCCGTTGCCGGCGAACCGGCACTGGTGCTGGCCGATGAGCCGACCGGGGCGCTCGACTCGGTCTCCGGCGCCGGCGTGATGGACCTGTTGCGCCAGCTCAACGCGGAAGGGACGACGGTCGTCATCATCACCCACGACCATGCGATCGCCGACTCGCTCCCGAGACAGGTCCGGATGCTCGACGGCCGGATCGTCGAGGACTCGGCCCGGCCCCGCACGGAGGTGCCGGCATGACCACGACGGGCCTGACCCCCGCGCGCATGTGGCCACGGGACGTGCTCAAGGTCGGCGCTGTCGGCCTGCGGACCCGGCCGTTGCGGGCCTTCCTGTCCTCGTTGGGCATCGCGATCGGCATCGCGGCGATGGTCTCGGTCGTCGGCATCTCGTCGTCGTCGCAGGCCGAGCTGGACCGCAAGCTCGACGCCCTCGGCACCAACCTGCTGACGGTGACACCAGGCCAGACGTTCGGCGGCGACGACGCCACGCTGCCGGACGAGTCGGAGTCGATGGTGGCCCGCATCGGGCCGATCGAGTCGGTGTCGGCCGTCGGCGAGGTCAGCGACACCAACGTCTACCGGAACAACAAGATCCCCGAAGCCGAGACGAGTGGCATCAGCGTCCTCGCAGCCCGCACCACGCTGCGATCGGCCATAGGCGTCGACGTGCGCAGCGGCACGTGGCTCAACGCCGCGACCAGCCGCTATCCGGCAACCGTGTTGGGCGCGAAGACGGCGGACCGCCTGGGGATCGGCCACGCAGGGCCGGACACCAAGGTCTTGATCGGTGGCGAGTGGTTCACGGTCGTCGGCATCCTCGAACCGGCACCGCTGGCACCTGAGCTCGACACCGCCGCACTGGTCGGGTGGCCGGTTGCGGAGTCGCTGCTCGACTTCGACGGTCAGGCGACGACGGTCTACACGCGCTCCGACCCGGACCAGGTCGACCAGGTTCAGGCAGTGCTGGGAGCGACCGCCAATCCGGAGCAGCCCAACGAGGTCGAGGTCTCCCGACCTTCCGACGCTCTTGCGGCACAGAAGGCTGCCGGTGAGGCGTTCACGGGCCTGCTCCTCGGGCTCGGTGCGGTGGCACTGCTCGTCGGTGGTGTTGGGGTCGCCAACACGATGGTGATCTCGGTCCTCGAGCGCCGCGCCGAGATCGGTCTGCGCCGCTCGCTGGGGGCGACCCGCGGCCAGGTACGCGCGCAGTTCCTCGCCGAGTCGTTGCTGTTGTCGACGCTGGGCGGGCTCGGCGGTGCGGTGCTGGGATCCGGCGTGACGGCAGGCTACGCGGCGTACCAGGACTGGCCGGTCGTGGTCCCGGCGTGGGCCGTGGCCGGCGGCATCCTTGCGACTGTCGGCATCGGCAGCCTTGCCGGTCTCTATCCGGCGGTCCGGGCCTCCCGGCTGTCGCCGACCGAGGCGCTCGCGACGCCATAGCGTCGGATCCGGGGCCTACGATCGGTTCATGGCTCAACCGACGTACGTCCTGGTCCCCGGTGCCGGAGGGGTGGCGGCCTATTGGGGCCTCGTGCGCCGCGCGCTCGCCGAGCGCGGGCAGTCCAGCATCGCCGTCGACCTGCCCGGCGACGACTCGGCCAAGGGGCTGCCGGACTACGTCGACCTGATCGTCGAGGCGGCCGCCGGGATCGACGACGTCGTGCTCGTCGCCCAGTCGCTGGGCGGGTTCAGCGGGTCCTGGGCGGCCGACCGGCTGCCGACCTCGCGGATCGTCCTGCTCAACGCCATGATCCCGCTCCCGGGCGAGACCGCAGGGCAGTGGTGGGAGGCCACCGGTTCGGCCGAGGCGCGGCGCCACCACGACATCCGGGAAGGGCGTGACCCGGATGCGCGCTTCGACCTCGCGACCTACTTCCTGCACGACGTACCCGCCGACGCACTCGCCGCTCTGGGTGACGAGGAGCGCGACGAGGCCGACGCGGTGTTCACCACACCGTGGGGGCTCGACGCCTGGCCCGACGTCCCCACGACTGTGCTCGCCGGACGGAGTGACCGGTTCTTCCCCTACGCATTCCAGCAGCGAGTGGCGCGTGAACGCCTGGGCATCGAGGTCACCGAGGTGCCTGGCGGCCACCTGGCTGCGTTGAGCCAACCCATCGTGGTCGCTGAGGCGATCGTCTCCGCGACCTGAGATCGAAAGGACACACCATGGTCACCTACGGCACACCGTTCAGTGGGTTCTCCGTCGCCGACATCGCGGCGGCCAAGGCGTTCTATGCCGACGTCGTCGGGCTGGAGGTCGAAGAGTCTGAAGGCATGCTGCACATCGCCCTCGGCGACGGGCACCACGTGCTGGTCTATCCCAAGGGCGAGGCGCACGCGCCGGCGCCGTTCACGGTGCTCAACCTGCCGGTCGAAGACGTCTCGGCTGCCGTGAGGGAGCTCTCGGAGCGAGGTGTCTCGTTCGAGCGCTACGACGGGATGCCGCAGGACGAGGACGGCGTCATGAAGGTCAACGGACCCGACATCGCGTGGTTCACCGACCCGTCGGGCAACGTCTTCTCGGTCATCGGGGCGCCCGGCCCGGGACGGTGACGCCGGCTCGTGGTTGCGACAGCAGCACCAGCGGTGCCGTGAGCACGATCATCGCGACCCCGCCCAGCATGAGCTGCTCGGGTGAGATCGTGTTGAGCACCAGGGTGCTGAGCAGCGGCGCGGCGAAGCCGACATACGTCAGGCTGTAGAACACCGCGTTGAGCGTGCCGAGGTCGTCCGGCTGGGCCAAGCGCTCGATGGTCGTGAGCCCGCCGACCAGGATCAGTCCGTACGCCGTGCCGAGCAGCATGGCTGCGGGCACGACGAGCCAAGCGGCGCCCGACGAGGCGAGCACCAGGCCCGTGAGCAGCCCAGCGGCTGCGGCACCGAGACCCGCGCTGATGATCAAGCGCGGGTCGTGGAGCCGCTTGCCCAGGGGCTGCACCGCGACGCCGGTCCACAACGTGAGCCCGGTGAGTGCCCCGGTCACCGCGACGGGTGCGACGCCGATGTCGACGAAGGTCGGGATCGTCGCGAAGCTCGTCGCCGCGGCGCCGAACACCCATGGCGCGGTGAGCGTCACGCCGAGCAGGAACCGCCGGGACCGCATCGCCTGCCACACCTGCGACCTCCGGCGGCCCTCGTCCTTGCTCCTCGGCACGAACGGCTCAGGGGCGTGCCAGGCGAGGGCGAGGACGCCGACCATCAGCACGAGGTGCGGCACGTACGGCAGCACGGTGGGCCCGGGCAGCCATTGCGCAAAGACGCCCGCGACGAGTGGACCGGAGCCGAATCCGGCCGACAGGGCCAGCGCCGCTCGACGTGCGCCAGTGCCGGGCGGTCCGTCGGCCGACAGCTCCTTGACCCAGGCACTTCCGGGCGCGAACGCCGCGCCGGACGCGATGCCCGCGACCAGCCGACCGACGAGCAGCACTCCGAGATGACCGCCTCCGACGAGCAGGATGACCGTCCCGATGAACGACAGGACGAGCACGGGACGCATGACGCGGCGGCGGCCGATCCGGTCGGAGATCGGCGCGACGATCAGGAGTGCCGGGATGAGCCCCAGCGCGTACGCCCCGAACAACGCGGTGACGGCCTCGCTGGAGGCGCCATCGTGCTCGCGATAGACCAGCAGCATCGCGGCGAACTGATTGGCACCCCACCCGACAGCGAACAGGGCTGCGGCGACCCGCAGCCACGCAGGGAAGCGGCTCACGGACTCACTGTAGGGGCGCGACCTCGTGGTCAAACCGTACGGTCGGCGAGGTCGAGGCCGTAAAGCGCCTTGGCGCCGTCGATCTCGGGGACCAGGACCTGCCAACCGCGTCCGCCGTAGAGCCGCGCCGCGGCGCCGCCGTCGGGAGTCGTGGCGAGCAGGGCCTTCTGCTGAGGGAGCCCTTCGACGAGTCGGTCGTGCAGCAGACCCGCGATGCCTTGCCCGCGATGCTTCGGGTCGACCACGATGTCGACGAGCTCGAAGTGGTCGCCGACCCAGGTCTCGACGATGTCCGCCGGCGCTGCCCCGGAGAGCCAGTCGCTCCAGAACTGGCCGCGCTTGCCCGTGAACCCGTAGGCGTAACCGGAAGCCTCGCCGTCCGTCGTGGCCAGGATCAGGCGGAAGCCCGCCCGTCGCGAGTGCCGCCGGATCGTCGAGGTGACGAAGTTGTCGGCGTCGAGCTGGCTCTCGGGGAGGCTCGGATCGCCGTAGGCGGCGAGATAGATCGCGGCAAGGGCTTGGCGGATCTCGGCGTCGATCTGCTTGCGCGTCACGGCCTGCACGGTCGTCGTCATGACACTCTCAACCGGTTGCGGCGTGCATTCATTCCGATTCTCCTCAGATGTGCCGATGGTCGACCCGGGGCATGCGGGGCCCGCGTCGCTCGCGGGACGCGAACGGGCTCAGGCGGATCAGCTGGACGACCCTGAAACGGTGTGGCCGCCAGGGTTCCAGCACCTCGGCCAGCTCTGTGTCATCGATCGGGTGGCCGAGCAGCGCAGAGCCGACGTCCTTGGCGACGTGATAGTCGCCGAACGGCACGGCGTCGGAGTCGCCGAGCGCCCTGATGCCGACCTCGGCCGCGGTCCACACGCCGACTCCGGGGATGCTCCGCAGGCCGCGATAGACCGCTTGGTGATCGTCGGCGTGCGTCGTCGCGAGACGGTCGACTTGAGGGCCGACGCGGGCGCAGGCCTGCGCCGTCCGGGCGCGCTGCGGATCGACACCGGCGCGGTGCCACTCCCACGACGGGATCGCGGCCCACTGCTCGGCGGTGGGGAACACCCGCATGCCGGCAGGAGCCGGTCCGGGCGGCAGCTCGCCGAAGCGCAGGAGCAGCCGACGCCATGCGGCGAACGCGTCGAGGCCCACAACCTTCTGCTCGATGACGGCGGCGATCAGAGCCTCGAGCACGCGCCCCGTGCGTGGCGTGCGCAGGCCGGCGTGGCGGTGGAAGGCATCGACGACGACCGGGTGTCGGGGCTCGAATCCCGAGACGTCGTCCTCGGCGCCAACGAGGCCGGGGAGCCCCTCGAGCAGCTCCGCGGCGCCGGGACCCCAGGCCTCAGCGCGTACGAGCGAGGGGTCGGCCTGCTGCAGGACGTACGTGACCGGGCCGGTCGCCATGCGACTCGTGCGCCACAGGTGCCTGCCATCGCGCCGGGTCGTCGGATCGCCCTGACCCCGGCGGAGCAGGCTCAACGTCAGGCGTACGTCGACGGGGGAGTCGAGGCGCAGCTCGCGGGCGAGGGAGACCTGGGACGCCGCGACCATGAGCCCAGTGTGCCTGCCGCCACCGACGGCGTCAGACGAGGCGGCGGCGTCGTGGGCTCAACCAGGCCACGAGACGGCGCCACCACGGCGTCGGATCCGCCTCCGCCTCGTCTCGGCGGATCTGCTCGAGCACCGCCTTCTGGTGGGCGACCCGCGCGTCGCGGCGCTCCTGCCAGGCCGCGATCTCGCGGTCCACCTCACGCAAGGGGGTGATGACCGGGGGGCCGCCCTGGAGCTGGCGCCGCGCCTCGACGATGCGGGCGTTGAAGTCCTCGATCACCCGGCGAACGCCTTCGGGCGTGGTCTCGCGGTCGAGCGTCTCGTTCATGCGGGCGTCCTCGGTGCGCAGCGCCAGGGCCGGCGGGAGCACGCCCGTGATGCGCTCACGTTCGATGAGCCCCTTGAGCCACCAGTCGGGATCATGCGGAGCGTCGATGCCCGGGATCGGCTTGCCCGTGCCGGGGAGGTTCTCGAAGTCGCCGCGACGCATCGCCTGTTGGACCTGGAGCTCGACCCACTGGGCCTGGTTGGCGAGCCGGCGCTCGCGTGCCTCGACCTCGGACTCCTCGTCCTCGTGGTCCTGCGGCGCGGCCGCCTCCGCCTCGAGGCGCGCCCGGTACTCGTGCCGCTTGCGGTCGCGCGCGCTCATCGGGATCACTCCTTCAGGTCGTACGCCCAGCCTAACCGGCGCGCCTCAGCAGCACGACGCCGTCGACGAGGTCACTGAGCTCGCCGTGATGCATCGCCCTCCGCTCGCGGACCTCCGCCGTGACGACGGACCAGTCGGGGAACAACGCGACGACCTCCTCGGTCGTGAAGAGTCGTTCAGGGTGGTCCTTGCCGATGTGCGCCGACGGATAGTGGCCCACCACGAGCAGGTGTCCGCCCGGCGCAACGGCTGCACCGAGCCCTCGGTACGCCTGGGAGCGAGGTGGGTCCGGCAGGTGGAAGAACTGTGCGGACACCAGGTCGTACGTACTGCGCTGCGGGGGAGTGGCGACGAGGTCGGCCTGCTCGAACGCGATCCTGACGCCGGCCGCGGCGGCTTGGCTACGAGCCCGCTCGAGTGCCACACCGGAGAGGTCGACGGCGGTGACGTCCCAGCCCTGCTCGGCCAACCAGACGGCGTCTGCGCCCTCTCCGCACCCGGCATCGAGCGCCCTGCCAGGCGCCAGCATCTGGGCCTCGGCGACGAGCTGCGGGTTGGGCTCGCCGCTCCAGATCGACTTCCGCTCGGCATACCTGGCGTCCCACTCGGCGGCATCTGACGTCATGCCTCGACGCTATCGCGGCGAGCACCCCGGGGCGTACGAGACAGTGTGTGCGGTGTGGTTGACTCGGAAGCAGACACGTCGTCACTCCCATTCCACGAGGCAGCCATGACCGACCATCAGCTCATCGATCACATGGAGAAGCTCAGGTCCCGCCTGGAGGCTTGGCTTCGCGACCTGCCACCACGCGAGCGGCTCGACGAGCTCGGCACGGTCCACGAGACGTTGCAGGCGATGAACCGGATGGTCAGGACACTACGCCGTGACTCGCTCGTCGAGCTCGTCGACGAGTGGGGGATGACGCGGGTCAGCGCCGCCCTGGGCGTCTCGGAGGACCGGATCCTGCGCCTCATCGCCGATCCGGTTTCCTGACAGATTCTCGCCTTGCGGCTGCTCGAGAGATCGAGGCTGCAGGGTATTGCGGCCCGATGTGAGGCGGGTTACAGTGCAGATCCACAAACCGAACCGAATTCAGGTTCAGGATCTCACCGGCCACGCATCGCGCGGCGCACGAGGAAGCGAGACCGCGATGACCAGTCCGGCTGAAGAGCGAACCGAGATCTCCCAGAGGGTGCCGACGGGTTGTCCGGTGATCCACCTCGACGCCTCGGCGCCACTCGAGGCCGGTGCGCATTGGGAGAAGGCCAACGAGCTGCGCGAGACCAGCCCGGCGTTCTTCAACAGCCACGCGCAGGGCTACTGGGTCTTCACGCGCTACGACGAGGTCCGCGAGATGTACCAGCACCCCGAGATCTTCTCGAGCGAGTCGATCACCCCATGGGAGCCGGACCCGGTCTACCGCTTCGTCCCGACGCAGATCGACCCGCCAGACCATGCCAAGTACCGCCAGCTGATCAGCCGCTGGTTCGCGCCCAGTGCCGTCAACCGGATCACGCCGGAGGCCCAGGAGATCGGCCGCCGCCTCGTCGCCGACCTGGCGCCGAAGGGGGAGTGCGACTTCGTGGCCGACTTCGCGATGCGCCTGCCCACCGAGATCTTCCTGACGATCATCGGGGTGCCCAACTCCGACGCCGACCTGTTCGTGCCCTGGGTCGAGGACTTCTTCGCCGGCTTCGGCGGCGACCTCGAGCAGCAGGCGGCCATGGGCGCTGCCCTCGGCGGCATCCGTGGCTACTGGGAAGCGGCGCTGGAGGATCGCCGCCACGATCCTGCCCCCCGCGAGGACGACTTCGTCTCGCTCCTCCTCAACTCCGTGGTCGACGACGAGCCGCTCGGGGACGCGTTGATCCTCGACATCCTCACGGTCCTGGTGCTGGCGGGCCTCGACACGACGCGCGGCCAGCTCGGCTACCTGTTCCGGCACCTCGCCGAGAACCCGGCTGACCGGCAGCGCTTGATCGCCGAGCCCGAGCTCATCCCGACCGCGGTCGAGGAGTCGCTGCGGATGTACACGATCATCTTCGGCGACGGCCGGAAGGTGGCTCAGGACACCGAGTTCCACGGCTGCCCGCTCAGCAAGGGCGACATGGTCTACGGCCTCGTGTCCGGCGCCAACCGGGACCCCCGGGTCTACGAGAACCCCGACGAGTTCGTCGTGGACCGCAAGGCCAACAACCACCTCGGGTTCGCGGGTGGCCCCCACCGCTGCCTCGGCGCCCACCTCGCCCGCCGCGTGATGCAGGTCGCCGTCGAGGAGTGGCTGAAGGTCATCCCCGACTTCACCATCACGAGCGAGACACCCTTGATGGAGCGGGGCGGCGGCGCGATGATGACGCTGCTGAGCCTGCCCCTGACCTGGGAGGCCGCGTCATGAAGCTCACGGTCGACGTCTCCATCTGCCGTGGCCACGGTCGCTGCTACTCGCTGGCCGAGGGCCTGCTGTCGTACGACGAGGACGGCTACGTCACTCCGCGAGGTGAGGCCATCGACGTACCGGCCGACCAGGTGGACGACGCGCGCAATGCCGCGGACTCCTGTCCCGAAGGCGCGATCGACCTGCTTGAGGACTGAGGCGACTTCTCGTCACGGGTGACCCCGATCGCCAAGCTCCACAGCATCATCCGTAGCTCGGCCCGGCCGGCGGTGTCTTCGGCGCAGCTCATGCCAGCTCTTCCTTGAAGCCTTGGCGCCACGACGGGTAGCGCAGCTCCCAACCGAGCTCAGCCTTGGCCTTGGCGTTGGAGAACGCGCGACCCTCCGTCATCATCAACACGGCGACCGGGCCGGCGAGCAGGCGGGCCAGCCACACCGGCACGCGCATGGGTCGCTTCGCCCCGGCGCACTCCGCCAGGTAGGGCAGCCACTCGCTGGCGGGCGCCGGGTCGTCGTCGACGATGTTGAACACCCCTCGAGCCTTCTGCTCGATGGCCAGGACGGTTGCGCTCGCCGCGTCGTCGAGATGCACCCATGAGCTGTGACCGGCGCCGCTGCCGACCAGTGGGAACTGCCGCTTGCGGACCAGCTCGACCTGGTCGTCGGTGGCGCCGGGACCGTAGAACCCCCCGTAGCGCAGCACCGTTCCGTCCGCCTTGAGGACCGCGTCCTCGAGGTGCTGGACGGCCTTCATGCCGGGGTTCGCGACGGTGCCTGGCATCAGGTTGAGTGGGTCCGCCTCGGTCTTGACCCAGCCACCGGACTGCTCGCCGTTCCAGCTCCCGTAGCTCTGTGCCACCACGTGAGGCACGTTGTTGGCCTCGGCGGCGGCCAGCAGGTGGTCGATGCCCTCGGTGCGCAGCCGGTTCGTCGTGGCGAACCAGCGATCCATGTGCTTGATGTCCGGCTTGCCCGCGATGGCGGTCATCTGGTTCACGATCACGTCCGGCTTGGCGTCGGCGACGGCCTCGGCGACCGACGCCCCGTCCAGTCCGTCCATCACGACGCCCGCCGCCCCGAGCTGGTCGAGGAAGTCGAGCTTGGCCGCACTCGTCGTCGTCGCGGTCACGTCGTGACCTCGCGCCACGAGCTGCGGCACCAGTCGCCTCCCGAGAACTCCCGCTCCACCTGCCACGAACACGCGCATCGTCATCACCCTTCTCGTTGTCGAATCCGTCTCCTGAAGATGTGACGACGGAGCACTCTGGAACGTGACATGCAACCGCGCAACCGATGGTTGCGCATTGGATCTGGCGGTGCTAGGTTGACATGCAACCGATGGTTGCTATATCAGGAGGACGTATGGAGTACGCCAGCATCGACCGCGAGATCCACATCGACGCACCGCCGGAGGTCGTCTTCGAGGTGATCAGCACACCCGAGCACGTACGGGAGTGGTGGAGCGTGTCGACGGACTTCGAGCCGGCGCCGGGGTCGACGAGCGAGCTCGTGTGGGCCGACGGGGACAACCCGAGGGCTCATGTCGAGCAGCTGAGTGTCGTGGTCACCGATCCGCCGCGGGTGTTCAGCTTCCGCTGGACGAACCCGCCGGGGGAGAGCGCGGTCGAAGGCAACTCCAACCTCGTGACGTTCGAGCTGGAGCCGGCAGGCACCGGGACCCTGCTCCGGTTCAGCGAGACCGGCTTCCGGGAGCGTGGCTGGGAGGCCGCGGCGATCGAGGAGCGCTACCTCTCGCACAGCGAGGGCTGGGACCGCTTCGTGCCGATCATCAAGACGTACGCCGAACGGCTGGAGGCGGCATGACGACCGCCGTGGACGACGAGCTGTGGTCGGCGATCGGTGATCCGACGCGGCGACGCATGCTCGACCTGATGCTGCACGGCGACGGCACGGCCACGACGCTCAGCGAACAGCTGCCGGTGACCCGACAGGCCGTGGCGAAGCACCTCGGCGTGCTCGACCGGGTCGGGCTGGTGCAGGCCACCGCCGCGGGCCGCGAGAAGCGGTACCGCATCGACCAGGCGCAGTTCGCCCGCGCCGTCGCCCAGCTCAACGACGTCGGACGTACGTGGGATGCGCGACTCGGCCGGATCAAGCAGATCTCCGAGGCCATCGCCTCCAGGCGCACCACAGGAGGTTGAACGACGAGCCGGCCGCGCCCGCGGCCGCAAGATCAGAAGGAGAGAACCATGGTGGACATCCTGCATCGCGTGGGAATCACGACAACCCGAGAGGCGGTCTACGAAGCGCTGACCACGACGGACGGTCTGGCCGGCTGGTGGACGAGGGACGTGCACGGCGACGGTGATGCCGGCGGCGTGCTCCAGTTCCGTTTCGAGGGCGCGCCTGAGCCGAACGGGTTCGACATGAGCGTGCTGGAGGCCAAGGCAGCCGAGCGCGTGCTGTGGGAGGTCGTCGCGGGACCGGAGGAATGGATCGGCACGCACGTCAGCTGGGACCTCACGACCGAGGACGACTTCACGATCATCATGTTCGCCCATCGCGGCTGGAGCGAGCCCGGCGACTTCATGCACCACTGCAGCACCAAGTGGGCGACGTTCCTCATGAGCCTCAAGGCGTTGCTAGAGACCGGCGAGGGAGCACCGGCGCCTGACGACGAGCGCGTCAGCAACTGGCACTGAGGGTCAACCAGTCGGGTCGGCGAACCAGATCGTGCGGTGGGTCCACTGGCCGGGTCCGAGACGCTGCCCTGAGCAGACGATCAGCGCGATCTGGGGAACGCCGTCGCGGGCGTAGTAGGCCGGATAGCCCTTGCTCGCCAGCACCTCGACCCGCTTGCTGACGGTGTAGCAGAGCTCCGACCGGGCTCCACGGAGGACGATGCGATCGCCTTGGTGGAGCTTGTCGAGCATCACGTTGCCGACGGCGGAGCCATCGGGCCAGGTATGGGCATTGAGCAGGACATTTCCGCGGTCTGATCCAGGCTTGATGCCCGGCCGGTCCCACGCGAACGTCGACTTGGCCGAGGTCGGAGGGACACCCGGCACGTTGTTGCCGTCGCGGGGCAGCGCCAGCACATCGGCGTTCTTGACGACGTGCGGGATCGTGACGCTCGTCGGCGTGAACGGCGCGGTCGCCGGGCTGCCGCACGTGCTCGGCGACCGGGGGACAGCCACGGGCTGCAACGTGGGGGAGCCCATCGCGAACGGCCGGCCCGCATCGCCGGGCCTCAGCAGCCACGCCAAGGCGGCCGCCACCAGCAACGCGACGAGCAGCAGGACGACGGCGAGCCGCCTGGGCGCTGCGCTGCGGTGCTCGGCTGTCGTCATGTCTCAACGGTAGGCGCTGCTGCGGCGCGAGCGCAGGGCAATGCCATCCAGGGCGTCAACGCGGTGTCAGGACACAGAACTCGTTGCCATCGGGATCGGCCATGACGACCCAGCTGACGTCCTCGCCCTGACCGATGTCGATCCGCTTGGCGCCGAGCGTGATGAGGCGTTCGACCTCGGCCTCCTGATCAGTGCCGACCGGGGGAGCGATGTCCAGGTGGATGCGGTTCTTGCCGGTCTTCGGGTTGACCGGTGGCCCGCCCCACGACATCTTCGAGCCGCCCGCCGGCGACTGGATCGCGGTCTCCTCGTCCTGGTCCCAGACGAGCGGCCACCCCAGCGCCTCGCTCCAGAAGTAGCCGACCGCCTGGGTGCCGTCGCAGTTGATCGCACCGATGAAGGCGGTGTCGGCGAGGAAGTTGTTGCCTGCGGGGATGACGCAGAACTCATTGCCTTCGGGGTCGGCCAGCACGATGTGGCCCTCTTCGGGGGTCTGGCCGACGTCGAGGTGGGTCGCGCCGAGCTCGAGTGCCCTGGCGACGGTCCGCTGCTGGTCGTCCGGAGTGGCGCTCGTCAGGTCGAAGTGGGTCTGGTTGGGCCCGGTCTTCGGCTCCTGGGTGGGGTAGAAGGCGAGCCGATACGTCGTGCCGTCCGTCGGCACGAGCTGGAAGCCGTCGTCGTCCGCGACGGTGTCCCAGCCGAGCAGCGCGCCCCAGAACCGGGCCAGGCGCTCCGGATCGTTGGCGTCGAAGGTGACCGAGTCGAGGTTGGAGGTCATGTGATCGAACGTATCAACCCCGAGGCGCGAGCGTCATTCGTCGGGCTGCGGCCGTGCGACAGGCAGCCGTACGGTCACGGTGAGGCCGCCACCAGCCCTAGGTGCGAGGCTGAGCGAGCCGTCGTGCGCCTGCGTGATGCTCTTGACGATGGCCAGTCCGAGCCCGACGCCGGCATGGTCGCTGCGGGCGCGTTCTGTGCCGCGTTGGAACGGCTCCGTGAGCGTTGGGACGACCTGTGACGTCAGCTGCTGGCCGGTGTTCTCGACCGTCAGCACCGCGCTCCGGTGGTCGACCGCAGTCGTGACCCACACGGTGCCCTGATCGGACAGGTTGTGGACGATCGCGTTGTGCACGAGGTTGACCGTCATCTGGAGCAGCAGGGCGTGCGACCCGATCGTGGACGTGGTCTCGCCGGACACCTTGATGATGAGCCCGCGCTCCTCGGCGAGCGAGAGGAGCGTCTCGGTGGCCTCCTCCGCGAGCAGGGACAGGTCGACGCGCTCCCTGGTGAAGGACCTCCGGTCGGCGCGGCTGAGCAGCAGCAGGGCCTCGGTGAGGTCGATCGCCCGGGCGTTGACGAAGTGAAGCCGTTCGACCAGCTCACGATCGTCGTGGTCCGGGTCGTTGCGTGCCACCTCCAGCAGGGTCTGGGTGATCGCCAGCGGGGTGCGCAGCTCGTGGGAGGCGTTCGCTGCGAAGCGTTGCTGCTCGGCGACCTGGGCCTCGAGACGCGCGAGCATGGTGTCGAAGCTGTCGGCGAGCTCCCGGAACTCGTCCGTGCGTCCCTCGAGCCGGATCCGGTGGGACAGCGAGCCCTCGGCCGCCAGGCGAGTGGCATGCGTGAGTCGAGACAGCGGGGCGAGCATGCGGCCCGCGAGCAGCCAGCCACCCACCAGTCCGACCAGGAGCAGGAAGGCCATGGCCCAGGCTGCCTTGGGCGCGAAGGCACGTACGAGGTCCGAGCGGTTGGGCACGGGCTGCCCGTCGGTGATGATCACGTCAGGGACGTAGCGCAGGAGGAACACCCAGACGACGGCGAGCAGCATGCCGCCGGCGACCGTCAGGAACGCGGCATAGCTGAGGGTGAGCTTGAGCCGGACGCTCAGGCCCGGACTCCTATCCATGCTCGACGAGTCCGTCGTCGGGAGCCGTGTCGATGCGGTATCCGACGCCGGGGACGGTCGCGATGACCCACGGCTCGCCGAGGCGCTTGCGCAGCGCCGAGACCGTGATGCGTACGGCGTTGGTGAACGGGTCGGCGTTCTCGTCCCACGCGCGCTCGAGCAGGTCCTCAGCGCTGACGACGCCGCCCTCCGCAGCGATCAGGACCTCGAGCACCGCGAACTGCTTGCGGGTCAGGGCGACGTAGCGACCGTTGCGAAAGACCTCACGACGGAACGGGTCGAGGCGCAGCCCGGCGATCTCGCGTACGGGCGGCCGGCTGTAGCCGCGCCTGCGGTCGAGGGCGCGGAGCCTCAGCACGAGCTCCTGCAGCTCGAACGGCTTGGTGAGGTAGTCGTCGGCGCCGAGCTCGAACCCGGACGCCTTCTCGTCGAGCCGGTCGGCGGCCGTCAGCATCAGGATCGGCATGCCGCTGCCGGACGCGACGATGCTCTCCGCGACGGCATCGCCCGACGGCCCCGGGATGTCACGGTCGAGGACCGCGATGTCGTACGCGTTGATGCTCAGCATCTCCAGCGCGGTGTCGCCATCTCCGGCGATGTCAGCGGCGATGGCCTCGAGCCGCAATCCGTCGCGAATCGCGTCGGCCATGTAGGGCTCGTCCTCGACGATCAAGACACGCATTCCTCGATGCTACGAGCCGGACCGTATCGTCCGCGTATTGAACTCGACATACGTGCTGGCAACGCTGGACTTCCTTGACTGGTGGCATGACCACCACCACGCGCCGGACCCGGTCGACGGTCCTCGCCGCCCTCGTGATCCTGAGCGCGGCGCTCGTCGCCGACATCGGCTATCAGTCGTTCAACGCCTCGTCCTCGTCGGCGAGCCCGACCCTCGACACCGTGCGGCGTCTCACCGGACGTCATGCGCTCGGCGTCGCGGACGGACGGGTGCCGGACGGCACGACGGTGTTCGACGACGACGTCCCAGCGGTCGCCGAGCTGGACGGCGATCTCCGGGCTGCCCTCCGGCGCGCTGCGTCGCACTCCGGCATCAGGTTCGAGGTCAGCAGCGGCTGGCGCTCCAAGGCGTACCAGGCCAAGCTGCTCCGCGATGCGGTCTCGAAGTACGGGTCGACGGACGAGGCCGCCCGGTGGGTCGCCACCCCCGACACCTCGCCGCACGTGACCGGCGACGCGATCGACATCGCCGGCACGGATGGCATGGTCTGGCTCTCCGACCGGGGCGCGGCGTACGGACTCTGCCAGATCTACGACAACGAGCCCTGGCACTACGAGCTGCGACCGGACGCGGTCTGGGACGGCTGCCCCACCAGGTACGCCGACCCGACGCACGACCCGCGGATGCAGCGTTGACGGTGGCGTGCGTCCTAGGTGCGTCTGCGGATCCGATCGACCAGGTCTCCCAGCACCGTGACGAGCACGGCCGTCAGCACGACGCTGACCACCGACACCGCCAACGTCAGGGCGGCCAGCACGATCAACGTCTCGCGCCCTGCAGCGTGCGGTCCACCAGACGATCGATGACCTCGGCGAGCGGCAGACCGGCGGCGGCCATCATGCGGGGATAGCGGCTGTACGACGTCAGGCCGGGTAGCGTGTTGACCTCGTTGAGCACGACGGTGCCGTCGTCCTTGAGGAACATGTCGACGCGGGCCAGACCCGTGCAGCCGAGGGCGCGATAGATCCGCTTCGCGGTCTCCTGCACGAGAGCCCGCGCGTCCTCGGAGATGTCGGCGGGCACGATCGGGGTCGAGTTGTCGGAGCCGCGTTCGGGCTCGGCTTCCTGGTGGATCCGGAAGAAGCCGTGCGTCAGCGCGATGCGATCGACCTCGCCGGCGACCAGGCCGAATCGTTCGCTCAGGATCGCGCAGCCGACCTCGCTGCCGACGACGGCCTCTTCGATCAGCACCTTGGAGTCGTACTGCTTGGCCGTGACGACCGCGCTCAGCAGCTCGGTCCTCGACGACACCTTGCTGACGCCGAACGAGGAGCCCGAGCGGGCCGGCTTCACAAAGACCGGATAGGTCAGTCCTTCGGGCTCGATGTTCTCGTTCGCGGCGACGACCCAGTGACTCGGCGTGGCGATGCCGGCGGCGGCCGCCACGACGTACGCGAGGGACTTGTCCATGCACAGGGCCGAGCTCGGCACGTCGCACCCGACGTACGGGATGCCGGTCAGCTCCAGCAGTCCCTGGATCGCGCCGTCCTCGCCCTGCGTGCCGTGGAGCACCGGGAAGACCACGTCCAGCGGGATCGTCCGGTACGAGTTGCCGTCCAGCACGAGCAGGCCGCGGGTCGAGCTGTCGGGCGAGAGCATCGCGGGGGTGCCGGCAGTCTCCCAGCCGGGCTCCGGCCCGTCGCACAACGTCCACGCGCCGCTGGTCGTGATCCCGACGTAGAACGGCTCGTACCTCTCCGGGTCGAGGTTCTTGGAAACCTCCTGCGCGGACTTGACGGAGATGAGGTGCTCCTCGGACGAGCCGCCGAACAGCACGGCGATCTTGAGTCTGGTCATGGGTTTCCGTTCTCGTAGGTCAGGCAGTGCGCCAGGGAGTCCTCGACGGCATCGGCCAGGGCGTGGTCGGTGAAGTAGGCGGTGTGCGGACTGATCAGCACGTTGGGCAGCTCCTGCAGCCGCGCCAGAGGAGTGCTTGCGAGGGGACGCTCGCGGCAGTCGGCATAGAACACGCCCTCCTCGCCCTCCACGACGTCGAGAGCCACGCCGGCGAGGTGCCCGGCCTCGAGGGCGGCGAGCAGCGCCGCGTTGTCGACGAGCGGGCCGCGGCCGGTGTTGACGATGACGGCACCGGGCTTCATCTGCTCGAGCCGGCGAGCGTCGAGCAGGTGGTGGGTGGCGGGCGTGAGCGGGGTGTGGAGCGTGACCACGTCGCTCACCCGGATCAGCTCGTCGAACGTGACGTAGTCCGCTCTCGTTGCGGGGGAGACGTCGTGCGCGATGATCCGGCTGCCGAATCCGCGCAGCCGGTCGATCACCGCAGCGCCGATGCGCCCGGTCCCGACGACCCCGACGGTCAGGTCGCGCAGCTCCCGGCCAGGAGTGTCGTGCAGCCGGTAGTCGCGAAGGTCGGCGCGGCGTACGACCGACGTGGCGTGGCGCAGGGCCATCAACATCAGCATCACCGTGTAGTCCGCGACGCTGTCGGGGGAGTACGCGACGGTGCCGACCGTCACGCCGATGCTCTCCGCGTACGCCACGTCGATGTGGTTGTCGCCGATGCTCCGGGTCGAGACGTACTCGACGCCCACCCCGTTGAGCGCGAGGAGCAACGAGTCGTCGATCCGTGACTTGTGGCCCACGCTGATGCACCGGTTGCCTGCTGCGAGTCCGACGTTGCCCGCGGTCACCGCTTCGTCGGTGATCGTGGGCGTCACGCCGAAGCGGGGCGACAGCTCACGAAACAGCGTGGCTTCGTGCGGCCCGCATCCGAAAGCCGTGACGCCAGTGGTCACGCGGTCGGTTCGCAGGCGGCGTACGGCAGCTCGTACGGGTGGCCGCTGGATCATGCGTCAACTCAACGCGGCCGGCCGTTGCCCGTACGTATGCGGTTTTCGATATGCCGACGATATGTGACCGGTGCCTATCGTCGGCATATCGATTTCCCGATACGGGCCGGCAACAGCGCGATTCCTTGACTGGGACCATGAACAGTCAAAGTGACTTCGCCTATGTCGACGAACTGGTCCCGGGTATCCGATGGGACGCGAAGTACGCGACGTGGGACAACTTCACCGGCAAGCCCGTCGATGGCTATGAGGCCAACCGCATCGTCGGCACGTCGGCCCTGTGTGCTGCGCTGGAGGCCGCACGGGACAAGCTCGCTGCCCGGGGCTTCGGGCTGCTGATCTGGGACGGCTATCGCCCCCAGCGTGCTGTCGATGCCTTCCTGCGCTGGTCACGACTGCCCGAGGACGGCCGGACCAAGGCCAGGCACTACCCGAACATCGATCGGGCCGACATGTTCGACCAGGGCTACGTCGCCGCCAGGTCGGGCCACAGCCGGGGGAGCACGGTCGACCTCACGCTCTTCGACCTGCGAACGGGGGAGCTGACGTCCATGGGCGGCGACCATGACCTGATGGATCCGGTCTCGCATCATGATGCTCCGGGGACCCCACCGCTCGAGGCCGCCAACCGTCGGCACCTGCGGTCCGTCATGGAGACCTGCGGCTTCACCGCGTACGCCTGCGAGTGGTGGCACTACACGCTGACGGACGAGCCGTATCCGGACACGTACTTCAACTTCCCGGTCGCGTGAAGCACACTCCACCGTGCGTCGCACGAGGCATTTCGGGACAGCCTGTTGACATTGATTCGAAGTCAACATGAGATCGTGATGTCACACATCGCCTTGTGGTGGACACTCCTAGGTATGCAGGAGCTCTCGTGAACGTATCTGCGCCGCGACGGCGCACCATTCTGGGGATCGCGCCGTTCGCCATCGCCACGGTCGCAGCCTTGCTGGCTGCGCCTGCGGGACGGGCCACAGCCATGGACGACGACGTAGCGATCCGCGCCCATGCGGCGAACGTGAGCGGATCGGCGGACCTGTCGGACGTCGTCTTCCTAGCGCCCGCGCGCGAGACCGAGCCCGAGCCCAGGGGAGTGGTGGTCGAGGAACCAGACAAGACCGCTGCTCCTGACAGCGCTGAGCTCGCCATCTCACACGTGGTGATGGTCGCGAACGCCGATGGATCCGCGACGCTCTCGGCGACGTTCACGGGCGGGCGCGAGTCGATGGCGCTGCAGGCGGTGTCCATCAGCACCACGGCGGGGGAGCTCGACGTGGCGAGCACCCAGATGTGGCTGCCAGTACTTCCTGGAAAGGTCAGCAGGGCCGGAGACGCGTCGGACGCCGGCGGATTCGTCGTGCCGCACGGGTTGGCGCCCGGCCAGGTCGTCCGCGTGCAGTTCCAGTTCGACAACGGGACATGCGCGGCGCTCGAGGCTGAGACGGTGCCGCGGACCAAGGCCTACGACGAGGTGTTCCCGACGGACGGCCGGAAGCTGGGGCCCGGCCGGCCGACAGCGTTCAAGGCGGGATGTCCCGAGGCGTAGTCCTGCAGCGTCGGTTGCCCCACCAGGAGGGCTAATCAGCCGTGAAGGGGATTGAGCACCTGGTAGAGCGCGTGGTCCTGCCATCGTCCGGCGATCTCGAGGTAGCTGGGAGCCAGCCCGAATCGGACGAAGCCGTTCTTCTCCAGAACCCGTTGCGACCGGACGTTGTGGGCCAAGGTGCCTGCCTCGATCCGGTGCAGCCCGAGCTGGCCGAACGCCAGCTCCTTGATCTCGCTGAGGGCAGCGGTGGCGAGCCCGCGGCCGTTCGCATGCTCGCTCACCCAGTAGCCGACGCCGCAGGACTGGAACGGGCCACGCACGATGTTGCCGATGTTGATGCGGCCGACGATGTCGCCAGCGTCGTCGAGAATCACGTGCGGGTAGGTCAGCCCCTGCTCGTACCGGTCGAGAGCCTCCTCGACGACCACGCGTTGTCCGTCGATCGAGAAGTAGTCGACGCCACGTTCCGGCTCCCAGGGCGCCAGGAAGTCGCGATTCGCACCGAAGAGCTCCGCGAGCGCAGGTATGTCGTCAAGACTCAGCAGGCGGATGGTGTTCATCTCCGCGGGGCTGCGGAACGAATTGCGGTGAGGGCCGCCGTGTACGGGTCGGCGGAATCGCGGACGAGCTCCCCGTCGCTGAGCAGCAGGACAGACATGCTGGCGTGGTCGCCGCCGAATATCCGGGCGGCAAGCAAGGCCCGCTCCCAGCGAAGCACCAGCTCGACACCAAAGGCGTAGTCAGGACCGCCGTGGCCGGCGAAGACCTGGAAACGTCCGATCCCGGCCATCGTGGCCAGCTGTGCACGGATCTTGCCGAACTCCAGAGGATCTCGAGCGCCTTCTGTGAACGACGCAACGAACAGGCGGGCCGCGAGAACGTCCTTGTCCTCGCCGACCAATGTGCCCAACTTGTCATCGACAGGCTTACTCATAGCCGAACGCTACCAAGCGACCGCGCGAGGAGTGGGTGGAGCCGACCGGGAGGCGTTCTCAGCGCCAGTTGACATAATGTGCATTATCGGACAAGCGCATAGGGCGAGAAATCGAGCTAGGCGGGCTTGCTGACGGCCATCCTGGCGGCGAAGAATCCCAAGAGCGTTCCGGACGCATAACGCTGCGTCCGGAGCGCGCGAGGATGCTGGGCCAGATGTCCGGCGAGTGCCGCAGCGGTGAACACGATCAGGCCGTTGACCGCGACACCGACGACGATCTGCGCGCTGCCGAGCTGGAGGAACTGCCACCAGGCGGCTCCCAGCGCCGGATCGATGAACTGCGGGATCAGGGCGGCGTACAGCAGCGCGATCTTGGGGTTCAGGAGATTCGTGAGCAGTCCCATGCCGAACAGCCGCGCCGATGAATGTGGATCGAGCTGACGAGGCTCGAACGGCGAGACGCCGCCAGGACGCAGGATCTGCCACGCCAGCCACGCGAGGTAGGCCGCGCCCAGGAGCTTCACGACGTGATACGCCTCGGGCACGGCGGCGAACAGCGCAGACAGACCGGCTGCGGCGGCAATCAGATAGGCCACGAACCCGAGCGCGACGCCAGCGAGAGACACGAACCCGGCGCGCCTCCCCTGCGAGATCGCTCGCGATGTCAGGTAGACCATGTTGGGACCCGGAATGAGCACCATCCCCAGCTCCAGTACGGCGACCCCGAGCAACGAGGTGAGCGAGACGAGTTCCACGCCATCAAAGTACCGGCCCAGTGCCGGCCTCTGCGTGCCGGGATGGGTGACATCGTCGGCCTGTGATGGTGCCCATGCGCTCTATGCCGCTGCGGGATTCTCCTCGGAAGCAGAGGGATTTTGACTGTATCGCGAATGATTGACCGAAATATTCCTTGACAAGAATATGCGTGGTCAAGAATACTTCTCACATGGAAGCACTCTTCACCGCCTTGGCCGATCCGGCTCGCTGGCGCCTCGTGACCCTGCTGGCCGAACGACCCCGGCCGGTCGGGGTGCTCGCTCAGCTCGCCGGTGCCCGGCAGCCGCAGACGACCAAGCACCTCCAGACCCTCGAGCGCGCGGGCATCGTCACGTCGCAGCGCAGCGGCCAGCGCCGGATCTACGCTCTGCAGTCCGCTCCCCTGCGCGAACTCGCCGCAGCCCTCCAGGAGCTTGCCGGTGCGGCCGAACAGGCCGACTCGCGAGTGACTTTCGACCAGTATGGCCTCAGTCTCCAGGCCGAACGGCCTGCCGCAGACCAGGGCGGTTGGGCAGACGGTCGTACGTTCAGCTTCACTCGGGCGCTGGCGGCGAGCCCGCAGGACGCCTGGCCGTACCTCACGGAAACGTCACTGCTCTCCCAGTGGTGGACGCCCCAGGACCTTCGCGTCTCCGAGCTCGTCTTCGACGCGCGACCGGGTGGCGACATCGTCCAGGAGTACCGCGACGTCGAGGACACCAGCGGGGTGGACGTCGTCGTCGGCCGTGCGGAGGGCGTCGTCGACGCCGTGCAGCCGTGCGAGCACCTCGCCTACCGACTGTCGCCGCAGCTGCCCGACGGGGGCACCGCGTTCACGGCCCACGTGGGCCTGACCCTTCGACCCACCGCGAGCGGTGCCGAGCTCGACCTCGAGCTCCGGGTCACCGACAGTGCGACCGACGCCGCGGACTTCATCGCAGGCATCGAGATCGGGTTCGGGCAGAGCCTCGACCGTCTCGTGTCCGTCATCGCGGCCGAGCCGCACGCGACCAACTCCGACACACCGCACGACAACGACACAAGGAGCACGACATGACACAGCAGACCGGCGGCCGCAGGGTCGTCACGAACATGGCCCTCTCGCTCGACGGGCACTACGCCGCGACGGACCCGATGGACATGGGATGGGTGATGCCGTACGCGATCACCGACGTGGCACGCGACCACCTGACGAACCTGTGGGAGCCGGCAACCACCGCTCTTCTGGGCCGGGTCAACGCCGAGGGGTTCCTTGGCTTCTGGCCGACCGTGATCGGCATGGAGGGCGCCGACCCGCGCGACGAAGGCTTCGCGAGGTGGCTCGTCGAGAGCGAGAAGGTCGTGCTGTCGTCCACCCTCGATGAGGCGCCGTGGGAGCGGACCACCATCGTGAACAAGCCCACGGACGAGGTGATCGCCGACCTCAAAGAGTCCGACGGCGGCGACATCCTGGTGCTCAGCAGCGCCAGCGTGATCAAGGCGCTGCTGGCTGCCGACCAGGTCGACCGCCTCGCCCTCACGGTCTTCCCGGTGTTCCTGGGCGGCGGTCGCCGACTCTTCGACGACGGTCTGCCGGCCAGGAACACGTGGTCCCTGGTCAGCCAGGCGGCCGGTGAGCACGGCACCTTGTCGCTGGTCTACGACCGCGTTCGCTGACTCCAGGTCTTACGCACGCCCGGCCCGGTCGACTCGACCGGGCCAGGCTTTCAAGAGTCACCTTCCGACGTACGCCGCGAGGTGCTTGCCGGTGAGCGTCGACTCGGCGGCCACGAGGTCGGCCGGTGTGCCCTCGAAGACGATCGTGCCGCCGTCGTGGCCGGCGCCGGGACCGAGATCGATGATCCAGTCGGCGTGCGCCATGACCGCTTGATGGTGCTCGATGACGATGACGGACTTGCCCGAGTCGACCAATCGGTCGAGCAGCCCCAGCAGCTGCTCCACGTCGGCGAGGTGCAGGCCCGTGGTCGGCTCGTCGAGCACGAAGACGTCACCCTTCTCCCCCATGTGCGTCGCCAGCTTGAGCCGCTGCCGCTCGCCTCCTGACAGGGTCGTGAGGGGCTGTCCGAGGCTGACATAGCCGAGGCCGACGTCGGCGAGGCGTTCGAGGATCTTGTGCGCGGCCGGTGTGTGCGCGTCGCCTTGGGCGAAGAACGGCAGCGCCTCGCTGACCGGCATGGCCAGCACCTCGGCGATGTTGCGGCCACCGAAGGTGTAGTCCAGCACGGACGCCTGGAACCTCCGGCCCTCGCACTCCTCACACGTCGACGCGACCGTCGCCATGACGCCGAGCTCGGTGTAGATGACGCCGGCGCCGTTGCAGCCGGGGCACGCACCCTCGGAGTTGGAGCTGAACAGTGCGGGCTTGACGCCATTGGCCTTGGCGAACGCCTTGCGGATCGGCTCGAGCAGACCGGTGTAGGTCGCCGGGTTGCTGCGACGCGAACCGCGGATCGCGGCCTGGTCGATCAGCACGACCCCGTCGCGCCCGGCGACCGATCCGTTGATCAGCGAGCTCTTGCCGGACCCGGCGACACCGGTGAAGACGCACAGCACGCCGAGCGGGATGTCGACGTCGACATCGCGGAGGTTGTGGGTCGACGCTCCTCGCACCTCGAGCGCGCCGGAGGCCGGACGTAGGGACTCCTTGAGCGAGGCGCGGTCGTCCAGGTGCCGCCCCGTGACGGTGTCGCTCCCCCGCAACCCGTCGAGCGTGCCCTCGAAGCAGACCGTGCCGCCGCCCGTGCCGGCGCCTGGCCCGAGGTCGACGACGTGATCGGCGATCGCGATCGTCTCCGGCTTGTGCTCGACGACCAGCACGGTGTTGCCCTTGTCTCGCAGCTGGAGCAGCAGCGTGTTCATGCGCTCGATGTCGTGCGGGTGCATGCCGATCGTCGGCTCGTCGAACACGTACGTGATGTCGGTCAACGACGAACCGAGATGGCGGATCATCTTGGTGCGCTGGGCCTCTCCCCCGGACAACGTGCCCGACGGCCGGTCGAGCGAGAGGTAGCCGAGGCCGATCTGGGCGAACGAGTCGAACAGGTGCTGCAGACCAGCGAGCAGCGGCGCCACGGACGAGTCGTCGATCGTGCGGATCCACTCGGCGACGTCGCTGATCTGCATCGCGCAGACCTCCGCGATGTTCTTGCCCTTGACCTTGGACGCCAGGACCTCCTGGGTCAGGCGCGTGCCGTCGCACTCCGGGCAGGTCTGGAACGTGACGGCCCGCTCGACGAACGCCCGGATGTGGGGCTGCATCGCGTCGACGTCCTTGGACAGCATCGACTTCTGGATCTTGGGGATGATGCCCTCGTAGGTGAGGTTGATGCCCTCGACCTTGATCTTGGTCGGCTCGCGATAGAGCAGGTCGTCGAGCTCCTTCTTGGTGAACCTGGCGATCGGCTTGTCCATGTCGAAGTAGCCGGAACCGCTGAAGATGCGGCCGTACCAGCCCTCCATGCTGTAGCCCGGAATCGTCAGTGCTCCCCCGCTCAGCGACTTGGACTCGTCGTAGAGCGCGGTGAGGTCGAAGTCGCTCACCGCACCCATGCCCTCGCACCGCGGGCACATGCCGCCGAGATAGACGGCGTTGCGGACGACGCTCTTCTCGGTGCGGCCGGCCTTGTCGGTGCTCATGACACCACTCGCCGTGCGGGTCGGGACGTTGAACGAGTAGGCCGTCGGTGGCCCGATGTGGGGCTCGCCGAGTCGGCTGTAGAGGATGCGCAGCATCGCGTTGGCATCCGTGACCGTGCCGACCGTGGAACGTGGGTTGGCGCCGAGGCGCTCCTGGTCGACGATGATCGCGGTCGTCAGTCCATCGAGGAGGTCGACCTCGGGGCGTGACAGCGTCGGCATGAATCCCTGCACGAACGCGCTGTAGGTCTCGTTGATCATGCGTTGGGACTCCGCAGCGATCGTGCCGAAGACCAGGGAGCTCTTGCCCGAGCCGGAGACTCCCGTGAAGACCGTCAGGCGGCGCTTCGGGATCTCGATGCTGACGTCCTTGAGGTTGTTCTCCCGGGCGCCCTGCACGCGGATGAGGTCGTGACTGTCGGCGGTGTGCGGCTTGCTGGTGTCGCTCATGGCGGGACTAGCTCACTTCCTGGATGCGGATCATGTTGCCCGCCGGGTCGCGGAACGCGCAGTCGCGGACGCCATAGGGCTGCTCGGTCGGCTCCTGGACCACCTCGGCATTGGTGGCCTGGACCTGCTCGAATGCCGCATTGAGGTCCTTGGTCGCCAGCAGGATCCAGCCATAGGTGCCCTTGGCCATCATCTCCGAGATCGTGCGGCGCTCGTCGTCGGTCACGCCGGGATCGGCAGCCGGAGGCGCGAGCAGGATCGACGTCTCGGGCTGGTTGGCCGGACCGACCGTGATCCAGCGCATCGTGCCCTGCCCGACGTCCTGGCGTACCTCGAAGCCGAGCGCGTCACGGAAGAACGCGACGGATGCTTCGGGGTCGGTGTGCGGGAGAACGGTGGTGTGAATCGTGATGTCCATGGCTGTCACCGTAGCGGCGGCCAGGGACGCAGCGCTTCTCGATTCCTGACCGGAATGGGCTCGGTCCGATGTCTCGGTCCGGCTACTTCGGATCGAACCGCGCGGGCATCGGCACCATCGTCAGCTCGTTGGTCTCGCGTTCTCCATGGGAGTCGACGAGCGTGACCGTGAATGTCCCGACGTCCATCGAGATCGAAAGCGTGGGGTCGGCAACGCGCGCGTACTCGTCGCTGCGCCACACCCGATCCTGCACGAGCCACGCTGTCGAGCCCCACGACGCCATCTTCTTGTCGTGGAAGAGGTTGAGATCGAAGTTGACGGCGTTGCCGTCGATGTACTTGCTCTTGACGTCGTCAGGATCCATCCGAAGTGCGAAGCGTCCGTCATGGTCGGTCGTGACGTGCTTCGAGCCCCACGTGTCGACGACGTCGCCGGCCCTGGTGCCGTCGTCCGTGGGCCACAGGTCGAACCACAGCTCGGCGTCCCGGACGGGTTCGGCGTTGCGGGTGATGACGCCACGAACCATCACGTCACCGGTGCCGGATCCTGCCGTGGCGACGGTCTTGGGTGCGGACTCGGTGCTCCCGGTGCAGGCGGAGAGCACGACGAGAAGGCCCACAATGGCTGTTTCAATGCGACGCATGTCGGCGAGTCTCGCACGAGCGTGTCACCCTGTCCCCCGATGCCGGACAAGATCGTCCTGCGTCAACGGCCGACCGGGAGGATCACCGTGACTTCGGCCGGGCGTGCCGGACTGGGATGGGTGGCGTTCTGGCTCACGACAGTGATGACGATGCAGGTGACCGCCACGTGCAAGGCGGTCCGCCACCAGCGAAGGCCAGAGGCGACGACTCGGCGGACGGGACCTGCTGTGGAGGCGTTCACACCGTGTATATGTCCGGAACGGCGAGAATGTGACACCAAACTGCAACGCATCTCTGCTCTCGGGCGCAGAAATCGGCAGAAGCGGCCGAGATCCCCCACTATTCTTGGCACATGAGCGACAAAGGGCCGGCGACACGACATGTCGCGCCACCGGTCGTGCGCAGTCTCGACATCACTGCGAAAGCCGGCCTGCTGATTCTCCTGGCGATCGCCTTGATGTTCCCCGACCTCGGTCACATGCGGGGCAAGGCGGCCGGCCTGCGCGCCGTCACCTATCCCCTGCTCGCGTTCTCCGTCCCCGCGCTCTGGTACGTCTTTTGGCGCGACCGCGCGTCGTTCCCGTGGGTCGCCGACCTGCTCGTGACGGTGACGTGCTTCACCGACACCCTCGGCAACCGGATGAACATGTACGACACGATCGTGTGGTTCGACGACTGGATCCACTTCATGAACACCGGCCTGCTGACAGCCGGTGTGATCCTGTTGACCCTGCACCGCACGGCGACGCTGCACGCCACCATCGAGCGGGCTCTCGCGTTCGGCGCCACCGTGGCCGTCGGCTGGGAGATCGCCGAGTACTACGCGTTCATCAGCACGTCCTCTGAGCGCCGTGGTGCCTACACCGACACGCTCGGCGACCTGTTCCTCGGCACCAGTGGCTCGGTCGTCGCGGCCCTCGTGGTGCACCGGCTCTGGCGCATGGGCCGCCTCGCATCAGCCGCACCGCAGTTGGAGCCACTCGCCGCCTGACGTTGCCGGTGTGAGGCAGGGGTGGGTCCAGACCCCCTGCGGACGGGGTCCCAGCGCCATCGTGCGCGGCTTCGAATCTCCATAGCGTCGAAGGCATGACAGCTCAGCCGGACGTACGCCCGCCCGATCGCTACGTCAGCCTGTTCGGTGACCTCATGCGCGACGTCCGTGAGCAGGGCCTGCTCGAGCGTCGACACCTGTACTACTGGACGCAGATCGTCCTCGCCGTCGGAGGGTTCGCGGCGATCTGGTGCGGCTTCTTCCTCGTCGGCAACTCGTGGTGGCAGCTCATCCTGGCCGCAGCGCTGGGGCTCGTGGTGACCCAGTTCGGCTTCCTCGGCCACGACGCCGCTCACCGGCAGATCTTCGCGTCGGCGACGTGGAACGCCTGGGCAGCGAGGATCTTCGCGGGGGCGTTCGCCGGGTTGAGCTTCGCGTGGTGGCGGGCCAAGCACAACCTGCACCACAAGGCGCCGAACCAGGAGGGCATCGACCCCGACATCGCTGCCGGAGTCGTCGCGTTCACCCCCGCGATCGTCGCGGAGCGCACGGGCTTCGCCGGGTGGTTCTCGCGGCACCAGGGCTGGCTGTTCTTCCCCCTGCTGACGCTCGAAGGGCTCAACCTGCACGCGGCCAGCGTCCAGGCGGCGCGGGACAAGATCTCGACCCAGCCGTGGCGCCGCACCGAGCTCACCATCGTCGTGACCCGCCTGACCGCGTACGTCGCCGTGCTCCTGGCGTTCCTGCCGCTCGGCAAGGCGCTGGCCTTCTTCGCCGTCCAGATGGCGGTGTTCGGCGTATGCCTGGGAGTATCCTTCGCTCCTGCCCACAAGGGCATGCCGATCGTGCCGCCGGAGATGAAGCTCGACTTCCTCCGTCGCCAGGTCATGGTGTCCCGCAACGTACGCGGCAACCCGCTGACCGATGTCGCGATGGGCGGGCTCAACTACCAGATCGAGCACCACCTGTTCCCGAGCATGCCCCGCTGCAACCTCAAGAAGGCACGGCCGACCGTGCGGGCGTACTGCGAGCGGGAGGGCATCGACTACATGGAGGTCGGCCTTTTCGAGTCGTATGCCATCGTGGTCGGCTATCTCAACAACGTGGGGCTGCGAGCCCGCGACCCGTTCGACTGCCCGCTGGCCGCCCAGCTGCGCGGCTGAGGGCGGTGACCTTGCGGGTACTTGTCACATCGGCGCTGACGGTGTCGTCTGAGGGGCATGACCCCGACCCTCCAGCGCACGCTGCTCCTGGTGCTCGCCGCGACCGGCGCCTACACCGGCCCGTGGGCGTCGATCGCCCCGCGCTCCTTCTACGACTCGTTCCCAGGCCTGGGAAGGGTGTGGATTGCCGTCGACGGGCCCTACAACGAGCACCTGATCCGCGATGTCGGTGCCACCTACACGGCGCTGTTGGTCCTCAGTCTTCTCGCGGCCATCAGCCTCAAGCCTGCCGTCGTGGCGACCGCCGGGTGGACCTGGCTGACGTTCGGCACATTGCACCTGTCGTACCACCTGCCGCATCTCGGCGATCTCGACCGGACCGACCAGGTCCTCAACGTCATCGCGCTCGGCGGCTCGTTCGTTCTCGCGGCACTGCTGGTGCTGCCGCGACGAGTACGTGTCGCGCACTCGTGATGCGGCTACGCTCTGCGCCATGACCGTCGCGTTCCTCCTCACGTCGCTCATCGTCGTGGCCTCACCCGGGACGGGTGTGCTCTACACGATGGTGGCCGGCCTCACCCGTGGCGCACGGGCGAGCCTGGTCGCCGCGATCGGCTGCACGCTGGGAACGTTGCCGCACATCGTCGCCGCGATCACCGGCCTTGCGGCCCTGCTGCACACCAGCGCCGTGGCGTTCCAGACGCTCAAGTACGCCGGAGTCGCCTATCTGCTCTACATGGCGTGGAACACCCTGCGGGACAAGGGCGCCTTGAGCGTCGAGGCTGAGCACGAGCCCAGGACAGCGCGGCAGGTCATCACGTCGGGCGTTCTGGTCAACATCCTGAACCCCAAGCTGTCGATCTTCTTCGTGGCGTTCCTGCCGCAGTTCGTCAGCTCGGGCGAGCCGCACTATCTGCTGCGCATGCTCGAGCTGAGCGGCGTCTTCATGCTGATCACGTTCGTCGTCTTCGTCGCGTACGGCGTGTTCGCCGCCGTCATCCGCGATCGGGTGATCTCACGCCCCGCGGTGCTGACCTGGATGCGGCGTACGTTCGCCGGTGCGTTCGTCGCGCTGGGCGCCAAGCTGGCGTTCGCCGAGCGCTGATCTCGTACGTGCGCTCAGCGCTGCTTGCGTTTGGTGAGCAACAGCTCGACGGCCTGCGCCACACGGCGCTGCCGGGTCTCGTCCCGCTTGGCGCCGACGATCCAGTCGACATAGCTCCGCTTGTGGCTGAACGACAGCGACTCGAAGAACGCCTCTGCCTCCGGCGAGGCGCGCAGGGCCTCGGCGAGGTCGTCGGGCGCCTTCATCTCGCGAGGTGCGGTGTCGAGCGTGATCTCGACGTCGACCTCGTCGCCCGCAGCCAGCCCCGAGGCCGCCCGGTTCTCCGCACTCAGCGGGATCATGAACCGACCACCCATCGGCGCCACCGTCGTCCGGTAGGTGTGGCCGCCAGTCGTCACGGTCACCGGCGGGCGCTTGCCGCCGCCGAGCGTCTCGACGACATCAGCAGGCACCTCGATGCCCGTCGCGGTCTTGCCCCCGAGCTCGACCCTGCCGTGGAACTCCATGCGCCGATCCTGTCACTCCCCTGGCGTCCGTGTCAGTCGTAGACTCGCGCCATGACGACAGACCAGGGCATCCACGAGCACATCTCGGCACTCGTCGCCGAGGAGAAGACGCTGCGCGAGCAGCTCAGCAAGCACGAGGTGACACCGGCCGAGGAGCACGCCCGGCTGCAGAAGCTCGAGGTCGAGCTCGACCAGGCCTGGGACCTGCTGCGCCAGAGGAACGCGAAGCGGCAGTACGGCGAGTCGCCCGACGACGCCGCCGAGCGTTCGCCGGACGTCGTCGAGAAGTACCTGGGCTGAGCCCAAGCCACTCCGAACCGCTTTGAGCACGGGTGCAGGATGGCCGCATGCAGATCACTCGCTTCGGCCATGCGACGGTGCTCGTGGAGACCGCAGACACCCGGATCCTGATCGATCCCGGCGCCTTCAGCCCCGACGCGCCCTTCGAGCTGGAGGGTCTCGACGCGATCGTCGTGACACATCAGCACCTCGACCACATCGACCAGAACCGCGCGCCCGCGCTGGTCGAGCGCAACCCGGGAGCCGTGCTGCTGTGTGATCCGGAGACCGCCGGCGTGCTGGAGTTCGGCGACTGGCGCGAGAACGGCGACGGTGTGGAGACCGAGGTCAAGGGCGTCACGCTGCGTGGCGTCGGCGCCCAGCACGCCGTGATCACGCCCGAGCTCCCCCGCGTCGGCAATGTCGGCGTCACGGTCAGCGCGGATGGCGAGCCCACCCTGTTCCACCCCGGCGACACCTACGCGTACGCGCCGGAGGGTGTCGACGTCCTGGCCGTGCCGTTGAGCGCGCCGTGGGCCAAGGTCAGCGAGACCGTCGACTTCGTCCGGCGGGTCTCCCCCGCGACGCTGTTCCCGATCCACGACCTCACGATCGCCGAGCTCGCGTACGGCATCTACTGGGGTCACGTGGCCAACTTCGGCGGCGTGGAGGATGCGCGCAAGCTGGGTCAGAGCGACTCCACGACCGCCTGACGAACGCTCCGGCACGCCGAATCGTGAGGAATTGAAATATCTCATAACTGAGATATGGTGAAAGACATGACCGTTCGCGACGACTATCTCTCCCGCATCGGGGCACTCATCCGTGACGCCCGCCAGCACAGTGGGCTCACGCAGGCCGAGCTTGCCACCGAGCTCAAGACCAGCCAGAGTGCGGTGAACCGCATCGAGAAGGGGCAGCAGAACTTGACGCTCGACATGCTCGCCCGCATCGGCAGTGCCCTCGACTCCGAGCTCGTGACGGTGGGCACCTCGGGCCCCAGTCACCTCCGCGTCGCAGGCGGCACGACCCTGTCGGGATCGATCGACGTCAAGTCGAGCAAGAACGCCGGCGTCGCCCTGCTGTGCGCCTCGCTGCTCAACGCCGGCACCACGGTCCTGCGCAAGGTCGCACGCATCGAGGAGGTCAATCGCCTGCTCGAGGTGCTGACCTCGATCGGGGTCAAGGCGACCTGGCTCAACGAGCAGAACGACCTCGAGCTCATCGTGCCCGAGAACCTCAACCTCGCCGCGATGGACGCCGAGGCCGCGAGGCGTACGCGCAGCATCATCATGTTCCTCGGCCCGCTGATGCACCGTTACGACGACTTCGAGCTGCCGTACGCCGGAGGCTGCGACCTCGGCACCCGCACCGTCGAGCCGCACATGACGGCGTTGCGACCGTTCGGCCTCAAGGTCGTGGCGACCGAGGGCAGCTATCACGCCACCGCGGCCAAGGGCGTCGGGCCGGAGCGGCCGCTCGTGCTCACCGAGCGTGGCGACACGGTCACCGAGAACGCACTCCTCGCGGCCGCCCGCTATGACGGCGTCACCGTGATCCGCAACGCGAGCCCCAACTACATGGTCCAGGACCTGTGCTTCTTCCTGGTCAAGCTCGGCGTCGGCATCGAGGGCATCGGCACCACGACGTTGCGAGTCACCGGCAAGCCGGTCATCAACTGCGACGTCGAGTACGCCCCCAGCGAGGACCCCATCGAGGCCATGAGCCTCATCGCGGCCGCCATCGTCACCAAGTCGAGCATCACGGTGCGCCGCGTACCGATCGAGTTCATGGAGATCGAGCTCGCGCTGCTCGAGGAGATGGGCTTCCAGTACGACCGCGGCGAGGAGTATCCCGCCGAGAACGGTGAGACCCGCCTCGTCGACATCACGACGCATCCGTCGGCGTTGCACGCGCCGATCGACAAGATCCACCCGATGCCGTTCCCCGGGCTCAACATCGACAACCTGCCGTTCTTCGCGGTCATCGCCGCCACGGCCGAGGGTCAGACGATGCTGCACGACTGGGTCTACGAGAACCGGGCGATCTACCTCACCGAGCTCAACAAGCTCGGCGCGTCGGTCAAGCTGCTCGACCCGCACCGCGTGCTGATCGAGGGCCCGACGCACTGGAGCGGCACCGAGCTGGTGTGCCCCCCGGCCTTGCGGCCCGCCGTCGTCATCCTGCTCGCGATGCTCGCGGCCAAGGGCACCTCGGTGCTGCGCAGCGTCTACGTCATCAACCGCGGCTACGAAGACCTGGCCGAGCGCCTCAACGCCCTCGGCGCCCAGATCGAGACCTTCCGGGACATCTGAGCCTAGAAGCGAGCCGTCAGGCGGAATTGCTGGCTGAGCGACACTGCGACAGACTGTGCCCGTGGTTGATCGGTTTCCGGGGAGGTACGCCTTCCACCCTGTGACGGGCGATGACATTCGCGAGGCCGCAGCGTCTCCGGGCAGCAACGCGACGGTGTTGATCGACCTCGCTGACGACCTGCTCGCTGACGAGCAGCGCGCGGTCGACGCGATCGAGGGTGAGATCGTCGCCGGGGTGCGAGCCAACCCGCGAGCGGCCAGGGCCGCGGCGCAGAACCTGGGACTTGCAGGCGTCTACGCCGTCGGCTGCCTCACGAAGTTCGCGGCTGCCGTCGACGCGTTCGACACCACGGTCAGCGGCCTCAACGCGCAGTACCACTACGGCGGCATGTCGATCTCGTACGACCACCGCGACTCCCCGCACGGTGACCTCACCGCGGCGCTCGACGCGCTCCGGGCGGACCTCGACCGGAAGTACGCCGCCGCCGAGAAGGTCCTCGACGAGGATGCGAACGAAGTCGCACGGGAGTTCGCCACGGGGCCCACGGCTGAGGCGGTCAAGGCGCTGGTCGCCGCCGGATTCCTAGCCCTCGGCACCGCCATGAGGTTCCCCTCGATCACCTACACCGACGCGGAGCTGGCCGACCTCTTGCAGCGGCTGAAGCGCAACGGGACGCTCGATGCGTTCTTCGCCGCACCGCCGCTCGGCACCCCGTCGGCGACGCTCAACCGCATCCTCGACCTCGCCCGACGCATGGGCGTCGACCCCAAGACGTACGCGGACGTGCTGCAGCAGTACTACGTCACCAAGGCGGCCGAGAAGGCCGGCATCGACCTGACCACCTGGGACGTCAGCAAGGGAGCCGAGGCGGTCAGCGACCAGTATGAGAAGACGTACGCCTACTACGCCCAGCTCTTCCTGGACAACCCGAACTTCCGGTGGGCCGGCATGGCCGCGATGATCGGACCCTCGTTCGCCGCGGGGTTCGAGGACATCGAGTTCTTCCAGACGATGGCCCGCGAGCTGGCCGACAAGCTCGGGCCGATCCCCGACTCGGCGCTGCCGTTCCCGCTCAACCAGCTGGACGAGATCTCCCGCATGGGTGAGGACGAGCTGAAGTTCTACCAGACGACGTTCCTGCAGATGCAGAAGGACATCTTCTACGACGCGTCGATGATGCACGAGGCCTATCTCGAAGGCGGCATGGGAAGCATCGACGAGCTGCGGCGGGCCGGTCTCCTGGGCGACGACCAGCAGCAGGTGGACCAGGCGTACCACGCGTGGCAGGACATCGACACGGCCAGTCGTACGGGCGACACCGACCTGCTCAACCACGGCAACGAGGAGCTGCTCCGGCGCGAGCAGTTCTACACGATCGCCGACCAGTACCAGGACATGAAGAACCACGACCCGACCGGCGAGGTCATGACCTACATGATGGGACTGGTGGGCCAGCCCTCGATCCCCGGGACGCACACGCTCGGCGAGGTCGACGACCCGATCCACATCGAGATCGACACCCAGCCCCTCATCCCCGGCGTCCAGGGCGGTGAGGTGACGCTCAACATCCCACGCTCCAACATCGCCGACTTCGACACGCGCTGGGGCCTCATCAAGGACGACACGCTGCCGGCCTATCTCGACCTGATCGAGAACGACCCGGACCGGGCCAACGAGATCCTCAACCAGGATGTCCGAGAGCGCATCGACGAGATGCGGCTGTCCGAGCGGTGGCCCGACATCCTCGACAGCCTGGTCGACACCAAGGTGAGACTGTGGTGATGCGTCGCCTGGTGCTTGCCCTCACCGCCCTGTTCCTGCTGTCCGCCTGCATCGGAGTGACCATGGATGACAACGACCCGAAAGACAGCAAGCCCGAGCCGACCGCGAGGTCGTCCAGCGATGGGGTCGAGGTCTGGGACCTGACGGGCCAGCCGTCGGCCAAGGCGTTCGGCATCTCGGACGAGACCAACGACGGCACCTATGAGACCAAGACGGCTCGGTCCGTACGGTTCAAGCTGCCCGGGGGCCGCACGATCGATACCCAGGCGACCCTCGTGTCGTTCTACCGGGCGGGAAGCGGCAGCGATGCCCACTTCACCGTCGGCATCCGCACGGCGCAGCTCGAGCCGGGCCCGCTGGTCACGGCATTCCGTGACGTGCTCACGCAGCTCGACGTGCCGACCGACCCTGCCGACACGCTGGCAGCCAAGATCGACGCGGCGCCCGATGACCAGACCGAGCGCATCAGCGTCGGCTCGGACGCTGTCACGCTCGGCGACCTGAAGCTCAGCGCTCAAGCCGGCCTGGCGCCCGTCGCCGGGTCAGGGCGGGTCATCGTCGGCGGGTCCTGGAGCGACGACTGACCAGCCGGTTCAGCCCCACGCGCCGGCGACCTGACGTGTGGAGACGTTGACCCGGTTCCACACGTTGATCGCCGCGATCGAGAGGATCAGCGCGCCGAGCTGCTGCTCGTCGTAGTGCGCAGCCGCCTCGTCGTACACCTCGTCCGGTACGGCGTCGGACCGGTCGCTCAGGCGGGTGACCTCCTCGGCCAGGCCGAGCGCGGCCCGTTCGGCGTCGTCGAAGTGCGGCGAGTCTCGCCAGCCCGCGACGGTGTCGATCTTCTCGTCGCTCTCCCCCGCCTTGCGCAGGTCGCTGGCGTGCATCTGGAGACACACGCTGCAGCCGTTGATCTGGCTCGCGCGCAGGTTGACGAGCTCGAGCGTCGTCGGCGAGATGCCGGTCTTCAAGACGGCTTTCGTGAGCCCGTGCAGCGCTTCCATCGCTCCGGGAACGGTGATCGCCGGATTGTCCATACGTGCCTGCATGATGGTTCTCCTCCAGTTCGTGTCACATCCTTGACGGGTGATCCGTCAGGGCTGTGACGAATCACGAGAGGGGAATGTGACCGATGTCAGACACCGAGCTCCTGGCGGAGCGCTTCGAGCACAACCGCGACCATCTGCGGGCCGTCGCCTATCGCATGCTCGGGTCGCTGACCGATGCCGAGGACGCCGTCCAGGAGGCCTGGATCCGCCTGAGCCGCGTGGACGCCGACGAGATCGACAACCTCGGCGGCTGGCTGACGACTGTCGTCGGACGGGTCTGCCTCGACATGCTGCGATCACGCAAGACCCGCGGCGAGCAGCCCCTCGACGTACGCCCGAACGACCCGGCCGGCTCACCCGACACCCGTATCGACCCGGAGTACGAGGCAGAGCTCGTCGACTCGGTCGGCCTGGCGATGCTCGTGGTGCTGGAGAAGCTGACCCCCGCCGAACGGCTCGCGTTCGTGCTGCACGACATGTTCGCGGTGCCGTTCGACGACATCGCCGCCATGATCGGACGCACTCCCGACGCCGCTCGGCAGCTGGCCAGCCGCGGCCGGCGGCGCGTGCAGGGATCTGACCCGCTGACCGGCACGCCCCTGCCCCAGCAGCGCGAGATCGTCGACGCGTTCCTCACAGCAGCCCGGGGTGGCGACTTCGAGGCACTGGTCACGGTCCTGGACCCCGACGTCGTCCTGCGCGCCGACACGGGGCACGGACCGCCGGTGCTCGTGCGCGGGGCGCGCAACGTCGCCAGCGGGGCGATCTCGTTCCGTACGCCCGGACGTCAGAGCCTCCCGGTGCTCATCGACGGTGTCGTGGGCATGGCCGGGGTCGAGGACGGACGGGTCATCTCGGTGCTCCGGCCGACCTTCGCCGACGGCCGCATCGCCACGATCGACATCACGGCCGACCCTGAGCGGGCAGCGGCGACGGAGCTCGAGTTCCTCGACTGACCGGCTCACGGCTCGACGCGCGGGAGCCGTCGGCCCGCGTGGCACCGCAAGGGCTTAGTTTGAGCGCGTGACCGGTTTCCTCGACGCCCCTCCCCTGGCGTTCGCACACCGCGGCGGCGCCGGGACAGCGGGCAACGTGGGCATCGAGAACTCCCTCGCCGCGTTCGCCCATGCGTACGAGCTGGGCTACCGCTACCTCGAGACCGATGTGCGCATGTCCTCCGACGGGGTCGTCTACGCGATCCACGATGCCGGGCTCGACCGGCTGACCGGCAGCGCCGATCCGGTCGCGACGCTGACCGCCGAGGCGCTGGACCTGCAGCGGCTCGACCAGCGCGAGCCGTTCGCGCGCCTCGAGGCGCTCTTCGAGGCGTTCCCCGACGCCCGGCTCAACATCGACGTGAAGTCCGACGACGCGGTGGAGGCGACCTGCGGGGTCATCGAAGCCCACGACGCCGTCGACCGAACGTGTCTGTCGTCGTTCTCCCACGCCCGCCTGGTGCGCATCCGTCGGCGCCTGCCCCGGGTCGCGACCTCCGCGTCGAGGCTCGAGGTCGCGGCCGTCAAGCTGCTCCCCCGCCGGCTGCTGCGGCCCGGATTCGTGTGTCTGCAGGTGCCGGCGTCGTACCGCGGGATCAGGGTCATCACGCCGCGGCTGGTCCGCAAGGCCCACGCCCTGGGCCTGCAGGTCCACGCCTGGACGATCGACGACGCCGAGGAGATCCGCGCCTTGCTCGACCTCGGCGTCGACGGCATCATCTCCGACCGCACCGACGTCCTCAAGGACGTACTCGTCGCCCGAGGAACCTGGAAGGACCCCGCATGACCCGAGGTCAGAAGGTCAAGGCCAACCCGGAGCAGAAGGCGTGGTTCTTCTACGACTGGGCCAACTCGGCGTACATCACGACGATCGGCACGGTGCTCTACGCGCCCTACCTGACGAGCGTCGCCGAGAGGGCCGCCTGCGGGTTCGTCGGCGACGACGACCGGAAGTGCGTCGAGAACCTCTCGGTGCTCGGGCTGTCGGTGTCAGCCGGTTCGCTGGTGTTCTACGTCGTCACGCTCGCGACCGTCATCTCGGCGTTCGTACTGCCGATCGTCGGTGCCATCGCCGATCGCGTCGAGTCCAAGAAGACGCTGATGGCCGGGCTCGCCTGGTCGGGTGCGGCGGTGGCGGCACTGATGTTCTTCGTCACCGGGACGAACTGGCAGCTCGGCGCCGGCCTGCTCGTGGTGGCCAACCTGTTCTACGCCTCGTCGATCGTGGTCTACGACGCGATCCTCATCGAGATCGCCGAGCCCGACGAACGCGACCGGATCTCCTCCCGTGGCTGGGCGCTGGGCTATCTCGGCGGCGGCCTGTTGCTGGCGGTCAACCTCGCGCTCGTGACGGTCAAGCCGTTCGGCCTGTCGACGGAGATGGCGGTGCGCATCAGCCTGCTGTCCGCCGCGATCTGGTGGGCGTACTTCACGCTGATCCCCTATCGCGGCATCAAGGACCGGGCGCCCCGCGGCGTGGTCCCGGTCGAGGGCACGTCGCTGATGCAGCGCAGCTTCGGGCAGCTGTTCCGTACGCTGCGCGAGCTCCGCAACTATCCGCAGACCCTGCTGTTCCTCGTGGCGTACCTGTTCTACAACGATGGCATCCAGACCGTGATCTACTCGGCGTCGGTCTACGGCGACAAGCAGCTGGGTTTCGAGACCAGCACGCTCATCGCGACGATCCTCATCGTGCAGTTCGTGGGTGTCGTCGGCGCGCTGGTGTTCGGCCGGCTCGCCGCGCGCATCGGCAGCCACCGCACGATCCTGTACGGTCTCGGCGTCTGGATCCTCGTCGTCTGCTTCGGCTACTTCCTGCCCGCGGACCAGATCGTGCCGTTCCTGGTGCTCGCGGTGGCGATCGGGCTCGTCCTGGGTGGCACCCAGGCGTTGTCGCGGGCGTTCTTCTCCCAGCTCATTCCGCGGGGCCGTGAGGCGGAGTACTTCAGCCTCTACCAGGCTTGCGAACGCGGCACCAGCTGGCTCGGGACTCTGGTCTTCGGCGTGGTGCACCAGCTGACCGACTCCTACCGGCCCGCGATCCTGGCCCTCATCATCTTCTTCGTGGTCGGCGGCGGTCTGCTGTGGAAGCTCGACGCGCGGCAAGGCATCGTCGAGGCCGGAAATCAGGCCCCAGCAATCGTGTGACCCCGCTGACGCGTACGCATTCGCGTTTAGGGGAATCTAATGTGCGTCATTTACGTTGTAAGTGGTAAGCAACACGAGAGGGGACGCACATGGCTGAACGTGCATTGCGAGGTGCTCGGCTCGGGACACAGAGCTTCGAGGACGAGCGCGGCGTGGAAATGGCTCCCCGTCAGCAGGTCGAGTACGTATGCCCCGACGGGCACACGTTCACGGTGACGATGGCGGACGAGGCGGAGATCCCGTTCGAGTGGGAAGACCCCAAGACCGGACAGATCGGTCAGCTCGCCAACGGAGTCAAGCCTGAGGGCAAGGCTGAGAAGCCGATCCGCACACACTGGGACATGCTTCTCGAGCGCCGCTCCGAGGCTGAGCTCGAGGAGATCCTCACCGAGCGGCTCGAGCTGCTCCGTGGTGGGGAGATCGGACCGCCGCACCTCCACCGGCCCGCCAAGAAGAGCGCGGCGAAGAAGAGCACCACCAAGAAGAGCGCCTGAGACTCACGTCTTCGGCACGACCAAGGACCCCGGCTTCGGCCGGGGTCTTTCTCGTCTCAGATTGACGCTGCAGCTTCGGATGTTCGCCAGTCCGGTGACAGACGCGTGGCGATCGCAGCCACCCACCTGACCACCAGTAGCGCGAAGAGTCGCTCGGCAGTGCCGACCCACGGGTAGGGAACGGCGGCCCAAAGACACACCACGACGACGAGGACCGTGCAGGCGGTAGCTGTCTCATACTGAGGCCATGAAGATGAGCAAGATTCGCCGGCGTTTGGGTGAGTCCCTCAACCATGGACGCGTTGCCACGGTTGTCCGGGACGCGTTTGACGTCACCATGACCGACGGATTCGTGATCGCCTTGACGGACGAATGGCTCGTCATGCACGGACTCGAAGACGGTGTCCATCTCGACGACATCGTGATGCTGCGGCTGCGGGACGTCTCGCGCGTCTGGTTTCGCGACGACGATGCGTATCACCATCGCGCGATCGCAGGCCTTGGCCAAAGCGTTGCAAGCTTCGAGTGTGACGACACCGCCAGTGCACGTGAGTTGCTCAACGCGGCGTCAGGGAGGGCCGACATTCTCGCGATCCACCTCGAGACTCTCCAGGGAGAACCGCTGTTTGTCGGCCGCGTGGTCGACGTGCGCAAGAAGTCGTTCGATCTCCACTACGTGGGTCGCGACGGCGTCTGGTCCGGCAACGTCGACCGACTCAAGTACCGAGACGTCACGCGCATCGAGCTGGGAGGCAGGTATCTCCAGGCACTCAGCAGGTTCGCTGACCCGTACCCAGGCTCCGCTGAGTCCGAATAGGCGCGAGCTACGTGCGAGGATGCAACCGTGAGCGTCGAACGGCCGGCCGAGAACCTCGTGGCTACGCCACCATTGCCGAGCTCGATCTGGGTCGTCGCCTGGGCTTCGTTGTTGGGTCAGGTGGTTCTGGTGGTCCAGCAGGGTGTGCGGCATGACGACGAGGTCTCGGTTGCCGTCTCGATCGTCCTCAGCGCGATCCTGGTGGGCTACGTCTGCGCCGGAGTCGTCCGGGCCCGTACCGTCCGGCTCGTGGTGGCCTGGGTCGTGCTGGTGATTGGCTTGATCGGCGAACTCGTTGGCCTGACCTCAGTCGACGCCTCGGCCGATGGACCTTTGGCGTTCGTCTCGCTCGCGACCACCGTGCTTGCGCTGGCCGGGCTGGCGAAGTTCCGCCACACCGAGTGGTACGCGTGGCAGCGCACCAGACCGTCGGTCCACGATGGCGCCCCGATCAACGGATTGGTCGCGATCGGTGTGCTGGTCGGTGTCCTGGGCGGGCTCGCCGTCCAGGTCGATGACGGACTCGACGTCCACATCAGCACTGCTGGCCGCTACTGACTCGCTCGCTCAGCGTCTTGCGCGGCTGCTAGGCATCCAGCACATAGATGAGCTCGTCGATGCCGTCCTCGGACGCGGGCGCCTCCCCCACCAGATCGCGACGAAAGCCGCACTTCTCGAGGACGCGGATCGATCCGAGGTTGTGCGCCACGACGTGAGCGTGCAGCGGCCGGACCGACACGTCGTCCAGCATCAGGGCGAGTGCCTGTGTCGCGATGCCGCGACCCCAGAACTCGCGTCCGATCCAGTAGCCGAGCAGCTGCTGGCCGTTGTCGGGCCAGCTGCCGATGTTGCCGGCCACCTCGCCGTCGGCGACGATGGTCCGCGTCCAGAGGGTGTCATCACCGCGGAGCTTCGCCCAGTGCGCTGCGACCTGTTCCCGGTCGCGGGACGGAAACGCCGCCATCTCGGCAGCCAGCGGATCGGCCTCCTGCTCGAAGAACACCTCGATGTCCTCGTCCTCGACGCTCCTGAGACTCACCGCGGGCGTCACCGTGCGAAGTCCACTCATCCGGCAGTCCCTCCTCGCCTCGTTGCCTCCACGATCCCACCGACCACCGACACCCTGCCGCCGGGATCGTCCTCGAAATGGGTCATACTACGAACTGGTCGGACTCGACAGAGACTGGCTTCGCGGACGTGGTGTAGTTGCAGCACGCTTCCCTTCCAGGGAATGGGTCGAGGTTCAAATCCTCGCGTCCGCTCCACATCCTCCAGGGCACGAAGATCAGGACGAGACCCGCTACCCGATCGCGCTCGAAGACAGCCTGGAGCGCGTGGACGTGGGATGGTGAGCAGGTGAGCGCGCACCTCCAACTCCATCACGTCCACATCGTCCTGCGATCCTTGGTGCTGGGCGTGCTCATCGGTGGCGCGGCCGGCGGAATCGCGGGCCTGACCCTGGGGCTTCACACGTACGTTCCGACAGCGTGGTTCGCCGTGCTCGAAGTGGGCATCCCCGCGGCGCTCGTTGGTGGTCTCCTCGGCACCATGGTCGGCCTGATGCTCTGGGCGTGTCACAAGGGCCACGCACTGTGGCAGTCGTTCTGACTCAGCGAGCTGATGAGCTCCGCAGGCGGGCCGGCTTGGAGAGCAGCCGCTGAACTCCCCACACCGTGACGCGCCAGAGTGCCTCACGGACGATCCCGCCGCTCATCTTGGACTCGCCGCGCTCACGCTCGACGAACGTGATCGGCACCTCGACGATCGTCATGCCGGCCGCCAGCACGCGTCGCGCCATGTCGATCTGGAAGCAATAACCCTGCGAGGCCACCTCGTCGAGCGGCAGCTTCTCGAGCGTCTGCCGGCGGAACGCGCGGTATCCCCCGGTGGCGTCCTTGACCGGGATGCCGAGCATCAGCCGGGCGTAGAAGGTGCCACCGCGGGAGATGAAGCGCCGGTGCCACGGCCAGTTGACGACTCCCCCGCCGTCGACCCACCGCGAGCCGAGCACGAGGTCGGCACCCGCGTCACTCGCAGCGAGCAGCGTGCCGAGGTCCTCGGGACGGTGTGAGCCGTCCGCGTCCATCTCGACCAGCACGTCATAGCCGCGCTCGATGCCCCAGGCGAAGCCCGCCCGGTAGGCCGAGCCGAGTCCTTGCTTGCCGCTGCGGTGCATGACGTTGACGCGCGGATCGCTCGCGGCCATCGCGTCGGCGATCTCACCGGTGCCGTCAGGAGACCCGTCGTCGGCGATCAGCACGTCGACCCCGGGCTGTGCGAGGTGGAGCTGGTTGACGATCCAGGCGACGTTGTCGGCCTCGTTGTAGGTCGGGATGACGACCAGAGTGCGCGTCATCCCTGCGCCTCGGTGGATTCGTTCACGCCTTCAAGTGTCCTTCGTCGAGTGCCGAACCACCATGCTCCCAGACCCAGCACCACCAGGACGTACTCCAGCGGTGCCCCGATGACCAGGGCCGGGGTCTTGCCGGACGCGAGCGTCACCGTGGCGTTCAGGTACGCCGGCTGATGCATCGGTGCCCGCTCGACGCTGTGCCCGTGCGGGTCGACGACGCCGCTGATGCCGTTGGTCGACGGCACAACGACCCAGCGCCCGGTCTCGATCGCGCGGAGCCGCGAGATGTCCCACTGTTGCTCAGGCTGAGACGTGTTGGTGAACGCGGCGTTGCTGGTCTGCACGACGATCATCTGGGCTCCGCCGTCGACCGCCCGACGCGTGACGCTGTCGTACGCGATGTCGTAGCAGATCGTGTCGCCGATCAGGGTGTCCCCGATCCGCAGCGCACCGGGCTCGTGGCCGGCGAGCATGTCGCGCGGGATGTCGCGAGCGAGGCGGTTGACGAAGAAGCCGGCCTCCTTGCGCCACGGGACGTACTCACCGAACGGCACCGGCTTGAGCTTGACGTAGCGCTCCCCTGGCCCGTCGGCCGTCCAGACCACACCTTGGTTGTAGGCCGTGGTCGCCGTCGGTCCGTCGAAGATGCCGCCGACGAGGATCGGTGCCTTGAGCCGTGCCGAGAGCGCCTGGATCTGGTCGCGGACGGACTGGTTGTAGTACGGGTCGACGTCCGTCGCGTTCTCGGGCCACAGCACCATGTCGGGCTGCGGCACCTTGCCGGCCTCGATCTGGTCGGCGAGCTTGGTCGTCTCCTCGACGTGCAGGGTGAAGATCTCACCCAGCGGCCAGGTCAGGAACACGCCGGGCACGTTGCCCTGCACGAGCGCGACCTGCCGCGTGCCGTCAGCGCCGGCGATGCCGGTCGGCAGGATCGCCCCGACCCCCGCGATCGCGATGACCCCGGCAACCGCGATCGCCCGCGTGCGCCACGTCGCTGAGGTGACGAGCACGACCAACAAGCTTGCGACGAGCATCAGCATCGCACTCAGTCCCGGCATTGCAACCAGTCGTGCGTACGCCTCGAAGGGCGTGTCGATCGAGGTGTGCGCCAAGCGGCCCCACGGGAATCCCGTGAACGGGAACCGGCCGCGGGCCCACTCCCCCAGCACCCACACGGAAGCGCACCACAGCGGCCACCACCGCAGCCGCGCAGCGGCCCGGAGCGCGAGCATGGTCGGCAGGTAGAACAGTGTCTCGGCGAGCACCAGTCCGACGTAGGCGCCGTGGCTCACCGCGTTCATCCACCAGATCAGCAGTCCCATGAACGACACGCCGTAGAGCGCGCCGGTGACCATGACCGTACGTTTGCGGGCGTCACGCAGCGCATGGGCGAGCCAGATCAGTCCGGCCATCGCCACGACCATGGCGAACGGCAGGTTGACCGGGTCGAAGTTGAGCGACGACAGCACGCCCAGGGCGACGGCCGCGGGCCAGGCGACGCGACCGCCCACGGTGGGCGTCAGTGCATTCGCGCCGGGTGCGGACGAGCTGGCAACGAGACGCCTCGGCAGCACCCAGCTGGGCGTCACAGGACGACGAGCTCGCGCGGCGTGTTGTTGAGCACCTCGAGCCCATCGGCGGTGCACACGGCGATGTCCTCGATGCGGGCGCCGAAGCGGCCGTCGAAGTAGATCCCGGGCTCGATCGAGAACGCCATGCCCTCCTCGAGCACCAGGTCGTTGCCCTCCACGATGTAGGGCTCCTCGTGGGTCTCCTGCCCGATGCCATGGCCGGTGCGGTGGATGAACAGGTCACCGAAGCCTGCGTCGGCGATCAGGGCGCGGCCGACCGCGTCGATCGACTCGGCGGTGACGCCGGGGCCGGCGTGCTCGCGCTGCGCCTGCTGAGCGGCCTCGAGCACGGCGTAGGCCTCGGCGTACGCGGCCGGGACGGTGCCGCCGGCGAGATAGTTGCGGGTCGAGTCCGAGCAGTAGCCGGCGGGTGTGGTGCCACCGATGTCGACGACGACGGGGTCGCCCTCCTCGATGACGCGGTCGGAGACCTCGTGGTGGGGAGACGCCCCGTTGGGCCCGGAGCCGACGATGACGAAGTCGACCGTCTCGTGGCCCTCGTCGAGGATCGCGCGGGCGATGTCGGCGCCGACCTCGCGCTCGGTGCGGCCTGGACGGAGCCACTCGCCCATGCGCGAGTGCACGCGGTCGATCGCCAGGCCGGCCTCGCGCAGCGCGTCGATCTCGTCGGCGTCCTTGCGGATGCGCAGCTGCTGGACGAGGTCGCCACCGAGCACCTGACGAGCCTGCGGGAACGTCTCGCGGAACGCGAAGACACGCGAGGCCCACATGTGGTCGTCGACGCCGATCGTGGCGGCATCTCCGACGAGCGTGGCCACCAGTGCGTACGGGTCGTCGGTCTCGTTCCACGACTCGACGTGCACGTCGACACCAGAGGCGATGGCCGCAGGCTTCTCGAGGGTGGGGACGACCAGCGTGGGGTCACCGTCGGCCGGCAGGACGAGGCACGTGAGCCGCTCGAGCGGCAGGGCGACGTAGCCGGTCAGATAGCGAAGATCCGCTCCCGGCGTGATGAGCAGGGCGTCGATGCCCTGCGAAGCGGCCAGTTGCTGTGCCTTGCGCCATCTGCTCACGAGAAGACGATACCTGCGGCGCCCTCGGGCGTACTCCGTGCACGTCGCAACCACAAAGTGACAGCACCCGCGACCCGACCTACTGTGAGGAAACCAACTCACGATCGGGGGATCACAGATGCGCAGACTCCTGCCATCCATCGCTGCCGTCACCATGACGGCCAGCCTTCTCGTCGCGGGTCCGGCCACGGCCAAAAGCCCTACGCCGAAACCTGTCGACACGAGCAAGCTCACCAAGGCCGTCACGGTCAACGGCATCGTCCAGCACCTGCGCCAGCTGCAGGTCATCGCCAACCGCAACGAGGGCACGCGGGCATCCGGACTGCCCGGCCACACCGAGTCGGCCGACTACGTCGCCAAGAAGCTCAAGCAGGCCGGCTACACGGTCAAGCGCCAGAAGTTCATCTTCCCGTTCACCCGCGAGCTCGAGCCGGCGACGCTGACGCAGGTGACGCCGGCACAACGCGAGGTCGAGACGCACACGATGGACTACTCCGGGACGGGCGATGTGACGGGGCCGGTCATCGCGACCAACGACGTGATGATCCCGCCGGCGGCCGAGCCGAGCAGCACCTCGGGCTGCGAAGCCTCGGACTTCTCGCCGGCCCCCGCAGAGCCGGCGATCGCGCTGATCCAGCGTGGCACGTGCACGTTCGGCGAGAAGGCGGTCAATGCGGCAGCGGCCGGCTACGACGCCGTCATCTTGTTCAACGAGGGACAGCCGGGGCGTGACGAGCTGCTGACCGGCACGCTGGGCGACCCGATCGACATCCCGGTCGTCGGTGTCTCGTACGAGGACGGCGCCGCGCTTGCCGCGGACGGCGTCACCGCGAGGGTCACGACCAAGACCGAGACCGACCTCAATCGCGAGACGGAGAACGTCATCGCCGACCTGCCCGCGAAGCAGCTCAAGAAGGCCAACGCCGACCAGGTCGTCGTGGTGGGTGCCCACCTCGACAGCGTCGCTGCGGGACCCGGCATCAACGACAACGGATCGGGCTCGGCGACGATCCTCGAGATCGCCGAGCAGATGTCGGCCCTCAAGCTGACCAAGAAGCTCGAGCGCCCGGTGCGGTTCGCGTTCTGGGGTGCAGAAGAGGCCGGGCTGCTGGGCTCGGAGCACTACGTCGCGTCGCTGTCGGACACCGCGCTGTCGAAGATCTACGCCAACCTCAACTTCGACATGCTCGGCTCGCCCAACTACGTCCGGTTCGTCTATGACGGTGACGGCTCCGCTGGGGGCGACGCCGGTCCGGCCGGATCTGACGCGATCGAGAGGATCTTCACCGACTACTTCGGCTCGAAGCACCTCGCGTCGGAGCCGACGGACTTCGACGGCCGGTCCGACTACGGCCCGTTCATCGAGGCCGGCATCCCCGCCGGTGGCCTGTTCAGCGGAGCCGAAGGCGTCAAGACGCCTGAGGAGGCCGCCGTCTACGGCGGTGCCGCGGGTGAGCCGTACGACGCGTGCTATCACGCGGCGTGTGACGACATCTCCAACCTCAACACGACCGCGCTCCAGGAGCTCGGCGACGCCGCCGCGCACGCGACGGCTGTGTTGACGATGTCGAGGACGGGACTGTTCCCCGACGGCAGCCTGACGGGCAAGGCAGGCAAGTCCAAGGCTCTCGCCAAGGAGCCGCAGCTCGTACGCTGACGAGCTCGACGGATCGGCGCCATCACCTGACCGGGTGGTGGCGCCGATCTCTGCATTCGGCCCCAGCAAGCGGCTCGTGACTGCCATGATGTGGCGACCGCTGAATGGAGGAGACACCGTGCTGTTGATGGACGGAGTGCTGGGCCTGGTGATCCTGGGCCTGTGGATCTTCTGCCTGCTCGACGTCATCTCGACCGATGAGTACGCGTGCCGCAACCTGAGCAAGATCTGGTGGCTCATCCTGGTGCTGTTCTTCCCGCTCATCGGCTCGATCGCGTGGCTCGTCGCCGGCCGGCCGGAGTCGAACCCGACCGCGTCGATGCCCTACAAGGGCAATCAGGGGCACCCGTCATTCCCCGAGTACGACCGCCCCGGGCGCGCCGTCGCTGCCAATCCTGAGGACGACGAAGCGTTCTTGCGAGGCCTCCGCGAGCGCGCCGAGGAGCAGCGTCGGACGTACCGGGAGAAGCAGCGTGAGGTCACCGAGCAGCAGCGACGCGAGCTCGAAGAAGGCGACAGCACCGCCGGCTGAGCGACCCACCGCACTAGGCTCGACTGCATGGCACACGGTCGTCTGCTGCTGCTCGACAGCGCGAGTCTGTACTTCCGGGCGTTCTTCGGCGTCCCGGACTCCCTGAAGTCCCCCGACGGGACGGTCGTCAACGCGCTGCGCGGCATCCTCGACTTCACGTCGACGCTGACGACGCAGTACAAGCCGGAGGCGATCGTCGCGTGCTGGGACGACGACTGGCGTCCCCAGTGGCGCGTCGACCTCATCCCGTCCTACAAGACCCAGCGCCTCGACGTCGAAGGCGGCGAGGCCGACACGACGGGCGGACTGCTCGGTCCCCAGGTGCCCCTGATCGCCGAGGCCTTCGCGCTGCTGGGCATTCCGGTCGTCGGCGCTCCCGATGCCGAGGCCGATGACATCATCGGTACGTTCGCCTCCACGTGGGACGGCCCGGTCGACATCGTGACGGGCGACCGCGACCTGTTCCAGCTCGTCGACGACGACCGGGGCGTACGGGTCCTCTACGTCGCTCGTGGGGTCTCCAACCACGATGTCGTCGACAACGCCTGGATCCGGGCCAAGTACGGCATCGACGCGTCGCAGTACGTCGACTTCGCGGTCATGCGCGGGGACGCGTCCGACGGTCTCCCGGGTGTGGCCGGCATCGGCGACAAGACTGCTGCGGTGCTGCTCAAGGAGTTCGGTGACATCGACGGCATCCTCGCTGCGGCGCAGGACCGGTGGTCGTCGATCAAGCCTCGCGTACGCCAGTCGCTCCTCGACTCCGGCGACTACATCGCCGCGGCTCGCACGGTCGTCGCGGTCAAGCGCGATGCGTGCGACTTCGAGGTGCTGACGGCGCCCGTGCAGGAAGAAGCGTTCCGGGCGTTCGGCGAGACCTGGGGCCTTGGTGGCGCGACCGACCGAGCCCTGACGGCACTCGCGAAAGACTGAGAACGATGTGGGTCCTTGAGCTTGTCGAAAGGACGTCCTTTCGACAAGCTCAAGGACCGATCGTTCAGCTCGTGACGCTGGTGTAGGCGACCACGCCGCGGCGCAGCAGGTCGAGCGACTCGCGGGCGGTGTCCCGCAGCGCGCCGGGTCCGGCCGCGTCGGCGATCTGCGCCACGACGTCGATCAGCTGCTTCATGGCGCGCACGAAGTCGCCGGCCGCCAGGTCCATCTGGCCCAGCACGTCGTCGAGCGACGCGCCCATGCTCCACTGCCACACCGCGTGCGCGAACCCGAAGTCTGGCTGGTGCAGGAACCGCACCCGGTGCTCCCGCTCGAGCTGCTGCAGGTCGGTGCAGAGCGTCGTCATGGTGTCCGCGACCGTGCGCAAGGCCTCGGTCGGATAGCGCGGCGCCGGCGCGTCGTCGGCGTTGCGTGACTCGTACGTGAGTCCGCTGACGACCGCGGCGAACTCCTCAGCCTCGAGACCGTCCCACACGTTCCCGCGCAGGCACTCGCTGACGAGCAGGTCCAGCTCGCTGTAGAGCCGCTGCAGGCGCTTGCCGTCGGCCGTGACCTGGTCGCCGTCGAGGTAGCCGAGCACGTCGAGCACCTCGCAGACCCGATCGAACTGCCGCGCGACGGTGTTGGTGCGAGACTCGATGCGGCCGCGCTGGTTGGCGGTGTCGCGTTCGAGCTTGAAGTAGCGCTCGGCCCAGCGAGCGTGCTTCTCACGGTCGGGACAGCTGTGGCACGGGTGGTTGCGCAGCTTGTCGCGGATCGACGCGATGCGCGGGTCCTCGCGGGAGATGTTCTCCCGGTACGGCTTGTCCTGCCGCCAGGCGACGCCTTCGGCCCGGTTGCGCAGCTGTGACGCCAGGTCGCGGCGGGACTGCGGGTTGCGGGCGTTGAACGACTTGGGGATGCGCATCGTCGTGATCGGCGCGACAGGGGTGTTGAAGTCGACCATTGCGAGCCGGCGCGCGTGCCGGTTGGCGGTCAGCACCATGGGCCGCGGCCCGTCGGTGTCGGTCGTACGGCCCGGGTCGAGCACCACGGCGATGCCCGCCCACCGGCCGACCGGGACGTTGATGACGTCGCCCGGCTTGAGCTTGACGAGTGACTCGACGACGTCCTGGCGATCGGCGGCCCTGCGCGCCTTGGAGCCGGAGGCCTCGATTTCGCTGAGCTCGCGGCGCAAGGCGGCGTACTCCATGAAGTCGCCCTTGTCGCACTCCACCTGCTCGCGATAGCCCTCGAGCGCCTCGTCGGCGCGACGGATCTGCGTGGCGAGCCCGACGACGGCGCGATCGGCCTGGAACTGCGCGAACGACTGCTCCAGCAGCTCTCGGGCGATCGTCCGGCCGACCTGTCCGACGAGGTTGACCGCCATGTTGTAGGACGGCTGGAACGAGGAGTTGAGCGGGTACGTCCGAGTGCTGGCGAGCCCGGCGACCTGCTTCGGGTCGAGCCCAGGCTGCCACAGCACGACACCGTGTCCTTCGACGTCGATGCCGCGGCGACCGGCGCGGCCCGTGAGCTGGGTGTACTCCCCCGGCGTGATGTTGGCGTGGGTCTCGCCGTTCCACTTCGACAGCTTCTCGATGACGACGGAGCGGGCCGGCATGTTGATGCCGAGCGCCAGCGTCTCCGTGGCGAAGATGATCTTGACGAGGCCGTCGCTGAACAGCAGCTCGACGCACTCCTTGAACGTCGGCAGCATGCCGGCATGGTGCGAGGCGATGCCGCGCACGAGGGCGTCACGGAACTCGTAGTAGCCCAGGACATGGAGGTCGTCCTCGGGCAGGTGCGAGCACGTGGCGTCGACGAGGGCGCCGATCTCGGCCTGCTCCTCGGGCGTCGTGAGCGTCAGTCGCGCGTCGAGGCACTGCTTGACCGCCGCGTCGCAACCGACCCGGCTGAAGATGAAGCAGATCGCCGGCAGCAGCCCCTCGGCGTCGAGCCGCTCCACGACCTCGACCCGGCTCGCCGTGCGGTGCCGACTGCGGGGCCGCTTGCCGCCCTTGCCCGGCCGGCCCTTGTGCATACGGGTGAACTGCCAGTCGTCGCGGGCGATGCGGGTCAGAGCCTGGTTGACCTCGACTCCCTGGTCGTCGGCGCTGGACTCGAACAGCGGGAACATCTTGCGGCCGACGAGCACGTGCTGGTGCAACGGCACGGGGCGTCGTTCCTCGACGATCGTCACGGTGTCGCCGCGGACCTCGGTGAGCCAGTCGCCGAACTCCTCGGCGTTGGACACGGTCGCCGACAGCGAGATGACCGACACCGACTCGGGCAGGTGGATGATGACCTCTTCCCACACGGCCCCGCGCATGCGGTCGGCGAGATAGTGCACCTCGTCCATCACGACGTAGCCGAGCGTGTCGAGCGTCCGCGACCCGGCATAGAGCATGTTGCGCAGGACCTCGGTCGTCATCACGACGACGGGTGCCTCGCCGTTGATCGTGTTGTCGCCGGTCAGCAGGCCGACGTTCTCCGCGCCGTGACGGGCCACCAGGTCTGCGTACTTCTGGTTGGACAGCGCCTTGATCGGCGTCGTGTAGAAGCACTTGCGGCCGGTCTCGAGGGCCACGTGCACCGCGAACTCGCCGACGATCGTCTTGCCCGACCCGGTCGGTGCCGCCACGAGCACGCCGTGACCATCCTCGACGACCTTGCACGCCTCGACCTGGAAGTCGTCGAGGTCGAACGCGTAGTGACCGCGGAACGCCGCCAGGTGCGGATAGGCCCGGGAGGCGCGGGAATGGGCGTACTTCTCGGCCGGGCTGGTCATGCCTCCAGCCTACGCGCGAACGGGTGATCCACCCGTCACGGCGCGGCCGGCGCGAAGACGCGCAACGCGCCGGGCTGCACGGTCGTCGTCATGGGCAGCGGGCCCAGCCGCTCGCCGTCGCCGTACGCCACGATGCCGGGCGACGAGAGGGTCACCTCGCGGACCAGGTGGCGCTCGAACTCGGGCATCGTGACATGGGTCCCCTTGTAGAGCTTGGGGAACACCCGGATGAGCTTGGTCTTGCTGACCGGATTGATGACCACGACGTCGAGGAGGCCGTCGTCCATCGAGGCGCCCTCGCAGATGCGGATGCCGCCGCCGAACGATGGCCCGTTGCCCACCGCCACGAGCATCGCCTCGCGCTCGATCGTGTGGCCGTCGAGCGTCAGGGTGAACTCCAGCGGCTCGAACTCGCGCAGCTCGGCCAGGATCGCGAGGTTGTAGCGCATGTTGCCCCGCGGCCAGGCCATGGCGTTGGCGCGCTCGTTGACCTTGGAGTCGAAGCCCGACGCGATCACCGTGGCGACGCAGGCCTCACCCGTACGGGCCAGGTCGACCGTACGGACGTGTCCCGCGACGATCAGGTCGACTGCAGCGTCGACGTCCTTGACCGGGATGCCGAGCGAGCGGGCGGTGTCGTTGCCCGTGCCTGCGGGGATCAGGCCGAACGCGAGGTCCGAGTCGGCGACGTGGTCGAGCACGCCGTGCAGGGCGCCGTCTCCCCCGACGACGATCACGCCGTCAAGACCGCTGTCGATCGCCTGCTTGAGCTGGTCGCGGGCGGTCGACGCGTCCTCGCCCTGGATCCGGGTCGTCACGTGGCCGGCGTGCCCGAGCCGTTGGGCGGCCTGCGCGGCGATGGCCTCGCCGTGCCGCTTGCCGGAAGTCGGGTTGACGACGAGCGCGTAATGCATGCGAGAAGACTAGAGGCTAGTCGTCGAGCGAGGACGCTTCGTCGTCGGCGAGCTCGGCAGGGATCGCCTTGGCCCGTTTGCGATCCGTCAGCTTCGCGATGACCTCGGAGATCAGGTAGAGGACCGTCATCGGCGCGGCGAGGAACAGCATCGTCAACGGGTCGGTGCTCGGCGTGGCGACCGCGGCGAACACGAAGATCCCGATGATCGTCCACGGACGTGCTCGCGCGAGCTGCCGTGCGCTGACCAGGCCCAGCCTGTTGAGCATCACCACGACGAGGGGGATCTCTGCGGCGACGCCGAAGACCAGCACGGTGCGGATGACGAAGTTGAGGTAGTCCTCGAGCGACAGCAGCACGTCGACCGACTCCGGCGCGAAGCTGATGAGGACCTGGATGCCTTTGGGGAGCACGAGGTAGCCGACCACGACGCCCCCGGCGAACAACGGGGCGCCGGTCGCCGTCAGGAGGAAGGCCCAGCGCTTCTCGTTGCGGTGCAGGGCGGGCAGGATGAATCCCCAGATCTGCCAGATCCACACCGGGCTGGAGATGACGAGCCCGATGCTGAGGGCGAGCTTGAGGCGGAAGCTGAAAGCACTTCCCACTCCGCCGTTGAGGACGAGGTCAGCCTGGAAGCCCTTGCGCTCGAGGAGCGGTTTGATGCCGTCGACATACGGCTGCTTGAGGAAGTCGAAGGCCTGCGGATAGATGATCCAGCCGACGATCGTACCCACCATGATGGCGAGCACGGCGATGACCAGTCGCCGACGGAGCTCGCGGAGATGGCCGACCAGCGGCATCGTGCCACCGGGTGGAGTGGCACTGCCGCGCCGAAGCGCCAAGCGTCAGGCCTGTTCGGGCTTCTTGTCCGGCTCGACAGCCTGCACGGTCTCGAGCGATGCCGGCTTGACCTCGTCGTCATCGTCGTCGTGCAGCGCCTTGACCTCGGTCTTGAAGATGCGGAGCGCCTTGCCGGACCCGCGAGCGAGCTCGGGCAGCTTCTTGCCGCCGAACAGCAGCAGCACGACTCCGAGCACGACAAGGATCTCAGTGGGGCCGATCTGGCGGAACATGGCTACTCCTAGAGGGACGATTCACTGCTCATCGTACGCGCGAAGCGCAAGTGCAGCTTGCTCGGACACGTCTCGGGCGAGTTCGGGCGGCTCGATCACGGTGACCGAACCGGCGTTGCGCAGCACGAGCCGCCGCAGCCAGGCCCAGTCCGCGCCGTACAGCTTGGCGCGCCAGACGCCGTCGGCACTCTGCTCGAGCAGGTCGACCTGGTAGTACTCGGTCAGCCAGTGCGCTCGCGGGTGCAGGTCGACCAGGGCGTAGGGGGTTGCCTCACCCACCGTGAAGATGCCGTCGGACAGGTCGCGCTCCTGGACGTCGTGGTCCTCGGCGTCGACGTCGGTGACCTGTGCATCGATGACCCGGTCGAGCCGGAAGAACCGCAGGTCTTCTGCCCGGAGACACCACGCCTCGAGGTAGAGCTTGCCCTGCTCGGTGAACAGGCGGCGTGGGTCCACGGCGCGTACGGACTGCTCGTCCCGCGCCACGGTCGCATAGGTCAGCTGCAGGCGCTTGCCGTTGGCGAGGGCGTGCACGATCGACGTGTGGATGGCCGGATCGACCTCGTCGACGACGACGTCGACGGGAGCGGCTGCGCTGTCGCCGACGGCGCTCTCGAGCTTGGCCAACGCACTGTCGATCACCGTGAGCTCCGAGCCGCTCGCCGAGGCACGCAGCGTGCGGAGTGCCACGATCAGCGCCACGCCCTCGCGCGCGCTGATGCGCAGCGGCCGCGTCATGAACTCGGCGTCACGGATGTGGACGACGCCGTCCTCCTCGAGGGCAGTGAGGTCGAAGTCGATGAGCTCGCCGGCGTACTCCCCCGTGCCGGTGTACATCAGCAGGCGCAGGTCATCGCGGATGACCCTGGGGGTGACGCCGAACTCGGCGGCAACCTCGTTGACAGGGATGCCGTCGTTGCCCTGGAGGTAGGGCACCAGAGCGAGCATTCGCACCACCTGCTGGCGCGATCTGCTCATGCCGTTGCCTCCCTGAAAAGCCCACGGTTGGGAGGCATCGGCATGAGGAGTTCGCTGTTCGCTCGCTGACGCTCGCTCATGCCCCGACCTCGAGACTGCCCTGTGCAGCCGCCTTGAGCCGCTCGATCACGGCCTCGCGTACGTCCGGAGGTGACACGACGACGACGTCGGGGCCGTACGACGCCACTTCGGAGGCCAGCTCCCAGCGCGAGGAGTATCGGATCTCCACCTCGTCGAGCTCATCGCTCAACGGCGTGACCTTCTCGGCGAGCCGGCGGAGCGACTGCCCGCGACCGGCGCGGATCTGCAGCACCGCGGCGATGTCGGACGCCGGCGGGAACAGCTCTCGGGCGATGTCCTTCATGTCGACGTCCTCGGGCACCTCGTAGGACCCGGGAGCCCCGATGGTCTCGACCTCGCCCACCACACGGGAAAGCCTGAAGATGCGGACCTGGTCGCGATCCAGGTCGAAGCCCCCGACATACCAGCGGTCGTGCCACGAGATGATGCCCCACGGCTGCAGGTGGCGTTCCATGGGCTCGCGGCCGGGTCGTGCGTAGACGAACGAGATCGGGATGCGTCGCGTGACGGCCTCCCACATGCTGTCGAACGACGGCTCGTCGGTCGACAGCTTGGGCTCGGCCATGCGCAACACGCTCGTGTCGACATCGACGCCGATGGCCTTGAGCTTGACCAGGGCCGTCGTCGACTCGCTCGCGAGACCCGCGTGCTCCCAGACCTGCGTCGCGAGCCCGATCACGGCGGCCTCCTCGCGCGTCAGCTCGAGGTCAGGCAGCTCCGCCTCGTCCCGGCGGATGCGATAGCCGGGCTCGTCGTTGAAGTACTTGTCGTTCTGGCCCATCTCGACGGTGATGCCGAGCTCGCGCAGCTCCTCCTTGTCGCGCTCGAACTTGCGGTCGAACGCCTGCGGCGTCGAGTCGCGGTAGTCGGCGATCGACTCGCGGATCTGGTCCTTCGTGAGGTACTGGCGACTGACCAGCAACGCGAAGATGAGGTTCATCAACCTCTCGGTCTTGCGTTCGGCCATGTCAGGAGGATGTCAGGAAGCGTCGAGCAAGTCGACCGCGAAGATCAGCGTGTCGCCCTTGCCGATCTTGCTGTTGGCCGGGGGCTTGTCGCCGTAGGCGGAGTCGGGCGGGCAGACGATGACGACGCGGCTGCCGACCTTCTGGCCGATCAGCGTCTGGTTCCAGCACTTGATGAGGCCCTCGCCACCGATCTGGAAGGACGCGGGCTGCTTGGACCACGACTCGTCGAAGACGGTTCCGGTCGGGTAGACCTGACCGACGTACTGCACCGTCAGGGTCTGGCCGGACTTGACCTCGGCGCCCTTGCCCTGAATCACGACATCGGCGCTGACCTTGGTCTGCTTCTTGTCCATCGTCTTGGTCTTGGTGAAGCCGGCCGGGTGCTTGTCGGCGTCGAGCTTGAGCTTGGGCAGGTCGGACGGCAGCTTCTTGCTCGTGCCGGTGACCTCGGTGGGGACCTTGGCGACGATGTCGAAGAGGAACACCATCGTGTCGCCCTTCTTGATGTTGTAGGACGGCTGACCTGCGTCGCCGAAGCCGTCCTTGGGCGGGATCGCCACGAGGATGCGGCTGCCGACCTTCTGGCCGACGAGTCCCTTGACGAAACCGGGCAGCACGCCGCCGTCGGAGACCGTGAACGTGACCGGCTTGCCGCTGGCGTAGGTGCTGTCGAACTGCTTGCCGGTCGTGCCGTTGACGCCCGCGAGGCTGATCTTCAGCGAATCGCCCGAGGCGACCTCGTCGCCGCCGCCCTTCTTGAGGACCTTGGTCGTCGTCTTCTTGACCTTGAAGCCCTTGGCAACAGTGACCTTGGGCGTTTTGGCCGAGCTGACCTTGACGTCGTCGAGACCTCCGCTGCCGGAGTCGCTGCTGCCGCCGCATCCAGCGAGAACGAGGCTGGAGGCAACAACAGCTGCCAGGAGAATTCGACGCACGGGAACGACCTTCGCGGTGGGAAAACAGATCGTCGGCCATCCTAACGACAGCGGGCAAGCCGTCCGTCGTCACATCCCGTCGATCAGCCGCTGCACCCTCTCGTCGTGCGACCTGAAGGGGTCCTTGCACAGCACGGTGCGTTGCGCCTGGTCGTTGAGCTTGAGATGGACCCAGTCGACCGTGAAGTCGCGACGGCGTTCCTGGGCTCGTTTGATGAAGTCGCCACGCAGGCGCGCCCGCGTGGTCTGCGGCGGAATGGACTTGGCGGCGAACACGTCGAGGTCGTTCGTCACGCGGGCGACGGCGCTCTTCTTCTCGAGCAGGTAGAAGATGCCGCGGTCACGCCGGATGTCGTGATAGGCGAGGTCGAGCTGCGCGATGCGTGGGTCGCCCCAGCTGAGCCCGTGCACGTTGCGGTAGCGGTCGAGCAGCTTGTACTTGATGACCCAGTCGATCTCACGCTCGACGAGCGACAGGTCCTCGGACTCGACGGCCTTGAGCGTACGTTCCCAGAGATCGAGGGCTCGGGTGATCGTCGGGGTGTGCAGCCCGTGCTTGTCGACGAACTCGGCCGCCTTGCCGAAGTACTCGGCCTGGATCTCCAGCGCCGACAGCTCGCGGCCGTTGGCCAGCTGCACCTTGCGCCTGCCGGTCATGTCGTGGGCGATCTCGCGGATGGCGCGGATCGGGTTGTCGAGAGTCATGTCGCGCATCGACACGCCGCCCTCGATCATGCGCAGCACCAGATCGGTCGTCGCGACCTTGAGCAGCGTCGTGGTCTCACTCATGTTGGAGTCGCCGACGATGACGTGCAGCCGGCGGAATCGTTCGGCGTCGGCATGCGGCTCGTCGCGGGTGTTGATGATGGGCCGCGACCGGGTCGTCGCGCTGGAGACGCCCTCCCAGATGTGCTCGGCCCGCTGGCTGACCGAGAAGATCGTGCCGCGCGGCGTCTGCTGGATCTTGCCCGCACCGCAGATGATCTGCCGCGAGACCAGGAATGGGATCAGCACGTCGGCGAGACGGCTGAACTCACCCTGTCGGCTGACGAGGTAGTTCTCGTGGCAGCCGTAGGAGTTGCCGGCCGAGTCGGTGTTGTTCTTGAACAGATAGATGTCGCCCTCGACGCCGTCGTCGGCGAGCCGCTTCTGGGCGTCGATCATGAGGCCCTCGAGGATGCGCTCCCCTGCCCTGTCGTGGGTCACCAGGTCGACGAGATCGTCGCACTCCGGGGTCGCGTACTCGGGGTGGCTGCCGACGTCGAGGTAGAGACGGGCGCCGTTGCGGAGGAACACGTTGCTGCTGCGGCCCCACGAGACGACGCGGCGGAACAGGTAGCGGGCCACCTCGTCGGGCGACAGCCGGCGCTGGCCCTTGAACGAGCACGTCACGCCGTACTCGTTCTCGATACCGAAGATCCGCCGGTCCATGACGCCAGCCTAGTCGCGCGCGCCAGCGGCTGCGGTGCGGCGCGCGAAGGTCATCGACTTGTAGCGCGACGCGTCAGCCGACGCAGGTCGGCTCGGGAACCCGGTCGCCCAGCGCCTCGAGGACACCTGGATCGGCGGGTACGGCCGGCCGGCGGCGCCTGCGCACGACCCTGACAGCAACCGCGAGGGCGACCACGGCGGCCACTGTGACGACGACGAGCGGGGTGTTGTTGAGCAGCCCGCTTGCGGCGAGGCCGGCGCCGGCGCCGACCCAGACGCTCGACCAGGCGACGGCTCCCAGCACTGATGCCAGGGCAAAACGCGGGTAGCGCAGGTGTGCGGCCCCTGCGACGGCAGGCATGACGGTGCGGACGAACGGCAGCAGGCGGCTCACCAGGATCGCCCAGAAGCCGTGGGCCTGCATGAGCTCCGATGCCCGGTCCCAGCGGTCGAGCCCGAGCCGGGCGATCAGCCGTGAGCTGCGCAAACGCGGCCCGCTCACCCGCCCGATCACGTAGCCCAGGTGGTCTCCTGCGCTGGCACCGAGCGCCACGGCGACACCGAGGAGCACCAGCGGCAGCACACCGTCGACGTTCGTCGCCAGGCTCGAGATGGCCACCTCACCGGGCAGGACCGCGCCGAGGCCGAGGCCCGACTCCGCGAGTGCGAAGACGAATCCCAGCAGCGACGTCACCATGACGGCGTCGGCTCAGCAGGCTCAGGTGAGGTGACGGGCGACCGCCTGGTCGCGACGAAGATCCCGATCCCGACCACGGCGGCGCCGGCCACCGCGTCGAGCAGCCAGTGGTTGCCGGTGGCGATGACCACCAGCGTCGTGCCCGCGACGTAGAGCAGGGACACGATGTGACCGGTGCGCTTGACGTAGCGCCACATGGCCCAGGCCACCCAGACGGTCCACCCGACGTGCAGCGAGGGCATCGCGGCAAGCTCGTTGGTGAGCCCACCGAGCCCCGCCGGTGCCGAGGCGTGCCCGGACCACCAGCCATATGCGGCGGACTGTGCGAGCGTGTCGACGTAGCCGCCCATCAGGCGCGGCGGCGCGGTGGGGATCAGCACGTACGCCGCCAGGCCGATCGCCGAGCCGATCACGAGTCCGTTGCGCGCGCGGCGGTAGTCGCTGCGGTGCTTCCAGAAGATGAAGGCCAGCACGGCCGGCGTCACGAGATAGTGCAGCGACGCGTACCAGAACGACATCGGCACCGCGATCGACGGCACAGCCGAGAGTGCCGAGTTGACCGACGACTCGACGTTGAGGTGCAGGAATCGCTCGACGTCGAGGATGTCGGCGGCCCGGCGACGGGCGACACCGAGGTCCTTGTCGGCCAGCATGCGGCTCGCGCTGTAGCCGAACCAGAGAGCCGCAAGGAGGACGACCTCGCGCACTCCGGGATGGATGCGCAGCCTCTGTCGTACCGCAGGACTTCGCTCCGCCACACCACTGTGTCGAGTGGGGTTCGGGGTCGTGAAGGGCGAGTGCCAGGCGGTGATGGACATCGTCAGGCCTCAGTCGGCTTCGAGCATCGTCGAGGCGGTCATGGAGGACTCCAGGGTTATGCGGATAGTGTCTCCACTTATCCAATCACAACCGGAGTGCTGTTTCCACTTCGACACAGGTGAGGTGGATCACCTCGGCCGGAGCCGCTGCTCGTGGCGCGATGCGCCGGTCGATCAGCTCTCGAGGGCTGCCACGACGTCGGCGTCCCTCAGCCGGCGGAACTTGCGCGGCTGGGTGCGAGAACGCGTCAGGACGGCGATCTCGAGCGCCGAGGCCTCCACGCTGCGCGGGGGTGTCGTGTCCTGCCCGAGCGCTGTGACGGCCACGCGGATCGCCTCGGGAAGCGTCATCCCGGCCCGGTAGTGCTCACCGAGGTAGGTCTCGACGAGCTCGCTCTGGCCACCCATCACGCCGAAGCCCTGGATGTCGGCAACCGACCCGTCGTACATCAGGCGGTAGATCTGGTCCTGCGCCGGCTCGTCGCCGAGCTCGCCGACGAAGATCTCGACCTCGTAGGGCTTCTCGCCGCCGGAGGAGAAGATCGTGCCGAGTGTCTGTGCGTATGCGTTGGCGAGGCCGCGCGCCGTGACGTCCCGACGGTCGTAGGAGTAGCCGCGCAGGTCGGCGAGGCGTACGCCGGCGATGCGCAGGTTCTCGAACTCGTTGTAGCGGCCCACCGCGGCGAAGCCGATGCGGTCGTAGATCTCGCTGATCTTGTGCAGCGCCTGAGACGGGTTCTCCGCGACGAACAGGATGCCGTCGTCATAGAGGACCACGGCCACGCTGCGGCCCCGGGAGATGCCCTTGCGGGCAAAGTCCGCCCGGTCCTTCATCAGCTGCTCGGGCGAGACGTAGAACGGTTGCGTCATCGGGTCGGTCCTCTCACGTCAGGGGGGCCGAGGGGCCGTCGGGCCGACCCATGCGGGCGGCGATGACCTGGTCGGCGATCGCAGCCGTCTCGTCTTCGGAATAGGCGCGGTAGCCGTTGGCGGTGATCGCACCGACCATCGGGAAGATGCGGCGGGCCAGGTCGGGGCCGCCGGTGGCAGTGTCGTCGTCGGCCGCGTCGTAGAGCGCCTGGATCGCAGCGGTCACGGCGTCGGTCTCGCTCATGCCCTCGCGGTAGAGCTTCTTGAGCGAGCCGCGCGCGAACGTGGAGCCGGACCCGACGGAGTGGAACGCTCGCTCCTCGTTGCGGTTGCCGGTGACGTCGAAGGCGAAGATGCGTCCGACGCCGGCGTCGAGGTCGTAGGCGGCGAACAGCGGCACGACGGCGAGGCCCTGCATGGCCATGCCGAGGTTGTTGCGGATCAGCGCGGCGAGGCGGTTGGCCTTGCCGTCGGTCGACAGCACCGTGCCCTCGATCTTCTCGTAGTGCTCGAGCTCGACCTGGAACAGCCGGGTCATCTCGACGGCCAGCCCCGCCGTGCCGGCGATGCCGACGCAGGAGTACTCATCGGTCGGGAAGACCTTCTGGATGTCGCGCTGTGCGATGACGTTGCCCATCGTGGCGCGGCGATCGCCGGCCATCACGACTCCCCCGTCGAACGTCGCGGCGACGATCGTGGTGCCGTGGGTGACGCCGGCGAGGCTGCCGGCATCGGTCACGCGGGCAGAGGGCAGCAGGTCGGGAGCTCTGACGGAGAGGTAGTCGGCGAAGGACGAGGTTTCGGACAGTCGAGTGCCATCAGGCAGCATCACTGTCCGCCCTTCTGCACGAAGCTGCGGACGAACTCCTCGGCGTTCTCCTCGAGCACGTCGTCGATCTCGTCGAGAATCGAGTCGACGTCGTCGTCGAGCTTCTCCTTGCGCTCGGCGTCGACCTCGGTGGTGTCGGCCTGCGCCTCGGGCTCGCTCGCCTTGCGGGTGCTCTTGTGCTGCTGTTCGGACATGCCCCAACCCTATCCCGGCCGGGCCAGACGCGGCGTGACCTCGACGATTCGATTGAGGCACGGTTGGGCGCAGCGCCGTCGGGTACGGGGCGACAGGACGTCTGGTTGAGCACACAGCCACGACGTCAGCGGGCGGGGACCGAGCACCATTCCAGGAGAGGGTCCCCGTCCGCCTCCAACCTCAGCGCTTGACGTACGAGTTGGCGCGCGCCACGACGTTGCGCACGTAGTCCTCGGAGTGGTTGTAGGAGAAGATCGCCTGCGTCCAGCCCTGTCCCGTACGCATGTCGCGGCCCGAGGCGCACAGGTAGCGGCCGGCGGCGTATGCCGCGTCGATGATGTTGTTGGGGTCGGCGGTGCCGTCGTCGTTGCCGTCCGAGCCCCATGTGCGCCAGGTCGACGGGATGAACTGCATCGGTCCGACGGCGTGGTCCCAGCCGGTGTCACCGTGCCAGCGTTCCGACTCCTCGTCGGACGGGATGCGCGCTGTGCCGGCCGAACCGTCGAGTGCCGGCCCGATGATGGGGCGGGTGGTCGTGCCGTCCGCACGAACCCGGCTGCCGCCGTTGGTGCCGTGCCCGGACTCGATGGCGCCGATGCCGGCCAGCGTCGTCCAGCCGATGTGACACCTCGGCCGCTCGCGCTCCAGGCGCACCGACGCCAGCGCGTACGCCTCGAGTGCCACCGTCCCGATACCGGTCTGCCGTGAGGTGGTCGTCAGCCACGACGTCGCGATGTGCTCGCCCGAAGGTACCGGAGAAGGTGCGACGGGCTCGGACACGGGCTTGACCGGCGCCATCGTCGTCGTGGGTGTCGGCTGGGCGCGCGGGGCGCTTGGCGGCGATTTCGCGAGCAGGGCTGCAGAGATGACGAGCCCGGCCACCCCACACACGGCGACGAGCGCGATCAACGCCGAGATGCGTCGCTCCCTGCGAGCTGTCTGGTCCGACACGGCGTCATCGACCCGTGATGGCGGCGAACAGCTCGCTGGCGGTGTTGCTGGTCTCGAAGAGGCGGCCGACGTGCTCGGCGGTGCCACGCAGTGGCTCCATGGTCGGGATGCGCTGCAGGGAGTCCTGCCCGGGCAGGTCGAAGATGACCGAGTCCCACGACGCGGCGGCGATGTCCTTGGAGAACTTAGCCAGGCACATGCCGCGGAAGTACGCCCTGGTGTCGCGCGGCGGGTCGGTGACGGCGGCGGCGATCTGCTCCTCGGTCAGCAGCCGGTCCATGCGGTCGGTGCGGATGAGCTGGTGGTAGAGGCCCTTGTGCAGCCGGATGTCGTGGTACTGGACGTCGACGAGGTGCAGCTTGGCGTGGTCCCAGTCGAGACCGTCGCGCTCGCGATAGCGCTCCAGCAGCGCGAGCTTGGCGACCCAGTCGAGCTCGCGGACGCATTCCATCGGGTCGCGGGCAAGGCGGTCGAGCACGCTCTCCCATCGGCGCAGGACGTCGTCGGTCTGCTCGTCGGATCCTTCGCGGGCCACGAACTCCTTGGCGAGACGGAGGTACTCGCCCTGCAGCTCGAGGGCTGTCACGGTGCGGCCGTCCTCGAGCTCGACCTTCTGCGTCAGCGTGGGGTCGTACGAGATGTCGTGCAACGCGGTGACCGGCGCCGACAGGGCGAGACTGCGGGTCAGGAAGCCCGCCTCGATCATCGCCAGGACGATCGACGTCGTGCCGTGCTTGAGGTAGATCGCGGTCTCGGAGCAGTTGGCGTCGCCGATGATGACGTGCAGGCGGCGATACTTCTTGGGGTCGGCGTGGGGCTCGTCGCGGGTATTGATGATGGGCCGCTTGAGCGTCGTCTCGAGCCCGACGCCGACCTCGAAGTAGTCGGCTCGCTGGCTGATCTGGAACGCGTGGACGCTGCCGTCCTGCTTCTGCCCGACCCGGCCGGCGCCCGTGAACACCTGGCGGGAGACGAAGAACGGGGTGAGGTGCTCGACGATCTGGTCGAACGGCACGTCCCGGCGCATCAGGTAGTTCTCGTGTGCGCCGTAGGACGCGCCCTTGTTGTCGACGTTGTTCTTGTAGAGCACGATCGGGGCGGTGCCGGGGATCTTGGCGGCGAGCTCGGCACCGAGGCGCATGACGTTCTCGCCGGCCTTCTCCCACAGCACGACGTCGAGCGGGTTCGTGACCTCGGGGCTGGAGTACTCCGGGTGCGCGTGGTCGACGTAGAGCCGGGCGCCGTTGGTCAGGATGATGTTGGCCAGGCCCATGTCCTCGTCGGTGAGCTGCGACGGGTCCGCGACCTCGCGGCTCAGGTCGAACCCTCGCGCGTCGCGCAATGGGTTCTCCTCCTCGAAGTCCCAGCGGGCCCTGCGGGTCAGCCCATGCGCAGCGGCGTACGAGTTGACGACGTGCGTCGACGCGACCATGGGGTTGGCGTGCGGCTGGCCCTGCACCGCGATGCCGTACTCGACCTCACTCCCCTGCACGCGCCTCACTGTCATGCGCTCAGCCTACGGTCCCCGCGGTGGCGTCACGCGCGGCGACTCCGTCGGCGACGAGCCGGCCGACCAAGGCGCGGGCATCGGCCATCGCTTCAGGCTGTGCCCCGGCTGTCAGCTGCACGATGGCTCCCTCGTGCACCAGCGCCACCTCACGGCCACGGCGTGCAGCGTCCGGGATGTCCATCTCGGAGAGCAGCGCGACGTAGTGGTCACGGGTCCAGATCTTCTCCTCGGCGATGATCGGCAGGCCTTCGTGCCCCGTGCCGGCCAGCTCGGCGTACGCGTTGACGAACCCGCACCCGCGGGAGTTGACCGCCATCCAGCTGTCCAGGGCGTCGAGCACCGCCAGCACCCGGTCCGGTCCCGGCTCGGGCTGGTGCTCCTTGACGTACGCCGTCGCGTAGTCGTGCCACCGGTCGCACCGCTGACGCAAGTAGGCGGTGATGAGTCCGTCCTTGGACCCGAACCGGTCGTAGATCGTCTTCTTGGTCGTCTCGGCCTCGTCGGCGATGCGCTCGACCCCCACAGCTCGCAGGCCGTGCTCGTAGAACAGGCCGGCCGCAGTGTCGAGGATGCGGTGCGCAGTCGGGGTCATGGTCGGCTGGGTGACGGTCGTCATGGAAACTCCTTCGCGATCTACACTGCGAGTATACCGACCGGTATGTTTATCTGGCGGCATGCTGACTGATCGCCGCTCACGGGTTCTGCCGTCCATCGCCCTCGTCGTCCTGTGGAGCTCCGGCTTCATCGGCGCCGAGCTCGGCACTCGACAGGCGCCTGCCTCGGCCCTGCTCGCATGGCGCTACCTCGTGGCAGGCGGCATTCTCGTCGCGTTGTGCGCGTGGCGGTGCGAGCGCATCGACCGGTCCGGCCTCCGTCGTCAGGTCGTGCTGGGACTGCTGTGCCAAGCGGTCTACCTGGGCATGACCGTGAGTGGCGTCGGCCTCGGCGTGCCGTCCGGCACGACCGCCCTGGTCGCCTCGATGCAGCCGTTGGTGGTCATCGCGTTGGCGGCGCTCGTCCTGGCCGAGCGCGCTCGCGTCGCGCAGCTCCTGGGACTCGTGCTGGGCCTCACGGGCGTGCTCCTGGTGGTCGGCGGCGACCTCGAGGCAGGCGACGCGCCGTGGTGGGCGTACGTCCTCCCGTTCGTCGGGATGCTCTCGCTCTCGCTGGGCACGGTCCTGCAGCAGCGGTGGCGGCCCAGGGAGTCGGTGCTGGCCTCGATCACGGTCCAGACCGTCACCGCGGCAGGGGCGTTCTGGTTGCTGGCGCTCTTCGAGGGGACTGCAGGCTCGGCGACTCCCCCGGCGTTCTGGGCCGCCATCGCCTGGGTCGTCCTGCTCTCGAGCTTCGGCGGCTATGGAACGTATCTGTTCGTCAGTCGTACGCAAGGGGCGACCTACGCCAGCACGCTGCTCTACCTGACCCCGCCGACCACGATGGTCTGGGCGGCATTGATGTTCGGCGACCAGCTCTCGCGAGCGGGACTGGCCGGCATGCTGGTCTCGGCGGTGGGAGTCATCGTTGCGCTGACGTCGGCGGGCCGGTCCCGGCGGGCCGTCACCGAGGAATCACCTGTGAACGCGGGTTCAGGAAGGTGAACTGAGGATCTTGCCGAGGTGCACGCTGAGCTCGGCCTCGGCGTAGTAGCCGAACGGCGGGATGTCGTCGTAGCCGGCCGAGCGATACATGGCGATCGCCTCAGGCTGCTCCAGCCCGGTCTCGAGGATCAGCCGGGTGACGCCGGCGTCGGCCGCAGTGCGCTCGAGCTCGGCGAGGATCAGTCGGGCCAGCCCCCGACGCTGGAACGCCGGGCGTACGTACATGCGCTTGATCTCGGCGTCGTCCCACTCGGCGAGCGGCTCGTGGCGGCGCCAGCCGCCCATGGCCGCAGGCACGTCGTCGACGTAGACCATGAAGAACCGGCCGCCGTCACCGTCGAACTCCGACGTGTCGACCGGCGCGGTGTCGCCCTCGCCGCCGTAGCGCCGTACGTACTCCTGCTGCACCTCGGCCGTGAGGAGCTGCGCGTCCGCGCTGTCGTAGGACGCGGCGCGCAGCTCCAGGCTCGCGGCAGGTGGTTCGACGGACAACGGCGTCAGAGGTACTGACCGGTGTTGGCCACGGTGTCGATCGACCGACCCGGCTCGTTGCCGCTCTTGCCGGAGATGAGGGTGCGGATGAACACGATGCGCTCACCCTTCTTGCCCGAGATCCGCGCCCAGTCGTCGGGGTTGGTCGTGTTGGGCAGGTCCTCGTTCTCCTTGAACTCGTCGAGGCAGGCCTGGAGCAGGTGCTGCACCCGCAGGCCGCGGTGACCGTGCTCGAGCAGGTCCTTGATCGCCATCTTCTTGGCTCGGTCGACGATGTTCTGGATCATCGCTCCGGAGTTGAAGTCCTTGAAGTAGAGGACTTCCTTGTCGCCGTTGGCGTAGGTGACCTCGAGGAACTGGTTGTCCTCGGACTCGGTGTACATGCGCTCGACCGTGCGCTGGATCATGCCGGTCACGCAGGCCTGACGGTCACCGCCCCACTCCGCGAGGTCGTCCGCGTGCAGTGGCAGGCCGGCGGTGAGGTACTTGCTGAAGATGTCGGTCGCCGACTCCGCGTCGGGGCGCTCGATCTTGATCTTGACGTCGAGGCGGCCGGGTCGCAGGATCGCCGGGTCGATCATGTCCTCGCGGTTGGAGGCGCCGATGACCAGGACGTTCTCCAGGCCCTCGACTCCGTCGATCTCGCTGAGGAGCTGCGGCACGATGGTGTTCTCGACGTCCGAGGAGACGCCTGAGCCACGGGTGCGGAACAGCGAGTCCATCTCGTCGAAGAACACGATGACGGGGGTGCCTTCGCTCGCCTTCTCACGGGCGCGCTGGAACACCAGGCGGATGTGCCGCTCGGTCTCGCCGACGTACTTGTTGAGCAGCTCGGGGCCCTTGATGTTGAGGAAGTAGGAACGGCCTTCCTCACCGGTGCGCTCGGAGACCTTCTTGGCCAGTGACGCCGCGACCGCCTTGGCGATCATGGTCTTGCCGCAGCCTGGAGGGCCGTAGAGCAGCACGCCCTTGGGCGGCTTGAGCTCGTGCTCGATGAAGATCTCGGGGTGCAGGTAGGGCAGCTCGACGGCGTCGCGGATCGACTCGATCTGCTGGCGCAGGCCACCGATCGACTCGTAGTCGATGTCCGGCACCTCTTCGAGCACGAGGTCCTCGACCTCGCTCTTGGGGATGCGCTCGTAGACGTAGCCCGACCGGGAGTCGAGCAGCAGCGAGTCGCCGGGGCGCAGCTTGATGCCCTCGAGCGACTCGGCGAGCCGCACGATGCGCTCCTCGTCGGCGTTGCCCATGACCAGGGCGCGCTCGTTGTCGGCCAGGATCTCCTTGAGCGAGACGACCTCGCCGACGAGCTCGAAGTCGAGTGCCATCACGACGTTCATGGCCTCGTTGAGGATGACTTCCTGGCCCTTCTGCAGGGCTTCCTTGTCGACCGAGGGGCTGACATTGACCCGCAGCTTGCGGCCGCCGGTGAACACGTCGACCGACTCGTCGTCGTTGCGCTGCAGGAACGTGCCGAAGCCGGTCGGCGGCTGGGCCAGCCGGTCGACCTCTTCCTTGAGCGTCACGATCTGGTCGCGCGCCTCGCGCAACGTCGACGTCAGGCGCTCGTTCTGCGAGCTGGTCGCCGCCAGCTTGGCCTCGAGCTCGGAGAGCCGCGAGTCGGTGGATCCTTCGGAACCGAGCCGGCGCCTGAGGTGCTCGACCTCCGCGCGCAAGTAGGCGAGCTCCTGCTGGGATTCGCTCGACTGGATGGACTCGTTGTCGGTCATGGCCACCTCCTGCTCGTACACCTGACCCTACCCGTCAACGCCACGGATGCGGTTGTCATCTCAGACACAGCGAAAGTGTCTTTTGGATGACTTTGCGACCGAGGCGCTATTCGGCGACGAAGCCGGCCGGCCGCGGACCGTGGTAGTCCGGGCCATATGCGCCGGGTGCCGGCCGTCGGGACTTCTCCAGCGATGTCTGCCCGGGTGCCATCCTGCGAGCCGTCACGAGGAACGCGGTGTGGCCGTTCATCTTGTGGTCGGGGCGGACCGCGAGGCCTTCGAGGTGCCAGTCGCGCTCCAGCGTCTCCCAGGCGCGCGGCTCGGTGAACCCGCCCTGTTCGCGTACGGTCTCGACGAACCGCGAGAGCTGGGTCGTGGTCGCGACATAGGCGCACAGGATGCCTCCGGGCACGAGCCGTTCGGCGGCGAGCGGGATGCAGGTCCATGGGTCGACCATGTCGAGGATCAGGCGGTCGATCTCGGTCTCGGTGATGACCTCGCGCACGTCGCCGACGGTCAGCGTCCAGCCGGGCGGGTTGGGGCCCGCGACCTGGTGCACGTTGCGCACCACGTTCTCGGCGAAGTCCTCTCGGATCTCGTAGGAGCCGAGCGTCCCCTCGGGCCCGATCGCGCGCAAGAGGTAGGACGTGAGGCTGCCGGACCCGGCACCGGCCTCGACGACCCGGGCACCGGGATAGATGTCGGCCTGGGCGACGATCTGTGCGGCGTCCTTGGGATAGATGATCGCGGCGCCGCGCGGCATCGAGACGACGTACTCGAACAGCAGGGGGCGGAACACCTGGTAGGGCGCGCCCATCGACGACTCGATGACGATGCCCTCGGGATGGCCGATCATCGCGTCGTGGCTGAGCTGGCCCTTCTTGGTCGAGTACTCCGCACCGGCGACGAGCTGGACGTTGTGCTTGCGGCCCTTGGGATCGGTCAGGCGTACCCACTCGCCCGGCTCGAGCGGTCCGCTGCGCATGAAGGAGGTCATCGTCGTCCTGCTCTGTAGGCCTCGTCGACGGCTCGGGCAGTGAGCACGCCGTAGATCGTTCCGTCGGCCTCGACCAGCGCGTACGCCTCGGCGGGCCGCGCGGCCATGGCTTTAAGCAGCTCGGCGCCGTGGAGGTCGGCCGAGAGCTGTGCGGCGTTGGGCGGAGGGGTGGCGCCGGGGAACCCGATCCTCCGGGCGTCGAGGGCGTTGATCCGCGCGGAGCGGCCGGCGTGGCTGAGGGCATCGCCAGCTCCCTGCCACAGGAACCACCCGATCAGCACGGCGATCACGACATCGATCTCGAAGCTGGGCTCGTCGCTGCGCGTGAGCGCGTACGCGACGACGGCGACTGCGGTGAGGCGACCGAGCCACGCGGCGACGCGGATGCCGGCCTCCTCGCGACCCGTGAGCTGCCAGATCATCGCCCGGAACACCCGGCCGCCGTCCAGCGGCAGCCCAGGAAGCATGTTGAAGATCGCCACGAGGATGTTGACCTGGGCGACGGCACTGACGACGTCGGCCGAGGTGCCGTCGAGAGTGGGTTCGAGCGCGAAGCAGGCGAGGCCGATCGCCAATGACGCCAGCGGACCGGCGATCGAGACCGACAGCTCCTGCCACGGCGTGCGGCTCTCACCCTCGATCAGGGTCTCGCCGCCCAGCAGGTGCAGCGTGACGGAGTGGACGCGCATGCGGAACCCGCGAGCCACCGCGACGTGCGCCAGCTCGTGGATCAGCACCGACACGTAGAGCGCCAGCACGAATGCGGTGGCCAGGACGTACGGATTGGAATCGGTGCGATCCTCGAACCGCGAGGCGAACAGCACCACCAGCGCGACGCCCATGACCAGCAGCGACGGCCGGATCAGCAGGTCGACGCCGGCAAGGCGACCGAGACGCCACGTGCCGGGCTGCGGGGGTGAGCTCACCGAGACAACCTATCGGGTTGCGTGGCGTGATTCGATTCGTCGGTGGGCCGAACTACTGTGCTGGCATGGACGACTCCGACACCCCGCTGACCGTGCGCCGGTCGCTGTCACCGAGCCGTGCCGGCGACTTCCAGAACTGCCCCTTGCTCTACCGGTTCCGCACGATCGACCGGCTGCCCGAACCGGCCGACCCGGTCATGGTGCGAGGCACCCTGGTGCACGCCGTGCTCGAGGACCTGTTCGGCGAGCCGGCTCCCGGTCGTACGCTCGACCGCGCCGTCGAGCTGTTGCCCGGTGAGTGGGACAAGCTGCGCGCCGAGGAGCCCAGACTGGCGGAGCTGTTCACCGCCGACCAAGCGGCCGACGAGACGGCGTGGCTGGCCTCGGCCGTCGACCTCCTGCGCACGTACTTCGACATGGAGGATCCGCGGTGGCTCGAGCCCGCGTCCCGTGAGGAGCGGGTCGGCTACGAGCTCGAGTCGGGCGTCACGTTCGCGGGCATCGTCGACCGCATCGACATCGCGCCCGACGGTCGCATCAGAGTGGTCGACTACAAGACGGGCCGAGGCCCCAATCCGCGGTTCGAGGACAAGGCGATGTTCCAGATGCGCTTCTACGCCTTGGTCATCTGGCGCACCAGAGGAGTCATCCCGACACTGCTGCAGCTCATGTACTTCGGCGACGGGACGCTGCTGACCTACGAGCCCGAGGAGCAGGAGCTGCTGGCGACCGAGCGCAAGCTCGTGGCCCTGTGGTCCGCGATCGAGCGAGCCATCGAGCTGCGCGACTTCCCGCCACGCAAGAGCGGGCTCTGCGGCTGGTGCGCCCACCAGGCGCTGTGTCCCGAGTTCGGCGGCACTCCCCCGGAGATGCCGCTGTTCGAGATCGTGAACGTGCCACAGGCGTCCTGAGATCCCACTACCGTTCTGGCCATGACCACACCTCTGGCCGAAGTCCTCGCCGCTGTCCCGACCCTCAACGACCCGGGCGAACCGTTCTCGTACGCCGTCGAGGGCGACACGATCGTCGGCACGTGGGACATCGTCAAGGCGACCTCGCTCTATCCCACCGAGATCACCTCGATCGACAAGGACTTCCGCATCACCGTGACGTTCGACGTCGACAAGGGCACGTTCGACTTCAACGAGCTCCACACCGAGACTGCCGCATCGGCCGATGCCGAGGGAGCGGGCTTCGAGAAGAGCTTCTTCTCCGGCAAGAGCACCCGCAAGGAGTTCAGCTTCGAGCTCGGCGGCGTCAACAAGACCGACGACGGCGTCTCGATGGCACCGGTGACCTACTCGTTCTCGACCAAGCGCATCAAGGAGCCGCTGTTCACGTTCCTCGAGCAGCACGGGTGGCACCGCAAGAAGGGCTTCCTCAGCGGGCTGTTCAACCGCTAGACGAACAACGGGTCGAGGTCCTCGGGCCTGACGCCCTCGAGCGTCGGGATCTGGACCCTGCGCTCCGCCTCGTCGACGTTGACGAAGTGCGGCACCACGAGCACGTCGCAGCCGGCCGCGTTGGCTGACGCTGCGCCGGTGCCGGAGTCCTCGATCGCGAGGCAGTCCTGGGCATCGACGCCAAGGAGCTCTGCCGCCAGGAGGTAGGGATCGGCGTACGGCTTGGGCCGCGAGACGATGTCGCCGGTGACGACGGCCTTGAACGGCAAGGAGGCGGCGACAGGGTCGGCGATCAGGGCGTACGACATCGTGACGAGCGCCTGCGGCACCCCGGCCGAGTCGAGTGCCTCGATGAGCTCGCGAGCGCCGGGTCGCCACTCGATGTGGTCCGACAGGGCCGAGGCGAGCTGCTGCACGAGGTAGTCGACGACGTCCTCGGCCGACATGTCGATCTCGAGCTTCTCGCGGATGTAGTGGCCCGACTTGATCAGCGAGTTGCCGACGAGCGCGAGGCCGTCCTCCTCGGTCCAGATCTTCCCGTGCTCCGCCGCCAGGGCGTGCTCGGCAGCCATCCAGAGCGGCTCGGTGTCGACGATGGTGCCGTCGAGATCCCACAGGACGGCGGCGTATTGAGTCACGTATCCACCGTAGAACAGGGCGACCAACCGGCAGCGTCCGCGTCCAGTGGCTGGCGCGGGGACGCCGTCCGGTCGACAGCATGTCCACGCCGGGCGAAGGTCCGGGCGCGACGTTGCCCGTCGTGAGATACTGGTGGGACTAAGTTCGGGAGCTCCCGAGGCCCAGGCGAGCCCGCCGCCGGCTGGAGCTTCCCAGCATTCCTACCGATCAACTCCTCGAGGATTGCTTGTGTCTCACACCCCCAACCTTCGTCCTGACGCCACGTCTGCCCTGACCGAGCTGCTGCAGAGCCGGATCATGGTGCTGGACGGCGCGATGGGTACGGCGATCCAGCGTGACCGCCCCGACGAGGCTGGCTATCGCGGCGAGCGGTTCGCCGACTGGCCGTCCGACGTCCAGGGCAACAACGACCTCCTGACGCTGACCCAGCCCGACATCATCGCCGGCATCCACCGCGAGTACCTCGAGTCCGGCGCGGACATGATCGAGACCAACACGTTCAACGCGCAGGAGATCTCGCTCGGCGACTACGGCATGGAGGAGCTCTCCTACGAGCTCAACTACGAGTCGGCGCGGCTGGCAAGGCGCGAGTGCGACGCGATGACCGAGCGCACGCCTGACAAGCCGCGCTACGTCGCCGGAGCGCTCGGACCCACGACGCGTACGGCGTCGATCTCGCCCGACGTCAACGACCCCGGCGCCCGCAACGTGACCTACGACCAGCTCGTCGAGGCCTACAAGACCGCAGCCAAGGGCCTCGTCGACGGCGGCTCCGACGTCATCTTCATCGAGACGATCTTCGACACGCTCAACGCCAAGGCGGCGATCTTCGCGGTCGAGACGATCTTCGAGGAGTACGACCGGCGCTGGCCCGTCATCATCTCCGGCACGATCACGGACGCCTCCGGGCGTACGTTGTCGGGCCAGGTGACCGAGGCGTTCTGGCACTCCGTCCGGCACGTCAACCCGCTCCTGGTCGGCCTCAACTGCGCGCTCGGCGCCAAGGAGATGAGACCGTACATCGCCGAGATGGCCCGCATCGCTGATACGTACGTCAGCTGCTACCCGAATGCTGGTCTTCCGAATGCGTTCGGTGAGTACGACGAGGAGCCGGACCAGACCGCCGCGATCATCGAGGAGTTCGCCGACAGCGGCTTCGTCAACCTCGTCGGCGGCTGCTGCGGCACGACGCCGGCACACATCGCCGCGATCGCGCAGGCGGTCGAGGGCAAGGCTCCGCGCACCCCCGTCGAGGCGAGCCCGGCACTTCGGCTGTCCGGCCTCGAGCCGGTGACCGTCGTCGAGGACACGCTCTTCGTCAACGTGGGTGAGCGCACCAACATCACCGGCTCCGCCAGGTTCCGCAACCTGATCAAGGCTGGCGACTACACCGCGGCGCTCGCGGTCGCCCGCCAGCAGGTCGAGGCCGGCGCGCAGGTCATCGACATCAACATGGACGAGGGCATGATCGACGGCGTCGCGGCGATGGACCGCTTCACCAAGCTCGTGGCGACCGAGCCCGACATCTGCCGCGTGCCGACGATGATCGACTCCTCCAAGTGGGATGTCATCGAAGCAGGTCTCAAGTGCGTCCAGGGCAAGTCGATCGTCAACTCGATCTCGATGAAGGAGGGCGAGGAGAAGTTCATCCGTGAGGCGAGGCTGTGCCGCAAGTACGGCGCCGCAGTCGTCGTCATGGCCTTCGACGAGGAGGGCCAGGCAGACAACCTCGAACGCCGCAAGCAGATCTGCCAGCGGGCGTACGACATCCTGGTCAACGAGGTCGGCTTCCCGCCCGAGGACATCATCTTCGACCCCAACGTGTTCGCGGTCGCGACGGGCATCGAGGAGCACGCCAACTACGGCGTCGACTTCATCGAGGCGACGCGCTGGATCAAGCAGAACCTGCCCGGCGCGCTGGTCTCGGGTGGCGTCTCCAACGTGTCGTTCTCGTTCCGGGGCAACAATCCCGTACGCGAGGCGATCCACGCGGTGTTCCTCTATCACGCGATCAACGCGGGCATGGACATGGGAATCGTCAACGCCGGTGCCCTCGAGGTCTACGACGAGGTGCCCGAGCTGCTGCGCGACCGCATCGAGGACGTCATCCTCAACCGGCGCCCCGACTCGACCGAGCGCCTGCTCGAGATCGCCGCGGACTTCGCCGGCGACGGGTCGGTCAAGGAGGTTGCCTCCGAGGAGTGGCGTTCGCTGCCGGTCGGCGAGCGGATCACCCACGCCCTGGTCAAGGGCATCGACGAGTTCGCCGAGTCCGACACCGAGGAGCTCCGCACGCTGATCTCCGAGCGTGGCGGCCGGCCGATCGAGGTCATCGAGGGCCCACTGATGGACGGCATGAACGTCGTCGGCGACCTGTTCGGCGAGGGCAAGATGTTCCTCCCCCAGGTCGTGAAGTCGGCACGCGTCATGAAGAAGGCCGTCGCCTACCTCATCCCATTCATCGAGGCCGAGAAGCAGCCCGGCGACGTCGAGCGCAGCAACGGCAAGGTCGTCATGGCCACGGTCAAGGGCGACGTCCACGACATCGGCAAGAACATCGTCGGGGTCGTGCTCCAGTGCAACAACTACGACGTCGTCGACCTCGGCGTCATGGTGCCCGCGCAGAAGATCCTCGACGCCGCCAAGGAGGAGGGCGCTGACGTCATCGGGCTGTCCGGGCTCATCACGCCGTCGCTCGACGAGATGGTCAACTTCGCAGCCGAGATGGAGCGCCAGGGCTTCGACATCCCGCTGATGATCGGCGGCGCCACGACGTCGCGCGCGCACACGGCGGTCAAGGTCTCCCAGAAGTATCACGGGCCGGTCATCTGGGTGAAGGACGCCTCGCGTTCGGTGCCCGTGGTCGCGGCCCTGCTGTCGGACGAGCAGCGGCCCAAGCTGCTGGCGGAGACCGAGGCCGACTACGCGGAGCTGCGCGAGCGCCACGCCGCCCGCCAGGACACTCGCAAGCTGCTGCCGATCGCCTCGGCACGCGCCAAGGCGACGCCGATCGACTGGAGCGGCTACACCCCGCCGCGGCCGCGCATGCTGACGCAGCAGGTGCGCGACGCGCACACCGACGACTATCACGCGTCCGGTGGCCCGACGCAGTTCGTCAAGACGCTCACGGACTACTCGCTCGAGGAGCTGCGCCCCTACATCGACTGGCAGCCGTTCTTCAACGCGTGGGAGATGAAGGGCCGCTTCCCCGACATCCTCAACAACCCGACGAGCGGCGAGGCCGCACGCAAGCTCTACGACGACGCGCAGGCCATGCTCGACCGCATCATCGAGGAGAAGTGGATCCGCGCCAACGGCGTGTTCGGGCTGTTCCCGGCCAACCAGGTCGCCGGCGACGACACCGAGATCTACACCGACGAGTCGCGCACCGAGGTCAAGGCCGTGCTGCACCACCTCCGCCAGCAGACCGAAGGACGCGAAGGGTCGGCGCGCAAGTCGCTCGCCGACTTCGTGGCGCCCAAGGACTCGGGCCTGCGCGACTACGTCGGAGCGTTCGCGGTCACTGCGGGCATCGGCATCACCGATCGGATCATGGCGTTCAAGAAGGAGCTCGACGACTACAGCGCGATCCTGCTGGAGTCGCTGGCGGATCGTCTCGCCGAGGCGTTCGCCGAGCGCCTCCACGAGCGCGTACGCAAGGAGTTCTGGGCCCACGCTCCGCACGAGGCCCTCAGCAACGAGGAGCTCATCAAGGAGTCCTACGCCGGCATCCGCCCGGCGCCGGGCTACCCCGCGTGCCCGGAACACACCGAGAAGCAGACGATCTGGGAGCTGCTCGACGTCGAGGCCAACACCGGCATCGAGCTCACCGAGAGCATGGCGATGTGGCCGGGTGCTGCCGTCAGCGGTCTCTACTTCTCGCACCCGGAGTCGCAGTACTTCGTGCTCGGACGCATCGGCCGCGACCAGGTCGAGGACTACGCCGAGCGCAAGGGCTGGAGCGTCGACGAGGCCGAGAAGTGGCTGTCGCCCAACCTCGGCTACCGCACCGAGAACGAATGACCTTCGTCCTCCTTCGGCCTGTCCCCTCGGCGTACGCGCTGCGGGGCTAGGCTGAAGGAGTGACCGCAGAACCCAGCATCCCGCAGCTCCGAGACCCATGGATGGTGGCTGCCTTCGAGGGCTGGAACGACGCCGCGGATGCCGCCTCGGGCACGGTCGACCACCTCATCGAGGAGTGGGATGCCGAGCTGCTGATCGAGCTGGACCCTGAGGACTACTACGACTTCCAGGTGCACCGGCCGCAGGTGCACAACGGCGACGACGGCGATCGGCTGATCACCTGGCCGGCTCCGATGATCTACCACGCGCGGCCCAAACGCGGAGAGCGCGACGTGCTGCTGCTCCGCGCGCCTGAGCCCAACTTCCGCTGGAAGGCGTTCTGCTCCACGGTGCTCGGCGTGGCCAAGCTGGCCGGCGTCACCGAGCTGATCACGCTGGGTGCGCTGCTCGCGGACTCGCCACACACGCGCCCGGTCCCGGTCAGCGGCTCGACGACCGACCCGGTGCTGATGGAGCGCATGTCGCTGCTGCCCTCGACGTACTCGGGGCCCGTCGGCATCACCTCGGTCCTCAACGAGATGGCGTCGCAGGAGGGCATCGCCTCCGCCTCGCTGTGGGCAGCGGTCCCGCACTACCTCGCCGAGCCGCCGTGCCCCAAGGCCACGTTGGCGCTGCTCGGGGCGATCGAGGACGCGATGGGCCTGCCGCTCCCCCAGGGCGTGCTCGTCGAGATGACCGATGCCTGGCAGCGTGGCGCTGAGGACCTCACGTCCCGCGACGAGGAGATCGCCGAGTACGTCGAGGCGCTCGAGAACGAGCGCGACACGAGCGATCTGCCAGAGGCGTCCGGCGACGCGATCGCCCGCGAGTTCGAGCGTTATCTGCGCCGTCGCAGCGACGACCCGGAGTAGAACGCGCTGGCAGTGACGGTTTGGCGGCGACACGCGGTCGTCCGCCTCCAAAGTGTCACGCTCAGCGCGGGGTCGGCGCGTGCAAAACTGGCGACATGAGCCACAACGCGATCAGGCCCAAGCTGGTGGTGTCGGACGCCGCCGCTGCGATCGACTTCTACCGGGACGTCCTGGGTGCGGAGCTGATCAGCAGCTATCCGGTCGGAGATCGCATCGTGTTCGCCGAGTTGGAGGTCTTCGGCTGCAGCGTCACGCTCAAGGACGCCGACGACACCGACCCGGCAGCGACCGCGCAGACGCCGGGCTCGATCCTTGACGTCGTCTCACCGGACCCGGATGCCGTTGCGGCCGCGATGGCCGACGCAGGCGCCGAGATCATCTTCCCGATCGCGGACCAGCCGTACGGGGCACGCGGCGGGCGCGTGCGGGATCCGTTCGGGGTGCAGTGGCTCCTGCAGACGCCGGTCACCGTCTCCCCCGAGGAATGGCCGGAGGTCCTCGAACGGATGCAGGCAGAAGGCTAGGCGCTCAGCGGGGTCCGCGTGATCCTTGGCGGAAGGACGACCGGAGCTTGGCGATCCACGGAAGTGAGAACACGACGACCCCGACCACGAGGGCCGGCTCGAAGCCGGTGAACACGTAGACGATCGCCAGGGCGGCCGTCACGACCCAGCGCAGGATGTTGAGCTGCTCCTCCGACGGTCGCTGGATCACAACGCGACGCCGAGCAGGGCGTCGACGGCAGTGCGTACGGTGCGGCCGGCCTGCGGGTCAGCGGCGGAGTCGTCCGCTGCCCACGCATCGATCGCGGCGAGCGCTGCCGGCGCGTCGAGGTCGTCAGCCAGTGCGGAGCGTACGGCCTGCAGCACCGCGGTGCCTGAGGGCGCGAGCGTGCGGCTCACCGCGTCACGCCAGGTTGCGAGCCGCGCCTCCGCCTTGGTGATCTCGTCGTCGAACCACTCCCAGTCGCTGCGGTAGTGGTGCGCGAGCAGCGCCAGACGGATCGCCATGGGGTCGCGACCTTCGGCGCGAAGCTGCGAGACCAGCACGAGGTTGCCCTTGGACTTGGACATCTTCTCGCCCTCGAAGCCGACCATGCCGGCGTGGACGTACGCGTCGGCGAACGGTTCGTGCGTCACGACGGTGGCCTCCGACGCCGACATCTCGTGGTGCGGGAAGACCAGGTCGGATCCGCCGCCCTGGACGTCGAACCTGACGCCGAGGTGCTCCAACGCGATCGCGGCACACTCGACGTGCCAGCCGGGCCGACCCGTGCCGAGGCGCGTCTCCCACGACGGCTCGCCGGGCCGCTCCGCCTGCCACAGGAGACAGTCCAGCGGATGCTTCTTGCCGGGGCGGTCGGGGTCTCCCCCGCGCTCGGGGAAGATCCGCAGCATCTCGGCCTCGTCGAGCCCGGACACGCTGCCGAAGCCCGCGTCGGCGTGCACGTCGAAGTAGAGATCGTCGTCGACCTGATAGACCGATCCGGCCTGGTCCAGCTTGTCGATGAGGTCGACGACGAGGTCGATCGTCTCGACGGCTCCGACGTAGTTGGCCGGCGGGATGATCCGCAGCGCCGTCATGTCCTGGCGGAACAGCTCGATCTCCTGGGCCGCGAGATCGGACCACTCGACGCCGGTCGCCTGCGCCCGCTCGATCAGCGGGTCGTCGACGTCGGTCACGTTCTGCGTGTAGTCGACGTCGAGCCCGCGGTCGAGCCACGCGCGCTGGAGCAGGTCGAACGTGAGGTAGGTCGAGGCGTGGCCCATGTGGGTCGCGTCGTACGGCGTGATGCCACAGACGTACATCCGCGCCGAGCCGCTCGGGTCACTCGGGCGTACCTCACCTGAGGCGGTGTCGTGGACGCGTACGACTGGTCCTTCACCGAGTCCGAGATCGCCCAGGGACGGGACATCGGGACGTGACCAGCTGCGCATGAGGCGAGCGTATCGGCTGACTGGCTGCGGCCTGTCGACGGCGTCGCCCGTTGAGACCGGGGGCAGAATGACGTCGTGATCATCGACTGCGCGGTCTATCGCGACGGAATTCGTGAATCGACCAAGGATGACAGGGACTCACTCGACGCCGCCTTGGCCGGCCTCGGCGAGGACGACTTCCTCTGGATCGGCATCGGCAACCCCACGACCGACGAGATGCATCGCGTCGCGGCGTCGCTCAAGCTGCATCCGCTCGCCGTCGAGGACGCGCTGGAGGCGCATCAACGACCCAAGGTGGAGCGCTACGAGGACCACCTGTTCATGTCGATCCGCACGGTGGCCTACAGCGACGACGACATCCGTACGCACGAGGTCAACATCTTCCTCGGCAGCAACTTCCTGCTGACGGTGCGCCACGGCGGCCCGACGCTCAAGGAGGCCCGCCGCGCTGCGGAGACGATGATCGAGCCGCTCTCGCACGGGCCGACCGCTGCGCTGTACGCCGTCGTCGACAACATCGTGGACCACTACGAAGCGGTCGCCCGAGAGCTCGAGATCGACGTCCAGGAGGTCGAGTCGTCCGTGTTCTCGGCGGAACGCTCCAACGACTCGACCCGCATCTACCGGCTCAAGCGCGAGACGCTGGAGTTCCGCCGCGCGGTGCTGCCGCTGAAGGAGCCGATCATGCGGTTCGCGCAGGGCTCGATGCCCGAGGACGCGCGACCGTACTTCCGCGACATCGGCGACCACCTCGCGCGGGCCGCAGAGGCGATCGACTCGATCGACCACCTGCTCGACAACGCGTTGCAGGCGCACCTGGCGCAGCTGAGCGTCCAGCAGAACGAGGACATGCGCAAACTCACCGCCGGCGCCACGATCTTCGCCGTGCCGACCGCGATCGCCGGCATCTACGGCATGAACTTCGAGCACATGCCCGAGCTCACCTGGACGTACGGCTATCCGATCTGCGTCGCGGTGATCGCCGGGCTGTGCCTCTACATCTACCGCCGCTTCAAGAAGTCCGGCTGGCTGTGAGCGTCCTTTCGACAGGCTCAAGGACCGGTCCTTGAGCCTGTCGAAAGGAATCAGCTGACCGTGACGGTCGAGGTCATGACGCCCGTCGCCACCAACACGAGCACCAGGACGCCGAGGGCGACGCGGTAGACCACGAACGGGGTGTACGACTTGCGGCTGACGTACTCCAGCAGCCAGTGGATCACGGCGAGGCCGACGAGGAACGACACGACGGTCGCGACGATCGTCGGACCCGGCCCGTAGGCATTGGCCTGGTCCGGGATGTCCTTGAGGTTGTAGATGCCGGCGCCGAGAACCGCCGGGATGGCCAGCAGGAACGCGTAGCGGGTGGCGGCGCGACGCTCGTAGCCGAGCAGGAGCCCCATGCTGATCGTGCCGCCGGAGCGCGAGACTCCCGGGAACAGCGCGCAGGCCTGGGCGAGGCCGAACAGGACCGCGTCGCGGGTCGTGAGCTTCTCGATCGGCCGGTTCTTGAGACCCCACCTCTCGGCGAAGCCCAGGATCAGGCCGAACACGATCAGCGCGACCGCGATCAGGGCGACGCGGCGGAACTCGTGCTTGATCGAGTCCTGGAACAGCAGGCCGAGGAACACGATCGGCACGGAGCCGATGATGACGAACCAACCCATGCGCCACTCGAGCGCCTCGCGGGCGCTGGCGCTGAACAGGCCACGGATCCATCCGGAGGCGATCGTCACGATGTCGCGCCAGAAGTAGATCACCACGGCGAGCTCGGTGCCGATCTGGATCACCGCCGTGAACGCCGCACCCGGGTCGTCCCACCCGAAGAACTTGGGGAAGATCGCGAGATGCGCGCTGCTGGAGATGGGCAGGAACTCGGTCAGGCCCTGAAGGAGACCCAGGACCACGGCACGAAGGAAATCCACTGTGCGAGCCTACCGGGCTGTCTTCACCCGCCCGACTAGCCTTGCGGCATGCAGTATCGCCGCGTTGGTGCATCGGGGCTGGACGTGTCACGGCTCGCGCTCGGCACCATGACGTGGGGCACCGCAGTCGATGCGTACGACGCCGAGGAGCAGCTGTCGACGTTCCTCGACGCGGGCGGCACGTTGGTCGACACCGCGCCGATCTATGGCGACGGGGTGTGCGAGGAGCTGCTCGGCACGCTGATCAACAAGGCCGATGCGCGCGGTCGCATCGTGCTGGCCGGCAAGGCCGGACTGATCAAGCGCGGCGATCGCATCGACCGTGACAGCTCGCGGCGCACGTTGCTCGACCAGCTCGACCTGTCGCTGCGCCAGCTCGGCACGGATCACCTCGACCTGTGGCAGATCCACGCGTGGGACGCCGAGACCCCGATCGAGGAGACCCTCGGCACGCTCGAGCACGCCGTACGGACCGGGCGCACGCGCTACGTCGGCATCTCCAACTACAGCGGGTGGCAGACGGCGCTGGCGCACACCTGGCTCGCGGAGCGGGCCGACGCTCTCCCGCTGATCAGCACGCAGGTCGAGTACTCTCTCGTACGCCGCGAAGCCGAGGACGAGGTCCTGCCGGCCGCCCAACACCTCGGGATGGGCGTGCTGGCCTGGTCACCTCTTGGCCGCGGTGTGCTGACCGGCAAGTATCGCGGCGGAGTGCCGGCCGACTCACGTGCTGCCGACCCGGCCTGGGAGGCGTTCGTCGGGAAGTACCTCACCCCGCAGAAGTCCGCGGTCGTCGAGGCACTGGCGCGGGCGTCCGAGGGCCTTGACGTCACGATCGCGCACGTCGCGCTCGCCTGGTTGCTGGCTCGGCCCGGTGTCGCCTCGGCCGTGATCGGGGCACGTACGACATCGCAGCTGCAGGAGAACCTGGCGTCCGAGGACCTCGAGCTGCCGCCCGAGATCATTCAGGCCCTCGACGACGTGTCGGACAGCGCAAGATGAGAGGTGAGTCAATGATCGAGTACGAGTTCTGGAACCTCACGATCGACCGCACCAAGTCGCGTACGGCCGTGTGCCGCATGTTGACCGACGCTGCGGAGTACCAGGGGTGGGAGCTCGACCGATTGCGCAAGGACGACACCGGGCACCGCACCGTCGTGCTGCGCCGCAAGATCATCCGCATGCGCAGCACGCTCTGAACCGCTAGACCAGGTTCAGGAACTCGTCGAAGACGCGGGAGCCGAACTCCAGCGCGTCGACCGGCACGCGCTCGTCCACGCCGTGGAACAGCGCCGTGAAGTCGAGGTCGGCGGGCAGCCGCAGCGGCGTGAAGCCGTACGACGTGATGCCCAGCTTGTGCCACGCCTTGGCGTCGGTGCCGCCGGACATCAGGAACGGCGCGATGTGGGCTTCGGGGTCCTGGCTGTGCAGCGCCACGGTCATCGCATCGACCAGATCGCCCTCGAAGGTGTACTCCAGCGCGGCGTCGGTGATGTGCGTCTCGACCGTCACGTTGGCGCCGACGATGTCCTGGACGGCGGGCACGAACGAGTCGGCGTGGCCGGGCAGGTAGCGCCCGTCGACGTAGGCGATGGCCTCGCCGGGCACGACGTTGTGCTTGTAGCCGGCCTGCAGCATCGTCGCGTTCGTGGTGTTGCGCATGCCCGCGCCGATCATGCGGATCGCCGGGCCGAACTGCTCGAGCAGCTCGTCGGCAGTGCCCTCCTTGCCGGTCAGCTCACGCACCTTGGCCAGCAGCAGCTGCATCGACGGACCCGGCTCGTCGGGCCACCGGTGCTCCCCCAGCGTCACGAGCGCCTGCGCGAGGTGCGTGACGGCGTTGTCGTCGTTGCGCATCGAGCCGTGGCCCGCGGTGCCGCGGGCCCGCAGGCGCATCCACGCGATGCCCTTCTCGCCGGACTCGATGAGATAGAGCCGCTTGCCACCGACCTCGGTCGAGAACCCGCCGACCTCGCCGATCGCCTCGGTGCAGCCCTCGAACAGCTCGGGGTGGTGCTCCACCATCCAGTGCGCGCCCAGGACACCGCCGGCCTCCTCGTCGGCGGTGAACACCAGCGTGATCGGCCGGTCGGGGATCGCGCCGGCACGTTGCCTCGCGCGTACGACCGACAGCAGCATCGCGTCGAAGTCCTTCATGTCGACCGCACCACGGCCGATCAGGTAGCCGTCGACGACCTCGGCGGCGAACGGGTCGACCTGCCAGTCACTCCCCTGCGCCGGCACGACATCGAGGTGACCGTGGATCAGCAGGCCGGGGCGCGCCGAGTCCTGGTTGCCCCAACGAGCCACGAGGCTGGCGCGCCCGGACTCGGACTCGAAGATCTGCGACTCGATCCCGACCTCGGCCAGCGACCCGGCGACGTACTCGGCGGCCTTGCGCTCCCCCGGCCCGGAGTCGTCACCGTAGTTGGAGGTGTCGATCCTGATCAGGTCGCGGCAGATGTCGAGTGCTTCGGATTCCGGCGAGTACCCCATACGGTGATCCTACGCACGACGACGTCAACCGGAGGCCCGCGCATGAGCTCGCTCGTCATGTCCATGACCATCTCGCTCGACGGGTACGCCACCGGTCCCGAGGTCAGCATGGAGAACGCGATGGGAGTCGGCGGCGAGGCCCTGCACACGTGGCTGTTCGAGGGTGACGACACCGACAAGTCGGTCGCCGAGAGCCTTTCGCGCGGCATCGGCGCGTGCCTCGTGGGCCGCGTGATGCACGACCTCGGCGTCCCCCACTGGGGCGACGTCCCGTTCCCGCTGCCGACCGTCGTGCTGACGCACGAGGAGCTCCCCGACAGGCCGATGACCTCGGGCAGCTTCACGTACGTCTCGGGCATCAAGCCCGCGCTCGCCCGTGCCCGCGAGCTCGCCGGCGACCAGGACGTGCTGTTGATGGGCGGACCCGGCGTCATCCGCCAGTACCTCTCAACCGGGCTCGTCGACGAGATCCGCCTGAGCATCGCCCACCTGCTGCTTGGCGGCGGGCTCCGACTGTTCGAGGGCATCGGCACCCCGCCACCGCAGTTCGAGACGGTGTCGTCGCGGTCGTCGTCCTTGGCGACTCACCTCGTCCTGCGCGTCACGCGCTAGGCGAGCAGTCGGTCGACGACCCGCGAGAACATCCGCTCGCTCACGGCTCGGGTGAGCCCGTCGAGGATCCGCGGCACTCCGCGTACGTGCAGGTCTTCCCGCCACGTCACTCGACTGCCGGCCGGCAGGGCGTCGACCCGCACTTCTGCCCATCCGGTCACGACGCGGCCACGCTTCTCCAAGCGGCAGAACGACGGCTCCTGCCATGCCACGATCTCCATGCGATCGTCGAACGTGAACCGCCAGACGCCCGTACGAGCGATGAATCCGTCGTCCGTGCGGATGATGCGGGTGAGCGGCACGTGCTGACCGTGCTGCTCCCAGTCGGTGAGCCGCCGCCACGCCTCGTCGGGCGGAAGGCGTACCTCGCGCACGATCTCGAAGAGGGCCACGGCATCATCGTAGGCATGCGCACCATGCCGTTCACCTCGATCGACGACGTCAAGGAGAAGCTCGCCGCCGCGGGCTATCTGGCCTCCGACGCCGTGGCGACCACCGTCTTCCTGGCCAGTGAGCTCGGCAAGCCCCTCCTCGTCGAGGGACCCGCAGGAGTCGGCAAGACCGCGCTGTCGAGTGCGGTGGCACAGGCCTGCGGAGCCGATCTCGTACGCCTGCAGTGCTACGAAGGCGTCGACGAGGCGCGAGCGATCTATGAGTGGAACCACGCCAAGCAGCTGCTCCGCATCACGGCGGGCAAGGACGAGACGTGGGACGAGGCGCGCAACGACATCTTCAGCGAGGAGTTCCTGCTCGCCCGTCCCCTGCTGACCGCGATCCGTAACGAGGGCCCGACGGTGCTGCTGATCGACGAGACCGACAAGGCTGACGTCGAGATCGAGGGATTGCTGCTCGAGGTGCTCGGCGACTTCCAGATCACGGTGCCCGAGCTGGGCACGATCACCGCGACCAACCGGCCCTTCGTCGTGCTGACGTCGAATGCCACCCGCGAGCTCTCCGAGGCGCTCCGTCGTCGCTGCCTGTTCCTGCACATCGACTTCCCCGACGCCGAGCTCGAGCAGGCGATCGTACGTCTGAAGGTGCCGGAGCTGGACGCGACGCTCGGCGACTCCCTGGTGCGGGTCATCAACGCCCTGCGGACCATGCCGCTGCGCAAGGCTCCGTCGGTCTCGGAGACGATCGACTGGGCTCGCACGCTCGTCGCCCTCGGCGCGGACATCCTGGACGACCAGGTCGTCAAGGAGAGCCTCGGCGTGATCCTCAAGCACCAGGACGACCTGGAGAAGGCGACCTCACGCCTCGATCTCGACGAGGTGCTCGGAGCGTCATGAACGCGACACGGGTCGGTGAGCCGGAGACACAGGACGTCGCCGGCCGGCTCGTCGAGTTCGTCGCGGCGCTGCGGACCAAGGGGATACCGGCCGGCACCAGCGAGACGGTCGACGCGGCCGCCGTCGTGGAGGTGCTGGGCATGAGCGATCGGTCCCAGCTGCGCGAGGGTCTCGCGTCGGCGCTGGTACGCCGTGGCGGCCAGCGCGACGTGTTCGACATGACGTTCGACCTGTTCTTCCCGGCCGGTGTCGGCGCGCCGCAGGCTGCCCGGGAGACCGACGAGGACTTCGACCTCGACGACCTACGGGACCTGCTGGCCATGGCGCTGGCCGAGAACGACCTGCGCGCACTGGAGCAGGTGGCCGAGATCGCGGTCGACCTGCTCGGCGCGGTCGGCAGCGAGGGCACGCCGACGGGCGGCTGGTCGGCCTACCAGACACTCGAGCGCCTGCGGCCGCAGACGCTGCTGGTGCAGGCCCTGGGTCAACGCGGCGAGGGCGGCGGCGGTCAGGGGCAGGGTCAAGGCGGTGGTCAGGGGCAGGGCGGCGGGTTCACCGACCGCCTCGAGCGCGATGAGGTGCGCACCAACATCGACCGCTTCCGCGCCATGGTGGCGAGCGAGGCGCGCCGTCGGACCGCCGAGCTGCGCGGGCGTGAGGTCGTGACCCGGCACGCCGTGCGTACGGGCAGCGATCGCATCGACTTCCTCAGCGCCAACCAGCAGCAGCTCGAGGAGCTCAGCCGCATCGTCAGGCCGCTGGCTCGCAAGCTCGCGACTCGGCTCGCCGCGCGACGCCGCAAGGCCAGCCGCGGGCGCATCGACATCCGCCGCACGCTGCGTCGGTCGATGTCGACCGGTGGCGTACCGATCCGCCCGGTCTACGCCAAGCCGCACCCGTCCCGGCCCGAGCTCGTCCTGCTGTGCGACGTGTCGGGCTCGGTGTCCGGGTTCTCCAACTTCACGATGCACCTGGTGCAGGCCCTCAGCGGCCAGTTCAGCAAGGTGCGCGTGTTCGCGTTCGTCAACGCGATGGCCGAGGTGACCGACCTCGTCAAGGACGGCGGCGACGACCTCGCGAGCCGGATCGCCCGCGAGGCCCGCATCACCAAGTGGCACACGAGCAGCGACTACGGCGAGGCGTTCGCCGACTTCCATGCCGACCACATGACGGCGATCGGCCCCCGCACCGCCGTGCTCGTGCTCGGCGACGCGCGCAACAACAACCAGGACCCCAACCTCGGCGCCGTCCACGCGATCAACCAGCGCGCCAGGCGTACGTTCTGGCTCAACCCCGAGCACTCGATGCGGTGGGGCCTCGGCGACTCGATCGCGCCGACGTACGCCGACGTGGTCGAGATGCACGAGTGCTGCAACGTCGATCAACTGACGAAGTTCATCACCCGGCTGCTGCCGGTCTGAGCGTGCCCGGAGAGCGCCGCATCGCCCAGGCGATCGCTCCCCACCCTGCGGCAATCGTCAGCATCGAGAGCCCGCCCCCGGGCCAGTAGACGTGCTCCTGCATGAACCCGAAGTCGCCGGCCAGCACCAGCGCCGTCCCGGGAGCGGCGACCCACCGGGCGGCACGAAGCGCGCAGCCGCAGGCGAGCGCGGACGCCGCGATGAGCGCGATCGAACCGATCTGCCCCAGGTCTGAGGCGAGCCCGAAGACCACGCCGAAGCCGCCGCGGTCGTGCGCCAGCTTGAGCCCGCCCGCGCCAACGCCTGCGAGCACGTCGAGCGCCGTGTAGAAGCACGCATAGACATACCCCAGCGCCGCGGCCACCACGCCGTACGTCCGGTCCACGCTGCGCGCCACGAACCACGGCGCGAGTCCGAGCAGCGGAAACAACGGGAGCAGCACGACATGGAGGTCGCGCCAGCGCCGCGCGTCGTCGAACGTCAGGTGTGCCGGATGCGTCAGACCGAGAAGCGCGATGCCCAGCGGCACGCCGACTGCGACGCCGACGGTCCACCGGGTGAGGTGTGGCATGCCCTGACCGTACGCTCGACGGCCGGGAGACGCCGGGTGAAACGGCGCCCGCCCGAGGCCAGCGTCAGCGCGGCGCCATGCGGATCGCGCCGTCGAGCCGGATGGTCTCGCCGTTGAGCATGGGGTTGGCCACGATGTGTGCAGCGAGGGCGCCGTACTCGGCCGGGTCGCCCAGTCGGCTCGGGTGCGGGACCTGCTTGCCCAGAGACGCCCGGGCGTCCTCAGGCAACGACGCGAGCAGCGGGGTGTCGAACAGGCCGGGCGCGATCGTCATGACCCGGATGCCGATCGATGCGAGGTCGCGAGCGATCGGCAGCGTCATGCCCACGACGCCGCCCTTGGATGCCGAGTAGGCGGCCTGGCCCATCTGCCCGTCGAACGCGGCGACCGACGCGGTGTTGATGATGACGCCGCGCTCCTCACCGAGTGGCTCGAGCGTGGCCATGCGGGCGGCAGCCAGGCGCAGGACGTTGAACGTGCCGATCAGGTTGATCTCGATGATGCGCTGGAACTTGTCGAGAGGATAGGGCCCCTGCTTGCCGACGGTCTTGATGGCGTCGCCTGTGCCGGCGCAGTTGACCGCGACCCGGAGATCGCCGAGCTCGGCAGCCACGTCGAGCGCCTCGTTGACGGCTGCCTCGTCGCGGACGTCCGCGGCGGCGAAGCGTACGGAGTCGCCGAGACGCTCGGCGACGTCGGCGCCGGGTGAGCCCGGGAGGTCGAGGATGACGGCCCTGGCGCCGGCATCGACGAGCGCCTCGACGGTCGCGAGGCCCAGCCCTGAGGCGCCGCCGGTGACGAGGGCGACGGAGTTCTTCACATCCATGAACGGTCCTTTTCCTGATTGCTGGCGCGGATTGATCCAGAGTCGGCACCTACGATCGCACAGGCGTCCGTAAGATCATCTCGTGATCCGTGCGACAACCCGTCAGCTCCCATGAGCTGGGCGACCTGGGACCAGGCCGCCATCGCCTCGGCGGCGAGCCTCATCGTCTGGCTGCTCCTCCGGATGCTGCCCGCCACCCGGGTGCGCAATGCGTTGCTGCCGGCGTTCAGCGAGTTCGCCCTGATCTCAGCGCTCTACTCGGTGTGGCGGCTGGCCCGTGAGCTGCCGTTCACGCACCCGGAGGGCGCCATGGAGCGCGCCGAGGCGATCGACGACCTGCAGAACTTCCTGCACCTGCCGACCGAGATCTCGATGCAGCACTTCGTGGTGCACTACGACTGGCTCGCTGCGGCGACCAACGACTACTACGCGACGGTCCACGTGCCGGCGCTGCTCGTCTTCCTCGTGTGGTTGTTCATCCGGCACCGCGACCAGTACCCGCACTGGCGCAACGGGCTCGCCGGGCTCACGGCGTTCTGCCTGGTCATCCGGTTCATCCGCGTGGCGCCGCCCCGATTCGTGCAGGAACTCGGCTTCGTCGACCTGTCGGACAAGCACGGGTTCGACGTCTACGGCGATGTCGGGACCGGCATCTCGGACCAGTTCGCCGCGATGCCGTCTATCCACGTCGGCTGGGCGGCAGTCGTCGCGCTGGGCGTGTTCTCGGTGACGAAGAGCCGGTGGCGCTGGCTGGTCCTGCTGCACCTGCCGGTGACGATCTTCGTCGTGGCGGCCACGGGGCACCACTGGTGGCTCGACGGCATCGTCGCCATCGCGCTGCTCTGGGTGTCGCTCAAGACCGACACGTACGTGCGAGAGCGGCTGGCCCGCCGCAAGGAGCTCGTCCCCGCTGTCGCGCCAGCCGCCTAGCGATCAGGCCGGCGCGACGACGTCGGCCGGCACGTCCTCCTTCTTGGCGTTCATCACGAACACCGCGACCAGCAACGACACCGTCAGCAGCATGGCGCCCCAGAAGAACGCGATGTGATAGCCGTGGACGAGCGCGCTGCCCGCCGCGGCCTTGGGCGCCGCGCTGAGGTGATCCGCGAGGTAGGCGGTGACGGCGCCGGCATACAGCGTGTTGAGCAGCGCCGTGCCGAGCGAGCCGCCGACCTGCTGCGACGTGTTGAGCAGCGCGCTGGCGACGCCGGCGTCGTGCGTGCCGATGCCGACCAGTGAGGTGCTGGATGCCGTGATGAAGACGCCCGCCATGCCGATGCTCATCAGCAGCAACGACGGCAAGACGTATCCCCAGTAGGAGGTGTCGGCGGTGATCTGCGTCAGCATCAGCATGCCGGCGATCGCGAGCGCCAGTCCCGGGATCATGATCGGCATCGGGCCGATGCGTGGCAACAGGTTGGACACGAAGCCGGCCGCACCGATGACGCCGAGGCTGAACGGCAGGAACGCGAACCCGGACTCCAACGGCGTGTAGCCCATCGTGATCTGGAAGTAGAACGTCATGAACAGGAACATCGCGAACAGCCCTGCTCCGACGAAGAAGAACACGAGATAGGAACCGCCGCGGTTGCGGTCGAGCGCGACCCACAACGGCAGCAGCGGCGTGCTGGTGCGTCGCTCCCAGACGACGAACGCGACGAGCAGCGCGACGGCGATCGCGAGGAACGTGATCGTCGACGGGTCGGTCCAGCCCTGGACCTCGGTGCTCTTGCCGGGGTCCTTGAGCTTGGCGGCCTGCGTGAAGCCGTAGACCAGCGACACCAGGCCCAGGGACACCAGGACGGCCCCGGGGATGTCGTACTTGGTGTTGCCGTGGGCCTTGCTCTCCTTGACGACGCGCGTCGCCGCGAAGGCCGTGACGAGCGCGATCGGGACGTTGACGCCCAGGCACCAGCGCCAGGAGGCGTACTCGGTCAGCACCCCGCCGACGATCAGACCGATCGCTGCGCCGCCGCCGGAGATCGCGCCGAACACGCCGAACGCCGTGGCACGCTCCTTGGGCAACGAGAACGTCACCGAGATCAGCGAGAGGGCGGCCGGTGCCAGCAGCGCGGCGAAGGCGCCCTGAAGTCCTCGGGCGGCGTAGAGCAGGCCGGCACTCGAGGCGACGCCGCCGAGCGCCGAGGCGCCGGCGAACCCGATCAGGCCGATGATGAACGTGCGCTTGCGCCCGGTGTAGTCGGCGATGCGACCGCCCAGCAGCAGGAGCCCGCCGAAGGCGAGGGTGTAGGCCGTGACGACCCACTGCCGGTCGGCGTCGCTGATGCTGAGGTCCTTCTGGGCCGAGGGCAGCGCGATGTTGACGATCGAGGCGTCGAGGATGATCATCAGCTGCGCCACGGCGATCACGCCGAGCGCGAGCCAACGCTTGGGGTCAAGCGGCTCGGACGGTGCTCCCGAACCGGTGGTGGGGATGCTGTCAGACATGGCGGTCTCCCTGCGGATGGACGGGAATTCCAAGGAAAAGCGGGACATTCACGAGCGTAGTGCCGGGCAAGGACAGAATTCGATGGTTCGTGCGGGCCAATTGCACGCCCGGTTCGGTGTCCCCGAGGTGTCCTACGGTGGATCCATGAGCGACTTCGTGATCTGTCAGACCTGCGCCGTCGAGCATGCCGCGAGGATCGAGGTGTGTGCGATCTGCGCTGACGAGCGGCAATGGGTGCCCGCCGAGGGTCAGCTCTGGACGACGTTGGACGAGCTCACCGCCGACGGCCATCGTGCCGAGATCGCCGACCTCGAGCCCGACCTGCACGCGATCACCACGACGCCGTCGACCGGCATCGGCCAGCAGTCCAAGCTCCTGCGTACGCCGGCGGGCAACCTGCTGTGGGACCCGGTCGGCTATGTCGACGCCGACATCGCCGATCGCGTCCGCGCACTCGGTGACGTACGTGCGATCGTGGCGAGCCACCCGCACATGTACGGCGTGCAGGTCGAGTGGAGCCGGATGCTCGGCGGCGTGCCGGTCCTGGTCGCCGAGGCCGACCGCGAGTGGGTCGCGCGGCCCGATCCGGTCATCGAGACGTGGTCCGGCGATCTCGAGATCCTGCCGGGCGTCACGCTGAGCCAGCCCGGCGGCCACTTCCCCGGCAGCGCCGTCGCCCACTGGCAGGCCGGCGCGCAGGGACGCGGAGTCCTGCTCACGGGCGACACGATCTTCGCCAACCCTGACCGTACGTCGGTCAGCTTCATGCGCAGCTATCCCAACCGGCTGCCGTTGTCAGGCGCTGTCGTGAAGCGCGTCGCCGACCACGTCGACCGGTTCGACTACGACCGGCTCTACGGCAACTTCGACAACTCGATCGAGGCTGACGCCAAGGCGATCGTGCACCGCTCAGCCGAGCGACATGCCGCGTGGGTCAGCGGCGACTACGACCATCTCACCTGAGACAGGACCTAGACCATCGCAATGGTCGCCGCGACCTCGTCGACGAGCTCGCGAGCGAGGTAGCCCGTGCGCCCCATCCGGGTGACCAGCCGCTGTCCCGCCATCGCATGCACGTACGTGCCCCAGCAGGCTGCCTGGGCGGGCTCTGCGCCGCGCGCCAGCAGGCCGGCCATGATGCCGGCAAGGACATCTCCGCTGCCGGACGTGCCGAGACCGACGTCGGCGTTCTCGTCCCGCCACGCTCCCCCGCCCGGCTCGGCCACGTGACCGTAGAGCGACACCACGGCCCCGAACCGCTCGGTGACGGCCGCCGCCTCGGCATCGAGGTCGTCGCCGGGATCCCGCCCGAGCAGGCGCCCGGCCTCTCCCACGTTGGGCGTCAGCACGGTGTGCTCGGCGAGCTTGCCGAGCAGCTGCGGCTCCTCGCCGAGTGCGCCGAGGGCGTACGCGTCGATCACGAGCCTCGCGTCGCCGGCGACGGCTCCGACGACCCGCCGCAGGAGCACCGCGGTCTGCTCCGGGTCATCGAGGCCCGGCCCGATGGCAACGACGTCGGCCTGCTCGACGAGCTCGAGCAGGTGGTTCGGCACGTCGCCGTCGACCGAGCCGCCGTCCGTGGTCGGCAGTCCGACGACCTTGGCCTCCGGGACGGCGATGCTCAGGGCCTGGGCGTTGTCATCCGTGGTCGCGAGCTGCAGGCGCCCGGCACCAGCGCGCAGGGCTGCCGTACCGGCCAGCAGCACGGCGCCGGGCGTGAAGCGCGATCCGCCGACGACGAGCACGGTCCCCCGCGCCTCCTTGTCACCGTCCGGCTCAGGGAGCGGCCAGCTTCGCAGCAGCTGAGGCGTGACGACCTGCGCGTCAGACTGCGGGGGCATCGACGCCCTCCTCGGCCGTCGGGCGCGCCGCGTCGTCCTGCTGGAGGTGCTCGACGTCGTTGAAGCGCTCGTTGACCCACTCGCCATCCCATCGCCAGCTGCTGATCGAGCAGTTGGCGATGGGCGACTCCTTGGCAGCTGACATGAGCTCCTCCTCGTCGAGACCCTCCAGGACGTATCGGAACAGCGAGACGACGGCGTCGTGGCCGAAGAAGAGCACGCGTTGCTCGGGATGGTCCTCGGCAACGTCGCGCAACAGGCTGCGGATGCGCAGCAGGACATCGGCCCACGACTCGCCGCCGGGCGGGCGGTAGTAGAACTTGCCGAGCCGTTGGCGCCGCTCAGACTCCTCGGGGAACCTCGACTGGATGCCGTGGACCGTGTGGAGGTCCAGCACGCCCAGCTCGCGATCGCGCAGGCGCTCGTCCCGGACGGTTGGGATGTCGAGGCCTTCGAGCGCGATCTCCGCCGTCTGCTTGGTGCGTACGTATGGCGACACCACCACGACGTCAGGGCGTTCCTCTTCCGGCAGGTCGTCGAGCCAGCCGGCCACGGCACGAGCCTGTTTCTCGCCGGTGTCGGACAACGGCACGTCGGCGTCCCGTTCGGTGATGTCGATCAGGTCCAGGCCCTTCTTCTCCGCGGTCGCCGCCGCGACGTTCCCGACGCTCTCGCCGTGTCGGATGATGCCGATCCACTCGAGCTGGTGCATGCCCTACCTTCCGGCCCGGCCGGCGGTCCGGCTCATGCGCGCAGGTCGTCCCCGGGGACGTTCGTCGTCACCTCGGGACCCGTGCTGTAGACGACGGGGTCGGCGTCCGCGGGAGCGGGATCCTCGTTGAGCACGGCGGCCGGCTTCATCGGCGCGCTCTTCTTGGGAGTGGTCTTCTTCGCCGCGGTCTTCTTGGTGGCCGCCCGTTTCGCCTGCGCCTTCTTGGCCGGCATCGTGTTGGTGGTGGCCTTCTTGGTCGTCGTGGTGGGCGACGGCGGCTGGCGGACCGGCTCGGTCGTGACGCTCGGCGACGGGTCCTGCTGCGGGCTGTCCTGGTCGTCCGGCAGGACCTTCTTCACGACGGCAACAGCTCCGCGCAGGCCGCCTCGGGCGACTCCGCCGGCCACGTGCTGGGCGATCGAGACGGGTGTGTGCAGGATCTTCGGGATCACAGGTGGTGCTCCGTTCGGTCGGTGGGAGTGACGCCCCGTGCGTACCCTTCCGACGCGCGGTCACACGTACGCGGTGCCGTTCGCCGCCCTCCTGGCCAGTCGCCCGACGGCGCACCCATAGGATCGCGGGATGATCCGCCAGCGACTCGCCCGCTTCATCGTCCGCCGTGCGGGCTACGAGATGGTCGGCGAGGTGCCAGAGACCGGCATCCTCGTAGGCGCTCCGCACACGTCCAACTGGGACTTCGTGACGATGCTGCTCGTGATGTGGCACGACGGCGCGCATCCGCGGGTGCTGGTCAAGAAGCAGCTGTTCCGCGGTCCGCTCGGCTGGCTGCTGCGCCGCTTCGGCGGCGTACCCCTCGACCGCGACAACGCCGCTGGCGTCGTCGGCGAGCTCGTGGAGGAGTCACGAAACGGTGAGCCGTTCCGCCTGATCATCGCCGCCGAGGGCACCCGCACCAAGGGCGACTACTGGAAGTCGGGGTTCCTGCGGATCTCCCGCGACACCGGGCTGCCAATCACGCTCGCGTTCTTCGACCCTCCGACCAAGACCATGGGCTTCGGGCCGACGTTCCACCCGTCCGACGACGTCAAGGCCGACATGGACCTGGTGCGCGCATTCTTCGCTGACAAGCACGGGATCAAGCCGGCGAACGCGACGGAGCCACGCCTCCGTGACGAGACCAGCGCGCCCTAGGAAGCCAGGTCCGCGGCCAAGGCCTCCGGGACGTAGCCGTGGCGTATGCGCTGCGGGTGGTCGCCGACTGGCAGGTAGGCGATCTCCTTCTTGGTGGTCGTGTCGATCACCGCGACCGAGTCCGCCTCGCTCAGCGAGATCCAGCACGTGTCGTTCAGTCCCTCGGTCGTCCAGTACGGCTTGCCGTACGAGTGACCGGTCGTCTCGGTGTCGAAGATCGTGAAGGCGCCCGAGGCGCGGTCGACGAGCGCGGCGTAGTCGTCCATCGTCCCGGCCGCGCACAACGTCGTGCCCGCCGCGTTGATCGAGAGCCCGTGGTGGGCCGAGTCGTTGACGTACTGCTCCCGCGGCATCTTGGGGACCCGGTTGGGCAGTGAGATGACGCGCTTGACCGCCCCGACGCGCGGCTCGGCGATGCCGCCGGCGGTGTAGCCGACCTTGCCGTCGATGTCGGGCGCCTGGGTGTCGAACTCCACCAGGCCGTGGAAGAAGGACACCTGGAAGTAGATGAACCGCTCGCCGGGCGCGACCGCCATCGGGCGTACGGCCGAGCTCATCCCGGGGTGACCGGCCTCGGCGAGCTCCTTGCCGATGTCCCACCGCTGCTTCACGGCGAAGCTGGCGTTGTCGACGACCTGGAACCAACGGTCGCCCTTGACGGTGTTGTGCACCAGGCTCAGGTCGAGCGATCCCAGGTTCGTCGCGTCGCCCGGGAGGTAGACCCGGCCGATCGAGGCGTGGAAGATCCGCGACCCGTCCTTGCTGTAGTTGTTCTCGTGCGGCGTCTCGCCCGAGGCGAACGTCCGCAAGCGCTGCCCCATCGTGACGGTCTTGCCGCCGACGACCTCGTCGACCATGGAGTACTCGATGACCTGGCGTTTCATGGAGTCCGAGACCACCAACCGGCGGCCGTCGGGCGACAGCCCCATGTGATCGGTGCGATAGCCGTCCATCTGCTCCTCGTGGACGATGCTGTCGGGGTCGCCCGCGACAGCCTTGGCGATGTCGATCCACACGACGTCGGCGAAGCTCGGGCGCGACACCGCGAGATATCTGCCGTTGTTCGTCGTGAACATGTCGTCGACGTACTGGTCGTGGCCCTCCCCCGGCCCGGCCTGCACGACGAGGTAGAACACGAGCTTGACCGGGTTGAGGGTGATGTCCTTGAGCTCCTGCGTCTTGTCGGGGATCAGATTGATGCCGGACTTCAGCATCACGCGGGTGTTGGCGTCGACGATGGAGGCGGTGCCCTGCCAGTTGTTGCCGACGAACATCACGTCACGCAGGCCCGGAGCGGCCGTCGCGACCTGAGGGGTGGCGGCCGCCGTGGCCGGGGGCATGCTCAGCAGGCTGGCGGCGACGGCCAGGACGGCCGAGCCGATGGACAGGGCGCGCTTCATGGCTGCTCCTTGCACGTGAGGCCCCGCGAACGTACGGGGTATCGCGTCGTCGCCCGAGCTCCGACATGGGACTGCTGCAGGTTCAACGACGGTGCGGGGCAGGCGTCACGTGTCCTGTTGCTGCTCCAAGGCGTCGGTGAGGAGTCCGACGAGCGCTTCGAGCTGCATGTCCGCCGACGCCGAGACCTCGTCGTCCGAGCCGTCCAGCGCCCTGGCGGCGAGCCCGGCCTTGCTGTCGAGGAGCTCCACGATCCGGGTGTCGATCGTCTGTGAGGCGATGATGCGCCACGCGGTGACGGGCTCGTCCTGACCGATGCGGTGGACCCGGTCGATCGCCTGGGTCTGCTCGGCGTCGGTCCACGACAGCTCGGCCAGCACCATGTTGGAGGCGACCTGGAGGTTGATGCCGACGCCCGCAGCCGACAGCGAGCAGACCACGACGGCGACCTCGGGATCGTCGACGAACGCGTCGATGTTGCGCTGGCGCACCTTGGGCGTCTGGTTGCCGCGGATCGAGGAGTAGCGGATGCCCCGCCGCTCGAACGTCTCCTCGGCGAGGTCCATGACGTCGACGTGCTTGGCGAAGAAGACGACCTTGCCGACGTTGCGCGCAAGCTGCGCGGTGTAGTCGGCGGCAAGACCAGCCTTGGCCTGGCCGATGCGGCGCATCATCGTGAACACGTTCTCGTCGGTCTTGCCCGAGCTCTCGTCACGCTCCCAGCCGGCCACCCGGCGTACGAGCTCATGGTCGATGCCCTCGACCGTGATGCCGGACGTGCGGTTGGCGAGCGCGCTCTCGTAGCGCTTGACGAGCCGTTGGGCGAGCACGCGCTCGGCCTCGCGGATCGACCGGCCCGCCTCGTCGTCGAGCTCGACCGGGAGGTCGGCGATGCGACGCGCCGGGATGTCGGAGGCCACGTCGACCTTGCGCCGACGCACGATGCCCATGTCGATGACGCGCGATCGTGCCGCGGCGTAGAAGCCGGGATCGATCGGCGTGAGGCCGGTCTCCTCGAGCGCGCGCATGAGCTCGGGGCGCGGCTTCTTGTCGTCGATCCAGCCCAGGAACTGCCAGATCGCGCGGAAGTCGTCGATGTCGTTGATCAGCGGCGTGCCCGTCAGGGCCATCATCAGCGGTCGCACCGTGCGAGCCCGGATGCGCTCCGACAGCTGCAGCACGTGCTGGGAGCGCTGTGAGGACTTGTTCTTGATGAAGTGCGCCTCGTCGAGCACCATGCCGCGGAAGCCGAGGTCGCCCAGCCAGCCGACGTGGCGGTCGAGGACCTCGTAGTTGACGATCACGATGTCGGCAAATCCGTCGATCGTGTGGCCGTCGCCGTGGATCACGGTGGAGGGCCGGTTGGGCGTCCACAGCTCCGCCTCGCGCGCCCAGTTGGTCTTGACGACGTTGGGCACCACGACGAGCAGTGGATAGGCGTTGGCCGCCTGTGCCGCGAGCAACGCCTGGGCGGTCTTGCCCAGCCCGGGCTCGTCGGCGAGCAGGAACGTGCGGTGCCCGTCCTCGGCGGCCGCGATGACCTCGGCCTGGTGGCGCATCAGCTCGAGCCCGACCGGCACCTTGGTGTCCGACGGTTCCGGGAGCGTCATGCAGGCCTTGGATCCGCCGGCAGCGCGTTCGAAGGCCGAGAACAACGGTCCGAGGAGCTCCCAGGTGGCGAGGCGCTGCGTCTGCGGCTTGGCAGCCTGGGCCGCCTCGAAGTCGGGCGGCAGGAACGGGTTGGCCAGCTGGCGCGCGACGACGGACTGCGGCACGATGCGCCGCTCGACCGGCGCAGCGACAGGGGCTTCCTCGGCTTCCGCGGCAGCGTCTGGTGTCTCCTCGACGCCGGCGGCCTGCAGCATGTCGTGCTTGAGCACGATGGCGGCGTCGGACACCTCGGCGTCCTCGGCCAGGAGCGAGAGGAGCGACGTGTCGCGGGCGGCGGTCTGCGCCAGGATCGTGCCGATGCCGTCGAGTCGCTTGAGCTTCTCGGCGCGCTGGGGCTCGGAGAGGGCCGGGTCAGCCTTGGCCCGGGTGCGCTCCTCGCGTGCCAGGAGCGCCACGACCTGGAACTTGGTGCGCGTCGACGGCGACACGCGGCCGCGCTGGGCACCCGCCTCGACCTCGCGCACCGCGCGAGCGAGCACCGACATGATGCCGTCGTTGCCGGCGCGAGCACGGCGCTGTGGTGCGGAACGGGTCGTCCCCGTCTGCCGCTGGCCTCTTCTGGCCAAGGTTCCTCCTCCGAAGGCCCGGCACGATGGCCGTGGCGATGCTGCAACGCCGTGTCCGGGCGTCAATCCGGGACAGCGCCGACGAGCCCTGCCGGATCGGGGCCAATGGCCCGGTCACGTCGGGACCCGCTACAACCGATCGACAGGAGCGATCGGGATGGTGCAACGCCCGCCACGTGGAATGATCCGGCCTTGAGCCGGTGCCACGGAACCGATCGTCGAGCGACGTACTCGTTCGACGAGCAGCGGTGCGGGGTTTGGTACGCGTTTCAGTTTACTCGCATGCCGGTGCGATGCGCAGCCGACTCACCCATCGGACGCCGAACAGGTGTCTCGACCACGATGACCCGATCCGGCAGGGTGAGGACATGACCTGGGTGCTGCACGTCGACATGGACCAGTTCATCGCTGCCGTGGAGATCCAGCGCCATCCCGAGCTCGCGGGTCTGCCCGTGGTGGTCGGGGGCCGTGGCGACCCGAGCGAGCGCGGCGTGGTGTCGACCGCGTCGTACGAGGCGCGGCAGTTCGGCGTCGGCTCGGGCATGCCGCTGCGAGTCGCGAAGCGCAAGTGCCCGGACGCCGTGTTCCTCCCAGTCGACGCTCCGGCGTACGAGGCAGTCTCCGAGTCGGTCATGGCGACGCTGCGCGCGCTGAGCTGGGGTGGCGTCCCGATCCTGGTGCAGGTCCTCGGCTGGGACGAGGCGTTCGTGGGGCCGGGGCCCGGGCACGGCGACCTCGGTGAGCCCCAAGCGATGGCGGCGCGCGTCATGGCGTCGGTGCTCGCCGCCACGGGCCTGCACTGCTCGGTCGGGATCGGCGACAACACGTTGCGCGCCAAGAATGCCACCGACTTCGGCAAGCCGCGCGGGACGTTCATGCTGACAGCGGCGAACTGGCTCGAGGTGATGGGCGACCGTCCGACCCGGGCGCTGTGGGGCATCGGCGCCAAGACCGCGGCCAAGCTGGCCGCGCTCGGGCTCGAGACCGTCGCGCAGCTGGCGGCGAGCGATCCCGGTGTGCTGGCCGCCGAGCTGGGTCCGACCATGGGCCCCTACTACCGCGGGCTCGCGACCGGCGCCTCCGCGCAACCGCTCGACCCGGAGCCGTACGTCCCCCGCGCGCACGGCCGAGAGACGACGTTCCAGACCGATCTCGACGACTGGGCCGCCATCGCTGACGAGGTGCGTGCGCTGACTGCGCGCGTGCTCGAGGACATCGACGCCGAGGGCCGGCCGGCCGTACGGGTCGGCCTCAAGATCCGGTTGGCCCCGTTCATCACCGTCACGCGAAGCCTGACGCTGCCGGCTCCGACGAACGACCGCCAGACCCTGAGCGAGGCGGCGGTCTCGTTGCTCGATCGCCTCGAGCCCGAGCAACGAGACCGGCCCGTACGCCTCCTGGGCGTACGCCTCGAGATGACACCGCCCTAGCGAGCGACGTCGTACACCTGCTTCTGGATGCCGTTGGAGTACGCCTGGTGCTCCACGAGCTTCAGCATCGTCTTGTCCCGATCGTTGTCGCTGAACAGCCGCTTGCCGGCACCGAGGAGCACCGGGAACACCAGGAGGTGGTAGCGGTCGACGAGACCGGCATCGGCGAGGCTCCGGCCCAAGGTGGCGCTCCCGTGCACTGCGATCGGGCCGCCGTCGGTCTGCTTGAGCGCGGCCACGTCGTCGACCGATCGCAGGATCGTCGCGGGCCACCGCGCGTCGTCCTGCTGCAGCGTCGTCGAGACGACGTAGCGCGGCATCGTGTTGTAGCCGGCGAACTCCTCCATCGTGGGCCAGACGGGTGCGAACGCCTCGTAGGACGTACGGCCCATCAGCAAGGCGGTGGTCTCCTCCTGCTCACGGCCCTTCAGCTCATAGGCAGCGGGATCGAACTCGATGTCCTGGAACGTCCAGCCGGCGTTGCGGTATCCGGACTCGCCGCCAGGCGCCTCCATGACGCCGTCGAGGGACACGAATGCGGTGACGATGAGATCGCGCATGGTTCAGACTCCTTTGGGGATGAGGGACTTTCACCCTGTCCACGAACGGAGCCCGTCGCGTACGACATCGTCGCGCGAACTTTTTCGGCGGTCAGCTCGGTTGTGCAGCCTCGTCGATGATCCGGCGGTGCAGCTCGGTGGTCAGCACGTGGATCTCACGGGTGAGGTCCGTGTTGGTCTTGAGCTCGAGCTCCTGCTCGACGAAGTCGTGCTCGGCCTTGACCTTCTGGAACTCGGCCTGCCGGTTCTGGCCGATCATCACGAACGTCGACAGGAAGATCGCCTCGAGCGACACCACGAGCGTGAGCGTGGGCCATGGGTTGGACTCGACCCACAGCATCCAGGCGACGAACACCGCAGCGTGCAGATAGACGAACGGCATGGAGCCGGCGAACGACGTGATGGCATCGGCCACGCGCAGCTGGACGTCGTCGAGCCTGCTCTGATGGAACGCCACGACCGCTGGGTGGCGAGGCGTTGACGTGGTGCTCGGGGTCTGGTCACTCATGGCGATTCTCCTGGGGTTCGTGCCTTCTCGAAGTATGTCCCCGAGGTGTCTGGCGGGCAGGTCTCTGGCCGCTCACGGAGTGTCCGGGCTGACGGCGTTCGACGTCGGCCCCGAGCTGCACCACTGCGGCTGGGCACCGCGCGCCTCCACGACCGAGCCGCCGCCCGTGTCGGCGATGTAGGTCGTCATGCCACTGGCAGAAGGCTGCACCGGGTAGCCGTCGGCCTTCGCGTGGGCCGACTGGACCACGACCGCGACATGGCCGCCGTCGGGAGCGAGGCAGATCGACGCGTTGTCGGCCTGACCCGGCTCCGTCGCGAGCAGATAGTGGGGAGCACCTCGCCCGATGACCGCGATCCGGTAGCTGCCGCCGTGATCGTTGGGGCTCCACTCGACCACGACAGCGCTGCCGGACTCGTCGAGCGAGAGCTGCTGGACCGCGTACCCACCGCTCTCCTCGGCCGGGAGGTCCTTGCGCGGCACGGTCCGTGAGATGCCGTGCAGCGGGTCGAGCAGGCGGATGCCTGAGCCGCTGTTGTCCGGGAGGGTCAGCACCGAGGTGGTCGGCACGAACCCGTTGATGCGCCCGTACGTGCCCAATGGCGTCGGCGCCGCCTGCGGCCTGTCCGGGTTGACCATGAAGATCCGCCCGGAGCTGTCCTGGACGACGGCCTCTCGTGTGCCGGGGATCAGCATCCAGTCGATGACCTCCATGGGCGTGCCGTCGCTCGCCGTGACCGGCTGGCGGCCGACCGAAGGCTTGGCCACGTCACGCACATAGAGGCGTTCCGTCTGCTTGCCGTCAGCTGGCGTGATGTAGCCGAACAGCCCGGTCCTCGGGTCGGCGCGGAGCTCGGAGACCGGCTGATGTCCCGGAGCGTCGACCCGGTACGACGTGTGGACCCGCCCGTCGTCATCGACCCGCACCAGCTGGTTGACGCCCCGGTCGTACGTGCTGACGACCAGCGATCTGCCCGTGTCGGCGTACTCCAGGATCACGTCGTTGCTGAACACCGTGCGCTCGACGGATCCCTCGACCTGGACGATCCGGTCGGGTCTGCCGTCGTCGAGCCGGCCGCTCCGGATGAGGGTGAAGACAGTCGGGGCGGGCGTGCGGAACCGATAGTGCAGCGATCCCCGTGCGCCGGTGTAGTGACCCGTCACCGGGCCCACCGTCACGTCGTACGTGGTGTCGTAGTGCAGTGCCTTGGCGAACGTGACCACGACCTCACCGTCGTGCCGCGTGACGGCGGCCCCCGTCGCCGGCGTCGTGCTGACCCGGAGCCTGCCCGCGCGCATGGGCTGGTCCGGCGCGAGGACGAGCTGGCCCCCGGGGTTCTCCGTGGCGTACGCCTCGTCGAGCTGCGCAGCCCTGACCCGTGGCGGCTGCCGCGAACCGACGACTCCGAGAACCGCAGCGACCAGCACGAGCGCGACCACGGTCACGGTCACGATGCGCCCGTACGACCAGCGCCCCGGCTCAGTGCTCATACGGCTGGCTCGGCTCGGCGATGGGCTTGACCGTTACTGGGATCACCACGGACGCAGTGGCATCACCCGGGTCGGCGCCGAGGGCACCGGTGACGCTGACCCACGAGCCGTTCTTGTGGTGCGCGCGCCACCCCGGCTCGTACACGGGGACACCCACGGGCTGCGCGTCGACCGCGCAGCACGTGACGACGAACCTGGTCAGGTAGAACAAGTCGGGGTGCTTGCTGTCCACGGGTGACACGAATCCCGTGCCGTCGAACGGCCGTCCCTTGAGGACACTTGGATCGGCCGCCAGCTGGATCGCGGCCGCCCAGTCACGGAGCCGGAAGTGCGCGAAATCGGTGCCGGCGGAACTGCTCATCGGCGTGGAGCTGAGGGTCTGGTTGACCTTGCGCTGCTGCGCCGTGGCGACCGACAGCGTCGACGGCGGCGCGACGAGCAGCGCCATGACGGCAGCGCCCACCAGCAAGGCCCCGACGATCAGCGAGCGCCGACCGCGCGGACGATCGTCCTCGTGACTGTGGGCGGCGGGCAGCACCGCGAAGCTCGCCACGATCAGTGCCAGTGCGACGACGCTCATGATCGCCGTGAACACGACGTAGCGCGGATGGATGTAGAGCGCCAGGCGGTCCGTCGCAGCGAGCCAGCAGGTCGCTGAGGCGCCGATCAGGCTGAGCAGGACGCCGTAGAGGCGGCGCACCGGGAGATCACGCAACGAGGTTCACCCCCAGCCCGAGCACGAGCGTCGACAGCATCACCAGGACCGTCAGGTCGAGAACCGCCCGGGTCGTGAACGTCGTGCGCAGCAGCGCCACCATCTTGACGTCGACCATCGCGCCGAACACGAGGAACGCGACGATCGCGCCGGGCATGAAGCTGGATCCGAGGGCGAGCGCGAAGAACGCATCGACGTTCGAGCAGATCGCCACGACGAACGCCAACAGCATCAGCACGAGCACGGACCACAACGGGTTGGCACCGATCGCGACGAGGATCGACCGGGGAACGCCGACCTGGATCGCGCCGGCCACCGCAGATCCCACGAACAGCGCCGGCAGGATGGCTGTCGTCTCGCGGGCGAACACGTCCACGCTGCGTACCCAGCGCGGTTCGTCATCGTGACCGCCATGCGTACGACACGACTCGTTGAACTCCGGCGTCAGCAGCTCGGTCGGCGCGGCGTGCCTGCTGAAGATCCAGCCGACGAAGTTCGCGATCAGGAATCCGCCGAGGATCCGCCCGACGAGGATGTCGTTGCCCCAGCCGAACGCCTGGTAGGTCGTCACGATCGTCACGGGGTTGAGCAGGGGCGCCGCCAGCAGGAACGTGACCGTCTCCGGAACGCCCATCCCGCCGAGCACGAATCCCCTGGCCAGTGGCACGTTCCCGCACTCGCACACCGGCATCACGACACCAAGGCCCGAGACCGACGCACGCCGCAGGACTCCGCGGCGGGGAAGCATCCTGAGCAGCAGTCCTGGCGGCAACCACACCTGGACGAGTGCCGAGAACAAGATGCCGAGGATCACGAACGGCAGGGACTCGACCACGACGCTGATCGACAGCGTGAGGAAGTCCCGGAGGGCGGCAGGCAGCAGGTCCGGGCTCAACCGGGCTGTCGTTGCTCTCAGCACGAGCGCCGCGGCCAAGAAGCTGGCCGCGATCGCGATGCCGCGCCGGGAGAACGCCGGACGCGCCGAGACCGGGCTCCGCGTCACGCCGATTGTCACGGTCGAAGCGTATGCCGCACTCTGAAAGGTCCGGCCGTCAGTCGACCCAGAAGCCGCGGCCGCCGCCGAACATGTCCCCGTAGCCGCCACCGAAGCCACCTCGCGGGTTGCGCGAACCGAGGTAGGAGCCGACGACGGCAGCGCCGAGATCGTCGAGCTCAGGCGCCACCACGGTTCCTCCGGCCCGCTTGGCCATCGAGTCGATGAACCGGGCGAGGCCGGGGTCCTCCCCCAGTCGGAAGAACGTCGTCTGGGCACCCAGCCGCATCGACGTGTCGAGCTCACGCACGGCATAGGCCACCGTCACGGGATGCGGCGGATAGCTGAAGAACACCTCACCGCTGGACTCCAGGTGCGAGGTCGGCTCGCCGTCGGTGACGATGAGGAGCACCGGCTGTGCGTTGGGGTGCTTGCGGAAGTGCCGGTTGGCCAGCAGCAGCGCATGGTGCAGGTTGGTGCCCTTGTCGTACATCGCGTCGAGGCCCGTCAGCTCCTCGATCTCCATGACCTCGGCGTGGCGTCCGAATCCGATGAGCTGCAGGTCGTCGCCGCGGAACCGGCTCGTGATGAGCGTGTGGAGCGCGAGTGCCGTGCGCTTCATGGGCACCCAGCGGCCGTCCATGGCCATCGAGAACGACGTGTCGACGAGCAGGGCCACGCACGCCTGGGTGCGCGCTTCGGTCTCCTGGACCTCGACGTCGCCGATCTCGATCCGGACACCAGGGCCGCTCCTTGAGCCTGTGCCTCCGTCCCTTGAGCCTGTCGAAAGGACGCCCTCCCCGGCGAGGCGCGTGATCGCGTTGGTGATCGTGCGGGTGACGTCCCACGGCTCGGTGTCGCCGAAGGCCCACTCCCGCGTCGCACCGGACCGCTCCCCTGCGGCGCCTGCCTGCCGCAGGTCGCGGTTGCCCTGACGGCCCGACATCGTACGAGCGACATCGCGCAGGAGCGCCTTGCCGAGCTGCCGCATCGCCTTGGGCGTCAGCTTGAGCTGGCCGTCGGTGCCGCGCTTCATGGTGCCGGAGTCACGGAGCGCCTGCTCGAGCTGCTGGAGCGTACGAGCGTCGACGACGGCCTCGTCACCCAGCTGGCGGGCGAGCTTGTCGAGGTCGAGGTCGTCCATGCGCGAACCGTTGTAGGACTGGGAGAGCTGGTCCGACAGCTCGTCGAGGTCCGCGATGTCCTGGAACACGCCGGTGCCGTCGCCGAGACCGAGTCCCTCGTCGCCGTCCATCTGCTCCGAGCCGCCCCAGTTCTCGCCGGGGCGTGCCGCCTGCAGGTTGCCATCGAGCCGGGCGAGCGAGGACATCAGGTCTGGCGATCCGAACGCCTGCTGGGCGAGGGCGTCGAGCTCGTCGCGCTGCTCCTGGGTCATCGAGTTGCGCATGCGTTGGGCCGCGGCTGCGCGCTGCGCCAGCGAGTCCAGCAGCTCGTCGACGTTGCTCGGGTTCTCCGGGAAGAAGTCACCGTGCTTCGCCATGAACTCGTCGAACTGCTCTTGGCTGTCCTCGCCACGTTGGTGCGCCTCGAGGAGCTGGTTGAGGTCGTCGAGCATCTCGTTGATCGCGGCCCGGTCCTCGTCGGTGGCGTTCTCGAGAGCGTCCTTCATGCCGGCGAAGCGCTGGTCGAGCATCTCGCGACCCAGGAGGTCCTTGATCTTCTCGTAGTCCTCGCGGGCTGCGGTGCTCTGCCAGTCGTAGTCGCTCAGCTGGCTGACGGCCGCAGCCGGCGAGGGCGGCAGGTTGTCGATCTGCATCTCGGCGAACGCCCGCTCGCTGTCGTCCATGTCGACGTCACGGGCCAGCTGCTTGCGTTCCTCGAGCAGGGCGTGCTCGAGGAGCTCCTTGACCTCCTGAAGCGTGCCGTCGAGGTTGTGCCGTTGCGTCAGCTCGCGTCGACGCTCGGCGACCCGTCGCGCGATGTCGTCGAGGCCCGCCTGGTCCTTGCCACCACGGCGCAGGAACTCCCGCATCGCCCGCTCCGGCGAGTAGCCAGCCATGACGTCCTCGCCGATCGCGTCCAACGCCTCGGCCAGGTCGACGGGCGGCGCCAGCGGGTCGGGTCCGTCGACGTACTTGCCGTACCGGGCGTCGCGGGTGAGCCTGCGGTTGGCTCTAGCCATATATCGTCTCGCCCCCGCCGGTCTCCTTGCTGACCTTGCGTGCGAGGTAGAGCCCTTCGAGCGCGAGCTCGATCGCGCCGGCGCGCTGACCGTCATTGGTGGCTCCGAGGCGCTCGCACACGTCGTCGTACAGCTCGGACTCACCGAGGACCGGGAGGCCCGTCAGGAAGTCGCGCGCCGTCACCTGCTCGCCGGTCGTGACGATCGTGCCGTTCTCGATCGCGTCGACCAGGACCGTGAAGTCGATGCCGCGGAAGTGCGCGCGCACGGTCTCGGCGGTCGCGGAGCGCAGCAGGTGGTCGAGGATCTGGTCCTCGCGCCCCTCCTCCCCCGACTCGAACTCGATCTTGCCGCCCAGCACGTCCACGGCGGTCTCCAGGTCAACGGGTCGGGCCACGGCCTCGTCCTCGCCCTGCCGGGTGGCGCGGTGGATGGCCGCGGCCGCGATGGTCTCGGCGCCGGCGATCGCGAACCGCGCGCTGACTCCGCTCCGCTGGTCGACCGCCGTCGACTCACGCAAGGCACGCGTGAAGCGCGCCAGGATCTCGACGAGGTAGTCAGGCACCTCGGCGACCAGGTCGGCCTCCTGGCGGATCACGGCCACCTCGTCGTCGAGCTCGGTCGGATAGTGCGTACGGATCTCGGCACCGAACCGGTCCTTCAGCGGCGTGATGATGCGACCGCGGTTGGTGTAGTCCTCGGGGTTGGCGCTCGCCACCACGAGCACGTCGAGCGGCAGCCGCAGCACATATCCGCGGATCTGGATGTCGCGCTCCTCCATGACGTTGAGCATCGCGACCTGGATGCGCTCGGCGAGGTCGGGCAGCTCGTTGATCGCCACGATCCCGCGGTGGCTCCGCGGGATGAGGCCGAAGTGGATCGTCTCCGGGTCACCCAGGCTGCGGCCCTCGGCCACTTTCATCGGGTCGACGTCGCCGATCAGGTCGGCGACGCTGGTGTCCGGCGTGGCGAGTTTCTCGGCGTACCGCTCGTCGCGATGGCGCCAGCCGATCGGGAGCTCGTCACCCAGCTCGGCCGCCCGACGCAGGCTCGTCGTCGTGATCGGTTCGTACGGGTGCTCGCCGAGCTCGGACCCCTCGATGACCGGCGACCACTCGTCGAGCAGCCCGGCCAAGGTGCGCAGGAGGCGGGTCTTGCCCTGGCCGCGTTCACCGAGCAGCACGATGTCGTGCCCGGCGATCAGCGCCCGTTCGAGCTGCGGGATCACCGTCGACTCGAAGCCGTGCAGACCCGGCCACGGGTCGCGGCCGTCGCGAAGGGCAGAGAGCAGGTTGTCGCGGATCTCGGCGCGCAGGGTCTTGTGCGCGTGGCCCGAAGCGCGGAGTTCGCCGACGGTTGACAGGGTGGGAGCGGTCACGTCCACAACGCTACTGCGACGCGCAACGCTGGAGGCCGGTCCAGGAAAGTACAAGACCCCCACACCGGCGAGAGTGTGAGGGTCGTGCGTGTCCGAGGGGGGACTTGAACCCCCACGCCCCTTACAGGGCACTAGCACCTCAAGCTAGCGCGTCTACCATTCCGCCACCCGGACAAGCGCCTGTATGACCGGCGCGGTGCAGCACTGAACTCTAGCAAAGAGCCGACGGCGTTCCGAATCGGGTCGGCCTGCGCTCTGCCGTTTCGACGCGCGCATTGGCATCACGCGGAAATACTTGGCAGAATTAGTCGAGGCCCCGGAAAGTATGAGTTTCCGGGGCCTCATTGTGATCGAGCGTGATGGTCTCTCTCATCCAGAATCTTTCGTCTTTCCCGCCTGTCACATCACTGACCGGCTGCCATTGACTTGCGTCGCTGGCCATGGGATCGAATCTGGATTCTTTCCCGCTTTCCCGAAGGATTGCGTAGGTCATTTGTATGCCCGGGGCGACTCGGCGCGCAAGGGATTTTCCGAACTTTCTGGGGTATTTCTGGAGAATGTGTCACTTACCCACAGAGTGACGTAGGTCACCCACAAGCCACACGTTGTTATGCACATGTTTTCCACATTTCGCGGCCCGCGCGACACCCGAAATCGTCAGAGCAACGACGAGATGGCGTGGATCGCAACGCCGGCCAGGCCGCCGACGACGGTTCCGTTGATCCGGATGAACTGCAGATCGCGGCCGACGTGCAGCTCGATGCGGTCGGCGGTCTCCTTGCCGTCCCAGCGGTTGACCGTCGCGGAGATGATCGTCGCGACCTCGCTGCCGTAGTGGTTGACCGCGTACGCTGCGACGTCCGAGATCGTGCCGTCGAGTCGGCGGTTCAGCTCTTCGTCGTCGATCAGTCGCTGGCCGAATGCCTCGATCTCCTCGAGCGCGCGGCGACGCAGCAGCCCGCTCTCGTCGGCGAGCGACCCGATCAACGCACGACGGAGCGCGTCCCACAGACGTACGGACGTGACGCCGACCCTCGGTTGCGACAGCACCCGCTCCTTGAGGTTCTCGAACCTCGTACGTGTCTCGGCGTCGTGCTGGAGGCCTTGCGCGAGATCGGCCAGCCACCGGTTCAGTGCGACCCGTGCGTTGTGGTCGGGCGTACGACCGATCTCGGCGACCCATTCCACGACTTGTTCGTGGACCCAGCCGGCGACCCGCTTGTCGACCCACTGCGGGGTCCACGACGGTGCGCGGTTCTCGATCAGCGCGGCGACCTCGTCCTCGTTGATCGCCAGCCAGCGGCCGAGCTCGTCGAGGGCGAGGTCGACCAGTCCGCGGTGCGCGTCGTCCCGGAGGATCTCCTCGAGCAGCTGGCCGACGACCGGGCTGAGCTCCTCCTCCTTGAGACGCGGGATCAGCGCTTCCTGGATGACGGCGGCGACGTCGGTCTCCTTGACGTGCTGCAGGGCGTCCGAGAGCACGCGCGAGCCCTCGGCGACGAGCCGTTCGCTGTGGCCGTCGGTGACGAGCCACTCCCCGACCCGCCGGCTGACCCCTGCGGACTGGATGCGTTCGCGGACGACGTCCTCACGCAGGAAGTTGTCCGCGACGAACTCCTGGAGGCTCTCGCCGAGCGACTCCTTGCGGTTGGGGATGATCGCGGTGTGCGGGATCGGCAGACCGAGTGGGTGCCGGAACAGCGCGGTGACGGCGAACCAGTCGGCGATCGCGCCGACCATGGCCGCCTCAGCGCCCGCGTTGACGTAGCCGAGCCAGCCGTCCTGGTTGCGGGTGAGCACGTAGATCACCGCAGCCAGCACCAGCAGCGACAACGCCAGTGCACGCATGCGCCGCAGGCCGCTCAGACGTACCGTGTCGCCTGCCGACAGGCCCTCTGGCATCTGGAAGCTCGCACCTGCATCAGTCGAGGTCACGCCACGACACTATCCGCGAGCGATCCCCTCCGCTCTGCGTAGACTTCCGGGCATGAGCGAGCGCCAGCGAGTGAATCATGAGGCAGGGATCATGCCGTCATCTCACTATCGTGGGTTTTTCAGTGAGGTGACGGCATGACGTTCAACGAGGGCGCCGATCTGGACACGAGCCAGGTGACCGGCGGTGGCGGCGGAGTTCGCGGCGGCGCAGTGATCGGCGGTGGTGCCGGCGGCATCATTCTGCTGATCCTCGGCCTGATCTTTCAGAACGTGACAGGCGGCACCGGCACCAATCCGTTCGACACCTCGCAGATCCAGCCCGGCGGCAGCACCTCGACGACGGACTTCTCACAGTGCAAGACCGGCGCCGATGCCAACCGCGACGACACCTGCCGGATCATCGGCACGGTCAACAGCGTCCAGGCCTACTGGCGTGAGGCGCTGCCCGCCGACGTCCAGCGGCAGTACCAGGACGCCAAGACCGTGATCTACTCCGGCACGGCGCAGTCGGCGTGTGGCGTCGCCTCCAACGCGACAGGACCGTTCTACTGCCCGTCCGACCAGCGCGTCTACATCGACGCGAGCTTCTTCGACGAGCTGACGAGTCGGTTCGGAGCCGACGGAGGCGCGCTGGCGCAGGAGTACGTCGTGGCGCACGAGTACGGCCATCACGTCGAGAACCTGCTCGGCATTCTCGCCAAGGGGCAGGACGGCAAGACCGGTCCGCTCAGCGGTGGCGTGCGCATCGAGCTGATGGCCGACTGCATGGCCGGCGTGTGGGCCAAGCACGCCTCGAGCACCAAGGATGAGGACGGCGAAGCGCTGTTGAAGCCGATCACCGACGACGACATCAAGTCGGCGCTGTCGGCCGCTGCCGCCGTGGGCGATGACCACATCCAGGAAGCCTCGACCGGTCGGGTCAACCAGGAGTCGTGGACGCACGGCTCGAGCGAGTCACGGCAGAAGTGGTTCATGACCGGCTATGACAGCGGCACCGTCAACCAGTGCGACACGTTCGCCACCGACGACCTCTGACGGTGCCCGATCGTTCGGTGTCCGACCGCAAGCTGAAGCTCGAGATCTGGATCGTCCTCGGGCTGTCGCTGGGCGCGTCGGCCGTCTACGCCGTCGTCGATCTGGCGGCAACGTTGAGCCGTGGGTCTCTGAAGGACGCAACCGCAACTCTCAACGGCAACCAGGACTCCCGCGAGTGGCTCGACCTGACGTACCAGCTCTTGGGGATCGGGTTCGCGATCGTCCCCGTGGCGCTCGCCCTCTATCTGATGACGCTCGACACGGATCAGCCGCCAGTACGCGAGAGGCTCGGGCTCGACCAAGGTGGCAGGTGGGGCAACGTCCTGTGGGGCGCCCTCCTGGCGGCCGCCATCGGCATCCCCGGTATCGGCGTGTACTTCGCTGGCCGAGCCCTGGGAATCACCGCCGAGATCGTCACGAGCCCGCTCGACTCGTACTGGTGGACCGTGCCGGTGCTGATCCTCGCCGCGGTCAAGAACGCCGTGATCGAGGAGTTCATCGTCGTGGGCTACCTGACGACGCGGTTGCGGCAGCTGGGCTGGAACGCGCCGCGGACGATCGTGGTCAGTGCTGTGCTCCGCGGCAGCTATCACCTCTATCAGGGGTTCGGCCAGGCGTTCGGCAACTTCGTGATGGGCCTGGTGTTCGGCTACTGGTTCACCCGGACCAAGCGCGTCATGCCGCTGGTCATCGCGCACACGATCCTCGACGTGATCTCCTTCGTCGGCTACGGGTTCCTCCGCGACCACGTGAGCTGGCTGTGACGGCATGAAGATCGCGTACGACGAGGCGCTGCCGATCACGGCCCGCCATGACGACATCGCGGCCGCGATCCGCGACCACCAGGTCGTGGTCGTGGCCGGCGAGACCGGCTCGGGCAAGACGACGCAGCTGCCCAAGATCGCGTACGAGCTGGGCCGCCGGACCATCGCGCACACCCAACCACGCCGCATCGCCGCTCGCTCCGTCGCCAAGCGCATCGCCGACGAGTGCGACGTCGAGCTCGGCGCCGAGGTCGGCTATGCCGTGCGGTTCGACGATCGTACGAGCGCCGACACGGCGATCCGGCTCGTCACTGACGGCTTGCTCCTCGCCGAGGTTCACGGCGACCGGCGGCTCGAGCGCTACGACACGATCATCATCGACGAAGCGCACGAGCGGTCGCTGTCGATCGACTTCCTGCTCGGCTACCTCAAGCAGCTGCTCCCCCGCCGCCCTGACCTCAAGGTCGTGATCACGTCCGCGACGATCGACGTCGAGCGCTTCGCGGAGATGTTCGACGCGCCCGTCATCGAGGTCAGCGGGCGGACCTACCCCGTGGAGATCCGCTACCGCCCGTTGGCCGAGTCCGATGCGGCCGACATGCTCGACGGCATCGCCGAGGCGGTCTCGGAGCTGCCGCGTGACGGCGACATCCTCGTCTTCCTGTCAGGCGAGCGCGAGATCCGGGACGCGGCGGAGTTCCTCGCCGCCAAGAAGTACCCCCGCACGGAGATCCTGCCGCTTTACGGGCGACTCGCCGCCGCCGACCAGCAGAAGATCTTCAGCGACCATCCGGGCCGGCGCATCGTGCTGGCCACCAACGTCGCCGAGACATCGCTCACCGTGCCCGGCATCCGCTTCGTCATCGATCCCGGGCTCGCGCGCATCTCGCGCTTCAGCCAGCGACTCAAGGTGCAGCGCCTGCCGATCGAGCCGATCTCGCAGGCCAGCGCCGCCCAGCGCGCCGGTCGGTGCGGCCGCGTCGCCGACGGCATCTGCATCCGTCTCTATTCCGAGGAGGACTTCGACGGGCGCCCTGAGTTCACGGACCCCGAGATCCAGCGGACCAACCTGGCGTCCGTGCTGCTGCAGATGGCATCGCTCGACCTCGGGGCGATCAAGGACTTCCCGTTCCTCGACCCACCCGACTCCCGCGCGGTCACCGACGGTCTCAACCTGCTGTACGAGCTCGGCGCCCTAGGCACGCAGCCGTCCGGCGGCCACCGGCTGACCACCATCGGCCGCTCGATGGCGACGCTCCCGACCGATCCCCGGCTCGGTCGGATGCTGTTGGCGGCCGACCGCCTCGGCTGCCTCGCTGACGTGCTGGTGATCGTCTCGGCGATGTCGATCCAGGACCCGCGTGAGCGCCCGCTGGACCACCAGCAGGCGGCTGACGAGAAGCACAAGCGCTTCGTGGAGCCGGACTCTGACTTCCTCTCGTGGCTCACGCTCTGGAAGTACATCCGCGAGCAGCGCGACAACCTCTCAAGCTCGGCGTTCCGCCGGATGTGCCGTGACGAGTACCTGCACTACCTGCGCATCCGCGAGTGGCACGACGTCCACTCCCAGCTGCGCCGCACCGCCAAGGACCTCAAGCTCAGGCCCGGCAATCCCGGTGCCGACCCGGACCTCGTCCATCAAGCGCTGCTCACCGGCCTGCTGTCGCACGTCGGCCTGCGAGACGTGGACGGTCGGGAGTTCCTCGGCGCTCGGCAGGCGAAGTTCATGATCTTCCCGGGATCCGGGCTGGCCAAGAAGCCGCCGCGCATGGTCATGGTGGGCGAGCTCGTCGAGACCAGCCGGCTGTGGGGGCGTACCGCCGCCAAGATCCACCCGGAATGGGTCGAGGAGGCCGGAGAGCACCTCGTCAACCGGTCCTACAGCGAGCCGCACTGGTCGCGGAAGCGCGGCGCGGTGATGGCGCGCGAGCGGGTGCTGCTCTACGGCATCCCGATCGTCGTCGACCGGCTCGTGCAGTACGGCCGGGTCGATCCGGTCGTCTCTCGGGAGCTGTTCATCCGGCACGCGCTCGTGCAGGGCGAGTGGCGTACGCATCACAGGTTCTGGGCCAAGAACCAGGCCATGATCCAGGACGTCGAAGAGCTCGAGGAGCGCTTGCGCCGCCGCGACCTGCGGGTCGACGACGAGACGCTCTATGCGTTCTACGACGAGCGGGTGCCTGCGCACGTCGTGTCGACGCGGCACTTCGACTCCTGGTGGAAGAAGACACGGATCGACCAGCCCGACCTCCTGACGTTCGACCCCGCGATGCTCGGCCGTGACGCAGACAGTGCCGAGGAGGAGTTCCCGCGCGAGTGGCACTCCGACGGCGAGGCGTACCCGCTGACGTACGCCTTCGAGCCCGGCATGGAGGACGACGGCGTCACGGTGGACCTGCCGATCGACCGGCTGCTGACCGTCGACGACCGGGCGTTCGACTGGCACGTGCCGGGTCACCGGGTCGAGCTCGTCACCGAGCTCATCCGATCGCTGCCCAAGGCGCTGCGCCGTGAGTTCGTCCCGGCCGGCCAGTTCGCTCCACGGCTCGTGGAGGCGATGGACGCCGACGCGCCAGACCTCAGCGAGGAGCTGGCCAGGCAGATGCGCCTCCTCAACGGCACGGTCGTACGCCCGGAGGACTTCGACTTCAGCTCCCTCCCCGGGCACCTGCGGGTGACGTTCCGCGTCGTGGAGAACGGCGTCGAGCTGTCGCGCGGCAAGGACCTCGGCGCCCTCCGCACCGAGCTGGCGTCCCACGTCAGGGCCGACCTGACAGCAGTGGCCCGCCAGGAGGAACGATCCGGCCTGCTCGCCTGGACGGTCGGCGACATCGACCGGACGATCGAGGCCGGTCAGGTCACTGGCTACCCCGCATTGGTCGACGAGGGTTCGTCAGTAGCGCTGCGAGTGCTCGACTCCACGGCCGAGCAGGCCGCGGCGATGCGTCGCGGGCAGGCCCGGCTGTTGTCGTTCTCGCTGGCGACACCGGTGCCGCAGCTTGGGCGATCCCTCGACCTGCGGGCCAAGCTGCTGCTGTCGACCGGTCCCCACAAGGACGCCGCGGCCGTCAGCGAGGAGTGCTGGCTCGCCGCCCTGGAGGAGCTGCTCGTACGTCATGGCGGTCCGGCCTGGACCGAGGAGGCGTTCGACGCGCTCCGCGAGAAGGTCCGCGCTGAGGCGTACGAGGAGACCGAGCGCGCCGTCCGTACCGTGCTCGACGTGCTGAGGGCGCTCGGCGAGGTCGTCCCGACGCCCGCGACCGAGGCCGGCGAGGATGTTCGCGTGCAGCTGTCCTGGCTCGTCTATGCCGGGTTCATCCGCGACGCCGGAGTCGCGCAGCTGCGCCGCCTGCCGCTCTACCTCGAGGCGGCGCGTCGCCGGCTGTCTGCGCCCCTGACGGATGACCTGCTGGCTGCTCAGGAGCTCGAGGCACGGTTCCACGAGCGTACGGCCGGGATGTCGATCTGGGCGCGGCTGTCCCCCGACGTCCAGCACGTGCGCTGGGCGTTGGAGGAGCTCCGGCTGAGCCTGTTGGCCCAGAACCTCAGGACGGCGTTCCCGGTGTCCGTCAAGCGTGTCACCGCGCTCGTCGACGAGCTCTGAACGGTTGGCTGCGGTTTACCAAGAGGTCAGGGCAAACTTCGCCCCGCCGATCGACGCCACAGGGCAAACAGCCACCCCGCAAGGCGCGTGCGCCCTGAGGAGTGACTGTTTGCCGTGGCCTCTTGGTAAACCGCCGACCAGGGGTCAGACGCCCAGCAGGTCGATCACGAAGACGAGGGTCTTGCCGGAGAGCCGGTGGCCACCACCGGCGGGGCCGTAGGCCAGCTCAGGCGGGCAGACCAGCTGACGCCGGCCCCCGACCTTCATGCCGGGGATGCCCTGCTGCCACGCGCCGATGAGCTGCGGGAGCGGGAACTTCGCGGACTGGCCGCGGTCCCACGACGAGTCGAACTGCTCGCCGGTCTCGAACTCGACGCCGACGTAGTGCACGTCGACGAGCCCGCCGGGCACCGCCTCGGGTCCGTCGCCGACGATGAGGTCCTTGATCTGGAGCTCGGTGGGCGGAGGGCCCTCGATGAAGTCAACTTCAGGCTTGTCAGTCATGCTCGCGATCCTTTCACACGTGCTCGCTGCAACAATGGCCAGATGCGCGCCACCGTCCTCCACGCCCCTCATGACATTCGCCTCGACGACGTACCCGCCCCGCAGCTCCACGACGACGGCGACGCCATCGTGCGCGTCGTGGCCGCGTGTGTCTGCGGGTCCGACCTGTGGCCGTACCGCGGGATCAACGAGGTCAGCGAGCCCATGCGCATCGGACACGAGTTCGTGGGCATCGTCGAGCAGGTCGGCGCGGGCGTCTCGGCGCTGAACGAGGGCGACTTCGTCATCGCGCCGTTCATGTACTCCGACAACACGTGCAAGCTCTGCGAACGCGGCATCCACACGTCGTGCGTCAGCGGCGGCTTCTGGGGCGTCGACGACCGCCAAGGTCGTCCGGTCGACGGCGGGCAGGGTGAGCTCGTACGCGTTCCGCTGGCCGACGGCACCTTGGTGGCGACCGCGCAGCCGGACGAGGCGCTCGTGCCTCACCTCCTGACGCTGTCCGACGTCTTCCCGACCGGGCACCACGCAGCGATGCTCGCCGGCGTCAAGGCGGGCAGCACGGTCGCAGTCGTCGGCGACGGCGCTGTCGGTCTCTCCGCCGTGCTCGCAGCCAAGCGCCTCGGCGCCGGCCGCATCGTCGCGATGTCCCGTCACGAGGATCGCCAGCAGCTGGCGCGCGAGTTCGGGGCCGACGAGATCGTCGCGACTCGCGGCAAGGAAGGTGCCGCCGAGGTCCGGGAGATGCTCGACGGCATCGGCGCGGACCACGTGCTCGAGTGCGTCGGCACCGAGCAGAGCATGGCGCAGGCCATGCAGTGCGCCAGGCCCGGCGGGCGGATCGGGTTCGTCGGCGTCCCGCACGGCGTCGAGGTGGACGTGCGCGGCATGTTCTACCGCAACCTCGGCATCGCCGGCGGCGTCGCGCCCGCTCGCGCCTACATCGAGGAGCTGCTGCCCGATGTCCTGTCAGGCGCGGTGTCCCCCGGCCGCGTGTTCGACCAGACGCTGCCGCTCGACCAGGTCGCCGACGGTTATCGCGCGATGGACGAGCGTACGGCCATCAAGTCGCTGCTGACGCTCTGAACGGCTCCGCCGACACCACGGCATCGACGTTGAGCGGTCCGTAGATGTGCGGGAAGGGCAGCGACTCTCCCTCGACCGGGTCGAGCTGCCAGGGCGAGGTCAGCAGGTCGGTGTCGATCGTCAGCAGGCGTAGAGGTTCGGCCACGTCGCAATAGAACCGCTCGTGCACTCCGGCGACCTGCGGGGCCTGCGAGCAGTGGATGAAGCCCACCTCGGACAGCTGCAGTCCCAAGGTCGACACGGTGTAGGTGCCGGCGGCGACGGCTGAGGTCCAGGCGTCCTCGGTTGCGAGGTGGAAAATCCTCACGGGATCTGTTCTGCGGCGTCGTTGAGGCGCGCAAGGCTGCGGGCGAAGGTGGTGATGTCCTCGTCGGTCCAGCCCGAGATGATCGCGGAGAACCGCTGGTGACTGCGCTTGCGGTAGGCCTCGAGCTTGGCCCGCGCCTCCGGTTCGGCGACGAGCAGCTGTGCTCGACCGTCGTCGGGGTCAGGCACGCGTGCGACCAGGCCGAGCTTTTCCAACGCGGCGATCGCGCGGCTCGCGGTCGACTTGTGCACGCCCAGGCCTTCGGCCAGCTCCGAGCCCCGGATGCCCTCGGGTGCGTCGCAGATCGCGATGAGGAACAGGAACTGGCCGTAGTCCAGCGACGGGTGGATCTCCGGGATCTGGCGGAGCGAGCGCGCACGGACTCGCCGCACGAACCTGGTCAGCTCGTACTCGACGTCCAGGTCGTTGGGCAGATCGTTGCTCATCCCGCCAGCCTATAGAACAACCCGGGTCCGTCAGCGAAGCTCCGACGAGGTGAGGTTGAGCAGGCGACGAGCCACGATGAGCTGCTGGATCTGCTGGGTGCCCTCGAAGATGTCGAGGATCTTGGAGTCCCTCGCCCACTTCTCGACCAGCTCGGTCTCGCTGTAGCCGAGGGTCCCGGCGAGCTCGACGCAGCGCAGCGTGATCTGGTTGCCGACCCGGCCGGCCTTGGCCTTGGCCATCGAAGCCTCCATGGAGTTGGGCTTGCGGTTGTCCGCCAGCCACGCAGCCTCGAGGGTCAGCAGCAAGGCGGCCTCCCAATCAGCCTCCATCGCGATGAACGTCGCCGCAGCGTACGACTGCGACTGCACGGGACGGTCGTAGTCGATGACGACGCCGGCGTCCTCCAGCAGGCGGCGTACGTCCTCCAGCGCAGCGCGAGCGCAGCCGACAGCCATGCCGGCGACGAGCGGGCGCGTGTTGTCGAACGTCGCCATCGCGCCCGCGAAGCCCTGCTTCGTGTCGATCTCCGGGTTGCCGAGGAGGTTCTCGGCGGGCACGCGGCAGTTGTCGAGCACGATGACTGCGGTGTCGGACGAGCGGATGCCGAGCTTGTGCTCGAGGCGCTCGACCCTGATGCCGGGCAGGCTCTTGGGCACGAGGAACGACTTGATCGCCGCGCGGCCGAGGCTCTTGTCGAGCGTTGCCCAGACCACGACCGAGTCGGCCCGGTCGCCGGCCGTCACGAAGATCTTCTCGCCGTTGAGGATGTAGGCGTCGCCGTCCTTGACCGCGGTCGTGGTGATCGCGGCGGAGTCGGAGCCGAAGCTCGGCTCGGTGATCGCCATCGCTGCCCAGGTGCCCTTGAAACGCTCGAGCTGCTCCTCGTTGGCCACCGAGGCGATCGCGGAGTTGCCGAGGCCCTGGCGGGGCATCGAGAGCAGGAGTCCGACGTCTGCCCAGCACATCTCGATGATCGAGAGCACGGACGACATGTTGGTGCCGTTCTTGACCTTGCTGCCCTTGTCGTCCTCGTCCGTCTCGTCACGACGCACGCCGGCCGCGCCGGCTCCCTGGCCCTGGCCGGAGTCGCCCATGCCGTCGACCAGCGAGGCGAGGAGATCCAGCTCCTTGGGGTAGGCGTGCTCGGCGAGGTCGTACTTGCGCGAGTTGGCGCGCAGGAACTCCTCGGCGACCTGATGGGCCTGCTTGATGAACGGGCGGAACTTGCGGGGAGTCTCGAGATTGATCATGAGTGATTCCGTCCTCAGACGAGGACTGCTCCTTCCATCAGGCCGATGGCTCGCAGGTCGCGGTACCACCGTTCGACCGGGTGCTCCTTGACGAAGCCGTGGCCACCGAGCAGCTGAACGCCGTCGGTGCCGATCTTCATGCCGTACTCGGCGGTCAGCCGTCGTGCGAGCGCGACCTCACGGGCGTAGTCGGCGCCCTGCTCGGCCCGCGAAGCGGCTCGCAGCGTCGTGAGGCGCATGCCTTCGAGCTCGATCGCGATGTCGGCGACCATGAACGCCACGGCCTGGCGGTGGGCGATGGGCTCACCGAAGGCTGTGCGGGTCTTGACGTAGTCCGAGACGTAGTCGAGGACGGCTCGGGCCGCGCCGAGTGCCAGACCGGCCCAGGCGAGGCGCGAGAGGCGTACGCACTCGCGGTAGTCGTCAGTCGAGCCGTCGCCGAGGATCGCGTCCGCGGGGATGTCGACGTCGGTCAGGACGAGCCGGCTCAGGCCGGCTGCACGCAGACCCATGCCGGGGTCCGCCTCGATCGTCACACCGTCGGTGCTCGACTCGAGCAGCACCAGCGTCGGGCCGCGCCCCTCGATGTCGACCGCCACGACGAACAGCTCGGCCTCGGCGCCGCGTACGACGGCGGACTTCACGCCGTTGAGCCGGAAGCCGCTGTCGGTCGTGACGCCCGTGGTCTGCAGCTCGAACGGGTCGAAGAGGGGACGGGGCTCAGCGACTGCGAGCGCGGCGGTCGGGATGTCGTCGCCCGCGAAGGCGGGGAGATAGGTCTGCTGCTGCGCGTCGGAGCCCCACAGCGAGATGGCAGTCGCCACAGCGGCCGGGGCGAGACATGCGACGGCCTGCCCCATGTCGCCCTCGGCGAGCGCCTCGGCGACCAGCACGCCGGTGACGGCGGAGCGGTCCTCGGACAGTCCACCGAGGCTCTCGGGGATGTTGAGCAGCGTCAGCCCGAACTCACTCGTCTGCGCGAGGACTTCCTTGGGCGTGTCGTTGGCGGACTCGGCTGCCTCGGCGCCGGGACGGAGCACCTCGGCGGCGAACTCCTTGATGACGCCGACGATCATCTGCTGGTCCTCGGTCGGCTCCAGGTCGAACACGCCGCTGTCGGACGTACGCGCCAGGCGCTTGGGCTTGCCCGAGCTCTTGACCCGCTTGAACGTACGCGTCGTGGCACCGGCGACGCGGAAGCCGCTCTTGGCACCCTGGTAGACGGCCTTCTCGGTCGTCTTGCGCAGCTTGAGCTTGTCGATGGTCGGCGAGCTGGCGATGCGGTTGAGCACCGCCAGACCGATGCCCATGGGATCTCGGCGACTGGCCACAGGAACTCCTCGGACTGGATGATGAAGGGCGAGGTTGGACTGAGTTGCCCACCCGCTCCGCCAACTGTAACTGCGAGTTGCAGTTTGACATACCCATGGTATCCGAACTCACATCGCAGGACCAGCAGTTGCCGCGACTCGGTGGCTGGGTAGCCTTGTCCAGTCCTGAGCGAAGGAGCCCAGAGCCCGTGCCTGCTTCACAGTCCCGACCGCTGCCCGGAGGCGGTTCCGTACGCCCCATCACCCGCTGGGGCACACCCGTCATGCACCGAGAGCTCGAGGACGTCACGGTGTTCGACGACGAGCTCGAGACACTCGTCAAGGACATGGTCGCCACGATGTACGCGGCCAAGGGCGTGGGCCTTGCGGCCAACCAGGTGGGCGTCGACCTCAAGGTGTTCGTCTTCGACTGCCCCGACGACGACAACAACCAGATCACCGGCGTCGTGTGCAACCCCGTGCTGCACCTGCCCGAGGGCAAGGACCGCAACCTGGAGGACGAGGACGAGGGCTGCCTGTCTCTGCCCGGCGCTTTCACGTCATGCGCCCGGCCCGACCGCGCACACGTCACGGGCGTCGATCACACCGGTGCACCCGTCGAGTTCGTCGGCGACGGACTGCTGGCGCGCTGCCTGCAGCACGAGACCGACCACTTGTTCGGCACGGTGTTCGGCGACCGGCTGCCCGAGCGCTCCCGCAAGAAGCTCTACAAGCAGCACCAGGAGCTCGCGGACAACTATCCCGAGGACTGGCCCATCACCGTGCTCGTCGACGACCCGGTCATCGAGCGCTAGTCCCCCGAGGCACCGGCGGTGGATTCTCCACCGTATGCCGTCCGGCGGTGGATTCTCCACCGTATGCGCGCTCATTCGGTGGAGAATCCACCGCCGAGGGGTCAGCGCGAGCGCAGCTCCCAGCACGCCACGGCCACGGACGAGGCGACGTTGAGGGAGTCGATGCCCGCCGCCATGGGAATCGTCACCCGGTGATCGGCTGACTTCTCCCAGTGCGGGCTGAGCCCGTGCCCTTCGGAGCCGACGATGAGGGCCAGGCGCTCGACGTCGTGGGGAACGGTGTCGATCGGCACCGAGTCGGCGGCCAGCGTCATCGCGTACGTCGTGAAGCCGGCCTCGCGCAGCACGTCCGGCGCGGTGTACCAGTCCTCGACCCGCGCGTACGGCAGCCAGAACACCGAGCCCATCGACACCTTGATCGCGCGGCGGTAGAGCGGATCGGCGCAGCGCGGCGACAGGAGCACGGCGTCGAAGCCCAGCGCCGCGGCGGCACGGAACGCGCCGCCGACGTTGGTGTGGTCGGCGAGATCCTCCATGACGATGACGCGGCGCGCGCCGGCCAGCACCTCCTGGGGCGACGCCAGCTCCGGGCGTTCCAACGCCGCGAGCGCACCGCGGTGCACGTGGAACCCGGTGAGCTTCTCGATCGATGCGTCGTCGAGCACGAAGCAGGGCACGTCGCTCGCGTCGAGCAGGTCGGCGAGGCCGTCGAGCCACCGCGGTGACATGAGGAACGAGCGCGGCTGGTGTCCGGACTCGACGGCCCGGCGGACGACCTTCTCACCCTCGGCGAGGAACAATCCGCGGTCGGCCTCGAGCCGTAGCCTCAGCTGGACGTCGCGCAGGTCGACGTAGTCGCGGAGTCGGGGATCCTCGAGGTCGTCCAGTCGTACGATCTCGGCCACCGGGCTAGCCTAACGAGCATGAGCCTTGACCGTCCCGTGACACCCGACCCCTATCCGCTCCTGCCCTCCGCGGCGTCGTTCTCGGTGACGAGCTCTGACGTCACCGACGGCCAGCCCCTCAAGGACGACCAGGTCAACGAGTTCGGCGACACCTCGCCGCAGCTGTCCTGGTCCGGTGCGCCCGAGGGCACCAAGTCGTACGTCGTCACGTGCTTCGACCCCGACGCCCCGATCGTGTCCGGCTTCTGGCACTGGGTCGCCGTCGACATCCCCGCCGACGTCACCGAGCTGGCCGCCGGCGCCGGAGGGTCTGACGACTCGCTGCCCGGCAGCGCGTTCCACGTACGCAACGACGGCGGCGGCTTCGGCTACATGGGTGCCGCTCCCCCGGCCGGCGACCAGGTGCACCGCTACTTCTACGTCGTGCACGCCGTCGGCGAGGACAGCCTCGGCGTCGACTCCTCGGTGTCGCCCGCGGTCGTCGGCTTCAACCTCGCGTTCAAGACGCTGGGCCGCGCGATCATCCACGGCACCTACCAGCACTGAGCCAAACCGTTCCTTGAGCTTGTCGAAAGGTCCTTTCGACAAGCTCAAGGGACGAGGTCAGGCCTGGGGCGGCTCGGGAGCCGCAGGCGGCTCAGGAGTGCCGGATTCGGGCTGAGCCGGCGGCGCGCCGGCGCTGGGGCCCACGGGGCTCTCCGCAGCCTTGGCGGCGTCAAGCGCCTCCTGCACGGCGTCAGCCGTGGCCTGCTCGTCGGGAGCGTCGTCGACGATCGGCGCGTCGAAGTCGACGCGCGTCTTGCTGCCGCCACCGTCGACCGGGATCTTGCCGAGCGTGCCGCCCAACGTGCCCAGCGCCTTGGTCAGCTCGGCCGGGATGATCCACGTCGTGGCGTTGTCACCCTCGGCGATCTTCGGCAACATCTGGAGGTACTGGTAGGACAGCAGCTTCTGGTCGGGGTTGCCGTCGTGGATGGCCTGGAAGACCGTCTGGATGGCCTGGGCCTCACCCTGGGCGCGCAGGATCTGCGCCTGGCGATCGGCCTGGGCCGTGAGGATCTGCGCCTGGCGTTCGCCCTCGGCGGTGAGGATCGCGGACTGCTTCTGGCCCTCGGCGGTGAGGATCGCCGACTGACGCTCGCCCTCGGCGGTGAGGATCGCGGCGCGCTTGTTGCGCTCGGCGCGCATCTGCTGCTCCATCGCGTCGATGATCGACGGCGGCGGGTCGATGCCCTTGAGCTCGACGCGGTTGACGCGGATGCCCCACTTGCCGGTCGCGCTGTCGAGCTCGCCGCGCAGGCCGGAGTTGATCTGGTCACGGCTGGTCAACGCGTGCTCCAGGCTCATGCCACCCGTGATGTTGCGCAGCGTCGTCATCGTGAGCTGCTCGATCGCCTGGATGTAGTTGGCGATCTCGTAGGTCGCGGCGATCGGGTCGGTGACCTGGAAGTAGATCACGGTGTCGATCGACACCACGAGGTTGTCCTCGGTGATGACCGGCTGCGGCGGGAACGAGACGACCTGCTCACGCAGGTCGATGACGTAGCGGACCTTGTCGATGAACGGCACGACGATGTTGAGGCCGGCCGACAGGGTCGTGCGGTACTTGCCGAACCGCTCGACGATCCCGGCGCGCGCCTGCGGCACGATCTTGACCGTCATCGAGACGAAGACGATCGCCAGGACGGCGATGAGGATGAGCACGATCAGTGCTGTCATTCAGGACTCCTTGATGGTGACGACGGCAGTGGCGCCGTCAATCCGGGTGACGAGGACTTCGGTGCCGGTCTCGTACGTCTGGCGGTCTTCGGCCGCGCGGGCGGACCAGACCTCACCGGCAAGCTGGATGCGGCCGTGCGTGCCGCCGACGGGCTCAAGGACGACCGCCGAGCGGCCGACGAGCGCGTCATGCCCCGTCGTGAGCGTCGGACCGGCGTGCAGCCGTTCGACGAGCGGAGGGCGTACGAGGAACAGCATCGCGACCGCCACCAGCGCGAAGACCACGATGGCGAGGTAGACGTTGACCCCGAGGGCGGTGGCGAGTGCCGCCACCAACGCGCCGACGCCGAACATCAGGAGCACGAGGTCGAGGCTGAGCAGCTCGACGATGACCAGCAACAGCGCGATGGCGAGCCATACGGCCCAGCCGTTGTCGATCAACCAGTCGTTCATGGGGCCTCCCCTGTGCCATCGCCGCGATCGGCGCGATGTCCGTATGCTGCCCGGCGGGCGTTGTAGCGACCGCCTTCGTGCTGGAGCTGAATGCGCGACCCGAAGGTCGTGCTGAGCGTCTCGCCCGTGAGCGTCGACTCGATCGGCCCCTGCGCCACCACCCTGCCATCTCGAAGCATGAGTACGTGGGTGAATCCGACCGGAATCTCCTCGACGTGGTGCGACACCATCACGAGCACCGGCGCGTCCTTGGCGTGCGACAGCACCTCGAGGCTCGCCATGAGGTCCTCGCGGGCACCGAGGTCGAGTCCGGCCGCGGGCTCGTCGAGCAGCAGGAGCTCGGGGTCGGTCATCAGCGCTCGGGCGATCAGGACCCTCTTGCGCTCGCCCTCGGAGAGCGTGCCGAACGTACGGTTGGCCAGCCCCGTGATGCCCATCTCGCCCATCATCTGGGTGGCGCGCCGGTAGTCCTCCTCGTCGTACCGCTCCTGCCAGCGGCCGAGCACGGCGTGGGCGGCAGACACGATCGTGTTGCCGACGGACTCCGTGGGCGGGATGAGATCGGCGACCGCCGTGCTGGTGTGACCGATGCGGGTGCGCAGCTCGAAGATGTCGACCTTGCCGAGCTTGCTGCCGAGGATGCGGACCTTGCCCTTGGACGGGTGCATCGCCGCACTGATGATCTGGAGCAGCGTCGTCTTGCCGGCCCCATTGGGCCCGAGGACGACCCACCGTTCGCCCTCCTCGACCGTCCAGGTGACGTCTTCCAGCAGGACCTTGCCGGGCCGTACGACACTCACCTTCGAGAGCTCGAAAGCCGCAGGCATACACACTCCTGGTCGTAGTTGGTGGCGGTGGAGTCAACCTATCGCGGGCACGCTCGACGTCAGCGATAGCCTCGGGTGCGATGACTGATCCCGTGCCCACTCTGCACTTCAACGATCCGACCGTCCTGGTCACCCTCACGGGCCCCGACCAGAGCGGTGTGACGACGCGCCTGTTCGCCGAGCTGGAACCGTTCGGCATCGAGGTCATCGACGTCGAGCAGCTCGTCGTGCGTGGCCGCCTGATCCTCAGCGCGCTGCTGACCGTGCCCGACGACACCGCGCGCCTCGAAAGCACGGTGCGCGAGGTCGGTGCAGCGTTCGGGCTCGAGGTCACCGTCGAGTACGGCACCGGCGACAACCGGGCCCGCAGGGTCGGCCGTGCGCAGGTCGTGATCCTCGGCTCACCCCTGCGTCCCGCCGCGATGGCGGCTCTGGCCCAGCGGATCAAGGACGACGGCGGAAACATCGACCGCATCGTGCGCATGGCCCGCTATCCGGTGACGGCGATCCGCATGGAGGTCTCGGGAGCGGATCCCGACCAGCTGCAGGCCGACCTCGCGGCAGTCGCGTACGAGCAGGGCGTCGACGTCGCGGTGCAGGAGAACGGCATCCTGCGGCATGCCCAGCGCCTCGTCGTGATGGATGTCGACTCGACGCTGATCCAGGGCGAGGTCATCGAGATGATCGCCGCCCACGCCGGCTTCGAGGCCGAGGTCGCGGCCGTGACGGAGTCGGCGATGCGCGGGGACCTGGACTTCTCGGAGTCGCTCGTCTCGCGGGTCGCCCTGCTCGAGGGTGTCGACGAGTCGGTTCTCGACGACGTCTACGACTCCCTGACCTACGCTCCCGGCGCTCGCACCATGATTCGTACGCTCAAGCGTCTCGGCTACCGGTTCGCCCTGGTCAGCGGTGGTTTCACCCGCATCATCGAGAAGATCGCCGCCGAGCTCGACATCGACTACTACGCCGCCAACGAGCTCGAGGTGGTCGATGGCCGCCTCACCGGCAAGATCGTCGGCGACATCGTCGATCGTGCGGGCAAGGCCGAGGCGCTGCGGCACTTCGCCGAGCAGGCGCGCATCTCGGTCAAGAACACCGTGGCCATCGGTGACGGCGCCAACGACCTCGACATGCTCGCGGCGGCCGGCCTCGGCATCGCGTTCAACGCCAAGCCCGTCGTACGCGACCAGGCGCGGACTTCCGTCAACGTGCCGTACCTCGATGCGATCGTCTACCTCCTCGGCATCACACGCGAAGAGGTCGAAGCAGCAGACGCTGCCGACTAGGCCCCGAGCACGGAGTCGAGCAAGCCGGGGAACCGGGCGTCGAGCTCGTCCTTGCGCAGGCTGACGAGGCGGCCGCGGCCGTTGGGCACGTTGCGCACGATGCCGGCCTCGCGGAGCACCTTCATGAGGTGGGACTTGGTCGACTTGGGCAGGTCGGGGTTCGTGGCGCCGCACGCCGCCATGTCGAGTGGACCGTCAGCGACCTCGCGCACGATCTCGAGCCGAGCCGGGTCACTGAGTGCGAACAGCACGTCGGTCAGCGTGATGTCCTCGATCGCCGGGTGTTCCAGCTCATACGTCGCCATGGTTCGATAATACTTGAACAGTCGAAACAATCGGCGTAGCGTGATGGTTCCAATCTTTTCGAACCACGCTGCCTCCCGAGGATCTCATGACCGTCACGCTCGACGCCCCTCAGCTCGTACGACGCACCACCAGTGCATTCACCCTGGGCCTGTTCGCCTTCGTCGCGATGATGATCGGCGCGAGCGCCCCGTCGCCGTTCTATCCCGTCCTCCAGCAGGAGCTCGGCTTCTCCTCAGCCACCCTGACCGGCATCTTCGCGGTGTATGCCATCGCGCTCCTGGTGACGCTGCTCGTGACCGGCTCGTTGTCGGACCACGTCGGCCGTCGCCCCATGATCTCGGTGGGTTTCGCGGTGCTGGCGGCCAGCATGGTCGTGTTCTGGCACGCGGACGCGGTCGGTGCGCTGTTCCTGGCGCGTACGGCTCAGGGCGCAGCCAGCGGGCTGCTGATGTCGTCGCTGAGCGCGGCCGTCGTCGACCTCGAGCCGGAACACCGGCCCGGTGCAGCGGCGACGTTCAACAGCGTGAGCCCCCTCGCGGGACTGGCCATCGGCGCCTTGTTCGGTGGCATCGTGCTCGATCAGTCATCACAACCCCTCGTTGCCGTGTTCGGCACGCTGACAGCCGTGTACGTGCTGCTGGCAGCCGTCATCTGGCTGCTGCCGGAGACCTCGCCACGGCGTGAGGGCCTGCGCCACTCGCTGCGCCCGCGTGTCGGCGTGCCGATGGCGGCTCGGCCGGCGTTCCTCCGCAGCACTCCCGCCCTGGTCGCCGGCTGGGCCACGGGCGGGCTCTACCTCTCGCTCGGAGCGCCCATCGTGGCCACGCAGCTGGGCGGCTCCGACCACGTCGAGCAGGGCCTCGTCGTCACAGTGCTCACCGGCGTCGGTGCGCTCGCCTGCTACGTCGCCCGTGGCGCCGCCTCGCGAAGCATCACGGTCTTCGGCACGACAGCCCTGGCGCTCGGCACGGCGCTGTCGCTGATCGCCCTCGCCGCGGGATCCCTCTGGGGATTCCTCGCCGCGGCCGTCATCGGCGGAGCGGGCTTTGGCACGGCGTTCCTCGGCATCATGCGGTCGATCACCCCGACGGTGGGACCGCACGAACGTGGCGAGCTCTTCGCCGCGGTGTTCGTCGTGAGCTACCTGGCGTTCGGCATCCCGGCGGTCGCTGCGGGCATCGCCGCACCGCACCTCGGACTGGCCACCACGACGTACGTCTACGGCAGCCTCGTGGTCGTCCTGTCGGCGACGGCCGCTGCTCTGCGCACGTTCGGATCGACGGACTAGCTACTCATCGTCCTCGAGGCGGAAGCCGAGCTTCATCGTCACCTGGTAGTGCGAGACCTCGGTGTCGGTGACCTGGCCGCGGATGTCGGTGACCTCGAACCAGTCGAGGTGCCGCAGGGTCTTGCCGGCCCGCTTGATGCCGTTGTCGACGGCCTCGGTGATGCCGTCAGGAGAGGTGCCGACGATCTCGGTCACCCGGTATGTGCGATCAGTCATGCCCCGAGCGTACGACCTCGGACTCCATCCGGCGGACGCGCCTGCGCGACGTAGAGTGGAGGTGTGCCCCCAGAACCGAGGAAGCAGCAGGTCTTCTCGATCACCACTGCGGCCGAGTCCCAGAGCGCGGACCGCGGTCGGCGCGAGCGACGCTATGCGATCTCGATGGGCATCCGGACGCTCTGCTTCATCGGCGGCGTCATCGTGCTGACCGCCGTGCCGTCGCCGTGGTCGCGTTTCGGCTGGATCCTGTTCGTCGGCGCCGTGTTCCTGCCCTACACCTCCGTGGTCCTGGCCAACGCCGGCGTGCGCAAGAAGGGCTCCGGCCCGTCACCCTTCGGCCCGGAGACCAAGGGCCAGATCGAACCGCCGGCTGCTCCCCCGCTCGACCGTGAGTGACGTCCTGACCTGCTCGGCCAAGGGCTGCATCGCCGAGGCACACCACCAGCTGTTGTGGAACAACCCCAAGATCCACACCCCCGAGCGGCGCAAGATCTGGCTCGCCTGTGACGAGCACGAGGAGTCGCTGCGGTCGTTCCTGTCCGCCCGTGGCTTCTGGAAGGAGACGCAGCCCGTCTAGCCGCCGATCGATGACATCGGGCGCGCCGACTGCAGGAAGCTCGGGTCGTCGATGCCGTGTCCCGGCAGCTTGGTCATCATCGCGGAGGCCCAACGGCGTGCGATCTCCTCGTCGGAGGCGCCGGCGCGCAGCGCGGATCGCAGATCGGACTCCTCGCGCGCAAACAGGCAGTTGAGGATCTGGCCGTCGGCGGTCAGGCGTACGCGGTTGCAGTCGCCGCAGAACGGCCGGGTCACCGATCCGATGATGCCCACGGTGTGCGGCCCGTCGTCGACGAGGAACTTCTCCGCGGGCGCCGACCCGCGACCGTCGAGACCGGTCAGGCGGAAGTGCTCGCCGAGCAGCGTGAGCGTCTCGTCGGCCGTGACCATGGCCTCGCGGTTCCAGCCGTGCTGGGCGTCGAGCGGCATCTGCTCGATGAAGCGCAGCTCGTAGTCGTGCTTCATGCACCAGCGCAGCAGGTCCGGCGCCTCGGCATCGTTGATCCCGCGAAGCAGCACGGCGTTGACCTTGACCGGAGCGAGTCCGGCATCGCTCGCCGCAGCAAGACCGTCGATGACGTCGTGGAGGCGGTTGCGGCGGGTGATCTGCTCGAACGTCGCCGGATCGGTCGTGTCGAGGCTGATGTTGACCCGGTCGAGGCCTGCGGCGGCGAGTGCCTTGGCGGTGTGCTTGAGGCCGAGGCCGTTCGACGTCATCGCGGTGCGCGGCCTGGACGGGAGCGCCTTGGTCGCCGCGACGAGCTCGGGCAGGGTGCGGCGCAGGAGCGGCTCTCCCCCGGTGAAACGAACGTCGCGGACGCCGAGGATCTCGACACCGATGCCGATCAGGCGCATCAGCTCGGCGTCGGTCAGCGTGTCCTCGTTCGGCATCCAGTCGAGGCCTTCGGCCGGCATGCAGTACTGGCACCTGAGGTTGCAGCGATCGGTCAGTGACACGCGGAGGTCGGTGGCGACCCGGCCATGTGTGTCGATGAGCTGCATGAACCCAGTCTAGGTGGCCTGACGCCACCCGCGGGACGAGACGTTGGCCGGCACAACTACCGTCGACACGTGTACCGCTTCCTGCTGAGCGTGCGGTGGATCGGATTCGCGGTCTTCGTCATCGTGCTCGCCGCCGTCTGCACCCGTCTGGGGTTCTGGCAGATCCATCGGCTCGAGCACCGCCTCGACCAGAACAAGATCATCACGGCCCACCTGAAGGCCGAGCCGGTCGACCTGACGCAGGTGCTCAAGCCGGGTGGCGAAGTCGATGACCAGAGCGAGTTCACACGCGTACGGGCGACCGGGACGTACGACGTCGAGCACCAGGTGACGGTCAAGTTCTCGACTCGTGACGGGGCGCCCGGCGTCGATGTCGTCACGCCGTTCGTGCTGTCGTCGGGCGAGGCGGTTCTCGTCGATCGCGGCTGGCAGGAGTCGGAGAACACGGTCGCTCGGCCCGTCGTGCCCGATCCCCCGGCAGGCGAGGTGACGATCACGGGGTGGCTGCGCCCCGACAACGGTGCCGGCAACGATGCGATACGTCCGGTGGATGGGCAGATCAGGGCGATCTCGAGTGTCGGCTTCGCGAAGTCCGTGCCGTACACGCTGTTGAGTGGCTATCTCAACCTGCGATCCGAAGACCCTCAGGCGACCAAGAAGCTTGCCGCCGAGCCAGAGCCCGAGCGCGGTCAGGGTCCACACTTCTTCTACGCGTTGCAGTGGTGGTTCTTCGCACTGCTCGCCGTGGTCGGCTACTTCTGGTTCGCCAGGTCCGAGGCCAAGGAGCGCCGCAACCCCACCCGCATCGACGGATTCGCGGACAGCAGTCCCCCGCGGTGAGCCATCCGCTGGCTGTCGTCATCGAGGACACCGCCAACGGTCGATTTCTCCCTGTCGACGGTGGGTGGCATCGCGTGGACCCGTGGAAGGCCGGGCTCGAGGCCGTGGTCGCCTTCACCGGCCACGCGGTCTTCGCGGTCGATGCGGCGACGACCGACGCGTCACTGGCCGGTCTGGGCGCGGACGGATTCGGCGGCGCACACGACGCACGCCTGGTCGCTGAACTGGCCGGACCCGACGGGTGGATCGACAGCCTGGACGCGCTGCTCGTCGGCCGAGGTCGTGGATCGATGGCGGCCGTGAGACCGAGACTCGTGCCGCGACCCGATCTCGCCACACATCCCCGGGTGCGCTTCGCGGCCACCAACCGCGACGACGTGCAGGTCTTCGGCTTCGACGACCCGCGGCGCACGGCCGTCGCCGTGCTGTCCCGCGGGGTCGCAGGACTGCCGGAGGTCAGCTTCGAGCTCGAACCTGAGCATCGTGGTGGCAGCGGCAGCGCCCTCGTCGAGGCTGCGCTCACGCTCGTCCCGGAGGGTCAGCTCGTCATCGCCGCTGCCGCACCGGGCAACGCCGCAAGCCTGCGTGCCCTGCTGTCAACGGGCTTCAGCCCAGTGGGCTCGCTGCAGCTGTTCCGGCGCGCGTCGACCTGACGTCAGGCGAGGGTGACGAGGTCGGCGTAGTCCTCGGACCAGTGGTCCTCGTCGCCGTCAGGCAGCAGCAGGACCCGGTCGGGCTCGAGGGCCAGGACGGCGCCCTCGTCGTGCGAGACGAGCACGATCGCACCCTCGTACGTACGAATGGCCCGTAGGACCTCTTCGCGGGACGCCGGGTCGAGGTTGTTGGTCGGCTCGTCGAGCAGCAGCACGTTGGCACTGGAGACGATGAGGCTCGCGAGCGCCAGACGGGTCTTCTCGCCGCCTGACAGCACGCCCGCGGGCTTGGAGGTGTCGTCACCGCTGAACAGGAACGAGCCGAGCACGCTGCGCGCCTCGGTGTCCGTCAGCTGTGGGGCTTGGGCCTGCATGTTCTCCAGCACCGTCCGCGAGGTGTCGAGCGTCTCGTGCTCCTGCGCGAAGTAGCCGATCTTGAGGCCGTGACCCGGGATGATCTCACCGGTGTCCGGGGTCAGCGTGCCGGCCAGCATGCGAAGCAACGTGGTCTTGCCGGCGCCGTTGAGGCCCAGCACGACGACGCGGCTGCCCTTGTCGATCGCCAGGTCGACGTCGGTGAAGATCTCCAGCGACCCGTACGACTTGGACAGCCCTTCGGCCATCAGCGGCGTCTTGCCGCACGGTGCGGGCTTGGGGAACTTGATGTTGGCGACCTTGTCCTGCACCCGCTCGCCCTCGAGCCCGGCGACGAGCTGCTCGGCGCGGCGCAGCATCTGCTGGGCCGTCGCGGCCTTGGACGCCTTGGCCCGGAACTTGTTGGCCTGGCTGGTCAGCTGGTCGGCCTTCTTGACCGCGATGGCACGCTCGCGCTTGCGACGGTGCTCGTCGGCCTCCCGCTGCTTGACGTACGACTTCCAGCCCATGTTGTAGATGTCGATCGTCGCGCGGTTGGCGTCGAGGTAGAGCACCTTGTTGACGGTCTCCTCGATCAGCTCGACGTCGTGGCTGATGATGACGAGTCCGCCGCTGAAGTTCTTGAGAAACCCGCGCAGCCAGACGACCGAGTCGGCGTCGAGGTGGTTGGTCGGCTCGTCGAGCAGGAGCGTCTCGGCGTCGGAGAACAGGATGCGGGCGAGCTCGATACGGCGGCGCTGACCACCGGACAGGGTCGACAGGGGCTGCTCCAGCACCCGGTCCGGCAGACCCAGGGCATGGGCGATCGTCGCGGCCTCGGACTCGGCTGCGTACCCGCCACCGGCGCCGAACACCGTGTCGGCACGCGTGTAGGCCTTCATGGCCTTCTCGGCGGTCGCCGGGTCGGGCGAGCCCATGTCGATCTCGGCCTTGCGCATGGCTGTCAGCGCCTCGTCGAGCCCGCGCGCGCCGAGGATGCGGTCGCGCGCTGTGGTCGCCAAATCGCCGGACTTGGGGTCCTGAGGGAGGTAGCCGATCTTGCCGGTCGACGTGATGGATCCCTCGGCGGGCTGACCGTCGCCCGACAGCATGCGGGTCAGGGTGGTCTTGCCGGCGCCGTTGCGGCCGACGAGGCCGATCTTGTCGCCCTTGTCGACGCGGAAGGAGACGTCGGACATCAGGACGCGCGCGCCGAAGCGCAGCTCCACATTGGAGACGGTGAGCATGGGATGACTTTCAGATCAGGGTGTGCGAAAAGGCGGCGTCAGTGCGCCGCACTCATTCCCGCTGATGAAAGGTCACCGAAACAGTCTACGGGGCCGGTGAGGCTGCTCGGGACTGTATGCGTGTGCGTTACGTCCCACTGGTCCTTCAGCCTGTCGAGGGACGTTTCGACAGGCTCAAGGGGCGTTCCTGCGTTGAGCAGTGAACTCACGAGGTTTCGTCAGCTGGCGGCTTCGCCGCGATCGCGCCCCCTACTCGCAGAGCTCGTGGGGGGACCCCCAAACCTGACTGAGGCGCAATTCGCTCTGAGCGCGAATTGACCTCAGCCAATGTTGAAGCCGAGGGCACGCAGCATCTCGCGGCCGTCGTCGGTGATCTTGTCCGGGCCCCACGGCGGCATCCAGACCCATTCGATCCGGAAGTCGTTGACGATGCCGTCGAGGGCGGCACGGGTCTGGTCCTCGATGACGTCGGTCAGCGGGCACGCCGCGGAGGTGAGCGTCATGGAGAGCACCGTGTTGCTGTGCTCGTCGACGTCCGCACCATAGACGAGGCCGAGGTCGACGACGTTGATGCCGAGCTCGGGGTCGACGACGTCCTTCATGGCCTCGAGGACGTCTTCCTTGGTCGTGCCGCCCTGAGGGGCCAGCTCGACCTCGGGCAGATCGCTGTGATCGGTGGTCATTTCGGGTCTCCCGTGGTTGACGAAGTGGTGACGAGCGCCTGCGAGACGGCGTCCTTCCAGGCCATCCAGCCCAGCAGCGCGCACTTGATGCGGCCGGGGAACTGGGCGACGCCGGCGAACGCGATGCCGTCCTCGAGGACGTCCTCGTCGGGCTCGATCTTGCCCTTGCCGTGCATGAGGGTGTTGAACTCGTCGAGGATGGCCATGCCTTCCTCGACGTTCTTGCCGACGATCAGGTCGTTGAGCACCGACGTGGACGCCTGGCTGATCGAGCAGCCCTGGGCGGCGTAGGAGACGTCGGAGACGGTGTTGCCGTCGAGGTGGACCCGCAGCGTGATCTCGTCGCCGCACGTCGGGTTGACGTGGTGGACCTCGGCCTCGAAGGGCTCGCGCAGTCCCGCGCCGTGGGGTCGCTTGTAGTGGTCCAGGATGATCTCCTGGTAGAGCGAATCCACGTTCATCGCGTCAGTCATGGCTCAGCCTCCGAAGTACTTCTTCGTGTAGTGCAACGCCTCGACGAGCAGATCAATTTCCGCAGTGGTCGTGTAGAGGTAGAACGATGCGCGCGTCGTCGACTGCACCCCGAAGCGCTGGTGAGCCGGCTTGGCGCAGTGGTGCCCGGCGCGTACGGCGACGCCGCGCGAGTCGAGCAGCTGCGACACGTCATGCGGGTGGATGTCGCCGAGCGTGAAGCTGATCGCTCCCCCGCGGTCGACGGCTTCCTTGGGACCGACGATCCGCAGACCGTCGATCTCCTGCAGGGCACCCAGCGCGTACGCCGTGATGGCCTGCTCGTGCGCCGCAATGTTGTCCATGCCGATCGCCGAGAGGTAGTCGACCGCCGCACCGAGTCCGACGGACTGCGCGATCGGCGGCGTCCCGGCCTCGAATCGTGCCGGCGGCGGAGCGTACGTCGACTGCGCCATCGTGACCGTCTCGATCATCTCCCCACCGCCGAGGAACGGCGGCAGCTCGGCGAGCAGGTCGTAGCGGCCCCAGAGCACGCCGATGCCGGTCGGGCCGACCATCTTGTGACCCGTGAACGCGACGAAGTCGGCACCGAGCGCGGCGACGTCGACCGGAAGCTGCGGGACGGCCTGTGACGCGTCGACCACGACGAGCGCGCCGACCGAGTGCGCCTTGGCGATGATCGTCTCGAGCGGGTTGATCGTGCCGAGCATGTTGGACACCCAGGTGACCGAGACGACGGCGGTCTGCTCGGTGATGAGCTCGTCGATGCCGTCCAGATCGAGCCGACCCTCGTCGGTCACCCCGAACCACCGCAAGCTGGCGCCCGTGCGCTGGCTCAGCTGCTGCCACGGCACGATGTTGGAGTGGTGCTCCATCTCGGTGATCACGATCTCGTGGTCCTGGCCGATGCGGCCGGAGTCGCCCAGCACGCGGGCCACGAGGTTGAGCGCCTCGGAAGCGTTCTTGGCGAACACGACCTCGTCACGGCGCGGAGCGCCGATGAACGCCGCGACCTTGTCGCGACCGAGCTCGAACGCCGCGCTCGCCTCGGCACCCAGCTGGTGCATCGCCCGGGCGACGTTGGCATTGTGCTGCCGGTAGTGGTCGTCGATCGCATCGATGACCTGGACCGGCTTCTGCGAGGTGTTGGCACTGTCGAGGTAGACCAGCGGGAAGTCGCCGGCCAGGCGACGCCCCAGGATCGGGAAGTCCTCCCTGATCCTGGCGACGTCGAACGTCTGGGTGCCCTCGACGACGGTCATGCCTGTGCCGCGGCCTTCACGTACTTGTCGTAGCCCTCGGCCTCGAGCTGGTCGGCGAGCTCGCGGCCGCCGCTCTCGGCGAGACGTCCCGCGACGAACACGTGGACGTGGTCGGGCTTGATGTACTGCAGGATGCGCGTGTAGTGCGTGATCAGCAGGACGCCACGGTCACCCTGGGTGCTGTAGCGGTTGACGCCGTCGGAGACGACCCGCAGGGCGTCGATGTCGAGGCCCGAGTCGGTCTCGTCGAGCACGGCGAACTTCGGGTTGAGCAGCTCGAGCTGCGCGATCTCGTGGCGCTTCTTCTCGCCACCGGAGAAGCCCTCGTTCACGCTGCGCTGCGCGAACTCCTTGTCGAGCGTGACCCGCTCGAGCGCCTCGTTGACGTCCTTGACCCACGTGCGGAGCTTGGGTGCCTCGCCGTCGATCGCGGTCTTGGCGGTGCGGAGGAAGTTGGCGACCGAGACGCCTGGGACCTCGACGGGGTACTGCATCGCGAGGAACAGGCCGGCGCGGGCGCGCTGGTCGACGGTCATCGAGAGGATGTCGACGCCGTCGAGCGTCACCGAGCCGCTCGTGACGTCGTACTTGGGGTGGCCGGCGATCGAGTAGGCCAGCGTCGACTTGCCGGAGCCGTTGGGGCCCATGATGGCGTGGACCTCGCCGGAGTTGACCGTGAGGTCGACGCCTTTGAGGATCTCCTTGTCGCCTTCCTCGGTCTTGACCGAGACGTGGAGGTCCTTGATCTCAAGGGTGGACATGTGCTTCAGCTCCTGGGTGAGAGGTCGACCATGACGGTGTCGCCCTCGATCTGGGTGGGGTAGGTGGGTACGGCTTCGGTGGCGGGGAGGTTGACCGGCTTGCCGGTGCGGGCGTCGAAGCGCGAGCCGTGCAGCCAGCACTCGATCTCGCAGCCCTCGACCTCGCCCTCCGACAGTGGGATCGACGCGTGCGAGCACTCGTCGCGCATCGCGTAGACGTCGTCGCCGTCGCGCAGCAGGGCGATCTCCTCGCCGTCGACCTCGACGGCGAGCACTCCCCCTTGGGGTACGTCCGCCAGTGCGGCGGCTGCCACGAAGGTCATGAGATGCGTCCTACGTGCTCGGCCAGCTCCTCCTCGATGGAGGCGACCAGGCGCTCCTGCAGGGACGGCACGCCGATGCGACGGATGATGTCGTTGAAGAAGCCGTGCACGACGAGTCGGCGGGCCTCTTCCTCGGCGATGCCGCGGCTCTGCAGGTAGAACAGGTGCTCGTCGTCGAAGCGGCCCGTCGTGGACGCGTGACCCGCGCCCTCGATGTCGCCGGTCTCGATCTCGAGGTTGGGCACCGAGTCGGCAGTCGCACCGTCGGTCAGCACGAGGTTGTCGTTGCTCTCGTACGTCAGGATGCCCTGGGCCTCCTTGCGGATCAGGACGTTGCCGATCCAGACCGTGTGGGCGTCCTTGCCCTGGAGCGCGCCCTTGTACTCGACGTTGCTCTTGGTGCGCGGCGCCGTGTGGTCGACGAACAGGCGGTGCTCGATGTGCTGGCCGGCGTCGGCGAAGTAGACGCCGAGCATCTCGACGCTGCCGCCGGTGCCGAGGTAGTCCGCCGAGGTGCTGGCGCGTACGACGTCGCCGCCGAGAGAGACCGCGATGTGGCGGAGCTCGGCGTCGCGGCCGACCCGGGCGTGCTGGGTGACCACGTGGACGCTGTCGTCGTTCCAGTCCTGGATCGTGACGAACGTCAGCTGGGCGCCGTCCTCGAGCACGACCTCGATGTTCTCGGCCCACGTCGCCGAACCGTCGTAGTCGACGACCACGACGGCCTTGGAGAACTGGCCGGCGCGTACGAGCAGGTGTCCCGCAGCCGCCTTGTCGAGGCTCTCGCCGTGCAGGCGGATCGTGGTGGGCTCCTCGACGACCGTGTTGGCCGGGATCGTCACCTCGAAGACCGACTGCGCGGCCTCCCAGGCACGGGCCGACACGCGGTCGACGGGCACGTAGCCCGAGGCGCCGCGAGCGGAGTCGCCGACGGGCACGGAGACCGCGGTGACGCCTTCAGCGGCGTCGACCTCGACCTTGAACGCGGAGCCGTCGAGCGGGGTGTCCTGGTGCAGGCCACGGAGGCGCTTGAGCGGGGTGAATCGCCAGATCTCCTCGAGGCCCGACGGGACCGGGTGGTCCTCGACGTTGAAGGACCCCTCGGGGTGCAGATGACTTTCGACTGGAGCGAGCTCCAGTGCTTCGGCAACGGTCTGCGTCATCCGACAGCACCCTCCATCTGGAGCTCGATCAGGCGGTTGAGCTCGAGGGCGTACTCCATCGGCAGCTCGCGCGCGATGGGCTCCACGAAGCCGCGGACGATCATCGCCATGGCCTCGTCCTCCTCCATGCCGCGTGACATGAAGTAGAAGAGCTGGTCGTCGCTGAGCTTGGAGACCGTGGCCTCGTGCCCGAGCGTCACGTCGTCCTCACGGACGTCGACGTAGGGGTAGGTGTCGGAGCGGCTGATCTGGTCGACCAGGAGCGCATCGCACTTGACCGTGCTGGCCGAGCCCTCGGCACCCTCGAGCACCTGCAGCAGGCCACGGTAGGACGTACGTCCGCCGCCACGCGCGACCGACTTGCTCAGGATCGAGCTCGACGTGTTGGGCGCGGCGTGCACCATCTTGGCGCCGGCATCCTGGTGCTGACCCTCTCCGGCGAAGGCGATCGACAGCGTCTCGCCACGCGCGTGCTCACCCATGAGGTAGACGGCGGGGTACTTCATCGTGACCTTGGAGCCGATGTTGCCGTCGACCCACTCCATCGTGGCGCCCTCTTCGCAGACGGCGCGCTTGGTCACGAGGTTGTAGACGTTGTTGGACCAGTTCTGGATCGTCGTGTAGCGGACGCGGGCGCCCTTCTTGACGATGATCTCGACGACCGCGGAGTGCAGCGAGTCGCTGGAGTAGATCGGTGCCGTACAGCCCTCGACGTAGTGCACGTACGAGTCCTCGTCGGCGATGATCAGCGTGCGCTCGAACTGGCCCATGTTCTCGGTGTTGATGCGGAAGTAGGCCTGCAGCGGGATGTCGACGTGGACGCCCTTGGGCACGTAGATGAACGAGCCACCGGACCACACCGCCGAGTTGAGCGCGGAGAACTTGTTGTCGCCGACCGGGATGACCGTGGCGAAGTACTCCTGGAAGATCTCCGGGTGCTCCTTGAGCGCCGTGTCGGTGTCGAGGAACAGGACGCCCTGGGCCTCGAGGTCCTCACGGATCGAGTGGTAGACGACCTCGGACTCGTACTGCGCGGCGACGCCGGACACGAGGCGCTGCTTCTCGGCCTCGGGGATGCCCAGGCGGTCGTACGTGTTCTTGATGTCCTCGGGCAGGTCGTCCCACGTGGCGGCCTGCTTCTCGGTGGACCGCACGAAGTACTTGATGTTGTCGAAGTCGATGCCCCCGAGGTCGGCGCCCCAGGTCGGCATCGGCTTGCGGCCGAACAGCTTGAGGCCCTTGAGGCGCAGGTCGAGCATCCACTGCGGCTCGGACTTGAGCGCAGAGATGTTGCGGACGACGTCCTCGCTCAGGCCGCGCTGCACCGTGGCGCCGGCGTCGGTCTTGTCCGACCAGCCGAACTCGTAGCGGCCGACGTCTTTCAGGCCCGGGTTGGCCTCTTCGATGGCATTGGTCTCTGACGTGGTCGTCATGAGGGCAGCCTCTCTGCTGGGTTGTTCTTGGGCAGGTGGGTCGTGCAGACACCGTCGCCGTGGGCGATCGTGGCGAGCCGCTGCACGTGGGTGCCGAGGAGACGCGCGAACATCTCGGTCTCGGCCTCGCACATCTGGGGGAACTCCTCGGCCACGTGGGCGACCGGGCAGTGGTGCTGGCACATCTGGGTGCCGGCGGGGGTCGAGCCGACCGACGCGGCGTAGCCGTCGGCGCTCAGGGCCTCGGCCAGCACCTGCGGGCGCTGGTCGGGGTCGGCCATGGCCAGCAACGGGCGGTAGCGCGCCTCGATGTCGGTGAGCCGGTGGCGGGCGAACTCCATGACGGCGTCGTCTCCCCCGGTCTCGGCGAGGTAGCGCAGCGCCCCTGCGGCCAGCACGTCGTACGCGTGGCCGAAGTGATCGCGGCCCGCGTCGGTGATGACGAAGACCTTGGCGGGACGGCCGCGGCCGCGCTGACCGGTGACCCGCTGGTCGCGCGCCTCGAGGACCCCCTCGGCGAGGAGCTGGTCGAGGTGTCGGCGTACGGCGGCCGGCGTCAGGCGCAGCTGGACCGCGAGGTCCGCTGCGGTCGACGGGCCGTTCTGGAGGATCGTCGTGGCGACACGCTCCCGGGTCGGAGCGTCGTCGACCACCGACGCGTCATCCGTACCGGTGTATTTCACAAGACAAGTGTGCCTTTATTCACCAAGCCGGTTCAACGAAGGTGAACCTAACCCCGTACGTCGACGCGAACCGCCTTCTCCTCAGCCGTCTCGTCGCCGTGACCGGGCCACCACGCCGCGTGGCCGATGAGGGCCGTGATCGCCGGCGTCAGGAACATCGCCATGACGAACGCCGCCACGAAGATGCCGAACGACAACGCGAATCCCATCGACGTGATCAGCGAGTTGCCGCCGAGCATCAGCGCCGCGAACGTGCCGGCGAGGATGACGCCGGCCGCCGCGATGGTCGGACCGGCATGGCGTACGGCCTGCGCTGCCGCGTCGCGGGGACTTCGCCCTTCGCGAGCCTCCTCGCGCAATCGAGCGATCATCAAGATGTTGTAGTCGGTGCCGAGGGCCACGACGAACAGGTAGATGTAGATCGGCAGCATGAAGATCAGCCCGTCGAGGCCTTGGATGTGCTGGAACACGATGACCGTGGCACCGAGTGTCGCGCCGAAGCCGAGGCCGACGGAGATCATGAGGTACCACGGAGCAACGAGGCTGCGCAGCAGCAGCGCCAGGATGATCATGATGACGACCGCCGCCACCGGGAACACGATCGAGTAGTCGCGGTTCATGGCCTTCTGCATGTCGACGAAGACCGAGGTCGTGCCGCCCACGAACGCCTCGGTGCCCTCCGGCGCGGCTTCGTGCGCCGCGTCGCGGATCGGACCCTTGACGTCGGCGATCGCCGCGTCCGAGGTCGGGTCGTGGTCGAGCAGCGCGTTGTAGACCGCAGTGCGGCCGTCCTCGGACAGCGTTCCCGGCGAGACCTGGGCGATTCCCTTGGTGCGGCCGAGGTCGGCGGCGAAGGTGTCGACCGTGGTCTGGTCGAGCTTGTCGTCCGAGGTCAGCAGGACGGTCGTCGGATCGGTGACGCCGGCGGGCAGCCCCTTCTCGAGCGTCTTGATCGCCTTGGTGGACTCGACGTCCTTGGGCAGGCTCGAGTTGAAGTCGAACGACGGGTTGAAGCCGATCGTGAACGAGGCCAGGACGGCGAGCAGGAGGCCCGCGGCGCCCGCGAAACGTACCGGATGCTTGCCGAGCGACGTGCCGATCGAGGCGAAACGGGTGCCCGCCGGCTCGTCGCGCCACTTCTTGGACGGCCAGAACAGTGCGCGGCCCAGCAGCGTCAGGAGGGCCGGCACCAGCGTGAGCGCAGCGAGGAGGGTGATCGCGACCGCGATCGCCAGGGCCGGACCGATCGACCGGAAGATGCTGAGGCTCGACAGCACGAGCGCCATGAACGACACGATGACGGCCCCGCCGGCGGACGCGATCGCCTCGCCCGCACGCTCGAGCGCCGCGCCGATCGCGACCTTGGTGTCCTCACCGGTGCGCAGTCGCTCCCGATAGCGGAAGAGCAGGAACAGGATGTAGTCGGTGCCGATGCCGTAGAGCACCACGATCAGGATGACCTGGATCGAGCTGTCGGCCTTGAGGTCGAAGATGTCGTTGGCCCAGGCGATCAGACCTGTGGCGATGAACGACACGAGCGTCACCACGACGATCGGCAGCAGGCAGATGATCACGCTGTGGAAGATCAGCGCCAACAGCACCACGATCAGCACGATCGTGGCCAGGCCGACGATCTCCATGGTCTTGGCTGACGAGTCCTCGGAGTCGACGCTCTGCGGGGCGGCTCCGGTCATGCGGAGCTGCAGTCCGGTGTCCTTGACGAGGGGCTTGGCGTCCTTGCGCAGGTCCTTGGCGGCGTCCATCGACTGCGTGTCGTAGCCGGTCGCGTTGTCGGCCAGCCCCACCACGGCGATCTGGACGAGCTTGTTCTCAGAGGGCGGCTGGACCGTGCCCGGCACGAAGGCCTTGTCGAGTTTGCCGTTGAGCTCGTCGACCACGGACTCGATCTTGGTGCTGTCCTCCGCGGTCAGCTTGCCACCGTCCTTGCGGTCGAACACGAGGATCGCGCCGGCCTGGCCCTGGCTCGGGAACGCCTTCTCCTGCAGGTTGGCGGCCTTGATCGACTCGTAGTGCTTGGGCAGGAACTCGGCCTCGTCCGTCGTGGCGGTCAGCCCGGGCGCCGTCGTGATGACGACCACGGCAAGAGCGACCCAGGTGCCGAGCACGATCCAAGGACGACGGGTTACGAAACGGCCGAGTGCAGAGAACATGTCGCAAAAACTATCGTTCCGGGTGTCGCGGGCGCGAGCGGGGTCAGGATACGTTTCGCATCGTGACCGAACATGCCTCCATCACTCGCTTCCGGGCTGAGCTCGACATCCGCGGCGGCACGGGCCGGATCGTCGTGCTGCCCGACTCGGTGCACACCGCCGCGCTCGCGGCCGAGGCGCTCGGCTGCGAGGTCGGCGCGATCGCCAACAGCCTGCTGTTCGCCGCGACGACGCTCGCCGGGGAGACCGAACCGGTGCTGGTGCTCACGTCCGGCGCCCACCGCGTCGACACCGACAAGGTCGCCGCCTCGATCGAGGTGGCGGCACTGGAGCGGGCCAAGCCGGAGTTCGTACGCGAGCACACCGGACAGGTCATCGGCGGCGTCTCCCCCATCGCGCACCCCACGCCGATCCGCACGTTCCTGGACCCGGCTCTGCGGTCGTACGACGAGATCTGGGCGGCGGCCGGGCACCCCGCCGCGGTGTTCTCCACGACGTACGACGAGCTGCGCCAGATGACCGGCGCCCGGGAGATCGCAGTCAACTGACGATCAGGGTGTGCCCTCGATCGATCCCGCGGGGAGCACGGCGGCGTCGGCCGCGCGCATGCCGGCGTCCCAGCCGCGAGCGTCGAACGTCGCGCGCCGGGACCCGCTCGTGACGTGCGGGAACAGCCGGTCGAACTCCTCGTCGATCGCCTCCGCCTGGCGCTGGAAGACCGGCACGAGGTCGGTGCCATAGGCGGAGGCTGCTTCGGCGGTCGACGCAGTGAGACGCTCGCCGATGCGCGTCGCGTACGCGCTGAGGAAGGCCTTGCGAAACGCAGATGACCGCTCGCCGGCGCTCGGCCGGGCTTCCTGGCCGGCCTGGGTCATCGCTCTCGTGGCCTGCACCAGCGCCGAGGTGAACAGCATCTCGACCTGCTCGAGGTCGGTCGGAACGCCAAGCAGCGTCATCGACGACGCGAAGTCGTTCCACACCGCGCGGGTCCGGTTGGCCCTCGCAACGACGTCGAGCAGGCGAGCCTTCTCCAGCGCGTAAGGGTGATCGATCAGCACCCGGATGCCCTGCACGTCGACGGGATCCCCCGCGTCGTCATGCAGCAACGCCTCGTCGATCGCGTGCCGGGTCATGATGTCCTGCGCCTTGGCGGTCAGGGCTTCCGCCTCGGGGGCGAACTCGGTCGACTCCGCCTTGGCCAGCAGTGCTCGCACCCGGACGATGGTCTTGGCGTGTCCTTCGCTCGTGTGGATCGACGCCTGGCGCCGAACGCGGCCCCACTGGGAGGGCGGCGGGACCAGCATCTGGGAGCGCGGCAGGTCGCGGATGAAGTCGAGCGCGACCAGCGCCGTCACCCACTCGGCCTCCGAGGCGTCACCATCAGGACTCAGCAGGGTCGCGGAGCCGCCATGGCGCCCGGCCAGCAGGCTGAGCTGGGTGCGCCATCGCTCGGGAGCCTGCTGCATCGCGTCGGATCGCCGAGCGTCGACGAGGACCGCGCGGGAGAACCATGCCGCGGCCGCTGCCGAGGTGTGCCGGCGGAGCGCGTGCACGAGCTCCTGTGGTTGCCAGCCGTACTCCCAGGCGCGGCTGATGCGCGAGAGCACCTCGCCGGCGACCAGGCTCGCGGGATTGAGCTGGGGGCTCTCGGCAGCGGCCGTCAGCTCGTTGAGCAGCTGGATGCGGGGCCCAGCGGCTCTCGGGGCGGCCACGGCGTAGCGAGCGGCCATCGAGATCAGGTCGTTCAGCTCGGCCAGGGTGACTGACGCCGCGTCGGGCGCAGCGTGACGCGGCCTGCTCCCGTGAGCTTGTCGGCGGGCCTCACGACGTTGGCGACTGCTCTTCCCCATGAGATCCATCCTTGCCGGAACGCCGGACATGTGAAAATCCGCCGCTCGAGGCGGTGGAGATCGACGAGCAGCGACGCGCTCTGTGGAGAGCACTCGTCGAGCGCCCTCGCCCATAGAGTGGCTCCATGGCGAGCGATGCGGTCGAGATCGAGGCCGGCGGGCGAACGGTCCGCGTCTCGAGTCCGACGAGGGTGATCTACGAGGCGACCGACTTCTCCCCCGAGGTGACCAAGCTGATGGTCGCGGAGTACTACGTCGCGGTCGAGGACGGCCTCATGCGCGCCCTCCGCGACCGCCCGGTCGCGCTCGAACGCTGGCCCAAGGGCGTACGCGAAGGCATGGTCATGTCGACACGGGCCGACAGTCACGGCGACGCGTTCTACCAGAAGCGCATGATGCGCGGCGCTCCTCCGTACGTCGAGAGCACGCGCATCCTGTTCCCCTCGGGCCGGGTCGCCGACGAGATCTGCATGACGGAGATCGCCACGGCGGCGTGGGCGGCGCACATGGGCGCCATCACGTTCCACCCCTGGCCGACTCGACGTGACGACAACGACCGTCCCGACGAGCTGCGCATCGACCTCGACCCGTTCGGCTCGGCGACGTTCGGCGATGCCGTACGCATCGCGGGTGTGGCGCGTGAGCTGTTCGACGAGCTCGGCATCCGGGCCTTCGCCAAGACCAGCGGCAAACGCGGCATCCACGTCTACGTACGGCTCGAGCCCACATGGACGTTCACCGACGTACGCCACGGCGCGATCGCGATCGCCCGCGAGCTCGAGAAGCGTACGCACGGCGTCACGACCGCGTGGTGGAAGGAGGAGCGCGAGAACAACGTGTTCGTCGACTTCAACCAGAACTGCCGAGACCGGACGATCGCCTCGGCCTACAGCTTGCGACCCGCTCCGGGTGCGACGGTCTCGACTCCCGTGACGTGGGACGAGCTGGAAGCGCTCGACGACCCCCGGGTCTTCACGCTGCACACGGTGCCGGAGCGCCTGGCGTCTCGCGGCGACGCATGGGCCGAGATCGACGACGTGCACCACTCGCTGCAGCCGCTGCTCGACCTCTGGGAGGCGAACCCGGTCGAGATGCCGTATCCGCCCGAGTATCCCAAGATGCCCGGCGAGCCCAAGCGCGTCCAGCCCAGCAAGGCCAAGAAGGTCGTCGAGGACTGACGACGCGACTCACGGGGTCCTCACAGGCGCATCCGGCGTCATCTGCCTACAGTGGGCTGGTGGACCCGACGCCTGCCCGGATGGACCTGGGGCGACTCATCGACAGGGCCGACGGCGACTTCGCGTCGCAGGACGCGCAGCAGCTCCGCCAGGACTTCACCCGCTTCATGATGCGCTACAAGTTCGGCATGGAGGAGATCGTCACCAAGCTGTCGATCCTGCGCGACGAGTTCGCCCACCTGCACGACACCAACCCCATCGAGCACGTGTCGTCGCGGCTCAAGAACCCGGAGTCGATCGTCGAGAAGATGGGCCGCAAGCAGTGCGAGCCGACGTTCGAGTCGATCGCCGAGCGCATCACCGACATCGCCGGCGTACGTGTGACGTGCAGCTTCGTGTCGGACGTCTACACGATCTTCGACCTGCTCACGGGGCAGTCGGACGTCAGCGTCGTCGAGGTGCGTGACTACATCAAGACGCCGAAGCCCAACGGCTATCGCAGCCTGCACGCCCTCGTGGAGGTGCCGGTCTTCCTGAGCGACGGCGAGATCCCGGTGCTCGTCGAGGTGCAGCTCCGGACGATCGCGATGGACTTCTGGGCGAGCCTCGAGCACAAGATCCACTACAAGTACCGCGAGGACGTCCCCCAGTCCCTCCTCGACGGGCTCAAGGAGGCGGCCGAGACCGCCGGCGAGCTCGACGCCACGATGGAGCGGCTGCACACCGAGGTCAAGACCGCCGGCGAGCTGCCCAAGGCGCTCAAGGACGAGCTGACCGAGAACACCAACGCGGTGCCCGACGAGCAGCTCATCGAACGGCTCCGACGCCTCAGCGGCTGACCCACCGAGATCTGGCGGCCCGACCACCAGCACGACCGCATCCGGTGGTGGTCGGGGCGCCAGATCGCGGGGGTTCAGGTCAGGATTTTGCTGAGGTCGTACTTGGCGACCTCCTCGAGCTGCTCGTACGTGCAGGAGCCCGGCTCGCGATCGGGACGCCAGCGCTTGAACTGCGCCGTGTGGCGGAAGCGCGCTCCGTCGCCGATGCCTTCCATGTGCTCGTAGCCGACCTCGGCGACCCGCGTCGGCGACAGCGTCACGAACGACAGGTCCTTGGTGCCCGACCAACGGCTCTGCCCTCCGGGCAGCCGCGAGCCGGCCTGGGCATCGGCGTCCTGCCACTTGCCCCACGGGTGCTCCGACGTGTCGACGATCAGCGGCTCGAGCTCGGTGATCAGCTCCGCCCTGCGGGTCTCGGTGAACGACGCGGCGACTCCGACGTGCTGCAGCTGGCCGTCGTCGGCGTAGAGCCCGAGCAGCATCGACCCCAGCAGCGGGCGCTCGGGCCTGGAGGTCTTGTGGAGGCGATAGCCGGCCACGACCACGTCGGCGGTGCGCGCGTGCTTGACCTTGAGCATCGTGCGGCCGTTGGGCGCATAGGGCTTGGCGAGCGCCTTGGCGACGACGCCGTCGAGGCCGGCACCCTCGAAGATGCCGAACCACTCCTCGGCCTCCGCCGCGTCGGTCGTCGTGCGCGTCACGTGGATCGGATCGGCCGCCGACCCCAACGCCTCCTCGAGACGTGATCGGCGTACGGAGAACGGCTCGGCGAGGAAGGACTCACCGTCGAGCGCCAGCAGGTCGAACGCCACGAACGACGCCGGCGTGCGCTCGGCCAGCGTCGCGACGCGTGAGGCCGCGGGATGGATGCGCTGCGACAGCGCGTCGAAGTCGAGCCGGCCGTCGATCGCGATGAAGATCTCACCGTCGAGCACGCAACGATCCGGCGTCTCGGCCTTGATCGCGTCGACGATGTCGGGGAAGTAGCGCGTCAACGGCTTGGTCGAACGGCTCGCCAGCTCGACCTCGTCGCCGTCGCGGAACACGATGCAGCGGAAGCCGTCCCACTTGGGCTCGTACGACAGGCCGCCCTCGACCGAGTCGGCTGCCGGAACACCCTTGACCGACTTGGCCAGCATGGGTTGCAGCGGAGGCATGACGGGGAGATCCATGGACGACAGCCTAAGGCTGGGGCCTGACAGCCGACACCTACACTGAGGACGTGAATCAGCCCGCCGTCGAGGTCGTCGATCTCGTCATGCGATACGGCTCGGTGACCGCCGTCGACGGGCTCAGCCTCGCCGTCGAGCCGGGCACCGTGACCGCGATCCTCGGACCCAACGGCGCCGGCAAGACCACGACGATCGAGACGTGTGAGGGCTTCCGCTCCCCGCAGAGCGGCACCGTGCGCGTACTCGGCCTCGACCCCGTCGCCGACGGCCGCCAGCTCAAGCCTCGCGTGGGCGTGATGCTCCAGTCCGGTGGGGCCTGGTCCGGCGCGCGGGCGTACGAGATGCTACGCCACATCGCGTCGCTGCACGCCAACCCGCTCGACGTCGACGCGCTGATCGAGCGGCTCGGCATGCAGGGCTACGGGTCGACCCCGTTCCGCCGGCTGTCCGGCGGGCAGCAGCAGCGCCTCAGCCTCGCCATGGCGATCGTCGGCCGCCCGGAGCTGTTGTTCCTCGACGAGCCGACCGCGGGGCTCGACCCGCAGGCGCGGCGCGCCACCTGGGACCTGGTCGCCGAGCTGCGCGACTGCGGGGTCACGACGGTCCTGACGACGCACTTCATGGACGAGGCCGAGACGCTCTCCGACCTCATCCACATCGTTGACGCCGGCCAGGTCATCGCCTCCGGCACGCCGCAGGCACTCGCCTCCTCAGGCGCCAAGAACACCGTACGTTTCACGGCTCGCCCCGGCCTCGACGTCGAGAAGCTCATGCACGCACTCCCCCACGACACCAAGGTCGACGAGGTGTCCCCCGGCGCGTACGTCATCGCGGGCGACGTCGACCCGGCGCTGCTGGCGACCCTGTCAGCCTGGTGCGCAGGCGAGGGCGTGCTGACCGAGTCGGTGCTGGTCGAGCGCCAGACCCTCGAGGACCGGTTCCTCGAGCTCACCGGCAAGGCCCTGCGATGACGAACCTGGACCTGTCCCCCAGCCCGGGCGCCGCGGCGACCCAGGCGATGCTGCGCTCGCAGGTCGCGATGGAGCTGCGGCTGCTGTCGCGCAACGGCGAACAGCTGCTCCTGACCCTCGTCATCCCCCTGATGCTGCTCGTCCTCGGCACCCACTCCAACGACGTCGTCGACCTCGGCAAGGGCCGGTCGATCGACATCATCACGCCGGGCATCCTCGCCCTCGCGGTCCTGTCGACGTCGTTCACGTCGCTCGCGATCGCGACGGGCTTCGAGCGCCGCTACGGCGTCATCAAGCGCCTCGGCGCGTCGCCGCTCCCCCGCTGGGGCCTGATGCTCGGCAAGATCGGCGCGATCGCCGCGGTCGAGATCGCCCAGCTGACCTTGCTGTCGGTCGTCGGCCTGCTGCTCGGGTGGGACCCGCACGGCGGCGTGACCGCGTTCGCCCAGATGGTCGTGCTGGCCGTGCTGGGCACGGCGGCCTTCGGCTCGCTCGGCCTTCTGATCGCGGGCACCCTGCGAGCGGAGGCCACGCTGGCCGTCGCCAACCTCGTCTACGTCCTGCTGCTCGTCGGTGGCGGCCTGCTCGTCCCCCTCAGCCGTTATCCCGAGGCCGCACGTCACGTGCTCGAGCTGCTGCCGTCAGGCGCTCTGGGCCAGGGACTGCGCGACACGTTCGCCGGCAACGGGCCCGGCGCGTTCTCCGTCGTGGTGCTGATCGTGTGGGCCGTCTGCTGCGGCCTCGGAGTCTCAAGGACGTTCAAGTGGGAGTGACAGAAAGCCTTCGTGCGCCACAGCGCGCGGACGTCGAGCGCTGGGCCTGGGCGGCGGTCGTCGCCAACATCGTGATCGTCCTGACGGGCGGGCTCGTACGCCTGACCGATTCCGGTCTCGGCTGCCCCACGTGGCCGCGGTGCACCGACAGCTCGTTCGTGCCTCACCGTGCGCTCGGCGTGCACGGCGTCATCGAGTTCGGCAACCGCATGCTGACGTACGTGCTGATCGCCGTCGTCATCGCCACGTTCGTCGCGGTGTGGCGCTGGACGGGCACGAGCCGCGAGCTGCGCCGTCTCGCGGCGCTCATCGCCTTCGGCGTGCCGTTCCAAGGCGTCATCGGCGGCATCACGGTGCTGACCGACCTCAACCCGTGGGTCGTGTCGCTCCACATGATCCTGTCGATGCTGCTCGTGGCGGCGTCGATGCTGCTCGTCGTACGCGTCCGGGGTGCCCATCGCGTGGCGTGGCCGGCGTACGCCAAGCAGCTCGTCATCGCCACGTACGTCGTCCTGTGGGCCGCGGTCTACCTCGGCACGATGGTCACCGGTGCCGGACCCCACGCGGGCGACGCCGATGCACCACGCAACGGGCTGGATCCGCACATCATGAGCCATGTGCACGCCGCCAGCGTCTACGTCTTGGTCGCACTCACGGTGGCTGCCTGCGTGATCCTCAGGCGTACGCCCGCGGCGCGCATCGCCGGCATCCTGCTCCTGGTCGAGCTGGCGCAGGGGACGATCGGGTTCGTGCAGTACTTCACCGACCTGCCGATCGCCCTTGTGGCGATCCACCTCGTCGGCGCCGCGGCGCTGGTCGCTGGCGGCACCCGACTCCTGGTGACGGTGGTGTCTAGCCCACTCGCCCCGGGAATCGCGGAGCCTTCTCGGCCGGGGCGACCGACCCGATCTCGCTGAGGTCGATCGCCTCGAGCTGATAGCCGAACGTGTAGCGGTTGCTGGGGTCGAGCTCGCGGATCAGGTCGACGAGCGCCCGTTGGATCTCGATGAGCCGGCGGTTGTCGCCCTCGGAGACCTTGCCCATACCGGCATCGACCGGCGCGAACCAGGCCCTGAAGTCGTCGTCGCTGCGATAGCGCTTGACGAACGCCGCATAGCCGTCGACGTGAGGCAGCCGGGTCGTGGTGTCGGGGATGAACTCCCACGACACCATGAGCTCGCCGATCGCTCGCTGCTCCGCGGCGAAGAACAGGAACCCGTCGCCGGACTCGCTGCGGCGCAGCGTCGCGGTCACGCCGTCGATCAGCTGCTGCACCGACTCGTCGCGCCGGCCCTTGCCGCTCGACGACAGCACCGCCTCTCGGCGGGCCTCGATCCAGCCGAAGTAGTGGGCGAACAGGAACGCCGTGCTCGTGACGGCGTAGTCACCGTGGCTCTCGTAGCGCTTGACCAACGGGACCCAGCCGGTCTCCACGATGTTGTAGATCCGGGACTGCAGCTCTGCGGCTGCCTGGGCCAGCGGCTCGTACACCTTCTCCGCCGCCTTGATCGCGGTCTCCTCGTCCTTGCGCCGCTCGGCCTCGATGCGCAGCTTGTGGCCCATCTTGGCCGTGCGCACGGAGAACCAGCCCGAGAGCACGACGCTCACGAGGCTGAACAGCAGACCGATGAGGGCAACCGTCTGTTGGCTCGTCATGCCCGGCATCCTAGGGGGAAGTGACGGTCAGGACCTGCTGGTTCGCCTGTAAGGCAACGGCGGGACCTGGCGCGGAGACAGGTCCGCAGGCGATCGAGCAGCAGGTTCTGCCAGCATGTGTCCATGGTCGCGCCGTCACCCTTGAGCGTGACTGGGCCCGTGGGACTGTTCGCCGCGTTCGCCGGTGCGGGAGCCGCGATCATCGTTCTCCGTCGGGGGACCCGATGGAGAACGATGATGGTCTCCGGCCTGCTGGTCCTGACGGTGGTCGAAGGCATCCGTCGGATCAGCCCGGCCTGGTCGGGGTCGCCCGGGCGACTGGCAGTGGACCTCGCCGGTCTGGGCTTCGGTGGCGCGGCCGGGGTCGCGTGGAGGCGCATCCCCCCCCCGCGTGGCGCGCGACGTACCTGTGCGAGTCCTGGTCGACGTGCCCCGTGCGAGCTGGCGAGGGAACCCCTACATCCACGAACTCATCAGGCGCATGCCGAAAGGCGTCGACGTCATCGGTTTCGGGCGCCGGTACGCCGTTTTCGGTGCGTACGACGTGGTGCACTCCCACTGGCCAGAGCACCGGCTGCGCTCCGCGAAAAGGGGACGTCGGATCGGCAACTACGGGTGGCGGCTGCTGTGGATGATCCGGCTGCACATCCAAGGAATCCCCGTGGTGAGGACCCAGCACAATCGCCGACCGCACGACGGCGGTCCCTGGCTGGAGCGGTGCCTCCTGTGGGTGCTCCGGCTCAGGGTACGCGCCCGGGTCTGGCTGACTGAGTTCTCGCTCGCGGAGTCGGCCGCAGACTCACTTCTGGACGTGGTCATCCCCCATGGCGACTATCGGCCATGGGTCAGACGCCTGCGCCCAGACGGTGTCCTGTCGGTCCGAGACTCGGAAGGACCTGTTCGCCTGCTGTCCCTGGGTTTCATCCGGCGCTACAAGAACTTCGAGGAGGGCGTCGCTGTGGTGACGCGTTGCCCGGACTTCACCCTGTCGATCATGGGTGGGTCTCTCGACGCGGACTACACGGCCTCGATCGCGGACCTGGCTCGAGGTGCCGACAACGTGAATCTCGTTGTCGGCCGAGTCGCCGAGCAGGAGCTCATCGATGCGGTCGTGGCGGCAGACGCGCTGCTGGTGACCTACCAGGACCTGTACAACTCGGGGATCGTCTTCCTCGCCCTGAGCCTGAACCGTCCGGTCATCGTTCGCGACGGGCAGGCTGCGCGTGAGCTCCAACGTGAGTACGGGCCGGCGTGGATCGGTACCTACTCAGGGCCCCTCACGCCAGACGGCCTCCGGGAGGCCTGGCGATCAGTGGTCGCGGCAGAGGGCGCGCCGGAGGGCTCGCCGGATCGGACCTGGCCCAACATCGCGCGGGCCCACGCCCGGCTCTACCGCCAGGTCGCGCGAACCCGCTGATCAGGACGGGTCGTGTGACGCAGGCCGCCAGCGGTCGGCGTCGATCGCGTAGACCCAGCGACGACCCGGCCACTCGGTCAACGACCACAGCCAGCGGCGCTGCGGCAGGTAGGTGATGTCCTCCGGCCCGGTCGGCAGGACACCGGCATGCCGCGTGTAGCTGCCTGGCGTGCCGACCCACAGGTCGCCGGCGTTGCCCTCGCCGTTGCTCGACGTGATGGCCCACGTGCCCTCGAACACGACGGCGCCCTGCATCCGGGCGATCTGCCGGTCGTGCAGTTCAGTAGCGACGGCCCAGCCCCGGTCGTCGCTCCGCAACAGCTGGGTGTCCCGGTCGATCGCATAGCGGATCAGCCGGTGGCTGCCGCCCTTGCGGCCGTACTCCCCCGCCACGAGATGGTCCTCGTCGCCGGCCCGGTCGAGCGACATGAACGAGTACGTCATGCGGTCGCCGTCGTCGTCGTGCTCGGCGGCGTAGAACGAGTACTGCGGGAGCACGTAGCGGTAGCCCTTGGTACGCAGCCGGTTGCGCACCCGCACGATGTCGTCGAGCCGGAAGACTCGCACGCCCGAGGAGCTGCCGGCGACGAACAGGTGGTCGCCGTACCAGACGATGCCGCCGGCGTGCACCCGCACGGGACGCAGCCGGTGGAAGAAGCCGAACCGTTTCGGCGCGGTCAGCAGTACGTGCCGATAGCGGGGCGGGTCGTTGTCGCTCCAGTCGATGACCGAGATCCGCGAGCCGAGCTGCAGCCAGCCGCGCCACCCGTGGGCGTACCAGCTGGCGATGACGACGTCGTGGCCCTCGAACATGCCACCACTGGGGTCGGCGCCGTACGCGTCGGCGGAGGTCGTGATGCCTTGGGGGTACCACCGCTCGGTGTCGCGGTCGTCGTCCTGCCAAGTCATCCCGGCGATCGCTGCCTCGCCGGGTACGTCCGCGTGCGCGCCGGTGCAGTTGAGGTCGGCGAGCACCCCACGCAGGCCGACTCGCCTGAACCGACGGAAGAAGCGGTCCGAGAGGGTGAGCTCGCGTGCCGCCGCGACGAGACGGTACCCCGGTGAGCTCACCCGGCCAGCGTACGCATTCAGGCCGGCCGCAGCATCCGGCGGCAACCCTCGGGGTCGACGTCGTCCTGCAGCACCAAGCCCTGTCGCTCGTACGCCGTGACCGCCGGCGTGTTGCCGTCCATGACCCGCAGGCTCAACGGGCGTCCGTCGGCCCACGCGACGACGCGCTCGATCAGCATCTGCCCGATCCCCCGCCGCCGCGCCTCCGGCGCGACCCACATCGAGATCAGCTCGGCGGCAGCCTCGACGATCCGTCCGGCGACCATCCCGACTGGCTTCGCGCCGTCGTACGCGATGAAGCACGGCCCGTCTGCGAGCCGGGCTCGCCAGCGCTGCTCGGTGTCGTTGGCACCGGTCCACATCACGGTCGACGACGAGAACGCCTGAGGGTCTTCGGCCAGCGATCGCTGCCGGAGCTCACGCCAGGCGGCCCAGTCGTCGGGATCCGCAAGGCGGATTGTCACGCCGGCCACGGGACTAGCGCAGGAAAGGATCGACCGCAGCGGCCACGAACAACAGCGCCAAGTAGGCGTTGGAGTAGTGGAACAGCCGCATGGGCTTGAGGATCGCGAGATCCTCGGTGTCCATCGCACGTGACTTGAGGTCGTACGCCTCGACGAGGAACACGATGCCCAGCGTGATCGCGACGGCCGGGTAGAACCAGCCGGTCGGGGTGATCGGCCACAGGAGCAGCGAGGTGCCGACCATGACCCACGAGTAGGCGACGATCTGCTTGGCGACCTCGGCCGACGTGGCGACCGACGGCAGCATCGGCACGCTGGCGGCGGAGTAGTCCTCGCGGTAGCGCATCGCGAGCGACCAGAAGTGCGGCGGCGTCCAGAAGAAGACGACCATGAAGAGCACGACCGGAGCCCACGCCAGCTCGTTGGTGATCGCGGTCCAGCCGATCAGCGCCGGGAAGCAGCCAGCCGCCCCGCCCCAGACGATGTTCTGGGTCGTGCGGCGCTTGAGGATCATGGTGTAGCCGACGACGTAGAACACGTTGGCGGCCAGCGCCAGCATCGATGACAACGGGTTGACCAGCGTCCACAGCCACACGGTCGAGACGACACCGAGGGCCAGCCCGAACCACAGCGCGCCACGGGTGCCGACCTGGTGACGTGGCAGCGGCCTGCGCGACGTACGGCGCATGAGCTGGTCGATGTCGGCGTCGACGACGCAGTTGAGCGCGTTGGCGCTGCCGGCCGAGAGCGTCCCGCCGACGACCGTGGCCACGACGAGCCATGCCGAGGGCACGCCTCGCTCGGCCAGGAACATGACCGGAACGGTCGTGAGCAGCAGCAATTCGATGATGCGCGGCTTGGTCAGCGCGACGTACGACTTCAGGACATCGGTGAAGCGCGGCGTTGTGGGTACGTCAGCGCCGTTGGCTCGTCTCACGTCCACGGCAGTCACGTGCAGCAGTCTAAAGGACGCGAGTAGGCTCGACGTGACGGCCTACGAAGCCGCTCGACCCAGACCCTCGTTCGAACAACAGGAGCCAGAGCTGTGACGTCCGGAACCCCCTCGCTGGAGTGGACAGACCTCGACAAGAAGGCCGTGGACACCGTCCGTCTCCTGGCCGCCGACGCGGTGCAGAAGGTCGGCAACGGCCATCCCGGCACCGCCATGAGCCTGGCCCCGGTGGCCTACCTGCACTACCAGCGACTGCTGCGCCACGACCCCACCGATCCGCACTGGGCCGGCCGCGATCGCTTCATCCTGTCGTGCGGCCACTCGAGCCTCACCCAGTACATCCAGCTGTTCCTCGCGGGCTATCCCATGACGCTCGACGACCTCAAGAGCCTGCGCACCTGGGGCAGCCAGACGCCCGGCCACCCCGAGTACAACCACACGCCCGGCGTCGAGGTCACCACCGGCCCGCTGGGCCAGGGTGTCGCCAACGCCGTCGGCATGGCGATGGCCGCCCGCCGCGAGCGGGGCCTGCTGGATCCCAGCACCGCCAACGGCGAGAGCCCGTTCGACCACCGCGTCTACGCCATCGCCTCGGACGGCGACCTGCAGGAAGGCGTCTCGGGTGAGGCGTCGTCGCTGGCCGGCGTCCAGAAGCTCGGCAACCTGACGCTGCTGTGGGACGACAACAAGATCTCGATCGAGGACGACACCAACGTCGCATTCACCGAGGACGTCGCCGCGCGCTACGCGGCCTACGGCTGGCACGTGCAGACCGTCGACTGGACCAACGGCGGCACCGAGTACGTCGAGGACGTCCAGGCCCTCTGGGACGCCTACCAGGCCGCCGAGGCCGTCACGGACAAGCCGAGCTTCATCCAGCTCCGCACGATCATCGCCTGGCCCGCACCCACGGCCCAGGGCACCGGTGGTTCGCACGGCTCGGCCCTCGGCGCCGACGAGATCGCGGCGACCAAGGAGCTCCTCGGCTTCGACCCCGACAAGTCGTTCATCGTCGACGACGACGTCATCGAACACACCCGCAAAGCCCGCGACCGCGGCGTCGCCGAGCACGAGGCGTGGCAGAAGACGTTCGACGCGTGGGCAACCGCTTCGCCCGACGGCGCGGCGTTGCTCGAGCGGCTGACCAAGCGCCAGCTGCCTGACGGCTGGGACGCCGACCTGCCGACGTACCCCGAGGACGCCAAGGGTGTCGCGACGCGCGTCGCCTCCGGCGAGTTCCTGTCGGCGGCAGCTCCCAAGCTCCCCGAGCTGTGGGGCGGCTCGGCCGACCTCGCCGGCTCCAACAACACGACCCCCAAGGGCGAGCCGTCGTTCCTGCCGCCCGAGCACTCCACCGCCAAGTTCCAGGGCGACTGGTACGGCCGCGTGCTGCACTTCGGCATCCGCGAGCACGCCATGGGCGCGATCATGAACGGCATGGTCCAGCACGGACTGACCCGCCCCTACGGCGGCACGTTCCTCGTGTTCAGCGACTACATGCGGCCGGCCGTACGCCTCGCGGCGCTGCAGGAGCTGCCCGTCACGTACGTGTGGACGCACGACTCGATCGGGCTCGGCGAGGACGGACCGACCCACCAGCCGGTCGAGCACCTCGCAGCGTTGCGCGCGATCCCTGGGCTCGACGTCATCCGGCCCGCCGACGCCAACGAGACGGTCGCCGTGTGGCGCACGCTTCTGGGCATCACCAACCGCCCGGCGGCGCTGGCCCTCAGCCGGCAGAACCTGCCGACGTTCCCCCGCGGCACCGACGGCTGGGCGCCCGCGTCCGACGTCGCCAAGGGCGCCTACACGCTGGTCGACGCCGAGGGTGAGCCCGACGTGATCCTGGTGTCGACGGGCTCCGAGGTGCAGATCGCGGTCAAGGCCCGCGAGCAGCTCGCCGCCGAGGGCATCTCGGCGCGCGTCGTCTCGATGCCGTGCCGCGAGTGGTTCGAGCAGCAGGACAGCTCCTACCGCGACAGCGTCATCCCGCCGCAGCTCCGTGCCCGTGTCTCGGTCGAGGCCGGCGTGGCGCTCGGCTGGCGCGACGTCGTCGGCGACGCCGGCCGCATCGTGAGCCTCGAGCACTACGGCGCCTCGGCCGACTACGAGACGCTCTACGACAAGTTCGGCATCACCGCCGACGCCGTCGTCGCCGCCGCCAAGGACTCGATCGCGGCTGCCGCCGGCGAGCCCTCGGCGCCGTTCCACGCCCGGCCGGCCGGACCAGTCGGTCCCGGCGACAACGCCGACGTCCAGTCACACTGACCCGCACAACTGAATTCCAAGGAGACATCATGAACGACCGTCTGCAGGCTCTCGCCGACGCGGGAGTATCGATCTGGCTCGACGACCTCTCGCGCGAGCGCATCGAGACCGGCAACCTGGCCTCGCTCGTCGCCGAGTCCGGCGTCGTCGGCGTCACCACGAACCCCACGATCTTCGCCTCGGCCATCGCCAAGGGTGAGCGCTACGCCGCGCAGGTCAAGGAGCTCAAGGCGTCGGGCGCCGACGTCAAGACCACGGTCTTCGAGCTCACGACCACCGACGTCCAGAACGGCTGCGACATCATGCGGCCGGTCTACGACGCCACAGGTGGCGTTGACGGCCGGGTCTCGATCGAGGTCGACCCCGACCTCGCCAAGGACACCGACGGCACCGTCGAGCTCGCCAAGCGTCTGTGGGAGCGCGTCGACCGGCCCAACACCCTGATCAAGATCCCCGCGACCGTCGAGGGCCTCCCGGCCATCGCGGCGACGATCTCCGAGGGCATCAGCGTCAACGTCACGTTGATCTTCTCGCTCGAGCGCTACCGCGGTGTCATGGACGCCTACCTCTACGGCCTCGAGCAGGCCGACGCCAACGGCAAGGACCTCTCGTCGATCTACTCGGTCGCGTCGTTCTTCGTCAGCCGCGTCGACAGCGAGATCGACAAGCGGCTCGCCGACGACAGCCCGCTGCGCGGCAAGGCGGCCATCGCCAACGCGCGCCTGGCCTACGAGGCGTACGAGGAGGTCTTCGGCTCCGACCGGTTCAAGGCGCTCGCGGCCAAGGGCGCCAACACGCAGCGCCCGCTGTGGGCCTCGACCGGCGTCAAGGACCCGGCCTACCCCGACACGATGTACGTCAGCGAGCTCGTCGTCGCCGACACCGTCAACACGATGCCGGAGAAGACGCTCGACGCGTTCGCCGATCACGGTGAGGTCCGCGGTGACGCGGTCCACGGCACGTACGACGAGGCTCGTCAGGTCATCGCCGACCTCGACGCCCAGGGCATCAAGTACGACGAGGTCGTCGAGCTGCTCGAGGTCGAGGGTGTCGACAAGTTCGAGGCGTCGTGGACCGAGCTCCTCGAGACGGTCCAGTCCGAGCTCGACAAGGCCTGAGCCGTGGTGCAGATCGCGCTCACGGTTCCTGCCCAGCACGAGTTCGAGACGGCTCTCCGCGAAGCCATCGAGCAGCGCGTCGCCTCGCGCATCGCCGCCCAGGACGCCACGCTCTGGGGCCCTGACGCGGAGTCCGAGGCGAGCATCCGGCTGAGCTGGACACAGCTCGCGGAGGCCTCCCGTCCGCTCGTCGCCGAGATCACCGAGCTGCGTGAGCAGCTCGCCGGCAAGGGGCTCGACCGGGTCGTCCTGTGCGGCATGGGCGGTTCCTCGCTCGCACCCGAGGTCATCTGCGACACCGCCGGCGTCCCGCTGACGGTGCTCGACTCGTCGCAGCCCGACATGGTGCGGGCCGCGATCGCCGAGGGCCTCGAGCGCACGATCGTCGTGGTGTCGAGCAAGTCCGGCGGCACGGTCGAGACCGACAGCCAGCGCCGGGCCTACGAGCAGGCGTTCACCGACGCCGGGCTCAACCCGGTCGACCACATCGTCGTGGTCACCGACCCCGGCTCGCCCCTTGACGACGAGGCGACCAACGCCGGATACCGCGTGTTCCGCGCCGACCCGCACGTCGGCGGCCGCTACTCGGCGCTGACGGCGTTCGGGCTGGTCCCGAGTGGTCTGGCCGGTGCCGACATCGGCGGGCTCCTCGACGCCGCCGCCGGTGCGCAGGCCGCCTTCTACGCTGACGACGCTGACAACCCGGCACTGCGGCTCGGCGTGCTGATCGGCGTCGCCAACCGGCACCGCGTCGACAAGCTCGTGATCGCCGACCAGACCCGGCACGGCGTCGGCGACTGGATCGAGCAGCTCGTGGCCGAGTCGACCGGCAAGCTCGGCAAGGGCGTCCTCCCGGTCGTCGTGCCGTTCGAGAACGCGGTCAACTTCAACCCGAGCACGGCCGACTCGATCCTGGTGTCGATCGGCAGCACAGATGCTCCCGAGGCGCAGTCCGGCTACGCGGCGGCGCTCGACGCCGACCTCGGTGCGCAGATGCTGCTGTGGGAGGTCGCTGTCGTGGTGGCCGGCCGCATCATTGGCATCAACCCGTTCGACCAGCCTGACGTCGAGAGCGCCAAGCAGGCCGCACGTGAGCTGCTGTCCGGCGGAGGCGACGTGCCGACACCCGACGCCACGGACGACGGCATCGACATCTACGGCGAGGGCTCGACGGTCACCGAGGCGGTGTCTGCCCTGCTCGGCACGCTCGACCTGCAGCACGGCTACCTCGCGGTGCAGGTCTATCTCGACCGCATCGCGTACGCCGACTTCGCCGGGGTTCGTGAGGTGCTGGCGCAGCGGCTCGGCAGACCGGTGACGTTCGGCTGGGGGCCGCGATTCCTGCACTCGACGGGTCAGTACCACAAGGGCGGCACGCCCAACGGCGTGTTCCTGCAGGTCACCGGCACTCCGGCCGAGGACCTCGCCGTCCCGGGCCGCGACTTCACGTTCGGCTCGTTCATCGACTCCCAGGCCGCCGGCGACGCCGCCGTCCTGCGCGAGCACGGCCGGCCCGTGCTGCGCCTGCACCTCAACGACGTCGAGGCGGGCCTCAAGCGACTACGAGAGGCGTTCTCACAGTGAGCCTGGTCGACAACCCGCTGCGGGACCCCAAGGATCGCCGGCTCCCCCGCATCGCGGGGCCTTGCAGCCTGATCCTGTTCGGCGTCACCGGCGACCTCGCCAAGAAGAAGCTCGTCCCGGCGATCTACGACCTCGCCAACCGCGGCCTGCTGCCGCCCGGCTTCGCGCTGGTCGGCTTCGCCCGGCACGACTTCGGCACCGCCAAGTTCGCCAGCATGATCAAGCAGGCCGCCAAGGACGGCGCCCGTACGCCGTGGAGCGAGACGGTGTGGAAGCAGCTCGCCGCCGGCATCCGGTTCGTGCCCGGTGAGTTCGACGACGACGAGGCGTGGGAGCGGCTCGGCACGACCATGGCCGAGCTCGACCAGCAGCAGGGCACGGGCGGCAATCACGCGTTCTACCTGTCGATCCCGCCGGGCCTGTTCCCCGTCGTGGTGTCGCAGATCAAGAAGCACGGACTCGCCGAGTCGTCCGAGGGCTGGCGCCGCGTCGTCATCGAGAAGCCGTTCGGCCACGACCTGAAGTCCGCCGAAGAGCTCAACCGCATCGTGGGCGAGGTCTTCCCGCGCCGCTCGGTGTTCCGCATCGACCACTACCTCGGCAAGGAGACGGTCCAGAACATCCTGGCGTTCCGCTTCGCCAACGGCATGTTCGAGCCGATCTGGAACAACCACTACGTCGACCACGTGCAGATCACGATGGCCGAGGACATCGGCATCGGTTCGCGCGCCGGCTACTACGACGGCATCGGCGCCGCCCGCGACGTCATCCAGAACCACCTGCTCCAGCTCATGGCGCTCATCGCGATGGAGGAGCCGGTCTCGTTCAACGCGTCCTCGCTGCGTATCGAGAAGCAGAAGATCCTCGCCAACGCCCGTCCTCCGGCTCGCATGGACCTGCACACGGCCCGCGCGCAGTACGTCGGCGGTTGGGCCGGTGGCGAGCAGGTCCTGGGCTACAAGGAGGAAGAGGGCATCCCGCAGTCGTCGATGACCGAGACCTACGCGGCGATGCGCATCGACGTCCTGACGCGCCGCTGGGCCGGCACCCCGTTCTACCTGCGGGCCGGCAAGCGCCTCGGCCGACGCGTCACCGAGGTCGCCGTGGTGTTCAAGCGCGCCCCGCACCAGCCGTTCAACAAGAACGACATCGAGGAGCTCGGCCAGAACGCCCTGGTCATGCGCATCCAGCCCGACGAGGGCGTCACGCTCCGCTTCGGCGCCAAGGTGCCGGGCACGACGATGGAGATCCGCGACGTCAACATGGACTTTGCCTACGGCGGCGCGTTCGTCGAGAGCAGCCCCGAGGCGTACGAGCGGCTGATCCTCGACGTGCTCCTCGGCGACCCGCCGCTGTTCCCGCAGCACGAGGAGGTCGAGCTGTCGTGGAAGATCCTCGACCCGGTCATCGCGCACTGGGACAAGCAGAAGAACATCGACACCTATCCGTCCGGCACGTGGGGTCCTGAGTCGGCCGACAAGATGCTGGAACGCGACGGCCGTACGTGGAGGCGTCCCTGATGGAGATCGCACTCGAGAAGACCAACTCGTCCCGCATCGCGCGGGCGATGGTGAAGGCGCGCGTCGCCGCGGGCAGCCCCGCGATGGACATGGTGCTGACGCTGCTCGTGGTCACCGACGACGAGAACGTGGGCGAGGCGCTCAAGACCGCGACCACGTTGTCGCGCGAGCACCCGTCGCGCGTCATCGGCGTCATCCTGGGCGACGGTCGCGGAGCGCCTGAGCTCAACGCCAAGGTGCGGGTCGGCGAGAACTCCTCCGGGGAGTCGATCCTCCTGCGCATCTCCGGCGAGCTCACCAAGCACGCGGAGTCCGTCGTGCTGCCGCTGCTGCTGCCCGACTCCCCCGTCGTCGTGTGGTGGCCCGGCAAGCCACCCACCGATCCGTCCGAGGACGCGATCGGCCGGCTGGCTCGCCGCCGCCTGACCGACGCCGAGGCCACCGACTCGCCGATCCGTTCGCTCAAGAACGTCGCCAGGCACTACGTCGCCGGAGACACCGACCTGTCGTGGACCCGCCTGACGCCGTGGCGCGCCCTGCTGGCAGCGGCGCTCGACCAGTCGGCGGGCAAGGTCACCGGAGGCACCGTCATCGCCGGCAGCGGCAACCCGGCGGCCACGCTGCTCGTCGCGTGGCTCGAGAGCCGGCTCAAGGTCGACATCAAGACACGCAAGAGCGACAGTGGCGCACAGATCATGTCCGTCGTGCTCAACACCCCTGAGGGCGACGTCCAGATCGAGCGGGTCACGGACCACTCGTGCCACTTCAGCGTGCCCGGTTCATCAGCGCGTGAGGTGCCGCTCGGTCCTCGTACGCTCGCCGAGCTGCTCGCGGAGGACCTGCGCCGCCTCGACGCCGACGACGTCTACGAGGCGACGATCAAGCACATGCTGGCTGAGGCATGACCCTCACTCAAGAGGTCTACCCCGACGCACCTGCGCTGGCGGCGGCGATCGCAGAGCGGCTCACCGGCCGGATCGCGCTCATCCAGGCCGAGGGCCGCCGTCCCAAGGTCGTCCTGACCGGTGGGACGATCGCCATCGACGCGTACGAGCTGATCGAGAGCGAGCTGGTCGACTGGGCCGCGGTCGACTTCTACTGGGGCGACGAACGCTTCGTCCCCGAGGGGCACGCCGACCGCAACGACCAGCAGGCGCGAGATGCGTTCCTCGACCGTCTGGGCGTGCCCGCGTCGAGCATCCACTCCATGCCCGCACACGGCTGCGACCTGAGCACGGCCGAGGCCGCCGACCAGTACGCCGCTGCGCTGCCCCCCGAGCCGTTCGACGTGACGCTGCTCGGCGTTGGTCCTGACGGCCACGTGGCGTCGTTGTTCCCGGGTTTCGCGCAGCTGCACGAGTCGGAGCGCCGGGCCGTCGAGGTGTTCGACTCCCCCAAGCCACCGCCCGTACGCATCTCGCTGACCTACCCGGCGATCAACAACTCCGACGCCGTGTGGTTCATCGTCGCCGGCGAGGGCAAGGCCGACGCCGTCGCGCGCGCCCTCGGCGATGGGACGCTCGAGGACACGCCGGCTCGCGGCGCCCACGGCATCAGCGAGACGACGTGGCTGCTCGACGAGTCCGCCGCGTCAAGGCTCTGACCACGAGCAACGACCCTGCGCCGCATCAGGGGGACTGACGCGTTGCAGGGTCGACGTGGGTGAGACTCAGAAGATGACTTCGCCGGTCTTGCGCTTGGTGCGCAGGAGCTCGATGGCTTCCTTGAGGATCTCGTCGGCCTCGGTCTCGGAGCGGCGCTCCTTCACGTAGGCCAGGTGCGTCTTGTAGGGCTCGATCTTCTTGGCTGTCGGCCGGTTGTCGGCGTCGACGCTGGACGGCATCCCACAACGCGGGCAGTCCCACGACTCCGGGACCTCGGCCTCGATTGCGAACTGCAGCTCCGTCGTGTGGTTGTTGATGCAGAAGAACGTCACGAACTGCCGCGGTGCGGCTTCGCCACGCTCTGCCTCACCCATGGGGCCCGAGCCGATGCGGCTGCCCCGGATTGCACCTGCTGCCACTAGTTGCTCACCTTCAGTAGCAGGCCGAGCGCGAAGATGCACACGACCCAGACGACCGCGATACCGACCGTGATCCGGTCGAGGTTGCGTTCGGCGACCGAAGAGCCGCCGAGCGAGCTGGAGACGCCGCCACCGAACATGTCGGAGAGACCGCCCCCGCGCCCCTTGTGCATGAGAACCAGGACGATCATCAGCACGCTGCTGATCGCCAGGACTACCGAGAACATCAAAATCACGAGTTGGGGCCTTCGTTGTCAGGCGCCGGACAGATCCGGCATGGCGTAGAACCGGGCGATCCCGGCGAACTCCTCCGCTTGGAGGCTTGCTCCGCCGACCAAGGCTCCGTCGACGTCCGACTTCGCCATGATGGCGGCGATGTTCGCCGCTTTCACTGATCCGCCGTAAAGGATACGCAATGATGCTGCGACTTCGGACGACCAGGTCTCCTCGACACGCGAACGAATCGCTGCACAGACTTCCTGAGCGTCCTCGGGCGTCGCCACCTCACCGGTGCCGATGGCCCACACGGGCTCGTACGCGATGACGACCGACGCCATCTGCTCGGCCGTGAAACCGGCCAACGAGCCGTCGATCTGCGCCAGCGTGTAGGCCACGTGGTCGCCGGCCTGACGGATCTCGAGGCCCTCACCGACGCAGACGATCGGGCTCATGCCCGCCGCCAGCGACTTGAGCGCCTTGATGTTGACGACCTGGTCGCTCTCGGCGTGGTACTCACGCCGCTCGGAGTGACCCACGACGACGTAGGAGCAGCCGAGCTTGGCCAGCATCGACGCGGCGATCTCGCCGGTGTAGGCGCCGCCGTCGTGCTCGGACACGTCCTGCGCGCCGTAGCCGATCGCCAGGTGGTCACCGTCGACCAGCGTCTGCACGCTGCGGATGTCGGTGAACGGCGGGATCACGACGACCTCGGCCTTGTCGAAGTCGTGCTTCTTGTCCTGCAGCGTCCAGGCGAGCTTCTGGACGAGGACCACGGCTTCCTGGTGGTTGAGGTTGGACTTCCAGTTGCCGGCCATGAGTGGCTTGCGGTCGGTCATGCATCGTCCCTTTCGAGGATGTCGAGACCGGGCAGCGTCTTGCCCTCGAGGTATTCGAGGCTCGCGCCTCCCCCGGTGGAGATGTGCCCGAAGTCGCTGTCGGCGAAGCCCAGCTGACGTACGGCTGCGGCCGAGTCGCCGCCACCGACGACCGACAGGCCGTCGACCTCGGTGAGTGCCTGCGCGACGGCCTTGGTGCCGGCGGCGAACGCCGCCATCTCGAACACGCCCATGGGCCCGTTCCAGAACACCGTCTTGGAGCCACGGATGATGTCGGCGAACGCGGCCGCCGAGTCCGGACCGATGTCGAGCCCGAGCTGGTCGCTCGGGATGGCATCGGCCGCGACCGTCGTGGCGGGCGAGTCGGCCTTGAACTCCGGTGCGACGACGATGTCGGTCGGCAGCACCAGGCGTACGCCCTGCTTGGCGGCCTGCTCGATGTAGCCGCGCGCGATGTCGAGCTGGTCCTCCTCGAGGAGCGACTTGCCGACCTCGTGGCCCTGCGCCTTGAGGAACGTGAAGACCATGCCCCCGCCGATCAGCAGGTTGTCGGCCTTGTCGAGCAGGTTGTCGATGACGCCGAGCTTGTCGGAGACCTTGGACCCGCCGAGCACGACGGTGTAGGGCCGCTCCGGGCTCTCGGTGAGGCGCTTGAGCACGTCGACCTCGGCCTCGACCAGACCGCCGACGGCAGCCGGCAGCTCACGGGCGATGTCATAGACACTCGCCTGCTTGCGGTGCACGACGCCGAAGCCGTCGGACACGAAGACGTCGGCGAGGTCGGCGAGCTTGCCGGCGAACTCCCGGCGCTCGTCCTTGTCCTTGCTCGTCTCCTCGGCGTTGAAGCGTACGTTCTGCAGCACCGCGACCTGGCCGTCCTGGAGCGCCGACGCGATGCGGTGGGCCTCGGGGCCGACCGTGTCGTTGGCGAACAGGACCGGCGCGCCGAGCAGCTCTGCGAGCCGCTCGGCGACCGGCGCCAAGGAGTACTTGGGGTTGGCCACGCCATCGGGACGACCCAGATGGGCCGTCACGAGGACACGGGCGCCTGCGTCGGCAAGACGCTTGATCGTCGGCACGCTCGCGCGTACGCGACCGTCGTCGGTGATCGTGGTGCCGTCGAGCGGCACGTTGAGGTCACTGCGGACGAGAACGCGCTTGCCGCGCAGGTCTCCCAGGTCCGAAACCGTCTTCACAGCTCAGAGCGACGATCCGACGTGGACGACCAGGTCGGCGAGGCGGTTGGAGTAGCCCCACTCGTTGTCGTACCAGCCGACGACCTTGACCTGGTCGCCGATGACCTTGGTCAGGCCCGAGTCGAAGATGCACGACGCGGGGTCGGTGACGATGTCGGCCGAGACGATCTCGTCCTCGGTGTAGACCAAGAAGCCCTTCATGGCGCCCTCAGCGGCGTCCTTGACGATCTGGTTGACCTCTTCGACCGTGGTCTCGCGCGAGGCGGTGAAGGTCAGGTCGGTCGCCGAGCCCGTGGGCACCGGCACGCGGAGCGCGTAGCCGTCGAGCTTGCCCTTGAGCTCCGGCAGCACGAGGCTGACCGCCTTGGCGGCGCCGGTCGACGTCGGGATGATGCTCAGGTTGGCGGCGCGGGCCCGGCGCAGGTCGCTGTGCGGCGCGTCCTGCAGGTTCTGGTCCTGCGTGTAGGCGTGGATCGTCGTCATGAGGCCGCGCTCGATGCCGAGCGTGTCGTTGAGCGCCTTGGCCATCGGGGCGAGGCAGTTGGTCGTGCACGACGCGTTGGAGATCACGGTGTGTGCGGCCGGGTCGTAGAGCTCGTGGTTGACGCCCATGACGATCGTGACGTCTTCGTTCTTGGCCGGGGCCGAGATGATGACCTTCCTGGCGCCGCCGTCGATGTGGGCCTTGGCCTTGGTCGCGTCGGTGAAGAAGCCGGTCGACTCGATGACGATGTCGGCGCCGACGCTGGCCCAGTCGAGCTTGGCGGGGTCGCGCTCCTCGAACGCGGCGATCTTCTGGTCACCGACGTAGATGTAGCCCTCGTCGTAGGTGACGTCGGCGTCGAGGCGGCCGAGGATCGAGTCGTACTTGAGGAGGTGGGCGAGCGTCTTGTTGTCCGTCAGGTCGTTGACGGCGACGATCTCGATGTCTGCACCGGCGGCACGAGCCGCGCGGAAGAAGTTACGGCCGATACGGCCAAATCCATTGATGCCTACGCGTACGGTCACGGGGAACGTGTCTCCTGCGGGTCGATGTGGGTGACATGCGTAACCCTACCGAGTTGCCATCACTACCGGCGAGTCACCTCAGAGCCGTGAGACGCCGTGAGCGGCGAAGTCGCAGCGGTCAGCCTTCGGCGAGCTGCTCCTCGACGAGCGTGGACTCGGTGTCCGGCACGCCGAGCTCCTCGGCCCGCTTGTCGGCCATCGCGAGCAGCCTGCGGATGCGGCCGGCGATCGCGTCCTTGGTCAGCGCCGGGTCGTGCAGCTGACCGAGCTCCTCGAGGCTGGCCTGGCGGTGCTCGACGCGCAGCGTGCCGGCCATCTTGAGGTGGTCGGGAACCTCTTCGCCCAGGATCTCCAGGGCTCTCTGGGCTCGCGCGCCGGCGGCGACGGCCGCCCGCGCCGAACGGCGGAGGTTGGCGTCGTCGAAGTTGGCGAGCCGGTTGGCGGTCGCCCGCACCTCGCGGCGCATGCGGCGCTCTTCCCATGCGAGCAGGGACTCGTGGGCGCCCAGGCGGGTCAACAGCGCACCGATGGCCTCGCCGTCGCGGATGACGACGCGGTCGACGCCACGGACCTCGCGGGCCTTGGCGCTGATGCCGAGCCGGCGGGCGGCGCCGACGAGGGCGAGGGCGGCCTCGGGGCCGGGGCAGCTGACCTCGAGGGCGGACGAGCGACCGGGCTCGGTCAGCGACCCGTGGGCGAGGAACGTGCCGCGCCACGCGGCGACGGCATCGCACGACGAACCGGACACGACCTGCGGCGGCAGGCCGCGGATCGGCCGGCCGCTGCCGTCGATGAGGCCGGTCTGGCGGGCCAGGGCCTCGCCGTCCTTGGAGACGCGTACGACGTAGTGGGTGTCCTTGCGGATGCCGGCGTTCTGCATCACCAGCACCTCACTGTCGTGACCGTAGATCTCGGCGATGTCCTTGCGCAGGCGGCGAGCCGCCGCTCCGGTGTCGAGCTCGGCCTCGACGACAATGCGTCCGGAGACGATGTGCAGGCCGCCTGCGAAGCGCAGGATCGACGACACCTCGGCCTTGCGGCAGCACGACTTCGTGATCGTGGTGTTGGCGAGCTCCGCCTTCACCTGAGCCGTCATTGCCATGCGGCCGAACCCCTGTCTGTCGATGTCATTGTCGTGGAGAAGAGTGTCACTCTATGCCGTCCTCATGACCCTGCCGAACGCGGCTGCGAGCCGTCCTGGGTCGTGCTGATCCGATCCTGGGCTGGCCGCCACGTCCGCGACATACAACCGCGCACCGAGCGACCGGGCCGTCGACTCCAGCGTGCCACGCGTGTCAACGAGGCTGGTGTCGGCGATGACAGCATCCAACCCCAGCTCGGGCGCGTGTGCAGCCAGAACCTCGAGATGATCGGTCGGGGTGAGTCCTTCGGTCTCGCCCTCCTGCTCGTGGAGGTTGAGCACCAGGATGCGCTTGCCCTTGGTCTTGGTCAGGGCGTCCCGGAGGCCGGGCACGAGCAACGTCGGCATGACGCTGGTGAACCACGAGCCGGGCCCGACGACGACCCAGTCGGCGGCCTCCACGGCTGCCACGGCCTCGGGACACGCTGGAGGGTCACTGGGGTCGAGCCGGACGCTGACGACCTGGCCGTCGGTCGACGAGACCTCGACCTGGCCGCGTACGAGCGTCAAGCGGTCGGGAGCCGAGCGCAGGTGGACGTCGGCCTCGATGTCGAGCGGCACGGCGGCCATCGGCAGGACACGCCCCTGGGCTCCCAGCAGCTCACCGACGAGGTCGAGGCCGGCGACGTGATCGCCGACCTGGTCCCAGATCGCGGCGATCAGCAGGTTGCCGACGGCATGGTCCTTGAGCGGGCCGTTGCCGGAGAACCGGTGCTGCAGCACGGCGGCCCACGTGCGCCCCCAGTCGTCGTCTCCGCACAGCGCGGCGAGAGCCATGCGCAGGTCACCCGGCGGCAGCCCGCCGAGCTCGGCGCGGATGCGGCCCGACGACCCACCGTTGTCGGCCACCGTGACGACGCCCGTGAGGTCGGTCGTCAGGCGGCGCAGTGCGGAGAGACTGGCGGCGAGGCCGTGCCCTCCCCCGAGCGACACGACCTTGAGATCACCCTCGGCACGACCGGCGACGTGCGGCGTCATTCGCGCCCCAGGTCGCGGTGGACCACGAGCGTACGGACGCCGTGGGCCCGCAGGCGCTCGGCGAACGCCTCGGACATCGCGACGCTGCGGTGCCGGCCACCGGTGCACCCGATCGCGATCGTCAGGAAGTGCTTGTCCTCGCGGAGGTAGCCGTCGGTCAGCAGGGCGACGAGGCCTTCGTACTGCTCGAGGAACTCCGTCGACCGGGGCTGGCGCAGGACGTAGTCGCGCACCGGCTCGTCGAGTCCGCTCAACGGCCGCAGCTCGTCGACCCAGAACGGGTTGGGGAGGAAGCGCAGGTCGGCGACCATGTCGGCGTCGATCGGCAGGCCGTACTTGAAGCCGAACGACATCACCGAGGCGCGCAGGCCACCGGAGTCGGGGTCCTCGAAGGCTGCGCGAACGCGCTGGCCGAGCTGGTGGACGTTGAGGTTGGAGGTGTCGACCACGATGTCGGCTCGGCCCCGGATGCGCCTCAGGAGCTCGCGTTCGCGCTCCAGGCCGTCCATCAGCCGGCCCTCGAGGCTCAGCGGGTGCGGGCGGCGCGCGGCCTCCTGACGGCGTACGAGGACCTCGTCGGCCGCCTCGAGGTAGAGGATCTTGGTGTGGATGCCGTCGTCGCGCAGGGCTTCGAGGGCCTCGACGAGGCCGCCGAAGAACTGACGCGAGCGGGCGTCGACGACCACGGCGAGGCGGTCGATGTCCTTGGACTCCTGGATCGTGGTCACGGCCTGCGCCAGCAGGTCCGGCGGCAGGTTGTCGATGACGTAGTAGCCGAGCTTCTCGAGCACCTTGGCAGCCGAGCCGCGCCCTGCCCCGGTCATGCCGGTGATGAGCACGAACTGCGTCAAGGTCGTCAACTGTCCTCCAGGATCTCGCCGGTCGCGGTGTTGATGGCCGGTGCGTGCTCGCCGGTTGCGAGCGCTTCCACGATGGATTGTGCCGTAGCCGCGCCGATGCCGGGCACGGTTGCGATCTCTTCTGCTGTCGCCGCGCGCAGCTTCTTGACCGAGCCGAACGTCTTGAGCAGCGCCTTGCGGCGCGTGGGTCCGAGGCCTGCGACGGGATCGAGCACGCTCTCGATCATCGACTTGCTGCGTCGTCCGCGGTGGTGGGTGATGGCGAAGCGGTGTGCCTCGTCGCGGAGGCGCTGCAGCAGGTAGAGCCCCTCGCTCGTGCGCGGCAGGATCACCGGATCCTCGTCGTCGGGCAGCCACACCTCCTCGAGGCGTTTGGCCAGGCCCACGAGGGCGACGTCCTTGATGCCGAGCTCCTGCATCGCGGCGTGGGCTGCGGCGACCTGCGGCGGGCCACCGTCGACGACCACGAGGGCCGGTGTGTAGGCGAACTTGCGGGGCTTGCCGGTCTCGGGGTCGATGCCGGGACCGTCCTCGTCGTTGCCCTCACGGGCTCGCAGCAGCTGCGTGAACCGCCGCGTGATGACCTCGTGCATCGCCGCGACGTCGCTCTGGCCCTCGTTGCGGATCGTGAAGCGGCGGTACTCGGACTTGCGGGGCAGCCCGTCCTCGAACACGACCATCGACGCCACGGTCTCGGTCGCGCCGAGGTTGGAGATGTCGTAGCACTCGATGCGCAGCGGGGCGGTCTCGAGATCGAGCGCCTCCTGGATCTCCTCGAGCGCCTTGCTGCGGGCCGTGAGGTCGCCGGAGCGCTTGAGCTTGTGGCGTACGAGCGACTGCTTGGCGTTCTGCTCGACGGTCGCCATGAGGGCGCGCTTGTCGCCGCGCTTGGGGACCCTGATGCGTACGGGCCCGTCGCGGCGCTCGCTGAGCAGCTCGGCGACCGCGTTGGCATCGGCCGGCAGGGTTGGCACGAGCACCTCGCGCGGGATCGCCGACGGCGCGGCGTCCTCATAGAGCGTCATGAGGGCGGCCTGCACGAGCTCGGGGAACGGTGCCTCGTCGGCCTTGTCGGCGACCCAGCCGCGCTGACCGCGGATGCGGCCGCCGCGCACGGAGAAGATCTGCACCGCGACCTCGAGCGGATCGTCGACGAATCCCAGCACGTCGGCGTCGGTGCCGTCGCCGAACACGACGGTCTGCTTCTCGAGCACCCGGTGGAGTGCGCCCAGGTCGTCGCGAAGCTTGGCGGCGAGCTCGTACTCCTCGTTGTCGGAGGCCTCACGCATGCGCTGCTCGATGCGCTTGGTGAAGCCCGCGGTCTGCCCGCCCATGAACGCCAGGAAGTCGTTGACGATCGCGCGGTGCTCGTCGGCGTCGACGCGGCCCACGCACGGGGCGGCACACTTGCCGATGTCGCCCAGCAGGCACGGCCGGCCGATCGCCTTGGAGCGGCGAAACACGCCAGCCGAGCACGACCGCATCGGGAAGACCCGCAGCAGCGTGTCGACGGTGTCGCGAATCGCCCACGCGTGACCGTAGGGGCCGAAGTAGCGCACGCCCTTGCGCTGGGCGCCGCGCATGACCGTGACGCGCGGGAACTCCTCGCTGACCGTGACCGCGAGCCAGGGGTAGGACTTGTCGTCGCGGTACTTGACGTTGAAGCGCGGGTCGAACTCCTTGATCCAGGAGTACTCGAGCGCCAGCGCCTCGACCTCGGTGCTGACGACGGTCCACTCGACCGAGCTCGCGGTCAGCACCATCTGCTGCGTGCGCTGGTGCAGGTTGGTGATGTCCTGGAAGTAGGAGCTCAGCCGCGGCCGCAGTGACTTGGCCTTGCCGACGTAGATGACCCGGCGCTCGGCGTCGCGGAACCGGTAGACGCCGGGCTCGACCGGGATCTCACCGGGTGCCGGTCGATAGCTTGCGGGATCTGCCACCGACCCAGCCTACGAGGTGACGAGGAGCGGCTTGAGGAATGTGCCGGTGTGGCTGTCGGGGCTGTTGGCGATGTCCTCCGGGGTGCCCTCGGCGATCAGCAGTCCGCCGCCGCTGCCACCCTCGGGACCCATGTCGATGACCCAGTCGGCGGTCTTGATGACGTCGAGGTTGTGCTCGATGACGATGACCGAGTTGCCGGTGTCGACGATCCGCTGGAGCACGCCGAGCAGCTTGCGGATGTCCTCGAAGTGCAGACCCGTGGTCGGCTCGTCGAGGACGTAGACCGTGCGCCCGGTGGACCGCTTCTGGAGCTCGGCCGAGAGCTTGACGCGCTGCGCCTCGCCGCCCGACAGCGTGGGAGCGGACTGGCCCAGGCGTACGTAGCCCAGGCCGACATCGACAAGGGTGCGGAGGTGACGCGCGATCGCCGGGATCGCCTCGAAGAACTCGACGGCCTCCTCGATCGGCATCTCGAGGACCTCGGCGATCGTCTTGCCCTTGTAGTGCACCTCGAGCGTCTCGCGGTTGTAGCGGGCGCCGTGGCAGACCTCGCACGCGACGTAGACGTCGGGCAGGAAGTTCATCTCGATCTTGATCGTGCCGTCACCGGAGCACGCCTCACAGCGGCCGCCCTTGACGTTGAACGAGAACCGGCCCTGTTGATAGCCGCGCATCTTGGCCTCGGGCGTCTGCGCGAACAGCTTGCGGACGTGGTCGAACACGCCGGTGTAGGTCGCCGGGTTGGACCGCGGGGTGCGGCCGATCGGTGACTGGTCGACGTGGATGACCTTGTCGACCTCGTCGAGCCCGGTGATGCTGCGGTGGCGACCGGGAATCGTCCGAGCGCCATAGACGGTGCGGGCGAGCTGCGTGTAGAGGATGTCGTTGACCAGGGTCGACTTGCCGGAGCCGGAGACGCCCGTGACGGCGACGAACATGCCGAGCGGGAACGTCACGTCGATGTCGCGGAGGTTGTGCTCCTTGGCGCCGTGCACGGTGAGCTCGCGACCCTTGACCCGCTTGCGGCGCTTGTCGGGCAGCGGGATCGACTTGCGGCCCGAGAGGTACTGGCCGGTCAGGGAGTCCTGGCTGGCGTAGAGCTCGTCGACCGGGCCGGAGACGATGACCTGTCCCCCGTGCTCGCCGGCGCCGGGGCCGATGTCGACCGCCCAGTCGGCGGCGCGGATCGTGTCCTCGTCGTGCTCGACCACGATCAGCGTGTTGCCGAGGTCGCGCAGGCGCAGCAGCGTCTCGATGAGCCGGTGGTTGTCGCGCTGGTGCAGGCCGATCGACGGCTCGTCGAGGACGTAGAGCACTCCGACGAGCCCGGCGCCGATCTGGGTCGCCAGCCGGATGCGCTGGGCCTCACCGCCGGACAGCGAGCCTGCGGCCCGGTCGAGGGCGAGGTAGTCGAGACCGACGTCGAGGAGGAATCGCAGGCGCTCGTTGATCTCCTTGAGGACGCGTTCGCCGATCTGGCGCTCGCGGTCACTCATCTCGAGCGTCTGCAGGTAGTCGGACGCCTCGCTGATCGACAGCGCGCAGACCTCGGCGATGTTCTTGGCGCCGAACTTCTCGGACTCGAGCGTCACCGCGAGGATGACGGGCTTGAGGCGGGTGCCGTGGCAGACCCGGCACGGGACCTCGCGCATGAACCCTTCGAGGCGTTCGCGGTTGGTCTCGGAGTCGGTCTCGTCGTGCCGTCGCTCGAGGTAGGTGATCGCACCCTCGAACTCCGTGTAGTAGGACCGGACGCGGCCGTAGCGGTTCTTGTACTTGACGTGCACCTTGGTCGGGTGGCCGCGCAGGATCGCCTCGCGTACGTCCTCGGGCAGATCGCCCCACGGGGTGTCGGCGCTGAAGCCCAGCTCGTCGGCGAGCGCGCCGATCAGCCGGGAGAAGTAGTCGGCGACGTGCGCGGACGACCAGGGCGCGACGGCGCCCTCGTTGAGCGACTTGGCGTCGTCGGGGACGACCAGCTCGGGGTCGACCTCCATGCGGGTGCCGAGGCCGTGGCACTCGGGACAGGCACCGAACGGGGCGTTGAACGAGAACGAGCGCGGCTCGAGCTCGTCGACCTCGAGCGGGTGGTCGTTCGGGCAGGCGAGCTTCTCGGAGAACCGACGCGTGCGGTGCTCGTCGTCCTCGGGCAGGTCGACGTAGTCGATGATGACCAGGCCGTCGGCCAGCCCGAGTGCGGTCTCGACGGACTCGGTGAGGCGCTGCTTCTGGTTGCCCTTGACCTGCAGACGGTCGACGACCACGTCGATCGTGTGCTTCTTCTGCTTCTCGAGCTTGGGCGGCTCGTCGGCGAGCATGTGGGTCTCGCCGTCGACGATCGTGCGGCTGAAGCCCTGGGACTGCAGCTGGCGGAACAGCTCGCCGTACTCGCCCTTGCGGCCGCGGATGATGGGCGCGAGCACCTGGAACCGGGTGCCCTCGTCGCCGGCCATGATGCGGTCGACGATCTGCTGCGGGGTCTGGCGCGCGATCGCCTCGCCGCACACGGGGCAGTGTGGCCGGCCGGCGCGCGCGTAGAGCAGGCGGAGATAGTCGTAGACCTCGGTGATCGTGCCGACGGTCGACCGCGGGTTGCGGCTCGTGGACTTCTGGTCGATCGAGACCGCCGGCGACAACCCCTCGATGAAGTCGACGTCGGGCTTGTCCATCTGGCCGAGGAACTGGCGGGCGTACGCCGACAGCGACTCGACGTAGCGGCGCTGGCCCTCGGCGAAGATCGTGTCGAACGCCAAGGACGACTTGCCGGACCCCGAGAGTCCCGTGAACACGATCAGCGAGTCTCGTGGGAGGTCGAGCGAGACGTCCTTGAGATTGTGCTCTCGTGCGCCGCGGATGACGAGGCGGTCGGTCACTGGCTCCCCTGAAATGATTGGTGGTTGCGGGCAGAATCTTGGCCCATCCCATTGTATGGAGCGGGTCCGACAGAAACCCGTCGAGCGACCGTACGTTCGCTCACAGCGTGCTCGTCCGGGCCATCCGGCGGTGACGTGATCACCCGTCCTTGCTGTCGGCGGTGGATGGGTCGCCCTTCAGTACCCCTGATGGGCGACCAGGTCACCGCCCCGCTCCGGCGGCCAGGTCGCGGACGATGGACGCAGCCGGCCGTACGTCGTCGATCCGGGCCACGGTCTGCCCGGCGTACAGCGGTGACACCTCGAGCGCGTCGTCCGGCATGGACGAGCTCGCCGGGATCGGCGTGTAGAACGGCACGCGGACCGACTGGTGACGCACGAGCCACGACTGCACCCGCTCCGGCCCGCGGGACATCATCGGACGGGTCGCCGCGTTGAACGTACGAACCGCGGCCGGCCCGCGCCCGTCGGCGTGCAGCCACCTGGCGGTCGCCGCGTTCGGGAGGACGCGGTGCGTCCCGGGCCACCCGAGCCCGAACAGGTCGGTCAGGACCGTCGCGCTCCCCTGCCGCAGGCGCGCCTTGTAGCCCGCCGACGCCCTGCTCTCGTCCGACATGAGGAAGCGTGTGCCGCAGACGACCGCATCGGCCCCCGAAGCCAACGCGTGCGCCACGTCGTCGGCCGTGGCGATCCCGCCGGCCAGCAGCAGCGGGACGCCCGCGGGCAGCTCGCTGCGGACCTGTTCCAGGAGCTCCGCCGCGGGAACCCTGCCTCGTACGTGCCCGCCTGCCTCGACCCCCTGCACGATCACGGCGTCGACGCCGGCGGCGTGTGCCCGCGCGGCTTCATCGATCGAACCGACCTGATGGATCCACGGCTTGGCCGACAGCCGTACCGGTCGACCCCAGAACGTGACCACGATGTCGGCGTCCCTCGCCACCTGTGCGTGCGCGCGCCGGAGGAAGGGCAACAGGAGGTTGACGGCGATCAGGCCGTCCGTGCGCTCGCGTGCCTCGTCGAGCTGGTCGCGCATCCGCTGCGGGCTCGCCATCCCCAACGTGCCCAGTCCACCGGCCGACGTGACGGCAGCGGCCAGCGCCGGCCCGGCGATGCCACCACCCATCCCGGCCTGGACGATCGGCAGCGCGACCCCGTTGCTCGTCAGGAAGGAATCCATCAAGTCCTCGATTCGGGTGACCAGCCCACCATGGCACGCTGACAGCCGGTCTCGGCGGTGGATGAGTCGCCCATCAGCGCCAGTGACGGGCGACCAGGTCACCGCTCCCGACGCGGTCTGGCACGCTGAACCCATGACGTACACGGGAGAAGTCGAGGTCGGCGGTCCGGCCGACGTCCAGGTCGCGGGTGACCTGATGATCACCAAGGTCGCGGTCGGCGAGATGAACAACAACGCGTACCTGCTGCGCTGCGTCCTCACCGGCGAGCAGGTGCTGATCGATGCCGCCAACGAGTACGAGACGTTGCTCGGCCTGATCGGCACCGGCGGCCTCGCCCGGGTCGTCACGACGCACCGGCACGGCGATCACTGGCAGGCGCTCGCCACGATCGTGGAGCGCACCGGTGCCGAGACCGTCGCCGGAGAGGACGACGCCGACGAGCTGCCCGTTCCCGTCACGACCCGCGTACGTACTGGAGCCCGCGTCCGTGTCGGGTCCTGTGAGCTCGAGGTCATCGAGATCGTGGGTCACACACCCGGCTCGATCGTGCTGGCGTACGACGATCCCGACGGCGTCGTGCACCTGTTCACGGGCGACTCGCTGTTCCCCGGTGGCGTCGGCAACACGTTCGGGGATGCTGAGGCGTTCGCGACGCTGATCGACGACGTCGAGACGAAGCTGTTCGGCCGGTTCCCGGATGACACCTGGGTCTACCCGGGCCACGGCCACGACACGACCCTGGGTGCCGAGCGACCACATCTCGCGGAGTGGCGCGAGCGCGGGTGGTGACGAACGTCGGCTAGGCCTTGGCGTCAACCTCGGGCTCGTCGCCGTCGCCGCTCTCGGCGACGTCCTTCTTGCGCTGGATCTCCATCTTGACGATGTTCGCGTCGTGCGCGGCCGGATGGAAGATCTCCTCCATGATCCCGAACGCCCCTGACGTGCCAGAGGCACCCGTGGCCGAGCTGTGCTCCGCCCGGCCCGCGACGAGCGGGATGCCGAAGACCACGGCGACGATCAGGACGGCGACGATGATCGCGGCGGTGAGCATACGGCCAGCGTACGCATCTCAGTCGGCAAGGAGCTCCGACAGAGGTCCGCGTACGACGAACGCGCCGGTGTCGAGGTCGAGGCCGAGGGCGCGGAACAGCTCCCCGACGAGGCCACGCCCGATCGATGGCACGGCGACCGGCGCCGGCAGGGGCGGGTGTGGATCCGCCCATGGCCCGTTCGGGATCACGAGCCGTGGCACCGGCAGGGGCCTGAGGTGTGCCACCGAGGCCGGACGGCTCACACCCGGACGGTCATCAGCGCCGCTGGCGACCCACCCCACACCGAACGACACCGCTGCCACCGCAGCGGCCGTCACGGCTGCACGGAGCACACGGCGCATGCTCGGATCATAACCGGCTCAGCGGTGGTGACCTTGGCTCTCGTATGCCGCCTGGGCGAATGCCAGCACCAGACCGGCGAGCGCCGACAGGATCGCGACCGCGACGGCGACGTAGCCCCATGGCTCGCGGTTGATCTCCCCGTCACGCGCGACCGCGATGATGATCGCCGCGCCCGCCGCGACGAAGACGACGAGTGCGGTGTAGAGGCCCCACCGCCGGTGATGCTCGTGGAGCGTCAGCTGCCTGCGCGCCATGCCTTCATCGTGCGCCCGAGACGGCCGCCACGCAAGCTACTCGTCGCGGGGCAGCGAGACGTACACGGCGTTGACCGCCACCGCCTGCTCGAGCTCGGTCGAGAGCCCGGCGAAGAACTGCGAGCGGTACGTCTCGTCGGTCACCGCGTAGACCGTGAAGTAGAGCCCCGCGAACGACGCGAGGAACACCGCGACCTGGAACAGCTCGTTGGTGACCGGCAGGTGCTTGCCGAACCGCGACGGCAGATCAGTGACGTGGTCCTGCTGCGTCCACGACATCACGGTCTCGTTGGAGATGGTCAGGTGCCCGAAGACCACGAAGAAGACGAACAGGCCCAGGCTGAGCAGCAGCACCTGGATCGCCTGGTTGAACAGCAGCACCAGCACCAGGTTGGCCCGGGCGAACCTCGGCAGCTCGGCGGGCGCCGCGGTGATCGACCGAGCCGCTTCGGCAGCGGGTGTCCCGACGCAGCAGTCCGCAAGCCGTTCGCCGGCGACCTCACGCTCGACGCGCCGCACCTCCTCGGGCAGGCGTACGAGCAGGAACACCGTGGCGATCACGGCGAAGAAGGCGACGGATGCCCACAGCACGTTGCGCGACATCAGCGCAGCGACCTGCCAGACCTCGGCGTTGATGAACAGGAACGTCACGGCCAGCAGCAGCAGCGGCAGCGCCCGGGTCAGCAGCGGGAACATCAGCCCGAGCGACCCGAACGTACGTCGCACGGCCCAGCGGAGCATCGTGCCCATCCGGAGCAGCCGTCCGGCGAAAAGCCCCAGGGACGCCAGGAACAGCGCGATCCCTGCAGCCGGCCCCCACTTGGGGTCATCGGCGAGCACGCCCACGGCGATCCCGACGCCGATCGACGCCGCGACGATCAGCGCGATGACGGCCGTGATGCGCTTGCGCGAGAGCCACCTCTCGACCCGATCGGCGTGGTCACCGGCGAAGTAGGGCAGCCCGTGGTCGTCGAACCACGCCTCGATCTCCGCAGCGGTACGTGCGTGGGTGCCGGCCACGTCAGAAGGTGACGGGCAGCTCGTCGACGCCGTAGACGAAGGACAGCTGGCGGAAGCTCAGCTCTTCCTGCGGCTTGGCGAGCGCGAGGTCCGGGAACCGCCGGAACAGCCGCGGCAGCGCGATGCGCAGCTCCATGCGGGCGAGCTCGGCGCCGATGCAGCGGTGGATGCCGTGGCCGAACGCGAGATGACCGCTGGACGGAACGCGGTAGGGGTCGAACTCGTCGGGTCGCTCCCCCGCCGAGCCCGGGTCGCGGTTGGCGCCGCTCAACGAGGCGAGCACGACGTCACCGGCCTTGAGCTGCTGGCCGAACAGCATCATGTCCTGCTTGGCGAAGCGCGGGAAGGCGACCTGCACGACCGAGAGGTAGCGCAGGAGCTCCTCGACGATGCGGTCGACGTCATCGGGATCGCCCTTGCGGATCAGCTCGGCGTAGGAAGGATCGCGCAGCAGGACGATCGTGCCCAGCGCGATCATGCCGGCAGTCGTCTCGAACCCTCCGGTGAACACCCCGTCGGCCAGTCCGGCCAGGTCGACGTCGGAGATCGTGTCGCCCTCGTCCCGCAGGATCTGGCCGATCAGGCCCGGTCCGGGCTCCTTGCGCTGCTTGGCGACGGCCTCGAACAGGAACTCGCGCTGCTCCGAGACCGCGCCGAACGCCGCGGCCCCACCGTTCGTGGCGTCGAACCGAGCGCTCCCGAGCTTCTCGAACGCGTCGCGGTCGTCGTAGTCGAGCCCGAGCAAGGCGCAGATGGTCTGGAACGGCACCGGGAACGCGACGTGCTTGGCCAGGTCGGCGCCGGAACCCTCGCTCGCGAGGTTGTCGAGCTGGCGATCGACGATCTCGCTGATCATCGGCTCGAGCCGCGCCAGGCGGCGCATCGTGAACTCCGGCGTGACGATCTTGCGCAGTCGCGTGTGCAGCGGCGGGTCGGTGAACCCGAGGCCGCCGATGTCGTCGGAGGTGGCCGGTCCGTCGCCGTGGAACATGTGCCGGATGTCGTTGGAGTACGAGTCACGGTCCGTGAGGATGCGACGCGACTCCTCGTAACCGGTGACCAGGAACGCCCGGAAGTTGAACGGCAGGTCGAGCCGGTGCATGGGCTCGGTGGCGCGGATCTCGGCGATCTGCGGAACCGGGTCGAGGCCGTTGCGCTGCAGCGGGACCTTGGTCGGTTCAGGGATGAACGAGATGCGTGAGAGGTCGATGCCCTTCTTCTGGATGCGCCGTACGACCAGCTTGCCGATCCATCCGGAGACTTTTCCTCTGACATCAACCACGGGTCGAAACTACACTGCCCGGTTGCGGCGCCGGGCCACTCGGTGAAGGGTGAGACCCAGGTCGCGCCCGACCGGGGCGCGGGCACAAGGGGGCCATCATGAGTACGGACACATCAGAATCGAGACCGGACACTGAGCTTCGCAGGGTCATGGGACCCAAGCTCCTGCTGCTCTTCATCGTCGGTGACATCCTCGGCACGGGCGTCTACGCGCTCACGGGCCAGGTCGCCGCCGAGGTCGGGGGCGCAGCATGGCTGCCGTTCCTCGTGGCATTCATCGTGGCCACGCTGACCGCGTTCTCGTACCTGGAGCTCGTCACGAAGTACCCGCAGGCCGCCGGCGCCGCCCTGTACGTCCACAAGGCCTTCGGCGTGCACTTCTTCACGTTCATCGTCGCGTTCGCCGTGATGTGCTCGGGCATCACGTCCGCCTCGACCGCCTCGCGCGCCTTCGCCGCGAACCTGGCGACCGGCATCGAGTGGGAGGCCAGCAACACCGAGATCATGCTCATCGCGCTGGCCTTCATGGCGCTCGTCATGGCCGTCAACCTGCGCGGTGTCAGCGAGAGCGTCAAGGCCAACGTCGTGCTGACGCTCGTGGAGCTGTCCGGCCTGGTCATCGTGATCCTCATCGGCTGCTATGCCATCGCGGGCGGTGACGCCGACTTCGGCCGCGTCGTGGCCTTCGACACCCCTGACGACAAGAACGTCTTCCTCGCCGTGACGACGGCGACGTCGCTGGCGTTCTTCGCGATGGTCGGCTTCGAGGACTCGGTCAACATGGCCGAGGAGTGCCACGAGCCGCACAAGATCTTCCCCCGCATGATGCTCACCGGGCTGGGCATCACCGGCACGATCTACATCCTGGTGTCGATCTGCGCCGTCGCGCTGGTGCCGGTCGGCACGCTGGCGGGCAGCGACACCCCGCTGATCGAGGTCGTCAAGGCAGGCGCCCCGGACTTCCCGATGGACAAGATCCTGCCGTTCATCTCGATGTTCGCGGTCGCCAACTCAGCGCTGATCAACATGATGATGGCCAGCCGCCTGCTCTATGGCATGTCCAAGCAGGGCGTCATCCCCAAGTCGTTGTCCAAGGTGCACGCCAGGAACCGGACCCCGTGGGCGTCGATTCTCTTCACGACGGCGTTGGCCTTCGGCCTCATCGCGTACGTCTCGAACGCGAGCGATGACGCGATCGCGGTGCTCGGCGGCACGACGGCCCTCCTGCTGCTCGGGGTGTTCGCGGTCGTCAACGTCGCGGTGCTCGTGCTGCGGCACGACCGCGTGGATCGTCCGCACTTCCGGACCCACACGGCGATCGCCATCACCGGGGCGTTGTCCTGCCTCTACCTCGTGACGCCCTTGTCGGGTCGCGACAGCGAGCAGTACGAGGTGGCCGGCATACTGCTGGCGATCGGCCTGGTGCTCTCGGTGCCGATCTACCTCTTCCGGCGCGCGCAGGGCGAGGACCTCGAGATCACCGATCCCGAGGACATCCCGCCCCACGAGCTGCCGTGACGCTGGGTCAGCCCTGACGCTCTCGTCGCGACGAGACCGTCAGGCTGACCACCGCGGTGATCGACAAGATGGCGACGATCACGCCGAGGCTCAGCAGCGTCGGGATCTCCGGTACGTCGAAGTGCTCGCCACCGTTGACGAAGGGCAGCTCGTTGGTGTGCAACGCGTGCAGCACGAGCTTCACGCCGATGAACGCCAGCAGGAGCGCCAGGCCCTGCGACAGGTAGATCAGGCGCTTGAGCAGGTCGCCGAGCAGGAAGTAGAGCTGACGGAGGCCCATCAGCGCGAACACGTTGGCCGTGAAGACGAGGTAGGGCTCCTTGGTGAGGCCGTAGATCGCCGGGATCGAGTCGAGGGCGAACAGCAGGTCCGTCGTGCCGAGGGACAGGATGACCAGGAACATCGGCGTGATGAAGGTCTTCTTGTTCTCCTTGATGAAGAGCTTGAGCCCGTGCCACTCGTTCTTGGTGTTGAAGTAGCGGCGGGCGAAGCGCACGACGCCGTTCTCGCCGTCGTCGTCGTGATCGGTGTCCTTGACCAGCGTGTAGGCGGTCCAGAGCAGGAACGCGCCGAAGATGTAGAAGATCCACGAGAAGTTCTCGATCGCGACCGCGCCGAGCGCGATGAAGATGCCACGGAACACCAGCGCGATGATGATGCCGACGAGCAGTGCCTCCTGCTGCAGCTTCCTGGGCACCTTGAAGCTCGCCATGATGATCAAGAAGATGAACAGGTTGTCGATCGAGAGGCTGTACTCGGTCAGCCAGCCGGCGAAGAACTGCAGGCCGAAGTCGCCGCCCTTCTCAGGCACGTTGTGGTGGATCGTCACCCAGATGCCGAACGCCACCGCGAGGCCGATGTAGCCGGCGAGGTAGATCGCGCACTCCTTGAGCGTCGGCTCGTGCGGCTTGCGCGCCACGATGATGACGTCGAACAGCAGCACGGCGACCGTCACCCCGATCGTCACGAACCACTCGGTCTGGGAGACCGACATGCCGATCGTGTCGGCTGAGCTTTCGGCAAAGGGCAGGATCACAGCGGGTACCTCCGGTCGTCAGGACGCCGGAGGTCTCTTCCGCCGCCTGATGCGGCCCGCAACACCGGGCGACTGCTGGGAGTCTCCGTGATGACGACGTTGCGATCGGGGAATACTCCCCTCCGCGGAACATTCTTGCAGACTCCGGAGGGTCCCCGAGCCACGCGTCGCGCGGCAGGGGTCAGACCTCGTCGATCGCGCCTGTGGCCACGTCGAACACGAAACCCCGGACGTTGTCCTTGTGAGGGATGAACGGGTTCGACCTGATCCGGTTGATCCCCTGCTTGACGTCATCGGCGGGGTCCGGGAAGGCCTCGGCCGCCCACGTCGGGCGGATGCCGGTGTCCTTCTCGATGTCCTGGCGGAATCCGTCGTCGGTGAACGTGATCATGCCGCAGTCGGTGTGGTGGACGAGGACGATCTCCTCGGTGCCCAGCAGACGCTGGCTGATGGCCAACGACCGCAGCGCATCCTCCGTCACGACACCGCCGGCGTTGCGGATCACGTGGGCATCACCCTCGTTGATGCCCAGGATCTTGGCGGGGTCGAGACGCGCGTCCATGCAGGCGACGACCGCGACCTTGCGGGCGGGCGGCAGCGGGAGCGGCCCGTTGAAACCCTCCTGGTACGACTTGTTGGCTTCGACGAACTCGTCGGTGACGGTCATGGGTTCTCCTCGGTGGTGGATGGTCCTCACACCATGGCTCGGATTCGCCGCGAATCGGCCGGCGTACCACGGCGTGACACACCGAGCAGGATCAGCCGAACGGTTGCTATAGGGCGCGGCCGCGCAGCTCGAGCCAGACGCCGCGGGCCCATGGTCCCTCCGGCTGCAACGCCGGGTGACCGAACGCGTCCGGGGGTGTGGTCTGCGGCTCGACGCACACCGTGTCGGCGGGCTCGTCGTAGACGACCCACCAGGCGGCCGAGGACTCCAGCGTCAGCTCCAGCGCTCCCGGCCACGTCAACACGGGCGCCGAGACGAGGCGGAAGCAGTCATCCCACGGGCCCGGTGCCGGGTCGACGAGCCTGCCGGTCGGCAGACCGTCGGCGCCGCGCTCCACCATGACCTCGGGCCGCAGCGACGCCACGAGCTCGCCGCCCACGCCGAGGCGGCGCCTGAACCACGGGTGCAACCCGATCGAGCACGGCGCCTCCGTGTCGTCGTCCCACGACAGCTCGATGCGGATGCCGTCATCGAGGAGCTCATAGGTCAGCGTGGCGACGCCCTCAGTCGGCCAGGGGTCCCCGATCGCCAGCTCGTATGCTCCCTCGGCCACGCGCTCCCACGCGCGGGTGTGTCCCAATCCGTGCAGGGCGTGCGTCCCGTCGGTCTGCGGCAGCTCGTACGTCGTGCCGTCCAGCTCGATCAGGCCGTCGCGGACTCGCCCGGCCCACGGGACCATCGGGAAGCAGCCGTCGGCGATCGCCGGATCGATGCCGGGATCGCTGGCGCGTGCCAAGACCTCGTGGCCCTCGACGACCAGGCTCGTGAGGCGGGCGCCACGCGCCGGATCGATGACGGCACGAACACGCTCGTTGAGCAAGACATGGGTCACGGGGACAGTCTGGCGTACCCACCGCTCAAGGGCCGAGGAAGTCTCAGACGCCGGCTTGGAGCATGCTGCGGAGCTCCTTCTTGAGGTCGCCGATCTCGTCGCGCAGGCGCGCAGCGACCTCGAACTGCAGCTCGGCTGCCGCGGCCCGCATCTGCTCACTGAGCTGTTCGATGAGGTCGGCCAGCTCGCCCGACGGCAGGTTGGCGAGGTCGGCGGTGTGCCCCAGCGGCACCGGCGCACCCTTGCGTCGCTTGTCGCCGGTCGCCGCGAGCAGGTTGGCCGTGTCGGCATCCTCGCGGGCGAGCATGTCGGTGATGTCGCCGATCTTCTTGCGCAACGGTGTCGGGTCGATGCCGTTGGCCGTGTTGTAGGCGACCTGCTTCTCGCGACGGCGGTTGGTCTCCTCGATCGCCCAGCCCATCGAGTCGGTGATCGTGTCGGCGTACATGATGACCTGGCCCGACACGTTGCGCGCCGCGCGGCCGATCGTCTGGATGAGGGACCGGCCGGAGCGCAGGAAGCCCTCCTTGTCGGCGTCGAGGATCGCCACGAGGCTCACCTCAGGCAGATCGAGGCCCTCACGCAACAGGTTGATGCCGACCAGGACGTCGTACTCCCCCATGCGCAGCTCACGGAGCAGCTCGACACGACGCAGCGTGTCGACCTCGCTGTGAAGGTAGCGGGTGCGGATGCCGGCCTCGAGGAGGTAGTCGGTGAGGTCTTCGGACATCTTCTTGGTCAGCGTCGTGACGAGCACCCGCTCCTCGCGATCGGTGCGCGTGCGGATCTGCGTGATCAGGTCGTCGATCTGGCCCTTGGTCGGCTTGACGATGACCTCGGGGTCGATCAGGCCGGTCGGGCGGATGATCTGTTCGACGACGTCGCCCTGGACCTTCTCCATCTCGTAGTTTCCCGGAGTTGCCGAGAGGTAGACGGTCTGACCGATGCGCTCGAGGAACTCGGCCCACTTGAGCGGCCGGTTGTCCATCGCGCTGGGCAGCCGGAAGCCGTGCTCGACGAGCGAACGCTTGCGCGACATGTCGCCTTCGTACATCGCACCGATCTGCGGGATCGTCACGTGTGACTCGTCGACCACCAGGACGAAGTCGTCGGGGAAGTAGTCGAGCAGGCAGTGACCCGGCGTGCCGGGGCCGCGACCGTCCATGTGGCGGGAGTAGTTCTCGATACCGGCGCACGTGCCGACCTGCTGCATCATCTCGAGGTCGTAGGTCGTGCGCATGCGCAGTCGCTGGGCCTCGAGAAGCTTGCCCTCGCCCTCGAGCTCGGCGAGACGCTCCTCCAGCTCGATCTCGATCGTGCGCATCGCGCGATTCATGGTCTCCTGGCCGGCGGCGTAGTGCGTCGCTGCGCCGACGTAGAGCTCCTGGTCGTCGCTGAGCACCTCGCCGGTCAGCGGGTGCAGCGTCATGAGCCGCTCGATCTCGTCGCCGAAGAACTCCACCCGCACGGCGTGCTCCTGGTAGACGGGGAAGATCTCGACGGTGTCGCCCTTGACCCGGAACGTGCCGCGCGTCGACGCGACGTCGTTGCGGACGTATTGAGCCTGCACGAGCGTGCGCAGCAGCTGCTCGCGCGGCAGCTCCTCACCGACCTTGAAGCCGATCATGCGCTCGAGGTATTCCTGCGCCGAGCCGAGGCCGTAGATGCACGACACCGTGGCCACCACGATGACGTCGCGTCGCGTCAGCAGCGACCACGTCGCCGAGTGGCGCAGGCGCTCGACCTCTTCGTTGACCGACGAGTCCTTCTCGATGTAGGTGTCGCTCTGCGCGATGTAGGCCTCGGGTTGGTAGTAGTCGTAGTAGGAGACGAAGTATTCGACCGCGTTGTTGGGCAGCAGCCCACGCAGCTCGTTGGCGAACTGGGCCGCGAGCAGCTTGTTGGGCATCATCACGAGCATCGGCCGCTGCAGCCGCTCGGCGAGCCACGCGGTCGTCGCGGTCTTGCCGGTGCCGGTCGCGCCGAGCAGCACGTTGTCCTTGATCCCGGCCTTGATCCGGCGTTCGAGCTCGGCGATCGCCGCCGGCTGGTCACCGGCGGGCTGGTAGTCGGAGACGACCTCGATGGGCGCCACCTGGCGCTGCAGCTCTGACACGGACCTCATGCCGTCGCCTCCACAAAAAACCAACCATACGGAGCCGACGGCATGATGTTTGGATGGTCGTGCTCGCTGGCGCTCGCTCTCATACCCACGAGCCTACGTCCAGCCACCGACAAAGCCCTCTAAAGTGGCTGCCATGCCCGTCTCGGAACGCCGCGCTGAGCGCAAGAGGGAGATCCTCGACGCCACACGCGCGCTGTTCGACGAGCGTGGCGTGCGCGACGCGCAGATCGAGGACATCGCGAGGGCCGTGGGCATCAACCGCGCGATCATCTACCGGCACTTCTCCGGCAAGGAGGAGCTGTTCGCCGAGACGCTCGTCGGCTACCTCGACGAGCTCGGGGGGACGCTGCAGACTGCTGACGACGACACGCTCGAGCCCGTCGGGCGCCTCGAGAACCTGGTCGTCGTGTTCCTGGACTTCGGGTCGGCCTATCCGGCGTTCGTCGACTGCGCCCAGACCCTGCTGCGTCGCCGCGGCGAGGAGCTCATGGAAGAGGTCAGCGAGCGGGTCATGTTCGACCTCGGCCGGGCGATGGCGGCGTGCCTCAACCACGTCGTCGACGTGCTCGAGGCCGGGGTCAAGGCCGGCGAGTTCCACGTGCGCGACCCCAACCTGCTGGCCAACGTGTTCTACACCCAGGCGCTCGGCGTCATGAACCTCACGACGCTCCAGTTGTCCGTACGCGAGCAGGACCCCGGCCAGCCCGCCGTCGACGCCGTGCCGTTCGACGTGGTCAAGACCTATCTGCAGCACGCCGCGGTCGCGATGGCCCGCGCCGAGCCGTCGACCTGACCCCGGCGGCACGTAGCGCGTCAACCGGCAGGCGACGACAGCCACTGCCATCAGGCGAAGGCGTCGACCCCGGTCAGCTCGGCTGACCACGTCCAGAGTCGCTCCGCCTCGTCCGCGTCGATCGCCCAGTCCTTGACGCCTGTGTAGACCTGGTCCTCCGTCCAGGGCGCCGCGATGTCGACGTCCTCGAGGTAGAGCCCTCCCCTGTCGTCGAGCTGTCGCGAGGTCGCGGCCCACACCTGCGTCGCGGCACCAGCCTCCGGCGACTTGAACCGGGGATCGATCAGGTTGCCCTGCTCGTCGAGGTAGCCGGCCTCGACCTGCTCAGCCATCGACATGTGGCGGACGAGCCCGGTGAGGATGGCGCCCGGATGCACCGCGAACGCACGCACGCCGAAGTCGCGGCCCAACGCGTCGAGCTGCACCGCGAACAGCGAGTTCGCGGTCTTGGACTGCCCGTACGCGAGCCACTTGTCATAGCCCTGCTCGAAATGCGGATCGTCCCAACGGATCGGCGAGAAGTGGTGCCCGCGCGAGCTCACCGAGACGACGCGCGCACCTCCCGGCTCGATCGCCGGCCAGAGGCGGTTGACGAGCGCGAAGTGACCGAGGTGGTTGGTCGCGAGCTGGGACTCCCAGCCCGGGCCCACCCGAGTCTCCGGGGCGGCCATGATCCCGGCACTGTCGACCACGATGTCGAGCGTGCGGTGGGTTGCCAGGAAGCGCTCGGCGAACGTTCGTACGCTCTCGAGGTCGCCCAGGTCGAGCGCGTCGACCTCCACGCGTTCACGTCCGGCGAGCTGCTCGCGGGCGGTCTCGACCCGGCGCGACGGCACGATGACCTCGGCGCCCGCATCGACGAGCGCGCGGGTCGTCTCGATCCCGATGCCGGAGTAGCCCCCGGTCACGAGGGCGAGCCGGCCCGTCAGGTCGACGCCCTTGAGCACGTCTGTGGTCGTCGTGGTGGCGTCGAAGCCGGACGGTAGGGGTCGCTGCAGGGTGGTCGAGGTCGTCATGTCCTCGACGCTAGGCGCTGGAGCGCGCTCCAACGCAAGCCGGCGAAAAGTCCTGTCGACAAGCTCAAGGACGACACGTCCTTGAGCTTGTCGAGGGAGGTCAGGCCTCGAGGATCGCGACGACGCCCTGACCGCCTGCGGCGCAGATCGAGATCAGGCCACGGCCCGAGCCCTTCTCGTGCAGCAGCTTGGCGAGGTTGGCGACGATGCGCCCACCGGTCGCGGCGAAGGGGTGAGCTGTCGCGAGCGACGAGCCCTTGACGTTGAGCTTGCTGCGGTCGATCGAGCCGAGCGGCGCGTCGAGGCCGAGGCGCTCCTTGCAGAAGATCGGGTCCTCCCACGCGGCGAGCGTCGTGAGGACCTGGCTCGCGAATGCCTCGTGGATCTCGTAGAAGTCGAAGTCCTGCAGCGTGAGGCCCTGACGGGCGAGCATGCGCGGCACGGCGTAGACCGGAGCCATCAGCAGGCCCTCGGCGCCCGACACGTAGTCAACAGCTGCGGTCTCGTAGTCGACGAAGTAGGCCAGCGGGGTCCAGCCGTGCTTCTCAGCCTCGTCCTCCGACGCGAGCAGCACCGTCGAGGCACCGTCGGACAACGGCGTCGAGTTGGCAGCGGTCATCGTGGCGCCCTCGCCCTTGCCGAACACCGGCTTGAGCTTGGCGAGCTTCTCGAGCGACGAGTCCGGTCGCAGGTTGTTGTCCTTGGTGACGCCGAGGAACGGCGTGATCAAGTCGTCCTGCCAGCCCTCGTCGTAGGACGTGGCGAGGTTGTGGTGTGATGCGACAGCGAGCTCGTCCTGAGCCTCGCGGGTGATGCCCCACTCCTTGGTCGTGATGGCCTGGCTGTCACCCATTGACAGACCCGTGCGCGGCTCGGAGTTGCGCGGCTGGTCGGGCGCCAGGTAGGCCGGGCGGATCTTGGCGAGCGCGGCGAGGCGGCCCTTGTTGTCCTTGGCCCGGTTGGCCTCGAGCAGGATCTTGCGGAGCTTGTCGCCGATGGCGAGCGGGGCGTCCGACGTGGTGTCGGCGCCGCCGGCGATGCCGGACTCGATCTTGCCGAGCGCGATCTTGTTGGCGACCAGAACAGCCGCCTGAATGCCGGTGTCGCACGCCTGCTGCACGTCGTACGCGGGGGTGTCGGGCGACAGCTTGGAGCCGAGCACGGTCTCGCGGGCGAGGTTGAAGTCGCGGCTGTGCTTGAGGACGGCGCCGGCGGCGAACTCGCCGACCCGCTCACCCTCGAGGCCGAAGCGCTCGACAAGACCGTCGAGGGCCGCGGTGAGCATGTCCTGGTTGGAGGCGTTGGTGTAGACGGTGTTGGAGCGCGCGAACGGGATGCGGTTGCCGCCGATGACGGCGACGCGGCGCACGGTCTGGGCTCCGGCGGCGGCAGAGGCGACGCTCGACACGGTCTCCGCGGCCTTGGTCGCGGCCGTCTTCTTCGCGGGTGCCTTCTTGGCCGGCGTCTTCTTGGCCGGGGCCTTCTTGGCTGGTGTCGTGTCCGCCATGGCGGTCTCCTCGATCTTCGTGAACGATGGTTCTGGAACGTGATGAGCGCCGCATCCACGCTGGTGGACGGGGCTGTTTCATGAGGTTACAGTTTCAGGAGCATTCCAGATACCAATGGTATCCGAGAGATAGGACACACCCAAGTCATGGCCGACCGCTATCAGTCCCTTGCTCACAACCCGATCGGCAAGTTCATCGTCAAGAACCTGGGTCTGCCCAATCCCCCGGTGCTCGAGCGCTGGTCCGAGGGCTCTCCGCTCGTCAAGGGCACCGTCCTGATCGGCGCCGCTCCCGGCAGCCGGCTGGGCAAGAAGCTCGCCGCGACGCTGAAGTCGAGCGGCATCACGTCGGTAGGCGTACGCGCCGACAGCAAGACGTACAAGGGCCTCGTGTTCGATGCGACCGGCATCAGCGACACCGCAGGTCTCGCCGACATGCAGCAGTTCTTCACCCCGGCCCTTCGCAGTCTCGCCGGCTCCGGCCGGCTCGTCGTGATCGGCACGCTCCCCGAGCAGGCCGGGTCCGAGACCGCAGCGATCGCGCAGCGCGCCCTCGAAGGATTCGTACGCTCCGCTGGCAAGGAGATCGGGGGCAACGGCAGCACGGCCAACCTCGTCTACGTCGGCAACGGCGCCGAGGACGCGCTCGGATCGACGCTGGAGTTCCTGCTCTCCTCCAAGTCGGCCTTCGTCGACGGCCAGGTCATCCGCCTCGGGCTCACCGAGCTCGTCGACGCCGACCCGGTCGCCGATCCCACCAAGCCGCTGGCCGGCAAGGTCGCGCTGATCACCGGCGCCTCGCGCGGACTCGGCGAGGCCATGGCCCGTACGCTGCACCGCGACGGCGCCCAGATCGTCGGACTCGACGTGCCGCAGCTCTCGGCCGAGCTGGACGCCGTCATGGCCGAGCTCGGCGGCACCGCGATCGCCGAGGACATCACGGCTCCTGAGGCGCCCAAGGTCATCGCCGACGCCCTCAAGAAGGCGCACGGCGGCGTCGACATCGTCGTGCACAACGCCGGCATCACCCGCGACAAGCGGCTCAAGAACATGAAGACCGAGAACTGGAACCTCGTCATCGACATCAGCGTGGGCGCACCGCAGCGCATCACCGCGGAGCTGCTCGAGCGCAAGCTCATCCGCCCCGGTGGACGCGTCATCGGCATCTCGTCGATCGCCGGCATCGCGGGCAACAACGGCCAGACGAGCTACGGCACGGCCAAGGCCGGCGTCATCGGGTTCGTCAACGACCTGTCCAAGCGGGTCGCCAAGGACGGCATCACGGTCAACGCGATCGCTCCCGGGTTCATCGAGACCGACATGGTCAAGACCATGCCGCTCGGCATCCGCGAGGCCGGTCGCCGGCTCAGCTCGCTGTCCCAAGGCGGCCAGCCGATCGACGTCGCCGAGGCCATCGCCTGGTACGCCAACCCGGGATCGTCCGCGATCTCCGGCAACGTGGTCCGGGTCTGCGGCCAGGCACTGATCGGAGCCTGACGTGGCCACCCGTACGTTCGACAAGGCGCCCTCGACCGCGCCCCTGATGCTCAAGGCGGTGCTGCCCGCGATCCCCGTGATCGGCGGCCTTCCCGGCATCAAGCACGCCAAAGGTTCCGTGCCCGACATCGTGCTGGAGCGCAAGGGGGTCGTGACCGACCTCAAGCACCTCGAGGCCTACAACGAGGTCTGCGGGTTCCCGCGCGGCGACCACCTGCCGGCGACCTACCCGCACATGGCCGCGTTCGGGCTGCACATGGCCCTGATGACCGACACGGCGTTCCCGTTCGCGCCGATGGGCCTGGTGCACCTGCGCAACACGATCCGTCAGCACCGCCCGCTCGCTGTCACCGAGTCCTTCGACGTCTCCGTCCGTGCTGCCGACCTGCGACCGCACCCCAAGGGTTCCCTCGTCGATCTCATCACCGAGATCTCGGTCGAAGGTGAGCTCGTCTGGGACGAGGTCACGACGCTGTTCTCCCGCCACAAGGGCGGTTCGGCCGAGACCTCGCCCGCTCCCCTGGCGGGTGTCAACGCACCCGACGGTGTCGTGCACTGGAAGCTCGCCGGCGACCTCGGCCGTCGCTACGGCTCGGTGTCAGGTGATCGCAACCCGATCCACCTCTACCCACTGACCGCCAAGGCGTTCGGCTTCCCGACGAACATCGCCCATGGCATGTGGACCCTGGCGCGAAGCCTGTCGGCGCTGCAGAACAAGCTGCCCGACGCGTTCTCGGTCGATGTGGAGTTCCGCAAGCCGATCCTGCTGCCTGGCACCGTCGTGTTCGGGTCGCGGGCCCAGGGCACCGACCTGGAGTTCGGCGTCAAGGGCGCCAAGAAGCCGGTGACTCACCTGGTTGGAAGGGTTGTTACCGAAGCGTAACTCCGATTTACTCTGTGTCGTTGATCACGGCAACGACATTGGGAGTCCTTCGTGCACGCTCGTACCTCGGTTCATCGCCTGCTGGCCATCGTCGGGCTCACGCTCGGGTTGATTGGCGCCTCGCTCGCGCTCACCACCACGGCGGCCACGGCCGCGACGACCTGGACGCCGCGGGCCGAGCAGTATCCCAAGACGGTCACCGAGCGGGACGTCGCGATCCCGATGTCCGACGGCACGATCCTTCGGGGCGACGTCATCCGCCCGGCCGGCGCCGACGGCAAGGCGATCGCCAAGCGATTCCCGGTCATCGTGACCATCACGGCGTACAACAAGACCGTGATCGCCTCGGCGGGCGGATTCCTCGGCGGCGGCGCGGACTACCTGGTCAAGCGCGGCTATGTGCAGCTCACCGTCGACGCTCGCGGCACCGGCAGCTCCGAAGGCATCTGGAGGGCCTTCGACGCCCGGGAGAACAAGGACGGCGGCGAGATCATGACGTGGGCGCACTCGTCGGCGCGCCCGTGGAGCAACGGCATCACGGGCATGACCGGCCCGTCCTACATGGGCATCAGCCAGCTGTGGGCGGCCGCTGCGCAGCCACCGGGCCTCAAGGCGATCTTCCCGCAGGTCCCGGGCGCCGACGTCTATCGCGACGTCGTCGCCTCCGGTGGCCAGCTCGACGTCGGCTTCATCCCGCTGTGGCTGGGCCTCGTCACCTCCACCGGCCTGGTCCCGCCGGCGGTGCTGGCGAGCAGCCCCGACTCGGCGATCAAGGAGCTCCTCGACCACCTCACGGGTGCCGGTACGTTCACGGTCCCCCTGCTGCTCAGCGCGTTCCTCGGCGGCGAGCCGGCGTACGACGGAGCGTTCTACAAGGAGCGCTCGGCGATCAACGTGATCGACAAGGTCAAGGTGCCGGCGTTCTTCGTGTCCGGCGAGTACGACCTGTTCCAGCGCGGCACGCCGCTGCTGTTCGAGAACCTCAACAAGCGCGGCATCCCGGCCAAGATGATCGTCGGCCCGTGGGACCACCTGCAGGCGTCGAGCGGTGCCGACATCGGCAAGGCCGGCTACGGCTCGCTGGGTGAGCTCCAGCTCCGCTGGTTCGACCGCTACCTCAAGGGCCGCAGCGACCCGACGCTCAACAGCGACATCGCCAACCTCACGTACTACGAGCAGGGCACGGGCGCCTGGCGCAAGAGCACGAAGTGGATCGGTCCCTCGCTGACCGGCGCCAAGCTCAAGCTCTCCGGCACGTCGGCGCCGCTCGGCGCCCCCGGCGGACTCACGTCCGGCACCACCACGGCCGGCACGTCTAGCATCCTGCCGATCCCAGCGGCCGGGCTCTGCACGCGCTCGGCCAACCAGTGGACCGCCGGCGTGCCCAATCTGCTGCTCCCGCAGCTGCCCTGCTTCTCCGACAACCAGCTCAACGACAAGGCCGGCGCGGTGTTCTCGACCAAGGCGTTGACGCAGTCGATCACGCTCCAGGGCCCCATCAACGCGCACCTGTATGCCTCGAGCGTCGGCGGCGACGGCATGCTGTCGGTGGCCCTCGAGGACGAGGCGCCCGACGGCACCGTCAAGCGACTGACCGGCGGCTGGCAGGTCATCTCCCATCGCGCGCTCGACACGAGCCGGTCGCGCTACCTCGACGGCGTGCTGATCCAGCCGTTCCACCCCTTCACCAAGGCTGCGCAGAAGAAGCTGGCACCCGGCGAGGTGGCGCCGATCGACGTCGAGATCTTTCCCACGCGGGCGAAGATCAAGCCCGGTCACAAGCTGCGGATCGCGGTGCAGGCGTTCGACGTCCCGCACCTCCTGCCGACGCTGCCGGACCTGCTCGGGACCCTGACGGTGCTCAAGATCCACAACTCGTCGACCTACCCGTCGACGATCAACTTCCCGAGCGTCGGGACGCTGCCGACCGTCAAGTGACCCCGGTCAGCCCCGCGGGGTGACCCGGCGGATGAGGCCTTCCTGGGCGACGGTCGCGACGAGCGTGCCGTCCTCGGTGAAGACCCGTGCGGTGCTCAGCCCCCGGGCGCCCGACGCGGACGGAGACGTCTGGTCGTACAGGAGCCACTGGTCGGCGGCGATCGGCCGGTGGAACCAGATCACGTGGTCGAGCGACGCGGCCTGGACATCGGGCGCTCCGATGAACGTGCTGTGCGGCACGAGGCTGGCGCCCAGCAGGCTCAGGTCGCTGATGTAGGTGAATGCCGCGTTGTGGACGATCCGGGAGTCCGGGAGCGTGCCATCGGCACGGAACCAGAGGCGCTGCACGACCGGCACGAGCCGCCGCTGCGGGTCGTCCTCGGCCCGGTTGTCGCCGATGTAGCGCATGTCGAACGACGACCACTCGCGGTTCCAGAACTCTGCGGCCTCCGAGCCGCGGCCGCCGATGACGTCGGTCAGGGGCATGGACTCGTCCGGCGACGGGACGTCGGGCATCGCGTCCTGGTGGTCCCAGCCGTCCTCGACCACCTGGAACGACGCGGTCATGTAGAAGATGATCTCGCCGTGCTGACGGGCCGCGACGCGCCTCGTGGTGAACGAGCCACCGTCGCGGACGTTCTCGACGTCGTAGACGATCGGGATGCTCGGGTCGCCGCCGAGGATGAAGTAGAGGTGCAGCGAGTGCACGTGGCGTTCCTCGGGCACGGTCAGCTGCGCCGCCATGAGCGCCTGCGCCGCGACCTGGCCGCCGAACACCCGCGGCAGCTCGGACGCCTCGGGCTGCGAGCCTCGGTAGAGACCCACCTCCAGCTGTTCGAGGTTGAGGAGGCCGACGACGTCTTCGAGGGATGCAGGCACGACCTCACCCTATCGGGGGCGGATGCTGATCGACGCGTACGGACCGCAGCGCCGGAGCCACCCGTCGGCCATAGGTGACTCGCCTCACGAGGACCTCGAAAGGGCCCCGCTGCCCCGCTCGGCGCATGCGGTCGGCGACGACCACGGTCGAGAGCCAGGTGATCGACGCCAGCAGCGCCGTGCCGGCGACGCTGAGCGAGCCGGACAGGTCGAGCAGGAACGGCGTGAAGGCCACGGTCCAGACCACCGACTGCGAGAGATAGGACGTCATGGAGCGTTGTCCGGTCGCGGCGATCGCCGTGGCGATGGGGCCGGGCGTGCCGAGCCGCGCGGCGAGCAACGTGATCGCGGCGGCGTAGCCGAACCCGCCCAGCACCCCGGACGCGTCGTGCCACGGGCCGATCACCTCGAGGGTCGCGTGGCTCGGCACGTCCGTGACCCCGGCGAGCATGAGCGCCACCGGCTGGGCGCCGAGGACGGCGACCGTGATCCCGACGATCGCCGTCACGGTCAGGAGCCGCCGGTGCAGCTCCGGCCGCTCCAGGACGCGGCGACGGCCGGCCCACAGTCCCACCAGGAAGGGGCAGGCGAAGCCGATCGGACCGAGCAGCATGATGAACGGTTGAACCACGATCCGGTCGGCGAACATCGTCAGCAGGTCCGGCGGCAGCATCGACGGGTCGGGCGGATCGGTGACGATCGACATGGAGTCACCCGACGGGAGCAGGCCGAGCGCGAAGATGACTGCCGCGACCCCCAGCAGCCAGCCGTCCTTCCACCTCACGGCCCACGCGCCCAGCAGGAGGAGCACGCCGTACGCCGCGAGGATGTCGCCGACGTACAGGAGCATCGCGTGCAGGAAGCCGACGACGATCAGGAACACCGCGCGCCGCCACAGCAGATGACGGACGCCCTTGGCGCCGAGCGCCGCCTGCCGGCGGACGATCATCGCCACGCCGTAGCCGAACAGCAGGCCGAACATCGGGAACGCGCGACCGTCGACGAACGTCGCGATGCACCAGGTCACGGCCGAGTCGAGCGTGGACCCGTCCATCGGGAAGCCGCCGCGCACTGAATCGCCGCTGAGGAAGTAGTGCGAGTTGGCCAGCGCGATGAACAGCAGCATGAGCCCCCGGGCGAGGTCAGGACCCAACGCCCGCTCTGCCGTGGCGAGCGGACCCCGGTTGTCGCTCAGCGGAGTGGTGGACACGCACCGAACGTACGGTCGTACCGGCAGCCGGCACATCGTCCGAAGGTCGGCGTGTGACCGCTACTTTCGGTGTCAGCCCTGGTCGTTCTTGCGCTGACGCGCCAGGAACTGCTCGAACTGGTCGGCGAGCTCGTCGCCGCTCGGGAGGTCCTCGTCGCTGGCGAGCAGTGACTGGGCGGCACCGCGCGTGAACGCGTCGTACTGCTCCTCGAGACCGCCGAGCAGGCTCTGTCCGCCCTGCTCCTCGATCTGCTGCTCGATCTCCGCGAGAGCGGCCTCCTGGCGGGCCTTGAGCGACGCCACGTCGATGCTGAGGCCCGTGCGATCGACCAGTGCATCGATCAGCGCGAGCGACGCGGTCGGGTAGTCGATCTGCGCGAGGTAGTGCGGCACGTGCACGACGTAGCCGGCGGCGTCGTGGCCCCACTGGCCGAGGCGGTACTCCAGCAGCGACTGCGCCGACGACGGCACCATGACCTGCGCCGACCAGAGGTTCTGGCGGTCGACGAGGTCAGGACGCGTGCCGTGCGCGGTGATCATGGTCGGCCGGGTGTGGGGTACGCCCATGGGCACGGCGCCGAGCCCGAGCGTCAGGGGCACATCGTGCTCCTCGATGAAGCCGTGGACCTCGGCGATGAACTGCTCCCAGTGGAAGTCCGGCTCGGGGCCGGCCAGCAGGAAGTAGGGCATGCCGTTGTCGTCATGCTCGAGGACGACCTGCAGTGTCGGGTCGTCATACTCCGCGTAGTGGTCCTCGCGGAACGCGATCATGGGACGACGCGCTCGGTAGTCGAGCATCGCGTCGATGTCGAACTCGTGGACGACCTCGCCGTGTCCCGACCGCAGCTGCTCGGCGGCCAGGCGCGCGGCTGAACCAGCGCCCAGGAACCCGTCGAGGGCATGGATGAGGATCGGACCGTTGCCCTCACGGGGGGTCTCGTCAGATTCGCGTCGCGGTAGCCATTTCATCGCCATGGTCAACCACTCACCCGTCGGCGCTATTCCGCGACAGCGCGGCGAGCGTGTCGTCGGCGACCGCCTGCGGGGTGAGGCCGAGCCGCTCCAGGATGACGTCGCGCTTGGCGTGGTCGAGGAACTCCTGCTCGACGCCGTGGACGCGAATCGGCACGTCGTGACCCGCATCGCGTACGGCCTGGGTGAACGCCGCGCCGACACCGCCGTGGCGACCGTTGTCCTCGACCGTGACGACGAGGCCGTAGCCGGAGGCCAGCTCGACGAGCGCCGGGTCGATCGGCTTGACCCAACGCGGGTCGACGACGGTCACGCCATGGCCGGCAGCGCGTACGATCTCGGCCGCCTCGGCGCCGAGGTGGCCGAACGAGCCGATCGCAACGACCAGGACGTCCTTGGCGTCGTCGCGCGACAGCACGTCGGTCGTGCCGAGGCGCTCGATCGCCGGGAGGTCCTCGCAGACCCCGCCCTTGGCGAAGCGGACGACCGTGGGCGCGTCGTCGACCTCGACGGCCTCGCGCAACAGCTCACGCAGCTGCGAGCCGTCACGAGGTGCGGCGAGTCGCAGGCGCGGGACGATCTGCAGCAGCGACATGTCCCACATGCCGTTGTGACTGGCTCCGTCGTCGCCCGTCACGCCGGCCCGGTCGAGCACGAACGTCACGCCGCACTGGTGCAGGGCCACGTCGAGCAGGACCTGGTCGAACGCGCGGTTGATGAACGTCGCATAGACCGCGACCACGGGGTGCAAGCCGCCCATCGCGAGCCCGGCGGCGCTGGTGACGGCGTGCTGCTCGGCGATGCCGACGTCGAACACGCGGTCGGGGAACTTGTCGGCAAACGCGTCGAGGCCTACCGGATAGAGCATCGCCGCGGTGATCGCCACGACGTCGGGACGCTCGTCGGCGATGCGGACGATCTCGTCGCGGAAGACGGAGGTCCAGCCTGCGGGTGCGACGTTGACCGCCTCGCCGGTGGCCCGGTCGAACGGGTTGGCCTGGTGCATCTGGTCGTTCTCGTTGGCGACCGCGATGTCGTAGCCCTGGCCCTTGGTCGTCAGCACGTGCACGAGCACCGGGCCGCCGAACTTCTTGGCCTGGGTCAGCGCGCGCTCGACGGCGGGCCGGTCGTGGCCGTCGACGGGGCCGATGTACTTGAGCCCGAGGTCCTCGAACATGCCCTGCGGTGCCAGTGCGTCCTTGACGCCCTTCTTGATCGCGTGCAGCGCCTCGTACGCAGCGGGGCCCACGATGCGCGAGCGGTTGAGCCGCTCCTTGATCGCGCCGAGCGCGGGTTCGTACTTGGGATTGGTGCGGATCTCGGTGAGTCGGTTGGCGAGGCCACCGACGGTCGGCGTGTAGGAGCGGCCGTTGTCGTTGACGATCACGACGAGCCGGCGGTCGTTGTCGGCGGCGATGTTGTTGAGCGCCTCCCAGGCCATGCCGCCGGTCAGCGCGCCGTCACCGATGACGGCGACGACGTGGTCGTCCTTGCCGAGCAGCAGGTTGGCCTTGGCCATGCCGTCGGCGTACGAGAGGCTCGTCGACGCGTGGGAGTTCTCGACCCAGTCGTGCTCGGACTCGGCGCGGCTGGGGTAGCCCGACAGTCCGCCCTCCTTGCGCAGCGTCCCGAACTGCCCGGCGCGGCCGGTCAGCATCTTGTGGACGTACGCCTGGTGGCCGGTGTCCCAGACGACCCGGTCGCGGGGCGAGTCGAACACGCGGTGGATCGCCATGCCGAGCTCGACGACGCCGAGGTTGGGTCCGAGGTGGCCGCCGTTGGAGGCGACGGAGGTGATCAGCAGCTCGCGGATCTCGGTCGCCAACGAGGCCAGGTCGTCGTCGCTCATGCCACGCAGGTCGGAGGGTCCGGTCAGGTTCGCGAGAACGCTCATCGATGTCTCCTCCCCGCTCTCAGCCATAGCGGTCAGTCTATCGACGTGGGCCATCCGCGCCGAGTCGGCGGGCCCTCAGTCACCGGCGCCGAGGTCGCGATAGCGGCCCCGCAGGTGCGCCAGCGCGGCGGCATCGCCGACCGTCACCGATGCGACGACTCCCTCGACGAGCAGGCCCCAGCCGACCTGACGTGGTTCGGACTCGTCGCGGCGTACGCCGATCCAGCCTGCGGTGCCGGTCAGCACCGGGCCCCACTCGCTGTCGGCCCAGTCCCCCAGCGTGAACGGGCCACCCGGCGCAGGGGCCGTGCCGGCGAAGGCATCGGCGAGGAACCGGTGCTCGGCACCCAGCACATTGACCGTCCACGTCGCCGGCTCGGCCTCCCAGAAGTCGGAGTCCGGGTCGATCAGGCCCAGGACCCGGTCCGGCTCCCCCGCCGCGAGCAGCAGCGACGACACGGTCAGCCCACGCCGGTGGGTGCCCTCACCGGTCGCCCACACCGTGACCGGTGCCGGCATCCTCGCGCGTACGCGGCGCAGCTGGTCGCGGTCGCCCTCGGCGGGGACGAAGGGATGGTCCGAGTGGATCGTCACGCCCTCATTGTGCGGCACCGGCCTTCAGAGTCAGTCGGTCAGCGCGGCCAGCAGGGCTTCGCCGGCGACTACTCCTCGGGCCACCTCGTCCTCGGGCAGCCCGAGCAGCCGCAGGCACGCGGTGGCGATCGCGGGCGCCGTGGAGGCGTCCGGCTCACCGTCGCGCCGCAGCGTGATCACCATCTCGACGAGCTGCATGCAGCACGCGCCGATGAACTGCGGATCCTCGACCAAGCCGTCGACCAGGCGCTTGTAGGCCGAGGCCAGCTCGTCGCGGTGCGCGCGGAACGTGTCGAACCGCGGCTGCTGCACCTCGTGCGAGAGATAGAGCACCCCGACGTTGTGCGGCGTCGCCATCAACGTCTCCACGTCGATCAGCGAGAGGGCGTAAAGCGCAGCGGGCCGGTCCGGCTCGGCGAGCAGCGGCGTGACGTACGCGAGGCTGGGGCGCACCGAGATCTCGAGCAGCTCGAGGAGGATCTCGTCCTTGCCTGCGAAGTAGTAATAGAGCGACGCCTGCCGGATGCCGACGCGCTCGGCGATCGCCCGAGTCGTCGTCCCGGCGTAACCGTGCTCGGCGAACAACGCCGCTGCGGCGCCGAGGATCTGCTCACGCGGCGCAAGGTCGGAGCTGCCCTGCGGCTTGACGCGCGGACGACCGACCTTCTGCGTGCCCGAGTCGGTGCTCATGCACCGGATCCTGTCACGGCCCCGACGTACGCGCGCCAGCCACCGAGGTCGCTGATGTCGCGGGCACCCGCCAGGGCGTATGGCTCGCAGAGGAATCCCGTCACCGAGGTGCCGTCGTCGAGGTCGACCGTCCCGATCGCCATCGGCGCGGGCAGGGCACCCACGAATCGGCCGAAGCCTGCCGCCGGGAGGCGCCAGACCTCGCCGGGCACACTCACGCCATCGCCTGCGACACGTACGAGGCCGGGCTTCGCCGGCTCGGTGTCGAGCGCGTGCAGGCGGTACGACGCCGCGGTCCGTACGTCCCCGACGAGCGTCCCGCCCGCCGACACCAGCTGGTGGTTGAGCGGCTGACCGCTGAGGTGCGCGCCCACGACGAGCAGGTCGACCGTCACACCCGGCACCAAGGAGGCGATCTCGGCGAGCAGCCTGTCGTCGAACGCCGGACCCGTCAGCATCACGCCGAAGGGCAGTCCGTCGACGCTGCCGGCGGGCACCGCCAGCGACGACATGTCGAGCAGGTTGGCGAAGTTCGTGTAGCGGCCCATGCGGCTGTTGGCACCCACGGGATCGGCCGCGACCTCCGCCAGAGTCGGGTGCCACGTCGTCGTGGGCGTCAGCAGCGCCGCGAAGCCGTCGAGCAGCGCGTGGCCCTCGGCGCCGAGCCGCTCGAGCTGCTCGAGGTCGCGGAAGTAGTCGACCGCCGTCGCATCGGCCCCGCCCTGCACGATCGCCGCGACCGTCGGGTCGAGGTCGGTGCCGATGAGGTCGGCATGCTTCGTGATGTGGTCGCCGACCGCGGCCGTACGTTCAGCCACGAACGCTCCGCCGTACAGCAGCTCGGCGGCCCGCAGCAGCGGCGTGATGTCGACCGGCACCAGCTCGACGCCTGCGTCGATGAGTCGTTGAACAACGGTGTCGAACGCAGCCGCCCAGCCGTCCGCCAGTCCCTCCAGGTTGCGCGCGGCGGGCACCGCGATCCGCAGCGGCGTCGGTGGCAGCTGACCTGGACGGTCGTCGCGCGCCTGCGGGTCGACCCCGTCGGGCCCGCTGAGCAGCTCGACCGTCGTACGGGCCAGGCCCAGCTCGCGGGCGAAGACCGTCACGCAGTCGAGGCTCCGGCACGCCGGCACGACACCCGTCGTGGGGATCAAGCCCTTGGTCGGCTTGACCCCGACGATTCCGTTGAGGGCTGCCGGCACGCGTCCGGAGCCCGCCGTGTCCGTCCCGAGTGCGATGTCGGCGACGCCGAGCGCCACCATGACGGCCGAGCCGGAGCTCGACCCGCCGGAGATCCGGCTCGGGTCCCAGGCGTTTCGGACCGCGCCGTACGGGCTCCGGGTGCCGACGAGTCCCGTGGCGAACTGGTCGAGGTTGGTCTTGCCCAGCACCACCGCGCCGGCCGCTCGCAGTCGCGCGACGGCGGTCGAGTCGGTCTGTGGCAGATAGGTGTACGACACCGCGCCCGCCGTCGTCGGCATGCCGGCGACGTCGATGTTGTCCTTGACCGCCGCGGTGAGCCCGGCGAGAGGCAAGGACTCCCCCGCCGCGACGCGGGCGTCGACCGCGGCCGCCTCGGCGAGCGCCTCCGCCATGGGCCTCAGATGGATCCACGCCTCCGGGCGGCCGATCGTCGAGATTCGCTCGTACGCCGCGGAGACCCGCTCGGTCGCTGTCATGCCTTCTCCTTGATCGCCATCAACACCTGTCCTGGGGTGACCTGCTCGCCGGGTGCGACGTAGATCTCCACGACCTCTCCGTCGACCGGCGAGCTCATGGGGGTCTCCATCTTCATCGCCTCGAGCGCCACGACCCGGTCGCCGGCCCTCACCTGGTCGCCGAGCTCGACCGCGACCTGCCACACGCTCGACACGAACGGCGCCAGCACCGGGGTGCTGCCCGGCGGGAGGTCCACGGGTGCGCCGGCGACCGCGGCCGGCGGTTCCGGCTTGACGTCGAACTCCCCCGACGCCCGCCAGCGCTCCTTCTCGGACTCGAAGGCCGCGGCCTGCTGCCCCCGGAACTCGCTGATCGAGCGTGCGTTGTCGGCGAGGAATCGCTCGTGGTCGGCCAGCGCGAACAGCCCGTCCTCGGTGTCGACCGGCCCGCGGCCCGCCGCCGTCTCGGCTCGCAGCTCGAGCAGCTCCTCGGCCGAGACCGGATACCACTCGATGCGGTCGAAGAATCGCAGCGCCCACGGCTGCTCGTCCGACAGTCCGCCGCGGCGGAAGCTGTTCCAGACCTGGGTCGTACGCCCGACGAGCTGGTAGCCGCCGGGACCCTCCATGCCGTAGATGCACAGGTACGCCCCGCCGATCCCGACCGAGTTCTCCGCGGTCCACGTACGCGCCGGGTTGTACTTGGTCGTGACGAGTCGGTGGCGAGGGTCGAGCGGGGTGGCCACCGGCGCGCCGAGGTAGACGTCGCCGAGGCCCAGCACGAGATAGCTCGCGTCGAACACCGTGCTGTGCACGTCGTCGACCGACTCCAGCCCGTTGATGCGGCGGATGAACTCGATGTTCCACGGCGTCCACGGCGCGTCATCGCGTACGCCGGCCATGTAACGCTCGGTCGCCAGCCGGGTCGCCGGGTCGTCCCACGAGAGCGGCAGGCGGACACGTCGCGAGGGCACGACGAGCTCGTTGGTGGCCGGCAGGTCGTGCTCGATCTCCTGCATGAGGCCCGCCAGCCTGGCTGCGCCGATCACGGTGGCGTCGGTGTGCACCTGCAGCGATCGGATGCCCGGCGTGATGTCGAGGATGCCGGCCGGGGCCACCTCCTGCAGCCGGGTCATCAGGGCGTGGACCCGCATGCGCAGGCCGAGGTCGAGCACCTGCGCGCCGTACTCGACGAGCAGGTTGTCGTCGCCGTCACGCCGGTAGGTCACCGCGGGTCGACCGTCGGAGCTCGGCTCGAGCCGGGCGATCACCCCATCGTCGCCGTCCCCGCCGCGCGTCGGCACGCTCGCCGCGCCACGCTGCGAGTCGAGCGCCGCGGCGTCCGCCTCGCGCACCGGCACGAACCGCACGGTGTCGCCGGGTCGCAGCTGGCCGAGCTTCCACAGCTCGCCACTCGCGACGACCGCCGGACAGACGAAACCGCCGAGCGACGGCCCGTCAGGTCCCAGGATGATCGGGGTGTCGCCGGTGAAGTCGAGGGCGCCGACGGCGTACGGCGTGTCGTGGATGTTGGACGGATGCAGACCCGCCTCGCCACCGTCGCTGCGCGCCCAGGTCGGCCGCGGACCCACGAGGCGTACGCCCGTGCGCGCCGAGTTGAAGTGCACCTCGTAGTCGGTCGCATAGAGCGTGTCGATGTCGTCGCGGGTGAAGAACTCCGGCGCGGCGTGCGGGCCTTCCGTGACGCCGACCTGCCACGACGACGTCAGGTGCGGTCGGCGCTCTGGCGGCGTCGGTCCGCCGATGCGGGTGAGCGTCTGCCCCTCGGCGAACGCCGGGTGATCGGCCTCCGCGTCCTGCGATCCGGGGCGCAGCACGTCGCCGGGCACGAGCGCGCGGCCACCGTGACCGCCGAAGCCGCCGAGCGTGAACGTCGAGGCGCTGCCCAGGTAGGTCGGCACGTCAATGCCACCGCGTACGGCGACCGCCAGTCTCAGGCCGGGGCCCAGCGCCGTGCCGATCGCCAGCACCGAGCCGGTGCCCACGTCGAGCGGCTCCCACATCGGTGCCGCCTCGCCGTCGATAGTCACGTCCGCCGGGGCGCCGGTCACGCACACCACCGCCGGGTAGGAGAACCGCAGGCTGGGCCCGGTCGCCGTGACCTCCAGACCCGGCGCACCTTCGGGGTTGCCGACGGCGAGGTTGGCCTCACGCAGCGAGACGGGATCCATCGGTCCGGACGGCGGCACGCCGACCTGCCAGTGCCCGATCCGGCCCGGCAGGTCCTGCACCGTGGTCATCGCGCCGGCCACGAGCACGTCGATCCGCGGATCGGGGTCTTCGGTCGTCGACAGCGTCGAGGTGGAATGTGTCGCGCTGCGAAGCGCATCGCCGTCGGCGAGGTCACGCAGCAGGCCGAGGTTCGTGACGACCCCGTCGATCCGGCTCGTGGCGAGCCCTTCGCCGAGGAGGTCGAGCGCCGCGTCCCTCGATGGCGCCAACGCGATGACCTTGGCCAGCATCGGGTCGTAGAAGGGCGAGACCTCGAGGCCGGTCTCGATCCAGCTGTCGACGCGTACGTCCGGCAGAGCGGGAGCGTCCTGGCCCGGGAACACCGCGCGCGTCACGAGGCCGCTCGACGGTGCACTGTCCTTCGCGGGGTCCTCGGCGTACACCCGGGCCTCTACCGCGACGCCGTCCGCTGTCCAGGTGCGGTCGAAGACACCGTCGATCTGCTCAGCGCCGTCCCGGGCCAGCCGCAGCATGAGCTCGACGAGGTCGACGCCGTAGACCATCTCGGTCACCGGGTGCTCGACCTGCAGGCGGGTGTTGACCTCGAGGAACGCGGCCTCCTCACGCACCGGGTCGTAGACGAACTCGACGGTGCCGGCCGAGCGGTAGTCGACCGATGCGGCCAGCGAGGCGGCCGCCTCGTGCATCGCCGCGCGTACGTGGTCGGGCAGCGCCGGTGCCGGCGCCTCCTCGATGACCTTCTGGTTGCGTCGCTGCAGCGAGCAGTCGCGGTCGCCGATGACCGCGATCTGGCCGTCGCCGTCACCGAACACCTGCACCTCGACGTGCCGCGCCGGGCGGACGAGCCGTTCGAGGAACACGCCGGACGAGCCGAACGACGCCTCGGCCTGGCGGACCACCCGTTCGTACGCCGAGCGCACCTCCTCGACCGTGGCGCACGCCTGCATCCCGATGCCGCCGCCGCCCCCGGTCGCCTTGAGCATGACGGGCAGGCCGACCCGCTGAGCCTCGCGTACGGCGTCCTCCGCGGTGTCGAGCAGGCCGGTGCCGACGAGCATCGGCACGCCGGCCTTCTCGGCCAGCTCGCGCGCGGTGTGCTTGCTGCCGAACCACTCGATCTGGCGCGGCGTCGGGCCCACGAACGCCATGCCGGCGTCCTCCACGGCTCGCGCGAACTCAGCACTCTCCGACAGGAAGCCGTAGCCGGGGTGGATCGCGCCGGCGCCCGTGCGCGCTGCCGCGTCAAGGACCGCCTCGATGCGGAGATAGGAGTCCCGCGCCGGCGCTGGTCCGAGCAGCACGGCCTCGTCCGCCTCGCGTACGTGCGGGGCGGCGCGGTCGGCCTCGGAGAAGACCGCCACGGTGCGCAGACCGAGGCCCTTCGCCGAGCGCACGATGCGACGGGCGATCTCGCCGCGGTTGGCGACCAGCAGGGTGTCGAAGCTCATCGGACGGCGTCCTCGTTCCGGGTCACGATCATGCGCAGCGGGGTGGGGTTGAACTCGTTGCACGGGTTGTTCATCTGCGGGCAGTTGGACACGATCACGAGCACGTCCATGTCGGCGCGGATCGCGACCCGGCGTCCCGGCGCCGACAAGCCGTCGACGATCCCGAGCGCGCCGTCGGCCTCGACGGGGACGTTCATGAACCAGTTGAGGTTGGACACGAGATCGCGCGACGTCAGGCCGTGCCGGCTCGCCTCGGCGAGGAAGTTCTCCCGGCAGCCGTGCTGGTATGCCGTGTGGTGGCCGTAGCGCAGCGTGTTGGACTCCTTGCTGCAGGCGCCGCCGATCGTGTCCTGCCGGTCGATCTCGTTGCCGACGACCGTCATCAGCGGCCGGCCGAGCCCTGATCGCAGCACAGTGCCCTCCCGGACGTACGCATTGCCCTGCCACGTGAGGGTGTCGGGCACGCTGTAGCGCTCTGAGGTGTCGTCCGCGTTGAACATCAGGCAGTCGGCGGACTGGTTGCCGCCCACGTCCACGATCGTCAGCACGTCGCCGGCGCGTACGACCGCGGACCACGGCGCGTTGGGCGCCACGCGCTCGTCGAGGACGACGTCGCCGGGCACCAGCGCCTCGCTCCAGTCGAGCCGCGAGTCCGGCGCGTACACAGCGCCGACCGGAACGGTGGTGCGGATCGCTTCGACGGTCTCGGTGCTCACAGGCCCCTCGCCTCCAGGTAGTCGGTCGTGTTCAAGTAGGCGCGCTCCCGCTCGGGCGACGCGCCGTGGTGCTCGTCGGACGGGCCGCTGGGAGTGCTGCGCCAGGCATGCACCCGCAGTGGCCCGACGACGTAGTCCGTACGCGGGTCGAGCGGGTGCGGGACGTTGGCCACCAGCACGATGAGCGGCATCTCCGCGACCAGGTCGACGTACGTCCCCGGCCCTGCCGTGCCTTGCCAGGCCAGCGCGCCGTCGTCCTCGACGCGTACGCCTTGGAAGAACGACACCGACGGAGGCAGGTCGCGCGGCGTGAGCCCGTGCTTGACCCCGGCGAGGGTGAACAGCGCCCGGCCTGAAGGGCTCGGCCCCTGTGGTGCGGCGTCGCCGTACTTGACCACGTTCCACTCGTCCGACGACGTGCCGCAGAACGCGTCGTGGTGCGCCGACGTGTCCGCGACGACGGTCGCCAGCACGCGCCCCTCGCCCGACAGCAGGGGGTGGCCGGCGCCGAGATAGGCCTGCCACGGGATCTTCTGCGTGTCCGCGACGTTGAGCCGCTCCCACGGCTCAAGCGCGTTGAACACCAGCACGTGGGCGCACGCGTCACCGGTGACGTCCTCGAGCCGCAGCCGGGTGCCGCGAGCGACAACCTTGTGCGTGTAGCCGCCCGGTGCCACCGTCTCCGCCCAGACGAGCGCCGACGGGTCGACGCCATCCGGTACGAAGGGTGAGGTGGCAGCCGGCAGGCAGGGCATCCAGTCCGAGACGTTCGACCCCTGGGCGCGGGCGTCGGCCCGGGCCGCGAGGACGCTGGCGGTGTCGCGCGCGCCGACCATCAGGCGATCGCCTCAGCGGTGGAGTCGGCCGTCGTGCGCAGGGCAGGCAGCTTGATCGCGCCACCGTGGCGGATCCGCGTGCGCCAGTGGATCGCGGCTCCGACGACGATCGTCAGGCCGATGAAGAGCAGGGCGCTCCACTGCAGCCACCAGCCGCGGCCGTCGAGGTCGTAGATCTCCTTGCGCGGCCAGGCCAGGTTGATGACCATGCCGATCTGGTACGCGATCGCGACGACGTTGACGAGGATGCCCCAGCGGCCGAGCGAGAACAGCGGGCGGCCGTCCTCGTCGACGCCGTCGGCCAGGCCGCGGTTGCGGATCCGCGAGACCAGCAGCGGGACGGTGACGCCGAGGTAGGCCAGGTAGAGCATCGCGATGCACAGGGACGCCAGCGCCAGGAAGACCGCGCTCTGGTTCCAGTTGACCGCGAGCGCGATGGCAGCGCCGACACCGACGACGACGGAGGTCGCGATCGGCGTGCCGGTGCGCGGCGAGACCTTGGCGAGCACCGAGGAGAACGGCAGGGTGCGCTCCCGCGCCATGGAGAACATCATCCGCGAGCCGGCGGTCTGCACGGCGAGGGTGCAGGCGAACACCGCGATCGCGACGGCGGCGAGCAGGAACCGCCCACCGACGTCGCCGAGGCGAGCGGTCAGCACACCGGCGAGACCCGAGGTCGCGAGCGATCCGTCGGTCAGGCTCGGGGCGGCGAGCAGGCCAGCGAGCAGCAGCAGGAGGCCACCGATGCCGGACACGACGAGCGCGCGGATGATCGTGCGCGGCGTGGTGCGACGCGGTGCGTGGGTCTCCTCCGACAGCTCCCCGGCCGAGTCGAAGCCGACCATGACGTACGCGGCCATGAGCGACGACGCGAGCCACAGTGGCAGGTAGTGACCCGGCGCGGCACCGGCGGTCGTGTTGACCGTGCCGAGGCCGCGCTCGGAGTGGAAGAACAGCGCCGTGACGAGGGCGATGACGCCGAGGATCTCGATCACGACAGCTGCCGACGTGACGACGGCCATCAGGCGTACGCCGATGACGTTGATCGCGGTGGTGAGCGCGAGGACGATCAGGCCGAGCACGACGGCGTTCTGTGCGCCGGTCGGGCTCAGCGGCGACGAGTCGGCGCCAGAGCCACCGACGAGCTGGAAGCCGGTCCAGATCGCCGGCAGCACCGCCTGCATCGCGATCGCTGCCGTCGCGACGGTGAGGATCTGGCCGATGACCATGATCCAGCCGGTGAACCAGCCGAAGTCGGTGCCGGCGAGGCGGCTCGACCACTGGAAGATCGATCCGGAGATCGGGTAGCGAGCGGCGAGCTCGGCAAAGCACAGGGCGACGAGCAGCTGGCCGGCGAAGACGACCGGCCAGGTCCAGAAGAACGCCGCGCCGCCGAGGCTGAAGCCGAGGCCGAACAGCTGGAAGACCGTGGTCAGGATCGACACGAACGAGAACCCTGCGGCGAACGACGCGAAGCTGCCGACGCCGCGGCGAAGCTCCTGCGGATAGCCGAGAGCGCCGAGGTCGTGGGCTTCCGATGGCGGTGACGATGGCGCAGATGAAGGCGGAGCGGTGAGTGTCATGGGGCGTCCTTTGGGCGGAGGGTGAGCCACTACCTGTCACGCGACAGATATCCCGTCCAGTCTCGAACTCCGGCTGTTTCAAGCGTGTTGCGCGACCGTGAAGAGTTCGGTCGCCCAACCCGGCTCTCCCGGGTTCGTACGCGAGGCTTGACTTAATTCAAGAGTCGTACTAAACCTGACCCATGGCATCCGACCTCGTCCTGGGCATCGACTCGTCCACCCAGTCGACCAAGGCGCTGCTCGTGGACGCTGCGACGGGCGAGGTCGTCGCGCAGCAGTCCGCTCCCCATCCCGACGGCACGTCGGTCGACCCCCGGGCCTGGCTCGACGCGTTCGACCAAGCCACCTCGGGACTCCTCGACCGGGCCAGCGCGGTTGCCGTCGGAGGCCAGCAGCACGGCATGGTCGCCCTCGACGACGCGGATGAGCCGGTCCACGACGCGATCCTCTGGAACGACACCCGCTCCAGCGGCGAGGCCCGGGACCTGGTCGACGAGCTCGGCGGACCCGATGCCTGCGCCGAGACGATCGGCAGCGTGCTCGTCGCGTCGTTCACCTCGACCAAGCTGCGCTGGCTCCGCGATCACCACCCTGACGCCGCAGCGCGTACGCGACGAGTGCTGCTCCCCCACGACTACGTCTCGCGGCACCTGACCGGCGGCGAGGCGTTCACCGACCGCGGCGACGCCTCCGGCACCGGCTACTTCTCCACCGGCAAGGACGACTGGCTGCCCGAGCTCGCCGAGTCGGCGATCGGCCACGCCGTCGAGCTGCCCCGCATCGTCGCGTCGTCCGAGGTCGCCGCGAAGACGTCGACCGGGCTCGTCGTCGGCGCCGGCACGGGCGACAACATGGCCGCTGCGCTCGCCCTCGACCTCGGTCCCGGCGACGTCGTCGTCTCCATCGGTACGTCCGGCGTCGCCTCCGCGATCAGCGAGTCCCGCATCGCCGACGGCACCGGGTCGGTCACCGGTTTCGCCGACGCCACGGGGCGCTTCCTGCCGATGGCGACGACCATGAACGCCGCCCGCATCCTCGACCTGCAGGCTCGCCTGCTGGGCGTCGACCACGACGAGCTCGGCCGCCTCGCCCTTGCCGCTCCCCCGGGCGCCAACGGGCTGACGATCGTGCCCTACTACGACGGCGAACGTACGCCCAACCTGCCCGACTCCAGCGGCACCTGGAACGGCCTGACCTCCTCGACCACCCGCGAGGACCTCGCCCGCGCCGCGTTCGAGGCGCTGCTCTGCTCGCTCGCCGACGGCGTCGACCACCTCGTCGCCAGGACCGGCATCACGGTCGGCCGCATCCTCATGGTCGGCGGTGCCGCGGCCAACCCCGCCGTGCACGCCATCGCACCGGCAATCTTCGGCCGTCCCGTCACCGTGCCGGCGCCTGGCGAGTACGTCGCGCTCGGCGCCGCCCGCCAGGCTGCCTGGGCCCTCAGCGGCAGCGCCGCACCCCCGACCTGGAGCTCGGCCACCGCCGAGACCCACGACGCAGAACCCACCCCTCTCGTGCGTGAGGCCTACGCACAGCTGCGCGACCGCACCATCCCGTGGTCCACATCCACCACCCCGTCACAGAAGTAGGGCTTCCATGAGCATCCCGACCCCATCACCCTCCGACAAGTTCTCGTTCGGCTTGTGGACCGTGGCCTATCCCGGACGCGACCCGTTCGGCGAGCCCACCCGCGAGCCGATGGACCCGATCTACGCCCTCGAGCAGCTCGCGAGCCTCGGCGCGTACGGCGTGAACTTCCACGACGACGACCTGATCCCGTTCGGGTCCGACGACGCCACCCGCGACCAGATCATCGAGCGGTGGAAGAAGGGCCTCGCCGACACCGGCCTGGTCGTCACCACGGCCACGACCAACCTGTTCACCCACCCCGTGTTCAAGGACGGCGGCTTCACGTCCAACGACCGCGACGTCCGGCGCTTCGCGATCCGCAAGGTCATGCGCAACATCGACCTCGCCGCCGAGCTCGGCGCCAAGGTCTACGTCTGCTGGGGCGGCCGCGAAGGTGCCGAGTCCGGCGCCGCCAAGGACATCCAGGCGGCGCTCGACCGCTACCGCGAGGCGTTCAACGTGCTCGGCGAGTTCGTGCACGACAAGGGCTACGACATCAAGTTCGCGATCGAGCCCAAGCCCAACGAGCCCCGCGGTGACATCATCCTGCCGACGATCGGCCACGCCCTGGCGTTCATCGAGACCCTCGACCGGCCCGAGAACGTCGGCGTCAACCCCGAGATCGGGCACGAGGAGATGGCCGGCCTCAACGCCGCTCACGGCTACGCGCAGGCGATGTGGCAGGGCAAGCTGTTCCACATCGACCTCAACGGCCAGACCGGTCCCCGCTACGACCAGGACTTCCGCTTCGGTGTCGGCAACGTACGCGGCGCGTTCTGGATCGTCGACACGCTGCTCGCCGGCGGCTACGACGGCCCCGTGCACTTCGACTTCAAGACGCCGCGCACCGAGGACGACAAGGGTGTCTGGGTCGCGGCCAAGGCGTGCATGACGAACTACCTCATCCTGCGCGAGAAGGCCCAGGCGTTCCGCGCCGATCCCGACGTGCAGGAGGCGCTCGCCGCTGCCAAGCTCCCCGAGCTCTCGCAGCCCACGCTGTCCGAAGGTGAGGGCTGGGCCGACCTGGAGGCCGCCCAGCTCGCCGACCCCGACGCGCTCGCTGTCCGCGGCGCCGGGTTCGAGCACCTCGACCAGCTGGCGCTCGAGCACCTCTACGGGGTGCGCTGAGGGTGAGTCTCACCGGGGTCCCGACGGGGACGGAGTACGTACGCCGGCAGAACACCGGCCTCGTGCTGCGCGCCCTGCGGGCCCACGGGCCGGCGACGCGTACCGAGCTGGCCCGGCTCACCGGGCTCGCCAAGGCGACCGTCGGCACGATCGTCGCCGAGCTCGAGAACGCCCGTGCCGTGACCCAGGACGACGACTCGGTGTCGTCGGGTCGCGGCCGGCCCGGTCGGCCGGTGGCGCTGACGGGTGAGTCGATCCTCGGGCTCGGGCTCGAGGTCAACGTCGACTACGTCGCCGCCGTGGCTCTCGACCTCGGCGGCAACGTACGCGTCGTCGAGACCCGTCCCGTCGCCACCGCCGGCACGCCGCCGAGCACCGAGGAGCTCATCGAGCTGGCCACTGACGTACGTACGGCGCTGATGGCCGACGGCCACACGGTCGTCGGCGCGACCGTCGCCGTACCCGGGCTGGTCGCCCACGACAACCGCACGGTCTCGTGGGCGCCCAACCTCGGCTGGGACGGCCGGCATCTTGCTGCCGAGCTCGAGGAGGCGTTCGGCGACGACTGCCCCACCACGATCGACAACGACGCCAACTGCGCCGCGCTCGCCGAGGCCGCCCACGGCGTCACGACCGATGTCAGCCACTCGCTCTACATCACGGGCACGATCGGCATCGGCGCCGGCATCGTCCAGGACGGCCGGCTCGTACGCGGCGGTGCCGGGTTCGCCGGCGAGGTCGGCCACATGCCGATCGGCAATCCCACCCGCGTATGCGGTTGCGGCCGTCTGGGGTGCTGGGAGGCGTCCGTCGGCCTGCGCGCCATGCTCAGCGCTGTCGGCATCGACGAGGAGGAGACTCCCCTGCAGACCGCCCTCGCCGTCGCCGACCTCGCCGCCCGCGACGCCTCCACCCGAGCCGCCCTCGCCGCCCTCGGCCACGAGCTGGGCACCGGCCTCGCCACGCTCGCCGCCGTGCTCGACCCTGCCGCGATCGTCCTCGGCGGCTACTTCGTACCTCTCGGCGCCTACGTCGTCCCGGCCGCTGGCCAGGTGCTCGCCGAGCGCCTCCCCTCGGCGTCGATCCACCTCCCCCAGATCCGCCTCAGCTCCCTGGGCATCCACGCCGCCGCCCTCGGCGCTGCCGAAGACGCCCTCGCCGACGTCTACGCCGGCACCTTGGCGCTGTAGACGACGCAATCGCCCCGCGGCAAACCGCCCAGAATGGGGCAGGTGCTTCGCGCCCGGAATGGGTGACGCAGCGAGGCTCGCCCGGTACGCCCGACACCGCGAAGAGTCTTGATGGGTTCGAGAATGAGCAGGCCCGCGGTAGATGTCGCTGCTGGCACAGCCGTCCTGAGGCGCCAATCCGAGCAATCCCGTGCGCGCGCCGTGGACCTCGACGTCCAGAATCTCGCGGAATGGCCTAGTTTCGTGGCCAACAGCACAGCTGGTCCTTCTGCGGCATCGTTCACAAGCATGTCAATGCGGCCGAGCTCAGTCGACGATACGCGGGCTCGCCTTATCTCTGTCGAGCCCATGCCGACCATAGACACTTGCTGGCCTTCGCCTACCGCAAACCTCGCGCACTGTTTTAGTGGTCCGTCCGCCGAGCATCGCCGCCGACAGGCCGCACCAATTTCTGCGAAAGCTCGACGCCTACCTCAGGCGACGCGCTTGCCTGGCAGTCCTGCGCGTTCTCCGAAAATGTGTCGCCGCGCCTGTGTAGGTTCAAGGTCCCGCAACAGACGAGAGAAGCCGCCGTGGAGCCTCGAAAGTCCAACAGCCGCAACAGGGGGCGCTCGCCTGCGGCGGAGCCTGCCTTCAGGCAGCTGTGCCACGTGCTCTCGCTCAGTAAGACTGGCAAGGTCCAAAGCGCGGTCGACAACCTTGTTTTGACGACTTTCAGCATCGACCCCAAGATCGGCGAAGGACGAGACCCAAATGAGGTCGCAACGGCTATTTCTACCTACTTCGGAGTCGTAATCGATGTAGGAACTGTCCGGCTGGCGATCGAGAACCACCTCAAAGGTGGTCGTCTCCTCATCGATAACACGTCCACTCCAAGCTGCATCTGTCTCGCTGCCGACGTTCGGGCTCGCTTGGCTGAGCGAATCGGAGAGTCTTCTGTTCTTGAGGATGACGTCAGGCAGGAATGGATTGAGATCGCAGAAGGACTTCTCCCGAACGTCGACACGGCCGTTCTTTGGCGCGCGCTCCAAGCCTATCTGGGCAAGGTGTTCCACCAGCATGGAGCGGAGGCGGTCCAACTCCTGGATTCCAGGTCCAGTGCCGGAAAGGACAAGGGCAATCTTCTACATCTGATGGATTCCGCGATCCAGGATGTCGGACTTCAGCGGCACCAGGGTCCTGCGCGCGAGGCCATTCGCGCATTCTTCATAGAGCCGAGCCCAAAACGCCTGCGGTACATGTCGGAGTTGTTGGATGGCACCTTCACCTTCTTCGCCCTCACCGTTAGCGACGCAACCGCTGACTACCTAAAGGGCCAGGTGCCGAGTCTGCGCCTCTTCTTGGACACGAATGTTGTATTGGCTGTTCTGGGCATGCAGGACAACAGGATGCAGGAGGCCGATGTCGAACTTCTGGAGATCATCGAGAAGGAGCGCTACCCGTTCAAGCTCTACTATCACCAGCGCACTTTCAAGGAACTGATCAACCTTGTGGAGGTTGCGAAGAGCCGTATCCGAAGCCGGCACTTCACCCCCGCATTGAGCCGTGCATATCTCCAGTACATGGAGAGCCGTGGCGGCGGCATGGGAATCGAACGGCAGTTCCACGCTATGAACGCTGAGAGAGCCGTCGACACCGACGCATATCTCGCTCGTTTTGATCACCTAGAAGACTTGCTGAGAGACCGGGGCATCGAGCGGTTCAATCAAAACGGCGCAGACCTTGACGTTGAGATCAAGGGCGCGCATATTGCTGAGTTCGAGCACTTCTTGAAAAACCGCCACCCTGGCCGACAGCCTCGCAGCTACGAGGCACGCGATCACGACGTCACTGTTTGGATGTTTCTGCAGCGTCAGCGAAGCCGGACAACGAGCGCGCTACGGTCTGGTGCGCTGCTGCTTTCGAACGATTACTCACTTCAATCGTTCGATCGCGCGTACCTGATGGGCTGTGCTGAAGGCAAGGGCGTCGCAACGGTCGTACTGCCGCAGCATCTTCTTCAAATCTTGCGGCCCTTCAGCCGAGTTACGACTGATTTCGACAAGCGCTTCATGGAGATTTTCGCGGCTCCTGAGTTCAGGACAACTCAGACTGATTATGGCCCGACAGCGTCGAAGGTCTTGTCCTATCTATCGAGCTTTGACGATGTTCCGACCGAGACGGCTGTGCACATTCTCAACGACGACCTTCTTATGGGGCGATTGCGCGACATCGAATCGACAGACTCCGAATTCACAGAGCTGATCGAGAGCGCAGTGATCGAGGAAAACAAGTCGCTCGCGCACGAAATCGGCGCCATTACCGAGAACCTCTCTAAGGAGCGCAAAGCTCGCGAGCAGAGCGAGTCGGCCGCCGAAGCAGCCGGTAAGGCGGTCGAAGAGGCGATGGCGAAGGTGGAATCCACCAGACAGCGACAGGAGCTCGAGGCTTCCCAACGTCAGAAGGCAGAGGACAAGGCACGCGCCGAAGCGCACGAGAAGGCCGAGCTTCAGCGAAGGCTAGATGAGGCGACACAGCAGAAAGAGACCGCTGAAGGAGACGCTTCGCGTGTTCTTGGTCAGGCAACGTGGATGCGGCGGGCATTGGCCGGTCTGCTGACACTCGTGTTACTGATTGGAGTTGCCACGGTCCCGAAATGGCTACCCTGGCACTGGCTTGCCAAGCATGAGCACCGGACCGGCATTCTGGTGCTCGTCGGCATAGCAATCTGCGGCGCTGGTTACATTGCAGCCGGTGGAAAGCACCGAGGCACAGCATTCTCAACAATCGTGATCGCGTCGTTGATCACATTGGTCTCGCTCCTGTAGTAGGACAGCGCAATCCGGATTCGATGAGAGAGAGCGCTGCCGCCGCAAGGTGTACGTCATTCCGCCGCGTGGGCACGCACGACCAAATTGCCTCGGCAGACACCCCGATTCTGTCAAGATCAGTATGTGAAAACTGCCGCGCGACTGATCACGTCCTACTTGGCGATCTTCATGATCTTCTGGCTGGCTCTCGTCGCCCTCGGCCATGCGGCGGGAACAGTCGAACTGTTCATACTTGTGGGACTGGCCGTCGTTGCGGTCGTCCTCCGCACGCGGAAGGTCCTGCAAACACCTTCGGTGCCGGGCGTCGGACGGTAGAGGGCGACGACGAACCGGCTGTCGCCACCTCGCGAGTGCGCCATTCCGCCGCGGGTGCGCCGCCTTTGGGCCGCCTCGGGCTCAACGTGGCTCCTCCAGATGAGCCCTGAGATGGCCCCACCCTTCACCCCATGCTGGGTGCGCTTGGGCCGCTTTCCTGATACCTGTACGACATCACAGTTGACGAAAGAGGTCTTGGACAAGCGTTCTCGGGAAGCACACGCTGGATGCGGCGATCTACCCGCATCCTCAAGGAGTCCAACATGCTTTCCGGAAATAGAGTTCTCATCGTCGGCGGCACATCAGGAATCGGCCTGGCCGTCGCTCGCGCGGTTCTTGAGCGCGACGCGACGCCCATCGTGGTGTCGCGAAAAGAGGCCAGTGTGCAATCGGCACTCGACCACCTCCCCGGATCCGAAGGTGGTGTCTGTGACCTGACTGACTACGCCCAAGTCTCCGCGTTGGCGACCGCGTACGGACCCATCGATCACTTGGTCTTCACGGCCGGCGAGCCGTTGTCGTTGGTGCCGCTCGCTGACCTGACGAGAGACGTGGTCCAGGACTTCTTCAGCACCCGCTTCTATGGCGCCATCGACGTGGTTCGCGCCATCGCGCCGGCACTGCGGCCTGGCGGATCGATCACCCTCACCACCGGGACCGCCAGTGATCGACCAGGCCCCGGCTGGCTCCTCGGAGCAACCGTGTGCGGCGCGACCGACGCACTGACCCGCACGCTGGCCGTGGAGCTCGCGCCTGTGCGAGTCAACGCGGTCTCCCCCGGAGTCATCCGTAGCCCCCTGTGGGCCGCGCTCGATGACGACGCCAGGCAGGAGTTCTTCGACTCAGCAGCGACCGCGCTGCCGTTGAACCGCGTGGGTGAGGCCGAGGACGTCGCGCTCGCCTATGTGTACGCGATGGAGCAGCAGCACGGCACTGGCGCGATCCTGCGGGTCGACGGCGGAACGGTCTTGGTGTGACACGCGGCAGCGGGCACCTGATCGTTGGTGGGAGCGCACGAGCCGGTCATGACTGGCTCGACCCGGATGTTGTCGCGTGGTCAGCGCCCGAGGGCGAACGAGATGGCCGCCCTCTGCTGATTCAGATGCACGGCTGGAGCTACGACGAGCAGCATCTGTTCCAGTTCCGTGACGATCTCAGCGCAGAGCTGGTCATCGCGTCCCTACGAGCCCCGCACGCCGAGGCCGGGGGCTATGCATGGTTTCCCAGCCGCGGAAACCCCATCGGCGACCCCCAACCCCAGGTGGCAGCACGGGCCGTCAGCGCTGTCCTCGACTGGCTCGACGCGTTGACCTTCAAGCCGAGTTCCATCGGGCTGCTCGGGTTCTCCCAAGGCGGAGCGATGGTGCTGCAGCTGATGAGGACCCGGCCTGAATCGTTCGACTACGGCGTGAACTTGGCGGGGTTCGTCGTCAACGACGTCCAGTCCGGCGACTCCACACTCGCACGCCTCCAGCTGCCCATCTTCTGGGGACGCGGTCAGCAGGACTTCGTCATCCCGCAGAGGGCGATCGAGCGCACACAAGCGTGGATGACGAAGCACAGTCATGCAACGACCCGTGTCTACGAACAACTTGGCCACGATGTCGCTGGCAAGGAGGTGACGGACTTCGCCGCCTTCGTGGCACGCCACCTCACCGCTGGTGAGCGCAAGCGCGATCAGCAACAAGGACGGCGAAGTGAGGCCGACGTCTGACGGCCGGATTCCTCGTATGATTGATACTCTTTGGGTATCGGAGAGGATGACTAATGCCCCAAGACATCGACCTACGCAAGCTGCGATACTTCGTCGCCGTTGCCGAGGAACTCAACTTCGGACGAGCCGCTCAACGGCTTCACATTGCGCAGCCTGTCCTGTCGCGCCAGATCAAGGCGCTGGAGTCCGAGCTCGGCGCCGAGCTGTTCGCACGAGGTCGCCGAGGAACCGACCTGACTCCGGCCGGTGCTCTCCTGCTCGAGGACGGCCGGCCCCTGCTCGCCCAAGCCGGCGCTGTCCGGCGCCGACTGCAGCAGTCCCTCGAGCCGTCGGCCGTTTTCACAGTCGGTTTCATGCCAGGACTGATGGTGACCGGCGTCGTCAAGGCGTTCGAGGAACTCCTGCCTTCCGCTCGGGTCGAGACACTGCGCCTGGACTGGAGCAACCAGACGGAAGTCGTTCGCTCTGGGCAGGTCGATGCGGCGTTCGCCAGGGAACCGCTCGACCACCAAGGCTTGTGGATCGTGCCGATGCTCGAGGAGCCCCGCGACGCAGTCGTCCCAAGCGACCATCCCCTGGCTCAGAAGGAGACGGTCACGATGGGTGAGCTGTCCGCCGAGCGACTCCTTCAAGACCCCGCGGCGGTGCCTGAGTGGGCAGCGCATGACCCCGGTGTCAGACGGCGAGCGATCCAAGCCGGTGCGTACGCCCTCACGGTCGAGGACAAGCTGGAAGGCGTCGCCGCAGGGAAAGGCGTGGTGATCCTGCCGCGGTCTGCGTGCACGTTCTACCGACGTCCTGACGTCACGGTCGTACCAGTGGAGGATCTCTCACCCACACGCGTCTTGCTTGCGATGGATGCTGCCCGACGCCTCGACATTGGCTTGTCGAGCTTTGTCACTGCCGCCGAAACCTCTGCGGGCACGCTCATCTGAACTGCGCAGCAGCCCAATTGTCAGATCGCACGATCCTGTGCCTCGAACGAATGTCGCCGCGGCGCGCCGAGCTCCTCCGTGTCCTCCGCGATCAGGGCGGCAATCCGAGAGTCCGAGTTCTCCCTGTTTTGGCCTGAGTTGGAGGGATTTGCGGTTTGATGGACTTGTGACACCCCCCGATACGAAATACATCGATCGTGAGGGTGCAGGACTCGCATTCCAAGTCTTCGGGACGGGGCCCGGAGAGTTCGTCTACTACGGCAGCGAGATCATGCACCTCGACTTGTTGTGGGCCGACCCCCACACCGAGGCGAATCTGGGTGCCGTGGCGCGCAATGGTCGCATCGCCCTCTTCCAACGGCGCGGATTCGGCTTGTCCGACCGGATCGACTACGTGCCGACGCTCGAGCAGCAGGCCGACGACATCATCGCGGTCATGGATGCCGCCGGAATGCAGCGGGCCGTCATCGGCGCACCTGGAAGCGCTTGTGGTCCGGCAGCGATGGTGGCGGCCCGATACCCCGAGCGCGTCGCCGGCCTGTGCCTCTGGATGCCGTTCCCTCAGGCCATCGACGGGACCTGCGACGACCCGTGGGCCGACGACGACGAGGTCGCCGCGATGGCGGAGGTGGTCCACAACATCGCGCACAACTGGGGCAGCGGGCGGACCATGGACATGTGGAACGCGGAGATGCGGTCCACCAACAACCGTCGGTTGATGGCCATGCTGGAGCGCAGCTCGATGTCGCCGACCGAGGCCCGCGCGCACTGGGGCTGGTCCGCCGGACTCGACTTCACCCACCTCCTGCCGGCGATACAGGCACCGACCCGGGTGCTGATCCAGGACGGCGGCATCTGCCCGTTGTCCTGGACCGAGCCGATGGTCGCGCAGATGCCGAACGCCACCCTGCATGTGATGCCGGCACCGGCGCCAGGCTCCTCGATCGGTGAGGCGTACTACCCCGTGGTCATGCACCTCCTCGAGCTCGCGTTGGGGCCCAAGAGGGCGGCCGAGGACAACCGCTTCTTCGGCACGGTCCTCTTCACCGACCTGGTCTCATCGACCGAGTTGCTGGCCAAGGTCGGCGATCAGGAGTACCAGCGGTTGAGGTCCGTCCACGAACACGCGGTGAAGGCCGCGGTGTCCGACGCCGACGGCCAGGTGCTCGACTTCAGCGGAGACGGATCTCTGAGCCTGCTCGACATGCCGGGCGTCGCCGTCCACTGTGCCGAACGCATCGCACGAGAGGCGAGTGCTGCCGGCATCGGAGTCCGGTGCGGTGTGCACGCCGGGGAGCTGCAACGGGAGCTGGGCCGCGTCACTGGGCTGAACGTCCACGTCGGGGCACGAGTCATGGCTGCCGCGGGAGCCGGCGAGGTGTACGTCTCGCGGACGGTACGCGATCTGGTGATCGGCTCAGGGCTGGAGTTCGAGCGGGTGGGTGAGAGAGAACTGAAGGGGGTCCCCGGCATGTGGGAGCTCTACCGGTTCCACGAGGCACGTGGCCCTCGAAGCATTCCACTCACTGGGTCTCCCCAGACCTCGATGGACAAGGTCGCCGTGCAGGCCGCTCGCCGCGCACCCCGCCTGATGCGAGCGATGGCCAGGTTCGCGAATGCGACCGATCGGGGAGCCCGCGTCCCATGACGTCGGGGATCACCCGCCTCAAGCGTTCTGTCGAGGTGACGAACAGCGGACGACGGACACTTCACATGGGGTCCGGGGAACCTCTGGTGCTACTGCACATGGGTGCAAACCCGTGGAGCAAGTGGCAGCCCGTGCTCCGGCATCTCGCGGACAAGTTCGAGATCATTGCGCCGACCCTCGCGGGCTGGGAAGGCGGGAACCCGCTGGCCGGTCCGATCACCTTGGACGACCTGACCCGCGGGGTCGCCGAGGAGATGGACCGTGCGGGGTTCCAGTCCGCGCACATCATCGGTTGCTCTCTCGGTGGCCTCGCTGCCCTTGGCGTCGCGAGGGAGGGCAGGGCGCGCAGTGCACTCGCCATATGCCCTGCTGGCGGCTCGAACCAGGAGCAGACCCAGCGACTCGTGAAGCATTTCGACATGCTCAACAATCTGTCGTTGCCACAGCGCCTGCTCGTGCCGGTCGTGCTCTCGTCCGCGCGCATGAGGCGAGTCGCGCTACGAGCAGTGCTCGAGGACGGCGGCCGGATCTCAGCTCGACAAGCCATCCAGATTCGCAGGAACAGCGCGAAGGGCGACTGGGCCAACCTGCTTCCGGGATTCTCCGCCTTTCGGCTCGAGTCAACGCCTGAGGCGCCTGTGCCATTCATGCTGGCCTGGGGCGAGAAGGACCGCTTCACGCCGATGGTCCACGAGCAGCCTCTGTGGCTCGAGGCTGTCCCGCACGCCGAGTCCCACGTCCTGTCGGGGGTCGGCCACCTACCGATGTTCGACGACCCCGAACAGACCGGACTGCTGATGCGGGGCTGGCTGGATCGTCAGGTGGCGGCGGCCGGGATCACCTCCGGCGGGCAATCGGACTAGCCTGCCTCAGCACAAGCACGCCCTAAGGGAGCATGCGCTCGCCCAGGATGTCCCGTCCTTGGACCTTGCCCATGACCCAATGCGGCTTCTGCCCTGGCTTGTCGAAGTTCAGGTCGTACGCGTCCTGGACCAACCCTCCGACATGGCTGATCAAGAAGAAGGCGACCGGATGGTCAAACCCGTAGGTGTCGAACACGGTGAGGGATTCACCTGTACCGCGGGCAGGATCCTTCGCTGCCCGGGCTCTTATCGCATTGAGCTTCGCCGATCTATCGAAGTCCTCGAGCTCACTGCCGAGCAGGGTGCGGATTTCGGCTTCGGATCGATCGATGAGGAGCGGGGCCAGGGGGTCGAACCCGGACCAACCGCCCTCGATGTTCCTGATGTGCTCGCGATCCCCGCTGAGCTCAATCTCGCCCACCATGCGGCGAGTGGCAGGCCCCCAGGAACGAATCAATTCGCTCATGTAGGTCTCGCACGATTGACCTTGTTGGCGTTCGTACAACGTGACCGATTCCGTGGCAGTGAGAGCGCAAGCCGTTCGTCCGTCTCCTGCTGCAAGCGCGGCGTAGTAGCGCGCGATCAACGAATCCAAAGACCTCGCTGGCGCCACAGCTTTCGGTTCGTCGTCCCCTCCGCAACCACCGACACCAACAAGAACGAGAAGTGCGACGCCCATGGCCACAACCCGTCGAGCTGACAGCCGTCTGGCGACCGGCGCTCGGCTCGAGATCCGGATTCGGGACACGCCGTCATCGTAGACCGACACCGCCACACCCAGCGTTCCGCAGCCCACGCACCGGCACATCGTCCGGCCCAGTCCATGAGGTGATCGACCGTGAGAGAATCCGCCAGTGAAACGCCGGAGGCTCACGTCCTACTTTCGCAAGCACCCACACGTCGCTGTTGCCGTGGTTCTGGCGATGGGAGTGTCCGGCCTTGCGCTGGATTTCTTCCGGCTTCGTGCCGTACGAATGGATTGGCAGACAACGCGGTGGGTTGAGACGATCGCCGTCTCGGCCGCACTGGGAATCGTCATTCTGCCGATCTTCGCCCTCGTGTTGCGACCGTCGCTAGATCGGCAGGACCTTGAACAAGGGAGTTTGGACACTCTCTCTGTCGTCGTCTTGTTGACTCTGATGATTCCGTTCTCGGCTTCACACAACCGTTTCGGAGACGACTCCATCGGCAGCCTGTTCAAGGTCGGACTGGTGGTCTTCTCAGACCTCTACTTCGTGGCCGCAGTGCTAGGCACATTCTGGCTGATTCGTCGACGTCACGAGGTCGCTGGGTGACACAGTGTTGGGATGGCCGAACCATTCTTTGAGTTCCTGCCGCAACTCCGGCGTCGGCCCGCGATGTTCGTCCCGCGAGCCACCTTCCATGGAGTTTGTTGCTATATCCAGGGATACGAGCAGGGCAACGATCACAAGTTCCTGCGCGACTTCAGCGATTGGCTGATAGACCGGGGCAATACGCGATCAGAATTGGCGTGGCCCTGGATGGTTCTCTGCGAGCTCTACCCAAAGGATCGACTGCCGACGATGCAGCGGTTCGACGAGAGGCAGGACGCTGAAGCGTTGTCCAAGCTCTTCGATCTGCTCGACGAATACATCCTGCTCCTTCGTAGGGCTTTACCAGGCACGGCGGCCTGCGAGTGATCGTTTGTGTGTTCATCCATGGTTGGTGCTCACATGAGCGCTGCTCCTTGGACGCGTCGTTCCACCGGATGTCGTTCTGTCCGGTGCTCGGGCTCAACCGCGCTGTGCCAGTTCTAGGCTCTGGGTATGCCGTATGACGCCAGCGCTCAGGCACTTCGACCGCTCCTGCAAACGTTTTGGTCGAGCCAAGGCTGGAAGCAGCCGCCGCAGTTTCCGAGTACGGCGGAGTATGAGGGAGCCATCGAGGCCGGGGTCATGTTCCGCGACACCGCCATCGTGGACCACGACGAGTGGGTTTCTCGAGCGCGAGCCGCCGCGAGCCGCATCGACATCGCCGAGATTGGCGACGCATTCCTAGCGAGCCTAGAGTCGCGTCGGCTCGACCTTCGCTCCGCTCTCGGCTCGTACGCCGTCGCTCGCCATCTGCCATCCCATGAATTCACGCCCGACGCGAGGGGCCGAGCCTGCAGGGTCTGCGGGCTCTTCGAGGACCAAGAGGAGGACCTCAACGTCCTGAATTTCGAGCGGTTCAAATGGGGCGGGGTGCGACGTGACGATGTCGCCTACTTGGCTTTCGACCTGGAGCAATTCGAGAATGCGCCAAGAGTGCCGCTCACGGAGGCGGGCAAGAACGCAGGTCGGCACATGGTGACGACCCTGCGCTCGGCGGCGGCTGATGACACCGCAACCAAAGTCGCGCCACGTCTGAAATCGTTTGCGGGCAACAAGGCCGAGCGCGAGGTGACAGTCGACATCCTCGGAGTTTGTGGTGTCCTTCGAGCGGCCAAGCAGAGCAGTTGCAAAGACGACTTTGTTCCGTACGACAGTCGTCCCTCACCTGACCATCACTTCGTCGAACGCGCATACCCAGTCTGCTGGTGGCGGGGTAGCGATGGGGTGGACACGGCCGCCCTCACCGAGTTCCTCCCCGCGATTTCTGAAGGCGTACGCGCCGGCCCGAGGTAGTGGGCGGCTAGCTGCCCGCGAGCTGAGCGACGACCGGGGCCACGGTGTCCGCGGAGTTGGAGCCGATGACCACGTAGGTCGCGCCGATCTCCTCGCGGCATCGCTGCAGCTCCTCCACCGCCGCGGCGGGGTCAGCGGGCAGGATCGCCAGCGAGTCCGCTGCACGGAGTTCGGCAGGGTCCGTGTCGGGGCCGGCCATGAACGGGGCGACATCGTCCCCGACGACTGAGACGTGCAGAGCGACGGGTACGTCACGCACAGCTCGAAGTTCTCGCGCCATCTGCACCACCTCGTCCCGGGTGCTACCCGGTGACATCACGAACGTGACCATGTCGGCAATCTCGGCGGCGAGCGCGCGTGCCTTAGGCCCCCGCACGGCCATCACGACCGGCGTATGCCTGTCCGGGCCGTCGTACGTGCGCAGCAAGGCAACCGTGTCCTGGATGCTCGTCAGTCGTTCACCCGGCGAGAGCACTGGCAGACCGAGTTCTCGCAGCAGGTCGTCGAGCCCGGGTCTGCCGGTCCCGATACCAAGGTCGAACCGTCCGTCGGTCAGCTCCGACAACGAGTGCGCCTCCCACGCCAGAGTCGAGGCAGGACGCAGCGGAGAGGCATAGACCCACGTCCCCACCCGAATGTCTGCGAGACTCGCGGCCACCGCCAACGCCGGTCCGGGGGCCGGCTGCCACCCGGGTACGTCAGGCATCAGCAGCGTCGAGTAGCCGAGGTCGGCAATTCGTCGCACCTCATCTCGCCACTTGGCCGGACTGTCTAGGACGGGGGTCACCACCCCGAATCGAAACGGCGCGCCAGAAGAGGTCATCTATGAGTCTCCTGGCCGTCGGCGGCGCGCGGCGCAACTGGCCGAAGGGCACGGACGAAGTCGCAGGCGAGCACGACTTGCACCCTACAAAGCACCCGCGCGCCTGTGAAGGTTCAGCTGGCCCGTCGCCGGCCGGTACCGTCGTGCCGTGCCCAGAATGCCGCTGCCAGGTCGCACCCTGAATCGATCCCTCCTCGCTCCAGACGGCGCGCCTGTCGTCCTGATCGAGTCGCTTGACGTCGCCGCTGGCCAACGCGTCACGTTCTCCGTCATCTCCGTCGGTGAGCGGTGGCGGCAAGGCCTGTTCATTGCTACCGAGGGTGCGGTCCGGATCGGAGACGAGGAGCGCGACCAGTGGATCGTCTGGACCGACTCCGCCCCTCCGCAGGTCGATGTTGAGATCGTCAAGACTGACGGGAAGCTGGTGTTCTACAACATCTGGGACTCCGGCCGATCGAAAGGCCGTGAGTCCCAGAGCCACACCTCGGGGATGTATCTGGAGGTCCACGACGACGGCGTACGGCGGTACGCGTGCAACGACATCGGATTCGACCCCGACTTCACCAGTCTGGTCTTTGACGTCGAACTGCATCGGTAGTCGCGTTCAACTGGATCAAGGAAGTCGCTCAACGGCGGACGGCGTACCGGATGTGGGTCGCTTCCGGGGTGTCGATCACGTGGCGGATCTCGAGCTCGAGAAGCCCCGGCAAGACGTCGAAGAGGCGGCGACCGTCTCCTAGCAGGACGGGGATCTGGTGGATCTGGATCTCGTCGAGCACCCCCGCCTCAAGGGCCCGCTGTGCCACGTTGGCGCCACGGACCTGGACATTCTTGTCGGCGGCGGCAGCCTTGGCCTGCGCCATGGCGCTCTCGATGCCGTCGGAGACGTACGTGACCAACGGGTAGCCCCAGCGGGCAGCCGGAGGAGGCGGGCGATGGCTCGGCACGAAGATGGGAAGCCCGCCGTGCGAACCACCCCAGTGATCCATGAGCTCCGCAGTCCGGCGGCCGGCAAGGATCGCCCCTGCCGCGTTCCACTCGTCCTCGAACTGCTGGACCGGTCGCGAGGGATCCCGCGAATCGGCCCACGCGTGCAGCCGCTCCCCATCCTCACCACCGAGGTAGTCGTTGGCGTCGGCGACAAAGCCGTCGACCGAGACAGACATGTCGAGCACCGAGAGTGACATGGTTCCTCCTTGATTCGCTTCCGGTCGGCGCGACCGTGGTGGTGCGCCTCTGTCATCACCACGAACGGGAGGACCCCGATACGACACCGCGCCGAGCCGCACCCATGCCGCAAAGGTCGTACGCGTCCGTCGCCCCCGTGAGAGGGTCCGAGGGTGACGGAGCACCCACCGCGTCGAGGCAGTCGGATCCAGGCGGCCGCGACGGCATGGGGACTGACGGTTGCCACGGCCGTGCTGTACGCGGTCTGGCTCCAAGGCCTGCCCGCAGCGAGCGACGAGCTCGAGTTCTACGGCTGGGCCGCAGGCATCTCACTGGCGCCGTCACTTCTCGCTGCGTTCACCCTCAGTCGGTTCCGCACCCTCGTGCTCGCTGCGCTGGCCGCTCCGGCTACTGGCTTCGCCGTTGCGTACTGCTTGGCGCTGCTCACCTATGGTTCGGGCGCGGAGGACGGGACCGTCTGGCGCGGCATCGGCGGCGCCATCCTGGGGGTCGTGTCGACGATCTGGACGTGGATCGTGGTGCGGCTCCAGCTCTCCAGGCCCGGGCACCCACGAGCGTCGTGACGTCAACGCAGGGCCACGGAACGCGGCCCGGTGAATGGCGAATAGCTGGTGGGATCCTCCCCGTCGACGTCGCGGCAGGTCGGTGCGAAGATGACGCAATGACCGAGGTTTCGCGGTTCTACGGTGGCTCGGGTGGTCTCGTGGCGGCCATCAGCTCTGCCCTGGATGCGGCCGGCATCGATCGTGCAGCGCTCAGACCGCTCGACCTCGCTCCGGTCGATGAGTTCCACATTCGCGGCCGTGCGGCAACCTTGGAGATCGTCGAGGCCCTGGGCCTGAGTGCCAGCTCTCATGTGCTCGACCTCGGCAGTGGTTTGGGCGGTCCGGCGCGGACACTGGCGGAGGTGACCGGGTGCATGGTCACCGGCGTCGACCTCACCTCCGAATTCTGCGAGGTGGCGACGGCACTCTCGGAGTGGACGGGCCTGTCCGACCGGACGCGCTTCCAGGTCGGGGACGCCACGGACACCGGTCTGCCTGACGGCGCTGTCGACGCGGCGCTGACCGTCCATGTGGCGATGAACATCTCCGACAAGCATGCGCTTTACGCCGAGGCGTTCCGTGTGCTCAGACCCGGCGGCAGATTCGTCGCGTACGACGTGCTGCAGGGTGAGGGCGGCGACGTCAGATATCCGGTGCCGTGGGCCAACGACCCGTCGACGAGCTTCCTCGCAACCCCGGAAGACATGCGCGAGCTGCTCCACGAAGCCGGCTTCGAGATCATCTCTGAAGTCGATTCCTCCGACGAGAGCCTCGTGTGGTTCCAGCAGATGCGAGCCCGGATCGAACGAGACGGGCCACCGCCAGTCACGTTCTCGGCCTTCCTCGGCGAGGCATTCGGGCCGATGGCCGCCAATCAGGTGGCCAATCTCGCCGAGAGGCGCATCCGCACTGTCATGTTCGCCTGCGCGCGACCAGCCTGACCACCCTCACTCCGCCGGCCTCTGCCTCGCTAGAGGCCGGTCTCATAGGCGTCCCGGGTGATCTCGTACTCGACCTCACCGTGCTCCGCACCGGGGATCGACTCGCTCGAGGCGAACGCGCGAGCGAACGTGAGACCGGCGCTGGACATGGTGGCCCGTGAAGCAGTGTTGACAGCGAGCGTCTGCGCGAAGATCCGGGTCAGCCTGAGCTCTTCGAATCCGTGGCGGATGAGCTCGCGCGAGCCTTCGCTGGCGTAGCCGAGGCGCCAGTGCTTCCGCAACAGGCGGTAGCCGAGCTCCGCCTCTCCCTCGACCTCTGGCTGGTCTGGCCCGTGCGGCGGCTGGAGGATCCACCACCCGATGAATTCACCGTCGACGAATCCGACCCAGAATCCCAGGCCCGGAACCTTCTGCGCGGCGCGAAGTCGGCGCTCGTGCGCCTCCTGCGTCTGGGCGCGCGAGCGGGCCGCCCCACCGAGATGGCGCATCACCTCCGGATCGGAGTCCAGTTCGACCTCGAGCTCGAAGTGCTCATCATCGAGGGGCACCAGGACGATCCGTGCTGTCGTGAGTGTCCGCTGTGTCATGGACACATTGTCGCCAACGACTCAACTCCAACAATTCTCCAATCGGTACGCCCTAGCGTCCGTGGTGGTGTCGTCCCACTCCCAGGAGAACCCATGAAGCTCACCCGCCGTTCCGTCGCCACTGCCGGCATCGCCCTCACCGTCGCGCTCACCCTCGGTGCGTGCGGCGGCAGCGACGACCCGAAGAGCGATCCTGCGCCGACGAAGTCGAGCGCCAAGCCGTCACCCAGCGCGTCGGCCTCAACACCGACCGTGGCGGACTACATCAAGCAGTCCGGCGCCACCGAGACGGCCCTGACCCGCGAGGACAGCGACGGCGTCACGGTCGACCTGCCGGTGCCCGACGGCTGGGAGACGACCAAGGACTACGGGGACGCCGGTTCGTACGGCGCGATCGTCTACAAGGGCGCAGCCGACCCGGCGAACCCGCCACACGTGCTGGCGCTGTTCTCCAAGCTCGAGGGCAACGTCGAGGCCGCCAAGATCCTCGAGTACGCCCCGCAGGAGCTGAAGAACCTCGAGGGCTTCAAGGAGCTGTCGCCGGCCAGCCCGAGCAAGCTGGGTGGCTATGACGCCGTGCAGTACGGCGGGACGGTCGACGTCAAGGGCACGCCGATGCTGATCGCGCAGAAGACCGTGGTGGTGCCGGCTGCGTCCGGCGGCCTCTACGTCCTGCAGCTCAATGCGTACGCGACGCAGGACGAGGTCGACGTCCTGACCGCCGTCATGAACGACATCGACAGCTCGACGACCATCTCGTGATGATGGGTGCGAGGCGGCAGACCACCGCAATCCTCGTGGCGGCCACACTGTTGCTGCTGACGGCGTGTGGTGGCGGTTCGGACGAGAAGGGGACGTCCAAGCCGCCGAGGACCGCTGTGAGCTCGGTGAAGATCGACGGCGATCGTTCGGCGCCCGTCAACAAGCTCGCGATCAAGGCCATCGCAGATCTGCAGGACTACTGGACTGCTGAGTTCCCGAAGCTGTACGGATCGAAGTACAAGCCGGTCAAGGGCGGCCTGTATGCCTCGACCGAGCAGTCCACCAAGGGTCCCGAGTGCGCGAACAGCTATTCGGACGTGCAGGGCAATGCCTTCTACTGCAAGCTGGACGACTCGGTGGCGTGGGACGCGCAGGACCTGTTGCCGTCCTTGCAGAAGAAGTACGGCGACTTCGTCATCCCGGTCGTGCTCGCGCACGAGTGGGGGCACGCGATGCAACAGCGCGCAGGGTTCTTCGACGCCAACAAGCTGACGGTGTCCTCTGAGCTGCAGGCCGACTGCTTCGCCGGCGCATGGTCCGCCCATGCGGCCAAGGCGAAGATCTTCAAGGTCACCGCCGGCGACCTCGACACGGCCCTCGCCGGGATCCTCGACCTGCGCGACAACCCGGGCACCGAAGCCACCGACGCCTCGGCGCACGGCAGCGGTTTCGACCGGGTCAGCGCCTTCCAGGACGGGTTCGACAGCGGCCCGACCAAGTGCAAGACCTATCACGACGGAGATCCCGTGGTGCTCGAGCTGCCGTTCAGCACGCAGGAGGACGCCGACCGCGGGGGCGACGCTCCGTACGACGAGATCGTCAACAAGGTTCCGTACGACATCGAGGACTTCTTCTCCCAGCTCTACCCGGGAATCTCCGGCGGCAAGGCCTGGAAGCCGTTGACCGACTTCAAGCCGTACGACCCGGCGAACCCGCCGACCTGCAACGGCGAGTCGACCGCGGGATTCTCGCTCTTCTACTGTGTGCCCGAGGACTACATCGGCTTCGACAACGTCGACACGATGCCCGAGATCTACCGCCAGGGCGGCGACTACGCGGTCGCGACGCTGCTGACGACGCAGTGGGGGCTGGCAACCTTGGCGCGACTGGGTGACACCTCGGACGAGAAGACGGCAACGCTCAAGAGCGACTGCTTCGCCGGCGGCTACACGGCCAGCGTGATCCTGCACAACCGGGCCAAGACCAGCAGCTACAGCATCTCCCCCGGCGACCTCGACGAAGGCATCAAGGCACTGCTGGTGTTCCGCGGCGACGGCGACGCCGAACGACAGGGTGCCGGCTACGGCCGGGTCGAGGCATTCCGTCAAGGCGTCATCGACGGCGCCAACAGCTGCCTGGACCTCAAGGCGAAGAAGTGAGCACGTCGCGGCGGTTGGCGATCATCTGGTCCCAGGCTCGCTCGCCCGTCGCCGCGGCGACACGCTCGGCCTGGGCGAGCAGCGAGAGGGCGGTCTCCCGGCGACCGTGATGGCTCTCGATGTCGGCGAGCAGGCAGCGCAGCAACGACGTCGCGGCGGTCGTGCCGTCGATCGTGTACGCCTCGAACGCTCCCTCGGCCTCGGGCCCGTGGTCGAGGGCACTGCCCTGCAGCGTCTGCGCCCACAGACCGACGATCTGCGCCACAGCAGCCCACTGGTCGCTGCCGGCAGCCCGGAACGCCTTGTCGACCTCGGCCGCGCGCTCGGCCGTACCGTCGGTGATCCCCAGGATCGCGTCGATCTCGATCTCGGCCACGCTGTTGACCACGACACTGAAGACGTCGCCGCGGCTCTGCGTCAGCTCGATCGCTTCGGCGAGGTAGCCACGAGCAGCCGTCTCGTCGCCGCGCGTCGCCTCGCCGATCGCCATCCAGCACAGCGCCCGCGGGTGGAAGAAGTGGAGGGGGTCGGTGACCGTCTCAGGCGCCGGGAAGGTCACCATCATGTGTCTTCCGGCAGCGATGAGTTGATCGACGTCGCCGCGAAGCACCGAGAGCATGATCTCGGTGAGGTCGCCCACCTCGCCGACGTCCCGCGCACCCGATGACTCGTACTCCTCACGTAGACCGCGAGCGATCGGCTCAGCCTCGTCGAGGCGTCCGGTGCCGCACAGCATCATGCAGTGCATCGCGACCGCGCTGTAGTAGCCCCGCCCCTTGGACGACTGACCGATCTCGAACGCCCGCCGGATCGCGATGCCGGCTGCCTCGTCGGTCTGGCCGTCCAGGATCGTCCTCGCGCTGGCCAGATGAAGCCACAGCATCGCCTCGCGCTCCAACTCCTCCGGGGTGGCCGTGAGACGGGCACAGACCTGGACGGCTCGCTCGGCGAGGTCTGCGACGTCGGCATAGCGCGATCGACCAAGCGCCCTCTGGACGACCGCATCGATGATCCGCACTGCGGTCTCGGCGTCGAGCTCGGCCCCCGCACGCCAGGCATGATCCGCCAGCGCCACAGCTCGCTCGTACTCGGTGGTCGCCACCGAGGTCGCGCCGAGTCGCGCGATCTTGGCGTGCACGGTCGTACGGCTGGCGACGTCCTGCCGAGCCAGCAAGGCGTCACGCACCAGGCCGTGGCTGAAGCGGTAGTCCCCCGGCCGGTCACCGACCTCGTCGAGCAGACCTGCGAGATAGGCAGGAGCGAGGTCCTCGTGCACCTGCGAGACGGGGATGTCGAGGACGTCAGCGAGTGCTGCGACGTCGATCTCAGCTCCCATCACGGCAGCCGTGCCGAGCAACCTGCGGGTCCCGTCGGCCAGGTCGCCCAGACGGCGGTCCAGGACGCCCACGACCGTACGTGACACGGGAGCGTCGTGCCCCGACTCCGCGATCGTCCGCGCGACCTCCTGGAGGTACAACGGATTCCCGCCCGTCTCGCGCCACATCGTGTCCGCGGTCTGTGGGCCGACCTCGGCGCCGATGATGGATGCGACCAGCTCGCTGGCCGGCCCCGGGTCAAGGCCGGTGAGGTGCATCGATCCCGGGCCCGCGGAACGCAGGGTGCGGTCGAAGGCTTCACGGCTCACCGGCCGCCCGTCGCCGTAGAACGTCCAGGTCGCGACGACACTGACCGGGAGGTGGGGGAACTGTGCGACCAGCAGGATCAACACGTCGTACGTCTCGTCGTCCGCGTGCTGGAGGTCGTCGAGGACCAGCAGCACCGGCGCGTGCGATGCCAAGGATCGAAGAGCGGTGACCACGCCCTCGACGAGTGCGAAGCCCGTCGCGGGGAGCCGGCCGGCGGCGGGCGCCTCGTCCCACTCCGGGACGAGCGCGTCGACGACGCCGGGCGCGTCACGGATCACGGCCCGACGCGCGTCCGGGCCCAGCTGCTCGCCCAGCTGCCGCAGCACCTGGATCCACGTCCACAGTGCGGGCAGACGGACACCCTCGGGATGAGCCGCCCATGCCACAGGCCGTCCCGTGGCCTGGGCCGACGTGAATGCGGCCTGCGCGAGAACCGTCTTGCCGATGCCGCTCTCACCCGTGATCATCGTCAGCCCGACGCTCACCTCGCGAAGTGCGTCCAGCTCGCTGTCGCGGCCAACGATGCGGTGAGCAGCCACTGTCTCTCGGGTGGTGCGTTCAGATGTCGGGCGCAGCTCGGGATCGTGGGCCTGGACCTTCGCCAGCAGCGCCCGCAGCCCCTCACCCGGCCGGCCGCCGACCTCGCGATCCAGGACCTCCCGGACGCGGTCATACGCGTGCAGGGCGTCGGCATGGCGACCGGACCGGTGCAGGGCCAGCATCAGGTGCCCCCACAATCTTTCCTGCAGCGGGCTGGTCGCGACGGCTGCTTCGAGCTCGGGGACCAGCTCGGCATCCAGGCCGAGCTGGAGCGACGCGTCGAACCATGCCTCCTGTGCCGTGTCGTGCAGTGACGCCAGCCGAACGGATTCCCCGCGAACGAAGTCAGCGTCGGCAAGGTCCCCGTACGGCGCTCCCACCCACCACGAGAGGGCGGTCCCGAGCTGCTCGGCGGCCGTGCGTACGTCCTGGTGCACGAGAGCCTCCCGCCCGGAGGACGCGAGCCGCTCGAACTCGAGGAGGTCGACAGAGTCGCCGTCCACGAGATCGAGCCGGTATCCGAGCGGACCCGAGACGAGTCGCTCCACGCCTTCGCGATGCAGCACGCGGCGGAGGTTGGTGACGTACGACCTGACTGAGACCGGCGCCTTGGCCGGCGGGGCGTCACCCCACACCGCGTCCACGACCTGGTCGATCGTGACGACTGTGCCGAGCCGGGACAGGAGCACCGCGAGCACCCGCCGCTGCTTGGGTCCGCCGACCGCGACCGACGTGCCGTCGACCAGGACCGTGACGCCTCCCGACAGGCGGTAGTGGACAGACCCGGGAGCTGAGGTCGCACGGTGCACGTGCCGATTGTGCCGCACCTGTCCGCTTTGCGAGCCGAATCGCGCGAGTCAGCGACACTTCCTCCCAGGATCGACGCGCGTCGGTTGCGTTGCCGGGCCCGCACCTCGCAGACTCGTCGGATGTTGCCAGCCTCGATCCCACGCCTGGTGAACCCGCCGTGCACGCTGCGCCCGTTTGAGGCTCGCGATGCAGAAGTCGTCACCTCGGCGGCGTACGACCCACTGATCCCACTGATCACGACGGTTCCTGCCGACGGCTCCCCAGCTGACGTCGACGCGTACATCCAGAGGCAGCACGAGCGGCTCAGCTGGGGCGCCGGCTATTCGTTCGCGATCGCTGACTCGGAGACTGACGAGGCCGTTGGGCAGATCGGACTGTGGACGCACGAGATCGAGACTGGTCGAGCCACGACTGGCTACTGGATCGCACCTGGCCTTCGCCGTCGGGGCTACGCCCGAGCCGCATTGCAAGCGCTGACTGCGTGGGCGCTCGAGCTTGACGAGGTCGAGCGACTGCACCTGTTCGTCGAGCCCTGGAACGAGGGTTCATGGCGGGCAGCCGAGGCCTGCGGCTTCGAACGAGAAGGACTCCTTCGTGGATGGCAGAAGGTGGGCGACGAGCGCAAGGACATGTATGTCTACGGCGTGCTCGCGGCCGACCGAGGCTCGTAGAACGCCTCGATGACGCCGTCCGGGAACGTCCGCGACGACTGCAGCGTGAGCGAGAGCGGCTCGATGTCGTCATGGGCGAGCCGCACTCCGTTGCCCTGGATGAGGGGAACCAGCACCAGCCCGACCTCGTCAACGGCACCGATCTCGTGGAACGCCTGGATGGTGCTCGGACCACCGATGAGGTGGACGTCTCCAGTCACGCCGGCGGTCTCCATGGCTTCGACGAGATCGGCGGCGCTCGACGCGGTCTGTACGTCCTCGGGCGTGTTGTCAGGCAGGGCGGATGACGTGAGCACGAACACCGGCTGGGTCCACGGCCAGTCTGGCGCTTCGAGCGCGGGCACGAACGTCGTGCGGCCCATGACCACCGCCTCGCAGGTCGACAGGAACTCGGGTAGGCCGTAGGCGGTCCGTCCGGGGAATCCCGGAAGCAGGAGCTGCACTGGCCGGCCGTCAGGCGTCGAGACAAACCCATCGAGGGTGACAAACGTGTAGGTGCGTATGCGCACAAGACTCTCCTTTGACTGCCGCATGCAGCGCCGTTGAACGAGCTATGTCTGCAGGCTAGATCACTACGCGCAACCGATCCTGAATGCCGCCGACACCAGCGCTGTCGGCGATAGCATCACTCGCTACGCACGCTCACGCCTTTTGCTCGCGCAGCCGGTGTCGTATTCGTCGTCGCCCGTTCGTGGAGTCTGTGAGAAGCGGCCCACCGGGTCGCCATACGATCACCGAACCGCCGGCCGGCGGACGAGAAGGAGTCACGATGAGCAAGACCAGGGTGTTGGTATCGGGAGCGAGCATCGCGGGTCCGGCGTTGGCCCATTGGCTGCACCGCCGGGGCGCTGAGGTGACGGTCGTCGAGCAGTCCCCCGGCCTGCGCCCGGGCGGCCAGGCGGTCGACGCGCGCGGCGTTGCCAAGGAGGTCATCCGCCGTATGGGGCTCCACGCGAAGGTGCGCGCGGTCTGCACCGACACCGCGGGGGCGTACGTCGTGGACGCGGACGGCCAGGTGCTGGACACCCATCGCGCGGAGGAGAACGACGGCGACGGCTACATCTCGGAGATCGAGGTGCTGCGCGGTGACTTCGCGCAGGTGCTCTACGACGACACGCGCGACGGTGTCGAGTACGTCTTCGGTGACCGGATCGCCGACCTCACCCAGGACGCCGACGGAGTCGACGTCACCTTCGCCAGCGGCGAGCAGCGCCGTTTCGAGCTGGTCATCGGTGCCGACGGGTTGCACTCGGCGCTGCGCGGCATGGTCTTCGGCCCCCGAGAGCAGTTCGTCCGGCATCTGGGGCTGGTGCTCGCGTTCTACACGGTTCCCAACGAGTTCGGGCTGGATCGCTGGCTCATCGACTACCACCAGGCTGGGCGTTCCGCAGGCCTGCGACCGGTCCACGACGCCGAACGGGCGATCGCGATGCTCTCGTTCCCCTCCCCCGAGTTCGACATCGACTACCGCGACATCGAGGGCCAGAAGCGGCTGCTGCGTGAACAGATGGCCGGCGTCGCCTGGGAGACCGAGCGCATCCTTGCCCACCTCGACAGCACCCCGGACTTCTATCTCGACCATGTCGCGCAGGTGGTGATGGACCAGTGGTCCAGCGGCAGGGTCGGGCTGCTCGGCGATGCCGCCTTCAGCGCGTCGCCGATGTCCGGTGCCGGCACCGGTCTGGCGCTGGTCGGCGCCTACACGCTGGCCGGCGAGCTCGCCGCTGCCGACTGGGACCCCGCGGCCGGGTTCGCCGGCTACGAGGCGCGCATGCGGACGTACGTCGAGGACAACCAGGAGATCGGCCGGATGCACGTCAAGATGCTGACCGCGGACCCGGACGGCGAGCCGGCGCCGGAGCCCGACATGGAGGCGCTCATGGCGCTGGTCGAGCGCGCTGTCGGCGGGCCCGAGCTGCCCGACTACGCAGGCGTCCCGGACTCCGGGCCGACCGCGTAGTCGAGTGGCGTCCCGCTCGGAGAGGTCACGCCAGGTAGCCACCGAGGGCATCGAGCAGCCCGAGCGTGCCGGCTTCCCGCTGGGGCGCGTCGGCCCAGAACTGGTCGAAGAAGACGCCGTGCTCGATGTGCGTGAATCGGGTGCCCTCGTCGATCGGCTCGAACTCGAGCGACGCCACCGATGTCGACATGTGGATCCCGTCGAGCCACATGTCGTACGTCGTGACGATGCGGGCGTGCTCGACGATGTCGGTGTACGTCGCCTCGTAGCGGGAGACGGGTCCGTCGTGGAACTTCCCCTCGGCGACATCGCGGCCGCCGACGCGGAAGTCGAACACCCACGCGCGATGCTCCATGGCGTCGCCTGCGCCCCACCAGCTCAGCTTCTCCTGCTCGTCGGCGAAGGCGTCCCAGACGCGATTGACGGGAGCCGGGTAGTCGCGAGTCAGGGTGAAGTCGGAGCGCGCCAGTCGGCGTTCGATCGTCATGCAGCGTCCTTTCGGTTGAGGTTGACGTGGATCGTGCCGCTCTCGGCCACTTCCGACGCCACCGTGTGGGTGGCTTCGATGCCGGCGAGGTCGTCCCAGATCCGGTGCCCCTTGCCGAGGAAGATCGGAGCGACCATCAGGTGGAGGTCGTCGACCAGGCCGGCACGGAGGAAGTCGCGCGCCGTGCGGTATCCCCCGCCGATGCGTACGTCCAGTCCCCCAGCGGCCTCGGTCGCCTCGGCGAGGACGTCCTCGATCGCGGCGCTGCGGAAGTGGAACGTCGTGCCGCCCTCCATCGGGATCGACGGGCGCGGTGCGGTGTGGGTCAGGACGTAGACCGGCGTGCTGAACGGCGGCCTGTCACCCCACCATCCCTTCCAGTCCGGGTCGTCAGGGTACGAGTGCAGCCCGAACATTGCCGCACCCATGATCTCGGCGCCGACCCCGTCCGCGAACGCCGCGGCGTATCGTTCGTCGAGTCCCGTGGTGCCCTCGCCGCTGGTGTCGCCGAAGACGTTCTTGCGGAACGTACGCGTCGCCGCGTATGCCTCGGTGAGACGTCCCCAGTCGGCACCCATCGGGTCCTCGGCGGTCTGGTCGGCGGGCGTGTAGCCGTCGAGCGAGGTGAACAGGTCCATACGTACGCGGGTCATCGGTTTCCCTTCGGGGTGGTGCGGGTCAGGTGGAGGCCAAGCCGGTCGGCCTGGTGTTCTGCTGGGGTGCGTTGCTGTCCGAGCCACAGGTGGAGCACGTCGAGGGCGCCCGGTCGCAGGCTCACGGTGCGGACGCGCCCGTGCTTCTGCGACGTGACCACGCCGGCGTCCTCGAGCACGCGCAGGTGCTGCATGAGCGACGGCAGCGCCATCGAGAACGGCTCCGCCAGCTCGGACACGACTGCCGGTGACTTCGCCAACCGCTCCACGACGGCGCGACGCGTCGGATCCGCGAGCGCGCGGAGCACGAGGTCGAGCTGGTCGTAATACTTAGGCATGCACCTAACTATTGTGTACGAACCGGCGCTTCGTCAACCGGGCTCGCCTTGGGCGTTGCTGCAGAATCGTTCCGTGAGTGAGCGCCACGGGGACCAGCCGGTCAAGATCCTGCTGATGAACGAGTACGGCGGCGGGATGCCGCTGTGGGACGACGGCTGCCAGACCGACGGCGAAGAGCTCGGACTCAGCGACGAGCTCCGGGCGGACCTGCAGGCGTTCTCGACGCGTTGGGAGTCGTCGATCTCTCCCGATGTCTTCGATGACCGCTGGGACGGCAACTGGCTCATGAGCCGCGCGACGTCGGCGAAATACACACTCAAACGCCTGATCAACCCCGGGTCTCGGCGGGCAGCCGTCGCCGAGGACGCCGCGATGCGCAGGATCGGTGAGGCGCTTCGCGACCGCCTGCAGGCCGAGCTGGGCGACGGCTACGTCGTGACGTTCCGCCACTACTGACCTCGGTGGATCAGTTGATGATCTCGCCGCGTTCGTCTTCGAGGATCGCTGCCAGGCGGTCGCGCCAGGCTTGGAGCGCTTCCGGGGTCAGGCGAGTCCAGTCGTGCACCTCACCGACGATCATGAGCGGTTCGGTGCTGCGATAGGACCGGGTGGGATTGCCCGGGAACTTCTTGTCGGTCACGTTCGGGTCGTTCTCGAACGATCCGGTCGGCTCGACGGCATACACCCGGGGTTCCCCGTCGCCGGCCGCGATCTCGGCGGCGAGGCCGGCACCGTCGACCAACGCGGTGAAGTAGATGTGGTTCATCACGATCTCGGGGCGGTAGTTGGACCGGAAGCCCGCTGTCAGCAGGTCTCCCACCTGCAGATCGGCCTTGGTGCCATGGAAGAACGGACCCTCGTCAAGCACGTCACTCATAGGTCCCCACCCTAGGGGTTCGAGACATCAGGCCTCGAACGTCATACCGCCTCGCCCGGAGTGTGTCCGCGTGTTCGTCGATTGTTCGTGTGGCGGATCTGTCCCGGCCAACCTCGCTGCCTAGCGTCACTCTCCTCGGGAAGGACGTTGCTATGAGATCGACCCCGGCGGTTCGCGCTCGCGGGATCAGCAAGTGGTTCGGGCGGGTGATCGCGCTCGACGAGGTCGACCTCGATGTCGGTGCGGGGCAGGTGCATGGCCTGGTCGGACCGAACGGAGCGGGCAAGACCACGCTGCTCGGTCTGCTGCTCGGCCTGGCACGTCCCGACGCCGGATCCCTCGAGATCCTCGGGACACCCGCACGACAGACCCTCGTGGTCCCCGACGGCGTCGCCGGTTTCGTGGACGGGCCGGGCCTCTACCCGACCCTCACCGCCCGGCAGAACCTGGCGGCTCTCGCGTCACTCCGCGGCACGCGCACGTCGTCCGCCGTCGACGACGCTCTCGAGCAGGTCGGTCTCGGCGACGTCGCCGACAACCGCGTTCGCGGCTTCTCGTTGGGTATGCGCCAGCGCCTCGGCCTTGCCGCTGCACTGCTCACCCACCCTCGGCTGCTCATCCTCGACGAGCCGTCCAACGGCCTGGACCCGGCCGGCAAGCAACACGTTCACCAGGTCATCGGCAGGCTGTCCGACGACGGGGTCGCGGTCGTGCTCTCCAGCCACCGGATGGACGACGTGGCAGCGCTCTGCACGGACGTCACCCTGCTCGCCACGGGGCGCGTGGTGTTCACCGGACCGCTGGCCAAGCTCGCAGCCGAGAGTGACGAGAACGACTACCGGGTGATCACGTCGGACTCCGCGAAGGCCGCAGTCGTCGCGGCGGACACCCCCGGTCTCAGGATCATCGAGGCCGGGGATGCGCTGGTGGTACGTGGTCCGGTGCTCGCGATCGACCATCTGGTCATCCGGCTCGTCGGGGCCGACGTCGCCCTCCGCGAGCTGACCCCCGTCGTGTCACCGCTGGAGGCCGCGTTCCTTGCGCTGACCCATACCGAGTCACCGCTGTGAGCGCCACGCTCACACGGCCGGTCGACCAGCCGGCCGCACCGTTCGTGCCCGCGTACCGTTTCGAGCTCGTCAAGCTGCTCGTCCAGGGCCGGATCCGTGCCGTGCTGCTGGTCTGCCTCCTCGCGCCCGCTGCGTTCGTGGCGGTGATCAGCCAGCAGAGCTCCCTGCCGACCGACACCGTCTTCGGTCGCTGGATGAACGCGACCGGATGGGCCGGCTCGCTGGTGATCCTCGCCTTCGCCTGCAGCTGGGGACTGCCGTTGCTCGTGTCACTCGTCGCCAGCGACGTCTTCGCGACCGAGGATCGACTGGGGACGTGGCGGCATCTGATGGTCGCGGTGCGCTCCCCGCGACGGATCTTCGCGGCCAAGGCCTTGGCCAGCCTCACCGTGACACTCCTGTTGGTCGGCTGCCTCGTGGCGTCGAGCATCATCGGCGGCCTCGCCGCTGTGGGCAACCACTCCCTCATCGGACTCGACGGGCACGTGCTGACCGCCGGAGTCGCTGCGCGGACCGTGGTGCTCGCGTGGGCCTGCGTGGTGACGCCGGCCCTGGCCTTCGGCGCGATCGGCCTGCTCGGATCGGTGCTTCTCGGTCGCTCGCCGATGGGCCTCCTGGTGCCGGCCGTCCTGGCACTCGCGATGAACCTGGCTCTGATGCTGCCCGTCCCGGTCGCCTTCCGCCTCGCTCTGCCCAGCAACGCCTTCCTGGCCTGGCGCGGACTGTTCACCGAGCCGGCCTCGAGCGGACCACTGCTGATCGGGATCGTCGTCAGCCTGCTCTGGACCGCGGCCGCCACCGGACTCGCGTACGTGATCTTCGTGCGTCGCGACTTCACCGACCTTTCCAACGACGGAGCGACCCGACGTACGCTCGTCGCCGCGGCTCTGCCCTTGGCCGTGCTGACCGGCGCGACGGCTCTGGTCCTCGCCGTGGCCTCCCCCGGGAGCACGGGTACGGGCGTCGAGAAGTCCAAGCTCGAGGCCTCGCTGTCGACCGCCTTCTCGCATCTCTACGTGCTGCAGACGCGCGAGCTGCATCGTCCCTCGGTCACCGAGGCGCAGCTCGAGACCAGCACGGCGTGCGACAAGGGCGGCTCGAGGGTCCCGGACCACGGACCCGGCAACGACTGGCGCTGCGTCGTGACGTGGCGCCTGCCGGGCGCGTCGGCCACGGGCTCCGCGATCTATCAGCTCGACGTCACCGCTGACGGTCGGTACATCGCCGACGGAGACGGACCGAAGGAGGTGAACGGCTCATTCCAGGTGCGTACGTCGACCGGCGACACACCTAACCCCTTGTGGCAGCTCGACGGCTACGTCGACCTGCTCGATCGCAACTGAGAAGGGAACACCATGCACGTCGTGCGCCAACGGACTCGTCCCCAGGGCAAGTCCAGGCTCCTTGCAAAGCACCGGTTCAAGATCCTCACCGTCGGCGCCACCGCGCTCGCGGTCGTGGGCACCGGCACCGCAGTCGCCGCCACCACCGGGTTCGGGCACAACCAGGTCGGCACCGAGTACACCGACGGCCTTCAGGTCTCGTCCAACCAGATCCTCAAGCCTCTCGGCGAGCGACTCTCCACGCCGTACGGGAAGATCATGGGCTCGACCGTGAGCCCCGACGGCCGGTTCCTGGCCGCCACCGCGAACGATCGTTCGATCTCGCTGGAGATCTACGACCTGTCGACCTACAAGCTGATCTGGCGAGGTGGGTCGGCGGCCGACGCCGACGCCAAGCTCACCGACAACACCGTCGGTCAGGAGGGGCCTGCGTACTCGCCGGATGGGAAGTTCCTCTTCATGCCGAACGCCACCGGCATCACCCGGTTCCCGGTCAACGACGACGGCAGCCTCGCGGCCGGCACCAAGATCGAGATTCCGACCGTCGGTGACAAGCAGGCCCTCACCAGCGGACTGACGTTCGGGTCCGACGGCACGCTGTACGCCGCCGCCAACGGACAGAACACCGTCGTCGCGATCGACCCGGCAGCAGGCACGATCAGCCGCACGTGGAACGTCGGGGTCGCACCGCGACAGGTGCGGTTCGTCGGTGACAAGCTCTACGTCAGCAATGAAGGCGGACGCCCCGCCAAGCCAGGCGAGACCACGATGGACTCGTACGGCACAGCGGTCGCCGCCAACGGCCAGCCGGGCAGCTCCACCACGGGGACGTTGAGCGTCATCGACCCGACGCGCTCCGGCAACGGCGTCGGCTCGATCAAGGTCGGGCTGCACCCCACCGCGCTGTACGCACACGGGTCGGACCTGTACGTCACCAACACCAACGACGACACCGTCTCGGTGGTCGACACGGCCCGCGGCCACGTGGTCCAGACCATCGCCACCCAACCGTGGCGTGGCTCGGCGATCGGCTATGAGCCGAACGGACTCGCGATCCAGCACGGCCGACTTCTGGTCAGCCTCGGACGGGCCAACGCCATCGCGGTCTACAGGCTCGGACATGACGCGATCGATCCGGTCAGCTACGTCGGGCTCGTGCCGACCGACTACTACCCCGAGGACGTCTTCACCGTCGGCAGCAAGACGGTCGTGGCGAATCGCCGCGGCATCGACGCACGCGGCCAGAAGATCACGTCCAAGCAAGGGCTGGGCACCGATCCGGCGACTGCCTGGGGCACGCACGGCACGACGGCCTCGCTGACGCGCTTCGACCTGCCGAGCGACCGTCAGATCCGGGACACCTACACCTCCGAGGTCTTCGCCCAGAACGGGTGGGACAGCGCGAGCACCACGCGCGCGCGTGGCAGCCACGCGGCCGCCGTGCCGGTGCCGAAGCGCATCGGCGATCCGTCGACGATCAAACACGTGTTCCTGCTGGTCAAGGAGAACCGCACGTACGACCAGCTCTTCGGAGACATGCCCGAAGGCAACGGGGATGCGTCGCTGGCCCAGTTCGGTGAGCAGACCACCCCGAACCAGCACGCGCTCGCACGACAGTTCGGGCTGTACGACAACACGTACGACGTGGGCACCAACTCGGCCGAGGGACACAACTGGCTGATGCAGGGCGACAACCCGGAGTACACCGAGTCCAGCGCCGGCGAGTACACGAGGTCGTACGACACCGAGGAGGACGTGCTGGGTCACCAGCGATCCGGCTTCCTGTGGACCGCGATCCAGGCGGCTGGCAAGAACGCCCGCAACTACGGCGAGTTCGAGTACACCGAGGGCAAGCCGTCCGGCTCCTGGCAGCAGTACTACTGCGCGGCCGACAGCGTGGACGCCGGCGGCGATCCTGCACAGCTCACGACCCCGGAGCTCAAGGGTGACTACGGGTCGGTGATCCCGTCCCTCAACGCCATCAGCGACCCGTTGTCCCCGCCGTTCGACCTGTCGATCCCGGACACCTACCGCTACCAGATCTGGAAGCAGGACTTCGAGAAGAAGGGTCCAGCCGACTTCCAGATGATGTGGCTCTCCAGCGACCACACGGGCGGTCCGTCGACGCCCCGCGCTGCGGTGGCCGACAACGACCTCGCGGTCGGCAAGGTGGTCGACGAGATCTCGCACAGCAAGTACTGGAAGAGCTCGGCGATCTTCGTGGTCGAGGACGACAGCCAGGCCGGCGTCGACCACGTCGACGGCCACCGGGCTCCGGTCCAGGTGATCAGCCCGTGGGCTGCACACGGCACCACGATCTCGACGTACTACTCGCAGATCTCCCTGGTCCGTACGATCGAGCAGATCCTCGGAGCGGAGCCGCTGAACCAGAAGGTCGCCGCCGCGACGCCGATGTACGACGCGTTCCGGGCCAAGGCTGACCTGAAGCCGTTCGACGCGGTGCCGAACCAGATCCCGCTGACCGAGAACGTCATGCCGGAACCAGCATGCGGTCCCGACAAGACAGCCTCTGGAGTCGAGGCGCCCAAGGTCCCGGCGAGTGCAGCTCCGCTCGCCACGGCGTGGGGTGCGTGGGCGCAGAAGCAACACTTCACGGGCCGTCAGGCGCGCGCCGACTACGCGCACCCGGAACAGATGAACCGCTACACCTGGTACCAGGCGCACAACTGGTCCAAGCCGTATCCAGGTGACGCGAAGCTCTACCTCCCGAAGGACGTCCCAGGCGCGGCGATCCCGTCCGCTGACAACGACTGACGCGAGGCACGTCGAAGGGCCCGCCGGCATCGCGCCGGCGGGTCCTTTCGTTCGACTGAGCCGGTCGGCTACTCGGCCATCGCTGGCGCGGCAGCCGGAGCCGGCGGGGCGACCTTGTTGACGCGGATGAGCGTCAACGAGGCGATGAGCGCCAGAGCCGTCACGACGATCGCGGCTTCGAACGCATGGTGCTGGCCGGAGATGAAGGCGTCGGACTGGCCGGCCGCCGTACGTGCCTGCGCACCCAGCTCTCGAGCGCGGTCGGCCGACGCGTGGGCGAAGATCGTGCCGAAGACCGCCAGACCGATCGCTCCGCCGACCTGCTGCCCGGTGTTGAGCAGCGCCGAGGCGAGGCCCGTCTCGTGCGGCTCGACACCGTTGACGGCCGTCATCGTCAGGGGCACGAAGCTGCAGCCCATGCCGACGCCGAGAAGCAGGATCGATCCGAAGAACGGCCAGTAGCTGCTGTTCGCGTCCAGCTGCGCGAACGAGATCATCGCGGCGATCGCCAGGATCGGCCCGACGGTCAGGAACGGCCGGATGCCGATCTTGGGGATCAGGCGCCGGACGACCACGATCGACATGAACATGATCGTTGCGGGCATCGGCAGGAAGCCGATGCCGGTGTGGAACGGGCTCCAGCCGTGGACGTTCTGCAGGTACTGCGCCAGGAAGTAGAACGTCGTGAACAGGGCAGCCGCGAGGAAGAGCATGATCAAGTAGGCGCCGCTGCGGTTGCGGTTCGCGAAGATGTGGAATGGCATCAACGGGTGGCTCGAGTTGAGCTCGATGACCACGAAGGCGACGAGCAGCACGGCCGCGATGGCGAGAGTCACGAGCGTCGTGGTCGAGCCCCAGCCGTCACTGGCAGCCTTGGTCAGGCCGTAGACCAGTGTCGACATGCCCGCAGTGACCGAGATGGCACCCGGCAGGTCGAGCTTCGTGCCGGCGCCCTGCGACTCGTTGAGCACACGCGGCGCGAGGAAGAGCACGATGGCGCCGATCGGGGCGTTGATGAACAGGGCCCAGCGCCAGCTGGCGTAGTCCGTGAGCACACCGCCGAGCAGCAGGCCCAGCGCTCCGCCGGACGCCGCCATCGCGGCGAACACGCCGAACGCGCGGGCGCGAGCCGCCGGCTCGGTGAACGTCGTGGCCAGCAGCGCGAGCGCGGTCGGGGCGGCGATCGCTCCGCCGGCACCCTGCGCGGCACGGGCGACGATCAGCATCGCCTCGTTGGTGGCGAACCCGCCGACCAGCGACGCGCCGGCGAAGATCGCGATGCCGATCATGAACATGCGCCGACGGCCGAACAGGTCGCCCGTACGTCCGCCGAAGAGCAGGAGGCCGCCGAAGGCCAGCGAGTACGCCGTGACGACCCACGTGAGGTTGTCGAGCGAGAAGTTGAGGTCATCGCGGATGCTGGGCAGCGCGACGTTGACGACGGTGGCGTCGAGCACGACCATGAGCTGCGCCACGCAGATCACGGCCAGGGCGAGTCCGCCGTTGCGGGTCGCTGTCGAGGGTGGAGCTTCAGTCATGGGATGTCTCCGAATCATTGGTCGAGAAGGTTCGTGCGGGGCGGCCGAGCATCGGGAGCAGCACGCTGCCCACCACCTGCTGGGCATAGGCGCGGCCGGCGGGCTGGCCGGTCGTGAGGACTCGCTGCAGCATGAGCGACGGCATCAGGCTCGCGGCCATGGCGATGTCGATGTCAGGGTCGACCTCCCCGCGGGCCACAGCGCGTTCGAGCATCCCGGTGATGCGTGCGATGCGAGGCTCGGTGAAGCGGGTCCTGAACGCCTCGAGTAGCTCCGGCTCCCGCGGAAGCGCCGAGCAGATGCTGACCATCACCTGGAACAACCGCTCCGAGTGCGGGCTGCAGGAGATGGCGATCATCAGGTCGATGTCGCCGTCCAACGACCCGGTGTCGATCGTGTCGATCGACGGCTTGAGCGTGGTCATCGCGTCGACGATCAGCTCGGCCTTGCTGTTCCAGCGGCGGTAGACCGTCGCCTTGCCGACCCCTGCTGCGGTGGCGACGCCTTCGATCGACATCCGGTCGTAGCCCTCACGGATGAGGGTGCTGATCGCTGCGTCGATGATGGCGTCGTCGCGACTGGGGTCGCGAGGGCGGCCCTGCTTGGGCTCGGCCGCCGGCGTGCTGATGGTCTCCACACACCCAGCCTAACACGAAACGGAACGGGTCCGTATCGTAACTAGTCGGGCCCCAAGCCAGCCGCCTGCCAGAGTCGACTGAATCAGCCGGCCAGTGCCGAGTCGACGTCCAGGCAGGCCGTCGCGAGGCGCCCGACTGGGTCAGCCAGAAGCGGTTCGAACGCGAGCTCCGCTGCACCGTGCAGCACTGAGTCGCCACCGAGTCCCGGCAGCGTGACCAGCACCTGCTCGCGAGGTGCGGCAAGACCGTGCACCTGCAGCTCGGCGTCGACGTCCTCGCGGACCAGGGGGAACAGCGACCGCAGGTAGCCACCGAGCACGATGACACGAGGGTTGAGCAGGTTGACCGCACCGGCGAGACCGCGCCCGAGGTGACGGCCGACGGCGCGAAGGTCTGGGGTCGCCTCGTGGACGCCCTCGAGGAACTCCCCCAGTGCCCCGACCTGTTCGGCCGGGCAACCGATGGCGAGAGCAATGGCGGGAGCACCGATCTCGGTCTCCCAGCAACCGCGCGCACCGCAGTGGCACAGCTTGCCGTCGGGCAGGAACGGCATGTGGCCGATCTCGCCGGCATAGCCGCCGGCACCCTCGAGCTTGCGACCGCCGACGATGACGCCGGCACCCACGCCGACCTCGCCGGAGAGATAGACCAGGTCGTCGACGCCAACGCCCGCACCACGCAGGTGCTCCGCCAGGGCGCCGAGGTCGGCGTCGTTGCCCAGCACCGGCATGGCGATCGGTCCGAGACGCTCGGACAGGATCTTGGTGAACGGCACGTCGTGCCAGCCGAGGTTGGGCGCCAGGCGGACGAGCCCGTCGTCGCCGCGGATGATGCCCGGCACGCCGAGCCCGACGCCGACGAGTGCGGCATCCGGCTCGACGTCGCGGACGACGAGACGCATCAGGTCGACGACGGAGTCGGCGATGGCGTACGGATCGTGGTCAGCCGGTACGGGACCGGTGGCCCGAGCGCGTACGACTCCCCCGAGTCCCACCCGGGCGACCGTCAGGCCGTCGACCCGCAGGTCGACCGCCAGGACGTACGCACCCGTGCGGGCCTTGACGTCGACCGAGGGGCGTCCGGCGCCGATCCGGGTCCCCGAGGGCTTGGCCTGATCGGCCAGTCCCAGGGACTCCAGCTCGGCCACCAGACCCGCGATCGTGCTGCGGTTGAGACCCATCCGAGCCGTCAGCTCGGCACGAGAGATGCGACCCGCGCGGTGCACGTGCCCGAGAGCTGTCCCGAGATTGTGCCGGCGAACGTCCTCCTGATTCGTGCCGACCCCCGAGCGTCCGGCTGTTGCCATGGCTAGAGACCTGTCGCCGAACGTCGCCTGCGCGAGATCGCGTCCACGCTGGCCGCGAGCAGGAGCACGCCACCGGTCACGACGAAGTTGATCCACGATGCCTGGTTGAGCAGGCCGAGTCCGTTGGCGATCGTGGCGATCACGAGACCACCGGTGACAGCGTCCCGGGCCTTGCCCTTGCCGCCGAACAGGCTCGTGCCGCCGATGACAGCTGCGCCCACTGCATAGAGCAGAGCGTTGCCGGCACCCGACGACGACGAGACCTTGCCACTCACGGACGCCTGGACGATGAGGCTGAGCGCCGCCATCGTCGAGCACGCCATGAACACGGAGATGCGGATGCGGTCGACACTGATGCCGGCGCGACGCGCCGCTTCAGGGTTGCCACCGACGGCGTACACGTGCCGACCCCAGGTCGTCCGGCCGAGCGCGAAGGTCCACAGGATCAGGAGCACGACGATCATCGGCAGGACGTACGGGATTCCCTTGATCGGGAAGTTCGGGTTGACGCTGCGGTTCTGGTTGAGGATGAACGTCACTCCGAGCATCACGGCGGCGAGGGCGATGATCTGCGCGATCACGACCGCGAACGGCTGGTGCTGCAGCCCTCGCTCCACCTTCTGCCGATGGCGAAGGAGTGCCAGGACGGCATAACCGGCGATGACGGCCAGGGACACGATCCAGCCAGCCGCCACACTCATGTTGTTGTTGGCGATGCCGGCGATGACTTCCTGGTTGATCCGGACGGAGCCGCCCTCACCGATCAGCTTCAAGGTCACGCCCTGGAGGCCGAGGAAGAACGCCAACGTCACGACGAAGGACGGAATCCCGAGCTTCGCGACGATCAGACCGATGACGATGCCGATCACGGCGCCTGTCGCCAGGGCGGCGAGCACCGCGAGGCCCCACGGTTGGTCGTGCTTGACCATGAGCACGCCCATGACACACGCCGCCACACCTCCGGCGACACCCGCCGACAGGTCGATCTCCCCCAGCAGCAGGACCGGCACGAGCGCCATGGCGAGGATGATGATGGGGCCGGCCTGCGTGATCAGGTTGGCCATGTTGAGGTTCGACAGGAACCGGTCGTTGGCGAAGCCGAACACGATGAACAGCACGACGAGGCCGAACACGGACGGCAGTGCGCCCATGTCACCGCCACGCACTCGACCGATGTAGGCCTGGACGGACTCGCCCAGCGTGTTGGACTGCGTGAGGTCGGACGCGAAGCCCGCCTCTTCTGATTCAGTGATGATGTCAGTCATGTCAGATCTCCCGGTCAGACCGTGGTGGAGGACGCCGAGGCGTCGAGGTCGGATGAGTGTCCGGTCGTGATCAGCTCGACGACCTGGCGGGACGTGACGTCCTTGGTGGCGACGTCGGCAGCAACCCGGCCGAGGTAGAGCGCCGTGATGCGGTCAGCAACCTCGAAGACGTCGGTCAGGTTGTGCGAGATCAGCAGGACGCCCACGCCTGAGTCGGCGAGACGGCGTACGAGATCCAGCACCTGACGCGTCTGCGCGACACCGAGAGCAGCCGTCGGCTCGTCCAGCAGCACGACGCGCGAGTTCCACAGCACCGACTTGGCGATGGCGACAGTCTGCCGCTGGCCGCCGGAGAGGCTGGCGACGCTCTGACGGACGGACTTGACGGTGCGGACCGACAGCGACGTCAGTGCCTCGCGGGCCTTGGACTCCATCGTGGTCTCGTCGAGGACGAGGCCGCTCTTCTTCTCGCGGCCGAGGAACATGTTCTCGACGATGTCGAGGTTCTCGCACAGCGCGAGGTCCTGGTAGACGACCTCGATGCCGAGGGCACCGGCGTCCTTGGGGCCGTGGACCGAGACGGGCTTGCCCTCGAAGACGTACTCACCCGTGTCGATGGGGTAGATGCCTGCGAGGCACTTGACGAGGGTGGACTTGCCGGCGCCGTTGTCACCGACCAGCGCGGTGACCTGTCCGGGATAGATGGCGAGGTCGACGTCATGGAGGACGTGGGCCACGCCGAAGCTCTTGTTGATTCCTCGGAGCTCGAGGAGGGGGTTCGATGCGCTCATGGTGAGCCTTTCGGGGGGTGCAGGGTCCGAGATGGGGTGGTGCGAAGACAGCATCGGGTGCGGTCCTCCGGAGATTGCCCGGAGGACCGCACCCTCAGCAATCAGCTGATGCCAGCGTCAGTGCACAGCTTGGCGTAAGCGCCGGTGCACAGATCGGAGGCCTTCATGTCGCCCGAGTCGATGACAGCCTTGACGTTCGACTTGTCGATCGCGACCGGGTCCAGAAGGATCGCCGGGACGTCACGCTTGCCCGTGTCGTCCTTGACGGTGCCCGTGGTCTCAGCCTTGTCGCCCTTGGCCATGGCGATAGCTGCCTTGGCGAGCGCGCCGGCCTGACCCGTGGCGGACTTCTGGATCGTCATGCACTGGTCACCCGTGAGGATGTTCTGCAGACCCTCGACCGTGGCGTCCTGGCCCGTGACCGGGACCTTGCCGTTCTGGCCGTTCTTCTTGAGGATCGAGATGACGCCGCCCGCGAGGCCGTCGTTGGCCGCGTAGACGCCGTCGACCTTGCCGTCGACGCGCGTGTAGAGCTGCTCGAAGATCGTGACGGCCTTGTCGTTGTCCCAGTCCGGAACGGCCTGCTCAGCGACGTTCTTGTAGTTCGAGACCTTGTCGAGGACGCTGTGCGCACCCTGCGAGAACAACGTGGCGTTGTTGTCGGTCGGCGAACCGTTGAGGTAGATCAGGTTCGCCGGCTTGTCACCCAGGCACTTGGCCAGGCCTTCACCCTGGAGGGCACCGACCTTGCTGTTGTCGTAGGAGATGTAGACGTCGGCCGAGCCACCCAGCGTCAGGCGGTCGTAGTCGATCGTCTTGACGCCCTGCTTGGCCGCCTTGGCCTCGATCGCGGCACCCGAGTCCGAGTCGAGGTTGACGATCGCCAGGACCGTCACACCGTCGGTGATCATGCCGTCGGCGATGGTCGCCATCTTGTCGGCGTCACCCTCGGCGTTCTGGATGTCGTACTTGACGCCAGCAGCGTCGAACGCCTTCTTGAGAGCGGGACGGTCGGCGCTTTCCCAACGGACCGACGACTTGGTGTCGGGCAGGATGACGCCGATCTTGCCGGCCTTGTCCTTGCTGCCACCTCCGCCGCCGTCACTGCCGTCGCTGCTGCCACCGCAGGCGCTGAGCGCGAGGCTCGCACCCATGATTCCTACAAGTACGAGATTGCGTGTCCGCTTCACACAGACCGCCTCCTATTTCCTCCAGTAGTGCGCCGGGCCGACATTATTTCGTCCACGTGACGCGTTTGTTGTTTGCCACAACGTATACCGTGACTGGGGTCACGTCCAGCGGTTGCGACAACAAATGGGTTACAGGACGGTGACCCCGCAACGCAGCAGGGGCACCGCCGGATCGGCGATGCCCCTGACCTGCGGCTTTGCTCAGTCGAGCAGGCTGCGCAGCACGTACGGCATGATGCCGCCGTTGCGGTAGTAGTTGGCCTCGCCCGGCGTGTCGATGCGTACGACGGCGTCGAACTCGACGTCTCCGGCCTTCACGTGCACCGTCCGCGGGGTCTCGCCGTCGTTGAGCTTGGTGATGCCGGTGAAGTCGAACGTCTCCTCCCCCGTCAGCCCGAGGGACTCGGCGTTCTGGCCCTCGGGGTACTGCAGCGGAAGGACGCCCATGCCGATCAGGTTGGACCGGTGGATGCGCTCGTAGGACTCGGCGATGACGACCTTGACGCCCAGCAGCGCGGTGCCCTTGGCGGCCCAGTCCCGCGACGACCCGGAGCCGTACTCCTTGCCGGACAGGACGACCAGCGGCACGCCAGCGGCCTGGTAGGCCTCGGACGCCTCGAACACGCTCGTGACCTCGCCGCCGTCGATGAGGTTGCGCGTGAATCCGCCCTCGGTGCCCGGCGCCATCTGGTTGCGCAGGCGAATGTTGGCGAACGTGCCGCGGATCATGACCTCGTGGTTGCCGCGACGTGAACCGTACGAGTTGAAGTCGCGCGGCTCGATGCCGTGCTCCGACAGGTACGTGCCGGCGGGGCTGTCCTTCTTGATGGCACCGGCGGGGCTGATGTGATCGGTCGTGACCGAGTCGCCGAGCTTGAGCAGGACGCGGGCACCCGTGACCTCCTCGACCGGCGACGGCTCGCGGTCCATGCCGTCGAAGTAGGGCGCCTTGCGGACGTAGGTCGACTCGGGATCCCACTCGAACACGTCACCGTCGGGCGTCGGCAGGTTCTGCCAGCGCTCGTCGCCGGCGAACACGTCGGCGTACTCACGGCTGAACGTGTCGGAGTCGATCGAGGTCGCGATGACGTCCTCGATCTCCTGCGGCGTCGGCCAGATGTCCTTCATGAACACGTCGTTACCGTCGGCGTCCTGGCCGAGGGGCTCGGCGTAGAGGTCGACGTCCATCGAGCCGGCCAGGGCGTACGCGATGACCAGCGGCGGCGACGCGAGGTAGTTCATCTTGATGTCGGGGTTGATGCGGCCCTCGAAGTTGCGGTTGCCCGAGAGCACTGCGGTGACGGCCAGGTCGCCGTCGTTGACGGCCTTGCTGACCTCGGGGATCAACGGCCCGGAGTTGCCGATGCACGTCGTGCAGCCGTAGCCGACCAGGTTGAAGCCGAGCTTGTCGAGGTAGACGTTGAGCCCCGACTTCTCGTAGTAGTCGGTGACGACCTTCGACCCCGGAGCCAGCGTCGTCTTGACCCACGGCTTGCGCTGCAGGCCCTTCTCGACAGCCTTCTTGGCGAGCAGCCCGGCGCCGATCATCACCGACGGGTTGGACGTGTTGGTGCACGAGGTGATCGCCGCGATCGTCACGGCGCCGTGGTCGAGCACGAACTTCGTACCGTCCTCGAGCGTGACCTCCTGCGGGTTGCTGGGGCGGCCGCCGTCGGCGGGCGCGCAGCTCAGGTAGTCGCGAGCCGGCGTCTGGCCGTCCGCGTGCTCGTTGGACGGCGGATCGGAGGCCGGGAACGACTCCTCCAGCGACTCGTCCCACTCACCTGAGACGGCATCCGCGTCAGCGTCGACGTACGCCGCGAGCGCGCCGCGGAACGACTGCTTGCTGTCCGTGAGCGACACGCGGTCCTGGGGACGCTTGGGGCCGGCGATCGAGGGGACGACGTCGCCGAGGTCGAGCTCGAGGTACTCGGAGTAGCGCGGTTCCTTGTCGGCGTCGTGCCACAGGCCCTGCGCCTTGGCGTAGGCCTCGACGAGGGCGATCTCGTCGTCGGTGCGACCCGTGAGGCGGAGGTACTTGGTCGTCTCGTCGTCGATCGGGAAGACCGCGATCGTCGAGCCGTACTCGGGGCTCATGTTGCCGATCGTGGCGCGGTTGGCCAGCGGCACCGCTCCCACGCCCGAGCCGTAGAACTCGACGAACTTGCCGACGACTCCGTGCTCACGGAGCATCTCGGTGATGACGAGCACGAGGTCGGTGGCGGTGGCGCCCTCGGGCAGCTCGCCGGACAGCTTGAAGCCGACGACCCGCGGGATCAGCATGCTGATCGGCTGGCCGAGCATCGCTGCCTCGGCCTCGATGCCGCCGACGCCCCAGCCGACGACACCCAGGCCGTTGACCATCGTGGTGTGCGAGTCGGTGCCGACGCAGGAGTCGGGGTAGACCGTCCCGTTCTTGTCGAACACGACGCGGGCCAGCTTCTCGATGTTGACCTGGTGCACGATGCCGGTGCCGGGCGGGACGACCTTGAAGTCGTCGAACGCGCCCTGGCCCCAGCGGAGGAACTGGTAGCGCTCGCGGTTGCGCTCGTACTCGATCTCGACGTTGCGCTCGAACGCCTCGGGGGTGCCGAAGACATCGGCGATGACGGAGTGGTCGATGACCATCTCGGCCGGCGCGAGCGGGTTGATCTTGGTGGCGTCGCCGCCGAGGTCGGCCATGGCCTCACGCATCGTGGCGAGGTCGACGACGCACGGGACGCCGGTGAAGTCCTGCATGATCACGCGGGCTGGCGTGAACTGGATCTCCTTGCTGGGATCGGCGTTGGCGTCCCAGCCGGCGAGGGCCTCGATGTCGGCCTTGGTGATGTCGGCGCCGTCCTCGGTGCGCAACAGCGACTCGAGGAGCACCTTGAGGCTGAACGGGAGGGTCGAGACGTCGAGCCCGTCACCCGTCACCGCGTCGAGGCGGTAGTAGTCGTACGTGGAGTCCCCGACTGTGAGGGAGTCCTTCGATCCAAAGCTGTCGACGGCCATCGTCATTCTCCTTCGCGTCGTCTTCCATCCTGCCCAGCATCGCTGCGCAACGCACGGTCAGGCTGTCCTAACTTCATGCGCGAATGTCTCTTGACATCAAGATACATGATGTCGAGACGTTCGGCACGCCGGCGCGATCAGAACGGGTCGGGGAACTTCAGGAGCGGCGAGTAGTAGGCGATGTAGATGATCGCGACGGCGAGCAGCCCGATGACCCCCGCGATGTCCATCGCGGTGAGGATCCGCTGGCGTGCTGCGGTCGTCGTGGCACCAGCGCCGCTCGCCCGTACGACCTTGGTGCGGGCGACGCGGTCGGCGAACCCACGATCGCTCGAGAGCAGCAGCGGCACCACGAGCACGATCAGGGCGAGATAGGCGGCGCCGCCGAAGTGCCAGCTGTCGGGCGTCAAGCGACGGAACGTCGTGGGCAACCCGATCGGGATCGCCGCGACCGCGAGGTCGAGCAGCACGGCCATGACCAGGCCGCGCAGGATGCCTCGCCCGGCGCCGGTGGGTGCCTCGTCGCCGACGTCGACGACGGCCAGGCCGACCCGGTGCTTGCCGATGCTGTGGCCGCGCAGGCCCTGGCGCAGTCCGTTGTTCCAGACGAGGAACAGCTCCCCCACGATCAGCCCACTGAGGATCAGGTCGTCGGACAGGCTGATGGTCCAGAAGTCGGAGCTGCCGCTGCTTGTCAGCGCCTCACGGGCCGCCCGGCCGAGGAAGTAGAGCAGGGCTCCCGCGGAGAACGCGGCGCTGAACAGCAGGGCGTCGTGCCCCAGGGCTTCACGCCTCAGCTGCCTTATCGTCCTGTAGTCGGCCATGACGACTCCTAACGCATCGATCGTACGTAACCGACGAGCTTGCGGCCGTCCCTGACACGGTCCTCCCACGTGATTCCGACACCGAGCAGGATCGCACTGACCGCGGCGATGAGGACGACGCGCGGAGCCGCGTTGGCGTACGGCCCGATGTTGAACAGCACCAGCAGGCCGAGAATCGTGACGCCGAAGACGAACGGTGCCTGCCAGCCGAACCGGATGCCGAGCGTCAACGCCACTGCCGCACCGAGGCCGAGCAGCAGGGCTCGTAGGCCGGTCGGATCGGCGAGAGCCTGGGGCAGGCTGGGTACGAGTGCCAGGGTCAGTCCCGGACCGAGCAGCAGCCAGGTGCTCATGCCGGGCTTGGCGCGGACGAAGTAGAAGCCGACAGCCAGCGCGATCGCGCCGAGCGGCAACGTGTAGGCCTCGACGAACGAGAACCCACTGTCCACGACGAGCAGGACGTACGCGACGACCAGGGCCGCACCGCCGGGCCACAGGTACCAAGGGCGCTCCGGGACGACGAAGCTCAGCCCGATCATCACGACGCCGACGATCGTCCAGCGAACCGCTGCCTCCGACGTCGAGGCCTCCGAGACCAACGCCACGAACATCGTGAAGGCGGCGGCCGCCTCGACGCCGATGCGTACCGGGTGATCGCGCAGCAGCACACCCGCGGCGGCAATCAGCGCCAGCGAGACGACGACGCCGACGAGCGCCGGCACGGCATGTGGTGGGTCCGGCAGCTGGGCAGCTGCGACGACACCACCCACGAAGGCGATGACGGCTGCGATGGCGTACGCCTGACGCGGTGCGTCGGCACCCTTCGCACGTGCGAGACCCGCGAGCACCACGGCACCGGCGATCCACGCCGAGGCCGAGACGCCTTGGTTGGGCGCGGCCAGCGCCGCGGCGAAGCCCACCAGGACGGCGGCGGTGGGGCCGACCAGCACCCCGAGGTTGCGGACGTGGGCGGCGAGCAGCCCTGCGGCGACGACCAGGAGCGCTGCGACGCCGGCCCACAGGGGCAGCCTCGCCTCGACCACGGCGACGAGGGTGCCGAGTGCGAGCGCGACGGCCACTCCGGACGTTGCGTGCTTGCGGATCACCGTGAGCTCGGGCCAGTGCGGGACGAACCATGCCACCACGACGAGACCGGCCACCATCGGGACGACGACCCACGCGGCGGTGTCGTCTGCCCACACGGCATCGAGGCGGCCGTCCCACGGCTTGGACCAGGCGTCGTCGATCCCGGTGCCGATCGCGTCGAACACGTCGACGAGCAGTCCGAGGTGCAGGAGCGCGACGCCCGCGACGGCGGGCGTGGCGCCGACCCGCAGGCCCTTGGCCCAGGCGTTCGTTCCGCGAGACGCGGCGACGGCGAGCACGGCGGCGAGGCCCGCAATCGCGAGCCAGGCGCCCTCCGGCCGCCATGCGTCACCCGACGGGACCGCGACCAGCGCGCATACGGCGAAGACCGCCAGGGCGACGGCCCAGATGCGCACCGGAACGACCAGCCAGGCGATGACCAGGGCCGCGACAGCCATCAGGACCAGCGGCAAGCCGCGTCCGTCGCCCACGAGCTCGTCGGCCTTGGGGTGGTCGACCAGGCCGATCACCGCCACGACGTACGACCAGGCGAAGAACGCGCCGACAACGACACGCGCGGTGATCGTCAGCGGACGTATGCCGGCGGGGCGGGTCGCGAGCGCGAGCAGACCGGCGACGACGAGGGCGAGGATGGAGCGCCAGGGCAGGTCCCAGTCGACCGGCTCGTCGACTGGGACGTTGGCCGCGCCGATCCCGGCGATCGTGATGCCGAGCCCTCCGATCAGCGCGGTCGAGAGCAGATCGACGTTGAGCGACGTGCGCGCGAACCGGCCGATCAGGATGCCCAGGCCGACGAGCACGACGCCCCAGACGACCCAGGCCCACGCAACGTCCATGCCGTCGAGGCCGAGCATGCCCTCGTGGCGGGCCGCGAAGAAGTCCAGCGTCAGCAGAGCCAGGACGACGGTCCACACGGCTTCCGCCGAGGCGCGCAACGTCCGGCGAGTGACCCATGCGCCCAGCACGGCGAAGCCCGCGGTCACGCCGAGCAGCACGAGGGTACGACCGACGAGTCCGAGGTCGCCCCACGAGCGGGTCACGAAGATGAATCCGGCGACGATGAGGCCGAACGCGCCGAGGGTCAGCAGGATCGTGCCCACGGACCACTCCTTGGGCGGCGTACGCTCTCCGGGCCGGAGCTGCCCCGACTGCAGGAACCCGCCAAGCGCGTCGTCAGCCGGAACGGGCCGGCGCTGTGGGTACGTCGGCAGCGGACCAGCGGCCGGCGCCGGCGCGGGCGGCTGAACTGGCGCCGACGCGGGCCGCTGAGCTGGCGGCGGCGCGGCGGCCACGAACGGATCGGTGGCCTTGGGCGGCGGTGTCACCGCCGAACGGTCTCGCTTGAGGGCGGCGCGGGCAAGGAGCTCGTCGGCCTGCAGGAGCGTCTGCCAGAGCTGGCGGACCTCGGCCGACGTCAGGTCGAGGCCGCAGTGCGGGCACGTCGACTGACCGGCGATTGCGCCGCGGCAGTCCGGACAGGCTTGCGGGTCTGCGAAGCGCATGCCTCACTGTGTCGTGACCCTCACTCCCGCACAAGCACCGCCACGCACTCGACGTGGTGCGTCATGGGGAACAGGGCGAACGCGCGGAGCCCGTCGAGAACGTAGCCACGTGCCGCGAACGAGGCCAGGTCACGGGCCAGGGCTGCCGGATCGCATGCGACGTAGACGATGCGTCGCGGCGCCAGCTCGACGATCCCGGCGACAGCCTTCTTGGCGCCCGTGCGCGGCGGGTCGAGCACGACGACGTCGGCCGACTCCCCCAACGCACCGCTGCGGAGGGCGCGCTCGACGGTCTCGCCGACGAGGCGGACCTGGGGGAAGTCGTGCAGGTTGCGGCGCGCATCTCGCGAGGCGCCACGGTCGGACTCGACGCTGACGACGACGCCCTCCTCCCCCGCCTCGTCGGCGAGGAACGTCGTGAACAGGCCGACGCCGGCATAGAGATCGAGCACCGTGTCGCCCTCGGTCACCTCCGCGGCTTCGATGACCGCTTCGACAAGGGTCGCGGCCGCGTCAGGGTGGACCTGCCAGAAGCCTGAGCCGGAGACCCTGAAGTCGGCAGCGAGCACACGCTCGGTCACGGCGCCTCGGCCGCCCCGCACGGTGCCGTCGACCGCAACGACCCCGTCGACGGCCGCCTCGACGTCGTCAGGGATCGACGCGTCGGTGACGAGGAGGGTGTCACCGGTCGACGACACGATCGCCTCGACGGAGTCGGCGTCCCAGGTGCGGCCGAGCACGTCCGGCAGACCGGGGTGGGCGATCAGGCAGCGATCGACGGGGATGATCTCGTGCGACCGGTGCTTGCGCAGTCCGGGCCTGCCATCGGCGTCGACAGCGAACTGCATGCGCGTACGCCAGTCGAGCGAGTCCGGCTCGACGGCCTCGACCTCGCCGTCCCAGGTGATGCCGGCAAGTCGACGGAGCTGCTCGCGCACGACCTCGCCGAGCAGCTCACGCTGGACCGCCGGATCGACGTGCTGGAAGTCGCAGCCGCCGCAGCGGCCCGGGCCGGCGTAGGGGCACGGCGCCTCGACCCGTCCCGGCGCGGCCTCGATGACCTCGACGGCGTCGGCGCGCAGGAACGACTTCGAGCGGTCCGTGATGTGGATGCGTACGCGCTCGCCGGGCAGCGTGTGACGCACGAACACCACCTGGCCGTCGAGCCGGGCGACGCAGTGGCCGCCGTGGGCGATCGGCCCGACGTCGACGATCGGGTCGGTCATCGGTCGCGGAAGCCGCGGCGGACGTCACCGGGTGCTGGCCTGCTGCGGGCGAGGCGCTTCTTGGCGCGGCCGGCGGAGCTCAGCTGGTAGGGCACGCTCGTCACCATGACGCCGGGCATGAACAGCAGGCGCCCCTTGAGCCGCAGCGCGGTCTGGTTGTGGAGGAGCTGCTCCCACCACTTCCCGACGACGTACTCAGGGATGTAGACCGTGATGATGTCGCGCGGGCTCGACTTGCGGAGCTCCTTGACGTAGCGGATCACGGGGCGCACGAGCTCGCGGTAGGGCGAGTTGACGACCTTGAGCGGGATCGGGATCTCGAGGTCCTCCCACTGCTTCATCAGTGCCGCGGTCTGGGCCGGGTCGAACTCGACCGTCAGCGCCTCGAGCGAGTTGGGGCGCGACACCCGGGCGTACGAAAGGGCCCGCATCGTCGGCTTGTGCAGCTTGCTGACCAGGACGATCGCGTGGACCCTGGCGGGCAGCGCGACGTCGGAGTCGTCGATCGCCAGCTCTGCGGAGACGCGATCGTAGTGCCGGCCGATCCCCCGCATGAGCAGGAAGATCGCGATCATCGCGACGATGGCGATCCAGGCGCCGGCGAGGAACTTCGTGATCAGCACGATGACCAGGACCGTCGCGGTCATGCCGAGGCCGATCGAGTTGACGACCCTCGACCGCTTCATCCGCGATCTGGCGGCCGGGTCCTGCTCGGTCCTGAGGTGCCGGTTCCAGTGCCGGATCATGCCGAGCTGGCTCAGGTTGAACGAGACGAACACCCCGACGATGTAGAGCTGGATGAGCCTCGTGACCTCCGCGTCGTACGCCTGGATCAGCGCCACCGCCGCGACGGCCAGCAGGATGATGCCGTTGCTGAACGTGAGCCGGTCGCCGCGGGTGTCGAGCTGGCGGGGCAGGAAACCGTCGCGCGCCAGGATCGAACCCAGGACCGGGAAGCCGTTGAACGCGGTGTTGGCGGCCAGCACCAGGATGATGCCGGTGCAGGCGATCGTGAAGTAGAACAGCGGCGTGAAGTCGCTGTAGAGCGACTTGGCCAGCTGGCCGATCACGGTGTTCTGCTCGTAGCTCTTGCCCACCGCGGTGCCGTCGGCCTTGAGCAGCTGGCGAGCGGGATCCTCGACGTAGTGCAGCTTCATCAGGTCGGCCAGCACGACGATGCTCATCAGCATCGTGATGGCGATCGAGCCCAGCAGCAGCAAGGTCGTCGCGGCGTTCTTGCTCTTGGGCTTCTTGAACGCCGGCACGCCGTTGCTGATCGCCTCGATCCCGGTCAGCGCGGTGCAGCCGGACGAGAACGCCCGGGCGAGCAGGAACACCATCGCGATGCCCGTGAAGCCGTTCTCGAACTGGCCTTCGGGCGAGATGGAGTACTTCGCGCTCTCCGCGTCCGGCAGGTCGCCGGTCACGTAGCGGAGGTAGCCCCACAGCCCCATCAGGATGATCGCGATCATGAACAGATAGGTCGGCACCGCGAACGCCTTGCCCGACTCCTTGGTGCCGCGCAGGTTCATCGCCATCAGCACGAAGACCAGCACCGATGCGGCCGTCGCCTCGTGACCGTTGAGCCACGGCAGCGCGGACGCTGCGTTCTGGACGCCGGACGAGATCGAGACCGCCACCGTGAGCACGTAGTCGACCAGCAGCGCGCTGCCGACGGTCAGGCCGGCGGTGGGCCCGAGGTTGACCGTGGCGACCTCGTAGTCGCCGCCACCGCTGGGGTAGGCATGCACGTTCTGCCGGTAGGACATGACCACGATCGCCATGACGCAGGCAACGGCGATGCCGATCTTCCAGTTGAACGCGTACGCCGACAGTCCGCCGAGCGAGAGCGTCAGGAAGATCTCGTCGGGCGCGTACGCCACGGACGACAGCGCATCACTCGCGAAGACCGGCAGGGCGATGCGCTTCGGGAGCAGCGTCTCACCGAGCTGGGTGCTGCGGAGCTTGCGGCCGACCAGCGCGCGCTTGGCGACCTCGGTGATTCCCACGAGAGACGATGCTAGACCTCACACTGAGTCTCTGCGCGGGCCGTCTCGTTGCGGTGTAGCGTCGCCTGCGTGCACATCGTGATCATGGGCTGCGGCCGAGTCGGTTCGACGCTCTCTCGCAGCCTCGAGGAGCGCGGCCACACCACGGCCGTCATCGACTCCAATCCGGATGCCTTCCGCCGGTTGGGCCCGGGATTCAGCGGAATCACGGTGACCGGCATGGGATTCGACCGCGACGTCCTGATCAAGGCCGGGATCGAGCACGCCGACGCGTTTGCCGCCGTCTCGAGCGGCGACAACTCCAACATCATCTCCGCGCGTGTCGCCCGCGAGCAGTTCAAGGTCGAGAACGTCGTCGCCCGCATCTACGACCCGGGTCGCGCCGAGGTCTACGAACGCCTGGGCGTACCCACCGTCGCCACGGTCCCGTGGGCTGCCGACCAGGTGCTGCGTCGACTCGTACCGGCCGGCACCGAGCCCGCGTGGCGTGACCAGACCGGCGAGGTGCGCCTCGACCAGGTCTATGCGCCCAACCCGTGGATCAGCCGCAAGATCTCCGAGCTCGAGGATGCCGCCGGCGTACGCGTCGCCTTCCTTCGCCGCCTCGGCACCGGTGTCATCGCCACCCCGGACACCGTCATCCAGGAGGGCGACTACTTGAGCCTGTTCATGCGCGAGGACCACGCCGGCAGCGCGCTCGCCGCGCTCGAGGCCGGACCGGAGGACGACTGATGCGCGTCGTGATCGCGGGAGCCGGCGCCGTCGGCCGCTCCGTCGCCCAGGAGCTCATCGACAACGGCCACACCGTGCTGCTGATCGACAAGTCCCCCGCGTCGATCCGGGCGGACGCCGTGCCCGAGGCCCAGTGGCTGCTCGCCGACGCCTGCGAGCTGTCGTCCCTCGAGGAGGCACAGCTCGAGTCGTGCGACGTCGTCATCGCCTCCACCGGCGACGACAAGGCCAACCTCGTCATCTCGCTGCTGGCCAAGACCGAGTTCGCCGTGCCCCGCACCGTCGGCCGGGTCAACCACCCCAGCAACGAGTGGCTGTTCAGCGAGTCGTGGGGCGTCGACGTCTCCGTCTCGACTCCGCGCATCATGTCGGCCCTCGTCGAGGAGGCGGTCTCGGTCGGCGACCTGGTGCGCCTGTTCACGTTCCGGCAGAGCAACACCAACCTCGTCGAGCTCACGATGCCCGAGGACTCGCCCTACGTCGGCAAGCGCGTTGGTGAGGTGCCGTGGCCCGACGACGTCGTCCTCGTGGCGATCCTGCGGGACAACGCGATCCAGACGCCCGACGCGGACCGTTCGCTGGAGTCCGGCGACGAGCTGCTGTTCGTGACACCGGAAGAGGCCGAGGACCACCTCGGCGAGCTCTTGTCCCCCAAGGGCTGAGGCTCAGGCCCCGTCCGGCTCCAGCGGCGTGTGGTTGCGGCCCAGCAGCCACGCCATCACGGCAAACGACGCCAGCTGCAGCGGCCAACCGAGGGCGATCTTGGCCGTGCCGAGCAACGCGACGTGATCGGTGAGCCACAACGGGTACTGCACGACGACGCGCAGGACGCACGGTGCCGCCATGACCCAGGTGAGCTGCGAGCACAGCTTCACCAGACCACGATCCCCGTGCCACGCCGTCGGATCACCGGTGACACTGCCGATCATGAAGCCGAGCAGCGGCCAGCCCACGACGATCGACAGGATGAACGCGGCCGCGTAGGCGCCGTTGTAGATGATGCCGGGCAGGAACACGTCGCGTGCCTCGCCCGAACGCGACGCGAAGATCGCCGCGATGCCGATGCCGAACAGCGAGTTGAGCACGAACTGGATCGTGGAGCGCTGGGCCAGGCGGGCGACCAGCAGCAGCACCGTGGCAACGACACTGATGACGAGCGAGAGCTTGAGCTCGTGGCTGACGATCCAGGAGACCGTGAACAGCGCGGTGGGGACGGCACTCTCGACGATGCCGCGCCGGCCACCCAGCGCCTTGGCCAGCTGGCCGCGGACCAGCTGCTCGACGGTCTCGTACGCGTCAGTCCCCGGATTGGCTCCGTGGGGAGCGCTCATGCCTCGAGTTCGTAACGTGGGTTGTAGATCACGCGGGTGCCGTTGCGCATGCCGATGCGACCGTAGGCCTTGAGCTGACGACCGGCGGCGACGCCTTCGATCTTGCGGCGGCCGAGCCAGATGAGGGTGACGCAGTCGGAGCCGTCGTAGAGCTCCGCCTCGAGCGCCGTGACCCCGTCAACAGGACGCAGCGTCACGGAGCGCAGGACGCCGTGGATCGTGACGACCGAGCGGTCGGCCTGGGAGGCGATGAGCTTGCAGCCGGCCTTGGCGGCGTCGCTCTGGAGCTCCTCGGCCTCGATGTTCTCGGTCGAGAGTCGTTCAAGGGTCCTGCTGATGCGTCCCATGCTGAAATTCTACTCCTCGTCCGGGGTCGCGACGGCGTTCTCGGGCAGTGTGAGCAACAACGCTTCCCGTGGAATGCGAGCCTCGACGCCACGCACGACGATGACGTCCTTGAACGCGTCCATGAGCGGACCGTCGTCGGTCGGGTTGAGCCCGGCCTCGCCGAGGAACGTGCCGCGAAGCAGCCAGCGCGGACCCTCGACGGCGAGGATGCGGCTCGGCTGGAAGCCCTTCTCACCGTCGGGCAGGTCGACCGGCACGCTGACCCGCAGCTCGGGGCCGAACGGTCCGTCGACCTGCTCGCACTCGCCCTCGAGCCGGGCGACCTCGAGGATCAGGTCGTCGCGGACCTCGTCCCACAGCCCGCCGGAACGCGTCGCGGCGAAGACGCGCAGCTCGAGCGCGGAGTCCTCGGCGACGAGGACCACGGACGCGATCTGGCCGGCCTCGCCCTCGGCCGGGAGCTGGATCGAGTACGCGTCGTGGGCACGGACCAGCAACGGCCCGAGGTCGACGTAGGAAGCGTCGCCGTCGGGCGTCTTCTCCGAAATGTCCCACGGACCGTTCGCGCGTACGTCGGGCGTCGTCTCCTCGGGCTCCACGTCCTCCTGCGACTGCTCCTGCTTGCGTCGGCGCACCATCAGCTTCTCTCCCCCTGGGGCTCGGCGATCGCGTGACCGCCGGTCGAACCGTACCCTCCGGCCCCACGAGCCGAGTCGGGCAGCGACTCGGCCTCCGTGAATGCCACGCGCTCGACGCGCTGGATCACGAGCTGCGCGACCCGATCTCCGCGCGTCAGACGTACGGACTCGCGGGGGTCGTGGTTGACCAGGAGGACCTTGATCTCTCCACGGTAACCCGCATCGATCGTGCCGGGGGTGTTGACGATCGACAGGCCGTGGCGCAGCGCGAGCCCCGAGCGCGGGTGCACGAACGCGGCGAGGCCGTCGGGCAGGGCGACTGCGATGCCGGTGGGAACCAGGACGCGCTCCCCCGGTGCGAGGTCGAGGTCGATCGTCGTCACGAGGTCGGCTCCGGCGTCGCCGGGATGCGCGTACGTCGGGAGCGGCACGCCCGGATCCAGCCGGGTGACGGTGACGTCGAACATGGCAGCGACCCTACCTGCGTCGGGACGCCGTGCGGCATGAGGCAAGGTTGAACCGTGACGACGTACCGCGAACGACTGACCGCGCCGGCTTCCTGGTGGCTGGCCGCGCTCGTGTTCGCCGCCGCCTGGGGCTGGATCATGCTCGTCGCGACCAACTGGCCCATCGCGATCGTCACGACCGCCATCGTCGCCGGGCCCGGTCTCTACGTCGTGTGGCGCTACGGTTCCCTGCTGATCGCGGTCGACTCCGACGGCCTGCGGGTCGGTCGCGCGTCGATCGATCGTGCCCACATCGGTGCGGTCGAGCCGCTCCATCGGGCCGCCTACCGGCTGAAGCTCGGCACCGGGGCGGACGCGAGGGCCTATCTCGTGACCCGCCCCTACATCGACCGCGGTGTGCTCATACCGCTCGCCGACGACAGCGATCCCACGCCCTACTGGCTGGTGTCGAGCCGCCGTCCGGACGCGCTCGCCGCTGCTCTGGGCCACACTGAGAACGCGCCGACCGCACCGGCGCACGACCCGAACGGAGACCCGCCCCGTGGCGAAGAAGAAGGCTAAGCACGCAGAGCAGCTCCTCGCCGAGGCCGCCACGACGCCCAAGACCAAGGCGCCCGGCAAAGGTGCCTGGAAGCTCATGGACCGTGGCTCGTCGATCGTCGCCGGCCTGCTGGCGCAACGGGCCTCGGTGCTCGCGTGGCGTGCAGTGACCGGCAAGAAGCCGCCGAGCAGCGGCCGGCACCCCGACGTCACGACCGGTGAGGCTGTGGCGTGGGCCGTCGTCGGCGGCGCGATCATCGAGCTCGTCAAGGTCGGCGTACGCCGCGGCACCGCGACCTACTGGGTCAAGTCGACCGGACACCTGCCGCCCGGCATGAAGCCCCTCGAGAACTCGGTCCCGGACAACGCAAAGGAGCCGGTCCTTGCGGATCCGGCTCCCGAACGTTCGACCAAGAAGAAGGTCAGTAGGCGCAGTCGCGGCAGATGAGCACGCCGTTCTTCTCCGATGCCAGCTGGCTGCGGTGATGCACCAGGAAGCAGGACGAGCAGGTGAACTCGTCGAGCTGCTTGGGCACGACCTGGACCGCGAGCTCTTCGTGTGACAGGTCCGCACCGGGCAGCTCGAAGTTCTCGGCAGCCTCGGTCTCGTCCTCGTCGACCTTGCCCGAGCTCTTCTCGTGCCGACGCGCCTTGAGCTCCTCGATGCTGTCCTCGGACTGCTCTTCCTCGGTCTTGCGCGGTGCGTCGTAATCGGTAGCCATCAAATCTCCCTTTGTGCGGAACAACCGGCGTGATTGTGCCACACGCCCCAAACGTTCCGTTCGTCAGAACCCACAAGCACGTACGAGGGCGAAATATTCCTCAGCAATCGCAGGATGAGCAGCCATCACCATACGCTCGTCCGGGCCGCCGTCGAACCCGCTCAGGACAAGGCCGGCCTCGGCCGCGATCAGGCCGCCTGCGGCGAGGTCCCAGGGCTTGAGTCCCTGCTCGAGGTAGGCGTCGAACTGTCCTTCGGCCAGGCCGCACAGATCGAGTGCCGCCGAGCCGATCCGGCGGATGTCGCGCACCTGCGGCAGGAACGTCGCCATCGCCGCAGCCTGGGCCGTGCGGACCGCGGGCACGTAGTTGAAGCCGGTCGCCACCAGCGCGTGCGCCACGGACTCCGGCTGCGGCGCCGTGAGCACCTGGCGGGACTCGCCGGCGTAGCGCCACGCGCCGGCTCCGCGGACCGCTCCCCACTCGGCACCGGACGCGATGTTGATGACGTAGCCCGCGACGACCTCGCCGTCCCGTCGCGCTGCGATCGAGACCCCGTAGGTCGGGATGCCGTAGACGAAGTTGACCGTGCCGTCGATCGGGTCGACGACCCAGTCGACGCCGCTCGAGCCGAGGACGTCGTTGCCCTCCTCACCGACGAACCCGTCGTCGGGGCGCGCGGCGAAGATGCGCTCACGGATGAGCCGCTCGCATGCCTCGTCGATCTCGGTGACGACGTCCGTGGGGCTCGACTTGGTGGCCGAGACCGTGACGCGGCCGGCCGGCCGCCTGCCGGCGACGAACGCGGCGGCTTCGCGGCCGACCTCACGGGCCAGCGTCAGGAGCGTTTCGGTCATGCGGTAGCCGTCGTGACACCGTCGCCGACGCCGCCGATCGTCGGCAGGGCGGAGCGCGGGTTGAGGCAGCAGTCGACCGGGCACACGTCGTGGGAGGGTCCGAGCTCGCCGAGCGAGCACCGGTCGGGCTGCTCGCCGCGCTCGATAGCGGCTCGCTCGAGCAGCAGGTCGCGCACCATCGCGACGAAGTCGGGGTGGGCGCCGGGCGTGTCGACCCGGTCGTAGGTCATGCCGAGTCCGTCGGCGGTCATCTTGGCCTCGGTGTCGAGGTCGTAGATGACCTCCATGTGGTCGGAGATGAACCCGATCGGCACGACCACGACCGACGTGGTGCCGGACTCGTGCAGCTCGCGCAGGTGGTCGTTGATGTCGGGCTCGAGCCACGGCATGTGCGGGGAGCCGGAGCGCGAGCAGTAGGCCAGGGACCAGCGATGCGTACCGACGCCCTCGGCGACCATCTCCGCGACGCTCTCGTGCTGGCGGACGTAAGCCTCACGGCCCGGGCCGCCACTGGCCAGGTTCATGGTCTCGGGGATCGAGTGCGTGACGAACACGACGTGCGTGCCGTCGGGCGCGCCCGCGAGCGCCTCCGACGTCGCCTCGACGAACGGGCCGACGAATCCCGGGTGGTTGAAGTAGTGCCGCAGCCGGCTGAGCTCGACGTCGAGGCCGCTGACCGCGTCGTAGAGGTCCTCGCGATACTGCCGGCAGCCGGAGTAGGACGAGTAGGCGCTCGTCACGAAGCAGGCTGCCCGGCGTACGCCGTCAGCGGCCATCTGGCGAGCGGCGTCGCGCAGGTAGGGGTCCCAGTTGCGGTTGCCCCAGTAGATCGGCAGGTCGACTCCGTGCTCGGCGAAGTCCTTGCGGAGCGCGTCGAGCAGCTCGAGGTTGAGCTCGTTGATGGGCGACTTGCCGCCGAACAGGAAGTAGTGCTGACCGACCTCTTCGAGGCGTTCGCGCGGGATGCCGCGGCCCATCGTGACGTTCTCGAGGAACGGGACGACGTCGTCCGGGTGCTCCGGACCGCCGAACGACACGAGCAGCAGTGCATCGAAGGGGCGAGCATCCATGCGCTCATCATCCCACCGCGACGGATATGGTCGGCATGCTGGGAGGCCTTTCATGCTGACGACATATCGGGACGTGCTGTCACGACCCGGTGCCGTGCTGTTCTCCACCACGGCCGTCGTCTCGCGGCTGCCGTTGTCGATGGCCGGCTTCGGCATCGTCCTGCTGGTCTCGGAACGCACGGGGTCCTACGGGCGTGCGGGCGTGCTGGCCGCGGTGTACGTCCTCGCGGCCGCGGTCTTCGGCCCGACGCAGGGCCGGCTCGCCGATCGCCTCGGCCAGTCGCGCGTGCTGTGGGTCGTCGGCGCCGTGTACGCCCTCGGCATGGCCCTCACGCTGGTCGCGATCGGCCACGACTGGGCCACGCCCGTGCCCCACGTGTGCGTGGCGATCGCCGGTCTCGCGACGCCACAGACGGGCAGCATGGTGCGCGCCCGCTGGACCCACGCCGTGGCCGACCGGAGCCAGCTCAACACCGCGTTCTCGATCGAGGCGGTGCTCGACGAGGTCGTGTTCATGGTCGGTCCGGTCCTCGTGACCGTGCTGACGCTGCAGATCTCGGACTACGCCGGACTGGTCGCGGCGGCCGCTGCGGCGTCGCTCGGCTCGTGGGCGCTGGCGACCCAACGACGTACCGAACCGCCGCTGATCGAGCACGTCGAGGGCGCCCGCCCGCCGATTGGCTGGGGGTTGCTCGGACCCGTCGTGGCCTCGTCCGTGGGCCTCGGCATGCTGTTCGGATCGGCCGAGGTCATCGTCGTCGCGTTCTGCACGGAGGAGGGCAACCGCGGCGCCGCCGGCTTCGTCATCGCGATCTGGGCGACCGGCAGCCTCATCGCAGGAGTCGTGGTCGGAGCACTCCCCCAGCCGGGGGAGCCGCTGCACCGGCTCCGCGCCTCGCTGCTGGCCCTCGCCCTGCTGTTCGCGCCGCTCGCGGTGCTCTCGGGCATACCGCTCATCGCGGTCGGCATGTTCCTCACGGGGTTCATGATCTCGCCGACGCTCATCGCGACCGTCAACCTGATCGAGCGCAGCGTGCCGTCGTCGCGCCTCACCGAAGCCCTCACGTGGACCACGACCGGACTGGCTGTGGGAGTCGCGCCGGGCTCCGCGATCGCCGGCTGGGTCATCGATCACCAAGGGGCATCGGCGGGGTTCCTGGTCCCGCTGGTCTCGGGGCTGGCCGCCGCCGCCGTCGCGTGGAGCATCCGTACGCCGTCGCGAGGCGCCGCGGGGTGAACTTCGGGGCAGTGTGGCACTAACCTTGGGCTCGACATGACCGAACTCACTCTCGCCGAGCGCAGCGTCGAGCTCGTGCGCACCTGGATCGATCCCGAGCGCACCTCCAAACGCCGTGCCGATCCGTCAGCCGAACGCCTCGCCCAGCTGCTCAAGGATCCGCACGGGCTGGAGTTCACGATCGGGTTCGTCGACCGGGTCGTACGTCCTGACGACCACCGCGTGGCGGCCCGCAACCTCCGCCGGCTCGCCCTGCACACACCGTCGTTCCTCCCGGCGTCCCAGCGCGTCCTGCTCAAGCTCGGTGCCGTCATGGCGGTCGTGTTCCCCAAGCTCGTGGTGTCGATCGCGCGGCGCACGCTGCGACGCATGGTGGGCCACCTCGTCGTCGACGCCCGCCCGGACAAGCTCGGCAAGACCATCAAGCGCCTGCGCTCCGGGGGTGACCGGCTCAACCTCAACCTGCTCGGCGAGGCGGTCCTCGGTGAGGGCGAGGCGGCGCACCGCCGCGACGGCACGATGGAGCTGCTGGAACGCGACGACGTCGACTACGTCTCGGTCAAGGTCTCCTCGGTCGCCAGCCAGCTCTCGATGTGGGCGTTCGACGAGTCCGTCGCCCGCGTCGTCAAGCAGCTCACGCCGCTCTACGAGCGGGCGTCCAGCGGCGATCCGACGTTCATCAACCTCGACATGGAGGAGTACCACGACCTCGACCTGACGGTCGCGGTCTTCAAGGCGATCCTCGAGTCGTTCCCCGACCTCGAGGCGGGCATCGTCCTGCAGGCCTACCTGCCAGATGCCCTCGGTGCGATGCAGGACCTGCAGGAGTGGGCCGCGCAGCGCCGCGCCAAGGGCGGCGCTCCGATCAAGGTGCGGGTCGTCAAGGGCGCCAACCTCGCCATGGAGCGGGTCGACGCCGCGATGCACGGTTGGCCGCTCGCGACCTGGTCCAGCAAGCAGGAGACCGACACCAACTACAAGCGCGTGCTCGACTGGGCCATGACGCCGGAGCGCATTGACGCCGTACGCCTCGGTGTCGCCGGCCAGAACCTGTTCGACATCGCCTATGCCTGGCTGCTGGCCGGTGACCGCGGCGTCCGCGACGGTGTGGACTTCGAGATGCTGCTCGGCATGGACAGCGGTCCGGTCGACGCGGTCCGCGACGACATCGGACAGCTGCTGCTCTACACGCCTGTCGTGCACCCTTCGGAGTTCGACGTTGCGATCTCCTATCTCGTACGCCGGCTCGAGGAGAACGCCAGCAGCGACAACTTCATGTCGGCCGCGTTCGAGCTCGCCGACGAGCCAGACCTGCTCAACCGCGAGATCCGGCGCTTCTTCGCCGCGGTCGACGCACTGGACGACAGCGTGCCCGAGCCGCACCGCACCCAGAACCGGCTCACCGAGGTCGTACCGGTGCATCCCGACACGTTCGCCAACACGCCGGACACCGATCCGTCGACCGCGGCCAACCGCGAGTGGGGCCGACTCGTGCTGGCCCGCTCGGCATACACACAGCTCGGCACCGAGACGGTTCGCAGCAACACGATCCCCGGACCGGCGAGCCTGGAGAGCGTCGTCCAGGACACCCGTGCCGCGGCCAGGGCGTGGCAGGCCCGTGGCTCCGAGGTCCGCGCCTGGATCCTCCACCAGGCCGGCAACGCCCTGGGCGCACGCCGCGGCGACCTGGTGTCCGTGATGGCTGTCGAGGCGGGCAAGACGATCGCCGAAGCCGACGTCGAGGTCAGCGAGGCGGTCGACTTCGCGCACTACTACGCCGAGTCGGCGCGCCGGCTCGAGGCTGTCGACGGAGCCGAGTTCGTCCCCGACACGCTGACGATCGTCGCTCCCCCGTGGAACTTCCCGGTCGCCATCCCGGCCGGCTCGGTGCTCGCAGCGCTGGCGGTGGGCAGCGGCGTGGTCATCAAGGCTGCGCCCCAGACCCGTCGTTGCGCCGCCGTCATGGTCGAGGCGCTCTGGCAGGCCGGCGTGCCCCGCGACGTGCTGCGCTACGTGACGATCGACGAAGGTCCGCTCAGCAAGGCACTCATCTCGCACTCCGACGTCGACCGCGTCATCCTCACGGGTGGCTGGGACACCGCCAACCTGTTCCGCTCGTGGCGCCCCGACCTGCCGCTGCTGGCCGAGACGAGTGGCAAGAACGCCATCGTCATCACGCCCAGCGCCGACATCGACCTCGCCGTGGCCGACCTGGTCAAGAGCGCATTCGGGCATGCCGGGCAGAAGTGCTCGGCCGCGAGCCTCGCGATCCTCGTCGGGTCAGTGGGCGACTCCGAGCGCTTCGAGCGGCAGCTCGTCGACGCCGTCTCGTCCCTCAAGGTCGGCTTCCCTCACGACCCCGAGGTCACGATGGGGCCGATCATCGAGCCCCCGCTCGGCAAGCTGGCCGAGGGACTCACGGCACTCGCCGACGGCGAGGAGTGGCTGCTCGCACCGCGCCAGCTCGGCTCCGATGCCCGGGTGTGGTCGCCAGGTGTCCGCACGGGCGTACGCCCAGGGAGCCGCTTCCACACCACGGAGTACTTCGGCCCCGTCCTCGGCATCATGAGGGCCAAGTCCCTGCAGCAGGCGATCGAGTGGCAGAACGCGACGGACTACGGCCTCACCGCCGGCATCCACTCGCTCGACGCCAAGGAGGTCAACACCTGGATCGACACGGTCCAGGCCGGCAACCTCTACGTCAACCGCGGCATCACCGGGGCCATCGTGCAACGTCAACCGTTCGGCGGCTGGAAGCGGTCGTCCGTGGGCACGACCGCCAAGGCTGGTGGGCCCAACTACCTGACTCACCTCGGCACGTGGAAGCCGCGACCGTTGCGGTCTGCCGAGACCCCTGAGCTCTCGCGCGAGGTCTCCCGGCTCCTCGACGCTGCGCGCCCCCATGTCAGCGGCGTCGAGCACCGCGACCTGGTCGCGGCCGCGTCGTCGGACCACATCGCCTGGACCCGGGAGTACGGCGTGCTCAAGGACGTCTCCAAGCTCGGCGTCGAACGCAACGTGTTCCGCTACGTCCCCGTGCCGGTCGCGATCCGCTTCGACGGCAACTATCTGCCCGAGCTCATCCGGGTGCTGCTCGCTGCCGCCCGCACCGGATCGCACGTGGCCGTCAGCTCCCGGACCCCGCTGCCCTCAGGACTCGCACCCAAGGCCCGCGTCGAGACGCACGACGAGTGGCTCGCCCACGTCGCGACGACCCGTCCGACCCGTCTCCGTCTCGTCGGCTCCGACGCCCGCGACGTCTCGGTCGCCGTCGACGGCGACCCCGATGTCGCGATCTATGCCGGTCCGGTCACCCAGTCCGGCCGCGTCGAGGCGCTGCCGTTCCTCCAGGAGCAGTCGGTGACGATCACCAACCACCGCTTCGGCAACCACGACCCCGAGTTCGAGCTCGTCCTCCCCCGCAAGCGTTGACCTGACGATTCAGGCGTGGTCGATGCCGGGCGGGAGCGGCGCGGTCCAGCCGCGCTTGAGGGCGACGAGGCGCCAGCCGAGGCACACCGCGAACGCCAGGGCGTACCACCACTCGGAATAGCCCTCGTGGTGCACGACCGTCGCGATGAGAGCACCGGCGAACGCGGGCGTCGCGTACAGCTCACCACGGAAGATGACGGGTACGCGGCCGGCCACCACGTCGCGCAACATGCCGCCGCCGATGCCGCTCAGCGTGCCGAGCACCGAGGCGGCGAGGACGTTGAGCCCGGCCTCGTCGGCCTTGACCGCGCCGGTGACGCAGAACAGCGCGAGCCCGACGGCGTCGAGCACCATGATCTGCCGCTCCATGCGGCCGAACGCGGGATGGAACACGAAGACCGCGAGCGCCGTCGCTGCCGGGACGACGAGATAGCGCCAGTCGTCGAGCGCCGCCGGCGGGACCGAGCCGATCAGCACGTCGCGCAGCACGCCGCCACCGAGCCCGGTGATCAACGCCAGCACACTGACGCCGAAGACGTCGAGCTCCTTGCGCACACCGACCAAGGCACCGGTCGACGCGAAGACCGCGATTCCGGCGAGATCGAGGACCAGGAGCAGGGTGTCGGGCACGGCGACGACGCTATCGGGTATCGGCGCGTCACCGCAGGTTCGCCATCTGCGCGCCTAGGATGAGAACACGCTACGAGTGAACGCCCACTCGGAGCCGGTGTCACATCGGAGGCGATGACATGCGTGATCTCGGTCTCGACAGACTGAGCGAGGACAGACGGTTCCTCATTGCGCGTGACGCGTCCACCGGTGAGCAGTTCCGCATCCCCGCTGATCACCGCCTCGCTTCCCTGATCGGCAAGCCGTCCCACTCTGGGAACACCTCCGGCCAGTTGGAGATCCGCATGGAAAGCTCTCTCAGCCCGCGCGACATCCAGACCCGCATACGCCGCGGTGAGACACCGCAGGCGGTCGCCGACTCCGCCGGCGTCCCGGTCGAGCAGATCCTCGGCTTCGCCGGACCCGTGCTCGCCGAGCGCGAGTACATGTGCGAGCAGGCCCGCAAGACGTCGATCCGCCGCAAGCACGTCGGAGGTGCGGGCGTCCTGCTCGGCACCCTCGTGTCGGAGAACATCGCCGCCAACGGTGGCGTGCCCGAGTCAGCCGCCTGGGACTCGTGGCGGCGCGAGGACGGCCGCTGGAACGTCCAGGTCACCCCCGAGGGCGCCGCGCATCCCGCGAGCTTCCTGTTCGACGTCAAGAGCCGCTACGTCGTACCCGCTGACGAGTTCGCCCACGACCTCGTCGGTGACGTCGCCCTGCCCGACTCCGCCGACATGGCGATCGCGGATGCCGTACGGGCTCCGTCGCAGCCCGCCGAGGCTCCCGTCGAGGTCGTCGACGACGAGGTCGAAGCGAGCGCGCCCGAGGTCGAGGAGGGCCCCCAGGTCGGGGTCGCCTCGCTCAAGGAGGCTCGCGAGCGCAAGGTCCTGGAGCAGCTCGCGATCGTCGACTCCGAGGACGCCGACACGTCCGCCGCGCTCGAGCACGAGGTCGACGACTTCGAGGAGTCCCTCGAGCACGACGTCGCAGTGCCCGACACGATGGGCCCGCGCAAGAAGCGTCACGAGCGTCGTCGCGTCCCGAGCTGGGACGAGATCATGTTCGGCGACAACAAGTCCGACTGACCGACCGAGCTCTGCGAGGGAACCTCAACCAAACGGAAGCACGTCCGGCGACAGGGCTGATGCCTTCGCCGACGCGGCCGTCATCCTGCGGCGATGGTGCCGGCGGCACAGCACCTCGTAGCCCACGACCAGGTCGTCCTCGTCCGGCGTCAGCTCGTGGTCGACATCCCCCACGACGATGACATCGCCCTCGGTCACCATGATCCCGTCCTCCGTGCGCGCGTTGTGCGTCGCGCGCTCGCCGCACCAGCACAGCGCCTCGACCTGCAGCGTGTGCACGTGGTCGGCGAGCTCGATCAGCCTGGCCGAGCCGGAGAACAGCTGGGTCCGGAAGTCCGTGAGGATGCCGAACGCGAAGACGTCGATCGCCAGCTCGTCGGTGACCTTGGCCAGCTGATCGATCTGGTCCGCGGTGTAGAACTGGGCCTCGTCGCACACGAAGTAGTCGATGCGGCCGCCCTGGGTCAGCTCGTCGACGGTGTATTGCCAGAAATGGAACTGGTCGTCGACCTCGATCGCCGGCACGGCGAGACCCAACCGGCTGGAGAGCGTTGCCGCGCCCGCGCGGTCGTGCGACGTGAACACCCGGCCGACACGGCCTCTGGCGCGATGGTTGTGGTCCATCTGGAGCGCCAAGGTGCTCTTGCCGCAGTCCATCGTCCCCGAGTAGAAGTTCAGCTCCGCCACGGCCACCATCCTGCCAGCCGGGTCATGGCGCGACGAGAACCGGGATGCGCAGCTCGGCCTCGCTGATCGAGCCGTGGAAGCCGGTCATCTTGAACTCGATGCCGAACTCGCGCGACGAGAACACCGCGAAGTCGCCGAGCGCCGCGACGACGACATCGCCGATGCGGCCACGGACGTCCGCCGCGATGGGCCCGAACCAGTCCTCGATGCCCTCCTGCGTACGCACGACCGCACGGTCACCCAGCTCGGCCTGCCAGCGTGCCGCGACGTCGGGCGCGGCACCCGAGCGCGTGTAGACGTGTCGGAACCGCGCCTCACCGGCGAGCAGGGTGACGTCGTCCAGCAGGGTGGGCGACGAGTCGACGTCGAATCGGCCAGCCTTGGGCAGGTCGATCATGCCGTGGTCGGCGGTGACCAGCAGCACCGTGTCGCGGGGCAGCTCCTCACGCAGGTCGGCCAGCTCGGTGTCGATGGTGGTGAGCATCGCGCGCCACTCCGCCGACGCGCAGCCCTTGCCGTGGCCCGTGTGGTCGAGCCGCGACTCATAGGCGTACGTCATGGCGCGCGGCGCCGACTCGATGACCTCCAGGACGACGTCGAGGCGTTCCCAGATCGAGTTGATGCCGTGGAACGGCACGCCGCGCTGGCTGCAGAGCGTCAGGCCGGAGTCGGCGAACGAGGCGTCGTTGACCGATGACGCGGTGATGCCGGCGTCCTGCATCTGCTCCAGCACCGTGCGGTGCGGCTGCCAGATCAACGGGTCGACCGGCTGGTCCCACTTGAGCGAGTTGAGCCGCTGACCGCTGCCCGGCACCCGCGACGTGTAGCCCACCATGCCGTGCGTGCCGGCCGGCAGCCCCGTGCCGAGCGACGTGAGGCTGGTCGCGGTGGTCGACGGCACGCCGCACACGACGTCGTCGACGTTCGTCAACGAGCTGAGGAACGGCGCCGCATCAGCGTGCTCACGCAGCAGCTCGAGGCCGAGTCCGTCGACGAGGAACACCACGTAGCGCGCCGCCTCCGGCAGGACCAGCGAGTTGGCGAATCCCGGGGCGCCCATCGCGGCGCCCACGGACGGCAGGATCTGGTCGATCGTCGCTCGACCGCCGAGTCCGGCCAGGGTCATGCGCCGCGGCCGGCGGTTGCGGCCGACAGCGTACGGGCGAAGCCGAGCAGCCGCTGCACCGCCGAACCGCCGTCTGCGGCAGCCGCGAGGCGCAACGAGAAGTCATCGCCGGTCAGGCTGCCGGTGTAGCCGTGATCGGCCTCGCACTCGGGGTCCGCGCACCGTGCCGGCTCGAGCTCGACGCGTGACACCGCGCCCCAGCCGACCGTCAGCACGGCCTCCTCGAGCTCCTTGGACTTCGACGTCACCATGCGCGTCACGACGACCGAGCGCACCTGGCCGAGCGCCACGGCCTCCGACGTCGTCGACGTGTAGGGCTTGGGCAGCAGGTCGTCACCGGGGTGCTCATCGGTGTGCACCAGCACGAGACGACTCGGCGTCAGTGCCAGCACCGTCATGTGGCGGCGGATCTCGTCGTGGTCGAACGTCGGCTCGTGGTGCAGGACGTAGGCGGCGACCGGCTCGTCGGCGAGCGCGTCGCGCAGACCGTCGGCAACGATCTCGGGGTAGTAGCCGCTCGTGGAGACCTCGTCGAACAGGGACTTCGTGTCGTCAGTGGCCATCACGCCAGCGTATCTCCCATCGAGGCAGGTTGACTCAGGCGCCGGACGTACCACTCGCCGCGGCGATCCGCGGACGGTACGACCTTGGCGCGGGCGCTCAGGGCGGTGTAGCCCTTGCCGTGCACGAGCACGGGTTCCAGGTCGAGCTCGGCGATCTCCGGGAGATCGTCCTTCATCGCCGCGAGCCTGACGATGATGTCCTGCAGCGTGTCGACGTCGACCGCGTCGGAGCCGCGATAGCCGTAGAGCAGCGGCGCGGAGCGCAAGTCGCGGATCATGCCCTCGGCGTCGAGATCGGTCAGCGGCGGGATGCCGTAGGACCGGTCGCCCAGCAGCTCGCTGGGTGCACCGGCGAGGCCGAACGACACGAGGGGGCCGAACAGCGGGTCCTCGGTGACGCTGAACGACACCTGGATGCCGTCGGCCGCGGCTCGCTGCACGAAGAACTTGGTGTCCTTGCGCATGCCCTTCCAGGTCGTGAGGTCGTCCCACGCCTCGCCCATCTCGTCCGGCCCGTGGATGTTGCGCCAGACGTGCGCGAGGTCGGGCCGGGTGCGGAGGTGCTCGCTGCCGGCCTTGAGGACGACGTCCCAGCCGAGCTTCTCCCCCGCCGCGATCGCCTCGTCGCGCGAGTGCACGTTGATCCAGGTCCACAGGTCGATGCCGTAGCAGGCCAGCAGCGCGTGCACCTGGTCCGTCGACAGGATCGCCCCGCGTGGCGCGGCGGCGAGCACCTGACGGACGAGCGTACGGGCGTCACCCGTGCGGTGGTCGAGCGCGAGGTGGAACTCGCCGTGGTCCTTGGCGGCCCACTCGGCGTAGTTGACGACGCGGGCGAGCGCGCGGACCGCGGACTCCGGCGCGGCGTACGAGGGCACCGAGCCACGACCGGCGGATCCGCCCAGGAGGTCGGGCACGCGCAGCAGCACCGGCACGCCCTCGCTGCCGAGGAAGGTCGACACGATCGGCTTGTCGGACTGCTCGCCGACGGCTGCCAGCACGTTGGCGACCTCCTCGCCGCTGGTGTTGAGCGGCGGGACGTAGACCGCGACCAGCGCGTCGATGTCGGGGCTCGCGATGGCGTGCTCGATGGCCGCCTCGAAGTCGTCGGCGTTGGCGTCGGCTCCCAGCGAGATCGGCTCGGCCACCTGCAACCCGGCCGCCGAGGCCGCGTCGGCGACGATCAGCGCGACGGCGTCGGAGTTGCCGACGATCGAGATGCGGTTGCCCCGCGGCAGCGGCTGGTGGGCCAGCAGCTGGGCGACATCGAACATCTCGTCCAAGGTGTCGACCTGGATGACGCCGGCCTGGCGGAACATCGCATCGACCGCCGACTGCGGGGCCGAGGTGCGCTTGACGGTGTGGCCGACCGGTACGCCTTGAGTCGAGCGTCCGGACTTGACCGCCACGATGGGCTTGGTGCGGGAGACGCGACGGGCGATACGGGAGAACTTGCGCGGGTTACCGATCGACTCCAGGTAGAGCAGGATGACCTCGGTCGAGTCGTCCTCCTGCCAGTACTGCAGCAGGTCGTTGCCCGAGACGTCGGCGCGGTTGCCGGCCGACACGAACGTCGACAGGCCGAGGCCTCGACGGGACACCGACTCCAGGATCGCCGTGCCGAGCGCACCGGACTGGCAGAAGAACCCGACGCGGCCCTGAGGCGGCATCGACGGCGACAACGAGGCGTTGAGCTGCAGGTCAGGGGCGGTGTTGATGAACCCGAGGCAGTTGGGGCCGATGAGCCGCAGCCCGTACGACCGACTGAGGCCCAGCAGCGTGCGCTGCCGCTGACGGCCCTCCGGGCCCTCCTCGGCGAACCCGGCGGAGATCACGACGAGCCCGTGGACACCCTTGGCCGCACAGTCGAGCACGACGTCGTTGACCGACTCGGCAGGCACCGCGACGATCGCGATGTCGACCTCGCCCGGGATGTCCTGGACGGTCTTGTAGGCCGGGAGACCCGACACCGCCTCGGCCTGCGAGTTGACCGCGTAGACGCTGCCGCTGAAGTCGCCCAGCACGAGGTTGCGCACCATCGCCTGGCCGATCGAGTTCTGCCGGCGGCTGGCACCGATGACCGCGATGCTGCGGGCGCGGAAGATCCGCTCGATCGAGGCGGCCTCGGCGCGCTGCTCACGGGCTCGCATGACCCCCACGGCCAGGTCGGTGGGCTCGATCCGCAGCGTGAGGCGGGTGACGCCGCCGTCGACCATGCCGTCGACCTGGTAGCCCATCTCGCGGAAGATCTGCTGCATCCGGGAGTTGGACGGCAGGACGTCGGCGACGAACGTACGGATGCCGCGCTCGCGGCCGGCTTGCGCGAGGTGCTCCAGCAGCAGCTGCCCCACCCCGCGACCCTGGTGCGCGTCCTCGACGAGGAACGCCACCTCGGCCTCGTCGTCGGTGATCGCGTCGTAGCGGCCGACCCCGATGATCGTGGCGTGCAAGGTCACGACGAACGCGACGCGGCGGTCGTTGTCGACCGTCGTGAAGCGCGTGACATCCTTGTCCGAAAGCGTCGGATAGGGCGCGAAGAAGCGGAAGTACTTGGACTGCTCGGAGACGCGCGAATAGAACTCCACGAGCCGGTCGGCGTCGGCCTCCAGGATCGGCCTGAGCTGGGCCACCCGGCCGTCCTTGAGCAGGACATCGGCTTCCCAGTGCTCGACGGGCTGCACCTCACTGGTCACGCCCCCAACCTATCGGGTGCCTCACGGCGTGGCGCGAGAAGTCCGCAGGTGAGAGCGGCGAAAATGGACAACTGAGCAGCGCAACACAGGAGAGTGAATGGCCCGCAGCAGCAAGCAGGCTCCCGAGGAGGACTTCGAGGAGCACATCGTCGACACCGACGTGAGCGACGAGATGCGATCGAGCTTCCTCGAGTACGCCTACTCCGTGATCTACGCGCGTGCCCTGCCCGATGCACGCGACGGCCTCAAGCCCGTCCAGCGGCGCATCCTCTACACGATGGACGACATGGGCCTGCGAAGCGACCGCGGGCACGCCAAGAGCGCGCGACCCGTCGGCGAGGTCATGGGCCGGCTGCACCCGCACGGCGACGGCGCGATCTACGACGCACTTGTCCGCCTCGTGCAGCCCTGGTCGTTGCGGCTGCCGTTGCTCGACGGGCACGGCAACTTCGGGTCCCAGGACGATCCGCCCGCGGCGATGCGTTACACCGAGGTCCGCATGGACCGGGCCGCCGAGGCGATGACCGCGTCGATCAACGAGGACACGGTCGACTTCAAGCCCAACTACGACGGACGCGAGACCGAGCCCGTCGTGCTGCCCGCAGCGCTGCCCAACCTGCTCGTCAACGGCGCCAGCGGCATCGCCGTCGGCATGGCCACCAACATCGCGCCGCACAACCTGATCGAGGTCGTCCAGGCGCTGCGTCACCTCATCAGCCATCCGTCGGCCGACCTCGACGACCTCATGCGGTTCATCCCCGGCCCCGACCTGCCCACCGGCGGCAAGATCGTCGGCCTCGAGGGCATCCGTGACGCGTACGCGACGGGCAACGGCTCGTTCCGCATGCGGGCCTCGGCGCGCGTCGAGAGCGTCACGGCGCGGCGCAAGGGCATCGTCGTCACCGAGCTGCCCTACAACGTGGGCCCGGAGAAGGTCATCGAGGCGATCAAGAAGCTCGTCCAGGCCAAGAAGCTCCAGGGCATCTCGGACATCAAGAACCTCAGCGACCGCCACAAGGGCCTCAACCTCGTCATCGAGATCAAGAACGGCTTCATCCCCGAGACGATCCTCGAGCAGCTCTACAAGAGCACGCCGATGGAGAGCTCGTTCGGCATCAACGCCGTGGCACTCGTCGACGGTCAGCCCCGCACGTTGGGGCTCAAGGACATGCTCGAGGTCTACCTCGGGCACCGCATCGACGTCGTCCGTCGCCGCACGCAGTTCCGCCGGGGCAAGGCTGCCGACCGCCTGCACCTGCTCGACGGCCTGATGCTGGCGCTCGTCGACATCGACGAGGTCATCCAGCTGATCCGCGCGAGCGAGAACCGCGGCGAGGCCAAGGAGCGCCTCATGACGGTGTTCGACCTGTCCGACATCCAGGCGACCTACATCCTCGACCTGACGCTCGGCCGGCTCACCAAGTACGACCGCATCGAGGTCGAGCGCGAGATCGCCGAGCTGCGCAAGATCATCGACGAGCTCGACGCGATCCTGGCCGACGAGCAGCTGCTCCGCCGGGTCGTCGGCGACGAGCTCAACGACATGGCGCAGACGTTCGGCACGCCACGGCGCACGGTCCTGCTGGAGTCGTCCGGCCAGACCGCCACGGCCGCATCACCGCTGGAGGTCGCCGACGACCCGTGCTGGGCGCTGCTGTCCGCGACGGGACTCCTGGCCCGTACGTCCGACGACTCGCCGCTCGGCGACGTCGACCGCCGGGTCAAGCACGACACGATCGTGTCGGCCGTACGCACGACAGCCCGCGGCGAGATCGGTGTCGTGATGGCCGACGGTCGCATCCAGCGCATCTCGGTGCTGGAGCTGCCGGCTCTGCCGCCCACCGCCCAGTCGCCCAACCTCCAGGGCGGCATGCCCCTGCGCGAGATCCCAGGGCTCGAGGGCACGGTTCTCGCCCTCACCGGTCTCGGCGACTCCGGGCCGGGCCTGGCGCTCGGCACGCGCTCCGGCGTCGTCAAGCGGGTCAAGCCCGAGCAGCTGTCGCGTGACTCGTGGGACATCATCTCCCTCGACGAGGGTGACGTCGTGGTCGGTGCGGTGGAGCTGGCGACCGGCGACGAGGAGCTCGCGTTCGTCACGTCAGACGCCCAGCTCCTGCACTTCCCGGCATCGCTCGTACGCCCGCAGGGTCGCGCCGGCGGCGGCGTCGCCGGCATCAAGCTGACACCGGGCGCCCGCGTCGTCTCGTTCGGTGCGGTCCGCGACATCGAGTCCGCCAGCGTGGTGACGATCGCCGGGTCCGGCGATGCGTTGCCCGGCACCCAGAACGGTGCCGTCAAGGTCAGCCCGATGGCGATCTACCCCGCCAAGGGGCGCGCCACCGGCGGCGTCCGATGCCAGCGCCTGCTCAAGGGTGAGGACGGGCTGCTGCTGGCCTGGGTGGGCGACGGCGCGCCCATGGCGTGCGCGACGAGCGGGTCTCCCGTCGACCTGCCCGAGCCCACCGACCGTCGCGACGGCTCCGGCACACCCGCCGCGCAGCCGATCCTGGCAGTCTCGGGTCCCGCCGGTTCGCTCGCGATCTGAGCGCTGCACCGTGCAAGACTGAGCCGTGCGCACCCGACACCTCATCCTGACGCTCGCTGCCTCCGCCCTCGTCGTCTCCGGCTGCACCGGATCCTCCGGCGGCGACGGTGGCACCAAGGGCGACCCGGCCAAGCTGCAGGCGCGTCTCACGGAGGCCAAGACCGCTCTCGACGACGCCGAGACGGTCACGATCTCTCTGTCGACCGCGAAGCTGCCCTCCGACGTGACGGGGCTCCTGTCGGCCAAGGGCAGGGGCAACCACTCCCCCGCGTTCGAGGGCAAGGTCAAGGTCGTCACCGGCGGTGCGAGCCTCGACGCCGACGTCATCGCGACCGACGGCAAGGTCTGGGCGAAGACCGGGTTCTCGCCGTCCTTCCTGACGATCAACCCGGCATCGCTCAAGGCGCCGGATCCCGCCGGACTGCTCGCGCCGGACACCGGCATCTCGCAGATCCTGGCCAAGACGCAGAAGCTCTCCGAGGGCGACAAGTCCCGCGACGGCAAGGACGTCCTCACGACGATCACCGGCACACTTCCCGGAAGCCTCGTCCGGGACATCATCCCTTCGGCCGCCCAGGACAAGTCGTTCGCCGTGACCTACCGCCTCGACGACGACAACGTCCTGCGCGACGCCAGCCTCAAGGGGCCGTTCTACCCCAACGGCGGTGACGTGACCTACACCGTCAGGCTGACCACCTCCGACACCGCCATCACCATCGAGCCGCCGACCCCCGCCGGTCGATGACCTCGCGGGAGGCGATCAGTCCCGCCTCGAGAGTTCTCCTCGGACTGGCTGCTGTCGCGATCTCGTTCGCTGCCGCCGACACGTACGTCGTGGTGCTCGCACTGCCCGACATGATGACGTCGACCGGGCTCGACCTCGACGACCTGCAGCGCGCCGCTCCCATCGTGTCGGGCTTCCTGCTGGGCTATGTCGCGGTGCTGCCTCTGATCGGGCGCATCTCCGACCTCCGGGGTCGCGTCCCGGTGCTGCTCGGGTCGCTCGTGGTGTTCGCCGCCGGGTCCTTGGTCACCGCGGCGGCCTACAACCTCGAGAGCATCGTGCTCGGCCGCCTCATCCAGGGCGTCGGCGGTGGCGGCCTCATTCCGCCGACGCTGGCCCTCGTCGCGGACCTCTGGCCACCCCAGCGGCGCGGGCTGCCTCTGGGCATCGTCGGCGCCGTGCAGGAGCTCGGCAGCGTCCTGGGACCGTTGTACGGCGCGGTGGTGCTCGCGTTCGGTGACTGGCGGCTGATCTTCTGGCTCAACTGTGCGATCGGCCTCGTGCTGGCCGCCGCCATGCTGCCGTCCCTGAGCGTGTCGCAGCGGCACGAAGGCGGCGCGACCGCTGCGCGCGGCATACGACGCGCCGACCTCATCGGCGCCGGCCTGGCCGTGCTCACGCTCATCGGGATCACGGTCGTCATGCTCGAGCCCGACCGGCTGACCCGAGGCGTCACGAGTGGCCTCGCGTTCCTCCCGGTCACGGGCGACTCCCGCTGGCTCACGCCACTGGCCCTCACGACGTACGGACTGCTCGCCCTGTTCCTGCTGCGCCAGGTGACCGCGCGACGTCCGCTCCTCGGCTGGCGCCAGTGGCCGGCACTCGCCCGCGAGACCGACATCTCCGGTGCTCTGCTGCTCACCACCGGGCTCGGCGCCGTCATCCTGACGTTCGCGTCGGCTGAGCCCGAGCGCGGAGCGATCTCTGATCAAGCACCCTGGTTGGTCCCCCTGGCGGTGGTGGCCTTTGCCGGCTTCGCACTGCGCCAGCGCCGCGCGCCGCGCCCGTTGCTCCCGCGCGGCGCTCTCGCGGCGACGCCCGCCTGGGGCGCGCTCGTCGTCTCGTTCTTCGTCGGCGCGGCCCTCATCGCGGCGCTCGTCGACATCCCGTTCTTCGCCCGGCTCACCGTCGATCGCGACTCCCAGCTCGACGCAGCCCTGGTCCTCGTACGGTTCCTGGTCGCCCTCCCGATCGGCGCGCTCCTCGGCGGCTGGCTGCTGCGCAGAGTCCCTGCCTCCGTCCTCACCTGTGTCGCGATGCTGATGAGCGCCGTGGCGTTCTGGCACATGTCGACGTGGGACGCGCACTCGCTCGACCACCCCGTCGAGACGCTGTCCCTGGTGCTGGGCGGCCTCGGTTTCGGCCTCGCGATCGCGCCGGTCAACGCGGTGCTGCTCGCCCACACCGCCGATGCCGTGCACGGGGTGGCGTCCGCGCTGCTGATCGTGGCGCGCATGGTGGGCATGCTGCTGGGCATCTCGGCGCTCACCACGATCGGCCTCCGGGCGTTCTACCGCGCGTCCGACTCGATCCCGCCCGCCGCAGAGCTCTGCCGCGGCAAGGCGACGCTGTGCCAGGCCTACAAGGATGCCGTCCGGGACGCGGGCATCACCCAGCTGCACGCGGTCTTCATCGGTGCCGCGGTCTGCGCTCTCACAGCCGCCCTCCTGGCCCTGCTGGTGTTCCGTGACAACGACGAAACAGCGACCCGATAACCTGTCGACCATGCCTGAATTCGACGACTTGCTGGCGGCCAATCGCGAGTACGCCGAGGACTTCGGTCTCTCGGGTTTCGACGGGATCGCCCACGCCGGGATTGCCATGGTGACCTGCATGGACTCCCGCATCGACCCGCTTCGCATGATCGGGCTCGAGCCCGGCGACGCCAAGATCCTGCGCAACCCCGGTGGCCGGGTCACCGACCAGGCGCTCGTCGCGCTGGTGCTGGGTGTCAACCTCCTGCAGGTCAAGCGCGTGCTCGTCGTCGAGCACACGCGCTGTGCCATGGCGTCGTCCACGGAGGACGAGCTCAAGGCACGCGTCGGCGACGTGGCCGGCACCGATGCGTCATGGATGACGCTGGGCGCGATCGTCGACCAGGAGAACACCGTCCGCGCCGACGTCATGCGCGTCCGTAGCCACCCGCTGATTCCCGACGACATCGCCGTCGGAGGTTTCATCTACGACGTCGACACCGGTCTCCTCAATCCCGTGGCCTAGTCTCGTCGCATGAGCTCCGGGGGGAAGCGCGACACGACTGCGCCACGTCGAAGGACCGGCCGACGGACCGTGATCGGGCTGGGTGCTCTTGTCCTGGTGTGCGGGCTGCTCGTCGGCTGTGCGCACTGGCAGGTGCACCGCCTCGAGACCGCCGACGTCGACTGGTCGACACCGCTCGACTACGAAGGCGAGGCCACGGTCGCGGCGGGCAACGTCTACGTGTTCGACAACTTCGACGGATTCGACGTCATCCGGATGTCCGACGGCAAGACGCTGGCGAGCCAGTTCGACTCCGAGGCATTGTCGATGTTCGTCGGGCGGAGCGGGTGGTTCGTCACGGTCGCTCAGCAGGCACGACCCACGATGACGTTCTACTCGCCCACGGGCAAGAAGGTGTGGCAACGCCCGGTGCATGGTGGTGAGCCGGTCCAGTGGATCCCCCAGGCGATCGGCGACGGCACGATCACCTACCGGGACTGCGCGACTCGCGGGAGCTGTCGGATGACTTCGCTCGACCGCACCGGCAGGCAGCTGTGGTCCGTCGATTCCCTGCCGAACGTTCGATTCGGTGTGGCTCACCGTGAGAACCGGGACCAGGTCGAGGTGAACCGGGGCGAGGCGCGGCTGCAGGTGCTGCCGACAGTTGCTGTGGCCAACCGTGCGGGTCGCGTCACGACGTTGGACCGGAGCGGTCGGCCCGCCGGCGAGTCCATCGACGCCGCCGACTCGGTTCTCGTGGGCAACACGCTGATCGAAGTCGCCCGCGACGGCGATGCGTGCGCGTACCGCGGCGTACGAGCGGGCAAGGAGATCTGGCGCACCACGGCCGACTGCTCCGCGATGGCTGCCGTCTCGAGCGTCCTCGCGTATCCACGACGGATCTTCGTCGGCTACGACGGCAAGGACACCACCTCACGGCGTATGGTCAGCATTCGTCTCTCCGACGGCCACACCCACGTTCACCCCAAGGCCTGGCTCGGATTCGACCCCGAGACCAAGACCAGCCGGTCGGTCGGCGAGGACGTCATCGTCGACCAGCGCAAGGGTCGGCTGACCGGGATAGACCCCGACACAGGCGACACGATGTGGCACCGAACCTTCTCGGCCAAGACCGGCGCTCCGACCGTGTACGTCTCGAACGGCGCCGTGTCCGTCCTCTCGAGCCACTCCGGCTTCTGGCGTGCCATGGCCTTGCGGCGCGATCAAGGGCACGATGTCGTCACGATCATCCAGCCGCGCTCCGGAGACGTGTCGGCCCGCCTTCTGCAGAAGTCGCTCAGCTCGACGGTTGGTCTCGGAGCGGCGAGCGCGATGATCGGCCTCGACGGCGGGCGCGGGCTGGTGCTGACGAACGATCGCCTCTTCAGCATCGGTCCGGACTGACCCTCAGGCGTCGATGCGGTCCGCGTCGATCTCGTAGGCACCCTGCACGATGAACTCCTTGCGGGGCGGGACCTCGTTGCCCATCAGCAGCTCGAACACCGACGAGGCCTCCTCGCCGTCGTCGACCGTGAGCCGGCGCAGCGTGCGGTGTCGCGGGTCCATCGTCGTCTCGGCCAGCTGAGAGGCGTCCATCTCACCGAGGCCCTTGTAGCGCTGCACCGGGTCCTTCCACTTGATGTTCTTGCGCTGCAGCTCGGCCAGCTTGCGCTGCAGCTCGGCGTCGGAATAGGTGTAGACGTACTTGTCCTGGCCCTTCTTGGGGCTGGACAGCTCGATGCGGTGCAACGGTGGCACGGCCGTGAAGACCCGGCCGGCGTCGACCAGCTCGCGCATGTAGCGGAAGAACAGGGTCGCGAGCAGGCACCGGATGTGGGCACCGTCGGAATCGGCGTCGGCCATGAAGATGATGCGACCGTAGCGCGCGGCGTCGACGTCGAACGTCCGACCCGAGCCTGCGCCGACGACCTGGATGATCGACGAGCACTCGGCGTTCTTGAGCATGTCGCCGATGCTGGCCTTCTGGACGTTGAGGATCTTGCCGCGGATCGGCAGCAGCGCCTGGAACTCCGAGTCTCGCGCCGACTTGGCGGTGCCGAGGGCCGAGTCGCCCTCGACGATGAACAGCTCGGACCGCTCGACGTCGTTGCTGCGGCAGTCGGCCAGCTTGGCCGGCAGCGCGCTGGACTCCAACGCGTTCTTGCGGCGCTGCGTGTCGCGCTGCTGACGCGCCGCCAGACGCGTGCGCGACGCGTCGACGACCTTCTGCATCACGAGCCGCGCCTTGGCCTTCTCGGCGGTCTTGGTGGACGTCAGGAAGCGCTTGAGCTCACGGGAGACGACCTGGTTGACGATCTTGGTCACCGCCGGGGTGCCAAGGACTTCCTTGGTCTGGCCCTCGAACTGCGGCTCCGCCAGGCGTACGGTCACGACCGCCGTCATGCCCTCGAGCACGTCGTCCTTGATGACGTCGGGATCGCCGGTCTTGAGCAGGCGGGTCGTCCTGAGCACGTCGTTGAACGTCTTGCTGACACCGCGCTCGAACCCGTTGAGGTGCGTGCCGCCCTTGGGGGTCGCGATGATGTTGACGAACGACTGCACCTGGGTGTCGTAGGCCGTGCCCCACCGGACCGCGATGTCGACGCCGAGCGTGCGCTCGATGTCCTGCGGCGTCATGTGGCCCTTGCTGTCGAGCAGCGGGACCGTCTCGGTGAAGACGTCCTCGCCCTGCAGCCGCAGCACGTCGGTCACCGGTTCGTCGGTCGCGAGGAAGTCGCAGAACTCCGCGATACCACCGTCGTGACGGAACTTCTCCTCGTGCGGCTCGTCGCCCCGGTGGTCGCTGATGACGATCTCGAGGCCGGGCACGAGGAACGACGTCTGCCGCGCGCGCGTCACGAGCTCGTCGTAGGCGAACTTGGCACCCTTGATGAAGATCTGTGGGTCGGCCCAGTAGCGCACCCGCGTGCCGGTCTTGGCCTTGGCGACCTTGCCGATCTTGCGCAGCTCGTTGGTCGGGGTGAAGTCCGCGTCGGGACCGTCGCCGGCGAACACGCCCGGCTCACCGCGGCGGAACGACATGGCCCACGTCGCCCCGTTCTTGTCGACCTCGACGTCGAGCCGAGATGACAGGGCGTTGACCACCGAGGCGCCGACGCCGTGCAGGCCGCCGGTCGCGACGTAGGACCCGCCACCGAACTTCCCGCCGGCGTGCAGCTTGGTGTAGACGACCTCGACGCCGGTCAGCCCGGTCTTCTTCTCGATGTCGACCGGCACGCCACGACCATCGTCCTGGACCTCGACCGAGCCGTCGTCGTTGAGCGCCACACGGATGTGGCTGCCGAAACCGCCGAGGGCCTCGTCGACCGAGTTGTCGATGATCTCCCACAGGCAGTGCATGAGACCGCGCGTGTCGGTCGAGCCGACGTACATGCCTGGGCGCTTGCGGACGGCTTCCAACCCCTCGAGAACGAGGAGGTTGCGTGCGTCGTACGTGCTGTCGATTGTCGGTGCCTCTCGGGATCGGTCGTGTGCGTCAAGGATATCGACCCGGTGTGACGTGCCCCGCCATGACACGCGACCCACAGCGCGCCTGCGTCGATTTGTCCCGCTCGGGGAGTATGTATGTCGTAGGTCACGAACGACCACGAGGAATAGCGCCCCGTGATTGGATGTTGATCTGGTCATAACCGCCGATTGCTCAGAGAGAAGGTCACCGTGACAACACTGACAGCCCCCATGCTGAGCTCCCTCGACCGCTGCGACCGCTGCGGCGCTCAGGCATACGTACGCGTGACCCTCGGCGGCGGTGGTGAGCTGATGTTCTGCGCTCATCACGCGCGGCAGCACGAGGACAAGCTCCGCGAGATGTCAGCCCTCATCCACGACGAGAGCGAGCGACTTGCGGCGACGCCGTCGACGTTCGCCGACGAAGACGCCTGACCGCTTCGTCAACCCAGACACACGCGAAGGGCCGGCCAGATCATCTGGCCGGCCCTTCGCGTTGTGCTCAGTAGGGGAAGTTGCGGTACTCGTGGGACTGGAGGATCGCCTTCCAGTGCTCGAGGTACGCGTCGTAGACCGCAGGGTCGGTCGTCTCGGTCGTGATCTCGTCGCTGGCCACGAGGTTGGAGCCGGTCAGGGCCGCGGAACCGGCCTGGACGACCGTCGCCCGCGCCCCGTCCTTGGGCCACACGGTGCCGTTGGGCAGGCGCTCCTCGGGGTTGTAGAAGTTGGGCCGCAGCTTGGCCTCGACCAGGATGGTCTTGTCGTGGGGCTTGGCCCACGCCGCCTCGATCGTCCGGCTCGACGTCTTGAAGACGTCGAGGATCGGCCGGCACACGCGGATGTACATCTGGCAGTGCGTCGTGCGGTTGACCTTGAGGTCGTCCTCGAAGTAGACGCCCGAGATCTTGCACCCGCCTTCCGCGAGCTCGACCAGCCGCTGGGCGACCGCGATGCGGCGGTACTTGAACCGGTTCTCCTGCAACCTGATGCGGCACTGGTCGTCGGGGATGACGCGCTTGAGCAGCATCAGCACCGGGTCCTTGCCGTTGGTCGGCGTCGCCCGGATCGGCGTCGGGTAGATCGTGACGTTCGCGAGGTTGGAGTAGAACATCCCGTACACCGGGTCGGCCCTGGTGTAGCCGTAGCGCTCACGCTGGCTCTCCGTGATCCCGTAGCGCGAGTTGTGAGCCTTGATGTACGCCGTGTAGTTGCTGTTGACGTTGCGCTCGTTCCACATGTCGGACCACATCTGACGCGTCTCTTTCCACAACTTGTAGTCGTTGTAGACCGTCAGACCGTTGTTGTAGGTGCGCTCACCGCTGGGGCCACCGAGGTTGGCCGAACCGGACCAGATGGCGGCACTGGCCGGCTTGTCGTCCCGCGTGTAGGTGCTCGTGATCAGCAGGATCTTGGTGTGCATGATCGCGCCGTTGAGGCTCGACAGGCAGGCGAGGCTCTTGCCCTTGGAGCAGATTTTGAAGTGACCGTGCGGGAGGGCCCCCAGCTTGCGCTGCAGGTAGCGCGACTCCTTGGACTGTGACGCCTTGCCGTGGATGACGTAGACTTCGACGCCGTTCTGGGCCGCGCGGATCAGTTCACGGCCGACGCGGTGCGAGTTCTCCATGCGCGAGATCGACAGGTAGACGGCCTGGGATCCACGGTCGCTGCGCAGGGCGCCGGTGGGCTTGCGGTAGGAGCCGCGGATCAGTCGCTCGAGGTCGTTGAGCAGCGAGAAGTCGCTGTTGGCCGAGCTCGAGATCGCCTTGTAGGGGCGGGAGAAGTTGGTCTCCAGGGTCACTGGCTTCGCAGCGCCGTACGGGTTGGAGAACCCTGCCGCAGCGGTCTTGACCTCGCCCTGCGGCAGGGTGCCGTCCTCCTCGCCCGTGGTGGCGGTGTCGGAGGGAGCGGGCGTCGTCGGCGTGGCCGTCGTGGTGTCGTCGACCGGGACCTCGTCGGCGTGGGAAGCCGCGGTTCCGAAACCGAGGAGGAGGCTGCAGGCAAGAGCGCCAACCCCGAATGTGCGCAGCACGCGCGTCGATCTGCCGGTTTTCTGCACAGGTCTACTCTCCGAGGGGCTCGTCGTGGTCGTGACAGTCTAACGCAATCGGTCCGGGTGGACAGTTGCCTGCGACATCGGTGCGGCCGCGTCTCTCGGCGCACACGACAGGCTACCCCGACACGCATGCCAAAGGCCCGCACCCGGCCGGAACGGCGGTGGTGCGGGCCTTCGACGGTGCGTGTCAGTCCAGGTAGTCGCGCAGGACCTGCGAGCGCGACGGGTGCCGCAGCTTGCTCATGGTCTTGGACTCGATCTGACGGATGCGCTCACGCGTCACGCCGTAGACCTTGCCGATCTCGTCGAGCGTCTTTGGCTGCCCGTCGGTCAGTCCGAAACGCATCGAGACGACGCCGGACTCGCGCTCGGAGAGCGTGTCGAGCACGGCGTGCAGCTGCTCCTGCAGGAGCGTGAACGACACGGCATCGGCCGGGACGATCGCCTCGGAGTCCTCGATCAGGTCACCGAACTCCGAGTCGCCGTCCTCGCCCAGAGGCGTGTGGAGGCTGATCGGCTCACGACCGTACTTCTGGACCTCGACGACCTTCTCGGGCGTCATGTCGAGCTCGATCGCGAGCTCTTCGGGCGTGGGCTCACGACCGAGGTCCTGCAGCATCTGGCGCTGGACGCGGGCGAGCTTGTTGATGACCTCGACCATGTGGACCGGGATGCGGATCGTGCGGGCCTGGTCGGCCATGGCGCGGGTGATCGCCTGACGGATCCACCACGTCGCATAGGTCGAGAACTTGAAGCCCTTGGTGTAGTCGAACTTCTCGACCGCGCGGATCAGGCCGAGGTTGCCCTCCTGGATCAGGTCGAGGAACAGCATGCCGCGACCCGTGTAGCGCTTGGCCAGCGACACGACGAGTCGCAGGTTGGCCTCCAGCAGGTGGTTCTTGGCGCGGCGACCGTCGATCGTGATCCACTCGAGCTCTTCGAGCATCTTGGCCGAGATGCGTCCGCCCTTGGCGAGCTTCTCCTCGGCGAAGAGCCCGGCCTCGATGCGCTTGGCGAGCTCGACCTCCTGGCCGGCCGTCAGCAGCGAGACCTTGCCGATCTGCTTGAGGTAGTCCTTGACCGGGTCGGCAGTGGCGCCGGCGACCATGACCTGCTGGACCGGCTCGTCGCTCTCGTCGGCGGCCGAGATCGTGAAGGAGGACTGCTCGTCCTCCTTGAGGGTCGGGTCCGTCGCGAGGTCCTTCTCGAACTCCTCGTCAGGGATGTCCGGGAGGATCTTCTTGCCCTGCGCGTCGACCATCACGGTGCCGTCCGCGACGGGGGGCACCTCGAGGGCATCGGCCAGGTCGATGCCTGCGGGGATCTTCGACTCCTCGTCCTGAGGCTCGGCACCCTTCTTGGGCGCTGCCTTCTTGGCCGGAGCCTTCTTCGCGGCGGTCTTCTTGGCGGTGGTGCTTGATGCGGTCTTGGTCACTGTCGCTTCTGTCTTGGCCGGGGAACGGGACGGTGTGGTGGCCTTCTTGGCCGGTGTCTTGGCGGTGGCAGCCTTCGTGGCCGCCGTCTTGCGTGGTGCTGTCGTGCTGGGTGCCTTCTTGGCCGGGGCCTTGGGGGCGTCGTCCACAGCCTCTTGCTTGGCCCCGCCGAGAAGCTTCTTGACGGCTCGGATCGGCGATCCTGCTGCGGGATTCACCGGCACGTCAACCTCACAAGCGGTAGATGGGCGCAACAATGAGGCCTGTGGTCAACCTCTGGCTCCAGTGTGCCACGACCAGCCAACCCCTGACATCTCAGGGTCCTCTCAGGCGCGTGTCGGCCAGGTGTGAACCGGGTCACCCTCGTGCATGTGCTCCTCGTAGGCCCGTGTCGTGGCGCGCATCGCGGCCAGCCGATCGGTCGAGGAACCGGCGTGATGGGCGAACTCGTCGATCAGCCAGGTGGCACCGTTGCGGCCCGTGATGCAGCGCTGTTCGATGATGCCGAGGAGCCTGTCGCGGACAGCGGCGTCGACGTTCATCTCCTCGAGCCCGGCATGCGCCAGCGGCAGCAGCTGACGCAGGACGAGCTCGCGGACCGAGACCGTGCCGACCGCCGGCCAGTAGATGTCGGTCTCGATGCCCGCCCGGGCCGCCTGGTGGAAGTTGTCCTCGGCGGCGCGGAACGACAGCTGCGACCAGACCGGGCGGTCGCTCGTGCCGAGGACCTTGACCAGCCCGTAGAACAGCGCGGCGTTGGCCATCGTGTCGACCACCGTGGGGCCCGCCGGCAGCAAGCGGTTCTCGATGCGAAGGTGCGGTCGCCCGTCGGCCACGTCGTAGATCGGCCGGTTCCAGCGATAGATCGTGCCGTTGTGGAGTCGCAGCTCGGGCAGGTTGGGCACCCGCCCGGCCTCGAGCTCGGCCAGCGGGTCCTCGTCGTCGACGATCGGCAGGAGCGCCGGGAAGTAGCGGACGTTCTCCTCGAACAGGTCGAAGACCGACGTGATCCAGCGCTCGCCGAAGAACACCCGGGGACGTACGCCCTGGGTCTTGAGCTCCTCGCTGCGGGTGTCGGTGGCCTGCTCGAACAGCGCGATGCGGGTCTCGTGCCACAGCTGCTGGCCCAGCAGGAACGGGGAGTTGGCACCCACGGCCACCTGCACGGCAGCGATCGCCTGGGCGGCGTTCCACATCGGCGCGAACTCGTCGGGCTCGACCTGCAGGTGCAGCTGTGTGCTGGTGCAGGCCGCCTCGGGGATGATCGTGTCGGCCGTGGTGTCGAGCCGGTCGACCCCGTCGATCACGATCTCGATGTCCTCGCCGCGCGCGTTGAGGATCTGCTCCGAGAGCAGGTGGTAGCGCGGGTTGGCCGAGATGACCTCGCGACTGAAGTGCCCCTCCTGCAGCGTCGGGAGGATGCCGATCATCAAGAGGTGAGCGCCCACCTCTGACGCCTTGGCCTGGGCGACGTTGAGGTCGTCGCGCAGCGTTGCCTGCAGGACGTCGAGGCCCGTGCCCTCGATGCGCGCGGGCGGCACGTTGATCTCGATGTTGAACAGCCCGAGCTCGGTCTGGAAGTCCTCGTCGGCGATCGCCTCGAGCGCCTCCGCGTTCTTGAGCGCCGGGTCGCCCTGGTCGTCGACGAGGTTGAACTCGATCTCGATGCCGACGTGCGTGTGCTCGAACGACAGGTCGTGCTCGCTGAGCATCCGGGCGAACACGTCGAGGCACCGGCGCACCTTGGCGCGGTAGCGCGTGCGGTCCTCGCGGCTGAACTCACGTGCGTCCACGTCCTGTCCCATGCAGACAGCCTAGGGCGACACGGGCTTCGCGGCTTGGAGTGCGAGCCAGTGAGCCGGTGAGACACCCCCCTCGAGCATCTGGAGGATGAGCCGCGCCATGGAGTACGTCTCGTCGGTCTCCAACGCGCGCTCGACCGCGATGAGCGACTGAGCTCCGTCGCCGGTCAGCCACGCCGCGAACGCCGTCAGGCTGAGCACCGCCGCCTCGAACGGCGGGACGACGCTGCGCGACACCAGGGCGAGGAACGCGAGCATGGCGTCAGCGGTCTCCGCGGTGATCTGGTACCAGACCTCGTCACGGACCGCGATGCTGGACATCCAGATCGAGAACCGGACGAGCTCATCGTCGGTGAGTCGCTCCCCCGCCAGCCCGCGGTCGAGAATCGGCTGCACCTGCTGCATGGCGGCCGGGGTCAGGTCGCCGTCGGGCGTACGGGCGATGAGCGCGACCACCTCACGCAGGACCTCGTCGGCGGCGCGCTCCATCCACGCCCGACGTGGGTCCTGCACCGCGGCGAACCGGTCGACCAGGGCCTGACGGTCCGGCAGGATCTGTTGGCCCGCGGCGATGGCCTGCACGACCGCGAGGTGATGGTCGGAGGTCTCGTACGCGATGCCCTCGGTCGGGAACCCAGGCTCGTCCGACCAGTAGCGTTCGCCGTCGGCCCTTGCGGCGACAATCACGGTGATCGGTGGCAGCTGGCGCTCGATCGCGGCGAGCAGGTCGCGGGCGATCTCCTGCTGCTGAGTCACGGCGATGAGGATGGCCCCTTCGGCACCCTGGTTGGCCAGATGGCCGACCACGATCCCGGCCAGGTCCTGGACGGACTCGCGCGCCGGGATGTCGACTCGCATGCGGAAGCCGAAGCGGCGGCGCGGCCCGCGGGTCGCCACGGCGACGAGCGACTCCTGCGGCCAGAAGCCGAAGAGTGTCGGCAGGGTGTTGAGCAGGTCAGGAATGTCGTGGGCCGTGTAGACCGAGGGCGTCTGCGTCATGCCACCACGCTGCTGGAGGAGACGCGCTCGGGTCAGCCGGGGAACGGTCGCCTGTGGATCATCATGCCGTCGACATCGGCATGTGCATGGAGGATGTGTCCGGACCGCGCGAGAGACTGGGCACATGCGGTCCACGGCGTCGATCATGCACCTGGACCTCGATGCCTTCTTCGCATCCGTCGAGCAGCGCGACAAGCCCTCGCTGCGTGGCCGGCCGGTCATCGTCGGCGGCATCGGTCCGCGTGGCGTCGTGGCGACCGCGTCCTATGAAGCACGCGTGCACGGTGTCCGATCAGCCATGCGTACGGCCGAGGCCAGGGCGCGCTGCCCGCACGCGGCGTTCCTGGGCGGCCGGTTCGACGCCTATCGCGAGGCCAGCCGGATCGTGATGGAGCGACTGCGTGAGGAGACCGACGTCATCGAGCCGCTCTCGCTCGACGAGGCGTTCGTCGACCTCGGCGCCGGACCGGCGTTCGAGCCTGACCGCGTCGAGGACATCGTCGCGGCCATCCGTGCCGACATCACGGAGCTCACGGGTGGCCTGACCGCTTCCGTGGGGGTCGCGTCGTCCAAGCTCATGGCCAAGATCGCCAGCGAGATCAACAAGCCCGATGGCGTCTTCGTCGTCGAGCCCGGCACGGAGGCCGACGTGCTCGGCCCCATGCAGGCCACCGTCATCCCCGGTGTCGGCCCGGCGACCGCCGAGCGCCTCCGCCGAGTCGGCATCCTCACCGTCGAGGACCTGCGCTCCCCCAGCGAGGACGAGCTCGTACGCCTGCTCGGTCAGTCGTCCGGCCGCTCACTGCACCGCATGGCACGGGCGGACGACGACCGGCCCGTCATGGCGTCGCGCGAGACCAAGTCCGTCAGCGTCGAGGACACGTTCGAGCAGGACATCTCCGACCGGGTCCAGCTCGAGAACATCATCGAGCGCATGGCCCGATCGGTGTCGGGCCGGCTGCGCAAGAACGGGCTGTCGGGTCGCACCGTGACGCTCAAGATGCGCCACCACGACTTCGAGACGCACACCCGCTCGACGACCTTGTCCAATCCCACCGACAACGCCCGCATCCTCGCCACGACCGCGCGCGGTTTGCTGGCCGGTGAGGACATCAGCAATGGTCTGCGCCTGCTGGGGGTCGGCGTCAGCGGGCTCGCCGACTGGGTGCAGGACGACCTGTTCGCCACCGACGAGGACGACGACGTCGAGGAAGAGGTCGTCGCGGAGACCGAGGCACGCCCCACCCGGTGGTATCCGGGCATGGACGTGCACCACGAGGACCACGGCGACGGCTGGGTGTGGGGCTCAGGGCTGGGCCGGGTCACGGTGCGTTTCGAGACCCGCTGGACGCCGCCTGGACCGGTCCACACGTTCCGGGCCGATGACCCGGCGCTCGGCGCGGGCCACACCGGTACGTTCAACACATGAACGTGCCCCCTCCAGTCGCAGAGCGCCGCCCGATCACCCGCAGTCATCACGGTGACGACTTCGTCGACGACTACGAGTGGATGCGCGACAAGGAGGACCCGGCGACCCTGGCCTACCTCGAGGCAGAGAACGCGCACACCGATGCCGCCACCGCACATCTCGAGCCGCTGCGCCAGCAGATCTTCGACGAGATCAAGGCCCGGACGCTCGAGACCGACCTCTCGGTTCCCGTACGCCGAGGCGCTTGGTGGTACTACGCCCGCACGGTCGAGGGCCAGCAGTACGCGATCCGCTGCCGGTGCCCGATCGACAACGCCGACGACTGGAACCCGCCCGTGCTCGAGGGCGGCGCCGAGGTCCCCGGCGAGGAAGTCCTGCTGGACTCCAACATCGAGGCCGAGGGGCACGAGTTCTTCTCGCTCGGCGCGTTCAGCATCAACGACGACGAGAGCCTCCTTGCCTGGTCGGTCGACACTCAAGGCGACGAGCGCTACACGATCCGCGTCAAGGACCTCCGCACCGGCGAGGTCCTGCCCGACGAGATCCCCGCGACGAGCGGTGGCGCGACCTGGGCCGCAGGCGGCACCCATCTCTTCTACACGACGGTCGACGAGGCCTGGCGCCCTCACCGCGTGTGGCGCCACGAGCTCGGCTCGACCGGCGAGGACGTGCTGGTCCTCGAGGAGCCCGACGAGCGCTACTTCATCGGCGTCGGCCGCACCCAGTCCGAGCGGTTCCTCGTCATCGGGCTGTCGTCCAAGGTCACGAGCGAGGTGCGGGTCCTCGAGGCCGACGACCCCGAGGGTGAGTTCCGCGTCGTGCTCCCCCGCCGCGACGGCGTCGAGTACTCCCTCGAGCATGCCGTCATCGGCGGCGAGGACCACTTCCTCGTGCTGCACAACGACGGAGCGCTCAACTTCGAGCTCGCTACCGTACGCGTCGACGATCCGAGCGAACGCACCGTCATCATCCCGGGCAGCGAGTCGACCCGCCTCGAGGACGTCGACGTGTTCGCCCAGCAGATCGTGGTGTCCTATCGCCGCGACGCGCTGTCCCGCATCGGCATCATGCCCCTGGGGGCTGAGGGTCTCGGCCCGCTCACGGAGATCGACTTCGGCGAGGAGCTGTTCACCAGCGGCGTCGGTGCCAACGCCGAGTGGGACCAGCCGCTGATCCGCGTCGGCGTCGGCTCCTTCATCACCCCGGCGTCGATCTACGACTACGTCGTCGAGACCGGCGAGCTGATCCTCCGCAAGCAGGCTCCCGTGCTCGGCGGTTACGACCCCGAGGACTACGAGCAGCACCGCACGTGGGCCGTCGCCGACGACGGCGTACGCGTGCCGGTCTCGGTCGTCTGCCGCAAGGACACCCCGCGTGACGGCACCGCCCCTGCACTGATCTACGGCTACGGCGCCTACGAGGCCAGCATGGATCCGGGCTTCTCGGTCATGCGGTTGTCCCTGCTCGACCGCGGGTTCGTCTTCGCGATCGCCCACGTGCGCGGCGGCGGCGAGCTCGGCCGGCACTGGTACGACGACGGCAAGATGCTGCACAAGCGCAACACGTTCACCGACTTCGTCGCGAGCGCCCGGCACCTCGTCGCCGAGGGCTGGACCTCCGCGGACCGGCTCATTGCCGAAGGTGGCAGCGCCGGCGGCCTGCTGATGGGAGCCGTGGCCAACCTGGCGCCCGACGCGTTCGCCGGCATCGTCGCGAGCGTCCCGTTCGTCGACGCGCTCACGACGATCCTCGACCCCAGGCTCCCGCTCACGGTCATCGAGTGGGACGAGTGGGGCAACCCCCTCGAGGACCCCGACGTCTATGCCTACATGAAGTCCTACTCACCCTACGAGAACGTCGGCGCACACCCCTACCCCGCGATCCTCGCCGTCACGAGCCTGCACGACACCAGGGTCATGTACGTCGAGCCGGCCAAGTGGGTCGCCCGGCTGCGAGCCACGGCGACCGGCGATGCGCCGATCCTGCTCAAGACCGAGATGCACGCGGGGCACGGCGGCGTCAGCGGCCGCTATGCGTCGTGGAAGGAACGCGCGTGGGAGCTCGCCTGGATCATCGACCGCGCGACTTCCGCCGGTTGAGGTGTGGCCACTAGCACGGGACTCCTAAGAAGCGACTGAGAGCGGAATCCTTGGGGTACCAAAAGCGTTCTGATCAGTACAGACACTGATGGGAGGCGCACGGTGAGCGCACGAAATGGGAACACCAACATCGAGGGCAAGGACAGCGTCGGCATGTACCTTGCCGAGATTGCCCGCACTCCCCTGCTCGACGCCGAGCGCGAGGTCGAGCTGAGCAAGACCGTGGAGGCGGGCCTGCTGGCCCGACACCTCCTCGAGGAGGGCCGCGTGGGCCGTCGCAAGGGCGGCGCGCCGAAGTTCGCGACCGAGGAAGAGCTGCAGTGGCTCGCCGACGAAGGCGACCGGGCCGTCCAGGAGTTCATCCAGGCCAACCTGCGGCTCGTGGTCTCGATCGCCCGCAAGTACGGGCGCTCGGCGATGCCGATGCTCGACCTGGTCCAGGAGGGCAACACCGGCCTGATCCGCGCCGTCGAGAAGTTCGACTACGCCAAGGGCTTCAAGTTCTCGACGTACGCCACCTGGTGGGTACGCCAGGCGATCACCCGTGGCATCGCGCAGCAGGCCCGCGTCGTACGCCTTCCGGTGCACGTGGTCGAGGAGCTCAACCAGGTGACGGCCGCGCGCCGCAACCTGGAACGCCAGCTCGGCTATGACCCGGAGCCGCAGGAGATCGCGCTGGAGCTCGGCATGGACGTGGACCGCGTCATCGACCTGATGTCGTGGGGCCGCGACCACGTCAGCCTCGACTCCCCCGTCGACGAGGACGGTGACACGTCGCTGGGCGACCTGATCGCCCGCGAGACGCAGCCCGGACCCGACTTCGCGGTGCTCGACGACGAGTCGCGGCACCTGATCTCCACACTGGTCGACCACCTCGGTGAGCGTGAGGCCGACATCGTCAGGGCGCGCTACGGCCTGCTCGACGGACGCCAGCAGAAGCTTGCCGACATCGGCAAGCGGCACGGCATCTCCGCCGAGCGCGTACGCCAGCTCGAGCGTGAGGCGCTGGCGACACTGCGGCGCATCGCCGACCCGGACCTCGCCGCCTAGGCGGAGCCCACCCTGGACACGAGCTCGTCCCACGTGCCCCCGACGATGCGGGCGAGCTCGTCCAACGGACCGGTGTTGTCGATCACCAGATCGGCGGCGCCGGTCCTTTGTCGTCTCGACGCCTGCGCTGCGATCCGGGCGCGCGCCTCGCTCTCCGACATGCCACGCGACTCGACGAGCCGGGCGACCTGGACGTCTTCGGGGACGTCGACGACCACGACGACGTCACAGTGCTTCGCCGCGCCCATCTCGACGAGCAGCGGGTTGTCGTGGACCACGATGTCGTCCGGGCCCGCCGCAGCCTCGCGTGCGGCGGCGAGCTGCCAGATCGCCGGATGGGTGATGCCGTTGAGGTCGGCGAGCGCGGCCGGGTCAGCGAACACGATCTCCGCGAGTGCCGGGCGGTCGAGACTGCCATCGGCGGCGATCACGCCGGACCCGAACCGCTGGGCGATCGCCGCCAGACCCGGGCTGCCCGGTTCGACAGCCTCGCGGGCGAGCAGGTCGTAGTCGATGATCACCGCGCCATGGGCGGCCAGGAGCGCACTGACGCTGCTCTTGCCGGAGCCGATTCCGCCGGTGAGCCCGACCCTCAGCACGTACGCCTAGCCTGCAGCGTTGCCGTAGGTCGTGACGTGCACGTGGTCGAGGTGGTTGGCGGTCGCGCCACCACGGTCCGCCATGCTGCGCCAGGCGCCTGACGTGGCGGGGCGCCAGATGTGCTGGTGCCAGATGATGTACTCGATGCCGAGCTCGGCGCGGTGCTCCTGGAGGAACGCCGCGACGTCATAGCCGATGGGGTTGCCGGTGCCGACCATGATGTCGATGGCCTGCCCGGTGGCGTGCTCGCCGCGGCCGGAGACGCCGCCGTAGCGGACGATCGACGGGAACTTGGCGCAGACCGCCCGGTGGACCTTGATCGTGTCGGGCCGGAGGCCGCGCTCCGAGCTGGAACCGGAGGCGCAGGGCGAGGTGCCGAGCGGCATCTCCTTGGCGAGGCTCTTGGCCTCGACCCAGCGGGGCAGGCCCTTGTGGATGATCTGGGCCCACTCGCCCTTGGTCACCCCGGTGATGTCGACCGTCTCGCCGGAGGCGACCTTGGCGAGCACAGGCGACGAGCCCTGTGCCGCCGCGTGGACGTCGACGGCCTGGACGGCGTAACGCGTGCCGGTGACCTTGGCCTCGGCAGCAGCTTCGTTGGTCAGCGGAGCGCGCTCGGCGCTGCGGCTGATGTCGGTGGACTTCTGCGACGAGGACACCGCGAAGAGGTCCTGCTTGGGCTGTGCGACTGCGTCGGCGGGCGCCGTCCCGTCGTGGGAGACCACGAGTGCGCCGGCCGCAGCGAGAGTGAGCAGGCCGGCGGCGGGAAGGACCGCGCGAGATATGTGCAGGCGACGGGGCGCCTTGCGAGCATGCCGGTGGCGAAGATCTGCCACGGATGGACCACCTAGTGCGTAGACGAAAGTCTGACTCAGCGTTCGAGTGAAGCATACTTTGTGCGTCGGTTCACATTGGATGCCCACATCCCCGCTGGCCGGCGTGACTGATGTCTCACGATGTGGAAGGTTTCAGGTGCCCGACGTCCTCACTGCGGCCGACAGCGAATCCGCGCAGCGCAGGGTCGCCGGTGCGCTGAAGGCCCGCGGCATCCGCGAGGGCGACAGAGTGGTGCTCTGCGTTCCGGGCTCGGCGGACTACGTCAGCGCGGTCCTCGGGGCAGCCCGTTCCGGCGTCGTGCCGGTGCCCCTCGATCCCCGGCTGACGGCCTACGAACGCGACGCGATCATCCGCGACGTCGAGCCGACCTTGGTCGTCGACGAGCCGGCAGCCCTCACGGCGTTGCTCGACGGTGACGCGACCGAGCTCGCCGACTCGCCCCGCTGCCGGCCGATGCACTTCACGTCCGGCACGACCGGGCGGCCGAAGGGCGTGTGGTCAGGAGTGTTGTCGGACGAGCACGCTGCTGCCCTCGTGGCGGAGGAGCGCGAGCTCTGGGGCTTCTCGCCGGACGACCTGGACCTCGTGGTGTCGCCGATCTATCACTCGGCACCGCTCCGGTTCGCGATGGGCACGCTGCTGGCCGGAGGCGCCGTCGCGGTCCTGCCCACGTTCGACCCGGAGGCGTTCGCGGACGCCGTGCGCGACCTGCGTCCCACGTCGATGTTCTGCGTGCCGGCGCACCTTCAGCGGTTGTTCGCCTGGCTCGACGAGCACGACGTCCCGCTCGACACGTCGTCGTTCCGTCTCGTCGCCCATGCCGGCGCGCCGTGCCCTGAACCCGTGCGTCGCCGAGCGCACGACGTGTTCGGCACCGACGTGGTCTGGGAGTTCTACGGCTCCACGGAGGGCCAGTTCACGGCGTGCCCGGCGCCGGACTGGATCGCTCATCCCGGCACGGTCGGGCGCGCGCGGCCCGGTCGGGTCGTCACCGCCGACGGCGACGGCCAGCTGTGGTGCGCCGTGCCCGAGTGGGCGCGATTCACGTACTGGAACGCCCCGGACAAGACGCACGCGGTGTGGCAGGAGACCCCGGCCGGGCCGGCCTTCACCGTCGGAGATCTCGGCCGGGTCGAGGACGGCTACGTCTACCTCGACTCCCGGCGCGAGGACCTCATCATCAGCGGCGGCGTCAACGTCTATCCGGCCGAGGTCGAAGCGGCGCTTGCGGACGCCGAGGGCCTGGCCGACCTCGCCGTGTTCGGACGCGAGGACGCCGAGTGGGGCCAACGGGTGTGCGCCGCGTATGTCGGCGACGTCGAGGAAGCGGCGTTGCGAGCGCTGGCGGCCGAACGCCTCACGCCACCCAAACGACCCAAGACGTACGAGAAGGTCGCGTCACTGCCGCGCACTGCGACCGGCAAGGTCCGCCGTGCTGAGCTCTGAGACCTCTGGCTCGACGACCTGATCGGGCGCGGCGAACTTCTCACCCACCCACGCCCCGACGAAGCCGAGCAGCAGCCCGGCGATGACGTCGGAGACGTAGTGCCAGCCGAAGTAGACCGTGGCGGTCATGGTGATGGCGAGGAACGCCCGAAGGCCCCACACGATCGAGCGGTGCAGGCCGGCACGCTGGGCGACCAGGCAGGCCGTCGTGGCGATCGCGACGTGCAAGGACGCGAACGCAGCAATGTTCTGGACCGTGTTGGTGTGCGCCGGGTCGGCGAGGACCTGCAGGCGCTCGGTCCACATCGACTGCTGCAGCGCCGTGGTGGAGGTCTCGGAGAGGCCTGCGAAGTCGCCCGGCCGGTCGTAGATCGGCCCGAGCGTCGGGAGCGCGAAGTTGAGCGCGACGCCGATGACCCAGTCGACCGACACCGCGGTGACCCACCACGAACTGATGCGGTCGCGTCGGGCCCAGACCAGCGCGATGGCCAACGACGCCGGCAGCGCGACGATCCAGACGATGTAGAAGAACGAGAGCACGTGCGCCGCGACGGTCGTGCCGAGCAGGTCGTGCAGCAGCACCGCGGGTGGGTGCCCGCCGAACATCGCCCGGTCGATGCGGGAGAGGTCGCGGTCGTAGAGCTGGTGGTTGGCAAACGGTACGAAGCCCTTGAGGTTGCGCACGGACGCATAGGTCACGTACCACCCGATGAGGCCGATGACCATGAACCGCAGGTTGGCCGCCGGCCACCGCTCACGCCACACCTCGGCGACAGCGGCACGAATCGTGTGCCAGGAGTCGGCGCGGATGACGGCCCGCGGGATGACGTCCAGCACGAGGGCCAGCAGGACGATCAAGGGCAACAGCACGAAGGTCGGACCGACCGAGCCGTCAGGGTCATGGAACTCCAGACCCAGGGACTGCGCCATCACGAGAGCTGCGACGAGAGTCGCCACGGCGAGTGCCGAGCTGAACTCCAAACCGGATCTGCGCACGGTCAGACTGTATCGCCCGCGTCGTAGCAGTGTCGGATTTGGGCGGTCAGACGGCTTCATCCACGCGGTCGGACTCGTCGACGCACGTGAACGTCTTGCGATACTGCTGTGGCGTGGTGCCGCGGGCGATCGAGAAGTGATGCCGCAGGGTCGCGGCGTTGCCGAACCCCACCCGCGAGGCGATCTGCTCGACCGACAGCGACGAGTTCTCGAGCAGCTCCTCGGCGTGAGCCAGTCGCTGGCTCGTGAGCCACTGCAGCGGCGTCGTGCCGGTCTCGTCGCGGAAGCGACGTGCGAACGTACGCGACGACATGTGCGCCTGAGCGGCCAGCTTCTCCACCGAGAGCGGCTCGTCGAGGTGGTCGCTGGCCCAGGCCAGGAGCGGCGCGAGCGTGTCGGCCTCGGTCTGACCCATGGGCGTACGGATGAACTGGGCCTGGCCGCCGTCACGATGGGGCGGCACGACGATGCGGCGGGCCGTCGTCGTGGCGACCTTGGCGCCGTACATCTGCCGCATGAGGTGCAGCGAGGCGTCGATGCCGGCGGCGGAGCCGGCGCCCGTCATGATGTTGCCCTCCTGGACGTAGAGGACGTCGGGCCGGACGATCGCCTTGGGGTACATCCGAGCCATGCGATCGGTGTAGCGCCAATGTGTCGTGCACTCGCGGCCGTCGAGCAGCCCCGCCTCGGCGAGGATGAACGCAGCCGAGCAGTGGGCGTAGACCAGCGCCCCGCGCTCGTACGTCTGACGGGCCGCTTCCAGCACCAGAGGGTCGAAGTCGAGGTACTCATGCTTGGGTGAGAAGCACACGAGATCGGCGTCGGCGATCGCGTCGAGGCCGTGCTCGACGTGCAGGTCGAAGCCCGCGCGTCCGCGCACCCGGCCGGGTCGCGGTGTGCACACACGAAAGTCGAACACCGGGTTGTCGTCCTCGGGGTGATAGGGCTCGGCCCACACCTCGCAGATCGATCCCAGGCCGAAGGGCTCGGCACCGTCCTGCACCACGACTGCCACGGTCTTCATGGGTCGAGCATCCCAGACAGATGGCAGAAAATCAATGCAGAGTGGCGTTCCTGCCACTGGTGGCAGGATCTCCCCCGGACGAGAATTACTGCCATGCTCATCTTCCTGATCACGCTCCTGGTCATCGCCGCCGGGGTCGCACTGACCGTGCTGATCCCGAAAGACGGGTATGGCACCCGTCCCGGTCCTCGCAGCCACGTGGACTCGTTCCCACCCAACAGCTTCGTCTGACCCCTGGAACGCGAAGAACCCCCGGTCCGTGTGGACCGGGGGTTCTTCGCATGCGGCGGAGTGTTACTCGCCGCCCGTGAGCTTCTCGCGGAGCGCCTGAAGCGCCTCGTCCGAGGCCAGCGAGCCCTCCTGCTGCGGAGCGTCGTCACCGGCTGCGGTGTCCGAGGAGTAGTTGGCCGCTTCGGAAGCCTCGATGCCGGCCTTCTCGGCCTCCTCGATCTGCTTCTTGTGGGCTTCCCAGCGCTCGTGCGCCTCGGCGTACTGCTTCTCCCACGTGGCGCGGGCCTCGTCGAAGCCTTCCTGCCACTCGCCGGTCTCGGGATCGAAACCTTCGGGGTAGATGTAGTTGCCATCGGCGTCGTAGGACGACGTCATGCCGTAGAGCGTCGGGTCGAAGTCATCGCTGACCGCGGCCTCGGTCTCGTTGGCCTGCTTGAGCGACAGCGAGATGCGGCGACGCTCGAGGTCGATGTCGATGATCTTGACCATGACGCTGTCGCCGATCTGGACGACCTGCTCGGGGATCTCGACGTGACGCTCGGCGAGCTCGGAGATGTGCACCAGGCCCTCGATGCCCTCCTCGACGCGGACGAACGCACCGAAGGGGACCAGCTTGGTCGCCTTGCCCGGCACGATCTGGCCGATCTGGTGCGTACGGGCGAAGTGCTGCCACGGGTCTTCCTGCGTCGCCTTGAGGGACAGCGAGACGCGCTCACGGTCCATGTCGACGTCGAGCACCTCGACGGTGACCTCGTCGCCGACCTGGACGACCTCGTTCGGGTGGTCGATGTGCTTCCACGACAGCTCGGAGACGTGGACGAGACCGTCGACGCCGCCGAGGTCCACGAACGCACCGAAGTTGACGATCGAGGAGATGACGCCCTTGCGGACCTGCCCCTTCTGGAGCTCGGTGAGGAAGTTCTGGCGCACGGCGGACTGGGTCTGCTCGAGCCAGGCACGGCGCGACAGGACCACGTTGTTGCGGTTCTTGTCGAGCTCGATGATCTTGGCCTCGATCTTCTGACCGATGTAGGGATCGAGGTCGCGCACGCGGCGCATCTCGACCAGCGACGCCGGCAGGAAGCCGCGCAGACCGATGTCCATGATCAGGCCGCCCTTGACGACCTCGATGACGGTGCCCTCGACCACGCCGTCCTCGGCCTTGATCTTCTCGATGTCGCCCCACGCGCGCTCGTACTGCGCACGCTTCTTGGACAGGATGAGGCGGCCTTCCTTGTCCTCCTTCTGGAGGACGAGAGCTTCGACGTTGTCGCCGACGGAGACGACCTCGTTGGGGTCGACGTCGTGCTTGATCGAAAGTTCGCGGGAGGGGATGACGCCCTCGGTCTTGTAGCCGATGTCGAGGAGAACCTCGTCACGGTCCACCTTGACGATGACACCTTCGACGATGTCGCCGTCGTTGAAGTACTTGATGGTGAGGTCAATTGCGGCGAGGAAGTCTTCCTCAGAGCCGATGTCGTTGACGGCGACCTGTGGTGCTACGTGGGGTGTGGCGAGACTGCTTGACATAGAGGAGTTGCTCCGATGGATGGGTGGAATTGTCGGGCACGTCTGACAGCCCTTGGATCGTGATGAGTCGAGAAGAGGCGCCCACCAGGAGTTCGGCGGGCTTCGCCCGACATGGGCACGAGCACGGGCCTGCTCTGTCCGAGGTACGTACAGGCCATCAGCGCAGGTCCAATCGTACGCGACGGGGGTCCTGCACGGGAAGGCGGGTCAGGCGGGTGACAAGAACGCCGACAGCGCACGGGCGTACGTGTCGACATCCGCCGCGCCCATGAGCTCGCGCGCCGAGTGCATCGCCAGCTGTGGCGCGCCCACGTCGATCGTCAGCATGCCCGTACGCGCCGCACTGAGCGGCCCGATCGTCGAGCCGCACGGCAGGTCGGCCCGGTGCTCGTAGCGCTGCAGGGGCACCCCGGCCTGCTCGGCAGCGAGGGCGAACACCGCGGCCCCCGGCGCATCCGTGGCGTAGCGGAGGTTGACGTTGACCTTGAGCACCGGTCCCCCGCCGATCGCGATGTGGTGCAGCGGCTCGTGCCGCTCGGCGTAGTTGGGATGCGTCGCGTGCGCCATGTCGCCCGACGCGCACACCGACAACGCGATCGCGCGGTGGTAGTCGTCGCGCGTGCCGCCAGCGGCCAGCACGATGCGCTCGAGCACGGTGGCGAGGAGGTCTGACTGGGCGCCACGCTCCGACGTGCTGCCGACCTCCTCGTGGTCGAACAGGGCCAGGACAGGGCGGATGCCGTCGACCGGCTGGGCGTCGAGCAGAGCCCGCAATCCGGCGAAACAGGTGACTTGGTTGTCGAGCCGGGGCGCCGAGACGAGCTCCGTGTGCGCACCGGTCAGGGCGCTCGGGGTGGCATCGTGTGCCATGAGCTCGAACCCCAGGATGTCGCCTCTGGCCACGCCTGCCTGCCCGGCCACGAGCTCGAGGAACTCGCCGGCCTGGGTCGACCAGATCGCGTTGAGGTGTCGCTGCGGGTCGAGCTCGACGCCCTTGCGCTCGGCCGAGAGGTGGATCGCGAGCTGCGGAACCCGGAGCACCGGCTCGTCGACGTGGACCAGGCGCTCGGTGCCGTCCCGCAGCGCCAGTCGGCCGGCGACCCCGAGATCGCGATCGAGCCACGAGTTGAGCCACGCACCACCGTAGGGCTCGAGCGCCACGACGCCGAGGCCCTCGGGCGCCAGGTCGTGGTGCTGCTTGAGCCGCAGGTTGGGGCTGTCGGTGTGGCCGCCGACGACGCGGAACGCATCACCCGGCGCCTGGCTCGACTCGGTCGACCAGGCAACCAGCGATCCGCCACGGATGACGTAGTGCCGCCCCGGCCCGGTCGGCCACGCGTCCTGCTCGCGGACCCGGACGTAGCCTGCGGTCTCGAGCTCGGATGCGACGGTCTCGCAGACGTGGAACGGAGTCGGCGAGCGGTCGACGAAGGTGCACAGCGCGGCAGCGGGAGCGACGGTCATAGGAATCTCACCCTAGAACACCTGAGCACACCAGACGGAGTGGCGCCGCGGCTCCCATCGCGGCGCCACCGTCCTGGCCGACCTAGATCAGTCCGCGTCGCCGGATCGTGGCGAAGCCGCCGGCGGCGACCATCAGCGCGATTGCCGCGAGGCCACGCTTGACGTTGGCCGCGTCCGAGCCGTCCTCGCCGGCGATCTCGAACTTGTACGCCGTCAGGGCCGTGGCACCTTCGGGGCTGCCGTACGGCTGCGCGGTCGCCGCCCGCTTGGCGCCGGCCTCGAGCAGCGCGTAGCGCTGACCGAAGTCCATCGCGGTCTCGTTGCCGGACTCGACGACCTTGCTGGTGCCCTCCTTCGAGAGCCGGTCAGCACCCTCCGGCAGTGCCGGCGCACCTTCGGCGGCCTTGTCCAGACCGTCCGCGAGCTTGCCGGATCCGGCAGCAGCTGTGTCGAGTCCGCTGGCCAGGTCGCCGGCGCCCTTCGAGAGCTGGCCGGTGCCGTCCTGCAGATCCCCGGTGCCGGCTCGCAGCTGGTCAGCGCCAGCGCTCAGCTGCCCGAGGCCGTCGACCAGGTCGCCGCCCTTGTCGCTGAGCTGGGTGAGTCCGCCGATGATCTGAGCCACGCCGTTGCGGAGGGTGTCCTTCGTATCGGGCGAGCCCACACCGCCTGCCACGCCATCGGTGAGCTGCTTGACGCCGCCGGCCGCTCCGGCCTTGAGCTGCGGGGCCAGCTGGGTCTTGAGTGCACCCTCGATGCCGGCCTTGAGCGCAGCCTTCGTGCCTGTGACGTTCGCCGAGAACACTCCCTTTTCCTGGGCGGTCGCAGCGCTTGCCTGCATCAAACCGTTCAGGCCGTCCAGCGCACCGTTCAGCTTCGGCAGGATTCCATCGAGCGTCGCAGTCATCGCGCCATCGACAGCAGCGCCGAACTGCGCGTTGAAGTCGCCCCCACCGGCGTTGACGGTGTCGCGCAGCTTGACCAGCCCGGCATCGACCTTCGACGCACCAGCCTTCAGCTTGGCGACGCCGTCGAGGAGTGCGGGCGCACCGTTCTTGGCCTCAGCCAGTCCGTCCGAAAGCTTGCCAGCACCGGCATCGAGCTTGCCCGCACCGGCGTCCAGATCGCCGGCGCCCTTGGCGAGCTTGCCCGCACCCGGCGCCGCCTCGTTCTGGAGGCCTTCACTGAGCTGGTTGGCGCCGTCCTGCAGCTGGAGGATGCCGGCGACCAGCTCGCTCGCACCGTCGCGCAGCTTGAGGACGTTGGCGTTGATCTCGGTCGCCCCGGCGGTCAGGTCCTGGCCCGTCTCGGCGCCACCCTTGTATGCCTCGGCGCCACCCTTGAACGACACGTTCTCGAGCGGGTTCACGGGCAGTGCCGAGATGTCAGCCTTGGGGATCGTCGCGTTCTTGACCTTGGCCGTGTAGCCGATCTCGGCCGTGGCCTTCCCGATCGGCGGGATCAGCGTCATCGTGAACGACAGCATCGTGCCGCCACGGCCGTCGCCGGCTGCGTTGGCGCCGTCGGGAACGACCTTGGTGAAGTTGGACGGCAACGTCGTGTCGAGCGTGCCGACCATGGGGACGACGACCTCTTGCGGCGACGTCTCGGTCTTGCCTTCACCGTTGGTGAACGGGACGTCCTCGGTCGTGCCGGTGACGTTGGTGATGACGTAGCGGACCTCGAGCGTGCCGGACTTGCCGACGATGTCCGACGGGTCCATCTTCTTCCCGTCGAGGGTGTACGTGACCTTGATGTCGAGCGGGAGCTTCTTGGTGAAGTCCGACACCGAACGGTACTTCTTGGTGCCGTCGACATCGGTCTTGATCCGGACAGCGCCGTCCTTGACGTCGTAGCCGCCGAAGCCGTCGAGGTTGCGCAATCCCTTGGTCGAGATCGGGTTGGCGACGTCGACCTTGCCCTTGCCGGTCAGCACGAGCTGCTCGTAGATGCGCTGGGCGTCGATCTTGCCCGACGCGTCCATCGCGACCTGGACCGTCTCGGTGTTGGACACCTTGACGTCGTCGTCCGAGCCGGCGGCGAAGGCTCCGGGAGCCATTGCCGCTGCCGACAGGGAGAAGACGCCGATCGCGAGGACCGCGCTGCGCCTGCGGATGGGGTTCCTCATGCGGACACCTCGTCGCGGTGACGGGACGTCTCTTCGCGGTGACGCGACTCGACGATCTCTTCTCCGAGCAGGATCGAGCCGACGACACCCATCGCCGAGGCGAGCAGCACGGTGGTCGCGGCGGTCGGGGCGTCGGTCAGGAACAACGACGGCGACGCGGCGTAGGTCTGCTCGTAGGCACCGACCATCGCGGCGCCACCGACCAGGATCGCCCAGAGCGGCACGCGGCTGCCCGTGGCGACCGAGACCAGCATGGCGACGATGATCACACCGAAGACCGCGACGGCCTGGGCCGTGTCGGTGTCCGGCAGGACACCGGCCCGCAGGGCGTAGCCGACGTAGGCGATGACGAAACCGGCGGCGAAGCCGAGCAGGCGCTCGACCAGCGAGCGATCCGGCACGAGGCCGATGACGGCGCCGAGCGTGATCCCCAGCAGCGCGACCTGATCGAGGTCCAGGCCGAACAGATGCCCGAACGCGATCGTCAACGCACCGAAGACCGCGAGCACGGCTCCCTTGATGACACGTGAATTCATGATTGTGTGCAGCACTAGGTGGCGCCCCTCAGCGCACGTGAGTCCTAGCTGCTGACTCCCTCCAGCACGTATTTGACCATGGCCGCGGGTCACTCACGAAATCTCCGCGTAACCTTGCGGCACTTTCGTCGTTGGCGCGCCTGATGCGGCTGTGACCGCAGGAGTTCCGTACGCTGTCGAGGTGACCTCGAGGACCACGCGCGCGACGATGACGGGCGGAACCCTCGTGGCGGCCGGAATGATGACGATGAACATCGCCGTCTACGGGTTCAACGTCATCGCGGCGCGGGCCCTGCTGCCCAAGGAGTTCGGCGCTCTCACGGCGTTGTTCGGCATCCTGTTGGTCGGCTCGGTGGCGTCCTTGGGTCTGCAAGCCGTGACGGCCCGTCGGCTCGCGATCGACCCCGCGAACCAGGACGCGATCATCGACGCCACCGTCCGCATCACGGTCATCGTCGCGTCCGCCGTCGGCCTCCTCGTCGCGGCGTCGACCCTCGTCCTGACTCCTGTGCTCAAGCTCGACAGTCACTGGGCGGTGCTCCTGTGCGGCGCGACGCTGGTGCCGCTGACCGTCATGGGCGCCGAGTCCGGCATCGCGCAAGGCACCGCCCGATGGGGCGCCCTCACCGCGATCTATGTCGGGAACGGCCTCGGACGCCTGCTCGGCGGAGCGCTCGCACTCGTCATCTCCCCCGGCGTCAACTCCGCGATGATCGGCATCGCGATCGGCTCGTGGCTGCCCGCTCTCGCCGGCGCTCGCCTGATGATCGGCCATGGCCACGGCGCCACGATCAGTCGGCGCCCGCTGCTCAAGGAGGCGATGTTCTCGACGCACGCACTCCTGGCGTACTTCGTGCTCAGCAACCTCGACTCACTGATCGCCCGCAACCGTTTCGATGAGCACGAGAGCGGCCTGTACGCCTCGGGCCTCATCCTCGCCAAGGCGGCGCTGTTCTTCCCGCAGTTCGTCAGCGTCGTGCTGTTCCCCGACCTCGCGCGCGCGACGACGCACCACGCCCGATTGCGCGCGGTCTCGCTGGTCGCCGGTTTCGGCTCCCTCGCGGTGCTCGCGACCGCCGCGCTCCCCCGCGTGGCCCTGATCCTCGTCGGCGGTCATCAGTATGACGAGGTCACCGGTCGCCTCTGGTTGTTCGCGGTCGCTGGTTCGTGCCTCGCGATCGTGCACCTGCTCGTGTTCGACGCGCTCGCCCGCCACGCCCACGGCATCGTCGTGATGATCTGGGGCGCCGTGGTCGCGGTGCTCGCCGCGGCGTACGGGCTGGGAGTCGGCATCACGGGCCTCGTCCTCACCGTCGCGTTGGTCGCAGCGGGACTGGCGGCCGCGGTGTTCGTGTTCGCGCCGAGCCACCCACCGGAGCGCTCAGCGGGTCAGTGACCGGCTTCGTGCCAGGTGCGCCCGACTCCGACGGACACGTCGAGCGGCACCGAGAGGTCAGCGGCCGAGGCCATCTGGTCCCGGACCAGCTGCTCGACCTGCTCGCGCTCCCCTGCCGCGACCTCGAGCACGAGCTCGTCGTGCACCTGGAGCAGCATGCGTGAGGTGAGCCCGGCAGCGTCGAGTGCGCGCTCGACACCCAGCATCGCGACCTTGATGATGTCGGCGGCCGATCCCTGGATCGGGGCGTTGAGGGCCATGCGCTCGGCCATCTCGCGACGCTGCCGGTTGTCGCTCTGCAGGTCGGGCAGGTAGCGCCGACGACCCATGATCGTCTCGGTGAAGCCGGTCTGCCGGGCCTCGTCGACGAGCCCGCGCAGGTAGTCCCGCACCCCGCCGAAACGCTCGAAGTAGTCGTCCATCAGGCCCTGCGCCTCGCCGGTCGAGATGTTGAGCTGCTGGCTGAGCCCGTAGGACGACAGGCCGTAGGCGAGGCCGTAGTTCATCGCCTTGATCCGTGCCCGCAGCCCGCCGTCGATCTCGCTGGGCTCCTTGGCGAACACCTTGGCCGCCATGACGGTGTGGAAGTCCTCGCCGGAGTTGAACGCCGCGATCAGGTCGGCGTCCTCGGACAGGTGCGCCATGATGCGCATCTCGATCTGGCTGTAGTCGGCCGTGACCAGGGTGTCGAATCCGTCGCCGACGCAAAACGCCTCGCGGATGCGGCGGCCCGACGCGGTGCGGATCGGGATGTTCTGCAGGTTGGGGTCGTTGGAGCTGAGGCGCCCCGTCGCCGCGATCGTCTGGGCGTACGTCGTGTGGATGCGTCCGTCGTCGGAGATCGACTTGCGAAGCCCTTCGACCGTCTGACGCAGTCGCGTCACGTCCCGGTGGTCGAGCAGGTGCTGCAGGAACGGGTGCTCGGTCTTGACGTAGAGCTGCTGCAACGCCTCGGCGTCGGTCGTGTAGCCGGTCTTGGTCTTCTTGGTCTTGGGCATGCCGAGCTCGTCGAACAGCACGACCTGCAGCTGCTTGGGCGAGCCGAGGTTGATCTCCTTGCCGCCGATCGCCGCGAAGGCCTCGGAGGCGGCGTTCTGGGCGCGTGCCGCGAACTCGGACTCGAGCTCGATCAGGTGGTCGTCGTCGATCGCGATGCCGGTGCGCTCCATGCGAGCCAGCGTCGCCACGAGCGGCAGCTCGACGTCGTGGATCAACGCCGTGCCGCTGGCCTGCTCCACCTCCTCGTCGAGGACCGCCGCGAGGTCGAGCGTCGCGCGAGCCCGCAGCATGCCGGACTCGAAGCCGACCGTGTCGGTGTCGAGGGTCAGCTGGCCGGAGTTGTCGGACTCGTCGCGCAGCTCGCGCTTGAGATAGCGCAGGGACAGGTCACCGAGATCGTAGGACCGTTGGTCGGGCCGGACGACATAGGCGGACAGCGCCGTGTCCGCAGCGACCCCCCTGAGGGGCCAGCCCTTGGCCTCGAGCGCCAACGACGGCCCCTTGGCGTCGTGCAGCACCTTGGGACGCTCGGGATCGGCGAGCCAGGCCGCGATCGCGACGTCGTCGTCCGAAGTGATGTCGTCGGTGTTGATCCAGGCCGCTGACTCGTCGGAGGCGATGGCGAGTCCGACGACGTCGCCGGTGCCGCGTCCCCACGAGCCCTGCACGTGGAGTCCGAGACGGGCGCCGGACTTGGAGTGGGTGTCGAGCCACGCCGGGACCTCGCCCGGCGCCAGCGTCACGCCCTCGAGGTCGAAGCCCTCCTCGGCCTGGGGCTCGACCTCACCGAACGCCTCGAACAGCCTGGTGCGCAGCGCGTTGAACTCCAGAGCGTCGAACACGGTGTGGATCGCCTCGCGGTCCCACACGGTGTCGAACGCGAGGTCGGCGGGACCAGCGGGCAGGTCGAGGTCAAGGATCAGCGCGTTGATGCTGCGGTTGCGCAGCACGCTGTCGAGGTGCTCCCGCAGCGACTCACCGGCCTTGCCCGGCACGTTGTCGACGTCGTTGACGAGCGCTTCGAGGGTGCCGTACTGATTGATCCACTTGGCTGCGGTCTTGGGCCCGACGCCGGGCACTCCGGGCAGGTTGTCGCTGGTCTCGCCGACGAGGGCGGCGATGTCGGGATAGTGGTCAGGGGTGACGGAGTACTTCTCCTCGACCGCGGCCGGCGTCATGCGAGCCAGGTCGGACACACCCTTGCGGGGGTAGAGGACCGTCGTCCTGTCCGAGACGAGCTGGAGCGCGTCGCGGTCACCGGTGCAGATCAGCACGTCCATGCCGGCGGATTCGGCGCGGGTCGTCAGCGTGCCGATGATGTCGTCGGCCTCGAAGCCCTCCTTCTCGAACGTCGTGATGTGCAACGCGTCGAGGATCTCCTTGATCAAGGGGATCTGGCCGGTGAACTCCGGCGGCGACTTGGAGCGGTTGCCCTTGTACTCGGCGTACTGCTCGAGGCGGAACGTCTTGCGGGAGACGTCGAACGCGACCGCCACGTGCGTCGGCTTCTCGTCGCGCAGCACGTTGATCAGCATCGACGTGAACCCGAACACCGCATTGGTGCTCTGGCCCGTCGTGGTCGAGAAGTTCTCGACGGGGAGGGCGAAGAAGGCACGGTAGGCGACGGAATGGCCGTCGATCAGCAGGAGGCGGTCCACCCGGTCGACTCTAGTCGCCGGGTCTGACGAACCGCGAGGGGTCGGTCAGCGGGTCAGGTGCGCGAGTGACCGCGGGCGTCGGTGCGCCGGCGAAGCGTGCGGCGTACGGCGATCAGCTTGCCGGTGTCACGCGAGTTGGTGGCCTTCATGGTGAGGCGTGACCGCAGCTTGCTGGCCTGGATCGCCCGCAGCACAGCGATCTGGTTGAACCCGATCTTGGTCAGGTAGCGGTGGGGCTCACGCGAGTGCACGGGCACGGAGGCGACGACGATCTCGCAGTTGTGCTCCTCGCCGTAGCTCGCCGCGGCCGACAGCAACGTCGACGCGACCGACTTGCGGCGGAACCGCGGGGACACCTGGATCTCAGTGATGATCAGGACCCGCGTCAGGTTGATGGGGGTCAGGGTGCCGACGGTGCAGACCGTGGCGCCGACGATCTCGCCGTCGACGAGAGCCACGATGATGCGCTTGTCGTGGTGCCCGAGGTTGAGCTCGAGGGCCGCAGCGGCCTCGGCGACGCCGGGCTCGCGCCACAGCGCCTGCTGCGTGAAGGCCTCGGACCCCTCGTCCTTGCTGGCACCGGCGCACTCGGCCCAAAGGGTGACGAGAGCATGCGCGTCTTCGCGATCTGCGTCGCGGAGCACGATGTGCGGTCGAGCCGACATGCACGTCCCTTGTCTCGAGTCCAGAACTCCCGCGCACCCGTCGCAGGCGTAGAAATGACACACTACGCGCGGGGTGCTGCGGGCGTACCCGGTTGAAACCTCAATTGTCGAAGGAGACCTTACATGTTCGTCGGGTTCGGCACAGCCACCAACGTGGCGACCGTCGTCGCGGGCTCGGGACTGGGTCTCCTGATCGGCCACCGGCTGAGTCTTCGCGTACGTTCGACCGTCACGTCCGCGCTCGGTCTCGTCACGCTCCTGATCGCCGCGGATGCCGCCATGGCCGTCAGCTCACCGGGCCTGGTCCACGCCGTCGACCGGGGCGCAGCGACGCTGATCGTCCTCGGCTCGCTCGTCTTCGGCGGGATCATCGGTTCGGTGCTGCGGCTCGAGGACCGCCTCGAGGACTTCGGCGGCTGGCTGCAGGGCCGCCTCACCCCCGGCGATGCCGCCGAGGGTCGGCAACGGTTCATCGAAGGCTTCGTCATCAGCTCGCTCGTCTTCTGCATCGGGCCCCTGACGATCCTCGGGTCGATCAACGAGGGACTCGGCAACGGCGCCGACCAGCTGCTGCTCAAGGCGTCGCTCGACGGGTTCGCCGCCCTGGCGTTCGCGGCGTCCTTCGGCATCGGGGTCATGGCGTCGGCGGTGTCGGTCGCGGTCATCCAGGGCTCCCTGACGGTGCTCGGCGCCCTGCTCGGGTCATTCCTGCCTGACGCACACCTCGAAGCACTCACGGCGACCGGAGGGCTGATCCTGATCGGCGTCGCGTTCCGGCTGCTCGAGCTCAAGTCGATCCACGTCGCCGACCTCCTGCCCGCTCTCGTGATCGCGCCGCTCCTGTGCCAGATCGCCGTCGTCGTGCACTGACACGGCGTCTCGAAACTCAACTGTTACCTGGGAGGCCCGGTTGTGACGTGCGTGACTCTCGCATGTGGCTATAGTCCGAGGATCACATTTGAACCAACCCGTGCATCAGCGGACAGGAGTCATGCGTGCGACTGCGAACAGCGGCACTGCTCTCGATCGTGATGGGGGTCCTCTTGTTGGGCCTGACGTCGCCTGCCCAGGCGGCGACCAACGAAACGATCGACGTCAACGGACAGCTTTCTGACACCCGCACCGATCCGGCGAAACCGGTGCCTGGCGTCAAGATCTCTGTGGAGAAGGACGGCGCCGAGATCGCGTCGGGCACCAGTGGTCCCGACGGCGCGTTCTCGATCGCGCTGCCCGGCGCCCCGATCGACCTGCTCGGTGAGAAGATCACCGTCAAGATCGACACGGACACCTTGCCGGAGGGCGCCGAGCTCCGAGATCCCAAGAAGACCACGCTCAAGATCACGATCAAGACCGACTCCGACATCCGCATCGGCTATGCGATCGGCCCGGCGACCGACAACTCGGTCGGCAAGCTGACCGAGATCGGCCAGAGCGGGATCAACGGCATCTTCCTCGGACTGTTGCTCGCTCTCGCAGCCCTCGGTCTGTCGCTCGTGTTCGGCACCACCGGCCTCACCAACTTCGCGCACGGCGAGCTCATCACGTTCGGTGCGCTGGCCGCGTTCTTGTTCCAGGACCAATGGGGCTGGGCGTTCTTCCCGGCTGCCCTGCTCGCGGTGATCCTGTCGGGCGTCTTCGGCCTGGCCAACGACCGGCTGCTGTGGAAACCGCTGCGCGGCCGGGGCACGGGCCTCATCGCGATGATGATCGTCAGCATCGGCCTGTCGATCTTCCTGCGGAACATCTACCAGTACTTCTTCGGGGCCGACAACCACCAGTACACCGGCGTTCCGGCCGGCAAGCTGTGGAACATCGGCTCGATCGGCATCTCGCCCAAGGCGTTCTACATCGCCGTGGTCTGCGTCGTGGTCCTCGTGGCCGTGTCGCTCGCCGTGCAGCGGACGCGACTCGGCAAGGCGACGCGGGCCGTCTCCGACAACCCCGCGCTCGCGGCGTCCTCCGGCATCGACGTCGACCGCGTCATCACGACGATCTGGATCGTCGGCGGTGCGCTCGCCGGCCTCTCCGGCATCATGTGGGGCCTGACGAACGGCTTCGACTACCAGGTCGGCAACAAGATCCTCCTGCTCGTGTTCGCCGCCGTCACCTTGGGTGGTCTCGGCACCATCTGGGGCACGATGGCAGGAAGCATCATCGTCGGCCTTCTCGTGGAGATGTCGTCGATCATCCTGCCGTCCGAGCTCAAGTACGTCACCGCGTTGGTCGTGCTCGTGCTGATCCTGTTGGTCCGTCCCCAAGGTCTGCTCGGTCGAGCAGAGCGCGTCGGTTAGGAAGGGAGAAAACCATGGAATGGTCAAGCGTCCTCTCCGGTGCGATCGAGCAGGGAATCGGCCCGAGCGCCATCATCTACTGCCTCGCCGCCATCGGACTCAACATCCACTTCGGCTACACCGGACTGCTCAACTTCGGTCAAGCCGCATTCATGATGGTCGGTGGCTACGCCCTCGGCTCACTCATCCAGACCTGGGGCTGGCCGCTGTTCCCCAGCCTGATCGTCGGCCTGTTGATGGCGGTCGTCCTCGCCCTCGTCCTGGGTGTGCCGACGCTGCGGCTCCGAGCCGACTACCTCGCGATCGCGACGATCGCGGCAGCAGAGGCGATCCGTCAGGTGCTCGGCTCGGCCGCGCTCAACGACGAGTTCGGCGGCCAGGACGGCCGCTACGGCTTCGTCGACGGCATGCGGTCGCTCAACTTCATCCCGTCAGGGGGTGTGCACTTCCTGGGCCTCGACTTCAGGTCGTACGACTTCTTCATCATGATCGTCGGCTGGACCCTGGCGCTCCTGCTGTGCGGCTTCGTCTACCTCCTCATGCGGAGTCCCTGGGGCCGTGTCCTCAAGAGCATCCGTGAGGACGAGGACGCCGTCCGCAGCCTCGGCAAGAACGTCTACTCCTACAAGATGCAGGCGCTCGTGCTCGGTGGTGTCATCGGCGCCCTGGCCGGCATCATGTCGGGCCTGGCGACCAGCAACGTCGCTCCCTCGGACTTCGCGACCGACACGACGTTCTTCACCTACACCGTGCTGCTGATCGGTGGCGCCGCGCGGGTCTTCGGCCCCGTCGCCGGTGCCCTGATCTTCTGGTTCTTCATCAGCGGTCTCGACCTGTTCTTCGACAAGATGACGTCGGGCGCCAACCCGACCATCCCGGAGTCGATCATGACCGACGACCAGGCCAGCCTGATGCGACTCATCTTCTTGGGACTGATACTGATGCTGATCATGATCTACAGGCCACAAGGGATCTTCGGAGACAGAAGGGAGCTGGCGATCGATGCCCACTGACACGCAGCCGTCCAGCGACACCCAGAGCACCACGTCCGATTCCATCCTCGTGGCCGATGGGGTGACCCGGAAGTTCGGCGGCCTCACCGCTGTCGATGTCGAGCACTTCGAGATCCAGCGCGGCAAGATCACGGCGTTGATCGGGCCCAACGGTGCCGGCAAGACGACGTTCTTCAACCTGCTCACCGGGTTCGACGAACCCGACAGCGGCGAGTGGACGTTCAACGGCCAGAGCCTGCACGGCGTGCCGCCCTACAAGGTCGCACGCAAGGGCATGGTCCGTACGTTCCAGCTCACCAAGGTGCTCTCGCGGCTCAAGGTCATCGAGAACATGCGCCTCGGAGCGACCGGCCAGCGCGGCGAGAAGTTCCTCCCGAGCCTGTTCCGCGGTCTCTGGAGCGCCCAGGAGAAGGAGAACACCGATCGGGCGATGGACCTGCTCGCCCGGTTCAAGCTCGACGCCAAGGCGGACGACTTCGCCGGGTCGTTGTCAGGCGGCCAGCGCAAGCTGCTCGAGATGGCCCGCGCGTTGATGGTCGACCCCGAGCTCATCATGCTCGACGAGCCCATGGCCGGCGTGAACCCTGCGCTCAAGCAGTCGCTCCTCGGGCACGTGAAGTCGCTGCGTGACGAGGGACGTACCGTCCTGTTCGTCGAGCACGACATGGACATGGTCCGCGACATCTCCGACTGGGTCGTCGTGATGGCCCAGGGCAAGATCGTCGCCGAGGGTCCGCCGGACACCGTCATGGCCAACCAGGCGGTCATCGACGCCTATCTGGGCGCGCACCACGACGCCGCGCTCACCCACGAGACCGAGGAAGAGATCCTGGCCGCAGCCGAGGCCGAGCTCGAAGCGGAAGCAGAAGCCGAGGAGAACAGCTGATGGTCGACGACTACGCCTCACCCGAAGGCGCCATCCTGCGCGCCGACAACCTGATCGCCGGCTACCTGCCCGGCGTCAACATCCTCAACGACGCGAGCCTGCACTGCCACGACGGCGAGCTGGTCGGCATCATCGGTCCCAACGGCGCCGGCAAGTCGACCCTGCTCAAGGCCATGTTCGGCCTCGTCAAGATCCACGAAGGCACGGTCGTGCTCAACGGCAAGGACATCACCAACCTGCGCGCTGACCAGCTCGTCGCGTCGGGCGTGGGGTTCGTGCCGCAGACCAACAACGTCTTCCCGTCGCTGACCGTGTCGGAGAACCTCGAGATGGGGATGTACCTCGACCCCAAGAAGTTCAAGGAGCGTTTCGGCTACGTCACCGACATCTTCCCGAGGCTCTTCGAGCGCAAGGACCAGCGGGCCGGCTCGCTGTCCGGCGGCGAGCGCCAGATGGTCGCGATGGGCCGGGCGCTCATGATGTCCCCGTCGGTGCTGTTGCTCGACGAGCCGTCAGCCGGCCTCTCCCCCGCTCTGCAGGACGAGGTGTTCGTCCAGACCAAGCGCATCAACAGCGCGGGCGTCTCGGTCGTCATGGTCGAGCAGAACGCCAGCCGCTGCCTGCAGATCTGCGACCGGGCCTACGTCCTGGACCAGGGCCGCAACGCCCACACCGGCTCGGGCCGCGACCTGATGAACGACCCCAAGGTCATCGAGCTCTACCTCGGCACGCTCGCCAAGGCACACTGACCCTCTCGCGGTTTACCAAGAGGTCAGGGCAAACTGCCACTTCGCACGGCGCACGCGCCTGGTGGAGTGGCAGTTTGCCGTGCGGGGTTCAGCCGAGACTGATGTACGTACGCCCGCGGCAATAGAGGGTGCGCGACCGGTCGAGGTCGAGCCGCAGGCGTTCGACGGTCTGGCGCATCGGCAGCTCCGACCAGGTCCACCGCGACATGCCTCGACCAGTCCCCCGGACGCCGTCCTCGCGTGCCTTCTCGTCGGTGAGCACCCGTCCCGGATCGAGCTCGTGCACGTTGAGGCGCCCGTACTTGAACAGCCCGTCGAACTCACCGGTGTGGCGCCAGGCGTCCCAGTCGAAGTCGACGCGAGCGATGACGCCGAACGGGCCTTGGATCAAGACTTGTTGCTCAGGCCTGGGGATGCCTCCGCGCCACATCATGAACAGCGAACGAGACTCCCCGACAGACTCGCACCTGCCGTCGGACAGCCGCACGGCCAGGGCCGCGTGCCTCGCACCCGGCCAGCGCGCCAGGCGACCCACGGTGTCCTCCAGGCCCTCCGCCGTGACATGGCCGAGGTGTAGCGCCGAGCTGGCTGCGACCATGCCCGACTCCGTCGTGCAGATCGTGGCGGCTTCGAACACGGCCCGCTCCGGGCGCATCACCGGTCGGCCGTCGACACGCATCACGTCGTCACTGGGTACGTCGCCGACGTGATGAACCACGCCGGCCTCTCGTCGCCCGGCACGTCCGTCGAGGCGCGTCACGTGCACGTCATGGTCGGGCGAGGCGTGCTGATCGATCCCGTGAGCGGCACAAGCCGACTGATGGCTGAGGACGAACCCGTCGCCGAGCCGGTCGATGACGGCGAAGGCGGTGAGTCTGTGACGCTCGACCTCGGTCAAACGCGCCACGTCGTCGGCGTACGCGTAGATGCCGTGGCGAAGCCGCACGAGCAACCCTGCGCGCAACGCGGACTTGATGTCCCGATCGCGATAGCCGGCGTCGATGATCTGCGCGCGCGTCACGTAGCCGCGGGTGAGCGCCTGGGTCCTGATTCGGTCATCCATCGGCTCATCAGACCGGCTGTCAGCCGTCCGGCATACCGGGACGTCGACAGCTGTGGACCCTGCCGCGACGCCGCCAGACCTGTGGACGACCCACTCCCCATGGCAAGCCGCCACATCTCACGGTGCGCGCGCCCTGTGGAGTGGCAGCTTGCCCTGACCTCTTGGTAAACCGCCGCAGCGGGCGAGACGCAGCAGGGCCCCGGCCGGAGCCGGGGCCCTGCTGGTGGTGCTGTGGTGCTGTGGTGCTGTGGTGCTGTGGTGCTGTGCCTACTTACTCGACGACGCCGGTGACGTACTCGAGGTTCTTGTAGGTGTTGTCCTCGCCGTACTGGAAGATGCCGATCGTGGCCTTCGACGGGGATCCGGTGTCGTTCATGTCGACCGGGCCGGAGACACCGTCATAGTCGATGTCCTTTCCGTCCTTGAGCAACGCCAGGCAGTCGGCGTAGGCGGTGCACTTCTCGCCGCCCTCGGAGACTTCCTTGATCTTCTTCGACAGGGCGACACCGTCGTCGCTCTTGGCGGCCGTGGCAGCCAGAGCCGTCAGGACCGTCGCGTCGTAGGACTCAGGACCGTAGGTGAAGTCCTTGAGCTTCGGGTTGATCGACAGCAGGCGCGACTTGAAGTCGTCCTTGAGCTGCGCGCCCGGGTAGGTCGACTTGACGCCCTTCAGGGTTCCCTTGGGGAAGTCCTTGCTGTAGTCGGCGGTGTTGCCGTCCACGAAGTACGTCTTGACGTCCTTGGGCCCGATGCCAGCAGCCTCGAGACCGGGGATGATCTTGGTGGCCTCGTTGAACGAGATCACGACGATCGCGTCGGGCTTGGCGTCCTTGATCTTCTGGATCTCGGACGTGTAGGACGTCGCGTCGACGCTGTAGAGCACCTTCGCGGCGACCGTTCCACCCTGGTCCTTGATGGTCTTCTCGACGTTGTCGGCGAGCGCCTCACCGTACGCCTCCTGGCGCGCGATGATCGCGACGTTCTTGGCGCCGTCCTTGAGGACGAGGTTGCCGAGCACGTTGCCCTGGAGCACGTCGGACGGGGCCGTACGGAAGTAGAGGCCCTTGTCGTCGTAGGTGTCGAAGGCGGTCGACGTGTTGGCCGGGGAGAACTCCACGACGCCAGCGCCGACGATCTTGTCGATGACGCTCAGCGAGACGCTCGAAGAGGCTGCACCGACGATGACGTCGGCCTTGGCCGCGAGGAGCTTGTCGACCGAGCCGGGCGCGATCTTCGGCGTACCGTCGCCGGAGTCTGCCTTGGACTGCGCGACAGGCTTGCCGAGCACGCCACCGGCGTCGTTGATGTCCTTGACCGCGAGGTCGACGCCAGCGAACTCCGGGGGGCCGAGGAACGCAAGGTCACCGGTCGACGGCAGGAGCGTGCCGACCGTGAGGACCCCGTCGCCCTTGGCTGCGGGAGCGCCAGAAGCCTTGGGCTTGTCGCCGTCGCTGTCGCTGCCGCCGCCACATGCAGCGAGAACAAGCGCGCTCGCGGCCACGACGGCCGCGAGGCGGATCGTCTGGGTACTGCGTTTCATCAATCCTCCGGATATGTAGAAAGCCCATGGCACATGCCAGGGTGCGTGTACGTACCCATGAACTTAGTCTTTTCATGGGTCAATTGGGTCAACGAGCCAATTACGGCCGGTAACGTAGCCAATTTGTAACCCGGGCGGATCAGGCCTGCGGATCGACCGACGAGCCGAGCTCGGGACCGTGGTCGATGACCCCCTGCGCGACCTGCTGCATCGTGAGCCTGAGGTCCATCGCGGTGCGCTGGATCCACCGGAATGCCTCAGGCTCGCTGAGGCTCAGGGCCTCCTGCAGAAGGCCTTTGGCACGCTCGATCGCCTTGCGGGTCGCGAGCTGGTCGGTGAGGTCGCCGACCTCGTGCTCGAGCGTCCGGATCTCGGCGAAACGGCTCATCGCCATCTCGATCGCCGGAACGAGGTCGGACTTGGTGAACGGCTTGACGAGGTAGGCCATGGCACCGGAGTCGCGTGCGCGCTCGACGAGCTCACGCTGGCTGAACGCGGTCAGCATGACGACTGGAGCGATGCGCGCCTGGGCGATCTGCGAGGCGGCCGCGATGCCGTCGAGCTTGGGCATCTTGACGTCCATCACGACGAGGTCGGGCCGGTGCTGCATCGCGAGCTCGATCGCGTGTTCGCCGTCACCGGCCTGGCCGACGACGACGTAGCCCTCCTCGGCGAGCATCTCGGCGAGGTCGAGGCGGATCAGCGCCTCGTCCTCGGCGATCACGACACGCGGTGCGGGCCGTCCCGATTCAGGGCCTTGAGCAGTCACGTGAGAAGGTTACTTTGCAGCTGGCCGGGTTGGCGGAATGGTAGACGCGATGGTCTCAAAAACCATTGTCCGCAAGGGCGTGCGGGTTCGAGTCCCGCACCCGGCACGGGTGGCTCAGCCACTCGCTTCGCTCGGCTTCGCACCCGTGCCGGGAAGCAACGGCCGAAGGCCGCCGTGTCGGCCTGCCGGCACGCGTGAGCCGACAACGCAACGTAGCCGCCCATTGAGCCCGTCGAAGCGCCCTTTCGACAAGCTCAAGGAGCCCAACAGAGAACACCCCTCGGCCGAGACTCGACTGAGGGGTGCCACGTGCGAGGAGTGCTACTCCGCGGTGTCCTGGTAGGCCGGCACGACGCCGTTGATCGCATCGCCCATGTTGTGGATGCGGAGCGCGTTGGTCGACCCCGGGATGCCGGGAGGGCTCCCGGCGACGATGACGACCTGCTGGCCGTCGGCGCAGCGGCCGATCTCCAGCAGCGCCTTGTCGACCTGCAGCACCATCTCATCGGTGTGCGTGACCTCGGGGACGAGGAACGTCTCGATGCCCCAGCTCAGGGCCAGCTGCGAGCGTACGAGCGGGTCGGGCGTGAACGCGATGACCGGGACCTTGGAGCGGTAGCGCGTCATGCGCCGGGCGGAGTCACCGCTGGTCGTGAACGCGACTACGAAGCGGGCGCTGACGGCCTCGGCGACGTCGGCGGCGGCGCGGCAGATGATGCCGCTCTTGGTCTTGGCCTTCCACGTGAACGCGGCCATGCGGGGCAGGCCGTGCTCCTCGGTGGACTCGATGATGCGAGCCATCGTGGTGACGGTGTGGATCGGGTACTCGCCCACACTCGTCTCACCCGACAGCATCACCGCGTCGGCGCCGTCGAGCACCGCATTGGCGACGTCGGACGCCTCGGCGCGCGTCGGCCGCGGAGCCGAGATCATCGACTCGAGCATCTGGGTCGCCACGATGACCGGCTTGGCGTTGCGGCGGGCCTTCTCGACGATGAGCTTCTGGACGATCGGGACATCCTCGAGCGGCAGCTCCACGCCGAGGTCACCACGCGCGACCATGACGCCGTCGAACGCGTCCATGATGCCGTCGAGGTTGTCGACCGCCTGCGGCTTCTCGATCTTGGCGATGACGGGGCGCATGATGCCCTCTTCGACCATGATCTTCTTGACGTCGTAGTAGTCGTCGGCGGAGCGTACGAACGACAGCGCGATGAAGTCGACGCCGAGACGCAGCGCGAACCGCAGGTCGTCGATGTCCTTCTCGCTCATCGCGGGGACGCTGACCATCACGCCCGGCAGGTTGATGCCCTTGTTGTTGCTGACCGGGCCACTCGTCTCGACCGTGCAGGTGACGTCGGTGTCGGTGACGGCCGACGCGCGCAGGCGCATGCGGCCGTCGTCGATCAGGATCTCGTCGCCCACCGAGACGTCGCCGGGCAGGCCCTTGTAGGTCGTGGAGCACCGGTGCACGTCGCCGAGGATGTCGTCGGTCGTGATCGTGAACGTGCCGCCCACCTCGAGCTGGACAGGTCCGTCGGCGAAGCGGCCCAGCCGGATCTTGGGCCCTTGGAGGTCTGCCAGCACGGCGATGGCCTTGCCGACCTTGTCACCGGCCTCGCGAACCCAGGCGTAGTTCTGCTCGTGGTCGGACTGCTCGCCGTGGCTCATGTTGAGCCGGGCGACATCCATCCCCGCCTCGGTCAGCTGCAGGATCTTGTGGGCGCTACCGACGGCCGGGCCGAGGGTGCAGACGATCTTCGCTCTTCTCACTTGCACGAGCCTATCCAGTGGTTCACCTACCGGCGAGTCACTTAAGTGGTTTGGCGCAACAAATCAGGTTTCGCTCAGGTCGGAGGGCGAAAGACCGGTTGTCACACCGTCAACGGGCGCGCATTCGGCGGAATCGGGGCCGGCAAGTTGGTCGATCCCGACAGGTAGGCGTCGACCCCCGCAGCGGCCGAACGGCCCTCTGCGATGGCCCACACGATGAGCGACTGGCCGCGGCCCGCGTCGCCGGCGACGAACACGCCGTCGATGCTGGACATGTACGACTTGTCGCGCTTGATGTTGCCCCGCTCGTCGAGCTCGACGCCCAGCTGGTCGACGAGTCCCTCCTGCTCAGGACCGGTGAAGCCCATCGCGAACAGCACGAGCTGCGCCGGCACGATGCGCTCGGAGCCCTCGACCTCCTCGAACTTCCCGCCGACCATCTCCACCTCGACGAGCCGCAGGCCGCTGACGTGACCGTCCTCGCCGAGGAACTCCTTGGTCGAGATCGAGTAGACCCGCTCCCCTGCCTCCTCGTGGGCCGAGGAGACGCGGTAGATCATCGGGTAGGTCGGCCACGGCTGCGTCTCGGGACGATCCGTGCCCGGGTTGGGCATGATCTCGAGCTGTGTGATCGACCTGGCGCCCTGACGCACGGACGTGCCGAGGCAGTCGGCACCGGTGTCGCCACCGCCGATGATGATGACGTCCTTGTCGGTCGCGACGATCTGGTTCTCGACCTCTTCACCGAGCGCGACGCGGTTGGCCTGCGGGAGGAACTCCATGGCCTGGTGGATGCCTGCGAGCTCGCGCCCCGGGACCGGCAGGTCACGGCGTACGGTCGAGCCGATCGCCAGCACGACGGCGTCGTAGCGGTCCCGCAGCTGGTGGCCGGTCAGCGTGTCGCCGACCTGCACGCCCGTGCGGAAGACCGTGCCCTCGCGCTGCATCTGGTCGATGCGGCGATCGACCTGGATCTTCTCCATCTTGAACTCGGGGATGCCGTAGCGGAGCAGTCCGCCTGGCTTGTCGTCGCGCTCGTACACCGCGACGGTGTGCCCCGCGCGGGTCAGCTGCTGCGCGGCGGCGAGGCCTGCCGGGCCGGAGCCGACGACGGCGACGGTCTTGCCGGTGAGCCACTCAGGCGGCTCGGGCTTGACCTGCCGGTCGTCCCAGCCCTTGTCGATGATCGAGACCTCGACGTTCTTGATCGTCACGGCGTCGCGGTTGATCGCCACGACACATGCGGTCTCGCACGGCGCCGGACACAGCCGCCCGGTGAATTCCGGGAAGTTGTTGGTCGCGTGCAGGCGGTCGAGCGCCTCGTCCCAGTCCTCACGCCAGACCAGGTCGTTCCACTCCGGGATCAGGTTGCCGAGCGGGCAGCCGGAATGGCAGAACGGGATGCCGCAGTCCATGCAGCGCCCGGCCTGCTCGGTGATGATCGGCAGCAGGGCGCGGCCGGGTCCACCGGGGTAGACCTCGTTCCAGTCGTTGACGCGCTCCTCGACAGGGCGCCGTTCGGCCACCTGGCGGGGAGTCGTGATGAATCCTCTGGGATCAGCCACGTGCGGCCACCTCCATCATGCGTGCGGTCGTGTCTTCCTCGGACAGTCCTTCGGACTCGGCAGCGTCGCGCGCCTCGAGCACCAGCCGGTAGTTGACCGGCATGATCTCGGTGAAGCGGGCGAGTGACTGCTCCCAGTCGCCGAGCAGCTGCTCGGCGACGACCGAGCCGGTCTCTTCCTGGTGCTTGTGGATGAGCGACTTGAGCTCTTCGGCGGCAGCGCCCGCGACGGCCCGCAGCTCTACCATGTCCTTGTTGACCCGGGTCTCGTCGAGGTCCAGGACGTATGCCGAGCCGCCGCTCATGCCGGCAGCGACGTTGCGACCCGTCGGACCGAGGATCACGACCCGGCCGCCCGTCATGTACTCACAGGCGTGGTCGCCCACGCCCTCGACGACGGCGCTGACGCCGGAGTTGCGGACGCAGAACCGCTCGCCGACCTTGCCGCGCAGGAAGATCTCGCCGCTGGTCGCGCCGAAGCCGATCACGTTGCCGGCGACGATCTGCGCCTCGGCGGTGAACTGCACCTCGCGCGGCGGGCGGACGACGATGCGGCCGCCCGACAGGCCCTTGCCGACGTAGTCGTTGCCGTCGCCCTCGAGCCGCAGCGTGACGCCCTTGGGCACGAACGCGCCGAACGACTGCCCGGCCGAGCCGAGGAACGTGATGTCGATCGTGTTCTCCGGGAGGCCCTCGCCGCGATAGCGCTTGGTGACCTCGTGACCGAGCATCGTGCCGACCGTACGGTTGACGTTGCGGATGTCGACCTGCGCGCGCACCGGCTCGCCGCGCTCGAGGGCATCGGCGCTGAGCGCGATGAGCTCGTTGTCGAGCGCCTTGTCGAGGCTGTGGTCCTGGCCCGTCGTGTTGTGCCGGGCCGCACCCTCAGGGAGCTCCGGGACGTACAGGATCGGGGTCAGGTCGAGACCGTCGGCCTTCCAGTGGTCCACGGCCCTGCGGGCGTCGATGACCTCGGCGTGGCCCACGGCCTCCTCGATCGTGCGGAAGCCCAGACGGGCCAGGATCTCGCGGACCTCCTCGGCGATGAACTGGAAGAAGTTGACGATGTACTCGGCCTTGCCGGCGTACTTCTCGCGCAGCGCCTTGTTCTGGGTGGCGACGCCGACCGGACAGGTGTCGAGGTGGCAGACCCGCATCATGATGCAGCCGCTCACGACGAGCGGTGCGGTGGCGAAGCCGAACTCCTCGGCGCCGAGCAGTGCGGCGATGACGACGTCTCGACCGGTCTTGAGCTGGCCGTCGGTCTGCACGACGATGCGGTCGCGCAGCCCGTTGAGCAGCAAGGTCTGCTGGGTCTCGGCGAGGCCGAGCTCCCACGGTCCGCCGGCGTGCTTGAGCGACGTCAGCGGCGATGCGCCCGTGCCGCCGTCGTGGCCGGAGATCAGGACGACATCGGCCTTGGCCTTGGAGACGCCCGCGGCGACCGTGCCCACGCCGATCTCCGACACGAGCTTGACGTGCACGCGTGCCGACGGGTTGGCGTTCTTGAGGTCGTGGATGAGCTGCTTGAGGTCCTCGATCGAGTAGATGTCGTGGTGCGGCGGCGGCGAGATGAGGCCGACGCCCGGCGTCGAATGACGCGTACGCGCGACCCACGGATAGACCTTGGGTCCGGGCAGCTGGCCGCCCTCGCCCGGCTTGGCACCCTGCGCCATCTTGATCTGGATGTCGTCGCTGTTGGTGAGGTACTCCGACGTGACGCCGAAACGGCCCGACGCGACCTGCTTGATCGCGGAGCGGCGCTCCGGGTCGTACAGGCGCTCCGGGTCCTCGCCGCCCTCGCCGGTGTTGGACTTGCCGCCGAGGCGGTTCATCGCGATCGCGAGGGTCTCGTGCGCCTCCTGGCTGATCGAGCCGTACGACATCGCACCGGTCGAGAAGCGCTTGACGATCTCCGAGACCGGCTCGACCTCCTCGATCGGCACGGGCGGGCGTTCACCCTCCTTGAAGCCGAACAGGCCGCGCAGCGTCATGAGGCGCTCGGACTGGTCGTCGACCCGGCTCGTGTACTGCTTGAAGATCTCGTAGCTGCCCGTGCGCGTGGAGTGCTGCAGGCGGAACACCGTCTCGGGGTCGAACAGGTGCTCCGGTCCCCCGCGACGCCACTGGTACTCGCCGCCGGTCTCGAGGTGACGACGCGCGGCCGCGATGCCACTGGTCGGGTACGCCTTTAGGTGGCGCGACCTGACCTCCTCGGCCAGCACGTCGAGGCCGACGCCGCCGAGCTTGGACGACGTGCCGGTGAAGTAGGCGTCGATGACCTCGTTCGAGAGCCCGACGGCCTCGAAGATCTGGGCGCCGGTGTAGGACGCGACCGTGGACACGCCCATCTTGCTCATGACCTTGAGCACGCCCTTGCCGAGTCCGTACGCGACATTGCGCAGCGCCTTGCCGGGCTCGACTCCCTCGACGAACACCTTCTCGCGGGCGAGGTCCTCGGCGGACTCCAGCACGAGGTAGGGGTTGACCGCGGTCGCGCCGTAGCCGATGAGGAGCGCCACGTGGTGCACCTCGCGGACGTCGCCGGCCTCGATGATGAGACCGGCCTGTGTCCGCAGCTTCTCGCGCACCATGTGGTGGTGCACCGCACCGGTCAGCAGGAGCGACGGGATCGGGGCGAGGTCGGCGTTGGAGTGCCGGTCGGACAGCACGATGATCCGCGCGCCGTCGGCGATCGCGCGCGACACCTCGCCGCAGATCTCGTCGAGCTTGGCCTTGAGCGCCGCGCCGCCGCCGTGCACGTCGTACAGGCCACGGACCACGTGCACCGAGAAGCCCGGCATGTCGCCGTCCTTGTTCATGTGCCGGATCTTGGCGAGCTCGTCGTTGTCGAGCACGGGGAACGGCAGCTGCAGCATGCGGCAGGACGCCGGGCTAGGCGCGAGCAGGTTGCGCTCGGGCCCGATCGTGCCGGCCAGGGACGTGACGACCTCTTCGCGGATCGCGTCGAGCGGCGGGTTGGTGACCTGGGCGAACAGCTGCGAGAAGTAGTCGAACAGCTGACGAGGACCGTCCGAGATCGCGGCGAGGGGCGTGTCGGTGCCCATCGACCCGATCGCCTCGGCGCCGGTGCGGGCGATCGGCGCGATGAGCAGCCGCAGCTCCTCCTCGGTGTAGCCGAACACCTGCTGACGACGGGTCACCGAAGCGTGGGTGTGGACGATGTGCTCGAGGTCGGGCAGGTCCTCGAAGCGCACGAGGCCGGAGTAGAGCCACTCGTCGTACGGGTGCTCCGAGGCCAGCGTGTTCTTGATCTCGTGGTCCTCGATGATGCGGTGCTGGTCGAGGTCGAGCAGGAACATCTTGCCCGGCTCGAGGCGGCCCTTGCGCGTGATCGTCTTCTGGTCGAGGTCGAGGACACCGGCCTCGGACGCGAGCACGACGAGGCCGTCCTCGGTCACCCAGTAGCGGCCGGGGCGCAGGCCGTTGCGGTCGAGGACCGCGCCGATCTGGTTGCCGTCGGTGAACGCGATCGCGGCGGGACCGTCCCACGGCTCCATGACGGAGGAGTGGAACTCATAGAAGGCCCGGCGGGCCGGGTCCATGTCGGCGTCGTTCTCCCACGCCTCGGGGATCATCATCATGACGGCGTGCGGCAGGCTGCGGCCGCCAAGGTGCAGCAGCTCGAGCACCTCGTCGAACGATGCGGTGTCGCTGCCCAGCGGGTCGCAGACCGGGAAGAGCCGGTTCATGTCGCCGGGGATCAGGTCGCTCTCGAGGAGAGCCTCGCGGGCACGCATCCAGTTGCGGTTGCCGCGCGCGGTGTTGATCTCGCCGTTGTGCGCGATGAAGCGGAACGGGTGCGCCAGCGGCCAGCTGGGGAACGTGTTGGTCGAGAAGCGGCTGTGCACGATCGCCATGGCCGACTCCATGCGCGGGTCGGCGAGGTCGGGGAAGAAGCCCTCGAGCTGCTCGGGCGTCAGCATGCCCTTGTAGACGAGCGTGCGACTCGACAGCGACGGGAAGTAGACCGCGAGCTCGTGCTCGGCGCGCTTGCGCAGGCAGTAGGCCGTGCGGTCGAGCTCGATGCCGCTCTGCGCTTCGCCCGCCGCCGTGACGAACACCTGGACGAAGGCCGGCATCGCCGCGCGCGACATGCCGTGGCCCAGGACCTCGGGCTCGACCGGGACCTCGCGCCAGCCGAGGACCGTCAGGCCCTCCTCGGTCGCGATCTCCTCGACCCGGCGACGCGCCTCGGCCGCGTCTGCCTCGTCGGTCGGCAGGAACGCCATGCCCGCGGCGTACGAACCTGCCTCGGGCAGCTCGACGCCGCTGACCCCGCGCAGGAACGCGTCGGGAACCTGGATCATGATGCCCGCGCCGTCGCCGGTGTCGGGGTCACCGCCAACGGCGCCGCGGTGGTCGAGGTTGCGCAGGGCGGTGAGGCCCTGGAGGACGATCTCGTGGCTCGGCACACCGGTCAGCGTGGCGACGAACGCGACACCGCAGGCGTCGTGCTCGTTCTGCGGGTCGTACAGACCTTGGGCAGGCGGCTGAGTCGAATAGAGGGGGGCGCGCATGGAGGGCCTCACTTCACGTCATCAGGGTCACGAAAATTCTCGTACCGGGGACGACGTTGGCCTCGGACAGCATCACAAGATTACACGGCTACGCCGTCGGGCGCCGCATCAGCCGATGGCGCTGCCCACCGCGTCGCCCACCAGGTAGGTCAGCCCGGCCGCGGCGCCGCCCAGCAGGAGCTGCCGCAACCCGCCGAACCACCACGAACGAGCCGTGATCCGGGTGACGACCGCACCGCACGCGAACAGCGCCACGAGCGACAGCGCGATCGCGAGCCACGGCGACTCGATGCCGAGCAGGTAGGGGAACACCGGGATGACCGCGCCGAGCGCGAACGCGAAGAACGACGACACCGCCGCCAGCATCGGCGACGCCAGGTCGTCGACGTCGACGCCGAACTCCTCGCGCGCGTGCACCTTGACGGCGTTCTCCGGGTTGCGGTGGATCTGCGCCGCCATCTCGCGGGCGACGTCCTCGTCGACACCCTTCTCGACGAACATCACCGCGAGCTCGGCCTCCTCGGCGGTCTCGTTGTTGAGGATCTCGTCGCGCTCGATCTCGACCTGCGCCAGCGCGAACTCGCTCTGGCTCGCGACCGAGGTGTACTCCCCCGCCGCCATCGAGAACGAGCCCGCGGCGAGGCCGGCCAGTCCCGCGAGGACGATCGGCTTGGTGTCGTTGGCGCTGCTGCCGCCGACGACGCCCATGATCAGGGCGAAGTTGGACACCAGCCCGTCCATCGCCCCGAACACGGCCGGCCGCAGCCAGCCGCCGGTGACATCGGGGTGCTCGTGCTCGACGTGCGCAGGATCAGGCAGGGGTTCGACGCTCTCGACTGCTTCGGTCATGGTGAAAACGTACGTCCGACCATGCGCCGCCGTCACCGAAGGTCAGGCTTTCCTGACGTCAGCGGGCTTCTTCGGTGTCGGTCGACTCGTCGGCGGTCTCCGCGGCGTCGGTGACCGGCTCATCTGGCCGGGCACGGTTGCGGGTGACGACGAAGTAGGTCGCCGCGACCGCGAACACGATGATCGACGTCCACACGTTGAGGCGGAAAGGGCCGATGTGGTTGGCCTCGTCGATGCGCAGCGCCTCGATCCAGACGCGACCGGACGTGTAGAGCATCGCGTAGAGCGCGAACGCACGGCCGCCGGTGAGCTTGAGCTTGCGGTCGATCGCGATGATCAGGGCCGCCGCGGCGAGGTTCCACAGCAGCTCGTAGAGGAACGTGGGGTGGAACGTCGCGAACTGCGTGTAGCCGTCAGGGCGCTTGTCGACCGCGATCTCGAGCCCCCACGGCTTGGTCGTCGGCTTGCCGAACAGCTCCTGGTTGAAGTAGTTGCCGATGCGGCCGATCGCCTGCGCGACCAGCAGGCCGGGCGCCAGGGCGTCGGCCACCGAGGAGAACGACACCCCGTAGCGACGGCAGCCGATGTAGGCACCGAGTGCACCACCCGCGATGGCGCCCCAGATCCCGAGGCCGCCCTCCCAGATCTTGAATGCGTTGAGCGGGTGCTTGCCGTCGCTGAAGTAGAGCTCCGGGTCAGTGGCCACGTGGTAGATCCGGGCGCCGACGATGCCGAACGGGATCGCCCAGATGGCAACGTCGCCGATCACACCCTGCCGGCCGCCGCGCGCCTGGAACCGGCGCTCGCCGATCATGATCGCGACGATGGCGCCGATGATGATGCCGAAGGCGTACGCCCGCAGGGGGATCGGCCCGATGTCCCAGACGCCGTGCGACGGGCTGGGGATGAATGACGCGACGCTCACGTGATCTAGGTCCTCTCGACGCCGGCGCGCAGGTCCTGGGCCAACCGGCGGATAGCCTCGAGCCCGGCGGACTCGTCCTCGGCATCCAGCAGACAGCGTACGAGGGCGGACCCCACGATGACCGCATCGGCGAACGCGGCGACCTCGCGGGCCTGGTCGCCGTTGCTGACCCCGAGGCCCACACCGACCGGCTTGTCGGTCACCTTGCGCAGTCGCGCCACGAGCTCGGGCCCGAGCGCGCTGGTCTGCTCGCGGGCGCCGGTGACGCCCATGACCGCAGTGGCGTAGACGAATCCGCTCGCCGCCTCCGCCGTCATGGCGAGACGTGCGTCGGTCGAGGACGGGGCGACCAGGAAGATGCGGTCGAGGCCGTACTGCTCCGACGCGGCGACCCACTCGCCGGCCTCGTCGGGGATCAGGTCCGGCGTGATGAGGCCCGCTCCCCCGGCGTCCGCGAGTGCCTCGGCGAACCGGTTGACACCGAAGCGCTCGACCGGGTTCCAGTAGGTCATGACGACCGTCGGCGCACCCGTGGCGGCGCTGGCGCGTACGACGTCGATGACGTCGGTCGTACGCGTGCCGGCTCGGAGCGCCTGGTCGGCCGCGGCCTGGATCGTCGGGCCGTCCATCACGGGATCGCTGTAGGGCAGGCCGACCTCGACGAGGTCGACACCGCCGTCGACCATCGCCTCGATGGCCTTGACCGACAGCTCCTTGGACGGGAATCCGGCCGGCAGGTAGCCGACGAGAGCCGCACGATTCGCCGCTCGGGTCCTGACGAAGAGCTCGTCGATCGCACTCATTCCTCGACCCCCTGCTCGAGGACGACCGGCTCGTCGATCAGCCCGAAGTACTCCGCCGCGGTGTGCACGTCCTTGTCGCCGCGGCCGGACAGGTTCACCAGAATGGTCGAGTCGGGGCCCAACTCCTTGGCCAGCTCCAGGGCACCGGCCAGCGCATGCGCCGACTCGATCGCCGGGATGATGCCCTCGGTCTTGCAGAGCAGGTCGAACGCCGACATCGCGGCCGCATCGGTTGCGGGTACGTACGACGCACGGCCCGTGTCGGCGAGGAACGAGTGCTCGGGGCCGACACCGGGATAGTCGAGTCCTGCGGAGATCGAGTGCGACTCGATCGTCTGGCCGTCCTCGTCCTGCAGCAGGAACGACCGCGCGCCGTGCAGCACGCCGACGTCGCCGCCGGTGATCGTCGCCGCGTGCCGTCCGGTCTCGACACCGTCACCTCCGGCCTCGATGCCGACGAGCTTGACGTCGGCGTCGTCGATGAACGCCGTGAACAGGCCGATCGCGTTGGAGCCGCCGCCCACGCACGCCACAGCGGCGTCGGGCAACGTCCCGGTGAGCTCGAGGACCTGGGCGCGCGCCTCGTCGCCGATGCCGCGCGTCAGGTCGCGCACCATGCTCGGGAACGGGTGCGGACCGGCAGCGGTGCCGAACAGGTAGGACGTGGTGTCGACGCTCGCGACCCAGTCGCGCAGGGCTTCGTTGATCGCGTCCTTCAACGTACGGCTGCCGGTCGTGACGGGCACGACCTCGGCGCCGAGCATCTTCATGCGTGCGACGTTGAGCGCCTGGCGTTGCGTGTCGAGCTCGCCCATGTAGACGACGCACTCGAGGTCGAGATAGGCGCACGCCGTCGCCGATGCCACACCGTGCTGCCCTGCGCCGGTCTCGGCGATGGCCCGCGGCTTGCCGATCCGCTTGGCGAGCAGCGCCTGGCCGATCACGTTGCGGATCTTGTGGGCACCGGTGTGGTTGAGGTCCTCGCGCTTGAGCAGGATGCGGGCGCCGGCGGCCTCCGAGAAGCGGTGCGCCTCGTAGAGCGGGCTCGGGACGTTGGCGTACTCGCGCAGCATGCGGTCGAGCTCGGCCATGAAAGCCGGGTCGGCCTTGGCGTCGGTCCACGCCTTGTCGAGCTCGTCGAGCGGGGCGATGAGTGCTTCGGGCATGAAGCGGCCGCCGAAGCGTCCGAAGTGCCCGGTCGGGTCAGGTTGCGCGTACATGGGTCCTCTTGATGGTGGAAGCGGCAGGGCGAAGGCGCGTCACCGTCGGAACGATGACGCCTCTACCAGCGGTGCTGCAGGGCGGGGTGAGCGCCCGCTGCGACGAGGTCCGCCACGCTCGCGCGGGGATCGTCACCGCGTACGAGGGTCTCGCCGACCAGGACCACGTGAGCGCCGAACTTGGCGTACTCGATGACGTCGTGCGGACCGCGTACGCCGGACTCGGCGACCTTGACGACGCCGTCGGGGATGCGCGGGGACAGCCGCTCGAACGTGCCGCGGTCGATCTCGAGGGTCTTGAGGTTGCGCGCGTTCACGCCGATCAGGTCGGCGCCGGCGTCCACCGCGCGATCGACCTCGTCCTCGTCATGGACCTCGACGAGTGGCGTGAGCCCGATCGACCGGGCTCGCTCGATGAGGCTCTCCAGCGCGATCTGCTCGAGGGCTGCGACGATCAGCAACGCCATGTCGGCGCCCGCTGCCCGAGCCTCCCACAGCTGGTAGGAGGTCGTGATGAAGTCCTTGCGGAGCACCGGGACGTCGACGTTGGCGCGTACGGTCCGCAGGTCGTCGAGCGTGCCGCCGAACCGCCGCTGCTCGGTGAGCACGCTGATCGCGGCGGCGCCACCGGCGGCGTAGTCGGCAGCCAGTGCGGCGGGGTCCTTGATCGCGGCGAGCTCACCCTTGCTGGGGCTGGCTCGCTTGACCTCGGCGATCACCGAGACGCCGTCGCCGCGGAACGCCGGCATCGGGTCGAGTGCTTCCTTCTGACGAGCGGCCTGCGCCTTAAGATCGTCGAGGGAGGTCTGGTGCATGCGCTCGCGGAGGTCTTCGGCGGCGCCGGCCAGGATCTCGTCGAGTACGGACACGGAACCCCTCCTCCTCACTCGCAGTGGACTTCTCAAGAGTATCCCCGGCGCGGCTCGTGTCTCGCAGGGGTTCCCCGGAGTCGTCGTGTCACTATGCTCTCGGCATGACGACGAACGAGCCGCCGCCGTACCCGGGCGAGGACAATCCGCCCAGCAACGACCCCGCGGCCCACGGTTCGCGCCGCATCCAGGGCCAGCCGGTTGCACTGTGACGGACGAGTGACGTGAGCGGCGAAGGGACCGGCGTTCCCACCAATCCCAAGGCGGTCTACAGCGTGGTCTTCGGTGCGGTGGCGTTCCCGTGCCTGTTCATCTACCCGTTCCTCGCGTTCGCCGTCGCCGTGCCGTCGGTGACGTGTGGCGTGTTCGCTCGCCGGGAGATCCGGGACTCGAAGGGCACGGAGGGCGGCGACATGACCGCGGTCATCGGGCTCACGATCGGGGTCACGACGATCGCGTTCGTGATCCTCACGTGGCTGATGTCGCCGTACTTCAGGGATTGAGTCCCGGCAGACTTGCACCGCCGCGTCACGCCCCTATGCTCGCGGGATGACGAACGAGCCACCCGCCCACCCGGGCGAACCCAACCCGTCCACCACCGGCCTGCCGAGCTACGGCTCCACCCCACCGCCGCCTGAGGGTTCGTACCCTCCGCCGCCCGGGAGCCAGCCGCCAGCACCAGGCGGCTACGGCAACTACGGACAACCGCCACGACAGAACCAGCTGGCGCTCTGGTCGATGATCGTCGGCATCCTGGCCGCCGTGCTGGGTCTGATCGGCGCGTGCGGGGTGATCTTCGGGCCGGTCGCCATCGGGCTCGCGATCCCGGGTCGTCGTCAGGTCGCGGCTTCCCAAGGCACCCAGAAGGGCGCCGGCATGGGCACCGCGGGACTCGTGCTCGGCATCGTCGGCACTGCGCTCTCGGTCCTGTGGATCATCCTGTTCGCGACGGGCGTGCTGGACCTCCCCCAGGTCTGATCCCGGCCGCGGGATCCTGGCGGGCCGTGCTCAGGGAGCGAGCCAGGATCCCCAGGGGGTGTTGCGAACGACCCCGAACGCGAGAATGACAGCGATCAGGGCGAGCCCCGCCGGCAGGGTGAGGGTGATCATCGAGTCGACCTTGCCCCGCACACGGCGTACGACCCAGAGAACCCATGCCGCAGCCAAGGCGCCCACCAGCACCACCGCGAGCAGATTGCTGCTCAGGGCGCCGACCACGTCGCCACGCGTCAGGTCGTTGACGGCCCGCAGGCTGCCGCACCCCGGGCACGGCTTGCCGGTGAGGGTCAGGAACGGGCAGTAGCCGTAGGACCCCGAGTCGTGCGGGTCGCGGAGGTGCAGGAGGACGGCGGCGCCGAGACCGGCCGCGCCGAGCAGTGCCGGAGCGCGAAGACCAGACGCCACCACGCGGCGCCCGACCTCGGCTCTCGGCGTGAGCGTCACCAGTTGTAGACCTCGGACAGGACGAGCAAGGTGATGATCGACGCCTGGACCAAGGTGCCGACGACGCCGGTGATCAAGCCGGCCGTCGCCATGCCCTCACCCGTCTCGGCGCCGTTGCTCCGCTTGATGTCCTTGCGGCCCAGGACCGACAAGATGATGCCCGCCGGGCCGATGATCAGGCCGAGGTAGCAGAACACGATCGAGACGATCCCGAGGATCATCCCCCACAGTGCCTTCTGGTTGGTCCGCGGCGCCGGGGCGTAGCCGTAGCCATAGGGCTGTTGACCGTAGGCGGGCTGACCATAGGCGGGTTGACCGTAGGCGGGTTGACCGTAGGCGGGCTGTCCATAGGGCTGCTGCCCATATCCCGGCGGTGGCGGCGGCTGCTGCTGCCCATATGCCGGGGGCGCCTGCCCGTACCCGGGAGGAGTCGGCTGCTGGCCCGGAGGCGGAGGCGGCTGCTGGCCCTCAGGGTCGTCAGATCCCGGATAGCTCGGGTACTGCGGTTGATCGCTCATGTCATGTCCCTGGTCGGCGTGCGTCGGACGAGCATCAGCTGGTCCGGATGACGATCGAGCTGACGACCTTGTCGTGCAGCGACTGGTTCTTGTCGTCCCACAACGGCCACAGGTAGTCGAGCAGGACGATGATGAAGCTGACAAACGGCACGAAGCCCATCACCAAGGTGATCCCCCAGCGGCCGAATCCTGCCCCGACTCCGATGGGATCCCCGTGCGCGGCCCGCACGACCTGGATGCCGACGACCTTCTTGCCGAGGCTCTGGCCCATGGTCCCCTGCCGGAACACGCGATTCCAGATGTCGAACGCAAGGTAGAGCAGTGCCGTGAGGACCAGCACGAGGATTCCTGCGCCGCCCACGTTGGAGATCTCGTCCGTCACAGGATCGATCTCGGAGTCCTTGAACGTGAGAACAAGGCCGATCACCAGCGGAACGAGGATCACGCCGAGCAGGATCAGCCCGTCGAGCAGGTAGGCGCCCACACGGGACCACCAGCTGGCAAGGAACGGCGCGGGCCCGGTCGGGAAACCTGCGCCGTAGGCCGGCGGGACCTGCCCGTACGCGTACGACGGGGGCTGGCCGTATCCCGGAGGCGGCGCCTGACCGTATCCGGGAGGCGGAGGCGACTGCTGGCCGGGCTGGGCCCCTTCGGGTCCGGGGTAAGGCGGGTACGCCGGCGGCTCGTTGCTCATCGCGTACGCCTCAGTGCTCGGCGTGTTCGGCGCGGTCGACGCCGAGTCCCGCGGCGGCCATGAACTTGCCGACCAGGCCCGAGGCGAGCGTCACGACGCAGCCGACGATGAACCAGGTCCAGTGCGGGTCGGGAATCAGCGCGACGCCACCGATCGTGATGCCGGCGAGGCACAGCAGGACGGCGGTCCAGGCGGCGGGCGATGATCCGTGCATGGGTGGTTTCTCCTCGTGGTCGTGATCTGCGCTCAGACTACTGGGTGGGATCGCGACCCTCGTCCAACGCCTTCCACATCTCGGCGTCGGACTGCGGAGCGGTGACCGCGGGGCGTGCGGCGGGGGCGTCGTAGCGGCTGCTCATGGTGGGCCACACCGCTCCGAGGCGAGCGGTGATCCCGCCCAACGAAGCGGCCAGGAGGAACGCAACCGCCGCGACCCATTTCCAGGCCGACGTCGTGAAGTCGTGGTCGCCCGTGCCCGTGTAGGCAGGCGACTCCTTGACGGCATGATCGACCGCATGGTCGAGCGACGAGCCGCCAAGGAGCACGACGACCGCTGCGGTGAGCGCGACCAGGACCGTGAACCCGCCGACCACACGACGTACGCGGGGCGAGGAGGCCAGGACCGCCAGCGCCGCTGCGACAACGACCAGCGCCAGTGCCGAGACCAGTGGCTGGGCGTCGGACCCGGTCACGTCGACGGAGTCCGACGGCAGCCCGTCGGTCGCGATCTTGACGTGTGCCCAGGTGCGGGACGCGGCGAAGAACGCCAGTCCGCCAGCCGCGAGCGTGCCGAGCACGACGGGCGCGTAGAGACGGCGCGAATTCACAGCAGCCGGTCCGCGTCGAAGCACGTGCGCGCACCCGTGTGGCACGCCGGCCCGGTCTGATCGACCAGCACCAGCAGCGTGTCGCCGTCACAGTCGAGCCGGACCTCGCGCACGGCCTGGGTGTTGCCGGAGGTCTCCCCCTTGACCCAGTAGGTCTGCCGGCTCCGGCTCCAGAACGTTCCGCGTCCGGTCGTCAGGGTGCGATGGAGCGCCTCGTCATCCATCCAGCCGACCATGAGCACGTCGCGGCTCTCGGCGTCCTGGATCACGGCGGTCACGAGGCCTTGCGCGTCGCGCTTGAGGCGCTCGGCGATGGCGGGGTCGAGGGAGCTCACGCCCACCAGTGTCTCAGGCCGCCTCACACGGGGTCGACGGCCGGCTGGTGCGTCGAGAGCGATGCCTGGGCGACCCAGCTCGCGTGCAGCCGGGCGTAGACGCCACCGAGCCCGACCAGCTCGGCGTGGGTCCCGTCCTCGACGAGCCGGCCGGCATCGAACACCAGGACCCGGTCGGCGTTCTCGGCGGTCGACAGCCGGTGCGCGATCGTCACGCTGGAGCGACCGTCGAGGAGCCGGTCGAGGGCACGAGTCGCCCGGAGCTCCGTCTGGGGGTCGACCGCGCTGGTCGCCTCGTCGAGCACGATGAACTCCGGGTCGGCGAGCGCCGAGCGTACGAGGGCGACGAGCTGCCGCTCCCCCGCCGACAGCGACTCACCACGCTGGCCGACCTGCGAGTCGAGCCCGCGTGGCAGCGAGGCGTACCAGTCGGACAGCCCCAGGCGGTCGAAGACCTCGAGGAGCTCGGTCTCGGTCGCGTCCTTCTTGCCGTAGAGCAGGTTGTCGCGCAGCGTCGCGTCGAACAGGAAGCCCTCTTGGGGCACCATGAGGACGTGCCGGCGAAGGTCGTCGAAGGACACCCGACTGATGTCGGTCTCCCCCAGCCGCACCACGCCGACAGTCGGGTCCATGAGCCGGGTCAGCAGCTTGGCGAACGTCGTCTTGCCGGACCCGGTCTCGCCGACGATCGCGACCCGCTGGCGCGGCGCGATCTCGACGTCGATGTCCTTGAGCACGTCGGGGCCGCCGGGATAGGCGAAGGTCACGCCCTCGAACCGCGCGCCGAGCACACCACCGGGCAGTGTCGTGCCGGCCGCGCCGGGGTCGACCACATCGGCGGGAGTGTCGAGCAGCTCGATCACGCGCCGCCACGACGCGATCGCGTTCTGGGCGTCGGTGAGAACCTGCGTGGCCATCTGGACCGGCCCGACGAACAGGCCGACGAGGAACGCGAACGCGATCACGGTGCCCATCGACAGCTGGCCGGACAGCCCGATCGCCACACCGAACGCGATGACCGCCGCGTTGGCGAGCCCACCCGCGACGCCCGCGGAGGCGAACGTGACGGCGACGAGCTTCTGGGCCCGGACGTTGGCGTCGAGGTTGCGGCCGATGCCGGCATCGACCCGTTGCTGCGTGCGACGCTCGATCGCGTAGGCGCGCACGACCGAGGCGCCGACCACCGGCTCGGCGATGACCGCCAGCATCTCGCCCACGGTGCCACGCACGATGTCGTAGGCGCGGCTGAGCCGCTCGGCGAAGTACTTGAGGCTGATCGCCAGCGGGAGGAAGCACACCCAGACGACGATCGTCAGCTGCCACGAGAACCACGCCATGATCGCGGTGGCCACGACGATCTGGCCGAGGCTGACGACCATCATGATGCCGGTGAACTGCAGGAACTGGGACACCTGGTCGATGTCGGACGTGACCCGCGAGACCAGGACACCGCGCCGCTCGGCGTTCTGGGTCAGCATCGACAGGTCGTGGACGTGACGGAACGCGTCGACGCGCAGCTGGGCCAGGCCGCGCTCGCTCGCGACGAACAGGCGTACGCGCATCCAGTAGGCCAGCAGACCTGAGACGACGATGATGCCGAGCGCGGCGAGCAGGTAGCCGGCGACATCGCTCAGCTCGGTGCCGTTGCCCTTGCCGAGACCGGAGTCGACCGTCTGCTTGATGACGATCGGGATGACCGAGCCGCCGATCGTGCTGAGGATCGCCAGCAGCAACGTGAGGCCGAGGCCCTCCTTGATCGCCGGCGACAGGGCGAGACCGCGACGCAGGATCGCGATCCCGGTCAGCCGGCCTTCTTCGGCCTGGCGCTCGCTCATGACTCCACCCCCCGGGCGTGGTCGTAGGCGTTGACGAGGTTGCGGTAGTCGGCCGAGCGGGCCACCAGCTCGTCGTGGCTGCCCCGATCGGCGATGACGCCGTCCTCGAGGAACACCACCTCGTCGGCGAGCGCGATCGTGGCCTTGCGGTAGGCAACCACGAGCACGGTTGGCCCGTCGTCGTCGGCCGTGTGTGCCGCCAACGCCTTGAGGATGCGCTGCTCGACCTCGGGGTCGACGGCGCTCGTGGCGTCGTCCATCACCAGCAGGCGTGGCCGACGTACGAGTGCCCGCGCCAGCGACAGACGCTGCCGCTGGCCGCCGGACAACGTCGTGCCGCGCTCGCCGAGCTCGGCGTCGAGACCGGCGGGGAGACGTGCGACGAACCCGTCGGCCTGGACCGTACGCAGAGCGGCCCAGACGTCCTCGTCGGAGAAGTCGCCGCCGAGGGTGACGTTCTCGCGGACGCTGTCGTCGAACAGGAACGTGGCCTGCGGGACGACTGCGATCGCCTTGGCGAGCTCGGCATGGCTGAGCTCGCGAATGTCGTGCCCGTCGACGCGGATCGCGCCGTGCTGCGGGTCGACGAGGCGGGTCAGCAACGACGTCAGCGTGCTCTTGCCGCTGCCGGTCGCGCCCACGACCGCCACGACCTTGCCGGGCTCGACCTCGACGTCGATGCCCCGCAGGACGTCCCGGTCGCCGTCGGCGTAGCCGAACGTCAGGCCGTCGATGTCCAGCGCCACGGGTCCGCCGCCGGGCAGCGCTCGCGAGCCGTAGGCCATCGAACCCTCGGCATCCAGCACGGACGACACCCGCTCCCAACCGACGACGCTGCGCGGCAGCTCACCGAGGACCCAGCCGATCGCTCGTACGGGGAAGGCGACGACCGTGAAGAGGTAGGCCACCTGGACGACGTCTCCGGGGTCGGCCGCACCGCTGGCCACTCGCCCGACGCCGAGCACGATCACGAGGAGGATGCCGAGGTTGGGCAGGGCTTCGAGCAGCGGGTCGAACATGCTGCGGATGCGACCCACGGCGATGTTGGCATCGCGCAGCTCGTGGGTGACCTTGGTGAATCGCTCGGTCTCGTCGGCTTCACGGCCGAGGGACTTGACGACCAGCGCACCGTCGAACGACTCGTGCGCGACCGAGCTCACGTCACCGCGCAACGACTGGGCGTACGACACCTTGGGCGACAACCAGCGCTGATAGAACACGTTGATGGCGAACAACGCCGGGAAGACGATGAGCCCGACGATCGTCAGCACGACGTCGGCAGCCAGCATCGCGACGATCGCGGCGACCAGCATCGCGATGACACCCACGGCCATCGGCAACGGCATGAAGACCGACCAGGTCGCCTCGACGTCGGCATTGGCGTTGGAGAGCAGCTGTCCTGTGGGATGACGGTGGTGCCACGCCATCGGCAGGGAGAGGTACTTGCGGGTCACCCGGCGGCGGTAGTCGGCGATCAGGCGGTAGAAGACGACGCCGCCGATCAGCCGGCGGCCGATGACGCCGAGACCGCGCAGGATCGCCACGGCCAGAAACAGGGCGATCGCACCGGCCAGCGCGCCCTTGGCGATCTCGCCCCGGGCGAACGACGGACGGATCACGTGGTCCGTGGCCCAGCCGAGGACCCACGCATCGGCGACGGTCATGGCGCCGTAGAGGACGCTGCCGATCACCGAGAGGGAGAACAGGAAGCGCTGCTCACGGATGCCCTGGCCGAGCAGGGCGAACCCGCGGCCGGTCACATGGGTGTGGTCGGTCGTCCCGAGGTCACGCTCGTCCGGATCGGGTGGCGCTGCCGAGGTGGGCTCGGCCGCCGTCCTATCGGACACTGTGTCCTGCTGCTCGCAACGTCTCTTTCACCTGTCCGATGGTCAAGTCGCCGAAGTGGAACACGCTCGCGGCGAGCACTGCGTCGGCGCCGGCCTCGATGGCCGCTGGGAAGTGCTCGAGCCGGCCGGCGCCGCCACTCGCGATGAGTGGCACTTGTGTAACGCCACGGACCGCCCGAATCATTTCCAGGTCGAAGCCGTCCTTGGTGCCGTCGGCGTCCATCGAGTTGAGCAGGATCTCTCCGGCACCCAGCTCGGTGGCGGTGCGCGCCCACTCGACGGCGTCGAGGCCGGCAGACGTACGGCCGCCGTGCGTGGTCACCTCGAAGCCGCTCGGCTGCTCGCTGCTGCGCCGCGCGTCGACGCTCAGGACCAGGACCTGGTTGCCGAATCGGTGGGCGATCTCGGCGATGACCTCGGGCCGGGCGATCGCGGCGGTGTTGATGCCGACCTTGTCCGCTCCGGCGCGCAGGAGCCGGTCGACATCCTCGGGCGTACGGACGCCGCCGCCGACCGTCAGAGGGATGAAGACCTGGTCGGCGGTGCGGCCGACGACGTCGAACGTCGTCTCGCGGCTGTCGGACGACGCCGTGATGTCGAGGAACGTGAGCTCGTCGGCGCCCTCGGCGTCGTAGACCTTGGCCATCTCGACGGGATCGCCTGCATCGCGCAGGTTGACGAAGTTGACGCCCTTGACGACCCTGCCGTTGTCGACGTCCAGACAGGGGATGACGCGTACGGCGAGGCTCACCGGATGAGCCTATCCCTCGGCACGGACGCCTCATCCCTCGGGGAAATCCCGCGAACCGGTGACCGTAGCCACTACGGTCGAGACAACCTGGCCTGTCGGAGGACCCCCCATGAAACGCATGCTCGGCACCGTCGCGGTGCTCGTCCTGTTCACATCTGCCTGTGGCAGCGAGCCGACGAACGGTGACACTGACTTCACGGTCGAGCAGACCACCCCCACACCCACGGCCACCCAGGAGACGCCCGCCCCGCCGGCCGGCGCGAGCGACCTGGTGGTCAAGCCAGGAGCCATCGGACCTGTGAAGGCCGGCATCACCAAGGACGAGGCGCTCGCAACAGGGCTCTTCGACGCCGATGTCAAGGGTGTCGAGGGCTGTACGTTCGCGCTGCAATGGAAGAAGCAGTTCACCGGAGTCGACGTGCTGACCCGCGAGGACGGCAGCGTCGCGGCGCTGGGTGTCACGGCGGGCGGGCCCAAGACCGAGGAGGGGATCGGTGTCGGCAGCACGCTCGCAGACGTCAAGGAGGCGTACCCCGAGCTGTCTCCCGTGTCCGAGGCCGGCTTCGACCAGGCCGGCGCATTCGTCACCGCTGGTGACGACCACATCGGCTTCCTGTTCGGCGACACGACTGTGGCGACGATCAAGGACTCCTCGAAGGTCTCGTTCATCGAGGTCACGCACGGCAAGCGGCCGGAGCTCATGCGCAGCGGCTGCTGAGCTAAACCTCAGACCTCAGCGACCGCCGTGAGGGCCTCGGGCAGCGTGAACGCGCCCGCGTAGAGCGCCTTGCCGACGATCGCGCCCTCGACGCCGGCGCCGCTCAGGGAGGCGATCGCGCGGAGGTCGTCGAGGCTCGACACGCCGCCCGAGGCGACGACGGGCTTGTCGGTGATCTCGCACACCTGGCGCAGCAGGTCCAGGTTGGGTCCGGTGAGCGTGCCGTCCTTGGTGACGTCGGTCAGGACGTAACGGGCGCAGCCGTCGCGCTCAAGGCGCTCCAGCACCTCGAACAGGTCGCCGCCCTCCTGCGTCCAGCCGCGTGCCGCGAGCGTCGTGCCACGCACGTCGAGACCGACTGCGATCTGGTCGCCGTACTGGCCGACGACCTTGCGGCACCACTCCGGGTTCTCCAGAGCGGCGGTGCCGAGGTTGACCCGGGTGCAGCCGGTGGCCAGCGCAGCCTCGAGCGAGGCATCGTCGCGGATGCCCCCGGACAACTCGACCTTGACGTCGAGCCGGGTGACGACGTCGGCGAGGAGCTCACGGTTGGAGCCCTTGCCGAACGCGGCATCGAGGTCGACCAGGTGGATCCACTCGGCGCCGTCGGACTGCCACTGCAGGGCGGCGTCGAGGGGGGATCCGTAGGTCGTCTCGCTGCCGAGCTCACCTTGGACGAGACGCACGGCCTGTCCATCGGCGACGTCGACGGCGGGGAGGAGTTCGAGGGTCACGCAGGCGATCGTATCTGTCGGAGTCGGCCCCTACGGTGGTCGGTATGAAGATCATCATGGTTCCCGGATTCTGGCTCGGCGCGTGGTCGTGGGACCGCATCGCCCCGGCCCTCGGGGCCGCCGGCCACGAGGTCGTCGCCCTCACGCTTCCCGGCCTCGAGTCGGTCGACACGGATCGCGCAGGCATCGGCCTCGCCGAGCACGTGGCGGCGGTCGTGGCCGAGATCGACCGGTCGGACGAGCCGGTCGTCCTCGTCGGGCACAGCGGCGGTGGCACGGTCGTGCACGCTGCCGTCGACCAGCGCCCTGACCGCGTCGCGCGAGCGGTCTACGTCGACAGCGGACCGCTCCCCCACGGCACGCCGACCAACCCGCACCTGCCGTCGGACGGGCCGGACCTGCCGCTCCCGGAGTGGGACGTCTTCCGCGCCGACGGGTCGCACGACCTCGACGACTTCACCGACGCCCAGCTGGCCGACTTCCGCGAGCGTGCGGTGCCGCATCCGGCGGCGGCCGCCCAGGACCCCCAGGTGCTGTCGAACGAGGCGCGCTATGCCGTGCCGGTCACGTTGATCACGACGACGTTCACCCGCGAACAGATCGACACCTACACGGCCGCCGGTGAGGCCTACTTCGCCGAGCTGCCCAAGATCGCGGACGTCACGATCGTCGAGCTGCCGACCAGCCACTGGCCACAGTTCACCAAGCCCGAGCAGCTCGCAGAGGTCCTCCGCGACGCGATCTGAGTGACCTAGAGGGTCGCGAGCCAGTTCTTCAGCAGCTGGGACCCGGCGTCGCCCGACTTCTCGGGATGGAACTGCGTCGCCCACAGCGGCCCGTGCTCGGCGGCCGCGACGAAGCGATCGCCCGCGTACTCGGTCCAGGTCACGGCCGGATCCGGCATCGCCGGCGGCTGGTCGAGCACCCAGTCGCGTACGCCGTAGGAGTGCACGAAGTAGAACCGCTCGTCCTCGATGCCGGCGAACATCCGTGAGCCGTCACCGGGCTCGACGGTGTTCCAGCCCATGTGCGGCACGATCGGCGCCTGGAGTCGCTCGACGATGCCGGGCAGCTCGCCGCAGCCCTCGGTGCGCACGCCGTGCTCGATGCCCTCGGCGAACAGGATCTGCATGCCGACGCAGATGCCCAGCACCGGCCGGTTGGCGATCAGCCGGCGCTCGACGATGCGCACACCGTCGACACCGACGAGCCCACGCATGCACGCCTCGAACGCGCCGACACCGGGCACGAGCAGTCCGTCGGCCTCGACGGCCGTGGTCGCGTCGCTGGTGAGAATGGCCTCGGCGCCGGCGCGTTCGATCGCACGTACTGCCGATCGCAGATTGCCTGAGCCGTAGTCGAGCACCGCAACGCGCGGTCGGGTCACAGAGCACCCTTCGTGCTCGGGATCCCCGATTCGCGCGGGTCGATCGCGACGGCGTCACGCAGCGCACGTGCGACTGCCTTGAACTGCGCCTCGGCGATGTGGTGCGGGTCGCGGCCATCGAGCAGGCGTACGTGCATCGTGATCCCGGCGTGGTGCGCGATCGACTCGAGGACATGCGCGGTCAGCGCGCCGGTGTACTGGCCACCGATGATCGCCGTGATCTGCCGGTCGGGCTCGCCGGAGTGCACGAAGTAGGGCCGCCCGGAGACGTCGACGACGGCCTGTGCGATCGACTCGTCGAGGGGCACGAGCGCGTCGCCGTAGCGGCGGATGCCGACCTTGTCGCCGAGTGCCTCGCGGATCGCCTCGCCGAGGCAGATCGCGGTGTCCTCGACCGTGTGGTGCGCGTCGATGTGCAGATCGCCCTCGGACTTGACCGTCAGGTCGATCAGCGAGTGCCGCGAGAAGGCGGTCAGCATGTGGTCGTAGAAGCCGACACCAGTGGAGATGTCGTTGATGCCGGACCCGTCGAGATCGATCTCGACGACGACATGCGACTCCGAGGTCTTCCGCTCGATGCGCGCAGTGCGGGTCATCGGGTCACCTCCAGGAGTGCGTGGCGGAACGCGGTCATTTCGTCCGGCGTGCCGATCGACACGCGCAGCCATTCTAGGGGTCCGACCTCGCGGATCAGGACTCCCAGGTCGAGCAGGCCCTGCCAGACCGCGTGGCGGTCGTCGAACCGGCCGAACAGGATGAAGTTGGCATCGGACTCCGCAACGTCGAATCCCTGCTCACGCAGCCACGCGGCGGTCTCGTCGCGGGTGCCCCTGAGTGCGTCGACCTGGGCCAGCAGCTCGTCCTCATGGCGCAGCGCGGCGGTCGCAGCGGCCTGGCTCACGGCGGACAGATGGTAGGGCAGCCGGACGATGCGCAGGGCGTCGATGATGCCGGCGTTCGCCGCGACATAGCCGAGTCGGCCGCCGGCGAGCGCGAACGCCTTGCTCATCGTGCGGGTGACCAGCAGCCGGGGGAACTCATCGAGCAGCTCCAGCGCGCTCGGCGTGCCATCACGCCGGAACTCCGCGTACGCCTCGTCCACGACGACGATGCCGGGCGCCGCCTCGGCGATCGCACGGGTGTGCGCGGGATCGAGCGCCGTCCCTGTCGGGTTGTTGGGCGAGGTGAGGATGACGACGTCGGGCTGTTCGGCCGCGATCAGCTCGAGCGCTCCGTCCACGTCGAGTCCGAAGTCGTCGAGCCGACGGCCCGCGACCCAGCGGGTGTGCGTGTTGCGGGCGTACTCGGGATACATCGAGTACGTGGGTGCGAACGACACCGCAGTGCGCCCCGGACCGCCGAAAGCCTGCAGCACCTGCTGCATGATCTCGTTGGAGCCGTTGGCCGCCCAGACGCGGTCGGGCGTCAGCCCGTGCCCCAGGTACGCCGCGAGAGCCGTGCGGAGCCCGATCGCCTCGCGGTCGGGGTAGCGATTGAGGGACAGCGCCGCATCACGCACCGAGTCGCCGATGTCCTGCGCCACGATCTCGCTCGGACCGTAGGGATTCTCGTTGGTGTTGAGCTGCACCGGGACGTCGAGCTGCGGCGCACCGTAGGGCTCGTCGTCGCGCAGCTCCTCGCGGATCGGCACCCAGGCCGGCAACGGCATCAGCGCGACATCCGGATCGACACGGCGGCGCCGTGCGACGGCAGGTTCTCCGCCTCGGCGAGCGTCACGACGTGGTCGCCGACCTCGCGCAGCGCGGTCTCGTCGTAGGTCACGACGTGCATGTTCTTGCAGAACGCGCGCACAGACAGTCCCGAGGAGTGGCACGCGCAGCCGGCGGTCGGAAGCACGTGGTTGGAACCTGCGGCGTAGTCGCCGAGCGACACCGGCGTGTGGGAGCCGACGAACACCGCCCCGGCATTGACGATGCGGGCGGCGACGCCGGCCGCGCCGGCCGTCTGGATCTCGAGGTGCTCGGCGGCATAACCGTTGGCGACCTGGACGGCCTGGTCGATGTCGCGCACGAGCACGGTCGCCGACTGCTGACCCTCGAGTGCCGTGCGGATGCGGTCGGCGTGCTTCGCCGAGCCGAGTTGGTCGAGCAGCGCCGAGTCGACCGCATCGGCCAGCTGGTCACTGTCCGTGATCAGCACGCTGGCTGCCATCGGGTCATGCTCGGCCTGGCTGATCAGGTCGGCCGCGACGTACGCCGCGTCGGCGGTGTCGTCGGCGATGATCGCGATCTCCGTCGGGCCGGCCTCGGCGTCGATGCTGACGGTGCCCTGCAGGTAGCGCTTGGCCGCTGCGACGTAGATGTTGCCCGGCCCCGTGATCAGGTTGACCGGTCGGCACTCCCCCGCACCGTAGGCGAACATCGCAAGCGCTTGGGCGCCACCGGCGGAGTAGACCTCGTCGATGCCCAGCAGTCCGCATGCGGCGAGGATCGTGGGGTGCGGCAGTCCGTCGAACTCGGCGTTGGGCGGGCTCGCCAGCGCGATCCCCGGCACGCCCGCGACCTGCGCCGGGACGGCATTCATGATGACGGTGCTGACCAGGGGCGCAAGGCCACCGGGGACATAGAGACCGACGCGCTGCATGGGGACGATCCGGCGCTCGACCGTGGCGCCGGGCGCGACGTCGGTGACCAGCGTGTGCTCGAGCTCGGCCTCGCAGGTCTGCCGCAGCCGGCGGATCGACTCCTCCAGGCCGGCACGGATGTCGGGCGCGAGAAGCTCGAGGGCACGGCTGATCGCAGTGACCGGGACCCGGAGCTGCGCAGGACGTACGCCGTCGAAGCGCTCCCCCGCATCGAGCACCGCATCGGCGCCACGCGACTTCACGTCCTCGCAGATCGGCCGCACCGCGGCCATGGCGTGCTCGACGTCCACCTCGGCGCGCGGCACGGCAGCGCTGTAGACCCTCTGCCACTCCTCGGCAGCGGGCTCGAGATTTCTCAGGTCGAGACGTCGCATCACGACGGCAAGTCTACGGACGGGCTACCGTGGACTGGTGGCCGCCAACAAGAAGCCCACCGACGCAACACCTGCGTTCGTCGCGCTGCACCGCGCCAACATCCCGTTCACCCCCCACACGTACGTTCACGATCCGCGCGCCGACTCGTTCGGCATGGAAGCGGCGGCCGCGCTCGGCGTCGAGCCGGGTCGGGTGTTCAAGACGTTGATGGCCGAGGTCGACGGCGAGCTGTGCGTCGGCGTGGTGCCGGTCATGGGCTCGCTCGACCTCAAGGCGCTCGCTGACGCGCTGGGCGGCAAGCGCGCACAGATGGCTGATGCCGCCCAGGCGCAGCGGGCCACGGGCTACGTCATCGGCGGGATCTCGCCGCTCGGTCAGAAACGCAAGCACCGCACCGTCATCGACAAGACCTCAGCACAGTGGCCCACGATCTTCGTGTCCGGTGGCCGTCGGGGGCTCGAGGCCGAGGTGCAGCCCAGCGACCTCATCCTGCTGACGGACGCGGTGGTGGCGCGGATCGCACGCTAGCTGTAGAGCTGCTCGGACTCATCCAGACGGGTGCCGAGCAGTGTCGTGACGATGAATCCGACGAGCCCGAAGACCGGCCATACCAGGAACGGCACGATGCTGTCGATCGCCAGCCGGGCCGGGACCTGGTCGCCGACGGACACGTCCTTGACCGTCGACGGGTCGGGCGGACCCAGCACGATGCCGAGGCGCCACGCGATCACCGCTGCGATCGACGTCAGCACGACGATGACCGGGACCGCGACCCACTCGAGGGACCGGAGTGCCAGAGCCGCGAAAGCACCGAGAGCGAGGGACGCGACCACACCCACCAGGACGAACATCGCGACGACCCCGAACTGGCCCTCGGACGCCGCCTCGCCCATCGAGAGGCCCGTCCGGGTCACCTCCCAGTCGGCCGGGTCGGCGATCCGTTCCCACACGAAAGCTGCCGCGACACCCAGGACGAGCGTCGCGGCGACAGAGAACAGAAGTCTTCTCAGGAAAGGCAATGGGGGCCCAGCAGCTCTTTGAGGTCGGCGATCAACGACGACGACTGTGCCACACGCAGGCTGTCGTCGAGTCGCATGACCTTGGTCGAGCCGTTGCCGATCAGCCGCAGGTGCACCTCGGAGACGCCCGGGTGCGCGGCGAGCACCTGCTTGAACGTGCCGATCGTGTCGGTCGTGCAGCGGGCGACCGGCAGGCTCACGACGAGCGGGCGATCGGGGCCGCCGGTGTTCATCGCCGGCAGGGTCACCTCGAGGGCGTTGAGCTCCACACCCTCGTCCTTGCGGCGCACGCGACCCTTGACCACGACGATCGTGTCGGGGATCAGCACCGGCATCGCCAGCTGGTAGGCGCCCGGGAACACCATGACCTCGATGCCACCCTCGAGATCCTCGATCGTGACCGAGGCCCACGAGTCCCCCTTCTTGCTCATGCGGCGCTGCACACCCGTGATGAGGCCGCAGATGCGTACGGTGCTGCCGTCTGGCCGGTCGAGATCGGTGAGCAGCTCGCCGACCGTGCAGTCGCTGCTGGCTCGCAGCACGTGCTCGAGCCCCTGCAACGGGTGGTCGGAGACGTAGAGGCCGAGCATGTCGCGCTCGAACGCCAGCAGCTGGGTCTTCTCCCACTCCGGCATCGTGTCGGGCACCTCGACCGTGCCGCCGGTGAACGCGTCGTCCTCGCCACCGAACAGTGAGTCCTGGCCGATGGCAGCCTGGCGCTTGAGGTCGATGTAGAGGTCGACCCCCTCTTCGGCAACGGTCGTCAGGGCACGGCGACGGTGGCCCAGTGAGTCGAACGCCCCGGCCTTGATCAGCGAGTCGAGGACCCGCTTGTTGCAGACGAGGGTCGGGACCTTGCCGAGGAAGTCGTTGAAGTCGGTGTAGGGACCGTTCGTGGTGCGGCCCTCGACGATGCCGGCGACCACGTTCTCGCCGATGTTGCGGATCGCGCCGAGGCCGAACCGGATGTCGGCGCCGACCGAGGCGAAGTTGGAGACCGACTCGTTGACGTCGGGCGGCAGCACCTTGATGCCCATGCGACGGCACTCGTTGAGGTAGATCGCCGACTTGTCCTTGTCACCGCGGGTGCTGGTGAGGAGGGCCGCCATGTACTCGGCCGGATAGTTGGCCTTGAGGTAGGCCGTCCAGTAGGAGATGACGCCGTAGGCGGCGGAGTGTGCCTTGTTGAAGGCGTAGTCCGAGAACGGCAGCAGGATGTCCCACAGCGTCGTGATCGCCTTCTGGGAGTAGCCGCGCTCGAGCATGCCGGCCTGGAACCCTGCGTACTGCTTGTCGAGCTCGGACTTCTTCTTCTTGCCCATCGCGCGCCGCAGGTTGTCGGCTTGTCCGAGCGAGAACCCGGCCAGGACCTGCGCGATCTCCATGACCTGCTCTTGATAGACGATCAAGCCGTAGGTCTCGCCGAGCACCTTGGCGAGCGGCTCCTCGAGCTCAGGGTGGATCGGGTCGATCGGCTCGCGGCCGTTCTTGCGGCGGGCGTACTTGTTGTGCGAGTCCGCACCCATCGGGCCGGGCCGGTAGAGCGCGCCGACTGCCGAGATGTCCTCGAACTTGTCGGGCTTCATGCTGCGCAGGAGCGCCCGCATGGGCCCGCCGTCGAGCTGGAAGACGCCGAGCGTGTCGCCGCGGGCCAGCAGGTCGTACGTCGCGGGGTCGTCGAACGTGAGGTCCTCGAGGACCAGGTCGATGTCGCGGTTGCGCTTGATGTTCTCGAGCGCGTCGTCGAGCACCGTGAGGTTGCGCAGGCCCAGGAAATCCATCTTGACCAGCCCGAGCGCCTCGCACATCGGGTAGTCGAACTGGGTGATGATCGCGCCGTCCTGCTCGCGCTTCATGATCGGGACGATGTCGATCAAGGGGTCGCTCGACATGATGACGCCGGCCGCGTGGACGCCCCACTGGCGGACCTGACCCTCGAGCCCCAGCGCGGTGTCATAGATCTTGCGGACGTCGGCGTCGTCCTCGTACATCCGGCGGAAGTCGGCGCCATCGCCGTAGCGCTTGTGGTCCTTGTCGAAGATGTCGCGCAGGGCGACGCCCTTGCCCATGATGTCGGGCGGCAGCGCCTTGGTGATGCGCTCGCCGTGACCGAACGGGTAGTCCATGACGCGCGCGGCGTCCTTGATCGCGGCCTTGGACTTGAGCCGCCCGAACGTCGCGATCATCGCGACGCGCTCCTCGCCGTACTTGTTGCTGACGTAGCGGATGACCTCGCCGCGACGGCGCTCGTCGAAGTCGATGTCGAAGTCGGGCATCGAGGGGCGTTCGGGGTTGAGGAAGCGCTCGAAGATCAGGCCGTGGGTCAGCGGGCACAGGTCGGTGATCCGCAGCGCGTAGGCGGCGATCGAGCCGGCGCCGGAGCCACGACCGGGGCCGACGCGGATGCCGTTGTCCTTGGCCCAGTTGATGAAGTCGGCGACCACGAGGTAGTAGCCGCAGTAGCCCTTGTCGCGGACGACCTCGAGCTCCATCTCGGTGCGGGCGCGAACCTCGGGGGTCAGCTTGTCGCCGGGGTAGCGCGACTCGATGCCGCGCCACACCTCCTTGACGAACCAGCTCTCCTCGGTCTCGCCGGCGGGGATGTCGGCCCGTGCCATGTAGCCACCGTTGGACTCGGTGAACTCGACCTCGCACCGCTCGGCGATCAGCAGGGTGTTGTCGCAGGCCTCCTTGAGGTCGAACCGGTCCTCCCAGAGGTCTCGCATCTCCTTGGCGGACTTGATGTAGTAGCCACCGCCGTCGAGCCGGAACCGCTTGGGGTCGGCCAGCGTCGTGCCGGTGCCGATGCACAGCAGCGCGTCGTGGGCCTCGGCGTCCTCGGGCGCGACGTAGTGCGAGTCGTTGGTCGCGATGACCGGGAGGTTGAGGTCGGCCTTGAGCCGCAGCAACCCCTCGCGTACGCGGGCCTCGATCTCGAGACCGTGCTCCATGAGCTCGAGGAAGAAGCTCTCCTTGCCGAAGATGTCCTGGAACTCCGCGGCGGAGGCACGTGCCTTCTCGTAGTTGCCGATGCGCAGCCAGGTCTGGATCTCGCCCGACGGGCAACCCGTCGTCGCGATGAGGCCCTTGCCATAGCGCTGCAGCAGCTCGCGGTCGGCGCGCGGCTTGCGGTACTGCCCCTCGAGGCTGGCGTAGGACCCGATGCGGAACAGGTTGTGCATGCCCTCCGTGGTCTCGGACAGCAGCGTCATGTGCGTGTAGGCGCCGCGCCCCGAGACGTCGTCGTCGCCGCCCTTGTTCCACTGCACGGCCTTCTTCTCGGTGCGCGGGATGTTGGGCGTGAGGTAGGCCTCCATGCCGATGATCGGCTTGATCCCGCGTGCCTTGGCCTTGCTGTAGAAGTCGTAGGCGCCGTGCAGGTTGCCGTGATCGGTCATCGCGATGGCCGGCATCTCGAGCTCGGCGGTGCGGTCGAACAACGGGTCGAGCAGGGCGTGGCCGTCGAGCATCGAGTACTCCGTGTGCACGTGCAGATGCACGAATGGCGAGTCGCTCGACATCGAAAAATGGCCTCCTCGGCGCGATCGTGGGGGAAGGGCTTCAGCCTAGTCGAGGGCCCTGACGCTCCTGACCAACGCAGACCGTGTCGTCCCGTCATCACGCTCGAATTGTCCTTCTGGCCGCTGGTCGACTACACCTGAGTGGTGACTGACGACAAGCAGAAGTTCACGACGGTCGACGAGTACATCGAGGCGGCGACGTACGACGTCGTGCCCCGGCTCGTCGAGACCCGCCGCATCATCCGTGCCGCGCTGCCCGACGCCGAGGAGACGATCAGTTACAACATCCCGGCCTACAAGCACGAGGGCGTCGTCGTGATCCAGTTCGCGGGCCACACCGAGCACACGTCGCTCAACCTGTTCCCGACGGCGGCGACGTACGCCCGGTTCGCCGACGAGCTGGCGCCCTACCGCACCAGCAAGTCGGCGATCCAGCTGCCGCTCGACCAGGCGTTGCCGGCCGAGCTCATCGACGCCATCGCCCGGTTCCGCCGCGACGAGGTCGCGGCGTTCGTCGCCCGCAAGCAGTCCGGGCTCTGATCGCCCTCGGAGTGGCGGAGCAGCGCAGCCCTCGGTAATAATCAGGCAGCACTCGTCAGACTTCAGGGGGAATCATGACGCTGCACGCCGAGTTCGTCGCCGGGCCGATCGGGCCCGACACCGTCCGCGTCCCGGGTCAGCCCGCCCAGCTCCGCACCGCGGTGCAGGGTCTGCGTGGCCTCTGCCGCCAGGTCGACCAGGCGAGTCATCAGCTCAAGCAGGCCAACCCGCCGGACGGCGAGCGCGGACGCATCGTCCTTGCGCTGTCCCACGCGGCCCAACGCACCGGCCGTACGCTCGACGCCGACTCGCAGCAGCTCGATGCGCTGGCTGACGCGATCGATCACGCCGCGGACGTGCTGACGCACGCACAGGACGGCGTCGACGACCTCAGCCGCAGGTGGCGCCAGGCACGGGACACGTTCCGAGACGCGCTGCACGGCCACAAGAACGCACCCGCCAACGTCGAGGCGCTCATCCACCACATCGACTCCGACGCAGCGGGCTCACACCTGACGCAGCTCAAGCGACAGGCCGGCGTCACGTTCGCCGACGGCTCGGGCGGCGCACACGCCCAGGCCATGCTCCTCGAGGACGGCAGCGCGGTCGAGCAGGCGATCACGGCCTACCGGCACACCGTCCGTGGGCTCGTCGACGAGTACGCCGAGCTCGTCCAGAAGGCCAAGACCGCCGACGACCAGGTCGACGAGAAGCTCCCGCGCCACACCAATGTGGCCTTCGAGGAGGCCGGTGACCACGACGAGAGCGCGGCACAGCACACGATCTCGGGACCGGCTGCCGTACGCGCGGTGGGCGACGCCATCCAGGAGGCCGCGCGCACGCTCGACCAGGCGGAGCACCGCCTCGAGGACATCCGGCTCGCGATCCGGGCCGGCCGCATGATCCCGGACGACGAGCGGGTCGGCAGCAACGACGGCTTCAAGCGCGACTGGACCAACCACTTCGACCAGGTGCGGCACATGCTCAACGCTGCCCGCCGGGCCGGCGACCTCGCCGCCGACCGCCTGCGGGACGCCGACGACCATGGCGCAGCGGAAGTGCGCCAGGCGCTCCGCGCCGCCGACTGACCGGGCCCGGCTCAGCCCTGCCGATAGCTGCTGAGGAAGTTGCCGAGCCGCTGGATCGCCTCGGCGAGGTCGCGGGCCCACGGCAACGTCACGATACGCAGATGGTCCGTGTCCGGCCAGTTGAAGCCGGTCCCCTGGGTCAGCAGGATCTTCTCCTGCAGCAACAGGTCGAGCACGAGCTGCTGGTCGTCCTTGATGGGGTGCACCTCGGGGTCGAGCTTCGGGAAGGCGTACAACGCGCCCTTGGGCGTGACGACGCTGACTCCGGGGATCTTGCGCAGCTCGTTGACCGCGGTGTCACGCTGCTCCAGCAGCCGCCCGCCGGGCAGGATGAGCTCCTTGATCGACTGATAGCCGCCGAGCGCGACCTGGATCGCGTTCTGCGCGGGCACGTTGGGGCACAGTCGCATCGAGGCGAGCAGCGTGATGCCCTCGAGGTAGTCGCCGGCCCGCTCCAGCGGACCCGTGACGACGAGCCAGCCGGCCCGGTAGCCGCACACCCGGTACGCCTTGGACAGCCCGTTGAAGGTCAGCGTCAGCACGTCAGGGGCGACGCTCGCCAGCGGGATGTGGACCGCGTCGTCGTAGAGGATCTTGTCGTAGATCTCGTCGGCCATGAGGACGAGATCGTGCTTGCGGGCGAGGTCGGCGATCGCGTCGAGGGTCTCCCGCGAGTAGACCGCTCCGGTGGGGTTGTTGGGGTTGATCACGACGATGACCTTGGTGCGGTCCGTGATCTTGGACTCGAGGTCCTCCAGGTCGGGGTTCCAGTCGTTGTCCTCGTCGCAGCGGTAGTGCACCGGCACGCCGCCGGCGAGGTTGGTGACGGCGGTCCACAACGGGTAGTCGGGCACCGGCACGAGCACCTCGTCGCCGTTGTCGAGCAACGCCTGCAGCGCCATCTGGATCAGCTCGGAGACGCCGTTGCCGATCCAGACGTCGTCGATGTCGATCGTCGGGAAGCCCTCTTGCAGCTGGTAGTGGTGCACGACGGCGCGCCGGGCCGACTGGATGCCGCGCGAGTCGGAGTAGCCGGCCGAGCTCGGCAGAGCCGCGATGACGTCCTGCAGGATCTCCGCCGGGGCGTCGAAGCCGAACGGCTGCGGGTTGCCGATGTTGAGCTTCATGATCCGGTGGCCCTCGGCCTCCAGGGCGGCGGCTCGCGACGCGACGGGTCCACGGATGTCGTAGAGGACATCCCTCAGCTTCTCGGACTGGCGCACGATGCTCATGGACTCATTGTCCACGACCCGGTGACCGACTTGTGCCCGAGGCGGGCGTTGCCGTACGTTCTTGAAACGAAACCGTACCGTTTCATCCGTCAACCGAGGTTCCGTGTCCCCAGCAGCTCAGCAGGCGTCCGCCGGCACCCTCACGCGTCCTCGCGTCGAAGGGGGGCGCGAGCAGGAGATCCTCGATGCCACGCTCCACGTCCTCGCCGAGGTGGGATACGACCGGCTGACGCTGGATGCGGTCGCCGCCGAGGCGAAGGCCTCCAAGGCGACGCTCTATCGCCGCTGGAACGGCAAGGCCCAACTGGTCATCGACGCCCTGATCTCCCACATGGGCGAGCCCGTCAGCACCGACACGGGCACCCTGCGCGGTGACCTGATCGCGACCTACTGCGGGATGGGTGGAGTCACCGACCGCCAGCAGATGGCGCTCGTCGGGAGCCTCATCACGGCCGTCAGCCGGGACCCGGAGTTCGCGGAGGTCTACCGCCGCGACGTCATCGCGCCCAAGATCGCCGTGAACGACGCGATCTTCGAGCGAGCCAAGGCACGCGGCGAGATCTCCGCCGACGTCGACCTTGCGCTGATCAGCCCGTGCCTGCCCGGCATCGTCCTGCACCGCCTGTTCTTCCTCGGTGAGACACCCACCGAGGACCTGATCACCCGGGTCATCGACCAGGTCATCCTGCCGGCCGTCACCTGCGGCTGAGCGCATTCGCCACCACCCACACCGAAGGAATCCCATGACCGACGTCGAATCACTCGATCCTGCGGAGCCGGGCTCCCCCGAAGCCGCAACCGCGCCGCCCCCGCATGCTGGGCTCGCCCTGGTGCTGATCCTCATGGCTCAGCTCATGGTCGTGCTGGACGGCACCATCGCCAACATCGCCCTGCCCTACATCGGCACGGACCTGGACATCTCGCAGGCCAACCTGACGTGGATCGTCACCGGCTACGCGTTGGCCTTCGGCGGCCTGCTGCTCCTCGGTGGTCGTCTCGGTGATCTCTACGGACGCCGCCTGCTCTTCATGAGCGGCCTGACCCTCTTCGCGGTCGCCTCCCTGCTGGGCGGTCTCGCCCAGAACGAGGGCCTGCTGCTCGGCTCGCGGGCCCTGCAGGGCGTGGGCGCGGCCATGGCTGCCCCCGCCGCTCTCGCGCTGATCACCACCACGTTCCCGGCCGGCCCGCAGCGCAACCGCGCCATGGCGGCATACGCCACGATGTCCGGCATCGGTGCCGCCATCGGGCTGATCCTCGGCGGCTGGCTGACCGGTCTCGACCAGCCGTTGGGCGTCGACGGATGGCGCCTCACGTTCCTCATCAACGTCCCGATCGGCCTGTTGGCCGCCCTGGCCGCCCCGCGCGTCCTCCGCGAGTCGGAGAAGCACCCGGGCTGGCTCGACATCCCGGGTGCCGTCACCGGAACCCTGGGCCTGCTCGGGATCGTCTTCGGACTGTCGCGCGCCGGCGAGAAGGCGTACGGCTGGGACCACGTCCAGACCATCGCCTCGCTGACTGCCGGCATCGTCCTGCTCGTGAGCTTCGTGATCATCGAGTCGCGGGTCGAGCACCCGCTGCTGCCGACGCGCATCTTCGCCAACCGCACACGGGCGACCAGCTTCGTCGCGATGATGATCGCTCCGGCGGCGATGTTCGCGATGTTCTTCTACCTGAGCCTGTTCATCCAGCAGGTCATGGGCTACTCGTCGCTCAAGGCCGGCTTCGCCTTCCTGCCGTTCTCGTTCGGCATCGTGATCGGCGCCGGCCTCGTCTCCAACCTGGTCAGCCGGGTGGCTCCGCGCTACCTCGCCGGGATCGGCACGCTGCTGGCTGCGGCCAGCCTGTTCATGTTCTCGCGGATCCCGATCGACGACTCCACGGCGGGGGCGCTCGCGTCCGCGGCCCGCGGGTCGGCGAACGTCTCCTACTGGGGCCACATCTTCCCGTACGTGCTCGTGATGGCGATCGGCATGGGCATGGTGTTCGTGCCACTCACGCTCACCGCTGTGCACCACGTGCAGGCCGACGACTCAGGCATCGGCTCGGGCGTGCTCAACACGATGCAACAGGTGGGTGGCGCACTCGGGCTCGCCGTGCTCAGCACCGTGGCGCTGCACTTCTCCGGCAACTCCCTCGAGCAGGCCGCTGGGCCCGTGTCGAAGGCCGCGACCGATCCGGGCCTCGCCGAGCGGGCCCTGTTCTTCGTGTCCTTCCACGACGGCGCGACGCACGCCTTCCTGGTCGCGGCGGGGCTGATGCTGGTCGCGTCGGCCATCATCTGGGTGTTCCTCGACGTCAAGCACACCGAGCTGGCGACCGACGGTCCCGAGGGCGTCCACGTCGGCTGACCCGCCAGGTACGCCACGCATGACGACGGCCCGGCTCGTGGATCGAGCCGGGCCGTCGTGCGTCTGGTTCAGTCGAGGTCGCGTACGACTGCCAGGGCCTCGTTGAGGTCGTCGGGGTAGTCGGAGTCGAACTCGACGTAGTCCCCCGTGCGCGGGTGCAGGAAGCCGAGCTTCTTGGCGTGCAGCCACTGGCGGTCTAGCCCGACCTTCTTGGCCAGCGTCGGATCGGCGCCGTACATCAGGTCGCCGACGCACGGGTGGTGCAGCGCGCTCATGTGAACCCGGATCTGGTGGGTGCGGCCGGTCTCGAGCTTGATCGTCAGCAGGCTGGCGTAACGGTGCGCCTCGAGCGTGTCGTAGTGCGTGACGCTCTCGCGCCCACCGTCCTTGACCGTGAACTTGAAGTCGTGCTTGGGGTGCCGGGCGATCGGCGCGTCGATCGTGCCCATGTGCGGATCGGGGTGGCCCTGCACGAGCGCGTGATAGGTCTTGTCGACCGTACGGTCACGGAACGCCTGTTTGAGCACGGTGTAGGCGTGCTCGGACTTCGCGACCGCCATCAGGCCACTCGTGCCGACGTCGAGGCGGTGCACGATGCCTCGGCGCTCCGGTGCTCCTGACGTGGAGATCCGGATGCCGGCTCCGGCGAGGTGGTCGAGCACCGTCGGGCCGTACCAGCCGACGCTCGGGTGCGCAGCGACGCCGACGGGCTTGTCGACCACGACGAAGTCGTCGTCCTGGAACACGAGGCGCATGCCCTCGACCTCGGCCGCCACGACCGCGATGCGACGAGGCGCCGGGATCGACGCCTCGAGGATCGAGCCGGGCGTCACCCGGTCGGACTTGGCCGGCGCGAAGCCGTCGAGCGTCACGTGCCCGTCGGCGACGAGCTCACTCGCGCGCGTGCGGGACAGACCCAGCAGTCGCGCGAGGGCGCTGTCGACGCGCTCGCCGGCGAGCCCCTCGGGGACCTGGATGACCTTGTGCTCGAGCTCCTCGGCGGTCATGCCTTCACCTGCCGGGTGCCGTCGAGGCCGATGCCGCGCCACGTGCGCCACACGATCACGACGGCGGCCACGGTGAGGGCGATGTCTGCGACGTTGCCGACGAAGACGCCGTAGTCGATGAAGTCGACGACGTGGCCCTTGAGCGGGGCGGGCTCACGGAAGATCCGGTCGCACAGGTTGCCGACGGCGCCGGCGAACAGCAGGCCGAGGCCGACCGCCCACCACCGGTCGCGCAGGCGCGTGGCCATGCGCGCGACGGCGACCGACACGGCCACTGCGACGACGCTGAGCACCAGCGTGAAGCCGGCACCGGTGCCGAGCGCGGCTCCCCCGTTGCGCAGGAACGACAGCGACAGGACGTGCGGGATCAGCTCGATCGACTCACGCCCCTGCAGCTTGTCGACCGCGATCACCTTGGTCACCTGGTCCACGACGAGCGTCAGGGCAGCAACCACCACGAAAAGGCGTACGTACGTGTGTGTGGCGGTCGGGCCGTGGTCGTCGCCAGGGCTCAGCGACGCTCCTCGCGCTGCTTGCATGTCATGCACAGTGTCGCACGCGGGAACGCCATCAAACGATTCTTGCCGATCGGCTCACCGCAGACCTCGCACTGGCCGTAGGTGCCCTTCTCGAGGCGGTCGAGGGCCTTCTCGGTCTGCAGCAGCAGCTCGCGCTGGTTGGCGGCCAGGGACATCTCGGCGTCACGCTCGAGCCCCTTGGACCCGACGTCGGCCTGGTCGTTGCCGGCACCGTCGACGCCGTCGCGCAGCAGGTCCTGCAGCTCGCGAGCCGACTGGTCGAGCTCACCGCGCAACCTCACGAGGTCAGCCTCGAGCTCGGCGCGGACGGCCTTGGTCTCGGCGGCGGTCCAGGGCTTCTCGTCGGCTCGGACGGCGAGCTTGGTGTTTGGCATGCACGAAGATTAGACCCCCACTGGGGCAAAGCCAACTCGCACCGCCGCCGTGTCGCCGCTGGTCACCCGTAGAATTGAACGTGTGACCCAGCACGCGTCCTATCGCCCCGTCCCCGCCCACGTCGATCTGCCGGCGCTGGAGCGCGACATCCTCCAGCTGTGGGCCGATCAGGGCACCTTCGCAGCAAGTCTCGACACCCCTGACGACGCCCCTCGCTGGACGTTCTACGAGGGTCCTCCGACCGCCAACGGCACACCCGGCACGCACCACGTCGAGGCTCGTGTCTTCAAGGACGTCTTCCCGCGCTTCAAGACCATGCAGGGCTATCACGTCGACCGCAAGGCCGGCTGGGACTGCCACGGCCTGCCGGTCGAGATCGCGGTCGAGAAGGAGCTGGGCTTCAACGGCAAGCCCGACATCGAGGCCTACGGCATCGCCGAGTTCAACGCCAAGTGCCGAGAGGCCGTGGTCCGCAACGTCGATCTCTTCGAGGAGATGACGGACCGCATGGGCTACTGGGTCGACATGGCCAACCCCTACCGCACGATGGAGTCGTCGTACGTCGAGAGCGTCTGGTGGGCCCTGTCGACGATCTTCGACAAGGGCCTGCTGACCGAGGACTTCCGCGTCGCGCCCTACTGCCCACGCTGCGGCACGACGCTCTCGGACCACGAGCTCGCACAGGGCTACGAGACCATCACCGATCCGTCGGTCTACGTACGCTTCCCGCTGACCTCCGGCCCACTCGCCGGCAAGGCCTCGATGCTGGTCTGGACCACGACGCCGTGGACCCTGGTGTCCAACACCGCCGTCGCGGTCAACCCCGGGGTCACGTACGTCGCCGCGTCCAACGGCGAGGAGACGCTGGTCGTCGCCGAGCCGCTGCTGGCCAAGGCGCTCGGTGAGGGCTGGAAGCCGACCGGCGAGTCGTTCAGCGGCACCGACATGGAGCGCTGGACGTACGAGCGGCCGTTCGACCTCGTCGAGTTCCCGGCACCGGCGCACTTCGTGGTGCTGGGCGACTACGTCACGACCGAGGACGGCACCGGCCTGGTGCACCAGTCCCCCGCGTTCGGCGCCGACGACATGGCGGTCTGCAAGGCGTACGACCTGCCGGTCGTCAACCCGATCACCCCCGACGGCCACTTCGAGGCCGACGTGCCCCTCGTCGGCGGGCAGTTCTTCAAGACCGCCGACCGGGCGCTGGCCGACGATCTCGCCTCGCGCGGTCTCATGTTCAACGAGCTGGCCTACGAGCACTCCTACCCGCACTGCTGGCGGTGCCACACGCCGCTGATGTACTACGCGCTTCCCGCGTGGTACATCCGCACGACGACGATCAAGGACAAGCTGCTCGCCGAGAATGCCGGCACCAACTGGTTCCCCGAGACGATCAAGAACGGCCGCTACGGCGACTGGCTGACCAACAACATCGACTGGTCGCTGTCGCGCAGCCGCTTCTGGGGCACTCCCCTGCCGATCTGGCGCAACGACGAGGACCCCAGCAAGCTCGTGTGCGTCGACTCGCTGCGTGAGCTGTCAGAGCTGACCGGTCGCGACCTGACGGATCTCGACCCGCACCGCCCGTTCATCGACGAGGTGACGTTCGAGATCGAGGGCCAGGCCGGCACCTACCGCCGCGTGCCGGACGTCATCGACGCATGGTTCGACTCCGGCTCGATGCCGTTCGCTCAATGGGGCTACCCGCACGTCGAGGGCTCCAAGGAGAAGTTCGAGCAGGCCTATCCCGCGCAGTACATCTGCGAGGCGATCGACCAGACACGCGGATGGTTCTACTCCCTCATGGCCGTCGGCACACTGGTGTTCGACCAGAGCTCCTACGAGAACGTCGTCTGCCTGGGCCACATCCTGGCCGAGGACGGCAAGAAGATGAGCAAGCACCTCGGCAACATCCTCCTGCCGATGCCGCTCATGGACGAGCACGGCGCGGACGCCCTGCGCTGGTTCATGGCCTGCTCGGGCTCGCCGTGGTCGCCGCGCCGCATCGGTCACACCGCATTGTCCGAGATCGTCCGCAAGGTGTTGCTGACGTACTGGAACACCGCGGCCTTCCACGTGCTGTACGCCCGCACGGAGGGATGGACGCCGGCTGACGGCGAGGTGCCGCCGGTCGCCGAGCGCGAGGTGCTCGACCAGTGGCTGCTGTCCGAGCTGCACACCCTGACCCGCGACGTCACCGCCTCGCTCGAGACGTTCGACACGCAGGCTGCCGGCGCCCGCATCGCGACGTTCGTCGACGACATGTCCAACTGGTACGTCCGCCGGTCGCGCCGCCGGTTCTGGCGCGGCGACGCTGCCGCGTTCGCGACCCTCCACGAGACGCTCGACGTGCTGACCCGGCTCATGGCGCCCCTGACCCCGTTCATCGCCGAGCGCGTGTGGCAGGACGTCATCCTGCCGGTCACGCCTGATGCTCCTCAGTCGGTGCACCTGGCCACCTGGCCGGTCGCTGACGAGTCGCTGATCGTCGAGGGCCTCGGTGCCCGCGTCGACCTGGCGCGTCGCGTCACCGAGCTGGGTCGTGCGGCGCGCGCTGAGGCCAAGGTGCGTACGCGCCAGCCGCTGCGTCGCGCCCTCGTCGCGTCGGGTGCTTGGCAGCAGCTCGGCGACGACCTGCGCGGCCAGGTGTGCGAGGAGCTCAACGTGGGCTCGCTGGAGTCGCTGGCCGATGCCGGCGGCGACCTCGTCGACCACTCGGCCAAGGGCAACTTCCGCAACCTCGGCAAGCGTTTCGGCAAGCAGACCCCCCAGGTCGCAGCCGCGATCGACGCGGCGGACGCGGCGGCGGTCGCCGCGTCGCTCGGTTCGACCGGCACCGCGACGATCGAGGTCGACGGCTCCGCGGTCGAGGTCGGACCCGATGACGTCATCATCTCCGAGCGTCCGCGCGAGGGCTGGTCCGTCGTCAACGACCAGGGCGAGACGGTCGCGCTCGACCTCGAGCTCGACGACGAGCTGCGGCTGGCCGGCTTCGCCCGGGAGGCGATCCGCGTCATCCAGGAGGCTCGCAAGTCCTCCGGGCTCGACATCAGCGACCGCATCACGCTGGCGTGGACGGCGACCGGTCAGATGGCCGAAGCGCTCCGGACCCACGAGACCCTGATCGCCGACGAGGTGCTGGCGACCTCGATCAGCGAGACCGCCGACGCGTCGGCGTTCTCCGACGAGGAGCTCGGCTTCGGCTTCACCCTCGCCAAGGCCTGACGCGGAGGGACTCGCGCATGACGAAGGGCCCGTCACCTCACGGTGACGGGCCCCTTCGTTGATCAGGTGCTGCTCAGAAGCTCTCGTCGTCGCCCAGCAGCGACCGGAGCCGGCGGGGACCGGCCTCGGCCGGGGCCTGGACAGGCTGCGAGCTGTTGGAGCTCTCGTTGGCCGCGAGCTGGTCGAGCTGGCTCTGGAAGTAGTTCTTGAGCCGGGCACGGTACTCACGCTCGTACGCCCGCAGGTGCTCCACCTCGCGCTGGATCTCGTAGCGATCCCGCTCGATCGTGGCGACGGCCTGCTGGCGGCGCTCGTTGGTCTCGTCGTCGAGCTTCTGCGCGCGGATGCGGGCGTCGGTCTCGAGTCGGTCAGCCTTGCCACGCGCCTCGTTGACCAGTCGCTCGGCCTTGGCGCGAGCCTCACCGACGATGCGGTCAGCCTCTTCCTTGGCGGCCTCCATCAGCTGGTCGGCGTTGGACGACGCGATCTCCAGCAGTCGGGCGGCAGCGGACGACGCGTCACCCATCGACGGCGCACTGCGAGTCGGCTCCGGCGCGGCGACAGGCGCCTGCTGGATCGGCTCGGGCGCCGGCGGAGGCGGCGTGTACTGCTGCACGGGCTCCTGGACGGCCGGCGTCGGCGCAGCCTGCGGAGCCGGGGTCGCCGGCTGGACTGCGGGGATGAGACCGGTGGGTTCGCCGGTTGATGCGGCGGCTACCTTGGCGCGAAGTTCTTCGTTCTCGACCGTGAGTCGCTCGAGCTCGGCCTCGACCTCGTCGAGAAACTGATCCACTTCGCCCATGTCATAGCCCTCGCGAAGACGGACAGGCGTAAAGCGCTTGTTACGCACGTCCTCTGGCGTCAATGGCATGAGTACACCTCGGGGTTGGGGTTAGTCCTGGGGACTCTGAGCCTCCACCGTACTCTGCCGAAGTTCACTTCCTCCACAGGAGTCCCAAACTCAGCGGGTCGCACGACGGACTCTTGGGAACCTCTCAGAAGAAGACGGCGCGAACGATCTGCTGCAGGATCCAGATCCCGATCAGCAGCAGGACCGGCGACAGGTCGAGCATGACAGCGCCGAGACGCAACGGCGGAAGCAACCGGCGCACGGCACGCAACGGCGGGTCGGTGATCGAGTAGAGCCCCTCGCAGAGCACCAGGACGAGGCCTCGTGGGCGCCAGTGCCGCGCCAACATCTGCACCCAGTCCAGGACGAACCGGGCGATCAGGACGACGAATGCAACATAGAGGAGCAGCAGGAGGATTTCGCCGACAAGCTCCATGCGTCAGCTCTGGTTGTAGAAGCCGCCGGCAGCGATGCGCTGCTTGTCCTCGTCCGTCACCGTGATGTTCTCGGGCGACAGGAGGAAGACCTTGGCGGTGACGCGGTTGATCGAGCCGTGCACGGCGAACACCAGGCCCGCGGCGAAGTCGACGAGCCGCTTGGCGTCGTCGTCATCGATCTCCGAGAGGTTCATGATGACCGGAACGCCGGAGCGGTAGTGCTCGCCGACCGTGCGGGCGTCGTTGTAGGTGCGCGGCGTCACGGTCTCGATGCGCGCGAGGTCGGACGCCTGGGACGCACGACGCTCCGGGCGACGCTCGGGACGGCGGTGGTCGTCGATGCTCGAGACTGGCGCCGGGCGCACGACAGCAGGCTGCCGGCTCACGGGCGCGGGGTCGTCGATGTCATCCTCGAACTCGTCGTCGAAGTCAGCTTGTTCCACGAGGCCGAGATATTCGCCGACCTTACGCATTGCGCCAGCCATGAGAACTCCGTGTGTGCGATCGGAAATGACATCACTGAGATTACCCCGCGGGAGGGCGCTCACCGAGCACCGAGCGCCCGATGCGCAGGTGTGTCGCGCCGGCGGCGATCGCGGCCTCGAAGTCTCCGCTCATTCCTGCGGAGACGATGACGGCGTCCGGGTGCTCCGCGCGGAGGTCGTGCGAGAGGCGTACGAGGTGGTCGAAGTGCGGAGCCGGGTCCTCCCCGAGCGGCGCCACCGTCATGAGCCCCGCCAGTGCGAGGTGGTCCGCTGCGGCGATCGAGGCGGCGAGCTCTGGCACGCCCGACGGCACGACGCCCGAGCGTCCCGGGTTGGTCGCGTCGAAGTCGACCTGCACGAGGCACGGCAGCGTACGACCGGCAGCCTCGGCGCCGCGGGACAGCGCATTGACGAGCTTGACCCGGTCGACGCTGTGGACCATGTCGGCGTAGCGCGCCACGGCGCCGGCCTTGTTGGTCTGCAACCCGCCGAGAAAGTGCCAGCGGACTGCTGCCTCGACCTCGTCGGCCTTGTCGCCGGCCTCCGGGTGACGGTTCTCCCCCACGTCCTGCACCCCGAGCCCGGCCAGGAGCTCCACGTCGGACGCCGGATAGGTCTTGGTGACGACGATCAGGGTGATCTCGTCGCGGTCACGCCCGGCCGACGCACAGGCGTCCGCGATACGTTCCTCGGTCGCCGAGAGACCGTCACGCAGCTCATCGAGGCGGGTCATGGCTTGATCATCGCAACAGCGCCGAAACGGCCGGAGTCCTGCCCCTGTCGACGGTAGGAGTACCACTGCTCGTCCTCGATCGTGCACTCGTGGGCGCCGAGGTCCGTGACGGCGACACCGAGACTTTGCAGCTGCGCCGCGACGCCGGCGCCGACGTCGACCGCGGGTGTGCCCCACGACGTGGTCGATCGGGCCTCGAGCACGACCGCCGCGACGGCGTCGGCCATCTCCGCGGGGAGCTCGTAGCAGCGGCCGCACGCGCGCGGCCCCACCCACGCCTCGATGGTCGTGGCACCGCGCTGCCGCAACGCCTCGACGGCGGACCGGACGACGCCCTTGACGAGACCTTCGCGCCCGCAATGCACGACGCCGGCGAGCACCTCGTGCGGAGCGGCCAGGACGATCGGCGTGCAGTCGGCGACGCGGACGAGCACGCCCACGCCTGGGGCGTCGGTCAACAACGCGTCGGCGACCGGGATCTCGTCGTCGATGAGCTCGTCGGTCCACGTGACGTCCGCGCCGTGGACCTGGGTCATTTTGGCGAGCCGGACCAGACCGAGCTCGGTCCTCAGACGTTCGAGGTTGTCCGCCACCCGCTCGGGATCGTCGCCGTTGGACGTGCCGAGGTTGAGCGCCGCCCACGGACCGTCACTCGAGCCGCCGAGACGGTCGGTGAAGACGAATGCGACCCGTCCGCGCTCTCCGGCGTGCCAGAGCAACTCAGCGAAGGAAGTCGGGCACGTCGAGGTCGTCGCCGTACTCGGTGGGTACGGGGTCCGGCGGGACCGTGACGTTGCCGGCACCGTCCTCGGGGGACTTGGGACCGTCGAGGTAGGGGTCGGGATCGAGGAAGCTCTGCGCCGTCGGCGGCGTCGCGACCGTGCTGGCCGGCTCGGGCTTGGCGGTCTCCTTGAGCAGCGCGGGCTTGGTCGCGTCGCGCGGCATCGGCTCGCCGCCGTCGAAGCCTGCGGCGATGACCGTGACGCGCACCTCGTCGCCGAGGGCGTCGTCGATCACGGCGCCGAAGATGATGTTGGCGTCAGGGTGGACCGCGTCCGCCACCAGGCCAGCCGCTTCGTTGATCTCGAACAGGCCGAGGTCGGAGCCACCGGCGATCGACAGCAGCACGCCGCGGGCGCCCTCGATCGACGCCTCGAGCAGCGGGCTCGAGACGGCGCTCTCGGCCGCGACGGCGGCACGGTGCTCACCGCGGGCCGAGCCGATGCCCATCAGGGCCGAGCCGGCGTCGGACATGACCGACTTGACGTCGGCGAAGTCGAGGTTGATCAGGCCGGGCGTCGTGATGAGGTCGGTGATGCCGGAGACGCCCTGGTGCAGGACCTGGTCGGCCTGGCGGAACGAGTCGAGCAGGCTGACGTTGGGATCGCTGATCGACAGGAGCCGGTCGTTGGGGATCACGATGAGGGTGTCGACCTCGTCACGCAGCGCCTGGATGCCGGCGTCAGCCTGGCCCGAGCGGTTGCGACCCTCGAACTTGAACGGCCGGGTGACGACACCGATCGTGAGGGCGCCGAGCGACCTCGCGATGCGTGCCACGACGGGTGCACCACCGGTGCCGGTGCCGCCGCCCTCGCCGGCCGTCACGAAGACCATGTCGGCGCCCTTGATGGCCGCCTCGATCTCTTCGGCGTGGTCCTCGGCGGCGCGCTTGCCGATCTCGGGGTTGGCGCCGGCTCCGAGCCCGCGGGTCGAGTCACGCCCGACGTCGAGCTTGACGTCCGCGTCGCTCATCAGCAGTGCCTGGGCGTCGGTGTTGATCGCGATGAACTCGACTCCCTTGAGTCCCACCTCGATCATGCGGTTGACGGCGTTGACGCCGCCTCCGCCGATGCCGACGACCTTGATCACGGCGAGGTAGTTCTGTACCGCCATCGTGTGTCCTTCCGGAATGTGTGGAACTCTAACCCTGAGGTGGAGGTTTATAGTTATGTCAACCTCTGACTCATGTGAAACGGTACGCGCGTGGACCCGGCAAGCCGGTCCGACACGCCGGGCCTACTGGCTCGTCGTGGGTTGGTCCGGCGCGCTCACGTCGTAGCGCTTCGCATCGATGCGCAGCAGCGCCCGCAGCACCGTCAGCTTGTGCGACGAGTCGGCCCTGCTCCCCCACACGACCGTGCGCCCATGCGTCAGGTTGAGCTCGATCGAGTCCTTGCTGGCCGCGTCGATCGCCTGCACCTGCTTGCGCAGCGCGGGGTCCTCGTCCTCGATGAGCTGCACGACCGCGGCGACCGCGGCAAGGGTCTGCTGGCGACGCCTGGGGTTGGTCTCGGTCACGTCGGCCTCGAGCAGCTTCTTGGGCGGCTGCTCGTACGACCGGAAGTCGATCCCGTAGCGGTCGAGCCCCCGGATCGTGCCACCCACCGTCAGCCACGCGACGGGCGTGCGTTCGACCACCTCGATGCGGACCGTGTGGAGCCACGAGCGTGAGACCGTGACGCTCTGGACGCGTTCCATCGACGCCACACGGGCCTCGATCGCCGAGACGTCGACACGGGCCAGCGGCTGGCCGATGCGGACATCGGCGACCTGGCGGATCTGCGACTCCTTGAGGGTCGTCTCGCCGTCCACCGCGACGCGGCGGACCGCAAGCACGCTCGAGAACATCACGAGCCAGACGAGGGTCGCGACGACGATGACCGCGACCACGGCGATCCCGGCTCGCTTGAGCCGACGCCGGCGCTCGTAGGCTGCCCGCGCCTCGAACCGCTCGTCCGTCGTGAGGGTCATGCTTCCAGGGCTGCCAGGACAGCCGGGCCGACGGTGGTGATGTCACCGGCGCCGAGGGTCAGCAGCAGGTCGCCGGGTCGCAGCTCGGACACCACGAGATCGGCAAGCTCACCGACCGGCCCGCCGAGCGTGGCCTCCGCGCCCCGGATCGCGTCGACGATCAGGGCCGACGTGACAGCCGGGTCGGGGTCCTCGCGCGCCAGGTAGATGTCGGCGACGAACACCCGGTCGGCTGCCGACAACGCCTCACCCATCTCGGCGCCGTAGAGCCGCGTGCGGCTCACCAGGTGCGGTTGGTAGGCGACGACGAGCCGGTCGCCGCCGGCGATCGACCGTGCCGCGGCGAGGTCGGCCCGGATCTCGGTCGGATGGTGCGCGTAGGAGTCGTAGACGCGGACGCCGCCCGCGGCGCCGAGCAGCTGCATGCGGCGGTTGGCTCCGGTGTAGGCGGTCAGGCCGGCGGCGAGCAGGTCGACGTGCTCGCCGAGCAGCAGGCCCGCGCCGAGGGCGAGCATCGCGTCCTGGGCGTAGTGCGCGCCGGGCACCGACAGGCGTACGGGACCGAGGTCGACGCCGTGGAGCGCGGCGGTGAAGGTCGACGACGCGCCGTCGACGACGAGGTCGCGGCCCCGCAAGTCGGCGTCGTCGGCGAATCCCGCCAGCAGGACCTCGAGCCCACGGCTGCGCGCCGGCTCGACGAGCGCGCGGGCGCCGGGGTCGTCGGCGTTGAGCACCACGAACCCGCCGACCGTGGTGACGAACTCGTCGAACGCGGCCGCATAGGCCTCGACCGTGCCGTAGTTGTCTAGATGGTCGGCGTCGACGTTGGTGACGATCGCGCCCTCGGGTGCGTAGTGCAGGAACGCGCCGTCGCTCTCATCGGCCTCCGCGACGAACAGGTCGCTGCGGCCGAGCCGTGCGTTGGCGCCCAGGCTGGCGACCTCGGCGCCGATCGCGAACGACGGCTCCGCGCCGGCGGCGATCAGGGCGCACGTCAGCATGCCGGTCGTCGTGGTCTTGCCGTGCGTGCCGGCGACGGCGACCGTGCGACGCCCCGCCATCAGCGAACGCATGCCCGCCGACCTCGGCCACAGGCGCAGGCTCCGGCGCTGCGCCTCGACGATCTCGGGGTTGTCCTCGCGCACCGCGGTCGAGGCGATGACGGTGTCAATGCCCTCGAGGTGCGCTGCGTCGTGGCCGACGAAGCAGGTGATTCCCTCCTCGCGCAGGGCATCGACGACCGGCGACTCGTTGGCGTCGCTGCCGCTGACACGTACGCCCTGCTGCGCCATCAGGCGTGCGATCGCGGACAGCCCGGCTCCGCCGATGCCCACGAGGTGCACGGCACCGAGGTCCCCGGCGGCCGGGACCTCGGCGGGGAACGGGATCTTCACAGTCCTGCAGCCTTCTGGATCAGGTCGGCCAGCTTGCGGTCTGCGTCGCGGGGGACGATGCCGGATGCGGCCGCCGACATCGCGGCGAGCCGTCCTGGGTGCGACACGAGTGGGATCACGACGTTGTCGATCCACGCGGGGGTCAGTGCCGCGTCGTCGATCAACAGCGCTCCCCCGGCCTGGACGACCGGGTGCGCGTTGTGCGCCTGCTCGCCGTTGCCGATCGGCAGGGGGACGAACGCCGCCGGCAGCCCGACGGCGGCAACCTCCGTCACGGTGTTGGCCCCCGCGCGGCACACGATGAGGTCGGCGGCGGCGTAAGCGAGGTCGATGCGGTCGATGTACGCGGTTACGACATATGGCGGCGAGTCTGGGCGCCTGTCTATGCGAACTTCATCTGGACGGCCAGCGCTGTGAAGCACCTGGACGCCGGCGTCGGCCAGGTCGCGTGCGGCTGCCGCAATCGTCTGGTTGATGCGTCGCGCGCCCTGCGACCCGCCGGTGACCAGCAAGGTCGGCCGGTCGGGATCCAGGCCGAAGTGGGCCCGGCCCTCAGCGCGTACGGCACCGCGGTCGAGGCGCGAGATCTCCCGCCGGATCGGCAGTCCGATGTAGTGCGCGTGCGGCAGGTCGGTGTCGGGGAAGCTCGTCGCGACGTGCTCGGTGAACCGCGCGCCCATCTTGTTGGCGATGCCGGGGATCGCGTTGCCCTCGTGCACGACCAGCGGGATGCGCCGGCGACGAGCCACGAGGTAGGCCGGCACCGACACGTAGCCACCGAAGCCGACGATGACGTCCGGGCGTACGCGGTCAATGACCTCACCGGTCGCCTTGACCGCCGCGCGCAGCTTGCCGGGGACCTGGACCATCGCCTTGCCTGGCTTGCGCGGCAGCGGGACGGGCGGGACGAGCTCGAGCGGATAACCCGCCTCAGGGATCAACGTGACCTCGAGGCCGCGCGGGGTCCCGAGGCAGGTGATGTCGACGCCGGCCTCGCTCAGGACCGCAGCGGTGGCCAGGAGCGGCGACGTGTGACCGGCGGTTCCTCCGCCGGCTAGCAACGCACGCACTGGTTCAGCTCCTCCGTGAGACGCGGTCCCGTGCACGGTTGGCACGGCCTGCGGCGAGGGCTCGCCGGGCCCCGGGCTCGGTCTTGGCACAGTTAAGCAGAACGCCCATGGCGACGAGCGTCACGAGGAGGCTCGAACCGCCGTAGGAGATCAACGGCAGTGGAATGCCGATGACCGGGAGCAGGCCCAGCACCATGCCGATGTTGATGACGGCCTGCACCATGATCCAGATCATGATGCCGGAGGCGGCATAGCGCACGAACGGGTCGGTCGTACGACTCGCGATGCGGATGCCCGCGAAGGCCAGCACGATGAACAGCACCAGCACGACGAACGTGCCGAGCAGGCCGAGCTCCTCGCCGATGACCGCGAGGATGAAGTCGGTGTGCGCCTCGGGCAGCGAGCCCCACTTCTGCCGGCTGCCGCCGAGGCCGACGCCCCAGAACCCGCCGCGGGCCAGCGCCATCATGCCGTGGATCGCCTGGAACCCGGCACTCTCGGGATCGGACTGGGGATTGGTGAAGTTGAGCAGGCGGGCGACGCGGTGCGGCGAGGTCGCGACGGCGATGACGAGCAGCACGAACAGTCCTGCGAGGATGCCGCCCATGTGGCGGGCCGGGAGGCCGGCGACCCACAGCATGCCGACGATCAGGGCGAACAGGACCAGGGCCGTGCCGAGGTCGTGCTGCCCGACGACCAGCAGGGACACGAAGCCGGCGATCGGCACCATGGGCGTCAGCACGTAGCGCGGCGTGCTGAGGTACTTCTGCCGGCGCGCGTAGAGGTCGGCGATCCACAGGACGAGCGCGAGCTTGGCGAACTCCGACGGCTGCAGCTGGAAGCCACCGGCCAGGGGCAGCCAGTTGCGGTTGCCGTGCACCTCGACACCCACACCGGGGACGAACGTCGCGAGGATCAGCACGACCGAGACGAGCAGGAACGGCAGGATCAGCTTGCGCATCAGTCGCAACGGGATGCGGGCGGCGATGACGGCTCCGACGAGACCCAGGACCGCGAAGATCAGCTGGCGCTCGACGATCGCGAACGAGTTGCCGTAGTTGCGCAGGGCATACACCGAGCTCGCGCTGAGCACCATGATCAGGCCGAGCCCGAGCAGCAGGGCCGTCGAGCCGAGGACGAGCTGGTAGGACGCGAGCGGACGCTCGAGCGTACGACGGGCGGCCTCGACGATCGCCGGTGACCGGCGCTCAGCGGTCGTGGTCATCGGCCACGGCTCCGCGNNNGAAACCACGACATGAGCCCTGTCTCACAATTCGCTCGCTGGCGCTCGCTCATGTCGTGGTTCCTCTGCCTCGGGGAAGGAAGGTCAGGGCCTGTCACGCAACCGGTGCACCGCCGCGGCGAAGCTGTCGCCTCGGGCGGAGTAGTTGCGGAACTGGTCCATGGAGGCGGCGCCAGGGGCCAGCAGCACGGTGTCGCCCTCACGGGCGAGTGATGCCGCGACCTCGACGACGCGATCCATGGGATCAGTCTCCCCGGTGTCGACCTCGACGACGGGCACATCAGGCGCGTGTCGCGCGAGCGCCTCGGCGACCAGTGCGCGGTCGCGGCCGACCAGGATCGCGGCTCGGAGGCGGTCACGGGTCGCGATCACGAGCTCGTCGAAGCTCGCGCCCTTGGCCAGTCCTCCGGCGACCCACACGACGTGCTCGAAGCTCTGCAGGGACGCTTGAGCGGCATGCGTGTTGGTGGCCTTGGAGTCGTCGACCCAGCGGACGCCGCCGAAGCGGGCGACCTCGGCGATGCGATGGGCGTCGGGCTTGAACGAGCGGAGCCCGTCGCGCACGGCTCGCGGCGCGACGCCGTGGGCGCGCGCGAGCGCCGCGGCCGCCAGCGCGTTGGCGACGTTGTGAGGTGCCGGCAGCTCGCCGTCGGCGGGTGCCAGGTCGTGGACGCTGCCCAGCTCGGCCGCGCTCGACAGCCGGCCGGTGATGTAGGCCCGATCGGCGATCGCGTCGTCGACGAGGCCGATCATGCCCGGCGCGGGGATGCCGAGGGTGAAGCCGATCGCCCGGCAACCCTCGACGACGTCGGCCTCCTCGACGAGCCGCTCGGTCTCCGTGTCCTGCACGTTGTAGACGCACGCCAGCTGCGTACGGTCGTAGATGCGGCCCTTGTCGGCGGCGTAGGCGTCGAGGCCGCCGTGCCAGTCGAGGTGGTCCGGCGCGAGGTTGAGCACGGCGCTCGCCTCGGCGGAGATCGACGAGCTCCAGTGCAGCTGATAGCTGGAGAGCTCGACGGCCAGGACGTCGAACGGCTCGGGGTTCATGACCGCCTCGAGCACCGGCGTGCCGACGTTGCCGACTGCGAGGGCGTTGAGACCCTCTGCGCGCAGGATCGCCTCGAGCATCTGGACGGTGGTGGTCTTGCCGTTGGTGCCGGTCACCGCCAGCCAGGGCGCCGCGTCTTCGCCGCGCAGGCGCCAGGCAAGCTCGACCTCGCCCCACACCGGGATGCCGCGGCCCGCCGCCTCCAGCAGGATCGCCGTGGTGGGACGCCAGCCCGGCGAGGTGACGATCAGGTCGATGTCGCCTTCGGGCAGCCGCGCGGTCGACCCGGCGCCGAGGCGTACGTCGACGCCGAGGATCTCCAGGAGCGTCGCCTTCTCGCGCAGGGTGTCGTCGTCACCGTCGTCGAGCGCCACGACGCTCGCGCCGAGGTGCTGCAAGGTGTCGGCCGCGGCGAACCCGCTGACGCCCAGCCCTCCGATGACCGCTCGTACGCCTTCCCACGACGACTCGCGACCGAGGACGTCGACACTCGTCATGCGCCAGTGACCCACTCGGCGTAGAAGATGCCGAGGCCGGCGGCGACGCACAGGCCGCTGATGATCCAGAACCTGACCACGATCGTGATCTCGGCCCAGCCCAGCAGCTCGAAGTGGTGCTGGAGCGGCGCCATGCGGAAGATGCGTCTGCCGCCGCTGAGCTTGAAGAACCCGACCTGCAGGATCACCGACGCCGTGATGGCGACGAACAGGCCGCCGATGACCACGAGCAGCAGCTCGGTGCGGGTCATGAGGGCGAATCCGGCCATGGCGCCGCCGAGCGACAACGAGCCCGTGTCACCCATGAAGATCTTGGCCGGCGACGCGTTCCACCAGAGGAAGCCGAAACACGCTCCCGTGAGGGCGGACGCCACGACCGCGAGGTCGAGCGGGTCGCGTACCTCGTAGCACTTCGTCCCGGCGTTGAGCGCCGAGCAGCTCTGGTTGAACTGCCAGATGTTGATGATGACGAACGCGCCGAACACCATCACCGAGGCGCCTGTGGCGAGACCGTCTAGCCCGTCGGTGAGGTTCACCCCGTTGCTGGTGCCGGCGATCATCAGCAGCACCCAGATCACGAGCAGGATCGTCGGCAGCTGAGGACCGTTGAAGTCGCGGGTGAACGAGATGGCATGGGTGATCGGCGTCTCCCCCGTGTCGTCCTCCCAGCCGATCGCGGCCCACGCGAAGACGAGGCCGATGACGACCTGGCCGATGAACTTCGCCTTGCTGCGCAGACCGAGGTTGCGCTGCTTGAAGACCTTGATGAAGTCGTCGAGGAATCCGATCGCCCCCAGACCCGTGAACAGGAACAACAGGAGCAGCGCCGATGCGCTGGGCTCGGTCTGGGTCGCCAGCTTGGCAGCGAAGTAGGCGATCAGGACCGAGGCGATGATGACGAGGCCACCCATCGTCGGCGTGCCGCGCTTGGTGTGGTGCGACGTGGGACCGTCGTCGCGGATCAGCTGGCCGTAGCCCTTCTTGACGAGGACCGAGATCGCGAAGCGAGTGCCGATGAGGGTCCCCAAGAGGGACAGTGCTCCTGCGATCAGGATGGCCTTCATCGGGTGGCTGGTCCTTTCACCGGACGGTTGGGCATGCTCGGTCGAGTATGCCGTCAGCTCTGCAGGAGGGCGTCCACGACCCTTTCGAGGCGGCCGCCCCTCGATGCTTTCACAAGAACCACCTCGCGCCCTGACAGGCTCGCGGACAGTGTGCGAACGGCCACATCGACGTCGTCGACACTGACGGCGATCCCACCGGCTCCTTCAGCGATCCCGCGGGCGCCGTCGCCCACCACGATCACGCGGGAGTAGCCGAGCTCCGCGGCGAGGCGACCGACCTCGACATGTGCCTCGTGGCTCTCGTCGCCCAGCTCGAGCATCTCGCCGAGCACCGCGACAGCGCGGTCGCCCCCGACAGCCGCAATGGCGCGCAGCGCCGCCGCCATCGACTCGGGGTTGGCGTTGTAGGCGTCGTTGACCACGACGACGCCGTCAGGACGTACGTGGCGCTCCATCCGCATCGCGGACCGCGGTTCGACGCGCGCGAGCCGTTCGGCCGCCGTCGCGAGGTCGACGCCGAGCACGATCGCCGTCGCGGCCGCGGCCGCGGCGTTCCACGCGTGGTACTCACCGATCAGCGGGACGTACGCCGGCACGCTCCGGCCCGAGCTGGTCAAGGTGAACCTCGGGCTCCCCTGCTCGTCGATCTCGAGGTCGCTGACGCGCACGTCGCCCGCCTGCCCGAACGTCACGATCGCGGCATCCGTGCGCGCTGCCATGGCCGACACGAGCGGGTCGTCGGCGTTGAGCACGACCACGCCGTCACCCTCGACCGCCTCGGCGAGCTCGCCCTTGGTCTGGGCGATCACCTCGGCGGAGCCGAACTCGCCGATGTGAGCGTGTCCGACGTTGAGCACGACGCCGACATCCGGCGGGACGATCCGGCACAGGTCGGCGATGTTGCCGAGAGCTCGGGCGCCCATCTCGACGACGAGGAAGCGAGTCAGCTCGTCTGCGCGCAGCACCGTCAGCGGCACGCCGAGCTCGTTGTTGAAGTTGCCTGCCGTCGCGATCGTGGAACCGTCGGGCTCGAGCAGCTGGGCGATGAGGTCCTTGGCGCTGGTCTTGCCGCTCGAGCCGGTGATCGCCACGACCGTGACATCCTCGAGCTCGTCGATCACGTGGCGGGCGAGCCGCCCGAGAGCCGTCACCACGTCGTCCACGATCACCGCAGGGGCATCGACCTCGCGGGAGCCCAGCACGGCTGCCGCGCCGGCCGCCACGGCCCGGGCCGCGAACTCGTGACCGTCCGCGCGTTCCCCCGCGATTGCGACGAACAGGCCCCCGGGCTCGGCGGCACGTGAGTCGAGGGTCGCCGGCGCATCGACCACGATGCCGTCGTTGCCGTGGACCGTGCCACCCGTGATCTCCGCGATCTGGCGCAGCGTCAGCGGGATCACGCAGACTCTCCGATCAGCTCCAGCAGGACCTCCCGGTCGTCGAACGGGTGGACCACGCCCTGGATCTCCTGACCGCGTTCGTGGCCCTTGCCGGCGATCACGACCGTGTCGCCCAGGTGCGCCATGTGGACGGCGTGCGCGATGGCCTCACGCCGTCCCGGGACCTCGATCGCGAGGCCCGGCCCGCCACCCGCACCCTCCATCAGGGCGGCACGGATCGACGCCGCGCGCTCCGTGCGCGGGTTGTCGTCGGTGACGATGACGACGTCGGCGTGACGTGCTGCGGCCTCCCCCATCAGCGGGCGCTTGCCGTGGTCGCGGTCGCCGCCCGCGCCGATCACCATGATCAGCCGTCCGGCCGTGACCGGTCGGAGTGCGGTCAGCACGGCGGTGACGGCGTCCGGCTTGTGTGCGTAGTCGACGATCGCCGTGAACGCCTGCCCCGCGTCGACGCGCTCCATCCGGCCCGGGACGCCTGTGCTCGCCGCGATTCCTGCGGCGAGCTCCTTGGGGTCGTAGCCCGCCTGCGCCAACGCAGCGATGACCGAGAGGGCGTTGGAGACGTTGAAGACGCCGGGCAACGGCACTGACAGGTCGATCGCGAGCTCGTCGGGTCCCAGCACCTCGAGGTCCGTGCCCAGCCGGTGCGGCCGGATGTTGACGGCCCGCCAGTCGGCCGGGTTGCCGTCGGTCGAGAACGTCGTGACGGGCAAGGGCGTCAGCTCGCGCAGCCTGCGGCCGTGCGGGTCGTCGATGTTGATGACTGCGTGACGGGCGTGCTCCGGAGTGAACAGGGCCGCCTTGGCGAGGAAGTAGTCCTCGAGGTCCTTGTGGAAGTCGAGGTGGTCGCGACCGAGGTTGAGGAACACCCCGACGTCGAACGTGAACCCGTCGACCCGGCCCTTGACCAGCGCGTGGCTCGAGACCTCCATCGCGCACAGCTCGACGTTCTCTTCACGCATCACCGCGAACAGCGCCTGGAGCTGCGGCGCCTCGGGCGTCGTCAGCGTCGAGGCGGCGGGAACCCGGCCGATCCGGGTGCCGATCGTGCCGACCACAGCCGATCGGCGCTCCCCCAGCGCCGCTTCGGCGAGGTAGGTCGTCGTGGTCTTGCCCTGCGTGCCGGTGATGCCGATCGTCGTGAACGCTTCGCTGGGACTCTCGTAGAACGTGCTGCTGAGCTTGGCCAGCACCCTTCGCGGGTCGTCGACCACGATCATCGGCAGGCCCGTGACGATCGCGGCGCCCTCCGGGTCGGTGAGCACGGCTGTGGCGCCGAGGTCGCGCGCGACGCCGGCGTAGGCCGCACCGTGCGAGTTGGCGCCCTGCAGCGCCGCGTAGAGGTCGCCGGGCTCGAGGTCCTTGGTGTTGAGCGAGATGCCGGTGATGATCGCCTCCGCCGTGGCCACGGCGTCGAGCTCGGCCGCCAGCTCGGTGAGGGTCCATCGCGGCGTCTCCCGCGGCCGTACGCGCATCTCCTCAGTCACTGTCCCAACCTATCTACTGGAGGTCACTGGCTCGCGCTGGCCACGTCCCGCCCACATGTCCGAACCAGTCCATCGATCACGCGAGATGAAGGTCCGGCGAAGCCGGACAAGGCGGCAGCGGCGAAGCCGCTCAGAAGGGCGACGCAGGAGCCCTCCGACTTACCAGGTCTGTGCCACCTTCGGGCTCTTCGAGCCGGTCGGCGCGACCCCGAAGCGCTCCAGCGCCATCGACATGATGTCGTGGAACACCGGCCCGGCGGTCGAGCCACCTCCAGCGTTGCTGTACGGCTTGTCGAGCACGATGTAGGTCAAAAAGCGCGGGTTGTCGGCCGGCGCGAAGCCCATGAACGACACCGTGTTCTGCCCGCGGATGTAGCGGCCCGTCGCGGGGTCGACTCGCCAGGCCGTGCCGGTCTTGCCGGCGACCCGGTAGCCCTTGATGGCCGCTGCGGGGGCGGTGCCGTCGGGAGCCGTGACGGCCTCCATCATGCGGGTGACCGTGGCTGCGGCGTCCTTCGACACGACGCGCTTGCTGGGAGCGGCCGGGATCTTGACCTGCTTGCCGTCCGCGCCGGTCGTCGAGCTCACGACGGACGGCTCGCACATCTTGCCGGCGTTGGCGATCGCACCGACCGCCCGCACCATCTGCAGCGCGGTCACCGAGACACCCTGGCCGAAGGCGATCGTGGCGTGATTGGCCTTGGTCCAGTCCTTGCCGTTCTTGAGGATGCCGTCGGACTCGCCCGGCAGGTTGACACCGGACATCTGGCCGAAGCCGAACCTGCGGAAGTAGTTGTACATCGTCGTGTTGCTCATCTGCTGGGACGCGACGATCGTGCCGAGGTTGGACGACTTGGCGATCACGCCGGCGGCTGTCAGGTGGATCGTGCCGTGTTCCCAGTAGTCACCGATGTGGAACCCGTCGATGTCCATGCCTGACGGGACGACGATGGGCGTGTCCGATGCGATCTTGCCCTGGTCGGCGAGGGCCGCCATCGTGACGGTCTTCATGACGCTGCCGGGCTCGTAGACGTTCTGCACCGCCCGCGACACCGTGTTGGAGTCGGCCATGCCGGTGCCGTCGTCGGCGTTGAACGTCGGCGCCTGGGACATCTGGACGATCTGGCACGTCTTGGTGTCCATCGTGATCGCGAGGCCCCAGTCCGAGCTCGACTCGCGCACGGCGTCGGCGAGACGCTGGTCGGCGTACCACTGCAGGTCGCGATCGATCGTGGTCGTCACGTCGCGGCCCGGCACCATCGCGGTCACGGTGCTGTCGGCCATCGGGATGCGCACGCCGGTGTTGGGGTCGACCTCGTACGTGCTGGCGCCGTCGGTGCCGGTCAGCGTCTTGTTGTACTCCTGCTCGATTCCGGCGACGCCCTTGCCGGTGCCGTTGACGTAGCCGAGCAGGTTCGCGGCGAGCTTGCCGCCGGGGTACGTCCGCAGGGTCTCCTTCTCGCTGAAGACCCCGGTCAGGTTGGCCTTGGCGATCGCCGTGAGCGCCTTCTTGCCGGTCCACGCGGGCACGTCGCGGATCAGGTACACGAATCGGGAGTCCGGAGTGCGGAGCTTGTCGATCGTGTCGAAGTAGTCGATGCGGCTGCCCAGCTCCTGACGGAGGATGCGGGCGATCTGCGGCGCGTCCGCCGAGGTCATCTTGGGATCCGCGGTCAGCGTCATGCCGTCGACGCTCGTGGCCAGCTCCGCGCCGTTGCGGTCGAGGATGTCGCCGCGAGGCGCGGGGACGGTGCTCTTGTTGGTGCCGTCCGCGATCGCCTGGGCGGCGTACGCGCTCGCGTCGAGGCCCTGGATCTGGAACAGCCGCACGCCGAAGACACTGAACACGCCGACGATCATCGCGAGGCACACGCGGAGACGACGACGGGACACGGTCTTGCTGGCGCTCATGGCGTCACGCTCCGGATGTTGGTGTTGCCGGGCTTGGCCGCCTCCGGCTTGCCCAGGACCTTGGCGTCGGACAGTCGCAGGAACGCCGGGTTGGTGTTGGGCACCATGCCGTAGGCGATCGCGCGGCGAGCGACGTTGGCGGGGCTCTGCAGCTTGTCGACCTCACGGGTCAGCAGCTGTTGCTGCGTCTCGAGCTCGGCCGCCTGGCTGTTGAGCTTCTGGGCCTCGAACGACTGGGCTTGCAGGACCGTGCTCATGACGATGAGACCGACCAGGCCGATGGACAGCACCGTCATCACCACGACGACGAACGGCGCCTTGCGGGCCCTGCTGCGTACGGGACGGACGAGGCGCAGGCCGGCCGCCTTGGCCGCCTCGGGCGAGAACCTCGGAGCCGCCGCCCCACCCATGTTGACCGCGCGGGCAAGCTGGGGGCTCATGCCGTCACCTCCGTCGAGGAGAGCAGAAAATACGGACGCGACGGCATGAGCGCGTCGTGGTTCACTCGCTGACGCTCGCTCATGCTGCGATCCGCTCGACGACCCGAAGGCGTACGGACCGGGCACGCGAGTTCTCCTCGATCTCCGCGTCGGTCGCCATCTCGGCGCCACGCGTGACCAGGCGGAATCGCGCCTCGTGTCCCTCAGGGACGAACGGCAGGTCGCGCGGCACGTCGGTCGTGGTGACCTCGGTGAATGCGCGCTTGGTGATGCGGTCCTCGAGCGAGTGGTAGGCCAGCACGACGACGCGACCGCCGGGAGCCAGCACCTCGAGCGACGCCGGCAACGCCCGACGATAGACGCCGAGCTCGTCGTTGACCTCGATGCGAAGGGCCTGGAACGTGCGCTTCGCGGGGTTGCCACCGGTGCGCCTCGCCGCCGCCGGGATCGACGTCCGGATGAGGTCGACCAGGCGGGCGCTGTCGGTGAACGGCTCACGCGCACGTTCGGCGACGACGGCGTCCGCGATGCGCTTGGCGAACTTCTCCTCGCCGTACTCCCGCAGGACCTTGGCGAGATCGCGCGACGTGTACGTGTTGAGGATGTCGGCAGCCGTGAGCTCGTCCTCGGGGTTCATCCGCATGTCGAGCGGCGCGTCCTGTGCGTACGCGAAGCCGCGCTCGGCGAGGTCGAGCTGCATCGAGGAGACACCGAGGTCGAACAGGACGCCCGACACGGTGCGGAAGCCGGCCTCGGCGACGACGTCGGCGATCTCGTCGTAGACCGCGTGCGCGAACGTCACCCGGTCGCCGAAGGACTCGAGCCGCGTCTTGGCCCGGGCGAGCGCCTCAGGATCGCGATCGATGCCGATGACGTGCAGGTCGGGGAAGCGGTTGAGCATCGCCTCGGTGTGACCGCCGAGACCGAGCGTCGCGTCGATGACGACAGGACGATCGACGGCGACTGAAGGAGCCAACAGGTCGAGAACGCGTTCGAGGAGGACCGGAACGTGGCTCGCCTCGGTCATAGCGACCCCAGAACGAGAGCGATGATGGCGGCGAGCGCGATGGACGAGCCGAGAGAAAAGGCCATGAGCCGTACGCCGTCGGCCACCTCGTGCCGTACGCGCCTCGTGCCCGTGTCGATCCTCATGCCACCTCGTCCTCTCCGCTCGTTGTCGTGCCCGGCTGATGTCGTGTGGCCAGATCTGCGTCCGCTGGGTCTGACACCGGGGAAGTGATGTCAGAACCACGCGGGCGCAGATCTCGCCGCGCGACCGTCAGAAGATGCCGGGCATCACTTCCTCTGACATGTCCGCGAACGGACCCTCTTGCGCGTTCGAGAACTCGGTCCATCGGCCCGAGTCCCAGATCTCGATGCGGTCCATCGCCCCGACGACCGTGCAGTCGCGGTCCAGGTGCGCCCACTCGCGGAGAACGGTCGGCACCGAGATCCGGCCCTGCTTGTCCGGAACCTCCGACGAGGCGCCGGAGAAGAACATGCGGGTGAAGTTGCGGGCCGCCTGGTTGGTGAAGGGCGTGTCGCGGACCCGGTCGGTGAAGGCGTTGAACGCCTCGGTCGTCCATCCGTAGATGCAGTTCTCCTGCCCGCGGGTGAGCACGATGCCGTGCTCGAGGCGAGGGCGGAACTTGGCCGGGAGGAAGAGCCGGCCCTTGTCGTCGAGACGAGGGGTGTAGGTGCCGAAGAAGTTTGCGACATCCGGGTTCACCTCTCTCCTCCTCGCCGCCGACCAGTTCCTCCATTTCGCTCCACCATACCCCACGTTCCCCCACCCGGCACCCATTTCAGGCAGGTTTGACCGGATTTCTGGGCGAGTGCTCCTCGGCGTGGAATCTCCTCAAAACGCCGTCAGGGCAAAGAAAAACCGCCCCCGAGGGGGCGGCTGTGGTGAAGGTGGAGTGAAGTGGGGAGCTTTTAGCGTTCGTCGCCGTCCCGGCGGCGCTGCCAGCGCTCCTCCATGCGGTCGACGAACGTGCCGGTGGGCTTCGACGGCTTGCCCGACGTCCGGGCCGGCTCCTCGTCGCTGCGGCCGATGCCACGCTTCCAGGCGTTCATGAACAGATAGGCCGTGCCGAGCATCGCGACGAATCCGAGGACCCCGAGCCACGTCATCGCCGACACCGCGCCGGCGAACAGCAGGACCAACCCACCGATGAATCCCAGGACAGCAAGGATCGCCACGCGTCGGTTGTGGGCCATGAACTTCGAGCCACGGAGGGTGGACGCGAAGTCAGGGTCTTCGGCGGCCAATGACTGCTCGAGCTGGTGGAGCAGCCGGGCCTCTTCATCAGAGAGCGGCACTTTTGCCTCCTGGATCGGGTGTTGCTACTGACAAGTCTAGGCGCGCGATCGTGTGCAGACCAGCCGAAAGCGCTGTGAAGTCCTCGGAAGTGCTCAACAGCCGCTCCAGGGCGTACAAAGCATCTCGCGCTCCCGGCTCGGTGTCGACGATCGCGCTGGGCACGAGATCGGCGAAGACGCGTACGCCGGTGGTCGCGACCGGGACGAATCCGCGGGACGTCAGCAGGTCTTCGACCTCGTCGACGACGAACCGCCGAGGGCCCATCGAGCGGACGTCCCAGGAGCCCGCGGAACGGCCGACGAGCGACTGAGCCGTGACGAAGTCACCGGCGAGGGCTCGTGCCGCGACGGCCGCGTTGCGACCAGCGACGACGACGCTGACGTGTCCGCCGGGGCGGAGCACCGTGGCGATCGTCGCGAGCGCCTGGCCCGGATCGTCCACGTGCTCGATGACGTCGTGGCAGATGACGAGGTCGAACGACGACGGGGCGACGTGGTCGAGCAGGTCGGCTGCGTCGCCCTGGACGGCGTGGACACCTTCGGTGAGGCCGGCCTCGACCCCGCGGCGGTGCAACGAGGCGAGCGCGTCGGGGCTCGGGTCGACGACCGTGACGCGGTGCCCCAGTGCCGCGAGGCGTACGGCGTCACTGCCGGTGCCGCCCCCGAGGTCGAGCACGTCGAGCGTGCCGCCGGCTCCCGCGACGTCGACCGCGTCCACCACGGACTGCCACATCAACTCGGTGCGGACCGGACCCATGACGGACACTGTGCCACAGCGCCGTCCAGGGATCTCGGCAGCGTCCGGCGGCGTCGCGCAGTCGGCCCACCGCTAGTCTGCGCGCATGGCGAACGTCGTGGTCGTGGGTGGCGGCTTCGCGGGGATGTCTGCTGCGGCGCGTCTCGCCAAGCTGCGTCACCACGTGACACTCCTCGAGAGCACGCAGGTGCTCGGCGGACGGCTCAACGGGATGACCGTGGGCGGCCGCACGTGGCAGCTCCAGCTCGACACGGTGACGCTGCCGGGGGTGTTCCGCGACCTGTTCCGCAAGTCCGGTCGTCCGCTCGAGCAGGTGCTCGACCTGACGAAGACCGAGGGACGTCGCCACGTCTTCAAGGACAAGTCGGTCCTCGACCTCCCGCTCGGCAACCGCGGCGACCAGCACGAGGCGCTCATCACGGCGTTCGGCGAGGACGAGTGGTCGCCGTGGGTCGACACGTACGCCGAGCAGTGGGACGTCATCCGGCGCATGGCGCTCGACCAGGTGTTCCCGGGCAAGCCCGCGGTCGACCGTACGGTCCGCAAGGTCCTGCGTCCGCGTCGCAGCCTCGCGACGCTCGCCGACAAGGACCTCGACGACGACAGGCTCCGCAAGCTCGTGCTCAATCCCCCACGACTCGCCGGCCAGGACCGGACCGTGACACCGGGGTTCGTCGCGGTGGCGCACTACGTCGAGCGCTCCTTCGGGCGGTGGCGCTTCGCCGGCGGGCTGCCGGCACTTGCGACCGCCTTGCAGACGAGGCTCGGCGAGCGCGGTGTCACGGTCGAACTCAGCGAGTCGGCCCACGAGCTGATCCTCGAGGAGGGCCAGGTCCGTGGGGTGGTCACCTCGTTGCGTACCGTCCCCGCCGACATCGTCGTGTGGTGCGCGCCCCACCGACCCGCTCCCCTGCCACCCGTCGACCTGATGCCGGTCATCCCCGCGTCACGCAGCCTCATCGCGCTGTCCGCCGACGCGCCGGCGATGCCCGACGAGGTCTTCGTGCACGCCAATCCCCCGATCCGGATGTGGTCGGGTGGCGACGGCCTGTGGACGATCGAGCACCGCAGCGGCGAGGACCCGCTGCGCGCCCTCGTACGCTTCGGGATCGACGTGCGACCGTACGTCGAGGAGCAGATCGACCTCACCCCGTCCGACCTCGTGGGGATCGGCCACTGGGGATGGGCCCTGCGTGGCTGGAGCAGCGTCTTCGACGTCCCCGGGGTGGCGCCGAGCGGCCTGCTGTTCTTCGCCGGAGCGCACGCGCATCCCGGCGCGACCCTCGAGGCGATCGGCATGGCAACCGCCTCGATCGCCGAGGCCGTGGGTGCGGCGCCGCGCTAGACGAGACCGTCGGCGCGCAGGGCCTCGAAGATCTCCCGGGTCGCCTTGGAACGGTTGAGCGTGATGAAGTGCAGCCCCGGCGCTCCGCCGGCGAGCAGGTCGCGGCACAGCTGGGTCGCGAGCTCGATGCCTTTGGACCGCACGGCCGCCTTGTCGTCCTGGATCGGCTCGACCTGGTCGAGGACCTCGCGCGGCAGCTCGGCGCCGGACAACTCGGCCATCCGGGCGACCTGGGCGAAGTTGAGGATCGGCATGATGCCCGGCACGATCGGGATGTCGCAGCCCTTGGCACGGACGCGCTCCACGAGGGCGAAGTAGTCGGACGCGCGGAAGAACAGCTGCGTGATGGCGTACTCCGCGCCCGCCTCGGCCTTGTCGACCAGCACCTGGGCGTCGTGGTCGATGCTCGCCGCGTCGGGGTGACCTTCGGGGAACGCCGCGACCCCGATGCAGAACCCGCCGAGATCCTTGGCGAGCCCGACGAGGTCGATCGCGTGGTCCATGCCGTCGGGGTGCGGCTCCCACGGCGCCCGCGGTCCACCCTTGGGGTCACCGCGGAGCGCGAGAACGTTGTCGACCCCTGCTGCGGCGTACTGCTTCAGCACCGACTCGATCTCGCCCTTGGTCTGGGCGACCAGCGTGAGGTGGCCGACGGGACGCATCCGGGTCTGCTCGGCGATGCGGGCCGTGATGCGGACGGTGCGCTCCTGGCTCGTGCCGCCCGCGCCGTAGGTCACGGAGACGAACGTCGGGTCGAACTCCTCGAGGTCGGCGATGGTCTGCCACAGGACGGCTTCGCCCTCGTCGTCCTTGGGCGGGAAGAACTCGAACGAGTAGCTCGGCGACGGCCCGCGGAGGGCGTCGACGAGGGACTGGTCTGGGGAAGGCATGGTCCAACGGTATCGTCCGGGCTGTGAACGCACGTGCCGATGACCCCGAATTCCGGTCGCGTATTGATCACACTCTTGAATCCTTCGTCGAGGGGCAGCGGGCGATCCTCGCTGAGCTGGGTCCCGACGTCGAGGACCTCGCCGACGCCGCGATCGAGTTCGTCGCCGGCGGCAAGCGACTGCGGCCGCAGTTCTGCTACGCCGGCTGGCTCGTCGCAGGCGGCACCCCCGACGAGCGGGGAATCGTCACGGCAGCGGCAGCTCTGGAGTGGTTGCAGGCCAGCGCACTGGTCCACGACGACCTGATGGACGGCTCCGACACCCGCCGTGGCCGGCCCAGCGTGCATCGCGCCTTCGAGGCACGCCATCGCACCGAGGCACGGCACGGTGACGCGGTGGGCTTCGGCACGTCGGCCGCAGTCCTCCTCGGCGATCTCCTGCTGTCCTGGTGCGACGAGATGTTCCGCGCCAACGGGCTGCCGCAGGCCGACGAGGCGTTCCGCTTCCTCGACCTCTGCAAGACCGAGGTGGTCGCCGGCCAGTTCCTCGACGTCGCCGGGCAGACGCGCGAGTCGCTCTCGGTCGCCGAGGCCATGACGGTCGTCCGCTACAAGTCGGCCAAGTACACCGTGGAGCGGCCGCTCCACATCGGCGCCGCCCTCGCCGGCGCCGACCCTGACCTGATCACCGCCCTGTCGGAGGTTGCCCTCCCCCTGGGCGAGGCGTTCCAGCTTCGCGACGACGTCCTCGGCGTCTTCGGCGATCCCGAGCTGACCGGCAAGCCGGCCGGAGACGACCTCCGCGAGGGCAAGCGCACCGTGCTGGTGGCCCGGGCTGCCGAGCTGACCGACGATGCTGGGCGCGCCCTGCTGCGTACGTCGCTGGGCACGCCCGAAGGCGTCGACGCCGTGCGCGACCTGATCCTCGCCTCGGGCGCGCTCGCGGCCGTCGAGGACGACATCGCGAGGCTCGAGACGGCAACCGACGAAGCCATCGACCGTCTCGGGTCAGAGGCGCGTCAGGTGCTCGGGCCGCTCGCCCTCACAGCAACCCGTCGAACTCGCTGACGTCGAGCTCGTCGCGCACCACGACGACGAGCGTCGAGGCCTGACCGGTGGCGTCGCGCAGCACCTCGACGACGGCACTGGTCTGCACCGGATCGACGTCGGCCAGCTCACGCAGCCCGTCCCACACGATCAGCGTCCGCTGCTCGGTGAGCTCGGCCAGCACGTCGAACAGCGCGTCCAGGTTGCGGCCGAACCAGTCCGGAAGCGCCCACGAGGCCGCCACCTCGTCGTAGAAGTCCTCGAACGACACGGCACCCCGAGTGTCCAGGGTCAGGGCCCGCCACCCCGCCGCGGTCGCCTCGGTCGCCAGGTCTCGGTCGCGACTGCCACGCCACGTGTAGACGCCGGGCGACACCAGGCCGGCCAGCACCGAGGCGAACGTCGCGGTCATCGTGGCTCCTTCACGCGTACGAATGATCGGTAGTGGTCGGCCGTGTAGTAGAGCTCGCCGCCCCGTCCGGCGATGATCCGGCGGGCCCCACGGTCCGACTCGCCCGGGGTCGGCACCGTGTATTCGTGCCAGTAGCCGCGCTCATGCTTGGGCAGCAGGCCTTCCCGGTTCATGAACACGACGCCGTCGCGGCTGTAGGGGAACGGACCATCCGCCTCGATCAGGGCGATCGTCTCGAAGACCTCGGGCGGGAACGCCGCTGCCGAAGGCGTGGGTACGCCTGGATCGTCCCCACCGTGGGGCTGTTGGAGGAAGCCGATGATGACCAGCCCCACGACGGCGAGGACCAAGAGGCCCCACGTGGATCGGCGCATGGCACCCATCGTCCCTCATCAGGGACGTGGTGAACGTCACGACAAGACCGTGACACGCCCACCGTCACGTTCTTGGTGTGGAAGAGTCTCTAGAATCAGTGGACGGGTTCGGGGGGATCCAGCGATGTCGAGGGAGGGTGGCGTGACAGTGACGGGCGACGAAGCCCTGGTCGGGCGCGTCCTCAACGACCGCTACCTGATCGGCAACCGCATTGCGCGCGGCGGGATGGCGAGCGTGTTCCGGGCTGTCGACCGCCGGCTCGACCGCGAGGTCGCGATCAAGGTCATGCACCACGGCCTGGGCGACGACCAGCAGTTCACCGACCGCTTCGTCCGCGAGGCCAAGTCCGCTGCCCAGCTCAACCACCGCAACGTCGTCTCGGTGTTCGACCAGGGGCGGGACGGCGACGTCACCTACCTCGTCATGGAGTACGTCCCGGGCCGCACGTTGCGCGATCTCATGCGTGACGAGGCGCCGATGCCGCCGTTCCGCGCCCTCGAGCTGCTCGAGCAGGTGCTCGTCGCCCTGTCGGCCGCCCACGCCGCCAAGATCATCCATCGCGACGTCAAGCCCGAGAACGTCCTCATCACCCCCGACGGCGACGTCAAGGTCGCGGACTTCGGCCTCGCGCGGGCCGTCAGTGCCGCGACGACGGCGACCGGCGGCACCCTGATCGGCACGGTCTCCTACCTCGCCCCCGAGATCGTCACGAACGACGGCGCCGACGCCCGCTCCGACGTCTACGCGTGCGGCGCGATGCTCTACGAGATGCTCACCGGGATCAAGCCGCACGCCGGCGAGTCGCCCATCCAGGTGGCCTACAAGCACGTGCACGAGGACATCGCCGCACCGTCGGCGATCCAGCCCGACATCCCGCCCTACGTCGATGCGCTCGTGGCGCGCGCGACGGTGCGTGACCGCGACCAGCGGTCCACCGATGCGCGAGTCATGCTGCAGCAGGTCAGGTCGGTGCAGCGCGCACTCGATGCCGGACTTGCCGACGACCCCGACCTCGTCGCGGACCTCCTGCCGGGCGTACGCCACGTCGATCCGGACGAGGCACCCACCGTCGCGGTGCCCCTGTCGACCTCGCTGCCGCGCCGTTCGCTGGCCTCGGACTCCGAAGCGACCGAGTCGGTCGACGTCAACGAGGCCACCGTGCAGTGGTCCGCCGGTCTGGCCCCGTTGCCCGTCGATCCCATCACCCGCGCCGGCCTCGACACCCCACCCGAGCTGCCCGCGGCCGCCGATCGACCTGCCGGCCTCCATCCGCCGATGTCACCGGAGGACTACAAGAAGGCGCGCGGCAGCGAGCAGAGCTCCCACCGGGGCCGCAACCTCCTGGTGCTGGCCGTCCTGGCGGCGCTCCTGGTCTTCGCCGTCAGCTACTGGTTCAGCGTCGGCCGCTACGACAAGACCCCCGTCCTCGAGGGCAGCGCGGCGGCGCAGGCCAAGGAGACCGCCGAGAACGACGGCTTCAAGTTCAAGGTCGTCAAGCAGTCGTTCTCCGAGACGGCGCCGGCGGGCACGGTGATCGACACCAACCCCGAGCCCAACGCGAAGATCCTGCCGGGCAAGACGATCGAGGCGGTCGTCTCCCTGGGCAAGGAACGCTTCCAGATCCCGACGAGCATCAAGGGCATGACGCTCGCCGCGGCCACGGCCGCTCTCGACGACCTCCACCTCGAGGTCGGCGAGACGACGCAGGTCTATGACGAGAAGGTGCGCGAGGGCCGGGTCGTCAAGCCGACCAACCACACCTACAAGGACCAGCTCAAGCGCGGCCAGACCGTCGACCTCGCGATCAGCAAGGGTCCCAGGCCGATCTCGGTCGTCGACTACCGCGGGAAGCCCTTCACCGAGGCCAAGGCGGCGCTGGAGAAGCTCGGATTCGACGTCAAGGCCACCGAGGTGTTCAGCGACGACGTCGCCAAGGGCATCGTCGTGACGCAGGATCCGTTCGAGGGCAAGAGGTTCAAGGACGACAACATCGTGCTCACGGTGTCCAAGGGACCCGAGCTCGTCACGATCCCCGACCTCGTCGGCCACTCGCGCAAGTACGCCGCCAAGGTGCTCGATGAGGCCGGACTCAAGATGATGGCGTTCGGTGCGGGCAACTTCACCGTCAAGGCGCAGACCCCCAGGGCCGGCTCGCAGCGTCCCAAGGGCTCCACCGTCACCATCGTCGGCTTCTGAGCCCGTGCGCACCAGGCTCGCCGCCGCGGCGCTGCTCAGCGTCACGGCGGTCTGGGGCTCCACGTTCTTCCTGATCAAGGACCTGCTCGACCGGGTGCCGGCGCCGGACTTCCTCGCCGTACGCTTCGCGATCGCGTTCACGACGCTCCTCGTGCTCGCACCCCGCGCGATCGGCCGCCTCTCCCCCGAGATGCGCCGCCGCAGTGCGTACGCCGGAGGCATCTACGGCGTCGCGCAGATCATGCAGACCGTGGGCCTCGGCCACACCGATGCGAGCGTGTCAGGGTTCATCACCGGCCTCTATGTCGTGGCGACACCCGTGCTCGCGTCCCTGGCCTTCCGCCAGCGGGTCTCCCGCACGGTGTGGGTCGCCGTCGCACTGTCGACGCTCGGCCTCGCGATCCTGTCGCTGCGCGGCTTCAGCGTGGGGTTCGGCGAGTCGATCACGTTCGTCTGCGCGATCCTCTACGCGGTACACATCGTGGTGCTGTCGCGGTGGTCGTCGGCCGAGGACGCGTACGCGATGGCCACGATCCAGATGGGCGTCATCGCCGCCCTGTGCTTCGTCGCCGCCGCGCCGGGAGGGCTGACGCTGCCGGAGCGGTCCGGCGACTGGGTCGCGACGATCTACATGGCCCTCGCCGCCGGCGCGCTGGCGATGCTCGCGCAGACGTGGGCGCAGAGCCAGCTCGATGCCTCCCGGGCGGCGCTGCTCATGACGATGGAGCCGGTGTTCGCGGCGACGTTCGCCATCACGTTCGGCGACGAGGGACTGGGCTGGCGCCTGCTGATCGGCGGGGCTCTCGTGCTCGCCGCGATGGTCCTCGCGGAGACCTCCGGACGTAGTGAGACGCACGTACAGGTTCCCCTAGACTGACCCGATGGACCAACCCCGCATCGCGCCCGGTGGGCTCAAGGAGCTCGGACTCGTCAACTACGGTGTCAGCGCCGTCGCCGGCCGCGTCATCGGCGGCACCAAGCCCAACATCTTCACGACGCTGGGTCGGCAGCGCAAGCTCTTCCGCGGCTGGCTCTACTACAGCGGCAAGCTCATGCCGGGCGGCCGCCTGCCGCGCCGCGAGAGCGAGCTCGTGATCCTGCGCATCGCGACGATCCGCGAGTGCGAGTACGAGCGCCGTCACCACGTACGCATCGGACGCAGGGCCGGGGTCACGCCCGCACAGATCGACCACCTCGCCGACGAGACGTGGAGTGGCTGGACCGAGCGGGAGCGCGCGTTCTTCGCGGCGGTCGACCAGTTCGTCGACGACAAGTACATCGACGACGCCACCTGGACCGCACTCAGCCGGCACCTCAGCGAGCCCGAGCTCATCGAGTTCCTGCTGCTGTGCGGCCAGTACGACTCGCTGGCCACGGTGCTGCTGACCCTGAAGGTGCAGCCGGAGGACTAAGGAGTCATCGCGTCGAGGTAGCGGCGCGTCATCAGTCGCTGCACGAGCCGCGCGACAGGGCCACCGAGGCGGGTCACCCAGGTCGCTGGGTTCGAGAACGCGGTGATCGTCGCCGTCACCTCGCCGGTCCCCGGGTCGCGTTGAGCCATGAACCGCTCCTCACCCGTCTCGGGATGGCCGGGCAGCGTGCCGTACGCGAACCCGCGGCGATCCGGCTCGTCAACGACCTCGACCACGCGGCAAGGGATCGTCTGGAGCAACGAGCGGAACGTCACGTCGACCCCCAGCGCGACCCGGTCCGGGCCGGCGACCCGGCGCACGCCGGCTCGCTCCTGCACCTTCCAGCCGAACAAGATCTCGGCGACCTCGTCGAGGTCCACCACGCCGAGCGAACGCGTGGCACGTACGTGGTGATAGCCCGCGGGCAACGGCTCAGAAGCCGTCGCCCCGACCTCGGCATACGTGAGCTCACTCATGGACCCGACCACCCCTCACCCGGCCACTCGAAGGCTCCGTCACGACGCGACGCCTGGACCAGGGCGCGACCCACGTCGACAAGTACCTCGGAACGATCGCCCGAGCGCCCGTGAGATCAACCCCATCGCGAAGCGAGAGTGACTCAAGAACGACCAGACAGCATTTCGGCGACCAGGAAAGCCAGCTCGAGGCTCTGCGCCCGGTTGAGGCGCGGGTCGCACAACGTCTCGTAGCGGTGCGACAGGTCCTCCGCCGAGAGCTTGGCGCCGCCACCGACACACTCGGTGACGTCGTCACCCGTGAGCTCGACGTGCACACCACCGGGCCACGTGCCGAGCGAGCGGTGCACCTCGAAGAAGCCGCGGACCTCGTCAATGACGTCGTCGAACTCACGTGTCTTGTAGCCGTTGGAGGTCTCGAACGTGTTGCCGTGCATCGGGTCGCACACCCACGCGACCTCGATGCCCGCAGCGGTGACCTTCTCGACCAGGTTGGGCAATCCGTCGCGGATCTTGCCGGCGCCGAAGCGGGTGATGAACGTGATCTTGCCGGGCGTGCGCTCGGGGTTGAGCTTCTCGTAGAGCGCGATCGCGTCGTCGGCGGTGCTGGTGGGGCCGAGCTTGACGCCGATCGGGTTGGCGATCTTGCTCATCAGCTCGACGTGCGCGCCGTCGAGCTGGCGCGTGCGCTCGCCGATCCACACGAAGTGGCTCGAGACGTCGTACGGGCGCTCGGTGCGCGAGTCGATGCGTGTCAGCGAGTGTTCGTACTCGAGGATCAGTGCCTCGTGCGACGAGAAGAAGTCGACGGTGTGGAACTCGTCGGGATCGACGCCGATCGCGTCCATGAATGCGAGCGCGCGGTCGATCTCGGCGCCGATGCGCTCGTAGCGCTCGCCGACGGGGCTGTGCTTCACGAAGTCGGTGTTCCACGCGTGCATCTGGCGCAGGTCGGCGTAACCACCGGTCGTGAAGGCACGCGCGAGGTTCAGTGTCGACGCCGACGCGTGGTAGACGTCCACGAGCCGCTGCGGGTCGTGCGCGCGGGACTCGGGGTTGAAGTCGAAGCCGTTGACCGCATCGCCGCGGTAGGCCGGCAGGGTCACGCCGTCGCGGGTCTCGGTGTCGCTGGAGCGCGGCTTGGCGTACTGCCCGGCGAGCCGGCCGACCTTGACGACCGGCACGCTCGCGGCGTACGTCAGCACGACCGCCATCGAGAGCAGCACACGGAGCTTGTTGCGGACGTTCTCGGCGGTCACGCCCTCGAACGTCTCGGCGCAGTCGCCGCCCTGCAGCAGGAACGCCTCACCGCGCGCGACCTCGGCGAGCCGGTCGCGCAGCGCGTCGCACTCACCCGCAAAGACCAGGGGCGGCATCTTCCGCAGCGTCTGCACCGCGGCGTCGCGGGCGGACGGATCGACATACGTGGGCTGCTGGGCAGCACCCATCGCATGGAGGTCGTCAAGGCTGGGAATGCTCACCCGAGGATTCTACTCGGGTCCGCCGCGTGCTCCGTCCACCCAGTCCAGCGGTGGACGGATCACCCGAAGAGGACCTCGGCTTCTTCGTAGAGCTCGGGGCGTACGACCTTGAGCTCCTTGGTGCCCTCGGACAGCGGGACCCGCTCGATGTCGGTGCCGCGCAGGGCGACCATCGTGCCGAAGTCACCCTCGTGCACCGCCTGGATCGCGTGCAGGCCGAAGCGGGTGGCGAGCCAACGGTCGAACGCCGTGGGCGTGCCGCCGCGCTGGATGTGGCCGAGGACGACCGCCCGCGCCTCCTGGCCCGTACGCTCCTCGATCTCCGATGCCAGCCGGTCGCCGATGCCGCCGAGGCGCACGTGGCCGAACGCGTCCTTCTGGCCGCTCACGAGCGACATCGATCCGCCGTCGGCGGGAACGGCGCCTTCGGAGACCACGATGATCGGCGAGTAGTGCGTCGCGAAGCGGCTCTCGACCTGCGCGCACACCTTGTCGATGTCGAACGGGCGCTCGGGGATCAGGATGATGTTGGCGCCACCGGCGAGCCCGGCGTGCAGCGCGATCCACCCGGCGTGCCGGCCCATGACCTCGACGACCAGCACCCGGTGGTGCGACTCGGCCGTCGTGTGGAGCCGGTCGATCGCCTCCATGGCGATGTTGACCGCGGTGTCGAAGCCGAACGTGAAGTCCGTGCCGGAGAGGTCATTGTCGATCGTCTTGGGGACGCCCACGACGTTGACGCCGAGGTCGGCGAGCTTGGTGGCGACACCGAGGGTGTCCTCGCCGCCGATCGCGATCAACGCGTCGCACCCGTTGGCCGCGAGGTTGTCCTTGATGCGCTCGACGCCGTTCTCGATCGCGAACGGGTTGGTCCGCGACGAGCCCAGGATCGTGCCACCACGAGGCAGGATGCCCCGCACGGCGTTGATGTCCAGCGTGATGGTGTCGTTGTCCAGCGGCCCACGCCAGCCGTCGCGGAACCCGACGAACTCATGGCCGTACGTGGAGACTCCCTTGCGCACTGCGCCGCGGATGACCGCGTTGAGTCCGGGGCAGTCGCCTCCCCCAGTGAGCATGCCGACGCGCATCGAGCTTCCCTTCGTTGGTGGTGAGCGTTACTCAGGCTTGATCTCGTCCCAGACCTCGTCGGCCTCGGCACGGGCGACGACCTTGGCGGCCTCGCGCTCCGCATCGCGGTCACGCTTCTTGGAGTCCTGCGCATAGAGGTCGACGTACTCCTGGCCCGACAGCCGCATGATCTCGTACATGATCTCGTCGGTGATGGCTCGGAGGATGTAGCGGTCGTCCTGCATGCCCTCGTAGCGGCTGAAGTCCAGCGGCTTGCCGAAGCGGACGCCGGGACGGGCGAACTTGCCGAAGATCTTGCCCGGAGGTGCGACGACGTCGGTCCCGATGACGGCGAGTGGAATGACCGGCACCCCGGCCTCCAGGGCCAGCCGGGCGACACCGGTACGCCCGCGGTAGAGCTTGCCGTCGTGCGAGCGGGTGCCCTCTGGATAGATGCCGCACACCTCGCCGTCCTTGAGGAGTCGCAGCTGCGTCTTGATCGCACCGGCAGCGGCCGAGCCGCTCGTACGGTCGATGGGCACCTGGCCGGCGCCGGAGAAGAAGGTCTTCTGCAGCCAGCCCTTGATGCCGGAACCCTCGAAGTACTCGGCCTTGGCCACGAACGTGACGCGGCGCGGGATCACGAGCGGCATGAACAACCAGTCGGAGTAGGACAGGTGGTTGCTCGCGAGGATGACCGCGCCTTCCTTGGGCACGTTCTCCGTGCCCTCCGCCCAAGGCCTGAAGATCAGCTTGAGCAACGGGCCCAGTGCGAGGAACTTCAGGAACCAATAGAACACGGACAGGACACTACTCTGAACCGCGTCCCTTTCGCATGATGCGACCCGATCAGAACCACGATGAGGGAAGATGGACGCATGACCTCGACGACGTCCCCGACCGTGCTGCCCGGAGCCGAGCCGTTCTCCGCCGACGGCGGGCGCATCGGCGTCCTCCTGAGCCACGGCTTCACCGGCTCCCCCGCGTCCATGACGCCGTGGGGCAAGCAGCTCGCCGGCCTGGGCTACACGGTGCGGGTCCCGCGCCTCCCCGGTCACGGCACGACATGGCAGGAGCTCAACACGACGACGTGGGACCAGTGGTACGCCGAGGTCGACGCCGCCCTGACCGAGCTCCGCTCGCGCTGCGACCACGTCGTCGTCGCCGGCCTGTCGATGGGTGGTTGCCTCGCCCTGCGGCTCGCCGAGCAGCGGCCGGCCGACGTCGACGCCGTCGTGGTGGTCAACCCGGCGATCAACCTCGCCCGCTTCGACCTCAAGCTCCTGCCGGTGCTGAAGCGGCTGGCCCGCTCCCTGCCCGGCATCGGCAACGACATCAAGAAGCCGGGCCAGGACGAGATCGGCTACGTCCGCACGCCCCTCAAGGCGCTCGCGTCACAGCTCGTGATGTGGAAGGACGTCCGCACCCACCTCGACCAGGTGACGCAGCCGCTCCTGGTCTTCAAGTCCGACGAGGACCACGTCCTCGACCCGACGTCCGTCGAGCTGATCCGGGCGGGCGTGTCCTCCAAGATCCTCGACGTCGTGGCTCTCCCCGAGAGCTATCACGTCGCGACGATCGACAACGACGACCAGCTGATCTTCGATCGCACGGCGACGTTCATCGCCGAGCACGTCGGGACATTCGGTGACTGAGCGCGACGACTTCGACAAGATCGTCGAAGGACTCGACCTCGACCTCTCGTTCGTCGACGAGCCCCTCGAGCCGGTCGACGAGGCGTCAGAGCCGACCTGGACCCCCCGCACCGACGACGACGTCGAGGCAGAGGAACCCGAGGAGCCGTTCTACCGCAAGGTCGAACCGACCCCGCTGATCCCCCGGCGGCGCGGCATCATGCTGGCCTGGGCGGGCGTGCTGGGCGCACCGCTGTCGCTCGTGATCGCCACGTTGAGCGGCGTCTTCCTCGACCGGCCGATCGTGGCGGCCGCGTCGCTCACTTTCGTCGCGTGCGCGATCTACTTGATCTTGCAGTTGCCCGAACACGGGCCCTCGCGGAAGGATTGGCCGGACGACGGCGCCGTGCTGTGAGCCTGGCCATGTCGGCGGCGCCGATCAGACCGGCCTCCGGCCCCAGGTGCGCCCGCACGATCCGCGCTTCGGCCCGATAGCCGCGACCCGTCAACGTACGACTGAAGGCGGCTCGCGCCGGGTCGACCAGCAGCTCGCCGGCGTCGCTGACTCCGCCGCCGATCACGAACATCCCGGGGTCGAGCGCCGCGGCCAGGTTGGCGATGCCCACGCCCAGCCAGTCGCCGACCTCGGCGATCCACTCGACGGCCTCGTCGTTGCCGGCCTGCGCGTGCTTGGTGACGAGGTGACCTTCGATGGCCTTGACGTCTCCGCCGGCCTCCGCCAGCAGCGTCTTGCCGAAGTCGGTGCCTTCGGTGGCCGCCGCGCGGGCGCGACGAGTCAGGACCCGGCCGCTGGCGTACTGCTCCCAACAGCCCTGGTTGCCGCACTCGCACTGATTGCCGTTGGGCACGACCTGCATGTGGCCGAACTCGCCCGCGATGCCGAACTGGCCGCGATAGGGCTGGCCGTCGATGACGATCGCGCCGCCGATGCCGGTGCCGAGCGTGATGAGGACGAGGTCCGCCTCGTTCTGGGCGGCGCCGTAGCGCCACTCCGCCCAGCCGGCCGCGTTGGCGTCGTTGTCGACCAGCACGGGCAGGCCGGTGCGCCGGGCCACGGCATCGCGGAGCGGCTCGTGACGCCACGCGAGGTGCGGGGCGAACAGCACGGTTGACTGGGTCGCGTCGACGAAGCCGGCGGCGCCCACGCCGATCGCGCGGATGTGGTGCTCGCGACGGAACTCTTCGGTGATGTCGGCGATCGCATCGATGACCTCGAGGGGCTCGGTCGTCGGAGTCTCCCGCTTGAGCCGGGCCAGGATGTGGCCGTCCTCGTCGACGACGCCGGCGGCGATCTTGGTGCCGCCGATGTCGATCCCGACGGCGAGCTTGTCAGCCATGGTTGGGCTCGACTCGTGCGAGGTCGGCGGCGCCGATGATGCCGGCTTCGTTGCCCAGCGCCGCGAGCCGCAGTGCCGCCTCCGGACGATGGGCTCGAGCGGGGAGGTGGGCCTCGAAGGCCTCGACGACAGGTGTCATCAGCAGGTCGCCCGCGGCGCCCACGCCACCGCCGATCGCGATGACGCTGGGATCGAGGATCGTCGTGAGCACCGCGATGCCCTCACCCATCCAGCGGCCCAGCTCGGCGAGCAGCTCGATCGCCAGGGCGTCGCCCTGCTGCGCCAGCTTGGTGATGCCGGGGCCCGTGATCTTGGCCAGGTCGCCCCCACCGAGTGCGGCGATCGCCTCTGACCCCTCGTCCTCGTTCGCGACGCGTTCACGGGCATTGCGGACGAGGGCGCTGCCGCTCGCGTACTGCTCCCAGCAGCCGTGCTGTCCGCAGCCGCAGAGGATGCCGTTGGGGACGACGCGCATGTGGCCGATCTCGGCTGCGACGCCGAATCCTCCACGGAACAACCGGCCGCGGTGCACGATGCCACCACCGATGCCGGTGCCGATCGTCACGAGCAGCAGGTCGTCGGTGTCCTCGCCGGCGCCGAAGCTGAACTCGCCCCAGGCCGCGGCGTTGGCGTCGTTCTCGACGACGACGGGCAGGTCAACGAGGGCGCGTACGCGCTCACCGAGCGGTTCCTCGCGCCAGTCGATGTTGGGGGCGAAACGCACCGTCGAGCGGTCCTCACCGACGAAGCCGGCTGCGCCGATGCCGATGCCCGCAGCCTTCTCGTCGCCGACGAGGCGCTCCACCAGGTCGGCCACGACGGCCGGGATCTTGGTCGCGTCGTCCGGAGTCGGCTCGGAGACCGAGTCGAGGATCTTGCCGTCCTCCGACACCAGTCCCGTCGCGATCTTGGTTCCGCCGATGTCGACGCCAACGGCCAGTGTCATGTCTCGTCCCGAGGTGTCAGAGCAGTGTCGATGAGCTCGCGGAGCGAGCGGGTGAGCTGGGCAGCGGATTCGGCGACCTTCGCCAGGGCCTCCGGGTTGTCGCGGACGAATCCGGCGACCTGGCACACGGGGCACCAGGTGTTGGCGCACGCATGGGTCGCGGCGTCTTCCTCGGTGGCGGCGTGGGGCTGGGACGCCATGGCACGGAAGAGCTTGAACGCCTCCTCGGCGACCGAGCCCACCGGCTCGGAGGCCGCGCTGGAGCTGTGTTCGCTCACAGCGCCTCGACCTGTTTCTTCAACCCCTTGAGGGCGGTGTCGATGATGACCTTCTCGGCCTTGCGCTTGAGCATGCCGAGCAACGGGATCGAGACGTCGACCGCGAGCTGATAGGTGACGCGGGTGCTGGAGTCGTCGACCGGCTCGAGGACGTAGGCGCCATCCATCGACTTCAGCATCGAGCCCTTCTCGACGAGGCTCCAGGACACGGACTTGTTGCCGTCCCAGGTGTAGCCCAGGTCGTACTCGTCACGGATCGGGGTGGCGTCGAGGATGAAGTGCACCTGCTTGGCGCGCGCACCGTCGCCGGCGTCGACGACGTCGGCCGCCTTGACGCCCGTCGCCCACCCCGGATAGGACCCGAAGTCCGCGATCACGTCCATGATCGTGTCGGCTGGAGCATCGATGACGATGTCGCTCGTGGTTCGCGCCATCACCCCTCCTCGTCCGGCTCGAATATGTGTCCCCATGCTAGTGGTGTTGGTGCCGGGCGCCGCGCGCGGGAGGTCGCCGCCGGGGCGCCCACCGATTCCGTACGCCGCAGCGCGTGAGAGTAGCCTGCCGTACGTGACACAGGCGCATGCACCCGAACTGGGCAACCTCTCCGACGACATCCTCGACCGCCTTCCAGAGCACGCCGACGACGTCGCGCTGGCCCGGATGGTGGACGGCGAGTGGCAGGACGTCATCCTCGGTGACTTCCACCGCACGGTCGTCGCCGTCGCCAAGGGCCTCGTCGCCGCCGGCGTCGAGGCGGGTGATCGCGTGGCCCTGCTCTCCAAGACGCGCTACGAGTGGACCGTCGCCGACTACGCCATCTGGTGGATCGGTGCCGCGACCGTCCCCGTCTACGAGACCTCGTCCGCGGCGCAGATCGCATGGATTCTCTCGGACTCGGGTGCCGTCGCCGCGATCGTCGAGTCCGACGCCCACCTCGCCAGGGTCAAGGAGGCCGAGGCGCCTGACCTGCGTCACACCTGGGTGCTCGACAACGGCGCCATCGACGAGATCACGACGCACGGCGCCGACGTCAGTGACGCCGACGTCGAGGCCCGTCGGGCGGCGCTCACGAGCGACACGCTGGCGACGCTGATCTACACCTCCGGAACCACCGGTCGTCCCAAGGGCTGCAAGCTCACCCACGGCAGCTTCCGCTACGAGCTGGGCGCCGCGATCCCTGAGCTGCCCGAGCTGTTCGAACGCGAGGGCGCGTCGACGCTGCTGTTCCTGCCCCTCGCCCACGTCTTCGCCCGCATCATCCAGGTCGGCGCGATCCGCTCCGGCGCCAAGCTCGGCCACACCGCTGACGTCAAGGACCTCGTGACCCACCTCGGGTCCTTCCAGCCGACGTTCGTGCTCGCCGTGCCCCGCGTGTTCGAGAAGGTCTTCAACACCGCCAGCAGCAAGGCGTACGCCGACGGCAAGGGCAAGATCTTCGACCGGGCCGCACAGACCGCGATCACCTACAGCAAGGCGCTTGACAACGGGAAGGCCGGACTCGCTCTGCGTACGCGCCACGCGCTGTTCGACCGGCTGGTCTACGGCCGGCTCCGCGACGCGCTCGGCGGACGGGCCGAGTGGGCCATCTCCGGAGGCGCGCCGCTCGGCGACCGACTCGCGCACTTCTACCGCGGCATCGGCGTCACGGTCCTCGAGGGCTACGGCCTGACCGAGACGACCGCCGCCCTGTGCGTCAACACGCCGGACGACCAGCGCATCGGCACGGTCGGCCGTCCCCTTCCGGGCACTGAGGTGCGTGTCGGGCCGGACGGCGAGCTGAGCTTCCGCGGTCCGCAGGTCTTCACCGGCTACTGGCACAACGACGAGGCCACCACCGAGGCGCTCGACGCCGAGGGCTGGTTCGCGACCGGCGACCTCGGGGAGGTCGACACCGACGGCTACGTACGCATCACGGGCCGCAAGAAGGAGATCATCGTGACGGCGGGCGGCAAGAACGTCGCGCCGGCCGTGCTCGAGGACCGCGTGCGTGCCAACGCGTACGTCAGCCAGTGCCTCGTGGTCGGTGACGGCAAGCCCTTCGTCGCCGCGCTCGTCACGATCGACTCCGAGGCATGGACCGGCGACCTCGACGACCCGGCCCTGCGTGACGAGGTGCAGAAGGCGATCGATGACGCCAACTCACAGGTGTCGCAGGCCGAGTCGATCCGCAAGTTCGTGATCCTGCCCGAGGACTGGACCGAGGACAACGGCTATTTGACGCCGTCGTTCAAGGTCAAGCGCAACGCCGTGCTGCGCGACTTTCACGACACGGTCGAGGCGCTCTTCGCGAGGTAGTCCTGCCAGCGCCTGGTCAGCTGGTCGACCGTCAGGCCGAACGACGTCGACAGCGACGTGTCGAGCGGCGTTCCCGACATGACCGACTCGTAGAACTGCACGACGCGATCGTCGCCGTACGTCTGGCCGAGCATGCGGAAGATCATCCACGCCGACTCGTAGACGGCGCCGAGGCCGTGGCTCTCGGCACCGAAGTCCTTCGTCGTCGGGAGGTGCTTGGGCGTACGCCCCGCCTTGACCTCGGCCAGGATCTGGCCGGCGCTGATCGACAGCGATGCCGTGTCATCGTGCAGGGCGACGAAGTCGGCGAATCCCTCAACGACCCAGCTCTCGGCGCGCGTGCCGACAGCGTGGGTCAGCAGGTGCGTCGCCTCGTGCGTCAGCACGACCTGGGCGGCACGCCGATCCATCGTCGAGAACACCGCGGGGTTGAGCACGATAACGGTGTCGGCCGAGCTGCCGCCGCGACCGTCGAGCCGGGTCGTCACCGCAGCGATCTGGCGCACCTGCTCGACCGGCTGTCCCACGATCCGCGCCATCTGGCTCTGCGTGTGCGGTGAGACAACGGTGACATCGCCGCTGGTGCCGGGCACGACCCGGCCGACAGCCGATCTCGCCGTGGTCGTCATCGACTCCACCGGAAGCTCGGCATCTCCCCCGTCGACCTTGACGACGACGGATCCCGCGGTCCGCTCGACCGTGACGCCGCCGGCCAGCCACAGCGGCAGAGCCCCGTCCTTGGGCGTCGCGGAGACCAGCGAGAACCTGCCGTCCGCCTGCGGAGCCACCCGGAACGTCACGGACGAGGTGTGCACCGACGTGTCGCTGAGACCGATCTCGCCGCCGGCGCGCCAACTGACGTCGACCGCGGCCGACGCCGAGCCGTCCGCGTGATCGGCGACGTCACCACCGCTGACGTAGCGAAGCTCGACTGCTTCGGCGCCCAGAGCCGTGCGGGCGCGCCAGGCCTGGCGCGCGAACGCCCTGGCGGCCCCGGACGTACCGGCAGCCCTGACGAAGGCCGACTCGGAGCCGGCGTCGCTCAGGGCACGGAACTGGGCAGCGAGCCGTGACGTGGCGTCGGCCGGGATGCCGACGACAGCGTCGTCGGAACCCTGCCACGGCCGCTGCCAGAGCAGCAGCCCAGTGCCCAGAGCGATCAGGACCAGGACGGCGACCGCGTTGGGCCCCAGCCTTCGGGCTGGGTCAGCCAACCCGCCCGCCGACGCTGAAGCCGCTGAGGCTCGTGATCTCCACGCTCTTGCCCGGGCGCGGTGCGTGCACGACCCGGCCGCCCCCGAGGTACATGCCGATGTGGGACATGTCGCCGTATGCGACGAGGTCGCCGGGCTGCAGTGCGTTCATCGGGACACGCGTCGTGGCCGCCATCTGGGGGCCGACCACGCGAGGCAGCGAGACGCCGGCAGCGGCCCAGGCCTTCATGATGAGGCCCGAGCAGTCCCAGGAGTTGGGACCGGTGCCGCCGTAGACGTAGGGGTCGCCGAGCTGCGCGAGCGCGAAGTTGATGGCCGTCTTGGCCCGACCCGAGGCGTCGACCTCGGGCATCGTGGTGTCGCTGGCGTTGAACTGTGCCTGCTGCGCGGCGGTCAGGCGAGCGAGCTCGGCCTTGGCATCGGCGTACTGCTTGCGGATCTTGTCGCGCTTGGCGTCGGCGTCCTTGCGGGCGGCCGCGAGCTCGGCCTTGCGGTCCTGCAGCTGGGCGCGACGGTTCTGCAGCTCCTTGCTGGTCTCGCCGAACTTCTCGAGAGCGTCAGCGCGGGTGCTGTTGAGTGCCTGGACGGCGCCGAGACCAGCGAGGAACTCGTCGGGATCGCCGCTGCTGAGCAGGTTGACGCTTGGCCCGAGGGGCGCGTCCATCTGCTGCTGGGCGATCGCGGCGCCGAGGTCGGCCTTCTGCCGGTTGTAGTCGACGAGGTCACGGTTGATGTCACCGGTGATGTCGTCGATCTCGGACTGCGTCTGCTTGGCCTGGACATCGAGCTGGTTGACCTGCTCGTTCATGGCCTCGGCCTTGTGGAAGGCGGCCTCGACGTCCTTGGGGGTGACGGCGGGGTCGGCTCCGGCGGACGGGAGGACGAAAAGCCCTCCGATCACGGCGAGTGCCGCTGCTGCAGCGAATCCTTGACGACGTTGTGAGATAGCGGGCAAGCGCACGCAAGACTCCTATGTTGCCTCGACGCCTACCGGGTGAGCTGACGGGTTCGGGCCAAGGTCTGCCCTACGGTCCGTGCCAGTCCTGTGACAGACCAGTCCGTTCCGATTCACCCCACACACATGGGTCCCCGGTTCGCCTCAGACATCTTCCCCATGACTGTGGCAATTCGGCGGTGCGCCCGACGCCGCCCGGGGGGGACGGCGTTCACCGGTCACACAAGCCACCACTGTAGGGGGCGGATGAGGTCAGTTCAACTCTCAACCAGCTTGTGTCTCGGGGCCCGTGACGGGCGTCACAAGCCGGAGAGGCGGCGTCAGGCCGGCATCGGCGAGCACTCCGAGGGCCGCCATCTCCTCGGCATCGATCTCGATCCCTGCCGGGGGCGCGCCGAGCAGCACCGTGACGATGCAGTCGCCGCATGCACTGGGGCTGCGTACGAGACACCGGTCGCAATCGACGACCACGGAGTCGGTGGGGGAAATCTCAGTCATGCCTGCACCTCCTGCTGGTGACAAACGCCCCGCCGTTCGGGACATCTACGACGCTAGGAGCCGGTCCGGACAAAAACGCCGCGCGTTGCAGGATCCGCGAGTCTGTCGGCACCCCCACCTACGGTGAACCACATGGAGGTAGTTCAAGGTTCATTCGACGAGCTCGGACGGCCGCTGGCCGACACCACGTTCTGCGTCGTCGACCTCGAGACGACCGGCGGCTCGGCCGCCAAGGGTTCCAAGATCACCGAGGTCGGCGCGGTCAAGATCCGTGGTGGCGAGGTTGTCGGCGAGTTCCAGAGCCTGGTCAATCCCGACGAGCTGATCCCCGCCTACATCACGGTCCTGACCGGCATCACCAACCAGATGGTCATCGGTGCGCCGCGCATCGCCGAGGTACTGCCGAGCTTCCTGGAGTTCGCCCGCGGCAGCGTGCTGGTGGCCCACAACGCCCCGTTCGACGTCGGCTTCCTCAAGCACTTCAGCCGTGAGCTCGGCATCCCGTGGCCGGGCTTCGAGACCCTCGACACGGCGACCCTCGCGAGACGGGTCCTGACGCGCGAGGAGGTGCCCAACTGCAAGCTCGCGACGTTGGCGGCCAAGTTCCACGCCACGACGACGCCCAACCACCGCGCCCTCTCCGACGCGCGAGCCACCGTCGACGTCCTGCACGGGCTGTTCGAGCGCCTCGGTCCGCTGGGCGTCACGACGCTCGAGGAGGTGTCGACCTACACCGCCAAGGTCAAGCCCGAGCAGCGACGCAAGCGGCATCTCGCCGAGCACCTGCCCGACGCGCCAGGGGTCTATCTCTTCCGCGACGCCCGCGACGAGATCCTCTACGTCGGCACGTCCCGCAACCTGCGCGTCCGCACCCGGTCCTACTTCACCAAGGCCGAGACCCGCACCCGCATGGGTGAGATGGTCATGCTCGCCCAGCGCATCGAGGGCATCGTCTGCGCGACGGCGCTCGAGGCACAGGTCCGCGAGCTGCGCCTCATCGGCAGGCACCGGCCGCCCTACAACCGGAGGTCCCGCTTCCCCGAACGGCTCAGCTGGCTCAAGCTGACGCGCGAACCTTGGCCGCGGCTGTCGATCGTCCGCAAGATCCTCGACGACGACGCCGACTACATCGGGCCGTTCCGCGGCCGGGCGGCAGCCGAGGGCGCGCTCACGGCCCTGCACGACTCGTTCCGCATCCGCCAGTGCACGACCAAGCTCGCCAAGAAGTCCCGCATCTCGCCATGTGCTCTCGCCGAGATGGGGCACTGCCTGTCCCCCTGCGACGGCTCGGTCGACCTCGAGACCTACTCCGCCGAGGTCTCCCACGTGCGCAAGGCCATGACCGGAGATCCCGAGGATCTCGTCACCGCGATCCGCGCCCGCATGCTCGACCTCGCGCGCACCGAGCGGTTCGAGGACGCGGCGATCTGGCGCGACCGCCTCACGGGGTTCCTCCGGGCCGTGGCACGCACCCAACGCCTGCGAGAGCTGACCGCCACCGAGGAGCTCGTCGCCGCGTCACCGCATCCCGAGGGCTGGGAGATCCATGTCATTCGATTCGGCCGGCTGGCTGCCGCGGGGGTCATGCCCCGCGGCACGCACCCGATCGGCTGGGTCGACGCGCTCCTGGCCACGGCCGAGTCGGTCGAGCCCGGCTTCGGACCGATCCCGGCGGCCACCGCCGAGGAGACCGAGACCCTGTTGCGCTGGCTCGCCTCCCCCGGCCTCCGGATGGTGCGCGGCTCGTGGCACACCCCCTTGGGTGGCGCCGCCCGGCACCTCTCGCCGTTCGAGGACGCCAGCGCGTCGTGGCAAGGGCTCCAGCGGCCGGGATAGTGTGCAGAGCGTGATCACCGCAATCGTCTTCATCCAGGCCGAGGTCTCGCGGCTGTCCGAGATCGCCGAGCAGATCGCCGACATCGACGGCGTCAGCGAGGTCTACTCCGTCACCGGCGACCTCGACCTGCTGGCGATGGTCCGCGTGCGTCAGGTCGACGACGTCTCGTCGGTGGTCGCCGACCAGCTCAACAAGGTCGACGGCGTGCTGTCGACCCAGACCCAGATCGCGTTCCAGACGTTCAGCCAGCACGACCTCGAGGAAGCCTTCTCCATCGGGCTCTAGTCAGACCAGCGTCTGCGTCGTCCTCGCCCAGTTCTCCAGCACCTTCGCGGCGGCGCCGGTGTCGATCGACTCCCTCGCCCGCTCGATGCCCGCCCGCAGCCTGGTCTCCAGATCGCCCGTCGCGGCCTCGTGCGCCGCGATCGCGGCGCCGGCGTTGAGCAGCACCGCCGTGCGTACGGCCGACTGCTCGCCGCCCAGCACGCGTTCGAAGACCTTGGCATTGAACGCCGGGTCTCCGCCGGTCAGCTCGGACACCGGCGCGTAGTCCAAGCCCAGCGCGCGAGGGTCGATCACGTCCTCGGTGACCTCGCCCGTGGCGCCGTCGGCGATCCACACGCGCGACGTCGTGCTCGTGGTGATCTCGTCGAGCCCGTCGTCGCCGCGGAACACGAAGGCATCGGCGCCGCGCGCGCCCAGGACACCGGCCATGATCGGCCCCATGCGGGCATCAGCCACCCCGACGGCCGAGGCCGCCGGCTTGGCCGGGTTGACCAACGGGCCGAGGAAGTTGAACGTCGTCGGGATGCCGAGCTCGCGTCGCGGCACCGCCGTGAAGCGGTAGGACGCGTGGAACACCGGTGCGAAGCAGAACGTGATCCCGACGGAGTCGAGCACCTCACCCAGACGGGTCGGCGGCACGTCCAGACGTACGCCGAGCTCCTCGAGCACGTCAGCGGCGCCGCTCGCGCTGGACGCCGCGCGGTTGCCGTGCTTGACCACCGGGACACCCGCGCCCGCGATGATGACCGCCGACATCGTCGAGATGTTGACGGTCTTGGCGAGGTCACCGCCGGTGCCGACGATGTCGACCACCCGCCCCTCGACCGAGAACGGCACTGCGTGGCGGTACATCGCGTCGACGAGGCCCTGCACCTCGGCGAGGGTCTCGCCCTTGGCGCGCAGGGCGACGGCGAATCCCGCGATCTGCGCGGGGGTCGCGTTGCCGGAGAGGATCTCCTCCATCGCCCAGGTCGCCGAGGCGGCGTCGAGGTCCTGCCTGGCCACGAGCGCGGAGAGCACCTCAGGCCATGTCGTCGACATGAGGTCAGCCGGGTTGGAGCACACCGCGGGCCAGGTCGATGACGACCTCGGCCAGGCGGATCGGCTCGATCGGGTGGGGCACCGCTGCCTCGGCGCGCGACCAGGTGGCGAGCCAGGCGTCCTGCGGACGTCCGGTGAGGACCAGCACGGGTGGCGCCTGGTAGATCTCGTCCTTCATCTGGCGGGCGATGCCCAGGCCACCGGCGGGCACGGCCTCGCCGTCGAGGATCACCAGGTCGATCTTGCCCTCGTCGAGGTGCTGGAAGACGACCGGCTCGGTCGCGCACTCCACGTACTCGAAGGGCGGGAGGTCCGGATGCGGGCGAGCTCCGAGGGCTGCCAGCACGGCAGCGCGGACGTCACGATCGTCGCTGTAGACCAGGACACGTAGGGGCTTGTGCTCGCTCACGGGTCGATCGTACATAATGATCGCGTGGCGACTACATCCGTGATTCCTGCTTCCCGACTCCATGGCCAGGAAGGCCGTCCGTCGATGGTGACGGTGGGGACCATCGTGTGGCTCTCCAGCGAGCTCATGTTCTTCGCCGGCCTGTTCGCGGCCTACTTCACGATCCGCAACATCTCCCCCAACCTGTGGAGCCAGGAGACGGCCAAGCTCGACGTCCCGTTCGCCGCGGTCAACACCACGATCCTCGTGCTGTCGTCGGTCGCCTGCCAGTTCGGCGTGTTCGCCGCCGAGCGCGGCAAGCCGGGACGCAGCGGCAAGCTCTCCCAGATCAAGCTGTGGGGCATGCGTGAGTGGTTCGTCCTCACCTACCTCATGGGCGCGATCTTCATCGCCGGCCAGGCCACGGAGTACGCCAACCTGGTCACCGAGCACGTCACGATCTCCAGCTCGCCCTACGGCAGCATGTTCTACCTCGCCACCGGGTTCCACGGACTTCACGTCGTCGGCGGCCTCATCGCGTTCCTGCTGGTCATCGGCCGTACGTTCGCGGCCCGCAAGTTCACGCACGAGCAGGCGATCTCGGCGATCGTCGTGTCCTACTACTGGCACTTCGTGGACGTGGTGTGGGTCGGGCTGTTCGCCACGATCTACCTCATCAAATAAGGCTCCCCTCACTGCATGTCGGGTCACCGCCCGAAGGTATTCTCAGCAGCACTTCAAGGAATGAGGTTCTCGGTGCGGAAACTGTCCACCAGACGCCGGCATCCACTTGCCGGCATCGTCGTTCTGCTCTTGGCGCTCGGCGTTGTCGGAGGGGTCTACTCAGCTGTCAGGTTCCAGCCCGCGAGTGCCGCCGAGACCGCATCCCAGAATGATGTCGACGCCGGTCGCAAGCTGTTCCTCGTCGGCTGCGCCAGCTGCCACGGCAAGAACGCCAGCGGCATCGAGACCAAGCGCGGCGGCAACTACGGGCCGTCCCTGATCGGCGTCGGCGCTGCCGCCGTCGACTTCCAGGTCGGCACCGGTCGTATGCCCATGGCCCAGTCGGCACCCCAGGCTCCGGCCAAGGACCCCGAGTACACCGCCGAGGAGACCAAGCAGCTCGCTGCCTACATCGCCACGCTGGGCGCCGGACCGGCCATCCCGGACGACGAGTACACCGACATCTCCGGCAAGACGATCGAGCAGATCCGCGAGGGTGGCGAGTTCTTCCGCACCAACTGCACGGCCTGCCACAACTCGGTCGGCGCCGGTGGCGCCCTGCCCGGCGGCAAGTACGCCCCCAAGCTCGACGGGGTCAGCGCCAAGCACATCGCCGAGGCCATGATGACCGGCCCGCAGCAGATGCCGGTGTTCTCCGACGACGTCATCACGCCTGAGGACAAGAGCAACATCATCGCCTACATCAAGCAGGTGCAGAACCAGCCCAACTACGGCGGCGTCGCCGGTGGCGGCCTCGGACCGGTGTCCGAAGGACTCATCACCTGGCTCGTCGGCATCGGCGGCCTGTTGATCGCGGCCGTCTGGATCGGTGCGCACGGAGCGAGAGTGAAGAAGAAATGAGCGACGAGCTGGATCAGCTGACCGACGCCGAGCCGGTCAAGGACCCGGGACTGCCGGCGCACCAGCACCGGCCGACCGACGTCGACCCGGCGCAGGAGCTGCGCGCCGAGCGACAGATCACCGGCATGTTCACCCTGGCATCGCTGCTGCTGATCGGCTTCTGCGTCGCCTACGTCGCGATCGACAAGGACCAGACGTTCCTGGGCTGGTCGGCCATGAACTTCACGCTCGGCGCGACCCTCGGTGGCGCGCTGCTGCTGATGGGCGTCGGGATCATCCAGTGGGCCAAGAAGCTCATGGGCGACGACGAGATGGTCGAGCTGCGCCACCCCGCTGCCTCGACCGCCGAGGATCGCGCTGCGACCCTCGAGGACCTCAATGCCGGCATCAACGAGTCGGGCTTCGGCCGCCGCCCGCTGATCCGCCGATCGCTGTTCCTCTCGATGAGCTTCCTGGCGCTGCCCACGGTGATCATGCTGCGCGACATGGGTCCGCTGCCCTACGGCCACAAGAACACCGTGTGGAAGAAGGGCATGCGCGTCGTCAACGACGTCGCCGGCACGCCGATCAAGCCGTCCGACCTCCAGGTCGGCCAGCTCGTCAACGCCGAGCCCGCGATCATGTACGAGAAGGACAAGGACGGCGAAGCGGTGCTCCACGGCACCGAGCTGCTGCAGGAGAAGTCCAAGGCCGCCGTCATCGTCGTGCGCATGAAGCCCGAGGCCATCACGCCCGCCAAGGGCCGTGAGAACTGGGGCATCGACGGCATCCTCTGCTACTCCAAGATCTGCACCCACGTGGGTTGCCCGATCAGCCTGTGGGAGCAGCAGACGCATCACCTGCTGTGCCCGTGCCACCAGTCGACGTTCGACCTGGCCGACAACGGCAAGGTCGTCTTCGGGCCGGCACACCGTCCGCTCCCCCAGCTGCCGCTGGCACTCGACTCCGAGGGCTATCTCATCGCGGTGAGCGACTTCCCGGAGGTCGTCGGTCCCAGCTACCCAGAGCTGGCCCGTGACCAGAAGAGGTTGGATGATAAGTCATGAGCACCGTCGACGAGCACACCAACATCGAGGACACCGCGTTCGGCAAGAAGGCGGCCGGCCCGGTCGGATGGCTGGATGACCGTCTCGGCCTCGCGGGCGCCAGCAAGCGGTCGCACCTGCTCCGCAAGGTCTTCCCCGAGCACTGGTCGTTCATGCTCGGCGAGATCGCCCTGTGGAGCTTTGTCGTCCTGCTCCTGACCGGGACGTTCCTGACGTTCTGGTTCCAGCCGAGCATGGCCGAGACGACCTACAACGGCTCCTACACGCCGCTCAACGGTCTCGAGATGTCCCACGCGTACGCGTCGACGCTCGACATCTCCTTCGACGTCCGTGGCGGCCTGCTCATCCGGCAGATCCACCACTGGGCGGCCGCGCTGTTCGTCGCGGCCATGATCGTGCACATGTTGCGCGTCATGTTCACCGGCGCCTATCGCAAGCCGCGCGAGATCAACTGGCTCATCGGCATCGGCCTGATGGTCCTCGGCCTGGTCGAGGGCTTCGCGGGCTACTCGCTGCCCGACGACCTGCTGTCGGGCACCGGTCTCCGCTTCGTCGACGGCCTGCTGAGGTCGATCCCGATCGTGGGGTCCTATCTCGAGTACTTCATCTTCGGCGGGGAGTTCCCGGGCGACGTGATCATCCCGCGTCTCTACATGGTGCACATCCTGCTGATCCCGGCGCTGCTGCTCGCGCTCATCGGGGCGCACATGATCCTGCTCGTCTACCACAAGCACACGCAGTGGGGCGGTCCCGGACGCACCGAGAAGAACGTCGTCGGCTACCCGATGCTCCCGGTCTACGCAGCCAAGGCCGGCGGGTTCTTCTTCGTCGTGTTCGGTTTCACCGCCCTGATGGGCGCCGTGCTGCAGATCAACCCGATCTGGGCCTACGGCCCCTACAACCCCTCAGAGGTCACCGCGGGCTCGCAGCCTGACTGGTACATGGGCTTCGTCGAGGGCGCGGTGCGCATCATGCCCAACTGGGAGAGCACGTTCTTCAACTACACCTGGAGCTGGAACGTCTTCATCCCCGCGGCGATCCTGCCGGGCCTCTTCCTCGGCGTCGGCGCTGCCTGGCCGTTCGTCGAGCAGTGGATCACGGGCGACAAGCGCGAGCACCACCTGCTCGAGCGCCCGCGCAACGCGCCGTTCCGCACGGCGTTCATCGTCGCCGCGATGACGGCGTACGGTGTGCTCTGGATCGGTGGCGGCAACGACATCATCGCGACCAAGTTCCACCTGAGTCTCAACGCGATCACGTGGTTCTGCCGCATCGGGCTGTTCGTCCTGCCGGTCGTGACCTTCATGATCACCAAGCGGATCTGCATCGGTCTGCAGCGGGCCGACGCCAACCGCATCCTGCACGGCTACGAGACCGGCGTCATCGAGCGGTCGCCTGACGGCGGCTTCACCGAGCGTCACGCTCCCCTGCCGGTCGGTTCGCAGTACTCGCTGACCAACCACGACCGGTTGCCCGTGCTGGAGGCTCCTCCGGAGACCGACCACAACGGTGTCGCTGCGCCGCACAGCCGCATGGCCAAGCTGCGCGCCAAGGCCCGGGAGATCTACTACGACGGCTCGGTCGACAAGCCCACCGTCGAGGATGTCCACCATGCCGAGGAGCACCTCCGCGATCATGACGGTCACCCCGTCGAGCTCGGCGACGAGTTCCAGGGTGTGTCCGAGACCGGTGTCCCCCGGGTGCACTGACCCGCACGTACGACCGAGAGCCCCCGTCAGCGATGCTGGCGGGGGCTTCGTCGTTGGCCGGGGCGGGCGGTCAGGCCCGGTGGAGCGCAGAGCCCCTGAGCCAGGCCGACCAGGAGACGTTCCAGTCGGTCCAGCCGTTGCGGGCCTCGAGCGGCCGCGGGCTGTGGATGTAGCGCACGACGTCGCCGCGGCGCGAGTGGTGGTAGAGCCAGCTCGCGTTGGCCGTGCTCATGCCGGTGCAGCCATGGCTCACGTTGGCCCGGCCCTGCGACCCGACGGACCAGGGCGCAGCGTGGAGGAACTCCCCCGAGTTGGTGAGCCGCATCGCCCACCGCACGTCCGAGATGTTGTAGTAGCCGGGATCCTCGGAGTCGACGCCCGTCGTGGCAGCGTCCATGTCGATCGAGGAGAACTTCTCCATGATGACCTTGGTGCCTTCGCGGGTGCGGTGCGCGTTGTCGCCCGTCGACACCGGGATGGTCTTGTCGACCTTGCCGTCGACCGTGTACTTCAGCTGGTGCTTCGCGACGTCGACGATGCTGACCCGCTTGCTGCCGGTGCGGAAGTCGATGAGCTGGTCCTGCTGGCCATAGATGCCAGCACCAGCGGGCAGGCCATTGAGCCGCAGGTTGATCGTGATCTTGGCGTGAGCCGGCCAGAAGGTCCGCGGACGGAAGTGCGCCTCGCGGTCGGAGAACCAGGTCCAGGACCCCTCGACCGCGGGAGTCGACCTGACACTCATGTTGCGCTCGAAGAGTGCACGATTCCTGACGGGCACGTCGAACGTCACGATGACGGGCATGCCGACCCCGACTGTCTCGCCCTGGAGGGGTGCCACCGACGGATAGGTCTGCTGGGCGAGCGTCAGGGACTGGGTCGTGAAGTGCCGGATGATGCGCTTGGGCTTGCCGTCCTCGCCGGTGCCCTTGACCTGCAGCGTGTAGGCCGTGCCGGGCTCGAGCCGCTCGCTCGCCAGCCACGAGTCCCCGGCGACCCGACCCTTGACCGTGGACTTGCCGTCGTCGCTGGCCAGGGCCGCGCTCGTGATGGATCCGTGTGCCGCCTTGACCGCGACGATCGTGTCGACCCGGACGCCGGTCGCCTTCTGTGCGACGTTGGCCGACAGCGTGATCGGATCCTTGGGCTTGTCAGGCGTGACGGCGTCCTTGACCCCGTCGGCGGTGCAGGCGGACAGACTCACAAGAGCCGCGCACACGAGCGCGGCCGGCAGACGAAGATCCCTCACCAGGACATTCTAGATGGTGCCCGCTCAGCATCTCGGACGCGCGGCGCCCCGGCAGCACGCGTCAGTGTGCGTGGATGCCGCGGTAGTACTCGAAGATCCAGCCGATCGCAGCGACCGACAGCAGGCCAGCGCCGATGATGAACAGCCACCAACCGATGACGACGCCGAGGACGACGATCGCGAGGGCAGAGGCGCAGAACAGCGGCCACCAGCTGTAGGGCGGGAAGAAGCCCTGCTCGCCGGCGCCGTCGGCGACCTCGCCGTCGCTGCGGTCCTCAGGCCGGTCGGGGATCTGCTTGGCCACCACGCCGAGGTAGAAGCCCAGCAGCGCGGTCAGCAGGAACGTCATGGTCAGTGCTGACGTGCCGGTGTAGTCGTGCGTGAGAACCCAGTAGACGGGCGCGACGATCGCGAAGAAGATCCCGCACGCGATGATGGTCCAGTACTCGGCCTTCATGGATCAGTGACCGTCCTTGCCGTCGGTGTCGTCTTGTGCCGCCTGCGCCTTGCCGTCGACATCGGGTGCGTCGGCGATCGGTGAGGTCTCCCCCGGGTTCTCCAACAGCTCCAGGCGTGCGATCTCGGGGTGATGCAGGTCGAACGCCGGGCTCTCGGAGCGGATGCGCGGCAGCGAGGTGAAGTTGTGACGCGGCGGAGGCGATGACGTGGCCCACTCGAGTGAGCGGCCCCAGCCCCACGGGTCGTCGAGCCCGACGAGCGGGCCCTTGCGCGACTTCCACACGTTGTAGAAGAACGGCAGGGTCGATGCGCCCAGCAGGAACGCGCCGATCGACGAGATCTCGTTGAGCGTCGTGAAGCCATCGGTCGGGCTGTAGTCGGCGTAGCGGCGGGGGAAGCCCTCGACGCCGAGCCAGTGCTGCACCAGGAACGTCATGTGGAACCCGATGAACAGCAGCCAGAAGTGGATCTTGCCGAGCTTCTCGTCGAGCATGCGGCCCGTGAGCTTGGGCCACCAGAAGTAGAAGCCGGCGAACATCGCGAACACCACGGTGCCGAAGACGACGTAGTGGAAGTGCGCGACGACGAAGTAGCTGTCGGACAGCTGGAAGTCGAGCGTCGGCGAGGCCAGGATGACGCCGGTCAAGCCACCGAAGAGGAACGTCGTGAGGAATCCGAGCGAGAAGATCAGCGGGGTGTCGAAGGACAGAGATCCCCCCCACAACGTGCCGATCCAGTTGAAGAACTTGACTCCGGTCGGCACCGCGATCAGGAACGTCATGAACGAGAAGAACGCCAGGTCGACCGAACCGGTCACGAACATGTGGTGCGCCCAGACCGCGACAGACAGGGCTGCGATCATCAGGGTCGCGCCGACCAGGCCCATGTAGCCGAAGATCGGCTTGCGGGAGAAGACCGGCAGGATTTCGGTGATGATGCCGAAGAACGGCAACGCGATGATGTAGACCTCTGGATGCCCGAAGAACCAGAACAGGTGCTGCCACAGGATCGGTCCACCGTTGGCGGCGTCGAAGACGTGCGCGCCGAGGCGGCGGTCCGCCTCGAGCGACAGCAGTGCCGCGGCGAAGATCGGGAACGCGATGATGACGAGCAGGCTCGTGACGAGCGTGTTCCACACGAAGATCGGCATGCGGAACATCGTGAGTCCGGGTGCGCGCATCGTGAAGATCGTCGTGATGAAGTTGACCGCGCCAAGGATCGTGCCGAGGCCCGACATCCACAGGCCCATCACCCAGAGGTCACCACCGATGCCTGGCGAGTTGACCGCATCGCTCAAGGGCGCATAGGCGAACCAGCCGAAGCTCGCCGCACCACCGGGCACGAAGAAGCCGGAAACGACGATCGTCGAGCCGAACAGGTAAAGCCAGTAGCTGAACATGTTGAGGCGCGGGAACGCGACGTCGGGGGCACCGATCTGCAGCGGCATGATGGCATTGCCGAAGCCGAAGAACAGCGGCGTCGCGAACATCAGCAGCATGATCGTGCCGTGCATCGTGAAGAGCTGGTTGTAGGTCTCTTCGTCGACGATCTGGGTGCCGGGCTGGGCGAGCTCGGCGCGGATCAGCAGCGCAAGGATGCCGCCGATGATGAAGAACGCGAACGACGTGAAGAGGTACATGTTGCCGATCACCTTGTGATCGGTCGTGGTGAGGACCGTGACGACCTTCTGGCCGAGGGTGCGCTCGTGCGTTCCAGCGCGAAGCGCCTCGGAACCGTCGTCGAATGCTGCTGTCGTGGTGGCCATCAGCCTTCTCCGCTCTCGTTCAGGCCCGCGATCGTGTGCGCTTCCTCTGCGCCCTTGGGCGCGCCTGTCTGGCCGGCCTCGTCGAGCTTGACCAGGTGTGCTTCGTAGTCGGCCTTGGACACCACGTGGACCTTGAAGATCATGCGCGAGTGGTAGAGGCCGCAGAGCTCGGCGCAGCGTCCGGTGAACACGCCTTCGCGGGTGGGTGTCATGTCGAACGTGTTGATCTTGCCGGGCACGACGTCCATCTTGAAGTAGAACTCGGGGACCCAGAAGGAGTGGATGACGTCGGGAGACACGAGGTTGAACCGCACGGACTCGTCGACCGGGAGCCACAGCTCGGTGGGCTCCTCGGGCGTGCCGATGTCGAAGACGTCCTTGCCCTGGGTCGCGCTCTCGTCGAGGTAGTTGAACGCCCACTGCCACTTGCTGCCGACGACCTCGACGGTGTGGTCGGGGTTCTTGACCTTCTCGAGCATCTCGTTCTGGGACGTGACGGTGTGGAAGAAGAAGACCGCCACGATGATGACGGGCGCGAACGTGTAGAGCGCCTCGATCGGGAGGTTGTAGCGGATCTGGACCGGGACCTCGTCGTCGCTGCGGCGGCGGTAGCGGATCATCGAGTAGACGATCAGGCCGAAGACCAGCAGGAACACGACAAGGACGGCGATCCAGGCGCCGAGCCAGACGTCCCACATGGTGCGCGAGCGGTCGCTCGCCTCCACGGGCAACGCAAGGCGCTTGACGTCGGAATCATCGACGGGGGAACAACCGCTCAAGACCACGGCGGCGACGGCGAGAACCGCCAGCTTCATCCGACCCACGGGGCGCCTTTCTGAACCATGACTGTCACGTGATGACACGTGAAGCACCTTACTGGAGCGAGACCGGCCATCTGCGGTGAGGTCAGCCTCTGTGAAACGTACGTCTGAAGGGCGGGTCACGCGAGCGACAGCGCGGCGCCGACCTCGGCCTCAGCCTGCTCGCCGTACGCCGCGCCGAAGCGCTTGAGGAAGCCCTCGCGCTCGAGCTCGTACTCCTGCGTGCCCTTGGTCTCGACGACGCTGGCGGCGATCGTGCAGCCGATCTGGGCCGAGCGCTCGAAGTCGAGCCCGGCCGCGATCCCAGCCAGGAATCCGGCGCGGAAGCTGTCGCCGACGCCGGTCGGATCGACCGCGACGACGCCCTCGATGGCCTTGACCTCGATCGGGTCACCGTCTGCCGGGTAGACCGTCACGCCGGCCTTGCCACGCGTCACGATGCGCGTCTTGACGTGCGCCTGCACGTCGGCCGACGACCAACCGGTCTTCTGCTCGATGAGCGCGGCCTCGTAGTCGTTGCTGAACAGGTAGGTCGCACCGTCGATGAGGTCGCGGATCATGTCACCCTCGGCGAACGCCAACTGCTGCGAGACGTCGGCCGCGAACGGCACGCCACGCTCACGGCAGGCGCGGGTGTGCCGCAGCATGCCCTCGGGGTCGTCGGGCCCGACGAGGACGAGGTCGAAGTCCTGGCCGATCGCGAAGAGGTCGATGTCGCGCGACTCCGACATCGCGCCGGCGTAGAACGTGGCGAACTGGGCCAGGTCGGTGTCGGTCGTGCACACGAACCGGGCGGTGTGGCGGGTCTCCGACACCAGGACCCCGGAGGTGTCGACGCCGGCGTCGTCGAGCCAGCCGCGGTACTCGGCCTCGAAGTCGCGGCCGACGGCGCCGACGAGCAGGGCTCGGTGGCCGAGGCGGGCGAGCGCGTAGGAGATGTTGGCGGCGCACCCCCCACGGCGTACGTCGAGGTCGTCCACGAGGAACGACAACGAGATCTTGTCGAGCTGGTCCGGCACGAGTGAATCGGCGAACTTGCCCGGGAAGGTCATGAGGTGATCGGTGGCGATCGATCCGGTGATGGCGAGGTGCACCCCCACACAATAGACAACGGCCTCCTGCAATGCAGGAGGCCGTCGTGTGTCGTATGTCTTAGTGGAACGAATCGCCGCAGGCGCAGGAGCCCGTGGCCATCGGGTTGTCGATCGTGAAGCCCTGCTTCTCGATCGTGTCGACGAAGTCGATCGTCGCGCCACCGAGGTAGGGAAGGCTCATCCGGTCGACCACGACGTTGACGCCGCCGAACTCGAAGATCTGGTCGCCGTCGAGCGAACGCTCGTCGAAGAACAGCTGGTAGCGCAGGCCGGAGCAGCCGCCGGGCTGCACCGCGATGCGCAGCGCGAGGTCGTCACGGCCTTCCTGGGCCAGCAGGCTGCTGACCTTCTCGGCCGCGCCGTCGCTCAGGGTCACTCCGGTGGCGGGTGCGGTCTCGACGGTGGACTGCTCAGTCTCGATCGTCATGTGGTCTCCCATGCGTGGTCTTTGGTCTCGACACGGTGGTCAACCTTCTCCGTGCCGATTCCATTCCATCGTACGCCGTCATTCCTCGTCGCGAGGCGACCACGTACGTGCGACACGCTCCGCGAGCGCCGCGAGGCTCGCGTACGGCTCGCCCATGGCGGCGTCGATGCCGACGAGGTCCGCCATCGAGTACGCGCTCTCCACACCCATGGCTCGCATCTCGCGGGAGCCCACGAGGACCTGGCCTGCGAGGACGATGCACGGGCGGGCTGCGGCTCCCGCAACCACCGCGACGCCGAAGACCACCTTGCCTGCGCGGGACGAGAAGTCGTACGCGCCCTCGCCCGTCACCACGAGGTCGTGGGCGCCGGCCCGGGCCGTCAGCCCGACCGCGTCGGCGACGAGCTCGATGCCCGAGACCACGCTCCCGCCGAGCAGCATCAGGGCGAAGCCCAGACCGCCGGCCGCCCCCGCACCCTTGGCGTCCGCCGCCCGCCGCTCGGCGGGAGTCGGTCCGCACGTGGCATCGACGAACCGGTCGAGGATGCCGTCGACCGCGATGATCTGGTCGTCGCTCAGCCCCTTCTGCGGCCCGAACGTCTTGGTCGCGCCGAACATGCCGAGCAGGGTCACGTCGACGTCGGCGGCGATGACCAGCTCGACGCCGTCGAACCTGGCGCGCGCAGCCGCGAGATCGACCCCCGTGACGCCACGCAGGCCCTGTGGCCCGGCGTCGAGTGGTACGTCGGCGGTGGCGCCCAGGGCAGCGAGCAGGCCCGCTCCCCCGTCGTTGGTCGCGCTGCCGCCGAGACCCACGACGATCCGCCGGGCGCCTGCGTCGAGCGCCGCAGCGATGGCCTGGCCGACGCCGTACGTGGTCGCGTGCAGCGGGTCCTGCGGATCGACGAGGTGGAGACCGCAGGCCTGGGCGCTCTCGACGTACGCCGTGCCGTCGGCGTGCAGCACCGTCACCGGCACGTCACCGCCGACCGGACTGCGTACGGTCACGATCGCGAGCTCGCCGCCGATGCCGTCATGCAGGACGTCGACGAAGCCCGGACCACCGTCGGCCATCGCCGCGATGGTGAGCTCGTCAGCCGGAGCGTGGCGCTGCCAGCCCTCGACGATCGCGCGCGCCGCCTCCGGAGCCGTCAGCGTGCCGCCGAACGCGTCCGGCGCGACCAGGACCCTCACGTGGCTACTGGGCGAGGGCTTGCTCGCACGCGGCGATCAGCACGCACGTGGCGAGCACGTCGATCGCTGCCGCCAGCTCCTCGGGCGAGGGGTAGGACGGCGCGATGCGGATGTTGCGGTCACGTGGGTCGTCGCCGTACGGGAAAGCCGCACCCGCCGGGGTCATGGCGACGCCGGCCTCGCGGGCGAGCTGGATGACCCGCGACGCGGTGCCGTCGACGACGTCGAGGCTCACGAAGTAGCCACCCTTGGGCTCGGTCCAGCTCGCGACGCCGTGGTCACCGAGCCGTGCCTTGAGGATGTCGACGACGGCCTGGAACTTCGGCGCCAGGATCTCGCGATGACCGTCCATGAGGGCGTGCACCCCGTCGACGCTCTTGAGGAACCGGGCGTGGCGCAGCTGGTTGACCTTGTCCGGCCCGATCGTGCGCTTGCCGAGGTGCTTGAGGTACCACTCGATGTTGGCTGCGGAGCTGCCGAGGAAGCACACGCCCGAGCCCGCGAACGTGACCTTGGACGTCGACGCGAAGATCACCGGACGGTTGGGATGACCCGATGCGGAGCACAGGCCGAGGATGTCGGCGGTCTTGGTGTGCTGCTCGGTGAGGTGGTGCACCGCGTAGGCGTTGTCCCAGAAGATCCGGAAGTCCGGGGCGGCGGTCTCGAGTGCGGCCAGCTCAGCGGCGACGGCCTCGCTGACGACCGCGCCGGTCGGGTTGCTGTAGGTCGGGACGAGCCACATGCCCTTGACCGCCGGGTCCTTGACCAGCTCGCGGACGGCCGCGACATCCGGCCCGTCGTCGAGCAGGTCGACCGGCAGCATCTCGATGCCGTACTCCTCGAGCAGGGCGAAGTGCCGGTCGTAGCCGGGCACGGGGCAGATGAACTTGACCGCCTCCTCGACGCCCCAGGGCTGCTCGGAGTCGGCGACGCCGTGGAACAGCGCGAACACGAGGTTGTCGTGCATCATCGCTAGGCTCGCGTTGTCACCCGCGACGACCTGGTCGACGGGCACCTGCATGATCGGCGCGAAGATCTCCCGCAGCTCGGTCAGCCCGGTGAGTCCTCCGTAGTTGCGGGTGTCGGTGCCTGCGGCGTCCGTGAAGTCCGCGCCCGGCATCGACAGCAGCTCGTTGGACAGGTCCAGCTGCGCCGGCGACGGCTTGCCGCGCGTCAGGTCGAGCTTGAGTCCTGAGGCCTTGAGCGTCTCGTACGCCGCGGTCTGCTCGTCGAGAAGAGCCTGGATCTGGTCACTGGAAAGGGTGTCGAACGTCACCCGTCCAACCTATCGCGGCGGGGGCGCGGCGCCATGCCCCGGTTCGATCAGCCGAGACCGGGAGCGCCCCAGATCGCGAGCCACTTGGTCAGATCAGGCTCGACCGGTACGTCCTCGCCGACGATGCCTCGAATCTGCAGCTCGAGGGCGTTGTCGCGCTTCTCGCCGTCGAGCGGGACGAACGGGTAGAAGGTGCCGCGCTTGTAGAGGTAGACCAGCGCGAGGGGCTTGGCGTCCGCCGTGGCGAAGCCGATCGTCGAGCACAGAAGCGCCGAACCGAAGCCTGCATCGGCGAGCGAGCTGTTGACGGCGTGCAGGTCGGTGACGAGCCCGGACACGTCCTGGTCGGTACGCGTGACGGTGAGCCAGTGGAACCCGAACCGGTCCGAGGTGCGGGTCACCGAGGCGCCGGCGGTCGTCGTGATGAGCTTCTCGGCGTCCGCCATCACCGCGTCGTCGGCCGCGCCCTCGACGTCGCGGAAGCACACCGAGCCGGTGCCCGATGTGGTGAAACCAGCGGTCTGCAGCGACAGCGCCGCCTGCGGCACCGCGAACAGCACGTCGAGGTCGGCCTGCGGTGGCTTGGTCCGGCCGAGGATCGAGTCGAAGATGCCCATCGGGGCCTAGCCCTGCTCGGACAGCTCGGCGCTGACCTTGGCGAGCTGGTCGAGGCGCTGCTGCAGCGGCGGGTGGGTCGCGAACAGGGCGCCGATCGACTCGCGGTTGATGGCCGGCGCGAAGAAGAAGGCGCTGATCGCCTGGCCCTCGCGCAGGTCACGGTTGGGGATGCGCGCCATGTCGCCGGAGATCTTGACCAGCGCCGACGACAGCTTGGACGGCCGGCCGGTCAGGTAGGCGCCGCTGCGGTCGGCGCTGAGCTCGCGGTAGCGCGACAGCGACCTGGTCAGGACGAAGCTCACGAAGTAGACGACCATGCTGACGAGGAACACGACCAGGAACACGGCGCCGCTGTTCTTGTTGTTGCGGCTGCCGAAGATGTTGCCGGCGTACATGCCCCACCGCGTGATGAAGCCGGCAAGCAGGCCGAGCGACGAGGCGACCGTCATGACCGTGACGTCCCGGTTGGCCACGTGCGAGAGCTCGTGCGCGAGCACGCCCTCGAGCTCATCGGCGTCGAGCCGCTGCATGATGCCGGTCGTCACGCAGACCGACGAGTGCTTGGGCGAGCGCCCGGTCGCGAACGCGTTGGGCATGTCGGTCACGGCCACGGCGACGCGCGGCTTGGGCATGTCGGCGAGCGCGCACAGCCGGTCGATCATCGCGTGCAGCTCGGGGGCCTGCTCGGGCTCGACGACCTTGGCGCCCATGGACTTGAGCGCCAGCGAGTCCGAGAAGTACCACTGTCCCCAGGCGATGCCGAGGACGATGACGATGCCGAACCCGCCGAGCGAGGTCTGGGTCAGGAGGATCACACCGAACGCGACGTAGAGCGCGCCGAGGCCGAGGCTGACGCCGCCCATCCGCAGCGTCAGTCCGCTGTCACCTCTGAATCGGGTCCGAGCCATCGTCGTCCTTCCTGGGTGTGGAGATCTGCTCGAGCTGCCGGTCGACCTCGGCGCTGTCGAGCGCCGTGTCGAACTGCCGGCGCTGCGCCTCGTCGGCGCTCTCTCCCGGCTTGCTGATGATGCCGTCGGCGACGAGCTCGTCGACCGCGTCGGCCTTGGCCTCGAGCTCGCGCGTGCGCCGCTCGGCGGACTCGACCGCCTGGCCGACATCGCTCACGGAAGAGTTGATGCCGCGGGTCGCGCTGTTGATCTCGGCGCGGGCTGCCGCGGCCGTGTGCCGAGCCGTCAGGGTGTCCTTGCGGATGCGGAACTCCTCGACCTCCTGCGCGACCTTGAGCTCCGTCGCCTCGAGCTTGGCCTCCTCGCCCTGCAGGTCGGCGTGCCGCGCCTTGAGGTCCGCTGCGGCCTTCTCGAGCGTCACCTTGCGGGTCAGGATCGCGCGGGCCTCGTCGTCGTTGCCGTGTGCCACGGCCTGCCGTGCCTCGTCATCGAGCTGCGCGGCCTGCTGGTCGAGGGCGGCGAGCTGGATCTCGACGCGTTTGCGGCTCGTCGCGACGTCCGCGACCCCGCGGCGTACCTGCTGGAGCATCGCCGTCTGGGCGCGGTAGGTCTCGTCGAGCTTGTCCTTGAGGTGCTCGACATCGTCGCCTCCAAATCGCCGCGAACGGAAGATCCGGGCGATGCGCTTGCCGATGCTCATGCCTACGAGCGTACGGGTAGGGTTGCGCGGGTGGTAGACGAGACAGAGGCCGGCAAGGGGCGTCGCACACCGACGCGCAAAGAGGCCGAAGCAGCACGCAAGAAGCAGATGAAGGTCCCTGTCTCCCGCAAGGAGCAGTCCAAGCGCGAACGGGCCGCCCGCGAGGAGATCCGGCTCAAGCAGCGCGAGGCGCTCAAGACCGGCGACGAGAAGTACCTGCCGCTGCGCGAGCGCGGCCCCGTCCGCAAGTTCTGCCGTGACTACGTCGACCGCCGTTGGAACTTCGCGGAGTTCCTGCTGCCGTTCCTGGCGTTGGTGCTGATCGTCAGCGTTGTCGGCAACGGTGCGCAGTGGGGTGCCGCCGCCACGTTCCTGCTCTACCCGATCATCATCTTCGGCACGATCATCGACGAGTTCATCCTCGTCCGCGGCCTCAGGAAGCAGCTCAAGCAGCGCTTCTCAGCCGACGAGACCCGTGGTTCGGTCGCGTACGCGGTGCTGCGCAGCACGCAGCTGCGCCGGTTCCGGCTGCCGAAGCCGCAGGTCAAGCGCGGCGACCCGCTGGCCCAGCGCTACTGAGCCAACCCGGTCCTTGAGCTTGTCGAAAGGACGTTTCGACAGGCTCAATGACGCTCGGTCTACGACTCGGTCGAGGCGTGGAGGGACATGGGGCCGTAGACCTCGGTCTCGTCGTCGAACAGGCGCACCTGGTCGATCCCCTGCTCCAGCAGCGCGCCGAACTCCTCGCCGACCCACGACTCCGCGTCGCCGCGGCTCTCGAACTCCTCCGAGCGGCCCTTGACCTCGCCGAGCGAGTCCTCCAGCGTCCATGTCCAGCCCATGCTCACGCCTCCTTGGTCGACGGTTGTACGAATGGCGGCTTGGTCACCGTGAACGCCTCCGAGCGGCCGCGCACGTCGACGATCACCGTCGCACCGTCAGCCACCGAAGGCTCGAGCAACGCCAGTGCGATGCCCTGACGCAGCGTGGGTGAGAACGTGCCGGAGGTGATCTCGCCGAGCTCGCCGCCGGCCTCGTCCTGGACCTTCATGCCCGGACGCGGGATGCCCCGACCCTGCGCAAGCAGGCCGCGCAGCGTACGCACGGTCTTCTCCGCGCGCTGCCGCTCGAGCACGTCCTTGCCCCAGAACGCCGGCTTGTTCCAGCCCACGGCCCAGCCGGCCCGTGCCATGACCGGGCTGATCTCGGGAGACAGCTCGTGCCCGTGCAGCGGGTAACCCATCTCCGTACGCAGGGTGTCGCGCGCGCCGAGGCCGCAGGCGCGGATGCCGTACGGCTCCCCCGCCGCCATGACGGCGTCCCACACCTCGCCGGCCGAGGCCGACGGGACGACCAGCTCGTACCCGCGCTCGCCGGTGTAGCCCGTGCGGCACACCGTGATGTCCTGGCCGGCGATCGTCGCGTCGGCGAACGACATGTACTCGTGGTCGACGGGCAGGTCGAGGGAGGTCAGCACCTCGTCGCTCAGCGGACCCTGGATCGCGAGGACGGCGTAGTCACGGTGCTGGTCCGTCACCTCGATGCCCTCGGGTGCCGCAGCCTGCAAGCGGGCGACGACGGCCGCCGTGTTGGCCGCGTTGGGGATCAGGAACACCTCGAAGTCGCTGCGCAGGTAGGCGATGAGGTCATCGACCGTGCCACCGTCCTCGTCACAGCACAGCGTGTACTGCGCCTTGCCGGTCTCGATGCGTCCGAGGTCGTTGGTCAGGCACTGGTTGACGAAGTCGGCGGCGCCCGTGCCGCGTACCAGCGCCTTGCCCAGGTGGCTGACGTCGAACAGGCCGACCGCCTCGCGTACGGCCTTGTGCTCGGCGAGTACACCACCGCCGGCGTACTCGAGCGGCATGTCCCAGCCGCCGAACTCGGCGAGCTTGGCGCCCAGGGCGATGTGGCGGTCGTGCAACGGCGAATGCAGCAGATCCATGGCAGTCAACCTAAAGCACGCGTGTGGGGCCCTCGCGCGGGTGTGGCTGCCGACCCTAGAGTGGCGGACATGCTTTCCGTGACCCTCAGCACCGCCAAGCCGACCACCGCGCGCGCCGACGCCCTGATCCTCGGGATCCGAGGCGACGACGACAAGGGCGACCTGGCCGCGACGCTGGACCTGCTGGGCTTCACGGGCGAGAAGGGGCAGACGGTCACGTTCCCTGCCGGCGACGCGGCGAAGGCGCCACTGATCGTCGCCGTCGCGCTGCCCGAGGAGCCGACCGCCGAGGACCTCCGCCGGGCCACCGCGCGGGGCATACGCGCCGCCAAGAACGCCACGATCGTCGCGATCGCGCTGCACCCGGCCGGAGTCGACGAGGTCGAGGCCATCGCCGAGGGCGCTCATCTCGGGTCGTACTCCTACGACACCTACAAGACCAAGAAGAAGGGCGACGCCAAGAAGCCCAAGCTCAAGAGCGCCGTCATCCTGAGCCCGTTCGCGCGCCAGACCACCGCGACCAAGGCCGTCGAGCGCGCCGCCACCGTCACGGCAGCCGTCAACGTCGCCCGCGACTGGGTCAACGCCCCTCCCGGGGACCTGAGGCCGGCTGACTTCGCCGAGGCGATCACGGCGCATGCCGGCACCGACGTCAAGGTCAGCGTGTGGGACGAGAAGCGGCTGGCCAAGGAGCGCTGCGGCGGCATCCTCGGCGTCGGACAGGGCTCCGACAGCCCGCCGCGCCTGGTGACGCTGACGTACGCACCGGCCAACGCCGTGACCCACCTCGCTCTCGTCGGCAAGGGCATCACGTTCGACTCGGGCGGACTCTCGATCAAGCCCGGCGCGTCGATGCAGACCATGAAGCTCGACATGGCGGGTGCAGCCGCGATCGCAGCGGCGACCGTCGCGATCGCCCGCCTCGGCCTGCCGATCAAGGTCACCGCGTACGCCTGCATCGCAGAGAACATGCCGAGCGGCGGCGCGACCCGTCCCGGTGACGTGCTGACGATGCGCAGCGGAGCCACGGTCGAGGTGCACAACACCGACGCCGAGGGCCGGCTCGTGCTCGCCGATGGGCTGGCTCTCGCCGCCGAGTCCAAGGCCGACCGCATCGTCGATGTCGCGACCCTGACCGGCGCCTGCATGGTGGCGCTCGGCGAGCTCACGAGCGGCATCCTCGGCAACGACGAGGACTTCAGCGACCAGGTCTTCGCGGCATCGAAGGCCGCGGGCGAGTCGATGTGGCCACTGCCGATTACCGAGGAGATGAAGGGCAAGGTCACCTCGTCGAGCCTCGCCGACCTGCGCCAGCACAACCCCAAGCCGTACGGCGGCGCGCTGTTCGCGGCGGCGTTCCTGCGGGAGTTCGTCAACGACATCCCGTGGGCACACCTCGACATCGCCGGGCCGTCGTTCAACGAAGGCGGAGCCGTGGACTACACACCCGTCGGTGGCACGGGTGTCGGCGTACGTACGCTCGTCCGACTCGCGACGGAGCTGGCCGAGGCTCGATGACGATCGATCCGTCGACGACGCGGGCGCTGTCGCAACGGCTCGCCCTCGAGCAGTCGAAGCAACGCCTCCCGTCGATCGCCGCGGGCATCGTGCGGGACGGGGTCATCGTGTGGTCCGATGCCGTCGGCACCCTCGACGGCCGCCCAGGCGGACCCGCGTCGACGACCGACACGCAGTATCGGATCGGCTCGATCTCCAAGACATTCGTCGCGGTCGAGGTCATGCGCCTGCGCGACGAGGGTCGCCTCGACCTCGGCGACTCGATCGGCACGCACCTGCCTGAGGTGCCGATCGCGCAGGTGACGATCGCGCAGCTCCTGACCCACACGTCCGGCCTGCAGGCCGAGACCGACGGCGAGTGGTGGGAGCGCACCCCGGGTGACTCCTGGGATGCGCTGCTGGCGTCCGGCACCCGGCTGCGCGCGACTCCCGGCACGGGCTTCCACTACTCCAACGTCGGCTACGCGGTGCTGGGTGAGCTGGTGGCCCGGTTGCGCGACCAGCCGTGGCAGGACGCCGTACGTGCCGGCCTGCTGGAGCCCCTCGGCATGACGCGTACGACCACGCGCCCCGTCTCGCCCGCAGCGCCGGGTCTGGCCGTGCATCCGCTCGCCGACCTCGTGCACGTCGAACCGGAGCACGATGCCGTCTCGATGGCTCCCGCGGGCCAGCTGTGGTCGACGGTGGAGGACCTCGCTCGTTGGGCCGCGTTCCTCGGCGGCCGGACCGGAGACGTCCTGAAGCCGGAGACGCTCAAGGAGATGCTGCGGCCCATCGCCGTCAACGATGTCGCCGGCGCTCCGTGGACCGGAGCCCACGGCCTCGGCTGGCAGACCTGGAACGTCGAGGGTCGCCGCTACGCCGGCCATGGCGGATCGATGCCGGGCTTCCTCGCCGATCTGCGCGTCGACGTCGAGTCCGGCGACGGCATCGTGCTGATGACGAATGCCACGAGCGGCCTCGGCAAGGCGACGACGGAGCTGCTCAGCCTGTTCGCCGAGAAGGAACCGGTGCCGCCGAAGCCGTGGACCGCAGATGCCACCCAGCAGTCGAGCCTCGACCTCGTGGGTCCGTGGTTCTGGGGGACGTACGAGTTCCGGCTGACCCTCGCGCCCGACGGCCAGCTCCGGCTCGGCACGCCCGGGGAGGGGCGCGGGGCCCGGTTCAAGCCCGGTGGCGACGGGTGGATCGGCCTCGACGGCTACTACACCGGTGAGCCGCTGATTGTGGAGCGTGATGCGTCCGGCCACGCGATCCGCCTGGTGCTGGCGTCGTTCGTGTTCACCCGTACGCCCTACGACCCCGGAGCCGAGATCCCCGGCGGCATCGATCCCGCCGGCTGGCACTGACTCGGCCCCGAGATGTGGATCGAGCTGCACCACCGTCGGTCGAATCGTGGTGCAGCTCGATCCAAATCTCGGCGGGTCAGGCTCGCTTGGTGGCGATGAACTGCGCGATCCGGCTCAGCAGGTCGTGCGGCACGGGTCGGTCGTACATGAGCTTGACGGTGTCCTTGTCGGAGCGCAGCGGTGCGATCTCCGCCTCCAGGTCGTCGTCCGCGACCGGGACGGGATAGAGGCCGATGTGCTTGGACCAGCCTGCGTAGTGCACCAGGTAGCGGTCGCCCAGGGTGACGCACGGCATCTGGTAGCGGATCGTCTCGCCTGATCCCGGCACGGCGTTCCGGATCGTCGTGCGCACGTCCTCGAGGATGGCCTGCACGTCCGCGGGGAACGAGGCGATGTACTCGTCGACGGTGTCGAAACGCTCTGCCATGACGAGCAGTGTGTCAGGTCAGTCGGGCAGGCCGAGGGCCCTTGCGGCGTCCTCGACCGTGTCCCACTTGGTGCGTTCGCCGTTGAGCCGGTCGGGATGCGCCTGCTTGCGCGCCTTGCGATAGACCCGCATGAGCTCGTCGAACGACGGGTTGGTGGGCAGCGGGTCGACTCCCGCGATCGACTCGAGCGTCATGATCGCGGCGAGCTCCTTGGGCGTCTGCTTCGCCGGCTGCGGCGCGGACGAGGCGGACGGTGCTGTCGGGGCGCCCTTGGCCTTGCGCAGGTCGTAGTCACGCTTGCGCGACGGAATGCCCACGAGGTTGGCGTCGTAGACCGGGATGTTGAGCTTCTTGCGCGCGAACTCGAACGCGGCCTGCGCCGACGCGACCCTGCGGCGGATCGACTCGCCGTCCGAAGCGACCAGCAGCAACGTCGTCTGGGTCACGGAGGTCTTGGGCTCGACGTACGCCTCGACGCCCCTGCGTGACTCGGCGAAGGCGCGCAACGCGTCGAGGTCGGCACGGCTCGCGTTGCGGTCCGAGACCACGGCGCCGCCGTCCGTCCTGGCCTTGCGGCCTCGGAAGATTCCCATGGGACAAGTGTGCCCGATCGTCGGGCATACCCCGATCAACCCCGGTGGCAGCGTGGTTGCCGCAAGTGACAAGATGATGACGAACGACATCCTTGGGAGGAACCGTGGCGGACGTCGCCGGCAACAACTTCGACATCGTGATTCTCGGCGGCGGCAGTGGCGGGTACGCCTGCGCGCTGCGTGCGGTCCAGCTCGGCAAGTCCGTCGCGCTGATCGAGAAGGGCAAGCTGGGCGGCACCTGCCTGCACACCGGCTGCATCCCGACCAAGGCGTTGCTGCACTCTGCCGAGGTCGCCGACCTGTCCCGCGAAGGCGACAAGTACGGCATCAAGTCCACGTTCGACGGCGTCGACATGCCGGCCGTCAACGCCTACAAGGACGGTGTCATCGACCGTCTCTACAAGGGCCTGCAGGGACTCATCAAGTCCGGCGGCATCACGGTCGTCGAGGGTGAGGGCAAGCTCGTCGATCCCAAGACCGTCGAGGTCAACGGCGAGCGCTACACCGGCACCAACGTCGTGCTGGCCACCGGCTCGGTCTCTCGCACGCTGGGCCTCGACATCGGCGGCCGCGTCATCACGAGCTCCGAGGCGCTCACGATGAGCGAAGTGCCGGACAAGGTCGTCATCATCGGCGGCAGCGTCATCGGCGTCGAGTTCGCGTCGGTCTGGAAGTCGTTCGGCGCCGACGTCACGATCATCGAGGGCCTGCCGACGCTGATCCCGCTCGAGGACCCGTCGCTGTCCAAGCAGCTCGAGCGCGCGTTCCGCAAGCGCAAGATCAACTTCAAGACCGGCGTCAAGTTCAGCAGCGTCGAGCAGACCGAGACCGGCGTGACCGTCTCGCTCGAGGACGGCACGACGATCGACACCGACCTGGTGCTCGTCGCTGTCGGCCGCGGACCCAACTCCGCCGGCATGGGCTACGAGGAGGCCGGTATCACGGTCGACCGTGGCTGGGTACCCACCAACGAGCGCCTCGCCACCAACGTCGACGGCGTGTTCGCGGTCGGTGACCTCGTGCCCGGCCTGCAGCTCGCGCACCGCGGCTTCGCCCACGGCATCTTCGTCGCCGAGGAGATCGCCGGGCTCAACCCGCAGCCGGTCATCGACTCGGGCATCCCGCGCGTGACCTACTGCGACCCCGAGATCGCCTCGGTCGGCCTCACCGAGCCCCAGGCCCGCGAGAAGTACGGCGACGACAAGGTCGAGATCCAGGACTACAACCTCGGCGGCAACGGCAAGTCCCAGATCCTCGGCACTGCGGGCAGCGTCAAGCTCGTACGCGAGAAGGACGGCCCCATCGTGGGCGTCCACATGATCGGCGCCCGCTACGGCGAGCAGGTCGGAGAGGCGTCCCTCATGGTCAACTGGGAGGCTTACCCCGAGGACGTGGCGCAGTTCATCCACGCCCACCCCACCCAGAACGAAGCACTCGGCGAGGCGGCACTCGCACTCGCCGGCAAACCGCTCCACTCACACGCCTGACCCGGAGAACCAGAGGACATCATGGCTACGTCTGTCACCCTTCCCGCTCTCGGCGAAAGCGTCACCGAGGGCACAGTCACGCAATGGCTCAAGGCCGTCGGCGACACNNCGTCGCCGTCGACGAGCCGCTGCTCGAGATCTCCACCGACAAGGTCGACACCGAGATCCCGTCGCCGGTCGCGGGCGTGCTGCTCGAGATCAAGGCCAACGAGGACGACACGGTCGAGGTCGGTGCGGTGCTCGCGATCATCGGCGAGGAGGGCGAGAACGCGGGTGGCGACGCAGCCCCGGCCGCCGAGGCACCCGCAGCCGAGGCACCTGCTGAGGCACCGGCAGCAGAGCCCACGCCCGAGGCGCCCGCCGAGCAGCCCGTGGCCGAGAGCGCTTCGGAGGAGCGGTCCCCCGCCCCCGCCGGCAGCGCCGACGCGCAGCAGGCGGCCGCCGAGAACGCCCCGGCACCGCAGCCCGAGACCGCTCCCGCATCCGGCGGCGGCACCGCCGTGACCCTCCCCGCCCTGGGCGAGAGTGTCACCGAGGGCACCGTGACCCAGTGGCTCAAGGCCGTCGGCGACGANCGTCGCCGTCGACGAGCCGCTGCTCGAGATCTCCACCGACAAGGTCGACACCGAGATCCCGTCCCCCGTGGCCGGCAAGCTCCTCGAGATCAAGGTCGCCGAGGACGAGACCGTCGAGGTCGGGGCCGAGCTCGCGATCATCGGCACTGCCGACTCGGCTCCGGCCGAGAGCGCGCCCCCCGCCCCGGCACCCGAGGCTGCCCCGGCACCCGAAGCTGCTCCGGCACCCGAAGCTGCTCCGGCACCCGAACCGGCACCTGAGCCGGCGCCTGCCTCAGAGCCTGCTCCGGCCGATCCCGAGTCCCAGGCCAACCCGGCTGAGTCGTCACCGCCCGCCGAGGCCCAGCCCGCGCCATCCGCTACGGCGCCGGCCCCCGAGCCCGCTCCGGTGCCCGCGGGATCGCCCAGCGCGGCCGGCGACACCTACGTCACGCCGATCGTCCGCAAGCTCGCCAAGCAGCACGACGTCGACCTGTCGACCGTGACCGGCACCGGCGTCGGCGGCCGCATCCGCAAGCAGGACGTCCTCGACGCCGCCGCGAAGCCCGCAGCTGCTCCGGCCGCGGCCGCTCCGGCCGCTGCCGCACCCGCTGCTGCTCCTGCGGCGGCCGCACCCGCCGAGCCGTCGGCCCTGCGTGGCAAGACCGAGAAGGTCTCCCGCCTGCGCAAGGTCATCGCCTCGCGGCTGGTGGAGTCGCTCGAGATCTCGGCCCAGCTGACCCAGGTGCACGAGGTCGACGTCACCGAGGTCGCCCGCCTGCGGGCCCGCCACAAGAACGCCTTCCTCGAGCGCGAGGGCGTCAAGCTGACGTTCCTCCCGTTCTTCGCCAAGGCGACGATCGAGGCGCTCAAGGTCTACCCCAAGCTCAACGCGGCGCTCGACCTCGAGGAGGGGACGATCACCTACCCCGCCGGCGAGCACCTGGGCATCGCGGTCGACACCGAGCGCGGCCTGATCGTCCCGACGATCAAGGACGCGGGCGACCTGTCGATCGCCGGTCTGGCGCGCAAGATCGCCGACGTCGCCGAGCGCACGCGCACCAACAAGATCTCGCCCGACGAGCTCTCCGGTGCGACGTTCTCGATCACCAACCTCGGCAGCAACGGCGCGCTGTTCGACACGCCGATCATCAACCAGCCGCAGGTCGCGATCCTGGGTGTCGGCGCGGTCGTCAAGCGTCCGGTCGTGGTGACCGACGCGCAGGGCAGCGACAGCATCTCGGTGCGCAGCATGGCCTACCTCTCGCTGACCTACGACCACCGGATCATCGACGGCGCCGACGCCGGTCGCTTCCTCACGGCCGTCAAGCAGCGCCTCGAGGGTGGACAGTTCGAGGGTGAGCTCGGGTCCTGACCATGCAGGTCGTCATCGGTGGCGCCTCTGGATTTCTCGGTACCGCGCTGACGCAGCACCTGCGTCAGCGCGGTCACCAGGTCACCCGGCTCGTACGGTCGGCTGACTCCGCCGACGACGCCTCGGTCTGGGACCCCTACACGGGGCGCATCGACCAGATCGTGATCGACCGCGCCGATGCGGTGGTCAACCTGTCCGGCGCGTCGGTGGCCCGCTGGCCGCGCACGGCGAAGCACCGCAAGCTCATCCTGGAGTCCCGCACGGCGGCCACCGGGACGCTCGCCAAGGCGGTCGCCGCGTCGCCTGACCCGCCCGCGCTGATCTCGGCGTCGGGGATGTCCTACTACGGCGTCGACTGCGGCGATGAGGTGCTCACGGAGAGCACCGGCCCTGCGGACTCAGGCTTCCTCCCCGGTGTCGTCCAGGCGTGGGAGGCCGCCACGTCCCCGGCGGTCGAGGCAGGAGCACGCGTCTGCTTCACGCGTACGACCTTGGTGCTCAAGGGCGACGAAGGCCTGCTGCGCTTCATGCTCCCGGCCTGGAAGCTGGGCCTCGGCGCCCGCCTCGGACCCGGGCGTCACTACATGTCCTACATCTCGCTCAACGACTGGGTCCGCGCCGCCACGCTGCTGATCGAGTCCCCCGAGCTCAGCGGACCCTTCAACTTCGGCGCGCCGGTGCCGGTCACCAATGCCGAGTTCACCGACACCCTCGGCGACGTCGTGCACCGGCCGACGTTCCTCGTCGCTCCGCGCTTCGCGATCAAGGGCGCGCTGGGCAGCATGGCCGACGACCTGCTCGGCTCGATGCGGGTCTCCCCCGTGGCGCTGGCCGACGCCGGCTTCACGTTCGAGCAGCCCGACCTCGCGACGGCCCTCGAGGCCGCGTTGCGATGAACCTCCCGGAGCCCGGCCCGGACACCGTGGATCCGGCAGCAACATTCCTCGCCTACCTCGACTACTTCCGGTCCGAGGTGCGCCGCAAGGTGGCCGACCTCGATGGCCAGGCGCTGCGCACGAGCCCGCTGCCATCGGGCTGGACGCCGATCCAGCTCGTCGCCCACCTGGTCCACATGGAGCGGCGCTGGTTCGTGTGGGGATTCCTTGCTGAGCAGGTCGATGAGCCCTGGGGTGACCACGTCGATGGCCTCGCCACCGGAGCGTGGGCGACCGATCGCTCCCTCGAGGACCTGCTCGCCGCGTTGGCCGACGGTGGCCGGCGTACGACCGAGATCGTCAGGGCCCACGACCTGCTCGACGAGGCCGCGCTCGGTGGCCGGTTCCCCGCCGGCGAGCCGGCCCCGACGCTCCTGTCCATCCTGTTCCACGTCATGCAGGAGTACGGCCGCCACATGGGCCACCTCGATGTCGTGCGCGAGCTCATCGACGGGACGACGGGCGAGGGCTGACCCCGGCGATCCGCCACCCCTCGCTCGTACGCACGACGGTGATCACCCGGCGCGAGGGCTCGTCGCGTGGCAGCTCGCTCGCGGACCCGTCGGGCCACACGACTCGCGCCGGACCCAGCTGGTCGACCACGACGAGCCGAGCGCGTGACGACGACGCCGACAACGCCCAGCACGAGATGACCCGAAGGCGGGCCCCGACCACTCGACCGCCCCGTCGGCGGTAGTCCGCGATCGTCGCCGCGTCCGTCCGGTGTGCGCCGCTCCCCCGGACGTAGACCCGGTCGAGCAGCGCTGCATCGGTCGTCGCGAAGGCCTCGGCCCGCACCTCGTCGAGCGTGCTCAGCCGGGTCGCCCACTGGTCGTCCGGGGCGGGCGACGCAGCGCGGAGGACGGCGATCAGCACCCACAACCAGTCCATCGGGCCACTGTGCCGTCATCCGCCACCGGCACGCTGGAGTTCATCCACAGGCCGGTTAGTCTGGAGACGTGACGCTGCAGATCCTGGACGAGTGGTACGGCGAACGTGCGATCGACTACGTCGACGCGTGGGAGCTCCAACGCGAGCTGCACGCCCAGCGTGTCGCCGACGAGATCACCGACACCGCGATGTTCCTCGAGCACCCGCCGGTCTACACCGCGGGACGCCGCACCGAGCCGCACGAGCGACCGCTCGACGGCACCCCCGTCGTCGATGTCGATCGCGGCGGCAAGATCACGTTCCACGGCCCCGGCCAGCTCGTCGGCTACCCCATCACCAAGCTGCCGTCCCACGTGCTCGTGGTCGACTACGTACGCCGTGTCGAGGAGGCCATGATCCGCGCGTGCGCCGACCTCGGCGTCACGACCGGCCGGGTCCCCGGCCGCTCCGGCGTGTGGCTCGCCGCCGGCCAGGGCCGCATCGAGCGCAAGGTCGGGGCGATCGGCATCCGCGTCTCCCGAGGCGTCACGATGCACGGGTTCTCGCTCAACGCCGACGTCGACCTCGGCTTCTACGACCGCTTCGTTCCGTGTGGCATCGCCGACGCCGGGGTCACGACTCTCAGCGCCGAGCTGGGCCGCGACGTGACGGTCCGCGAGGCCGCCGAGGCGATCGCTCCGCACCTGCGTGAGCTCCTCGACTGGCAGCCGTACGAGCCCTCCCCCGACACAGCCAGCGACGAACATCCCAGCGTGCCGGTCCTCGGCGTGACGGCTGGGGCACGGGCGTAGGCTGAGACAGTGACTATCGCTCCTGAGGGACGCAAGATGCTGCGTCTGGAAGTCCGCAACGCCGAGACCCCCATCGAGAAGAAGCCCGAGTGGATCAAGACCCGGGCCAAGATGGGTCCCCAGTACAACGAGCTCATGAAGCTCGTGAAGGGCGAGGGTCTCCACACGGTCTGTCAGGAGGCCGGTTGTCCCAACATCTTCGAGTGCTGGGAGGACCGCGAGGCGACGTTCCTGATCGGCGGTGAGCAGTGCACCCGCCGCTGCGACTTCTGCCAGATCGACACCGGCAAGCCCGACCCGATCGACCGTGACGAGCCGCGTCGTGTCGCCGAGTCCGTCCAGCAGATGGAGCTCCGCTACGCCACGATCACCGGTGTCGCCCGCGACGACGTGCCCGACGGCGGCGCTTGGCTCTACGCCGAGACGGTCCGCAAGATCCACGAGCTCAACCCCGGCACCGGCGTCGAGAACCTCATCCCCGACTTCAACGGCATCCCCGAGCTGCTCGAGCAGGTCTTCGACAGCCGCCCCGAGGTGCTGGCGCACAACGTCGAGACCGTGCCGCGCATCTTCAAGCGCATCCGCCCGGCGTTCCGCTACGAGCGCTCGCTCGACGTCATCACCCAGGCCCGCGACTACGGGCTGGTGACCAAGTCCAACCTGATCCTGGGCATGGGCGAGACCCGCGAAGAGGTCTCCCAGGCTCTCGTCGACCTGCACGAGGCGGGCTGCGACCTGATCACGATCACCCAGTACCTGCGTCCCTCGGTGCGTCACCACCCCGTCGAGCGCTGGGTCAAGCCCGAGGAGTTCGTCGAGCTCAAGGCCGAGGCCGACGAGATCGGCTTCGCCGGCGTCATGTCCGGACCGCTCGTACGTTCGTCCTACCGCGCCGGCACCCTCTACAAGCAGGCCATCGAGTCAGGACGCGGCAGCGTCGCACTCCGCAACGCGACGTAGACTGACCCTTATGTCGAATGCCACCCCCGAACCCGCCAAGGGTCGCCTGGGCCAGATGCGCCAGGCGTACACGATCACCAAGCGCAGCGACCGCAACATCGGTCTGATCCTGCTGCTGACCTTCCTGGTGGGTGGCGGTGTCGCAGCGACGCTCGGCTACCTCGTGTTCCCGCACGGCACGTTCGGGCTGATCATCACGACCGTCTTCGCGATCCTCATCGGCATCCTCTCGGTGCTGATCGTCTTCGGCCGTCGCGCCGAGAAGGCTGCGTACGCGCAGGTCGAGGGCCAGGTCGGCGCCGCTGCCGGCGCCCTGCAGATGCTGCGCCGCGGCTGGGAGCTCAAGCCCGCCGTCGCGTTCACCAAGAACCAGGACGTCGTGCACCGTGTGGTCGGTCGTCCCGGCATCATCCTGGTCGGCGAGGGCAACCCCACACGGGTCCGCAACCTGCTCACGGCGGAGAAGAAGAAGCACGCCCGCATCGGTGGCGACGAGATCCCCGTGCTCGACATCGTGGTCGGCGACGGACCCGGCGAGGTCAAGCTGACCAAGCTCGTCAAGCACGTGCGCAAGCTGCCCAAGAACATAAAGCCGGCCCAGATGACCAGCGTGCTCTACAAGCTCAAGGCACTCGACGCGATGCGTCCCGCAGCGCCGATGCCGCGCGGTCCCGTGCCGACGAGCATGAAGGGCTCCCGCAAGGCGATGCGCGGCTGACGCCAGGTCCCGCTCCAGCCCGCGGCGGTGGATATTTCACCGTTTGAGCGCTCATAAGGTGGAATATCCACCGCCCGAGGTCTGCCGAGCCGCTATGCCCGGATGACCCGGGATCCTGCTGCGAGGTCGTGGATGCCGCGCTTGTCGTCGGTCATGACGATTGCCGGGATGACGAGACAGATCAGCAGCGACCTGATGAGCGCTCGAGGGATCCCGATGGGCCGCCCGTCGACGTTCTCGACCCTCAGGCCGAGGACCCGCTTGCCGATCGAGTAGCCGAGCAGCCCGGTCAGCAGGGACATCTCGGCGACGAAGAACGCCGTGATGACGAGGTTCTCCTTGATGTCCTTGGGCGGGTAGTGCGTACCGGCGAGGGCGGCGGCGCTGAGCGAGGCGACGATCCAGTCGACCAGGAGGGCACCGAGGCGTCGCAGGAGCGAGGGAGGTTGCACGCGGTGAGCCTACAGACGCTGTGATTGCGCTCGTCACGGGCACTTGTAACATTCCTGAAACAATCCAGTGACTACCGGGAAACTGCCCGAGCCTAGCGTCAACGGTACGGTGCAGCGACGCACTCACCTGTCATCGACAACACAGGCCGCCCAGCGGCCGAGGAGGCCCCATGTTCGGCAATGCCGACGAGTTGTTCAAGTTCATCAAGGACGAAGGTGTCGAGTACCTGGACGTCCGTTTCACCGACTTGCCCGGCATCCAGCAGCAGGTCACGCTGCCGGCTTCGACGTTCGACGCCGACATGGTCGCCAACGGCGTCGCATTCGACGGCTCGTCGATCCGCGGCTTCCAGACCATCGACCAGTCCGACATGGTGCTCTTCCCGGACATCAAGACGGCGTACGTCGATCCGTTCAAGGCCCGCAAGACCATCGCGATGGACTTCTTCGTCCACGACCCGATCACGGGCGAGGCGTACTCGCGCGATCCCCGCAACATCGCCCGCAAGGCCGAGGCCTACCTGGCGACCACCGGCATCGGCGACACCGCCTACTTCGCGCCCGAGGCCGAGTTCTACATCTTCGACCGGGTCAACTACGGCACCAGCGCCAACAAGTCGTTCTACGAGATCACGTCGGCCGAGGCTGCCTGGTCCACCGGTGACTCGATCGACGACAACCGTGGCTACAAGGTCCGCTACAAGGGCGGCTACTTCCCCGTCGCGCCGACCGACAAGACGGCCGACCTGCGCAACGACATGATGACCAACCTCACCAACGCCGGGCTCATCCTCGAGCGTGGACACCACGAGGTCGGCACGTCGGGCCAGGCGGAGATCAACTACCGCTTCGACACGCTGCTCAAGGCCGCCGACGACGTCATGAAGTTCAAGTACATCGTCCGCAACACGGCGTGGGCCAACGACAAGACCGTCACGTTCATGCCGAAGCCGATCTTCGGTGACAACGGCTCGGGCATGCACGTGCACCAGTCGATCTGGAACGAAGGCAGCCCGTTGTTCTACGACGAGGCCGGCTACGGCGGACTGTCCGACCTGGCGCGCCACTACATCGGCGGCATCCTGAAGCACGCGCCGTCGCTGCTCGCGTTCACCAACCCGTCGGTCAACTCCTACCACCGCCTGGTTCCGGGCTTCGAGGCCCCGATCGCGCTGGTCTACTCGGCTCGCAACCGCTCGGCCTGTGTCCGTATCCCGATCACGGGCTCGAACCCCAAGGCCAAGCGCATCGAGTTCCGTTGCCCCGACCCGTCGGCCAACCCGTACCTCGCCTTCTCGGCGCTGCTGCTGGCCGGCCTCGACGGCATCAAGAACAAGATCGAGCCGCCGGCCCCGATCGACAAGAACATCTACGAGCTGCCGCCCGAGGAGTACGAAGCCATCGACATGGTGCCGACGTCGCTCAACGCGGTGCTCGACTCGCTCGAGGCCGACCACGAGTTCCTCACCGCTGGTGACGTGTTCACGCCCGACCTGATCGAGACGTGGATCGACTACAAGCGCAACGAGGAGATCCTCCCCGTGCAGCTGCGCCCGCACCCGCACGAGTTCGAGCTCTACTACGACATCTGAGTCGTTGACACGACGGTCACGATGACGTGACAGAACGCCCCTGACCGCAAGGTCAGGGGCGTTCTGCATCCAGGAGGTCAGGGCGAAGGGCCAGACAACCCCTCCGGATGAGCCAGTGCGCACCGTCGGGACCTGCACCGATACTCAAGGGATGCACACCGACTACCTCGTCATCGGCGCGGGCATCAGCGGGCTCGCCTTCGCTGACACGTTGGTCGAGCACAGCGACGCCGACATCGTGATCGTCGATCGGCGGAGCGCACCGGGCGGGCACTGGACCGACGTCTATCCGTTCGTGCGGCTCCACTCCCCCTCGGCCTACTACGGCGTGAGCTCGCTGCGACTCGGCCACGACCGCATCGACACCGAAGGTCCCAACGCGGGACTCTACGAGCGCGCAAGCGCCGAGGAGCTCTGGTCCTACTTCCACGAGGTGGCCGCGCGGCTCACGTCGACCGGCCGCGTACGCCTGATGCTGGGCCATGAGGTGCTGGGCGACGAGCACGGAACCGTGCAGGTCCGTGACCTCGAGACGGGCGTCGTGCACGACATCAGGGCTCGGCGCCGAATCGTCGATGCGCGGTTCCTCGAGACCTCGGTCCCCGCGACGCACACGCCGACGTTCGAGGTCGCTGCGGACGCGTCGTTCGTACCGGTGCACCGGCTTCCGGAGGCCGCCGGCAGCGCCTCCGACTTCACTGTCCTCGGCTCAGGCAAGACCGCGGTCGACGCGGTGTTGTGGCTGCTGGGCCACGACGTCGACCCTGAGCACATCCGGTGGGTACGGCCGCGCGACGCCTACTTCCACGACCGCGAGGCCTTTCAAGCACTCGACCTCGTGGTGGACGCCTTGGAGGGCTTTGCCATCGACGCGGAGGCGGGCGCCCGGGCGACGAGTCTGCCCGACCTCGTGGCCGACCTCGAGGACCAGGGCCGGCTGATCCGGCTCGACACCGCGGCGCCGGCGACGATGTACCGCGGCGCCATGCTGAGCATGCATGAGCTCGAGCAGGCTCGACGGATCGCCGATGTCGTCCGGCTGGGGCACGTCACGCGGATCGAGCGGGACCGGCTCGTCCTCGAGCACGGCGAGCTGCCGGCCGGCGGTGCGCTGCACATCGACGCCACCGCCAGCGGGTTGCGGCTGGCCGACGCGCAGCCGATCTTCACCCCCGGACGTATGACCCTCCAGCAGGTGCGGCACAAGACGCCGCCGTTCAACGCCGCCCTCCTGGCCTGGGTCGAGGCGAACCGGGAGGACGACGAGGAGAAGAACCGGCTGTGTCCGCCGAACCCGTTCACCCGCTCGGTCGAGGAGTGGGCGCGCATGGTCGCGCGGACGTGGCGCACCGAGGGCGGCTGGCGCACCGAGCCTGACCTCCAGGCGTGGACATACTCCACCCGCCTGAACATGATGCAGGCCTTGCCGCATCACCTGGACGAGCCGCGTGCGCAGGCCGCGCTCAGCCGGTACGCCGGCAACGTCGGCGACGCCGTGCTGCGACTCGAGGAGCTCGCGGCTGCGGGCTAGCTATCTCTCCTGGAGGAACCACCGCACGCCGGCGCGGATCGAGTCCTCGATCGGGGCCGGCTCCCAGCCGAGCTCGCGAGTGGCCTTGCTGTGGTCCAGCGCGGTCTGGATGTGCATCAGGCGCACGCTCGTCGACGTGACGACCGAGTCCTTGCGGAGCAGCCGGGACGTCACTCCGCCGACGACGCCGATGACCCGCATCACCGGGAGCGGTATGCCGATCCTGGGCGGCTTCGCCTCGCCCACGGCAGCCGCGATGTCGAACAGGTCCTTGATGGGCAGGTATCGCTCAGAGATGATGTAGCGCTCGCCGGGCCGACCGTGCTCCTCGGCGAGCAGGAAGGCGCGGGCCGCGTCCTCGATGCCGACGACCTCCATCGAGACCCCCTTGACGTACGCCGGGACCTTGCCGCGCGCGGCGGCCCTGACCAGCTTGCCGTGCGGAGTCGGGCCGTGGTCGCGCGGTCCGTACGTCGTGCCGACGTTGAGGACCACGGCCGGGAGGCCGTTGTCGCGGTGATGGCGCAGGACGAGCTCCTCCGCCTGGATCCGCGACTCGATGTAGGCGCCGCCGAGGTGTCGCCAGTTGTGCGGCATGGTCTCGTCCGCCAGGCCGGACTCGGCGACCGCGATCGTGACGACGCTGCTGCAGAACACGAATCGGGGCGACCCGACCTCGACGGCGACGTCGAGCACGCCGCGCAACGCCTCGACGTTGGTGGCATGGAGGGGCGCCGGATCGCGGAGCCAGGCGCGCGCGTCGACGATGCAGTAGAAGACGGTGTCGACGCCCTTCATCGCCGTGCGGAGCGCGTCGAGGTCGTCGAGCTCACCGTGATGCCGCTCGACGTCGAGGTCGTCGAAGCCGACCGTCGAGCTGGACTCCCGGATCCACACGCGGACGCGGTCGCCGCGTTCGACGAGCTGACGCGACACGTGTGAGCCGACGAAACCGCTCGCGCCCATCACCAGCTTGATACCGCTCACCGTGTCGCTCCTTCTGCAGACTCCGATGATTCTGGCCCATGAGCGGGAGTCGGGGCCTGAAAACGCTCAGTCGGAGAGCAGCGACTCGACCAGCTGGCGGTAGACGCGGAGCTGGGCCCGCATCGGCTCACCCGAGCCGAGGGCGCGACACACCAGGTAGGAGCCTTCGAAGACGACGAAGAGCTGATCGGCCAGGTCGTCAGGGTCAGGGCCGTGCGTCAGGCCGCGTGCCGCGTACGCCTTGCGGAACAGCTCGGCGACCGCGGCCCGCCAGCCGAGGATCGCCCGCTCCACCTGTCCGCCGGTCTGGTCGTCGAGCAGGTCGCGCTCGGTGACGACGGCGATGTAGAGGCACGCCGACTCGGACGTCAGGTCCCCCGACCAGTTCTCATAGAAGCCGAGGAACGCCAGCAGCTTCTGCACGGGGTCGGGCTCGGCCTCGACGGCGTCCAGTCCGGCGCGCAGCAGGCTCAGGTCCGCGTCGACGTAGCGCTCCACCAACGCGTGGGCCAGCGCGCGCTTGTTGGCGAAATGGTGGAAGAACGCCCCCTTGGAGCTGCCCGACTCCTCGAGGATCGCGTCCACGGACGTCGCGGCGAAGCCGTTGCGTTCGACCAGTCGTTCCGCCGCCTCCAGGAGGCGTTCACGCGTGAGCTGTCCATCCCGAGGCATGGAGCCATTGTTCCAAACTAAACAGTCTGATACAACAGACTGAACAGTCTGATACCGAGGAGTGACCATGGAACCCAGCAACGTTCTCGACGGCGGCGGGTGGGTCACCGACGGAGGCCTCGAGACCGACCTGCTCTTCAACCACGGCGTCGAGCTCCCCGAGTTCGCCTCGTTCCCCCTCGTCGAGGACGATGACGGCTCCGCGCTGCTCCGGACCTACTACGGCGAGTACGCAGCCATCGCCACGTCGGCCGGCGTCGGCTTGATCGTCGAGACGCCCACGTGGCGGGCCAACCCCGACTGGGGCACGGTCCTCGGCTACGACGCCCGTGGCCTGGACCGCGCCAACCGGGCCGCAGTCGCCCTCGCCCGCGGGATCGCGGACTCCGCCGGCGTGTCGAGGAACCGGGTGAGCGGGGTCGTGGGACCCCGCGGCGACGGCTACATCGCAGCGGGCGCCGACGCCGACGAGGCCGCCGACTACCACTCCGCGCAGGTGCGCTCGTTCGCCGCCGAAGGCGCCGACCTCGTCCACGCCATGACCATGACCGAGCCCGCGGAGGCCCAGGGAGTCGTACGCGCTGCCCGCGCTGCGGGCCTTCCCGTGGCGATCTCGTTCACCGTCGAGACCGATGGCCGACTTCCGGACGGCAGCACGCTGGCCGACGCCATCGCCGCGCTCGAGGCGGCGGAGCCAGCCGACTGGTACGGCGTCAACTGCGCGCATCCCACCCACGTCATGGGGGCACTGGACGGCTCGGAGTGGCAGCAGAAGCTGGTGTTCTTCCGCCCCAACGCGTCGACCATGTCCCACGAGGAGCTCGACGCCATGGAGGTGCTCGACTCGGGCGACCTCGACCTGCTCGTGGACTCCGCGTCGACGATGCGCCAGCACACTCCGGCGCTCGCAGTCATCGGCGGCTGCTGCGGCACCGACAGCCGGCACGTCTCGGCACTGTGGGGCGTACCAGCTGCTGAGTGAGCATCACACGGACTCGAACATATGTTCTATCCTGTGCCTCATGGGGTTCGTCGACCGATCCGAGAGCGAGTTCCCGGAAGGTCGCGACCCTGTCAAGCAACCGGCCCGTCACGTCTGGGTCAAGCCGTCGGCGCAGTACGCCATGACGCCGTGGGCCGGCCTGCTCATCGAGTGGCGGCGTACGTCCTCAGGTGAGTGGCTGGCGCTCGTCGCGGTCGTGACGGGTGGAGTCGGCAACAGCCTGACAGTGCAGTGGCACAAGGCGGACCAGCTCGTGCCGGCCAAGGGCTACGAGACCCCGAAGCGCTAGGTCACGCTCCCCCGGCACGCCGGTGCCGCAACGTCGTCAGCGCAGCCCCCCACACCGGATCGGACCAGTAGCGGCTGTGACCGCGCAGCGCGTTGATCGGAGCCTCGGCGATCGGGTCGACACCGGGCGGCAGCTCGACTGGGCGACGGGTGGGGTCGGTCAGCCGCCAGTCGTCACCGCAGCGCCAGACCGCGAACGCGGCGATGATCGGGTCGACCTGGTCGATCGTCGGGAGGCTGCCGTCGATCGGCTCGAGCCGACCGACGGGGACCTCGAAGTGGGCCTCCCGCGGCGGCGTGGCGCGGATGTCGTGGTCCCACGACAGCACGGGACCCGCGAGCGGATCCGTGTCACGCCACAGGTTGATCCATGCGCCCTCGAGCAGCCCTCGCGTCGACGCGATCGCGGTGTGGTTGACGTACGCCGGGAAGGCTCTCGGGAAGATGACCCGCAGCTGCGACCCGAAGGTGAGCAGCGCGATCTTGGAGAGCTCGTCGTCGGTGAGCAGGTTGAGCGCAGCGAACGACACCAGGCTGCCCTGACTGTGCCCACAGACGATGACCGAACGGCCTGGTACGCCATCGGGCGCGGCGGCGACGTGATAGCGGATCCGCTCGGTCAGGTCGACGACGGCGCGCTGGGAGTAGGGCTCCGGCGCGAACGGGTGCACGGCGTGGGGCCAGAACGCGACGACGTCCCACACGATGTTGATGCCACGCCTCGTCTGCTCGTCGCCGAGGGCCTGCCGACCCTTCGCGATCAAGATGGCGATCAGGCCCAGCAGCGTCCAGGCACCCACCTGGGCCAGCACCGGCGCCCACGACTCGACCCGGTCCGGCAGCTCGTTGACCTCGTCCGACGCGACGCTCAGCAGCCTCAGGTCCTCCGGAGGCCGGGCGATGTGCTTGAGCGCGGCCAGCTCGGACCAGCCGAGGAACAGGGCAAGCACAGCGCCGACCAGCACGATGGACCAGATGATCAGCTGAACCTGATTCTTGAGCCTGGCCTCCCAGACCGCGCTGGCGAGCGCGTGGCGCCACCCGGCTGCGCGCGGCGCCGGATAGGGCTCGGCGTCCTCGCGCTGGCCTGGGTACGTAGCGTCGCTGGGATAGCCGACCTCGACGTGCGCCAGAAGTCGTTGCCGACTGGCGATCCGGCTGACCAGCAGGCAGATCCCGGCCGCCAGGGCGACGAGGATGATCCCGAGGCCCCAGGCGTACGCGACCCGGTCGATGAGCGGCGTCGAGCCGAGGGCGGTCTTCTTGCTGTTCCCCCCGGCCTTGACCTCCCGCTGCCCCAGCGCGGTCGACACCCCCGTCACGAGCGCTGCGGCGAAGCCGACCCCGAGGACCACCGCCAGGTTGGCGACCGCGATCGACGTCAGGCCCCAGCTGTACGGCCGAAAGGCCCACGCCTCGTCACCCCGGCGGGCGCGCCACCTGCGGGTGCGTACGGCCAGGGCAACGGCGAACAGTCCGGCGACGAGAGCCCCGGCGCCGGCGAGCATCACGAGCCAGCGGCCGATCACGTCGAACTCGACCACCCGGCTGATGAACTCGGGGATGCGGAACCGGTCGAGCCCGTCCAGGGCACGTTCACGCGGCAGGCCCCGCAGCTGCAGGGCGCGGGCCGCGAGGGCGATCGACAGCAGTGACAGCAGCAGGAGGACCAACGACAGTCGGGAGATCCAGCGGTGCCACGTCAGCGCCCATCCCCTGCTCGCCCCGCCGTGCAGGGTCGTCGCCCCTCGCTCGGGATCACCGAGGCCGACGGTCGCCGCGATCGCGACGCCGAGCAGGATCAGGATCACGACCCCGAGGCCCGGCCGCCCTTCCGAGGCGTCCACGCTCCAGAGCTGCCTGGCGCTGAATCGCTGAGCCATCAGCGCGATCGTGAACAACCCGATCGCGACGTGCAGCGCCCGGAACGCCGACGTGTCGGAGTCGCCGCGATAGAACTCCGGCCGGGCGAACGGCGTACGCCGCTGCACGTGCTCGACCTTCTCGGTGGGCCGAGGCGGAGCGGCATCCACCGGTTGCAGCGCCGGGTCGGGGTCGGGCCGGGCCGGGGGGCCGTCGAGCAGAGACTTGGGACGGAGGGACAGCCCGAGCGGCAGGATGATCAACGCGGCGAGGACCGTGGCCGCGGCAGGCACGAGATTCTCGAATCCGTCCGGGATCGCCGAGAGATGCCGGTACGCCCATCGGGTGCCGATGATGTCGATCAGCACCATGCCGATCGCGAACGCGAAGGTGGCGGTCAAGAACACGGCCTGCAGTCGCAGTCCGGCCATCGCGCCGATGCGCAGTCGCCGCGCCAGCGGGTCGACCCTGCCCTCGTTGTCCTCGACCGGCGGCAGCATGAAAGCCGCGGCATTGACGAGGCCGAACGGGATCAGCGCGAGCCACAGCGCCTTGCGCCACGAACCTGACGTGTAGTTGCCCCAGTGGAATCCCTCGACGACATGGCCGTCCTCGGCGCGAATCTCCCGCCCCTCGTCGTCGACCGCCCGGAAGAACCGCGACTTGTCATCGCCGTCGACCTGCAGGACGTGCGGCCTGGCGAGCATCGCCTCCGGAGGTGTGCCGCTGACTCCGTGCACCCTGAGCTCGACCCAGTCCGCATGCGTGGCCATCTCGGGCTCCTCACTCTCGCGGGTGCTCCTCATCATGGCGCAGACGAAGCGGGATTCGCAGGCACTCGGACTGACACCGGCGCGGCGGGGTACGGGCACCGTGAGCGAGAGGAGAACACCATGACGACACCGCACCCCGAGGATCCGGCCGAGGGCCCCGACGACCCAGCAGGCAGCGAGCCGGCCGAGGAGCAGCCGTCCGAGGGCGGCACCTCGATCGACAACGACCCCGCCGAGGCCTGACTTCGACTTTCGTGGGCGCTGACAGAATGGCCGCATGACGGCCGGCATCGCACACGAGCTCATCGATCGCTGGATCATCACGTGGGCGCATGCGCGCGGGCTCGAGACGTCCATCGTCGACGGCTGGCCGCTCGTGCACGTACGCTCTCGCACTCGTGAGACCGAGCTGATCTGCACCGATCCCGGCCTAGAGGCGTTCGCCGCGCTCTTCGCGCACATCGACGGCGACGACCGTGCGATGCTCACCGTGATCGCCGACGACGCGAGCCCGTACGCCGAGCTCGCGTTGCCGCCGGGCGTACGCGTCGACCGTGACGACGAGACCCTCATGTCGACGACGTTCAGCCCCATCGACGTTCCCCCGCTCGATGCACGGTTCACCCCGCGCTGGGACATCGAGGACCACCGAGCGCGCTACATCGTCGAGGCGGGCGATCGCGTCGCCGCCGAGGGCACGATCGGGATCCTCGGCGAGGAAGCCACGTTCGACGCGGTCGAGACCACGCCCGCGTTCCAGCGACGTGGCCTCGGCCGGCATGTCATGACCACCCTCACGGCGTACGCCCTCGAGCACGGCGCCAGCCGAGGGGTGCTCGCCGCCTCGGCCCGGGGCCGCCTGCTCTACGAGTCGCTCGGCTGGGACGCCGAGCTCGACATGTTCTCGCTCATGGGCGCCGCCGAGTCCGACTGACGCTCAGAGCACAGCGCTGCGGCGGCAGACCTCGTCCCACGGTGTCGGCTCCATGCCGAAGTGCTGCCGCGCATCGCTGTCGTCGAGCACGTACGGCTTGGTCCACTGGTACGACAGCTGGCGCAGCTCGCGAACCAGCGGCACCACCTTGGCCAGTGCGGCGAACGCGGCGTTGGGCACGACGCTGACCTTGACGGCCGGATTGCCGACGCTCGCGAGCACCTCGGTGATGGCCTGCTCCTGCGTGCGAGGAGGGTTGCTCGGCACGTGCCACGTCCGGCCGTGCGCAGTCTCGTCCTCCGCGGCGGCGATGAGCAGGCGTGCCGTGTCGAGGACGTCGGTGAACGTGTGCGGCACGTCCTTGGCGTTGAAGACCCACGCACGCTTGCCCTTGAGGGCGCCAGGCATCTGCCGCGTGATGTGGCCGTTGCCGCCGACGCCCGTGCCCATGTAGTCCGAGCCGCGGACCTCCACGGTGCGGATCCGGCCGGCGTCGTGCAGCGCCTCCGCCTCGGCCCACATCGACGCACGCAGGTGACCCTTGTAGTCGGTCGCGGCGTCCGGCAGGTCCTCCTTCATCGGCCGGTCCACCGGACCGTACGGGTAGAGGTTGCCGGTGATCGCGTACACGGCGCCCGAGCGCTCAGCGGCGACGAGAAACGCTGCGGCGAGCGGCGGCCAGAACTCGCGCCACGTCGTGTAGTCGGCGGGATTGGCGCAGTTGTAGAGCACCGAGGCGCCCTGCGCGGCGGCGCTCAGGGCTTCTGCGTCCGAGGCGTCGAGCTTCAGGTGGGTCACGCCGTCGATGCCCGTGTCGGTGCCCGAGCGGGTCGCGACGGTGACGTCGGCTCCGCGCGCCGCGAGCAGCTGGGCGACGTGGCGGCCGACGGGTCCGGCTCCGACGATGAGGTGACGATCAGACATGAAGGTCCTTCCGAGTTGTGGAGAGCACCGCTCTCGGTTGTGAGCATGTCAGATCCTGTACGCCTTGGCAAGAGCAGTGCTCTCATTTGTTGCACATGCTCTCGCAATGCTTCACAGTAGGGCCATGGTCGCAGCCAGAACAGCCCGTGAACGAGCCCGCGCCGAGATCACCGCCGAGATCCTGGCCGCGGCGCGTGTCCAGCTCGGCGAGGTCGGTCCGAGCCAGCTGTCCCTGCGCGCGGTGGCGCGCGAGGTCGGCATGGTCTCGTCCGCCGTCTACCGCTACTACGCCAGCCGCGACGAGCTGTTGACCGCACTGATCATCGCCGCGTACGACGAGCTGGGCGCTGCGGCGGAGGCTGCCGAGGAGGCCGTGGAGGACCGCACCGACCACGTCGCACGGTGGATGGCCACCTGCCGGGCGACCCGCGAGTGGGCGGTCAGCCACCCTCACGACTACGCGCTGATCTACGGCTCCCCCGTGCCCGGCTATGCCGCACCGCAGGACACCGTCATGCCGGCCACCCGGGTGATCGTCCGCCTCGTCGAGATCATCGTCGCCGCGCACGGCTCCGGCGGCCCTACGGACACGGCGCGGCCGCCGGCAGGCGCGGCCGATCCGTCGGACGTCGTCGCCGACGCCATGGCGTTCATCGCGGAGCGGAGCGCTGTCGACCTCGAGGCACTGCCGGAGCTCGTGATGCGCACCCTCATGGTCTGGTCGGCGATCTTCGGAACCCTGTCGTTCGAGCTCTTCGGGCACCTCAAGGGATCGGTCAGCGACTACGAGGGCTACTTCGACCAGACGGTGCTTCGCCTCGCCGGCGATCTCGGCCTGGCCTAGTGAGCAATCCCTCACGTCCGTGATGGCCGCGACAGGCGGTTCGCACGCGACAATGGACGGATACGTCTGCTGTCGTGCCGAAGGAAGTCAATGCCCCGGATCACCCGTCGTACGTTCGTCGCTGCCCCCGCCCCGCACGTGTGGCAGCTGGCCGGCAACTTTGCCGAATGGCACCCCACGCTCCGCATCTACGCCAACGGGCCCGAGGCTCCAGCCGACGTCGTCGTGACGATCGTGTCCCGGGACGACGAGGCGATGACGCTGTCGTATCACATTCCCGATCCGCCGTTCCCGATCGCGAACCACCGCGCGACGATCCTCGTCGAGGACGCCGGCCACTCGTGCTCGTACGTCACGTGGGAGGCCGACTTCACCGCTGAGCCCGAGGTCCTGCAGGAGCTCGAGGACTCGATCGGCGACGACGTCTTCGCCAAGGCGCTCGACAACCTCGCCACCTACGCCCAGGACGAGTACGGCAACCAGCAGGTCACCCGCGCCAGCTGAGTCATCTGACGGCTCAGCTGCGCCAGTCCCTGAAGCCGACGACGATCAGGCGCATCTGCCGGCGGGCGCCTTCCTTGATCTGCTCCTCGAGGTCGGGACGGCCGTCCGGCATCTCCACGACCTCCTCGGCGTTGGAGACCATGTTGCGGACGAACAGCCGCGACACCATCTGCACGTCCTCGGTCGACCAGTTCTCGATGTTGGGCAGCCGGGCCAGCACGACCGCCAGCTCGCTGACGAACAGGTCGAGCTCGTGGCGGATCGCCGTGCGTACGACCTCAGGGCCGCCGACGCGCTCCCGGGCGACGAACGCGAAGTGCGCCTTGCTCTGCTTGACCGCCTCGACCAGCACGTCGGCGGCCGCGTCGATGATGTTGTCGAACACGTGCGGATCGCGCTGCGCGTCACGGATCATGCGGCGCAGGGTCGAGAACGACTGCTCCACCAGCGCGAGGCCCAGCTGGTCCATCGACTCGAAGTGGCGGTAGAACGCCGTCGGCACGACACCGGCATGCCGTGACACCTGGCGAAGGCTGACCTGCGCAAACCCCTTCTCGTGGCTCAGCTCCAGTGCCGAGGCGAGGATGGCCTGGCGGGTGCGTTCCTTTTGGGCCTGACGCGAGGCGGATGGTGCTGACTCGGTCATCCTCACAGCCTAGTCACCCCTTTCGGTGCACACTTGTATCACTGGTGGTCGAGGTCACTCGGCGCGCCGGTTGCGCGTGAGCCCTGGGTCGTGCACACTTTGAGTGTACGCATGTTCACTCATTTCGAGGAGGTAAACAGATGGGCATCATCCGCAAGGCGCTCAGCTCGCGCCCGGTCGCCTCTCTGACCTCCCCCCACACGATCGACCACTACCTCGACCAGATCCACCCGATGCTCGCAGCGGAGAACGTCCGCGCCCGGGTCGTCGAGGTCGTGCAGGAGACCGGAGACGCCAGCACCGTCATCCTCCGCCCGAACGGCGCCTGGAAGGGGTTCACTCCCGGCCAGCACGTCCAGTTCGGCGTCGAGGTCGACGGCACGCGTCGCGTCCGCTGCTTCTCGGTGTCCAGCTCGCGTGCCGCCAAGAAGGGGACCTTCAGCGTCTCGGTCAAGGCTCACCCCGACGGCTACGTCTCCCAGTTCCTGCACCACGAGCTCAAGCCGCGCACGATCGTCTACCTGTCGCAGGCCGAGGGCGAGTTCGTCCTGCCCCGCGACGTGCCCGACAACCTGCTGCTGATCAGCGGCGGATCCGGCATCACCCCGGTCATGTCGATGATCCGTACGCTTCGCGACACCGGCCATCAGGGCCGCGTCACGTTCCTGCACTACGCCCGCTCGCGCGACGACGAGATGTTCACGGCCGACCTCGACGCGCTCGCCGAGGCAGCCAACGTCACCGTCATGCGCGTCTACACGCGCCGGCCGGCACCCGGAGCCGAGCTCAAGGGCCGCTTCCACGTCGACCACCTCAAGCACCTCGGCATCGACCCGACCGACACCCTGACGTACGTCTGCGGTCCGGCCGGGCTCATCGCCACCGTCCGCGACACCTACACCGAGCTCGGAGCCGCCGACCAGCTCCGCCTCGAGTACTTCAAGGTGCCGTCGGTCGACCTCGACGCGGCGGACGCCACCGGCACCCTGACGTTCGACGACGCCAGGATCGAGGCCGACAACTCCGGCGCCACGATCCTCGAGCAGGCCGAGGCGGCCGGGCTCAAGCCCGAGTTCGGGTGCCGCATGGGCGTCTGCAACACCTGCGTCGTCAAGAAGAACCACGGTGCGGTGCGCCACGTCATCAGCAACGAGATCAGCGCCAACACCGACGAGACCATCAAGATCTGCGTGCACGTCCCCGTCGGCGACGTCAACGTCGCACTCTAGGAGAGGGAGAACCACCATGGCCAAGACCAAGAACGCCCCCATCAAGCCCCACAGCGCGAGCAACCACAACGCCGCGCCCCTGTCGCTCGTCAACACCCACAGCGACAAGAAGGCCACGATCGGCCTGGAGTACATGACGTACGAGCAGCTCGAGGAGTTCGGCGAGGAGCTCAACGCCGTGCGCCAGCGCGTCCTCGACGACCTCGGCCAGAAGGACGCCGACTACATCCGTCGTGTCATCAAGGTGCAGAAGGCCAGCGAAGTGCTGGGCCGCATCGGCATCTTCATGCCGTTCTTCCCGCCTGCGTTCATCGCCGGCATCCTGTTCCTCGGCCTGGCCAAGATCCTCGACAACATGGAGATCGGCCACAACGTCATGCACGGCCAGTACGACTGGATGAACGACCCGATGGTCGACGCCAGCCGCTACGAGTGGGACAACATCGCGCCCTCCAAGGACTGGAAGCACGGCCACAACTACATCCACCACACCTACACCAACATCCACGGCATGGACCGGGACATCGGCTACAACATGTTCCGCATCGACGAGGACCAGCCCTGGTACGCGAGCCACCGCTTCAACCTGCCGCTCGCGTTCATCCTGATGCTCGTGTTCGAGTGGGGCATCATGTACCACGGCGTCGAGCTGGACCAGTACCTCCAGGGCAAGATCACCAAGGAGGACTTCCAGGGCCGCAAGAAGCGCGCGCTCAAGAAGATCCGCAAGCAGGTCTTCAAGGACTACGTCGCCTGGCCGCTGCTCGGTCTCGCCCTCGTGCCGTTCGTCGGCTGGTGGGCTCCCGTGGCCATCCTGGTCGCCAACATCGTCGCCAACGTCATCCGCAACGTCTGGTCGTTCATCATCATCTTCTGTGGCCACTTCCCCGCCGAGGTGCAGACCTTCGCCGAGGAGGACGCGCAGAACGAGACGCGCGGCCAGTGGTACCTGCGCCAGCTGCTCGGCTCGGCCAACATCAGCGGCCACAAGCCGTTCCACGTGCTGACCGGCAACCTGAGCTACCAGGTCGAGCACCACCTGTTCCCCGACATCCCGGCGCGCCGCTACCCCGAGGTCGCCGAGGACGTGAAGCTCCTGGTCGAGAAGTACGGCCTGCAGTACAACACGGGTCGTCTGTCCAAGCAGGTCGCCAGCGTCATCCGCCAGCTCGCCAAGCTCGGTCACAAGCCCGACGATCCCTACAAGATCGGCAACAGCCCTGAGTCCAAGGCATTGCGCCGTGCCAAGCGCGAAGCGGCAGCCGCCCGTCGCGAAGAAGAGGCGCGTGCGCCACAATTGACCTCGTAGTCGACTGCGACCGAGAGGTACACCCGATGGCACTGAGCCGGCGTGAGATCGCCAAGGACGTCCTCCAGCAGTCGACCGAGGCGGCGATAGCCAGTGCCGGGCACGTCGTGGCGATCCTCTTCGAGTCGGCGCGCAAGATCACGACGGAGATCGGCGCCTTCGGCACCGAGATCTTCGAGATCACCGAGGCCAGCAAGCGGGCCGGTCAGGACGCCGAAGGCACCAATCCGGCCGGCGACTAGCAACGAATCACTGGCATGAGCATCTCTGCCGACCGGCCACCAGCCCATACCTTCGGGGTCTCACGCGCCCCTCGCACGCCGCTCAAGGCGCGAGTCGCCAAGGCGATCCTCAAGCCCACCGTCAACCACGTGCCCGTACGCCTGAGGTTCGCCGACGGCCGCGTGTGGGGTGCCGGCGGCGCCGTCGCCCCGGAGATGCGGGTCGTGCGACCGAGGGCGTTCTTCGCCCGCCTCGGGGCGGACACCAAGATCGGGTTCGGCGAGGCCTACATGGCCGGCGACTGGACGACCGGCAACGGCACCGACCTCGCTGACCTGCTCGAGCCGTTCGCGGCACGGATGGCGACGATCGTGCCGGCGCCGCTGCAGAAGTTCCGTGTCTTCGTCGACAAGAAGCTGCCCCGCCACCAGCGCAACTCTGTCACGGGATCGCGCAAGAACATCGAGGCGCACTACGACCTCTCCAACGACCTGTTCGCACAGTTCCTCGACCCGTCGATGTCCTACTCATCCGCCTGGTTCGAGTCGGCCGAGCAGGACCTCGAAGCCGCCCAGCTCCGCAAGATCGACGCGATCCTCGACGACGCACACGTCACGGCCGGCACACGGGTGCTGGAGATCGGCAGCGGCTGGGGCGCCCTCGCCATCCGCGCCGCGCAGCGAGGTGCCACCGTCACGACGATCACCCTGTCGTCGGAGCAGGCAGCGCTGGCACAGGAACGATTCGCCGAGGCCGGCGTCGATGTCGACCTGCAGCTCGTCGACTACCGCGAGGTCACCGGCGAGTACGACGCGATCGTCAGCGTCGAGATGATCGAGGCGGTCGGCGAGGAGTACTGGCCGACCTACTTCGCCACGATCGACAAGCTGCTGGCACCCGGAGGGCACGTCGCGATCCAGGCGATCACGATGGCGCACCACCGCTACCTCGCGACCCGCAACTCGTACGGGTGGATCCAGAAGTACATCTTCCCCGGCGGGCTGATCCCTTCGCTCGACGCGATCGACCAGACACTCCACGAGCACACCTCGCTCGCGGTGACCAACCGGCGTTCGCTCGGGCAGGACTACGCGCGCACACTGCACGAGTGGCGCGACACGTTCAACGCCAACTGGGACAGCATCAGGGCCCAGGGGTTCGACGAGACGTTCCGGCGCATGTGGGAGTTCTACCTCGCCTACTGCGAGGCCGGCTTCCGCACCGGCTACCTCGACGTCTTCCAGCTCTCGATCGCCCGCTCCGCGAAGGGCTGACGGGTGGCGAGCATCGGCCGCCTGCCCAAAGCACTGCAGGAGGTCTACGAGTGGCAGTACGACGCCGCGTGCGTGGGCGTCGACGAGTCCGTCTTCTTCTCCCCCGACGCCGAACGCGGCCCGAGCCGCCGCGCGCGCGAAGCCGCGGCCAAGGCGTTGTGCGCCGTCTGCCCGGTGGTCCGGGAGTGCCTCGAGCACGCTCTCGCCGTCCGCGAGCCGTACGGCGTCTGGGGCGGGCTCAACATCAACGAGCGCGAGCACCTGCTGCAGGACCGCAAGACGGCCTAGCGTTCCGCCACACCCTGTCGGTCGGCGCTGGCATGCTGGCGTCATGGCGAGAAATGAACGACAGGAAGCCGCCCACGCCCGGCTCGAGGAGCTCTCGGCCGAGCACCAGAAGCTGCCCGGCGTCGACTGGGGCCGGATGTTCGGGTCGACCGGCCTGCGCGTACGCGGCAAGATCTTCGCGGTCGCAGCGCACGCCGGTGGGTTGCTGATCAAGGTGCCCGAGGCGCACGCCGACGCGCTCGCCGAGGCCGGCATCGCCGAGCGCATGGTGATGGGCGGGGTGCCACGCCGTGAGTGGGTGCTCGTGCCGGACGAGGCCGACGACGCGACCTGGGCTGAGCAGCTCGACGCCGCCTACGCCTACGTCGACTCGATCACGCCCTGACTCACTCGTAGAAGATGCGCTCCACGACCTTGCGGGCCTGCCGGGTCGTCCGGAGGTACTCGTCAACCATGCGCTCGCTCTGCTCCATGCCGTAACCCAGCAGGTGCGCCACACCGGCGCGCTCGCTCGCCTGCTCGACCATCGACTCGGCGGGCTTGCCGCGCATCAGCACGACGGCGTTGCGGATGCGGCTGACGAGCCGCCACGACGCCTCCAGTGCCTGTGCGTCGTCGTGACTCACCAGGTCGGCCTTGAGCGCAGCATGCAGGGCGTCGAGCGTGCGGGTCGTACGCATCTCCGGCACCGCGTGGGCATGCTGCATCTGCAGCAGCTGCACCGTCCACTCGATGTCGGCGAGCCCGCCGCGGCCGAGCTTGAGGTGCGTGTTGGGATTGGCCCCACGGGGCAGCCGCTCGGAGTCGACGCGGGCCTTGATGCGACGGACCTCGCGGATCTCGGCCGGGGTCGCGCCGCCTTCGGGCCAGCGCAGCGGGTCGATCAGCGCCGTGAATCGCTGGTTGAGACCGGGATCGCCGACGTCGGCGCTCGCCCGCAGCAGCGCCTGGGCCTCCCACACGGCCGACCACTTCTCGTAGTACGCCTTGTAGGCCGCGAACGTACGGACAAGCGGACCGTTCTTGCCCTCCGGCCGCAGGTCGGCGTCGACGTCGAGCGGCGGGTCGTCGCCCGGCGCAGCCAGCATCTTGCGGAGGCCCTGCGCGACCGCCATCGCCGCCTCAGCCGCCTCGGTCTCGTCGGCACCCTCGACGGGGTCGTGCACGAACATCACGTCGGCGTCCGAGCCGTAGCCGGCCTCGCCACCGCCGAGCCGGCCCATCAGGACGATCGAGAGGCGGGTCGGCATCGCGCCGCGCTCTGCCTCGACGGCGGAGGTGGCCGCCTTGAGCGCTCCGTCGAGCGTCGCCGTCGACACGTCGGTCAAGGCCTCGCCGACCTCGAGGATGTCGAGGCGGCCGAGCACGTCGGCGATGCCGATGCGCGACAGCTCACGGCGCCGCACGCGGCGTACCGCCCGGATCGCGTCCTGCGGGTTCTTGTGCCGGCTGGTCGCGAGCTCGACCTCCGTGCGCAGCCGGTCCCGCTCGAGCGGCTTCAGCTCGGCGTCGTCGCCCAGGAGCGCGACGGAGTCGGGAGCCCGCAGGATCAGGTCCGTGACATAGCGGCTCGACGACAGGACGTGGGCGAGCTGCTCGGCGCCCTCGCCCTCGTCGCGCAGCTTGCGCAGGTACCAGTGCGTCTCGCCGAGACCTTCGGAGATCTTGCGGAACGCCAGGAGTCCGCCATCGGGGTCCGGCGACTCGGCGAACCACGCGAGCATCGCCGGGAGCAGCGACTTCTGGATCGCCGCGCGTCGCGACACCCCCGACGTCAGGGCCTGGATGTGGGCGAGCGCGCCCTTGGGGTCGGCAAAACCCAGCGCGGTGAGCCGCTGCTCCGCCGCCAGCGGGGTGAGCCGCAAGCCGTCGGTCGGCAGCGAGGCGACCGCCTCGAGCAGCGGTTGGTAGAAGAGCTTCTCGTGCAGGCGACGCACGATGCGCCGATGGGCCTGCCACTCACGGGTGAGGTTCTCGGCGGGATTCTGCCGGAACCCCATGCTGCGGCCGATGCGCCGCAGGTCCTCGGCGTCGTCCGGCACGATGTGGCTGCGCCGCAGCTTGAACAGCTGGATGCGGTGCTCGAGCGTGCGGAGGAACTCGTACGCCTCCTCCATCGCGGCACCGTCGCGGCGGCCGACGTAGCCGCCCTCGATGAGCGCCTTGAGGGCGTGCACCGTCGTCGAGCTGCGCAGGGACACGTCGGCGCGGCCGTGCACGAGCTGCAGCAGCTGCACCGCGAACTCGACGTCGCGCAGCCCGCCGGCGCCGAGCTTGAGCTGTCGCTCGCGATGGTTCGGGGGGATGTTCTCGATGACGCGGCGACGCATCGCGCGTACGTCGGTCACGAAGTTCTCGCGGGTGCTCGCCATCCAGATCATCGGCGAGAGCGCGTCGAGGTAGCCCTGCGCCAGCTCCTCGTCGCCCGCCGCGTAGCGAGCCTTGAGCAGCGCCTGGAACTCCCACGTCGTGGCCCAGCGTTCGTAGTAGGCGATGTGGCTCGACAGCGAACGTACGAGCGGGCCGGAGCTGCCCTCGGGGCGGAGGTTGGCGTCGACCTCCCAGATCGTGCCCTCGCTGGTGTGCTCGTGGCAGAGCTTCATGACCGCGGCGGCGAGCCGGGTCGCCGCAGCGATCGCAGCACCGTCGTCGGCGCCCTCGGCGGGCTCGTGGATGAAGATCACGTCGACGTCGCTGACGTAGTTGAGCTCGCGACCACCGGTCTTGCCCATGGCCATGATCGTCAGACGGCAGAGGTCCGCGTTCTCATCGGCGGCCGCGGCGATCTTGAGCGCGGCACCCAGCGTCGCCACCGCGAGGTCGGCCAGCTCCGCGGAGGACTGCTCGAACGACGTCAGGGCCGTCAGGTCGCGCGCCGCGATGTGCAGGAGCTTGCGGTAGTAGGCGACGCGCAGCTCGTCGGCCGTCGTCGCCTCCTCCATCTGCCGGCGGCGGACATCGAGACCGATCGGCGTCGTCGAGAGCTCGTCGGTGCTGAGGTCGACCACGTGCTCGGGGTGACGTACGAGGAAGTCGCCGAGGGCCTGGCTCGTGCCGAGCACAACGAGCAGCCGCTGCCTCAGGTCCGCGTCGCCGGCCAGCAGGTCGAGCAGCTTGCGCGCACCGAACCGCTCGGCGATCGAGGTCAGCGAGGCGAGCGCCGTGTCGGGGCTCGCCACGCCGGCGATCTGGTCGACGAGGGAGTCCGGGACGTCGCCCAGCCTCGTCAGGTCCGCCACCGCCCCGTCACCGTTGCGGAACCCCTTGCGGGCAAGTGCCAGGGCGAGCTCACGCGCGTCAGTTGCCACTCGTCGAGGCTACTCGACGCCGTGATGCACGATGAGGTCGTGACCCCAGACGATCCTGCGCTCTCGTTCGGCGCCGCCGCCGAGGCGTACGACCGCGCCCGCCCGCCCTACCCCGACGAGATCGTCGACTGGCTGCTCGACGGCGTGGCCGGGCCCGTCCTCGACGTCGGCGCAGGCACCGGCAAGCTCACTGCAGCGCTGGCCGCGCGTCGCGACGGCGTCGTCGCCGTGGAGCCCGACACCGGGATGCGGTCGCTCCTGGCACGGATTCCTGGCATCGGCGTGCGTGCCGGGTCGGCAGAGGACGTCCCTCTCGCCGACGGCGTCGCGAGCCTCGCGACGATGGCCCAGGCGTGGCACTGGGTCGACGTCCGCCGGGCTTCGGCCGAGCTGGCCAGAGTGCTGGGTCGCCCCGGCCGGCTCGGCCTGGTCTGGAACTACCGATCGCTGGCCGACGAATGGGTCGTACGACTCAGCGCAGCGCTCGGCGGGGCAGACTCCGCGGGCCAGATGGAGAAGATCCGCGCACATGGCCCCGCGATCGAGGCCCCCTTCACTGCGTACGACAGGCGCGTCGTCGCGTGGGAGCACGCGATCGACGTCGACACACTCGTCGCACTGGCCGCATCGCGCAGCTATGTCATCGTCCGCCCGCCGGACGAGCGGGAGCGGGTGCTGTCAGCCGTACGAGAGCTCGGTGAGGAGCGTGCGGGTGCCGACGGATCGGTCCGCCTGCCCTACGAGACGTACGCCTTCCGGTACGACCTGGCGTGAGCCCTCACACCATCGGCATGAGGCGGTCGAGCTCGAACTGGGTGACCTGGGACCGGTAGTCCTGCCACTCGGCCCGCTTGTTGCGCAGGAAGAAGTCGAAGACGTGCTCGCCCAGCGTCTCGGCGACGAGCTCGCTGCTCTCCATCGTCCGGATCGCCTCGTCGAGGTTGCGCGGCAGCGGGGCGATGCCCATCGCCTTGCGCTCGTTCTCGCTGAGGCCCCAGACGTTGTCCTCGGCCTCGGCCGGCAGCTCGTACTTGCCCTCGATGCCCTTCAGGCCCGCAGCGAGCACGAGCGCGAACGCGAGGTAGGGGTTGCAGCCCGAGTCGATGCCGCGGTGCTCGACGCGCGCCGAACCACCCTTGTGCGGCTTGTACATCGGCACGCGGATCAGCGCCGAGCGGTTGTTGTGGCCCCAGCAGACGTAGTTGGGCGCCTCTCCCCCGCCGGCCAGGCGCTTGTAGGAGTTGACCCACTGGTTCGTCACCGCGGTGATCTCGGGGGTGTGCTCGAGCACTCCGGCGATGAACGCGCGCCCGGTCTGCGAGAGCTGGTACTCCGCGCCGGCCTCGTAGAAGGCGTTCTCGTCGCCCTCGAACAGTGAGACGTGCGTGTGCATGCCAGAGCCCGGGTGCGTCGTGAACGGCTTGGGCATGAACGACGCCCACTTGTCCTGGCTCAGGGCCACCTCGCGGACGACCGTGCGGAACGTCATGATGTTGTCGGCCGTCGAGAGCGCGTCGGCGTAGCGGAGGTCGATCTCCTGCTGGCCCGGGCCGCCCTCGTGATGGCTGAACTCGACCGAGATGCCCATGTTCTCGAGCATCGTGATGACCTCGCGGCGGAAGTCCTGACCGCCACCCTGGGCCGTGTGGTCGAAGTAGCCGCTGTCGTCGACCGGCACGGGCTGCTCGCCGAGCCCGGGCTTGCCCTTGAACAGGTAGAACTCGATCTCGGGGTGGGTGTAGAACGTGAAGCCTGCCTCGGCCGCCTTCTGCAGCGTGCGCTTGAGCACGTGACGCGGATCGGCGTACGACGGGGTGCCGTCGGGCATGAGGATGTCGCAGAACATGCGCGCGGTCGCGGGCGTCTCGCCGCGCCACGGGAGGATCTGGAACGTCGACGGGTCAGGCATTGCGAGCATGTCGGACTCGTGCACGCGGGCGAAGCCCTCGATCGCCGAGCCGTCGAAGCCGATGCCCTCGGCGAAGGCGCCCTCGAGCTCCGCCGGGGCGATGGCGACAGACTTCAGCGAGCCCAGCACATCGGTGAACCACAAACGTACGAACCGGACGTCACGCTCCTCGAGGGCGCGCAGCACGAAGTCTTCCTGTTTTCCCATGCTCACAGTGTGACGACGACGTGTTACGGCAATGTTTCAGGGTTCGCCTGAGACAGGGACCTCAGCCGCTCCAGCTGGTCCCAGTGCCGGGCCACCCGCTCGGCACCGTCCTTGGTGAGCGCGACGTTGGTGTTGGGCTTCTTGCGGACGAAGCGCTTCTCGACGGTCACGAGACCCGCGTCCTCGAGCTTGGTGAGGTGGCTCGACAGATTGCCCTTGGTGAGCCCCGTCGTCCGCTGCAGGAACACGAAGTCGGCGTCGGCGACCGAGGACAGCACGGTCAGGATCGCCAGGCGACCCGGTTCGTGGATCAGCCGGTCGAGCAGGAAGCCCTCGTCAGACTCCGGCACGGTCGGCCCCGATCCCGGTGCCGGCCGGTCCGAAGCGGCGCACAAGCAGACGGTGGTCCAGCAAGCCGCTGATGATCATCGCGATGCCGGCGAGCCACAGGCCCGTGTTGCCGCTCTCGCCGCCGCGTTCCCAGACCGGCAACGCACCGACGATCACCAGCCCGCCGTAGATCACCACGTGATGGAGCCGGAGGCCCACCGCGGCAGCGATCGACAGCAGGAACACCAGTCCCAGGGTGATGGCCGTCGTGTTGACCGGAAGGTCCAGAGACCACGACGCACGGCTCGACAACCACAACGAGCCGAGGATCACCAGCGGAACCGCGACCAGGACCACGACTGCCACCCGCGCCCGGTGCTTCACCGACGGCGTGGCCCGGCCGAAACGGTCGGTGTAGAAGGCGTGGATCGGCCAGGTCAGGCCGGCCAGCACGATCACTCCGACGACGAACACCCAGTTGTGGCGAAGCGGCCCCCACGCGGCGTTGCCAAGCGCAGCGAGGATGGCCAGAAGGCCGCCCACCACGCCGAACAGTCCACGGAACTGCGCGTTCTCGGCCACTGCTGTCTCGATGCCTCTGCGATCCATGTCAATCTCCAGACTGGTTTGTGGTGCAAACCTAGAGCGCCATCTCAGCAATGTCAAACTGGTCTGCGGTGCAAACCCGAGGTGCCGTCACCGCGCGCTCGCCCCAAGGCCACGGATAGGCTGAACCCGTGCCCCAGATGCGACTCGCCCTTGCCCAGGTCAATGCCACGGTCGGCGATCTGGCCGCCAACGCCGACCTCGTCGTCGACTACTGCAAGCAGGCCGTCGCCCTGGGCGTCCACCTCGTGGTGTTCCCCGAGATGATGTTGACCGGCTATCCCATCGAGGACCTCGCGATGCGGGCCTCGCTCATCAGGGCCTCGCGCGCCGCCGCCGAGGATCTCGCCGTACGCCTCAAGGACGAAGGCTGCGGGGACCTCGTCGCGATGGTCGGCTTCCTCGACCAGGCGCAGCACGTCACCGACCAGATCGGCATCCCCAAGAACGCCCCCACCAACTCGGTCGCGGTCATGCACGGCGGCGAGATCGTGGCCCGGCAGGCCAAGCACCACCTCTGGAACTACGGCGTCGGCGACGAGATCCGCAACTTCGTCGCGGGCGACACGATCAACATCGTGCAGATCGGCGGCGTCGACGTCGCGCTCGCGATCTGCGAGGACCTCTGGCGCGACGGTCCGTCCGCAGCCGCCAAGGCTGCCGACGCGGCGCTGCTGGTGGTGCCCAACGGCTCGCCCTACGAGGCCGACAAGGACGACGTACGCCTCGAGCTCTGCGCACGTCGCGCCGCCGAGGGCGAGTGCGTGCTGGCCTACGTCAACCTCGTCGGCGGTCAGGACGAGCTGGTCTTCGACGGCGACTCGATCGTGGTCGACGCCGGCGGCACGGTGCTCGGGCGGTCCGGACAGTTCGAGCCCGAGCTGCTCGTGGTCGACCTCGACCTCCCGGCTGCGACCCCGGCGATGCCTGATGCCGGCGAGCGCTTCGGCGGCCTCGCCATCAAACGTACGATCGTCAGCTCCGAACCGTTCGAGGCGTACGAGCCGCTGCCGACCGTCACCAACGAGCGCATGCCGAGGCTCGAGGAGATCTGGACCGCGCTGGTGGTCGGCCTGCGTGACTACGTGCGCAAGAACGGCTTCCAGTCCGTCCTGTTCGGCATGTCGGGCGGCATCGACTCCACCCTCGTCGCCGCGATCGCGGTGGACGCCCTCGGGCCCGAGAACGTCTTCGGCGTCTCCAACCCGAGTGCGTGGTCGAGCGAGCACTCCAAGTCCGACGCCGCCGAGCAGGCCCGTCGCACGGGGTTGTCGCTCGACACCGTCCCGATCGCGCCGATCTTCGACGCGTACCAAGAGGCCCTGCACCTCGACGGCCTCGCGGAGGAGAACCTGCAGGCCCGGATCCGCGCCGTCATCTGGATGGGTCTGTCCAACCAGCACGGTCACCTCGTCCTGGCGTGCGGCAACAAGTCCGAGCTCGCGACCGGCTACTCCACGATCTACGGCGACGCCGTCGGCGCCTACGCCCCGATCAAGGACGTGCCCAAGACGCTCGTCTGGGAGCTCGCGAAGTGGCGCAACCAGGCCGCGGTCGAGCGCGGCGAGACGCCGCCCATCCCCGAGGACACCATCACCAAGCTGCCGTCGGCCGAGCTGCGGCCTGGGCAGTACGACTCGGACTCGCTGCCGCCCTATCCCCTGCTCGATGCCGTCCTGGATGCCTACGTCGAGCGCGATCTCGGCTCCGCCGACGTCATCGCCGAGGGCTTCGACCCCGCGCTGGTGGAGCGCGTCATCACACTGGTCGACCGCGCGGAATACAAACGCCGCCAGTACCCGCCGGGCCCCAAGGTGTCGCGCCGCAACTTCGGTCGCGATCGCCGCGTGCCGATCACCCATCGCTGGCGCGAGAAGCTCGACGGCTGAGCGCTTGCCGGGCAGGCGGTGAGTAAGTCGCCCTGCCGGAACGCTGATGGGCGACCAGGTCACCGCTCCTCGGCGCTGACGGGCGACCAGGCCACCGCCGACATCCGCCTCCCCTGATCTGGTCGCCCGTGAGTTCGTTCACACTCGGTGGCGCGTGGCCCGTGATCTGGCACGCTGGAGACATCCGTGGACTCCGCGAGGAGCTGCGAGACGACAAGGAGAACCACCATGGCTGACGCCACCCCTGAAGAGACCGCACCGTACGGCTCCGGACCCGCCGCAGCGCCCGCTGCCCAGGCCGGAAGCACCCAGATCCGCAAGATCCGTACGCATCACCTCCTGCAGATGAAGGAGCGCGGTGAGAAGTGGGCGATGCTCACGGCGTATGACCAGTACGCCGCCGCGACGTTCGACGAGGCCGGCATTCCCGTCATGCTCGTCGGGGACTCCGCGAGCAACAACGTCTTCGCCAACGAGACCTCCCTGCCGGTCACGGTCGACGAGCTCATTCCCCTCGTTCGCGCCGTCACACGCTCGACGACACGTGCGCTGATCGTCGCCGACCTGCCGTTCGGGTCCTACCAGCGTTCGCCCGAGCAGGCCTTCGACACCGCCGTCCGCTTCATGAAGGAGGCGAACGCCCACGCGGTCAAGCTCGAGGGCGGACTGGCGATGGTGCCGCAGGTCAAGCTGCTCACGGATGCCGGGATCCCCGTCATGGCGCACATCGGATTCACACCCCAGGCCGAGCACAACCTCGGGGGCTATCGCGTGCAGGGCCGCGGCGATGCCGCCGAGCAGCTCATCGCCGAGGCCAAGGCGCTCGAGGAGGCCGGCGCCTTCGCGGTCGTCATGGAGATGGTCCCGGCACCCGTCGCCGCCGAGGTCACCAAGGCGCTGCGCATCCCCACGATCGGCATCGGCGCCGGGATCGACTGTGACGCCCAGGTGCTGGTGTGGCAGGACATGATGGGCCTGCGCACAGGCAAGGCGCCGCGATTCGTCAAGCGTTACGCCGACCTGCACGGTGTGATGCTCGAGGCCGCCAAGGCGTACGCCGACGATGTCGCCAACGGCGCCTTCCCAGCAGCCGAGCACAGCTTCGAGAGCTGACCGCATGCTGGGGACCTCGGGCGGACCGACCGTCGACCGCGAGAGTCTCGACGCCGCGCTCGCCGAGCGCCTCGTACGCACCCAGTTCCCGCAGTGGGCTGAGCTGCCGGTCCGTCCCGTGGACCTGCCCGGCTGGGACAACCGGACGTTCCGCCTCGGCGACACGATGTCGATCCGCCTGCCGACCGGCCCGTGGTACGCCATGCAGGTCGAGAAGGAGCAGCGGTGGCTGCCCGTGCTCGCCCCGAAGCTGCCGCTGCCGATCCCGGCACCAGTCGCCCTCGGTGAACCCGGCGAGGGCTATCCGTACGCGTGGTCGATCTACCGCTGGATCGACGGCCGCCCGGCGACGCCCGACAGCATCGGCAGCCTGACGACGTTCGCCACCGACCTCGCCGGCTTCCTCGTGGCGCTGCGGCAGGCGGACGCCACAGGCGGTCCCGGCCCCGGGCAACACAACTTCTTCCGCGGCGGCCCGCTCGAGACGTACGAGGACGAGGCCCGGGCGGCGATCGACGAGCTCGACGACGCCATCCCGAGTGACGTCGCCCGACGCATCCTCGACGACGCACTGACCGCCACGTGGTCAGGGCCGCCCGTGTGGTTCCACGGCGACGTGGCGATCGGCAACCTGCTCGTCACGGACGGCACATTGTCGGGCGTCATCGACTTCGGCACGTCGGGGGTCGGCGACCCGGCCTGCGACGTCGTGATCGCGTGGACGCTGCTGGACGACGACAGCCGAGCCGCCTTCCGCCGTACGCTCGCCGTCGGCGACGTCATGTGGGCGCGCGGGCGCGGCTGGGCCCTGTGGAAGGCGCTCATCACGTACGCGCAGCTCCGACGGGACAGCGACACCGTCGCGGCCGCCGATGCGAAGCGTGTTCTCGACGCCATCTTCACCGAGTACGACGGCGCCTAGGGGCTCCAGTCCCAGACGACGGCGCCGAACCATGCGAGCCCGGCCCACAGCAGCAGCCCGACGACCGGCACGACGATCGTGCGTCGCGGGTGCGTGCGCGCCCACGTCGCCACGAGCCACACCTCGGGGATGAGCAGCGCGAACGCGATCGCGACCCCCCACCAGGGCGCGAACAGGCCGGTCGACACCGAGCACCACAGCACCATGAAGAGCCCGACGACGGCGATCCATGGACCGGAGCGGTCGAGCTGGAGCCTGCGGCGGCTCACTCCTTCGGCTGCTCGGCGTCGTCGTTCCAGTCGGGGTCGTTGTCCCAGTTCTTCGTACGCTCCGCCGCGATCTCGTAGGCGTGCGACGCCTCCTCGGCCGTGTCGTAGGGACCGAGGCGATCAGCTGCGCGGCAGCCTTCCTCGCCCTCGACCGTGTTGTGCTTCGTGCAGTAGTAGAACTTGCCCTCGCTCATGCCTCCATCCTGCCCCAACCGGCGTTGGCGTGCGTTCTCTAGACTCTGCGGGTGACTGTCCTGACTGCTGGCCGCCTGTCCCCCGAGCGCGCGGTCCCGGCATCGATCGAGCATCCCGAGTACGTCGGACAGATCGCGCCGCTGCCCTACCGCGGTCCCTACGTCCGTGACGACGAGACGATCGCGGCGATGCGGGTCGCCGGCCGGATCGCTGCCCAGGCGCTGGATGCCGTCGAGGCCGCCATCGCGCCGGGCGTGACGACCGACGAGCTCGACCGCGTCGGCCATGAGTTCCTCGTCGACCACGGCGCCTACCCCTCGACGCTCGGCTACCGCGGCTATCCCAAGTCGCTGTGCAGCAGCGTCAACGAGGTCATCTGTCACGGCATCCCCGACGACCGCCCGCTCGAGGACGGCGACATCGTCAACATCGACATCACGGCGTTCATCGGCGGCGTCCACGGTGACACCAACAAGACCTATCTCGTCGGCGACGTCGACCAGGAGTCGCGACTGCTCGTCGAGCGTACGCATGAAGCCACGATGCGGGCGATCCGCGCCGTCAAGCCGGGCCGCGAGATCAACGTGATCGGGCGGGTCATCGAGTCGTACGCCAAGCGCTTCGGCTACGGCGTGGTCCGTGACTTCACCGGTCACGGCGTGGGACCGGCATTTCATGACGGCCTCGTGATTCCCCACTACGACGACCCGTCCTACGACACCGTGATCGAGAAGGGCATGACGTTCACGATCGAGCCGATGCTGACCCTGGGATCGGTCGAGTGGGACATGTGGGACGACGGGTGGACCGCCACGACGCAGGACAAGTCGCGCACGGCTCAGTTCGAGCACACGCTGCTGGTCACCGCCGACGGCGCCGAGATCCTGACCCTGCCCTGACCGGGCTCAGCGCAGGAATGCCTTGACCAGGAAGGCCACGACGATCCCGATGCCGGCGCCGAGCAGCGCGGCCGGGAGGAACAGGCCATCACCCGCGAACAGTCCGACCGCCCCGCCGACCAGGATCCCGAGTCCCGCGCCCACCGCGTACGTGTAGGTCGACGACGGCTCGGGAGGGTGGTGTTCGCTCATGACCCGAAGCGTATCCGCCTGGCGCCGCCCCTGTAACTGCTTGTGACAGCCGCCTCGTGCAGGTCAGGGAATCCAGTTGAACTCGTCCGGGTTCGGTCCGGTCCGCTGCCCCTTGTCGAGCGCCGTGATGAGGCCGAGGTCCGAGTCGGAGAGCTCGAAGTCGAAGAGGTCGAAGTTCTCCTCGACCCGGCTGCGGGTGACCGACTTGGGGAAGACGATGTCGCCCCGCTGCACGTGCCACCGGAGGACGACCTGGGCCGGCGTCTTGCCGTGCGCCTTGGCGATGCCGGTGATGACCGGGTCGTCCAGCACGAGTCCCTGCGCGATCGGCGACCACGCCTCGGTCGCGATGCCGTGCTCGGCGTTGACCGCGCGCACGTCGTCGTTGGTCAGGTAGGGGTGCACCTCGATCTGGTTGACCGCAGGGACGACGTCGGTCTCCTGCACGAGACGGCGGATGTGGTTGGCCTGGAAGTTGGACACGCCGATCGCCTTGGCCCGGCCGTCGCGATAGACCTCCTCGAGGGCCTTCCACGTCTCGACGAAGTCGATGTCGATGCCGGGCAGCGGCCAGTGGATCAAGAACAGGTCGAGGTAGTCGAAGCCCAGGACCTCGAGGGACTCCTCGAACGCCGCGATGGCGTCATCGTGGGCGTGAAACCCGTTGTTGAGCTTGCTCGTGACGAACACCTCGGACCGGTCGAGGCCCGACTCCCGCAGGGCCTCGCCGACGCCTCGCTCGTTGCGATACATCTCCGCGGTGTCGATGTGGCGATAGCCGACCTCGAAGGCCGTCAGCGTCGCCTCCTTGGTGTCCTCTGGCGGCACCTGGTAGACGCCGAATCCGAGCTGAGGGATCGACACACCGTTGTTCAGGGCGATCGTGGGCACAGTGCTCATGAAGCAGACTCCTGGAAGATCGGGGGCGAGGTCAGGCTGTCCGAGGCTCTAGCCGGCCTTCGGGGGCAGCCTTCACCAGCCTACGGGGGACGTGATGATCAGCACGCCTAACTTCCGGGACCCCCCGTCGTTCTTGATGTGGAAGCTCAGACGAGGAGGGGCGAACGTGCATCGAGTCGTACTCAACATGCAGATGAGCAGCGACGAGGCGTTCACGACCGTGTCCACCGCCATGGGCGCCATTCCCGACATCACGATCGACGCTCCTGGCTGGAACAACAACCGCCACCTCGTCGTGACGATCCAGACCGAGGATCCCGACATCGTCGACATCGTCCGCGAGATCACGTGGCAGTTCGACGCGCTCGCGATCCAGCACTCGCTGCACCTCGCCGACGCCGGCTGAAGAGCTCACCGGCGCCTGAGCGGCCGCAGGGTGAAGAGGTTGTCGGACGGGTCGACGACGGCGTTGAACTTCGCGCCGACGACGTACGCCTTGTCGTGGTCGTCCCGATAGACCGCGCGGAACCCCGGTACGTCCTCACCGCTGATCCGCAGCTGCATGCGTGCGACGTCGGCCGAGCCGTCGCCTGGATCTGTGACCTCGAGGTCGAGGATCTCGGCGATCGCGTCGCGCCCGTCACGGCGGAGCCGTCGGGTGTCGTCGCGCGCCTGGTCGGCCTCGTACCATATCCACGATCCGAGGAGGCCCATCACGAGCACGAAGCCGGCGATGGTCAGCGTGGCGCCCCACCACGGCTGCTCGACCTGGTCGAAGACCAGCATCGCCGGCCAGAACAGGATGAACAGCCAGCACGCGATCGCGTTGAACCGGAAGAACAGCCGCGCGAACGGACCGGCGATCGAAGCCTGCTTGGCGGTGAGGACCTCATCCGTGGACATGCTGTCAGGATATCGGCGCGCAGGGGGTCTGGGGCGAATGAGCCGGCCTGTAAGCCGGATCCTGTCGGGCCACCGAAGTGGCCCGGGCGACCATCCATCTGGGACGTCCATTGCTGGACGCCTCGTGCGACCTACCCGCTGACATAGGACGAGCAGCCCGTCAGCGCAGACCCGAAGGTCCTCTTGGTCTTGCTCCCGGTGGGGTTTACCTAGCCGCCCCGGTCACCCGGAGCGCTGGTGAGCTCTTACCTCACCGTTTCACCCTTACCCGTTCCCCGAAGGGCCGTTGGCGGTTTGATTTCTGTGGCACTGTCCCGCACGTCGCCGTGGGTGGCCGTTAGCCACCACCGTCGCTCTGCGGAGTCCGGACTTTCCTCGACACCACAGGGGTGCCGCGGCCGCCCGGCCGACTCATTCGCGTCTGCAAGCCTACCGCCCGCCGGAGCCTCGGGACGCCGTCCGCTAGACTGGCGGTACGAAAGGGAGTAGTCCCCAACGGCTGTGTCGACATACTGACTCCACGAAACTGTGGGTTCCGGTGCAGCAGGCCACCTCGCGGTGGCGGACGAGACTTTCGACCGGAATTTGTCGATGACAATGCCTGGTCGAAGGCTTGTCATCCGGCTCTTCGTCCAGGTGGACGAGGAGCTTTCTTCATGTACGCGGTCCTGCTGAGTGCGGCGCTGGTGTTCGTCGCCGAGCTCGGCGACAAGAGCCAGCTGATGTCGATGACGTTCGCGACCCGCTATCGGGCGCGAACCGTGATCCTCGGCGCCGGTCTCGCCTGCACCCTCACCAACCTGGTGTCCGCCTTGGTCGGCAACGCGATCGGCGATGCGTTGCCCGAGCACGCCGTGCGCGTGGCGGGTGGAGTGCTGTTCCTGGTGTTCGCCGCGCTCACGCTGCGTCATCTGGCCGCTGGGGATGAGCCCAAGCCGCCCGCAACGGGTGGCGCCGCGGTCTTCGTCGTCGGGCTCGCATTCGTGCTGTCCGAGCTCGGGGACAAGACGATGCTCGCGACGATGACGCTCTCGACGCAGTACCACTGGACGCTGATCTGGATCGGCAGCACGATCGGCATGCTCGTCTCGATCGTGCTCGCGGTGTTCGTCGGCCGGGCTCTGCTGCAGGTCCTGCCGATCAAGGCCGTCCACCTCGTGTCGGCGCTGCTGTTCGCCGGTGTCGGGGTCTGGATGCTCGTCGGCTAGCGTCCTCGGGGTGACACACGACCTGGGCTCGCTGGCAGAGATCGTCGGCTTCCTGGTCGCGATCATGGTGCTGGCGCAGGCATGCGCCGACGAGGGCCTGTTCGACGTGCTGGGTGACCGGGTGTCGAGGTCAGCCGGCGGGTCGAGCGTCAGGCTGCTGGCCTGGAGCGTCGGTCTCGCCGCCGCGGTCACAGCGGTTCTCAGCCTGGACGCCACCGTGGTGCTGCTGACCCCGATCCTCATCGCCGCCAGCGCGCACCGGTCGCACGCGTACGCCACGGTGCGGCTGGCCAACTCCGGCTCGACGCTGCTGCCGGTGTCGAACCTGACGAACCTGCTCGTGTTCGGAGCGACCGGTCTGACGTTCGTGGGCTTCACGTGGGCGATGCTCCCGGTCTGGGTGGTCGCCGTCGCCGGTGAGTACGTCGTCCTGAGGTGGTGGTTCCGCGCGGAGACGCGCGAGCCGTACGCGACGCCGGTCGGCGAGCCGCGCGCTCTCCCACTGTTCCCGTTGGCCGTCGTCCTGGTCGTCCTGCTCGCCCTCGCGAGCGGGACCACGCCGTGGATTCCCGCGGCCGCCGGAGCGATCCTCGTCAGCGTGTACGCCCTGGTGCGGCGCACCGCGTCCTGGCGTGATCTCATCGACGCCGCGAACCTCCCCCTCGCCGTCGTGGTCCTGGCCTGGGCGCTCCTCGTGTCCTGGCTCGGCACGACTGCCGTCGGCGGGTGGTTCACCGACGCGATGCCGGCCGGAACCGGGCTCGGCGCACTGCTGGTCACCGCGCTGGTGGCGATGGTCGCCGCCAACCTCATCAACAACCTGCCGGCGACCCTGTTGCTCCTGCCAGCCGCCGACTCAGCCGGATCTCTCGCGATCCTGGCGCTGCTCATCGGCGTCAACGTCGGCGCCAACCTGACCATGGTCGGGTCGCTGGCCAACCTGTTGTGGCGACAGTCCGGCGGCCGGGCACTGTCGACCGTACGGGAGTTCCATCTGCTCGGGCTGGCGACGACTCCCGCGCTGGTGGTCATCTGCACCGTGGTGCTCTGGGCGTGGACCTCGCTCATCTGGTGAGTCTGTAGGGTCGGTCCGTGCTGATCCTGCTGCCGCCCTCCGAGGGCAAGACCCGCCCGGAGTCCGGCGCACCTCTCGACTTCGACACGCTGTCCTTCGGCCGGCTCACGCCGGTGCGCGCACAGCTCCTGCGTACGCTCGTGAAGCTCTGCAACGGCAACCCGAAGCGCGCCATGGAGGTCCTCGGCCTCGGGACCACGCAGGCTGAGGCAATCGCCGTCAACGCGATGCTGCTGGATGAGCCGACCGCACGCGCCGACGAGATCTACACCGGCGTGCTGTTCTCCGAGCTCGACCTGCCGAGCCTCGACGACGCGTCGCGCAAGCGGGCCGATGAGTCCCTCGCGATCGCCAGCGCCCTGTTCGGGCTCCTCCGGCCCGACGACCTGATCCCGGCCTACCGGCTGTCGGGCAACGTGACGCTGCCTCGGCTCGGGACCGTCGCGGGCCGGTGGCGTGCTCCGCTCCCCCGCGTCATGGGTGAGCTGGCGGGCGACGGGCTGCTCGTGGACCTGCGCTCCGGGACGTACACCGCCCTCGGCAAGCCGCCTGCAGAGCTGGCCGAGCGCACCGCGACGATGCGGGTGCTGCACGAGCACGGCGGGGCACGCAAGGTCGTCAGCCACTTCAACAAGGCGACCAAGGGCCGCATCGTGCGCGGGCTGCTGGAGTCAGGTGCGGATCCTCGTACGCTCGACGAGCTGCAGAGCGTGCTCGCCGATCTCGGTTGGACCGTCGAGCGAGAGGGCCAGCGCCTCGACATCGTCGTCGCCGAGGTCTGAGTCGCTCGGAGCTACTCCGGGACGACGTTGACGTTGCGGACCGAGGCCGCACCGTCCGGGAACCACTGGATCGTCGTGATCGACGCGGGCGACAGCTCGATCTTGTAGATCACCTGCATCGGCGCATCGAGTGCGAGTCGCACCAGCAGCTTGATCGGCGTGACGTGGCTGACCGCGACGACGGTCTTGCCGGCGTACGCCTCGAGGATCCGGTCACGTGCAGCTGCCACGCGTTCGGCGACGGTGTCGAACGGCTCGCCACCGGGCGGTGCCACCGCTGACGACCCGAGCCAGTCATTCAGCTCGCTCGGCCAGCGCTCCATGATCTCGGCGAAGGTGAAGCCGTCCCACTCGCCGAACGCGGTCTCCGCCAGTCCGGCTTCGAGGTCGACGTCAAGGCCGAGCTCGGCAGCCACGACGGCCGCCGTCTCGCGCGTGCGCTGCATCGGCGACGAGACGATCGCGTCGACGCCGCCGAGCCGTGTGAGCCAGGCCGCGGCCCGGCGGGCCTGCTCGACGCCGGTGGGGGTCAGGCTCGGGTCGTCTCCCCCACTGCCGGAGAACACCTTGCGCTCGGTCGCTGTCGTGACGCCGTGGCGCAGCAGGACGATCGTGGTCGGCTCGCCCGATGAGCCGCCTCGCCAGCCGAGCTGGGCACTTTGCGTCTGAGGCGCTGCGCCGCCGACCGTGCCGGGCCCACCCGCCGCCTCGTCGTCGAGTGCGGCGTTGGCGAGCGCGTCGGCCGCCGTGTTCTGCTCGCGCGGCACCCAGGTCCAGGTGACCGTGCCGTGGGGCAGGAGGGACCGAGCCTGCTCCGCGAGCGGCTGCATGCTGGCGTGCTTGATCTTCCACCGGCCGGCCATCTGCTCGATGACCAGCTTGGAGTCCATCCGCACCTCGACGTCGATGACGTCGGGTGCGTGCTCACGGGCCATCTCGAGACCGGCGATCAGTCCGGAGTACTCCGCCACGTTGTTGGTGGCGATGCCGATCGTCTCGCCCCGCTGGGCGATGACGGTCCCGGTGTCGGCGTCCCGGACCAGCGCGCCGTAGGACGAGGGACCCGGGTTGCCGCGCGAGCCACCATCGGCCTCGATGATGATCCGCGAGGTCACAGCCCGGACTCGGCCGTACGTACGAGGATGCGGCCGCACTCGGGGCAGCGGAGGACGTCGTCCTCCGGAGCGGCGGTGATGTCACGCAGGTCGGCGCCGTTGAGCTCGAGCCGGCAGCCCTCGCACCTGCGAGCCCGCAGGGCAGCCGCGCCGAGTCCGCCGTACTGGGCGCGCACCTTGTCGTAGAGCGCGATGAGCTCGTCGGGCACGCCGGTCGCCGCCTGGGCGCGGTCGGCCTGAGCCGCCGCAGCCTGCTCGTCGAGCACGACGATCGCGGCGTCGCGTGCGGCGACCGCCTGGGCCAGGTCTTCGTTGATGGCGTTGAGGTCTGACTCAAGAGCGGTCAACCGGGTCTGCGCCTCCTCGAGCTTCTCCATGACCTCGAGCTCGTCGTCCTCAAGGGTCGAGATGCGGCGCTCGAGGGCGACGAGCTCGTGCTGGAGGCTCTCGAGGTCCTTGGGGTTGCTGATCGCACCGGAGTTGAGCCGCTCTTCGTCACGGGCACGCCGGGTCTTGACCTGCTCGACCTCGGCATCGGCCTTCTTCTGTGCGCGGCTGAGGTCGGACACCTCGGTGTCGGCCTCGATCCGTGCCCCGTCGAGCTCCTTAGCCTTGGCCTGCAGATCAGCGATCTGGGCGTGCTCCGGGAGCGAGTTCTTGCGGTGCTGGAGCTGGGCGAGGGCGGAGTCCTGTGCCTGCAGGTCGAGCAGGGCGGACTGGGCGGTGGGGTCGGCTTTCACAAGGGCTACCGTACCGGCTCAAAGTTCTCCGCCACGGGCCGCTCGATCCGGCCGGCTGTCACGAAACGTGCGACGTCCAGGGATCGGTCACCAGCGTCGAGACCTTGGTCTCGACGCCGGCCAACCGCTCGGCGAGCGCACGCGACGCCACGGGCAGCCAGGTCCACTCTGCCGCCCAGTGGGGCACGTCGACGACGGCACACGCGCCCGGCTTCTCGAGGTGCTCGCTGACCGGGTGGTGCCGCAGGTCCGACGTGACGTAGACGTCGGCGCCGGCCGCGTCGGCCGTGGCCAGCAGGAAGTCGCCCGATCCGCCGCACAGCGCCACCGTGCGGATCGAACGCTTCGGGTCACCGGCCACACGAGTCGCGCTGTGGTGTGCCGGCAGCCGGTCCGACACGTGCGTGGCAAAGGCTGCCAGGGTCATCTCCGAGCCGAGCGTCCCGATGCGGCCGCTGCCGCGATCCGCCGCCTCGGCGGCGGGCTCGAGCACGTCGTAGGCGACCTCCTCGTACGGATGAGCAGCCATCAGCGCAGCCCGTACGTCGTCGCGCACCCGCCGCTCGGCCACCATCTCGATCCGCGCCTCGGCGACGTGCTCGACCGTGCCGACCCGGCCGATCGCCGGGTCGGCGCCGTCGAGGGGGCGGAACGATCCCGTGCCGGTCGACCGGAACTGCGCCGAGTCGTAGTCACCCATCCGCCCCGCGCCTGCGGCATGCATGGCAGCGGCGACCCGGTCGGCGTCGGCCTCGGGCACGAACACGACCCACTTGTCGGTCGGGTCGGCCGGATCGGCTTCGAGCGGACGTACGTTCGACAACCCCAGCGCCAGCGCCATCGACTCCGAGACGCCGAGCGCGGGGCTGTCGGCGTTGGTGTGGCAGGTGTGCAGCGCGATGCCGTTGCTGATCAGGGTGTGCACCACGCGGCCCTTGGGTGAGGTCGCCGCCACGCTCGTGACGCCCTTGAGCCACAGCGGGTGGTGCGTGACGACGAGATCGGCGCCCCAGGCGACCGCCTCGTCGACGACGGCCTGCACGGGGTCGACGGCGAACAGCACCTTGGTGACCTCCGCATCGGGGTCACCTGCGACCGTGCCGACGGCGTCCCAGCTGTCGGCCCACCGCGGGTCGTACAAACCGTCGAGGACGCTGACGACGTCACGCAGTGTGGGCATGCCGCCACTGTAGTGAAACCGGCGACGCCGTCCCGCACGAGCCGTGGAGGCCTCGTGCGGGACGGCGTCGGGCAGGTCAGCCCGCCTTGACCTTGACCGGCGGCATCGAGTTGACGGTGCCGTCCGACCGCAGCAGCACGGTGTGCTGCTGCGGGTGCCGGAAGTCGAACATCGCCGTGAACGTGTTCGCCCGGGAGTCGAACGCGTGGTCACCGATGCCCGACACACCCCAGTTCTGCTCGATGAACTTCAGCACCGAGGGCTGCTCGAGCCTGGTGTGCGACACGTAGTTGCGCTTCGCGAACGGCGAGATCACCACGAACGGCAGGCGCTGGCTCGGTCCGCAGCGATCCGCGTAGCCACCGGCCGGAGCCGTCGCCGACTTCGCGGCAGCGGTCGTGCAGACCGCCTGGTCCGTGGCGGGATCGGCCGAACCGTTGAGGATCGTCGGCGCCACGTGGTCGTACCAGCCGTCCGAGTCGTCGTACGTCACGACGATGGCAGTGCTCGACCAGGACTTCGACTTCTGGATCGCGTTGATCTCACGGGTGAGGAACTTCTGCTCGTCGAGCGGGCTGGAGTACGACGCGTGACCGTCCTGCGCCTCGGGGGCCTTCACGAACGACACCGCGGGCAGGGTGTTGGCCTTGACCGCCTGGTTGAAGTAGCTGAGGTCGTAGTTGTGGTTGGCCCGACCGTTGTGACCGACCTCGGCGAGCGACTTCGGTGCGAGGTGGTGCGGGTTGGAGGTCGACTTGTAGTACTCGAACGGAGAGTGGTGCGGCGAGTAGTCCCGGACGTTCTGCCCGATGCTGTTCGTCGTGGTCGTCTGGCACTTCGCGTAGTGCCCCTCGGTCCCGTCCCAGGCGGTCGACGGGGTGAAGCCGCCCTGGAACCAGCCCCACGTGACGCCCTGCTGATTGAGCCGGTCGCCGATGTTCTTGCCGGACATGCCCACCACGGCGGAGGTCGCCGTGTGGTCGTTGTCGGAGCAGTCGTCGTACGCCGGGTCGGGGTCACCGATCACGGTGCCGACGCCCGAGGCGTTCGGGCTCGCGACGGCGGTGGACCCGGTCAGCGCTGCCCCGGTGTTCGGGTCGTACGCCGTGCCGCCATGGGTCTGGCCCGACACGAGGTTGAGCGCGCCCGGGGTGGACGGGCCGAACGTGGTGTCCCAGTTGTTGTCGCTCATCGCGTAGTTCTGCGCGTAGTTCCACAGACCGGTGACGGTGTTGCCGTCGAAGTAGTCCATCGCGAGACCGGGGCTGCCGTAGAGGCCGGTGCAGGTGTCGACGCTGGTCGACTCGACGAACTTGTCCATCGCACCGCCGTTCACGGCCTTCTGCTCCGGCGTGTAGTTGTGGTTCTGGCTGCACGTCGCGTTCTGCGCGTGCGTGAGCCGGCTCGGCGCGTACGCGTTGGGGTTGTCGGTCAGCGCACCCGACGTCACGAGGTTGTTGTTCTTGGGCGTACGGCTGGAGCCGTGGAACGTCACGCCGTCGGAGTTCGCGGCCTTGGGATAGGTGCCGAAGTAGTGGTCGTACGAGACGTTCTCGTCGAACAGGACCACCAGGTGCTTGATGGGGGTCTTGGTGCGGGAGGTGCGCCCGCTCTGGTGTGCCACGCGCGGATGTGCGCTTGCGGCCGACAGCTGCACGCCGCCGGCCACGAGACCGGCTGCTGCCATGAGCGCCATCGCGCCCTGGCGCAGACGCTTGGTCCTTGTCACCATGATTCGTTCCTCATCTTCTCGGGGGGTGGGTGTTGCGTGTGGCTGGGCGACGGCTCAGGTGAGCAGCCGTCGGCCCAGCCAGTCCTGGTGGTCCCGCACGCCGGGGAGGGCGAAGAAGTAGCCACCCCCGAACGGCGAGACGTAGTCGACGAGGGGCTCGTCGGCGAGACGCTTCTGGATCGCGACGAACTGGCGCTCCAGGTCGGCGTTGAAGCACGTGAAGATCAAGCCCATGTCGAGGTTGCCGTTGGCGTCGGTGCCGCCGTCGTAGTTGTAGCCGCGACGCAGGATCTGCTGCTTCTTGGCACGCGCCGTGTGTGGGTTGGCAAGGCGGATGTGCGCGTCCATCTGGATCACCTCGCCCGACGGGTCGGCGGCGTAGTCCGGCACGTCGGTCTCCTTGGAGCCAGTGAGCGGCGCACCGCTGTCGCGTCGGCGGCCGAAGATGTTCTCCTGCTCACGGATCGAGATGCGGTCCCAGAACTCCACGAGCATCCGGATCTGGCGCACGACGTGATAGCTGCCGCCATCGACCCAGTCGGGCTCGTCGCCGCCGGACCGGGTCCAGACCAGCTCGTGCATCAGCGACGCGTCCGCGGTCGACGGGTTGGCCGAGCCGTCGCGGAACCCCATGAGGTTGCGCGACGATCCCGCCGGTCGAGGCGGTGAGTGGAAGCCGTCACGACGCCAGCGCACCTGCATCACTCCGCGGGTGGCGCGGGTGATCTCGCGCAGGGCGTGCAGCGTCGTGTCCTGGTGGTGACCACAGATCTGCAGCAGCAGGTCGCCGTCACACACCGTGCGGTCGAGGTCGTCGTTGGGGAAGTCCTCCATGCGACGCAGCCGTGCGGGCTTGCGGGCGGCCAGGCCGAACCGGTCGTCGAACAGCGACGCTCCGACGGACGTCGTGACCGTCAGGCCGTCGGCCGGGACCACCGGGCCCAGCACTCCGGAGTCCGACGGTGGTGTCGCCAAGCCGGTGTCCGGAGGGGTCCCGCCCTTCGTCAGGGACCGGGCCGTCGACGTGATCGTGCGGAACAGGTCAGCGAGCTCGGCCTTGGACGACGCTGTCACGTCGAGCGCCACATAGGTTGCCTGGGCCTGCGGCGGGGTGAGGATGCCACGCTGGTGGATGCCTTCGAAGGCGTACCGGTGAGCAGCGGTGTCGGTCGCCGCGCTCGCCGCTCTCGCCGCTTTGGGCAGCAGTGTCGAGCCGGCTGCGACGGCGGCGGCGCCGGCCGCTGCTCCGCCCAGGAGGTTGCGGCGGCTGACGCCGGTGGCTTCGGGATGGCGCCTCATGAGGTCCTCCTCGGGTCGCAGATCGCCGCGACGGGTGCGAGCAGCTCGAGCGTCGCGTCGATCTCGGCGTTGACCTTCTCCCGCTGGCTGCGGGTCAGTGCCGGGAGCGGCGTCCACGCGTCGTCAGTGCGCCTGAACGTACGGATCAGGTGCTGCGCGGTGTCGAGTGCTCGCTTCGTCGCCGGCAGGTCGGGATAGCGGGCCGCGAGGATCGTGCGGAGCGGCGCGAGGGCCTCGCGCGTGCCGGTCAGGTTGGCGTCGACGGTCGCCAGCGCGGTGTGGCTGCCGGCGTCGGTCCGGCCGGTGAGCTCGAGCTCGAGCGCGTTCTCGAGGATCTCGTGCGACCTCAGGCCGATGTCGACCGGATCGACCCGCCCGCTCGCGAACGCCGACCGCAACGCCGAGACCGAGCGCACCAGCCGTGACGCGTACGGGGCGATGTCGCTGGCCGGCGCCCCGCCGTAGAGCAGGGCCTCGATCCGGTGGAAGCCCTCGAGGTGTCGGTCCTGCCTCGCGGTCTTGCCCGGCGCCGGCAGCCCGTTGACCGCGGTGTCGAGGTCGCCGAAGGCGCCATAGGCGGCGCCCAAGGTCTCGTACGTCTGATGGGCGGTGAGCCAGCTCGCTCGCGCGGCGGAGAGATCGCCGGCCCTGAGGTCTGACTCGAGCTGTTGCACCTGGGTCTGGAGCACGGGGAGCCTGCCCTGGACCCAGGCCTGGTACGACTTCAGCGCCGGGATCAGCTCGTTGCGGGTGACCGGCTTCAGTGCAGGGGTCGCACCGACGACGGCCTTGGAGCCGGTGATCGTCACCTTGGCACCGAGGGCAGCCTCGCCATCAGCCGGCAGGCACACGAACCGGTAGGTCCCGTTGCCGAGCGTCACGGTGGCCTTCTGGCGCGCGGCAGCGCCGAGGCTCTCGACGTCGAGGTAGAGCGCACCGGTGGCCGCGTTCTCGAGGTGCACCTCTTCGCCGGCGACGGTGGTGTTGTGGATCTCGAACGTCTGGCGTCCGTCGTGCGGCGACGTCCAGCCCTTGCCGCAGTCGTCGACGCCGGCCGAGATGCGCACCGCCGACGAGGCGCCTGATGCGGCTGTCGCGCTTGGTCCACCGCACGCCGTCAGCGCGAGAGTCGCGCCGAGGATCCCTGCCAGAACTCCGCTGCGAGAGTCGATCGACCGCATCCTGATTTCGTCCTGTCCGAGAGCTCGTGGCTGGCTGCCACAAGAAGGTTGCAGGACGAAACCACGGGTTCCAAGCCAGAACCGGCCCCCGTGCCGACCCTTCGGCAAGCGTTCACTCGCCGGTCATCTGGGGCGCCGTCAGTTCAGGCGACGACCGCCAACGCGAGCGGGAGGACCGAGCCGGCACCGTGGCGGCGCAGCTCCCGGGCAGCGACCGTCAGGGACCAGCGACTGTCGATGCGATCGTCGACCAGGAGCACCGGCTGGCCGCCCAGGGCCGACAAGCCAGCCGCGAGCCGATCGCTGACGCCGAAGGTGCCCCAGACGTCCGCGAGCCGGTAGGCGCTGTTGCCGCCCGGACCACCGCCCGAGCCCTCACCGGTCTGGTCGAGCGACCCGAGGTCTTCGAGCCGGCCGATCCGCGCGATGCCCCGGGCCAGCGAGTCGACGAGCTGAGGATGCGACCTCGATGGCACGCTCACGACGGCAGCCGGTCGTTGCGCCCAGCCCCAGTCCTTGAGCACCCGGACGCAGGCGCCGAGCAGCTCGTCGGTGACCGGCGCGTCGGGAACGCCTGGCGCGAACAGCTCACGCAGCACGCCGCCCCACCCGAGATCGGTGAGACGGGCGACCGCACGGCCGGGCTCGAATCGTTCGTCCTCGGGGATCTTGCCCTTGGCCTCGACGCCCAGGCGGGTGGCGCCGGTGGGCCACTGCGCCCGAGGCTCGATCTCGACGCCCACCTTGTCGAGCGTGCTGGAGGCCACCCGGGCGGCGTCGGCGGCGACGTCGGTGGGGAACCACGGCTCGGTGCAGTTGTCGCACCGCCCGCAGGGTGCGGCTGTGGGGTCGTCGAGGTCGCGCTGCAGGATCTCCATGCGGCAGGTCGAGGCGCGCTCGTAGTCGAGCATCGACTTCTGCTCCGCGGCACGCGCCTCGGCGATGCGTTCGTAGCGCTCTCGGTCGTACGTCCACGGCTGACCGGTTGCGACCCAACCGCCCTGGACGCGGCGCACAGCCCCGTCGACGTCGAGCACCTTGAGCAGCAGCTCCAAGGGCGTACGCCTGATGTTGACGAGTGCCTCGAGCGCAGGCGTCGACAGCGGCGTGTCGCTCAGCTCGCCGATCACGGCCGCGGCCCGCTCCTCGCTCGGCATCGAGGACGTGGCGAAGTAGTGCCAGATCTCGGCGTCCTCGCGCCCGGGCAGCAGCAGGACGTCGGCGTTGTCGGTGGCACGGCCCGCGCGGCCCACCTGTTGGTAGTAGGCGACGGGCGACGACGGGGCTCCGAGGTGGATGACGAACCCGAGGTCGGGCTTGTCGAATCCCATGCCGAGCGCGCTGGTCGCGACGAGGGCCTTGAGCTCGTTGTCCTTGAGCTGCCGCTCGAGGTCCTCACGCTGCTCGGGGTCCGTCCGGCCGGTGTAGGCCCGGACGGCGTGACCGCCCTCGCGCAACAGGCGGGCGGTGTCCTCGGCCGCCGAGACGGTCAGCGTGTAGATGATGCCACTGCCCGGTAGCTTGGCGAGGTGGCTCAGCAGCCAGCCCAGGCGGTCACGGGAGCCGGTCAGCTCGAGCACGCCGAGGCGCAAGGACGTACGGGCGAGGGAGCCGCGGATCGTGGTCACCTGGTCGGCGGATCCGAGCTGCTCGGCGACGTCGGTCACGACGCGGGCGTTGGCCGTCGCCGTGGTGGCGAGCACCGGCAGGTCGCTGGGCAGCCGGCCGATCAGCTCGGCGAGGCGGCGATAGTCGGGGCGGAAGTCGTGGCCCCAGTCGGAGATGCAGTGCGCCTCGTCGACCACGAGCATGCCCATGCGGTCGATCAGGGCCGGCAGCTGCTCGTCACGAAAGCGCGGGTTGTTGAGCCGCTCGGGCGACACCAGCAGCACGTCGACCTCGTCGGCGGCGAGCTTGGCCTGGGTGTCCGCCCACTCGTGCGGGTTGGCCGAGTTGATGGCTACGGCTCGTACGCCAGCGCGTGAGGCGGCCGCGACCTGGTCGCGCATCAGCGCCAGCAGCGGCGAGACGAGCAGCGTCGGGCCCGAGCCACGCTGCCGCAGCAGCAGCGTCGCGATGAAGTAGACCGCCGACTTGCCCCAGCCGGTCCGTTGCACGACGAGCGCCCGTCGCCGGTCGTCGACGAGCGCCTGGATCGCCTCGAGCTGCCCGTCGTGGAAGACCGCGTCGTCGCGCCCGGTCAGCGTGCGCAGGGCGGTGGTGGCGTCCAGCTCGGTGCTCGTCGTCGAAGGCATGACCCCACTGTGTCAGCCGGGCCCGACAGCGTCGCGCTGCGGCCGTGAGGCTGTGGACAGGACGCGTGTCAGCTCACCGGCGGGATCTGCACGATGAGCTGCGGCCAGGTCTTCTGCCCAGAGCGTTCGATCCTCAGCAGCGCCTGCGTGTTGTCGTCGTTCACCGCTGCGAACGCGGAGTTGCTGGGGAACGCCTTCACCGCCTTCGACTCCAGGTCGACGAGGAACAGGCGATCGGCGCCGCCGGCATCGGTCATCGTGACGCCGACCCACGGACCGATGGGAACGACGTGGCGGGGGGCGGAGTCGCTGTCCGCCTCGACCGGGAACGGCTGGAGGACCGTCGTCCTGCCCGCTGTCTCTGTGATCGTGAGCGCGGCGTCGTCCACCAAAGTTTCACCTTCCACCATCGATGGGCGGCCCAGACACAAGGTCTCGAACGACGCGGTGAGCTCGGCCCCGCAGAAGCCCGGATCCTTCGCACGTGGGCTGACCGGCACCGGCTTCGTCTCACCGGTCTCGAGGTCGCGGCTGAATTGCTTGTCCCTCATCTCGTACGTCAGGGAACCCCCAGCGAGGTCCACCCACTTGCCGCCCTTGACCAGCACCGTGGCCGGAGCAGAACCGTCGATCGGCACCGAGTACACCGCGGCGTTCCCGCGGTCACGTTTCCGGCAGCACGCGAACCTGCTGAAGTACGCAGTGCCATCCCAGACGGCCAGATCGTCGCCCCCGTTCATGATGCTGTCGGGAGGATCCGTGCTGAACAGCTCCGCGACTTTCTTGCTGCGCCGGTCGTACGAGTAGATCGCGACGGCGGAGCTGCTGGCGGTGGTCTCGGGAGACTCCAGCCACACCACGAAGTCGCCCGAGCTGACGATGCTCCAGACCGCCGTGTTCCGTCTGCGCTTGCGGTGGTCCAGGACGGTGAACTTCTTCGTCGCCACGTCGTACAGCACGGGGTATGCCTGCGTCGTGAGCTCGCCGCCCACCATCCCGTCGTTCTTCGGCTTCTCGGGCAGCGACACGCTTCCCAGGACTTTCCCGTCCGCGGTGAAACCGCGGAAGTAGGTGTCCTGCTTCTCGAACGTGCTCGGCAGCTGGGCGACGATCTTGAGGTCCTCGCCGAGCTTCATCGTCGTGGCCTTCGAAGGATCGATCGTACGGACGACGTCCTTGGTCGGCTTCGACTTCGCCGGTTCGTTTGAGCCGGACGTGCAGGCAGCCAGGCAGGCCACCGTCACGGCGCCGATGACAAGCTCTCGCACTCGCATGACGCATGGTGGCACTGAATCAACGGGCGTGTCCGCCAATCACGACAGTTCCGTCGACGTCCTCGGCTCGGCGCACCTCCGGCGTCAGCCCACCTTCGCGGAACGCCGCACTCGTCAGGGCGGCCTGCTCACGACTCGTCTCGATCAGCAGGTGTCCCCCGGGCGCCAGCCACTCACTCGCGCGGGCAGCCACCCGCCGCTGGATGCCGATGCCGTCCGCTCCCCCGTCGAGGGTCACATGGGGCTCGTGGTCGCGCGCCTCGGGTGGCATGAGCGCAATGGCATCCGTCGGCACGTACGGTGCGTTGACCACGAGCAGGTCGACGCGCCCCCGCAGCGATGCCGGCAACGGTTCGTACAGGTCGCCCTCGAACACCAGACCCCCGAGCGGCTCGAGGTTGCGACGCGCGCATCTCACTGCGGCGGTGTCGACGTCCGACGCATAGAGCTCCACGCCACCCAGCGCGTCATCGATCGCAGCCCCGACGGCCCCGGTCCCGCAGCACAGATCGAGCACAACCGCGCCCGTACGCCCGACAGCGACCGCCTCGCGGACCACCGCCTCCGTCCGCCTGCGCGGCACGAACACACCTGGCTCGACCGCGATGCGCCGACCGCAGAACTCAGCCCACCCGACGATGACCTCGAGCGGCAGTCCGGCAACCCGCCGCTCGATCATCAACTCCAGCTCGTCGGACGTCCGCGCCTCGGCGACGAGCACCGCGGCCTCGTCCTCGGCGAACACGCTGCCCGACGCCCGAAGCCGCGCAGCAATCGCGCGGACGTCAGGCGTCGGCATCGACTGAGACGTTCACTGCCACTCGTGGACGCGCGCCGCGAACATGTGGACGTAGCCGCAGCGATCGCAAACCACGCCGTCGGCGGACTCGTTGAGGAAGTCGAGGTCGAAGAACGTCAGGCCAGTCGTCTGCATCTTGATCTCGCGCTGCAGGAAGCGGTCGTTGCCGCAGACCTGGCAGACCAGGGGCTTGTCGAGGACCATCACGGCACGTCCGTCTTGAGTCATGGCGACATCGTTCCACGAAGGCCGGCCGTTATGCCGCGGAGTCGGTGGGTACGGCCCGGGTGTTCCCCAACAACTGGATGGAGGTTCACATGACCACAGCACGAGAGATCATGACCGGCGGAGCCGACTGCGTCGATGCCGGCGACACGCTCGTCGAGGCGGCGCGCAAGATGCGCGACCTCGGCGTCGGAGCCCTGCCCATCTGCGGCGAGGACCACCGGCTCAAGGGCATGCTCACGGATCGCGACATCGTCGTGAACTGCATCGCCGAAGGCGGAGACCCCAACACCAGGACTGCCGGGGAGTTCGCAGACGGCAAGCCCGTGACGATCGGCGCGGACGACTCGATCGAGGAGGCGCTCCACACCATGACGGAGCACGCCGTACGTCGGCTGCCGGTGATCGACGGCCACGACCTCGTCGGCATCGTCAGCCAGGCAGACATCGCCAAGAACCTGCCGGAGGACCGCGTCGGCGAGCTCGTCGAGGCGATCTCCGGAGCGCCCAGCAACGACGGCTGACGCGTCCGTCCAGCGGTCCCCGGTCCTTCGGGACCGGGGACTCGTACGTCTTGGAGGCGCCCGACTCGTTCTGTACCTACTGGTATGTATAGGCTGTTGCCATGAGCTCCCGAGACCTTCTGGTCGAGACCATGAGCCAGCTCCTGTGGGAGCGCGGCTACGCCGACACGAGCCCCCGTGACGTACGCCAGAGGTCGGGCGTCGGACAGGGCAGCATGTACCACCACTTCCCCACCAAGCGGGATCTCGCGCTCGCTGCGCTCGAGCGCAACGTCGACGACGCGCTGCCGGCGACCTCCGACCTGGACCGCCCGGGCGATCCGATGGCGCGGATCGAGGCCTACCTGACCCGCGAGCGCGACGCCCTCAAGGGCTGCAAGGTCGGCCGCATGACGCAGGATCCCCAGGTCCGCGAGGATCCCGTGCTGCTCGCCCCCGTGGCGCGCGCCTTCGCACAGACGCACGCGAGCTGGACGAACGTGCTGCGCGAGGCGATCGCCGTGGGCGAGCTGCCGGAGGATCTCGACGCCGAACGGCTTGCGCAGACCTTGATGTCGGTGATCCAAGGCGGCTACGTGCTCGCCATCGCCCAACAGGACCCGGCACCGTTCGAGCAGGCGTGCGCCGGCGCCATCGACCTGCTGCACGCAGCAGCACCCTCCAGCACCACGACCCCGAGGAGAACCACATGACCGTACGTATTGGCATCAACGGATTCGGGCGCATCGGCCGCAGCTACCTGCGCGCGGCCCTCGCCAACGACGCAGACGTCGAGGTGGTCGCGGTCAACGACCTCACCGACGCCCGGACCCTGGCGACCCTGCTCGAGTGGGACTCGATCTCCGGCCATCTCGACGGCGTCGGGGTCGAGGACGGCGCCATCACTCTCGGCGACAGGCGCATGACCGTGTTCGCGGAGCCCGACCCGGCCGCGATCTCGTGGGCCGACGTCGGCGCCGACATTGTCATCGAGTCCACGGGCCGCTACACCGACGGCGGGTCGGCAGCGGCCCACCTGAAGGGCGGCGCCAAGAAGGTCATCGTCTCGGCACCCGCCAAGGGCGACGTGCCGACGTTCGTGCTCGGCGTGAACGACGACGCGCTCGACCCTGACTCGTACGACGTGTTCTCCAACGGCTCCTGCACCACGAACTCGCTGGCGCCCCTGGCCAAGGTGCTCCGCGATTCGTTCGGCATCGAGTCCGGTCTCATGACGACGATCCACGCCTACACGGGCGACCAGCGGCTGCACGACGCGCCGCACTCGGACCTGCGCCGGGCACGCGCGGCAGCGTTGTCGATCATTCCCACGTCCTCGGGCGCGGCAAGCACGATCGGCAAGATCATCCCCGAGCTCGACGGGCTCCTGACTGGAGCGTCGCTGCGTGTCCCCGTTCCAGTCGGCTCGATCACCGACTTCACCGTCGTGCTGAAGCAGGCGGCCACCGTCGACGAGGTCAACGCTGCGTTTCGCGAAGCCGCCGAGTCCGAGGCGCTGCGGCGCTACCTTCAGTACTCCGAGGCGCCGCTGGTCTCCGCGGACATCGTCGGCAACCCGCACTCGTCGATCTTCGACGCGCCACTGACCGAGGCCGTCGGCCGACAGGTCAAGGTGCTCGGCTGGTACGACAACGAGTGGGGCTTCTCCAACCGCCTCGTCGAGTTCTCCGAGCGGGTCGGCACGGCCATCGGCTGACCGAGCACGTCACGCCAGACGGCAGGTGTCCGTCAGCTCGTCGCGGCCCCGCAGGACGATGCTCTCGTGGTCGACCCAGAGCGACTTCTCCTCGGGGCTCGCGGCGGACACGCTGGTCGAGGACACCAGCACGCGTCCCTCGACGTCCTTTGCCAGCTCGGTGAGGCGTGCCGCGGCGTTCACGGCGTCGCCGATGACGGTGTACTCGAAGCGCGAGCTGTGACCCACGTTGCCGGCGACGGCCTGGCCGGTCGACACCCCGATGCCGGCGCCGATCTCCGGCATCTCGGCCGTGAGACGTGCGGCGATCACGCGGGCTGACGCCAGGGCCGCGGTGGCGTGATCGTCGAGGTCGACGGGTGCTCCGAAGATCGCCAGCACGGCGTCGCCCATGAACTTGTTGACCAGCCCGTTGCGCCGATCGACCTCTTCGACGACGACCTCGAAGAACCGGTTGAGCATGCCGACGACCTCGCTGGGCGGCCGGTTCTCCGCGTACGTCGTCGAGCCGATCAGGTCGATCATGAGGACCGAGACGATGCGGGTCTCGCCGCCCAGCTCGACATCGCCCACCGTGGCGGCCCGGGCCACCGACTGTCCGACGTGCCGGCCGAACAGGTCCCGGATGCGCTCACGTTCGCGCAGGCCCTGCACCATCTCGTTGAACCCTGACTGCAGCAGGCCCAGCTCGGTGCCGTCGTCGACGCGCACCTCGACGTCGAAGTTGCCCTCGCCGACCTTGGTCAGCGCGGCCTGCACGGCCTTGATGGGTCCGACGACCGCGCGGGCATTGAGGACCGTCACGAGCAGCCCGAAGACCAGGATCACGACAGCCAGACCAGCCACCACCCACGACAGGCGCGTGACGCTCGGATCGTCGATCGTCAGGGCGATGGACGCCGCGACGACCAGGCCCAGCACCGGGGCACCCGTGCCGAGGCTCCAGAACACGATCATGCGGCGCTGCACGCCGGCGCCGAGCCGGTCCGTGCTCGAACGGCCCGCCAGCGCCCGTGCCGCGACGGGCCGCAGCGCGAACTCCGTGACGAGATAGGCGATCGCGCTGACCACGACGCCGGCGATGCCGACCGCGAAGAACGCGCTGACGGCAGCGCCCGGCTGGATGACGATCGCGAGCGTCCCGAAGACGATCACACCGCCGAACCACAACAGCGACTGGATCAAGGTGAGCCGCAAGGGCAGGCGCAAGGCCGTACGGCGCTCGGCGTCGGTCGGCTCGCGCTCCTCCAACGCCCAGCGCAGTGCTCGCAGGGCGCTCACGGTGACCGTGCTCGCGCCGATCACCACCGCCCCGACGACGTACACCGGGACCGCGATCGCCAACGCCGTCAGGTAGGAGCTGGACGGCCCCTCGCCCGGCGTGATGAGGAACGTCAGGCCGAACACGATGCCGGCGCCGATGACATTGGTCAGGATCAGCAACGTCGTCAGCAGGACCTGGACGCGGGCCCGCAGGCGGGTGAACGGCTGCTCGGGCGATCCGACCAGCCAGTCGTTGCCACGCCGGTACACGCTTGCCACGCAGACTCCGTTCGGCTCACGTCGGTGGCGGACGGAACTGCCGCGACCCCGACCAAAGACTAGTCGGGGTCGTGGCCGATGTGGGCGAAGAGGGACTCGAACCCCCGACCTTCCGGGTGTAAACCGGATGCTCTAACCAACTGAGCTATTCGCCCGCAGGACCAGCGGAACGATACCGCAAGCCGGCCACCCGGTCCGCATCGATCGGCGGCGAGGACATGCAAGAGCCGCGGCTGCCAAGGTCTCGGGTCCCTGGCAGCCGCGGCAGGTCAATCAAACCGTATCGACAGGTTCACCCGCAGGTAATTTGGGAAGAATTCAGGAAAGTTCGGCCAATGCGGACAGCACCTCGGACAGGTCGCGTCGATCGCCGATTCCCACCTGCACCTTCCACCTCACGATCCCCTCGGAATCGATCACGTACGTGCCTCGTTCGGGTGCTCCGGCCTCGGCGTTGAACGTGCCATAGGCCCGGCTGACCTCGCCGTGCGGCCAGAAGTCGCTGAGGACGGGAAACGTCAGACCCTCGCTGTCGGAGAAGGCTCGGTTGGAGAAGAAGTGGTCGCACGAGACCGCGAGCACCTGGGTGTCGCGGGCCGCGAACGCGTCGAGGTGGTCGCGGATCTCGCCGAGCTCGCTCGTGCAGGTGCCGCTGAAGGCGAACGGGATGAACACGAGCACGACGTGGCGCGACCCGCGGAACGACGACAGCGCGACGTCCTCGCCGTGCTGGCTCTTGAGGCTGAAGTCCGGCGCAGCCGAACCGACCTCGACGCCCACGCCCGTCAGCGCTTGTGTGCCGTCAGGCGGGTCGAGGCCCAGTCGTCGGACGCCGAGGCCGTGGTCGTCGTCGACAGACCAGCGATCGGTGCAGCCTCCACGACGTCGGCACCGGGCACGTACCCCGGTCGGCCCACCTTGGGGGTGAACAGCCAGACCGAGCCGCCCTCGGCGAGATCCTGCAACGAGTCGACCAGCGCGTCGATCAGATCGCCGTCCTTGTCGCGCCACCAGACGATCACGCCGTCGACGACGTCACCGTGGTCCCCGTCGACCAGGTTGTTGCCGGTGACACGCTCGATCTCGACACGGAGCTCCTCGTCGACGTCCTCATCCCAGCCAAGCTCCTGGATGACGGTGTCAGGACCGAAGCCCAACTTGCCCGCGTCCACCGCGATGTCTCCCTACGTTCGTGGAAAACCTACTGAAAAGTAGGTTCGTCAGCACTGTTGCCGCTAACACAGTAGCGAACCCGGGGTGGAATGATGGACACGTCCACAAGACTTCTAGGGAGCAACCATGCCGCAATCCGGCCCCGAACGACCCGCTGTCATTCACGAGGGTCTGCCGACCCAGTTGCCCGACATCGATCCGGACGAGACCTCCGAGTGGGTCAGCTCGCTCGACGAGATGATCGACAGCCGCGGACGCAGTCGCGCGCGCTACGTCATGCTCAAGCTCCTGGAGCGCGCTCGCGAGCAGAACATCGGCGTGCCTGCCTTGCGCAGCACCGACTTCATCAACACGATCCCGCCCGAGCGTGAGCCGTGGTTCCCCGGCAACGAGGCGATCGAGCGACGCATCCGGTCCTACATCCGCTGGAACGCCGCCGTCATGGTGTCGCGGGCCAACCGTCCGGGTCTGGGCGTCGGTGGACACATCGCGTCCTACCAGTCGGCGGCCAGCCTCTACGAGGTCGGCTTCAACCACTTCTTCCGCGGCAAGAACCACCCCGGCGGCGGTGACCAGATCTACTTCCAGGGCCACGCGGCGCCCGGCATCTACGCCCGGTCGTTCCTCGAGGGCGGCCTCAGCGAGACGCAGCTCGACCGCTTCCGCCAGGAGCACTCGCACGGCGCCGGCAACGGCCTGTCGTCCTACCCGCACCCGCGCCTCATGTCGGACTACTGGGAGTTCCCCACGGTCTCGATGGGTCTCGGTGCGATCAACTCGATCTACCAGGCGCGCTTCAACCGCTACCTGCACAACCGCGGCATCAAGGACACGAGCCAGCAGCACGTCTGGACGTTCCTCGGCGACGGCGAGATGGGCGAGCCGGAGTCGCTCGGTGCCATCGGCATCGCCGCCCGCGAGGAGCTCGACAACCTCACGTTCGTCGTCAACTGCAACCTGCAGCAGCTCGACGGCCCCGTACGCGGCAACGGCAAGATCATCCAGGAGCTCGAGTCCACGTTCCGTGGTGCCGGCTGGAACGTCATCAAGGTCGTCTGGGGCCGTGAGTGGGACGACCTGCTCGCCCGCGACACCGACGGCGTCCTGGTCAACCAGATGAACCGCACACCCGACGGTGAGTTCCAGACCCTGTCCGTCGAGTCCGGCGCCTACAACCGCGAGAACTTCTTCGGGCCCGACCCGCGCCTGCGCAAGATGGTCGAGCACCTGTCCGACGAGGAGATCGAGCGCCTCCCCCGCGGCGGCCACGACTACCGCAAAGTCTACGCCGCGTTCGACGCCGCCCAGAAGCACACGGGCCAGCCGACGGTGATCCTGGCGCACACCATCAAGGGCTGGCTGTTGGAGTCGTTCGCCGGCCGCAACGCGACGCACCAGATGAAGAAGCTCACCAAGGACGACCTCAAGGGCTTCCGCGACCGCCTCAACATCCCGATCTCCGACGCCCAGATCGACGGCAGCGACATCGCGCCGTTCTACCACCCGGGCGAGGACAGCGAGGAGATGCAGTACATGCGGGCCCGGCGTGAGGCGCTCGGCGGATCGCTGCCCAAGCGCGTCGTCAACCCGGTCAGCGTCAAGCTGCCGGAGGACAAGATGTACGACGAGCTCAAGAAGGGCTCGGGCAAGCAGCAGATCGCCACCACCATGGCGTTCGTACGCCTGCTGCGCGATCTCATGAAGGATCCCGAGATCGGCCACCGCATCGTCCCGATCGCGCCCGACGAGTACCGCACGTTCGGCATGGACTCGATGTTCCCGTCGGCCAAGATCTACAACCCGGCCGGCCAGACGTACGAGTCGGTCGACCGCAAGCTGCTGCTCGCCTACAAGGAGTCGGCTCAGGGCCAGCTCCTGCACGAGGGCATCAGCGAGGCCGGCGCCATGGCGTCCGCGATCGCGGCCGGCAGCGCGTACTCCACGCACGGCGAGCCGATGATCCCGGTCTACCTCTTCTACTCGATGTTCGGCTTCCAGCGCACCGCCGACTCGATCTGGGCGATGGCCGACCAGCTGGCTCGGGGCTTCCTGATCGGCGCCACCGCCGGCCGTACGACGCTGACCGGTGAGGGCCTGCAGCACGCCGACGGGCACTCACCGCTGATCGCGCAGACCAACCCCGCGGTCGTGCACTACGACCCGGCCTACGGCTTCGAGATCAGCCACATCATGAAGTACGGACTCGAGCGGATGTACGGCTCGACCGAGACCTTCCCCAACGGCGAGGACATCATCTTCTACCTCACCGTCTACAACGAGGCGATCAACCAGCCCGCCGAGCCGGAGGACGTCGACGTCGAGGGCATCCTCAAGGGCGCCTACGTCTACCGCAAGGCCGCCGGCGGCGAAGCGTCCGCGCGCATCATGGCGTCGGGTGTCTCGGTCCCGTGGGCGCTCAAGGCTCAGGAGATCCTGGCCGCCGACTACGGGGTCGAGGCCGATGTCTGGTCCGTGACGTCGTGGAACGAGCTCGCCCGTGACGCGATCGCGGCCGAGAAGTGGAACCTCAACCACCCGGGTGAGTACAGCCGGATGCCCTACATCACGGTCAAGCTCATGGACACGTCCGCCGTGACGGTCGCGGTCAGCGACTACATGCGTGCGGTGCCCGACCAGATCGCCCGCTGGGTGCCCGGTCCGTGGCAGTCGCTCGGCACGGACGGCTTCGGCTTCGCCGACACGCGCGCCGCTGCCAGGCGTACGTTCCAGGTCGACGCCGAGTCGATCGTCGTGTCGGTCCTGCAGACGTTGTCGCAGCGCGGCACCGTGCGACCCGAGGTCGTCCGCGAGGCCTTCAACCGGTTCCGCATCGACGATCCGACGGCCGTGGCCGACGTCCCGCAGGTGGGCGGCGACGCCTGAGGCGGAGCGAGACAAACCCTCACAAGCAACCCTCAGGGTCGCCCAATAGGATGGCGACCATGCGTCAACGGCCCTACCATTTCGCGGTCTGTCTCTCGATTGTCGTGGGGCTGGCTGCGGTCGTGGCTTCGAAGAAGTACGACGTCCCGTTGCGCGACCCTGACGGTTTCCTCGGTCCGGCCTACATTCGCCTGCCGGTGATCGGCCTGCTGTTCTTCGCGGCGGGCATCGCTCCCCCGGCGTTCCGCCGCTCGAGGCGGTTGTTCACCGAGACGCCGCAGTGGCGCCGCTCGCTCGACTACAGCTCGCCGATCACCAGCCGCCTGCTCGACGCCCTCGTCACGACGTTCTTCTGGGGTCTCGTCGCCGGCATCGCGTCGATCGGCTGGAGCGCGGCAGGTGGCTCGGCCATCGGCCGCATCTCGGTCGTCGTCGTGGCGCTGGCCGTGGTGGCCGCGTTCGCTTCCCTGGAGCTGCGCAGCCAGACGACCACGGGAATGACGACGATCTCGCGACTGACCGAGATCGTCGTGCTCGACGAGTCCACGCTGCGCCCGATCTCCTGGCGTCGCGCCCTGGCCCGCCAGACGCTGCGCATCGTGCTGCCGCTGCTGGCCGTGCGGGCCGTCGCCGACTACGCCCATCCCTACATCGGCGACTGGGCCTGGCTCGGCGTCCTGCTCATCCCGCTGTGGCTCACGACGAACGGTGCCGACCGGCTCGTCGCCGCGCGGCGCTTCGAGGCCAACCGCGTCCCTGCCGACCTCGCACCCCTGCGCGCGCTCGAGACGCGTCCGCGGCTGTTCCTGTTCATGGACATCATCCGCGACGAGTGGACCTGGAAGCGGGTCCTCTACATCGTGCTCGGGCTGGTGTCGTTCTACATCTGCTACGTCAGCTACCGCAACCTCAAGAGCGACCTGCCGCTGGCCCGCGAGGGCGTGCACTTCGACAAGCAGATGCTCGACATCGACTACTTCCTGTTCTTCAACCACAACCCGGCGCCCGTGCTGCACGACCTGCTCGGCACGGGTTTCGCCGCCCAGGTGCTCTCGGTCATCTACGTGGCCTACCTCCCGCTGATCCCGCTGACCCTTGGCGCATTCCTCGTGTGGGGCAAGGATCTCTCGCTCGGCGCCTGGTACGCCACGGCGCTGAGCCTCAACTGGGTGCTGGGCGTGGTGAGCTACTACATCTTCCCGACGTTCGGTCCGGCGTTCGTCCAGCCGTCGATGTTCGCCGACCTGCCCGACACCAGCGCGGCGCAGCTCCAACGCAGCCTGTTCAGAGCTGCCACCAAGTTCTACGAGGACCCAGCGGGCGGCAGCACCTACGGCATCGCCGGCTTCGCGTCGCTGCACGTCTCGGTCGTCGTCTCGGCGGCCCTGTTCCTGCGCGCGACCAACCAGCGCAAGGTCGTCCAGCTGATTGCCTGGGTCTATCTCGGACTCGTCGTGCTCGCGACGATCTACTTCGGCTGGCACTTCATCGCCGACGACATCGCCGGTGCCTTCATCGGCTGGGCGGCGGTGGTGGTCGGCGCCTGGGCGACGGGCAACACCAAACGACAACGCCGCAAGGAAGCGGCCTTGCTCGAGGCCAACCCCGTGGGCGAGCCTCGGCCGGCCGTCTCTAGCTGATCGCCGGTTCGACGCCGTGGTCGACGGCCGCCGGCACGCTCTCGAGGGCGTATTGGTCGCCGCGGCGCAGCAGCGCGCGCCAACGTCCGCGGTGGTAGTGCGCGGGCTCGTTGGCAGCGATGAACGCGGTCACGAGGTCGCAGAACGCCTCGGGGTGGTCCTTGTGCGGGAAGTGCCCGGCATCGTTGAGCACGTGGACATCGGAGACCTGGGTCGGTGCGAAGTCGGCATGCTTGGACGGGATCACCATGTCGTCGCTGCCCCAGACGACCAGCACGGGCATGAGCCGGGCGAGATAGCTCCGATCGGTCATCGTCACGAACTGGCCCTTCCAGTTCAGGACGTGGCTCGTCACGCGCTGGACGGCACGACGGGTGGCCCGGTCGGCCAGCGACTCGTAGATGCGGGCGACCTCGTCGAGATCGCGCGTCGCGGTGAGCGGCGTCCGGGACAGCGCCCGCATGCCGCCCGCAACCAGGGGGCGCCACGGCCGGAACGTCGCCGCGGCGAGCGCCGCACTGCTGCCGGGAACCGTGAGGAAGCGGATGAGCGGCGTGACCTCCTTGCCGAGCCCGCCGGTCGACACGAGCACGACCCGCTCTGTGCGATCGGGGAACTGGTAGGCGAACTGCATCGCGACACCGCCGCCGAAGCTGTGCCCCACGACGGTGACCTTGTCGATGCCCAGCACCGTCAGCAGGTCGCGCATGCCGTTGGCGTAGCCGCCCAGCGAGTAGTCGGCGTCAGGCTTGTCCGACTCGCCGTGTCCCAGGAGGTCGGGAGCGATGACGGTGAAGTGCTCAGACAGCGTCGGGATGACGTCGACCCACGTCGACGAGTCGCAGGCGAGGCCGTGCAGCAGGAGCAGCGCAGGGCCCGACCCGGAGATGCGGAATGCGCGCCGGTAGCCATGCACCACCAGGTACTGGACGTCCTCGACGCTTTCCATCCCGACATCCTAGGGCTGTCGTGTCGAGGGCGTTGGGCTGGCCCTGCGTGGTGTGCGGGAACGCTCACACCGCTCGTTAGACTCGACGCGTGCCGTCACCCTCAGCAGTCCACGAACAGCTCACGGACATCCTCGTCCGCCTGGTCGGGTGTCCCGCCGAGGCGGTCGTGCCGCAGGCCGGGCTCAAGGAGCTCGGCACCGACTCGCTCACGATCGTCGAGCTGGCCGACGAGCTCGGGCGGCGATTCGACCTCTACCTGTCCGACGACACGGTCGACAGCCTGGTGACCGTCCAGGACGCGATCGATGCGGTCGTGGACCACGACGGGTCGACGCCCCCCGACAGGAGCGGCCGCGTGCCCACGACCCTGGAGTCCCCCGCACCGCCCGTGCGCGACGAGGAGCAGGTGCGCCGTCGGCGCCTCGCGGAGCGGTTGGTCATCTGGTTCGCGGTGGTCGGTGCGGCGTTGGGCGCGATCCTCGGTTTCGGTGGTTCTGCTCTGATCGACGCCACGGGCCTCGGCTCGGTCAACCTCGCGCCGATCAGCAACCCGACGACCGCCCCCTCGACGACTCCCACCACCACGCCCGAGCCGGAGCCGACCCAGACGACCGAGGCCAACCCGGACGAGCCGGAGCCCACGATCAGTGCCTCGAAGTCCCAGGTCGCGCCCGGCGAGCGGTTCGTCATCGAGGGCACGTTCCCCGCAGTCGGCGCGGGTGCCGAGCTCCAGGTCCAGGTCAAGGACGAGGGCAGCGACTGGGACGACTTCCCGATCGAGACGACGACCAAGGGCGGCGGCCGCTTCAAGACCGAGCTCTACACATCGCGCTCGGGCGATCGCCAGTTCCGCCTGCTCAACAAGAAGACCGACGAGTCAACGCCTGCGGTCACCGTGCAGATCGGCTAGCTGCCGGTTGAGGCTGTCGAAGCCCTAGATCACCTGGTGCAGCCAGCGCACCGGCGCACCGTCGCCGGCGTGCCGGAACGGTTCCAGCTCGGCGTCCCAGGCGGTCCCCAGCAGACCGTCGAGCGCCGTGTCCATGTCGACCTCACCGAGGGCCACCTTGACCCGGAACGCCTTGATGCGGTCCTCGGGGATCAGGATGTCGCCATGCAGTCCGGCCATGGCGTGGAAGATGCCCAACGACGGCGTGTAGGAGTAGCGCGCTCCCTCGGTCGACGCCGTGGGCTCCTCGGTGACCTCGAACCGCAGCTTGTCCCACCCCCGCAGGGCGGACGCGATCGCGGCGGCCGTACCCGCAGCGGCCTGCCACGACAGCTCGGCACGGTAGGTGCCGGGCTCAGCGGCCTGCGGCACCCAAGCGAGGTCGGGAGTGCCGCCGAGCACGCCGGCAGCAGCCCACTCGACGTGCGCGCACAGCGCAGACGGAGCAGAGTGCACGAAAAGAACACCCCGGGTCGGGGTGGTCGGCGAAGACATATTCATCGGTGCCTCCCTAGTGTCGCCTTCCCCAGCGTCTTGGGAGCACCTGAGACCATTGTGACGCATGTTCTCCTGTACGGACAACATCTCAGCCGAAGGGAATGTCGGATGACGACCACAGTGGCGGACAATCCCGCCTCGTCGAGGTTCGAGATCACGGTCGACGGCGAGCTCGCCGGATTCCTCGACTACCGCAAGGACGGCGACGAGTACGCCCTCCCGCACACCCGGATCTACACCGAGTTCGAGGGCCGCGGTCTCGGCACCGAGCTGGTGCGCGGCGCGCTCGCCGAGATCGCCGCGCGCGGCGGCACGGCGCTCCCCTACTGTCCGTTCGTGCCCAAGGTCATCCGCGACCACCCCGAGTTCCTCGAGCTCGTGCCCAAGGACCAGCGCGACACCTTCGGGCTCTGACGCCTGCGGTTGACCCCGGACGAACCGGGTAGGTAGTGCTCGTGGACGAAGCACTGCACGACAGCATCCGTCGCCTCGCCGAGGCGCTCAAGCCCGGCGACTTCGACGCGACCCTGCACGCGATCACCACGGCTGCGGTCGAGGTCCTGCCCGATGTCGACTACGCCTCGATCACGGTCAAGCACGCCGACGAGTCCATCGACACGGTGGCGCCGACGGCCGAGCTCGTCCTCGACCTCGATGGCAAGCAGTACGAGCTCAGAGAGGGCCCGTGCTACGAGGCGGCCGTCGAGACGGCACACGTCATCTCGCCCGATCTCGCGACCGACACGCGATTCCCGGAGTACGGCCCGTACGTCGTCGACAAGGGCATCCGCGCGCAGGCCGGGCTCCGACTGTTCGACGCGCCGACCTCGCAGGGCGCGCTCAACATCTACTCACACCGGCCAGGGGCGTTCGAGGACTTCTCCACGATCGCCGACCTGTTCTCCCACCAGGCGGCCATCGCGATCGGCTACGCGCGGGAGATCGCCGACCTCAACGACGCGCTCCGCACACGGACGACGATCGGCCAGGCAGTCGGCATCATCATGGAGCGCTACGAGCTCAACGACGAGCGGGCCTTCGCGTTCCTGACCCGCCTGTCGCAGCACCGCAACGTCAAGCTGCGGCTCATCGCCGCCGAGATCGTCGCCGACGTGGAGCGCCGGCGCGGCTGACTCAGTCGACGACGTGCACGGCGATGCCGTTGTCCCGCCACAGCTCGATCACGGCGGGCTTGTCGTCCCAGGCCTCCAGCACCGTGAACCCGTCGTCAGCGATCTGCGCGAGGATCTCCTTCTTGATCACCACGTCCTTGCGGTAGTCGCCGACGATCCGCATGTAGAGCGCGTCGTACGGGATGCCGTGCTCGACGAGCCAGTCGAGCGTCAGGTCGCGCCAGATGAACTCGCGAGACGTCACCACGAGGATGGCGCGGCCCTTGTCGTGCTCGGCCCGGGCGGCCTTGACGACCTTGGGCCGCGGTGGACACCCCGCAGACGCCGCATGGAAGGCGTGGAAGTCCTTGTCGGGTCCTGTGATGTGGTGCTCGATCGTCGTCGTGTCACACAGCGTGCCGTCCATGTCGAAGATCACTGCGTCGCGCATGCCCCGATTGTGTCGCATCGGCTGGGCACACCGGGCTATCGCCTTCGCCGTGCGACCGGCGTACGGTCGATTGCGGGGTACAAGCAGAGGAAGAAGTCATGTTGAGCGATCTGGAAATCTACGCAGTCGTCCCCGCTTCGGATCTCGGCCGGGCACGGGAGTTCTACCGCGACAAGCTGGGCCTCGAGCCCGCGCAGGAGGTCGGCGAAGGGTTGATCTATGAAGGTGCGGGCGGCACGAAGTTCCTGCTCTACGAGACGCAGTTCGCCGGCACGGCGCAGAACACCGCGATGAACTGGGCCACCCAGGACCTCGACGCCGAGATGGCCGAGCTCCGCGGCCGGGGCGTCGTCTTCGAGGACTACGACTTCCCGGGCTTCACGACCGAGAACGGCGTCCTGGACAGCGATGACGGTCGCGCTGCCTGGTTCAAGGACTCCGAGGGCAACATCCTCGCCCTGTCCGAAGGCATGTGAGCGGCTCGTCGTAGGGAGGGCGGGGCTCGAACCCGCGACCCAGGGATTATGAGTCCCCTGCTCTAACCAGCTGAGCTACCTCCCCTTGGGAATGCGGGCTTAGCCTAACCGTATGGAACCCACACCACTCGAGCCCGTCAGTGAGGACTGGGAACGCGCCCTCGTGGTCGTCGCGCACCCCGATGATGTCGAGTTCGGCGCCGCGGCTGCGATCGCACGCTGGACCGACGCAGGCAAGACCGTCGCCTACTGCATGGTGACCAGCGGCGAGGCGGGCATCGACGGCATCGCGCCTGACGAGTGTCGCGAGATCCGCATCGCCGAGCAGATCGCCTCGGGCAAGATTGTCGGTGTCGACGAGGTCGAGTTCCTCGGACTCCCTGACGGGACCATCGAGTACGGCGTGGCGCTGCGCCGGGCGATCACGGAGGTCGTGCGCCGGCACCGGCCGGAGATCATCATCACCAACAACTTCCGCGAGACCTGGGGCGGCTCGATGCCCAACCAGCCCGATCACATGGCGGTGGGCCGCGCGGCGCTCAACTCCGCCGGCGACGCAGGCAACCGGTGGATCTTTCCCGAGCAGCTCGTCGACGGCCTCGAGCCGTGGGGTGGTGTCACGCAGGTGTGGGCGGCCGGCTCCCCTGACGCCAAGCACGGTGTCGACACGACCGACACGTTCGACCGCGGCGTCGAGTCGCTCAAGGCCCACAAGGCGTACATCGACGGCCTCGGGTGGGAGAACTTCGACCCGGCCGAGATGCTCGAAGGCATGTCGCGACCCACCGGCTCACGCCTCGGTGCCACGCACGCGACGCCGTTCGAGGTGTTCTCGATGACCTGGGGCGAATGAGGGTGCCCAGAAACCACGAAACGGCGCCGAGATCGGCGCCGTTCGGGTGATGCTCCCCCACTTGGACTCGAACCAAGAACCCTCCGATTAACAGTCGAATGCTCTGCCAATTGAGCTATGGGGGATCGGCTCCTCTTGCGAAGGAGCACGGTCAACTACTTTAGCAAGCCGCCCGCGGAGTTGTCGCATCGCCTTGGCCTCGACGTTGCGGACCTGGGCGACGGTCAGGCCGAGGCGTTCGCCGACGATCCGCCGCGGCATCGGGACGGCCAGCGGATCGCCCAGACCGAAGCGCAGACGCAGGACGTCGGCGAGCTCGTCCGGCATGCCGTCGAGCAGATCTGGATCAGCGGATTCGGCCTGCGGGGCCGGGCGATCCTCGTCGCCGAGCGGCTGCTCGGGACGGTGCTGGACCGTCATCGCCGCGCCGATCCAGTGCCAGGCGTAGGTCGCCAGTCGGGCACCTCGGTCGGGATCGAACCGGTCGATCGCGCGGATCAGGCCAATTGCTCCCGACTGCACCGCGTCACGGAGCTCTTCGCCAGTGAGTCCTCGCAGGCGCGCACGCATGGCCACCGAGCGCATCCCTGCCGTGATGAGCGCCTCTCGGGCGTTGCGATCTCCACGACGGGCCAGCCGGGCGAGCGCCAGCTCCTCGGCGGCGTCCATCGGCGGGATCGAGAGCAGCTCGCGTACGAATCGGTCCATGCGACCAGCGTCGGACGACGGAGCGGCGGCGGGCGGTGGCGCGACCGCGACCTGTGGACCGTGCGGCGTACGGGAGTCAGCTGGGGATGTCGCCGCCGAGCGAGCGGTCACGCAGGGTGCGGAACTGCTGCTCGAGGGCGATCAGCTCACCGAACATGCGGTTGTAGGGCTCGGCCTGCTCGATCGGGTTGGTGCGCTGCAGCTTGGACTTGATCTCGGTGATCCGGCGGCCACATGTCAGCATCTGCAGGCGGAGGATCACGGACGCCACGACGGCCGCGGTGTTGCTCTCGCGGGCCCGCATCGGCTCGACGGCGGCGACCGAGAGCACACGTCGCGCGTCCTCGTCCTGCACCGACTCGGCGAGCCGGGGCAGCCAGTTGGAGTCGGGGCCGGTGGGCCAGGTCATGCCCTGGATGTGCTTCCAGAGGTACTTGGAGACGAAATGGGTGAAGTCGTTGTCGTCGAGCTCGTCGGCATGCTCACGGGCGAGGTGGGGGTATTGCACGATCGCCTTGAGCGCTTCGCGCTCGTCGGAGAACTGGGGAGCGCCGAAGCTGACGGCCTGACTGGGCGACTCGGCTGGAGCAGCGGGCTCCCCCGTCACGGGCTGCGCGACCTTGGCCGGTCCCGCGCTCGTACGTCTGCGGTGCTCGGCACGGACCTGCTCGATGTCGGTGCCGACCCGCCCGGCGATCTCGCGCAGCAGCTCGTCGACCTTGGACTTGTCGCGGATCGCGGACGCCAGCGAGACGGCCTCGCGCACGGCGTCGACGCGCTGGTCGCCGCGATCGAGGTCGTACTTGCCGAGCATGTTGTCGAGGACGAAGCGATAGAGCGGTATGCGCGACGCGACGAGCTCGCGCACCGCGGCATCGCCGTCGGCCAGGCGCAGGTCGCACGGGTCCATGCCGCGCGGCTCGACGGCGACGTAGGTCTGGGCCACGAACTGCTGGTCGCCGCTGAACGTCTTGAGGGCTGCGCGCTGGCCGGCCTCGTCGCCGTCGAACGTGAAGATGACCTCGCCGTGGAAGGCCTGGTCGTCGAGCATGAGCCGGCGCATGACTCGGGCGTGGTCCTCGCCGAATGCCGTGCCACACGTCGCCACGGCGGTCGTGACGCCGGCCTCGTGGCACGCCATGACGTCGGTGTAGCCCTCGACGATGACGGCCTGGCTCGACGATGAGATCGACCGGCGGGCGAGGTCGAGGCCGTAGAGCACCTGACTCTTCTTGTAGATCGGCGTCTCGGACGTGTTGAGGTACTTGGCCTCGACGCGGTCGTCGTCGAACATGCGGCGGGCACCGAAGCCGATGATCTCGCCGGTCATCTCGCGAATCGGCCACAGCAGGCGACCGCGGAACCGGTCGTAGAGGCCGCGCGAGCCGCGAGCGGCGAGCCCTCCGACCATCAGCTCGTCGTCGGTGAAGCCCTTGGCCTTGAGATGCGCGACGAGCGCCTCTCCCCCGCGTGGCGCGAATCCCATGCCGAACTTCTCGGCGACGGTCTGGTCGAACCCGCGGTCCTTGACGAACTGACGGCCGACCTCGGCATCGGCCGAGCTCTGCAAAGCAGCGGCATAGAACGCGCCGGCCTCGCGGTGGGCCTCGAGCAGCCGGGGCCGTTGCTGAGGGTCACGGCGTGGCCCGGTGCTGGCGCCCTCTTCGTAGTGCAGCGTGATGCCGACCTTGACGGCCAGGCGCTCGACGGCCTCGACGAACGTCAGTCCCTCGATCTCCATGAGGAACTTGTAGACGTCGCCCGACGCGCCGCACCCGAAGCAGTGATAGAAACCCTGCACGGGTCGTACGTTGAACGACGGCGACTTCTCGTCGTGGAACGGGCACAGCCCCTTGCGTGCACCACCGCCGGCGTTCTTGAGCGTGACGTACTGCTCGACGATCTCGTCGATGCGGGCGCGTTCGCGGACGAGCTGGATGTCGTCGTCCTTGATGCGTCCGGCCATGGGGTGAATGTTAGTCGCCGCCACCCACGCCCGAGCCGGGTCATGGCACGCAGCCTCGGGAGGCCGGTCATTTCTCTGACACGCGCCATCGGCAGGAGTAGCGTGATCTTCACTTCTCCTTGGAACGGCAAGGGATTCGCCGGGGGGCTCATGGAGGCTCTCATGGTGACGTACGCACGAAGGACGATGTCGGAGGCGCTCGCGCGGGCGAAGCACCTCGACGGCCACCGCAACGAGGTCGGCATGTGCCTGGCCGAGGTCGCGGAGATCTACGGCCTGACCGGCCCCTTCAGGTGGGGCGGCAACGGCAGGAAGTGGGCCATCAACTTCTGGCTCGCGGCCGTCGAGCACGGCGAGGTCGTGAAGACCTCCGATCCCCGCAAGATCCCGGCGGGCGCCATGGTCTTCCACGCGCCGCGCCCCAAGGCGAAGTCGGTCGGCGGTATGGCCGGCCACGTCGCGATCGGCGCCGGCAGTGGCAAGGAGTACTCGACCGACCAGCCGCACAACGGCAGGCGCGGCAAGGTGTCGATCCGTTCGGTCGAGAACGCGTGGACCAAGAAGCTCCTCGGCTACATCGTCGTGACGGGCGACGGCATCACCCTCACCGACCGGCCCGGCTCGATCTCGACCGACAAGATGGACCCCGCGGCATACTTCCTCGACGCGCGGGGCCCGCACGTGACCTGGCTCGGCGAGCGGCTCGTGCTGCACCTCGCAACGCTGGGCGTCCCCTCCCCGTACGCACTGGGGCCCGGCCCGCACTTCACCGAGGTCGATCGCGCTGCAGTGATGCTGTTCCAGGAGGCGCAGGGCTGGATCGGGGACAACGCTGACGGCTTCCCGGGCCCGACGACGCTGCTCCGGCTGGCTCGCGCACCTGGACCGACACCGATCAGGGCGCTGGCCATGGTGGCGACCACCGACCACTTCATGGTGCCTCAACGCGGCCTCTCGATGAACTGTGCCGGGTACGACCATGCGGGCCACGGCGCCGCGACCGCTGAACGGAGGGCCAGGCGCATCGGTGCCAAGATCCTGACGCTCAAGCCCAACGTCATCTGCCTGCAGGAGCTGGAGATCCACAGCCTGAACGACATGGACAAGGCGCTCCGGCCGGGCGGCTACCGCCGGATGAGCCGGGGCGGCAAGGGCCGCGAGATCTACCTCGGCAAGGGCTGCTCACAGATCGCGTCGGGGCTTGAGCGCGTCAGCACCGAGCTGGACGACGACGACAAGCCGTGGGCCTGGACCGCGTACACCTACAAGGGCACACGCTGCATGGCCGTGTCGTTCCACAACGAGAACCAGGGTCACGCGGTCCAGCGGCAACAGCTTGCCGAGGTCCTCCACCGGTCCCTCGCGCTGGCCAACAAGCACAAGGTGCCGTGGTCCAACCTATTCGTCACCGGCGACGGCAACCTGTTGACGGCCGAGGACGTCGTCGAGGAGTTCAACTGGATGTCCGCGGGCAAGCACGCGCCCAAACGGACCAACTACGGGCTCATGACGGCGACGAAGTGGGGGCCGAAGCGGCGAGGCAAGCCGATCGACGTCGACCTGTTCCGGCACAACGCGACCATCGACGCGTACTCCCAGGTGGTCAGCAACACCTTGTCGGACCACTACCTGCACTACGTCGACTTCAGGACCGTCGGCCGCTGACCGACCTCAGTTGAGCAGGCGGAGGGCCCACGTACGTGCTGACGCGTCGGTGAGGCTCGCGACCTGGTCGATGACGACCCTGCGCCTGGCCGCGTCGTCGGTGGCATGGGCGAAGTCGAGCGCGAACTCGGCCTCGAGCTCCTCACCGTCGGACTTGTCGAGCACCTCGACGAGCGCCAGCAGCAGCTCGCGCTGGCGGCTGAGCGGACCGGCTCGATCGTCCGATCGCATGACGTAGTGTGCCGCGATCGACTTCAGCACCGTGATCTCGTCGCGGGTGTCCTCCGGCACCTCGAGGTCAGCGGCGAAGCGTATGAGCGGCCCGCCGCCCCATGCCTCGACGGTCGCGAGCTCGGCGGCGTGGGCGAAGCGCCCGATCAGCGCGCTCGTCAGGCTCTTGAGGACGGCGCGGGCAGCGCGGCTGCCGTCGAACGGCGTCGTCGGCCACTCCGGCATCTCCTGCAAGCGGCCGAGTGCCGCGTCGAGACGGTCGTCCGTGGCCCCGGAGTCGTACCAGTCGCGCGCGACGCCATGAATCGCCTCGCGGTCGAGCTCGCCGGACCGCAGCACGAACCAGCCGCCGACGACCCCGTCCTCGACGTCATGCACCGAGTAGGCGATGTCGTCCGCGAGGTCCATGACCTGCGCCTCGATCGGCCGGCGCATCGCGGGTGCACCGTCGCGGAGCCACGCGAAGACCGCCACGTCATCGGCGTACGCGCCGAACTTGCCACTGGCATCCGGCGCCTCGCCACGGAGCCACGGGTACTTCACGCACGCCGAGAGCGTCGCCCGGGTCAGGTTGAGGCCCACGCTGGAGCCGTCGGCGGCGAATGCCTTGGACTCGAGCCGGCTGAGGATGCGCAAGGTCTGCGCGTTGCCCTCGAAGCCGCCGCACGACTCCGCGGCCTCGTCGAGGGCCGTCTCGCCGTTGTGGCCGAACGGCGGATGCCCCAGGTCGTGCGCCAACGCGGCCGAGTCGACGATGTCGGGGTCACAGCCGAGGGCCTTGCCGAGCTCGCGCGCGACCTGGGCCACCTCGAGCGTGTGGGTCAGGCGGTTGCGCACGAAGTCGTCGAACCCGGCCCCCATGACCTGCGTCTTGGCCGAGAGCCGGCGCAGCGCGGCGGAGTGGACCACTCGGGCCCGGTCGCGCTCGAAAGGCGTACGTCCAGAGCGTTTGGGCGGCTCGTCGACGAAGCGGGCGCGGGCCTCGTCGCCGTAGGGTGCGTCGGTCATCGGATCTGCTTGGCCATGTTGATGTTGGTCGCCTCGAAGCCGGCCGACTCGTACAAGCTGACGGCGGCGGTGTTGTTGGCGAACACGTGAAGCTTGAGGACGCCGACGCTGTGGTCGGCGCACCATTCCTCGGCAGCCGTGAGGAGCTCGCGACCGAGGCCCTTGCCACGGTGTGCTTCACCGATCTCGATGTCGTAGATCATTGTGGTGCGGACCGACAGCGCAGGATCGGTGAACAGCCACAGGACGCCGACCTCCTCACCGTCGGAGAGTGCCACGAAGATGTCATGGCCGGGCGTGTCGAGGCCTTGTGGCAGATCTGCGGCGTTCTCGCTGGCTGAGCGCTCGAGGGCCCCTTCAGCCGGCCAGTTGCCGGAGTCGACCTTCTCCTTGGCGAACTCGGTGATCAGTCGCGCGTTCCACGAGACGTAGCGCTCAGGAGACATCGGTTGCAACGTGACGGTCACGCTGCACAGCGTACTTAGAACTTGCCGTTGCGGGGCCTCGGCTGGCACGTGGGGCACCAGTAGGACGAGCGGTTCATGAACGCGTCGCGGCGGATCGCCGTGCCACAGCGCTGGCACGGCTTGCCTTCCTGCCCATATGCCTGCAGGGACCTCTCGAAGTAGCCGCTGTTGCCGTTGACGTTGACGTAGAGCGTGTCGAACGACGTGCCACCCTGCGCCAAGGCCTCGAGCATCACCTCGCCGATGTGCACGAGCAGTCCTTCGACCTCGCGGGAGCGCAGGTGCCGGGTGTTGCGGGCGTAGTGCAGCGGCGTGCGCCAGAGCGACTCGTCGGCGTAGATGTTGCCGACACCGGAGATCAAGGTCTGGTCGAGGATCGCCCGCTTGACGCCGGTCTCGCGCTTGCGCAGCCGCGCGGCGAACTCGGCGGCGTCGAACAGCGGGTCGAGCGGGTCGCGGGCGATGTGGGCGATCTCGGGCGGCAGCTCGGCGCCGTCCTCGCTGAACGACATCCCGCCGAAGATGCGCTGGTCGGCGAAGCGCAGCTCGCGTCCGTCGTCGAGGGTCAGGGCGATGCGCAGGTGCCGGGGCGGCGGAGCATCGGCTTCGGAGATGAGAAACTGGCCGCTCATGCCGAGGTGGCACAGCACGGCGTCACCATGGTCGAGCTGCATCCAGAGGTACTTGCCACGCCGTGCGGCGCCGACGACCGTGCGGCCCTGGAGCCGGTCGGTGAAGTCGCGTGCGCCGGGCAGGTGACGGCGCACGGAACGTACGTCGTGGACGACGACGCGGGTGATCGTGCGGCCGACGACGTGCTCGGCGATGCCGAGGCGGACGACTTCGACCTCGGGCAGCTCGGGCACGGGTCAGAGCCTAGACGTGGTCGGCGACAGAACTCTCGAGGCCGGCGTTGATGGACCGCCAGGCGATCTCGGCGACCATCTGCTCGGCCTCCTTCTTGGAGCGACCGCTGCCGCCACCGAAGACCCGTTCACCGACGTGCACCTCGGCCGTGAACGACTTGTCGTGGTCGGGGCCGGTGCCCTCGAGCACGTAGTGCGGCACACCGAGGTCGTTGTTGGCGGCGATCTCCTGCAGGGACGTCTTCCAGTCGAGGCCCGCACCGAGCTCGGCGGCCACGGCGATCACCGGGTCGAAGATGCGGTGGATGACCTCGGCGGAGCGTTCGATGCCGAACTGGACGTAGATCGCACCGAGAAGCGCCTCCACCGTGTCGGACAGGATCGAGGCCTTGTCACGACCTCCGGTGGCTTCCTCGCCACGCCCGAGGCGTACGTGGTCACCGATGCCGAGGGTGCGCGCCACCTCGGCGAGGGCCTTGGCGCTGACGACGGCGGCGCGGAGCTTGGCGAGCTGGCCCTCGGGGAGCTCGGGGTGCTCGGTGAAGAGCGTGTCGGTGACGACGAGCCCCAGGACCGAGTCGCCGAGGAACTCGAGGCGCTCGTTGTTGGGGACTCCACCGTTCTCGTACGCGTACGAGCGATGTGTCAGGGCATGCTGAAGGAGCCCCGCATCCAGGTCCTCCACACCGAGAACCTGCCGGAGCCCATCAGCATTGAGTGCTGCAGAGATCAGAGGACCTGGCGACGCTCGCCGCGAGCTCCGTACTGTCCGCACTTGGTGCACGCGTGGTGCGGCTGCACCTTCGAGTCGCACGCGGGGTTCGCGCAGTCGACGATCGCGGTCTTGGTGGTCTTCCACTGTGCACGACGATGGCGCGTGTTGCTGCGCGATGTCTTCCTCTTCGGGACTGCCACGATCTACTCCTTGCTGTCGTCGGACGTGATGTCCGACCCTGTCTGGTCGGCTGGCGGGACCGGTTGCTCCGCCAGCTGGCTCAACGATGCCCACCTCGGGTCGATCGCCTCACCGTGTGTGTGATCTGGATCGTCCGCGAGCCGTGCTCCACATTCGGGGCACAATCCCGGACACTCCGGACCACACAACGGGTTGTGCGGTAGTGCGAGCACCACCGCGTCCCGCAGGACGGTCTCGAGGTCGAGCAGGTCGTCCTCGAGGACAAACTCCTCTTCTTCGGCCTCTTCTGGGTCAGAAGGTGCCTCGTAGAGGTACAACTCCTGGAATCCCACCACGACAGCTTCGTCGATCGGGTCCAGGCACCGCACACACTCGCCCACGGCACGCGCCGAGATGGTGCCTGTTGCCAGAACACCTTCCATGATGGCCTCGAGCCGGAGCTCGATCTCCATCGGGGAATCCTCGGGCACGCTGTAGACGTCGTAACCCATGTCTGCCGGCGCCGGGACCGTCAGGGTGTACGTGCGTTCAGCGCCCGGTTTGCGACCCATCTCGTGGGTGTCGAAAACCAATGGTCCCGAAAGCACGGCTTGCCCATCTGTCCAAGTGCACGACAAAACTTCAACCTGCGAACAGGCCGAAGAGAATCGTAACCCGCCGGGCCCAGCCGAGGCCAATCGGTCAGCCCGTTTGTCCCTGCTGAATGACACGATGCGGGTATGACCGAGGGTACCGTCCTGCACGCCGACCTCGACGCGTTCTACGCGTCGGTCGAGCAGCGCGACGACCCGTCGCTGCGCGGGCGCCCGGTCATCGTGGGTGGCGGCGTCGTGCTGGCGGCGAGCTATGAGGCCAAGGCACGCGGCGTCCGTACGGCCATGGGTGGCCGACAGGCGCTCAGGCTGTGCCCCGAGGCGGTCGTCGTGCCCCCGCGGATGCACGCCTACACCCAGGCGAGCCGCGACGTGTTCGACGTGTTCCGCGACACGACACCGGTCGTCGAGGGGCTGTCGATCGACGAGGCGTTCCTCGAGGTCGGCGGCTTGCGGCGCATCCGCGGGTTGCCGTCGTCGATCGCCGAGCAGCTGCGCCAGGACGTACGCACCAAGGTCGGCCTGCCGATCTCGGTCGGCGTCGCCCGCACCAAGTACCTCGCCAAGGTCGCGAGTGCCGTGTCCAAGCCCGAGGGCATGCTCGTCGTCCCGGTCGAGAAGGAGCTCGAGTTCCTTCACGCGCTGCCGGTCGAACGGCTCTGGGGCGTCGGCAAGGTGACCTCGCAGAAGCTCCGCGACGCCCGCATCGTCACGGTCGGCGACGTCGCGAACCTCTACGAGATCGAGCTCGTGCAGCTGCTCGGTCCCGGGTCGGGCCACCACCTCTACGCCCTCGCCCACAACCGCGACCCGCGTCCGGTCGTCGTCGGCAAGCGGCGCGGATCGATGGGAGCCCAGCACGCCATCGGTCGTGGCCCGCACTCCCCCGACGAGATCGACCTGGCGCTGCTGACGCTGGTCGATCGCGTGACGGGCCGCATGCGTGCCGCTGGGCGTACCGGCAGCACCGTGACGATCCGGCTGCGGTTCGGTGACTTCACGCGCTCCACGAGCTCGCACACGTTGGCTCGCCCGACGGCGCACAACACGACGGTGCTCGAGGTCGCCCGACTGCTGCTGACGTCACGCGCTGCGGCGATCGAGGAGCGCGGGCTCACGCTGATCGGGGTCTCGGTGGGATCTCTCGACGACAACCCGGCTCAGCTCGCGCTGCCGCTCGACGTCACGAGCGGCGCGCAGCTCGACGACGCGATCGACGCGGTGCGCGACAAGTACGGGACGAAGTCGCTGCGTCGCGCGGTCCAGCTCGGCAAGCGCGAGCACCTGGCCGTCCCCCAGCTCCCCGACTGAACCCCACGTTTTGTGACGGACCTCGTCAGCATCCAGCCGATCGTGACGAGTTTCGTCACGATCCGCAGGGCGTCAGGCGTACTTCGCCTTCAGCTCCGTGAGGACGAAGTCGGGGACGAGGCGGGAGACGTCGCCGCCGTGCTTGGCGACCTCCTTGACCAGGCTCGACGCCAGGAAGGAGTACTCCGGTGTCGTCGGGATGAACAGCGTGTCGACCTCGGTGAGGCTGCTGTTCATCTGCGCCATCTGCAGCTCGTAGTCGAAGTCGGTGACGGCGCGCAGGCCCTTGACGATCGCCGAGATGCCGTTGTCGCTGCAGAAGTCGACGAGCAAGCCGTTGAACGACGCCGTCGAGACGTTGGGGAACTGCGACGTGGCGCGGTCGAGCAGCTCGAGCCTCTCGTCGATCGTGAACAGGCCCCGCTTGCTCTCGTTGACGAGCACCGCGACGACGACCTCGTCGAACAGCCGTGACGCGCGCCCGATGATGTCGAGATGACCGTTGGTCACGGGGTCGAACGAGCCTGGGCACACGACCTTCGTCATGTCAGCGACCGTACCAAACGGTCGTCTCGCCGTACTTCTTGTGACGGAGACCTTCGACACCCTCCGGCCAGGTGAATGGATCACGGGTCGCCCGCTCGACGACGAACAAGGCGCCAACGGCGCTGTGCTCCTGCAGACGTCGCACCAGGCTCGTCACCGAGTCGGTGGCCAGGTCGTAGGGAGGGTCGATGAACACCAGGTCGAACGGGGGGCCGTCGGGATGCTCCACGAACGCAGCGGCCTTCGTTCGTACGACCTGGCCGTCAGCACCCAGGTCGCGGAGGTTGCCCTTGATGACCGCGGCCGCTCGAGCGTCGGACTCGACGAACGTCGCATGATCGGCACCGCGCGACAGCGCTTCGAGACCCAGTGCGCCGGACCCGGCGAACAGGTCGAGGACGTGCAGACCGTCGAACCCACCGAGCTCGGACTCGAGCGAGGAGAACATCGCCTCGCGGACCCGGTCGGAGGTCGGCCGCGTGCCGTCGCCCTTGGGGGTCTGGATCCGCCGCCCGCCATACGCTCCCGCGATGATGCGCGTCACGTGCGCTCCAGGTAGTCGGCCTGCTCGGACCGCTCGAGCTCCTGCACTGCGGCGGCGAGGCCCGGATGTGACGCCAACCTCGGATCGGCCTCGACGATCGCGTCCGCCACGCGCCGTGCCTCCTCGATGACCTCACCGTCCTTGACGACTGACAGGAGTCGCAGGCTCGACCGGAGACCCGACTGCCGCGCGCCCAGGACGTCGCCCTCGCGCCGCAGCTCGACGTCGAGGCGCGACAGCTCGAACCCGTCCGACGTCGACGCCACCGCGTCGAGACGCTCGCGAGCCGGCGAGTCGACCTCAGACGCGGTGACCAGCAGGCACAGCCCGGCGTCGGAACCACGACCGACCCGGCCGCGCAGCTGGTGCAGCTGGGACATGCCGAACCGGTCGGCATCCATGACGACCATGACCGTCGCGTTGGGCACGTCGACGCCGACCTCGACGACAGTCGTCGCGACGAGCACCTCGATCTCGCCGCGCGCGAACGCGTTCATCGTCGCGTCCTTCTCGTCAGGTGCCATGCGGCCGTGCAGGCTGCCGAGCCGCAAGCCATGAAGCGCACCGCCCTCGAGCTCCTCACGCAGCTCGAGCAGCGATGTCGTGTCCTTCTCGCCGCCATCGTCGCCCTCTCCGATGCGCGAGACCACGACGTACGCCTGACGGCCGCGGCCGACCTCCTCGCGTACGCGCTCCCAGCCGCGTTCGAGCCACTGCGGCCGTTCGTTGTAGGGCACGACGGTCGTCTGGATCGGCTGGCGACCGGCGGGCAGCTCGCGCAGTGTCGAGACCTCGAGGTCGCCGAACACCGACATCGCGAGCGTGCGTGGGATCGGCGTGGCGGTCATGACCAGCACGTGCGGCGTGACCTCGGCGCGGTCGACGAGTGCCGCGCGCTGCTCGACACCGAAGCGGTGCTGCTCATCGACGACCAGCAGGCCCAGCTCGGCGAACTGCACGTGGTCCTGGATCAGGGCGTGGGTGCCGATGACGATGCCGGCCTCGCCTGACGCGGCATCGAGCAGCGACTCCTTGCGTGCCTTGGCGCCCTGCGAGCCGGTCAACAGGCGTACGCGGGTGGCACCGTCGGCGCCGCCGAGCATGCCGCCCTTGGCCAGGTCGCCGAGCATGGCGGTGATGGCGCGATAGTGCTGAGCGGCGAGGACCTCGGTCGGAGCCAGCAACGCCGTCTGCGCACCGGCATCGACGACCTGCAGCATCGCCAGCAGCGCGACGATGGTCTTGCCGGAGCCGACCTCGCCCTGCAGGAGCCGGTGCATGGGGTGCGTACGCCCGAGGTCGGCCGAGATCTCCCCGACGACGGTCTTCTGGCCGGCGGTGAGCTCGAACGGCAGCTGCTGCTCGAAGCGCTCACGCAACCCTCCGGGCACCACGGGGCGCGATGCCGCGCGCTCGTGCTCGAGCGCGTTGCGGCGCTGGGCGAAGATCGTCTGCACGACGAACGCCTCCTCGAACCGGAAACGGTCACGGGCGCCCTGCCAGTCCTTGGCGTTGCGCGGCCGGTGAATCGCCTCGAGCGAGCCCTTGAGGTCGAAGAAGCCACGGCTCGTGCGTACGTCCTCTGGCAGCGGGTCGTCGAGCGGGTCGAGCGCGTCGAGGCACATCCCGACGCAGTGCTCGATCTTCCACGAGGGCATCGCGGCGGTTGCGCGATAGATCGGGATGACCCCACGACCCAGCCGCGAGCTGTCCAAGAGGTCCGCCGACTCCTCCAGTGGCTCCCAGTCCGGGTGCGTGAGCTGGAGCTTGCCGTTGAACATCGTGACGACACCGGCGGCGAGGCCCAACGACTCCGGCTCCATGGTCTTGAGCCGCCACGCCTGCTGGAAGAACGTCAGCGTGAGATGGCCCGTGCCGTCCGAGACGACGACCTCGGTGCGCGTGCGGCGACCGCCCGGGCCGAACGAGTAGTTCTTGGCCGAGGCCACCCGGGCCATGATCGTGACGTGCTGGCCGACCTCGAGCTTGGAGAGGTCCGTGAGCTTGCCGAGCTCGGCGTAGCGCCGCGGGTAGTGCCGCAGGAGGTCCTCGACGACGACCATGTCGAATGCCTTGGTGAGCGGCTTGGTGGTCTTGTCGCCGATCACGTTGACCAGCTTGGTCGAGAGCTCGACCATCACTCCACCGCGATGAACAGCGGGTAGTTCTCCTGGCCGCCGTCGTAGACCACGAGGTCGACGTCGGGGCGCAGCGTGCGGAGGTATTCGGAGATCGACTGCTCGATCAGCCCCTCCGCGCCCTCACCCATCACGACGGTCAGCATCTCACCGGCCGGTGACAGGATGCGGTCGATGACCTCGTACGCCACCGCGAGGATGTCCTGCCCGACGACCGCGAAGTCGCCCGCGACGACGCCGAGCACATCGCCCACGTCGCACGGCCCGACCATCGTCATGCCCGGCTCGGTCGCGATCGTGACGGCGCCGTGCTGTGTGTGGGCGGCGGCGCTCGACATCGCCACGACGACCTCGTCGAAGCCGAGGCCGGGATCGTGCACCGCGAGCGCGGCCAGCCCCTGCACCTGCGCGTGCGTCGGGATGACCGCGACACGGATGCCGTCCTGCCGGGCGGCCTGCGCGGCCGCCTCGAACTGGCGGACGTACCGCTGGTTGTTGGGCAGCACGATGACCTCGTCGGCGCCGGCATCACGCAGCGACGCGCTCATCTCGGCGATCGTGAGCGGGCGGTCACGGGTGAACTCCAGCGTCATCGCGCCCGCCTCGCCGCACAGCGCCGTGAGGCCCTCACCGGTCGTCGCGGCGATCACGACGCGGCCGCTGCGAGGCGACTGCGCCATCTGGTCGGCGAAGTGGGTGACGGCGATGCGATAGGGCCGGCCGACGTCGATGCCGGCCTCGATCGCGGCGCCGACGTCGTCGACGTGCACGTGGACGTTCCACAGCCGGTCGCCGCCCACCACGACGAGCGAGTCGCCGAGCGGCAGCAGCGCTGCCCGCAGCCCGGCGATGCGGTCGTCGTCGGCCTCCAGGAGATACATGACCTCGTACGACGGGCCGTCGGCGCTCAGGTCGTCGCCGGCGCCCACGGCCGGCACCGGGATGGTGCTCGCGGCAGGCTTGGGGATGCGACCGGTGAGTGCCTGCTCGGTGGCGTCCAGCACGACGACGAGCGCCCGACCGCCGGCGTCGACGACACCCGCGCGCGCCAGCAACGGCATCTGCTCGGGCGTACGGGCCAGGGCCTCACGTGCGGCACGTGCCGCTTCGCCGAAGACCGTACGTCCGTCGACCCCGGCTGCGGCCGACTCGGTCGCTCCGACGGCCGCTGCCTTGGCCACGGACAGGATCGTGCCCTCGACGGGTGCCCCGACAGCGGCCCAGGCGGCATCGGAGGCGGCGACGAACGACTTCGCGACGTCTTCGGCGGTGACGTCGCCGCCCTCGAGGTCGAGGTCGCGGAAGCACGCACGGACGAGCTGGGACAAGATCACGCCGGTGTTGCCCTTGGCGCCGGTCAGCAGCCCGTCGACGTACGCCTTGACGAGGCCGGCGAACGGGACGTCGGTGCCCATCCCCGCGACGGCGTCGGCGCCTGAGGCGAACGTCAGATAGGCGTTGGTCCCGGTGTCGCTGTCGGGCACCGGGAACACATTGAGGGCGTCGATCTCCGCGCGAGCCGACGACAGGGCCCCGGCACACAGCTGTGTCCACGCACGGAACGCCGTGGGATTGAGGGTGAGGCCCATGGGGCGAGGCTATCGGTCGGCACCGTGGATCGACGGGAGCGTCCGGGCTGATTCGCGTCAGCGTCGGGTCTTCGGCTATTCTTGAGCGGTTGTCGTCGCACCGTCAGGTCGCGGTGACGGCCCCATTCATCCAAGTTGTCTCAACATTCAGGAGTTCGCCGTGGCTGCGGTCTGTGACGTGTGCGCCAAGGGACCTGGCTTCGGCCACAACGTCTCCTTCTCGCACCGACGCACCAAGCGTCGTTTCAACCCCAACATCCAGCGCGTCCGCGCCGTGGTGGAGGGCACCCCCAAGCACCTCAACGTGTGCACGTCGTGCATCAAGGCCGGCAAGGTCTCTCGCTAGACCGCTGGCTCACGGTTGCGATGTGACTCTAGAGTCATCTCGTGACCAACGAGAAAAGCATTCGCGTCCACGCCTTCGGTGACGACGCACTCGGCGACCTCGACACTGTCGGGGTCGCCGCTGCTGTTGCCGCGGGAACCATCAGCGCCCGTGAGGCTGCCGAGGCAGCCATCGCCCGCGCCGAGCGGGTGAATCCCGAGCTCAACGCGATCCAGCACCCCGACTTCGAGCGCGGGCTCGCCTCGTCCGAGCGGCCCGCCGAGGGAGTCTTCGCGGGCGTGCCGACGTTCGTCAAGGACAACACGGACTTCGCCGGTCTGCCGTCGGACCAGGGCTCGCTCGCGGTCAAGGCTCGCCCCGCCACGGCACACGCGCCGTTCACCGACCAGTTCCTGTCCGCCGGCTTCACGGTCCTGGGCAAGTCGACGATGCCCGAGTTCGGCTTCAATGCCACCACCGAGTACGCCACGCTGCCGCCGACCCGCAATCCGTGGAACACCGGCTACTCCGCCGGGGCGTCCTCAGGCGGTGCCGCCGCACTGGTCGCCGCGGGGGTCGTGCCCATCGCCCATGCCAACGACGGCGGCGGCTCGATCCGCATTCCCGCCGCCGCGTGCGGCCTCGTCGGCCTCAAGCCCACTCGAGGCCGCGTAGTACCCGCTGCGGAGGCGGCCAAGCTGCCGGTCGACATCATCTCCAACGGAGTCGTCACCCGTACGGTCCGCGACACGGCTCACTTCATGGCTGCGACGCAGGCCTATCGTCCCGCGACCGGCCTCAAGCCCCTCGGGCTCGTCGAAGGCCCGTCCGACCGGCGCCTCAAGGTCGGGTTGATCATCGACTCGATCACCGGCAAGCCGACCGACGAGGACACCCGCAAGGCCGTGCTGGCCACGGCCGACCTGCTGGGCTCACTGGGCCACGACGTCGTCGAGGTGCCGCTCCCGGTCGGCAAGGCGTTCATGGAGGACTTCAAGCACTACTGGGGCCTCCTGGCGTTCTCGACGCAGCACTTCGGCCGCCGGGTCATGAGCCCCGACTTCGACAAGACGCTGACCGATCCGTTCACGCGTGGTCTCGCCCGGCGGTTCGTACGACAGGCCTGGCGGACGCCGACCGCGATCCGTGGCCTCAAGCGCTCCGAGCAGCGCTACCGGGCCGCGTTCGCCGACGTCGACGTGGTCCTGTCGCCGACCTTGGCCTACGCCACACCCGAGCTCGGCTTCCTGTCCCCCGCCGTCGAGTTCGAGGTGATGTTCGAGCGCCTCGTGCAGTACGCCGCCTTCACGCCGCTCAACAACGCCTCCGGTGGTCCGGCGATCTCGCTGCCACTCGGCCGCTCGTCGGCCGACATGCCCATCGGCGTGCACTTCTCGGCAGACCACGGCGACGAGCAGACATTGCTGGAGCTCGCGTACGAGCTCGAGGCCGCCCAGCCGTTCGCCGAGATCCACCGTTGAACCTGGTGCTTCGCCGCCTCGCGCTCAGCGACGAGGCCGACACCGTGGCTGCGGTCGCCGAGATGGCCGCCGAGGGCGGGCACTGGTCCTATCGGTATCGCCCTGACCTGCCCTGGCCGGCCTACGTCGACCTCGTGCACGGCTGGGAGGACGGTCGCGACCTGCCGGGTGACTTCGTCGCCAACGCGGACCTCGTCGCCGACGTCGGAGGGGTCGTCGTCGGCCGGTCATCCCTGCGCTTCGAGCTCAACGACTTCCTGCGCACGCTCGGCGGTCACATCGGCTATGCCGTACGGCCGCAGTTCCGTGGCCGCGGCTACGCGACGGAGATCCTGCGGCAGTCGGTCGACCTGCTGCGAGCCCGGGGCATCAGCCCGGCGCTCGTCACCTGCGACGACGACAACATCGCCTCGGCCAAGGTCATCGAGGCCAATGGCGGCGTCCTCGAAGCGGTGGTCCCCGGCCTCGCCGACGTGCCCAAGCGGCGCTACTGGGTCAGCTGACGCATTACCTGAAGTGCTGGTGACCTGCCGGGCCCTCGTACGTCTTGCCGTCGACGAGGATGCCTGCGCCGTCGGAGACCGCGCCGATCGCGGTCCAGCCCTCCGGCAGCGAGGCCTGTGAGCTGAACGTGGCGACCAGCGCGTAGTCGTCGCCGCCGGTCAGCATGAACGTCAGAGCGTCGACGCCGAGCGCCTCGCTGACCGTGGCCACGGGCTCGGGGACCACGAACGTCGAGGAGACCAGGTCGATCGCGACGCCGCTGGCCTCGGCGATGTGCCCGAGGTCGGCGAGCAGGCCGTCGCTGATGTCGGTCATGGCCGTCGCACCGGCGCCGGCAGCCTGCGGACCCGCTGCGTAGGGCGGGTGCGGCACGCGGTGCGCGTCGACGGCGGCCTTGGGCGAGCGGAAGCCGCGACTCAGCGCGGCGAACCCGGCACCGGCGAGCCCCAGCTGTCCGGCGTACGCCACGACGTCGCCCGGCAGCGCGCCGGAGCGCAGCACCGGGCGCGTGACGTCGCCCATCGCGGTGACGGCGATGACGATCTTGTCCGACGCCGTGACGTCACCACCGACGATGTGGGCACCGACGTGTGCGCACTCGACCTCGAACCCGCGCGTCATGTCCAGCACCCACGACACCGGCAGGTCGGCGGGAGCACCGAACCCCACGGTCAGTGCCGTCGCGACCCCGCCCATGGCGTTGATGTCGGAGAGGTTGCAGGCCGCCGCCTTGCGACCGATGTCGTGCGGGGACGACCAGTCGCGGCGGAAGTGCCGGCCCTCCACGAGCAGGTCGGTCGAGACCAGGAACGTGCCGTCCTTGGTGGACACGTGCGCCGCGTCGTCACCCGGACCGAGCAGCACGTGCCGGTTGTCGCCGATCTCGCCGCGTACCCGGTCGATCAGGCCGAACTCGCCGATGTCGCCGATCGTGGGTTCGCCCGGAGCACTGGTCGCCATACGCGCCATTGTGTCGCAGGCGGCAGCGCACACGAGGAGGCGCATCGGGTAGCGTGGCACAGTCCGGTCTACTGAAGGAGTTCCACGATGGCTGTGCAGGCATACATCCTCGTCCAGACCGAGGTCGGCAAGGCCGCCGAGGTCGCGACCGCGATCGCCGCCATCGACGGGGTCACGCTCGCTGAGGACGTGACCGGACCCTACGACGTCATCGTGCGGGCCGAGGGCCCCAGCGTCGACGAGCTCGGCGCGCTGGTCGTCACCACGATCCAGAACGTTCCCGGCATCACCCGTACGCTCACCTGCCCCATCGTCCGCATCTAGGCGTGGCACGGCGCCTTCTCCTCGCCGCCGCACTCTGCACCGCTCTCCTCACGGCGGGCTGCGGATCGGAGCTCTCGGTCGACGAGTACCCGACCGTGCGTGGCACGGAGGTCAACTGCAAGGGCCTGTTCGCCGACCGGCCGCTGAAGGTCGCTGGTCAGAAGAACCGGATGGTCAAGGGTGAGAACGCTTCCGCGTGGGGCGACCCCGCGATCATCCTGCGGTGTGGCGTCGAGAAGCCCAACGATCTCGGGCCGGCGTCGCGGTGCGACATGGTCGACGACGTCGGCTGGTTCAGCGAGACGACGTCCGACGGCTACCTGTTCACGACGATCGGCCGCGACTACTACGTCAGCGTCGAGGTGCCCGACGACTACGCGCCCGAGGCCGACGCCTTGGCCGACCTGGCCGACTCCATCGCGCGGCACGACCCGGTCAAGAAGCCCTGCGTCTAGCGCAGCCCGGTCTCGCGTCCCAGGGCGAGCTGGATCAGCCGGTCGACGAGCTCGGGATAGGACATCCCGCTCGCCTGCCAGAGCACGGGGAACATCGAGTAGGGCGTGAAGCCCGGCATCGTGTTGATCTCGTTGATGACCAGCCCGTCGTCGGTCAGGAAGAAGTCGACGCGGGCGAGACCCTCGCAGCCGACCGCCTCGAAGGCCTGCACGGCGTACGTGCGAATGCGCTCGCTGAGCGTCACGGAGATGTCGGCCGGCACGACGTTGCGACTCGTGCCGTCGAGGTACTTCGCCTCGAAGTCGTAGAACTCGTGGGCTGAGTCCGCCTCGACCGTGATCTCGCCGACGAGGCTGGCGACGGGCTTGCCGTCGGGCTCCTGGATGACGGCGCACTCGAGCTCGCGCTTGCCCTTGGCACCGGCTTCGACGATGACCTTGGGGTCGAAGTCGCGCGCTTTGTTGACGGCGCTGTCGAGCTCCTCCCACGTGTCGACCATCGTGACGCCGGAGCTCGAGCCGGCTCGCGCGGGCTTGACGAAGACCGGCAGGCCGAGCGCACGGATGCGCGCCTCGACCCGCTCACGCTCGCCCTTCCACTGCCACGGGAGCACCGTGACGTAGGGGATCTGCGGCAGCCCGGCGGCGGAGAAGACCGTCTTGGTGAACGGCTTGTCCATGCTCACGGCGCTGGAGAGCACCCCGGCGCCGACGTAGCGGACGTCGGCCATCTCGAGCAGGCCCTGGATCGTGCCGTCCTCGCCCCAAGGGCCGTGGAGCAACGGGAACACCGCGTCGAACCCGCGCAGGTCCTCCCACGCGAACGCCGGGCGGTCGTCACGTACCTCAGGCAGCTGACCAGCGGCGAGCTCGGGCCACTCGGCCGTCTCCCGGACCCAGACCCCGGCGCGGGTGATGCCGACGGGGTGGACCTCGTAGCGATCCTGGTCGATGGCCGCGATGACCTCGCGTGCGGTGAGACAGGAAACCCCGTGCTCACTGGAACGGCCGCCAAAAATGACAGCAAGTCTTGGTTTGCCGACTGAGGTGTCCACCGAGAGGCTCATTGTCGAGCACGATACCGGTCAGGGCATGATGTCCTCATGCCCGGACACGAACTTTCGCCCTCGACCATCGCTGTTGGCGCAGGGCGGCCGAACCGCGTCCCGGGGGGACCGCTCAACGCTCCGATCACGCTCGCGAGCGCGTTGGTTCCGGGTGGAACGTCCGAGTACGGCAGGCAGGGCAATCCCACGTGGGACTCGTTCGAGACGGTCCTGGGCGCCCTCGAGGGCGGGCGTGCCCTCTCCTTCGCGTCCGGCACCGCCGCCACGAGCGCCTTGTTCGACCTGGTGCCCAGCAAGGCCACGGTCGTCGCACCCCGGCACGCCTACTACGGCACCCTCACCCAGCTCCACGAGCGAGCCCGGCGCGGCCAGATCGATCTCAAGCTCGTCGACATCGACAACACCCAGCTGGTCATCAACGCTGCCGAGAGCGCCGCCCTGGTGTGGATCGAGTCGCCGACCAACCCGTCGCTGGAGATCGCCGACATCGCCGCGATCTCGCAGGCCGCGTCGCGGGCGGGGACCGCCGTGGCCGTCGACAACACGTTCGCCACTCCCCTGCGCCAGAAGCCGCTCGAGCTCGGCGCCGACTTCGTGGTGCACTCGGCGTCCAAGCTGCTGTCCGGCCACAGCGACGTCATTCTCGGCGCCGTGGTGACCAACAGCGACCGGGCCTACGCCGCGATCGAGAAGCGCCGCTCGGTGCTCGGCGCCATCCCCGGCGCGATGGAGACGTGGCTCGCCGTGCGCGGCATGCGTACGCTCCACGTGCGGCTCGACCGGGCCGAGGCCAACGCCAAGGAGCTGCACAAGCGGCTCTCGGCCTCGAGCCGCATCGTCTACTCGCGCTACCCCGGCTTCGGCACGATCATCGCGTTCGAGGTCGCCGGCGGCGCCCAGGTGGCGCAGAAGATGACCGAGCAGAGCGACATCATCACGTACGCCACGAGTCTCGGTGGGGTCGAGTCGACCTGGGAGCGGCGTCGCCGGCATCCCCAAGAGCCGGAGTCCGTGCCCGAGGGCCTGATCCGGTTCTCGGTGGGCATCGAGGACGTCGAGGACCTCTGGATCGACATCCAGAACGTGCTCGCCGCGTTCAGCTGACCTAGACCGTCTCGGGCTTGGCCTGCCGGGAGATCAGGCGCGACACCAGCTCGTCGGGGCTCATCTCGCCGGCGATCAGCGCCGCGACGTGCTCCACGATCGGCATCTCGACGTCGTGCAGCTTCGCCAGCTCGCTGACGGACACGCACGACTTGACGCCTTCGGCGACCTGGCTGGTCTGTCCCATGACCTCCTCGACGCTCATGCCCTGCCCGAGCTTCTCGCCGAACGTACGGTTGCGCGACAGCGGTGACGAGCAGGTGGCGACGAGGTCACCCATGCCGGCGAGCCCCATGAACGTGACCGGGTCGGCGCCGATGGCAGCACCCAGGCGCGCCGTCTCGGCGAGACCGCGGGTGATGACCGAGGCCTTGGTGTTGTCGCCGTAGCCGAGCCCCACGCACACGCCGACGGCCAGTCCGATGATGTTCTTGGCGGTGCCGGCGAGCTCGCAGCCGACGACATCGGTCATCGAGTAGGGCCGGAACGACGCGGTGTGGCACAGCTTCTGCAGCCGCTCGGCGACGCCCTGGTCCTCGCAGGCCACGACGCTGGCGGCGGGCTCACGGTTGGCGATCTCGCGAGCCAGGTTGGGCCCGGAGACGACGGCGATGCGCTCGGGTCCGGCGCCGGTGATCTCGGCGATGACCTCGCTCATGCGCTTGTGGGTGCCGAGCTCGACGCCCTTCATGAGGCTGACCATGACGGCGTCGGCGGGCACGTGCTCGCTCCACGACACGAGGTTGTCGCGCAGCTGCTGCGACGGGACCGCCAGCACGACGACCTCGGCACCAGCCATGGCCTCGGCCGGATCGTGCGTCGCGGTGATCTCCTTGGGCAGCGGTATGCCCGGGAGGTAGTCGGAGTTCTCGTGCTTGGTGTTGATCGTCTCGCACAGCTCGGGCCGCCGTCCCCACAGGCGTACGTCGTTGCCGGCGTCGGCCAGCACCATGGCGAAGGCCGTGCCCCACGAACCTGCGCCCATCACGGCAGTCTGCGCCATTCACGAGTCCAATCTCTTGTAGTTGGTCTTCGGCTTGCTGAGGGTATGCACATCGATGCGAGGTGTCGAGGGCAGCTCGCCCCGCACCTCGGCCATCATGGCAGTCAACGTGTCCATCAGGCGGTCGGTTGCCAGATGAAGGACCTCCTCGGTGAGCTCCTTGCCCTCGAAGTCGGACAGGTCCACCGGCTTGCCGACGCGGATGTGGATCGTCTTGCGCGGGAACAGCCGCAGCTTCTTGGCGTACGGCCACAGGATCTCCTGGGGCCCCCACTGCATCAGCGGGACCAGGGGCTTGCCGGTGCTCAGCGCGACGCGTACGGCGCCCGTACGGCCGCTCATGGGCCACGCAGCAGGGTCGCGGGTGATCGTGCCCTCGGGGTAGATCGTCACGACATGACCGGCCTCGACTGCCGCCGACGCCGCACGCAACGACTCGGCGGCGCCCTCGGTGCTGCGGTAGACCGGGATCTGCTGGGCGTTGCGCAGGATCCAGCCGTACCACTTGGCGCCGACGAGGGTGTCCTTCGCGAGGAATCGCGGCGCGATGTTGTTGTCGAGCATGAAGTGGCCGATGAGGAACGGGTCGGCGTGGGACACGTGGTTGGGCGCCAGGACGAATCCGCCGTCGGGCAGGTTCTCCATGCCCTGCCAGTCCCGCTTGGTCGTCACCATCAGGAGCGGCCGGACGAAGAACTTGATCACCTTGGTCGTGAATGGAACAGGGCGCTTCACCATGAGGGCGAGCCTAAACCTTCCGGCGCCGACTAGGGTGGCTGCCATGCAGGGCACCGTCGCGACCTTCGACCAGTCCACGCGGGCCGGGAGCCTCCTGACCGACGAGGGCATGCCGCTGGAGTTCCCCGCCGAGTCGCTCGCCGAGCACATCCGTCATCTGCGCATCGGCCAGCGCGTGTTCGTCGAGACGACCCCGTCAGGCGAGGTCACCTCGATCAAGATCTGGCAATGACGCCGAGGCGTCAGAGGGTGGCGGGCTTGAAGCTCGGGCGCGACTTCTCGTAGGTGACGATGTCGTCCTCGTGGCTCAGCGTGATGCCGACGTCGTCGAGGCCCTCGAGCAGGCGCCAGCGGGTGTAGTCGTCGATCGTGAACGAGTCCTCGATCGCGTCGACGCCGTCGCCGGCCTTGACCGTGCGCGACTCGAGGTCGACCGTGATCGTCGCGCCGGGGTTGGTGTCGAGGTAGTCCCACAGCCGCTGCACGACCTTGTCGTCGACCTGCGCGGCCAGCAGTCCGGCCTTGCCGGAGTTGCCGCGGAAGATGTCTCCGAAGCGGGGCGAGATGACGACCTTGAAACCGTAGTTCTGCAGCGCCCACACGGCGTGCTCACGCGACGATCCGGTGCCGAAGTCGGGGCCGGCGACGAGGACCGTGGCGTTCTTGTAGGCGTCCTGGTTGAGCACGAACGACGGATCGCTGCGCCAGGCCGAGAACAGGCCCTCCTCGAAGCCGTCACGCGTGACCTTCTTGAGCCAGACGGCGGGGATGATCTGGTCGGTGTCGACGTTGCTGCGCCGCAGCGGAGCGCCCACCCCTGTGTGAGTCGAGAACTTCTCCATCGTCAGTTACCTGCCTTTGCGAGCTCGGCCAGGTCGGCGGGACCGGCGAGGTGTCCGAGGATTCCGGTGGCGACGGCGACGTCGGGCGACACGAGGTGCGTACGCCCGCCCTTGCCCTGCCTGCCTTCGAAGTTGCGGTTGGACGTCGAGGCGCTGCGCTCCCCCGGGGTGAGCTGGTCGGGGTTCATGCCCAGACACATGGAGCAGCCCGCACCACGCCACTCGGCTCCGGCGTCCTTGAAGATCACGTCGAGGCCCTCCTGCTCGGCCTGCAGACGTACGCGCACCGAGCCCGGCACGACGAGGATCCGGGTGTCCGGCGCGACCTTGTGCCCCTCGATGAGGTTGGCGGCGACGCGCAGGTCCTCGATGCGACCGTTGGTGCACGAGCCGATGAACACCGTGTCGACCTTGATGTCCTTCATCGGCGTGCCGGCCTCGAGGCCCATGTAGCGCAGCGCATTCTCGGCGGCGATGCGCTCGTTGTCGTCCTCGAACGACGCCGGATCGGGCACGTTGCCCGACAGCGGCACGCCCTGGCCCGGGTTGGTGCCCCAGGTGACGAACGGCGTGATGGTCGAGGCGTCGATCGTGATGGTCTTGTCGAACTCGGCGTCGTCGTCGGTGACGAGGCTGTCCCAGTAGGCCACGGCGGCGTCCCAGTCGGCACCCGTCGGCGCGTTCGGGCGGCCCTCGAGGTAGTCGTAGGTCGTCTGGTCCGGTGCGATGAGCCCGGCCTTGGCGCCCCACTCGATCGACATGTTGCAGATCGTCATGCGGGCTTCCATCGACAGCTTGCGGATCGCCTCACCGCGGTACTCCACGATGTAGCCCTGGCCGCCGCCGGTCGTCTCCTGCGTGATGAGCGCAAGGATCAGGTCCTTGGCGGTCGAGCCGGCAGGCAGCTCGCCGACGACCTCGACGGCCATCATCTTGGGCTTGGCCTGCGACAGCGACTGCGTCGCCAGGACGTGCTCGACCTCGGACGTACCGATGCCGAACGCGATCGAGCCGAACGCGCCGTGGGTCGAGGTGTGCGAGTCGCCGCACACGATCGTCATGCCGGGCTGCGTGAGGCCGAGCTGCGGGCCGACGACGTGCACGATGCCCTGGTCGATGTCGCCCATGGGGTGCAGGCGTACGCCGAACTCCTCGCAGTTGCGGCGCAGCGTCTCGACCTGCGTGCGCGACACGAGGTCGGCGATCGGCTTGTCGAGGTCGGTCGTCGGGATGTTGTGGTCCTCGGTCGCGAGCGTGAGGTCGGGGCGGCGCACGGTGCGCCCGGCGAGGCGGAGCCCGTCGAAGGCCTGAGGACTCGTCACCTCATGGATCAGGTGGAGGTCGATGTAGAGCAGGTCGGGCTCGCCCTCGTGGCTGCGTACGACGTGCTCGTCCCAGATCTTCTCGGCAAGGGTCTTGCCCATGGCGCTCTCCTCAGCTGCGTTGCAGTGCCCCTCGGCACCACCACCAGTATGCACTTGCGTCTCACAATGCGATACGGCAGTATCAAGACATGGACAACTCTAGCGGAGTCGGCGTTCTCGACAAAGCCGCTCTCGTGCTCGCCGCGCTCGAGCCGGGACCCGCGACACTGGCCGGTCTGGTCGCCAGCACCGGGCTGGCCCGACCCACCGCGCACCGCCTCGCCGTGGCTCTCGAACATCATCGGCTCGTCGCCAGGGACATGCAAGGACGCTTCATCCTCGGCCCCCGCCTCGGCGAGCTCGCGGCCGCCGCAGGCGAGGACCGCCTCCTCGCCGCAGCCGGACCCGTGCTCGCCCGCCTGCGTGACATCACCGGCGAGTCCGCCCAGCTGTTCCGCCGCCAGGGCGACTTCCGCGTGTGTGTCGCCGCGGCCGACCGGCCGACCGGCCTGCGCGACTCGATCCCCGTCGGCGGTCAGCTGACGATGAGCGCCGGCTCTGCCGCCCAGGTCCTGCTGTCGTGGGAAGACCCCGAGCGGATGAACAAGGGGCTGCTCAAGGCCACGTTCTCGGCCGCCGAGCTGTCAGCCGTACGCCGTCGTGGCTGGGCGCAGAGTGTCGGCGAGCGCGAGACGGGCGTCGGGTCCGTCTCGGCACCCGTCCGCTCCCCCTCCGGCAAGGTCGTCGCCGCGGTGTCGGTGTCCGGCCCGCTCGAGCGCCTGACCCGCCAGCCCGGCCGCATGCACGCCCCAGCGGTCGTCGCTGCGGCCGAGCGTCTCTCGCAGAGCCTCCGCAGGTCGAACTAGGCGGCGAGGTCGTCGGGTGACATCACCCGGAGGACCGAGTCGTCGGCCGTGTGCACCGGCCACGCACCGAGGGAGTGAGCCGCCGAGACGGCGGTGATCGCACGCACCCACTGGATGTCCGACGCGCGAGTGCCCGCGTGGGTGGGCCGCGCCCACAGCAGCGCGATCGAGCCGTCGGGGTCCCCCTCGTCGAGCACGATGCGCAGCGAGCGCGCGAGGTTGACGAGCATCTGCCCGTCAGGCGCGGCCGGGCAGTCCGTGACGTTGACGATCGACGGCTGCACCCGCCCGCCACGATCCAGCATGATCGCGAAGATCTGCCGGCTGCCGAACCCGAGCGGCTCGATGAGGTGGCGCCACACCCGCTCGAGATCGGCCGGGGTGTGGACGTCAGGGATGTCGGATGGGGTCATGTCCCAACGATCACCGGGAGCCGCCGCAGACGTCGAACGCATCGTCCACAGGCCTAGATGAGCTCGGCGAGGAGCTGGTCCTTGCGCATGCGCGAGTAGCCCGCGACGCCCTGGTCCTTGGCCGCTTCACGGAGCTGTGCCACGGTCCACGTCGGTTCCGGCATCTTCGGGGCGTCCCGGAGCGCGAGCGGCTCGGCCCTCGGATGATCGGCGATCACCTGACGGGCCCGCGCCTTGGCCTTCTTGCGCTTGGCGTTGGCTTCGGCGATCGCCTGCTCCGCCTTGGCGCGCACCTTCTGCACGCGGGACCGCTGCTTCTCGGCGCGCTTCTTCCACGTCGCCGCCTCGTCCTCGAGGGTCTTGACGCGATCACGGAGCACCGCGATCTCGGCGGTCAGCTCCTCGACCGTCGCGGTCGCGGCAGCGAGCTTCTTGTCTGACTTGGTCGGGCGGGTCTTCTTGCCGGGCTTGGCAGCCATGGTCACCTCCGGTGCGGGTGCGACACACGGTGGCGGACCGGGGTGAACGGAGGAAGAACGCGCTGGTCAAAGACCCGCCGGCCGACTCAGCCCTTGAGCGCGGCGACCAGCTGGGCCTTCGTCATGCGCGAGTAGCCCGTGACGCCCTGAGCACGTGCCGCAGCCCGCAGCTCGGCGACCGTCAGCTCCGACTTCGGCGCCGCCTGGACCGGCACGACCTCGACCTTTGCAGCAGGTGCGGGCTTGCTGCCCCTGGCCTTGCGGGTCGACGTGCGGGCGCTCTTGGCCGCGGACTTGCCGGCGTCGCGGGCGGACTTGACCGCCGACTTGCCGGCCTGCTCGGCCGCCCCGCGCAGCTTCTTGGCGTCGCGCTTGAGCTCGCTGACCCGCTTCTCCAGCTTGTCCTCGAGCTTGCCGACGGTCTTCTCGAGCTTGGCCACGGTGGCGCGAAGGTTCTTGATCGCCTCCTGGGCGGCCGCGAGCTCCGAGTCCGGCGAGCCCTTGCCCTTGCTCGACTTCTTGGACGACTTGGTACGTGCGGCCATGACCTTCTCCTGTGCTCGAACGACACTGGCTCGTCATGGTGCCATGCCAGGGTGAACAACCGGGGAGGTTCAGAACAGGCCGGGCACCTCGAGGTCGAGCAGCGTCTTCTTGCGCTCGAGCCCGCCGGCGTAGCCGGTCAACGAGCCGTCCGAGCCGATGACGCGATGGCACGGCACGATGATCGGGATCGGGTTGGCCCCGTTGGCGGCACCGACCGCCCGCGAGATCACCGGCTCGTAGCCCAGCCGCCGGGCGATGTCGCCGTAGCTGGCGGTCTCGCCGTACGGGATGCGCTGGAGCTCGGCCCAGACCTTCTTCTGGAACTCCGAGCCCTCGCTGGCCAGTGGCAGGTCGAACGTCGTGCGCTCGCCGGCGAAGTACTCGCTGAGCTGCTGCTCGGCTCGGTCGAGCAGTGGATCGTTCGACCGGGTGCGGCGCGGCTTGCCCGCCCCGAAGTCGATCGCGGTGATGAGTCCTGCTGAGGCGTGAATGCGGAGCCCGCCGATCGGCGAGTCCATCCAACGTGTCGTCATGTCAGGGTCCTTTCGACGTCGGCGCTCGCGCGCCAGAGGTGCATGGCGGCGTAGGAACGCCAGGGCTTCCATCGTTCGGTGCGTTCGGGCTCGACGCCGTGGCGTTCGAGCATGCGCCGGATGATGAGGTCGGTCTCGAGCATCACGTCCGGATGCGCAAGGGCCCGCATGCTGATGTAGTCGGCGGTCCAGGGGCCGATGCCGGGCAGCGCGACGAGGTCGGCGCGTACGGCTTCGCGGTCGGCCCCCGGGTCGAGCTCGATCTTGCCGTCGGCCACCGCCTGCGCGACACCGATCAGCGCCCGAGCCCGGCTTCGCGGCATGCTCAGGGCCGTGTCATCGGCCTCGGCGAGTGCCTCGGGGGTGGCGAACGCGTGTGTCAGACCGTGCGAAGCAGCGAGGTCGAACGCCACCGGGGTGCCGTAGGTCTCCGCGAACCGGCCGAGGATCGTACGGGCCCCGGCGACCGAGACCTGCTGGCCGACGATCGCCCGGACGGCGACCTCGAAACCGTCGACCTGGCTCGGCAGTCGCAGACCAGGCGCAGCGGCCACGAGCGGTGCGAGCAGCGGATCCGCGGCCAGCACCTCGTCGATCGCGAGCGGGTCGGCATCGAGATCGAGCAAGCGGCGACAGCGCTGGACGGCCACGGCGGTGTCGCGCAGGTCCGCGAGCTCGAGCTCGCAGTCGACGTGGGCGTCGTGCAGCGTCAGCTGGACCGCGCCGAGACCGTGCGGCAGCCGCATCACGCGGGCGTACGTCCGCCCGTCGATCCGCTCGACACCCGCGATCAGCCGGCCGCCGAGGAAGTCGAGGAGCCCATCGACATGGAAGGGCTGGCGCACCGCTAGGCGCAGCGTGACACGGCCGGTCGGTGTGCTGCGGCGGCGCCCTCGCATCTCAGTCGGCGACAGCGCGTAGACGTGGCGCACCGAGTCGTTGAACTGCCGGATCGAGGCGAACCCGGCGGCGAACGCGACGTCGGACATCGGCATCTCCGTCGTCTCGATGAGGACCCTGGCGGCATGCGCCCGGTTGCTGCGGGCCAACGCCAGCGGACCGGCGCCGAGCTCCTGGGTCAGCATCCGGGTCACGTGCCGCTGGCTGTAGCCGAGTCGGCTCGCCAGACCTTCGACGCCCTCGCGCTCGACCACGCCGTCGGCGATCAGGCGCATGGCGCGGCCCACGGCGTCGGCGCGCACGTTCCACTCCGGCGAGCCCGGCGTGGTGTCGGGGCGGCACCGGCGGCAGGCTCGGAAGCCGGCGTCCTGGGCCGCCGCCGCGGAGGCGTAGAACGTGACGTTCTCTCGCTTGGGCGTCACCGCCGGGCACGACGGCCGGCAGTAGATGCCGGTCGTCCTCACGCCGACGTAGAAGACCCCGTCGAACCGGGCGTCGCGCGACGCGGCGGCCCGGTAGCAGCGTTCGTGGTCGGTGTGCATACGTCCATCATGACGGCGCGCACCGACACTTACCGGCGGGTTTCAGACATGGACGCCGGAGCCTCAGGAAGCTTGGAACGCCCCGACGATGGCGCCCATCAATGCGGTCCCGACGACGAAGTAGCCGGCGTCGACGGCGAAGCTGGTGAGGGACCAGGAGTCTCGTCGGCGGTGGCGTCCGAGCGTGGTCAGTCCGGCAGCCACGCCCGCCCCCAGGCCCAGCAGGAAGCCGTGCTCGACACCGCCCGCGTCGACCTGGGTCGCAAGAGCGAACGCGAGGACGAGCCCCACGAGCATCGTCGCGCCGAGCACGAGCGGATGCGGCCAGGTCTCGGTCGGGTCGTCCGCGAGGCCCGAGGCGGCCTGCCACGTCCGACCGAATATGACGCCGTACCAGAGGACACCGAGGAACGAGAAGGCGAGCGTCGCGACGACGATGCCGAGAATCGAGAGGTCAGCCACGCCGAGAACGTACCGGGGTCCGGTCCGGCCGCATGGACCGGCCCCGAGGGAGCAGCGCGGTTCGCGGCTCCCCCGTGGCCCCCGCCTGGATCAGGCAGCGTCCCTGACGTCCTTGAGCGCGTCCTTGAGCGAGTCGAGGTCGCCTCCGGTCGGGGCGTTGGCCACGCCGGTCCAGTCAGGCGACGGCAGGACCTGCTCGGTCGCCTTGCCCTGCTGCACGTCGCGGATCGCGGCAACGATCGCATCGAGGTTGTTGGGCACGGGCCGGTTGCACTTGCGCAGCTCCGACCCGAGCTTGAGGGTCAAGCGCGGCTTGCTGGCTGCGACGGCATCCGCGGTCGTGCCGGACTCGACCGTGCTGTCCGAGAGGTCCGAGACGGTGCCGCACACGTGGTAGACCTCGCCGCCGCCGGCCCAGTAGACCTTGTCCTCGCCCAGGAGCTGGATGACCGCCTGCTTCTCGGCGGTGTACTTCTCGACCGAGGCCGGGTTGAAGTCGATGCCCATCACGACGGCCAGAAGCGCCACCACGATGCCGACCGCGCCGGCGACGCCCTTCTGCGTCTTGCCCATGTCCTTGTTGAGGAAGATCAGGATGATGATCGGCAGGAACGCGATGATCGGGATGAACGCACCGAGCTGGTTCTGGATGAAGAACCTGAAGGGCTCCTTCTCCGAGGCCGGGTCGAGCTTGTTGGCCTTCTTCCACAGCATCGAGCCGATGATGACCGCGATGCCGTCGAGGACCAGCAGGGCGATGAGTAGCGCGAACGCCCATGTGGGGAACGAGTTGTCGGAGATCAGCTCGCCCTTGCTGTTGACCGTCGCCTTCTCGGCGAGGATCGACTTGTTGAGCAGCAGGCCGAAGATCGCGCCGATCTCGATCGCGATGCCGAGCGCCCACAAGAGCACGGCGTAGAGGCGAAGCTTCTTGGCCTGGGACGTCGACTCCGCAGAGGCCTTCCACGTCGAGTCGTTGGTGGAGCTTGCGGCGGCATCCTTGCCCGAGCTGGTCATGGAATCTCCTGGAGATCGAGGATCGGCGATCGAATGCTATCGCCACCGACGCGTCTGCCGTCCGATCTGCGTGTCGCTACGACGATTCGCCGACCTCCGCCGCGACGTCGACCGCGATCTCGATCGCTCGGGTCGCCAGCGGCGACAGCGTGCGCCCGGCGGGCCAGTGCAGGTAGATCTCCCGCGCGGGCAGGGCGGGCCGCAGCTCATGGATGCTGAGCGCGGGGTCGGTCTCGACGTTGGCGCCGCGGACCGCCAACCACGGCAGGATCGCGCAGCCGAGACCCGCGCGCACCATCGACAGCAACGCGTCGTTGACCGCCGTACGGAACACGATCCGCGGATGAGCACCCCCTCGTGCGAGCGCCTCCTCCATCTCGGGCTGGTCGCAGTCGAGCGGCCAGGCCACCATGGGCGCACGGTCGAGCCGTGCCAAGCGGACAGGCCCCTCGGGGAAGTCGCCTGCGCCGGCCACCAGGAGGTAGGGATCGTCGAGCAGCTTGACCCGTTCCACGTCGCCCGCGACCCGGCCGTCGTAGAACAGCAGGTCGAGCTGACCGATCTGTGGCGTGTCGGGTTCCTCCTCCGACAACCTGATGTCACAGCCGGGGTGCTCGTCGCGGAGGCGTCGGATGACCGTCGGCAGGATCACGCTCGAGACGCTCTGGAACGTACCGATGTCGATGCGGCCGTCGCCCGCCTTGAAGCGTTCGACGGCGTCGCCCAAGGCGGCCGACCTCGACAAGAGGTCACGTCCACGCTCGAGCACGACGGCGCCGAGCGGTGTGACGCGGGCCGGCCTGGGTCCCCCTGGTCGGTCGAGGACCGGGCCGCCGACCGCCTTCTCCAACGCGGCGACCTGCTGGCTCACGGTCGACTGGGTGTAGCCCAGCCGCGTTGCCGCGCGACCGAACGAACCCTCTTCGGCGATCGCCACGAACGCGGCCAGGTGGCGCAGCTCGACATCCCGCATGCGGTCAGCCTAGAACACGAAGATTCCTTCAGCCGATCGGAATGATCGGAAATCATCGCTTTTCACGATCGTGCAGTCGTCCTAGCGTGCTGGACATGACCCCATCCCTCGCTCACGACGAGCAGCTCCTCGAGATCGACGACATCACCCTGTGCGTCCAGGCATTCGGCGATCCCCGGGCATCGACCCTCCTCCTGATCGGCGGTGCCGAGGCCTCGATGGACTGGTGGGACGACGAGTTCTGCCTGCGGCTCGCGGCCCCCGGCCGCCACGTCGTCCGCTACGACACCCGCGACACGGGCCGCTCCACGACGTACGCACCTGGCACGCCGACGTATGGACGCGATGCGTTGGTGGCCGATGCGGTCGGCCTGCTCGACAGCCTCGGCATCGCCGTTGCGGACATCGTCGGAGTCTCGATGGGCGGCGACATCGCTCAACGACTGGCCGTGCGTCACCCCGGCCGTATCGCCTCGCTCACGCTCATCGCCACGAGTCCGGGTGGGCCCGACCTGCCGCCCATGAGTCCGCAGCTCGCGGAGAAGTTCGCGCAGGGTGGCGACGAGGCACCCGACTGGACCGATCGCGAGGCGGTCATTGCGTACTACGTCTCCGGCGAGCACACGTTCGGCGGCACGATCCCGGTCGATGAGGGGTGGGTACGACGTGTGGCCGGCAAAGCCTGGGACCGCAGCCCGTCGCTCCCGTCGGCGCAGAACCATTGGCTGCTCGACGACGGCGTGCCGGTCAGCGATCGGCTCAACGAGATCACCGCGCCGACGTTGGTGCTGCACGGCACCGCGGACCCACTCCTGCCCTACGGTCACGGTGAGGCGTTGGCGCAACGAATCCCCGGAGCACGCCTCGTCCCGCTCGAGGGCATGGGACACGGGATGCCGCCGATCCAGGTGTGGGACACCGCCATCACCGAGATCCTCGACATCGCCGGACAGGCGCGATCATGATGCGCTCGGCCCTCTGGCTGCCGCTGTTCGACGACCTCGCCGTCCCCCAGGTCGTCGCGCGGCTCGCTGCGGACGCCGAGGCGGCCGGCTGGGACGGTTGTTTCGTCTGGGACCAGCTCCTCTGGCGGGCACCCGTCCGGGGCGTCGCCGATCCGTGGATCACGTTGGCGGCCATCGCGACCGCGACCGAGCGATTGCGGATCGGTCCGATGGTCACGCCACTCCCCCGCCGCCGGCCCACCAAGGTCGCCCGCGAGACCGTGACGCTCGACCGGCTGAGTCGAGGCCGGCTCACCCTGGGCGTCGGCCTCGGCGGCGATCGGTTCGCCGGCGAGCTGTCGAAGACCGGCGAGGAGCTCGACGACCGACGACGCGGGCAGATGCTCGACGAGTCGCTGGACATCCTGAACGCGGCATGGACGGGCAGGCCCGTGCACCACGAGGGTGAGCACTACGTCGTGGACGGCATCGAGTTCTGGCCGCGGCCCGCCCAGCAGCCGCGCATACCGATCTGGGCCGCCGGCTTCCCGGGCAACGCGCGGCCAATGCGCCGTGCTGCCCGGTTGGACGGCTTCTTCCCCGCCAACCTCGAGCACCCGGACCAGCTCGCCGAGGTCGTCGCGACAATCACCGACCTGCGCACGGATCGCACTGCTGCGTACGACTTCGCCGTGGGACTGCCGTACGACGTCGACCCGCTGCCGTACGCCGCACGGGGCGCGACGTGGTGGCTCCCGGAGATCCCACCGGGCGCCCCGCTCGAAACGGTGCGCGGAATCCTGCGTGACGGTCCGGCGATGGCGGGAGCAGCGTGATGTTCGACTACGACGCGGAGCTGGTCCGCTACAACACACACCTGCAGGCCACCGCCGGCATCCAGCCGGGCGACCAGGTGCTCGACCTCGGCTGCGGCGCCGGTCAGACCTCTCGCCAGGCAGCGAGATCAGCTCGTGCGGGGTCCGTCGTGGGCGTGGACGTGTCCCCGGACATGCTGGTTCGAGCGCGCCGGCTGGCGGACGAGGAAGGCTTGGGAAACGTCACCTTTGAGCATGCCGACGCGCAGACGCACCGCTTCGAACCGCAAGGGTTCACCCTCGCCATCAGCCGGTTCGGCACGATGTTCTTCGCCGATCCCGTGGCGGCGTTCGCCAACATCGGCTCGGCGCTACGACCGGGAGCGCGACTCGTGCAGGTCGTGTGGCAGTCGGCGGACCGCCAGCCATGGGTCACGGCGATCCGCGGTGCGGTTGCCGGCGACCGGCCCCTGCCGCCCGAGCTCCTTGGTGGACCGTTCTCGCTCGCCGATCCTGCGGTCCTCGACGGTGTCCTGGCCCAGGCGGGCTTCGTCGAGGTCGAGATCACCGACGTGCAGGAGCCGATCCACTACGGGTCCGATGCGACCAAGGCTCATGAGGCGCTGACCGAGCTGGGCATGATCGAGTTCCTGGCGCCCGACCTCGACGCAGCCTCGAAGCCTCAGGCTCGTGACCGTCTGCGCACGGTGCTGGAGGAGAACGAAACCTCCGACGGCGTGTGGTTCGACTCCGCGTGCTGGCTGGTCACTGCCCGTTGGGCCGGTTGATCGAACGGATGCTCGTCAACGAGTCTGCTCTGGACCTCCGCCGCGCGCACGACATCGCACGCGACGCCGCGGGGCACCCCTGCCACGGCGTGCCGAAGGGACGATCGCCGCTACCGGTGCAGCCGGCTGACATGTGGTGACCATCTCGGGTCATGAATCCAGAGACACCCCCGATCCGCGTTCGGGGGGTTCGCGGTTCGAGGGTGTCTTCGGTGATGCCATCGTGTCAGAGACGTCGGTCGCACATCAGGTCCCCACGGGGGATCTCCCGGTAGTTCGCTTGGACCACACCGGCCACCGTTCGAGTTGACGACGTCTCAGGCCGAGGCGCGCAGCGGGACGTCCGCCGAGCGACTCTGAGGCCGGCTACCGCAGATGGACAAAGCCACTTCGAGCACCGTGACGCCGCGGTCCGTGGCCGCCCATACGAGCAGGCCAAGAGCGGTTTCGGAGCTGACGTCGTGCTCCTGCATGAGGATGGACTGGGCGTTGACGATGGCGTCAAGGCTCGATGCATGCATGCCGATCCTCTTTCGTGACGTAGAGATGGCCCCGAGCCCATCGCTGACGCAGCATCAGCGTGCCGTAGTTACCCAGACGTAGCCTTGCCAAACGCCACCGGCGGCCCCACGGCGGCCGGACCCCAGCCGGGTTCGCTGCTTGTGGAGTGCCTTGCACCGCACGTTTGCGATGGGCTCACCGTCAGGCGAGCTCCCATGGGGCTTCCACGACGACGGCATGACTGCCACGGTGCCCCGCGATCACCACGTCTCGAGCTTTCGCAGGGGCACACTCTCGTCTGGACCAGGCTGTGTCGCAAAGACAAATCGCTTGTAGGACCAGTATCGGAACAGCGTGCCGAGCGCAAGACCGATGACGTTCGCGGACACGTTGTCGGCCACTCTGCTGGTCAGGCCGAGCAGGTCGTGCGAGATCGCGAGAGTCAGGACGGAGAATCCCAGGCCGATGATGTTGAAGAGGACGAAGAGCGCGATCTCACGGCGCCGGTTCCCAGCATCCGCACCACGCCACGTCACGGCGCGATTGCCGACGTACGTCACGACCATCGCGAGCGCCACCGCGAAGGTCTTGGCTATCGATGGATCCAAGGTGACGAAGACCGGTGCCGATCGAAGGTAGTTGAAGGCGGCGATGTCGACGATGTAGCCGACACCGCCCACGGCAAGGAAGCTGACGACTTCAGGACTCGACAGTCGAGCAACAAGGCGGTCAGACACGAGCATCGGTCGACCGTTCCGCGGTCGCCACAGCGATCGGACGCCGAGAGCGGATCTCGTGCCAACGCCACGCCAGGACCCGGAGCACGGCCTCTCGGACGATGTCGGGTGACATCTTCGACACACCCACGGCGCGGTCGGTGAAGGTGATGGGCACCTCGGTCGTGGTCAGGCCAAGCCGGGCGGCACGCCACGTGTTCTCGATCTGGAACGAGTAGCCGTTCGACCGTGATTCCAGCACTCCAAGCGTGAGCAGGGCGTCGCGTCGAAACGCGCGGAAGCCCGCCGTGGCGTCCCGCACTCGCAGACCGAGAACCATTCGGACGTACGCGTTGCCTGCCCGTGAGATGAGACGCCGGCGCAAGGTCCAGTTGCCGACGCCACCGCCTTTGACGTAGCGCGACCCGATGGCGACGTCGCTGCGCTCAAGGGCAGCGACGAGCTCGGGGATCTTGGCGGGCGGATGCGACAGGTCGGCGTCCATCTGGACGATGATGTCGTTGCCGCGATCCAGGGCCCAGGCGAACCCTGCGCGGTAGGCCGCGCCGAGCCCGGCCTTCTGGGGCCGGGTCAAGAGGTGGATCTGTGCGGGATACCTCGGATGCGCCTTCACCACCTCGCCGGTGCCGTCCGGACTGCTGTCGTCGACGACGAGGAGGTCGATGTCCGGGGCGACACGCAGCACCTCGTCGAGGACGGTCCGGATGCCGAGCGCCTCGTTGTAGGTCGGGATGATGACGATGGGGTTCATGGGACGAGGTCCTTCATGGTGACTAGTGGAGTGGTGGCACCGCGGCAGTCGCCGATGATGCGAGGTGTGGGTCGGTCGACCCCGTTGCGCAGGAAGATGGTGTGGCCGCACAGGCGGGCGACCCGGTGGTAGTCGTGATCGAGGATCAAGCCGGTCTGTGCAGTGTCCAGTCCCCAGGAGTGGACGTGCTTGCGGATCACGAACCAGGTCGGCGGCTCAGGTCCGCGAAGGACCGCGTCCAGCTGGGTGAGCTGCGGGTCGATCGTCTTGACCGGGAGGCTCCAGAGCTGCGCATACGGCGAGGCCAGGCCCGATGCGAACGTCAGGTCGGCGTTGCCCCAGGCGTTCACGATCGTGTCGTTCGGCGTGGACGAGGCCGCGACGGCCTGTCCCACGGACCGTGCATCAGTCCCCTGTGGTCGGGCCAGGCTCACGCCCCAGGCCACGGATCCGGCCACCAGCACGTACGCGACGACCTTCCGGGCCGCGAAGCCGTGGCGGGACACCAGGACACCGGCAGCGATCGACAGCGGCGCGGCGAGCTCGACGAGGTAGTGGTGCCAGTAGTTGCCGCCGAGCAGCACCGAGATAACGGCGAACAGGGTCATCGCCACCAGTGCCAAGAAGGACGTGTCGTGCCGGCGACGGGTGACCACGTGGTGGAGCAGCGCGAGCAGAAGGAACCCGAGCCCGCTGGCTGCCACCGCGATCACGAGCAGGTGCAGCCTGACCGAGGAGTGGGCGCTGCCGCCGGCGGCCTGGACGGCGGCGGCGTGGATGCGGAAGGGGTACATCGCATCGAAGACGCCGACCAGCGAGGTGCCGTGGGCGACCGTCCAGAGGGCCAGCAGCACGACGACGGCCGATGCGCCGCCGACGGCACCCGCAGCCATGGCCCAGAAGCGTTGCCGGTGGAGCTCCCCACGCGAGACGGCGAGGACCAGAGCGACAAACCCAAAGATCGCCGCGTCTGCCAAGTTTTGCTTGATGAGCATGGCCGACATGGCCAGGGAGCCTGCCGCTGCCGACCACGCGACGGCCTCGTGGTGGCGCACGGCCCGCAGAGCGGCCAGCACGCAGATGACACCCCCGAGCACGAACGGCGCCGCCAACAGCTCGCCGTTGACCTCATATCCGCCCAGAAGCGGACTGATGCTGAGCCCGGCGGCCGTGAGGGCGGCCCACTGGGCGGCGACCCGGCCACCGATCATCCCCGCGGCGCGGCTCACCCCGAGCACGACGAGCGCCGCGGCGACGCACCCGATGAGCCGAAGAGCCGTCAGTCCTCCCAATGCCGACGCGGCACGGAAGATCGTGATGAGCAGAGGAGGCCGGTCCACCCAGTACCTGCCGTACAACGATCCGCCGGCGCCGTGCCACTGGGCGCCGACGACCAGGAAGCCACCTTCGTCCGGGCTCGCGGCATGTCCCAGGAAGGGCAGACGGGACGCCACAGCGGCCACCACGGAGGCACCGATCGTCCAGGTCGGGAGAACTGGAGCACGAGCAGCCGGCAACCGGGGAACCGGAAGAGTCAAGGCTGTCATGTGGCCAGATTGCTGTCTCGAACCTGCATGCGACCTGACTGCGCGGACGAACCACGCGACGTGGTGAGGCGTCGTGGTGCACGATAGCGCCATGACAGTCGTCGGCATCTGCGAGGACGATCCAGACGTCCGGCGCGTGCTCACCGACGCGCTCAAGATGAACGGGCACGAGGTGGTGATCGCCCGCAACGGGCGGGAAGCCGTCGACAATCTCGGCGCGGGAAGCCGGGTCGAGGTGCTGATCCTCGATGTCGGACTCCCAGATGCGGACGGGCGCGACGTCTGCCAGGCGTTGCGCGCAGGTGGGCAGCATGCCCCGGTCCTGTTCCTGACGGCCCTCGACGGGGTCCATGACCGAGTTGCGGGCTTCCACGCCGGCGGCGACGACTACGTGGTCAAGCCTTTCGCAATCTCTGAGGTTCTGGTGCGGATCGCTGCACTACTCCGTCGGAGTCGGTCCGATCCCGTTTCCGTCAGCGGGTTGAACCTTCACCCCGATCGGCTCTCGGTCGAAGCCGACGGCCGCGAAGCGACCCTGACGCCCACGGAGTTCCGGCTGCTGGCCGCGATCGCCGCTGATCCCAGTGCGATCACCCGCCGGCGCGCGGCCGTCGCCGCAGCATGGCCAGACGGCGCCATGGTCAGCGAGAACACGATCGATTCGTACGTCCGGCGCATCCGGGTCAAGCTCGCCTCGATCGACTCACCCGTCGAGCTGACGACCGTCCGCGGCGTGGGGTTCACCCTCCGATGAGGTGGTCGCACCGCACGCTCATCTCCCGGATCGTCTGGACGACCCTGATCGTCACGGCCATCGCGATGGCCGCGATGGTCGTCACGGTCATGCTCGTGCTGTCCGCCTTGACGAACAAGAACATCGAAGCGCGGCTGCGCGATCAGCTCACCGCCGTCTCCTCCACGGTCAAGGTCGACTCCGAGGGGACCGTGACGGCGTTGGAGACCCCGGACGACACGATCGATGACACCACGTGGGTCTACACGGCGGACGGCACGCTGGTTGAGGGTCCGCGCGTGGGGCACCGGCTCACCTCGACCGCGGATTCGTTGGCTGACGTGCGGAGTCAGACCCGGTTGGACCGGCACGAGCGCTCCTTCCTTGCCGCTCCGGTGGTGCGCGAGGGGAAAGTCCGGGCCGTCGTGGTTGTCGAGGCTCCGCTCGAGCCGTACGAGTCCACCCGCAACCTCACGCTGGTGGGGCTGATCGCGCTCGCCCTGACGGTCACCGGCGGCTCGGCGGCGATTGCCGCCTGGGCGGTCAAGCGCACCTTGGGACCGGTCGAGTCGATGGCGGCCCGGGCGCGAGACTGGAGCGAGCACGACCTCGAGTCCCGGTTCGACACGACCGCGGCCGATGACGAGTTCGGCCGACTTGGCCGAACACTCAACGTCCTTCTCGACCGTGTCGCCGGCGCGCTGCGCAGCGAACAGCAGCTGACCTCCGAGCTGGCCCACGAGCTGAGGACCCCGTTGACCGCCATCCGCGGTGAAGCCGAGCTCGCCATCATGGCCTCGCCGGGCCCCGTGATCACCGAGCGACTCGACCGAGTCGTGGCGCTCGTCGACCGGATGAGCACCACGATCTCGTCGCTGCTCGCGATCGCCCGCAACGATGCTCGACTCGAGGCCCGCACGACAGCCACCGCACTCGTCAACGAGGTGCTCGAGCACCGCCCCGACAGGCCAGGGCTGAACGTCTCGACCCACGACGTGGAGGACGTGGAGGTGTCCGTGCCCACCGAGCTGGCCGCCCGTGCCCTCGCGCCCATCGTCGAGAACGCGTTCACCCACGCGCGCACGTCTGTCCAGTTCCTGACCGTCGTCCACGAACGCTCGATCGAGATCATGGTCAGCGACGACGGCCCCGGGATCGCCGCGGACGACTCCGAGTCCATCTTCCGGTCCGGCGAGCGCGGAATCGATTCAGACGGTGCGGGGCTTGGCCTGGCTCTGTCGCGCCGTGTCGCACGCACCTTGGGCGGCGACGTCCACCTGACCTCGCCGCACAACCCGACAACGTTCGCCCTCACCCTTCCCCGTTCCTGAACAGCAGTCAGGTTCCTGGCAGGTGGCTCACCGCAAGGTGGAGCGCATGACTCAATCACCTGCACCGACGTCCAGCCGTGAGGCGAGCCATCTCGATCGCGGAGCCTGGACCCGCACGCTGCTCAACAAGGTCCCTGAAGTCACGATCTTGTTCTGGGTGGTGAAGATCCTGTCCACCACAGTCGGGGAGACCGCCGCCGACTACCTGAACGAGAACGTCGGCCTCGGTCTTTCGGCCACCACCGCCATCATGGCCCTGCTGCTGGCTGCCGTCCTGGTCGTCCAGTTCACCGTTCGGCGCTACATCCCGTCGGTCTACTGGCTCGCCGTGGTGCTGATCAGCGTGGTCGGGACCCTGTTCTCCGACAACCTCGTCGACAACTTCGGAGTCAGTCTGTGGACCACGACGGCAATCTTCGGCGCCGGGCTCGTCGTCTCGTTCGTCGCCTGGTTCCGCAGCGAGCGCACGCTGTCGATCCACTCGATCGTGACCCGCCGTCGTGAGGCCTTCTACTGGCTCGCAATCTTGTTCACGTTCGCGCTGGGCACGTCCGCCGGCGACCTGATCGCCGAGAAGCTCGCCGTCGGCTACTTCCCGTCCGCGCTCATCTTCGGCGGAGTCATCGCCGTGATCACCGCGATCTACTACGGCTTCAAGACCAACGCCGTCCTGGCGTTCTGGGCCGCATACGTCATCACCCGGCCGTTCGGCGCGTCCATGGGTGACTTCCTGACAGCACCCACCAAGGACGGCGGGTTGGGGCTGGGAACGAACGGCACCAGTGCCCTGTTCATCGCGATCATCGTCGCGTGCGTCGTCTGGTTCACCGTCAAGGCCAGGCGCGAGGACCGCGAACTGGTGTCGACACCCGTCTGACCATCCGAACTGCCCCGCCCAGGCCGCCCCCGTTGGTCTGGGCGGGGCCTCCACTGGAGGCCCCACATGTACGCACCGGCTCGACTCACGGCCCTGACCACGGCCGTGGTCGCAGGTTCGATCGCCGGGGTGCTCGTGCTCGCCGACTCCGCCCACGAGCACGACGGGGTCTCTGCGGCGATTGACCCACATGTCGCGGCTGACGCGATCGCCGCGCGGTCAGGTCCACTGACTGCCGCAGCAAAGCTGCTGACCCTGATCGGCAGCGAAGCCGTCGTCGGGGCATTGGCGTTGCTGCTGATCATCGCCCTGCTCGAGCGGCGCGGACCCTTCTTCGCGATGTGCGCCGCAGCCGCCATGGGCGTGTCCGCATGCCTCACGCTCGGAGTCAAGCAACTCGTCGCGCGGGACCGGCCCGGCCCAGCGATCCGGCTCGGGGCTGTCGACCGCACCTACTCCTTCCCATCGGGTCACACCCTCAACTCCGCCGTGTTCCTCGGGCTGGTCGCCATGTTGCTCCTCCCGTTGATGCACGATCGTGGTCGGCGCATCGCTGCCACGGGCGCTCTCACCCTGCTGGCGATCGGGATCGGCTCGAGCCGCGTCTACCTGGGCTATCACTGGGCAAGCGACGTCATCGCCTCCTGGCTCCTCGCGATCGCGATTCTGGCGATGGTCGGACTCGCGAGCACCATCTGGCGGCGTTCCTCGGCCCGCACCGTCCGATCAGGCGACGATCAGGTTCCCGCGCCCATCGTGAAGCCATGATCGTTGTCCTGACCCCGCTGCTGTACTCGCTCGGTCCGGCTGCGCTGCTGCTGATCATGGCCGTCGTCTTCGCCGAAAGCGGACTGCTCGTCGGGTTCTTCCTGCCGGGAGACTCGTTGTTGTTCCTTGCCGGCGCCCTCGTCGCTTCGCACGTCATCGCTGTCCCCATATGGCTGCTCGCGCTCGGTGTCTTGGTGGCTGCCGTGGCCGGCGACCAGCTCGGCTACTCGATCGGGCGGCGACTCGGGCCGCGGCTGTTCTCGCGTCCGAGCTCGCGACTCTTCTCACAAGCCAACGCGGACCGCGCGAGCGAGTTCTTCGACCACCACGGCTCGGGCGCGGTGGTTCTGGCGCGATTCGTCCCCGTCGTCCGGACATTCGTTCCCGCTGTCGCCGGGATCGCGCGCATGCCCCGCCGTCGCTTCAGCGTCTACAACGTGGTGGGCGGCGCCGCGTGGTCGGTCTCGATCGTGACCGTCGGCCACCTGTTCGGCGGAATAGCCTTCGTCGCCGCAAACATCGAGCTCATCACCATCGGGCTCGCCGCACTGTCAGTCGTACCTGCCAGCGTCGCGTACGCACGCAACCGACGCGCGCGTCCCGTGCGCACCTGATGGTCAGGTTTCAATCAGGTGCCGCGGCCTAGCGTCCTGTCACGTGCCCACACGAGCCTTCCGCGCGCCCAAGGTCCCCGAGGTCTTCCTCCTCTTCTGGATCATCAAGCTGCTGACCACTGGGATGGGTGAGGCAGGATCCGATTTCCTCGGGAGCGTCAGCATCCCGTTGGCCGCCGTGATCGGGATCGGCGGATTCTTCGTGATCCTGTGGCTGCAGCTGAGAGCCGAGACGTACCACCCCGTGCGCTACTGGACCACGGTTCTGAGCGTGGCTCTGTTCGGCACGATGATCGCCGACGGTCCGCACGTGGCGCTCGGCACACCGTACGCCGTTGACTCCGCGATCTACTTCGTCCTGTTGTGCGGGCTCCTCGCCTGGTGGAAGGCCAGCGAGGGCACGCTCTCGGTGCACTCGATCACCACCGGTCGCCGCGAACGCTTCTACTGGGGTGCCGTACTGCTGACCTTCGGTCTGGGTACGGCGGTCGGCGACGCGACCGCCATCGAGATGGGCCTCGGGTTCGCATGGTCGATCGTGCTGTTCGGGATCCTCATCCTCGTACCGTTGGCCTTGTGGCGAGTCGGCCTCGACGCCACCGCGACCTTCTGGGCGGCCTACGTGCTGACTCGCCCGCTCGGGGCGTCGGTCGCCGACTGGCTCGGCAAGTCGCGCGCCGCAGGCGGACTCGGCTGGGGTGACGGGACCGTCACAGGATTGGCGCTGCTGATCTTCGCCGTCCTGGTCACGTACGTCGCTCTCGCCCACAGCGACACCGAGGGTGCGCACGGCTCCGTCCGGGACGCCGAACTTCCGGAGGACGAGCTCGACGCGGTGTAGGCGTTCCTCAGCCCCCCGGCTGAGTCTGGTGGCCGCAGCTGGGACGCCCCCGGCGCCTCCCCGGATTTGCCCTGACGACACGCATAGGTGAGGCTTACCCGCGCACACGTCCCAGGAGGAACGCATGGCTCTGTCCACCACCCTGCTGCTTGGCTTGATCGCAGGCGGCGCGATCGTCATCGGCCTCCCCATCGGTAGGCTCAAGCGCCCTGCCCCGCAGCTCCGCGTCACACTGAGCGCATCGGCGGTGGGTGTCCTTCTCTTTCTCTTCTGGGATGTCATGTCGGCGGCATGGGAGCCGATCGACAGCGCCCTCACCGCCGTGCACGAGGGAGATGGGAGCGCTGGCCCGATCGTGGGCTACGGCGCCTTGTTCATCGGCGGACTCTCCCTTGGACTGCTCGGCCTGGTCGCCTTCGACCGTCACGCGAGTCGGGCGTCCCGCGCCGACCGGGGCAGCCGGCCGCCCGTCCCGTTCCAGGAAGCTGACACGAGAACGGCGCCAGTGACCGGTGTGCGGTGGTCAACAGCCAAGCAACTGTCGTTGATGATCGCGGTCGGAATCGGACTGCACAACTTCGCGGAGGGTCTCGCGATCGGCCAAGCCGCGGCCAGCGATGAGATCGCCCTTGCCACTGTGCTGGTCATCGGGTTCGCCCTCCACAACGCCACCGAAGGATTCGGCATTGTCGCGCCGCTCGCGGGCGACCTCGATGAGGATGGTCAGGCTCAGATGCCCAGCTGGCGATTCCTGGTGACGATGGGTGCCATCGGCGGGGGGCCCACGTTCCTCGGCGCGGGCATCGGGCACAGCTTCACCTCAGAGCCGGTCAGCGTCGCATTCCTCACCTTGGCCGCCGGCTCGATCGTCTATGTCATCGCCCAGCTGCTCGGCGTCGTTGCCAAGGCCAAGCGTGCCGACCTGGTGGCGATCGGCCTGCTGCTCGGCATCCTCGCGGGCTTCATCACCGACGGCATCGTGATCGCTGGAGGCGTCTAGAAGGCCAAGGGCGCCCTGGTCACCTCTTCGCTGATCAGGTTGCATGCAGGTCTCGGCCCGCATCGTGGAAGCGTGAAAGCCAGCGCCCCACGACCCGGGAACTGTGCTCGCCGACGCTTTGGCGCGAGCCGACGGGTGCGTCGCGACCTCCTGCTCAGCGCCGCCCTGCTGTGCGTGCTGATCTGCGTTCAGGCGTTTCGCCAATGGCGTTGAATCCGATTGCCGCGGGCGAGCGGTCGCCGTTCAGGTTGCGATCAGGCATCCATCAGTAGGTTCCCTCGCATGCCGCTGAACATCACTCCCGACCCCAAGGACGTCTGATGCCGAACGACTTCCACGGTCTGCCACTGCATCCCCTGATCGTGCATGCGACAGTCGTCGTAGTTCCCCTGGCCGCGTTGACCGTTCTCCTCGCCGCGTTGTGGCCACGATTCCGAGCATGGTCGGGCCCGCTGCCGATGGGTCTCAGCCTCGTCGGACTGGCACTGGTTCCCCTGTCGACCTCCACCGGCGAGACACTCGAACGACACGTCGCCCACTCAGCACTTGTGGAAAGGCACACCGAACTCGCGGGTGGACTGCTGCCATGGATGCTCGGCTTGGCGATCGTGGCCTCCGCCAACTATGCGGCTCATCGACGAGGACGAGGCAGACGACCCGTGCACGGTTCGATCCCGATGGTTCTCGCCGTTCTGGCCGTGGTCGCCGCGGCGGGCACAACCGTTCAAGTGGTCCGGATCGGTGAGAGCGGCGCCAAAGCCGCATGGGCCGACACCAACATGTCCGCTTGAGCACCCGTTGGGCGGGATGAGAAGACCCCCTGACCGGCATCTCTGCTGGTCAGGGGGTCTCTTTCCATGGTAGCCCCGACGGGATTCGAACCCGCGCTACCGCCTTGAGAGGGCGGCGTGCTAGGCCGCTACACAACGGGGCCATGGGTGGTCTTGCGACCGCACAAAACCCTACCAAAGCGTGCTCGGGAGCTGCTCGGAGGGTTTCGCTGGGATACTAGGACTCGAACCTAGAATGGCGGTACCAGAAACCGCTGTGTTGCCAATTACACCATATCCCAATGGCTTCGGACGGGGTCCGAGCCGAGGTCACACTTTACCCGACCGCACGTCCCGCGCCCAAACCGGGATCACCCCAATGCCGAGTCCAGTCGCTCGATCGTCTTGCGGTGACCGAGCAGCTCCAGCGACTCGAACAGCGGCGGCGAGATCCGACTCCCTGTGACCGCAACGCGTACGGGCCCGAAGGCCAGTCGCGGCTTGAGTCCCAGTCCGTCGATCAAGGTCGTACGCAGGGCGCCCTCGATCGTTGCCGTCGTCCACTCGGCGCGTCCGGCGGGGATCGCATCGAGCGCGTCACGTGCCGCGCGCACGACTTCGAGGCCCGCTTCGTCGAGGTTCTTGGCGGCGTCGGCCTCGTCGATCGCGAACTCCTCGTCGGAGACGAAGAGGAATCGCAGCATGTCCACGGCCTCCGTGAGCAACGTCATGCGCTCGTGCACCAGCGGCGCCGCGGCACTCAGCAGGCCGAGCTGAATCGTCGACGGCTCGTCATCGATCAGGCCGGCTGCCTGGAAGTAGGGCACCAGGCGCGTGCGCAGGTCCTCCGGCGACAGCAGGCGAACGTGAGAGCCGTTGATCGCCTCGCACTTCTTGATGTCGAACCGCGCGGGGTTGGGGTTGACCCGGCCGATCTCGAACGCCTCGACCATCTCGGGGATCGTGAAGATGTCCCGGTCCTCGGCGATCGACCAGCCCAGCAACGCCATGTAGTTGAGCAGGCCCTCGGGCAGGAAGCCCTTGGGCTTGTAGTCGAGCAGGTTGGACTCGGGGTCGCGCTTGGACAGCTTGCGGTTGCCCTCGCCCATGACGAACGGCAGGTGGCCGAACTCGGGCGTGAACCCGCCACCGATGCCGATCTCGGCGAACGCCTCGTAGAGCGCGATCTGCCGCGGCGTCGAGCTCAGCAGGTCCTCACCGCGCAGCACGTGGGTGATGCCCATCATGGCGTCGTCGGTGGGGTTGGTCAGGGTGTAGAGCGGCTGGCCGTTGGCGCGTACGAGGACGTAGTCCTGCACGTTGGCCGAGTCGAAGGTGATCTCGCCGCGCACGAGGTCGTGGAACGTGTAGGTGCGCTCCGGCATCTTGAACCGAATGACCGGCTCGCGACCCTCCGCCTCGTAGGCCGCGACCTGCTCGGCCGTGAGGTTGCGGTGCAGGCCGTCGTAGCCGCTGGGCTTGCCGGCAGCGCGAGCCGCGTTGCGGCGCTCCTCGAGCTCCTCGGCGGTGTCGTACGCCTTGTAGGCGAAACCCGCGTCGAGCAGCTGTTGGGCGACATCGGCATAGATGTCCATGCGCTCGGACTGGCGATAGGGACCATGAGGGCCACCGACCTCGGGTCCCTCGTCCCAGTCGAGGCCGAGCCAGCGCATGACGTCGATCAGGAGCTGGTAGGACTCCTCGTTGTCTCGTGACGTGTCGGTGTCCTCGATGCGGAACACGAACTTCCCGCCGTGATGACGGGCGAACGCCCAGCTGAACAACGCCGTGCGGGCCATGCCGACGTGCGGGTTGCCGGTCGGACTGGGACAGAACCTGGCGACGACAGGGCGATCAGTCATTGCGGCTCACCACCGAGTTGGTCAGGGTGCCGATGCCCTCGATGGTCACGCTGACCTCGTCACCGACCTCCATGGGGCCGACACCGTCGGGGGTGCCGGTCAGGATCACGTCGCCGGGCAGCAGCGTCATGAAGGACGACACGTACTCGATGATCGCCGGCACGGTGAACACCATGTCGGAGGTGTTGCCGTCCTGCTTGACGTCGTCGCCGAGCCGGGTCGTGACCTGGACCTTGGACGGGTCGAAATCGGTCTCGATCCACGGCCCGAGCGGGCAGAACGTGTCGAAGCCCTTGGCCCGGGTCCACTGCCCGTCCTTGGCCTGCAGGTCGCGCGCCGTGACGTCGTTGCCGATCGTGTAGCCGAAGATCACCTTGGCGGCGTCCTCGGCGGAGATGTCGCGGCAGATCCGGCCGATCACGACGGCGAGCTCGCCCTCGAAGTGCACGTTGTCGCTCTGGTCGGGATAGAAGATCGGCTCGCCGGGCCCGATGACGCTGGTGTTGGGCTTGAGGAAGATCAGCGGCTCCTCGGGCACCTCGCCACCCATCTCGGCCGCGTGCTTGGCGTAGTTCTTGCCGACGCAGACGACCTTGCTGCGCGGGATCACCGGCGCCAGAAGGCGTACGTCCGCGAGGGGGATCTTCTGGCCGCTGAGGTTGAGCCCAGCGTAGAGAGGATCGCCGTTCAGGACCGCGATGGTGGGGACGCCGTTGTCGTCCCCGATGACTCCGAAGCGGGGATCGTCGTCCCCCGCGAACCTGGCAATGCGCATATGCACCAGCCTATCGGTGCTGCACGCCCGTGCTCACGCCGAGCCGTAGCGGCGGTTGCGGGCGGCGTACTCCTCGATCGCGGCCCACAGGGCGCGGCGATCGACATCGGGCCACGCGATGTCGGAGAACACCATCTCGGCGTAGGCCGACTGCCACAGCAGGAAGTTGCTGGTGCGCTGCTCCCCCGACGTGCGCCAGAACAGGTCGACGTCCTCCATGTCGGGCTCGTCGAGGTAGCGGGCGAACGTCCGCTCGTTGACCTTGTCGGGATTGACCTTGCCCGCTGCCACGTCGCGTGCCAGCGCTGCCGCGGCGTCGGCGATCTCGGCCCGGCCGCCGTAGTTGACGCACATCGTCAGGGTCAGGACGTCGTTGTGCTTGGTCATCTCCTCGGCGGTCTCGAGCTCCTTGATGACGCTGCGCCAGAGCCGTGGCCGTCGCCCGGCCCACCGGACGCGTACGCCCAGCTCGTGCATCTCGTCGCGACGGCGCCGGATGACGTCGCGGTTGAAGCCCATGAGGAACCGGACCTCGTCGGGCGAGCGCTTCCAGTTCTCGGTCGAGAACGCGTAGGCCGAGATGGCCTTGACCCCGATCTCGATGCCGCCCTCGACGACGTCGAACAGGGCGGCCTCGCCCATCTCGTGGCCGGCGGTGCGGGGCAGGCCTCGCTGCTTGGCCCAGCGGCCGTTGCCGTCCATGACGATCGCAACGTGGCGAGGCACCTGCTCGAGCGGAACCGCCGGCGGCTTCGCTCCGGAGGCATGCGGAACCGGCTGGCGTACGGAACGCTTCATGGCTACCTGTCGACGTGGCTCAACGAGCGCAGGCCGCGCTCGAGGTGCCACGAGAGGTAGGCGCTGACGATGCCGCTGGCCTCGCGGCGGGACCGGTCGTCGGACGTGCCGACGGCGAGCCAGTCTCCGCTCAGCAGGCCGGCGAGCAGCGAGACGGTGAACGGCGACGGCGCGGCCGAACCCGCAACCCGGCAGTCGTCGCACAGCATGCCGCCCGACGCGGCGTGGAAGTTGCGGTGCGGGCCCTCCGCAGCACAGCGGGCACACGCGTCGAACGTCGGCGCGTAGCCCGCGATCGACAGCGCTCGGAGCTGGTAGGAGTCGAGGATCAGGCTCGGCGTCATGCGGCCCTCGGTGAGCGCACGCAGCGCACCGACGAGCAGCTGGAGCTGCGGCACGGCAGGCTCGCCGTCCTCCTGCACGAGCCGCTCGGCGGTCTCGAGCATCGCGGTGCCCGCGGTGTAGGCGGCGTAGTCGCTGCCGAGGTCCTTGGCGAACGCGTTGATCGTCTCGACCTGCGTGATGATGTCGAGCGAGCGCCCCTCGGCGAGCTGGAGGTCGACGTGCATGAACGGCTCGAGCCGGCCGCCGAAGCGCGACGTGGTCTTGCGGATGCCCTTGGCCGCGGCCCGCACGATGCCGCGGTCACGCGTCAGGAGCGTGATGATGCGGTCGGCTTCGCCGAGCTTGTGGACACGCAGCACGATGCCGGCGTCGCGGTAGAGGCTCACCTGTCCATTGTGCCGTGCGGGACCGACGATTGTGCCCCGGCACGCGGCGCGAGCACTAGTGTCGGTGCATGGCGCAGGACTCCGGCTATTCGGGCACTCCACAGCTCAAGAAGCTCGGCATCAAGCCGGGCCTGCGGCTCGCGGTCGTCGGCGCCGACGCCGGGTGGACTTTCGAGGAGCCGCTCGATGGCGTCGAGCTCGTGGCTGAAGGACCGACCGACGTCGCGGTGGTGTTCGTACGCTCTGCGGCCGGGCTCGACCGACTGACCGCGTGGGGCGAGTGGATCTTCCCCGCCGGGTCGCTGTGGATCGCGTGGCCCCGCAAGGCGGCCGGTCACGTCAGCGACGTCACCGAGAACGCGATCCGCGACGGCGCGCTCGAGCTTGGCCTGGTCGACGTCAAGGTCGCCGCGATCGACACCGACTGGTCGGGTCTCAAGCTCATGTGGCGCAAGGAGAACCGCACCCGCTAGTCGAGGCAGAACTCATTGCCCTCGGGGTCGTGCATCGTGATGAACCCGGTCTCCATGGGTGGCGCCGGGTCGACGCGATAGGCGCGGGTCGCTCCGAGCGACTCGAGCCGGGTCGCCTCGGCCTCGAAGGCGGCCATCCGCTCGTCGCCCGTCAGACCGGGCGCCACCCGCACGTCGAGGTGCACGCGATTCTTGGCGGTCTTGCCCTCGGGGACGCGCTGGAAGAAGATCCGCGGCCCGTCGCCGTCGAGAGGTCGCAGCGCGGATCTGGAGTTCCACTGGTCCTCAGGCACACCGAACGCCCTGAGCGCATCGGGCCAGGTCTCGAAGCCCTCGGGCGGCGCCTCCACCTGGTAGCCGAGCACCTCGGCCCAGAAGCCGGCCTGCGCCGCGGGGTCGGCGCAGTCGAACGTGACTTGGAATTCTCTGGTCATCTCGTCACCCTCTCGCGCGGCACTGACAGTTGCCAGTGCAAGGATCGGGACATGACGGTGCTGGGCGTCGACGGCTGTCCTGTCGGGTGGGTCGGCGTCGCGTGGGGCGACGACGTCACGACGTTCGTCGCGCTCGACATCGAGCAGCTGGTGCGCGAGGCCATGAGCCACCACGCGATCGAGGTCGTCGCGATCGACACTCCCATCGGCCTGTCGAGCGACGGCGACCGGGCACCCGAGGCGTACGCGCGCCGGCGCCTGCCCGGGCGCGCGTCGACCGTGTTCAGCTCACCGGCGCTGGGCGCACTGCGCGCCGAGACGTACGACGAGGCCAACGCCGCCAACAAGGCAGCACTCGGCAAGGGCCTGAGCCGGCAGGCGTTCGGCATCCTGCCCAAGATCGCCGACGTGCACGACTGGCTGGCCACCGGTCCGGCCGTGCCGGTCATCGAGGTGCACCCGGAGGTCTGCTTCGCAGCCATGAACGGCGCCGTCGTGCGACAACCCAAGCGGACGGCGGCCGGAGCGGCGATCCGGCGTGAGCTGCTCGGGCGCGAGGGCCTGGTCGTGCCGGCCACACGCGTACGTGGTGCAGCGCCTGACGACGTCGTCGACGCGGCCGCGGCAGCGTGGACCGCGCGGCGATTCGCCGACGGTGTCGCCGAGCGCCTGCCGCCGGAGCCACGCGACCACGTGGCTCCGGCGATCTGGGCCTAGACGAACTCGACGCCCTGCGCGAGCGGGAGCTCGGTGGAGTAGTTGACCGTGTTGGTCGAGCGGCGCATGTAGGCGCGCCAGGCGTCGGAGCCGGACTCGCGGCCGCCGCCGGTCTCCTTCTCGCCGCCGAACGCTCCGCCGATCTCGGCGCCCGACGGGCCGATGTTGACGTTGGCGATGCCGCAGTCGGAGCCGACGACCGACATGAACTGCTCGGCCTCACGCACGTTGAGGGTGAAGATCGACGACGACAGGCCCTGCGCGACCTCGTTGTGCAGCGCGAACGCCTCGTCGAGGTCGGAGTAGGTCAGCACGTAGAGCAGCGGGGCGAACGTCTCGGCCTTGACGATCTCGGTCTGCTTGGGCATGTCGATGATCGCCGGGTGCACATAGAATCCGTCACCGTCGACCTCGGCAGCCGTGCCGCCGGTGACCAGGTCGCCGCCGTCGGCGGTGGCCTGCTGGACTGCTGCGCCGAACGCGTCGAACGCCGGCTGGTCGACCAGCGGGCCCACCAGGGTGGAGGCCTCGAGCGGCGAGCCGATCGGCAGCGTCTCGTAGGCCGCCTTGAGGCGGGCGACGAGGTCGTCCTTGATGGACTCGTGCACGATGATGCGCCGCAGCGACGTGCAGCGCTGACCGGCGGTGCCCACGGCGGAGAACACGATGCCGCGCACGGCAAGGTCGAGGTCGGCGGACGGGGCCACGATCGCGGCGTTGTTGCCGCCGAGCTCCAGGAGCGTACGTCCGAGGCGGGCCGCGACGCGGGGCGCGACCTGCTTGCCCATGCGGGTCGAGCCGGTCGCCGAGACCAGCGGCACGCGCGGGTCGTCGACCAGCACCTCTCCGATGCGGTAGTCGCCCAGCAGCACCGCCGAGAGGCCCTCGGGCACGCCGGCCCGACGAGCGGCCTCGGCGGCGAGCGCCTGGCAGCCCAGTGCGGTGAGCAGGGTCTTCTCCGACGGCTTCCACACCACGGCGTCGCCGCAGACGAACGCGAGCGCGGCGTTCCACGACCACACCGCGACCGGGAAGTTGAACGCCGAGATGACACCGACGACGCCCAGCGGGTGCCACTGCTCCATCATCCGGTGACCCGGGCGCTCCGTGGCGATCGTCAAACCGTGCAGCTGGCGCGACAGGCCGACGGCCAGGTCGCAGATGTCGATCATTTCCTGGACCTCACCCAGACCCTCCGACACGATCTTGCCGGCCTCGATCGACACCAGGGCGCCGAGGTCGTCCTTGTGCTCGCGCAGCAGCTCGCCGAGCTCGCGGACGAACTGACCGCGTACGGGTGCGGGCACGCTGCGCCACAGCTCGAACGCCGCCTGGGCGCGGCCGATGACGTCGGAGGCCTCGTCGGGCGTGTGTGACCGGAGCCGGCCGATCTCGCCGCCGTCGATCGGCGAGCGGCAGACCAGGTCGCCGTCGGCGACGAACGGATGGCCCGCACCGAGGCGGTCGAGGATGTCCTGCGTACGTGTGGCGATGTCGGTCATGTCAGACCTCTCCCTGCTCGGCGAAGTGGCGCCCGGCCTGTGTCGAGAACAGCTGCTCGAGCGTGATGTCTTCCTGCTTGATGAATCCAGAGTGCGGCAACGTGCCGTCGGCGACGAGCTCGACGACGCTGACCGCCGAGGCGGCCGTCGTCCACGAGATCGCCCGCCAGGTGCGACCGGAGATGTCGAGCGGCTTGTAGGCGCGTACGTGGTTCTCGCGGAACGGGTGACCGTTCTTGACCCCCTCGACCGCGGCGTGGATGAACACGACGTCGTCGTTGACTGGCGGCTTGGAGTCGACCAGCATCTTGCCGACGAGGTCGCGCTGCTCGCGCAGGTTGAGCTCGTCGAACAGGAAGTGCATCTGGTCGAAGTGGCCCGGATAGCGCAGCGTCTTGTAGTCGAGGCGGTGCACCCGGCCCTCGTACGTCTCGCACATCGTGCCGAGCCCGCCGGACGTCAGTGCGGCCTCGAGCTCGATGCCGCCGATGAACACGCGCTCCTTCTCGGTCATCGCCGGCACCATCTGCCGGTTGCCCGAGCGGAGCACCTCGCAGTCGTTGAGGTACTCGTTGACGACGCCTTCGGGCGACCAGTTGATGGCGTAGCCGAGGAGTCCGGTCGGGTTCTGCGGCAGGGCGCCGACCTTGAGCTCGATCGAGCGGATCTCGTCGAACGTCTTGGCGATCGACGCGCCGATGATGCCGATGAGGCCCGGTGCGAGGCCGCACTGCGGGGCGAACGCCGCACCTCGCGCGCCTGAGGCGCTCTGCTCGGCGGCGAGCTCGATGACCCGGTTGGTCGTGGGGACGTCCTCGGTCAGGTCGAAGTAGTGAGTGCCGGCGTCGTACGCGGCCTCGGCGACGTCGATGTTGAGGTGATAGGGCAAGCACGACACCACGGCGTCGACCCCACGCAGGGACTCCCGCAACCCGGCGGTGTCCTGCACGTCGAGCGGCTTGACCTCGAACCCGGGGTCGTCACGCGGCGCTGAGTCGTAGCCGATGACCTTGAAGCCCGACTCGCCCAGCATGACGGCGACGAGCTCGCCGACCTTGCCGAGCCCGAACACCGCGACCTGGTTGATGATGCGCGCCACGAATCCTCCTCACGACCGAAATGGATCTCACTTCGGTGGAACACTGCGCCGAGGGTGGTCGGCGTCCCCCCGAGCGTAGCGCGTGCGAGAGCCGTTTACTGTACCGGCCGGTGCAGTGATCCACGGCACGTCGGGAACGCGGGGCCCGCCTCGCTGGTTGACTTCGGTCATGACGTCACTCAGTGGTGGTCGCGCGTTCGCGGCTCTTGCGTACGCCTTCGCGGTGACGATGATGGGCACGACGCTGCCGACGCCGATGTACGTCATCTACCAAGGGCGCTTCGGCTTCTCGATCACGATGTCGACGGTGATCTTCGCGACGTACGCCTTCGGCGTCCTCGCGGCGCTGCTCGCGTTCGGCCGGTGGTCCGACGCGCTGGGCCGTCGCCCCCTGCTGCTGGCCGGGCTCGGCGCAGCGATCGCCAGCGACGTGGTCTTCCTGCTCGCCGGCAACACCGGCGCGCTGCTCGTCGGGCGCGTGCTGTCGGGACTGTCGGCCGGCATCTTCGTCGGGACCGCGACGGCTGCTGTCGTCGAGGCGGCACCCGCCGGCTGGCGATCCCGCGCCGCACTGCTGGCCACGGCTGCGAACATCGGTGGGCTCGGCCTCGGGCCCCTCGTCGCGGGCGCCTTGGTCGACTGGCTTCCGTGGGACGTGCACCTCGCGTTCCTCGTTCACCTCGGGCTGTCGCTGATCGCAGTCGCCCTCGTGTGGTGGGTCGCCGAGACCGTCGACGTGGTGCCCGGCTCACGTCCGTCGTTCCAGCGGCTCGCGGTCCCCGCCAAGGTGCGTACGACCTTCGTCGCCGCCGGCACCGCGAGCTTCGCCGGGTTCGCCGTGATGGGACTGTTCGTGGCCGTGTCGCCCCGGTTCGTCGCGCAGGCGCTGACCAGCCCGAGTCCGGCGTTCGAGGGACTCGTCGTCTTCACGGTGTTCGGCGCCTCCGTCATCGCCCAGGTGGCGCTCAGGGGCCTCCCGACGACGCGGGCCGTCAACGCCGGGTGCGCGCTGCTCGTGGTCGGCATGCTCGTGCTGGTCTGGGGCCTGCAGACGGAGTCGGTCCCGCTCATGCTGGTCGCGGCGGTGGCGGCAGGCTCCGGGCAGGGGCTCTCGTTCAGCAAGGGGCTGGCGTCGGTGCTGGCCAAGGTAGATCCCCATGAGCGCGCGGGCGTGACCTCGGCGTTCTTCGTCGTCGCGTACGTCGCGATCTCGCTGCCCGTGATCGGCGAGGGTGTCGCCGCGCAGCACTGGGGACTGACGTCCGCCGGCACCTCGTTCTCAGCCGCGGTCGCGGCCCTTGCGGCCCTGGCCCTCATCAGCCTCGTGATCGATCAGCGCCGCGACCGGAGCGCCTAGCCGAGGACGGTGACCGGCACGACGTCGGACGCACCCTTGCGCGCGGCGTCAGCCGTGTCGTCGTCCGGCATGGTCTGGCTCTCCCGCTCGGCTTCGACTCGCTTGACGTAGTGGTCGACCTCGTTGGCCCGCTGAGCCTCGTCCCAGCCAAGGACCCGCGCCATCAGGTCGGCGACCATCGGCGCGGCCGTCACGCCGCGGTCGAACTCCTCGAACGAGATGCGCGTACGGCGCGTCAGCACGTCGTCGAGGTGCCGCGCGCCCTCGTGCGTCGCGGCGTAGACGACCTCGACACGCAGATAGTCCGGCGCACCCTCGAGCGGCAGGCCCAGGTCGGGCTCCTCGGCGACCAGCGCCAGGAGCTCGTGGATCAGTGACCCGTAGCGGCCGAGCAGGTGAACGATCCGTTCGTCGTGGAGCCCGGAATCCCGGGCGAGGAGCTGGCGCTGGTTGGAGACGGCGTCCCACCCCTCGGCACCGAGCAGCGGCACGTGCTCGGTGGCGGACGGGGGCACGCGGCGCTCGAGCTGTCCCTCCAGCGCGTGGGCGACCTCGTCGATGACGTCCTTGGCCATGATCCGGTACGTCGTGTACTTCCCGCCCGCCACGACGATCAGTCCCGGCGCGGCATGCCCGATCGCGTGCTCGCGGGACAGCTTGCTGGTCGCCTCGTCCTCACCACGCAGGAGCGGACGCAGCCCGGCGTAGACCCCCTCCACGTCGTCGTGGGTCAGCGGCTCGACGAGCACCTTGTTCACGTGCTCGAGGAGGTAGTCGATGTCGCTGCGGCTCGCGGCGGGGTGGTCCTTGGACAGCGACCAGTCCGTGTCGGTCGTGCCGATGATCCAGTGGCGACCCCACGGGATCACGAACAGCACGGACTTCTCGGTGCGCAGGATCAGGCCCGAGTCGCTGCGGATGCGGTCTCGCGGCACGACGAGGTGCACGCCCTTGCTGGCGCGTACGTGGAACTGCCCGCGCTCCCCCGCGAACGCCTGCGTCTCGTCGGTCCAGACCCCCGTGGCGTTGACGACCTGCCGGGCCCGGACGGTGATGGTGCGGCCGGACTCGAGGTCACGCACCTCCGCGCCCACCACCCGACCGCCCTCCTTGACGAGTGACATGACCCTGGCCCGCGTTGCCACGTGTGCGCCGTACGCCGCGGCGGTCCGCGACAGGAACATCGTGTGCCGGGCGTCGTCGACCTGGGCGTCGTAGTACTGCAGCGCACCGACGAGTGCGTCCTTGCGCAGTGACGGGGCGATGGCTCGCGCTCCGCGGCGCGTCAGGTGGCGGTGCAGCGGGACGCCCGCCCCGTAGCCCGACGCCTTGCTCATCGCGTCGTAGAGCGCGACGCCCGCGCCGGCGTAGACCCGCTCCCACGCCCGGTGCTGCAGCGGGTAAAGGAACGGGACCTCCCGGACCAGGTGCGGCGCCAGCCTCTGCAGGTGCAGTCCGCGCTCCTTGAGCGCCTCGGCGACCAGCCGGAAGTCCAGCATCTCGAGGTAGCGCAGCCCGCCGTGCATGAGCTTGCTGGAGCGGCTGGACGTGCCCGATGCCAGGTCACGCGCCTCGACCAGGCCGACCGTCAGGCCGCGGGTGGCGGCGTCGAGGGCTGCTCCGCCCCCGACGACGCCACCGCCGATCACCAGGACATCGAGCGTCGTGGCAGCCATCGCCTCGAGTGCGTCCTCGCGGGACTGCGGGGACAGGGGTGCTGACTTCATGCTCGTACCTCTCGATGTCGTGGTGCTCGTGTGTGCGGAGGTTGGCTAGCTGACGTCGACCCAGTCGAGGGTCCGGGTGACGGCCTTCTTCCACTGGCCGTACCCGGTCTCGCGCTGCTCGTCGTCCCACTGCGGCTCCCACCGCTTCGACTCGTTCCAGTTCTCCCGCAGCTCGTCGGTCGAGCTCCAGAAGCCGACCGCGAGACCCGCCGCGTACGCCGCACCGAGCGCGGTGGTCTCCGCGACGACCGGACGGCTGACCGTGACACCGAGGACGTCGGACTGGATCTGCATGCACAGCTCGTTGGCCGTCACGCCGCCGTCGACCTTGAGCACCTCGAGCACGACCCCGGAGTCCTTCTCCATCGCCTCGGCGACGTCGCGGGACTGGTAGCAGATGGCTTCGAGCGTGGCCCGCGCCAGGTGGGCGTTGGTGTTGAAGCGCGACAGGCCGACGATCGCCCCGCGGGCGTCCGACCGCCAGTAGGGCGCGAACAGACCCGAGAACGCCGGGACGAAGTAGACCCCGCCGTTGTCCTCGACCTGCCTGGCCAGCGACTCCGACTGGGCTGCGCCGGAGATGATGCCGAGCTGGTCACGCAGCCACTGCACGGCCGAACCCGTCACCGCAATCGAGCCCTCCAGGGCGTACACCGGCTTGTCGTCGCCGAACTGGTAGCAGACCGTGGAGAGCAGACCGGCGTTGCTGCGCACGAGCTCGGTGCCGGTGTTGAGCAGCATGAAGTTGCCGGTGCCGTAGGTGTTCTTGGCCTCGCCGGGGGCGAAACAGACCTGCCCCACCGTCGCCGCCTGCTGGTCGCCGAGGATTCCGGTGATCGGGACCTCGCCGCCGAACGGCCCGTTCTCGAGCGTCACGCCGTACGGCTCCTTGGTCGACGACGGCTTGATCTCGGGCAGCATCGCCCGCGGGATGTCGAAGAAGCCCAGCAGCTCGTCGTCCCACTCGAGCGTCTCCAGGTCCATCAGCATCGTGCGGCTCGCGTTGGTCGGATCCGTGACGTGGACTCCGCCGTTGCGGCCACCCGTGAGGTTCCAGATGATCCAGCTGTCGGTGTTGCCGAAGATCGCCTCACCCTTCTCAGCCGCCTCGCGGACGCCGTCGACGTTCTCGAGGATCCACTGGATCTTGCCGCCGGAGAAGTACGTCGCCGGGGGCAGTCCCGCCCTGCGCCGGATGATCTCGCCGCGCTCGTCACGGTCGAGCGCGCTGGCGATCCGGTCCGTGCGGGTGTCCTGCCACACGATCGCGTTGTAGTAGGGCCGACCGGTGTTCTTGTTCCACACGACGGTCGTCTCGCGCTGGTTCGTGATGCCCAGTGCGGCGAGGTCCTCGGCGCCGAGGCCGGCCTTGGTGAGCGCCGTCTGGATGACCGCGGACGTACGCTCCCAGATCTCCGCCGGGTTGTGCTCGACCCAGCCGGCCTGCGGCATGATCTGCTCGTGCTCGAGCTGGTGGCGGGCGACCTCGTTGCCGCTGTGGTCGAAGATCATGAAGCGGGTGCTGGTCGTGCCTTGATCGATGGATCCTACGTATTCAGCCATGGTGGGGCCTTTCGCTGGGGTGAGTGGTGACGGTGGTCCGCGGGCTGGTCATACGAGGCTGTCCGCGTCCTCGCGGACGGCTTGACGGGCCGGCTCCTGCACGGGCTCGGAGACCGTGATCTCCTCGGGCTCGTCGGGCAGGTGGCGCTCGATGAGGTACGTGAACAGCGCGCCACCGATGAGGCCACCGAGGATCGGCGCGACGATCGGCAGCCAGAAGTAGAGCGGGTGACTGCCGCTGGTGCTCCACCACGCGTCGCCGTAGCCGGTGATCCACGAGGCCAGACGCGGCCCGAAGTCACGAGCCGGGTTGATGGCATATCCCGCGTTGCCGCCGAACGCCATGCCAAGTGCCACGACCAGCAGGCCCACGACGACCGGGCCGATGTTGGCCATCGGCGGGTTGTTGGTCGCGGTCGTCAGGGCGAAGATCACGAACACGAGGATCGCGGTGCCCACGACCTGGTCGAGGAACGCCGAAGGGATCGACACGCCGGCGGTCGGTGAGGTCGAGAAGATGCCCTGCGAGGCGTACGTGTGGTGAGGATCGATCTTGTCGATCAGGTCGGCGTACGTCGCCCGGATGATCAGCGCCGCGATGAACGCGCCGACGACCTGCGCCGCGATGTAGGGCGCGACCTTGCGCCACTCGAAGCCCTTGAACGCTGCGAGGGCGATCGTCACGGCCGGGTTGAGGTGCGCCCCCGAGATGCGCGCCGCAACGTAGACACCGAGCGTCACGCCGATGCCCCAGGCCCACGCGATCGAGTCGTGGTCGCCGGCGGCGCCGTCGCCGGTGACGACCTGCGCCACGACGCCGGTGCCGAACAGGATGAGGATCATCGTGCCGAGCAGCTCGGCCGAGATCTCACCCCACAGAGTGTTCTTCTTCATGTCGAAAACCTCACTGTCCGGGCGGCTCGTGCCGCCTCGAGCGACGCTAGGACCCGGTATGAGGTGCCTCAAGGTCGAGCGTTCGACATCGTCGAACGAGCGGGCTGGCGCCTCACCATGTGCGCGCTAACGTCACTGATGTGCCGGGGGCGATCCAATCTGTCGAGCGTGCGGCCGCGGTCCTTCGCATCCTCGGTGGGGCCGGTCGACCGCTGCGGCTCTCGGAGATCGCCGATGCGCTCGACCTGCCCAAACCAACGATCTTCGGACTGGTCCGCACGCTGCGCGACGTCGGTTTCGTCCACCAGGACCGCGCCACGTCCGACTACTCGCTGGGCGACGGAATCCGCAACCTCCACGAGTCGGGGCTCGACCCCAACGACCTGCGCTCGCACGCCATGAACTGGTCGGACGCGTTGGCGTCACGCACCCGGCTCGAGGTGCACATCGGCTTCCCCGACCCTGACGGCGCCCGCATCGTGCATCACGTCTTCCGGCCGGGTGGCTCGGTGCAGCAGCTGCGCATCGGCGAGGTGCTGCCGTTCCACGCGAGCGCCCTGGGCAAGATCATGCTGGGGTTCGTCGCCGGTACGCCCTCGAGCCCGCGCCAGCTGGAGCGCTACACGCCGCGCACGCTCGTCAACCGTGCGGCGCTCGACGCGGAGCTGCACCGCATCCGCGCCCGCGGCTGGTCGTCCGAGGGCAGCGAGCTGATACCCGGGATCGGTGCGCTTGCCGTGCCGCTACGTGGCTACGGCGGCATCGGCGTCGGCGCGCTCGCCGTCACCGGGCCGGTCGAGAAGGTGTTCCGCCACGCCGGGCCGCCACTGGACACGATCATTCGCGCGACGACAGAGACGGCCGCCTCGATCTCCCGCTCGCTGGGCCTGCACGCGTGAACGAGACCGTCATCGCCGCGATCGACCAGGGCACCACGTCGACGCGCTGCATGATCTTCGACCGGCAGGGCCGGACCCGCTCCCTGGCCCAGCGCGAGCACCACCAGACCTTTCCGCGTCCGGGCTGGGCCGAGCAGGACGCCGACGAGATCTGGCGCCACGTGCAACGCCTCGTGCCAGAGGCCTTGGCGCAGGCCGGCCTCGACCACCGGCAGGTCGCCGCGCTGGGCATCGCCAACCAACGCGAGACGACGGTCGTCTGGGACCGAGCGACCGGACGCTCCGTCGCACCGGCGATCACGTGGCAGGACACGCGTACGTCCGACATCGTCGACGACCTCGTCGCCAAGGGCGCGACCGACAAGGTCATGGCCGTGACCGGGCTGCAACCGCGTACGTACTTCGCCGGCCCGCGGCTCCGTTGGCTGCTGGACCACCGGCGGGGGCTGCGGGCTCGGGCCGAGGCCGGCGAGCTGCTGTTCGGGACGATGGAGAGCTGGCTGATCTGGAACCTCACCGGCGGCCTCGACGGCGGGGTCCACGTCACCGACGTGACGAACGCCAGCCGCACGATGCTGATGGATCTCTCGACCGGGCAGTGGGACGACACGATGCTCGAGCTGCTCGACATCCCGCGCGCCGGGCTGCCGAGCATCCGCTCCAACGCGGAGGTCTACGGCACGTGCGTCGCACCACTGCAGGGCGTGCCCATCGCCGGCGCCCTCGGCGACCAGCAGGCGGCGCTGTTCGGCCAGACGTGCTTCCAGCCCGGCGATGCCAAGTGCACGTACGGCACCGGAGCGTTCCTGCTGATCAACACCGGTCCCGAACGGCCGACTCCCGGGCCGTCCGTGCTGCCGACCGTCGCATACGCACTCGGCGACGACGCCCCGGTCTATGCCGTCGAGGGCTCGATCGCGATGGCCGGCTCCCTCGTCCAGTGGCTGCGCGATGCCCTCGAGATCATCCCCACGGCACCGCAGATCGAGACTCTCGCCCGGTCGGTCGACCACAACGGTGGCTGCTACATCGTCCCGGCGTTCTCCGGCCTGTACGCCCCGCGGTGGGACCAGGACGCTCGTGGAGTGATCGTCGGCCTCACGTCGTTCGTCACCAAGGCGCACCTCGCTCGCGCGGTGCTCGAGGCGACCGCGTGGCAGACCTGGGAGGTCGTCGAAGCGATCCGACGCGACCTCGGGCTGACGTTGGAGACGCTGCGCGTCGACGGCGGCATGACGTCGAACCACCTGCTCATGCAGATGCTGAGCGACGTGCTCGACGCCTCGGTCGAGCGTCCGCTCGTCTCGGAGACCGTCTGCCTCGGCGCCGCGTACGCCGCAGGGCTCACCGTCGGCTACTGGTCCGACCTCGCGACCCTCAGCCACCACCGGCACGTCGCCGCGGTGTGGCGGCCACAGATGGATGCAGCGGTGCGCAAGCGAGAGTCGACGCAATGGAACCGCGCCGTGGACCACGCCCTCGGGTGGGTCCTGCCGCCGGAGTGAACCGGCGGCAGGACACCCGTGGTCAGCCCGGGATCGTCTGGGCGGCGGCGCGGTTGGCGGCGGACACCACAGCCCGCAGCGAGGCCGTGACGATGTTGCTGTGGATGCCGACTCCCCACACCGTCTCGCCGGCGACATCGCACTCGACGTAGGCCGCGGCCTGCGTCGTCGCGCCCTCGGACTCCGGCAGCAGTGCGTGCTCGGAGTAGTCGAGCAGGTTGATGTCGGCGCCCGCCTGTCGCAGGCTGTCGACGAACGCCGCGACCGGACCGTTGCCCTCGCCGCGGAACTCCGTGACCTCGCCGCGCACGCGGAGCGAGACGACCTGGTGGTCGCTGCCGTCCTCGGCCGTCACGGAGCGGAAGCTCTCCAGGTCGTACGGCTCCTGGCGCGCGAGGTACTCACGCTCGAACGCCGCCCAGATCTCGCTCGGCTCGATCTCGCCGGCCTCGCCCTCGGTGAGGCCCTGCACGACCTGGCTGAACTCGATCTGCAGCCGGCGCGGCAGGTCGAGCTGGTGGTCGTTCTTGAGGATGTAGGCCACACCGCCCTTGCCGGACTGGCTGTTGACGCGGATCACCGCCTCGTACGTGCGGCCGACGTCCTTGGGATCGATCGGCAGATAGGGCACCGCCCAGTCGATGTCGTCGACGTGCTTGCCCTGGTCGGCGGCATCCTTGGCCAGCGCCTCCAGACCCTTCTTGATCGCGTCCTGGTGCGATCCGCTGAACGCGGTGTAGACCAGGTCGCCGCCGTACGGATGCCGCTCCGGCACCGGCAGCTCGTTGCAGTACTCGACCGTGCGGCGGATCGCGTCGATGTCGTGGAAGTCGATCTGCGGGTCGATGCCCTGGCTGAACAGGTTGAGCCCCAGCGTGACCAGGCAGACGTTGCCGGTGCGCTCGCCGTTGCCGAACAGGCAGCCCTCGATGCGGTCGGCGCCGGCCATGTAGCCGAGCTCGGCCGCCGCGACGCCCGTGCCCCGGTCGTTGTGCGGGTGCAGCGACAAGATGATGCTGTCGCGGCGGGGCAGGTTGCGGTTCATCCACTCGATCGAGTCGGCGTACACGTTGGGCGTGGCCATCTCGACGGTCGCCGGCAGGTTGATGATCAGAGGCCAGTCGGGCGTCGGATCGATGACGTCGATGACCCGGCTGCAGACCTCGAGCGCGTAGTCGAGCTCGGTGCCGGTGTAGGACTCCGGTGAGTACTCGTAGGAGATCTTGGTGTCGGGCGTGTGGATCTCGGCGTATTTCATGCACAGGCGCGCGCCCTGCGTCGCGATGTCGGTGATGCCGTCCTTGTCGAGCCCGAACACCACACGTCGCTGCAACGTCGAGGTCGAGTTGTAGAAGTGGACGATCGCCTGCTTGGCGCCGGCCAACGACTCGAAGGTGCGGTCGATCAGGGGCTCACGGCACTGCGTCAGCACCTGGATCACGACGTCGTCGGGGATGTGGTCGCCCTCGATGAGCTGGCGTACGAAGTCGAAGTCGGTCTGGCTGGCGCTCGGGAAGCCGACCTCGATCTCCTTGTAGCCCATGCGCACGAGCAGCTGGAACATCGCCAGCTTGCGGGCCGGGGTCATGGGGTCGATCAGGGCCTGGTTGCCGTCACGGAGGTCGACGGCGCACCAGCGGGGCGCCTGCGTGATCGTCGTGCCCGGCCACGTCCGGTCGGGCAGCTCGATCGGCACGAACGGCTGGTAGCGGTGGTGCGGCATGCCGCTGGGCTGCTGCGGGGTGTTGGCGTAGGTCGTCATCGGGATCCTCGGGGTGTTTGTCTGGCTGGTGAGCGGCCGGTACGTGACAAACTCCGCGCCGAGGGGTCCGACCTAGAGGACCTCGACGCGGCAGAGAAGGAGCAGGCTCTGGATCCGCATAGTGATCGGTAGTTTATCAGTATGGCTGAGTTCCTCCACGAGCAATCCTCTGACCGATCTGTTGCGTCCTACGTCGAGCCCGGCAAGGGCTACGACCGCGACATGAACTACATCCCCGACCGCATCAGGCGCGACGGCCGGGACGGGTGGCCCGTCGAGGCCGGTCGCTATCGACTGATCGTGGCCCGCGCCTGCCCGTGGGCCAACCGGTCGATCATCGTGCGCCGGCTGCTCGGGCTGGAGGACGCGATCTCGATCGGCTACTGCGGGCCGACGCACGACGAGCGCAGCTGGACCTTCGACCTCGACCCCGGCGGCGTGGACCCGGTGCTCGGCATCGAGCGGCTGCAGCAGGCGTTCTTCAAGCGCTACCCCGACTATCCGCGCGGCATCACGGTCCCGGCGATCGTCGACGTCCCGACGGGTCAGGTCGTGACGAACGACTTCCCGTGGATCACCCACGACTTCGCGACCGAGTGGACCGAGTTCCACCGCGAGGGTGCCCCCGACCTCTGGCCTGCCGACGTCCGCGACGAGATGGACCAGGTCATGCAGCGGATCTTCACCGAGGTCAACAACGGGGTCTACCGCTGCGGCTTTGCCGGATCTCAACAGGAGTACGAAGCGGCGTACGACCGGCTGTTCACGGCGCTGGACTGGCTTGAGGAGCGGCTCGCGACCCGCCGCTTCCTCATGGGGGACTCGATCACCGAGGCCGACGTGCGCCTGTTCACGACGCTCGCGCGCTTCGACGCGGTCTATCACGGCCACTTCAAGTGCAACCGCCAGAAGCTCACGGAGATGCCGGTCCTGTGGGCGTACGCGCGGGACCTGTTCCAGACGCCCGGATTCGGGGAGACGATCGACTTCGACCAGATCAAGACGCACTACTACGTCGTGCACTCCGACATCAATCCGACCGGCATCGTGCCCAAGGGCCCGGAGCCCGAGCTCTGGCTCACCCCGCACGGCCGCGAAGAGCTCGGCGGGAATCCTTTCGGAGAGGGGACGGCTCCCCTACCCGAGCGTTGACACCGGCTGCAGCGGGCCGTCCGGCACGTACGCTCGCCGGCCCGACAACGAGCGGGGCAGCGCGATCGCCCGCCACCGTTCCTTGCGAGACGCACCGGCGGCCAGGGAGTCGATGACGGCCCGCAGGTCGTCGGCGCCGTCGCCCTCCTGGACCGCCGCGCGAGCGAACCGCGCCCGCTCGATGCGCTGGAGCAGGCGGCCGAGCGCCTCGTGGTCGATGCCGTCGCGGGCCCCGAGCCGGGTCGCGAACCCCCGCGGGGTGTCGGTCGGTGAGAACGGGACACCGAAGTCGCGCGCCGTGTCCTCGAGCTCTCGCCACAAGGGCTCGACCGACGAGCCGGCCCGGCCGAAACGCCAGCGACGGCGGGCCCAGCGGAGCAGCGCCGGGATGCCGACGAGCAGCAGCAGCGCGGCGAACGTGATGAGCGCAGTGCGGGGTGCGGTCTGCGATGCCTCCGACGTCGTGGCGCCCGTGCTGTCGACGTTGTTGGTCTCCTCGCGCACGGCGCCTCGAGGGCTGTTGGCGACCTCGCCTCCGTCGGTGCTGGTCGAGGACGAGCCCGGCTCCCGAAAGGACGTCGCCGAACCGATGCTCGGGGTGGGCTCGAACCCGACCCAGCCGATGCCCTTGAAGTAAATCTCGGTCCAGGCGTGCAGGTCGTCCGACGTCGCCTCGTACTGGTTCTGGCCGTCCTTGATGCCCACGACGCTGCCCGGCGCGTAGCCGACGGCGATCCGGGACGGGATGCCCAGGGTGCGAGCCATGACGGCCATCGCCGACGAGAAGTGCACGCAGTAGCCGGACTTCTTCTTGAGGAACTCCGCGATGACGTCGACGCCGTTGCCGTCGTAGCCGTCGGCGACCGGAGCGGTCTCGGAGTAGGCGAATCCGCCGTCGTTGCGCAGATAGTCCTGCAGGGCGACGGCTCGGTCGTACTCGTTCGTGGCGTCCGCGGTGACCTTGCGGGCGGTCTCCCCGATGATCGCCGGCGTCTTTGGGGGAAGCTTGGTCTCCTCCTGGAGGAGCAGATCAGCCGGACTGGTCGTGATGGCGCGCATCTGGGTGGCAGTCGGCTGGACGTCGAGGCTCGTGACCGAGTACTTCTGGCCGCGGGTGTCATCGTCGGTCGAGATCATCGTGAGGCCGAATCCGTCCAGCCACTTGCCCTTCAGGCCGGTGACCTTGGTCATCGGATAGGGCAACGGCAGCATCGTCGTCTTGAGCTGCCGGATCGTGATGGTCGTCAGCTCCTTCTCGACCTTGATGCCAAGAGCCTTGATCGCCTCCTCGCCCTCGGGAGCGGCGAACTGCTGGTTGGTGCCGGGTTTCCAGGTCTTGCCGGTGAAGTTCCGCAGCGTCGCGACCTTGAGGTAGGGCGCCTCCGGCAGGCCCGTCGTGTAGGTCAACGCCGTCGTGGTGCCGTTGCGCCGCAGGTTCTGCCCGAGCTCGAGCATGGGATTGATGCCGCGGCCGAAGACCGCCGGCGGCGGCTTGCCCCAGGAGGTCGCGACCGCACTGACGTCGGGCGAGAACAGCGGGAACGCGACCGACGCCGCGAGCGCGGCGGTGGCCAGGACGACCGCCGGGCCACGCTGGCGGCGCGCGAGCGTCCCTCCGAGCGCCGTCCTGGACCGCAGGATCACAAGCCACAGGGCGGCCACCACGACGAACAACCACATCGACGGGGTGTCGCCGGAGATCAGCGCCGGGGTGGCGAACACCGAGAGCAACAGCAGCCCGATGCCCGATGCGGCGCGGCGGCGCTGGAGCAGGACGTCAGCGACGATGACGAGCAGCCCGAACGAGCTCGCGATCACGAGAACCACGGGTTTCGCGGCGGCAACCGGGGCCTGCTCCTCGATGATGATGTCCTGCGCTGCCGACGCCAGGTTGCCCAGCTCGCGGAACGTGTCGAAGGTCGGGACGATCCCGATCAGCGTGCCGGGCACGAAGATCCAGGCGAGGGCCAGCAGCTCCACGACGATGGCGATCGGGGCGACCCAGCGGAGTCCGACTGCGCGGAGCACGGCGCACGCCAGCCCCGTGAGCGTGGCCACCAGGATCGTCGTGATCCACCAGTCGTTGCCGGTGATCACACTGCGAAAGCCCGACAGCAGCAAGGCGAACGCCACGCCGATGACGAGGTGGTCGAACCACGTGTCACGCGCGGTGCGGTGGGTGACGCGTTGCGTCGAAGCCTCAGCCCGCAGCATGCGCACGCTTCCCGTCGAACTCGCTCCACAGCTCGCGGATGTCGTCCTTGGGGCCGTAGGTCACGACCCGCCAGCGCGCATCCTCGAGGATCCCGCGCGCCTCGGGCGAGGTGTTGGACGTGACCAGCGCCAGCACGGCACGGGAGGTCGTCATGACGTGAGCCCAGTGCTGCGCCCGCTCGACGCTCACGCGGCCCAGCACCATGAACACGGCGCGCTCGGGCGCCACCCGCCGATCGTTGTCATGCTCCTCGGGGTCGATCACCGCGAGGTCGACCATGGCGTCCTCGAGCGTGTCCTGCCCGTCGGCGATGAAGCGGTCGATCCCTGTGCCGTTGGACTGCAGCACCACGACATATCCGGCCTTGACCAGGTGCGCGGTGATCGAGGCCGTCGCGACGACGCACCACTCGAACACCGACGAGAACTCCCACTGTCCCTGACGGTCCTGGGCCGTGCCCTGGCTGGCGGGCTCGCAGTCGAGGACGACCGCAGCCCGAGGCGTGAGCTGTTGCTCTTCCTGCCGGACCATGAGCTCGCCGCGGTGCGCCGTGGCCTTCCAGTGGAGCCGCTTCATGGCGTCGCCGGGCAGGTAGTTTCGGGCGATGACGTCGTCCTCACCGAGTCCGACGTGCTGCGGCGCAGGTCGGGTCGCCCCGTCCTCGCTCGTCCCGCGCGGCGCGATGGGCCGCAGGTCGACTCGCCTCGGCAGCACGGTCAACATCTCCGGGCTGCCGAACGTGTGGCGGCGGAAGACCAGGCCGAAGGGGTCCAGGACGTTGACGCGCAGCGGCCCGATCGGGTGGCGACCCCGCCGCAGGCCCTGCAACGCGTACGAGAACGACACCCGCGAATCGGTGCCATGACTGCCGCCCAGCGCGGGCAGGATGCCCGAGGCGTCGCCCGAGATGCCGTGCGGCAGGTCGTCGGACCACCTGGCCTCGAGGCACGGCAGGACCGAGAGGTTCGTGATGCGTACGGTCGAGCGGGACATCTGTCCCGGGGGCACGACCTGCGGCGCGAACGAGCGCTCGATGCGTACGCGTGAGTGGCCGGCAAAGACGAACACGGCGGAGAACAGGACCAACCCGATCAGCAGGCCCGTGACGTAGAGCAACGCCGGCAGCGACAGCATCGGGGCGGCCACGAAGCTGGCCAGGCCCGCGACGAGGAACCCGAAGCCGCGCCGCGTGAGCACGACCGAGCTCGCCGCCCGTCTGAGGCGGCCGGCGGGACTCTCGCTCGTCATGCCGGTCAGCTCGGCTGGACGGCGCCGGCCGGGACCGGCGTTTCGGCGATGATGCGGTCGACGATGTCCTCGACGCTGGAGGCACCTCGCATCGGGATCAACCGGTGTGGCAGTACGACCGGAGCGAGCGCGTCGATGTCGTCCGGCAGGACGTAGTCGCGGCCCTGGATCGCCGCGCGCGCCTTGGCCGCACGGACGAGCTGGAGCGTCGCGCGCGGGCTGGCACCGAGGCGCAGGTCTGCGTCGACGCGGGTCGCCTGGGTGATGTTGACGGCGTAGTGCTCGACGGCCGGGGAGACGTAGATCGCCCGGGCAGCAGCGATCATCGACTGGACGTCCTCGATCGACGCGACCGACTCGAGGCCGTCGAACGGGTTCTCGGCGTCGCGGCCCCGCACCATGGCGAGCTCGGCGTCGGTGTCGGGGTAACCCATCGAGATGCGGGCCATGAAGCGGTCGCGCTGTGCTTCGGGCAACGCGTACGTGCCCTCCATCTCGTAGGGGTTCTGTGTCGCGACGACCGTGAACGGGCTCGCCAGGACGTACGTCGTGCCGTCGACCGTGACCTGGCGCTCCTCCATGGCCTCGAGCAGCGCCGACTGCGTCTTGGGCGAGGCACGGTTGATCTCGTCGCCGATGACGATGTTGGCGAACACCGCGCCGGGCTTGAACTCGAACTCGCGGTCGGCCTGGTTGTAGACCGATACGCCCGTGATGTCGGACGGCAACAGGTCAGGGGTGAACTGGATGCGTCGCACCGAGCAGCTCACCGACCGGCCGAGGGCCTTGGCGAGGACGGTCTTGCCGACGCCGGGCACATCCTCGATCAAGAGGTGACCTTCGGCGAGAAATACGACCAATGCGGCCTCTGCGGCCTCGGGCTTGCCGTCGATGACCTTCTCGATGTTGGCGAGAATGGCCCGCGCAGCTGTCTCGAACTCCATACGTGATGGTAGTCACATGAAGCCAAATACGCAGTGGATATTCGCTTGCGAGAGGGCATCCAGTGCGCGTCCTGGCGGCGGGCCTGGCTGACGTGATCCAGCCGTACGAGAGCGGTCAGAGGTTGTCTGCCACCGACTTCGGGAGCTTGAGGCAACCAGTGCCGACCTTGAGGCTGACCGCGACGAGCGACGGGTCGCCTGCCGCTTCCTGCACCGTCGCCCACCCCGTCACCCGCACGCCGGTGGACGTCTCGGTCGTCACCATGATCCGGTCCGGGTCGGTGAGCTCGACCGACCACCCCTGCTCGTCCCACGCTTGTCGCACCCGGGACACGACGTCCTCGAGCTCCACCCCGCTGGTGACGAACGAGCCACCGATCTCGAGCTCGCGGAACTCCTTGCCGTACGCCTCACCGCAGGTCACGTCGCGGACCCGGTCCCCGTTGCGGATACCGCCGCCCTCGACCGCGTCCGTGGCTGAGGCGGCCGCGGCGTCGAAGCCCGACTTGACGTCCGAGCGCGTGCCAGAGAACGCCTTGGCGTCGGCGATCGTCGTGAACTTCAGCGGTGTGTCGGTGTGGCCGCAGCCAGCCATCAGCACCAGAGCCAGGCACGCGAGCAGGGGCCGAACCGGCCGACGTACGTACGCCGTCATCGCCATGGCGACACCTCATCCCCCGGTCAGTGTGCGACTGATGTCGCGAACCTACTCGATGCCGCGGTTCGGCACCGGGTGCGCCCGCGTCGGTTGACTAGTCTCGTGCCATGGCACGGTTGCTGATCGTCCACCACTCCCCTACGCCGAACCTGCGACGGATCACCGACGCCGTGGTCGAAGGTGCGACGGATGACGCCATCGAAGGCGTGGACGTCATCATTCGTCCGGCGCTGGAGGCCAACGCCGACGATGTGCTCGGCGCTGACGGCTACCTGCTCGGCACCAGCGCGAACTTCGGCTACATGAGCGGGGCCCTCAAGCACTTCTTCGACACCATTTTCCTCGAGGCGGGTGGGTCGCTCGCGGAGGACGGTTCTGCGGGCCGGGGCGCCGACGGCAAGAAGCCGTACGGACTGTGGGTGCATGGCCGCTACGACACGACCGGTGCCGTGCGATCCGTGCGGAGCATCGTGCAGGCACTGGCGTGGACGCAGTCCGCCGAGATCCTCGAGATCATGGGGGACGTCGCCGACGCCGACCTCGAGGCAGCACGAGACCTCGGCGGCACCCTCGCGGCGTTGCTGATGGAATGACTGCGGCTTGACGCACGCGGGACACTGGAGGGGTGACGATGAACGTGCCTGAGGCCCTGCCGACGTTGTCCGCCGGCTCCCACGACGCCGATCACGGCGAGGCGTGCGTGATGGAGTACGTCGCGCTGCTCGCCGGCGAGGCGTGGAGCGACCGACCCGAGTGCACCCACCCGATGCTGGCCCACGAGGCCAGGACCACGAACGACCTCCTGCGTGACGGCGACCGCCCACGTCTGGTGCCGTTGATCGGCCGCCTGTTCGGGACGACGGAGGACTCGCCAGAGCTGCGCGCCAGCCTCCGCATCGAGCAGGCGCGCCAGGTCACGGCGCTGCTGGAGCCGGGAGCGCGGAGCCGCGTCACCGGCGCGATCGACGAGGCGGAGGCCTGGTTGAGCCGCGAAGGCGACTCCACCGACGTACGCCGGGCAATCGACGAGGCGATGGCCTGTCCGCGGCAGCCTGGCGACCTGGACGCCGCGCACACGAGCTTCCACCTCAACGCGTCGCGGGTGTTCGCGTTCGTCATGACACCGGATCTCGAGCCCGCCGAGGCGTACGCCGCCAAGGCCCTCGTCGTTGCGCACCGCGTGGCCGCGTCTGGTGAGTGCCGCGCCGACTGCGGCAACGAGCCGGCGCGGGCCCGGCGCATGGTCAAGGACCTGACGCGCCTGATCGACGTCTACGACGAGGTCACCGGGCGAGACGCGACGCCGCCCACCCAGGTCACGGTCTCAGAGCTCGCCCAGAGCCTCCACTGAGTCCGAGCCCGTGCTCCCAGTCCCGGACAGCACGGCCTTGTATGGGCGAGAAGGCGTCAACGTTTCGCGTGTGACCATTCCAGCAGGCGCTCGACGGGCCAGGTCGTGACGATGCGGGACGCCGGCACCTTGTTGGCCGCCGCGCGTTCGGCACCGTAGTCGAGGAAGTCGAGCTGCCCAGGCGCGTGCGCGTCCGTGTTGATCGCGAAGAGGCAGCCGTAGTCGAGCGCGATCTGGATCAGCCGGCTCGGCGGATCGCGACGCTCCGGCCGGGAGTTGATCTCGACCGCGACGTCGAACTTCTCGCACGCGGCGAACACGATCTCAGGGTCGAACCGCGACTGGTCGCGGCCACCACGCGACCCCGCGACAAGGCGCCCGGTGCAGTGTCCGAGCACGTTGGTGTGGGGGTTGGCGATCGCGTTGACCATCCGCCGGGTCATCAGGTCGCGGTCCATCTTGAGCTTGGAGTGCACGCTCGCGACGACGACGTCCAGCCGCCCCAGCATCTCGTCGGTCTGGTCCAGCTCGCCGTCGTCGAGGATGTCGACCTCGATGCCGCTGAGCAGCCGCAGGTCGTCGTGCTCGGCATCGACCTCGGCGATCACGTCGAGCTGCTCGGCGAGCCGCTCGGCACTGAGCCCGTTGGCGATCGTCAGCCGGGGCGAGTGGTCGCTCATGACCTGGTAGTCCCGGCCACGCCACACCGCCGCCCGGGCCATCTCGGCGATCGACGAGCCTCCGTCGGACCAGTTGGAGTGGCTGTGCAGGTCGCCGCGCAGCTTGGCCCTCAGCGTGGTGCCACCCGCCGCAAGAGGCTTCTGACCTCGCTCCCGCAGATCGACGAGGTAGCCGGGCACGTCGCCCGCCACAGCCTCGGCGATGATCCCGAACGTACGGTCACCGATCCCCTTCACGCGTTTGAGGCTGCCGTCCTTCACCTGCCGGCTGAGCTCGTCCGGTGACAGGTGCTCGATCGCAGCCGCGGCCTTGCGGAAGGCCTCGACCCGGTAGGTCTTGGCGAGCTCCCGCTCGAGCCAGAACCCGATCTCCTTGAGCGCGTCGACAGCCTCCATGTGTCCTTCCTACCCTGCCCAGTGCTCAGGTCGCACGAGCACGCTGGGGATCTTCGTGCGTACGCTCCCCCGCGCCGAGTTGACCTGGGTCTGGGTGAGGAACAGGCTGCCGGTCAGGTCCGCGCCACCGAGGTCGGCGTCTCTCAGATCGGCGCCGATGAGGTCTGCCGCCCGGAGATCCGCGTCCCGCAGGTCCGCTGCGATGAGCAACGCGCCACGCAGGTTCGCGCCACGCAGGTCCGACTTCGCGAGCTTGGCGCCGATCAGGTCGGCTCCGCGGCGCTCGGGCCCGCGGTGCTCGGCCCGTACGAGCTCACTCGTGCGCTGCAGCAACGGATCGACCACGGCCCGGTGACCCGGGAGGCTGAGCGCCGCCAGCGCGCCGGCGTCCGTACGCGCGAGGGCCTCGGTCTCGGCGTACGCGATCTCGAGGTCGGGGCGCAGCTGCTCGGCGGCGGGCACGGTGAGCGCCTCAGCGAGATACCAGAGCATCTCGTGCAGCTGGCGCATGACCGGGAGAGCAGCGAACATCGCGGCGGAGGTCTCCGGCGCCTCACGCCAGCTCGTGCCGCCGAACGTGTGCTGGGCGATGCGTTGGCCGGCGCCGAAGCAGTCGTACACGGCGGAGCCGCGGAATCCCTCGTCGCGGAGGGATGCGTGGATCCCGCAGCTGAAGTCGGTTGCCAGGTTGACGCACGGCTCACCGGGCGACTTGTCGATCGGGAAGTCCGCCGACTTCTCGAAGGCGAGTGCCACGCAGCACAGCCCGAAGCAGCTGCTGCAGTCGGCGACGAGCTCGAGGCGGCGGTCCACGCGGGGAGCCCAATACGCTGGAGCGATGATCCGCCGACGCGTCGTGGTGCACGGGGCCGTGCAGGGCGTCTTCTTCAGGGCCTCGTGCCAGCAGGAGGCTTCGAGGCTCGGCGTCGCAGGCTGGGTCGCCAACCGGCCGGACGGCGCCGTCGAGGCGGCGTTCGAGGGCGAGAGCGGGGCCGTCACGGCGCTGGTCGACTGGTGCCGACAAGGCCCGCCACGTGCCGAGGTCGAGGCAGTCGACGTGACCGACGAGGAACCTGAAGGCATCCGCGGTTTCGACGTCCGCTGAGATCCACCACCGGGACGACCGCATCTGCGAGAGGATCGAGTGCACCGGCACATTCGGCCGCACGAGGCGAAGGATGCAGCATGCCCAAGACCCAGTTCACGGTTCACACGACGCTGTCGCCGGGCGAGGTCCTCGGCCTGCTGACCGACTTCGGCCCCGAGCGGCCGGAGAAGTGGCCGAACATCGACGACGCGCACTTCACGGTGCACGAGCTCGGCGCCACCACGGCCGACGTCACCGAGGGCAACTCGATGGGCTGGGAACGCAGCCACTACGCGTGGGACAGCACCGCCGGCACCGTCACGGTCGACACGGTCGAGTCCAACCTCTGGGGACCCGGCAGCGGATGGCTGTACGAGCTCACGGCGGCGAACGGCGGCACGGACGTGCACGTCGTCCTGACCCGCAAGGGCAACTCGCTCAAGGGCAAGCTGATCGGCGCGCTGATCCCGGTCGTCGGCGCCAGCGCACTCGGCAAGCAGCTGAAGTCGGTGCTGCGCAAGGCCGAAGCAGCCTGATCCCGGCTGGCGAGCTGACGGTCAGAAGCCGAGCTTGCGCAGCTGCTTGGGGTCGCGCTGCCACTCCTTGGCGACCTTGACGTGCAGGTCGAGGTAGACCGGCGTGCCGAGGAGCTTCTCGATCTGTGAGCGCGAGTTGGTGCCGATCTCCCGCAGACGGGCACCCTGCTTGCCGATGATGATGCCCTTCTGGCTGTCGCGCTCGACGTAGACGTTGACGCGTACGTCGATCAGTGGCTTGTCCTCGGGCCGGTCAGGACGCGGGACCATCTCGTCGACGACGACGGCGATCGAGTGCGGGAGCTCGTCGCGTACGCCTTCGAGTGCGGCCTCGCGGATGATCTCGGCGATCAACGTCTCCTCGGGCTCGTCCGTGAGCTGGCCCTCGGGATAGAGCGCCGGCCCTGCGGGCAGGGTGCCGATCAGCAGGTCGGCGAGCAGGTCGACCTGGTCGTTGGCGACTGCCGAGACCGGGATGATCTCCTGCCACTGCAGGCCCGCGTCGATGCCGGCCTGCTGGATCTGGAGCAGGTGGTCGCGCAGCTTGTCGGGCTTGACGAGATCGGTCTTGGTGGCGATCGCGAAGACCGGCTTGCGGCGGATCTGCGCGAGCTCACGGATGAGGAACTTGTCGCCTTCGCCCACGGTCTCGTTGGCGGGCAGGCACATGCCGATCGTGTCGACCTCGGACCACGTCGACCGGACCAGCGCGTTGAGGCGTTCGCCGAGCAGCGTGTGCGGCTTGTGCAGTCCCGGGGTGTCGATCAGGACGAGCTGCGCCGCCTCGCGGTTGACCAGTCCGCGAATCGCGTGGCGGGTGGTCTGCGGCTTGGACGAGGTGATGGCGATCTTGCCGCCGACGAGGGCATTGGTCAGCGTGGACTTGCCGGCGTTGGGACGGCCGACGAAGCAGGCGAAGCCCGACTTGAACTCGGTCATGACTCCTGCACCGCCCCCACCGTGCCACCGGCGTCGGCGACGAACACGCTGACGCCCGAGCCGGCGAGGTCGCGTACGGCCGTCGTGTCGACCGACGCGGTGTCGGTCACCACCGCAGCACCCTCGAGCCCCTTGGCGCCGGACGACACCGCCATCGCGACCGCGAGGTCGAGCGCCGCCACCCGGAGCGACTCGAGCGCCACGGTCGATGCCGCGTACGTACGACCGTCGAGGTCGCGCACCGCCGCACCCTCGGCAGCGCCGTTGCGGGCTCGCGAGGCACGCGCGAGCGTCACCAGCTTGGCGTCCTCAGGACTGAGTTCCATGGTCCGAACCTCTCGATGCTGTGGTGTCTGCGGGGTGGTCGATGCGACTCACGTGGACGCGGCCGATGCGGTTGCGGCGGCCCGACGGACCCTCGGCCTCGAACCTCAGGCCCTCGACCTCCACGACGCTGCCACGGATCGGGACCTTGCCGAGATGCTTGGCCATGAGCCCGCCGACGGAGTCGACGTCCTCGTCCTCGATGGGGATGTCGAACAGGTCCTCGAGGTCGTCGACCTCGAACCGCGAGCTGAGGCGCCACGAGCCGTCGGGCAGCTGTTCGCTCTCCTCGGGCTCGGTGTCGTACTCGTCGGTGATCTCGCCGACGATCTCCTCGACGATGTCCTCGATCGTGACCATCCCCGAGGTGCCGCCGAACTCGTCGACGACGATCGCCACGTGGGTGCGCTCGGCCTGCATCTCCTTGAGCAGGTCGTCCGCGTGCTTGGTGTCGGGCACGAACAGGCACGGCCGGGCGATCGACTCGATGCGTTCGGAGGTCTCCGCGTCATGCTTGTCGAAGACGCGCTTGGTGACGTCCTTCAGATAGGCCATCCCCACGATGTCGTCGAGGTTCTCGCCGACGACCGGCATGCGTGAGTAGCCGCTGCGCAGGGCCAACGACATCGCCTGCCGCAGGGTCTTGTTGCGCTCGATGAACACGAGATCGGTGCGAGGCACCATGACCTCGCGAGCGATCGTGTCGCCGAGCTCGAACACCGACTGCAGCATCTTGCCCTCGTCGGACTCGATGACCGAGCTCGCGGCGGCCAGGTCGACGAGCTCCCGCACCTCGACCTCGGAGGCGAACGGGCCCTCGCGGAAGCCCTTGCCCGGCGTCACGGCGTTGCCGAGCAGGATCAGCAGCTGCGGGATGGGGCCGAGCAGCCGGGTCAGCCCGATGACCGGGAGCGCCGAGGCGAGCGCGATGGACTCCGCGTGCTGCCGGCCGAGCGTACGGGGGCCGACGCCGATCAGGACGAAGCTGACCACGACCATGATGCCGACGGCGATGAGCAGCCGGCTCCACAGCCCGTCGACCTGGTCGGCGACGACCAGCGCGACCAGCACGACGCTCGACGTCTCGGCGACGACGCGCAGGAGCAGCACCGAGTTGAGGTAGGGCGCGGGGTCCTCGAGGATCTGCGCGAGCCGGCCCGCTCCCCCGCGACCCTCGTCCTCGAGCTCCTCGGCCCGGGCCTTGGAGAACGCGGAGATCGCCGCGTCGACGCTGGCGAGGGTGCCCGCGACCAGCGCAAGGACCACCGACACGACGATCGGCGCCCAGCTCATCGTGGGCTCGTCACGGTTGTTCGGGGTCCTTGCCGTCAGCAGCCTGCTGCCACTCGAGCAGCAGCCGGCCCTGGATGCCGAACATCTCCTTGTGCTCCTCGGGCTCGGCGTGGTCGTAGCCGAGGAGGTGCAGGATGCCGTGCACCGTCAGCAGGTCGATCTCGTCCTGCGTCGTGTGACCGGCGGCGGGCGCCTGCTGCTCGGCGACCTGGGGGCACAGGGCGATGTCACCGAGATAGCCCTCGGGACTCTCGGCGTCGTCGCGGCCGGGCGTCAGCTCGTCCATCGGGAACGACAGCACGTCGGTCGGCCCCTTCTTGCCCATCCACTGCTCGTTGAGCGTGGCGATCGTGTCGGGGTCGACGAGGCGTACGGTCAGCTCGGTCGCCGGGTGGAGGCGCATGCGCCGCATCGTGAAGCGGCACAGCCGGGTCAGGCCGACGACGTCGACGTCGGCGCCGGACTCATTGAGTACGTCGACGTTCATGCGGCTCTGCACCCGCCTCGGCCACGCGGCTGCGCTGGGGCCGGTCGGCCTCGAACGAGTCGTATGCCGCGACGATGCGGCCGACGAGCTTGTGCCGGACCACGTCGTTGGCGGTCAGCTGCGAGAAGTGGATGTCGCGCACGTCGTCGAGGATGTCCTGCACGACGCGCAGTCCACTCTTGGTGCTGGACGGCAGGTCGACCTGCGTGACGTCACCGGTGACGACGATCTTGGAGCCGAAGCCCAGGCGCGTCAGGAACATCTTCATCTGCTCCTGCGTCGTGTTCTGCGCCTCGTCGAGGATGATGAACGCGTCGTTGAGCGTGCGGCCGCGCATGTAGGCCAGCGGTGCGACCTCGATGACCCCGGACGTCAGCAGCTTGGGGATCGTCTCGGGGTCGATCATGTCGTGCAGCGCGTCGTAGAGCGGGCGCAGGTAGGGGTCGATCTTCTCGCCGAGCGTGCCGGGCAGGAAGCCGAGGTGCTCACCGGCCTCGACGGCGGGTCGGGTCAAGATGATGCGGGTGACTTCCTTGGCCTGCAGCGCCTGCACGGCCTTGGCCATCGCGAGGTAGGTCTTGCCGGTGCCGGCCGGGCCGATGCCGAACACGATGGTGTGGTTGTCGATCGCGTCGACGTAGCGCTTCTGGTTGACCGTCTTGGGCCGGATCGTGCGACCGCGGTTGGACAAGATGTTGAGGCTCAGCACCTCGGCCGGCTTCTCCTCGGTCTCGGTGCGCAGCATCGTGATGCTGCGCTCGACCGTCTCGCGAGTGAGGTTCTGGCCGGTGCGCACGATCGTCACGAGCTCGTCGAGCAGGCGCTCGACCATCGCTGCCTCGGCAGGCGATCCGGTCACCGTGATGGTGTTGCCACGCGCGTGGATGCGCGCCTCGAAGGAGTCTTCGATGAGGCGCAGGAATTCGTCGGCGGGCCCGAGCAGGGCCACTGCCGGAACGCTCGACGGGATCGTGAACGTGTGAGCAGGTGTGGTGTCTTCAGTCATGTGGTCTCAATCGTACGCAATCGCAGTGACAGCGTGCGAATTCACTGGGTGCTCGGCGCAGCCAGCCAGTGGCGCACGGTGTCCCACGTGCCCGGGAGATTGGCGTCGACCGTCGCGGCGAGGTCGCCGATCGTCACGCCGCGCAGCGAGTCACGCCACGCGCGCTCGGCGTCGGCCATGACCTTGGCAATGCCGCACGGCACCTTGCACGCCTCGCCCGTCGTCGGCAGCGGCCCCTGCTGTCGGATCTCGGTGCACCGGAACGCCGCCTCGGGGCCGTCGACCGCACGTACGACGTCGTACACCGTGACCTCGGAGGCGGGTCGCGACAGCTCATAGCCGCCGTCTCGGCCCTCGACCGCGTGGATCAGCCCCGCCTTGGAGAGCGCCTGCAGGTGCTTCGCGAGGTACGTCTTGGAGACGCCGTGCAGCTCGGCCAGGCGGTGTGCCGGCACCGGGGCGCTCGCGGTGCTGAGCACGGAGCAGCAGTGCAGGGCCCATTCGACTCCGGCCGACATCTTCATGGGCCCGACTATACCCGGACACCGAATATCTGAGTATGATCAAGACATACTCGGACAACATGTGTCCGACTCAACGAGAGGATTCACATCATGCGCATTGCCGTCGCAGGCTCGACCGGACTCGTCGGACGCAACGTCGTCGCCGCCGCCACCGCCGCGGGCTACGAGGTCGTCGGGCTCGCCCGTGAGAACGGAATCGACCTCACCTCTCCCGATGGTCTCGCCGAGCGCCTCGTCGGCGTCGACGCCGTCATCGACGTCACGGCGAGCCCGGGCATCGACGAGGAGGCGTCCACGAAGTTCTTCACCACGGTCGCCCGCAACCTGGGCCAAGCGGCTACGGAGGCCGGCGTGGCGCGGACCGTCGTGCTCTCGATCATCGGTGTCGACGCGATGCCCGACTACGGCTACTACCTGGCCAAGCTCGCCCAGGAGAAGGCGGTCATCGAGCACGCACCCGGTGCGCGCATCCTGCGTGCCGCGCAGTTCCTCAACTTCCCCGCGCAGATGCTCGAGTGGTCCCGTCAGGGCGACGTCGTGTCGCTGCCGGAGATGAAGACCCAGCCGGTCGCCGTCGAGGAGATCGCCAAGCTGCTGCTCGCCCTCGCCGACGGCACCGAGACGCGTACGCGGGTCGAGCTGGCCGGGCCGAAGCCCGAGGACCTTGCCGACCTCGTCCGCCAGCTGATCGCCCACCGCGGTGAGCAGCTGACCGTCGAGACGTCGGTCCAGAGCCAGGCGATGGCCGACGGAGCCTGCCTGCCGGGGCCGGACGCAGTCATCGCGGGCCCGGACTTCGCCACCTGGCTGGCCGAGCAGGACTAGCCGGGCGGCCAGCCGAGCGCGCGGCCGGCCAGCACGTGGGCGTGGCAGTGGAACACCGTCTGGTGGGCGTCCGCCCCCGTGTTGAAGACCAGCCGGTAGGACCCGTTGCCCTCGGTCTCGGCGATCTGCTTCGCCTCGGCGAGCAACGCGATCGTGGCCTCGGCATCGGCCGCCGCAAGGCTGCCGATGTCGGGCTCGTGCCGCTTGGGGATCACCAGCACGTGGGTGGGCGCCTGCGGGTCGAGGTCACGGAACGCCACGGTGTGCTCGGTGGTGGACACGACGTCGGCAGGGATGTCGCCCGCGACGATCTTGCAGAAGATGCAGTCCGGATCAGGCGTGCTCACGTGCATCTCCTGTCGCTGCCAGCTCGCCGGCTCACTTGAACGCGTCCTTGATCTTGCCGAAGACACCCTTGTGGTTGTTGGCGATCAGGGCCTCGGGACGCTCTTCGTCGCGGAGCTTGGCCAGCTGCACCAACAGGTCGCGCTGCTCGTCGTCGAGCCGGGCCGGGGTCTCGACGATGACCTGCACCTTGAGGTCACCGCGACCGGAGCCCCGCAGGCGCGGCACGCCGTGCCCCTTGATCGTCAGGGTGTCGCCGGACTGCGTGCCGGGCGCGACGTCGAGCTCGACCGTGGTCGAGCCCTCGGGTGGCTCGGGCAGGTCGGCCTCGAGGGTCGGGAGGTCGAGGTGGGTGCCGAGCGCAGCCGCCGTCATCGGCACCGTGATCTGGCAGAACAGCTGGTCGCCCTTGCGCTGGAAGACCGGGTGGCGGGCGACGTTGATCTCGAGATAGAGGTCGCCGGCCGGTCCCCCGCCGGGTCCGACCTCGCCCTCGCCCGACAGCTGGATGCGCGTGCCCTGGTCGACACCGGCCGGGATCGTGACCGAGATCGAGCGGCGCGAGCGGACCCGGCCCTCGCCGGCGCACTCGGGGCACGGGTCGGGGATGACGGTGCCGAAGCCATGGCACGTCGGGCACGGGCGCGACGTACGGATGTCGCCGAGCAGCGAGCGCTGCACGTGCTGGACGTCGCCGTGACCGTGGCACGTGCGGCAGGTGACCGGCCGTGAACCGTTGGCCGCACCGCTGCCCTTGCACGTCGTGCAGGTGACGGCGGTGTCGACCTTGATCTCGTGAGTGACACCGAACGCCGCCTCGGCGAGGTCGACGTTGAGCCGCAGCAGGGCGTCCTGGCCACGCTGCGTGCGGGGCCGGGGGCCGCGGCTGGCGTTCTGGCCGAAGAACGCGTCCATGATGTCGTCGAAGTTGAAGCCCTGGCCGCCGAAGCCGCCACTGCCGTGGGCGCTCAACGGGTCGCCACCGCGGTCGTACGTCGAGCGCTTCTGCGGGTCCGAGAGCACCTCGTAGGCGACCGTGACCTCCTTGAAGCGGTCGGAGGCGTCCGGCTCGCTGTTGACGTCCGGGTGCAGCTGGCGCGCGAGCTTGCGGTAGGCCTTCTTGATCTCCTCGGCGGTCGCTTCGCGCCCGACGCCGAGCGTTGCGTAGTAGTCCTGGGCCATCAGTCGTGGGGTTCCTTGATCACGTGGGTTCAGTTGTCGGCCAGCATGCGGCCGACGTAGCGGGCGACGGCGCCGACGGCGGCCATCGTTGCGGGATAGTCCATGCGGGTCGGCCCGACGGTGCCGAGCGTGGCGAGGGCCTGGTCGTCCAGCCCGTACGCCGAGGAGACGACGGCCGTGCTCGACAGGCTCTCGTGGCCCGTCTCGCTGCCGATGCGCACCGTCAGGCCGCCGGTGGCCTCCCCGAGCAGCTTGAGCAGCACGACCTGCTCCTCGATCGCCTCGAGGACCGGCTTGATCGCGGTGTCGAAGTCGCTGCCGAAGCGTACGAGGTTGGCCGTGCCGCCGACCGCGATGCGTTCGTCGGAGCGCTCGTTGGTGAACGTCTGCGAGAGGGTCGTGACGATCGAGGTGACGATCGGGCGGTCGTTGGGGGCGAACGTCTCGATCATGTCGGCCAGCCGGAGCGACGCCTCGGGCAGCCGCTGGCCGACCGTGGCCTGCGTGATCCGCGAGCGGACGTCGCTGACGAGCTGCTCGTTGGGGGTCTCGACGAGCTCGATGATGCGCTGCTCGACCCGGCCGCTGCTCGTGATGACCACGAGAAGGACCCGCGCCCCCTCGAGGGCGACGACCTCGATGTGGCGCACGGTCGAGCGGGTCAGCGAGGGATACTGCACGATCGCGACCTGGTTGGTGAGCTGGGCCAGGACGCGCACGGACCGCTGCACGACGTCGTCGACGTCGACCGCGCCGGTCAGGAACGTCTCGATGGCCCGGCGCTCGGCCGGCGACAACGCCTTGACCGTCGCGAGCCGGTCGACGAACATCCGATAGCCCTTGTCGGTCGGGATGCGGCCGGCGCTCGTGTGGGGCTGCATGATGTAGCCCTCGTCCTCGAGGGCCGCCATGTCGTTGCGGATCGTCGCAGGTGACACACCGAGCTGGTGCCGGTCGAGCAGCGAGCGGGAGCCGACGGGCTCCTGCGTGGCGACGTAGTCCTCGACGATGGCTCGCAGCACGTCGAGGCGGCGGTCGTCAGACATTGCCATCCTCCAATCACCGAGTCGCTCTCCGCGAGCCTGCTGGCACTCTCCCTGGTCAAGTGCCAGTCTAGCGATGTGCGGGGAATCCAGACGAATGACGACGGCACCATCGTGGTCGAGGGCGCTGAGCGCACCCTGACCTACGCGCCCCGCCTCGTGACCCTCGACGACGGCACGACGGTGGCCCACGAGTCACAGGGCGGCGAGATGTCCTCCGTCTGGGCCACTGATCTCGGCGGCGACTGGTTCGTCGAGGTGGCGCACCTCGGTGACGGTCCCGTCGGCGGCGAGCTCGTGATGACCGCGACCCACATCGGCCTGGACGAGACGGTCCGCTACGTGACGATCGGCGACCTGTGGGCCGACGAGCTGCCCTCGGACGTGCCCCCGAGCTGGCCCGTCGCTGTCGATCTCGCGCTCGGCCTGATGGAGGGCGACGTACACGTCATCGGGGCCGACATCACCAAGGACGACGTCGAGACGCTGCACCAACGACTTCTGGGGGCACTTCATGGTTGACCGCTACGGCACCGACGTCTTGTCGAGCGACTGGCGCAAGCCGCCGCGCGGGCGTACGACCGAGGTCGTCGTCGAGCACGGCATGGTCGTCGAGGACGCCACGACGGGCTTCTGCGGCGAGGTCATGATCATCGAGAAGGACCTCGGCATGATGATCCTCGAGGATCGCCGGCTCGTGCGCCGGTCGTTCCCGTTCGGGCCCGGGTTCCTGCTCGACGGCAAGCCGGTCGACCTGCGTCCCCCGTCGGCGGCGACCAAAGCCACCTCCGGGCGTACGGCATCGGGTTCCCGCGCCGTCGCCGGCGCCAAGGCACGGGTCGCGCTGCCGAGCCGCATCTACGTCGAGGGGCGCCACGACGCCGAGCTCGTCGAGAAGGTGTGGGGCGACGACCTGCGCATCGAGGGCGTGGCCGTGGAGTACCTCGGCGGCATCGACGACCTCTCGTCGATCGTCGAGGAGTTCGCGCCGGGACCCGAGCGCAGGCTGGGTGTCCTGGTGGACCACCTCGTGCCTGGGTCCAAGGAGACCCGCATCGCGCAGCTGGTCTCCGGACGTCCGCACGTGCTGGTCGTGGGGCATCCCTACGTCGACGTGTGGCAGTCGGTCAAGGCCGATCGCCTCGGCATGGCGGCGTGGCCCGTGATCCCCCGCGGCACGGACTGGAAGCACGGCATCTGCGAGGCGCTTGGCTGGCCGCACCGCGACCAGGCCGACATCTCCCGCGCGTGGAAGCACATCCTCGGCCGGGTCGACTCCTACGCCGACCTCGAGCCGGCCTTCCTGGGCCGCGTCGAGGAGCTCATCGACTTCGTCACCGCACCCTGAGATAGACCGTCCGGCTGCTCGCGGTGAACGCCACCGATCGGCGATAGCGCACGCTGATCGCCCAGCGCCCCTTGCGCTGTCGCGGCAGGGTGACGGTCTGGCGCGTGCCGCTCGTCATCGTCACCCGCTTCAGCAACGTCGGGCCGCGCATGACGTCGACCGTGCCGCTCGCCCGTGTCGGGGTGACGCTGATCCGCAGCTTGGGGAGCTGGCTCCGGGCGATCGACGAGTCCGCGAACGAGGCGTGTGTCGCCGACGTGGCCCGGACCGTCACGGTCCGCTGCCCGAGCAGGACATCAGCGCCTGCGGTGCCCGGGGTGTTGAGGGCGTACAGGAACATCGAGGTGGGTCCCCTGGTGCCCACAAGACTGATGCGGTGGAAGCGGAAGAACTCGCTGTCGAACGTGTAGGTCTCCGCGCCCGGCGTGCCCCGCGGTCCGCCGAGACTCACGAGGTAGGTCCGGTCTCCGGCCTGCGCGTCGGGGTCGGTCGCCGATCCCCAGAAGTCGAGCGTGCCGGCATCAGGCGACGTGACCGACGTGAACTCCCCCGACGGCGACCCGTCCGACGCCGGATAGTGGATGAAGCCGGACGGCCACGTTCCGTCCAGCCGCGTCATCAGGCGCCACCGGAAGTCACCGTCGAGGTTGTCCTCCGACACCAGCACGGCACCCGGCAGCACCGCCTCGACGTACGCGACATGCCCCGACGTCGCCGAGGCTCCGCCGACGCCGGCGTCCCACCAGGCCACCGCTCCGACAGCCGGTTCGTCATCGACCGGGATGCCCGCGTGAACGGCTGCCGGGCCCCACGTGAGGGCGCTGTTGGTGCCCGGCGGACGGGCGGCGAGCCGGCCGTGCGTCAGCCGGTACGCCACGTAGTTGGTGCAGTTGTGGCCGCCCTTCATGCCCCAGAACGACGTCAGGAAGACGGCGCCGTAGCCGCCATTCGTACGTCCGGCCGCCAGGCATCCGGTGAATCCCGTGCAGAGCACGGACGCTGCCTGTGCCGGCGCAGCCCACAGTGTCATGACCATCGCGACCGCCAGTCCCAGCAGTCGCACCGGCCCATGCGCGTGGCGCATAGCTCCCTCGCCGTTTCTCCCCCGAGCTCCCAGGGTCCACTCCCATAGACCCACTCCCTGTTGGGAGCGTAAGCAGTAACTTCGCGTTACTTCAGCGAATCGCGACTATTCGACGAGCTCGCGCACGACCGCGTCGGCGAGCAGGCGACCCGTGCGGGTCAGGACGAGCCGGTCGCCCTCTCGGGTCGCGAGTCCGCGCGACACCACGCCCGGCACCGCGGCCCCGGCTGCGGCGCCGAGCGAGCCGAGGTCCAGCCCGGTGCGCAGCCGGGTCTCCAACATGATCTGCTCCATGCGCGCGGTGGCGGTGTCGATCGTCTCGCCGTCATGCCGCGGCGACTCCCCCGCGGCCAGCCTCTGGGCGTACGCCGCAGGGTGCTTGACGTTCCACCAGCGCTCGCCGCCGATGTGGGAGTGCGCGCCGGGGCCGATCCCGAGCCAGTTGTCGCTGTGCCAGTAGAGGACGTTGTGTCGGCACTGGGCCGCGTCGTCGGTCGCCCAGTTGGACAGCTCGTACCAGCCCAGCCCCGCGGCGGAGAACAGCTCGTCGGCGAGCACGTACTTGTCTGCGGTCTCGTCGTCGTCGGGCATGACGACCTCGCCGCGCCTGACCTTGCGGGCGAACGCCGTGCCGTCCTCGACGATCAGGGCATACGCGCTGATGTGGTCGGGCTCGAGGGCGATCGCCTGTTCGATGCTGGCCCGCCAGTCGTCGACCGACTCCCCGGGCGTGCCGTAGATCAGGTCGACGCTGAGCTGCTCGAACCCGGCCTCACGCGCCCACCGCACGGCCTGGGGCACCCCTGCCGGGTCGTGCGTACGGTCGAGGGTCGCCAGGACGTGTGGCACGGCGGACTGCACGCCGTACGAGATGCGGGTGAAGCCGCCGGTCCGCAGGGTCGCGAGCGACTCGGGCGTGACGCTGTCGGGATTCGCCTCGGTCGTGACCTCCACATCGTCGGCGAGCCCGAACGTGCGACGGATCGCGTCGAGGATGCGTACGAGGTCGGCCGACGGCAGCTGGGTCGGCGTGCCGCCGCCGAAGAACACCGTCTGGACGACCGGTGCGCCCACGAGCTCGCGGCCCGCCTGCTCGATCTCGAGGATCGCCGTGTCGGCGTACGACGCGCGCGTGGCACCCTCGCCCAGCTCGTCGGCGGTGTAGGTGTTGAAGTCGCAGTAGCCGCAGCGCACCGAGCAGAACGGCACATGGACGTAGACGCCGAACGGGCGGTGCCCCAGCGTGGACAGGGATCGTTCGGTCAGGGGCACACCCTCAAGCGTAGAAGGCGTCGAGGATGTCCTTGTTGTTGGCTTCGACGACGTTGCGCTTGACCTTGAGGCTGGGCGTGATCTCGCCGTTCTCGATGCTGAGGTCGTGGTCGAGGATCGCGAACTTCTTGATCGTCTCCCAGCGGTTGAGCTTGGCGTTGAGCTCGTCGATCTGGCTCTGCAACAGGTCGTGGATCTCCTGCGACGCGACGACCTCGGCGTACGACTTGCCGGCCATGCCGTGCTTGCCCGCCCACTCCGCGACGCCGTCGGGATCGAGCGTGATGAGCGCCGAGCAGAAGTTGCGCTCGTTGCCGTGCACGACGATCTGGCTGGTCAGCGAGCTGATGCCCTTGAACATGCCCTCGATGTGCGGCGGGGCGACGTACTTGCCGCCCGAGGTCTTGAACAGCTCCTTCTTGCGCCCCGTGATGAACAGGAAGCCGTCCTCGTCGATCCGTCCCTCGTCGCCCGTGTGCAGCCAGCCCTCGGAGGTGAGCGATGAGGCGCTCTCGGCGTCGAGGTTGTGATAGCCCTGCATGATGTGCGGGCCCTTGATGAGGATCTCGCCGTCCTCGGCGATCTTGGCCTCGCTGCCGGGGAACGGCGTGCCGACCGAGCCGAGCTTGAAGCTGGTCGGCTGGTTGACGAACGCGCCGGCTGACGTCTCGGTCAGGCCGTAGCCCTCGAGGATCAGCACGCCTGCTGCGTGGAACCACTCGGCGATCTCCGGCGACAGCGCGGCCGCGCCGGAGATGAAGAAGCGCACCCGACCGCCGAAGCGGTCGCGCACCTTGGAGAACACGAGCTTGTCGGCGACGGCGAACTTGGCCTTGAGCACCGGCGAGACGGCCTTGCCGGAGCGAACCGCACGGGAGTACTCGACGCCGACGCCCTCGGCCCAGCGGAAGATCTTGAGCTTGGCGCCGCCCTCGGCCTCCGCCATGCCGACGATGCGGCCGTAGGCCTTCTCGAAGATGCGGGGCGCGGCGCCCATGAACGTCGGCTTGATGATCGCCAGGTTGTCGACGATCTTGGGGACGCGACCGTCGATCGCCGTCGGGAAGCCGATGGCGATCTGCGTCGACAGCAGGACCTTGCCGAACGAGTGCGCCATGGGGAGCCACAGGAACTGCAGGTCGTCCTCGCTGAGGAACCCGCCGGAGACGATGACCGCGCCCTCGTACGTCCAGCCGTCGTGGCTGAGGCGTACGCCCTTGGGCCGGCCGGTGGTGCCGGAGGTGTAGATGAGGGTCGCCAGCGAGTCGGGCTTGGTCGCGGCGACACGATCCTGGACGACCGTCGGGTGCTGCTCGAGGTAGCCCTCGCCGAGCTTCTCGAGCTCGTCGAAGCCGATGACCCAGTCACCGTCGGTCGTGCCCTCGAAGACCACGACCTTGATGATCGACGGCAGCTCGGAGTGCTTCTCGCGGAGCTTGGCGACCTGCTCGTCGTCCTCCGCGAAGACGATGCGGCTGTCGGAGTCGGCGAGGATGTAGGCGACGTCCTCGGACATCGTCGAGGGGTAGACCGTGGTCGTCGCGGCACCGGCAGCCAGCACGGCGAGATCGGCGAGGATCCACTCCAGACGTGTGCCGGAGGCGATCGCCACCCGCTCCTCGGGCTGGATGCCGAGCGACACGAGCCCGGCCGCGAGGCGGGTCACCCGGTCGCCGGTCTCGGACCAGGTCATCGAGTGCCAGTTCTCGTCCTCGTCGGGGTAGCGGTAGGCCTCGCGCGGGCCCGACTGCTCGACCCGCGAGAAGAACGCGGCGCCCATGCTCGGGGCCCGGTCGTTGACGATCTCGATCTGTTCGGGGGTGGCGACGGTGACGGTCATGGCGGAGTCCTCTGGCGCGAGCGTACGGAGAGCGGGGGCTGTGGTGCCGATCACCCTAACTTACCCTTGAGTCACGTCGCAGTGTTGTTGATGCGCGCACCCAAACGTCGCGCGACGAACGAGTCGAGACGCGGCTCCTCGGCCAGCAGCGGGATGAGGTGCCGCTCGGTCGTCAGAGCACGAAACAGCAGGTCAACCGTGACGTCGTGGGCGCGGCGCTCGACGATCTCGATGCGGTCGCCGGCCTGCACCGCCCCGGACTCGATCACCCGGAAGTACGCGCCCGGCCGGCCCTCCAACGTGAACCGCTTGACCCACTGCGGCTCGCCGACGAACCCTTGGAACACCGAGCACGGGATGCGTACGCCCGACAGCTCCAGCAGCGTTTCTCCGATGCGCCACCGCTCCCCGGCGCGGGCGGCGTTGAGGTCGATGCCCTGCGTCGTGAGGTTCTCACCGAACAGGCCGGCTCTCAGCTCGCGGCCGAGGATCCGTTGCCACGCGTCGAGGTCCTCCCGGGCGTACGCGTAGACCGCCTGGTCGGGACCGCCGTGGTGCCTGAGGTCGGCGATCTCGTCGTCGCCGACGCCGAGCGGGTGCACCTGCACGGTCCCGTCGACGGGACGCTTGTCGATCGCGGAGCGCTTGAGCTGCCCCCACGGCACGTCGACGGTGGACCCGGTGTTGACCGACTCGACGAATGGCATGCGCCAGAGGCTATCGCCCAGTTTTGTGACGAAGATCGGCAGCGGCCGTACGAACGTGACGAGCTACATCACAAGACGCGGGCGCCGGGGCTACTTGTCGGCGTCGCCGGTGGAGAGGGCGGCGATGAAGGCTTCCTGCGGGACCTCGACCCGGCCGACCATCTTCATGCGCTTCTTGCCCTCCTTCTGCTTCTCGAGCAGCTTGCGCTTGCGGGAGATGTCGCCGCCGTAGCACTTGGCGAGCACGTCCTTGCGGATCGCCCGGATGTTCTCGCGGGCGATGACCCGGGCGCCGATCGCAGCCTGGATCGGCACCTCGAACTGCTGACGCGGGATGAGCTCCTTGAGCTTCGACGCCAACGAGACGCCGTAGGCGTAGGCATTGTCGCGGTGCACGATCGCGCTGAACGCGTCGACAACCTCGCCCTGAAGCAGCACGTCGACCTTGACGAGGTCGGCGGCCTGCTCTCCGGTCGGTTCGTAGTCGAGCGACGCATAGCCCTTGGTGCGGCTCTTGAGCGCGTCGAAGAAGTCGAACATGATCTCGCCCATGGGCAGCGTGTACTTGATCTCGACGCGGTCCTCGGACAGGTAGTCCATGCCGATGAGCTGGCCACGGCGTGCCTGGCAGAGCTCCATGATGACGCCGATGTAGTCCGACGGGCTCAGCACCGTCGCCCGGACGACCGGTTCGTAGACCTTGTCGATCTTGCCGTCGGGGTACTCCGACGGGTTGGTCACGGTGATCTCCTTGCCGTCCTCCATCTCGACCCGGTAGACGACGTTGGGGGCGGTGGAGATGAGCTCGAGGTTGAACTCGCGCTCGAGCCGTTCGCGGACGATCTCGAGGTGCAGCAGGCCGAGGAAGCCGATGCGGAAGCCGAAGCCGAGCGCGCCTGACGACTCCGGCTCGTAGACCAGGGCCGCGTCGTTGAGCTGCAGCTTCTCGAGGGCGTCGCGCAGCGTCGGGTAGTCGTCGCCGTCGAGCGGATAGAGGCCGGAGTAGACCATGGGATTGGGGGTCTTGTAGCCACCAAGCGGCTCTGTGGCGCCACGGATGTTCGACGTGACGGTGTCGCCCACCCGGGACTGGCGGACCTCCTTGACGCCGGTGATGAGGTAGCCGACCTCACCCACCCCGAGATCGCCGGCCTTGACCGGCTCCGGGGAGATGACGCCGACCTCGAGCATCTCGTGCACGGCGCCGGTCGACATCATCTTGATGCGATCGCGGTGCGAAAGCTTGCCGTCGACGACGCGGACATACGTCACGACGCCCCGGTAGGTGTCGTAGACCGAGTCGAAGATCAGCGCGCGCGGCGGCGCGTCAGGGTCGCCCTGGGGCGGCGGGACCTCGTCGACGATCAGGTTGAGCAGCTCCTCGACGCCCTGGCCCGTCTTGGCCGACACCCGCAGCACGTCATCGGGGTTGCCGCCGATGATGCCGGCGATCTCCTCGGCGTACTTCTCCGGCTGTGCGCCCGGCAGGTCGATCTTGTTGAGCACGGGAATGATGTCGAGGTCGGCATCGATCGCGAGGTAGAGGTTGGCCAGCGTCTGCGCCTCGATCCCCTGGGCCGCGTCGACGAGCAGGACAGCGCCCTCACACGCCTCGAGACTGCGGCTCACCTCGTACGTGAAGTCGACGTGCCCCGGGGTGTCGATCATGTTGAGCACGTAGACCGTGCCGGCGTCGTCGCCGCTCGACTTCACGAACGGCATGCGGACGGCCTGGCTCTTGATCGTGATGCCACGCTCGCGCTCGATGTCCATGCGGTCGAGGTACTGCGCCTTCATGTCGCGACCGTCGACGACACCGGTGTGCTGCAGCATGCGGTCGGCCAACGTCGACTTGCCGTGGTCGATGTGCGCGATGATGCAGAAGTTGCGCAGGACCTTCGGGTCGGTGGCCCCGGGCTGGGGAACGGGGCTGGTGCTCATGATGTCCCCATTGTCCCATCACCCCGGGCATGCTCGTGCCACGTGGGTCGCGTGGCCGGGTTTCGACAGCTGGCGGCTTCGCCGCGATCGCTCAACCTGGCTCAACGCTCCTCGCTGCGCTCGTCGGTCCCGCCAATTTGAGCGGGCGGGCTGCTCACTGATAGAGTTGGCGGTCGCGTGCCTCGGCATGTCCAACAACTTTTTCGCAGCATCCACACATTCGAGAGAAACAGGTTTGCCCCGTGGCGAATATCAAGTCGCAGATCAAGCGCAACCGGCAGAACGAGCTGGCTCGCGAGCGCAACAAGTCGGTGCGCTCTGCCCTCAAGACCGCCGTGCGTCGCTTCGAGGAGGCCGTGACGGCCGGCAACACCGACGACGCCAAGAAGCTCGCCGGCGAGGCCACCAAGAAGCTCGACAAGGCCGCTTCCAAGAAGGTCATTCACAAGAACCAGGCAGCCAACCGCAAGTCGGCCATTGCCAAGAAGGCCGCGTCACTCTGACGTACGCCATGAGGACAGCCGCCCCACGGGGCGGCTTTTTTCATGCCCGGGCGCCTCGGCCCCACACCGACAGCCGGCGCATGACCCACTCGAGCGGCCCCTTGCCGATGAATCGCTGCCACAGCGTGGCGGCCAGGCACAGCACGACGGCCTGCACGGCCCAGTCGCGATAGCTGCCGTGCGCGAAGTCGTTCGGATGGTCCTCGTTGAAGCCGACCCGGAGCCGCCAGGCCCACAGCACGTGGACCGTGTAGAGCGTCAACGTCATCGCACCCGCCGCCCGCACCGGGGTCAGCAGCAGACGTGCCCACGGCAGCCGGATGACGAGGGCGCACACCCCGAGCACGAGGATGGCTGACCCGATCGAGCTGAAGACGTTGAGCGGCGTCGAGGTGTGCTGGCCGACTTGCAGGAGGTCGTTCCAGCGCATCGGCTCGTACGGCCAGAAGCTCTCGGCGAACAGCTGCCGCCAGCCCATGTCGTAGCGATCGTCCACGGCCCCGTTGCGGATCAGGAGCCACCCCGCCGCCAGGGTCACGGCCACGAGCACCGCCCCCACACCGACGAGCCACCAGGCCACGGCGGTACGGCGGAGATCGAGCCGCCCGATCGCGAGACCGACCAGGACGTACGCGAACCAGACCGCCGCGGGGTAGGCGCCCCACACGAGGATCTCCATGACCAGGTCGGCGGGGTGCTTGAGGTCCGACAGCTCGGCCTGACCAGCCCGCACGGGCGAGTGCTCGATTCTCGCCCACAGCACGGCGATGGGCGCCGCCACGGCCCAGAAGCCGGCGAGCGCCAGCAGTGTGCGCGTCGAGAGCCGCCGGAACGGGAGCGCCACCACGATCAGCACGCCATAGAAGCCAAGGATGATCAGGACCGGCATGTCGTGCAGCGAGCCGAGGCTGAGTCCGAGCGCGATCAGCAGGACGGCGCGGATCAGCGTGGCCCGCCACGAACCGGCCCCGCGCGGCTCACGCTCGTGGACGAGCATGAGTGCCGTGCCGGCGAGCATGGCGAACAGCGGTGCAGCACGGCCACCGATCAGCATGTGGCCCACGGGCGGGTCCGGCTCGATCCAGTGGGCCGCGAGGTGCACCAGCATCATGCCGAGCAGGGCGAAGCCCCGCGCGAGGTCGACCGCCTCGACCCGGCCTGCGCGGGACACCGGCGGAGCGGCCTGCGCCACCTGCGTCGCCATCAGCGGCGTCGCTGGGCCGCGACCTGGAGCACCATGCGTTCGATCGCGTAGGCCGGGTCGGCCGAGCCGCCCTTGACGTCGAGGTCGGCCTGCGCCACGGCTCCGAGCGCCTGCGCCAGGCCGTCCTGCTCCCACGAGCGCAGCTGCTGGCGCATCGAGCGGATCTTGAACGGCGGCGCCCCGACGTAGGCCGCCAGATCGTTGTCGCGCATGCCATCCGGCGCGCTGGCGAGCTTGGCCAGCGAACGCAAGCCGCTCGCGAACGCGCTGGTGATGAGCACCGGGGCGACCTTGGCGGTCTCGGCCCATCGGGCGGCCTCGAGCGCGACGTTGATGCGGCCGTCGATCGCGGCGTCGGCGATTTCGTAGCCGCGCACGTCGGCTCGCCCGCCAAAGTACTGGCGTACGAGCGAGGCGCTGATCTCGGCGCCCTTCTCGAGGTTGGAGACAAGCTGGTCGGCGGCCCCGCCCAGAGCGCGAAGGTCCTGACCGACTGCCGCGACCAGCAGCGTGGCGGCCTCCTCGTCGATGCGGGCGCCGAGATCACGGATCTCGGTGTAGACCCAACGTGCGTAGTCGCGTTCGTACTTGGGCTGCTCGAGCTTGACCTCGCTGACGGTGCTCATCTTGCGGAGCTTGTCGAGCAGGCCCTTGCCCTTGGTGCCGCCGCCGTGGACCAGCACGACGGCGATGTCGGGCGAGGTCTCGCCCGCATAGGCCAGCAGCTCGGTCTGTGCCACGTCGGGCAGGTCCTGCAGGTCGGTCAGCACGAGGGCGCTGACGTCGCTGAACAGTGAGGGACTCGTGAGGCCGGCGAGCTCGCCGGGTTGCAGGCCCGCGGCGCTGGCCTCGGCGACCTGGCACTCGGGGTGCTCGGCGGTGACGGCCTTGACGGCCCTGGCACGGGTGCGGTCGGCGAGGAACTCGGCATTGCCGGTGATGAGCAGGATCTTGCCGAATGCCGTGGCCACGGAGACAGACTAGTCGCGAGTCACGACGAGAAGCCGCCCGTCGCGCTCGACGATCGCGATGTCGCCGTCGGTGTCGGTGCGCCACCACTGCATGTCCTCGTCACGCAGCAGCGAGAGCGCGGCCGCAGCCGGGTGGCCGTAGTCGTTCCCCTCCCCCGCACTGATCGTCGCGAGGCGTGCACCGACGGCGTCGAAGAACACCTTCGACTGCCGCGCGCTGCCGTGGTGCGGCATCTTGAGGACGTCGGCGGACAGGTCGGGATGCTCGCGCAGGAGCCCCTCCTGCGCCTCTGGCTCGATGTCGCCGGCCAGCATCAGGCGTACGCCGCGGACCTGGGCGGCCAGCACGACGCTGGCGTTGTTGGCCGTCGACCCGTCCCCGCTCGCGACCCGCACGGGACCAGACGCGGAGGGCCAGAGCACCTCGGCCGTGACGTCGCCGACGGTGAAGGACTCGCCGGGCGTGGCGACGTGCTGCGCGATGTCCGCCCGTCCGGGGCCGCCGGTCGGCCCGACCGCGACCTGGTCCACCTGGCGGCCGTCGAGCACGCCGGGCCAGCCGTCCGTGTGATCGGCATGGCCGTGGGTGAACACCATCAGGCGTACGCGATGGACGTCGAGCCGGTCGAGACACCGGTCGACGAGGGCCGGGTCGGGGCCGGCGTCGACGACCACCGCGAAGCCGCGGCTGGCATTCAGCACCGTGGCATCGCCCTGACCGACGTCGCACGCCACCATGACCCAGCCCTCCGGCGGCCACCCCGTCTGCGGCGGCCGCCACACCGCCACCAAGAGACCAGCCGACAGGCCGATGAACACGACGGGGCGTGACGAGATCGCCATGATCACCGCCGTGGCGAGCGGTACGAGCACCAGCAGCCACTGCCACGGCGCTCGCCACTCCAGCGACGCGGCGTCGAGCGCGGCGGCGCGGTGCCCCACCGTCAGGATCCAGCTCGCGCAGGCGCCCGCGACGATGCCTGGGAGGTGGCTCAGCGGCGCCGACGCCAGCGCGACGATCCCGCCCACCAGCCCGGCGACCGTCGCCGGGGCCACGGCGGGAGCCGCCAGCAGGTTCGCCACGACCGCCACCAGGGAGATCTGGCCCGACAGGGCGGCGATGGCGGGCGTGCAGACCAGCTGAGCAGCGATCGGCACCGCGATCGCCAGGGCACACCACCGCGGCATCCAGCGTTCGAGCCTACGAGCGAACGGCGGAGCCAGCAGCAGGATGCCGCCGGTTGCCGTCGCCGACAGGATGAAACCGGCCGATCGGGCCAGCCAGGGGTCGAGGAACAACAGGCCGACCATCGCCCACGCCAGTGCGCGTACGCCTCCACGCGCCCCGAAGCCGAGCGCCGCGACGCCGACGGCACCCATCGCCGCGGCACGTACGACGCTGGGGTCTGGCCGCGCGAGCAGGACGAACGCGACGATCGAGAGGGCGCCCAGCACCCAGAGGCCGCGGCGGCGCACGCCGGCGGCTCGCCCGACTGCCATCACGACGGCGAGCACGATCGTCAGGTTGGTGCCCGACACCGCCATGAGGTGCGTGAGCCCGCTGCGGCGGAAGTCCTCCTCGACCTTGTCGCTGACCCGCCCGTCGTCCCCGTCGACGAGAGCCGGGACGAGCGCCTCGGGCTCGTCACCGACGGGAGTCACCGACTGTCGTACGCCTTCGCGCACGCGCTCGGAGGCCTCCCACCACCACGTTGCTCGGTCCGCCGGGCCTCGCCGGACGACATCGATGACAGCTGCCTCGTCCGAGTCGTCTGACGGCGCGAGCCGGCCCGTGGCGGCGAACCTCCGACCGACGACCAGGTCCTTGGCGCCACCGTCGAGGAACGCCGTGGCGTGATCTCGTGTCCTGATGTCGGCATCCCTGCTGACCGCACGGCGTACGAGCACCTCGACCACGACGGACTCATGGCCGTGATGCGTGAACGTACGGGCGTCGCGGCGGACCTCGAGGTCGAGGGTCGCGAGACGGTTCTCCCTCGCAAGCTGGGTGAGCGGCGAGTGCTCGATCGTGGTGAGCCGCCAGGCACACGACACCGCGATTGCCGCGAGGCACACGGCTGTGAGGAGCCAGACGAGCCCGCGGTGCGGACGCCACCTGGCCAGGGCGCCCGCTGCGGCGATGCTGGCGATTGCGACGACGACCGAGACGTACGAGCCGACTGTGACGAGCCACGCTGCCGCGCCCCACGCGACGAGCGCCGGTGGGAGCATCCGCAGGTCGTGGGTCACAAGGTCACGAGATCGCGCAGCTCGGCGAGCGTCGCGTCGCCGATGCCCTTGACGTCGAGCAGGTCCTCGACCGAACCGAACCGGCCGTTCTCGTCGCGCCACGCGAGGATCGCCTGGGCCGTCACGGGTCCGACGCCGGGCAGCGTGTCGAGCTGTTCGGCGGTCGCGGTGTTGAGATTGACCTTGCCGCCTGCCGGCGCGCCGGAGCTCGCCCCGCCGGAGGCGGCAGGTGCGGCGACCGGCTCGATGCCGACGAGGATCTGCTCGCCGTCGTCCAGCACCCGGGCCATGTTGAGCGAGGCGGTGTCGACCCGCCCCTTGAGCCCCCCGGCCGCCTCGATCGCCTGGTAGACGCGCGATCCCTTGGGCACCGTCACGATGCCGGGCTTGCGGACCTTGCCCACGACGTCGACGATCAGCTCCGCTTCGGCCGGCTTGGCCGTGTCCGTGGGTGCCGTGGACGTGCCGAAGGCCAGCGGTGCCGCGGGTTCGGTGGTCTTGGGCCGCCCCGACAGCAGCCACCAGACGAGCAACACCGATGCGGCGAGGGCGATCGTCGCGAGGACCTTGGCGTGCGGGAGCTCGAGGGTGCGGCGTACGCGCTCCTGCTCAGGCTCCTCGGCGGGCGGCAGCTCGGCGTCGAACGAGGCCGCGAGCTGGGCCAGGCGACGCCGGGCGATCTCGGCACGGGTCTCGTCTGTCGGAGGAGAGGGACGCCTGGGCTTCACATGTCGACGCTAGGCAGGGCGGGGCCCGTCGCGCGTGCGCACGACGCCGGCTGTGGACGGGAACGCGCAACGTACGTCCCGTGGAAAACCTCGCGTCGCGACCGGGTCGGTGACCTGGGTCGAACGGGCCAGCTGCCCGTTCGACCTACGTCACCGCTGGCCTGTGGACGTTCGACCTGACGCACCGCCCGATCGGGTCAGCGTGGGGTGACGGTCACCGAGATCATGCCGGGGCCCACGTGTGCGCCGATCGAGGCGCCGACCTCGTCGACGCCCACGCGGTCCAGGTCGAGTGCCCCCGCGAGGCGCTCGGCGACAGCCATGGCCACGGCGGGACTGGCGAGGTGCTGGACGCCGACGTCGAACCCCTGCTCGCAGGCCGCGGCCTTCTCGACCGCGAGCGCCTCCAGCCGGGCGAGCGCCTTGGCCTGCGTGCGTACGCGCTCGAGTGGCACGACCAGTCCATCGGTGATCGTGAGGATCGGCTTGACCGCGAGTGCGGAGCCGATCAACGCGGCTGCGGCGCCGACGCGCCCGCCGCGCTTGAGGTACTCGAGCGTGTCGACGTACAGCAGGACGGTCGAGGACTCGCCGGCCCGCTGAGCCGCCTCCGCAACGCCGATCGCGTCCTCGCCGGCGTCACGAGCCGTGGCTGCCCGGCCGGCGGCGAACCCGGTTGCGATGCCCACCTGCATCGAGTCGATGCAGGTCACCGGCACCGACGCCTGCTTGGACGCCAGGATCGCCGAGTCGAGCGTGCCGGACATCTTGGCGCTGAGGTGCACCGACACGATGGCCTCGGCACCGTCGGCAGCCAGGCGCTCGTACACCGCGAGGAAGTCGTCCGGGGTCGGCCGTGACGTGCTGACGGGTACGAACGAGGCCAGCGCCTCGGCGATCATGTCCGCCGTGACGTCGACGCCCTCGGTGTAGGTCTCGGCACCGATGATGACCTGCAGCGGCACCACGGCAATGCCCTCGCGCACGGCATCGGCAGCCGACAACGACGACGTCGAGTCCGTGACGATCCCGATCCGAGGCATGACCGAAGACTATCGGTGAAACGGACTCAGACGACGATGCTGACGAGCTTGGGTGCCCGCACGATGACCTTGCGGACCTCGCGGCCGTCGATCGACCGTACGACGTTGGGCTCGGCGAGCGCGAGCGCCGTGAGCTCCTCGTCGGAGATGTCGGGGCTGACCTCGAGCTTGCCGCGGACCTTGCCCAGCACCTGCACGACGCACGTCACCGATGCCGCCGAGAGATGCGCCGGGTCGGCGACCGGGAACGGCTCATGCGTCAGTGTCTCCGCGTGCCCGAGGCGTGACCACAGCTCTTCGCCGATGTGCGGAGCGAGCGGAGCCAGCATCAGCACCAGCGGCTCGACCGCCGCACGGCTGCGCAGGCCCTCCTTGGTCAGGTGGTTCGTCAGCTCGATCAGCTTGGCCACGGCGGTGTTGAACCGCATGTGCTCCATGTCGGACCGGACGCCGTCGATCGTCACGTGGAGGATGTGCAGTGTCGTCGCGTCGAGCTCGGCGTCGTCGGCCAGCAGGTCACCGGAGTCCTCGTCGACGAGCAGGCGCCACACGCGCTGCAGGAACCGCTGCGCGCCGACGACGGCACGGGTCTCCCACGGCCTCGACACGTCCATCGGGCCCATCGACATCTCGTAGACCCGCAGCGTGTCGGCGCCGTACGTCTCGTACATCTCGTCGGGCGTCACGGCGTTCTTGAGGCTCTTGCCCATCTTGCCGAACTCACGCGTGACCTGTTCGTCACCGGACCAGTACGTCGTGACACCTGCCTCGTCGGTGCGCTCCTCGACACCGGCGGCCTCGACATAGACGCCGCGGGAGTCGGTGTAGGCGTGCGCCTGGATGTAGCCCTGGTTGAACAGCTTGTGGAACGGCTCCTCGCTGGAGACGTGGCCGAGGTCGAACAGCACCTTGTGCCAGAAGCGGGCGTAGAGCAGGTGCAGCACCGCGTGCTCGACGCCGCCGACGTAGAGGTCGACGCCACCGGTCTCCCCCGGCTTGCGCGGACCGAGCCAGTAGCGCTCGTTCTCGGGGTCGACCAGCCGGTCGGCGTTGTGCGGGTCGGCGTAGCGCAGCTCGTACCACGACGAGCCGGCCCAGTTGGGCATCGTGTTGGTCTCGCGCCGGTACATCTTGGGGCCGTCGCCGAGGTCGAGCTCGACGTGGACCCACTCGGGCACGCGGGCCAACGGGGGCTCGGGGTTGCTGTTCGCGTCCTCCGGCTCGTAGGTCTTGGGTGAGTAGTCGGGGACCTCCGGCAGCTCGACCGGGAGCATCGAGTCGGGCAGCGCGATCGGCTGGTCGAGCTCGTCATAGACGATCGGAAAGGGCTCGCCCCAGTAGCGCTGCCGGCTGAACAGCCAATCGCGCAGCCGGTAGGTCGTCGTGCCCTCGCCCGCTCCGTGCGCCTGCAGCCAGGTGATCACGGCGTCCTTGGCGTCGTCGATCTCCATGCCGTCGAGGCTCAGCTCGTCGTTCGTGGAGTTGATGACCACGCCCTTCCCTGTGTAGGCACCGCCTTCGAACCCTTCGGGCGCCTGGACCGTGTGGATGATCGGCAGCGCGTACGACTCGGCGAACTCGTGGTCACGCTCGTCGCCGCCGGGCACCGCCATGATCGCGCCGGTGCCATAACCCGTGAGGACGTAGTCGGCGATGAACACCGGCACCTTGGCGCCGTTGACCGGGTTGGTCGCGAAGGAGCCGGTGAAGACGCCGGTCTTCTCCTTGTTCTCCTGGCGCTCCAGGTCGGTCTTGGCAGCGGCCATGGCGCGGTACGCCGTGACGGCCTCGGCGGGCGAAGCGGCGCCGTTGGTCCACTGGAGCGGCGTCTCGTCCGGCCACGCCTCAGTGGTCAGCTGGTCGACCAGCTCGTGCTCGGGCGCCAGCACCATGTAGGTCGTGCCGAAGATCGTGTCGGGACGGGTCGTGAACACGGCGATCGGCGTCGCGATCCCCTCGACCGGGAAGCTGATCCGCGCACCGTGGGAGCGGCCGATCCAGTTGCGCTGCATGCTCTTGACCGACTCGGGCCAGTCGACGCGATCGAGGTCGTCGATCAGCCGGTCCGAATAGGCCGTGATGCGCATCTTCCACTGCCGCAGGTTGCGTGTGAAGACCGGGAAGTTGCCGCGCTCGCTGCGGCCCTCGGCCGTGACCTCCTCGTTGGCCAGCACCGTGCCCAGACCCGGGCACCAGTTGACCGGCGAGTCGTCGATGTACGCCAGGCGCACCGCGTCGATCAGGACGCTGCGCTCGATCGGTGTCAGGTCGGCCCAGGCGGTGCCGTCGGGCGCGGTGCGGGCGCCGGACTCGTACTCGGCGCGCAGCTCGCTGATCGGGCGGGCCTTGCCCTGCTCCTCGTCGTACCAGGACTCGAAGATCTGCACGAAGATCCACTGCGTCCAGCGCATGAAGTCGGGGTCGATCGTGGCGAAGCTGCGGCGCTGGTCGTGTGCCAGACCCAGACGGCGCAGCTGCCGGCGCATGTTGTCGATGTTGGACAACGTGTTGGTGCGCGGGTGCTCGCCGGTCTCGACGGCGTGGATCTCGGCCGGCAGTCCGAAGGCGTCGAAGCCGAGTGCGTGCAGGACGTTGTCGCCCCGCATGCGGCGATAGCGGCCGGCGACGTCGGTCGCGATGTAGCCCAGCGGGTGACCGACGTGCAGGCCCGCGCCCGAGGGGTACGGGAACATGTCCATGATGAAGTACTTGTCGCCCGTGATCTCGCCGGCGAGGTCACCCGTCGGGTTGGGCGCCTCGAACGTGCCCTCGGACTCCCAGCGATCCTGCCAACGCTGCTCGATCTGGCCCGCGAGCGCGCTCGTGTAGCGGTAGGAGGCCGGGGTCTGGTCAGGCGTGGTCACTGCCCGAATGTTACCGGTGACGCCGGTCCACAAAGCACACAGGACCGCCCGCTCCTTGAGCCTGTCGAAAGGAACCCGGCCCCCCGCTCCTTGAGCCTGTCGAAAGGAACCCGGCCCCTCGCTCCTTGAGCCTGTCGAAAGGAACCCGGCCCCCCGCTCCTCGAGCCTGTCGAAAGGAACCCGGCCCCCCGCTCCTTGAGCCTGTCGAAAGGACCACTGTGGACAGCTCGCGTGACGCCCCTGCATCGAGGCGCTTTCCTGACGTCCATGGCCTACGTCTACATCCTTGAATGCGCCGACGCCTCGTACTACGTCGGCAGCACCCGCAACCTCGAGTCGCGGCTTTGGCAGCACCAGCAAGGACTCGGAGGCGCGTACACGAGCGCGCGCCTCCCGGTGAGGCTCGCGTACGCGTGCGAGTTTGCGAGCGTCGTCGATGCTTGGGGCGTCGAACGCAAGCTCCACGGCTGGTCACGAGCCAAGCGCGAGGCCCTGATCCGCGGGGACTACGCCGCGCTCCCGAATCTCGCACGTCATCGCCAGGACCGCTTGCCCGGGGAATGACGTCCTTTCGACAAGCTCAAGGACCCAGGTGGGCGTCCTTTCGACAAGCTCAAGGACCCAGGAGCGCTCAAGGACCGCCGGGTGACTCCACGTCGTCGGGGACGATGACGGGGCGCAGCCTTGCCCAGACCATGAAGGCGATCCCGACCACGAGCATCCCGAGGCCGGCCCAGAGGTTGATGTTGAGTCCGTCGCCCTTGGCGAGCTCCTTGTCGCTCGCGTTGAAGATGCCGAGCAGGGTCAGGATGACGCCGTAGAGCCCGATCAGGCCGCCGATGATGAACCGGATGTCGAACAGGCCCACGGTCTTCTTGCCGGATGCAGTCATGAGGTGTGCTCCTTACCAGAAGATCACGTTGAGGACGATGACGAGCGCGAGCCCGAGGCCGGCCAGCTTCGGCGGCGACTGGTACCACGGCAGGTGCACCTCGTCGGGATCGACGAGCGACTCCTTGGGAGTCAACGAATAGACCAGGCCCTCGAGGTCCGCCTCGTCGCGCGGTCTGGTGAACATCGTGACGATCACGCTGACGAGGATGTCGACGACGAACGCGGCACCCGCGGCGACGAAGCTCGCGCCCTGCCCCTTGATCCCGAGCACTCCCCAGCTCGCCGAGCCGAACGTGTCCTCGCTGAGGAACGCCACCAGCACGGCGGCGACGGTGCCCGAGACGAGGCCCGTCCAACCGGCGGTCGCCGTCATCCGCTTCCAGAACATCCCGAGGATGAAGGTCGCGAACAGCGGAGCGTTGAAGAACCCGAACAGCGTCTGCAGGTAGTTCATCATGTTCGAGTAGTTGGACGCGATGCCTGCCGTGCCGATTGCGATGACGGTCGCGGCGACGGTCGCGATCCGGCCGATCCGCGTGTAATAGGAGTCCTCCCGATCCTTCTGCACGTACTGCTGCCACAGGTCGTACGAGAACACCGTGTTGAACGCCGAGATGTTGGCCGCCATGCCCGCCATGAACGACGCGAGCAGGCCGGCGATCGCGATGCCGAGCATGCCGTTGGGCAGCAGGTCGCGCATCAGCAGCAGGATCGCGTCGTTGTACTTCACGTCACCGGCCGGCTTGTCAGCCTTGAGGTCGACGAGCTCCTTGACCACGATCGCCGCGATGATGCCCGGGATGATCACGATGAACGGGATGAACATCTTGGGAAACGCACCGATGATCGGCGCGCGCTTGGCCGCCGAGATCGAGTCGGACGCCATCGCGCGCTGCACCTCGACGAAGTTGGTCGTCCAGTAGCCGAACGACAGCACGAAGCCGAGGCCGAAGACGATGCCGATGACCGACAGGACGGGGTTGTCGATGCCGGTCAGGTCGGTGCCCGGCCACGACGAGAGCTGCTCCTGTCCCGGCTGCACCTTGTCCTTGATGCCCTCCCAGCCGCCGACCTTGTGCAGCGCGACGATCGTCAAGGGCAGGAGTGCCGCGACGATGACGAAGAACTGCAGCACCTCGTTGTAGATCGCCGCCGAGAGCCCGCCAAGGGCCGTGTAGGTCAGCACGATGAGGGCAGCGACGATCAACGAGACCCACGTGGGCCAGCCGAGAAGGCGGTTGACGATCGTCGCGAGCAGGTAGAGGTTGATGCCGGCGATGAGCAGCTGGGCGACCGCGAAGCTGAGGGCGTTGACCAGGTGGGCGCCGGTGCCGAATCGTCGCCGCATGAACTCCGGCACGCTGCGCACGCCGGAGCCGTAGTAGAACGGCATCATCACGATGCCGAGGAACAGCATCGCCGGGACGGCGCCGACCCAGAAGTAGTGGACGGTCGCCATGCCGAACTCGGCCCCGTTGGCGGACATGCCCATGATCTCGACCGCGCCGAGGTTGGCCGAGATGAAGGCCAGGCCCGTCACCCACGCCGGCAGCGACCGCCCGGACAGGAAGAAGTCGAGGCTCGTCGAGACCTGCCGCCGGGCCATGAGGCCGATGCCGATGACGACGAGGAAGTAGGCCGCGACGATCAGGTAGTCGACCGCGTTGGCGTCGAGCCGAAACGTGCTGTCGGCAGTGTGAATCACGGAAACATCTCCGTTCCAGAAGGGCTTCGCCCCACCCCCTGGCGGGACCCTCAGCGCACGTTACCCCTGCAGCTCCAGTGCCGCATTGCGAGGAGATCCGGCCGCGAACGACTCGGCCGTCCGGCGCAGCAGGCGTACGAGATCGGCTCGCTCCTCGGCCGTGAGACCGGCCAGCATGCGCGCCTCGTTGGCCATGTGGACCGCGTAGGCCTCGTCGATCATCGCGAGGCCCTCTCGGGTCAAGCGGATGCGGCGTCCCCGCGCGTCGGACGTGTCGACCCGCCGCTCCACGAGACCCGCCCGCTCCAGCCGGTCCACGCGCTTGGTCACCGCCCCCGACGTCACCATCGTGCTCGCACCGAGCTCGCCCGGCGTGAGCTCGTAGGGCGCACCACTGCGGCGCAACGTCGCGAGCACGTCGAAGTCACCGTCACCGAGGCCGCGAGCGGCGAACACGGGCCGTAGCAGCTCGTCGACGGAGCCGGCGAGTCGCGAGATGCGGCCGATGACGTGCAACGGCGACGAGTCGAGGTCGGGCCTCTCCCGTTCCCACTGCGCCACGATCGTGTCCACGTGGTCAGGTTCCTCACTGGTCATGCTTGCACTATACCTTCCTTGGAAGATATAATCTCTTCCATGGAAACTACTTCGTGGACGTGGCGCACACCAGCCATCACCGTCGTGGCCCCCGTCGCCTGGGGCAGCACGTACGTCGTGACGGAGAACTTCCTCCCGCCGGACCGCCCGCTGTTCTCCGCCGCCGTGCGCGCCCTGCCGATCGGGCTCGTCATCGTCGCGGCCCGCGGCCAGCTCCCCCGCGGCTCGTGGTGGTGGAAGTCCCTCGTGCTCGGCACCTGCAACATGGGCCTGTTCTTCGCGCTCCTGTTCACCGCCGCCTACCGGCTGCCGGGCGGCCTCGCCTCGACCGTCACGGCGATGTCGCCGCTCGCGGTCATGCTGCTGGCCGCGGTGCTGATCCGCGAACGTGCCACGGTCGCCGGGATCGGCGGCGGTGTCGTCGGCGTCGCGGGCGTCGCCCTCCTGGTGCTGCGCTCCGACGCCTCGGTCGACCCCATCGGGCTGCTGGCGGCGATCGGTGCGGTGCTGGTCTCCGGGATCGGGTTCGTGCTGGTCAAGCGCTGGGAACGGCCGACCGACCTGATCACCGTCACCGGGTGGCAGCTCACCGCTGCCGGCATCGTGCTCGTGCCGATCGCGCTGCTCGTCGAGGGCCGTCCGCCGCACGTCGACGGCACGAACATCGCGGCGTATGTCTACCTCGGCACGATCGGCACCGGACTCGCGTACGTCTGCTGGTTCCACGGGCTCAGCCGCATGCCGGCCGGATCCACGGCGCTGGTCGGACTGGTCAACCCCGTCGTCGGCACGGCGCTGGGCGTCATCGTGATGCACGAGGCGTTCGGTCCCGCCCAGCTCCTCGGTGTCGTGCTGGTGCTCGGCGGTGTGCTCGCGGGTCAACCGGCCGCCGTGTCAACGCTCCGACGCCAGGTCGGTCGCCGGATTCAGGGCAGGGCGCAGAAGGCCTCGACCTTGGTGGTCGGACCCGACACGATCAGCTCGTCCGCTTGCGAGATCGGCGTCTCGGGCCGCGCGTAGGTGAAGTCCTCGCCGCGGGTCTTCACGCCGACGACCGTGATGCCGTACGCCTGACGCAGTCCGGACTCGGCGAGCGTCTTGCCGCACGCGACCTCAGGCGTACGCGTGCGGGCGATCGCGAAGCCGTCGTCGAACTCGATGTAGTCCGTCATGGTGCCGGTCACCAGGTGGGCGACACGCTTGCCCATGTCGGACTCGGGGCGTACGACGTGGGTGGCGCCGACCCGCTCGAGGATCGCCGCGTGCTTGCCGCTGATGGCCTTGGCCCAGATCTCGGCGACCCCGAGGTCGGACAGGCTCAGAACCGTGAGGACGCTCGCCTCGATGTCGGTGCCGATGCCGACGACAGCCCGCCGGAACTGCTCGGCGCCGATCTGCCGCAGCGCCTCGGTGTCCGTGCTGTCGGCCGAGACGATGTGGGTGAAGTCGCCGGCGAACTTCTGCACGATGTCGGCGCGCTCGTCGACTGCGAGGACCTCGTGCCCGAGGCGTACGAGCGACTTGGCGACGGACGAGCCGAAGCGCCCCAGGCCGATGACCAGGACGGGAGCAGTCGGGGATTCAGCGCTCTTAGCCAATGATCGGTTGCTCCTCGGGAAGGTGGTACCTCGGGACGCGCCGTCTGAGGACGAACGCTGACGCCGCCGTAATCGTGCCCACTCTGCCCAGGAACATCAAGCCGATCAGCACGACCTGGGCGTCGGCGGGCAGGTCGGGGGTGATGCCGGTGCTCAGCCCGACGGTCGCGAACGCCGAGGTGCACTCGAACAGGGCCGCGTCGAACGGCACGTCGGTCATGAGCATGACCAGCAGCGTCGTCACCGACACGAGCATCACCGCGAGCAGCGCGATGGTGAGTGCTGAGCGGATCACGACCGAGCTGATCGACCGGTTGCCGATCGTGACGTCGGGGTCCCCTCGCAGCTCGGCCAGGATCACGTAGGCCAGGAGCAGGAACGTCGTGATCTTGATGCCACCGGCGGTGCTCGCGCTGCCACCGCCGATGAACATCATCACGACGCCGATGTTGAGCGTCTCCGGACGGACCGAACCCCAGTCGAAGCTGTTGAGACCGCCGGAGCGCGGCATGATGCCGCCCTCGATGCCCGACACGATCTTGTGCCAGAACGGCAGGCCGCCGAGCGTGTCGCCGTTGTTCCACTCCAGCGCGAGGAACGCGAGAGCGCCGACGAGCAGCAGCCCGATCGAGCCCCACACCGTCAGGCGCGTGTGGATCGTCCACCGGTCGGGCGTACGCCACTCCTGGAACAGCTCCGCCAGCACAGGGAACCCGATGGCGCCGACGAACACCGCGACGCAGATCGGGATGATGATGAGGCCGTCGCCGGCATAGCCCGTGAGGCTGTCGGGGTTGAGCGAGAACCCGGCGTTGTTGAACGCCATGACCGCGTCGAACACGCCGTGCCACAACGCGGTGGGCAGGTCGTCGAAGTAGTGCGCGCGGTAGCGGATCGTCAGGACCAGCGCCGTGACGGACTGGAAGAACACCATCGTCACGGCGACACGGCGGAACAGCGGCCGCACCTCGCCGAGGCTCACGACGTGCATGTCGGCCTGCGCCACGAGGCGTGTGCGCAGTCCGAGGCGGCCTCCGATGAACAGCCCGAGCACCGTGGCCAGCGCGATGATGCCGAGGCCGCCGATCTCGACGAGCGCGAGCATGATGCCCTGGCCGGCTGGTGTCCAGTACGTCCCGGTGTCGACCGTCGCGAGCCCGGTGACAGTCACGGCCGACGCCGAGGTGAAGAACGCCGGCATGAACCCCGCCGAGCCGTCGCCGGACCTGGCGAACGGCAGCAGGAGCAGGACCGTGCCGATGATGATGAGGGCGAGGAACGTCAGCGGCAGCAGGCGCACGGGATGTGCGATCTCGGCAGGGATGCGGAGGCTCCGGGGGCGGGGCACGCGATGACGTTACCGCAGGAGGTGCCCGAGGTACGCGTGATAATTTCGTCCGCATGGTCTCGCCCGTTCGTGCTGCTCAGGCGGCATTCCACCGATTGGGCCGGACCGAGGAGGTCCCCGGTTTCGTGTTGTCGGTCGGTTGCCTCTTCCTCGCCTTGCTCTGCGCTGCGCTCGGGCTCGAGATCGGCGCGCTGGCCTTCCTGCTGCTGTCCGTCTTGGGCGAGCTGCCGTTCGAGGTGCGCTCGTCACAGTCCTCAGAGCTGCTGGACCAGGCCGAGTTCGGCCTGCCCATGCGTTTCGTCCTGCGCGTGCTCGCCGGGCTCGTGGTCAGCGACCATCTCGACGGCGCAGGGGCGGTGCGGGTGTTCGTGGTGGTTGCCGTCGCGTACGTCCTGGTGCTCGCGGCCCGGGCCCTGCACCAGGAGTATCGAAGGGTCGGACCGCTCAAGCCGATGGAGACCCGCAACATCCCCGGGTCGCCGCGCATCCAGGACGCGCCGCCGCGCCGGGCCTTCGAGGTCGTCGTGACCCAGCTCCTGGTGCTGGCGCCGGTGCTGCTGGGTGCGCCCTGGCTGCCGGTGCTGCTCGCCGGGCTCGTCGCGGTCGCGGTGCTCGCGCTCGTCACGATCCCGGACGTTCGCGCGTCGTGGGCGTTGCGGCAGCAGAAGCGCGCCACCGGGTTCACGGCACCGCTGCGCCAGATCCAGGAGTTCCTCGACGACTACCGGCCCGAGGTCGTCGTGCACCTGAGTGGGCCCGCGGAGGCCGGCTACCAGATCAACACCTGGCTCGAGAGCCTCGAGGCGCTCGACCGCCGTGTGTTCATCGTGCTGCGCGACCATCCGCTGTTCACCCGGCTGGCCTCGACATCGATCCCGACGCTTGAGCTGAGGGATCCCGGCGAGCTGCTGATGCTCGACTTCTCGTCCGCGCGTGTCGCGCTCTATCCCTCCAACACGGGCAACAACATCCACCTGTTGCGTCTCCCGACGCTCATGAGCGCCTTCATCGGGCACGGCGACAGCGACAAGAGCGCGTCCAACAACCCGTTCTCCCGCGCGTACGACGAGCTGTGGGTCGCGGGCGAGGCGGGCGCCGATCGCTATCGCCGGTCCAAGCTCGGGGTGCACGACGACCAGTACCGCTTCGTCGGTCGTCCCCAGGTGCACGGCATCTCGCGCGAGCCCCGCCTCGGCGACGAGGCCGTGCCGACGGTTCTGTATGCGCCGACGTGGGAGGGCGTCAACCACGACCAGGAGTACTCATCGGTCTCGGCGATCGGTGTCCGCGTCGTCGAGGCGCTGCTCGCCGCCGACCCGCCGATCCGCGTCGTGTTCAAGGCGCACCCGTTCACGGGCCAGCGCGACGCCAAGTACCGCGCGGTGCTCGCCCGCATCGCCGGGCTGCTCGACGACGCAGCAGCCCGGACGGGCATCGACCACCGCGTCATCAAGGGTGGCTCGATCAACGAGTGGTTCAACCGGGCGTCGGCGCTCATCACCGACATCTCCAGCGTCGTCAGCGACTTCCTCGCGAGCGAGAAGCCGTACGCGGTGTTCAACCACACCGACGTCGACGACGCGACGTTCCGGAGCGACTACCCCTCGACCGGTGCCGGTACGACGATCGGGCGGGACGGCCGCGGCATCGCCGAGTTCATCGCCGTCGTCACGCAGCAGGCGCCCGACCTGCAGGCTGCGCCTCGCGCCGACCTCGCGACCTACCTCCTCGGACCGCCCGAACGGCGCACCCTCGAGTCGTTCAAGGCATCCGTCGACGCCTTCATCGCCCGCTCCGAGACGGAGCGCGCCGACTACCGCGGCACCTCGTACGCCGTCGAACCCAGCGACTCCGACGACGAAGCCGCGCTCTGACCCCTAGGCACCGGCAGCGAAACGATCGGTCGCCTCGATGATCGCGTCGAGGATCCCCGGTTCGGTGAAGGCGTGGCCCGCGTCGGGGATCATCCGGAGCTCAGCCTCGGGCCAGGCGCGGTGCAGGTCCCAGGCCGTCGTCGCCGGCGTGCACATGTCGTAGCGGCCCTGGATGATGACGCCGGGGATGTCGCGAAGTGCGGGGGCGTCGGCGATGAGCTGGCCGTCGGTGAACCAGCCCTCGTTCATGAAGAAGTGGTTCTCGATCCGCGCGAACGCCACCGCGAACGCGTCCTCGGTGAAGTGCGCGACCAGGTCGGGATCGGGCAGCAGGGTGATGGCCGAGGACTCCCACCGGGCCCACGCGCGGGCGGCCGGGACGTGGACGGCCGGATCGGGATCGTGGAGCAGTCGAGCGTACGCCTCGACGAGCCGACCACGCTCGCCCTCAGGGACCGGGGCGACGAAGCCCTCCCAGAGGTCCGGGTAGACGTGGGCGGCACCGCCCTCGTAGAACCAGTCGAGCTCGCTCCGGCGCAACGTGAAGATGCCGCGCAGCACGAGCTCTGTCACCCGGTCGGGATGCTTCTGGGCGTATGCGAGGGCCAGCGCGGAGCCCCACGAGCCGCCGCAGACCAGCCACCGGTCGATGCCGAGATGAGAGCGCAAGGCCTCGATGTCGGCGACGAGGTGCCATGTCGTGATGGCGCTCAGGTCGGCCTCCGGAGCACTGGCGTGGGGCACGCTGCTGCCGCAACCACGCTGGTCGAACAGCACGATGCGATAACGCTCCGGGTCGAACACCCGGCGCTGCTCAGGACTCGAGGCACCGCCCGGGCCCCCGTGCAGGTAGACGGCGGGCTTGCCGTCCGGATTGCCCGAGACCTCGTAGTGGATCTGCTGGCCGTCACCGACGTCCAGCAGCCCTGAATCGAACGGTTCGAGCGGCGGGTACATCTCACGCATGCGCCGGACAGTAGCACCGCCGAGACGCTCGTCACGAGCGCAGCGACGGCAGGCGGCGGCCACCGCACCGCACGGTAAGGTTGCCCGGGTGAATTCGGCTCCTGGGAAGATCGCGATCGCGATCGTGACGTTCAACCGATCGACGTACCTCAAGGAGCTCCTCGCCAGCGCGGCAGCCATGGACACCCCGCCGTTCAAGATCGTCGTGGTCGACAACGCCAGCACCGACGACACCCAGGACGTCCTCGCCGCAGCGATGAAGGACTTCCCCGAGGGCCTCGTGATCAACCACAGGCTCGACACCAACACGGGCGGCTCCGGCGGGTTCAGCGAGGGCACCAAGGTCGCGCTCGAGCAGGGCGCCGACTGGGTGTGGCTCATGGACGACGACGTCGAGATCCTGCCCGACGCGCTGGAGCAGTTCGCGCCGTGGATGCAGCGGTTCAAGGTCATCCACGGGCGTCGCTACGACTTCGACGGCACGCCGTTCTACTGGCAGGCCAAGTTCAACGAGTTCCTCGGTGTGCCACTCCCCTACAGCGGCAAGCAGTTCGGCCGCGAGGGATACGCGGTCACCAACTCCGGCACGTTCGAGGGCATGCTGATCAGCGCCGACATCGTGCGCAAGATCGGCCTGCCGGACCCGCGGTTCTTCATCTCCTGGGACGACGCCGCCTACGCCTGGCTCGCCGCGCAGCACACCGACGTCGTCTACGTCGACGCGTTCGTGCTCAAGCGCAAGCGTGAGCAGAAGCAGGTCAACCTCGGCATCCGGCACCTCAACGACGGCAGCCCGTTGTTCCGCTTCCACGTGATCCGCAACCGGGCGTACGTCGGCAAGTACTTCGCCGAGTACGGCAAGCTCAACCGGGTCGGGTTCGGCATCGGCACGGCCCTGACGCTGGCCAAGGAGGTCTTCCGCCTCGTGGTCGTGCAGCACACGCTCAAGGGCCTCGGCGACCTCGCCCGGGGATTCCGGGCCAACCGGGCGCTGTGGCGGGACAAGTCGTGGCGTCCGATGGATCCGGCAGACGTACCGGCACAATTGACGAATGACCGCTGACCTCCTGATCGTCGGCTCCGGGTTCTTCGGACTGACGATCGCCGACCGGTGCGCCCGCGAGCTCGGCCTGCAGGTGCAGGTCATCGACCGCCGGGATCACCTCGGCGGCAACGCCTACACCGAGGTCGAGCCGGAGACCGGCATCGAGGTGCACCGCTACGGCGCGCACCTGTTCCACACCTCCAACCAACGGGTCTGGGAGTACGTCAACCGGTTCACGGAGTTCACGCCCTACCAGCACCGCGTCTACACGACGTACCGCGACGAGGTCTTCTCGATGCCGATCAACCTCGGCACGATCAACCAGTTCAACCGCTCCGCGTTCACACCCGCCGAGGCGCGGGCGTGGGTCGCCGAGCAGGCGTCGATGCTGACCGGTGAGCCGACCAACTTCGAGGAGAAGGCGATCTCGCTGATCGGGCAGCCGCTCTACGAGGCGTTCATCAAGGGCTACACCGCCAAGCAGTGGCAGACCGACCCGCGCGAGCTCAGCGCCGAGATCATCTCGCGGCTGCCGGTGCGCTACACGTACGACAATCGCTACTTCTCCGACACCTACGAGGGCCTGCCGGTCGACGGCTACACCGCGTGGCTCGAGCGCATGGCCGATCACCCCAACATCACGGTGACGCTCGAGGCGGACTTCTTCGACGAGTCGCAGCCGCATCACAAGGCGGCCACGGTCGGGCAGGTGCCGATCGTCTACACAGGCCCGGTGGACCGCTACTTCGACTTCGCCCACGGTGACCTGTCGTGGCGCACGCTCGACTTCGAGACCGAGGTGCTGCCGGTCGGCGACTTCCAGGGCACGACGGTCATGAACTACGCCGACACCGACATCGACTACACCCGCATCCACGAGTTCCGGCACTTCCACCCCGAGCGTGACTACCCGGCCGACAAGACCGTCATCATGCGGGAGTTCAGCCGGTTCGCCGAGCACTCCGACGAGCCCTACTACCCGATCAACACGCCGCAGGACCGCGAGCGGCTGCTGGCCTATCGCGAGCTAGCCAAGGGCGAGGCCGACGTGCTGTTCGGCGGCCGCCTCGGGACCTATCAGTACCTCGACATGCACATGGCGATCGGCTCGGCGCTGAGCATGTACGACAACAAGCTCGCGCCGCACTTCCGAGACGGCAAGGCCTTCGCCGATCATGGCCTCTGAGGCACGCGTCGGTCTGGTCCGCCGCCTCCAGCTGTGGGCGATCGCCCGGCTGCGACGCTCGCGGTTCCTGCCGGTCGGCATGCCCGACAAGCTCACCGACGAGGCGCGGCTCGGCACCCCGTTCACGCAGCAGGTCATGCTCTACTTCCCCACCCCGCAGGACAGCCTCTACCAGCTGCGGCCCTGGTACCACGCGCTCAAGGCTCTCGACGAGGTCCACCCGATCGTCTGTGTCTTCAAGGACTCACGGACGGCTCGGGTCGTACGTGCCGAGACCGGTCTCGACTGCGTCACGCTCGCCCGCTACGGGCAGCTCGACGAGATCCTGTCGCTGTCGGACGTCAAGCTCGCGCTCTATGTCAACCACGACCCGATCAACTTCGAGTCGCTGCGGTTCACGTCGCTGGTGCACGTCTACCTGGGGCACGGCGACAGCGACAAGGGCGTGTCGGTCTCCAACCAGGTCAAGGCCTACGACTGGTGCTTCCTCGCCGGCCAGGCGGCGCTCGAACGTACGGCGTCGGCCGTCATGCTCTACGACGCCGCCGCGCACAGCGTCCTGATCGGCCAGCCGCAGCTCGACGGCGCCGCGGCGGTCACCGGCACGCCGTCCCCCGACGGCCGGCAGACCGTGCTCTACGCGCCGACGTGGGAGGCCTCGCAGCCCTCGGTGTCCTACGGATCGCTCGAGACGCACGGTGAGGCGCTCGTCCGCGCGCTCTCCCCCGCGTACCGGGTCATCTACCGGCCGCACCCGCTCAACGGCGTCATCCGGCCCTCGTACGCCGCGGCCGACGCCATCGTGCGCGAGCTCGCCGACCGGGTCGACACGGACGTGACGCTCGAGCAGTCGTTTGCAGATGCCGACCTGCTGGTCACCGACGTGTCGGCGGTGACGCTCACCTGGCTGCCGACCGGCAAGCCGTTGCTGGTCACCCAGCCGCTCGTCGCCTATCCACCGAGCCGCCTCATGGACGTCGTGCCACTGCTGGGACCGAGCGACGACTTCGCCGCCGTGGTCTCCGAGCACCTCTCCGCCGATCCGACCAAGGCCGATCGCGATGCGCTCGTCGAGCACTACCTCGGCGATCCGACCCCCGGCGTCGCGACCGCGAGGTTCATCGCGGCGTGCGAGGACGTCATGGCGATCCGCGACCGCGAGTGGGCCGCCGCCAAGACCCGCGGCGCCAACGGGATCTAGGGCGTGTCGACACCTGTACGTCGAACGGTCCCGCCGTGGGCCGTCATCCCGGCTGCGATCGCGGCGCTGGTCCTCGTACGACTCGTGATGTTCCGGACGTACGTCGGCGGCGACGAGGCCGGATTCCTCATGGTCAGCCACCACTGGCACGACGGACCGTCGCTCTACGGCAGCTACTGGGTCGACCGACCGCCCCTCCTGCTGTGGCTCAACGAGCTGGCCGGGGGCGTCACGTCGCTGCGCATCCTCGGCCTTGCCGCGTCGGTGCTGACGGTGCTCGGTGCCGCGTGTGCCGCTCAGGTCGCCCGTGGTGCCGCGGCCGCACGCTGGGCGGCAGGTGCAGCCGCGCTCTTCGGCGGCGCGCAGTGGCTCGGGATCGCCCGGGTCAACGGCGAGATGCTGGCTGCGCCGTTCGTCGCGTGGAGCATCGCGCTGACACTCCATGCCGTCCTCCGTCCTTCGTGGCGGGTCCCCGCGGCGTTCGGCGCCGGCGTCCTCGCGGTCTGCGCACTGTCAATCAAGCAGAGCGTCATCGAGGCGTTCGTGTTCGCCCTCGCGCTCGGTCTCGCCATGGTCGTGCAGCGCCGCGACACTCGCCCTGTCGTCGTACGCGTCCTGGCCTGGGGCGTTCTGGGCGCCCTGCTCACGCTCGCCGCGGTGCTCCTCGGCGCCGAGGCCCGCGGCACCTCACCGTCCGACCTGTTCGACGCCGTCATCCGGTTCCGGGCCGAGGCCGGCGAGGTCATCCGCTCGTCCGCCAGCGATGCGACTCCTTTGCGTCTGCTTGTCATGATGGGTACGTGGACTGTGAGCGGGCTGGGTGCGGCAACCGCGCTCACGGCATGGCAGGGCGTGCGTCGCAAGGACCCTCTGCTGCTGGCCACGGCGGCGACGCTGCTGTGCAGCCTGGTCATCGCCCTGTTCGGCGGCAGCTACTGGGCGCACTACCTGATCCAGATGGTGCCCGCCGCGAGCCTGGGCATCGGTCTGCTGGCCGGTCAGATGCCGGCGCACCTGATGCGCCGCCTCGCCGTCGCGACCGTGACGGTCACGCTGGCCAACCTCGTCTGGGCGGTCGGCTTCGAGCCCGACGACAACGGTCAGCAGCACACCATCGGCACGTGGCTCCGCGAGGCGCGCCAGCCCGGCGACACCGGGGTCGTGACGTTCGGCCAGGCCAATGTGCTCTACGAGGCCGACCTGTCGAGCCCCTACATCTACCTCTGGAGCCTGCCCGTGCGCACGAGGGACCCGCACCTGCGCGAGCTGGCCGCCGTCATCGCCTCGCCGCAGCGACCCACGTGGGTCGTCAACTGGTCGGGGCTCAACTCCTGGGGCATCGAGCCCGGCCGCACGGAGGCGGTGCTCCGTGACGGCTATCGCAAGGTGGCGACGATCTGCGGGAGGTCGATCTGGTTGCTGACGACCCAGACCCGTACCTTGCCCGTAGTCCCGAAGGTGTGCCCATGACGACCCGTACCGATCAGCAGGCCAGGACCACGTGGCAGTGGCGCGGCCCGGCCCTGGCGGCGTACGCCATCGCCCTGGGCGTGTGGATCGTGCTGATCGGCGTACCGACCGACCCCTACCAGATGTTCGGGTGGCTCTGGCTCGCGACGATCGTCTGGAACATCCAGGCGCCGGCCCGGTCCCACCTGGCATTCGTGCGCGACTGGTGGCTGATCTTCGTCGGCCTGATCCTCTATCTCTACAGCCGCGGCATGTCGGACAACCTGCTGCCGGTGTCGGTGCACTGGACGTTCCCGATCCGGTTCGACGAGTGGATCGGGCGCGGTGAGATCCCCACCGCCCGGCTGCAGGATGCCTGGTGCGCAGCGCCGTGCACCAGCTCGACCGACCCGCGCTGGTACGACGCGGTCCTGACCACGGTCTATTTCTCTCACTTCGTGACCGGGCTGACGATCGCCGTCGTGCTGTGGCTGCGCAACCGCGAGGCGTGGATCCCGTGGATGCGGCGCTATCTCGTCATCAACTTCTCGGCTCTCATCATCTACATCGTCTACCCGATGGCACCCCCGTGGCTCGCGTCCAAGGAGGGCTACATCCCCGAGCACGTCCCGCGCCTCACCGGTCGCGGCTGGGACGACCTCGGCCTCGGCGGCTTCCACATCCTGCTGGCCAAGGTCGGCAACCCCGTGGCCGCGATGCCGTCGCTGCACGGCGGCCTGGCGATGCTCGTCGCGATGTATGCCATCAGTCGCTTGCACAGCCCATGGCGCTGGTTGATGGTGCTCTATCCCCTGCTGATGGGCGTCGCCCTCGTCTACGCCGGCGAGCACTACGTCATCGACATCCTCGCCGGTTGGGCGCTGGCGGCCGTCGTCATGGTCGGCTGCGGCTGGTGGGAGCGAGCCCACCCGCGTACGCCCCTCGAAACCTGACTCCCCAAGGGAACCGAACCGCCTCGGGATCCGTCGTAAGGTGACAGGTCATCTGAGGAGGCGGCGTGGACACGACGTCCGAGGCGAGCTTTGCGGAGTTCGTACGCTCGCAGTGGCGCGACCTCGTGCGCGCGGCGATCTTCCTCGGCGCCGGGCCCGACGAGGCCGAGGACATCGCCCAGCAGACCTTGGTCCGCTGTTACGCCAGCTGGCAACGCGTCACCGATGCCACGAACCGTGATGCGTACGTCTACCGGATGCTGCTCAACCAGCTGCGCGACGTCAGACGTACCCGCTGGTGGCGGAGCCGGGTCGACGTCGAGCCGGACGGGCGGATCGACGACCAGAGCGCCCAGGTCGTGCTCGCCGACGCGGTCCACCAGGCGCTCGACGGCCTGACCAAGGAGCAGCGCGACGTCGTGGTGCTGCGCTACTTCGTCCAGCTGACCGAGGCGCAGACCGCCACGGCGCTCGACATCCCGGCCGGCACGGTCAAGAGCCGCCTCTCGCGCGCGCTTGCCGCCCTGGCCGGGTCACACCACCTCTCCGAGCTTTCCGAGGAGCACCGATGACCGACCTTGAAGACTCCTGGGACGGACTGCCGACCGGGCAGCCGCCCGTCGATGCGATCGTGGCCGCTGGACGTGCCGACGCGGCTCGGCGGCGCAAGCTTCGCCAGACGGTGATCGCCGTGGGTGCCACCGCGGCCGTCGTCGGTGCCTTCGTCGCCGGCGCAGCGGTCGGCAACCGGCCGACCACCACCGCGTCGCGGCCCCACAGCGACGCGAGCCCGGCGGCGTTCCAGGCCGACCTCGAACCGGCGCAGAGCTGCGCGCAGCTGCTCGAGTCGTACCAGGACCGGGCCCTCGAGCTCGTGACGGCGTGGGGCTGGCAGCCCGAGTCCGTCCCGGCCCGGGCAACCGCGCTGAGCGATCTCGGCTCGACGATCCAGCGGCGGGACGCGTTCGACCAGCGGTCGCAGGTCTCGAGCGCCACCGGCACCAACGTCCAGGAGACCGGGGTTGACGAGCCGGACACCGTCAAGACCGACGGCGAGCTCGTGGTGCGGCTCCGCGGTCGCGAGCTGATGGTCTACGACGCCACTGGCTCCTCCGTCGTGCAGCGCGGCACGATCCACCTCCCCCGCCTCGAGGACGGCGAGATCCTGCTGTCCGGCTCCAAGGTCGTGGCGGTCGGCACGGACGCCGTGAGCCCGCGCGACGACCAGACCGGCGAACGTCGGGGCACCCGCGTCATCACGGTGTCGATCGCGAAGCCCAGCGACCCGGAGATCGAGTCGACCGTGACCTACTCCTCGCGCGTGATCTCCGCACGACAGCACGGCACCGCCGTCCGGCTCGTCCTGGCAGCGGGCCTGCCGACGCTTGACTTCGTGACTCCCGGCGCCAAGGTTACCGAGCGGCAGGCACTGGTGACCAACCGCCGTGCTGTCCGCGAGTCGACGATCACGGACTGGCTGCCCTCGTACGACGCTGGAGCGAAGTCCAAGCAGCTGCTGAAGTGCACCAACGTCGCCGTGCCGCCGGACGCTGCCGGTCTCGACACCGTGAGCGTCGTCGGCTTCTCGGCCACGGCACCGGGCGACCCTCACGCGATCGGGCTCGCCGCATCGACCACGATCGCGTACGAGTCGGCCGATCACCTCTATCTCGCCGACGGTCCGCAGGCCTGGGGGTGCGACGTGTGCGTGATGAACGGCGCCATCGGGACGCCGCTCGTGGGCGCCGAGGAGTCCGGGACGACGCATCTCTACGACTTCGAGCTCGACGGGCTCGACGCGATCCACGTCGCCTCCGGGGAGGTCGAGGGCCGGCTGGCTGACCGGTGGTCGCTCGACGAGGCCGACGACGTGCTGCGTGTGGCAGTCGGGCCGTCGAGCGAGACCGGCGACTTCAACTCCGTCGTCACCTTCCGCCGCGAGGGCACCGAGCTTGCGGAGATCGGCCGCGTCGACGGCCTCGGGCGTCACGAGCAGCTCAAGGGCGTTCGCTGGTTCGACGGACTCGCGGTCGTCGTGACGTACCGGGAGGTCGATCCGCTCTACACGGTCGATCTCACCGATCCTTCGAGGCCACGGCTGCTCGGTGCGCTCAAGATCCCGGGTTACAGCGACTACCTGCACCCCCTGAGCGATGCGTGGCTGCTGGGCATCGGGTACGACCGCGGGGCGCAGATCGCGCTGTTCAACACCTCCGACCTGGCGCATGTCCGGCGTACGGCCGTGGAGCAGTTCCCCGGCACCGAGACGATCGCTGCGACGGATCCGCGGGCCTTCACCTGGCTGCCCAAGCTCGACACGGCGCTGACGGTGCTCCGCAAGGGCAACCGGGTCAAGATCGCCGCGGTGAAGGTCAGCCACGGCACGCTGACCACGAAGCTGACCAACGTCGAGTACGGGGACGACGCCGCCCAGGTCCGCACCTTCGGCCTGCCCGACGGCCGCGTCGTCCTCGTCACCGGCGAAGACGTCCGGTTCTTCCCCCTGCCGTAGGGCCCGCTGAGACTGACGTTTGTGTTGCGACACGCCGTGCATGTGCCACCGAAACGTCAGTCTCAACGCGGACGCGTCACTACGCCGGCGCGTCCCACTCGCTGAAGTCACCCAGGCGGCGCGGGAAGAACGTTGCCAGTGCAGCGCCGACGGTCCACCAGCCGCGGTGCACGAGGGCGCGGCACAACGCTGGTTCGAGCTTGTCGAAGACGGTCGGCACCAGCGCGAGGTCGCGGCCGTCGTACGCACGCGCCTCCGGGAACCGGGCGCGCCAGGCTCGCAGCGGCGCCGGACCGGGGTCGGGCAGAGTCGTGACGAGGCCGGTCAGCACTCCTCGGCGCCCGTCCGGTGGCAGCGGGCCGGCGCCGGCCTTGCGGCCCCGCTGGAACTGCGCCACCAGACTCGTCGTGCGCAAGGCGACGCTCTGCCGGTAGAGCAGCGAGTTGGCACGGGCGAGGTCGCGGATCACGGGCACCCGCCCGTACGGTCCCGGCCGCAGCAGTCCCCCGGCATTGAGCGCGACCAGGAACACGTCCCGGTACGCCTTGTCGTCCAGCGCCTGCAGCCCGGTGTTGTCGTACGTCCCGCCGTCCATCAGCACCGGCGCATGGTCCGCGCCAGGGAACTCCGGCGACTTCAGCACCACCGGCGCGAACGCACCTGGCACTGCCGCCGAGGCAGCTGCGGCGGTGCTCAGCCGCAACCCGGTCCCCGCGGTCGACACGTGCCCGATCGTGTAGTCGCCGACCGTGTCGCGCTCGAAACCGAATCGCACCCCGGTCGTCAGGTTGGCCGCATTGATGATCCAGCGCACCCCGCGATCGAGGTGCTCGAGCTCGACGCCGTCGAACCACCACTCGTCGAAGCGTCGCACCAAGAGGTCCGTGCGTGTCGACGGCCCGACCGTGCGCCAGATCCCCCGCACGAGCGACCACTTCAGCGACTGCGACGAGATCCTGGCGATGAACGGGTCGATCAGGTGCTCCTGCACGGCCGCAGCCGTGAACCCGGCCTCGCGCAGCAACGGCCAGCGGGACGCCAACAGGCCGTTCGCCAGCGAGCCGCCGGAGACCGACGAGACGTAGCGCAGATCCGACAGGAGGCCGGCGTCCGCGAGCAGGCGGATGGCACCGAGACCGGCCAGGGTGGCGCGGAAGCCACCCCCGGAGATCGTCAACGCAACCGGTGCCGCCGACCGAGGCGGCTTGCGAGGCGGCTTGTCACCGCGAAACCTCTGGGGTTGCAGGCCGGTCCCGATGGCGGGTGAGTCGACGACCCACTGGTCAGGATCCTCCGGCTGCCCCATCTGAACAGCCTCTCACCGCGCGAGGCCGGGCGTCGAGGTCTAGGAGCCGCCGCCGACCGCCGCCGGACCGTCCTCGCGCCGGATGTCGATGATGTGCCCCGTCTGCTGGGCGAGCAGCACGTCGAGCGACTGGCGCGCGACCTCCATCGAGCTGAGCAGCGTGCCCTCAGGCTCCTCGCCGAACGCCTTGGTGCGCATCGGCGTGCCCGTACGTTCGGGGTTGACGCAGTTGACCCGCACCTCACCGGCCCACTCGTCAGCCAGTGCCTGGGTCAGGTTGACGACCGCGGCCTTGGCCGAGGAGTAGAGCGAGTAGCCGCCGCGCCCACGCGTGTAGGACGACGAGGTGAACAACAGCAGCGAGCCCGACGTACGCGCAAGGTGCGGGTAGAACTCCTGCGCGATGAAGATCGGGGCGAGGTAGTTGATCTCGGTCGCCGCGAAGATCGTCTCCTCCGAGGTGTCGGCGAGGTCCTCGATCACCAGCACACCGGCGGTGTTGACCACGAAGTCGATCGACTCGGACTCCTTGAGCACCGCCGCGGCAGCCGCGGCGATGTCCTCACGTCGGTCGACGTGCGTGTTGGTCGACGAGCGCGAGAACGAGTGCACCGTCGCGCCGAAGCCGCGCGCCAGCTCGGCGATGTCGCCGCCGATGCCGTACGAACCGCCGAACACGACCATGGTCTTGCCCTCGAGCGCGGCGCGGTACTGCTCGTCGGTGAGCTGGTCGGGGGTGTCGGCCGAGTGCAGTTGGAAGAGCTTGTCGGCGATGTAGACGTCGATCGGCTCGGTGACCTTCATGTTGCGTTCGTGGCCCGTGACGACCGCGATCGGCACCTCGGGGAGGTAGCGGAGCACGACCGTGCAGTCATCGGTCGCGGTGAAGTCGGGATCCTGCCAGGCCAGCTCGTACGCCTTGCGGATCACCGAGAGACGGAACGCCTGAGGGGTCTGGCCGCGACGGAGCAGGTGGCGCGGCAGCACGTCGGAGATCGTGTGCACCTCGTCGGGGGTGTCGTGCACCTGCACGACGGTGTCCGCGGACGGGATCGCGGTGTCGACCGCCTCGTGCGTCGCCAGCGCGGCGACGACGTCGCGGATGATCGTCTGCGAGACCAACGGTCGCACGGCGTCGTGGAACAGGACGTTGCACTCCTCCGAGCCCAGCGCCTCGAGCGCCCGGCTCGTCGACTCGTTGCGCGTCTCGCCACCCTCGACGATCTGGGTGACCTTGTCGTAGCCGCCGTTCTGGACGATCGCGCGTACGGGATCCAGGTGGCCGGGAGCCATGAGGATCACGATCTCGTCGACCAGCGAGGACGCCTGGAACGCCGCCACGGTGTGCTCGATGATCGTCTTGCCGGCGATCTTGATGAGCTGCTTGGGGATCGACAGGCCGACCCTCGTACCGGTGCCACCTGCCAGGATGACGGCCACATTGCGGAGTTCAGTCACCCGACGAGGTTACCGTCAGCACAGCTGTCAGGACGCCCCCGGTCGCATGACCGCGTCCTTCTGGGCCGACTTCCACTCCCGGAAGCCCTCCTCGGTCGTGCCGCGTCGCCAATACGCCGACACCGACACGTCCGCGCGAGCCACGCCGCGGTCGTTGAGCACGTACGGACGCACGGTCTTGAGCAGCGCGGACTCCCCGTGGATGAACGCCTGGGCGCGGCCCGGCCACCAGTCCCACGCGCGCACGGCGTCGTCGAGCAACGACGTGGTGCCGGCGGGTGCGTCGCCCCGGTGCAGCCAGTGGATCTCCAGCTCGGCGACCGTCGCGATGGCGATCTCGTCGCCGGGACCACCGATCTCGACGAAGGCGACCGCCCGAGCCCCCGCCGGCAGCGCCTCAAGTCCTGCGCAGATGGCGGGCAGGCCAGCCTCGTCGCCGACGAAGAGGTGCCAGTCCGCGGTGGCGTCGGGCGCGTACGCGCCGTTGGGCCCGCGCAGGTGCATCAGGTCGCCCGCCTTGGCGTCGGCCGCCCAAGGTCCGGCGACGCCTTCGTCACCGTGCACGACGAAGTCGATCGCGAGCTCCTGCGCCTCGGGATCGATCCAGCGGATCGTGTAGGTCCGCAGCACCGGCCACGCCTCGTGCGGCATGATCTCGCGGACCACGTCCAGGTCGAGCGGCTCCGGATAGTCGAACCCGTCGGCGAGGAAGACGAGCTTGACGTACTCGTCGGTGAACGAGCCGCTGAGCGCCCCATGACGGCCCAGGAACTCCTCGAATCCGGCTCCGCCGAACACGACACGCCGCATCGAGGGCGCCACGGATTCGGTGCGGATCACGGTCAGTTGGGCGGGATGGGTCTTGCTCACCTGTGTAGCCTACTGGCGTGACCCACGGCATCGACATGACGCAGTTCGACCCGTCCATCCGCGTTCAAGACGACCTGTTCCGACACGTCAACGGGCCCTGGCTCCGTACGGCGGAGATCAAGCCCGACCGGGCCACCGCCGGCTCCTTCGTGACGCTGGTCGACGAGGCCGAGGCCAAGGTCCGCGAGATCATCGAGACCGCGAGCAAGGCACCGCAGGACGACGAGCAGCGCAAGATCGGCGACCTCTACGCGAGCTTCATGGACGAGGACCGCGTCGAGGCGCTCGGCGGCACCCCGCTCGAGGGCGAGCTCGCGCAGGTCGACGCGATCACCGACATTCCGAGCTTCATCACGACGCTCGGCGTCCTCGATCGCCAGGGCGTCGGCAGCGTCTTCGGCATGTACATCGGCCCTGACAGTGGCCAGCCCGACCGCTACGTCACTCACCTGGGCCAGGGCGGCATCGGCCTGCCCGACGAGGCCTACTACCGCGAGGACGAGTCCGCCGCGATCCGCGAGGCGTACGTCGAGCACCTCACGACGATGCTGGGCCTCGCCGGGCTCGACGACGCCGCCGGCCGCGCCCAGCGCATCATGCACCTCGAGACCCGCCTGGCCACGTTCCACTGGGACCGCGTCGAGTCCCGCGACGCCCAGAAGACCTACAACCTGCTGGCGCTCGACGGACTGCAGGCGCTGGCGCCGTCGTTCGACTGGGCGCGCTGGTCCGACGCCGCCCAGATCCCCGCGCCGGTCATCGCCGAGGTCGTGGTGGCCCAGCCGTCGTACCTCGAAGGGCTCGAGACGCTGCTCGTGCCGGCGGAGCTCGACGCCTGGAAGGACTGGCTGCGCTGGCAGGTCGTCCACAGCGCCTCGCCCTATCTGTCGTCGGCGTTCGTCAACGCCAACTTCGAGTTCTACGGCAAGACCCTCAGCGGCACGGACGAGCTCCGGCCCCGCTGGAAGCGCGGCGTCGGCTTCGTCGAGGGCGCCATGGGCGAGGCCGTCGGGAAGATCTACGTCCGCACGGAGTTCCCGCCCGCGTCCAAGGAGCGGATGACCGAGCTGATCGACAATCTGCTCGAGGCCTACCGGCAGAGCATCTCGGCGCTGCCCTGGATGAGCGACGAGACCAAGAAGCAGGCACACGAGAAGCTCGACACGTTCAACCCCAAGATCGGCCACCCCGACGAGTTCAAGGACTACTCGGCACTCGAGACGGCGCCCGACGACCTGCTCGGCAACGCGCGTCGCGCCATCGCCGTCGCCACTGATCGCGAGCTCGCCAAGATCGGCTCGCCGATCGACCGCGACGAGTGGTACATGACGCCGCAGACCGTCAACGCCTACTACAACCCCACGATGAACGAGATCGTCTTCCCGGCCGCGATCCTGCAGCCGCCGTTCTTCCACGCCGACGCCGACGACGCGGTCAACTATGGCGCCATCGGTGCGGTCATCGGGCACGAGATCGGCCACGGCTTCGACGACCAGGGCTCGCAGTACGACGGCACGGGTGCCCTGCGCAACTGGTGGACCGACGACGACCGCGAATCGTTCGAGAAGCTCACGACGGCCCTCATCGCCCAGTACGACGCGCTGTCGCCCGAAGGTGCTGACGGCCGTACGGTCAACGGCTCGCTCACGATCGGCGAGAACATCGGCGACCTCGGCGGGCTCGGCATCGCCCACAAGGCGTTCCGGCTCACCGAGCCCGACGACGCCGAGATCGACGGCCTGACGCCCGACCAGCGGTTCTTCATCTCATGGGCTCAGGCGTGGCAGTCCAAGGTACGTCCGGCCGAGACCGTCCGTCGGCTCACGATCGACCCGCACTCGCCGCCGGAGTTCCGGTGCAACCAGGTCGTCCGCAACATCGACGCGTTCTACGCGGCGTTCGGCGTCACCGCCGACGACCAGCTGTGGCTCGACGAGGACGCCCGCGTCAACATTTGGTAGGCGGCGCCTACTCGCTGCGCTCGTGGGGGGACCCCCAGCTGGCGCTCGCTCGGCCTATGGTCGGGACGATACGTTGCCTTGGTGAGTCTCGCCCCGCCACCCGATCCGGCTCAACGCAGGATCGTCGCTGTCCTCTCACTGGTCCAGGTCATCGGCGGAGTGGGCAACGGCGCGGGTCTCGCGGTGGGCGCACTGCTGGTCAAGGACGTGAGCGGCTCGTCGGGCTGGTCCGGCATGGCCGTCGTGATGCTGACCCTGGGCGCCGCTGCGTTCACGATGCCGCTGTCGTCGATCGCCGCACGAACGGGACGACGCCCCGCCCTGGCGCTCGGGTGGCTGTTCGGCGCCTCGGGCGCCGGCGTCGTCATGCTCGGCGCCGAGGTCGAGTCCTTGCCGATCCTGCTCGCCGGGCTCCTGCTGTTCGGCGCCAGCACCGCCGCGAACCTGCAGTCACGCTTCGCCGCCGTCGACCGCGCCGCACCGGGGCAGGTGGGCCTCGCGCTCTCCCTCGTGGTCTGGTCCACCACCGTCGGCGCCGTCATCGGGCCCAACCTGACCGGCCCGGGCGCCTCGGTCGCCGATGCTGTCGGGCTGCCCGACCTCGCCGGCCCGATGCTGTTCTCCGCGGCCGGCTTCACGCTTGCCGGGTTGCTGACCGTCGCCCTCCTTCGCCCAGATCCTCTGGTGCACGCGCCCGGTGCTGTGCCCGCGGCACGGGGCGTGCGCGCCGCGCTCCCGCACGTACGCGGACGCACGGCCACCGCCATCCTGGCCATCGCAGCGTCGCACGCCGTGATGGTCTCGGTCATGGCGCTGACTCCCGTGCACATGAAGGATCACGGCGCGAGCCTCAACGTCATCGGCCTCACGATCAGCCTGCACATTGCCGGCATGTTCGCGTTGTCACCGCTGATCGGCGTGCTGAGCGACCGATGGGGCGCCGACCGCACGATCCTGCTCGGCCAGTCGATCCTGCTGGTCGCCACGTTCGTCGCCGGCACGTCCGGGGAGTCCGAGCTGCAGATCACCCTCGGACTCACGATCCTCGGGATCGGCTGGTCGGCGTCGGTCATCGCCGGTGCCGCGATGCTGACCAAGACGCTCGAGCCTGCCGACCGGCCGGTCGTGCAGGGCTTCTCCGACCTGTCGATGAACCTGGCCGGCGCCGTGGGTGGCCTGCTGGCCGGCATCGTCGTCGCCCTGAGTGGCTTCGGCACGCTCAACGCCGCCGCGGCGGTGCTGACCGTCCCGGTCATCGCGCTGGTGCTGTCCGGCCGGCGAGTGGCCGCCTCGGTCGCCTAGTCGGCGGCCCGGGAGACGAGACTCGGCTGCTTGCTGCGTCCTGGGAGCTTTGCCACGATCGGGTCGGTCACGTCGAAGAACAGGTCCGCGACTGGTCGCAGCTTCGCGCGTATCCACCGGTCGAACAGGATGAACGTCGAGGTGCTGACGAAGATCGAGTCGAACGCGATCATCGACAACGAGAACCACGGCAGCGCCATGAAGACCGCGATCGACAGGTGGAACATGATGGCGCAGAAGATCGCGATGCGCCGAGCGATCGGGTGCAGCAACGCGAATCCGAAGCCGATCTGGACCACCATCGCGACGTATGTCGACAGCCCCACCATCACGCCCACGTGCGTCATCGCATCGGTGAGGAACGGGAACGGCTTGTACTCCTGAAGCTGCATCGGGTAGTAGATCGCGGTGCCGTGGAACCAGAGCGGTCCCTGCGCCTTGAACCAGCCGGCCGAGAAGTAGATCATGATGAGCTGCCATCCCAGGGCGATCAGGACGACATTGTGCAGGCCGTTGGTGAACCACGACGGCAGCACGCGCTGGCTGTTGTAGAGGTTCTTGACGACGGCGAGGACGCCTCCTGGGCCGGGACCCATCGGCTCCGCCTTGGTGCGGGCACGACGCTTCGAGTCGAGCGACCAGTACTCGCTGGAGTGCAGGAACAGCAGGAGCAGCGTGCCCACGCGCAGGATGTTGTCACCCTGGTCGCCGAGGATCGGGATCCGCTCGATGATCGAGATGTGCCCGATCAGCATCAGGACGCCGACCAGCCTCGTGTGCCAGCCCAGGACGAACAGGAACGCCAGGAGGATGACCAGCAGGTAGTAGAACAGGAAGGCGGTGTTGCCCAGGTGACTCGTGATCAGCCGGGGCGGCCAATACATGTCGTTGCCCTTCTGGGCGATGTCGTTCCAGACCGAGCCCTGACCGAACATCAGGTTGCGCACCCGGAAGTTGGTGATCAGGATGCCCATGACGGAGCACCCGGCCAGGATGCGTGCCAGTGATGCTCCGTAGAGCGAGCGCTTGTCAGTGAGGAGCCACGACTCGAACCGGTCGTACCACTCGTTGACCAGGTCGAGACCACGCGACGCGACGGACGGCTGCGACATGACTACTCACCGTCCTTCGTCGTCTTGGGTGCCTTGGGCACGTAGCCGTCGAACGCGGCCTGGGCGTCGGCGTTGCCCGGGATCGCCTTGCGGATTCCCACGCGGTAGTAGGTGAACGGCACGTCGAGGAAGTTCTCCTGGTTGCGCTTGGTGAAGTTGGGCACCGAGCGGTGGCCGACCTGGAACTCGACTGCCTTGACGCCCTTGCCCCAGCGGGCGGTGGCGTACATCGTCCCGTAACGCGTCAGCATCTCGTCGTTGTCGAGGTACTGGCTCAGGGCCTGCAGACCCGCGATCCCCTTGGTGTTGGACTGCTTCAGCAGGTCGGCCAGCTTGCTGCGCGGGGACGTGTAGAGGGCACCGGCGATGATCAGCCGCTGCTTGTCGTTGAACTGACCGACGGTCGAGTTGATGTTGCCCCCCAGCCGTCGCGTCGCGGAATGGAAGCGCGACGGGTTGACGAGGTACTTGATGCGCTGGTCCTCGTTGCCGGTGATGTCGAACCACTCGGTCACGCGCGTGTCGGGATCGCCGGGCTTCCCGTAGTAGGCGCGGATCTTGACGTTCTCACCGCCGCGGCGAGGCGTCGGGGCGAACACGGACCACGACTGCTCGAACGGGAAGACCTTGTTGTTGATGTACGAGTAGAGGTTCTTCTGGCCCACGGCGTCACGGAACGGGTTGGCTGGCTGGATCCAGATCGTGATCAACGCCGTGTGGATGGCGAACACCACACCTATCGTGACGATCACCAGCCGCCGCGCGATCGAAGGAACGGGCGTCGCATGACGCGAGGGCTTCAACTCTTCCACTCAGGTGTCCTTACGTGCCAGACGCTGTCCACGGCTACGCCGAAGCGTAACCGTGGACAGCGTCAGATGCAGTGTCGTGAAACTCGTGTCGCTCGTTGGACTCAGGCCTGCTGGCGGCGACGTGCGCCGAAGATGACCGCGCCACCCGCAGCGACGAGAACTCCGCCGGCAGCGAGCAGACCGAGGTTCGAGCCACCGGTGTCCGGCAGGGCGTCGTCGTCGCAGTCGTCCGAAGCTGCCTTGAACTGGGTCGCACTCAGGACGCTCGTCGTGCTCGTGCCCGTGAGGCCCGTCGTCAGGAGGCCGTCAAGCGCTCCTTCGACCGCGACGGCGTCGAGGTCCGTGTCACCGAGGATCGCGTTGGTGTTGGACACCGCGTCGACGTCGAGGTTGGCGACCGCGCCGCCGTCCGTCTCGGTGCCGGTCGCGAGGAGACCCGCGACGCCGACCGAGTTGGGGCTGGCGACCGCGGAGATGTCCAGGCCGGTGTCGACGAGCTCGCCCTGGGTCGTCGCGCCGGCGGTGCCGCTGACGCCTGCATCGGCGGTGACGGCCTCGAGGCCCTCAACACCGACAGCGTCGTTGGCGGTGACAGCGTCGAGGTCGAGTCCGGCGGCAACCTGGCCGTCGGTCGTCGTGCCGCTGGTGCTGGTGACGGCCGTGATGCCCTGGACGCCGATCGAGTTGGTCGAGGCGATGGCGTCGGCGTCGGTGCCCGAGGTGACGAGCTCGCCGGTGGTCTGGGTGCCGGTGACGGCTTCCAGGCCGGTCGTGCCGTCGACGTCGGTGGCGATCGAGTTGGTCGAGGCAACCGCGTCGAGGTCGAGGCCGGCGGCAACTTCACCGTCGGTCTCGGTGCCGGTGGTGCTCGTGGCGAGCAGACCGTCGAGGGCGACAGAGTTGGTCGAGGCGACCGCGTCGATGTCGAGGTTCTGGTCGATCAGGTTGCCGTCGGTCTCGGTGCCGGTGGCGATCGTGCCCGCTTCGTTGGCGCCGACGTCGGTGGCGATCGAGTTGGTCGAGGCGACCGCGTCGATGTCGAGCGCGTCGTCGTCAGTGCCGAGGGCGAGTCCGCCGTCGGTGTTCTGGCTCGTCGCGACGACACCGTCGGTGATCGTCGAGTTGGTGCTCGAGATCGCGTTGATGTCGGTGTTCTGCGTGATCAGGTTGCCGTCGGTCTCGGTGCCCGTGGTGAGCTGTCCGGCCTCGGAGTTGATCGCGTTGGGCGCCGAGATGGCGACACCTTCGATGAGGGTCACGAGCTGACCGTCGGTCTCGTCGCCGTCAGCGTCGACGTTGACCGAGGTCGAGTCCGTCGCGTCCGTGTTGGCGCTGGTGTCAGCGTCCGTGTCGGCGTCAGCGTCAGTGTCGGCGTTCGTGTCGGCACTGGTGTCTGCGCTGTTGTCGACACAGCTGTCGGCGGTCACGAGGCTCGCGGGGGCAGCGCTGGCGCTACCGGCGAAGCCGATCGACGTACCGGAAGCCAGAACCAGGGTTCCGAGTGCCATGGTGGCTTTGCGGATCTTCATGCGTTTCCTCGTCATTCTGCGTGTTCACGGGAGTTCAGGGAGATGCGTAACAGGTGTTGGCGCCCCGAGGGCAACACGAGCGCTCAAAAATTACCACACACGCGTCAGTTCCGAGACATCCAGTCCGCATGTCGAAAATCATGATCGGCACACGGACTTCCTACACAGTAATCAACGATTGGGATGTCCGCGCGTTATTGGGCAGCCGCAACGATCTCAACTTGTTGCGTCACCTGCACCTGAATGGCTGTCTCCATCGCCGCGAGCCGTTTGAACAGCTCCACGGGCCGGTCGCCGAGCTGGAAGTAGAACGCCTTCTGCTCGTCGATCTTCTTGGCGCCGTCCTTGGTCATCGAGACCATGTCGTTGGCGTACGTCATGAGGTCGAGCCTCAGCAGCTCGGCGCCCTTGGGCGCGTCCTGGTCCTTCATGCGGTCGCGGGCCTTCTCGTACGCCGGGAGGACGCGTTCGCGAAGCGGGTCGCCGTTGACGACGGCCTCGTCGCCGAGGAGCGTCCCGGGTCGCAGGGCCACGAGCTTCTTGCCCGCCGCGATGAACTTCGAGTTCGGGATGGCCTGCGCCCGCAGGTAGGCCTCGAGGTCCTTCAACGGCGCCACGGCGGAGGCACGGTGGTTGTCGGCGTCTTGGTAGTCGTTGCTGTGGTCTCGCCCGTAGGCCGTCGTGCCGCCTGGCCGCAGCCGTGGCGCGTCGGCGATCTGGTCCTGCACGACCTCGAGCAACGCCGGGTAGCCGTCCTGGTCGGCATCGTGCTGGCTCTTGATCTTCTCTGCCGCCGCCATCACGTGGTCGTCGACCCGTGCCTCGAAGCGCTGCGCCACACGGTCTGCGGCGTTGATCTGGTCCCGCTGCTCGGGCGACTTGGCCACGACGGAGCCGAGGCCCGAGAGGACGAGGCCGATGACGAACGTCGCAAGCAGCGCGAGTCGCAATCGAGTCCTCATCGCCCCAGTGTGCGGGCCAACCGGGTCGCTGCGCCGTTTGGGCGCCCGCCGAGCGCCGCCCTCACTCCGTGTCATCACACGTCACCGCCCCGGTGGGCTGCTCGTGGAACAGCAGATAGCGGTTGACGACGCCGTCGATGCAGGGGTTGCCGACGCCGTAGCCCGTGTGGCCGTCGCCCTTGCGCGTCACGAGGATCCCGGAGGCCAGGTCCTTCGCCAGCGCCTTGGACCATGCGTACGGCGTGGCCGGGTCGCGAGTCGAGCCGATCACGACGATGGGACCCGCACCTTCGGCATGGACGGTCCGTTGCGGATGCTCGGACGTGGCCGGCCAGTCCTGGCACTCGGCAGCAGACCACGCCATGACGCCGCCGAACACAGCCGACACCTCGTGATAATCGGGCAGCGACCGCGCGATGTCTCCGTCACCTGGAGCCTTGGGGAAGTCCAGGCAGCGGATCGCGAAGAAGGCCTGCGCGCTGTTGTCGCGGTAGGTGCCGTCCTGGCGCCGCCCGTAGTACTGGTCGCTGAGGGTCAGCAGGATGCTGCCGTCGCCGAAACCCGCGCGTACGAGACCTGTCGTCAGGACGTTCCAGCTGTCAGGGTCGTACATCGCGTAGGCGATGCCGTAGATCGCGGCGCCCTTGGTCAGCTCTCGGTCGAAGCGCGTCTTGATCGGCTTCTCCTCGAGCGCGCCGAGCAGCTCGAGGATGTTGTCGTTGGCGGCCTTCTGGTCCTCGCCCAACGGGCAGTCGCCGTCCTCGAGGCAGGCGGCGATGTACGCCTTGAGCTCACGCTGGAAGCTCTTGGCCTGGTCGAACCCCTGGCGCTCCTTGTTGCGCGAGGGATCCACGGCGCCGTCGAGGATCATGGCGCCGGCGTGCTTCGGGAACAGGTCGGCGTACGTCGCGCCGAGCTGCGTGCCGTAGGACGCGCCGTAGTAGTCGAGCTTCTTCTCCCCCATCAGCGCGCGCAGCACGTCGAGGTCGCGCGCGGCCTCCTCGGTCGTGACGTGCGACGCGAGCGCTCCGGAGTTCTTGACACACGCCTTGCCGAGCTTGCGGAAGCCGTTCCCGAGCTTGTCGACGAGCTTGAGCGTGTCGGGATCGGGGTCCAGCGCGATCAGCTTGTCGAACGTCTCGTCGGTCTCGCACCTCACCGGGTCGCTCTGCCCGACGCCGCGCGGGTCGAAGCCGACGATGTCGCGCTTCTCCAGCAGGTCCTTGGACGTCAGGGACGAGAACGTGTCGACGAACCCGACGCCTGAGCCACCCGGGCCTCCCGGGTTGATGAACACCTTGCCCTCGGCCTTGCCCGACGACGCCGGACGCAGCTTGACCCTGAGGCGGATCGACGAACCGGCAGGCTTGTCGTAGTCGAGCGGCACGCGTATCCAGGTGCACAGCGACCGCTCGCAAGGCGTCCAGTCGAGCTTCTGGTCGTAGAACCGCGCCAACCCGGCCGGTGCCTTCTCCCCCGTGGCCACGGGGATCAGGCTGCCTTCGCTCTCACGGTCGTTCACGTACGCGGCAACGATGATCACCCCGGCCATCATGGCGGCGATGCCGAGACTGATGCGGGCGAGCACGGGTGGCGGGGCCTTCCTGGTGGGACGTGGGCGAGGACCAGCCTAGGGCGTCCCCCGCAATCGACGGACTCGCGACGCACGAACGCCCCTCCGGAGTGCGAAGGGGCGTGCGGTGCTGGCCGATCTTGTGGAGCATAGGAGATTCGAACTCCTGACCTCTTCCATGCCATGGAAGCGCGCTACCAACTGCGCCAATGCCCCGCTGCAGCCCGTGTGTTGGGCCTCGCCAATGTTAGCCGCTGACCCTGCTCATGCCCAAACCGGGTCACTCGTCGTCGGACATGACCGGTTCTGGCAGCGTTCCGGCGTTCCACTCCGTGAGCCGCCACTGGAACCAGTCCTTGTGGCGCGACTCCTCGAGCACCGACCAAGCGCAGTTGCCGAGCCCGCCGAACGTGCTCCAGTGCGCCTCGGGAATCTCGAGGAACGCACACGCCCCCGTACGCAGGACAGCCCCGTGCGCCACGACGACCATCACGCCGTCCGGGGGCAGGTCTTCGAGCAGGTCGTGCAGGGCAGCGGCGAACCGCTCCCCCGCCTGGCGATGTGTCTCGCTGCCGGGGATCTGCGTCTCGTCTCCCTCGACCCAGGCCTTCATGCCGTCGGGAAACCGGTCCCACGCCTCGCGCCACGTGAGTCCTTCGCGCTCGCCGAAGTTGAGCTCCCGAAGACGTACGTCGAGCTCGACCTTGGTGCCGGTGAGGTCGCCCAAGGTGCGCGCTGTGTCAGCGGCACGCACGAGGTCCGAGCTCACGATGCGATCGGGCCGCAGGGCGGCCAGACGCGCGGCCGCGGCCCTGGCCTGCTCCAGACCGACCTCGTCGAGCGGGATGTCGCTCTGCCCCTGCACGCGTCCCTCGACGTTCCAGGACGTCCGGCCGTGCCGCCACAGGATGACCTGGCGGGTCGTCATGACAACGGCACCACGGGGCAGTCGCTCCAGAGCCGCTCGAGGGCATAGAAGACGCGCTCGTCCTGGTGCTGGATGTGGACCACGACGTCGGCGAAGTCGAGCAGGACCCAGCGACCCTCGCGCTCACCCTCACGGCGTACGGCCTTGGCACCCAGCTCGATCATGCGCTCCTCGACGGCGTCCTGGACGGCCCGGACCTGCCGTGGGCTGGAGGCCGAGCACAGGAGGAAGACGTCGGTGATCGCCAACAGCTCGGAGACGTCGAACGCAATGATGTCCTGGGCGAGCTTGTCCTCGGCCGCAGTGGCCGCCGCCTGGGTCAGCTCGACGGCTCGTTCTGTCGCGGTCATGCCAGTTCCTTCGAGTAGAGCTCGTGCTTGCCGATGTACTGGACGACGCCGTCCGGCACGAGGTACCAGACCGGCTCACCGCTCGCGACGCGATGACGGCAGTCCGTCGACGAGATCGTGAGGGCAGGGATCTCGACGAGCGTGATGCGGTCGCGCGGCAGGCCTTCGAGCGTCACGTCGGTCAGCTCGTGGCCGGGACGGGTGCAGCCCACGAAGTGCGCCAGCTCGAACAGCTCCTCGTGGTCCTGCCACGTCAGCAGTGCGGCCATGGCGTCGGCGCCGGTGATGAAGTATAGGTCGGCGTCGGGGTGCAACGCGGTCAGCTCACGGAGCGTGTCGATCGTGTAGGTCGCCCCGCTGCGGTCGATGTCGACGCGGCTGACCTCGAACCGGGGATTGGCGGCCGTGGCGATCACGGTCATGAGGTAGCGGTGCTCGGCCGGCGAGACCTCACGGTCGGCCTTCTGCCAGGGCTCGCCGGTGGGCACGAAGATGACCTCGTCGAGGTCGAACCACGACTGCACCTCGCTCGCGGCGACCAGGTGACCGTGGTGGATCGGGTCGAACGTGCCGCCCATGATGCCGATGCGTCGGCGCTCGTCGCCGTCGCGGCGGGCCATGCCCTTCAGGAGTGCTCGCGACCCTTGCCGAAGGACAGCAGCGCGAGCACCAGGACGATCAGGATCGCCAGGGCGATGCCGCCGACCGCGTAGGGGTCGATGCCGATGTCGCGAAGGGGCTCTTCGGCCGCCACGAGGTTCGAGAACATGGCGCCAATCTATCGCACGTGTCCGGCGCCGGTGACGACGTAGGTGGTCGTCGTCATCTCGGTCAGCCCCATCGGGCCCCGCGCGTGCAGCTTCTGCGTCGAGATGCCGATCTCCGCCCCGAACCCGAACTCGCCACCGTCGGTGAACCGCGTCGAGGCGTTGACCATGACGGCTGCGGAGTCGACGCCTGAGGTGAAGCGAGCCGAGGCGGCAAGCGACGACGTCACGATCGCCTCGGTGTGCCCTGACGAGTACGTACGGATGTGGTCGATCGCGTCGTCGATCGAGTCCACGACGCGCGCCGAGATGTCGAGCGAGAGGTACTCGGCGGCGTAGTCGTCCTCGGTGGCGGGCACGATGTCGGGCCGCACCGCGCAGAACGACGCGTCTCCGTGGATCGTGACGCCGGCATCCTGCAGCGCCGCGACGACGGTGGGCAGGAAGGTGTCGGCGACGGCCTTGTGCACCAGCAACGACTCGGCGGCGTTGCACACGCTGGTCCGGTGGGTCTTGGAGTTGAGGACGATCTGCAGCGCCATGTCGAGGTCGGCGTCCGCGTCGACATAGACGTGGCAGTTGCCCACACCGGTCTCGATGACCGGCACCGTCGACTCCTCGACCACAGCGCGGATGAGTCCGGCGCCGCCTCGAGGGATGACGAGGTCGACCAGTCCTCGCGCCTGCATCAGGTGCGTCGCCGAGGAGCGGTCGTCGGCCGGAATCATCTGGATCGCATCGGGCGGCAGCCCGACCCCGTCGAGGGCACCACGCATGATCTCGATGATCGCGGCGTTGGACCGCGCCGCGGACGAGGAGCCGCGCAGGAGCACGGCACTGCCGGCCTTGAGACAGATGCCGGCGGCGTCGGCGGTCACGTTGGGACGACCCTCGTAGATCATGCCGATCACACCCATCGGGACCCGGATCTGCTGCATCCGCAGGCCGTTGGCGAGGGTCGCACCGCGTACGACCTCACCCACCGGATCAGGCAGCGCGGCGATGTCACGGAGCCCGTCGGCGAACGCCGCCACCCGCGCAGGATCGAGGCGAAGCCGGTCGATGACGTTCTCGCCGGTGCCTGCGGCGCGGGCGGTCTCGACATCGAGGTCGTTGGCCGAGACGATCGTCTCCGTGCCGGCGACCAGTGCGTCCGCCATGGCCTGCAGAGCCGCGTCCTTGCCAGCGCGCGGAGTCACCGCAAGGGTGGCTGCGGCGACACGGGCGCGCCGCGCTGCGTCGTGGACCTGGTCCTTCATGCGGCAATCCTAGAAGGCATCGTCAGATCACCATCATGTCGTCGCGGTGCACGACCTCGCGCTCGTACTCGGCGCCGAGCTCGGCCGCCAGATCGCGTGTCGACCGCCCCAGCAGCGAGGGCAGCTCGGCGCTGTCGTAGTTGACGATGCCGCGAGCGATCACGACGTCGTCAGGCCCGACCAGGTCGACGGGGTCGCCGGCCACGAACGTGCCGGTGACGCCGGTGATGCCGGCCGGGAGCAGCGAGGCCTTGCGGACCGTGAGGGCGCGCACGGCTCCGGCGTCGAGGTGCACCGAGCCCTTGGTGTTGCTGGCGTGCGCGAGCCACAACAGACGGGTCGGCCGGCGGCGCCCGGTGGGATGGAACCTCGTGCCGACAGGCTGACCCTCGAGCGCAGCTGAGGCCTGGGAGGCTGCCGTGAGCACCACGGGAATGCCGGCGCCGGTCGCGATGCGGGCCGCCTCGATCTTGGTGACCATGCCGCCGGTGCCGATCGCCGAGGCACTCGGGCGGACGATGTCGAGCTCGGCGATGTCGGTCTCGCCGCGGACGTCACGCACGATCACAGCGCCCTCACGACGCGGGTCGCCGTCGTAGAGACCGTCGACGTCCGACAGCAGGACCAGCAGGTCGGCGTGGACGAGGTGCGAGACGAGCGCTGCGAGGCGGTCGTTGTCGCCGAAGCGGATCTCGCTGGTGGCGACGGTGTCGTTCTCGTTGACGATCGGCACGACGCCGAGCTCCAGCAGGCGGGCGAATGTCTGGTAGGCATTGCGGTAGTGGCTGCGCCGTGTCACGTCGTCGGCGGTGAGGAGCACCTGCCCGACGACGAGACCGTGGCGCTCGAAGCGTTGGGCATAGCGCGCGATCAGGGCACCTTGGCCAACGCTGGCGGCCGCCTGCTGTGTCGCGAGGTCGCGGGGTCGGCGAGGCAGCGACAACGGAGCCAGGCCGGCAGCGATGGCGCCGGAGCTGACCAGGACGATCTCGTCGCCCCGCTCGCGGCCGGCCGCCAAGGCGTCGACCAGGGCGTCGACGCGCTCCCCGTCGAGGCCGCCCTCAGCCGAGCTGAGTGACGACGAACCCACTTTGACGACGATCCGGGCCATCAGCGCGGGTCCTCGTCGTCGAGCTCACCGTCCGCAGGGTCATCGATGAGGGACGGATCGTCCTCGGGGAAGTCCCAGCCAGGCTCGCGGCCCTCTTCGCGGGCTTCGCGCTTCTCGGCCTCGTACGCCCGTCGGGCGGCGAGCTCCTCGCGACGCTGCACGTTGGTGCGCCGGTCGGACTGGTCGATGCGCAGGTCCTCGCCACGTCGGCCGAGGACCTCGGCACCGGCGGGGATCTGGGGATCGAAGTCGAACATGACGGCGTCGTTCTCGTCGCCGATGATGACGTCGTCGCCGGCCCTCGCCCCGAGCTTGAGCAGCTCGTCCTCGACGCCGAGCCGGTTGAGCCGGTCCGCGAGGAAGCCGACGGCCTCGTCGTTGCTGAAGTCGGTCTGCCGCACCCACCGCTTGGGCTTGTCACCGCGCACGACCCATTGGCCGTCGCGCTGCGTGATCGTGAACTCACGGCCCACCCCGGCCTCGGCCTTGGGCCGCAGGACGATGCGGGTGACCTCGGCGACCGGCGTCGCGGCACGGCGCGAGGCGACGATCTCGGCCATCGCGAACGACAGCTCGCGCAGACCGGCGTGGCTCGCTGCGGAGACGTCGAAGACATCGAGCCCGCGCGCCTCGAGGTCGGCGCGGACGAACCCGGCGATCTCCTGGGCGTCCGGGACGTCGGTCTTGTTGAGCGCGACGAGCCGTGGCCGGTCGTTGAGGTCGCTGCCGGTCGCCTCGGCGTACTTGGTGAGCTCTGCCTCGATCACGTCGAGGTCCGTCAACGGATCGCGCCCGGGGTCGACCGTGGCGCAGTCGATGACGTGCACCAACGCGGCGCAACGCTCGACATGGCGGAGGAAGTCGTGACCGAGGCCGCGGCCTTCGCTCGCGCCTTCGATGAGACCCGGCACGTCAGCGACCGTGAACGTTGTGGAGCCCGCTGAGACCACCCCGAGGTTGGGCACCAAGGTCGTGAACGGATAGTCGGCGATCTTGGGCCGGGCGCGGGACAGCGCTGCGATCAGGCTGGACTTGCCGGCACTGGGAAATCCCACCAGGCCGATGTCGGCGACGACCTTGAGCTCGAGCGTGAACGTCAGCTCATCGCCGGGCTCGCCCTTGAGCGCGAAGCCGGGCGCCTTGCGCTTGGAGGAGGCGAGGGCTGCGTTGCCCAGTCCACCCCGGCCTCCGGCGGCGATGACCAGCTCCGTGCCGGGCCCGACGAGGTCGGCCAGCACCTCGCCGTCCTCGCTGCGTACGACGGTGCCTTCAGGCACGCGCAGCACGAGGTCCTCGCCGTTGCTGCCGCTGCGGTTGCTGCCGGCGCCGGGGGCGCCGTTGGTGGCCTTGCGGTGGGGCTCGTGGTGGTAGTCCACGAGGGTCGTCACATCGGCTGCGACGCGCAGGATGACGTCGCCACCGTGCCCACCGTTGCCACCGTCGGGACCGCCGAGCGGCTTGAACTTCTCGCGGTGGACCGAAGCCACACCGTCACCGCCGGAGCCCGCCGAGACGTGGAGCGTGACCTTGTCGACAAAGCTGGGGACAGCCACCGGCCGCTCCTTTCGTTGGGGGCCCGGTCAGGGCCAGAACTCGCCTGTTCGGCTTGAAATGGAACGAAGGGGCAGTCCGCAGCTGCGGACTGCCCCTTCAAAGAGAGTGTTCGCTCGGACTACTCCGCCGGGACACCCGGGACGATGTTGATGACCTTGCGTCCACGACGACGGCCGAACTCCACCGCACCAGCGGAGAGCGCGAACAGCGTGTCGTCGCCGCCACGGCCGACGTTGGTGCCGGGGTGGAAGTGCGTGCCACGCTGGCGGACGATGATCTCGCCGGCGTTGACGAGCTGACCGCCGAAGCGCTTGACGCCGAGGCGCTGTGAGTTGGAATCGCGGCCGTTCTTGGTGGAGGCTGCGCCCTTTTTGTGTGCCATGTGCTCAGTCCCCTACTTCTTGATCCCGGTGATCTTCACCTGGGTGTACTTCTGACGGTGACCCTGACGCTTCTTGTAGCCGGTCTTGTTCTTGTACTTCTGGATCACGATCTTGGGACCCTTGGAGAGGCCCAGGACCTCGGCGGTCACCGTGATCTTGGCGAGCGAGTCGGCGTCGGCCGTGACCGTGTCGCCGTCGACGAACAGCACCGCGGGAAGGGACAGCGTCTCGCCCTCGGCCTGTGCGACCTTGTCGATCTGGATGACGTCGCCGACGGCTACCTTCTGCTGGTTGCCGCCACTGCGGACGATTGCGTACACCACGGGATTCCTCACTCGTTTCAGCTCTGGGGGCACGCCCGCTCGAAGAGCGGGACGCGCGAGAACGGCACGCAGAGCGCACCGAAGGACTAGTTTACGGAGCCTGACCCTCGCTGGTCAAAACGGGGGCGTCCCCGGACTGTCCAGAAGGCTCAGAAGTCGTGCTGCCCGCCTGCGCGGACGGTGGCTCCACCGACGGCGGAGGGCCGGCCGGCTTGGACGCCGAGCCGCGCTTGCGGGGGGTCTTCTTGGCCGGGGCCGCAGCCTCGACCTCGGGCTTGTCGTCAGTGGAGCTGCTGTCGGCGGGCTTGGCGTCCGCCGGCTTGGTGTCCGCCGGCTTGGTGTCCGCGGATGCTTCGTTGCTGTCCACCGGCTTGCTGTCTGCGGACTTGGCCTCGGGCGCCTCGCTCTTGGCGGAGTCGCCGCCCTTGGCGCTGCCACCGTGGCTGCCGTTGCCGCCCTGGTTGCCGTTGCCGCCGTGGTTGCCGTTGCCGCGACCTCCGCCGCCACCACGGCCACCACGGCCACCGCGACGCTGCTCGTCCTTCTTGGGCTCGACCGGAACGTCCTGGATCAGGACGCCGCGGCCGTGGCAGTGCTCGCACTCGTGGCTGAACGACTCGAGCAGTCCCGTGCCGATGCGCTTGCGCGTCATCTGGACGAGTCCCAGCGACGTCACCTCGGCGACCTGGTGACGCGTACGGTCGCGGCCGAGGCACTCGACGAGCCGGCGCAGCACGAGGTCACGGTTGCTCTCGAGCACCATGTCGATGAAGTCGACGACGATGATGCCGCCGATGTCGCGCAGCCGGAGCTGGCGGACGACCTCTTCAGCGGCTTCGAGGTTGTTCTTGGTCACGGTCTCCTCGAGGTTGCCCCCGGAGCCGGTGTACTTGCCGGTGTTGACGTCGACGACGGTCATGGCCTCGGTGCGGTCGATCACGAGGGAGCCGCCCGACGGGAGGAACACCTTGCGATCGAGCGCCTTGTGGATCTGCTCGTCCAGCCGGTAGGCCGTGAAGGCATCCTGGCCGTCGGGGTGCTCCCAGCGCTTGACCCGCTCGGCGAGGTCGGGAGCAACGTGGTCGATGTAGCCCTTGATCATGTCCCAGGCGTCGTCGCCTTCGACGACCAGACCGTGGAAGTCCTCGTTGAACAGGTCGCGCACGACCTTGATCATGAGATCGGGCTCGGAGTAGAGCAGCTCGGGCGCCTTGCCGGCTGCCACCTTGCCCTCGATGACCTGCCACCGCGCCGACAGCGCCGTGACGTCGCGGGTCAGCTGCTCCTCGGTCGCTCCCTCGGCGGCGGTGCGCACGATGACGCCCGTGTCGTCGGGCAGGACTTCCTTGAGGAGGGTCTTGAGGCGAGCCCGCTCGTTCTCGGGCAGCTTGCGGGAGATCCCGCTGGTCTGCCCGCCGGGCACGAGGACGAGGAAGCGTCCGGGCAGGCTGATCTGGCTGGTGAGCCGGGCGCCCTTCTGGCCGATCGGGTCCTTGGACACCTGGACGAGGATCGTCTGGCCGGGCTTGAGCGCGTCCTCGATCTTGCGCTGCTTGCCGTTGCCGAACGTGGTCCAGTCGACCTCACCGGCGTAGAGCACGGCGTTGCGGCCGGCGCCGATGTCGACGAACGCGGCCTCCATGCTGGGCAGGACGTTCTGGACCTTGCCGAGGTAGACATTGCCGATGATCGAGATCTGGGACTCGCGAGCGACATAGTGCTCGACGAGCACGTTGTCCTCGATCACGGCGATCTGCGTGTAGTCGTCGCGCTGACGGACGACCATCTCGCGCTTGACCGACTCGCGACGGGCCAGGAACTCGGCCTCGGAGACGATCGGGGCGCGACGGCGGCCGGCCTCGCGGCCCTCGCGGCGGCGCTGTTTCTTGGCCTCGAGGCGCGTCGACCCGGCGACGCCGGTGATCTCGTCCTCGGCCGTGCGTCCGTTGCGGACCCTGACGACGGTGTTCTCGGGGTCGTCCGGCGAGGCGTCGGCACCTTCGCCGGCGCGTGCGCGGCGACGACGGCGACGCGTGCCACCGTTGCCGTCATCATCGGAGTCGTCGTCCGAGTCGTTGTCGCTGTCGGTCTCGTTGGAGACCTCGTCGCCCTCGCTGTCACCCTTGCGGCGACGGCGGCCGCCACGGCTGCGACGGCGCCGCTTGGGTGCGTCCGGGTCGTCGTCGTCCTCGTCGTCCGCATCATTGTCGGACTCGTTCTGCACCGGCTTGGGACGCGCAGGGGCCAGGCCCGGTTCGGGCGCCTTGAACATCGCCGCGGTCGCGGAGACCGGTGCAACCTCGTCGGCGTCGGCCTTGGGCTCGGTCTTCTTGGCGGCCGTCTTCTTGGCAGCTCGCTTGGCGGGGACCTCTGCGGTGTCCTCGGCGGCCGGCTCGTCCTTGGCCGCCGTCTTGGCGGCCGCCTTCTTGGCACGCGGCTCGGCGGGAGCGTCGTCCTTGGCCGGGTCGGCCTTGGGCGCCTCAGCCTTGGCCGGCTTGGCCTTGGCCGGCGCGACAGGTGCGGAAAAGCTGACTGCGGCGGGCGGTCCGGCGGGTCGGCCGGCGGCCCTGCGACGTACGGGCGGTGCTTCGGTGGTGGATTCAGCGGGTGTTTCGTTGTCGTCGAGCATGTGCTCTCCTTCGCCCGAGGCCGATCGAGATCGGCCTGGGCACGTCTGCGGCCCGGCAAGCGGGCCTTAAGCCTTCGGTCAACCCCAGCGCCACGCGCCGGGGAGTTGACGGCGAACTTTGGTCTGTCACATCAGCTCCCACATTCACCGCCGCGGTCGACACCCGTCAGGATGCGTCGCGGTCGAAGGCAAATGGATCGCCCACCGTGCCGGTCTCTGAATCCAGAGGGCCCTGGGCCAAGCGAGTCGCGATGGGCGTCTGCTCGAGCTCGAGGCCACCGCTGGATCGGAGTCCGGCGAGAACGTCGTCTGGTCGTATCGACGGTGTGTCGTGTCGTACAACCACAGCCAGTATCGCACATGGGCCGGTGCGGGACCCGTCGGAACGCGCGGACAGGGCCAGCACCGCGTCGCGGCAGTCGAGCGTACGAAGCCCGCGCTTCATCATCCGCTCGATCAGGACCTCGTTGGTCGCGAGGAACGCCTCGACCGCTGATTGGGCGTGTTCGGCGCTGACCCCCGGCAGGGCGATCTCCCACGAGCTCGCCTGCAGGCGGTCGGCCAGGGACCCCGGTTTGGCCTCGACGACGTCGACGATGACGAGGCCGTCAGGCAGGGCGGAGTCGAGCGAGGCGCGTACCTCGTCGGGGTCACACGGCCGGGTCATGCCGATCTCGAGGTACTCCGCCTCGCTCGCCGCGCCCGTCGGCGACGCGTTGGCGTAGGAGATCTTGGGATGGGGCGTGAACCCCGAGGAGAAGCCGATCGGGATGCCCGCGCGGCGCACGGCACGCTCGAAGGCCCGGGCGAAGTCACGGTGACTCGTGAACCGCAGACGACCGCGCTTGGCGTAGCGGATGCGCAGCTTCTGCACGATCGGCAGCTGCGGGTTGGGGGCTTCGGGGTTGGGCGTCCCTTCGAGGGTTGTCACCCGACGAGGCTACCCGCGCGTCGGAGGAGTTGAATGGGGCCTCGTGGCTGACCCTCGTTCCCCGTCGACCAAGGGCCGACTGCTCGTCGGCGCCGCGATCGTGCTGCTGGCGCTCAACCTGCGGGTCGCTGTGGGAAGCCTCGGTGTCGTGCTGGGCTCGGTGCGCGACGACCTCGGCATGTCGACAGCCGTGGCCGGCATCGTCACGACGGTGCCGGTCGTCTGCTTCGCCGCGTTCGGCGTTGGCGCCCACGGGGTCGTCAAGGGACTCGGCCTGCACCGTACGGCCGCGCTCGTCCTGTCGCTGATCACGGTGGGTCTCGTGCTGCGTGCGGTGGTCGACAACACGGCCCTGTTCATGACGTTCACGACGGTGGCCCTGGCCGGCGCGGCCATGGGCAACATCATCCTTCCGCCGCTGGTCAAGGTGCACTTCCCGGACCGCGTCGGTCTGATGAGCGCGCTCTACGGCGGATCACTGATGGCCGGTGCCAGCCTCGGGTCGATCTCGACCGTGCCGCTCTCCGATGCTCTCGGCGGTTGGCGTCAGGGCCTGGGCCTGTGGGCCGGTCTGGCGTTCGTCGCCCTGCTGCCCTGGCTGGCGTTCCTGCGCCACGACGTGCGTACGGACCCGACGGGGTCGGCCCGGCTCGCCTCACGCGACGTGCTGCGATCGCCTCTCACTTGGGCGATGCTCGTGCTGTTCGGCTCCCAGTCGGCGATGGCGTACGCCCAGTTCGGCTGGTTGCCGGAAATCCTGACGGACGCCGGGCTCAGTGACGCACGCGCGGGGGCGATGCTGGGGCTGCTGAGTGGAGTGGGGATCCCCTTGACGCTCGCGCTGCCGTGGCTGATGCGGATCGTCGACGAGCGACCGGTCCTGCCGGTCGCCTTCGCGGTGGTGACCGCCTGCGGCTGGTTGGGGGTGCTGGTCGCCCCGACCACGACGACGTGGCTCTGGGCGGTGCTCCTGGGTCTCGGTGGCGGCGCGTTCACCTGGACGCTGACCATGATCGGCAAGCGGACCCGGACGGCCGCCGGAACGACGGCGCTGTCGGTCTTCACCCAGGGGCCCGGCTACCTGATCGCCGGGATCGGGCCGTTGGGTGCTGGGGTGCTGCACGATGCCACGGGCTCGTGGACGGCGCCGCTCGCAGCCCTGATGTCGCTGACTGCTGTGATCGGTGTTGCGGGGTGGTTCGTCGCACGGCCCGTGATGCTCGAGGACACCCTCGGTCACGGGCCGCGCGGACTCAGCAGCTGACGGGACGGGCGGCGACGGCGCGGGTGGCGCGTGCCGTGCGGGCCAGGTGAGCGATGAGGGCCAGGCGATCTCCGTTGAACCGCTGAGCGGCGACGCGCTCGGCGGTCGACCGGCGACGCTCGATCGTCTGGACGAGCTGGCGCTCGCGCTGCTGGTTGTCGACCTGGGCGATGTAGTCGGTGATCATGATGGTCTCCCTTTCGGTGGAGTGTCTTTCGACATCACCTACATTCGTCGCTGAGGTGGGCCCCTCACATCGGGCGGATGCCTTAACTTCCGCGCAGGTCCTGGGCCTAGGCAGGTCTGAGGTACCTCAGACCTACCTAGGCGCCGGCTCATCCGCGACGGAGACGCCCTAGACGCGGATGGTGGACCGCTCGGCGATCATGGCCGCCTCGGTGCGGCTCGACGCTCCGAGCTTGCGCAGGATCGCCGACACGTGGACGCTCGCGGTCTTGACGCTGATGAACAGCCGCTCGCCGATCTGCCGGTTGGTGAGGCCCTCGGCGATCAGGTCGAGCACCTGCTGCTCGCGGGCCGTGAGCTCGACCGATCCGGCCTCGTGACGTCCGGGGGTGCCTCCGAGCGGCAGTCCGGCGCGCTGAGCGAAGGCTCGTGCCTGGTTGGTGATCAGCCCGGCGCCCAGGGCTTTGGCGGCGTCGATCGCCTGCTCGAGCGTCTCGACCGCTTCCGACCTCTGGCCCGCGCCGTGCTGTGCCATGCCGAGCCTCAGGAGCAGGTAGGGGCCGTTCTGGGCCGGCAACGTCTGCACGCCCTCGAGCGCACGCTGCCACTCGGCAACGCCGTCGCCGGTGCGCGAAGCGCCGCCGAGCTCGGCATCGACGACTGCCGACCAGGGGCCCGCGGTCGGCCAGAACGAGTCGGCGTCGAGCCTCGCCCGGAGGCACCGTTCGGCGTCCTCGAGGTCGACGTCGGCATCGCCCGCGTCGCGCAGGCGCGCCAGGGCACGGGCGACCTGGGCGTAGATCACGAGCGCATGGCCGGGTTGGGAGTGGAAGTCCGGCGCGATCACCCGCGACAGGTGCGACCACGCGGTGGCGGCGTCACCACGCGAGAGCGCGAGCTCGCCCGCGAGGCGTACGTACTGGAGCCGAGTCTGGATCTCGACCTCGGAGAGGGCGACCATGTGCGGGCTCCAGTGCGTGAACATCCGCTCGGCCGCCTCGAGCTCACCGCGCCACAGCGTCGACCAGACCTTGGACTGCAGCAGGTAGACCCGGAAGGTCAACGGTGGCGAGAGCGCGATCACCCGGTCCAGCAGGCGTGCGGCGCGCTCCCAGTCGCCACGGGCGAACAGTGGGTCGATCATGTTGGACGCGAGGATCGCACCAGAGCTGCGCTCGACGCCGAGCTCGCGCGAGCGGTCGAGCCCTTCGTCGGCCACCGCCACGGACTCGTCGTAGCGGCCCAGCAGGTTGAGCATGTCGGAGTAGTTGACCCGGAACCGCAGGAGTGCGTCGTCGTTGCCCTCGGCCAGTTCCTTGGCGCGCTCGAGGTCGGCCACGCCGCCGTCGACGTCTCCGCGATGCGCCCGTGCCACACCGCGGATGTTGGACGCCACGGACGCTGCCTCGGGATCGCCCAGCTCGAGCGCGAGGTCCAACGCCTGGGTGGCGATCTCGACGGCGTCGGGCTCGGCGCCCTCGATCATGTAGCGGGCAGCCAGGCGATAGAGGATCGTCGCTCGCAGCGACTCGTTGACACCCGGTGGGACCAGCTCGAGAGCCTCGCGCAGCAACGGGATCGAGCCGAGCTTGGCGATGTTGTGCAGGCACTGCGCCTTGAGCATCAGGTGACGCGCGAGGTCAGGGCCATCGACGTCGCCGAGCGAGATCGCCAGGTTGACCGTCGCAAGGGCACGTTCGGGCTCCCCGGCCGTGTGCAAGTAGGCAGCGACCTTGCCCATGAGCCTGGACCTCGGCATGCCGGCGACCGCCTCGGCGTCCTCGACCGCGTCCCAGATCTCCAGGGCCCGCTCGCCCATCTGTGCCGCGGTCGCGTAGGCGTAGGCCTGTGAGGCGCTGCGCATCGCGGCGAGCTTGGCGGGGAATGCCTTGGCGTGGTTGTTGGCCGCGTGCCAGTGATAGGCGATCTCGGTGATGTCACCGGGCTTCTCACGCGCGGCGAGCGCCTCGGCGTAGCGGGCGTGGAACCGGCTGCGCTCCCCCGGCAGCAGGTCGCCGTGCACCGCCTCGCGTACGAGCGCGTGCCGGAACGTGTAGGCGCTGTCGTCGACCACCAGCACGTTGGCCACGATCGACGCCCGCGCGGCGGCGTCGAGCTGCTCGGGACCGCGGTCGAACACCTCCTCGACGAGCTCGTGCTCGACGCGGAGGCCGCCTGCGGAGACGACGCGCAGGAAGTATTGGGTCGCGTCGTCGAGCCGTTCGTAGCGCGCCAACAGCACGTCGCGCAACGTCTCGGGCAGCACGGCGTCCTCGCACCCGACGAGCTCCTCGACGAAGAACGGGACCCCTTCGCTGCGCTCGAAGACGCTCTCGACGAGATCGAAGCTGGGCGTACGCCCGAGGATCGAGTGCGCCTGCTTGCGGACCTGAGCGCGTGTCAGGCGGCGGAGCTCGAGCCGCTTGGCTCGTCGGCCGCGCTCGATCTCGGTGAGGAACACCCGAAGCGGGTGGCCACGATGGACGTCGTCACTGCGATAGGTCAGGACGATCATGATCGGGCCCGACGCGACGGCGCGCAGCAGGAATCGCAGCACCGTCAGCGTCGCCTCGTCGGCCCAGTGCAGGTCCTCGATCACGACGATCACGGGACGCTCGCGCGCGAAGTGCTCGAGCAGCAGCGCCACGCCCTCGTGGAGCCGGTTCTCGTTGGCTCCGCCGGCGACATGGTCGCTGAGCTCGGGGAGCAGGACGCCGATCGTGTCCCACCCCGGGCCGGCAGCCTCGAGCACGCGCTCGGTGCCGGCCTGGTCGACCAGCTCGCGCAGCACTGCGGTGACGGGCGCGTATGGCGTGGCGACCTCGCCGAGGTCGACGCACTGCCCCCGCAGGATGCGGGCCGAATCGGCGTTGCGGGTGGTGAACTCAGCGAGCAGCCTGCTCTTGCCGATGCCGGCCTCGCCGGCCACGACGACGGCCCTCGGCTCACCGGCCACGACCTGCGCAAAGAGCGCGTCGAGCTCGCGCAGGTCGGCGTCGCGGCCGATCAACGCGGCGCTGGAGGGCGGGAGGTGCACGACCTCATCGTGCCACCTCCCGCCCACAGAATCGTCTGGTTCGCGTCGGCCGTCAGCCATGCGCCGGAGCGTCCGAGAACAGCTCTGCCAACCGGTGCCGCACGGTGTAGGAGAGACCCCGACCGCCGGGCGCCCGACGGGCCTTCGCCCGTACGCCCTGGCGTTCCAGGACGACGCGCCGGCGCTCGTTGCGGAGGTTCATCTCCTGCTCACGCTGGCGGTAGAGCGTGGACTCCACGTATTCCGATGCAGTCATGGTGACCACTCCTTCGATCTCGATGTCTCCATCGTGATTTCTAAGGTGGGGTCGCCACATCGGACAGATGCCCTATCTTCTCCCTGACCTGCGACTGAGCCGCCCTAAGACGGTCTCAGACGACCGTGAGCGGCAGGAGGTTCTTGCCGGTGGGGCCGATCTGGATCTCGAGGTCCATCTGCGGGCACACGCCGCAGTCGAAGCACGGCGTCCAGCGGCAGTCCTCGACCTCGAGGGCGCCGTCGGGGTTGAGCGAGTCCTGCCAGTCCTCCCACAGCCAGTCGCGGTCGAGACCGGCGTCGAGGTGGTCCCAGGGCAGCACCTCGGCGTACTCGCGCTCGCGGACGGTGTACCAGTCGAGGTCGACCGGCTCGTCGGCCAGCGCCTCGGCGGTCTTGTCGGCCCAGCGGTCGTACGAGAAGTGCTCGCTCCAGCCGTCGAAGCGGCCACCGTCACGCCACACCGCCTCGATGACCCGGCCGACGCGACGGTCGCCGCGGGACAGGAGTCCTTCGATGATGCCGGGCTTGCCGTCGTGGTAGCGGAAGCCGATCGCCTTGCCGTAACGCTTGTCTGCGCGCACCGCGTCACGCAGCTTCTTGAGCCTCTCGTCAGTCGTCTCGTGATCGAGCTGTGAGGCCCATTGGAACGGCGTGTGCGGCTTGGGCACGAACCCGCCGATGGACACGGTGCAGCGGATGTCGTTGCGGCCCGACACCTCGCGACCCGTCTGGATGACGCGCTTGGCGAGCTCGCCGATCTGCATGACGTCGTCGTCGGTCTCGGTCGGCAGGCCGCACATGAAGTAGAGCTTGACCTGACGCCAGCCGTGCGAATAGGCAGCGGCGACCGTACGGATCAGGTCCTCCTCGGTCACCATCTTGTTGATGACCTTGCGCAGGCGCTCGCTGCCGCCCTCGGGCGCGAACGTGAGACCCGAGCGGCGGCCGTTGCGGCTGAACTCGTTGGCCAGCGTGATGTTGAAGGCGTCGACGCGGGTCGACGGCAGCGACAACGAGGTGTTGGTGCCCTCGTAACGGTCGCCGAGCTGCTTGGCGACCTCGCCGATCTCGGTGTGGTCGGCGCTGGACAGCGACAGCAGGCCGACCTCCTCGAAGCCGGTCTTGTCGAGCCCGTTCTGCACCATCGCGCCAATGCCCTCGATCGAGCGCTCGCGCACGGGCCGGGTGATCATGCCGGCCTGGCAGAACCGGCAGCCACGCGTGCAGCCACGGAAGATCTCGACGCTGAAGCGTTCGTGCACGGTCTCGGCGAGCGGGACCAACGGGTTCTTGGGGTACGGCCAGGAGTCGAGGTCCATCAGCGTGTGCTTCGCGACGCGCCACGGGACACCGGGACGGTTGGGCACGATGCGCTGGATGCGGCCGTCGGGCAGGTAGGCCACGTCGTAGAACTTCGGGACGTACACGCCGCCGGACTTCGCGAGCCGCATGAGCACCTCGTCGCGCCCACCGGGGCGACCCTCGTCCTTCCACTCGCGGACGACCTCGCTGATCGCCAGCACGATCTCCTCGCCGTCACCGAGCACCGCGGCGTCGAGGAAGTCCGCGATCGGTTCGGGGTTGAACGCCGAGTGGCCGCCGGCGATCACGATCGGGTCGTCGTCGCCCCGGTCGACCGCGTGGAGCGGCATGCCGGCGAGGTCGATCGCCGTCAGGAAGTTGGTGTAGCCGAGCTCGGTCGAGAACGAGACGCCGAACAGGTCGAACGCCCTGACCGGTCGGTGCGCGTCGACCGTGAACTGCGGGATGTCGTGGTCGCGCATGACCTTCTCCATGTCGGAGAACACCGCGTACGTACGCTCCGCCAGGATCCAGTCGCGCTCGTTGAGGACTTCGTAGAGGATCTGCACACCTTGGTTGGGCAGCCCCACCTCGTACGCGTCGGGATACATCAGCGCCCAGCGCACCTGCGCGGAGTCCCACTCCTTGCTCGTCGCGTTGAGCTCGCCGCCGACGTACTGAATGGGCTTGCCGACAGACGGCAGCAACGGTTCCAGGCGCGGGAAGAGGGACTCGACGGACATGCCTCTAGGTTAGGCGCTGCATCGCACGGCGCGAAAACGTCGCTCGGGTCCACGCCCTAGGCTCGTCGTGTGAGACGCAAACCCCGCGAGAAGCGCCCGTTCTCCTTGACGTACGTCCCGGTCGCGACCGACGGCGGTCCTGACCAGGTCCTCACGGTGGAGAACCACACCGAGGTGTCGGTCGTCCCGACGCTGGCCTTCACGCCGATCAGCGTCTACGGGCACGAGCTGCCCAACGTCGTGACGCAGACCGTCAACGGCTCGCACCTCGGTGGTCCGCTGCTCCCCGCAGGCGGGACCCTGCGTGACATCCTGCGGTTCGACGGCCCCGGCAGCCGTCAGGTCCGGGGCGTACGCGTCGAGCTGGCCGCGGTCGAGGAGATCGACCATCCGGCGCTCGAGCAGGACACCCGCAGCGTCATGATCGACCTCGAGCAGAAGGCGACCGACGAGCCCGCCGACTTCTGGGGCATCGGACTGGTCAACCCCAACTCGTTCGGCGTGACGGTTCGCGTCTCCCTGCTGGAGTTCGAGGAGCGCGAGCGCGACTTCCCGAGGCAGGTCGTCGACGTCGTCACGCTGCAGGAGGACGTCGACCTCGCCTCGGTGTCCAACCACGTGATCTGGCTGCCCGAGGACGTACGCGGGCAGTTCCACGAGGTCGTGCACCACCTGCGCCAGCCGACGTACGCCTGACTCAGCCGGAGTTGATCGCCCAGTTGAAACGCGGGGCGTCGGAGCCGCGCGCGATCGTCACCCGCATCCACAGCGACATCGTCATCTCCACCGCGGCAGCCGTGTCGATGCCGCCGAGATCGATGATCTGCACCGGCCGCCAGCCCAGCAGCGCGAGGAGCTCGCGGGCCTGATCCTTCGCCGCGGCGTCGTCGCCGCTCAGGAACACGACGTGGTCACCCTCGACGATCGAGGGGTCCACCATCACGGTGCAGTTCATGGTGTTGAGCGACTTCACCACCCGCAGGTCGGGGAACGCCGCCTGGATGCGCTGGCCCAACGAGTCGTCGGTCGACGCCAGCGGCTTCGGGTAGCCACCCTCGACGGGTTGCAGCTCGTTGGACACGTCGATGAGGGTCTTGCCGGCGAGCGCCCCGGCACCGACGCTCTCGAGCGCGGCGATCGAGTGCAGGCCGTTCGTCGCGTTGACGATGACCGCGGCGTGAGCGACCGCATCGGCGAACGAGCCCGTGCGCACGCCGAGCGCGGCAACCGGCTCCAGGCTCGGGGACTCGGCCGTGCGTGCGCCGACCAGGACGTCGACGCCCAGCTCGGCAAGCCGTGCCGCGAACGTACGGCCGACGACGCCGGTGCCGAGCACCCCGATCGAGGTCATGACAGCTCGGGGAACCAGAGGTCGATCTCGCGCTTGGCCGACTCCTCGGAGTCCGAGGCGTGCACGAGGTTCTCGCGGTTCGACAGCGAGAGGTCGCCGCGAATCGTGCCAGGCGCCGCCTGGCGACCGTCGGTGACGCCGTTGAGCAGGCGTACGACCGCGATCGCCTCGTCGCCCTCGAGCACGAGCGCGACGAGCGGACCGGAGATCGCGAACTCGCGAAGCGGCGGGTACCACGGCTGCTCGACGTGCTCTGCGTAGTGGGCATCGGCCTGGGCGGCGTCGATCGTCCGCTGCTCGAGCGCCACGATCGTCAGGCCCTTGGCCTCGAACCGGGACAGGATCTGGCCGGTCAGGCCGCGGCGTACGGCGTCGGGCTTGATCAGGACGAGGGTGCGTTGCGACATGGCCAAAACCTATCCTGCGACGCATCTCGCTCCCGACGTGGACGCCCCAACCGCCCCTGCGTACGTTCGTCAGGTGGAGGGCCACAACGGCGCCTCGGAGGGAGACGCATGGGCGAGCAGTGGTGGCGCGACGCAGTGATCTACCAGATCTACCCACGGTCGTGGGCGGACTCTGACGGCGACGGGATCGGCGACCTGCCCGGCATCACGGCCCGGCTCCCCCACCTCGCTGATCTGGGCGTCGACGCCGTGTGGCTCTCGCCGTTCTACACCTCGCCCCAGCACGATGCGGGATACGACGTCGCCGACTATCGCGACGTCGACCCGCTCTTCGGCGACCTGGCGGCGTTCGACGCGCTCGTGGCTCGCGCACACGAGCTCGGGCTGCGGGTCATCGTCGACATCGTGCCCAACCACTCGTCGAGCGAGCACCCCTGGTTCCAGGCCGCGCTCGCCGCCGAACCCGGCAGCACAGAGCGAGCGCGCTACATCTTCCGCGAGGGCCGCGACGGCGGAGACCAGCCGCCCAACAACTGGCAGAGCCTGTTCGGCGGACCGGCCTGGACCCGGGTCACGGAGCCGGACGGTTCCCTCGGCCAGTGGTACCTGCACCTGTTCGACACGAGCCAGCCCGACTTCGACTGGACCAACCCCGAGGTGTGCACGGAGCTCGAGGACGTCCTGCGGTTCTGGCTCGACCGGGGCGTCGACGGGTTCCGGATCGACGTCGCGCACGGTCTGGTCAAGGCCGACGGACTGCCCGACAGCGAGCACGACCAGTGGTCCGAGCCCACGGCGCTCGCCCCCATGTGGGACCAACCCGGGGTCCACGAGATCTACCGAAGCTGGCGACGGATCACCGACTCGTCCGCCGTCGAGGGCCAGGACGCCGACCGCATCCTGTGCGCCGAGGCGTGGGTACTGCCGGCGGAGGCGCTCGCGAAGTACGTCCGCGAGGACGAGCTCCACCAGTCGTTCAACTTCGAGTACCTCATGACGCCGTGGCTGGCCGACGACCAACGCCGGACGATCACCCACTCGCTGGCCCAGGCCGAGGCGGTCGGGGCGCCCCAGACCTGGGTGCTGTCCAACCACGACGTCGTACGACATGCGAGCCGACTCGGCTACCCGCAGCAGCCCGGCCTCCACCGCGTCGGCGGCATCGGTGCCGACGACCCGCAGCCGGACGCCGGGCTGGGACTGCGTCGCGCCCGAGCCGCGACGGCGGTCATGCTTGCCCTGCCGGGCTCGGCCTACCTGTTCCAGGGCGAGGAGCTGGGCCTGCCGGAAGCAACTCGGCTGCCGGACGAGGCGCGCCAGGACCCGACCTTCGCACGTACGGAGGGCGCGTCCAAGGGGCGCGACGGCTGCCGCGTCCCGGTGCCGTGGGAGGCCGACGCTCCCTCGTACGGATTCGGGCCCGCCGACCGCGCCTGGCTCCCCCAGCCATCGGAATACGAGGCGCTCGCGGCGGATCAGCAGCGCGGCGTGCCCGGGTCGACGCTCGAGCTCTACCGCACGCTGCTCGCACTCCGGCAGGCCCTGCGGCTGGGCCGGGGAAGGTTGACGTGGCTGGACGGCTTCCCTGACACGGTCCTGGCGTTCACGGTGGCGTCCACGGCCGGTCAGGTCACCGTGCTGGCCAACCTCGGTGGCGCTCCGATGGCCCTTCCCGACGGCGCCACGGTCCTCGCCTCGAGCCAGCCGCTCGAGCCCGGAGCCCCACTCGGCACCGATGAGACGGTCTGGCTCACTCTCTGAGGTGCTCCCGGTTGCGCTCCCCCAAGGAGGCGGATACGTTCAACTCGTCCCTGTGACGGGCATCACGTGCTGGTCACGAGCGGGATCGGGTTGGGGGAGGAATGGCCGTACGTTCTGTTCGACGAGTGGTTGCCGGTTGTGCTGCGGCGGCGCTGTCCATGAGTGTGCTGGCCGCCTGCGGAAGTGGCAGCGGCGGCAAGGCGACGCTCAACTGGTACATCAATCCTGACGGGCAGGTCACGCTCAACAAGCTCGCCAAGGACTGCAGCACCAGCAAGTACGACATCAAGATCCAGCTGCTCCCGGCCAGCGCGACCGACCAGCGCACTCAGCTCGCCCGACGCCTGGCCGCCAAGGACAGCTCGACCGACCTGATGAGTCTCGACCCGGTCTTCGTGCCCGAGTTCGCCAACGCCGAGTGGCTCGCCCCGTTCGAGGGTGATCAGGCCGACAAGGTCCTCGACGACGACGTCCTCAAGGGCGCCGCCGAGACCGTCAAGTGGGACGACAAGGTCGTCGCAGCCCCACAATGGGCCAACACCCAAGTGCTCTGGTACCGCCGTTCGCTCGCCGACAAGGCCGGTCTCGACATGACCAAGCCGGTCACCTGGGACCAGGTCATCAAGGCCGCCGGCGACAATGGCGGAACCGTCGGCGTCCAGGCCAACAAGTACGAGGCCTACGTCGTGTGGATCAACGCCCTGATCCAGGGTGCGGGCGGCAACATCCTCGACCCGTCGACGGTCGAGAAGGGCCGTGACGCCAAGGTCACGATCGACTCCAAGGCCGGCAAGGACGCCGCAGCCGTCATCCGAGAACTTGCCAAGTCCCCGGCCGCGCAGCCCGACTTCACGACGTCCAACGAGGGCACGAGCCTCGGGCAGATGTTCCCCGCCAAGGGATCTGGCGAGTTCATGACCAACTGGACGTTCGTCTACAAGAACTACGAAGGACTGATCGGCAAGCCCGGCGGCCCGGCGGACAAGAAGGGATTCAAGGACCTCGGCTGGGTGCGCTATCCCCAGACGGTCGCGGGCGAGGAGTCCAAGCCCCCGATCGGTGGCATCGACATCGGCGTCGGCGCCTACTCCAAGCACCTCGACTACGCCAAGGCCGCCGCCGTCTGCGTGACCAACGCCGATGCGCAGACGCAGCTGGCGGTCAACGAGGGCCTGATGCCGTCGCGCCAGTCGGTGTACGACTCGCAAGCCCTCAAGAAGGCTTACCCTGCCGACCTGTTGACGTTGTTCAGCCAGAGCGTGGACCAGGGCGGACCGCGCCCCAAGAGCGCGTTCTACAGCCAGATCTCGAGCGCGATCCAGTCGAGATGGCACTCGCCCACCGCGGTCGGGCCCGGCACACCCAAGAAGTCCGCTGACTTCTTGTCGGCCATCCTCAAGGGAAAGGCGCTCCTGTGAGTACGACGTACATACAGAACGCGGCTCCGGAACAATCGCCGGCGGTCGATTCAGACCGGTCCCGCGCCGAGAACTCGTTGGCGCGCAAGCTCGTGGCGCCGGCTCTGGTGCTGATGCTGCTGGTCACGGCATTTCCGATGCTGCGAGCCCTCTACCTGTCGATGTTCGACTACTCGCTCACAGCGCCCGACGACAAGGAGTTCGTCGGGTTCCAGAACTACGTGACTGCCTTGACTGACTGGCTCTTCTGGCGCGACACCTTCACCACGGTCTTCATCATGATCGTCACGGTCGCCTTCGAGCTCGTCATCGGCTTCGCGTTCGCGATGGTCATGCACAAGGTCATCTTCGCCCGCGGCGTCATCCGCACGTCGATCCTGATCCCGTACGGCGTCATCACGGTCGTGTCGGGCTTCGCCTGGCAGTTCGCGTTCTCCTACCAGAACGGGTTCGTCAACAGCTGGTTGCCGTTCATCGACACCGACTTCAACTGGTTCGCGGAACGGAACTCCTCGCTCATCGCGATCATGGCGTCGGAGATCTGGAAGACCACCCCGTTCATGTCGCTGCTCCTGCTGGCCGGACTGGCCCAGGTGTCCAATGACATGCTCGAGGCCGCGAGGGTCGACGGAGCCACGTGGTGGCAGCGGCTCTACAAGGTCATCCTGCCCAACATGCGAGCGGCGATCATGGTCGCCGTCCTGTTCCGAGCCCTCGACGCCTATCGCATCTTCGACAACATCTTCGTGATGACCGCCGGAGCCAACAAGACCGAGTCCATCTCGTTCCTGACCTATCGGCAGGTGATCGAGCAGTTCCAGCTCGGCATCGGCTCGGCCCTTTCGGTGCTGCTGTTCCTGTCGGTGCTTGTCATCGCCTTCTTGATCGTCAAGCTCTTCAAGGTCGATCTCGCCGACGCACGGCAGGAGAACTGACATGCAGACCGACGTGAAGTCCAAGATCGGCACCGCTCTCGGTGTGGCCGTGATCCTGGCATGGTGCCTGCTCCCGGTCGTGTGGATCATCTCCCTGTCGTTCAAGTCGCAGGCGGCGGTCACCAATGGCAGCCCCGGCTTCTTCCCCTCCGACGGCGGCGGCGCAGGGTGGCAGAACTACAAGGACGTGCTGCACAACGGCCAGTTCAAGCACGCCATCGTCAACTCGATCGGCATCTCGCTGATCGCCACGCTCCTGTCGGTCATCATCGCCACGCTCGCCGCCTACGCGATTGCCCGCCTGGAGTTCAAGGGCAAGAAGTTCGTGCTGACCACGGCCCTGGTGATCGCGATGTTCCCGGTCGTCTCGCTGGTCGGACCGCTGTTCGACATGTGGCGCACGTTCCACCTCTACGACACCTGGCTGGGCCTGATCATCCCCTACATGTCCTTCACGCTGCCGCTGGCGATCTGGACCCTGTCGGCGTTCTTCCGCGAGATCCCGTGGGAGATGGAGCAGGCCGCCCAGGTCGACGGTGCCACTGCGTGGCAGGCGTTCCGCAAGGTCATCGTCCCGCTGGCGGCGCCCGGCGTCTTCACCGCGGCGATCCTCACGTTCTTCTTCGCGTGGAACGACTTCGTCTTCGGCATCTCGCTCACGTCGACCGAACGTGCGCGACCCATCCCGGCCGCCCTGTCGTTCTTCGTCGGTCAAGACCCGTTCAACCGGCCGGCGTCGCTGCTGGCCGCGGGCGCCGTGGTCGCCACGGTCCCCATCGTCGTCCTCGTCCTGTTCTTCCAGCGCAAGATCGTCGCCGGCCTGACCGCCGGCGCAGTGAAGGGTTGATCCATGGCTGCCATCGAGATGAAAAACATCGTCAAGAAGTACGGCGACGGCTTCCCGGCCGTCAACGACGTCAGCATCGACGTCGCCGACGGCGAGTTCATGATCCTGGTCGGACCGTCCGGCTGCGGGAAGTCGACGCTGCTGCGGATGATCGTCGGCCTCGAGGACATCACGTCGGGCGACATGATCATCGGCGGCAACCGGGTCAACGACCTCGCGCCCCGCGACCGCAACCTGTCGATGGTGTTCCAGAACTACGCGCTCTACCCGCACCTCACGGTCTACGAGAACATCGCCTTCCCGCTCCGGCTGGCCAAGATGAGCAACAAGGAGATCGACGAGAAGGTCCGCGACGCCAGCAAGACGCTCGATCTCGACGAGCACCTGCAGCGCAAGCCCGGCAACCTCTCGGGTGGCCAGCGCCAGCGCGTCGCGATGGGTCGCGCGATCGTGCGTGAGGCCAAGGCGTTCCTGTTCGACGAGCCGCTGTCCAACCTCGACGCCAAGCTCCGCGGCCAGATGCGCACCGAGATCGCACGCCTGCAGAAGCGTCTTGGCATCACGACGGTCTACGTCACGCACGACCAGACCGAGGCCATGACGCTCGGCGACCGGGTTGCCGTCATGAAGCGCGGCGTCCTGCAGCAGCTCGCCAGTCCCCGCGAGCTCTACGAACAGCCGGTCAACCTGTTCGTGGCCGGGTTCATCGGCTCACCTCCGATGAACTTCCTGCCCGCGACGGTCGAGGGCGACCAGGTCACGTTGCCGTTCGGCACGTTCTCGATCCCGAGCGCCAAGGCCGAGAAGACCGCCGGCAAGGGCCTGCTGATGGCCGGCATCCGCCCCGAGCACTTCGAGGACGTCTCGGTGATCCAGTCCGGCAACGTCGACACGTCACGTACGTTCAGGGCGCACATCGACGTCCGTGAGTGGCTCGGCGACCAGCAGTACGCCTACGTGCCCTACGAGGCCGAGGCCGAGGTGCAGGCGCAGCTCAAGGAGCTCGCCCGCGAGGCCGACAGCGACTCGCTGCGCACACAGCTCGTCGTCTCGCTCGACTCCGACAGCAAGGTCACCGAGGACGACGACGCCACGCTGTTCATCGACACCGACAAGATGCACCTGTTCGACCCGTCGACCGGCGAGAACCTCACCGTCGGGTTGTGACTCAGCGGCGCTTCTTGCCCTTGCGGCGGACGGCGTCCATGATCTCGGCGTCCCACGCGTGGTCGCGGATCAGCCGATAACGCTCCCCCGCGACCCGCAGATAGGCCTCGGCCGGGCGCTCGTCGTCGCCGCGCACCCCGGCCTCCTCGATCAGCTGCACCACGGGCGCGAACTCCTCGGCGTACCAGCGTGCGGCCATCGTGCGCTTGTCCATGTAGGTGCCCTCGGCGTGCATCGTGCGGGTCGCCCACGCCTCGACCGTCTCGGCGATGACGCCGTACGCGAACGGGTCGTCCACGGCCACGGCCGCGCGCGCCTCACCCGTGAACGGCACCCGCTGCAGCATGATCCGCCGCCAGTACTTGAGCTCGAGGTCGGACCGCGCGCCGATGCCGACCGGCGCCAGGAACGTCTCGATCGCGGTGACGCGCGCCTCGATCACCTCGAGCTTGAGGCTGCGCGCGACCGATACGCGGTGATGCCCGTCGCGTACGAAGTAGTAGTCACCGATCTGGTAGACGTCGATCGGCGGGATGACCTCGCCGGTGCGGCTGGCCCGTGACAGTCGCTCCCAGCGCTGACGGCTCACCGCCGAGGTGGGCCGGAACCGGCGATCGAAGTCGCGCATCTTGTCGACGGACCCGACGATCGCGTCGAGCGGGATGACCTTGATGCCGAGGTAGTGCTCGGCGCGCCGACCGAGGGCCTCCACCACCTCGTCGAACGACAGCGACTGGACCACGTCGTCGGTGTCGTTGCGCAGCCGTGCCGCCAGTCCCGAGAGGAACTGGTGCCGCCTCGCCCGCATGAAGTCACTCTCGGCGTCCACGCGTGGCGAGCCCGAGTCACGCATCACGTCAGCCCCGCCTCCCCGGCCCGGCGACCGCGGGCGCCGATGCCGGCTCGATCTCGATGACCTGCCATGGGATGACGTTGCGGATCGTCGTGGGTCCGAGCTGCCGGTCGGGCTTGTGCATCCCGTACGGGTGGATGTGGCCGTGCAGGTGCCACGCGGGCCGCAAGGCCTCGAGGACACCGTGCAGCGCGGAGATGCCGACGTGCGGCCCGTCAGGCTCGTCGCCCAGCCCCAGCGGCGGCGCGTGCGTCAGGAGCACGTCGACGGGCCCGCCGGCTCGAGCACTCTTGAGGAGCTTGGCGGCGCGCCGGTCGTACTCCTTCTGGGTGTACTGGTGCAGCCCGCGGTTGTAGACGACGCAACCCCCGAGGCCAGCGACGCGCAGGCCGCCGACCGTGGCGACCCGACCGTCGAGGTCCACGAATCCGCGAGGCCCCTTGCCGCCGGCTGTGCTGGGGTCGTGGTTGCCCGGGACGTACGCCCCCGGCGCGTCGACGAGTGAGATGAGCGACTCGAGATAGCCCCAGGGCAGGTCACCCGCGGCGACGACGAGGTCGACCTGCAGGTCGCGCATCCGCGACTCCATCGCGGGGACCTCTTCGTCGGCGACCGCCAACACGCGCACCATGTCCTCGACACTAGCGCGGGACGGGGTTGCTGACACGCCTCAGGCGTCGCCGGCCTCGCGGGCCCAGCGGGCCTTGTCCTCCTCGATGCGCCGACCCACGAAATAGGCGCCGAACCACAGCGCCGCGAAGATCGCGCCGACGAAGAACATCACCGTGACGAGGAATCCCAGCGCGATCGCGCCGACCTGGATCGCGTGCCCGATGACGTACGCCTGGGGGCGGCGCAGCGCGCCCGCGGTCAGGATGCAGAGCAGGGCGAGGCCGAGGCCCGAGACCAGCGCCACCGGCTTGCTGACGTCCTCGACCGAGATCATCACGGGGACGGCGAGCGCCAGGATGACGGCCTCGAGGGTCAGCATCGCCGAGCACATGCCCCTCATGAAGGCGTCCCCCCGAACAGCACTCGCGCCTCCCCGACGGTGATGACCGAACCGGTGATGAGCACGCCGCCGCTGCCGATCGCGTCCTCGTTGCCCTCCGCGGAGTCGGCCATGGCCACGGCCCGCTCGATCGCGTCGTCGAGCCGCGGCACGAGGATGACGCGCTCGGCGCCGAAGATGTCCTCGGCCATCTCGGCCAGCTCCGCTGCGGGCATCGATCGAGGGGTGCTGTTCTGGGTGCAGACGATCTCGGCCATGACGGGCTCGAACCGGCGCAGCATCTCCTCGACGTCCTTGTCCGCCATGACGCCGACGACGCCGATCAGGGGGCTGAACGTGAACGCGTCCTGCACGGCCTCGACCGTCGCCTCAGCACCGTGCGGGTTGTGCGCCGCGTCGAGCAGCACGGTGGGGCTGCGGCGTACGACCTCCAGCCGGCCCGGCGAGGTGACCTGGGCGAATGCCTCGCGCACGAGGTCGGGGTCGAGCTCCTTGGTGCCGGTGAAAGCCTCGACGGCCGCCAAGGCGTACGCCGCGTTGTGCGCCTGGTGCGCTCCGTGCAACGGCAGGAAGATGTCGGAGTAGGCCGACGCAACGCCCTGCAGGTCGATCTGCTGGCCGCCGACCGCCGTCGTGCGGTGGTTGACGCCGAAGTCGACGCCCTCGCGCAACGCGATCGCACCGACGTCGACCGCGCGACGCATCAGGACGTCCATCACGGCGTCCTCCTGCTGCGCGACGACGACGTGGGAGCCGGGCTTGATGATGCCGGCCTTCTCGACCGCGATGATCTCGGGACGGTCGCCGAGGTAGCGCTCGTGGTCGACGCCGATCGGCGTGATGACCGCGACCTGGCCGTCGGCGACGTTGGTCGCGTCCCACGACCCGCCCATGCCGACCTCGATCACCGCTGCGTCGACCGGCGCGTCGGCGAAAGCCGCGAACGCCATGGCGGTGATCATCTCGAAGTACGAGAGCGGGTGCTCCGACGAGTCGTCGACGATCTGGGCGTACGCGGCGACGTCGGCGAACGCGTCGACGAACAGCTCCTCGGACAGCGGCACGCCGTCGAGACAGATGCGCTCGGTCATCGACTGCAGGTGGGGACTCGTGAACCGGCCCGTGCGCAGGTCGAGGGCCCGCAGGAGCGTGTCGACCATGCGACTCGTCGAGGTCTTGCCGTTGGTGCCGGTGAGGTGGATGACCGGATAGGCACGCTGCGGATCTCCGAGGAGTCGGCAGATGGCGGCGATCCGGTCGAGGGACGGCTCGAGACGTGTCTCGGGCCACCGGCCGAGGAGCGCGCGCTCGACCTCCGCGTAGGTGACTGTCATCGTCGTCCATTGTCGCAGGACATCAGGGGACGATCAGGGGCACCACCTATGTCACATTTGTCGGTGCATTACGTCATGATGTTGTCACCGTGTCTCGCGTCCCGATCGGACGCTCACCCGAGGAGAACTATGAACCGCCAGATCGCGGGCTGGATCGCCCACCGCTGGGCCAAGTGGGTCACTTTGGTCGTCTCACTCATCTTCATCGCCGTCATGGCGATCCTGGGATTCAAGCTCACCAGCATCCAGGAGAACGACATCGGGTCGTGGCTTCCTGGCGATGCCGAGTCGACGCAGGTCATCAACAAGTCCGAGGCATTCTCGGACCCCAACAGCGCCCCCGCGGTCGTGCTCTACGTCCGCGACTCCGGCATCACGCCGGCTGACCTGGCCAAGGCCAAGGCCGACGCGGCGGCGTTCGCCGACGTCAAGCTGGTCGACAAGGACGTCGTCGGTCCGATCCCGTCCAAGGACGGCAAGGCGCTCCAGGTCATCCCGACGATCACGATGGACGAGGATGGCTGGGACAAGCTGCCCGATGCCGTCAAGGACATCCGCAAGGTCGCCGAGAAGGACTCCAACGGGCTGGACGTCAAGATCGCCGGTCCGGCCGCACTGGGCGCTGACCAGGCCAAGGCGTTCGCGGGCATCGACGGCATCCTGCTGTTCTCCGCACTGGGCGTCGTCGTGATCCTGCTGCTGCTGACCTACCGCAGCCCCGTGCTGTGGCTGATCCCGTTGCTCTGCGGCGTCGCGAGCGTCCTGACTGCCCAGGGCTTCGTCTACCTCCTGGCCAAGGGCTTCGGCCTCACGGTCAACGGACAGAGCGCGGCGATCCTGAGCATCCTGACCTTGGGTGCCGGCATCGACTACGCCTTGCTGCTCGTGGCCCGCTATCGCGAGGAGCTGCGCCACTACTCCGACCGTCACGAGGCGATGGCGCACGCCCTGCACCGCGCCGGACCGGCCATCATCGCCAGCGGTGCGACCGTGATCATCGGCCTGCTGTGCCTGATGTTCGCCCAGATGAACTCGACCAGCAGCCTCGGTCCGGTGACCGCGGCGGGCATCGTCATGGCACTCCTGATGATGATGGTCCTGCTGCCCGCTCTGCTGGTGATCTTCGGCCGCTGGGTGTTCTGGCCGTTCATCCCGCACTTCGGCGACCCGGAGCGCAACGAGTCCGGCATCTGGGGCCGGGTCGGTCGCGGCATCTCCAAGAAGCCCCGGTTCGTCTGGATCGTCACGGCCATGATCCTCGGCGGCTTCTCGCTGGGCATCTTCCAGCTCGATGCCAACGGCATGAGCAACGCCGACAGCTTCACCAAGACCCAGCCGTCGATCACGGCTGACAAGGAGCTGGCCAAGCACTTCGACGGCGGAGCCGGCTCGCCGGTTGCGGTCATCACCAAGGCTGATCACGCAGATGCCGTCAAGACGGCGTTCGCGTCGGTCGACGGCATCGACCCGGCCAGTGTCGAGGTCAAGGGCACCGGCAAGGGCGTCGCCTACCTCGAAGGCACGCTGACGTCGGCGCCGGACTCCACCCAGGCGTTCGACACGGTCGACCGGGTCCGCGACGCGGTGCACAAGGTGCCTGGCGCCGACGCACTGGTCGGCGGCAACACGGCGGTCAACAAGGACGTGCAGTCGGCGTCCGCGGCTGACAACAAGCTGATCATCCCGATCGTCCTGGTCGCGGTGTTCCTCATCCTGGCGCTCCTGTTGAGGGCGTTGACGGCGCCGTTGATCCTGCTCGGCACCGTGGTGCTGTCGTTCGGTGCGGCCCTGGGCATCGGTGCGCTCGTGTTCCGGCACGTGTTCGACTTCGCCGGCGCGGACTCCTCGTTCCCGTTGTTCGCGTTCGTGTTCCTGGTGGCGCTGGGCATCGACTACAACATCTTCCTCATGACGCGAGTCAGGGAGGAGTCGTTGCGGCACGGCACCCGACGAGGAGCGTTGATCGGCCTCGGCGCCACGGGCGGCGTGATCACCTCGGCCGGCCTGGTGCTGGCCGGCACGTTCGCGGCGCTGGGCTCGATCCCGATCGTGTTCCTCGCGGAGCTCGGCTTCACGGTCGCGGTCGGTGTCCTGCTCGACACGATCATCGTGCGTTCGGTGCTCGTGACGGCGCTCAACCTGGACATCGGCCGGCACATCTGGTGGCCCAGCAAGCTGGCCCACAAGGAGGACGTCCCGGTCAGCCCGGCAGGTGACGACGTCATCAAGTCCCCGGTGGGGGCCTAGCACCCGCACGTCGGCGTCGCGGGTCACCTCGGTGGCCCGCGACGCCGATGCCTGGGCACTCACCCGCCCCGCCTAGACTTGCCTGCTGTGAACACAGTCCCGGAGAAGCCCGTCCTCGAAGGCCTCGAGGCCACCTGGTCCGCCCGTTGGGCCGAGCTGGGCACCTACACGTTCGACCGTACGAAGACCCGCGACGAGATCTTCTCGATCGACACTCCCCCGCCGACCGTCTCGGGCTCGCTCCACGTCGGCCACGTGTTCTCCTACACCCACACCGACCTCATCGCGCGCTACCAGCGCATGCGCGGCAAGGAGGTCTTCTACCCCATGGGCTGGGACGACAACGGTCTCCCGACCGAGCGCCGGGTCCAGAACTTCTACGGTGTCCGCTGCGACCCCTCGCTGCCGTACGACCCCGACTTCACCCCACCTGAGAAGCCCGACGCCAAGCGGCAGATCCCGATCAGCCGCCGCAACTTCGTCGAGCTGTGCAACGAGCTCGTCGAAGAGGACGAGAAGGTCTTCGAGCAGCTCTGGCGCACGCTGGGCCTCAGCGTCGACTGGTCGCAGCAGTACACGACGATCGGCAATGCCTCCCAGGTCGTCTCGCAGCGCGCGTTCCTGCGCAACGTCGCCCGCGGCGAGGCCTACCAGCAGGACGCCCCGACGCTCTGGGACGTGACCTACCAGACCGCCGTCGCGCAGGCCGAGCTCGAGGCTCGCGAATATCCCGGCGCCTACCACCGGGTGGCGTTCCATGGCAGCGACTCCCCCGTCGTCATCGAGACGACCCGGCCCGAGCTCATCGCGGCGTGCGTCGCGCTGATCGCCCATCCTGACGACGAGCGCTATCAGCCACTGTTCGGCACCACCGTGACGTCCCCCCTCTACGGCGTCGAGGTGCCCGTCGTCGCGCACGCCCTCGCCGACCCCGAGAAGGGGTCCGGCATCGTGATGTCGTGCACGTTCGGCGACCTCACCGACGTGCAGTGGTGGCGCGAGCTGCAGCTGCCCAACCGGACGATCATCGGCCGCGACGGTCGCGTCCTCCGCGAGACGCCGGACTGGATCACCGCTGACGGGGTGAGCCGCTACGAGGAGATCGCCGGCAAGACCACGTTCTCCGCCCGTGAGGCCGTCGTCGCCGCGCTGCGCGAGACGGGCGACCTGGACGGCGAGCCGACGCCCACGCAGCGCATGGCCAACTTCTACGAGCGCGGCGACAAGCCGCTCGAGATCGTCTCGACGCGCCAGTGGTACATCACCAACGGCGGCCGCGACGCCGACCTGCGCCAGAAGCTCGTGGCTCGCGGGGACGAGATCGACTGGGTGCCGGCCTACATGCAGTCCCGCCTGACCAACTGGATCGAGGGGCTCAACGGCGACTGGCTCGTCTCGCGTCAGCGCTTCTTCGGCATCCCGTTCCCGGTCTGGTACCGCCTCGATGCCGACGGCGAGCCCGACTACGACGACCCGATCCTCGCCGACGAGGCGAGCCTGCCGGTGGACCCGTCGTCCGAGGTCCCGCCCGGCTTCACCGAGTCGCAGCGCGGTGAGCCCGGCGGCTTCCTCGCCGACCCCGACGTCCTCGACACCTGGGCGACGTCGTCGCTGACGCCGCAGATCATCTGCGGCTGGGAGCGCGACCCCGACCTGTTCGAGCGGACGTTCCCGATGGACCTGCGCCCCCAGGGCCACGACATCATCCGCACGTGGCTGTTCTCGTCGATCGTGCGCGCTCACCTCGAGCACGGTGTGGCGCCGTGGACTCACGCTGCCCTGTCGGGCTTCGTCGTCGACCCCGACCGCAAGAAGATGAGCAAGTCCAAGGGCAATGTCGTCGTCCCCGACGAGATCCTCGACAAGTACGGCGCCGACGCGGTCCGCTGGCGTGCAGCCGGTGCGAGGCCCGGCGCCGACTCGCCGTTCGACGAGGCACAGATGAAGGTCGGTCGCCGCCTCGCGATGAAGGTCCTCAACGCCAGCAAGTTCGTGCTTGCGTCCGAGGAGGCCTACGGCCTGGGTGCGGGCGCGAGCGACCTCGATCCGGCCCGCGTCACCGAGGCGATCGACCTCGCGATGCTCAGCCGCCTGCGGCTCGTCGTCGACGAGGCCACCGCGCGGTTCGAGGAGTACGACTACGCGACCGCCCTCGAGGTCGCCGAGAAGTTCTTCTGGGACTTCTGCGACGACTACCTCGAGCTCGTCAAGGAGCGGTCACGCCGCGACGACGCCGGCGGACAGTCGGCGCGCAGCGCGTTCGTGCTCGCGCTCTCGGTGCAGCTGCGCCTGCTCGCCCCGTTCCTGCCCTACGTGACCGAGGAGGTCTGGTCGTGGTGGCAGGAGGGCTCGATCCACCGCTCGGCGTGGCCGGTCAACGACGTCGACCTGGCCACCGGCAGTCACGATCCGGCGCTGCTGAGCTCTGCCGCGTCGGTCCTGGCCGACATCCGCGGTGCGAAGTCGACCGCCAAGGTCAGCCAGAAGACCGAGATCAGCAGCCTGACGATCAGCGCGACCAAGGCCCGGCTCGACCTGGTGCGGCTCGCGATCGGCGATGTGCTCGCCGCGGGCCGGGTCGTCGTGGAGCCGACCTACGTCGCCGACGAGGCCGTCGATGGCTTCACGGTCGAGGCCACGCCCGCGCTCGTCGACTGACCCTTTCGATCAGTGCGGGCTCTCGGTCCAGCGATCGCTCTGGGTGAGCCAGAACAGGTAGCCCAATGCGGGCACGACGATCACGCCGGCGAGCCCGACGACCACCAGCAGGCCGGCGAGCGTCGCGTCGGCGCCCGCTGCGGCTGAGATCTTGACCTGGTCGACCAGCATCCACGGGTACTGCGCGACGCCCCAGCCGATGACGACCGCGGCCACAGCGGCGACCGCAGTCACGCGTGCGGGTGCGAACCGTCGGCGATGGAGCAGGACGAGCGTGGCGAGCCCCGCGATGGCTGACGCGACGATCAGCGGCGCAGCCGGGCCCAGCAGACGGTCGCTCAGGGTCGGCGAGTCGTGCTTGATCGGCACGAGTGCCGCGAACACGACGATGCCGGTCACGATGCCGACGCCGATCGTGCGGATGCGCAGTGTCTCGCTGAGCGAGTGGTGGCCCGAACGGGCGGCGTCGGCGGTCAGGAAGGCACCGGCGAGGAACGCGCAGGTGCCGACCGCGATGAGGCCGCCGAACAACGAGGTCGGGTGCATCCACGAGCTGAGCTGGTCGCCGTTGCCCTCGGCCGGCACGCGGCCTGAGGCGACCGCCCCGGCTGCCGCGCCCAGGAAGAACGGCGTGATCAACGACGATCCCGCGAACACCGCGCCGAAGAGCCTCGCCTGGGCCAGCGTCGCGGAGTACTTGCGGAACGCGAAGCTGGCGCCACGCAGGACGATGCCGACCAGCGCCAGTGCGAGCGGCAGGGTGAGGGTCGTCGTCGCGGCCGCGAACGTCTCGGGGAAGCCGGTCCACCAGATCACGAGGATGTAGATCAACCACACGTGGTTGGCCTCCCACACCGGGCCGATGCTGTGGTCGATCAGGACTCGCAGCTCACCGCCGCGCTCGGACCCGCCCGCCGTGAGGTCGAAGAAGCCCGAGCCGAAGTCCGCGCCGCCGAACAGGGCGTAGAGCACGATGCCGGCGAACATCGCGATCGCGACGACGACTGCGAGGCTCATCGAACGCCCTCGTCGACCGTCGCAGTGCCCGGGCCGTACGGGCTCGGCAGGTCCTCCTCGCCCGCGCGCCATCGTCTGGCCATCGACCGCAGGACGACGAACGCTCCGATCGTCATGCCGACATAGATGACGACCGCGGCGGCATAGCTCCACCACAACCCGGCGCTCTGGCTGGCCGCGTCCTCGGTGCGCAGGATGCCCCAGACCACCCAGGGCTGTCGACCGACCTCGGTCGCGATCCAGCCGGCCTCCATCGCGACGATCGCGAGCGGACCGGCGATGACCGCGCCGCGCAGGAACCAGCGCTTGGGCAGCAGGTCGTGGCCCCGCCAGCGGGCGATCCAGAACACCACCACGACGATCGCGAGCAGCGTGCCGAGCCCGACCATCGACTGGAACGCCAGGTGGGTGATGTTGACCGGCGGCCGGTCGGCCGCGGGCACCGTGTCGAGGCCGGGCACGGGCTTGTCGAACGAGTTGCGGGCGATCAGCGAGCCGATCTTGGGGATGTCGATCGCACCGTGCACCTTGCCGTCGATCAGGACGCCCCCGAGACGGAGCGGAGCGGGCTGCTCCGTCGTCGTCGCCAGCTCGAACGCCGCGAGCTTCGACGGCTGGGTGTCGCCGACCCGGAGCCCGAGGATGTGGCCGATGAACGGCTGCACGACGGCGGCGATCGTGGCGAACACGAACGGCACCGTGAAGCCCAGCCGGTGATGCGCGTCGACCCGGCCCTTGAGCATGCCCGCGGCGTAGACGCCGGCCACGACGAACCCGACGACCATGAACGCGGCGAACCACATGTGCGCGAACTGCAGGTAGACGCCGTCGTTGAACATCGCGCGCCAGGGGTTGACGTCGGTGACCTCGCCGTTGACGATCTTGAAACCCGTCGGGTTGTTCATCCAGGCGTTGACCGAGATGACGCAGAACGTGCCGACGACGCCCGCCAGCCCCATCGGGATCAGCATCGCGAGGTGGCGACGCGGTGGCATGCGGTCCCAGCCGTAGAGGTAGATGCCGAGGAAGATCGCCTCGACGAAGAACGACAGGCCCTCGAACGCGAACGGCAGGCCGAGGACGTCCCCGAACCTGCCCATCAGGCCCGGCCAGAGGATGCCCATCTCGAAGCTCAGCACCGTGCCGGAGACCGCGCCGATGGCGAACAGGACCGCCGACACCTTGGCCCAGCGCTTGGCGAGACCCAACGCGACCGGATCGCCACGCACGATCCCGCGGCGGTGGACGACGTAGATCATCGTCGGGAACGCGACCCCGAAGCAGGCGAGGATGATGTGCCAGCCGAGCGACAGCGCCATCTGCTCACGCGCTGGGAGCAGCCCCGGAGGGGCATCGCTCGAGGTCAGGACGGTGGTGATGACTCCGGCGAAGTCCATGTCTTCACCCTACGTCCGAGGTGCCGGCGAATCCCGTGGGGCGGGTGTGAGAAGGTCGCCGCCACGAATTGGTCACACCTGGACCCTCAGGACACCGTGCGGAACGTGATGCCGGCGGCCTGCAGCCGCGTGATCAGAGCCTCCCCCATCGCCACAGCCGTCGTGGTCTGTCCCGCGACCTTGGGCACGTCGTCGTACGCCAGGCAGAGCGCGGACTCACTGAGCATCTTGGACGTCTCGGTGTATCCCGGGTCGCCACCGGTGACCTCGGCGTGCACCTTCTTGCCGCCGCCCTCGGCGAAGACGCTGAACCTGAACCAGGACTTCTCCCGCTTGGCCTCTGACGGACCGGCGCCGGGATCCTTGACCTTGAGCAACAGCGCGCGAGTCGGCGGCAGCTGGGCACCGACGAACGCGACGCCGAGTCCGAGGCCGGAGGCAGCCAGCATGCGGCGGGTCTTGAAGTGCGCGAAGTGCGAGTAGGTGAACTCCGGGCCGTAACGGGCGAGCGTACGGGCTGAGCGGAGCACGATCTGCGGGTCGATCGTGGGCATCGGCACCCCCCAGCCGCCGAGCTCGGGCGCCTTGCCGAGCTTGCCGGATCCACGGACCTTGCGCCCTTCGGGCCTCGGCTCCGCCTTGCGGCGGGCGCCCGCGATCTTGCCGGACTCGCGCATCGACGAGAACTGGTTGATCGCCGAGTGGTAGGTGCCGCCGGAGAACTCGGCGTTGGCCCGGATGTAGCCGCGTACGTGGATCGGCACGTCCTCGGGCAGCTGCTCCACGGCGTAGAGGACGCCCAGGTCGTAGGGAATCGAGTCGAAGCCGCAGGCGTGGATGATGCGAGCACCCGTCTCGACGGCTCGATCGTGGTACTTGAGCCACATGTCGTCGACGAACTGCGGCTCACCGGTCAGGTCGATGTACGCGATGCCGGCCTCGACGCTCGCCTTGACGGCGGCCTCGCCGTACTTGAGGTAGGGCCCGACGGTCGTGACCAGCACGCGGGTGCTCTTGGCCAGCGCCGCCATCGAGTCGGCGTTGCCGATGTCGGCCGAGATGATCGCGGGGCGTACGCCGCCGAGCCGCTCGACACGGTCGGCGACCGCCTCGAGCTTGGCCTGGTTGCGGCCGGCAATCGCCCACGTGCCGCCGGGCGGCAGGTGCTCGCCGAGGTAGTCGGCGGTCAGGCCCCCGGTGAATCCGGTGGCTCCGAGCAGGGCGATGTCGACTGAGGTCATGCGCCCAACCTACCGACGGTATGGCTGGAGCAGAACCCAGGAGGCCTAGGAAGCCTTCTTGGCCACGTCGTCGTGGGTGAGGATCGTTGGACCCTGGGTGCCGGCGACGGTCTCGGCGGTCACGATGACCTTGGCGACGTCGTCACGGCTCGGGATCTCGTACATGACCGGCTCGAGCACTGCCTCGATGATCGAGCGGAGTCCACGAGCTCCGGTGCCGCGCGCGAGCGCCAGGTCGGCCATGGCCGCGGCGGCGTCGGTGCCGAACTCGAGCTCGACACCGTCGATCTCGAACAGCCGGACGTACTGCTTGGTCAGGGCGTTGCGGGGCTCGGTCAGGATCGCGACGAGCGCTTCCTTGTCGAGGTTGTCGACCGCGGCGATGACCGGCAGGCGGCCGATGAACTCCGGGATGAGGCCGAACTTGAGCAGGTCCTCCGGGAGCACCTTGGAGTAGAGCTTCTCGGGAGCGACGCTCGCACCGATGTCGACCTGGCCGGTGTTGAACCCGAGGCTCGTCTTGCCGCTGCGCTGCTCGATGATCTGGTCGAGGCCCGCGAACGCGCCGCCGACGATGAACAGCACGTTGGTGGTGTCGATCTGGATGAACTCCTGGTGCGGGTGCTTGCGACCGCCCTGCGGAGGCACCGAGGCGGTCGTGCCCTCGAGGATCTTGAGCAGGGCCTGCTGCACGCCCTCGCCCGACACGTCACGCGTGATCGAGGGGTTCTCGCTCTTGCGCGAGATCTTGTCGACCTCGTCGATGTAGATGATGCCGGTCTCGGCCTTCTTGACGTCGTAGTCAGCAGCCTGGATGAGCTTGAGGAGGATGTTCTCGACGTCCTCGCCGACGTAGCCGGCCTCGGTCAGTGCGGTGGCGTCGGCGATCGCGAACGGCACGTTGAGCATGCGGGCCAGCGTCTGGGCGAGATAGGTCTTGCCGCAGCCCGTCGGGCCGACGAGCAGGATGTTGGACTTGGCCAGCTCGACCTGGTCGTCCTTGCTCCGCGAGCTGCCGACCTGGGCCTGGACGCGCTTGTAGTGGTTGTAGACCGCCACGGCCAACGACTTCTTGGCGCCGTCCTGCCCGATGACGTAGCCGTTGAGGAAGTCGTAGATCTCGTGCGGCTTGGGCAGCTCGCCCAGGCTCAGCTCGGCACCCTCGGCGAGCTCTTCCTCGATGATCTCGTTGCAGAGGTCGATGCACTCGTCGCAGATGTAGACGCCGGGGCCGGCGATGAGCTTCTTGACCTGCTTCTGGCTCTTTCCGCAGAAAGAACACTTCAGCAGATCGGCGGTTTCACCAATGCGTGCCACGTGGAGAGTCCCTTCTTCGACTTGCGCGGTTGGAGCCTGGGGCGGCCCGTGACCGAGAGAGCAACATTTTCACCCTAGCGGCGAATGTGCCCTGCGTCTCGGTCACGGCGCCGTATGTCGTCGTGCGTGTCGCCTAGATCGCGGGGACCTTGAGCGTCTCGAGAACCTCGTCGATCAGGCCGTACTCGAGCGCCTGAGCCGCGGTCAGGATCTTGTCGCGGTCGACGTCGCGGCTGACTTCCTCGACCGGCTTGCCCGAGGCGTCGGAGATCATCTTCTCCATCAGCTCACGCATGCGCAGGATCTCGTTGGCCTGGATCTCGAGGTCGGAGATCTGGCCGCCGGTGCCCTCGGTGTAGGGCTGGTGGATGAGGATGCGGCTGTTGGGCAGCGCGAGGCGCTTGCCCGGCGTGCCGGCGGCGAGCAGCACCGCGGCGGCCGAGGCGGCCTGACCGAGGCAGATGGTCTGCACGTCGGGCTTGAGGTAGCGCATCGTGTCGTAGATCGCGGTCAGCGCCGTGAAGGAGCCGCCGGGGCTGTTGATGTAGATGCTGATGTCGCGGTCGGGGTCCATCGCCTGGAGGCACAGCATCTGCGCCATGACGGCGTTGGCGACGTCGTCGCTGATCGGCGTGCCGAGGAAGATGATGCGGTCCTCGAACAGCTTGGCGTAGGGATCGATGCGCCGGAAGCCGTAGGACGTGCGCTCTTCCCACTGCGGGATGTAGTAGCTCATGCGATGTCTCCTGCGCTCGACACGACGTGATCGATGAGTCCGTAGTCCTTGGCCTCGGCCGGCGTGAACCACCGGTCGCGGTCCGAGTCGAGCTCGATCTGCTCGACGGTCTGGCCACTGTGCTGGGCCTGCAGCTCGTTGAGCTGCTTCTTGAGCAGCAGGCTCTGCTGCGCCTGGATCTTGATGTCCGACGCCGAGCCGCCGATGCCGCCCGAGGGCTGGTGCATCATGATGCGCGCGTGTGGCAGGGCGTAGCGCTTGCCGGCCGTGCCGGCCGCGAGCAGGAACTGGCCCATCGAGGCGGCCAGTCCCATGCCGAACGTGGCGACGTCGTTGGAGATGAACTGCATCGTGTCGTAGATCGCCATGCCGGAGTCGACGGAGCCGCCCGGCGAGTTGATGTAGAGGTAGATGTCGGCCTGCGGGTCCTCGGCGTTGAGCAGCAGCATCTGCGCGCAGATCGCGTTGGAGTTGGAGTCGCGGACCTCGGAGCCCAGGAACACGATGCGTTCCTTGAGCAGCCGCTGGTAGATGTGGCCGTCGAGATCCGAGGGGCCGGCCTCGCCGGCCATTCTCGGCGACATGGGGCTGGGGGTATCCGGTGTGTTCACGTCCCCAAACCTAGACGGCCCGGCGATCGAACACACGCGAAAACACGGCTGTTCGCTGACAGCGTGAACGCTCCGCGACAGATCGGTCGAGTCAGAGCGTGAACGCCTCGCGGAACCGCTCGAGGGCGAGGTCCGAGTCACCGCTCGCGTACGCCTCCATGGCCACGACACCGTCGTAACCCGCGTCGGCGAGCGCCCGCGCGACGAACGGCCAGCTGACCTCGCCCGTGCCCGGCTCGCACCGCCCCGGTACGTCCGCGACCTGCACCTCGCCCAGGTGCGGCGCGGAGCGACGGATGAGCTCGACGAGGTTCCCCTCGCCGATCTGCGCGTGATAGAGATCGAGGTTCATCTTGAGGTGCGGGCTGTCGACCGCGCCCACGAGCGCCAGCGCGTCGGCAGCACGCCCGAACGGCGTGCCGGGGTGGTCGACCTCGGTGTTGAGGTTCTCGAGCACGAACGTCACGCCGTGCCGCTCCCCCAGCTCGGCGACGCGCGAGAGCGTACGCTCCGCGGCGAGCCACATGTCGCCCGTGACGACCTCGACCGGCCGCACGGGGAGGCCGCCCTCGCCGAGCCCCGTGCCGTGCAGGTTGAGGGTCGAGCAACGGATCGCCTGCGCGAACGGGATCGACTGCTCGGCCGTCCGGAGCAGGTCGTCGGCGCCGTCAGGGGTGATGAGGTCCCCCGACACGTAGCCCGTCATCGACGTGAACGTCGCGCCCGTGGCTGCCAACGCAGCGGAGTCCTTGTCGGTCCAGCCCCAGATCTCCGCGGCGAAGCCCGCCGCGTGGATCCGCTCGATCCGCTCCAACAACGGGAGCTGGGTGAACACCATCTCGGCGCACACCGCGAGGGTGAAGGTCACCCGTAAAGACCCGGGCGGTCGGGTACGTCGACGGCCTCGCGGACACCTGAGCCGAGCGCACGTACGCCCGAGGCGGCCACCAGGTTGGCGACGTAGCCGTCCCACGCGCTCGCGCCGACGACGGACCCGGCCAACGACGCCTCGGCCCACGCCGCCAGCTCGAGCCGGTAGGACTCGATGAAGTGTGCGACGAAGTCGCTGCCGATCGTGCTGCCACCCGTGCCGGCGATCCGGCGTACGACGGGAGTGCGCGGCTCGAGCGACGCCGAGCCGCCCATCCCGACGACCTCGACGCGGACGTCGTAGCCGTAGCCGGCGTTGACGAAGACCTCGGCAGTGATCATCTGGCCGCCGCTGGTCCACAGCGTCGCGACCTGTGGGTCGCGGAACCCGTCGACGATCGGCGACTCGACGCGGATGCCGACGATCTCGCCGTCGAGCAGCCAGCGGAACGTGTCGAACTCGTGGATCATCGAGCCGGTCACGAGCCCCGCGTCGTCGGTGCTCGTGGAGTTGGACGCGTTGCGGTGGATGCCGTGCACGACCCGCACCTGACCCAGCGTGCCGTCGTCGATCGATGCCTTGAGGTCGAGGAAGCCCGGATCGAACCGGCGGTTGAAGCCGACCTGCACGAGACGGCGGCCGAGCGCCACTTCCGCGTCGACGACGCGGCGCGCATCCTCGGCGGTGACCGCGAGCGGCTTCTCGCACAGGACGTGCTTGCCCGCGGCGATGCACGCGAGGGCCAGGTCGGCGTGTGTGAAGTCAGGCGAGGCGATGACGACGGCGTCGACGTCCTCGCCGGTCACGAGGGACTCCGCCGAGTCGGCGATCTCCGCGCCGACCGACGAGGCGATCTCCTTGGCCCGGGCGGTGTCCATGTCGAACACGCGCGTGACCTGGGCGGCCGGTACTCCGGCGGCCAACGTGGCCACGTGCGATGCGCCCATGGCTCCGGCGCCCACGACGCCAATCTTCAGTCGCTGGTTCACAGCGAAACCCACTTTCGTTCGTCGGCCGACACGATCATCGCGTCGACGGTGCGCGCTGCGATCAGCGCGTCATGGATGGTGGCGCCGTGCGGCTTGCCGTCGGCGATGGACTGCACGAGCCTGCGGGCCTCGATGACCTTGAGGTCGTCGAAGCCCATGGGGTTGTTGGCGCCGGGCTGGAACGCGCCGAGCTCACCGTCGCCCGGAGTCGCGTAGTGCGTGGCGTAGAACGCGTCCTGGTAGTCCTGGTCGAGGCAGACCTGCAGCTCGTTCATGCGCCGGAAGTCCCACTTCAGCGCGCCGGTCGTGCCGTGGACCTCGATGCCGTACGTGTTCTGCTCCCCGACGGCCGAGCGGCTGGCCTCGAGGATGCCGCGCGACCCGCCGGCGATCCGCAGGAGCGCCGAGACGTAGTCCTCGTTCTCGACGGTGCCCATCGCGCCGGCGCCGCGCTCGTAGTGCATCGCACCGGGCCGGGCCTCGGGCCGCTCGGGGATGAACGTGGCCCGGTCGGCGATCAGCTCGTCGATGTCGGCGACGACGTAACGGACGAGGTCTGCCGCGTGGCTGACCAGGTCGCCGAGCACACCGCTGCCGGCGAACTCGTTCTGGAACCGCCACGACAACGCGCCGTCGGGGTGAGCGGCGTAGTCGGACACGAACCGCACGGAGGTGTGCTCGACGATGCCGAGCCGTCCCGACGCCACCAGCTCGCGCGCCAGCTCGACCGCCGGCGGGTTGCGGTAGTTGAACCCGGCCGCGGACTGGACGCCTGCCGCCTCGACCGCCGCGACGATCTCGGCGGTCTCCTCGGCGTTGCGGCCGGCGGGCTTCTCGACCCACACGTGCTTGCCGGCCCGGGCGGCGGCCACCGCGACGTCGCGGTGGATGAAGTTGGGACCCGTCACGCACACGAGGTCGATGTCGTCCCGGGCCACCAGCTCACGCCAGTCGGTGAGCTGGTGCTCGAAGCCGAACGCCTGGGCAGCGCGTTCCGTACGGTCGTCGTCGGCCGGGTCGGCCACGGCGACGAGCCGCGGCCGCAACGGGCTGTCGGTGTAGTGCTGCGTCAGCCGGCTCAGCGCCCGGGCGTGGACCTGGCCCATCCAGCCCAGGCCCACGATGCCGACGCGGAGCTCTGCCGTCACGTGACGTCGGCCTTCAGCTCCTGGGCGATCGCCGAGTCAGCACCCATCGTCTCCGCGAGCTCGTGGGCGAGCGACTCCAGCTCCTCGCCGCCGGCCATCATCGCCGTGAGGTCCTCGAGCGTCAGGTCCGCCTTGGGGAAGTCGCCCATGCTCTTGCCACGACGCAGCAGCATGAACCGGTCACCGACCGGATAGGCGTGGTGCGGGTTGTGCGTGATGAACACGACGCCCAGGCCACGCTCGCGCGCCTTGGCGATGTACTTCAGCACGACACCGGACTGCTTGACGCCCAGCGCCGCGGTCGGCTCGTCAAGGATCAGCACGCGGGCACCGAAGTAGACCGCGCGGGCGATCGCGACGCACTGCCGCTCGCCACCGGACAACGTACCGATCGGCTGCTCCACGTCACGCAGGTCGATGCCCATCGCGGACAGCTCGGACTTCGTCGTGCGCTTCATGAAGTCGATGTCGAGCTTCTTGAGCGGCCCGGCGCCCTTGGTGATCTCGCTGCCGAGGAAGAAGTTGCGCCACACCGGCATCAGCGGGACGACTGCGAGGTCCTGGTAGACCGTCGCGATGCCCAGCTCGAGCGCGGCCCGGGGGCTCGACAGCGTGTGGTCCTCGCCGTCGATCAACAGCTGGCCGTCGGTGTGCTCGTGCGCACCCGCGAGGATCTTGATGAACGTCGACTTGCCGGCGCCGTTGTCGCCCAGCACGCACGTCACCTCACCCGCGCGTACGGACGTCGAGACGTCGCTGAGCGCGATGATGTTGCCGTAGCGCTTGCCGATGTCGCGCACCTCGATGATCGCGGTGCCACGCGGCGGCGGGGCGTACACGTTGGTGACCGGCGATGCCGCCACGGTCTCGTTGTCGTTGCTCATTTGGCTGTCTCCGCCCGCTTGCGAACCCATTCGTTGAGGAGCACCGCTCCCAGGAGCATGACGCCGAGGAACGCCTTGAGCCAGTTGTTGTCCCAACCGGCGTAGACGATGCCCTGGCTGACCATGCCGTAGATCAGCGCGCCGAAGGCGGCACCGATCGCCGAGCCGTAGCCGCCGGTCATGAGGCAGCCTCCGACCACGGCGCAGATGATGTAGATGAACTCCTGGCCGACGCCCGTGTTGCTCTGCACCGTCGACGTCGTGAAGATCAGCAGCATGCCGACGAGCCAGCCTGCGCCCGCGGTCGTCATGAACAGGCCGACCTTGGTCTTGAAGACCGGCACGCCGATCTGGCGGGAGGCGGTCTGGGCGCCGCCGACCGAGAAGATCCAGTTGCCGGTGCGCGTACGCAGCAGGACCCAGGTCGCGAGTGCCGTCACGCCGACCCACCAGAACACCGAGGCGTTGATCGTCAGGGGGCGCGACCAGTCGAAGTCGAGGCGCATGAAGCCGAGATTGAGGTTGAACCAGTGCGGCTGGACCTCGAGCGCCGAGCCGAAGACGCGCTTGGCCTGGTCGTAGAACGGCACCTGCGTCATGCCCTGGATCGCCACCTGGCCGGTCAGGGCCTTGGTGCCGGCGAGGTCGATGCCCTGCAGGACGAAGAACGTGCCGAGGGTCACGATGAAGCTCGGCAGGCCTGTGCGCATCACCAGGACGCCGTTGATCGCCCCGATCAGGAGCGCGAGGCCCAGCGACACGAGGATCGCGGCCCAGATGTTGACGCCGTACTCGCGGGTCAGCACGCCGACGACGAGGCCGGTGAATCCGGTCATGGCGCCGGCGGAGAGGTCGAACTCGCCGCCGATCATCAGCAGCGCGACCGCAACGGCCATGATGCCGATCGTCGAGGCACCGCGCAGCCAGGTGCTCGAGCCACTCGGGGTGGCGAACGCGTCGGTGGTCAGGGCGAAGAACGCGAAGATCACGATGGCCGCGACGAGCGCGCCGATCTCCGGACGTTTCAGCAACTTGGTCAGGGTCGACGTCCGCGCGATGCGTTCGTCGTCCAGGGTGGCTGTGGTCATGGGTGACTCCGTTCGTCGACGCCGTGTGGAGCTCGTCGAGCCTGCAAGGGAATGTGGGGGTGAGCGCCGGGGGCCCGGCGGTTCGCCGGGCCCCCGGTCAGCTCAGCGTGTGCCGTTTGCGGCGTACTTCAGGACGGCTGCGGCGTTGTCCTTCGTGATGAAGGCCGGGCCGGAGTTGATCGGCTGTCCACCACCGATGTCGTTGCCGTTGATCGACTTCAGGTAGAGACCCGTGATGCCCAGGAAGCCCTGGACGTACGGCTGCTGGTCGACCGCGAACAGGATCGAACCGGCCTGGATGTCCTTGATGACGTCCTCGGAGAGGTCGAACGTCGCCACCTTGGCGCTGCTGCCGGAGTCCTTGACGGCTCCGACGGCGTCGATCGCGTACTGACCACCGAGCGTCAGCACGGTGTCGATCGACTTGTCGGCCTGGAGCTTCGACGTGATCGTCGACTGGACCGCGCTGTCGTCGGTGCCGTCGACCTGCAGGTTCTCGACCTTGCCGCCGAACGTCTCCTTGACCGCCTTGCAGCGCTCCTCGAGGCCGATGTTGCCGGCTTCCTGGATGACGCAGATGGCGTTCTTCAGGCCTTCGCCCTTGAGCCGCTCACCGACGGCCTGGCCCGCGATGGTCTCGGTCTGGCCGATGTGGGTGATCGCGCCGAACGCCTTGAACTTGTCGACGCCGGAGTTGATCGTGATGACCGGGATGCCTGCGGCGACGGCCTTCTTGACGCTGTCCTCGATGCCGTCGGGGTTGGCCATCGAGACGACGATGCCGTCGACCTTGTCGGCGACCGCGCCGTCGATCAGCTGCGACTGCTTGGCGGGATCGCCGTCAGAGCTGTACTCGACCTTGACGCCGTAGTCCTTGCCGGCCTGCTCAGCGCCGGACTTGACCCGGTCCCAGAAGGCGTCGCCGGGCGAACCGTGCGTCACGACCGCGTAGGTGTAGTCCTTCTTGGCGGTCTTGTCCGTGCCTTCGTCGCTGCCGGTGCCACTGCATGCGGCCAGCAGAGCGCCGGCGGCAACGATCGCGCCGACAATCTTGATTCTCTTCATGTGGTGGTGTTCCTTCTCTTCTCGGGTCCCGGGGCCATTGGATGGTCGGGCTTAGTGTGCCGTCGGGAAGTTCAGCTGGGCGAGGGAGTCCTCGCTGATGTGTGGCCACCGGGTGGTGACCACCTTTGCCTGGGTGTAGAACCTCACTCCTTCGGGACCGTGGATGTGGTGGTCGCCGAACAATGAGTCCTTCCAGCCTCCGAAGGAGTGGAAGGCCATGGGGACCGGGACCGGCACGTTGATGCCGATCATGCCCACATGGACCTTCCGCTGGAAGGTTCGTGCCACCTCACCCGAGGAAGTGAACACCGCTGTGCCGTTGCCGTACGGATTCGAGTTGATGAGCTCGATGGCAGCGTCCAGCGTCGGAACCCGCAGCACGGTGAGCACGGGTCCGAAGATCTCGTCGGTGTAGACCGACATGTCAGTGGTGACCTGGTCCAGCAGCGTGGGGCCGACGAAGAAGCCCTCTTCGTGGCCCTCCACGACGAGGTCGCGGCCGTCGACGACGACCTTGGCACCGGCGTCCTCGCCCTGGCCGATGTAGTCGACGATGCGGTCGCGGGACGCCGCGGTCACGACGGGCCCCATCTCGGCGTCGGGGTCGGTGCCGACCGAGACCTTGAGGCCGGTCGACCGCTCACGGATCTTGTCGACGAGCGTGTCGGCGACCGGTCCGACGGCGACGACGGCGCTGATAGCCATGCACCGCTGCCCGGCCGAGCCGTAGCCCGCCGCGACGATGTGGTCGGCGGCGAAGTCGAGGTCGGCGTCCGACATCACGACGGCGTGGTTCTTGGCGCCGCCGAGGGCCTGGACGCGCTTGCCCGTGCGGGAGGCGCCCTCGTGGACGTACTTGGCGATCGGCGTCGAGCCGACGAACGACACGGCGGCGATGCCGGGGTGCTCCAGGATCGCGTCGACCGCGACCTTGTCACCGTGCACGACGTTGAACACGCCGTCGGGCAGGCCGGCCTGCTGGTAGAGGCGAGCGACCAGGTCGGAGGCGCCGGGATCGCGCTCGGACGGCTTGAGGATGAACGTGTTGCCGCACGCGATCGCGACGGGGTGCATCCACAGCGGCACCATGATCGGGAAGTTGAAGGGCGTGATGCCGGCGACCACGCCGATGGCCTGGCGGAACGTGTGCGAGTCGACGCCACCGGAGACCTGGTCGCTGAACTCGCCCTTGAGCAGCTGCGGGATGCCCGCGGCGAACTCGACGACCTCACGGCCACGCACGACCTCGCCCTTGGCGTCGTCGAGCGTCTTGCCGTGCTCGGACGAGATGATCGCCGCGAGCTCGTCCTCGTGCTCGACCAGCAGCTGGCGGAAGTCGAACATGATCCGCGAGCGCGCCGTCACGGACGACTCACCCCACGTCTCGTACGCCGTGGCGGCGGCCTGCACAGCAGCGTCGACGTCACCGGTCGTCGCGAGGCGCACCTGCGACTGCGGCGCGCCGACCGCGGGGTCGTACACATCGGCGAAGCGGTCGCTCTCGCCGGCGACACTCGCTCCGGCGATCCAGTGGTCGTACGTGGTCATGCGTGGTCCTTGTCGTTGTCGGTGGGCGCCAGGTGGGTGCGCTGGTGGGTCTTGTGCTCGTCGTATGCCGTGCGGGCCTGCTGGGTGCTCTCGAGAGCGGAGACCTCGGCCACCGGGACGTCCCACCATGCCGGACTGTCCGGAGCGGGGACCAGCGGGTCCGTCTCGACGTGGATCACGGTCGTGCGGGTGGACTGCTTGGCCTTGAGGACCGCCGTGCGGAAGTCCTCGATGCCTGTGACCGACAGGACGTCGGCGCCCAGGCTCGCGGCGTTGGCGGCCAGGTCGACCGGCAGTCGGTCACCGTCCAGGCCGGTCTCGGTGCGGTAGCGGTACTGGGTGCCGAAGCGCTGGGAGCCCAGCGACTCCGACAGTGCGCCGATCGAGGCGAAGCCATGGTTCTGCACCAGCACGACGATGATCTTGACACCCTCGGCGACCGCCGTCACGAGCTCGGTGTTCATCATCAGGTAGGAGCCGTCGCCCACCATGACGAAGACGTCGCGAGCATCCTGCTCGTCGAGCGCTGCGAGCTTGACGCCGAGGCCGCCGGCGATCTCGTAGCCCATGCAGGAGAAGCCGTACTCGACGTGATAGCCCTTGCGGTCGCGCGTGCGCCACAGCTTGTGCAGGTCGCCGGGCATCGAGCCGGCGGCACAGAGCACGACGTCGCGCGGGTCGGACAGCTCGTTGACGGCGCCGATGACCTGCGACTGAGCCGGCAGCGGCTGGTGGTCCTGGTCGTACGCAGCCTGGACGATCGCGTCCCACTCCCCCGCGAGCTGGGTCGCCCGCTGGGTGTACGCGGTGTCGGTCGTCCAGCCACCGAGTGCTGCCGTGAGGGCGTCCAAGCCCTCGCGCGCATCGGCCACGAGGCTCGTCGCGGCGAGCTTGTGCGAGTCGAAGGCCGACACGTTGAGGTTGACGAAGCGGACGTCGTCGGCGGCGAACACCGTGCGCGACGCCGTCGTGAAGTCGCTGTAGCGCGTGCCGACACCGATCACGAGATCTGCCTCGGCGGCGAGCGCGTTGGCGGCGGTCGTGCCGGTGGCGCCGATCGCACCGACGGCCTGCGGGTGGTCGTACGCCAGAGCACCCTTGCCCGCCTGGGTCTCGGCGACCGGGATGCCGGTGGCCTCGGCGAACGCGCGCAACGCGTCGTTGGCACGGCTGTAGGTGACACCACCACCGGCAACGACCAGCGGCTTGCGGGCGGAGCGGATCGCGGCGACCGCACGGTCGAGCGCATCGGGCTCGGGGACGGGGCGGGCGACGTGCCACACCCGGCGGGCGAACAGCTCGTCGGGCCAGTCCCACGCCTCGGCCTGTACGTCCTGGGGCAGCGCGAGCGTCACGGCGCCGGTCGCCGCGGGGTCGGTCAGCACGCGCATCGCGTGGAGCAGGGCCGGGGCCAGCTGCTCCGGGCGGTGCACGCGGTCGAAGTAGGCCGATACCGGGCGGAACGCGTCGTTGACGGAGATGTCGCCGTTGGCCGGGTCCTCGAGCTCCTGGAGGACGGGGTTGGCGACCTTGGTGGCGAACGTGTCGCCGGGCAGCAGCAGCACCGGGAGCCGGTTGATCGTCGCGAGCGCTGCGCCGGTGACCATGTTGGTCGCTCCGGGGCCGACGGAGGCCGTGACGGCCATCGTGGCGAGCCGGTCGCGCTGTCGGGCGTACGCGACGGCGGCGTGCACCATGGCCTGCTCGTTGCGGCCCTGCAGGTAGCGCAGGTGCGACGGATCGCCCGCGACCTCGCGCTCGAGCAGCGCCTGGCCGACGCCGGCGACGTTGCCGTGGCCGAAGATGCCCCAGCAGCCGGCGAAGAACGGGTTCTCGACGCCGTCGCGCTCGACGTGCTGTGCCTCGAGGAAGCGCACCAGCGCCTGAGCAACAGTCAAACGTACGCTCATGCGTTCCTCCCGAAAGGCAGTCGCGGGTCGATGGCCTGCTCGGCCCAGGTGTCGCGGACCCAGGTGTGTGCCGGGTCGTCGCAGATCAGCCAGGCCCGCTCGGCGCCCGGGCCGGCCATGACGTTGAGGTAGTAGAGGTCGTAACCGGGCGCGGCGATCGACGGGCCGTGCCAGCCGTGCGGGATCAGCACAGCGTCGCCGCTGCGGATCTCGGCCGTCACGTCGATGTCGGCGCCCTCGTGGCCATAGACGCGCTGGAAGCCGATGCCGGGACCGTCGGGCCCGTCCGCGACCTCGAACCAGTAGATCTCCTCCAGGGCGGTCTCGCCGTCGCGCTCCTCGTCGTGCTTGTGCGGCGGCCAGGACGACCAGTTGCCGCCAGGAGTCAGCACCTCGCACGCGATGATGCGGTCGGCGTCGAGCACACCGGGGATGCCGAAGTTGTTGACCTGCCGGCTCGACTGCCCGGCGCCGCGCATCTCGACGGGCACGTCGGCCTTGGGCAGGTAGGCCGGCTCGAGGCGGCTGTCGCAGCGCGCCGAGGCAAGGGCGAAGCGGCCGCCCGCGGCAGAGGTCACCGTCAGCGAGGCGTCACGCGGGGCGTACACGACGTCGCTCGGGCCGGCGAACACGCCGCTGCGACCCTCGAGGTCGTACGTGTGATCGTCGACCGTCACCGCGGCGGAGCCGCCGAGCGACAGGACGACGTACTCAGAGCCGTCGGTGTCGATGGTCTCGCTCCCGCCGGCGGCGAGCTCGAGGATCCGCAGCCCGGAGTAGCCCCATCCCGCCGACTCCGGCGTGATCTCCTCGACTGAGCGCAGCACCGCGGTCATGAACGAATCATCTCAACTGTCGCGTCGACAGCGGCCTCGACGTTGCCGTCGGGCGGGAACAGCAGCGTGCGACCGACGACCATGCCGCGGACGTTGGGGCTGGCCAGCGCCTTGGACCAGGCGGCGAACTGCGCCTCCTGGTCGGTCGACACCTCACCGCCGAGCAGCACGACCGGAAGGGTCGTGGCGGCGAGGACGGCGTCCATGTGGTCGACGACCGGCAGCTTGAGCCACGTGTAGGCCGACGTGCTGGCGAGCCCGGCGGCCACCGTCGCCGACCGGACGACGGCCTCGGTCGTCAGGTCGTTGCGGATGCGACCCTCGGCGTCGCGGCGGGAGATGAACGGCTCGACCATCGCCATGACCTGCTGGGCGGCGAGCTCGTCCACCGCCGTGGCGCACGCCTGCATCGTCGCGGGTGTCGCGTGGTCCTCGGGGTCGATGCGGAACAGCATTTTGCCGCCCTGGAAGCCGGATGCGGCGATGGCGCCCGCGTCGTAGCCCGTGAAGCGGTCGTCGATCTCGAACACCGTGCCGGCCAGGCCACCACGGTTCATCGAGCCGATGACGACCTTGCCCTCGAGGGCACCGAGCAGCAGCAGGTCCTCGATGACGTCGGCCGTGCCGAGCACGCCGTCGACGCCGGGCCGCTCGAGCGCTCGCACCATGCGGCTGAGCAGCTCGGCACGATCGCCCATCGCCAGGGCGTCGTCACCCGCACGCAACGCGCCACGGGCCGGGTGGTCAGCGGCGACCAGCAGCAGCCTCCCGGTCTCCCCCACGAGGCCGGTCGGCTGCTGGCGGGCAGCAGCCAGCTCGGCGATCCGCTCGGGATGGAGTGCGCGCGTCGCGACGACGCTCGCAATGCTTTCGGCGTTGACGGTGGTCATCAGACCTTCCCCCGTTCGAGCACCGCGGCGACCTGGTCGGCGGTGGGCATGGCATCGGCGCAGGACAGCTGTCCGGCGACGTAGGCACCTGCGGCGTTGGCGAACGCCAGTGTGGTCGTGAGGTCCCAGCCGCTGAGCAGGCCGTGGACGAGTGAGCCGCCGAACGCGTCGCCGGCGCCGAGGCCGTTGACCACGTCGACCGGGACGGGCGGAACCACGACCGATTCGTCGCCGCGCACGCCGAGCACCCCCGCGGGGCCCTGCTTGACGACGGCGAGCTCGACACCCGCGGCGCGCAGTGCCTTGGCGGCAGCCTGCGGGTCGGTCTCGCCGATCGCGACCTGGCACTCCTCGCGGTTGCCCACGGCGACCGAGACGTACGGGAGGGCGGCCTGGATCTGGGCGGTGGCCGCCTCGACGGACTCCCAGAACATCGGGCGGTAGTCGAGGTCGAGCACCGTGATGCCGCGCTTGCCACGCGCCTCGAGAGCGGCGAGGTGGGCCGCGCGGCTGGGCTCCTGCGAGAGCCCGGTGCCGGTGACCCAGAAGACGTCGGCGGCACGGATCGCGTCGTAGTCGAGCTCGTCGACGTCGATCTCGAGGTCCGGCGCCTTGGGCTCCCGGTAGAAGTAGAGCGGGAAGTCGTCCGGCGGGAAGATCTCGCAGAACGTCACGGGGGTCGGCAGGCCTTCGACCGGGGTGACCCACGTGTCGTCGACGCCGAATCCCTGCAGCGCCGTGTGGATGAACCGGCCGAACGGATCGTCGCCCGTACGCGTGATGGTGGCGACCCGGTGACCCAGGCGCGACGCAGCCACGGCGACGTTGGTCGAGCTGCCGCCGAGGAACTTGGCGAACGTGGAGACGTCCTCAAGGTGGACCCCGACCTGCTCGGGATAGATGTCGACGCCGACGCGCCCCATCGTGATGAGCTCGAAATCCGTCACGCCAGGACAGCCTTCAGGTAGTCGAGGCTCGCGCGGACGTCGGCGATCGGGCCTTCGCCCTCGGGCTCGCCGTCCTTGAACATGACGTCCTGCTCCAGGACGTACCAGCCGTCGTAGCCGGCACCCTGAAGCGCCTCCACCATCGCCTTGACGTCGACGTCGCCGGCGCCGAGCACCTGCCACATCCCGTCCGCGACCGCGTCGGAGAACGTGATCTCCTTGGCGACGACCTTGGCCGCCTTGGCCGCATCGACGTCCTTGAGGTGCACGTGCTTGACCCGGTCGAGGTTGGCCAAGGTGATGGCGACGGGGTCCGCACCGGCGGCCTTGAGGTGGCCCGTGTCGATGCAGAAGCCGATGTGAGACCCGTCGACGACCCGCTGCACGTCGGCCGCGTCCTCGACCATCGTGCCGATGTGCGGGTGGATCACGGCGAGCACGCCACGCTCGGCGGCGTGGTCCGCGATGCGGTCGAGGTTGGTCAGCAGCGTCTTCCACTGCACGTCGTCGAGGACGGGACGCTCGTCGTAGCCGTCGTGGCCGGTGGAGGCGGCCAGCACGACGACACCAGCACCGGTCGCCAGGCAGCTGTCGATGAAGACGTCGACCTCGCCCATCGGCTCGTGCTCCGGGTCGTGCAGCAGGACGGGGAGGAACCCGCCGACCGCCTGCAGTCCGTACGTCGCGAGGAAGGCGGCCTTGGCCTCGGGGTCCTCGGGCAGGAATCCGTCGGGACCGAACTCCGTCGCAACCAGCCCGAGGCGTTCCATCTCGGTCATGACCCGCTCGGGCGGCATCTGGTATCCCCATCCGGGGACCTCGCACACCCCCCAGGAGATGGGGGCACCGGCCACTCGGGGGCCGGTCGGGCGGAGCTCGCTCGCGGTCATGCGGTTCCTTTGCGGGTTTGTGCTGACAAACTATCAAGGATGAGTGTGTCGGCCCTCACACGCCGTGTCAACCCTTTGTCCTGACATATTGACGTCTAGTCATGAGTCGATACATTGTCCGCATGCCAGGCCCCAGGTTCACGCTCGACCGGTCGAGTCCCGTCCCGTTGTACTTCCAGGTGGCCGAGCAGTTCGAGCACGCGATCCTGAGCGGCGAGATCGCCCCCGGCGAGCGGATCGACAACGAGATCGCCCTCGCGAAGGACCTCGGGCTGTCCCGGCCCACGATGCGCCAGGCGATCCAGGTGCTGGTCGACAAGGGCATGCTCGTCCGCAAGCGCGGCGTGGGCACGCAGGTCGTGCACGGCAAGATCCGCCGCTCCGTCGAGCTGACGAGCCTGTTCGACGACCTCAGCGCCGCGGGTCAGAAGCCCCGCACGGAGGTGCTCGCGGTGGGCAAGGTCGCCGCCGAGGAGGACGTCGCGCACGAGCTGCAGCTCGGCATCGGCGACGACGTCTGGTCGCTCGAGCGCCTCCGGTTCGTGGGCAAGCAACCGCTCGCCGTGATGCACAACTTCATCCCGCTCGACGTCGTCGACCTCGACGCGGTCGACCTGGAGAAGACCGGGCTCTACGCGCACATGCGTACGTCCGGCATCCTCATGCGCGTGGCTCGGCAACGCATCGGCGCCCGGGGTGCGGGCGCCGACGAGGCCGCCCTGCTCGGCGAGAAGAAGGGTGCTCCCCTGCTCACGATGCAGCGCACGGCGTACGACAACGCCGGCCGCGCCGTCGAGTACGGCCGGCACGCCTACCGCCCCGACCTGTACGCGTTCGAGCTCACCCTCGTCGATCGCTGACCCGCGCAAACGTCACGTCCGAAACCCGCCGGTCCAGGCGTCGGACGTCCCGGACGATGGGCGTATGACCACGACGCAGACCTGCGACTCGCACACCGTGATCGACCCGGCGATCCTCTACTTCGGCACTCCTGTCGTCCTGCTCACGTCGGTCAACCCTGACGGCAGCAGCAACATCATGCCGATGTCGTCAGCGTTCTGGCTCGGGCACACCGGCGTCCTGGGCATCGGCGCCCGCTCGCAGACTGCGGCAAACCTGCGGCGCAACCTCGGATGCGTGCTCAACCTGCCGTCGGTCGACCTGGCCACCGAGGTCGACCGGCTCGCGTTGACGACGGGGCGTCAGGACGTCCCGGCGGCGAAGGCCGAGCGCGGCTACCGCTACGAGCCGGACAAGTTCGGGCGCGCCGGCCTCACGCCGCTGCCGTCCGAGACGGTCAGGGCTCAGCGCATCGCCGAGTGCCCCGTCAACCTGGAGGCGCACGTCGTCGACCTCGGTCCGATCGGCGAGGGCACCGTGATGTTCGAGGTGCAGGTCGAGCGCGTCCACGTGCACGACACGATCCGCATGCCGGGAACGGATCACCGCATCGACCCTGATCGCTGGCGGCCGCTCATCATGAGCTTCCAGCAGTTCTACGGCCTGGGCGAGCGGGTTCATCCGTCACGGCTGGCGAGCATCGACGAGGAGCTCTACCGCTGAGCGACGTTCTCGATCTCGGACTTGATCGCGGCGAGCGTACGGTCCATCCCGTCGCACAGCTCGGCGTCGTGGGCGTCGGCCCCGCCCAGGGCGAGACGCGCGGTCCACCGGACGCTCGGCGACGGGTTGGGCAGGGCCGTGCGCCGCTCCGTGAGTCGCGTGCCGCCATCGGCGGGCTCGATCTCGTAGGACCAGTCGACGTTCGTGGGCCACACGTGGAACCGGAAGACGCCGCGGCCGTTGTCGTTGGCCGGCGGCTTCCACTGCACGACGCGACTGAACGTTGGCCACACGAAGCCCTTGCGCCGGTTGAGGTTGATGCCGCGACGACCGACCTTGGGCTTGCCGAACAGCCACATGCCGACCAGCTCCGGGCTGCGTCGGGGCATCGCCTTGACGTCCGACACGGCCGCCCACACCTCGTCGGGCGTCGCGGAGATCCGGGTGGTCGACTCGAGCGGGGGCTGCCCCATGGTCAGGCCTTTCGTGGTTCGGACGGGCTCAGGCCCGGCGCGGCGCGGCGGGCAGCGCCCGTACGTTGCGCGTCCGGGAGTTGAGCCACTCGACGAGCCAGTCGCCCACTCGGGGGTGGTTGAGCAAGGCGAAATGGTGAGCGCTGGGGAGGTACTCGAACGTGGCGCCGTCGACGATCGGTCCCGTGCGCCCGACACCGGTCGCCGACGAGAAGTGCACGAGCAGGTCGCCGAGCACGGCGCTCAGCGGATGGCGCTGCGAGGCCCCGAGCGTGGCGGCGACGAAGTGATACTCGGCGTGTGGCAACGGGGCAGCCGCGATGCGGTCGAGCCCCCACTGACCGGTGAGGTCCTGGCCCTCCCACTCGTCCTTGGTGATGTAGCCGTGGCGCAGGTCGACGATGCCGGCCGACCGGCTCTCGAGGATCGAGCTGAACGGTGCAGATTCGGGCCAGAACCGCAGCAGCCGCGAGCCCAGGTGGGCGACCTTCTCGAGGTTCGCGCCTGCGTGGGGCGTGCCGAGGCACACCACGTCGCGCACGAGGTGCTGCCACGTCTGGCCTGAGGCCGTCGCGTGGTTGGTCGCGGCCCGAGCCACGAGCCCGCCCATCGAGTGGCCGATCAGCGTGATGCGGGTGACCGGGACGGGCCATGCCTCGACGACCTGCTGCAGCAACGCGTCGAGGTGCTTGCCGTTCTCGGAGATGTGGAGGCCGGTGTTGTAGCGGATCATGACCGGCGTGCCATCGGTCTCGGCGAGGATCCGCTCGGCGTACGTCGTGCCGTGCACCTTCGCGCCGTTGGCCCATGACTCGTCGTTCTCGCAGAGCCCGTGGAGGAAGACGACCGGGTGGCTCGTGCCCTCGCGGAACGCCTCGGCGAGCGGCCACGACGTCGCGGGCACGTCCTGGCCCTCGTGCCGGATGGCCATCGTGATGGCCTGGGGGTCGTCGAGCATGCGCAGCTCGTCACCGATGAGCCCGTTGACGGCCGCGACGACGAGCCGGCCGCGCCTGGTGTCCTCGATCGGACGGCCCACGCCACGAGTCGCGAGCGCGCGGACCGAGCCGCTCGAGACGCGGAGCACACCGGAGATCGCGCCGTAGACCGAGGTCACGACGGCGTCGTGCAGCGACTCCGGCACGTGTCCGCCGACGACCCGCGTCGCCTTGAACATGCGCTTGGTGACGGCGGAGTGCAGGTCGCGGACCGTGCCGACGATCAGGCGGTCGCTGTAGTCGAGAGCCAGCGCCGCGACGTCAGTCGTCCGTGCAGGTTCATCGGGCATGAGTACATACTGCCGGTATCCGAACCGAAAATGAACTCCCGCGCGGGGAGTCGTCGGTCACGCCTCGGCAGGAGCCTCGGCGTCGTCGGCCTCGTCCGCGTACGTGCCGTCGGCCTGCAGCTTCGACAGCTCGATCGCGTTGCCCGACTTGTCGGTGACCTTGGCGGACTCCACGAGCGACGCGAGCGCCTTGCCGCGCAGCACCTCACTCACCATCTCGGGCACGTGGTTGTGCTCCATGATGTGCTGGATGTAGGCGTTCGGATCCTCGCCGGACTGCTGGGCGCGGCGCATGATGTGCTGCGACAGCTCGGCGTCGTCGATGCCGAACTCTTCGTTGGCGACGATCTGGTCGAGCACGAACTGCGCGATCAGCGAGTCGCGGACGCGCTTCTCGAGGTCGGCCTCGAACTCGTCGATCGTCTGCTTCTCGTCGTCGAGGTAGGTCTGGAACTCGACGCCGGCCATCGCGAGCTGCTGCTCGATCTGCTGGCGGCGGCTGTCGATCTCCTCGGTGACGAGGTTCTCCGGCAGCGGGGCGTCGATCTTGCTGACGATCTCGTCGAGGACGAGGTCGCGGGCCTCGTTGGCCTGCTGCATCCGCTTGCCGCGGGTCACGCGGTCGGTGAGGTCGGCGCGGAGCTCCTCGATCGTGTCGAACTCCGACGCGGTCTGGGCGAACTCCTCGTCGAGCTCGGGCAGCTGCTGCTCCTTGACGTCCTTGACGGTGACGGTGACGTCGACGTCCTGGCCGGCGAGCTCACCGCCGACGAGCTTGGTCGTGAACGTCTTGGACTCGCCGGCCTTGAGGCCGATCAGAGCCTCGTCGAGCCCGTCGAGCATCGTCGCGCGGCCGATCGTGTAGGGCATGCCCTCAGCCTGCGCGGCCTCGATGTCCTCGCCGTTCTGCGACGCCGAGAGGTCGATCGTCAGGAAGTCGCCCTCGGCGGCAGCGCGGTCGACCTCGGCGAACGTCGCGAAACGCTCACGCAGCGCGGTGAGCTGCTCCTCGACGTCGTCGTCGCTGATCTCGGCGTCCTCGACCGTGACCTCGATGGTCGACACGTCGGGGAGCTCGAGCTCAGGACGTACGTCGAGCTCGGCGGTGACCTCGATGGGCTCGCCGTCCTCGAACTTCGACAGGTCGATCTCGGGCTGGCTCAGCGGCTGGATCTTGGTGTCTTGCAGCGCCTGGCTGTACCAGCCGGGCAGCGCGGAGTTGATGGCCTCGTCGAGGACCGCGGTGCGGCCGACTCGCTGGTCGACGATCGCCGCGGGAACCTTGCCCTTGCGGAAACCGGGGATCGTGATCTGCGAGCCGATGGTCTTGTAGGCAGCATCGAGGCTGGGCTTGAACTCCTCGAACGGCACCTCGATGGTGAGCTTGATCCGGGTGGGGCTCAGTGTCTCGGTGGTGCTCTTCACGTGACTGACTCCTGCATGATCTCGATGCTTGACGGTTGGGGGCTGCAGCCGGCATGCGCGCGGCGAATACAGCGACGTACCAGTCTCTCATGGGAGCCCAACAGGCCCCGAATCGAGTCTCGGCAGCGATCATGCCTCGAGCGACCGGCCCGCCGCCTCGACCCGTGCGGTGCCTGACCTCACGGCCCATGACGCGAGTCGCCGCGATGCGGAGCGCGGGTCGCGGCGGTCGTCCACGGCGTACCAGTCCATCTGGACCCGCTCGGGTGTCACCTCGACGACCGAGTGCCCGTGGTCGTCGAGGTTCACGAACCGGACGTGCGGATTCTCCGCCTGGATCGCCGCTTCCAGCGTCAGTGAGACCGTACGAGGACGTGCACCGATGAAGTCGTCGACGTTGTTGCTCGTGATCGAGCTGCACACGAATTCCGTCGCCACGATGCTGCCGCTCGGGCCTGGTACGTCGTTGGCCCACGCCGTGTGCACGTCGCCGGTCAGGAACACGACGCCGGTGGTCTCGTCCGACTCCACCCGGGTGAGCAGACGCCTGCGGTCCGAGGGGTAGCCGTCCCACTCGTCGGTGTTCGGCGCGGACGACCGGAGGGGTGTGAGGCTCACGGTCTGGCCCAGCGCGAACTCCTCGGCCGCAGGGCGTGGCGGCACGGTGACGGGCGAGATCATGACCGGGTTGCCGACGAGCTTCCACCGGCAGGGCGACGTCGCGAGGTTGGCCGAGAGCCAGGCGAGCTGGTGCTCCCCCGCGATCGTGCGTCCGGGATCCTCGATCGCCGGATCGGTCTCGGCAACGCGCTTGCTTCGATAGCTCCGGAGATCGAGCATCGACAGGTCGACGAGGCGGCCGAACTGCAGCCGCCGATAGATCCGCCGCCCGTCACCGGCCACGGCCGTGCCCGAGATCCGGACCGGCATCCACTCGTCGTACGCCTGCTGAGCCGCCCGGGCTCGCTTCGCGTACGAGCCCTCACGCGACTGGTGCTCGTACGCGCCGTGCGCCCAGCTCCCGTCGGCGACCTCGTGGTCGTCCCAGGTCACGATGAACGGCACCGCGGCGTGCAGGGCCTGCAGGTCGCGGTCGGTCTTGTACTGGGCGTGCCGGCGGCGGTAGTCGCTGAGGCTCACGGTCTCTCGGGGCGGGTCATGTCGGCGTACGTCCTCGTTGCGGTGGCCGTAGGAGTACTTGCCGGGCTGGTACTCGTACAGGTAGTCGCCGAGGTGGATCACGGCGTCGAGGTCACCGCGCTCGGCGAGGTGCCGGTAGGAGCTGAACCAGCCGGCCTGCCAGTTGGCGCACGACACCACGCCGAACCTCAAACGTTCGGGCATGCTGCCCGGCGCCGGGGCGGTCCGCGTACGACCGGTCGGCGACACCGCTTCGCCGTACGCGAAGCGGAACCAGTGGTCCGTCCCCGGTGCCAACCCCGTCGCATCGAGCTTGACCGTGTGGTCGCGGGCGGCCTCGGTCGCGACGGCGCCGGAGCGTACGACGTGGGTGAACGCCTCGTCGAGCGCGACTTCCCAGCGCACCGTGACGCGGGGGCCGCGGCCGGATCCCGGCGCGCACTGCTCCGTCGGCGTGACCCGGGTCCACAGCACGACGGCGTCCGGGAGCGGATCGCCCGATGCCACCCCGTGCCGGAACGGCGACACGGTCGACGACTCCGCGGGTGTCGACAGGATCTCGGAGCCCAGGACACTGAACCCCGCGGCGAGTCCCACGCCGCCGACCAGGAACTGCCTGCGCCCCGTGCTCACACCCCCATTCGGTCAGGGGCGGCGGAACCAACGCTCCAGTGGAGGGTGAACGTCACGCGGCGGTCAGGCGTACGTCTGGTGCTGATCTCGAAAAAGTCGGGATGACAGGATTTGAACCTGCGGCCCTCCGCTCCCAAAGCGGATGCGCTACCAAGCTGCGCTACATCCCGTAGCCGCGCCAGTCTAGTGGACACTTGGCCCGTGACCTCGCATCGGTACGACCGCCTCGTCGCGCTCATCCGCGAACGACACCCCGCATGTGGCACGACGACCGTCGTGGCGGTCGACGGGCCGAGTGGTTCGGGCAAGACGAGTCTCGTCAGCGGGCTGGCGGACGCTGCCGGCGCGGCCGTGCTGCACCTCGAGGATCTCTACCCCGGCTGGCACGGCCTCGATGCCACTCCTCCGATCGTCCGCAGGGTCCTCGCGGCGGTCTCGGTCGGCAACATCGGGACGGCGGCTCGATGGGACTGGGTCGGCGACCGGCCCGGAGCGTTGCTGCACGTCCCGCCGGCACCGCTGCTGATCCTCGACGGCGTCGGCAGCGGAGCCGCGATGCTCCGGCCGTACCTCAGCCTGTTGATCTGGGTCGAGGCGCCCGCCGACGTACGCAAGGAGCGGGCGCTGGCACGGGACGGGGGTGTCTTTGCGCCGTACTGGGACGTCTGGGCCGCACAGGAATCGGACCACTTCGCGGTCGAGGAGACCCGCCGCCACGCCGACGTCGTGGTGCACACCGGCGCCTGATCGGGTCGGGCCATGTGGCAAGATGGACGTCGTTGCCGCAAGGCTTCGCGGACGTAACTCAATTGGTTAGAGTCTCTGCCTTCCAAGCAGAATGTTGCGAGTTCGAGTCTCGTCGTCCGCTCTTCGCGCCGCAGGCGCCAGTCTGTGAACGACGAGACTCATGGGCCCCTCAGCGCGGCGAAGCCGCCATCTAGGGATCGTCGTCCGCTCCATCACCGCGTAGCGGTCCGTCGACGGACGACGAGACTCATGGGCCCCTCCGTCGCGCCGAAGGCGCCCTCAAAGGGATCGTCGTCCGCTCTTCGCGCCGTAGGCGCCAGTGTGTGGACGACGAGACTCATGGGCCCTCCGTCGCGCCGAAGGCGCTCCCACCTCAGGTGGCAGCGCCACCCGCCACCGCCGAGACCAACGCGTCACAGAACGCGTCGAGGTCGTCCGGCGACCGGCTCGTGATCAGGTTCCCGTCCGTCGCGACCTCCTCGTCGACGACGTTCGCACCAGCGTTGCGCAGGTCCGTGCGGATGCTCGGGAACGATGTCACGGTCCGGCCCGACACCACGCCGGCCTCGACGAGGCTCCACGGCCCGTGACAGATCGCGGCGACGGGTTTGCCGCTCGCGACGAAGTCCCGCACGAACGCCACGGCAGACTCGTCCGCCCGCAACTTGTCAGGATTCACGGTGCCGCCGGGCAGCAGCAGTGCGTCGAACTCGTCGACCGAGGCGTCCTTGACCACCCGGTCCACGTCGAACGTGCCCGCCTCCTCCAGGTCGTTGTTCCGCGCGGCGATCTCGCCGTCCTCGAGCGACAGCAAGGTCGTCTCCGCCCCGGCGTCGACCAAGGTCTTGAGCGGTTGCTCGAGCTCGACTCGCTCGACGCCGTCGGCAGCCAGGATGGCGACGCGGCGCCCGTTCAGATCAGTCATGGTGTCCCCTTTCGTCGCCGTCTCGATACCCAGCGACCCCTCATCGAACCGGGCACGGCTGGCGCGGTTTTTGCTTGAGACCCCGGTGAAACGGGTACTCGGGCCCGAAAGCCTCCCCAGGAGGACGTGCACGACAGGAGACGGCCATGATCTGGAACAGGGACAAGGGCAACCACGTCGACACCGACACGCGTACGCGCGACGAGGACCGGACGGCGTACATCGGCCCCGACCAGCGGGACGCCGAGGTCGAGGAGCACCAGCGCGAACGCTGGGGCGGCATGAACCTGGGCGCCGGCTTCTTCGGCTGGCTCGTTGCCGTCGGCATGGCGGTCCTGCTGTCGAGCATCATCGGCGCCATCGCAGCAGCCGTCGGGGACGCCAACGACATCACCCAGTCGGACATCGAGCGCGAGGCCGGCCAGATCAGCGTCGCGGCCGCGATCGTGCTGCTCGTGGTGCTGTTGATCAGCTTCTACGCCGGTGGCTACGTCGCGGGCCGGATGTCCCGCTTCGACGGCACGCGACAAGGCTGGGCCGTGTGGCTCATCAGCCTTGTCGTCGTCGTGATCGCGGCGATCATCGGGGCCGCGTGGGGCTCGGAGTACGACGTCATGAATCGCGTCGACATCCCCGACGTGCCGATCCCCACGGACGACCTGACCCTCGGGGGTGCCATCACGATCGCGGCGGCGATCTTCGCGACGCTCCTTGCGGCACTGGCCGGCGGCAAGGCCGGCACCCACTACCACCGCAGGGTCGACCGCACTGTCTAGTTCAGGGTCTCGCCACGCTCGAACATCGCGATGAACTTCTCGATCCGGCGGACCCGGGTCTCGGGCCGCTTGGCGTGATGGAGCTGGTAGTAGACCGCGAACGTGTTGCTCTTGTTGAGTGTCGCGAAGAAGGCCTTGGCGGCCGGGTTCGCCTCCAGCGCTGCGAGGAAGTCCTCGGGCACCTCCGCGGTCGACGGGCTCGCCGTCGCCGCGTCCCACCGGCCGTCCTGCTTGGCCCGCTCCACCTCCGCGAGCCCGGCGGGGCGCATGCGACCGGCAGCGGTCAATGCCGCGACCTTGTCACGGTTGATCTGCGACCACGGGCTCCGCGGGCGCCGTGGCCCGTACGACTGGAGGTAGGCCGCATCGTCGAGCGAACGGCGCAGGCCGTCGATCCACCCGAAGGCCAGCGCAAGGTCGAGCAGCTCTGCCAACGTCGGCGTGCTGAGCGTCGAGCCCTTCTTGGCGATCACGAACCAGGCGCGATCGGTGTCCGCATGGTGCGCTTCGTACCAGGCCTCGGCCTCGGCCGCGTCGGCGAATCGGATGGGCTCGCGCTCGTCGGCCATCTGCGTATCGTAATCACGTCCGCGCGGCCATACTGAGCGACATGACCGATCGCACCGCTCGCACCGTGCTCATCACCGGCTGCTCGTCCGGCATCGGTGAGGCGACCGCCGCCCGCCTGGCCGGCGCCGGTTGGACCGTCTACGCCACGGCGCGCAAGCCCGAGACCCTTGCCGGCCTGGAGGCTGCGGGGTGTCATGCGCTGGCGCTCGACGTCACGAGCGAGGAGTCGATGACCTCGGCTGTCGACGCCGTGCTGACCGAGTCGGGCCGCATCGACGCGCTCGTCAACAACGCGGGCTACTCGCAGTCCGGGGCGGTGGAGACGCTCGATCTCGACGACGTACGCCGGCAGTTCGAGACCAACGTGTTCGGGCTGGTGCGGATGTGCCAGCTCGTCCTGCCGACGATGCGCGCGCGAGGCAACGGGCGGATCGTCAACATCTCGTCGATGGGCGGCCGGCTGGTGTTCCCCGGCGGCGGGGCCTATCACGCGACGAAGTACGCCGTGGAGGCGTTGTCGGACGCCCTGCGCTTCGAGGTCGCCGGGTTCGGCGTCAAGGTCGTCATCGTCGAGCCGGGCCTGATCACGACCAACTTCGAGAATGCCGCGGTGGCGTCGATGGCCAGCAACGCCGACGGCCCTTACGCGACGTTCAACGCCGAGGTCGCCAAGGCGACGAAGGAGGTGTATGCCGGGCCGATGCGCCGCCTCGGTGGTGGCCCGGACGCCGTCGCCAAGGTCATCGAGAAGTCGCTGACGGCCCGCCGGCCGCACATCCGCTACACCGTGACGCCGTCGGCCACCCTGTCGATCAGGACCCGCAGCCTCATGGGAGCGAGAGGTTGGGATGCGATGCTGAAGACTCAGTTTCCGCAACCAACGGGCTCCGAACCGCGGAACGACTGAGGATCAGCACCGCGCGGTCGTCGTCGCCCGAGCTGACGAGCTTGAGGATGCGTCGAGGCGCCTGGTCGAAACCGTGTGACACGACCGCGGCAGCCTCGGTGCGCAGCCACTCGATGCCGGCGGTGAAGTCCTGCGTACGGGACTCGACGACCCCGTCGGTGTAGAACATCAGGGCCTCGCCGTCCTCGAGCCGGCCCGTGGTCTGGTGGAAGTCGGGGCGCTTCATGATGCCCAGCGCCGTGCCCCGTGCGCCGTCGATGTCCCAGACCTGGCGTTCGGCGTTCCAGCGGAGCGCCGGTGGGTGCCCGGCGTTGATGATCGAGTAGTCACCGGTCGTCAGGTCGACCAGGACGTGCACGGCGGTGGCGAAGCCCTCGTCCCAGTCCTGCCGGATCAAGAAGTCGTTGCCGGCCGAGAACAGCCCCAGCGGGGGCAGCGCGCCGATCAGGCCACCGAGTGCGCCCGCGAACTGCAACGACTGAGTGCCGGCCGCGACGCCCTTGCCACACACGTCGACCAGGACCATCTCCAGCCGGGTCTCGTCATCGGAGAGGTTGGCGACCAGGAAGTCGCCGGCGAACTTGGCGCCGCCGGCCGACAGCATCGCCGACTGCGACGTCCAGCCCTCAGGCAGGGGCGGCACGACGCCTTGCGCCTGGAGCCGGTCCTTGAGCTCGACGAGCATCGCCTCGCCCAACGGACCGGGCAGGCCGCTTCGGTGCCGGCTCGACTCGAACAGCACGATGACCGCGACGATCGCCATGACGATGAGCGTGCTGACGCGTCCGGTGGTCATCCCGCTGTTGATCGTCTCGTGCGTCACCGTGGTCGCGGTCGCGACGACGATGAACAGCACGAGGGCGAGCAACGGCTTGTAGCGCAGTGCCATCGTGCCGAGCAGCATGGGGATCACGAAGGTGGCCGCCGGGAACGTGTTGTAGCTGACCAGCGACGCGAGCATGATGAGGGCGGACATGATGATCAGGGCCGAGACGACCACGACCTGGCCCTCGCTCGTGCCCGTGCGCCACCGGACGATCCGGTCGTCGACGTAGCGCGCCGCCGTGGGCAGCGTCCGCCGGAATCCTCGCATCACGTCGTCGAGCCTATCCACGATGCTGGCATGCCGGGCACCAAAACAGGTTTCTGCCAGCGAGAACGCGACGGCGGACGGGCGTGTCGCAGACGAGGCACGGCTGCCCCTCGCGCCGGTAGACGTAGACCTCTCCCCCGTGGTCGTCGGCTCGTGGCTCGCGCCCCATGGCTTCCGGCTCGTGCTCGGCTCGGACCGTGTCGATGCGCCCCGTGCGTACGCCCTCGTGCATCAGCTCCACGAGGTCGGCCCACATCGCGTCCCACCGCTTGCGGGTGATGCGACGACCGGCAGTCATCGGGGCGACCTCGTTGCGGAACAGCACCTCGGCGCGATAGACGTTGCCGACGCCGGCGAGCACGGCCTGGTCCATCAGCAGGGCGGCGATCGGCGTCGAGGAGCGGTGGATGCGGCGCCATGCTCGCTCGGGATCGGCGTCGTCGCGCAGCGGGTCGGGTCCGAGTCGTCCGATCAGTGCGTCGACCTCCGGCGGCGTGAGCAGCTCGCAGGCGTTGGGTCCGCGCAGGTCGGCGGTGGATGTCGCCTCCATCCGCCACCGCACCTGGCCGACGACCGGGCGACCGGTCCCGGGCGTGATGAGGAACGTGCCATAGAGGCCGAGGTGGACGTGCACCTGCTCAGGCACGTCGGCGAACGACACGAAGACGTGCTTGCCCCACGCCTCGGCGCCGTCCAGCACCCGGCCGTCGATGCGCGCTGCCTCGGCGGCGAAGCGGCCCTGCGGGCTCGACGAGGTCACGGCACGGCCGGTGAAGGCGGTGCGGAGCTCGTCCGCGAGCCGGTGGAGCGTGTGCCCCTCAGGCAAGCTCGCCGGTCTCCTCGTAGGCCAGCAGCATGTCGATCCGGCGCTGGTGACGCTCGGCGTGGCTCCAAGGCGTCGTCAAGAACGTCTCGACGATCGCGGTGGCCTCGTCCGCGGTGTGCATGCGCGCGCCGACGGCGATGACCTGCGCATCGTTGTGCTGACGCGCCAGCGACGCGGTCTCGGTGCTCCAGCCGAGGGCCGCACGCGCACCCTTGACCTTGTTGGCGGCGATCTGCTCACCGTTGCCGGACCCGCCGATGACGACGCCGAGCGAGCCGGGCTCGGCCACGGCGGCGGAGGCAGCCGCGATGCAGAACGGCGGGTAGTCGTCCTCGGCGTCGTACTCGTGGGCGCCGTGGTCGACGGGCTCGTAGCCGTTGTCGGTGAGCCAGGTGATCAGGTGGGTCTTGAGCTCGAAGCCGGCATGGTCGGAGCCGATGTGGACGCGCATGTGCTCAGTCTTCCAGTCCCTGTGACGACATGCTCACGCACCTCTGACGAGCTCGCGCACGAACGCCGCGAACGCGTCGGCCGACTCCTCGCCGACGAAGTCGCCGAGCACGTACCGCTTGCGCTCGGCGCGTGCCGCTGCGAGCGGATCGCGCACCAACAGGTCGTCGAGCACCTCGTCGAGGTTGGACAGGTCGCCGAGCAGGACGTAGCCGGTCTCGGCGACGGAGAACTCCTCGCGGAACGCCTCGACGCCGGCACGCATGCTGGTCATGACGTAGGGCTTCTCGGACTGCAGGAAGTCCGAGACGACGCTCGACACGTCCGAGATCAGGGCGTCGGAGCGGTTCGCGCAGTCGACGACGGTCCAGACGTTGCCGACCGTCTTGCCCCATTGGTGCCGGCGGTGCGAGCTCTGCTTGTCAGCGTGCAGGATCGCGTGGATCTCCTGGATGACGGCACGGCGGATGCGCCAGCGATGGCTCAGCGGGTGGGGACGGAAGATCACCGTGACGTCGCGGTCGATCAGCGCCTTGACGATCTCGGGCCCCTTCTCCAGCGACGAGAAGTTGACCGACTCGTCGAGCCCCTGCCAGGTCGGGGCGTAGAGCACGACCTTGGACTCGAGCTCTGCGATGGGACCGCGCGCCGGACGTACGCCCGAGGCCTGGGGGCGGCCGAGGATGCGGAACTTCTCGGGCGCGACGTGGATGCCGTGCCGTCCGTAGCGATCGATGCCGGCTTGTCCGCACACGACCAGCACGTCGTAGAGGGCGTGGCGCGGGTTGAAGTTGGCCGGCTTGTCGGAGTCGCCGTGGTTGAGCCACACGTGCGTCAGGTCCGTGTGCGCCATGAACCCCTTGTTGGCCTGCGCGTTCTGCACGTAGAACACCGCGCGGATCGACGGCACGAACAGCGAGTCGAGGTCACGCGCGCCTCGCGAGCCGAGCTGGACGAGTGGGGACGTCAGGTCCGCGCCGTCGAGGATCAGCGGCAGGTACTTCTCGTGCAGCGTGATCACGACACAGCGCTCGCCCGAACGCAGCAGGTAGGGCTCCCACATGCGGAGCTGCCACGGTCCTCCGGAGCGCCCGGCGAACCCCATCGCGATCGTCGGTGCGTACGCCTCGAGCGCCTGTCGCACGCGTCGGCCGTGACGCAGGTAGCGCAGCATCGTCGCCGCGCACGCGAGCCAGGCGACGACGGCGACGGCGGCAAGGGCAGCGAAGGCCGGCCACGAGGCACCCACGACGGTCAGCAGCACCGCGATCGCGGCTGCAGCGAGGCTGACCCAGGTGTGCGCCTCGACCGGGACGCGGCTCGGCTTCGGTGGGCCGTCCGGGACGCCCGGCAACCCGTAGGCGTACGACGGCGACTCCGAGATCCTCGGGACGAGGAACGTGCCGGCGAGCAGGACCAGCAGCGACGCGAAGGTGCCTGCGTCCGGCAGTCGCACCAGGAGCACCGCCAGGGCCACTCCGACCAGCGGCAGCACGACCAGTCTGGGTCGCTCGGCGACCTGCTTGCGAAGGGTCTGGGAGCGCTTGCTCGGCTTCCGCACGTCCCCGGTCACGCGCTCAGTATGCCAGTCAGCGTGCGCGCGACCGACGGGCGTCGAGCAGCGCGCCGACCATCGTGACGGTCGCCCGGGCGGCGTCGAACACCGCCGGTTGCCGCCAGTAGGAGTGCACCATGCCGAGCGCGCGGAACGCGGTCACGTCGACGCCGGCCTCGGCCAGCTGCGCCGCGTACGCCTCGCCCTGGTCCCGCAGGAGGTCGTGCTCGTTGGTCACGAGGAACGCCGGAGGGTGCTCGGCCAGGTTGGTCGCGTTGACGACCGAGACCTCGGGGAGGTCCCCCGTGTCGCCGGGTGCGTACGAGTCCCAGAACCACTCCATCGCGTCACGCTCGAGCGCCGCGTTGTCATCGGGTCCGGCCAGGTCGGCGCGGCGGTCGACCGGCGGGTACATCAGCACCTGGAAGTCGATCGCCGCCGGCTGCCGCACGGCGAGTCCGGCGACGAGGTTGGCGCCCGACGAGTCGCCGACCGCCGGCAGGAACGACGCGTCGACGCGGTGCTCACGGTCGTGCGTACGCAACCAGGAGGCGGCGGTCTGCACGTCGTCGAGCGGAGCCGGATGGGGATGCTCCGGGGCGCGACGGTAGTCGACCGCCAACAGCGCCCATCCCGTCGTGTGCGCGAGGTATCGGCAGAAGCTGTCGTGCGTCTCGAGATCGTGCAGGACCCAGCCGCCACCGTGGACGTAGAGCGCCACCGGAGCGCCCTGACGGGGACGGTAGAGCCGGCACGGCACACCATCCGCGTCGACGTCGCTGACGTGGTCGAGCCCGATCCGGTCGGTGCTCGCGAGGGCGGCGGCCCGGGCGGTCGCCCGGATCTCCGCGTACGTCTCGGCGAGCGAGCCGTACGCGGAGGGTCCCAGCACGTCGAGCAGCTCTCGGGACTGCGGATGAAGACTCATGCGCACGAGCCTAGTAGTCCCGTCCGGTGCTCAGTCGAACGACAGCTCGCCCTTGCGGGTGCGCTTGAGCTCGAAGAAGTCCGGGTAGCTCGCCAGCAGACGGGCGCCGTCGAACACCGACCCGGCGACCTCGCCGCGAGGGATGCTCTGGAGCACCGGGCCGAAGAACGCCGTGCCGCCGATCGCGATCACGGGCGTGCCGACCTCCTCGCCGACGCGGTCGATGCCGATCTTGTGCGACGCGCGCACGGCCTCGTCGAGCGACGTGTCGTCGGCTGCCGCGACGAGCTCGAGCGGCAGGCCGATCTCCTCGAGCACCTCTTCGTAGAGGGCCTTGTCGAACTCACGCTTCTCGTTGTGGTGCTTCGTGCCGATCGAGGTGTAGAACGAGCGCAGGGCCTCGGACCCGTGCGCCTGCTCGACGGCGATCGCGAGACGCACGGGGCCCCAGCCGCGCTCCAGCATGTCCTTGTAGCGCTGCTCGACGTCCTTGTCCTCGTTGAGCACGGACAGGCTCATGACGTGGAACGTGGTCGTCACGTCGCGGACCTGCTCGACCTCGAGCATCCATCGGGACGTGATCCAGGCGAACGGGCACAACGGGTCGAACCAGAAGTCGACCGCCTCGGTCGAGGTCGAGGCGGTCGCGGGCGTGGCGGTGTCAGTAGAAGTCATGGAAAGTTCAACAACGGACGACCCGCGCGCATTTCCTCGACGAGAGATCCGACCACGGCGTCGAGTTCTCCGCCGTTCATCGCAGCGACTCTGCGCTGCCGTTGGTAGGACGCGCCGCCCGAGATGATGTCGTGGATGCCGCCGAGCTCCTCGGTGCACTTGAGCCGTTCGGCCACAGGTGCGAGCTGCTCGAGCACGCGATGCAGGTGCGTCGTCACGAGCTCCTCGTCGGCGTGCTTGTCGAGGATGAGGATCGCGTCCATGCCGTAGCGGGCGGAGCGCCACTTGTTCTCCTGGGCGAACCACGGTGGCACGGTGGGCAGCTCGCGACCGGCGTCGAGCTCGGAGGAGAAGAACTCGACGAGGCAGTGCGTCAGCGCCGAGATGCTGAGCAGCTCGTCCATCGACGGGATGCCGTCGCAGACGCGTACCTCGAGGGTGCCGAACTTGGGGGACGGCCTCAGGTCCCAGCGGATCTCGTCGAACACGTCGATGACACCCGTGTGCATCATGTCGTCGACATAGCCCTCGAGCTGGCTCCACTCCTCGAACTGGAACGGCAGCCCCGCCGTCGGGAGCTGTTGGAACATCAGCGCGCGGTTGGAGGCATAGCCGGTCTCCTTGCCGCCCCAGAACGGCGACGAGGCACTGAGCGCCTGGAGGTGGCCGTAGTAGGTGAGCAGGGCGCGGCTGATCGGCAGCACCTTGTCGCGGTCCTCGATGCCGACGTGCACGTGGACGCCGTAGATCAACATCTGCCGGCCCCACCACTGCGTACGGTCAATCAGCGTCGCGTAGCGCTCCTTGTCCGTGACCTTCTGGTGGTCCCACGCCGCAAAGGGATGCGTGCCGGCACACATGAGCTCGACGCGCAGCGGATCGGTCACTGCCCGGATCTCCTCGATCGCCCGCTCGAGGTCCGCACCGGCCTCGCCGACCGTGTGACACACCCCGGACACGATCTCGACGGTGTTGAGCAGCAGCTCCTGGCGGATGTGCGGGTGCTCGCCGCCACCGGCCGGTGCGACCGCGTCGAGCACGGTCTGGGCGACCTGGCGGAGGTCGCCGGAGTCCGAGTCGACGAGCGCGAGCTCCCACTCGATGCCCACGGTCGAGCGCTCGGACTCGGCGAACGGAATGTTCATGACCCGACCTCCGACAGGAGCCAACGATATGGAGGTCGGGTCATGAAGAGCCCGATGTTTCGCTCGCTGCGCTCGTTCATGTGCTCATCCTCCCCTAGATCGTCTCGTCCACCCGCCTCGTCCCATGGACGGCAGCGTGAAAGCATGGCGAACATGCCTGGTACCAACCTCACCCGCGAAGAAGCCAGCGAGCGCGCCTCCGTCGTCTCCACAGAGACGTACGACGTGCAGCTCGACCTCACCCTCGACTCCGAGACGCGTTTCGGCTCGGTCACGACGATCCGGTTCGGCGCCACACCCGGCGCCTCGACGTTCGTCGACCTCGTCGATGCCGAAATCTCCTCGATCACGCTCAACGGCGACCCCGTCGACGTCTCGGCGTACGCCGACAACCGCATCGCGCTGACCGGCCTCGCCGAGAGCAACGAGCTCGTCGTCGACGCCACTTGTGCCTACTCGCGCTCCGGCGAGGGCCTGCACCGGTTCGTCGACCCCGTCGACCAGCGCGTCTACCTCTACACGCAGTTCGAGGTGCCGGACGCCCGGCGCGTGTTCACGACGTTCGAGCAGCCCGACCTCAAGGCGGTCTTCACGTTCCACGTCACGGCGCCGTCGGACTGGGCCGTCGTGTCGAACTCCCCCACGCCCGAGCCCGTCGCCGCCGCCGAGGGCACGTCGACGTGGCACTTCGAGCCGACCAAGCGCATGTCGACCTACATCACCGCGCTGATCGCCGGCGAGTACGTCTCGGTGACCGACTCCTACCGCGGAGCGTACGAGGAGATCCCGCTCGGCATCTTCTGCCGCCAGTCGGTCGCCCCGCACCTCGACGCCGACGACATCTTCCTCGTCACGAAGCAGGGGTTCGAGTTCTTCGAGGGTGCGTTCGAGATGGCCTACCCGTTCGGCAAGTACGACCAGCTGTTCGTCCCGGAGTACAACATGGGGGCGATGGAGAACGCCGGCGCCGTGACGTTCCGCGACGAGATGATCTTCCGCAGCCGGCAGACCGTCGCCGCGTACGAGCAGCGGGCCAACACGATCCTGCACGAGATGGCGCACATGTGGTTCGGCGACCTCGTGACGATGAAGTGGTGGGACGACCTGTGGCTCAACGAGTCGTTCGCGGAATTCGCCGCCTCGCACTCGGCGACCAACGCGACGCGGTTCACCGACTCGTGGACGAGCTTCACCAACGCCCGCAAGAACTGGGCCTACCGCCAGGACCAGCTCCCGTCGACGCACCCCATCGCGGCCGACAACTACGACCTGCACGCGGTCGAGGCCAACTTCGACGGCATCACGTACGCCAAGGGCGCCTCCGCGCTCAAGCAGCTCGTGGCGTGGGTCGGCGAGAAGGACTTCTTCGCCGGCCTTCGGGCCTACTTCGGCAAGCACGCGTACGGCAACACCGAGCTCAAGGACCTGCTCGTCGAGCTCGAGGCGGCATCCGGCCGTGAGCTGAGCGAGTGGGCCGAGGAGTGGCTGCAGACGTCGGGCGTCAACACGCTGCGCGCGTCGTTCGAGACCAACGACGAGGGCTACTTCACGTCGTTCTCCGTCGAGCAGAGCGCCATCGACGCCTATCCGACGCTGCGGCGCCACCGCGTCGCGATCGGCCTCTACGACCAGGTCGAGGGCAAGCTCGTGCGCACGGAGCGCGTCGAGACCGACATCCGCGGTGCGTCGACGCAGATCACCGAGCTGATCGACACCAAGCAGCCCGACCTGATCCTGCTCAACGACGACGACCTGACGTACGCCAAGATCCGGCTCGACGAGCGTTCCTTCGCGACGTTGATCGAGAGCATCGCGACGTTCGAGGACTCGCTCCCCCGGGCCTTGTGCTGGGGATCGGCATGGGACATGACCCGCGACGCCGAGCTGTCGTCGTCGGACTTCGTCACCCTCGTGCTCGCCGGTGTCGGGTCGGAGACCGACCTCACCGCGGTCGGCTCGCTGCTGCGCCAGGGGCTCAGTGCGGTCAACCTGTTCACGCCCGACGAGGCGCGGCCGGAGCTCAAGGAGCGCTGGGAGTCCGGCGTGCGCGCCTTGATGCAGGCGGCCGAGCCGGGCAGCGACCACCAGCTGGCGCTCGTCCGGGCGTACGCCTCGGCGGCCTCAGGACCGGAGCGGCTGCGCGAGATCCTCGACGGTGGGCTCGAGGGCCTCTCGGTCGACGCGGACCTGCGCTGGACGATCGTCACCGCGCTGGCCCGCATCGGCGCTGCTGACGAGGCCGAGATCGCCGCAGAGCTCGAGCGCGACAACACGATCTCCGGTCAGGAGAACGCCGTCGCCGCCCGGACGATCCGGCCGGTCGCCGAGGCCAAGGCCGAGGCGTGGCAGATCGCCGCGGTCGACCCGTCGACGCCCAACGAGACACGTCGCCAGGCCGCCTTGGCGTTCCAGGTCGCCGGTCAGGCCGACGTCCTCGAGCCGTACGTCGATCGCTACCTCGAGATGGCGAGCACGATCATCGACGACATGGGCGTCTGGATCGGGCAGGTCGCACTGATCTACCTGTTCCCGTCGGCCAACCCGTCGCAGGCCTCGCTCGACAAGGTCGATGCCTGGCTCTCGTCGACCGACGCCAACCCGGCGGCGAAGCGCTACGTCTCCGAGGGTCGCGACGACCTCGCCCGAGCCCTGAAGGCCCAAGCAGCCTTCTAGGGCTGGGTCCCCGCTGAGCCTGACGTTTCTGTTGCGACACGCCGTGTCGCAACTGCAGAAACGTCAGGCCCAGCGCCGGGCAGGCGGCCATGAGGTCCACCAGTCGGGCTGTTCCAGCGTCCACAGCCTGCGACTCGTCCTGGCCGCGTCAGTCCATGCACGGTTGATGCGCCCCACTGTCGCCCACCGGTCTGCGTGATCGAGCGAGGTCACGCGGCACACGACGAGCCCGGCCCGCTCGAACTTCTCTTCGCGCACGTTGTCATCGGTGTGCCTGGAGAGCTCCCGGTGCTCCGCCCCGTCCGATTCGATGACCAGCCCAGTCTCGGGATCGATCAGGTCCGCAACGCCCAGAAGATTCTCGGACAGGTCGAACACTGGGACATTTACCTTGAGCTCCTTGATTCCGACATCCAACTGGGCCAGCAGACGGGTGCGTGTCTCCCACGGGCTCGCGGATCGAGCCGTTCCGAGCTCGAGAGCGTTCCTTGCTTGAACGATCCCGCGCGTCTTTCGGTGCGAATCGATGACCCGGCGGACCGCCCCGAGTGTGGTGTGAGCGACCTTTGAAGTGGTGCTCACCGCCATGTCCAGCACCACAACCGCCTCACGAAGATTGCTCGCCATCCGCATCTCGTCATGTGCAGAGCGCGCGAGTGTTGTGACGTCGTAGTGCCCCAGAGTGTCGATTTCATCGGGGTGTAGATCCGCTTGGCTCGGCAGAATGCCCGGCCGGACTCGTAGCTGCGAGCCGGCCAAGCAATGGACCAACACGTCACGTGGGTCACCAGCGCGATTCGAACCGTCGAACCATGTGTTGCCCTGCACCCAGAGCGACGCCCAGCCACCCAGCACGTTCGCGCGACCCATCAGCGCGACGGCATCCGCCACCTTGGCCGATATCGGGTCGACCGCGAAGAATGCGGGCCGTACGACGCCGTGTGCCACGTGCTGCCACTGGTCGCCACGAAGCTGACCGGCCGTGAAGCCCATCTCCTGGGCTCGCTTGACACGGAGTGACACCAAGGTGGGATCAACGTGGTCCATCCGCAGATCGTGCGTGATGCACCCGCCACGCGCTTGCCGCGATCCACAGCCCTCGCTGAGCCTGACGTTTCTGCTGAACTCACACGGCGTTTCGCAACAGAAACGTCAGGCCCAGCGGGGAGCTGGCTCGAGTCAGTGGTGAGGGGTGGGGGTGTTGTCCGTACGGACGTGGATCTCCTTGCCGGGCGCCGGCGGCACGTAGTTGTTGCGGGCCGTCAGCAGCGCGAACAGCGAGATGATGATGAAGAGGCCGACCGTGCCGCCGCCGAAGAGCACGAGCAACCACAGGTCGCTGCGCTCCTTGCCGTCCGGCCAGGCTCCACCGGTGGGCTGATCGGCGAACGCCGCAGCCGATCCGGCGAAGAACGTGATCACGAAGGCAAGCGCTGGTCCGAGCAGGCGGGCGGGAGTCCTCATGGGCACCATCGTATCCACCCGTAGGCTGGAGGAATGTCACCCCTCGACGTCAATTGGGACCTGCCAGCCGGCAAGGCGTACGACTGGTTCGTCGCCGCGCCGCTCTCAATCCTGCTGATCATCGTCTCAGGGCTGGTGTTCCGGTGGTTCGTCTGCAGATCCATCGATCGCCTCGTCTCGCGGGCGAGCAAGGGCGCCGTGCCCGGGGTCATCGCCAACTCCAAGGCCGGCGAGTTCCTCGACGGGCTCAAGCAGGGCAGCCACCAGCGCCGGGAGCAGCGCGCGCAGACGATGGGATCGCTGCTCAAGAGCGTCGCCACCGGCGTGATCCTGGCCATCGTCATCGTGATGGTGCTGTCCCAGCTGGGCGCCAACATCGCGCCCATCATCGCCAGCGCCGGCATCTTCGGCCTGGCGTTCGGCTTCGGCGCGCAGAACCTCGTCAAGGACTTCCTGTCCGGCATCTTCATGATCCTCGAGGACCAGTACGGCGTCGGCGACACGGTCGACCTCGGCGAGGCCACGGGGACCGTCGAAGCCGTGGGCCTACGCGTCACTCGTCTCCGCGACGTCAACGGCACGGTCTGGTACGTCCGCAACGGCGAGATCCTGCGCGTGGGCAACCAGAGCCAGAACTGGGCGCGCACGGTCCTCGACGTGACGGTCTCGTACGACGCCGACCTCGACCGTGTGCAGGAGATCCTCCAGGATGTCGCCACCACGACCTACGAGGATCAGCGCTTCCACGACGTCATCATCGAGCAGCCGGAGGTGTGGGGCGTCGAGCGCTTCGACAAGGACGGCGTGGTCGTACGCGTCGTGCTCAAGACCGCCCCGGCGCAACAGTGGCTCGTCGCCCGCGCCATGCGCCAACGCATCAAGGCCGAGTTCGACCGCGCAGGCATCCGTATGCCCACGACCTTCCCCGTGTCCACCACGATCACCGACGAGGAGCCCCCGGCGTGAGCGACGAGACCATCACGTTCTACGAGGCGATCGGCGGGCACGACACGATCAAGCTCATCGTCGACACGTTCTACGAGGGGGTCGCGACCGACGAGCTCCTGCGCCCGCTCTATCCCGAGGAGGACCTCGGCCCCGCCAACGAGCGGTTCCGGATGTTCCTCGAGCAGTACTGGGGCGGCCCCACGACCTACTCCGACCAGCGCGGGCACCCGCGTCTGCGCATGCGTCACGCGCCGTTCGCGGTGACCCCCGAGGCTCGCGACCGCTGGCTCGTGCACTTTCGCGAGGGGCTCGACAAGGCCAAGCTCTCCCCCGAGCTCGACGCGCAGTTCTGGGCGTACGTCCAGCACGCCGCGAACTTCATGGTCAATCAGGCCGGCTGAGCGACGCGAACGCCTCGCGCTCCTCGTCGCTGTACGGACGGGAGCGCTGCGTCTCCAGGTCGAACCCGATCAGCACCGCGCTGGCGCGGCCATGCACCGTGTCGGCGCCGATGATCTCCGCCTCGATCGCGGCCGACGACGTGCCGAGCCGGCTGACCCATGACGAGACCTCGTAGGGCTCAGCGCGCCACGGCATCCCTTCGCCGTACGTCACGTCCACCCGGCCGACGACGAAGCGCCCGGCCGACAGCGCCTTGAGCCGGCTGGCGATCAAGAGGATCCGCGCCTCCTGGAACAGCTCGAACACCTTGACGCCCGTCACCAGCCCGTCGGGGCCGAGGTCGCTGCGGCGCACCGGGCACGGCAGCGTGTCGGCGTCGGAGGTCGAAGCAGGCAGCCGTGCAGGCTCCCCGAGCGTCGTGGTGACCCGCGCGAACGGCTCGGCCTCTGGGACCGGCCGGATCTCCTGCACCAGCTCGTCGCCCTCGACCGTCGAGGTGATGTGGACGGGACGGCGGCTCAGCAGCAGCGGGCGGAGGAACTCGACGACGGTCCGGCGTACGGGATGCTCGTCGAGGACGCCGTCGGCGTCGAGCATCGCGCGGCTCTCCGCGGCGTAGTCGAGGTAGACGACGTTGTTGACGTGGTTGAGCGAGTCCAGGTCGGCCCAGCGCATGGGCAGCTCATGGACGACGGTGACGGGCACCCGCCGATGATGCCAGACGCGTCAGGCGTGGCTCTCGTCGATCTCGATGAGCGGGTCGCCCTCCTGGACGATCTGCCCGACCTCGACGAGGACCTTGCTGACGAACCCGGACGCCTCGGCGTAGACCGGGATCTCCATCTTCATGCTCTCCAGGACCGCGAGGACGTCGCCGACCCCGACCTGGTCACCCTCGCGGGCGACGATCTTCCAGACGTTGGCGACGATCTCGGCACGCGCAGCGAACATCAGAGCGACGACTCGTGGGTCAGCATGCGCAGGGCGGCAGCCATGCGGTCGCGGGTCTCTTCGGGCAGGATCACGTCGTCGACGATACCGGCTTCGGCCGCGATGTAGGGGCGCGCGACCTCTTCGCGATAGACCGCGGCGAGCTCGTCACGCAGCTTGGCCGGCTCCTCCGCGGCCTTGAGCGCACGGCGGTGCAGCAGCGCCACGGCGCCGCCGGGGCCCATGACCGCGATCTCCGAGCCCGACCAGGCCCAGTTGACGTCGGCACCGAGCGAGGCGGAGCCCATCGCGATGTAGGCGCCTCCGTACGCCTTGCGGACCACGACGGTCAGCTTGGGCGACTTGGTCTCGACGTACGCCTTGAGGAGCTTGGCGCCATGCGTGATGACGCCGCGGCCCTCCTCGACCGTGCCGGGCAGGAAGCCGGGCACGTCGACGAACGTCAGGACCGGAAGGTCGAAACGACCACAGAACTCGACGAAGCGCGCGGCCTTGACCGACGCCTTGGCGTCGAGGATGCCGCCACGGGCGTTGGGCTGGTTGGCCAGGATGCCGACCGCGTGGCCGTCGAGGCGACCGAACAGCGTGAGGATGCTGGGAGCGTGCGCCGGCATGAGCTCGAGCCGTGCCCCGTTGTCGAGCACGCCGTCGAGCAGCGCGTTCATGTCGAACACGACGCTGGACTTGTCCGGCACCAGCGTGGGCAGGCGCTCGGCAGCCCCGGGGTTGGCCGGGACCGAGCTGTGCCGCTTCTGCGGACCGCCCTTGTGCGTCGGCAGGAACGACAGGAGCAGGCGTGTCGCGTGGAACGCCTCTTCCTCGCTGTCGACCTCGAGGTGCGCGACCCCGCTGACCTTGGTGTGCAGCGCCGATCCGCCGATCTCCTCGGCGGTGGCGTCCTCGCCCGTCGCGGCCTTGACGATCTCGGGTCCGGTCAGGAACATCTGCCCCTGCTCCTTGACCATGATGGTCCAGTCCGTCAGAGCCGGTGAGTATGCCGCGGCACCGGCGCACGGGCCGATGATCAGGGAGATCTGCGGAATCCGCTGCTGCGCCTCGATGTTGTTGGCGAAGATGCCGCCACAGCCGTGCAGCGCGAAGATGCCGTCGTGGATGCGGGCGCCGCCCGAGTCGTTGATGTAGACGATCGGGTAGCCCTTGTCGATCGCGAACCGCTGGGCCTTCATGATCGCGTCGGCCATCACGGCACCGATCGCACCGGAGGCCACGGCCGCGTCGTGCGAGACGACGACGACCGCGTGCCCGTCGGTGGTACCCCAACCGGCGACGACACCGCTGCCGGCGCCTCCACCCGCCGTGCGCAACGGCGTCATCTCGACGAAGGAGCCGTCGTCGACGAGCATCTCGGCCCGCTCGCGCGCCGTGAAGACGCGCTTGCCCTTGGGTTCGACCCGGGCGAACCGATCCTGCCGGCGCTGCGTGAGCGTCGAGCGGTGATCGGCCTGGTCCGGCGCTGAAACCACCGAGGGGGTGTCGAGCTGCGTCACGAGGACTCCTAAAACATGAGGTTTTCCTCAACTATACACAAACATGAGGGTTCCTTCATCTTCAACACCGGCAATTTCGACGGTGATCTCGCACACGCGGGCCTCGTGCGATAACGTGCGGGAGGAATTCACTAAGCAAGCGCTTAGGCGCCCGTCGAAGGAGCATCTCGTGACCGAACCCCGTACCGCGATCGTCACCGGAGCCGCACGAGGCATCGGCGCCGCCGTCTCGCAGCGGCTGGCCGCCGACGGCTTCCAGGTCGCCGTCGTCGACCTCGACGAGGCGTCCTGTGCCGCCACCGTCGATGCCGTCACCGCCGCCGGGGGCAAGGCGCTCGCCGTCGGTGCCGACGTGAGCAACGAGGAGCAGGTCACCGCCGCCTTCGAGCGCATCGCCGCCGAGCTCGGCGCCCCGACCGTCCTGGTCAACAACGCCGGCATCATCCGCGACAACATGCTGTTCAAGATGACGGTCGACGACTGGGACGCCGTCATGAACGTGCACCTGCGCGGCGCGTTCCTGATGACCAAGGCCGCCCAGAAGCACATGACGGAGGCCGGCTTCGGCCGCATCGTCAACCTCTCGAGCACCTCGGCGCTCGGCAACCGCGGCCAGGCCAACTACTCCGCCGCCAAGGCCGGCATGCAGGGCTTCACCAAGACCCTGGCGATCGAGCTCGGCAAGTTCGGCATCACGGCCAACGCCATCGCCCCCGGCTTCATCCAGACCGACATGACCGCGTCGACCGCCGAGCGCATGAAGATCCCGTTCGACGACTTCATCACGTGGAACGCCGAGCAGATCCCGGTGGCTCGCGTCGGCCAGCCCGAGGACATCGCCCACACGGTGTCGTTCCTCGTGAGCGAAGGCGCCGGCTTCGTGTCCGGCCAGGTCATCTACGTCGCCGGCGGGCCCAAGGCCTGACATGAGCGAGCGCCAGCGAGTGAAACGAGGGCATGTCATGTCGGTGTCGCCTTACCGTGCCTTACCCAAGGGGACATCGACATGACGGATGATCCCAAGGGTCTCGACCTCGCGGCGCTGCAGAACTGGCTGGAGCGTGAGCGTCCCGAGCTCGTCACCGGGCCGCTGACGGCAAGCCTCATCACGGGCGGCAAGTCCAACCTGACCTACACGCTGAGCGCCGGGTCGCGTGACTACGTCGTACGCCGCCCGCCCTTGGGTCACGTCCTCGCCACGGCACACGACATGGGCCGGGAGTACCGGGTCATGGCGGCGTTGGCGCCCACGAACGTACCCGTGCCGCAGATGATCGCCCACTGCGAGGACACCGAGGTCATCGGTGCGCCGTTCTACGTGATGGAGAAGGTCGCCGGCACGCCGTACGGCCGGGCGTCCCAGCTCGAGCCGCTCGGCGCCGAACGCACGCGCGGCATCAGCGAGCGCATGGTCGACACGCTCGTCGCGCTGCACGCCGTCGACTCCGCCGCCGTGGGTCTCGGCGACTTCGGCCGTCCTGACGGCTACCTGGGACGCCAGGTCGCCCGCTGGAAGAAGCAGCTCGAGGCGTCGAGCAGCCGCGAGCTGCCGGGCATGGACGAGCTCGTCGCACACCTCGAGTCCCACATCCCAGCCAACGGGGACGGCACGATCGTGCACGGAGACTTCCGGCTCGACAACCTGCTCGTCGACGACCAGGACCAGGTCACCGCGGTGCTCGACTGGGAGATGAGCACGCTCGGCGATCCGCTGACCGACGTCGCGGTGCTGCTGGCCTACCAGCAGCTCGCCGAGGTCGCTCCCCCGTCGGGCGACACCGCGATGATCACGGACGCACCCCTGGCGCCCGGCTACCTCAGCCGCGACGAGGTGCTCGCCCGGTACGCCGCAGAGTCCGGGCGGGACGTCGGCGACATCGGGTTCCACCTCGCGCTCGCGTTCTTCAAGCTCGCCGTGATCCTCGAGGGCATCCACTACCGCCACTCGCACGGGCAGACCGTGGGGGCCGGCTTCGACGGCATCGGCGACATGATCGTGCCCTTGATCGCCGCAGGACGCGCCGCTACGGGATAGGGTTGCGCCCGTGACGGCCGAGATCCTCGAACCCCGGCGCCGCCCGACGCAGGAGCGTAGCCACAAGAAGTTCGACCACCTGTTGCAGGTGTCGCGCGAGCTGCTGCTCGACGTCGGCTTCGAGTCGTTCACGTGCGAGGAGGTCGCGCACCGCGCGGGTCTGCCGATCGGCACGCTCTACCAGTTCTTCCAGAACAAGTACGTCATCGTGTGCGAGCTCGACCGGGTCGACGCGGTCGCCGTACGGCAGGAGCTCGCGAGCTTCGCCGAGGCCATCCCGACGCTCGACTGGCTCAAGTTCCTCAACCGGCTCGTCGACCACATGGCCGCGCTGTGGGTCAACGACCCGTCACGCCGCGCCGTGTGGCTCGCGGTGCAGTCGACGCCGGCGACCCGCGCGACCGCCGCGGTGACGGAGCGGGAGCTCGCCGCGGAGGTGGCGCGGGCCCTGGCTCCGCTGACCCCCGGCACGCCGCGTGAACGCCGGCAGATCATGGCCGAGGTGCTGGTGCACGTCGTCTACTCGATGCTCAACTTCTCGATCCGCGACGGCCAGGAGCACGCCGAGTCGATCATCGAGCTCAAACGGCTCGTCACGGCCTACCTGCTGAGCGCCGAGCACGCCTGACCCGTCGCGGCTTGGCGGTTTACCAAGAGGTCAGGGCAGACAGCCACATCTCACGGCGCGCACGCCCTGAGGTGTGACGGTTTGCCCTGCTGAGTGTGCAGATTGCCCTGACCTCTTGGTAAACCGCCAGCCCAGCAGCAGGGTCAGCGGGACAGGACGACGTACGCGATGGCGTAGTCGCCGTCGTGGCTCAGCGACACCTCGAGGGCATGACCGTCGAGGTGCTTCGCCACCTCGCCGTGGAGGCGTATGCGCGGGCGACCCCACGCATCCGCGACGACCTCGATGAGGTGGTGCACCTGCTCGTCCATGACGGGTGGCTCGCCGTGGAGCGACGCCGACCACGCCTTGACGACCGCCTCCTTGGCAGCCCAGCGCACGGCGAAGTGACGCGCGGAATCTGAGGGACGACTCCGCACGTCACTTCGCTCACCGGGCAGGAAAGCCGTGGCGAACGTGGTTCCGGGTTGTTCCAGCTGGTCCGCGAATGAAGGGACGTGGACCAGATCAACACCGATACCGACAACCGTCACTGGCACGACGCTCCGAAGTAGACGTCGTCCTCACCCAGCCGTGCCTGCGGGTCCAGGAGCATTCCAGCCTCCCGGGTCCGCACTCCCTCACTGCCGAGGCGCCGATCGGCAGGACGCTCGTACAGCGACGCTCCGCCATACATCGCCCTGACCAGGCGCATCCGACCCTCGATGAGCCGTGCTTCCGCACGGGCGGCGTAGGAGGCTCGCTCCTCGTCGCTCAAGGCCGCAAGGAATGCCTGGGGGTGCGCCAGCGCGATGAGGCCGGCGACGTGGCCGAAGCCGAGGCTCGTCAGGATGCCCGCCTTGAGCTGACCCGTGGCCAGCGGCTTGCGCAGCCAGACCAGGTGCTCGTGCTCGGCCAGGTCGTCCATGACGCAGTCGAGGCTGCGGTTCGGCGGGATTACCCCGCCGGACAGGACCTGGCAGAGCCCGACGATCTGGAACGCCGCCGCGCCACCCTTGGTATGCCCCGTGATGCTCTTCTGCGAGATCACGTAGAGCGGGTTGCCCTCGCTGCGACCGATCGCCGTCGCGAGCCGCTCGTGCAGCTCGGACTCGTTGCGCTCGTTGACGCCGGTCGACGTGTCGTGCTTGGACAGGACGCCGATGTCGTCGGCGGTGAGGCCGAGCGTACGGAGCGACTTCGCCAGGGCGGACTCACGACCGCCGAGACCGGCCGCCAGCGCGCCCATGCCCGGGGCCGGGATCGACGTGTGGACACCGTCGGCGAACGAGCCGGCGTACGCGACGACACCGAGGACCGGCAGGCCCATGCGCAGCGCGAGGTCTCCACGGGCGAGCAGGATCGTGCCGCCGCCCTGTGACTCGACGAAGCCGCCGTAGCGACGGTCGTTGGCCCGGCTGAAGTAGCGGTCCTCGAGCCCCTTGGCCCGCATCGCCGCGGAGTCCGCGGTCGCCGACATGTCGGCGAAGCCCACGATGCCTTCGACGCTCAGGTCGTCGAACCCGCCGGAGACCACGAACTCAGCCTTGCCGAGGCGGATCTTGTCGACGCCCTCCTCGACCGAGACGGCCGTGGTGGCGCAGGCGGCGACGGGGTGGACCATCGCGCCGTACGAGCCGACGTAGGACTGCACGACGTGCGCCGCGATGACGTTGGGCAACGCCTCCTGCAGGATGTCGTTGGGCTTGCTCTCGCCCAGCAGCGTGTCGAGGTAGAGCGACTGCATCGACTGCATGCCGCCCATGCCGGTGCCCTGCGTGTTGGCGACGAGAGCCGGGTGGACCCACCGCATCAGCTCGGACGGGTTGAACCCGCTCGAGAGGAATGCGTCGACCGTGCAGATGAGGTTCCACAGCGCGACCCGGTCGATCGAGTCGACCATCTCGGCCGGCACACCCCACACCGTCGGGTCGAAGCCGGTCGGGATCTGGCCGCCGACCGTACGCGTGAGCGCCATGCGGCGCGGCACGCGGATCTCGGTGCCGGCCTTGCGGGTCACGGTCCAGTCGCCGTCGGCTGTCGCCGCGATGACCGTGCGCTCGGGGTCGGCGTCGCGCAGCGCGTGCGCCTCCGCCTCGTTGGACACCGTGAACGACAGGTCCTTGTCGAGGAACACCGACGTCAGCAGCGGGGCCGAGTTGTCGACCATGTTGCCCTCGTCGACGTAGCGGCGGATGCCGACAGCCTCACGGACCTTGTCCTCGTAGCGCTCGACCAGGTCGGCCTCGTCGACCTTCTCCTGGGTCTCGGTGTCGAACCAGCCGCCACCCTGCTCGTCCCAGCTGACCAGACCCGTGGTCCAGGCCAGCTCGAGCACGCCGGCAGCCGACAGCTCGTCGGACACCTCCATCTCGAAGCGCGTGCGGGAGGAGCCGTAGGGGCCGAGCTCGCCGGCGCCGACGATGACCACGAGGTCCTCGGGCCTGGCGTCGACCGGGGCCCAGTCGAGCTGCTCCACGCGGTCGAGCTGCGCCGGTGAGGCAGCGAGCGCGGCGATCATGCCGGTCTCGTCCTCCTCGACAGCGGCCGGACGCGTGATGCCCTCGGCGAGTGCCTTCATGTCGAGCTTGACGCCCGCGAGCCCACCCGTGAGGTCGACCGTGAGCGGCTCGATGCGTGCGGCGGCGCGGGCCTCGACGGTTGCCGTCTCCAGCAACGCCTCAGCCATCTCCGCCGGCGACCACGTACGGACGCCGCGGGCCTCGATGGCCTCGACCAACGGGTCGTTGCCGCCCATGAGACCCGTGCCTCGGACCCAGCCGATGATCGCGTGGCTCAGCGTCACGCGATCGGCCCACGTACGTTCTGCGGACCAGCGGGCCACGACTGCGTCGAGCGCGGCCTTGGCCTCGCCATATCCGCCGTCGCCGCCGAACATGCCGCGGTTGGGCGAGCCCGGGAGCACGACGTGCAACGTCGAGGTCAGGTCGCGGTCCTGGATGCCGGCCGAGAGCTGCCCGATCAGGCGCTCGACGGACCACAGCAGGATGCGCATGTCGACCTCGGTGCGGCTGCCGGCGTCGGTGAGGTCACCGGCGACCCGGCCGGCCGCGAACGGGAACAGGAGCGTCGGCGTCATGGCCGGCTTGGCGACCGTCGTGACACCCGCACGCGTCTGCGTCTGCTCGCTGGTCAACCAGCTCGTCAGCGCGTCGACATCGGCGTACGACGCCATGTTGGCCGGGACGATCCACAGGACGGCTCCGGCAACGGCGTGCGTGCGGTAGAGCTCCTTGTAGAACGCGAGGCGCTTGGCGTCGAGGCCCGAGGTCGTCGCGACGACCGTCGCACCGCCCGCGAGCAGCTTCCCGGTGACGCTCGCCGCGATGGAACCCTTGCTGGCGCCGGTGACGACCGCGAGCTCGCCGGACCAGGTCTGGTCCGTGGGGCTCACGGCGTCGGCAGCGATCTGCGTGAAGCGCTCGGCCAGGCGCGGGTCGGAGTGATCCGCGTGCCAGCGGGCCTGCGCCGCGACGACCTCGCCGGAGCCGACGAAGCTCGCCTCGACGGTCTCCCCTGCGGCGATGCGGGCCAGGTCCTCACGGGCGCTGGCCCAGCGATCGTCGAGCACGACGGCCTTGAGCGGGTCGAACGCCGGTGCTGTGAGCTTGGCCCAGTCGCTGCCGAGCTCGGACTCGACGCGGGCCAGGATCTCGGCCTCCGCCTCATCCGTCTCGACCACGGCCGGTACGTCGGTGAGCCCGAGCTGGTCGAGCACGAGACGTGCCGACGAGGCCAGGACACCGTCGGGGCCGGTGATCTGCGCCGTGAACTCACCGAGGGCGGCCGCGTCGATCGTGGCGCCCTCTCCCCCACCGGTGGACGGCAGGTCGACGCTGACGCCGTGGCGGGCAGCGACGGCCTGGATGCTGGCGTCGATCGCGGCGTCGACATCGGCGCCCGAGGCGAGACCGCTCAGCGAGCCGTAGTCACCACCGCGAACGCTCGATCCCTCGCGGCTCGAGAGCGCGAGCTCGACGAGTGCGTGACTCGCCCAGCCCGGCCCGAGCTGCCACACGTCGGCGACACGCTCGGCGACGGCCGACTGGCGCTTGCCGGTCGGTCCGAAGACCTTCTTGAGGTGGTCGCCGAGGGCCTCGGTCAGCACCGGGCCGAACGGCTTGTAGCCGCGGGCCAGGCCCTTGACCTGGGCGGACAGCGTCGGCAGGTCCGCATCAGCGGCCCCGTCGATCGCGCCGAGGCTCAGCTCGCCACCGAGGTCGACGAGCAGCTGGTTGCGGCGCGACGACGCGCCGTCGCACAACGACTCGATCGTGTCCGCGGCGCCGATCTGGTCGAGGCGCATCTTGGTCCACCACGCGATGAGCACCGTGGTGGCGTCGGCGGCGTCGAACGTCAGGTCGGCCGGACGCGGACCGCTCGAGGTCGCCGGAGCGGCGGCAGGTGCCGCGGCAGGCGCCGAGGCTTCAGCCGCGGACGACTCGGCCGGGGCTTCCTCCTCCTCGACGACCTGCTCCTCGTCGGTCGCGAAGACGGCGGCGCCGTCACGCTCGAAGTTGAGCACCTCGACGGGTCCGCCGAAGCGACCCGGCAGCTTGAGCGTCGACGACGCCAGGTTGGCCACCGTGGGGGCCTGGCCGACGCCGACCTCGATGAACCGCTCGACACCGAGGTCGCCGAACAGCAGGTCCTGCGTCTCGATCCAGCGAACCGGGCTGGCGAACTGCCAGGCGAGCAGCTCGATCAGCACGATGCGGCACAGCTCGCCGGGCTTGGCCGACCAGGTCGCGAAGTCGGCCAGGACCGCGTTGAGCGGCTCGGACGGCACGAGATCGGCGATCTCCTGCAGGAACGCGCGGTCCAGCGAGAACGGCTTGGGCACGAGGTTGGGGACGTAGCGACCCGCGAGGATGGCGGGATCGATCGTCGCCGGCAGCAGCTCGGTGAGGCGGTCACGGAAGTCCGGGACACCGTCGCGCAGCACCGTGGAGTGGAACGGCACGTCGATGCCGGGCACCAGGATGTAGGCGGCCTTGCCGCCGAACTCCTCGCGGCGCCGCGTGATGTCGTCCTCGAGGATCTCGAGGCCGCGCACCGTGCCGGCGATCGCGTACTGCGAGTCGCGGAGGTTGTAGTTGACGATCTGCAGGAACTCGCCGGACTCCTCGGCGATCCGGTCGACGTACGCCGTGACGTTGTCGTCGTTGAGGCCGATCTGTGCGGGACGGATCGCCGCAAGGCGGTAGTTGCTGCGGCCCTCGGCGTCGCGAGGCACGAGCGTGTGCATGACCGAGCCGCGCTGGAACACGACCTCGACGACGGCCTCGAGCGGGATGACGCCCGAGACGGCGGCCAGCGCGTTGTACTCGCCGACCGAGTGGCCCGCGAGGATCGAGCCCTCGACGAACGCACCGGACTCGCGCAGCTCGGCCATCTGGGCGGCACCGAGCACCGCCATGGCGACCTGCGTGAACTGGGTCAGGAACAGCACGCCTTCCGGGTGCTTGTGCGTCACGCCGTTGGTCACCAGGACCGTCGGGTTGTCGCGGACGACCGTCAGGATCGAGAAGCCGAGCGCGGCGCGCGTGTGCGCGTCGGCGCGGTCCCAGATCTCCCGGGCGGCCTTGGAGCGCTGGTACGCCGCCATGCCCATGCCCTGGTGCTGGATGCCCTGGCCCGGGAACGCGTACGCCGTGCGGGGCGCCTCGAGGCGTGCGGTCGCCGACATGACGACCTCGCCCTCGGCGCGGCACGTGATGTCGACGAGCTCGGCGCCGTCGTCGAGGCCGATGCGGTCGGCCTTGACGTCGACCGTGACGCCGGGGCGTACTGGCGCGAGGAAGCGCGTCGTCCAGCCGGTGATGCGACGGCCCGACAGCACCTGCTGCGCCGCGGCCGAGACCCACATGCCGTGGACGATCGGCGCACCGAGGCCCGCGAGGCGGGCAGCAGCAACGCTGGTGTGGATCGGGTTGTGATCGCCCGTCACGGCGGCGAAGCCGCGCAGGTCCGTCGGCGCCGTCAGGGTCGCAGCACCGCGCGACTTGCGCGGAGTGTCCGTGACGTCGTCACCGAGTGCTCCACCGGCGCGTGCCGGGTCGGAGAGCTCGCCGGCGCCGGTACGTCCGCGGATCGCGAAGCGCTCACGCAGCGTCGCCACCTCCCCTGAGGCGGAGGACACCGTGACGTCGACCGCGACGACCCGGCCGAAGCCGGTGTCCTCGATCGACTCGACGACCGAGGTGATCGTCAGCGTCGACGGCGCGACGGGCAGCGCGTCGTGAAGCGCGATCGCGTGGTCGAGGTGGACCAGGTCGAGCATGCCCTCGATGACCGGGACGCCTGCCGGGGTCGTGGCCTCGCCGAGCACGGCGAAGACCGACGGCCAGGCGAGCCCGACGAGGACGTCGGGCACCGGGTGGACCGGGGTGTGCGCACCGGTGACACCGGCGTGGTCGGCGATCAGGTCGGGGTCCCACTCGACGGTGACAGTCGCGCGGCCGTTGTTGACCGAAGGGACCACACCGCCGGCGGCGCCGGCGACCAGCGACGACATCGCGGACGCGGCGACCTCGGTCGTCACGACCGGGGCGGCTCCGGCGAGCACGGAGTCGTCGACCGCGATGCGCAGCGACAGCGGACGCGCGAGCGGCACCTGCAGCTCGGCGGTGCGGCCGTCGATCGCGACCAGCGCGGCGCCGGTCTCGGGGTGCTCAGCGCGCTGCGGGTCGACGATGACCCACTCGGCGCCGAGGCGGTGCACGGGGTTGCGAACCGTCCGTCCGGCCCACACCAGGTCGGGAGCGGCGAGGACGAGCGAGAGCACGTCGCCGGCGTCCTCGACGCGACGGCGACCCGTGACGCGCTGGGCGGCCCGGCCGGAGGCGAGGAGTCCGTCGATCGTGGCGTCCTCGAAGCGGCGCAGCAGGTCGGCGACGGGCTCATCGACGCGGTCGATGCCGGCGACGGAGACCGTGCCGGGGATGATGCAGACCTCGTCGGCGGAGAAGCGCGGGTCGTGCGCCTGCCACAGCGAGTCCGAGCGCCACCAACGGCGTACGTCCTGGTCGAGCACGGGCACGAAGTTGACCGGCTTGCCGGGCGTCCGGCACTGCTCCACGAAGAACAGCACGTCGGCCGGGTGGAGGATGACGTCCTCGGCGGCCGGGTAGGCATCCAGGACCCGGGCGATTGCCGCGGCACCGTCGTCGACCAGGGAAGCGTCGGCGAAGAGCGTCGGAATCGTGCCGCGATCGGCAGGGTTGAGGCGGGCCTCGGCACGCTGCAGCATCGCGTGGAAGCGGTCGCGGATCGTCACGTCGAGCCACGACGGTGTGCCCGAGAGCTCGAGATAGCGGCGGAGCCACTGGGCGTACGTCATGGTCTCGACGTCGCCGAAGTAGGGCTTGGCGGTGCGGTTGAGTGCCTCGATGATCTCGTCGCGACGTGCGGCGACAGCCTTGGCGTCGCCGGCGACCTCGTCGAGCAGGCGGCCCGTGCGCGATGCCGTGTTGTCGATCTCGTGGATGTCGGCGCCGAGCTGGCTGCGGCCCGAGGCCATGCCGCCCTTGGCGCTGCCCGCGCCGACCCAGGTGCCCGTGCCGCGGGTCTCGACCAGCAGCTGCTTGACCTCCGGGGCGGTCGTCGCCTCGAGCGTCGCCATCGCGGCGGTGCCGACGAGGATGCCGTCGAGCGGCATGACCGGGAAGCCGTGGCGGCGAGCCCACTCGCCCGTGAGGTACGCCGAGGCGACCTCAGGCGTGCCGATGCCGCCACCGACGGCGACCACGACGTTGTCGAGCCCGCGCAGCTCGCCGTACGTGGCGATCAGCAGGTCGTCGAGGTCCTCCCACGAGTGGTGACCGCCGGCGCGACCGCCCTCGATCTGCACGATGATGGGCGTCGGAGCGACTGCCTTGGCGATCGCGAGCACCTGACGGATCTGCTTGACCGTGCCCGGCTTGAACACGACGTGCGTGATCCCCGCAGCGCGGAGCTCCTCGACGAGCTCGACTGCCTCGTCGAGCTCGGGGATGCCGGCCGTCACGATGACGGCGTCGATCGCGGCACCTGCGGCGCGGGCGCGCTGCACGAGGCGCTTCTGGCCGAGCTGGAGCTTCCAGAGGTAGGGGTCGAGGAACAGCGAGTTGAACTGGTACGTGCGACCGGGCAGCAGCAGCTCGTCGAGCTCGGCGACGCGGTCGGCGAAGATCTCCTCGGTGACCTGGCCACCACCGGCGAGCTCGGACCAGAACCCTGCGTTGGCCGCCGCGGCGACGATCTTGGCGTCGACCGTGGTCGGTGTCATGCCGGCCAGCAGGATCGGCGACTTGCCGGTCAGGCGGGTGAAACGGGTCTCGACGTGCAGGCTGCCGTCGGGCAGCGTGACGACGCTCGGCGCGTACGCCGACCAGGGTGTCGCGAGGCGCGGGGCGGCGCCGGCGGCGGTCAGCTCGCGGTGGCCGCGGCGGGTCGTCGTGGCGATGACGCCGGCTCCGCGGCTGCGCAGCTCGCGAGCGGACAGTCGGGCGGCGATGTCGGACGGGCCCAGGTCGAGGACCCAGGTCGCGCCGGCGTCGAGGGCGGACTCCAGCGATGCGACCCAGTCGACCGGGTCGACGATCGAGCGCATCGTGAGCGTACGGGCGCGGGCGCCGTCGAAGCCGCAGGCCTCGGCCCACGTGGCGACGAGATCGGCCGCCTCGGCGAGGTCAGGGTGGTGGAAGGCCAGCTGGGCCGGCAGCGGCTCCAGGACGGGTGCGAACGGTGAGCCGCCGGTGACCTTGCGCTCACGGTCGGCCTTCTCGCTGGCGGCGACCTCCTCGAAGCGGGCCTCCACGACGCGCAGGCTGTCGGCAGGACCTGACAGCACGACGCCACGGCGGCCGTTGCGCAGGCGCGAGACGACGCGCAGCGACGCGGGCAGCTCGGCCAGGATCTCGTCGATGCGCTCCGGCACGACGTTGGAGACGCTGAGCATCGTCGAGCCCAGCAGGCCGCGGCGGCGCCCCACGAGCTGCGCCGCTGCGCCCATCAGGCGGGCGAGGGCCAGCAGCTCGATGTCGTCGACGCCGGCGAGCGACTGCGTCGCGAGGTCACCCTGCGAGTGACCGATGACGGCGACGGGGGCCGTCAGCTGCGTGTCGACGCCCTGGCGGCGCAGCGCACGGAGGCCGGCGAGCTGGGTCAGCAGGATGCCGGGTACCGAGGCTCCGGGTGTATCCAGCACCGCGGAGCTCGGCAGTTCAGGAGCGTCGTCGTCCTCGGCGGACTCACCGACGGCGATGACGTCGGCCCATTCGAGCGGCGTGAAGGTCACGCCGACCCGGGCGAGCTCGGCGGCGACCGGAGCGAGGCGCTCCTCGGCCTGCGACACGAGCGTCTCGAGCTCGGCCTCGAGCGCGAAGTCGCGGATCAGTCCCGCGAGCGGCTCGAGCCACGGAGCACCCTGGCCACCGAACGCGAGCGCGTACGGCGTGCCGGTGGAGATGCGATCGACCAGGGCGCCGCGGCGCTCGGTCGGCTGGATCGTGGCAAGCGGGGTGTCGATGGTCGTCACGTGGAATCCCTCGGGGTACTGCCGTCGCTGGATCGACGGGCGGTCCCACCATCGTCTCAAAACATGAGGAGATCCTCAAGTTTAATGCGAGGGTTTCCTCATGTTTCTTTCGGAGATCTGGGTCACACGATCTCGCATCGTGCCTCGCGCGTTCGCGACTCCCCGCGACTAGGCTGAGCCCAGGGGGATGCACATGGAGATCGAGACGCGCCATCTTCGGATGGTCAAGGCCGTGGCGGACGAAGGCAGCATCACACGGGCGGCTTCTGCGCTGGGAACGACCCAGCCGGCCCTCACGCGACAGCTGCGGCGCATCGAGGACAACCTCGGCGGCCCCCTCTTCCAGCGCTCGCACGCCGGGGTCGAGCAGACGCCCCTGGGCCGGCTGGTCGTCGGCCGGGCGACCGCCGTCCTCTCGGTGCTCGACACGCTCAAGACCGACGCGTCGAGCCTGCGCACTGCCCCGGCGCAGGTCCGCATCGGGGTGCGCTTCGGCAACGCCTTGGTCGGCCTCATCCGTGGCCTGAGAGCCACCCTGCCGAGCACCGAGATCGTGACCGAGAGCGAGACCCGCATCGACGGGCTGCTCGACCTGCTGGGCTCGCACCGCATCGACTTCGCGGTGATCCACGAGTACGTCGGCAACGAGATCCCGCTCGACCCACGCCTGCTCGTACGTCCCGTCGGCTGCGAGCCGGGGTTCGTGCTGATGTCGGCAGATCACCCTCTGGCGGACCGCAGCGAGCTCGAGCTCGCCGACCTCGCCGACGAGACCTGGCTGCTGTCGCCGCTCGACGTCGACCGCGAGGCCGACTGCATGACCCGCATCTGCTGGGACGCCGGCTTCACGCCCAAGGTCGGCCACTACCTCAGCGACGGCCTCAGCGTCGAGCTGATCCGCGCCGGTGAGGCGATCGCTCTGAGCACGCCGACCAACCGCGACTCCGGCATGGTGCTCAAGCCGCTGGCCGGCACGCCGATGCAGGTCCGCCGACTGCTGCTGACCGAACGTGACAACCCCTTCGCCGAGCACCTCGACAAGCTCGCACGCTTCACGGCCGACGTCCTCACCGAGACCCTCGAGCGGCAGCCCGTCTACCGGTCCTGGGTCGAGCACCACGGCCCGTTGGCGACGGCGCGACCACGCTCCTGAGCTCCCGATGGCATGGTCATCTGGCATGACCCAACGCCTCTCGATGTGACTAGCGTCACGCCTACGTCAACCGAGAGGACCACCACTCATGAAACATGTCTTTGCCATCGGAGGAGCAACCCTCCTCGTGGCCGGGCTGGGCGTTGCCACGCCCTCTCTGAGCGCAGCAGCCGACAGCAGCGGCGATCCCGCTGTCGTGGCCAAGGAATACATCCAGGAACATCCCGCCAAGGTCGAAGGCACCTCCAAGGATGCCTACCAGCTCGTCGACACGGTCGGTTCGAGCGACGGGACCAGCCACGTGCGGTTCAACCGTACGTACAACGGCCTGCCGGTCCTCGGCGGTGATCTCGTGGTCCATCTGAGCGCCGCCGACACCCCACAGAGCGTCACGGTCGCGCAGACGACGCCGGCCGCCGTCAGCACGACGCCCAAGGTCCCGGCCTCGTCAGCCGCCGACCGGGCGAGCGACGAGTTCAGCGGACGCACCATCAGCACGTCGAGCTCGCCCAAGCTCCTCGTCGACGCGCGCCGCGGCAAGCCGGTCCTGGCCTGGCGGTCCACCGTGACCGGCGTGCAGGCCGACGGCCAGACCCCGAGCCGGCAGATCATCGTGACCGATGCCAACACCGGCAAGGTGCGCAGCGCCGAGGAGACGATCCTGACCCCGATCAAGGCCGGGACACGGACCAACCAGTCCCCCGCCGCCGCCAGGCCGGGCGTCGCCGCGACCGGCACGGGTCGTGGCATCTTCGTCGGCTCGGTCTCGATCAGCACGACGGGCAGTGGCAGCAGCTACGCGATGGTCGACGCCACGCACGGCAACGGGCGGACGTGCGACCTCAGGAACCGCACGTCGGGCACCTGCACGACGTTCGCGGACTCCGACAACATCTGGGGCAACTTCAGCGTGAGCGACCGGGCGTCAGCCGGTGTCGACGCGCACTACGGCGCCGCCAAGACGTTCGACTACTTCAAGTCGAGCTTCGGCCGCCAGGGCATCTTCGACAACGGCAGCGGCGTGCCCTCGCGGGTCCACTACGGCAACGGCTACGTCAACGCCTACTGGGACGGCAGCCAGATGACGTACGGCGACGGCGCCGGCAACCGGGCGCCGCTGGTCGAGCTCGATGTCGCGGGTCACGAGATGTCCCACGGCGTCACCGAGAACTCGGCGAACCTCGGCTACTCCGGTGACGCCGGCGGCCTCAACGAGGCGACCAGCGACATCTTCGGGACGATGGTCGAGTTCTACGCCAACAACCCCAGCGACGCGCCGGACTTCCTGATCGGCGAGGAGATCGACATCAACGGTGACGGCACGCCGCTGCGCTACATGGACGACCCTCGCCGCGACGGTGCGTCCTACGCGTGCTGGAGCACCGCGGTCCCGCGGTCGGACCCGCACTACTCCTCAGGAGTGGGCAACCACTTCTTCTTCCTGCTCGCCAACGGCAGCGGCCAGAGCACCTACGGCAACAGCCCGACCTGCAACGGGTCGACCGTCGCCGGAATCGGCCGGGCCAAGGCCGCGGCGATCTGGTACAAGGCGCTCACCGAGCGCATGACCAGCACCGAGACGTACGCCAAGGCACGCCTCGACACGGTCGCCGCCGCGACGACGCTCTATGGCGCCAGCAGCGCCGAGGTCGCTGCGGTCAAGGCAGCATGGTCGGCAGTCAGCGTCAGCTGACGGCACGCAGACGTGCGGCCCATCTCCTCTCGGGAGATGGGCCGCACCGCGTTCGTGGTGGCTCAGACGCCGCCGGTGAGCGTCAGCCCGCCGTCGATCGTGATGGTCTGGCCGGTGATCCAGGCGGCGTCCTCGGACAGCAGGAACGCCACGACCGAGCCGATGTCGTCCGGCACGCCGAGCCGCTTGAGGGGGTACGCCGCCGCGACCTCTTCTTCACGGCCCTCGTAGAGCGCCGTCGCGAACTTGGTCTTGACCACGGCCGGTGCCACCGCGTTGACGCGGATGTCCGGCCCGAGCTCGACCGCCAGCTCCTCGGTCACGTGGATCACGCTGGACTTCGAGGCACCGTAGACCCCGATGCCCGGCGCCGGCTTGAGCCCCGCCACCGAGGCGATGTTGACCATCGCGCCGCCGTGGGCCTCCATCCAGGCGCGATAGACCTTCTGCGCCCATGCGATCGACGAGACCACGTTGACCCGGAAGATCTTCTCCGCGGCCTCGAGGTCGATGTCGATCATCCGGCCGTACGCCGGGTTGATCCCGGTGTTGTTGACCAGGAAGTCGATGCGCCCGAAGGCGTCCATCGTCGTCGCGACGGCCTCGTCCTGGTGGGCCGTGTCATCGGCGGCACCCGCCACGAAGATCGCGTTGTCGGGGCCACCGAGCGACTCGACCGCCTCGGCCAGCGGCCCCGGCTTGCGCGCCGTCAGGCACACGCGGGCACCATCGGCCACGAGCCGCTCGGCGACGGCAAGGCCGATGCCCCGGCTCGCACCGGTGACGATCGCGACCTTGCCGTCGAAGCGCTTGCTCAAGACAGGCGCTCCAGCACCATCGCCATGCCCTGTCCGCCGCCGACACACATGGTCTCGACGCCGAACTGCTTGTCGTGGTGCTGCAGCGAGTTGATCAAGGTGCTCGTGATGCGCGCGCCCGTCATGCCGAACGGGTGACCGATCGCGATGGCGCCGCCGTTGACGTTGAGCTTGTCGATGTCGATGCCGAGGGCCTGCGCCGAGCCGAGGGCCTGGACCGCGAACGCCTCGTTGATCTCGAACAGGTCGATGTCGTCGATGCCCATGCCGGCGTGGCCGAGCGCCTGCTTGACCGCCTCGACCGGGCCGAGGCCCATGATCTCCGGCGAGAGGCCCGTGACGCCCGTGGACACGATGCGGGCGAGCGGGGTGAGGCCCAGCTCCTTGGCCTTGGTGTCGCTCATGATGACGACGGCCGCGGCACCGTCGTTGAGCGCACAGCAGTTGCCAGCCGTGATCGTGCCGTCGGGGCGGAAGACGGGCTTGAGCTGCGACACCGCCTCGTACGTGACGCCGGCGCGCGGTCCGTCGTCGGTGCTGACGACAGTCCCGTCGGGCAGCGTGACCGGCGTGATGTCCTTGGCCCAGAAGCCGTCCGCGAGAGCCTTCTCGGCGAGGTTCTGGCTGCGTACGCCGAACTCGTCCTGCTCCTGGCGGCTCATGCCGATGAGCTGCTGCACGTTCTCGGCCGTCTGGCCCATCGCGATGTAGGCGTCGGGCAGCGTGCCGTCCTCGCGGGGGTCGTGCCACGCCTCGGCGCCGCCCTGGGCGCGCTTGTCCGTACGGCCGACCGCCTCGTCGAACAGCGGGTTGTGCGCTGCCGCCATGTCGGCCATGCCGTTGGCGAACCGGCTGACGGTCTCGACTCCGAGCGACAGGAACACGTCGCCCTCACCGGCCTTGATCGCGTGGAAAGCCATGCGCGTCGTCTGCAGGCTCGACGAGCAGTAGCGGTTGACGGTCACGCCGGGCACATGGTCCATGCCGGCCTGAACCGCAACGATGCGACCGAGGTTGTTGCCCGACTCGCCGGCCGGCTGGCCGACGCCCAGGTGCAGGTCGACGATGTCACGACGGTCGAGCTCGGGGACCTTGGCGAGGGCCGCCTCGAGCATCAGGACGGACAGGTCGTCGGGACGCATGTCCTTGAGCGATCCCTTGACGGCTCGGCCGATGGGCGAACGTGCGGTTGAGACGATGACTGCTTCGGGCATGGTGTCGTGCCTTCCTGGTGGGTGGTCCGGCCTCAGAATCCGAGGTCGCGGCCGATGAGCTCTTTCATGATCTCGTTGGATCCGGCCCAGATCTTGCTGACGCGGGCATCGCGCCACGCACGCGCGACACGGTACTCGTTCATGAAGCCGTATCCCCCGTGCAGCTGGACGCAGTGGTCGAGGACGTCGTTCTGGATCTCCGACGACCACCACTTGGCCTTGGCCGCGTCGATCGCGGTCGCCTCGCCGTCGGTGTGGGCCAGCACGACCTGGTCGACGTACGCCTCGGCGACCTCGATCTTGGTCACCAGCTCCGCGAGCAGGAACTTGTTGTGCTGCAGGCTGCCGATCGGCTGCTTGAACGCGACCCGGTCGTGGGCGTACTGGATCGTCTCGGCAAGGATCTGTTTGGCATGCGCGACGTTGGAGACCGCGCACGTCAACCGCTCCTGGGGCAGCCGTTCCATCATGTAGATGAAGCCCCGGTCGACCTCGCCGATGATCCGGTCGTCGCCGACCCGGACGTTCTCGAAGAACAGCTCGGACGTGTCGGCCTCGCTCTGCCCGACCTTGTCGAGCTTGCGGCCTCGGCTGAAGCCCTCGTCGGTCGCCTCCAGGCCGAACAGGGTGATGCCCTTGGCGCCCTTGTCCGGCGACGTCCGCACTGCGGTCAGGACCAGGTCGGCGGAGTAGCCGTTGGTGATGAACGTCTTGGAGCCGTTGATGACCCACTCGTCGCCGTCGCGGACCGCCGTGGTCTTGAGCGCGGCGAGGTCCGAGCCGCCGCCGGGCTCCGTCATGCCGATCGCCGTCAGGATCTCACCGGTGGCGCAGCCGGGCAGCCAGCGCTGCTTCTGCTCGTCCGTCGCGAGGTCGACGATGTAGGGCACCGCGATGTCGGCATGGATCGCCATGCACGATGCGAGCGCAGCGTTGAGCTTGCTGAGCTCCTCGGCCCAGATCGCGTTGAACCGGAAGTCTCCGGCCTCCGCGCCACCGAACGCCTCGGGGATCTCCAGACCGAGGAAGCCCTCGGCGCCGGCGGAGAGCCAGAAGTCGCGCGGGAGCGCCTTCTCCTCGAGATAGGTCTCGAGGTTGGGGGTCACGTGCTTGGCCAGGAAGGCCGCACACGAGTCCCGGAACGCTTCGTGGTCCTGGTCGTAGATCGTCCGCCGCACTGCACTGCCTTCGTGATCAGGGAAACTGGGAGGAAACGCGCTAAGCGCTTGCTTAGCATGCAAGCCCTCCGTCATGCTGTCAACCGAAAGAGGGGTGACATGACGACCATCACGGCACGTGAGCGGCTGATCAACGCCGCGATCGAGGCGTTCGCGGAGAAGGGGTTCGCCGGCACGACGACGCGCGACATCGCCTCGCGCGCCGGCATGAGCCCCGCGGCGGTCTACGTGCACCACGACTCCAAGGAGAGCCTGCTCTTCACGGTCAGCATCGAGGGCCACCGGAGCGCCCTCGACGTCATCACCAAGGCGGCGGCGTCGAGCACCGACCCCATCGAACGACTGCGGTCGATGGTCTACGACTTCAGCCTGTGGCACGCCGACAACAGCCGGGTCGGCCGCATCGTCCAGTACGAGTACCACGCGCTGAGCGACGAGCACCGCGCCGAGGTCGCGACCTTCCGGCGCAGCATCGAGAAGACGATGCAGGACGCCCTGGCCGACGGTGTCGGCCAGGGCGTCCTGGATGTCGATGACGTGCCGGGGACCGCGTTCTCGCTGCTGTCCCTGGGCGTCGATCTCGTGCGATGGTTCGAGCCGGGCGGGTCACGCTCCGGCGATCAGCTCGCCAGCCTGCATGCCGATCTGGCCGTCAGGATGACGCGGCGCACCTAGGCCTGGAGAACGGCCTCGGCGTTGATGTGGATCGAGATCTTGTCGCCGACCATGACCTTGCCGCCCTCGAGCGGGATGTTGAAGTCGATGCCGAACTCCTTGCGGCTGATCTCGGCCGTGGCCTCGATGCCGACGCGGGTGCCGCCCCACGGGTCGCCGCCCTCGCCGAGGAACTCGGTTGCGAGCTCGACGGGCTTGGAGACGCCCTTGATCGTCAGGTCGCCGGTGACGACGAAGTCCGTGTCGCTCTTCTGGACGATGCCGGTCGAGACGAACGTCATCGTCGGGTGGCTCTCGACCTCGAAGAAGTCGGCCGAACGCAGGTGGTTGTCGCGGTCGGCGGTGCCGGTGTTGATCGAGTTGAGGTCGACCGTGACGTTGACCGAGGAAGCGGTGAGGTCATCGTGGGTCACGATGGTGCCCTCGAAAGCCTCGAACTTGCCGCGGACCTTGCTGACCAGGTGGCGGACCGAGAAGCCGATCTCGGTGTGAGTCGGGTCGATCGTCCAGGTGCCGGTGCTGACTGCAGTTGCGGTGCTCATGAATTCTCCTCGAAGTATGTAGTTGATCCTTCAACAAGTTAGACTCTAGCACAATGTTGAAAATTCAATCAACAGTCTCACACAGTAGGATGGATCACATGGAGACGACGACGGCCACCCCGTGGCTCACCGAGGAGCAGCAGCGCATCTGGCGCGCGTTCCTCGGCGGCACCACCGTTCTGATGGATCGACTCGACCGCGACCTGCGCGCTGCGCACGGGCTGTCGATGCCCGAGTACGAGATTCTCGTGCGTCTGTCCGAGGCGCCCGGACGGTCGATCCGCATGGCGGAGCTGGCTGACGCAGTCGCCCACTCCCGCAGCCGGGTGACCCACACGATCGCCCGGCTCGAGCGCGAGAACATCGTCGTGCGCGGGCAGTGCTCCGAGGACGGTCGTGGCGTGTCCGCCGTGCTGACCGATCACGGCTTCAGCGTGCTCGAGGCGGCTGCCCACACGCACGTCCAGGGCGTCCACGACTACCTCATCGAGAATGCCGACGCCGAGGACTTCATCGCGATGGGCCGCATCATGCAGAACGTCGTGGAGCAGCTCCACGGCAAGAACTTCTAGTCGCGGGTCAGCTTCCGGTAGGTCACGCTGTGCGGGCGCGCCGCCTCTTCGCCGAGGCGCTCGACCTTGTTGACCTCGTAGTCGGCGAAGTTGCCCTCGAACCAGAACCAGCGAGCCGGCGTCTCGGCGTTGCCCTCCCACGCGAGGATGTGGGTGGCGACGCGATCAAGGAACCAGCGATCGTGCGAGACCACGACGGCGCAGCCGGGGAAGTCCAGCAGCGCGTCCTCGAGGGACTGCAGCGTCTCGACGTCCAGGTCGTTGGTCGGCTCGTCCAGCAGCAGCAGGTTGCCGCCCATCTTGAGCGTCAGCGCCAGGTTGAGCCGGTTGCGCTCGCCGCCTGACAGCACGCCGACCTTCTTCTGCTGGTCCGGACCCTTGAAGCCGAACGAGGCGACATAGGCGCGGCTCGGTACCTCGTAGTTGGCGACCTTGATGAAGTCGAGCTCACCGGACACGAGCTGCCAGATGTTGAGGTTGTTGTCGATGCCGCCGCGACCCTGGTCGACGTAGGAGATCTTGACCGTCTGGCCGACCTCGAGGGAGCCCTCGTCGGGCTTCTCCTCCCCCACGATCATGCGGAACAGCGTCGATTTGCCGACGCCGTTGGGACCGACGACGCCGACGATGCCGGCGCGCGGCAGGTCGAACGTGAGGCCGTCGAACAGCTCACGGTCGCCGAAGCTCTTGTGCAGGTCCTTGGCGTTGAGCACGACGTCACCGAGGCGCGGCCCGGCGGGGATGTTGATCTCCTCGAAGTCGAGCTTGCGGCCACGCTCGGCCTCGGCGGCCATCTCCTCGTAGCGGCTCAGGCGTGCCTGGTTCTTGACCTGGCGGGCCTTGGCGTTGGAGCGCACCCACTCGAGCTCCTTGGCGAGGATCTTGGCGCGCTTGGCGTCCTTCTTGCCCTCCACCACGAGACGCGCCTGCTTGGTCTCGAGATAGGTCGAGTAGTTGCCCTCGTAGGGGTGCGTCTTGCCACGGTCGAGCTCGAGGATCCACTCGGCGACGTTGTCGAGGAAGTATCGATCGTGGGTGATCGCCAGGACGGCGCCCGGGTAGGACGCGAGGTGCTGCTCGAGCCACAGCACGCTCTCGGCGTCCAGGTGGTTGGTGGGCTCGTCGAGCAGCAGGAGGTCCGGCTGCTCGAGGAGCAGCTTGCACAGCGCGACGCGGCGCCGCTCACCACCGGAGAGGTGATCGACGAGCTCGTCGGGTGGCGGGCACCGGAGCGCGTCCATCGCCTGGGCCAAGCGGGAGTCGAGGTCCCAGGCGTTGGCGTGGTCGAGGTCGGTCTGCAGCTCACCCATCTCGGGGAGCAGCGTGTCGTAGTCGGCGTCCGGGTCGGCCAGCTCTTCGCTGATCTTGTTGAACCGGTCGATCTTGGCCTTGATCTCGCCGACGGCCTCCTCGACGTTCTCGAGCACCGTCCGGCCCTCGGTCAGCGGCGGCTCCTGAAGCAGGATGCCGACCGTCGCGTCGGGGTCCTTGATGGCGTCGCCGTTGTCGGTCTGCACGATGCCGGCCATGATCTTGAACAGCGTCGACTTGCCGGTGCCGTTGGGGCCGACGACGCCGATCTTGGCGCCGTGGAGGAACGACAGCGTGACGTCGTCGAGCACGACCTTCTCGCCGAGCTTCTTGCGGACGTTGCGGAGGGTGAAGACGTAATCGGCCATATGGACAAGCCTATAGATCCGGGCCCAGCCGGACGAATCGGATCAGGCAGCCGGGGCCTCGACCTGCTCTCCCTCGAGCGCGGCCAAGGCTGCGCCGGTGTCCTCGCGCGCGGCGGTCGGAGCCTGGCGGTCGACCCGCTGCAGCTTGGTGACACCCCACGTCAGGTCGTGGCCGATCAGGTTGGCCTCGAGCACCGTGCTCTCGCGCGGCTCGCCGTCCTGCGTCGTCCACTTCTCGGTGCGCATCTTGCCGATCACGACGATCGGGTCTCCCACCTCGAGCGAGTCGGCGACGTTCTGGGCCAGGGTGCGCCAGGCCTTGACCGAGACCCAGATCGTCTCGAGGTCGCGCCACGTGCGGGTCGCCTGGTCGAAGTAGCTGGGCGTCGACGCGACGCGGAACAGGACCCACGGCACGGCGCCCTCGCGCAGCTCGACCTTGGTGCCGACGCGGCCGTGGAACGTCATGGTGTTGTCGTTGGACATGGAGATCTCCTTCGCAGATGAGGAGCACCACACTCGCGTCTGCGGGAGCGCGACGACAGGCCCGCCACACGCCCTGTGGACCGGCCACCGGCCTCGAGCAGGCTGTGGATCAGCCCAGGGCCGCGAGGATGCCCGACCGGTATGCGGCGTAGGAGTCGAGCTCGGCCTGGATCGGCGCAATGACCCGCTCGGCCGTGACCCGGTCGATCGCGTCACGGAGCTGGTGGTCGGCACGCCTGGCCTTGCGACGACCGCCGATGCGTGACGCGAGGCTGGACAGGGCAGCGAGGACAAGGCCCGCGACCAGGGATCCGCCCGCGACCACGGCCGCCATCGGCGCACCGCCGATCTTGCCGAGGTCGGGCAGGTCGAACGACACGAGCTGCTGGATGCCCTGCGCGGCGAGCCACACCAGTCCACCGACCATCGCGACGAACAACAGGAGCTGGAGCACCTGGACGATGCGCCACCAGACGGCCGGGCGAGCCACGCCGAGGCTGGTCTCGTGGATCGCTCGGTCGAGCGCGTCGATGATGTCGTCGCCCGGCGGGTTGGAGGCGTCGCGGATCGCATCGCGCCACGGTCGTTCGAGGCCGACCGAAGCCTTCTCGGCGGCGTCACGGATCGCGAGCTCGGCGTTGGCGCGCTGGACGTTGCCGGTCTCGGGAACCGCCGCGCGCGCGAGTGCCGACATCGACAGGTCGTCGCCGAGGCCCAGCTCCGCGAGCGGGTCCTTGCGGAGCCGGCCGAGCCAACGGGTCACCGGCCATCCGGTGCGTTGCGCGGCACGACGGCGGGTCGACCAGGACACCGCGTCGACGATCTGCGGCACACCCGCGCACTCGACGAGTGCGTCGTCGAGCGCGTCACGGTCGACCGGCGACAGGCCGGGCGTCTCGCTCGTGCCGCCGACCTGGGCGATGACGCTCGCCGCGGCGGAGATGTCGGACGCGAGCCGCGACTTCGCCGCGGACTTGGCCCGGATGCGGCTCGCCATCTCGCGCTTGAGGTCCTCGACGCCGTCACCGCGGGTCGCGGACACGCCGACCACCGTGACGTCGGGCAGCCCTTCGTCGGCGAGGATGCGCCTGACGTCGGTCAGTGCCCGCTCACGCTGCTCGAACGGGATGCGGTCGATCTGGTTGAGCACGACGAGGGTGACGTCGGCGTAGGACGCCATGGGCCGGATGTAGCGGTCGTGGATCGCCGCGTCGGCGTACTTCTGGGGGTCGAGCACCCACACCAGGAGGTCGGCGTACTTGATCAGGCGATCCATCTCGAGATGGTGCGACACCTCGGTCGAGTCGTGGTCGGGCAGGTCGAGCAGCACGAGGCCGTCGAGCTTGGTGTCCTCGTCGGAGTGGTCGAGCATGCTCATGCGGGAGACCTGGTGGCGTGCCGGGATGCCCATCCACTCCAGCAGTCCCTGTGCGCCGTCGGGACCCCAGGCGCAGGCCAAGGCCCATGACGTCGTGGGGCGGCGTACGCCGACCCCGGCGAGCTCGAGGTCGGTCAAAGCGTTGAACAGCGACGACTTGCCCGACCCGGTGGCGCCTGCCAGCGCGACGATCGTGTGGTCGCCGGACAGCTTGAGGCGCTCGGCCGCGCGGCCCGACAGCATCTCGGCCGGCGCGAGGATCTCGCCGTCGATGCGACCGCGACTCGCCTCGACCGCTTGCGTGAGGCCGTCGAGCCGCTTCGCGACATCGTTCCGGCCGCCGCCGAACACTGCTTCGGCGGCGTCGCTCGGCGCTGTCATGACGTCGTCTCTCCGTTCAGGAAGTCGGCATGCCGAGCGTATTCGGCCTGACGGGCAGATTCACGGAGGACGGCCTGGTGTGCCTTGATGGTGTCGGGCGACTCGACGAGGTCGAGGAACCGCTGCATCTCACCCTCGAACAGTGCTGCGACGCGTGACTCGAGGTCGGCCTGGGCGCGCGCCGCCAGGCTCGCGACGACCTCCTCGCCGAAGATCGCGTCGAGGAGCTTGTGGCCCAGGGCCGCGGTGCCGCCGGCCTCCTCGCCCTTCCCGTTGCGCGAGAACATCACGATCATCAGCGCCACCCCGATGCCGTTGACCCCGAACGCGAGGAACCGCGCGGTCATGCGCTTGTCGGCACCCTCGACGCGTACGAGCTCGAGCACGGCCTGCCGCCAGTCGTGGACCATGCGCTGGGCGCGGACCCGGAAGTCGCGCGACGCCCGGTCGATGCCTCGGTTGGCGTCGAGCAGCGTGCGGCCGGCCGGAGTGTCGGCCCAGGCGCGGGAGGCGACCTCGGCGGCGGCCTCGGCGTGCTCGACCAGCAACATCTGGACGCCGGTCTCGATGGCCTCGACGACCTCGGTGGAGCGCGTGCGCTTGCCGGTCACGCCGTCGACGAAGCGGTCGCGGATGCGGGTGACCTTCTCCTCGACCGAACGCAGCAGCTCACCGGTGCCGACGAACTCCTGCCAGCGCGCGAGCACCTCGCCCTTGAGCACCGTGCCGTCGCTGACCTGGACCGTGAAGGTCTCGAGCGCCTTGCGATAGATCGTGTCGATGTCGCCGTGCATGACCTCGGAGGCCGCGATCTGCGCGTCCATCGCGTCGGCGACGTCGTGCGTGCGCAGGACGACGTGGCGCACGGCACCGTCGAGCGTGCGGGCCATGACCATCTTGCGGGCGGCCGGATCGGCGGCGAGCTCGTGCAGCCACACGACGATCGGCGAGACCGCCTCGCGCGGCAGCAGGCCGTCCGCGTCGACGCCTGACTCGGGCACCGTGAAGAGCGGCGAGTCGGACAGTCCGCGGGACGTCATCATGCGGGCGAGGTGTCCACGCACCTCGAGGACGGCGTCGGACGTCGTGCGGTCGAGGACCACCGCGACCGAGGTGCTGCGCTCGGCCGCCTGGCGGAGGTAGTCCCACGGAACCTGGTCGGCATAGCGCGCCGCCGAGGTGACGAAGAGCCACAGGTCGGCGGCGGCGAGGAGCTGGGCGGCGAGCTCGCGGTTGCCCTGGTCGATCGAGTCGACATCGGGCGCGTCGAGGATCGCGAGCCCCCGTGGGATCTTGTCCGAGGTCGCCAACCGCAACGCGTACGTGTCGTTGCTCGGCACGTTGGTGCGCGGCAGGTCGGGCAGGATGCGGTCGGGCAGGAACCACTCGGCGTCGTCCGGGTTGTGCACCAGGACCGGCGACCGGGTGGTCGGCCGGAGGACGCCGGACTCCGTGACCCGCTCCCCCACCAGCGAGTTGACCAACGTCGACTTGCCGGCACCGGTCGAGCCACCGACCACCGTCAGCAGGGGCGCGTCGAGCTGGACGAGGCGCGGCAGGACGTAGTCGGACAGCTGATCGGCGACCTTGGCCTGCGTGCGGCGGGCCTCGTCGACGCCGTCGACCTCGAGGCGCAGCGAGATGTCACGAACGCTGGTCAGGAGCTTGCTCATCGCGCCAAGGAGCTCGGCCGAAGCGTGTTCGCTGGCCACTGGGTGCTCCTCTCGTCGACGGTGGTCTGTGCGCAATGCGGGTCTCTGCACAGATTAGTGGACGAGGGGGCACTTCGCCGCCACGCCTCGTGCTACGCAGGAGTCAGGAGTGACGGCCGGTGCTCTGCAGAGCCGGCGGGAATCGCAACATCGGCCGCAGCTCGTACATCGCGTCGAGCAGCGCGTACGTGCGCTCGACGCCTCGTGGGATCTGCCGACCACTCATCAGGCCGTCGTGCAGGAACGCCATCTCGGTCGCGAGGCCTTGGTATCGCTTGACGACCTGGGCCGCGACCTTGCCGTCGTGGCTCTTGGCGTAGCGGCGCGCGGCCTTGCGGTAGCCGAACCGTGAGAGGTAGGGAATCTCAGCCGGATGGATCCAGCCACGCTGTGCCACGTAGGAGAGGGATCGCTCGAGGATGCGGACCTGCCTGCTGCGCACGATGATCGCGAGCACGGCGAGGCCGACGAGCACGACGCCCAGCGCGAGGTAGGCCAGCACGAAGCCGACGCCGCCGCCGTAGCTCAGCGAGCCGTTCCAGAGACCGTGCAGTCCGGCGCTGACGACCAGGCCGAGCGTGCAGATCAGGACCTTCATGGTCTTGGACCGGCGAGCCGCGGCCAGCCCGACGGCGATGCCGAACGCCGAGGTGAACAGCGGGTGCGCGAACGGGCTGAACAGCCCACGGACGACGAACGTGGCCGTGGCACCTTCGGCGCCGGCCACCTGGATGTCGGGCGAGCCGAGGTAGCTGCTGGCGTAGTAGCCGATGTTCTCGACGAACGCGAAGCCGATGCCGACGATGCCGGCGTAGATCAGTCCGTCGAGATATCCGTCGATGACCCGGCGTGCCCGGGTGAACGTGAGGACGAGGAACAGGCACTTGGCGGGTTCCTCGACGATCGGTGCGATGAACGAGGCCATCTGCTTGTCGCTGAGGTCCCAGATCTCCTGGATCGAGAGCTCGAGGGTGAGGGCGATCGCGACTGCGACGACCCCACCCCACACGAAGGCCGCGAACTTGTAGCGCCTCGGCTCGGGCTCGTATCGGTCGAGCCACCAGTAGACGAGCCAGAGCAGCGGCAGCGGGATCAGCGCGTAGCCGATCGACAACGTGGAGCCGGCGGCGTCGCCGTCGCTCCCCCGCCAGGCGATCCATGCTGCGCCGAGGACTCCGGCGATCGCGACCACGACGAAGATGACGATCAGTGCGGTGCGGCCACGCTGACGGATTGCCTCGGAGTACTTGGGCAGCGCGGCTGGGGTCGCGGCGGCAGTCGCTTCTGTCACCCGCAAATCGTAGGGCATGACGCGAGACCCGAAGCCGGGTCCGCCGGCTGGTCGACGTACGCCGATAGGCTTGGTGCGGGTTTCACGACCCGGGCGCCCGTAGCTCAGCCGGATAGAGCAAGAGCCTTCTAATCTCTAGGTCGCAGGTTCGAATCCTGCCGGGCGCGCCAAGCTCACGTGACCTCTCAGAACGAATG
>NZ_LMDH01000001.1:2597671-2742840 GCF_001425755.1 Aeromicrobium sp. Root344 | reverse complement strand
CGGCGTCCAGGATTCGGGGAGGAGGGCGCTCAGCGCCCGACGGAGTCCTGCCGGGCGCGCCAACGCTACGTGAGGTCATTCCCCAACCNNNNCGGCGTCCAGGATTCGGGGAGGAGGGCGCTCAGCGCCCGACGGAGTCCTGCCGGGCGCGCCAAGCTCACGTGACCTCTCAGAACGAATGCCAGCCAGCGCTGGTCCACCCCCGGGCGTATCGTCGACCGTACGACGACAGGTCGGGGGTACCGAGGCAGGGCTCGCATGGATGTGCAGCTGGTGATCGACATCCACCGGCACCTCGACGCCTCGCGGGACCGCGTCTATCGCGCCTTCGTCGACGAGCACGAGCTCACCGAGTGGTTCGGGCCGTTCGCCGCCTTCGTCGTGCCCGGCACCTTGTCGATCGACGTCAGGCCCGGCGGCCACCGCACGCTCACGATGGCGACCTACAGCGGCTCGATGAGCTGGACGGTCGACACGACGTACACCGAGGTCGTGGAGAACGAACGGCTCGTCGGCCAGGAGCAGGTGACCGGCATCCCGGCGTTCGAGGGTGCACCGCCGTTCACCGTCAGCCTCGGGTTCTTCGACGAGAAGGGTGGCACCCGGGTCGAGCTGCGCGCCGGACCGTGTCCGCGTGAGGCGGAGGCCACGAGCCGCGACTTCTGGATGCAGTCGTTCAGCAAGCTCGACAGCCTGCTCGCCCGACACGACAGGACCTGACGCGTATCCAACCTTAAGGTTGTGCAACCGTACGGTTGCGGATACGCTCACAACATGACCGTCATGGAAGAGGACCTCGACCTCGTGTTCGCGGCGCTTGCCGACTCGACCCGACGCGCGATCCTGACGCGACTCACCGAGGGCGAGGCCACTGTCAGCCAGCTCGCCGAACCCTTCGCGATGTCGCAGCAGGCGGTGTCCAAGCACCTCAAGGTCTTGGAACGCGCCCACCTGATCTCGCGGACGAGGAGTGCCCAGTCCCGGCCGTGCCGCCTCGACGCCGACCAGCTCGAGGAAGCGGTCGGCTGGATCGAGGGCCATCGCAGGATCTGGGCCGAACGGCACGACCGACTGGCCGAACACCTCGCGACCCTGCCGGAAGAGACGTCATGACCGAGACCGGCGAGATGAGGTTCAGCCGGGTGCACACGGCGTCACCGGAGCGCCTCTTCGACTGCATGACGACGCCGGAGCACCTCGCCCGCTTCTGGGGCCCGACCGGCACGACGACACCTCTCGACGGGATCACAGTCGACCTGCGGCCCGGCGGCGCCTTCGAGACCACGATGGTCAACGACGCCGACGGCAGCGCGTACACGATGAAGGCGGTGTACGCGGAGGTCAGCCGCCCGGAGCGGCTTGTCTGGGTCGAGGCCGGGGTCGAGGGCGGCATGCGCACCGAGATCACCTTCATCGACCTGGGCGACGGCCGCACCGAGGCCGTGACGCACCAGACCAATGTGCCGCAGGCCTACCTCAGCGCCGAGGCGCAGGCCGGGTTCCGGACGAGCCTCGACCGGCTGGACACCTACCTCGCCTCGCTCGATCCCGAGCAGTGACAGACAGGAGACCGACATGCCCCAGCTCACCTCTGCCGACGGCACGACCATCGCGTACGACCGGATCGGCTCCGGGCCGCCGATCGTCCTGGTCGACGGCGCCATGTGCTTCCGCCGCGCCGGACCGATGGATGCCCTCGCGGAACGGCTCGCGGACCACTTCACGGTGTTCACGTACGACCGCCGCGGTCGTGGCGAGAGCGCCGACACCGCGCCGTACGCGGTGGAACGTGAGGTCGAGGACCTGACCGCACTGATCGACGCGGCGGGCGGCGAGGCGTACGTCTACGCGATGTCGTCCGGCGGCGCGTTGGCACTGACGACGGCAGCCGCGGATGCGCGGATCACCGGACTCGCCCTGTACGAGCCGCCGTACGTCGCCGAAGGCGAGGGAGATGAAGCCAGCGCCGACTACACGGCTCGCCTACACGAGCTGCTCGCGGCCGGCGACCGGGGCGGTGCGATCGCGCTGTTCATGACCCGGGTGGGCATCCCGTCGCAGGTGATCGACGGCATGCGCGCGGGACCGGGTTGGGTCAGGTTCGAGGCGATCGCGCCGACCCTCGCGTACGACGACCAGCTGCTCGACGGCAGCCGGGTGCCCCGCGAGCTCGCAGGCGCCATCACGACGCGGTCGCTGCTGCTGAGCGGCAGCGCGAGTCCGGACAGTCTCCAGCAGGCGGCGAAGGCGACTGCCGCTGCACTTCCGAACGCCGAGCACCAGACCCTCGAGGGGCAGACCCACGACGTGGCGCCGGACGCGCTGGCGCCCGTGCTGGTCGACTTCTTCGGTTGATCAGTCGTGGCGCAGCCCCAGCGCCGAGAGCGCTTTGGGAGTCAGCGCTCCCCCCGCCTCACCGCGCTCGACCGGCGTGAGGAATCCCCGCCTACGCGACTCCGCGACCCGGTTGGTCCAGGTGCCGGCGGCGCCACCGAAGCGCTCCGCCAAGGCCTTGGAGGGCGTGCGCACGCCCGACTCGACCAGCGACACGTACTCCAGGGCGAGAGCGGCCAGCGCGTCGTCGCCGCTGCCGAACGTGCCGCCGCTCTGCTCCAGCAGGTCGGCGAGGTTCAGTCTCGGCGCAGGCGGAAATGCCGCGAGAGAGTCCTTGGTGGCGAGCCTCTTGGCCTCGGACAGCAGTGACCCCAGGGGCAGCTCGCGTACGTCGTTGCCGGTGATGCCGGAGTCTGGGTCGAGCAGTCGAAGCGTGACCTCACGGACGTTCCACTGCCGATGAGTGCCGCGGCGGTGGAGCCGGACGCCGACTCCCCAGTCGTCCGCCAGGCGGAGCGCCACCAGACGGTCACCCGCGTCGTCGGTGTCGACGGCATGCGGTTCGAGCAGGTGGTCGAGCATCTCTTCGAGGCTCATCGCGCTCCTCAGTGGTAGTGACTTGACATTACCACCAGGTTCGCCTCACGTCAGGTGCTCGGCGGCGGCTTCCCGGATCGCCCGGGCCGTGGCCTCGAGAGCGGGGGTCTGCAACGCCCATTGCTGCCAGTGCAGCGTGACGTCGACGTGCCGGCCAGGATCGAGGTCGACGAGCAGGCCGGCCCGCTCGCGCTCCTCGTACTGCTCCTTGGGAAGCATTCCCCAACCCAGCCCGAGCGCGATCGCGTCGGCGAACTGGGACGAGGCCGGGATGTGGTGCCGGGGCGGGGCCAGCCGTCGACGACTGCGCTGTCGGAGGTAGGCGTCCTGGAGGTCGTCGTTGCGGTCGAACACCACGACCGGCGCACGCGACAGGCTCGCTGCGTCGACCCCGTCCGCGAACCACTCGGCCACGTAGTCCGGGGCTGCCACCGGCCGGTAGCGCATCGTGCCGAGGCGGGTCGACCGGCAGCCCTGCACAGGCGCGGCGTCCGACGTGATCGCCGCCATGACGGTGCCCGAGCGCAACAGCTCGGCCGTGCGGCCCTCGTCCTCACGCCGTACGTCGAAGTAGGCCGTGCCGGCCAGCGATGCGAGGGCCGGCAGCACCCAGGTCGCCAGCGAGTCGCCGTTGACCGCCAGCGGAATGGTCGGAGGCCGCTGCTCGGCCGGATCGATCTCGACACGTACGTCCTGGACGAGCGCCTCGACCTGGCGGGCCAGGCGGAGGTACGCGTGCCCGGCTTCCGTCGCTTCCGTCGGCTTGGTGCGGCGGACGAGGACGCGACCCGCGGACTGCTCGAGGGCCTTGATGCGTTGGCTGACTGCTGACGGCGTCAGGTGCAGAGCCGCCGCCGCGGCGTCGAACGATCCCTCGTCGACGACGGCCGCGAGGGCGCGGAGCTGGGAGAGGTCGACGTCTGCCACATCAGCAATGCTAATGCATCATTCAAAACATGAACTGGTCTTATGGCCCAGGAGGACGTTGGATGGAGCCATGGACCACGCCACTCTCGTCGCCGCCCTTGCCGGGGCCGGCTTCGGCCTGTCGCTCATCGTCGCGATCGGCGCGCAGAACGCATTCGTCCTGCGCCAAGGCCTGCGCGGCGAGCACGTCCTCGCCGTGGTCCTGATCTGCGCGATCTCGGACGTCGTGCTGATCGCGCTGGGCATCGCCGGCATCGGAAGCCTGCTGGAGCTGGCGCCGTGGCTGCTCGACACCATGCGGATCGGGGGTGCCGCCTTCCTCCTGACGTACGCCGTGATCGCCGGCCGCCGGGCGCTGCATCCCGGCGAGCTCGACGCCGAGACCTCCGGGGCCGCCACGTCGCTGTGGCCGACCGTGACCACCGCCGTCGCACTGACTTGGCTCAACCCCCACGTCTACCTCGACACGATCCTGCTGCTGGGCTCCGTGGCGGGCACCCACGGCGACGATCGCTGGTGGTTCGGCGCCGGAGCCGCCCTCGGTTCGATCGTCTGGTTCTCGGCCCTGGGCTTCGGTGCGCGGCTGCTGCGTCCGCTCTTTGCGAAGCCTGCTGCGTGGCGCGTCCTCGATGCACTGATCGCCGTCGTCATGGCGGCGATCGCCGTCAGCCTGCTGCACGGTCTAATGGAGGGGTGAGGTCCTTCGCTCTCGTCGTCATCGGTGGCGCCGCGGGCACCCTGAGCCGCCACGGCATCGCCGAGGCACTCGACGGCGACCGGCTCTTCCCCCTGGCGACGTTCCTGGTCAACGTCACCGGCTCGTTCGCCCTCGGAGCGCTGCTGGCGGTGCTCCTCGTACGCGATCACAGCGCGGCCGCCAATCGGTTGCGGCTGCTGCTCGGCACGGGCTTCCTCGGCGGCTACACGACCTACAGCGCGCTGGCCGTCGAGACCGACACCCTCCTGCGTGGGGACCACGTGGCGCTCGGCGTGACGTATGCCGTGTGCAGCGTCGTCGCGGGACTCATGGCGGCGTTCGCCGGCGTCGCGGCTGGCCGTGCGGTGGCTCGATGACGACGCTGCTGATGGCACTTGCCGGGGGGCTCGGCGCCGGCACCCGCTGGTCGCTCGACGCCTGGTTGCGCCCCCGAGTCTCGTCGCGGCTCCCCTGGTCGACCCATCTGATCAACATCAGCGGATCGCTGCTGCTCGGGCTCGTGGTGGGGCTCGGTGCGGATGACACCTGGCACACCGTCCTGGGCACGGGCTTCCTCGGCGGCTACACGACGTTCAGCACCGCAAGCGTCGAGTCGGTGCATCTGGCTCTCGACGGTCGCTACCGGGCCGCGACGGCCAATGCCGTCGGCATGCTGCTGCTCAGCGTCGCCGCAGCATCGCTCGGCTACGCCCTCGGCCGCACGCTGTAGCTATTTCGCTGCCGCGATGGCGGCGCTGATGTCGGCCTGGGTCGCCGGAACGGGCTTGCCGTCGATGACGACGGTCGGCGTCCCTGTGTAGCCGTCGTCGAATGCTGCATCCTTGGCCTTGCGGACCCACGGGGCGTACGTCTGGTCCTTCACGTCCGCATCGATGCCGGTGACGCCCGCCTGCTTCGCCAGGTCGATCAGCGTCGCGTCGGGCAGGCCGTCCCCACCCTCAGGGGGCTGGTTGGCGTAGAGGAGGTCGTGGAACTTCTTGAACGCCGCGACACCGCCCTTGTCGAGGACCGCCATGGCAGCACTCGCCGACCGCGTGGAGTACTCAGTCGAGCTCTTGGAGTCGAGGAACGCGAACATCCGGTACTCGATCGTGATCTCGCCCTTCTTGACGAGGTCGTCGAGGAACGCGCCGTTCTGCTCCTCGAACGACTTGCAGACCGGGCACTGGAAATCCTCGTAGAGCACGACCCGAACCGGGTCGGCGCCTGCCGTGCCCCCGGCGTCGGCTGCCGTGTAGTCGAAGCCAAAGCTCGAGTCGGTGTGCGCCGGCTTGACCAGCGGGCCCACGGGCTTGTCATCCTCGCCCGCCGACGACACCGCCCATGCGCCGATGGCAATCAGCGCCACGATCACGACGGAGATCGCGATCGTGATGACGTTGCGCTGCTTGCGATCGGCCTTCTCCCGCTCCTTCCGCATCTGCTCCGCGCGTTCGGCGCGTTGCTTGCGGTCGGAAGCGGAAGCCATGGGTCAGGACTTCTTGGCGGCGTCGATCGCCTTCTGGATGGCGTCCGCTGTCGGCGACTTGACGTCCTTGCCGTCGATCCGGACCCACGGGGTGCCCTGGAATCCCTCGGACTGCGCCTTGTCCAACGCCTTGTCGAGCCACGGTCCGTAGACCTTCTTGCGGATGCAGCTGTCGATGCCGGTGACACCCACCTGCTTGGCGTCGGAGATCAGCTCAGCATCCTCCGGCCCGGCGGTCTGCTCCGCGGGCTGCTTGGAGTAGAGGAGGTCGTGGTACTTCTTGTAGTCCTCGACACCGCCCTCGTTGAGCACGCACATCGCGGCGTTGGCGGCCCGGCTCGAGTATTCGTTGGCGCTCGAGCGGTCGAGGAAGCTGATCGGGCGGTAGTCGATCGTGATCTCGCCCTTCTTGACCAGGTCGTCGAGGAATGCGCCGGTCTGCTCCTCGAACGCCTTGCACACGGGGCACTGGAAGTCCTCGGTCAGCACGACCTTGACCGGATCGGCGCCGGCCTTGCCGCCGGCGTCAGCGGCGGTGTAGTCGAATCCGAACGTCGACTTGTCGGTGTGAGCCGGGTAGACGAGCTTGGTGGAGTCGGTGTTGCCGTCCTGCGCGCTCTTGACGGCGAAACCGGCCACCGCGATCAGGGCCACCACGACGACGACGATCCCGACAGTGATCACGTTGCGCTGCTTGCGGTCTGCCTTCTCGCGCTCCTTGCGCATCTGCTCCGCACGGGCGGCACGCTGCTGACGTTCGTTGCTCACTGATTTCTCCTGGGTCGGGCGGTCACCATCGTGACCAACGCGGCTCGCTCGTTGAAGGTTCCATCAGACCCTACCGGCCCGCACGAAGCACAGTGTCGACATGCCGCGTCTGACGGGCGTACTAGTGTTCAGCGCGTGAATGACAAGCTGGTGTGGATCGACTGCGAGATGACCGGACTCTCGCTCGAGACCGATGCATTGGTCGAGGTGGCCGCTCTGGTGACCGACTACGACCTCAACGTCCTGGGCGACGGGATCGACCTCATCGTCAAGCCTCCGCAGGCTGCGCTCGAGCAGATGAACGACTTCGTCCGTGACATGCACACCAGCTCGGGCCTGATCACCGAGCTCGACGGCGGTCTGAGCCTGCGCGACGCCGAGGAGCAGGTGCTGGCCTACGTCCGCGAGTTCGTCAAGGAGCCCGGCAAGGCGCCCATGGCCGGCAACACGATCGGCACCGACCGCTCGTTCCTCGCTCGCGACATGGCCGAGCTCGAGGGCTGGCTCCACTACCGCGTCATCGACGTCTCGTCGATCAAGGAGCTGGCCCGTCAGTGGTTCCCCCGGGCCTACTTCGCGGCCCCGGCCAAGGCGGGTCACCACCGAGCTCTCGTCGACATTCAGGAGAGCATCGAGGAGCTGCGCTACTACCGCCGCGCGGTTTTCACCCCGGATCCCGGCATCGACAGCGACACGGCCAAGGCCATCGCGGCCGAGGTCGCCGGATCCTTGACCGGCGAAGGCCGGGCTACGGTCTGAACCGGGTCAGGCCTGCGTTAGACTTCCTGACGCCGTGTCGGGCGTATGCCCGGCACGCGTGGTGGGCGTAGCTCAGTTGGTAGAGCACCGGCTTGTGGTGCCGGTGGCCGCGGGTTCAAGTCCCGTCGTCCACCCCACGAAGACCCTCGGTTCCGCAAGGACCGGGGGTCTTGTCATTGGTTGGCCAGGCGGATGTCGCCGCTGTTGGTGATGGCCCGGACGAAACCCTTGCCGGCGTCCGCCACGGAGATCGAGTTGGTGACCTCGCCGTCGAGGGTGTTGGAGATGTCGCCGGACTTGGACGAGACCATGACGGCGTACGCGCGCTTGCCTGCGGGCACCGTGGCCCGGATGTCACCGCTCGTGGTGTTGACCTTGAGCCCGAACGGCTGCGTCGCGAACGTCGCGTTGATGTCGCCCGAGCCGGTCTTGGCGTCGAGCTCGTCGACCCTGAGGTCCGCGACCGTGATGTCGCCGCTCCCCGACCGCACCGTGAGGGATCCCTCGGACAGCGAGTCGGCCCTGACGTTGCCCGACGTCGACTTCACGACGACCGGCATGCCCTTGGGCACCTCGAGCGTGGTCGAGACCCCGCAGCCCGGCGACAACCAGGTCTTGCACGCGGAGACGATCTTGATCTCGTCGCCGCGGCGACCCAGCTGGTAGGTGGTCTTCTGCAGGCCCGAGGTGATGCGCGAGCGGATGCGGACCACACCCTCCTCGCCCTCGACCAGGCGTACGTTCGCCGATCCGGCGTTGACCACGAGCTGGGACACGTCTCCGAGCTCGACATCGGCTGTGGCGATGCGCGTGTCTCGCTTCACGAGCGAGGCGCCGAGCACGAGGCCGCCGAGCAGCACGACGGTGAGGATCGTGCTGATCACGGTCAGCAAGGTGCGCGACGCCGGTGAGCGGACGTCGTAGTCCGCGACGGTCTCCTGGGCCATCAGCCGGTCTTCGCCTTGGTCCTGGTCGTCGCGATCGGCACGACGTCCTCGGCACCCATGCGGGCGGCGTCGGCGGTCTCGTCGTCGGGCATCGTCTGGCTCTCCCGCTCGGCTTCGACTCGCTTGAGGTAGTGATCGACCTCGTTGTCACGCTGCGCCTTGGTCCAGCCGAGGACGCCGGCCATCAGCTCGGCGACCTCGACCGCGACGTCGGTGCCACGGTCGAACGTCTCGATCGAGATGCGCGTACGGCGCGCGATCGCGTCGTCGAGGTGGCGCGCGCCCTCGTGCGTCGCGGCGTAGACGATCTCGGCGCGGAGGTAGTCGTCCGCTCCCGTCAAGGGTTGGCCGAGGTCCGGGCGCTCGGCGATCAGGTCGAGCAGCTCGAGCGTCAGCGAGCCGTAACGGTGCAGGAGGTGCTCGACCCGGCCGACGCCCAGTCCGCTGGACGCGGCGAGCATCTGGCGCTGGTTCCACATCGCCTCGTAGCCGTCGGCACCGAGCAGCGGCACGTCCTCGGTGCACGAGTCCGGCACCCTGCGGTCGAGCAGCGACGACATGCCGTGGACGGCCGCGTCGACGGCGTCCTTGGCCATGATCCTGTAGGTCGTGTACTTGCCGCCGGCGATGACGACGAGTCCCTTGACGCTCGTCCCGACCGCGTGCTCTCGCGACAACTTGCTCGTCGCCTCGTCCTCACCGGCCAGCAACGGCCTCAGCCCGGCGTAGACGCCCTCGACGTCGTCGTGCGTCAGCGGCTCGACGAGCACCGAGTTGACGTGCTCGAGGAGGTAGTCGATGTCGCTGCGGCTCGCCGCAGGGTGGTCCTTGGACAACGACCAGTCGGTGTCGGTCGTGCCGATGATCCAGTGCCGGCCCCACGGGATGACGAACAGCACCGACTTCTCGGTGCGCAGGATCAGGCCGGACTCCCCGCGGATGCGGTCGCGCGGCACGACGAGGTGCACGCCCTTGCTGGCGCGTACGTGGAACTGGCCCCGCTCGGAGGTCAGTGCCTGCGTCTCGTCGGTCCAGACACCCGTGGAGTTGATGACCTGCTTGGCGCGGATGTCGAACTCGCGGCCGGACTCGAGGTCCTTGACCGTCGCACCGGTGACGCGGTCACCTTCGCGCAGCAGACCGATGACCCGAGTACGGCTCGCGACATGAGCGCCGTACGCCGCGGCGGTGCGTGACAGGAACATCGTGTGACGCGCGTCGTCGACCTGGCCGTCGTAGTAGTGCAGGGCGCCGACCAGGGCGTCCTTGCGCAGCGCCGGCATCATGCGGCGCGCTCCCCTGCGGGTCAGGTGGCGGTGCAGCGGCACGCCCTGGCCGTAGCCGGAGGCTTTGCTCATGGCGTCGTAGAGCGCGACGCCGGAGCCTGCGTAGAAGCGCTCCCAGACGCGGTGCGTCAGCGGGTAGAGGAAGCCGACCTCGCGGACGAGGTGCGGGGCCAGCTTCTGCAGGCTGAGGCCGCGCTCCTTGAGCGCCTCGGCGACGAGGCGGAAGTCGAGCATCTCGAGATAGCGCAGGCCACCGTGCATGAGCTTGCTGGAACGGCTCGAGGTGCCGGAGGCGAAGTCGCGGGCCTCGACGAGCCCGACGGACAGTCCGCGGGTCGCGGCATCCAGCGCGGCACCTCCGCCCACGACGCCGCCGCCGATCACGAGGATGTCCAGCGGGGTCGCCGCCATCGCATCGAGAGCGGCTTGACGGTTCTCAGGTGACAGGGCTACCGATCGCATGTCCCCAGTCAATCAGGTCCGCCAATCGTCGGTTGCCGGCGCTAGTCGACGTCGATCCAGCCGAAGGTGCGTTCGACGGCCTTCTTCCACTGGGCATGCCCGGCTTCACGCTGCTCCGGCGTGGAGGTCGACTCCCAGCGCTTGGACTCGTGCCAGTTGGCGACGAGCTCGTCGGTGTTGGCCCAGAACCCCACCGCGAGGCCCGCGGCGTAGGCCGCACCGAGGGCGGTGGTCTCCGCGACGACCGGGCGGCTGACCGGCACGCCGAGGACGTCGGCCTGGATCTGCATGCACAGCTCGTTGGCGGTCACTCCCCCGTCGACGCGCAGGATCGTCAGGTCGAGCCCGGCGTCGGCGACCATCGCGTCGACGACGTCACGGCTTTGGTAACAGATGGCTTCGAGCGCGGCCCGGGCGATGTGGGCGACGGTGTTGTAGCGGGAGAGCCCCACGATCACGCCTCGCGCATCGCTGCGCCAGTAGGGGGCGAACAACCCGGAGAACGCCGGCACGAAGCAGACCCCGCCGTTGTCGTCGACACTCTCCGCGAGGCTCTCGGAGTCAGCGGCGGCCTTGATGATGCCGAGCTGGTCGCGCAGCCACTGGATCGCCGATCCCGTCACCGCGATCGAGCCCTCCAAGGCGTACACGGCGGGCGCATCGCCGAACTTGTAGGCCGGCGTCGTGATCAGCCCGTTGCTGGACCTCACGATCTCGGTGCCGGTGTTGAGCACGAGGAAGTTGCCGGTGCCGTACGTGTTCTTGAGCTCGCCGGGCTGGAAGCACACCTGGCCGACCAGCGCGGCGTGCTGGTCGCCCAGGTCCCCGGCGATCGCCACCTCTCCACTGAACGGCCCGTCCGCGCGCGTGCGGCCGTAGACCTCGGACGACGACCGGATCTCGGGCAGCATCGCGCGCGGTACGCCGAACAGGGCCAGCAGCTCGTCGTCCCAGTCCAGCGTCTCGAGGTCCATGAGCATCGTGCGGCTGGCGTTGGTGACGTCCGTCAGGTGCAGGCCCCCGTCGGGCCCGCCGGTGAGCCACCACATGAGCCAGCTGTCGGTGTTGCCGAAGAGGGCGTGGCCCGCCTCGGCGTCGGCGCGGACGCCGTCCACGTTCTCGAGGATCCACTGGATCTTGCCGCCGGAGAAGTAGGTCGCCGGCGGCAGGCCCGCCCGGTCGCGGATCAAATCGCCGTGGCCGCCCTTGTCGAGCGCACTCGCGATCTTGTCCGTACGCGTGTCCTGCCAGACGATCGCGTTGTAGTAGGGCTCACCCGTGCGCCGGTCCCACACGACCGTGGTCTCGCGCTGGTTGGTGATGCCGACGGCAACGAGGCCGTCGGCGGTGATCCCGGCCCGGCTCAGACCCGTCTCGATGACGTCCTGGGTAGCCTCCCAGATCTCGTGGGGGTCGTGCTCGACCCAGCCGGCCTGCGGCATGATCTGCTCGTGCTCGAGCTGGTGACGGGCCACCTCGTGGCCGTCGTGGTCGAAGACCATGAACCTCGTGCTGGTCGTCCCCTGGTCGATCGCGCCGACATACTTCGCCTGAGCCTCCGTTGCCATGCGCGAGAGCCTAGCGAGACGACGGGACATAGGCTCGGAGCATGCGTCTGATCCTTGTACGGCACGGCCAGACCCCGGCGAATGTCGAGGGCATCCTGGAGTCGACCGTGCCCGGACCCGGACTCACGGCGCTCGGTCAGCAGCAGGCCGAAGAGCTCGTCGAGGCGCTCGCCGACGAGAAGATCGACGCGATCTTCGTGTCCTCGATGATCCGGACGCATCTCACCGCGGCTCCCCTTGTCGCGGCCCGCAGCCTCGAACCGGTCGTCCGCGACGGCTTGCGCGAGATCGCGGCCGGCGACGTCGAGGGCAGGACCGACGAGGACTCGGTCCACCAGTACGTCCACACGTTGCTCGCGTGGTGCGCCGGCGACCTCGACGTGCGCATGCCCGGCGCCGAGACCGGTCAGGAGGTCATCGCCCGGTTCGACGAGGTCGTCGCCGAGGCCGAGTCGCTGGGCGTCGACAGCGTCGTGCTGGTGAGCCACGGAGCGATGATCCGCGCATGGTGCACAGTCCGTACGACCAACATCGACCTTGACTTCGTGAGCGACCACTACGTCGTCAACACCGGCATCGTCGTCGTCGAGGGATCCGGCGAGACCGGCTGGGAGGTCGCGTCGTGGCTCGGCGAGAGCGTCAGCGAGGCCGCGGCCCAAGGCGTCGCGTCCGACCACAGCCCGGCGTCCGAACCGCTCGACGACTGAGTCTCGTGCAGCTCAGTCCTGCAGCATCTCCCCGTGCACCTCGGCGTGCGGGACCGTCGGAATCGTGCCGAGCCGGCCCTTCTGGAAGTCCTCGAACGCCTGCATGACCTCGGCCTTGGTGTTCATGACGAACGGCCCGGCCCAGGCGATCGGCTCGCGGATCGGCAGCCCGCCGAGGAGGACGACCTCGAGCGCGGGGTGGCGGCTGTCCTGGTGCTGGTCGGCTCCGACGGTGATCGTCTCGCCGTGCCCGAGGACCGCCAGCTGGCCCGACTCGATCGGCCGGCGCTCGCGGCCGACATGGCCACTGCCGCTCATGACGTAGACCAGCGCGTTGAAGTCGGTGCGCCACGGCACGGTCATCTCCGCGCCGGGCAGGACGGTCGCGTGCACCATCGCCATCGGTGTGTGAGTCGACCCCGGACCCCTGACCCCGTCGACCTCGCCCGCGATGACGCGCAGCAGGGCTCCGGCGTCCGGCGTGGACCCGAGGCCCACGTCGGCGCTGCGGATGTCCTGGTAGTGCGGCGGCAGCCACTTGTCGGCCTTGGGCAGGTTGACCCAGAGCTGCAGGCCGTGGAACAGCCCGCCCTTGACGACGAGCCACTCCGGCGGCGCCTCGATGTGCAGGAGCCCGCTGCCCGCGGTCATCCACTGGGTGTCGCCGTCGGTGATCGAGCCACCGCCACCATGGCTGTCCTGGTGCTCGAAGACACCGTCCACGAGGTAGGTCACGGTCTCGAAGCCGCGGTGCGGGTGCCACGGCGTCCCCTTGGGCTCGCCGGGTGCGTACTCCACCTCGCCCATCTGGTCCATGTGGATGAACGGGTCGAGCTTGCTCGGGTCGACCCCGGCGAACGCCCGGCGCACCGGGAATCCTTCGCCCTCGTAGCCCTTGGGCGCGGTCGTGACGGTGACCGGCGCACGGTCCTCGGTCTGCGTCGGCGCCGCGATCACGCGGGGCAGGACGGTCCAGTCGGCGACATTCACAGCAGGCATCTCGTGCTCCTCAGTAGGTCTTCAATCTAGTTTAACCTTCAACCATCGTCAAGCATTCCCTATCCTTTCGCCATGAGCGTGTTGGTCCCCGCGATACGGAGCGCGCTGCGCGACGCCGCTGACGCCGAGCGGGCCCCCCGGATGCAGGCGTACATGAAGTCGGCGCTCCCGTTCCTCGGCGTGCCGATGCCGGCGGTCCGCGCGATCACGAAGACTGCGCTACGAGCGCACCCGTCGGATCTGGGCGAGCTGGAGGCCGACGTCCGTACGTTGTGGGACGAGGCGGCGTTCCGCGAGGAGCGCTATGCCGCGAGTGGTCTGCTGGCCGCGAAGGGCGCCACCGGCCGGCTCGAGCTCGTCCCGCTGTACGAGCACCTGGCGACCACCGGCGCCTGGTGGGACCACGTCGATGACCTCGCTCACCGCATCGCCGAGCTCCACGACGCGCATCCGGTCGAAGCGGCTGTCGTCGTACGCCGTTGGAGCACCGCGGGCGACTTCTGGCTGCGCCGGCTCGCGATCATCAGCCAGCTCGGCCGCCGGGACCGCGTCGACCCGGTCCTGTTGACCGACGTCATCGAGCCCAATGCAGCCGACACCGAGTTCTTCGTCCGCAAGGCGATCGGCTGGGCACTGCGCGAGTACGCACGCGTCGAGCCCGACTGGGTCCGGGCCTTCGTGACCGACCACCCCGAGCTGAGCGGACTCTCGAAGCGCGAGGCGCTCAAGCACCTCTGACCGTCAGTCCGCGGCCGCGGCCGCCACCCGCAGGTCGCCGACGAGCCCGTCGAACGCCTCGCCCCACTCGCTCCGGTCCCTCAAGCGCAGCAACGCCGACGGATGCGTCGTGACGACGACCTGCGGGCCCCCCGGGGTCGCGGGCTCGAGGACCGTGCCCCGCTCGGCGCCGATCCGGACGGCCCGGCCGAGCACCGACCGGCCGGCCGTCGCACCCAGGCACACCACGACGTGCGGGCGTACGACCGACAGCTCCGCCTCGAGCCAGGGATGGCAGGCAGTGACGTGTCCGGCTGCAGGCTTCTCGTGGATGCGGCGCTTGCCCCGGACCGTGTGGCGGAAGTGCTTGACCGCGTTGGTCAGGTAGACCTGCGACGGATCAAGCTTCGCCGCCTCAAGCGCGTCGGCGAGCACGCGTCCGGCCGGCCCGACGAACGGCTCACCGGCCCGGTCCTCCTGGTCGCCCGGTTGCTCGCCGACGAGGGCGATCCGAGCCGACGCCCGACCCCGCGAGAACACCACCTGCGTGGCGTCCGCCCACAGCTCGCAGCCACGGCAGCTCTCGGCCGCCTCGGCCAGCTTCGCCACGCTCCGGGTCGACGGCACCCACGCCTCGGCGCCCGCATGCTCCATGCCGGCGACGTACCCGCCACCTGGAAGGCGTAACCGGTCCTAGTCTGGGGCCATGGAACGCGCATCCGAGAAGCATGACGTCGTGATCGTCGGCGGCGGCCACAACGCGTTGGTCGCCGCAACCTACCTCGCTCGTGCCGGGCGCAGCGTCACTATCCTCGAGCGGCTGCCCCACGTCGGCGGTGCCGCGATCAGCGCGGCGGTGTTCGAGGGCCAGGATGCCCGGCTGTCCCGCTATTCCTACCTCGTCAGCCTCATGCCCGAGGCCTTGATCGCCGAGCTCGGGCTCGACCTCGAGCTGCGATCGCGCGACACCGCGTCCTACACGCCGTACGAGGGCGGGGGGCTGCTCGTCGAGACCGTGCCCGGAACAGCCACGGAGGAGTCCTTCCGTACGCTCACGGGCTCCGACGACGAGCTGCAGGCGTGGCGCCGCTTCTACGCGGAGGTGTCGACGGTCGCCGACGCCATAGCCCCGACCTTGCTCGAGCCGCTCCCCCACATCGGTGAGCTGCGCGACCAGGTCGAGATGGCGATCTGGACCGATCTCGTCGACGAACCGATCGGCACCGCACTCGAGCGTCGCTTCACCCACGACCTGGTGCGCGGGGTCGTCGGCACGGATGCGCTGATCGGCACGTTCGCCTCGCTCCACGACCGCTCGCTCGTGCAGAACCGCTGCTTCCTCTACCACCTGATCGGCAACGGCACCGGTGAGTGGCGCGTCCCGGTCGGCGGCATGGGCGCCGTGACCGCCGAGCTCGAGCGGGTCGCCCGCGAGGCCGGCGTCGACATCCGGACCAACTGCGAGGTCGACGGCATCGACGCGTACGACGTCGGCGCGACGGTGTGCGGCGACGGGTTCGTCATCGAAGCCGACTGGGTGCTCAGCGGTGTCGCGCCGTACGTCCTGGAGCGCCTCCTCCGCGCACCGATGCCGCCCAAGCCGTCGGGCTCGCAGTTCAAGATCAACCTGCTGGTCTCACGCCTCCCACGCCTGAAGTCCGGGATCGACCCGGCGATCGCGTTCGCCGGCACGTTCCACGTCGGGGAGTCGATGAGCGAGCTCGAGCGGGCGTACGCGCAGGCGGCCGCCGGAGCCCTGCCCGACTTCGCCTCCGGCGAGCTCTACTGCCACACCCTGACCGACCGCTCGATCCTCGGACCCGACCTCGCCGCGTCGGGTGCGCAGACCCTCACCTACTTCGGGCTGCACACGCCGTACGAGGTGCTGCCCGACGAGGCTGCGGCCGCCAGGGCGTACGCGCAGTTCCTCGCCGCGATCAACGCGCACCTCGACGAGCCGATCGAGCCGTTGATCCTCGGCGTCGAGCACAGGACGCCCGCCCAGATCGAGGAGTCGCTGGCGATGCCGGGAGGCCACATCTTCCACGGCGACCTGCAGTGGCCGTGGCTCGAGGAGGGTGAAAAGGCCCGGCATCCCGCGGAGCGTTGGGGCGTCGCGACGAGCCATCCGCGGGTCCTGCTGTGCGGCAGCGGGGCTCGCCGCGGGGGCGCCGTCAGCGGCATCGCCGGTCACAATGCGGCCCATGCGATCCTCGATTATGAGGGACCGGAGGCGGCTGATAATGTTGCACCCGCTTCGCGGCATTAGCTCAATTGGCAGAGCAGCTGACTCTTAATCAGCGGGTTCGGGGTTCGAGTCCCTGATGCCGCACTGTGAAGGCCCCGTTCCTCGCCGAACGGGGCCTTCACGCATTCTCAGGAGGCGAACCGCATGGACCAGGCTCGTGCCCTCGCGCTGCTCGACGAGGAACGCTCGGCCGCCCTGCAGATGCTGGCGACGCTGGCCCGCGACTTCACCGGCATCGTCGACGCGTCCGCCGACTCCAACGCCGACGACGAGCACGATCCGGAAGGCTCGACGATCGCGTTCGAGCGTTCCCAGGTCAGTGCGCTGATCGAGCAGGCCGAACGACGACTCGCCGAGATCGACGCGGCACGTGCGCGCATCGACGAGGGCACCTACGGCCGCTGCGAGGTCTGCGGTGAGCCGATCGCAGACGGTCGCCTCGAAGCGCGTCCGGTCGCCCGCACGTGCGTGGCGCACGCCACGACCGGGAACTCCTGAGCGCCGACCCGAGTTGAGCCGGGCAAGGAGGAACCATCCATGAAGTGTCCGACCGACAACGCCACCCTGGTGATGAGTGAACGTGCCGGCATCGAGATCGACTACTGCCCCGAGTGCCGGGGCGTGTGGCTCGACCGCGGGGAGCTCGACAAGATCCTCGAACGCGCGTCCGCCGACGCGCCTGCTGCCGCGGCGCCGCAGCCGCAGTACGCCGAGCCGCGCTACGACACCCGGCAGCAGCAGCCGTACCGCAAGAAGAAGAAGGAGCACTGGCTCACCGAGCTGTTTGACTGAACCAGGCGACCGTGATGTGAACCACGTCACGAAATAGCCCCGGCGCTCTCCCGGTTGGCACTGTCATGAAGATCTTGCTCACCGGGGGTACCGGGTTCATCGGATCAGCCGTCCTCGACCAGCTCGTCGCGGCGGGACATCGCGTGACTGCGGTCGTCCGCAGCCAGAAGTCCTCGCTCCACGTCCAGGACGCCGGCGCGACGGGGATCATCGGTGACCTGTTCAACGTCGACTGGCTCGCCGCCGAGCTGCGCGGGCACGACGCCGCGATCCACACCGCCGCTGGCGGCAACGAGCACGACGCCGAGCTCAACGACGCGGTCATCGATGCCGCGATCGCTGCCTTCGGCGGCACCCAGAAGCCGTTCATCCACACGGGCGGCATCTGGGTCTACGGCAACAACCCGGCGATCAACGAGACGAGTCCCCTCGCCGCGCCGGACCTCACCGCGTGGCGCGTGGCGAGCGAGCGGCGACTGCTGGAGTCGGGCATCAAGGCCTCCGTCGTGCAGCCCGGCATCGTCTACGGCCATGGCAAGGGCATCCCGGCGATGTTCGCCGGCTCGGTCGACGCGGGCAGCGTCACGCTGTTCGGCACCGGCGACCAGCGCTGGACGACGGTCCACGTGGACGATCTCGCCGACCTCTACGTGCGAGTCCTCGAGCAGGCGCCGGGCGGTCGTACGTACGTCGGCGCCAGCGGGCACAACCCCACGGTTCGCGAGCTGGGCGAGGCACTCGGCGAGGTCGCTCCCGAGGACCCCGCGACGACGATCGAGCGACTCGGTGGGTTCGGCGAGGCTCTGCTGCTCGACCAGCAGGCGAGCGGACAGCGCGCCAAGAGCGAGCTCGGCTGGCAGCCGACGCGCCCGAGCCTCGTTGACGAGCTCCGGGCGGGCTACCTCGAGGCTGCCTAGCCCCGCGAGTGGCGGTGAGCAGCTCGAGCGCTGCTCGCCGTCGGACTGGTTGCGTCACGGTCCGGCGCCGCGCTAAAGTCCCGGGCGAATCGTGTTCGACCGGCGGGAGGTGAGACCCATGTGCGCAGGACCCACAGTGGGCGCTCCCTTGCAGTCCACGATCGCGCGACTGAGCTAGTCGCCGCCGGGAGCGCCCGACCGCATCTGCGAAGGGCAGTCCCATGAACGACACTTCAGCTTCACCCCTCCACGCCACCTCGACCCCGCCCCGAGCCGGCCGTCGTGCGCTCGTCCTCGGCGGCGGCGGATCAACCGGAAACGCCTGGCTGATCGGCGTCATCGCCGGTTTGCACGACTCCGGGCTCGACGTCACCGACGCGGACCTGACCATCGGGACGTCGGCGGGCGCCACGGCCGCAGCGCAGCTCGGCGGCGCGTCGCCTGCCGAGCTGTTCGAGGCGACCCTCGTCGCTCCGCCGCAGCGCAACGACCGGCCGCCGCGGGACCCGAGCAAACCCGTGGTGGATCACCTCGACCGGATCCGTACGATCATCGCCTCCTCCGAAGACGCTGCGGACATGCGTCGTCGGATGGGTTCGGCTGCTCTCGCGATGGCGGCGGCGTCGGAGGGCGCGTGGCAGGCGCAGTGGCGGGCCACCGTCGCGTCGCGGCTGCCGAGTCAGGACTGGCCGGAGCGGTCCATGCTCATCACGGCAGTCGATGCGCATACGGGTGAGCCAGCCGGGTTCGACCGCCACAGCGGCGTCGACCTCGTCGACGCGGTCGCAGCGAGCTGTTCCAGCGGCCAGCCGTTCATGATCGGTGACAACGCGTACATCGACGGTGGCTATCGCTCGAACGCCGAGAACGCCGACCTGGCGGCCGGCTACGAGCGCGTGCTGGTGCTGTCACCCTTGGGCGGCCGGTCCCTCGTGCCGGAGCAGTGGGGCACGCACCTCAGCACGCAGGTCGAGGCACTGCGTACGTCCGGGAGCACCGTCGAGACGGTCGTCCCGGAGGACGACGCCGAGCACCTCTTCGGCGCCAACGCGATGGACCTGTCGCTGCGCCCCGCGGCCGCTCGAGCCGGCCACGACCAGGGCCGGGCCCTGGCCGAGCGGCTCAGCGTGCTCTGGCGCTGATCAGGATGCCGGCCGTCCGGAACGGTCGATCGAGAGCACCCTGAAACGTCCCGAGAGCAGGTCGACCAACGGGCCCAGCAGGAAGATCACCAGCACGGTGCCCGGGCCGACCGCGGCGCCGCACCACCACCCGACGAGCGCTCCGCCACCCTGCACGACGCTGTAGCTCCACTTGAACGGCACCGGCGGGTCGAACGCCAGTGCGGCAGCCTCGGTCGGCCCGGCCCCGGCGTCGACGGCAAGGTAGCCTGCGACTCCCACGGCGAGGACGGGGAACGCGAGGACCAGCAGCGCCGCCCGCGCCCACCACGCGTCGGGCTCGGCGAACGTGTCCAGGAGCCCTGAGACGACGAACCCGACGACAAGTGGCTGCGTGATGGTGCCGAGGCCAGGCTTGAGCCCGCGCGCCCACGCCATGAGCACCAGCACGACGCCCACGACGAGGTTGACGATCCAGAACTCCACGTCCAGCGCGATCGACAAGCCGTTGATCATCGTGGAGTAGCCGTCGGAGCCGAGCGAGGCGATCAGGATCATCGCGACCCCGATGCCGAGGATCACGCAGGACACCACGAGTCGTACGAGCTGGGACACCACGGACACGATCCTCGCAGCCCCTGTCATGATCGGGGCATGTGGATCGGTTGGATCGAGTTCGACATCCTCCTGGGCGACGTGCACTCGCTCAAGACCAAGCGGTCGATCGTGCGTCCGCTCGTCGCCGACCTCAGGCGTACGTTCACCGTGTCCGCGGCCGAGACCGGCAGCCTCGACCTCCACCGCCGGGCAGGCGTCGGAGCGAGTCTTGTCGCCGCCGACAGCAGGCACGTCGTCGACGTCCTCGACGCGGTCGAGAACTTCGTCGCCGGCCGCCCAGAGATCGACCTCTTGTCCGCCCGGCGCGGCCTGAGCAACAGCGACGACGTCTAGGAGCAGCATGTACGTCCCACACTTCAACGCGATGGACGATCCCGACGACATCCGCGCGTTCGTCGAGTCGATCGGCAGTGCCGAGCTCGTCACCATGGGAGCCGACGGCACACCGGTAGCAACCCTGCTGCCGATCCTGTGGAGCGTGGACGGCGCGACCGTCGTCGCCCACATGGCCCGCGCCAACGCCCATTGGCGCCAGATCGCCGACCACTCACGCTGCCTCGCGATCGTCGCCGGGCCCCAGGCCTACATCTCGCCGTCCTGGTACGCCGCCAAGGCCGAGCACGGCCGCGTCGTGCCGACGTGGAACTACTCGGCGGTGCACCTCAGCGGCACCGTCCTGGTCCACGACGATCCCGAGTGGGTCCGCGACGCGGTGACCCGCCTGACCGACCACCACGAGCAGCGACGCGACCAGCCGTGGGCCGTGACCGATGCCCCCGAGGCGTACATCGACAAGAACCTCAAGGCCATCGTCGGTCTCGAGCTGTCCGTCGAAAGGGTCGAGGCCAAGGCCAAGCTCAGCCAGAACCGGTCTGACGCCGACCGGGCCGGCGTGGTCGCGGGCCTGCGCGCCGAGGGCGGGGACCCAGCCGTCGCCGAGGCGATGGACGTCTGACCGCACACGCGAGAAGGGGAGCCGCCGAAGCGACTCCCCTTCTCGTGATCAGTGCGTGATCAGCGACGTCCTCCGCGGAGGAACGAGCCGATCGCTGCGACGACCTTGCCGACCGACTTCATGAAGCCGATCTCCGGCGTCGACGCGACCCGCGTGAAGCCGGACGGCTTGTTCACCGGCGGCAGGATCAGCGAGAAGGACGGCATGCCGCCTCCGCTGGTGGTCACGCTGGCGACCGGCTGACGACGCATCAGGATGATGAGTCCAGCCGCGGTCATCGGGCCCGCGATGAGCAGCACCCAGAGCGGCAGGCCGCCCGTGTCGGGCAACAGCTCGTCCTCGTCCTTGGGCTCGGTGCACGCCTCGGTGGACAGCTTGCCGCCCACCTTGACCGTGAACTCCGTCTTGCCGACGAGCACGAAGTCATCGCTGGTGACGCTCGCCGTCACGGTGTAGGTGCCGGGTCCGTCGAACTCGGGCTCCACCGTGTAGTCGACGTTGTCGGTCTCCGGCAGGACGAGGGATCCGTCCTCGTCACAGGTGGCAGGATCTGCCACCGGCGCCTCGGCGGTGATGTCGGCCGGGAATGTCGGACAGCTGGCCAGCTCCTCATCGCCCGGCTGCTCATTGCCCACCGCGAATCGGATCGCGATCGAGTCCTGAGCGTCACCGAATGCGTACGGGAAGAGGCCGATGAAGCCCTCACCCAGCGCGCTCTCGTTCACGACGATGATGTGATCCGGCGTGCCCGGAGGTGTGCCGACGTACTTGCAGACCACGACCTTCTTCTCCTGGGCCGTCTCACAGTTCGTGCCCTCGGGCTGGTCGCCCGGGATGTTGGGGCAGGCATCGAACGGCGGGGTGAAGTCACACTCCGAGAGCGCGACGTCCTTGGCCTGCTCGTGCGGAGCGGCGAAGCGGATCGCGACCGAGTCCTGAGCGTCGGGGAAGATCGTCGGGAAGACTCCGAGGAAGTTCTTCGGCGCGTCCACGATGATGATGTGGTCCAGCACGCCGCCAGGTGTGGAGACGTACTTGCACACCACGATCTTCTTGTTGATGGCCACCGCCGCCACTGCCGCGTCGGCCTCGGGTGCCGCCGCCACAGTCGATGCCGCGGGCCGTTGCTCTTCGGCCGGAGGCTCGACAACCGGCGGCTCCTCAGCCGGGGGCTCAGCGGCCGGCGGCTCTTCGGCCGGAGGCTCCTCAGCCGGAGGCTCGGCAGCTGGCGGCGCCTCGGCTGCAGGCTGCTCAGCGGGCGGTTCCGCGGCTGGTGGCGGTTCCTCGGCAGCCGGCTCCTCAGCCGGCGCGTCGGCGGGTGCGGTCTCGGTCTCGGTGACCGCGGTGGCCGCCGGATCTGTTTCATCGGCGACGGCGGGCTGCGCGAGGAACACGCTGGCCGCGACCATCACCAGTACGAGCACAATCTTCTTCATGACAGATAACTCCATCCGTATCGCCCCTGCACGGAACGGTTCGAGCCGTAGTCAAGGCGGATTCCTCGGCTGCGCGGAGGCGATGACAAGTGGGAGTGCGCCAGGGCCTGTACTGCTAGGGAACCGCGTCAGGTGGAGTGCGTCACCTCGAATGACACCAAACATGAAGGAATGCTGAAGATTTGATCACTACGGGCCCCCCGCGCTAGTCACGAAGGGCTAAGGTCCAGACCTTTATGCGCCAACCTGTCCGGTTCCAGGCCCTCTTCCGTGCGCCCCGGACGCCAGGAGGGGAGCCGCCGAAGCGACTCCCCTCCCGGCGATCAGCGGGTGATCAGCGACGTCCTCCGCGGAAGAACGAGCCGATCGCTGCGACGACCTGGCTGACGGCCTTCATGAAGCCGAGGTGCTCGGTCGTGGCGTGGACCCGCGTGATCCCGGCCGGCTTCTTCACCGGCGGAAGGATCAGCGAGTAGGACGGCATCCGGCCACTCGTGGACGCATGGCTCACGGGCTCGCGGCGCATCAGGATGATGAGTCCTGCTGCCGTCATCGGACCTGCGAGGAGCAGGATCCAGAGGGGCACACCACCCGTGTCGGGCAGCAGGTCGTCCTCCTTGGCCGGCGTGACACAGTCAGCGGTCGGCAGCTTGCCGCCCACCGTCACCTTGAACACCGTCTTGCCGGTGAGCACGAACTCCTCATCCGTGACGCTCGCGGTGATCGTGTACTTGCCGGGACCGTCGAAGACCGGTTCGGTCGTGTAGGTCACGTGGTCGGTCTCCGGCAGGACCAGCGAGCCGTCCTCGTCACAGGTGGCAGGATCCGCGATCGGTGCCTCGGCTGTGATCTCGGTCGGTTCCACCTCAGGCAGGCATTCCGCGATGGGTACGTCCTTGGCCTGCTCGCCGTCCTTGGCGTAGCGGATGGCGATCGAGTCCTGGGCGTCACCGAACGGGTAGGGGAAGTCACCCTCGAAGCCCTCACCGAGTGCGCTCTCGTTCACGATGATGATGTGGTCGAACACGCCCGGGGGCGGGCCGGTGAACTTGCAGACCACGACCTTCTTCTCGTCATCGGTGATGACGCACTGCGGGTCGTCGCCAGCGAGCTTCGGCAGGACCGTGAAGTCCCAGTGGATCGTCGCCTGGTCGTCGATGATGTAGCCCTCGTCCGCCGTGGCGTCGACGTCGACGTCACCGGGCGCGTTCGCCGGCGTGATCGTGTAGATGACCCCTTCGGTGTCAGGCAGGTTGACCTTGCCGTCGGCCAGGCAGGTCGGTCCCGCCAGAGTCGGGTCCTCGGTGCCGACCTCGATCAGCGGCTCCTCGTCGTCACACGGGTTGGCCTCGTTGATGTTGCGTCCCGGGTAGACGACGACCTGGTCGCCGACCAGGTACTCGAAGCTGGGGATCCAGTCGGCGGAGTGTGCGCCGTTGTTCTTGCCGTGGCCCTCGCCCTTGACGATCGAGTTGTAGCTCACCGAGATGGCGTGCGCGTTGGCCGGGTTGCCCGGCGGGACGTGGCAGATCGTGACCTTGGTGTCGAGATCGACTGCTGCGGCGACGGCTGCGCCGCTCTCGACGTCGTCGTTCGGTGCGTTGCCCGACGTGGACTCGTCCGGCTTGGGTGCCGGCTTGTTGACGTCGCGGGCGGGCGGTGCTGGCTCCTCGTTGACGACCGGCTCGGGCTCGCTCTCGGCCGCCGGCGGCGGTGTCTCGGCCGGCGCCTGCTGCTCCGGCTCGGAGGTGTCCGGTGCCGTCTCGGTCGTGGTGTCGGTGGTGGTCTCGACGGCGGCCTCAGCCGGCGCATCTCCTTCGTCGGCGACCGCGGGCTGCGCGAGGAACACGCTGGCCGCGATCATCGCGAGGACGATCAATATCTTCTTCATGGGTTCTAACTCCATCCGTATCGCCCCTGCACGGAACGGTTCGAGTTGTGGGTACGGGGAAGTCCCCCGTCGGTCGAGACCCGGGAGTGCGCCGCGACCTGTGCACCTTGATGAACGGCTGTAGCAGACCTGAGGTCACGCCATTCGAGACCTCAAGGCCTCGAATTCTGCTGAAAAACAGCGATTTGATCAGTACGGGCTAGGTGCACTAGTTCCGATGAACCAGGGCTCGAGCGACACGGGTCGCTCTTCGGGATGCGAGAAGGGGAGCCGCCGGAGCGACTCCCCTTCTCATACCGAGCTCAGATGATCAGCGAAGACGCCTGATCACGGTCGGGTCCGACTCCAGCTGACGGCGCTTCAGGAGCATGGCTCCAGCTGCGACCATCGGGCCGGCGACGAGCAGCGCCCACAGCGGCAGGCCGCCGGTGTCGGGCAGCAGCCCGTTCTCGTCCTCGGTGCAGTCCGAGCCGCTCAGCTTCTTGTCGACGGTGATGTTGAACTTCACGTCACCGGTCAGCACGAAGTCGTCGCTCGCGGGTGCCGCGGTGACGACGAAGTCGCCCGGACCCGACTTGTCGGGTGACACCGAGTAGGTGACGCCTTCGGTGTCGGGCAGGTTGAGCGAACCGTCCGCGTCGCACGTCGCCGGATCGGCCGTGGGCTCCTCAGGAGTGACCTCGGTCGGGAACGTCGGGCAGTGGACAAGCTCCTCGTCGCCCGGCTGCTCGTTGCCATCTGCGAATCGGATCGCGATCGAGTCCTGCGCATCGCCGAACGCGTACGGGAAGACGCCCAGGAAGCCCTCACCCAGTGCGCTCTCGTTCACGACGATGATGTGGTCGGGAGTGCCAGGAGGCGTGCCGACGTACTTGCAGACCACGACCTTCTTCTCGACTGCAGTTCCGCAGTCGGTGCCCGTCGGCTGGTTGCCCGGCACGTCGGGACATACGTCGACCGGCGGGGTGAAGGTGCACTCCGACAGCACGACGTCCTTGGCCTGCTCGCCCGGCGCCGCATAGCGGATCGCGACCGAGTCCTGCGCGTCGGGGAAGATCGTCGGGAAGACGCCGAGGAAACCCTTGGGCGCGTCCACGATGATGACGTGGTCCAACTGGCCACCGGGTGTGCTGACGAACTTGCACACCACGATCTTCTTGTTGGCCTTCGGAGCAGCGACGACTGCGCTGTCACCCCGAGTGTCGACCGGCGGCGTGGCACCCTCGGCCGGCGGCGGGACCTCGGTCTCCGGTGCCGGCGGGGTCTCCTCCGTCGGGGTGTCCTCGGTAGGCGTGTCGCCAGTCGGGGTGTCCTCGGTGGGAGTGTCGGTGGTGGGGGTGTCGCTCGGCGTGTCGGTGGCCGTGGTGGTCACCGGGTCGTCGTCGCCGGCGATCGCGGGCTGCGCGAAGAACACACAGGCCGCAAGCAACGCGAGTACGAGGAAGATCTTCTTCATACGGGAAAGCTCCATCAGTTTCGCCCCTGCACGGAACGGATTCATGACGCAGCCAAGGGGTGCCCTCGCTGCGGATCGGCTGCGGCAAAGTGGGAGTGCGCCGCGACCTGTCCCCACAGCCAACAGCATGGCGCCGGGTGGCGTCACCTCCAGAGGGTGTCGCGGAGGTAAATTTTCTGAAATTGCAGGAAATTTGATCACGAAGAACTAGTGGAACTGGTTCGGAAGAACCATCTAGTTAAGGACTAGACTTTAAGCGTCCGGAGATCACGCGACGCCTGCCTCAGGGCTCGAATCGGTACCCGAGGCCGGACTCGGTGACGAGATGCGTGGGCCTCGACGGATCGGCCTCGAGCTTGGCCCGAAGCTGCGCGAGGTAGACCCGTAGGTAGTTGGTCTGCCTCTCGTAGGCCGGCCCCCAGACCTCACGCAGCAGGTCGGCGCGGGCGACGAGGGTCCCCCTGCGACGCACCAGCACCTCGAGCACGTGCCACTCGGTCGGCGTGAGACGAACATCGAGCCCGGCGCGTCGGACCCGTGCCGCGGCAAGATCGATCACCAGGTCGCCGGCCGAGACGACCGGCTCGTCCTCGCGGGGCGCAGCACGTCGACTCGCGGCGCGCAGTCGCGCCAACAGCTCCTCGATGCCGAACGGCTTCGCGACGTAGTCGTCAGCACCTGCGTCGAGCGCGGCGACCTTGTCGCGCTGCCCGTCGCGAGCCGACAGCACGATGATCGGCGTCTGGGTCCAGGTCCGCAGGGACCTGATGACGTCGACACCGTCCATGTCGGGAAGGCCCAGGTCAAGGACGATGACGTCAGGGCGTGACGATGACGCGTCCCGGAGCGCAGACCCGCCGTCGCGGGCCACTGTCACGACGTACGACCGCGTCCGCAAGGTGATCGCGAGGGCTCGGGCCAGGGTCGAGTCGTCCTCGACGAGCAGCAGCCGGGTCATGGGGCCTTCACCGGCAGACGTACGGTCACCGTCGCGCCACCACCTGGCGTGCTGGTCGCCTCGACGGTCCCGGACATGGCCCGGACCAGTCCGCCGACGATCGCCAGTCCGAGGCCCGCGCCGGTGCCGACACGGTCCGAACCGGACTGGGCCGTGAACGGATCGGACGACCGGTTGGCCGGGAGGCCTGGCCCGTGATCGATCACCGCGACGTCGACCGAATCCGCCTGCACCCGTGCCACGACCTCCGTCACGCCGCCGCCGTGACGGACCGCGTTGTCCACGAGGTTCACCAGGACCCGTTCCAGGAGCGCCTCGTCGGCCATCGCCAATGGCAGGTCGTCAGGCACCTCGATCGTCACGTCGTCCCGGTCGATCAGCACCCGGGAGACGACCTCCACGAGCGCCACGGGCTCGAGGCGCACCAGCAGCGCACCCGCCTCGATCCGGCTCATCGCCAGCAGGTTGTCGATCAGCGACGTCAGCCGGTCCACGGAGTCATCGGCCGTCTCGAGCAGATCCTCTCGGTCGCCGTCCGCCCAGGATCCCTCGTCCGACCGAAGGCCCGTGACCGCCGCCTTGATCACCGCCAGCGGAGTCCGCAGGTCGTGCCCGACCGCTGCCAGCAGCGCCGTCCGTACCCGATCGGCCTCGTCGAGGGCTGCGGCGCGCGAGGCCTCGCGCTCGAGGAGCTGCTCGTGCCAGGCCCGGTCGCTCGCATCTGCCAACGACCGCAGGAGGTGGAGGTCGTCCGCGAACGACGGCGTCCCCCAGGTCTCGAGTGTCGAGCCGGCGGTCGTCTCGATCAGGTGGGTCGGCTCGGAGCCGCTGCGCACGCCCACGGAGACCGCGTCGACAGGACCGTCGGGTGGTGTGAACACGACACCGTCGAGCTCGAACAGCTGCATGGTCTCGGTCAGCACCTCCTCGATCGACGTGGATCCGACACGTGAACGAGCGAGCCGCGACATGACCTCGGTCTCGGCGACCCGGCGGGCCGCCACGGCACGAGTGCGCGCTCCCGCTTCGACGACCAGGCTGACGAGCACCGCGACGACGACGAAGACGACGAGCTGGGCCAGGGCGTCGCTGCGATCGACCGCGAGCGTGTCGAAGGGCCGCGTCAGGAACCAGTTCGCGAGCAGGAAGGAAGCGATCGCTGCCAGCAGCCCTGGACCCATGCCGCCCAGGACGGCTGCAACGACGACCAGCAGGAAGTACGCCGGGAGCACCGCCCCCAGGTCCGCGTCACCGCGCCAGGGCAGGACGGCCAGCGTGAAGACCACCGGCCCGGCAACCGACCCGATCAGGCCGACCCGCCGGCGGCCCGGGCTCAGCCTCGAGGTGCTCGCCGGCACACCACCGCGCTGCTCCATGTCGTCAGCGTCCCACAGGGGCATGGGGCGGACGGTCCAGCTGCCACGGGACATTGGTCACCATGACTCCGGGTTCGAACAAGAGCCGGGCCTTGAGGCGCAGGGCGCTCTGGTTGTGGAGCAAGTTCTCCCACCAGCGTCCTACGACGTACTCAGGGATGAAGACGGCGACCACGTCCCGCGGGCTCTCGCGGTGCAGCCGGCGGATGTGCGACAGGACCGGATGGGTGAGGTCGCGAAACGGTGCGTCCAGGATCGTGAGGGGAACGGGTATCTCGCGGGCCTCCCAGGCGGCGACCAACGCGGTCGTCTCCTCCTCGGACGTCCTGGCCGTGACCGCGGTCAAGCTGCTGGGCTCTGTCGCCCGTGCGAAGGCGAGAGCGCGCAGCGTCGGCATCTGCAGGTTGGAGACCAGCACCACGGCATGCACGCGGCTCGGCAGGGGCACACCTCCCGGGCTCGCGGCCAGCTCGTCGGCGATGCGGTCGTAGTGCCGGCGGACCGCGGTCATCATCGCGAAGACCAGCGGCATCGCGATGACGACGATCCAGGCGCCATGGGTGAACTTGGTGACGAGCACGATGACCAGGACCAACATGGTCGTCGCAGCTCCCAGGGCGTTGATGCCCAGCGACCGGAGAAGTCGCCGCTTCTCGCTCAGCTCGGTCAGCGACGGCCGTAGCGTCAGCCAGTGGCGAACCATCCCGGCCTGGCTGAGAGTGAACGAGGCGAACACGCCGATGATGTAGAGCTGGATCAATCGGGTCGTGCTGGCGTCAAAGACCCACAGCAGTCCGATGGACAGCCCGGCGAGGATGACGATGCCGTTGGAGAACACCAGGCGATCCCCGCGCCGTGACATCTGCCGAGGCAGGAATCCGTCCTTCGCGAGGATCGAGGCGAGGATCGGAAATCCGTTGAAGGCCGTGTTCGCCGCCATGATCAGGATGGCGGCGGTGAACGCCTGGACCGCGTAGAAGCCGAGCGAGTCGAGGCCGAAGACGGCGCCGGCGACCTGTGCGATGACGGTCTTCTGCGCGTAGCCGTCGGGAGCCCCGACGAGCTGCGAGGGGTCGGCTGCGACGTGCACCTTCGTGATCAGTGCGAGCGCTGTGATCCCCACGAAGATGACGATCGTCAGGCCCCCCATGATCGCCAGGGTCGCAGCAGCGTTGCGGCTTGCCGGCTTCCGGAAGCTCGGGACACCGTTGCTCACTGCCTCGACTCCGGTGAGAGCCGTGCAGCCGGAGGCGAAGGCTCGAAGGATGAGCAGGGCGAGCAGCAGGCCTGAGTACTCCCCGGTCGCGTGCACCGAGATGGCCGCCGACTCGGCCCGCGGTGCGTCACCGGTTGCCGTCGACCACATGCCCACGACGATCATCACGAACATGCAGGCGATGAAGCCGTACGTCGGCACCGCGAAGTAGGTGCCGGACTCCTTGACGCCTCGGAGGTTCATCAGAGCCAGCACGGCGACGAAACCGGCAGCCAGCATCACGGCATGAGGTCCGAGGGAGGGGAACGCTGAGACGATGTTCGAGACCCCGGCTGCCACGGAGACCGCGACCGTCAGCACGTAGTCGACGAGCAGCGCGCTGGCCGCGACGAGAGCGGCGTTGCGCCCGAGATTGTCCCTGCTGACCGTGTACGCGCCGCCGCCGTTCGGGTAGGCGCGGCAGGTCTCCCGGTACGACAGGATGACGATCGCCAGGAGAGCCACGACGGCGAGTGCAATCCACGGCGACAGGTGCAGGAGCGCCAGCCCTCCGAGGCTCAGCACGAGCAGGATCTCCTCGGTGGCGTAGGCGTTGGAGGACAGCGGGTCACTGCAGAAGACCGGCAACGCCAGCCACTTCGGCAGCAGGGTCTCGTCCATGCGGGCGGAGCTGAGCGGGCGCCCGACAAGCAGGCGTTTGGTGCTGACTGTGTTCACAGATCCATCGAATCGCCCACTCGTGCCCCCGCGGGTTTTCTTGACGGAACCTTGACGGCCCGGGCGGAGAGGGGTGTGACCCCCGCCCTAGCCGCTCACCCGGGCCGATGGACATACTGAGAGGAGTTTTGTCCTCAGCAGAGAAGAGAAGTGACCCGCGTGCGAAATCCCCGAGCATTCCTTCGCCCTCTGGCCGTCGGCGCACCCGCCCCGGTCGCGGACGTCCCGTTCCGCCCGAGCCGGATGATCCACTTCTTCGACCCCAGCAACGCGAAGATGCAGGCCAAGGTCCCGGAGATCGCCACCAAGGTCGACATCATCCTGGGCAACCTCGAGGACGCGATCAAGACCGAGAACAAGGAGGCCGCGCGTCAGGGCCTCGTCGACGTCGCGAAGCAGACCGACTTCGGCCAGACCCAGCTGTGGACCCGCATCAACAGCCTCGACTCCCCGTGGGCGCTCGACGACCTCATCACCCTGGTCACCGAGATCGGCGACAAGCTCGACGTCGTGATGGTGCCCAAGGTCGAGGGCGCGCAGGACATCCACTACGTCGACCGGTTGCTCGCGCAGCTCGAGGCCCGCGCCGGCCTGACCCGGCCGATCCTGGTCCACGCGATCCTCGAGACCGCCGAGGGCATGACGAACGTCGAGGAGATCGCGGCCGCGAGCCCCCGCATGCAGGGCATCTCGCTCGGCCCCGCCGACCTGGCCGCCAGCCGCCGCATGAAGACGACGCGCGTCGGCGGCGGCCACCCCGGCTACCTCGTCCGCGAGGATCCGACGGGCGACGATCTCTATGCCGGCCGGACGACGTACCAGCAGGACCTGTGGCACTACACGATCGCGCGCATGGTCGACGCCTGTGCGGCCAACGACATCCTGCCGTTCTACGGCCCGTTCGGTGACATCAAGGACGTCGTCGCGTGCGAGGACCAGTTCCGCAACGCCTTCCTGCTGGGCTGCGTCGGCGCGTGGAGCCTCCACCCCGTGCAGATCGACATTGCTCGCAAGGTCTTCTCCCCCGACCCGGCAGACGTCGCGCACGCCAAGGAGGTCGTCGAGGCGATGGGCGACGGCTCCGGCGCCGTCATGATCAACGGCAAGATGGAGGATGACGCGTCCTGCAAGCAGTGCCAGGTCATGCTCGACCTCGCCAAGGCGCTTGCCGACCGCGATCCCGAGCTCGCCGCCGCCTACGACCTCTAGGAGCCCCCATGAACGACACCCTCCTGCGGCCCCGTCGCTCGGTCCTCTACATGCCCGGTGCCAACGAGCGCGCGCTCGAGAAGGCCAAGGGCATCGACGCCGACGCCTTGATCCTCGACCTCGAGGACGCCGTCGCGCCCGACGCCAAGCCCGAAGCCCGAGAGCGCGTGTGCGCCGCCGTGACATCCGGCGAGTACGGCCATCGCGAGCTCGCGATCCGCGTCAACGGCATCGGGACCGAGTGGCACGAGGCCGACCTCGCCGCCGCGGGTCAAGCCGGCCCCGATGCGGTGCTCGTGCCCAAGGTCAACTCCGCTACGGAGGTCCGGCAGCTCGTGGCCGCCCTCGAGGACGCCGGAGCACCTGAGAGGACGGCACTGTGGGCGATGGTCGAGACGCCCGTGGCCCTGCTCCAGGCCGCCGAGATCGCCGCGGCCCACGACCGCCTGACCGTGATCGTGATGGGCACGAACGACGTCGTCAACGAGACCTACGGCCTCCATGTGCCAGGTCGCAACCCCGTCGTGCTGACGTCGCTGTCGATCGCGCTGCTCGCCGCTCGCGCCGCCGGCAAGGTCATCCTTGACGGCGTCTACAACGACGTGAAGAACCTCGAGGGCTTCGACGCCGAGGCACGTCAGGGCCGCGAGATGGGCTTTGACGGCAAGACGTTGATCCACCCGAGCCAGGTCGAACCGGCCAACGCGGTGTTCGGGCCGTCCGGCGACGAGGTCGAGCACGCCAAGGCGATGATCTCGGCGTTCGAGGACGCCAAGGCCGCTGGTCAGGGCGTCGTGACGTACAACGGCCGTATGGTCGAGGAGCTTCACGTTCGCGATGCGCAACGCATCTTGGCCCTGCACGAGGCCATCACCGCTCGCTGAACGACGACGAGCGGCGAGCGGGGACTGCTCCCCACCCGCCGCTCGTCCCTCGTGCTGAGATCAGCGCAAGCTGCGCAGCCGGATCTCGTTCTGGATCGCGAGGTTCTGCTTCTGGATCTTGCGGCGTTGACGCACCGACTCCAGGAGCACGACACGGTCGATCTCGGACATCTCGTCCCAGGCGCGCTTGCGGCCCGGACGGGAGTTGAGAATACCCACGGCCTTCACCCCCTCTCGATCGTTTCCTGTGGTCGGATCGGTCGGGTTCTGTGCGGGCATGAGTCGTGTATCGGGCTTCGTGGTCATAGCGCGCCTCCTCTCTTGAAGGTTGGATGTGTGGAGTAGATGTTCGGACAAACGGACTGTGCACATAAAAATTGCCGCCTCAGATCGAAGATCCGAAGCGGCAGAAGTGCCAACGAGGTTGGGCTACTTCAGGTGCACTGCTCCGGAGGTCGGACCGTCAAAAGACGCGACGGCATCGCGCCAGGTGAGGGCGAGAGTCGAGTTGATGAGCTTCTTCATGAGGTCCACCTCCTTCTACATTTCGTCGCTCCGTGCGGAGCAGTTTGAGAAACGTATCGCATCCAAATACATGTTGTAAACATTCGGCGTGTCGCGGCCGCCGAAAGGCCCGTGCGTGACGGGGTCCGACGGCCGCGACAGCGGCAGCAAGCGGGCTAGTGCTTGAGCGTGAGAGCCCGCGAGATCGTGAAGAACATGTCGGTCTGGTCCGTCAGCCCGACGAAGTTCGCCGCCTGGGGTCCGTAGGCCGCGACGCGGAGCTGCGTGCCCGTGTGCTGCTGCGAGCCCCCGGCCGGGGAGGTGCCGTAGTTGAGCGTCATCGGGCTGCCCTCGTTGGTCAGCAGGTTCGCCGTGAGCCCGGGCGACGTGCTGCCGGCCTCGATGATCTGGCTCGTGTGGGCGTGGTCGGCCGTGACGATGACCGTCGTGTGCTTGTCCTTCTTGGCGAAGTCCAGAGCCACCTTGACTGCCTCGTCGAGGTCGACCGTCTCACCGATCTGGCCACACGCGTCTGCAGCGTGATCCTGCTTGTCGATGCTCGCGCCCTCGACCTGGAGGAAGAATCCCTTCTTGTTGCCCTGATCGAGCAGCTGGATCGACTTCTTGGTCATCGCAGCGAGCGACGGCTGCGTCGCCGGACGCGCTGTGTTGTCCTTGCATCGTTCGGCCGGCTTCTTGCTGCCGTCGATGGTCGCGGCGGGTCCGACCCAGCGCACCGGGAGGTTGCCGGGACCGAACAGTCCGAGCACGGGCTGCTTCTGGTTGGCCTTCGTGATCTTGTTGAGCGACGCCAGGTCGGTCGGCAGCTGGTAGCCGCGGCGCTCGGCCTGGTCGAGGAGCGTGAGGTCCTTCCACTTCCCGGCGGTGGCCTTCTCGTTGAACGTCGCCGCGCCTCCGCCCAGGGTCACATCGGGGCGGGTCTTGAGCAGCTGCTCGCTGATCGAGCCCCGGCCGCCGTTCTCCAGCGCCGCCTCGGGGCACGTCGCGGTCGTCTTGACCGGGCCGTAGCAGGAACGGGCCGAGATGTGCGAGACCTGCACGGCCGGCGTCGCGTCCTGGATCTCCGAGGTCGTGACGTCGCCGGTCTTGAGTCCGCGCTTCTTGGCCAGCTCCAGCAGGGTCGGCTGCGCCGTGCCGTGGATGTCGACCGACACCGCGTTGTCGTACGTCTTGGTGCCGGTCGCCCAGGCGCCCCCGGTCGCGGCGGAGTCGGGGACGTAGTCGACCTTGCCGTCCTTGGTCAGCGAGAACGTCGTGTACTGGCCTGTGAACGGCAGCGCGTCGATGCCGGGGAACCGGCCGTCGGCCCCGTACTGGTAGTTGCGTGCCGAGGTGATCTCGGAGTCGCCCATGCCGTCGCCGATGAGCAGGATGACGTTGTCAGCCCGGCCGCCGTCGATGGCGGACTTGAGGGTCTTGCTCTGGTCTCCGGAAAGGCGGGTCGCTCCGCCGTGCTCGGAAAGGTCGTGCGCCGCGCCGATCGCGCTGGTCGTGGCGGCACCGACGATCACGGCGGCTGCTGCGATGCCGACGACGGTGCGCCTGCTGGTGTTTCCCCTGTATGAGTTCATGCCCGCAGCCCATCGCGCGCGGGTGAACTCTGCCGGAACTCACGCGTACGCGAAGCTGAAGGTTGGCTGAGGAGTGGTTCGCAGGTGGTTGAGCGCGTTCGCTCGTTGCACTCGCTCGCTCAGTCAAACTCGAGGCGGTCGTCGATCTCGTCCCTGGTGTAGCCGCTGGCGTACAGCAGGTCCGCGGCGAGCGAGCGGACCTGGGCGGCGATCGAGGCGCTGTTCATCGTCATCGCGGTGGGCAGCGCGACCGTGGCCATCCGCGCCGCCTCGATGAGCTCCTGCCGCGCGTGGTCGAAGTCCTCGTGCTCCGAGAGGTCGTCCGCGAAGATGCCGACGGCCCGGGCCAGGGCGTCGATCGCCTGGTCCATGTCGGGCGGCACGACCTCACCGCGGCGCAGCAGGGTCGAGGTCTTGCGGGCCAGCACTCGCGCGTCGCGGATCGCGTTGTCGAGGTCACGCACCGTGGCGACGTAGGTCTCGACGTGGTCGCGCTGCTTCCAGCGCATCGGCGACATCCGGGCGATCTCACTGACGTTGGCCGCGGTCGACGTCATCGACTCGACCTGGGGCTGCATCGACCGCGCTTCGTCGAGCGCGATGTCGGCGAGCTTGGCGTCCACGGTGCGCAAGGCCTGCGCCGTACGACTGAGGATGCCGGCGAGCCGTCGCAGGAAGCCCTGCACCTCGCGGTCGATGTCACGGACCGGGTTGCGCGGGATCAGCAGGACCATCGCGAGCCCCACCGCGCCGCCGACCAGCGCGTCGAGGAACCGGGTGACCGCAGGGTTGCCCGAGCCGGCGACCGGGATCACCGCCGCGAGCAGCACCGACGAGGTCGCCGACTGGGTCAGCGCCAGGCCCTTGAGCCCCAGCAGCGTCCCGACCACGACCGTCAACGTCACGACCAGCGCCATCTGCCACGTGCCCCGGCCGATGCCGAGGATCAGCAGCTCCCCCACCAGCACGCCCAGGGACACGCCGACCACCAGCTCGTACGAGGTGCGGCCACGGAGGCCCGCCCCGGCGATCAGCACGATGATGCACGCGATCGGGGCGAAGAACGCCTGCCGGTGGTCGAGGACGTGCGTCGCGATGAAGTAGGCGATCGCGGTGCCGAGGCTCAGGCGTACGAGGGTGCGCCAGCGGCGACGCAGGACGTAGAGCCGGTCCTGCAGCGTGTCGGCCGGCCTGCGCAGCCGGAGGCGACGCAGCGGGATGTCGCGCCCCGGGCCCACACTCAGCTCCGACGCAAGGGCGTACGCCGCATCGTCAGCGCACGAGTTTGCGGATGACGATGATCCCGGCCACGACCGCGACCGTGCCGCCGACCAAGGGGACGATCGTGCCGAGCTTGGGCGAACCCGTCTCGTCGACGAACCGCGAGCGGAGGTTGTAGAGGCTGCGGCGCGCGATGTTGCGAGGGTTGGTGCGGTCGATCAGCGCGTCGACCGTGTCGGCCAGCCGCTCTCGGATCTCGTCGATCTCGTCGACCATCTGGTCGGGTTTGGCCTTCGCCACGTCGCGCCTCACTCACCTGGGTCTGCGGAGGGTGCAGGCCACTCACCTGCACACGTACGTCAGGATAGTGCCCATGACGACGCGGCTGCAGCCTGGCGACACGGCACCCGACTTCACGCTCACGAACGACGCGGGTGACGAGGTCACGCTCTCGGACTTCAAGGACCAGAAGGTCATCGTCTACTTCTACCCCGCCGCCATGACGCCGGGATGCACCAAGCAGGCCTGCGACTTCAGCGACTCGATCGACCGGCTGCAGGCCGAGGGCTACACGGTGCTCGGCATCTCGCCGGACAAGCCGGAGAAGCTCGCGAAGTTCCGTGAGCGCGACGGGCTGACGATCACGTTGCTGTCGGACCCCGACCGCGCGGTGCTCGAGGCGTGGGGCGCGTACGGCGAGAAGAAGCTCTACGGCAAGGTCGTCGAGGGCGTCATCCGCTCGACGTTCGTCGTGGATGCCGGCACCATTGTCCTCGCGCAGTACAACGTCAAGGCCACGGGCCACGTCGCCAAGCTCCGCAAGGACCTCGGCCTCGGGGCATAACGTACGTCGGCACGGCGCGCTGAACCGGCAGGTCACAGTGGTCCCCCGTCAGCGACGTCTACCCGCGTGCCGAGACCGGGTCGACTAACATCAACCCCGGGCCGGCGTGGTGGAACTGGTAGACACGCAGGATTTAGGATCCTGTGCTTTCGAGCGTGCAGGTTCAAGTCCTGTCGCCGGCACTTCACGAACCGCTCACGTGAGCGACGAAGCCAAGACTCCCCGACCGTCGCCGGCACTTCACGAGGCGTTTGCCTGAGCGATGCTTCGCGCACGGTTTGCGGCTGTCATGGCGGGGTATTCCTGGTCTTCCGGTTCCGAAGTGGGGACCACCACAGGGAGGCAGTCACCATGCCGAACGTCGTCACACCCTTCGCCCGTCGGCGCGATTCCGCCCGACCCTCCGTGGCGGCACCCCGCCATCGTCGGGATGGATACTTCGACGAGCACGACCAGTGGCACGACTCGTCGGACGCGGTGGAGAGCGACGCCGCGCGAGCCAACGGCTGACCGCAGCGTCCTTGTCTTCAGGGCGCCGATGCGGTCTCGTCGCGATGACGTCGAGCCGTACGCCGCAGTCGACCGTGCGCTGATGCTGGGCGTCTGCGGGATGGGCGAGGCCGACGACCCGCGCAGCGAGCGGCGGCTCGAACGGTTCGCCACGGCGCCTCTCGGCTCCTTCGTGTGGACCCGCGACCTCCACGGTCGGACGTACGTCGGCCGGCTGACCGGTCCGTGGCGCCACGACGCCGGCGGCACCGAGGTCGACCTCGTCAACGTGCGGGACACCGACTGGATCAGTGAACCCGTCGACGCCGCCCTCGTGCCGATGGCGGTGTCCCGGACGTTCGCACGAGGCGGTCGCAACGTCCAACGCATCCACACCGACGATGTCGAGGCCCGGACGGCGGCGCTCTGGTCGACGCTCAACCAGGAGTGATCACCACGGGATCGGGCCGTCGAGGTCCACGAACGTACCCGTCGGACCGTCGGCTGGAACGAACGCCATCTGCACGACGGCGCGAGCCGCCTCGAGAGCAGGAGTGGGTGCCGCGGCGCGGTTGTCCGGTCCGCCGAGGTCGGTCTGCACCCAGCCGGGGCACACCGAGTTCACCCGCACCGGGGTGTCGCTCAGGGACTTCGCGAGGGCCACGGTCAGACCGTTGAGCGCCGCCTTCGAGCTCTGGTAGGCCGGGAGCACCATCGCCGCGTACGGCGACGTGGGATCGAGCTGATCGGTCAGCGAGCCCATCCGACTCGACACATTGACGATGCGGCCGGCATCGGCAGCGCGGAGCAGCGGCAGGAACGCCTGCGAGACTGCCGCGGCGCCGAAGACGTTGGTGTCGAACGTGCGCCGGAACAGCCCGATGTCCAGCGGCTGGTCTGCCTCGGGCGTGGTCGCCTCCGGCAGGATCCCGGCGTTGTTGACGAGGATGTCGAGTCGGCCGTGCTCCCGCTCGACCTGGGCGGCTGCCTCCGCGATGCTCGACCCGGACTCCACGTCGAGCGTGATCGGCCAGCACGCGAGCCCTTCGTCACGCAGCTCAGCGGCTGCGAGCTCCGCCTTCGCCGTGTTGCGCGCACCGAGCAGGACCATGGCTCCGTTCTGGGCTATCAGGCGGGCCGTGGCGAAGCCGAGCCCGCGGTTGGCTCCCGTCACGAGGGCGATGGTGGTGGTCTGCTGGGTGATCGTCATGAGTCCATCGTCGGCGGCATCGCTCGCCGTCGCTGGCGCCAATCGGACCTGCAGATTCAGGTACGCAGGGACAGCAGCATCGCGGTCGAGTCGGCGAGGTGGCGCCGCACGGCGTCCTCGCCACGACGCTGCACGTCAGCGACGTAGTCGCGGTGCTCCGTGCACAGCTGGGCACCGTCGTACGCCGAACGCAGCTGCCGGAGGAACAGCAGCATCTCGGTGTCGAGGCGCTCGTACGCCTCGGTGATCCGAGGGCTGCCGGCCGCAGCGACCAGCGCGCGGTGGAACGCGGAGTGCGCGTGCTCAGGTGACGCGTCGGCCGCCATCCGGTCCGCGGCGTCGAGCAGCGGCGTGACCAGCTCGGCCGGCCACGAGTCGCCGTGGTCAGCACGGATCAGCCGCACGGCTTCGGACTCCAGGGCCGCACGGAGCTGCTGCAACGCGAGGATGTCGGCGTCACTGAACGAGGTGACCCGGACGCCCCGGTACGCCTCGGAGACCAGCAGCCGCTCGGCGACGAGCCGTTCGAGGGCGCGCCGCACGGTGTGCCGCGACAAGGCGTACTCGTCGGCCAGTGCTTCCTCGCGCAGCGGAGCGCCGGGTTCGAGGTCACCGGACAGGACTCGCTGGCGCAGCTCGGCGGCGAGCCGGTCGGCCCCGGTCGCGCGTGCACTCATACCGGCACCGCCACCGCACGGCGGGACGGCAGGGCAAGCAGCACCACGCCACCCAGCAGGACAGCGAGCCCGATCCAACCCGCCGTCGAGAGCCGCTCGTCGAGCAGCATGATCCCGAGAAGGCACGCCGTCATCGGCTCGACCAGGGTGAGGGTCGAGACCGTCGACGCGCGCAGGCTCCGCAGCCCGATCGCGAACAGGACGTAGGCCAGCGCCACCGTCGCCGCGGCCAACCAGGTGACCATCGCGACGCCTGATGCCGAACCGAGCCACGACAGGTCGACGAGCAGGAGGAACGGCGCTCCCATCAGGGCTGCCGCGCCGAAGATGCTGCCGATCGCCGTGGTCGCACTGGCGCCGTCGTCGAGGAGCCGCTTGGCAGCCAAGGCGTAGACCGCGTACGACAACGCGGCACCAAGCGAGCCCGCGAGGCCTCGCATGCTGATGCCAGCGTCAGCCTCGTCGAGCAACCCCCCGAGCAGGACGACGCCGACCACGGCACACCCCGTCGCGATGAACCACGGCGTCGACGGCAGTCGCCGGGTGACGAGCCACTCGAGCAGACCGGTCAACGCCGGCGCGGCACCCAGCGCCACGACCGTGCCCACCGCGACACCGTTGAGTCGCGTGCCGGCGAAGAACGTGGGCTGGTACGCCAGCACCGCGACGCCGCCGAGGAGCACGACGCCGGGCGACAGCCGAGCCCGGGTCGGTGCCGGCGAACGACGGGCGACCCACCAGGCGAACGCGGCCAGCAGGCCGCCTCCAGCCACGATCCTGGTCAGCCCCACCGAGGTGGTCGAGGCCCCATCAGGGCCGTACGCCTGGGCCGTCCCGGTCGTGCCGAAGCAGATCGCAGCTGCGATGACGAGCAGGACGGGACGCACGCCATATTGTTACACAATCCTGCGCGGGGCTCAGGGTGCCAGCTTGCCAAGACCCTTCTTGATGTTGGACGAGAGGACCTTGCCGACGAGGGCCGCCATGCCGGGGATCGGCATGTCGAAGCCGATCGTGTAGTCGAGCGTGGTGCCGCCCTCGGGGGTCGGCGTGAGCTTCTGGACGCCCCAGTGACCGCTGAGCGGGCTGCCCTTGCTGATCTTGTACTCGATCAGGCTGTTGGGCTCGGCCCTGGTCGTCGTCTCCTGGAACGCCGGCAACGGCCCGATCTTGAGGGTCCGCGTCGAGCCGGCACCGTTGCGCGAGGTGTCGCCGTCGCAGACGCGGGTGATCTTGGCACCGAACACCGGCCCGAGGTTCTCGTGCTCCGCGAGCTTCTCGAAGACCGTGGCGGGATCGGACGTGTACGTGTGCGTGACGTGGACGCGCTGAGGTGAGGCCATGGTGGGTGAGTCTAGGGTGATTCACCATGGAGCGGCACTGCATCGTCTCGGGTCGCGGATGAGCCGGTCGGAGCTCCAACAGCCCATCAGCGCCGGGATCATCGCGATGGTCGTGGGCTACACGAGCTCGTTCGCCGTGGTCCTCACCGGGCTCGCCGCCGTCGGCGCCGATCGCCACCAGGCTGCGTCAGGGCTGCTGGCCCTCTGCCTGACCCAAGCCGTCGGCGTGGTCTGGCTGAGCCGCCGCCACCGGATCCCGATCGTGCTGGCGTGGTCGACGCCGGGAGCCGCCCTGCTCGCGGGCATGGGCGGGGTCGACGGCGGCTGGCCGGCTGCGGTCGGTGCATTCATGATCGCGGGCGTGGCCTACGTGCTCACGGGCTTCTGGCCCGCGCTCGGCCGTCTGATCGGCCGTATCCCCGCACCGATCGCCCAGGCGATGCTCGCCGGCGTGGTGCTCGAGCTGTGCATCCGGCCGGTCAGGGCCCTGGTCGACAACCCGGGCGCGATCGTGGCGATCGCCCTGGTCTGGCTGATCGGCGTACGTCTGGCGCCGCGCTGGGCGGTGCCCGCGGCGTTCCTGACCGCCGGCATCGTGATCGGCATCGACATGATCCACCGCGGGGAGGGCATCGCCTCGTCGTCCCTGCTCCCCGAGCTCAGCCTGACCGCACCGTCGTGGACCTGGGAGGCGGTCGTCGGCATCGCCCTGCCGCTCTACATCGTCACGATGGCGTCGCAGAACGTGCCGGGAGTGGCGATCATGAAGTCGCTCGGCTATGACGTGCCGTGGCGGGACACGATCGTCACGACCGGCCTGGCCACCGTCGCCGGAGCCTCGGCCGGCGGGCACTCGGTCAACCTCGCCGCCATCAGCGCCGCGCTCGCCGCCGGGCCGGACGCCGGGCCCGACAAGAGCCGGCGGTGGATCGCCTCACAGTCGGCCGGAGCCACGTACGTCGTGCTGGCCGTGTCGTCGGCAGCACTGGCAGCACTCGTCGCGGTGGCGCCAGCCGGAGTCATCGCCACCGTCGCCGGCCTCGCTCTGCTCGGCACCCTCGCCGACTCGTTGGAGGGCGCGATGTCGCAGCGCAAGGGCCGGGAGGCGGCGGTCGTCACATTCCTCGTCGCCGCGTCGGGCATCACGGCGCTCCACATCGGGTCGGCGGCATGGGCGATCGTCGCGGGCCTCGTGGTCCACGCAGTGCTGCACTGGAGTCCGAAGGGGCGTGGCTGACGTGTTCCGCATCCTGTTCTACGAGCCGCGCATCGCCGGCAACACCGGCGCCGCGATCCGCCTCGCCGCCGTGACCGGAGCCGAGCTGCACCTGGTCGAGCCGTTGGGCTTCGACCTTGAAGAGTCCAAGCTGCGCCGCGCGGGGCTCGACTACCACGATCTCGCGGTCATGTCGGTGCACCCCGAGCTCGACGCCGCGCTGACGGCTTTGGCGCCGGGACGCGTCTATGCGTTCACCGCCGGCGGCGACGAGCTCTACACCGACGTCGGGTACGAGCCCGGCGACGTCCTGATGTTCGGCCCGGAGCCGACCGGGCTGCCTCCCGAGGTGCTCGCCGATCCGCGCGTCACGGCGCGCGTACGCCTGCCGATGCTGCCCGGCCGGCGGTCGATGAACCTCGCCAACACCGCCTCCGTCGCGGTCTTCGAGGCCTGGCGTCAACACGGCTTCAGCCTGCCCGAGTAGTCCTTTGCGTCAGGTTTTCATGAACCGTTCGGATGAGGTTTGATGACTTTTGGATTGACTTCGGCCATTCTGTCGGGCCGGGCGACACATCCGACCTAGAGTTGCGCTGACTTCAGCAGAGAAAGCGCACGCATGACGATTCCCCGGGTGACCACTCGACGGTCCCTCATCCTCGCCATCCTGGCCGCACTGCTGATCGCCCCGTTCATCGCCTGGCAGGGCGCCACGGGTGACGAGAGGATCGCCGCATCGCCCGTGGCGCCTCGCGGCATCGTGGTCGTCGGCGACTCGATCACGGCGCGCTACAACGACGAGCCCGGCGATGCGAACCAGGGCTGGTGGAGCATCGCCGGCTACCACTTCCACGCCACGGTGACGCGCTACGCCCAGTCGGGCTCGGGCTACCTCCGACCCGGCCACGCCTGCACGGGCGACACGTTCATCGACCGCCCCAAGGCGTACTCGGGCGCAGCCCCCTCGTTGCTCATCGTCGAGGGCGGCCGCAACGACTGGGCCGCGTGCCGTGACGGTCGCTTCGTCACGGCGTCCGACGACGTCATCGACCATGCCGTCGATCGCTACCTCGACACCCTGCAGACGTTCCTGCCGAAGTCGACACGCATCGTCGTGCTGGGCCCGCCGTGGGGACCCCGTGACCCACAGAACAGGCAGCGCGTCACGGCGATCATCGCAGCGCAGGCCAAGCGCCACGGCATCCAGTTCATCAGCACGTCCGGCACTCTGGGGGCCGACAGCGTGGTCGACGGCGTGCACCCCAACCGCAAGGGCAGCCTCGCAATCGCGCGGCGGGTCATCGCCGCGCTCGATCCTGCTAGCTGAGGGCGTCGACCACGGCCGGAGCGATCGCGGTGAGCGCCTTGCCCCGGTGGCTGATGCGATCCTTCTCGCCAGCGGGCAGCTCGGCGGTCGAGACGTCGTAGCCGTCCGCGGCGAACAGCGGGTCGTAGCCGAACCCGCCCTCACCGTGCTCCGCCCGGAGGATGCGTCCTGGCATCTCTCCGAGCTCGATGATCTCGGCGCCGTCAGGGGTGCAGAGGGCGACGGCGCAGCGGAACTGCGCCGTGCGACGCTCATCCGGTACGTCCGACAGCTGGCTCAGGAGCAGCGCGTTGTTGGCGGCGTCTCCCCCGGCTTCCTTGGCCACGCCGGACCATCGCGCGGAGAGCACCCCCGGCATGCCGTTGAGGGCGTCGACGCACAGGCCCGAGTCGTCGGCGAGCGACGGCAGCCCGGTGACGGCGAGGCAGGCTCGCGCCTTGATCAACGCATTGCCCTCGAACGTCGGCTCGGTCTCGGCCGGCTCGTCGTACGGCGTCACGTCGGCGAGCCCCAGCACCCGGATCCCGGGCACGAGCGGCTCGAGGATCCGGCGCAGCTCGGCCAGCTTCTTGGCGTTGTTGGACGCCAGGACGACCTCAGCCACGGCCGAGGGCGTCGTGCTGCAGCGTGGTGAGGTCGGCGCAGCCCTTGGCGGCGAGCTCGAGCAGCGCGTCGAGCTCGGGCTTGTCGAAGGGGGCACCCTCGGCAGTGCCCTGCACCTCGATGAACTTGCCGCCGCCCGTCATCACGACGTTCATGTCGGTCTCGGCGCGGACGTCCTCGACGTACGGGAGGTCGAGCAGCGGGACGCCGTCGATGATGCCCACGCTGGTGGCGGCGATCGACTCGACGAGCGGCTCCCCGGTCAACGCGCCCTTGGAGCGCAGGTGCTCGACGGCGTCGGCGAGGGCGACGTACGCGCCGGTGATCGCGGCGGTGCGGGTGCCGCCGTCGGCCTGCAGCACGTCACAGTCGATCGTGATGGTGTTCTCGCCGAGCGCCTTGTAGTCGATCGCGGCGCGCAGCGAGCGGCCGACCAGGCGGGAGATCTCGTGCGTACGCCCGCCGACCCGGCCCTTGACCGACTCGCGGGGCGAGCGGTCGTGGGTCGCCTGCGGCAGCATCGCGTACTCCGCGGTGACCCAGCCCAGTCCGGAGCCCTTGCGCCAGCGCGGCACACCTTCGCTCGCGCTCGCGGCGCACAGCACCTTGGTCTTGCCGAACTCGATGAGGCACGAGCCCTGCGCGTGGTCGAGCCAGTTGCGGGTGATGGTCACGGGTCGGAGCTGATCGGCACTGCGGCCATCTTCGCGGGTCATGCCGCGAGCCTATCTAGCCGAGCTGATAGGTCGAGCCGGCGGCCACCAGGTCGTACGGGCCGTCCCACGTCGTCTTGACGTCGGACTCGACCTCGGCGCGATCGGTCCACGGCGGGATGTGGGTCACGAGCAGGCGGCCCACGCCGGCGCGGGCCGCACAGGCGCCCGCCTCGGCACCCGTGAGGTGCAGGTTGGGCGGGTTGTCCACCGACTCCACGAACGAGGCCTCGCACAGGAACAGGTCGGCGCCGGCGGCCAGGTCGACGAGCTGGTCGGTCGGGCCGGTGTCGCCGGAGTAGACCAGCGAACGGTCACCGGCGGCGACACGAAGGGCGTACGCCGGCACCGGATGGTCGACGCGCACGGACGTCACCGCGAACGGGCCGAGCTCGACGGTCCCGCCGTCCTGCCAGTCACGGAAGTCGAACTGCTCGGTCATGCCGACGGGCTCTTCGACCCCGTAGGCAGTGGCGAGGAACTCGCCCGTGCCGGCCGGGCCCAGCACGGGAATGCGGTCGAGCTGCCCGCCGGGGTGGTACTTGCTGACGACATAGAGGCCCGACAGGTCGAAGCAGTGGTCGGCGTGCAGGTGCGAGAGCGCGACGGCATCGATGTCGCGGAGGTCGCAGAAGCGCTGCAGGTCGCCGAGCGCGCCAGAGCCGAGATCGATGAGCAAGCGGTACGTCCGACCGTCGAACGGCGCCTCGACGAGGTAGCAGCTCGCCGGCGAGTCCGGCCCGGGGAACGAGCCGGAGCAACCGATGACGGTGAGCTTCATACGCCGACCCAGGCGAACTGGTCGACGGTCTCGATCTCGGGGCCGAGGAACCGGCGGCCGAGCTCGCGGAACTGCTCGGGCCGGCCGGTCGTCAGGAAGCGATGGGTCGGCTCCGGGAGCGAGAGGTCACGCTCGAGGCCCTCACGCACCAGCAGCGCGTAGACGTCCTTGGCGGTCTCCTCGGCGCTCGAGACGAGCGTGACGCCGTCGCCCATGACGTAGGAGAGGACACCGGTGAGCAACGGGTAATGAGTGCAGCCCAGGACCAAGGTGTCGACGTCGAGGGAGAGCAGCGGCCGCAGGTAGCCCTCGGCCGCGGCCAGGAGCTCCGGGCCGCTCGTGATGCCGGCCTCGACGAGATCGACGAAGGCGGGGCAGGCCTGCGTGTGCAGGGTGATGCCGGGATTGGCGGCGAATGCGTCGTCGTAGGCCCGGGAGGTCGCGGTCGCCTCGGTGCAGATCACGCCGATCGAACCGTTGCGGGTCGCGCTCACGGCGCGCCGGGTGGCCGGCACGATGACCTCGACGACCGGGACGTCGTAGCGTTCGCGCGCATCCCGCAGCACCGCGGCGCTCGCGGAGTTGCAGGCGATGACGAGCGCCTTGACGCCCTGGGCGACGAGGTGGTCGAGGCACTCGAGGGCGTACTCACGGACCTCGGAGATGGGTTTGGGACCGTACGGCTGGCGGGCCGTGTCGCCCAGATAGAGCACCGGCTCGTGCGGCAGCTGATCGAGCACCGCGCGGACGACGGTCAGGCCGCCGAAGCCGGAGTCGAAGATGCCGATCGGTGCATTGCTCACAAGCGAAAAGGTTACGGGGGCGACGTGTTACGACAAAGTGAACTGGCCGCAGATCACACGTGAGTCTGGCCTCCCACGCTCAGCGGGAAGCTAGAGCGGCAGCTTGGGCTGGGGCGGGGCGTGCGCGGGGTCGACGCCGTCGAACAGCGACGAGACCGACTCGCCGGCATGGATGCGGGCGATCGCCTCGGCGAACAGCCCGGCGATCGAGCGCACCTGCAGCTCGGGCCAGTCAGCCGGCGGCGGCACGGTGTCGGTCGTGACGACCTCGGTGATCGACGGATGGTTGCGGAGCCGCTCGACGGCTTTGCCGGTGAACAGGCCGTGCGTGCACGCGACCGAGGCCTCGGTGCAACCCTCGGCCTCGAGCTTGTCCATGAGCTCGACGATCGACCCGCCCGTGGCGATCTCGTCGTCGAGGACGATCGCGGTCTTGCCGGCCACGTCGCCGACGATCGCGTCGATGACGACCTTGTCGTCGGCCTGGCGCTGCTTGCTGCCCGCGGCGACCGGTACGCCCAGCAGCCGGGCGAACAGCGACGCGGTCTTGGCGTTGCCGAGGTCGGGCGACACGACGACGGTGTTGGTCAGGTCGCGGTTGCGGTAGTAGTCGGCGAGCTCGCCGATCGCCGTGAGGTGGTCGACCGGGACGCTGAAGAAGCCGTGCACCTGCGGCGCGTGCAGCGTCATCGTGACGACCCGGTCGGCGCCGGCGGTCGTCAGCATGTCCGCGACGAGCCGACCGCCGATCGAGATGCGCGAGGCGTCCTTCTTGTCCGAGCGGGCGTACGCATAGTGCGGGATCACGGCGGTCACCGAGTCGGCGCTGGCACCACGGGCCGCGTCGATCATGAGCAGCAGCTCCATCAGGTGGTCCTGCGTCGGCGGGACCAGCGGCTGAATGATGAAGACGTCCTTCTTGCGGCAGTTGGCGAGCAGCTGCACCTGGAGGCAGTCGTTGCTGAACCGGATGGTGTCGGAGGCCGACAGCGGCTGGCCGAGCTCGGAACAGATCTTCTCGGCGAGGGGTCGATGAGCGCTTCCGGAGAACACCACGATCTGGCTCACGGGACGAGGCTAACCGACGACATGCCGTCGCGACACGGGTTGGGCGGGATCAGGCCATGACCTAGGCCCAGAGCTGGCCGTCGAGCTTGTCCTCGGCCTCGTCGAGCGTGCCCTCGTAGGCGCCGGTCGACAGGTACTTCCAGCCGCCGTCGGCGACGACGAACGCGATGTCGGCGGTCTCGCCGGCCTTGACGCACTTGGCCGCCTGGGCGAGGGCGGCGTGCAGGATCGCGCCGGTGGAGATGCCGGCGAAGATGCCTTCGGCCTCGATCAGCTCACGCACCCGGCGGACGGCGTCGCGCGGACCGACGCTGAACCGCGAGTCGATCAGCGTCGCGTCGTAGAGCTCGGGGACGAAGCCCTCGTCGAGGTTGCGGAGGCCGTAGACCAGCTCGCCGTAGCGCGGCTCGGCGGCGACGATCCGCACCTCGGGCTTGTGCTCGCGGAAGAACCGGCCGACGCCCATCAACGTGCCGGTGGTGCCGAGCCCGCCGACGAAGTGGGTCACCTCGGGCAGGTCGGCGAGGATCTCCGGCGCCGTGCCCTCGTAGTGCGCATCGGCGTTGGCCGGGTTGCCGTACTGGTAGAGCATGACCCAGTCGGGGTTCTCGGCCGCGAGGCCCTTGGCGACGCGCACGGCCTCGTTGGAGCCCCCGGCGGCCGGCGACGGGATGATCCGGGCACCCCACATCGTCAGCAGCTGCGTGCGCTCGATCGAGGTGTTCTCGGGCATGACGCAGATGAGCTGGTAGCCCCGCTGGCTGGCGACCATCGCGAGCGAGATGCCGGTGTTGCCACTCGTGGGTTCGAGGATCGTCGCGCCCGGCGTGAGCCGGCCGTCCTGCTCGGCACGCAGGATCATGCTGAGCGCCGCGCGGTCCTTGATCGACCCGGTCGGGTTCTGGTCCTCGAGCTTGGCCCACAGGCGTACGTCCGGGGTCGGCGAGAGGTTGGGAAGGCCCACGAGCGGCGTGCCGCCGACGGAGTCGATCAGGGAGTCGAAGCGCACTCTGTCGGGCCCTAGAACCCGGAGGCGGAGCCGCCGGCGACGGCCGGCAGGATCACCACGGTGTCGCCGTCGGCGACAGCGGTGTCGAGGCCACCGGTGAACCGGATGTCCTCGTCGTTGACGTAGATGTTGACGAACCGGCGGGCCTCGCCGTTCTCCAGCAGGCGCTCCTGGATGCCGGGGTGGTCGACCTCGAGCTTGTCGATCAGCTCGGTGACGGTCGCTCCGCTGCCCTCGACGGCACGTTCGCCGCCGGTGTAGGTGCGCAGGATCGTGGGGATGCGGACCTCGATGGCCATCAGTGTTCTGCCTTCTGTTGGGTTGCGGCTACGTCTTCATAACGGTCGACGACGCGAACTTCTTCCTCGGTGACCTCGCCGTCGACGATCCGGTAGGACCGGAAGTCGACGGGGCCGGACTGGTCGGCGCCGTCACGGGTCGACACGAGGACGTAGTGCGCGCCGGGCTCGCCCGCGAGGTTGATGTCGGTGCGCGACGGATAGGCCTCGGTCGAGGTGTGCGAGTGGTAGACGACGACAGGCTCCTCGTCGCGGTCGTCCATCTCGCGGTAGAGCTTGAGCAGGTCGCCGGAGTCGAACTCGTAGAACGTCGGGGACATCGCGGCATTGAGCATCGGGATGAACCGCGCGGGCACGTCGGAGCCGATCGGCCCGGCGACGACGCCGCAGGCCTCGTCCGGGTGGTCGCGCCGCGCGTGCGCGATGATCGCGTCATGCGTGGCTCGGTCGATGGTCAGCACCTGCCGAGTTTATCGGCCCGCCCGTCGGCGCCTCAGCGAAGGTCATCCGCTGAGACGCCGTGACGGGACGGGTCAGGCGACGTCCCGCCGCCGGTACGTCCACAGCGCCACGGCGAGGCAGACCACGACGTAGCAGGCCACCGTGAGGAGCGCCCGGCCGTCGGCGACGTCGGAGTTGACCCCGGGAGGCGACTCCAGGCCCGGCGGACGCGTCGGCATCACCGCTGAGGCGAGCGATCCGGCGTTGATCCCGGGCATGACGTCGCGCAGGGGCCGGAGCGCGGTGAGCACGGAGCTGGCGACGCCGGCGATCAGGTTCTCCACCCCGAGCACCCACACGACCCCGAGGCCGATCGGCAGGGCGACCCCTCGGAGCACGACGCCGAGCATCCCGCCGAGGCCGGCCCACATCAGCATGATCGCCACGCCGGCTCCGTAGCCGCCAAGCAGGTCGAGCACCGACGGGAACGCCGTCGACTCCCCCTGGCCCAGCGCGATGGCGGTCGAGCTCACCGCGCCGAGGACGAACAGGACCAGCACGCCGACCGCGACCGAGGCGCCGAGGGCGACGGCCTGCCCGGCCAGCACGGTCGTGCGTCCCGGGCGCTGCGTCAGCACGGTCTTGACCGTGCCCCAGCCGTACTCGCTGCCGAGCACCAGCGCACCGAACACGAGCGCGAGGGCACCGGCGAACACCGGGAACCCGCCGAGCGTGCTGGCGACGATCTGGTCCGGCAGCGTGCTCGCCAGGATCGCCTGCTTCGACGCGCCCTCGATCGGGCCGGAGCCGTCGCCGGCGAACGACAGGTAGGGAATCAGGTAGCCGAACACCTGGCTCAGCAGCGCTGCAGCGGCGAGCAGCGTCCAGGCTGCCGGGCGGCGTACGAGCTTGAACAGCTCGGCGCGCGAGACATCGACGACACTAGGCATGACTGGACTCCTTTGCGGTGATCTCGAAGAACACGTCCTCGAGCTGGCGGTCGACGCGGCGGACCTCGCGGACGTCGACGCCGGCGAGCACCAGAGCACGGGTGACCTCGCCGGTGTGGCGCTCGTCGACACGCAGCCGGAGCTCGTCGTCGAGCGTGCGGATGGACTGGACGTACGCCAGCTGGTCGACGGTCGCCCTCACGACGTCGGCCGGGGTCGCCCGGATGACGAGCTCACTGTCGCCGCGGAGCTCCTCGACGGTGCTCTCGACGACCATGCGCCCGGCGTTGATCACACCGACCCGGTCGCAGATCTGCTGCACCTCGCCGAGCATGTGGCTCGACAGGATCACGGTTCGGCCCGAGTCGCCCAGGCGTCGGATCAGCGCCCGCATGTCGCGCATGCCGGCCGGGTCGAGACCGTTCGTCGGCTCGTCGAGCACCACGAGGTCGGGGTCCTTGAGCAGTGCGGCGGCGACACCGAGGCGCTGCTTCATGCCGAGTGAGTACGTCGAGAACCTGTCGCCGCCGCGCGAGGTCAGGTCGACCGTCTCGAGGGTCTCGTCGATCCGCGCGGAGCCGGTGCCGGCGTACCTGGCGACGACCTCGAGGTTGGCCCGGCCGGACAGGAACGGGTAGAACGCCGGACCTTCGATCATCGAGCCGATCCGAGCCAGGACGCCCGCCTCACCCGGCTGGCGGCCGAGCACCGTGAGGCTCCCGCTGGTCGGCCGGATGAGGCCCAGCAGCATGCGGAGGGTCGTCGTCTTGCCGGCGCCGTTGGGGCCGAGGAAGCCGTAGACCTCCCCGCGCCGCACGCTCAGGCTGACCTGGTCGACCGCCGTGACGGTGTCGTAGCGCTTGGTCAGGTCACGGATCTCGACGACCGTCTCGGCGGTCACTTGTCCCGCTCCCGGAGGACCGCGAGGCGCTCGCGATACTCCGACTCGTCGATCTCGCCGGCGGCGTAGCGCTCAGCGAGACGGGACTCCCCGGCGTACGAGCCGCGGTGCCAGCGGCGGCGACCGAAGCGCCCGAAGACGCCGAACACGAGGACGAAGAACGCGATCCAGAACAGCGGGAACAGTGGCCACCACGGACCCGGGCCGTCCCAGGTGTCGTGGGCGAGAAGCTGGGTGGACAACATGATGGAACTCCTTGAACGAGACTGAACTGACTCTTCGAGTCTCGTGAGATCCGGGCCTCGGCGAATCGGCCGCGGGGAGTCTCTTCACGTACGCCGCCGGGCGTACGCGCGGCGCCTCAGGACCAGCCGGGGCGTACGAGACCGGACTCGTACGCGATGACGACGAGCTGGGCCCGGTCGCGCGCGTCGAGCTTGATCATCGCGCGGCTGACATGGGTCTTGGCGGTCGCCGGGCTCATGAACAGCCGGGCGCCGATCTCGTCGTTGTTGAGGCCTTCGCCGACGAGGGCGACGACCTCGCGCTCGCGATCGGTCAGCGGTTCGAGCACTGCCGGGCTGGCCGTCCCGCGGCTGCGGTCCGCGAACTCCGAGATCAGCCTGCGGGTGACCCCGGGCGACAGCAGAGCGTCACCGGCTGCGACGGCGCGTATGCCGGCGAGCAGCTCGGCGGGCTCGGTGTCCTTGACCAGGAAGCCACTCGCCCCGATGCGGACCGCCTCGAAGACGTACTCGTCGAGCTCGAACGTCGTCAGGATGACCACGCGCACCGCCTCGAGGGCCGGGTCGGCCGTGATCCGCCGTGTGGCCTCCAGTCCGTCGACGCCCGGCATGCGGATGTCCATCAGCACGACGTCGGGGACGTGGCGAGCGACGACCTCGACGGCCTCGCCTCCGTCGGAGCCCTCGGCGACGACCTCGATGTCCTCCTCGGCGTCGATCAGAGCGCGAAATCCCGCCCGCAGCAACGCCTGGTCGTCGACCAGCACGACGCGGATCATGAGCGACTCCTCAACGGCAGCGACGCGTGCACCCGGGTGCCACCGGCGCCCGCGCGCCCGACCTCGAGCGTGCCACCGAGCGTCTCTGCGCGCTCGCGCATGCCGATGATGCCCGTGCCACCGCTGTCGTCTGGGTCGAAGCCACGGCCGTCGTCCTCGACGGTCACGCTCAACGCCGCGTCGTCGTAGGCCAGCTCGATCTCGGCACGTGACGCAGCGGCGTGGCGTACGACATTGGTGATCGCCTCCTGCACGATGCGCAGGGCGGCGAGCTCGACCGACGACGGCAGCGGACGTACCTCACCCCGCACGGTCTTGCGCACCGCCAGCCCGGCGTGGCCGCTGCGCTCCACGAGGTCGTCGAGCGACGCCAGGGTGCCCGAGGGGCGGCGAGGGGCCTGCTCGTCGACGTCCCGCAGGACCCCGACGAGCGACCGCAGCTCGATGAGCGCGTCCTTGCTGGCGTCCTTGATCGCCTCGAGCGCCGTCTGCGCCTGCTCGGGCCTGCGGTCGACGATGTGCAGCGCGACGCCGGCTTGCACGTTGATCAACGAGATGTGGTGGGCGACGACGTCGTGGAGCTCACGGGCGATCTGGAGGCGCTCCTCGTTGGCCTGCCGGCGGGATGCCTCGGCCCGCGCCTGCCTCGACGCGACGAGGCGCTCGCGCCGCACCCGCACGAGCTCTCCCGCAGCCAGCACGAGCAGGGACCACGCCACCGCGCCGGACAGCCAGGACCACGACCACTCCCGGTCGTACATCGGCCGCTGGACCGCGAGCACCGTGACCACGACGGCGCCCAGCCCGAGCCACGCGGCAATCCGGTGTCCCCGCACGACGGTGATGACGGTCGCGATCGCGAGGCTCGCAAGCACCGGTCCGAACGCGTAGTCGCGCAGGACGTACGCCACCGTGATCGCCACCACGAACGCCAGGACCTGCCTGGGCCAACGCCGGAGGAACAGTAGCGACACCGGGCCCAGAGCGGCGATGGCGATCGCCAGCGCGTCGAGTCCGCGGTGGCCCGCCTGGTTGTGGTGGGCGCCGACCGTACCGGCGACCTGGAAGACCGTCAATGGCAGCCAGCCGAAAAGCGCAGGCCGCGGCACGGCTCTCAGGTCGACGGACATGCCTTCACGGTAGGCGAACCAGCCGGGCGCGAGCATCGCACCGGCGGAGCATTGCGGCGTACGCCCCAGGGAGTAGTCGACAGAAAAGAACGACCGTGCTATAACTGGTCCATGTCCAAGGGTGACGAGACGCGACACGCGATCCTGACCGAGGCGACCGCCGTCGCCGCCAAGGTCGGGCTCACCGGCATGACGATCGGCCAGCTCGCCGCGCACACCGGGATGTCCAAGAGTGGCCTCTACGCGCACTTCGCCTCCAAGGAGGCGCTGCAGATCGAGATCCTGCGGCACACCCGTGAGCGGTTCGTCGACCAGGTCGTACGCCCCGCGCTGCAGGCGCCGCGCGGCGTCGCCCGCCTCCGCGTCCTGTTCGACGCCTGGGTCACCTGGTCCGAGACATCGGCGGACGGCGGCTGCCTGTTCGTCGCCGCGTGCTCGGAGCTCGACGACCAGCCCGGTCCGGTCCGCGACGCCCTGGTCCGCGACGAGCACGACTGGCTCGAGATGATCGTCACCGTCGCCGGCACCGCCGTCAGCGAGGGCGAGTTCCGCGAGGACCTGGACCTCGAGCAGTTCGCGTACGAGCTGCACGCCCTGACCCTCGCCCACCAGCACTCCTCGCGCCTCCTGCGCGACCCCAAGGCCCTCGAACGCGTGCGCCGCGCGTTCGACTCGCTCATCACGCACGCCGCCTGACCTCCAGCAAAGGAATCTGACATGGCTCTCTCATCATCGCAAAAAAGCACGACCGTTCGGCCTTCTCAGCGTCTGCTGCGCGCCGGTTTCCGGACGCTCGAGCACGTCGCGCCCGCGCTCGGCGCCCGCTGGGCCGACCGTTGGTGGTTCACCCTGCCCGCGTCGCGGGTCGGCGACCTGCCGCCCGGAGGGACGCCGTTCGAGGTCGAGTCCGAAGGCCACACCGTCCGCGGGCACCGTTGGGGATCCGGTCCGGTGATCTACCTCGTGCACGGGTGGGGCGGCAACGAGACCCAGCTGGCCCGGTTCGTGCCACCCCTCCTCGCGGCCGGCTTCTCAGTCGTCACGCATGATGCGCCGAGCCACGGCAGCTCCGACCCCGGCGCCGTCGCGGGCCAGGGCCATGCGGTCGAGATGGGTCGCGCGCTCGACGCCGTGGCGGCGGTGCACGGCCCGGCCCATGCCGTCGTCGCGCACTCCATGGGTGGCCTCGCCACCGGGCTGACACTGCGATACGGCTGGTTGGGCACCCAGCGGCTGGCCCTGGTGGCGCCGATGGTGCGCATCGGCGACCACCTGCCCACGCTCGAGGCCGGCCTGGGCTTCGGTCCGCGCATTCGCCAGCGGCTCAAGCAGCGTGCGTACGACCGGGTCGGTCTGTCGGTCGACGAGGTCGATCTCGTCTGCATCGCCGAGGAGATCGAGCGTCCTGACCTGCTGGTGATCCACGACCCGGCTGACCGGCTGGCGAGGTACGACTCGGCCGTGCAGCTCGTCGACGCGTGGGACGGAGCGCGGCTCACCACGATCGACGGGCTCGGTCACCACCGGATCCTGCGGGACGATGCCGTCGTGCGGCAGGTCGTGGCGTTCGTCGTCGCCGGGCAGCTTGACGAGCTCGAGCGGAGCGCCTGAGGTCGGCGCTCAGTCGAGTGCGGAGATCAGGGTCTCCTGCACGTAGCCGAGCCAGTCGTAGATCTCGGACATCGCCGCGATCGCCTCGTCCTCGGACTGGGCGATGAGCATCGCGTCCTCCTCGGCGTCGATGCCGAGTCGCACGGCGAGCGACAGGCGCACGTCGGTCAGAGCTCGCAGCCAGGCCTGCACCTCGGCGTCGTCGAGCTCGATCTCGATCTGCGGCTCGTCGTCGTCGACCGGCGTGCCGAACGTGAGGCCGCCGTCGACGAGGGATCCGATCAGCGCCTCGGCGTTGGCGACCTTGGCCGACGTCAGCGACCGCTCGGTGAACCGCCGGAACTCGCCGGCGCCCTCCTCGTCGTCGCGGTAGGCGTCGGGCAGCAGGCGACGGAGGACCGGGTCCTCGGGCGGCAGCGACGGGCCGCCCATGCCCAGCTGGGTCGCCAGCGGGTCGGCGGTCGACTCGTCGGCGCCGTTGCGGTCGCGCAGCAGCTCGACGACCTGGCCGGACAGGCTCGCCAGCAGGTGCGCCTCGCCTGCCTCGAACGTCGCGGTGATGCCCCCGCGGCGGCGCTTCTTGAACGGCTTCATGCATCCTGCCGTTCCAGCGTGGCCCACAGGCCGTACTCGTGCATGGCCTGCACGTGGCGTTCCATCTGCTCGCGGCTGCCGCTCGACACGACGGCCTTGCCCTCGTGGTGCACCGCGAGCATCAGCTCGTGCGCCTTCTCCTCGGTGTAGCCGAAGTAGTTGCGGAAGACGTAGGCGACGTAGGACATCAGGTTGACCGGGTCGTTCCAGACGATGGTGACCCAGGGATCCTCGAGCTCGACGATCTCGTCAACGTCGGGCTCCGCGATCTCGACGGGCGACGGCGTGGTCATACGGCCATTGTGTCCCAGGCACCTGACGGAGTGAAACCGCGCGGTCGGTGCCCCCGCCTCGGTCATACTCGGAGCATGACGATCGACCGGGGGCAGGACACGCGCGTCGCAGGGTGGATGGTCATCCCCGTCGTCCCCGCGCTCGCTGTCATGGCGGGATATTCGAGCGGGCACGAACATGGGGTGGCCGCCGGCACGCTCTGGACGCTCTTCGCAGTCGCACTCCTCGGATCCGCGCTGCTGCCGGCCTTGCGGGCGTACGCCCGGCCGACCCGTCGCAATCTCGCGACCGTCGCCCTGGTCGTTGCCGGCGTCGCCCTCACCGCGATCGGGCTCACGGACCACGGCGACGCGTACGACAGCACGGTCTTCGGCCGGTTCCTGCTCATCCCGGTCGGCGTCGTGATGTGGCTCTGCGGCTGCCTCCGCCGACTCGACGTCTGAGCCCCGTTCCCCGTGCGCCTCTAGGCTGGACACCGTGAACGCCTCCACGGCCCTGCTGACCGACCGCTACGAGCTCACGATGCTGCAGGCCACGCTGCGCGACGGCACGGCGCAGCGACGCTCCGTGTTCGAGCTGTTCGCGAGACGGCTGCCCGAGGGCCGCCGGTACGGCGTGGTGGCTGGCATCGGGCGACTCCTCGACGCGCTCGAGGAGTTCCGGTTCGACGCCGCCGAGCTCAACTGGCTCCGGGAGTCAGACGTCGTCGACGAGGACACGATCCAGTGGCTCGCCGACTACCGGTTCACCGGCACGATCTGGGGCTACCCCGAGGGCGAGCTCTACTTCCCGCAGTCCCCCGTGCTGATCGTCGAGGGCACGTTCGCGGAATCGGTGATCCTCGAGACGCTGTTCCTGTCGATCCTCAACCACGACTCGGCGATCGCCTCCGCCGCAGCTCGCATGATCACCGCCGCCGGCGACCGGCCCTGCATCGAGATGGGGTCCCGGCGTACGCACGAGGGCTCGGCCGTCGCCGCGGCCCGGTCGGCCTACGTCGCCGGGTTCGCCGCGACCTCCAACCTCGAGGCCGGTCGTACGTACGGCATCCCGACGACCGGCACCAGCGCCCACTCGTTCACGTTGCTGCACGACACCGAGCGCGACGCGTTCGAGGCGCAGGTGCGAGCGCTCGGCCCCGGCACGACGCTGCTGGTCGACACGTACGACATCCCTGAGGCGATCCGCACCGCCGTCAAGGTGGCCGGTCCCGAGCTGGGCGGCGTACGCCTCGACTCCGGCGATCTCGTGGCCCTCGCCGCCGAGGTCCGCACGCAGCTCGACGACCTCGGCGCCACGTCGACCCGCATCACCGTGACCAGTGACCTCGACGAGTACGCCATCGCCGCCTTGGCCGCGGCACCTGTCGACGGATACGGCGTCGGCACCGCGCTGGTGACCGGGTCCGGCGCGCCGACCAGCGGTTTCGTCTACAAGCTCGTGTCGCGCGAGGACCCCACCGGCGAGATGGTGCCGGTCGCCAAGAAGAGCAAGGACAAGATCTCGGTCGGCGGCCGCAAGTCGGCCCTGCGCCGCCGCGACGCCGACGGCACGGCGCAGGCGGAGGTCATCGGCATCGATCTCACCCCGGTCGACGACGGTGACGACCGTACGCTGCTGGTCGAGCTCGTCCGCGACGGCTCACGCGTGCACGACGCGACGCTCGAGGACGCCCGCGACCGGCTCCGTACGTCGCTCGCCGAGCTGCCGCTGTCGGCGATGCAGCTCATGCGCGGCGAACCCGCCATCGACACCGTCTACGAGGAGCGCACATGACCACAGCATTGATCGTCGTCGACGTGCAGAACGACTTCTGCGAGGGCGGCTCGCTCGCCGTCACCGGCGGCGCCCAGGTCGCGGCCGACGTCGCCGACCTGCTGACCACCAAGACGTACGCCACGGTCGCCGCGACCCGCGACCACCACATCGATCCGGGCTCGCACTTCTCGGACGACCCCGACTTCGTCGACTCATGGCCGCGTCACTGCGTCGTCGGCACCTCGGGCGAGGAGTTCCACCCGCCCCTGGAGCCGGCCCTGTTCGACGAGATCTTCTACAAGGGTGAGTACGCCGCCGCCTACTCGGGCTTCGAAGGTGCATCCGCCGACGGCGTACGCCTCGCCGACTGGCTCCGCGCTGCCGGCGTCGATGCGGTCGACGTGTGCGGCATCGCGACCGACTACTGCGTACGTGCGACGGCTCTCGACGCGGCACGTGAGGGATTCGCCGTGCGTGTGCTCGAAGGGCTCACCGCCGCGGTGTCACCGGACAACCTGCCGGACGTGCACCGTGAGTGGGCCGACGCCGGAGTGGCGATCAGCGACTAGGACCGCGGCGGCACGACGACGGCGGCGACCGATCCGGCGACCAGCCCGACGAGCGTCGGTCCCGCGAGGAATCGCACCAGCAGCGACCACCGCGAGGGAAGCGTGATGTCTGACATGACTCGACGATCCCGCCCCGGGCTGACGGGCGATCGACGGCAGGATGAACTCCGCGGGATCGGTGGGCGTCAGGTTGTCCGCCGGCATGGATAGCCTGAGCAGATGGGCAACGACCACCTCGACCTGCCGATCGATCCCACCTCTCGCGAGCGGCTCGCCGCCGACGGGCTCCGGCTCGAGCTCCTCGACGTCTCCGACAAGCAGGCGTTCGCCGCCTGGACGCGGGCCGAGGCACGCGGCTTTCACGGCCCCCAGCAGACCGACGCGGCGATCGAGCAGCGGCACGGCTACTCCATCGACCGCCGCATCACCGGCGTCTACGACGACTCCCTCCCCGTGCCGGAGGAGCCGGTCGCCACGACCAAGGTGTGGCCCGCCGACCTCACAGTGCCGGGCCACCGCGCGGTCCGGTCCTGGGCGATCAGCGACGTCACGGTCGCGCCCACCCACCGACGGCGCGGCGTCGCTCGCGCACTCATCGAGGCCGAGCTCCGCACGGCGCAGGCTCACGGCGCACCCATCGCCACCCTGACGGTGTCCGAGTCGACGATCTACGGACACTTCGGCTTCGGACCGGCGGCACTGGCGCGCGACCTCACGATCGACGCCCGGCGGGCGAGCTGGACCGGTCCCCGGCCGGCCGGGCGGGTGCACTTCGTCAACGCCGACCAGCTCCTCGAGCCCGGGCTCGCCCTGGTCGAGCGCGTACGCCTCGCCACCCCCGGCCAGATCGCCTACGACGGTGTCCTCTGGGATCGTCAGCTCGGCATGATGGTCGACGACGAGGTCGCCAAGAAGCAGCGACACGTCCGCTACGACGACGAGAACGGCCAGATGCAGGGGTGGGCCAGCTACACGCTGACCGAGAACCCCGACGACTTCACCCAGCACCGGCTCGACCTGCTGCACCTGGTGACGGCGACCGACGACGCCTACGCCGCATTGTGGCGGTTCGTCCTCGAGATGGATCTCGTGTCCGAGGTCAAGGCGCACCTGCGACCGGTCGACGAACCCGTGCGGTGGATGGTGTCGGACTTCCGCGCCGTCAAGGTCGCCGAGCTCGACCATCTCTGGATCCGCGTCCTCGACGTCCCGGCCGCGCTCGAGGCGCGCACCTATGCAGCGTCCGGTCGCCTGGTCCTGCGCGTGACCGATCCGTTCGAGGCGGGCGACGGGTGCTGGGCTCTCGAGATCGACGATGCGGGGGCCGCCACGGTCTCCCCGACCGAGGAGCCGGCCGACGTGTCCATGACGATCGCGGACCTCGCGGTGATCTATCTCGGCGGCACCTCGCCCCGTGTGCTGCAGTCGGCCGGACGCGTGCACGGCGACGCCACCGCGCTCGACGCCATGTTCCGCTCCCCCGTCGCACCGTTCTTGAGCATCTGGTTCTGACGTGCAGGTCCGTGCATTCCAGGCCGACGACTGGGCGCAGGTCTGGCCGATCGTGCGTGCTGTCATCCGTGCGGCCGACACGTTCACCTACGATCCGGCGATGACGTCCGAGCAGGCGTACGACCTCTGGGTCCAGCCGCCGCCCGGCCGCACGGTCGTCGCCCACGATGACGGCCAGATCCTCGGCACGGCGCACATGAACACCAACCGGCCCGGGCCCGGTTCGCACGTCGCGACGGCGAGCTTCATGGTCGCCGAGGACGCTCGGGGCCAGGGCATCGGCGGAGCGCTGGTCCGCGACGCCCTCGACTGGGCACGAGGGCGCGGCTATGCCGGCATGCAGTTCAACGCCGTCGCGGCGTCCAACACGTCAGCCGTCGAGCTCTACGAGCGCCACGGCTTCACGATCGTCGGCACGGTCCCCGGGGCGTTCGAGCACCCGGCACAAGGCCGGGTCGGGCTGCACGTGATGTACACGGAGCTCTAGAGCAGCTCCTTCGCCAGCAGCTCCAACGTCTGCTCGCGTCCCGGAGCCGTACGCGGATCGGTGCCACGCCTGGCCGACGCGACCGGGTTGACCATGACCTCGTCGACGCCAAACTTCGCAGCGAGCTCCCGGATCTGGGTCGCCGCCTGCTCAGCCGTCCCGACGACGGCGCGGGCGAGCCCGGAGTCGACGATCGCCGCGGCCTGCGGGTGCAGCTCGAGCGCCTGGGCGTCCTCGACCAGGTCGAGCGCCGTCAGCGGCTGCCCCGTGCGCAGGCGGGCCATCATGTGCAGGTTGGGCAGCATCAGCGCCGCGGCCTCCTCCTCGGTCTCCGCGACCGACGCATTGACCGTCAGGAACGTGACGGGCTCCGCGGCCAGGTCGCTGGGCTGGAACTCCGAGCGGTAGACCTCGAGCGCCTCGGCGGTGCCCTGACCCGAGAAGTGGTGCGCGAACACGTACGGCAGGCCCTTCGCCGCGGCGAGGTGCGCCGAGTACATCGACGAGCCCAGCAGCCACATGCGCGGCTCGGTCGACGCGGCGGGCGTCGCCTTGAGGACGTAGTTCTGGCGCGGCACCGCGACACGTACGCCCTCGGCGCCCATCAGCGCCACGACGTCGTCGAGGTACTGCGGGAAGTTCTCGATGTCGGTGTCGTCGCGACCCGCGGCTCCGCGCAGCGCCATCGAGGTGACCGGGTCGGAGCCCGGGGCGCGCCCGATGCCGAGGTCGATGCGGCCGGGCGTCGCGGCCTCGAGCAGGGCGAACTGCTCGGCGACCGCCAACGGTGCGTGGTTGGGCAGCATGACGCCGCCCGAGCCGAGCCGGATCGACGTCGTCTGCGCACCGAGCATCGCGATCAGCACCGGCGGCGAGGTTGCCGCGACCGCCGGCATGTTGTGGTGCTCGGCGACCCAGAAACGGGTGAAGCCGAGACGGTCGGCGACCTGCGCGAGCGACACGGTCGCGGCCAGCGCGTCCCCGGTCGACTGGTCGGTGCGTACGGGGACGAGGTCCAGCACGGAAAGTCTCACGTCATGGGCAACGCGCGACCCCCGCCGATGCTTCCCGGTCAGCTGATCCTGGTCACCTTGCCGGTCGAGCCGAACGTGACGGTGCGGGTGACGTTCGACCCAGCAGCGCTGCGAGCACAGTAGGTGAACGTCGTCGCGAGCCGGGTGTGGGGCTGCCCGGCCTTGAGCAGCACGTTCTGCACCGTGGTGCCGAGTGGGATGCCCTTGATGACGCTCTCGGCCTTGATCGCCCGGGGATCGCGGCACGCGTCGTTGGTGACACCGACGGCGCGCTCCCACATGTCCAGGTATGCCTCGGAGCCGCGGGCCATGTCGTCGGCGATCGCCTGACCGCCCTGCTTGCGCAGGTCCTCGATCCAGTCGGGGTAGAGGCCGTAGTGCGCCACGCCGTCGACGTTGATGTCGTACGTCCGCTTGCCGCTGACCTGCTTGTCGATCGTGACACCGCCGAGACCTGCGAACGGATAGGTCACCTTGTCGGGGGCGTTCGCGCCGCGCGGGTTGCCCTGTGCACCCAGGCCGTTGATGTCGGCGCCGTAGCCGAAGCCGAAGTAGTAGCGCGGGTCTGCCCAGGTCAGGTGCTTGCGCCACTTCTCGACGAAGCCCGCGCTGTCCCCTGCGTACGGCGTCACGACCCCGCCCAGCTCATAGATGCGCGGGTACGCGTCCGGGGTCGCCCACGAGTGGCTCGACACGACGCCGGGATACTTCAGCTTCTCGGCGAGGTCCAGCGACGACTTGCGGGCCACGACACTCATGTGGTCGGGGTCGAAGATCATCTTGCGCTTGGCCATCTCCTCGATCGTGTGGTCACCGAGGTTCGTGAGACCGCGCGCGTTGCAGTGCGGCCCGGAGGCGTACAGCGGGAGCTTGATCGGCACTGCCAGCCCCGCGATAGCGCCGAACAGCGCATCCTGCTGGGGCGCGACGGACGGCAGCGCGAGCTGATCCTTGTCGTGCACCTCCGGATCGCTGCCGTCGGGACACTTTCGCATGTCCCAGAACGACCCGGTCTCGAGGAAGTTGGCGGCGTTGATCAGCGGGGCGGCGGTGCCGGTGTCGCCGGCCACCCCTGCCAGCGCGTTGTCGAACTTGTTGACCAGCTCCATCTGCCGCACGCCGAGGGCATGGACCTCGTCGAGCTGCTGGTCGATCGAGGCGGTCGTGCACTGCGGCCGGTCGAGCTTGCTGGAGCAGCCGAACACCGCGCTGGTCTCGATCCCCATCACGACCGCGAGCTTGCCCTGGTTGATGACCTCACGCGCCTGGAACGGATCCGTGACGATGCGGTACCAGCCCTTGCCCGGGCCGCCGCTCTGCGCGTCGACGTAGCGCTCGAGCTTGCGCATGTCGCCGGCCTGCAGGCGGATCGACGCCATGTCGTCGCACGAGTTGCGCTTGAGCGGGTAGAGCATGCAGAGCTGGTTGTTCTCCACCAGCAGGTTGACCAGGATGCGCTGTCCGCCACGCCACGACCGCTCGAGCCACTTGTAGTACGTACCCTCGTGGGTCAGCGAGTCCGGGGCGGGCCAGTCCTTGAACGTCGGCCAGCCGACGGTGTCGTGCGGCTCGATCGTGCCGCCCTTGAGGAAGTTCTCGAGCACCGCGCCACTGCCGCCGGTGAGCTCGTGGTCGATGCAGTCCTTGAGTGCGTACGCGACGCCGTACGGGTGCCACGGGCGGCCGCAGTGCACGTCACCGCCCAGGAACTCGAACGCCATCCCGTGCGTGTGTGCGTCGAGGTAGCCGCGCACCTCTTGGTAGGGCGTCGCACCCGCGAAGGGGTTGCCGGTGACGTTGACATCGACCTCGGGCCAGGCGGCACACCCGTTCGCCAGCCTGAGGTTGAACGGCGCAGCGGCGCCGTTGACCAGCCCACCGGTGGACGACCGGCCGAGCGAGATCTTCTTCGTCGGCAGGCTGAACGTGAAGGTCGAGCCGGACTTCGTCACGGTCCAGTCGGACATCGCGCTGGGGTTCAGGTGCGGGTTCGGCCGCGTCAGGGTGCTCGCACCCAGGAAGGACTTGTCGGGCGCGAACAGCAGGTACGTTCCCAGGTCGGTCGCCTGGAAGTGGAACGGCAGCGCCCCCGTGAGCGAGGTGCCCTTGGCTGCGTAGCCTCCACCGTCGCGCACGACCCACTTGCCAGTCGTCGCGGACTGCAGCGCGTAGCACCCGCCGGCCATCGCATAGCGGTCCTGGGGCACCGCGGTACGTGCCGCGGGCGACGTGGTGGGTACGAGGGTCGGGTCCGGCTCGTCGCGCTGCTCGGCGACTCTGCTCACGTGCGTGACCGCTTCGGTGAGGGTCGTGGGGTCAGCGGTGTCGGCCGACTGCGGCGCCCGGGATATCGCGTTCTTGGTCGCCGGGTCGTTGTGCGTGTGCGGCTTCGACTCGTCGATCACGGCCCCGGCAGCCGGTGCGGTCGCCGGTCGGTCGTGGAACTGCTGGGCCCAGCTCGCGTACGCGGGGAACGATCCCATCGTGACGGCGATCGTGGTGATCGCGATCGTGACGGGCCAGAAGTGACGGTGGCGTGAGACCGGCCGCATGAAGCCTCCCAAGTTACTTGGGAGTCATAACGAGACGCGGGTCACGAAAGTCACGCGGATGTACAACTCAGGCGACGTCGTCCATCTCCGGCATGGTCGACGGGAAGGTGCCGAGCCGCTCGACCATGAACCCACCCGGGTACGTCTTGATGCGCTTGAGGTCGCGCGCGTACTGCGGGGTGCGGCGCGGCGGCATGAACCGCTCGATCCGGGCCCGCAGCCGCAGGCCACCCCGCGCCATCGCGACGACCAGGCGCGACGGCTTCTCGTAGCCGAACGCCTCGAGCAGCGCGTCGTCCATCAGCGCGCGGCTGAACACCTCGACCGGCTTGGCGGCGATGCGTGGATAGAACGAGACCAGCAGCTCGAGCGTCGCGTCGGCCACGGCCCGCGTCTTCGGGTCCGGCGTGAAGTGCTCGGTCTCGTACGAGTCCATCAGCTCCTCGAACCCGGCGAGGTCGTGCGGGATGTCCTTGATGCCCATCAGCGCGCCCAGCCGCTGGTAGTACCTGACCCCGGCGGTCACCTCACGGTCGCTGGGCTTGCGCCAGCCGTAGTCCTGCAGCCATCGGTGCGGCACGACGACGAACGTCGCCAGGACGTAACGCAGGTCGTCGTTCGAGATGTCGTAGCTGCCGTGCATCTGGTTCATCCGGCGCACGGCGGCTCGACCGTCCGGGGACTCCATGCCGTCGACGAGCACGGCTTCCAGGACGAGAGCGGTGTCGTCGTGCCGCTTCTGGGTGCGCTCGGTGAACTCCCCCGTGTCGAACAGCAGCCGGCCGATCGACGGCACGGCGTACGTCCGGAACAACGCGAAGCTCAGCGCCTGCTGGTAGTCCCACGGGAACTCGTGGTGGAGGCCGATCCGGGCGATCTCCTCGTATTGAGTCTCCGGGTCGAGCTCGGCGATCCGGCGCTGCCAGTGGTCACGTCGCATGGCCTGACGTTACCGTGACAGCACCACTGTCACAATGCCTCAGAGCGTACGACCGAGGTAGTCCACGATGTCGTCGAGCGCCCGCTTCGCGACCGGAACGACACCCGGCAGGCTCATGAACCCGTGGATCGCGCCCGCGTACTCGGCATAGCGGACCGCCACGCCGGCCGCCTCGAGTGCGTCACGATAGCGCGAGCCGTTGTCGAGCAACGGGTCCAGCTCGGCCGTCAGGATGAACGCCGGCGGCAGGCCGGCGTGCGACGTCGCCCTGATCGGCGAGGCGCGGAAGTCCTCGTCACCGTAGCGCTCGCCCATGTAGAGCCGGGCGAACGCGCGCATGTTCCTCGACGTGAGCACGGGGGCCTCGGCATGACGATCCTCGGACGGGTAGCGGTCGTACATCTCGGTGCCGGGATAGATCAGCACCTGGGCCCGGACCTTGGGACCACCGGCGTCCCTGGCGAGCAGTGCCAGCACGGCGGCCAGGTTGCCTCCGCCGCTGTCACCCATCACCGCGAGGCGATCCGGGTCGATGCCCAGCTCGTCGGCGTGCGCGACGACCCACTCCAGCGTCGCCCAGCAGTCCTCGACGCCGGCCGGGAACGGGTGCTCGGGCGCCAGCGCGTACGCCGGCGAGATCACGGCGGCGCGATTGCGCACGGCGATCCGGCTCGCCATCCACTGCGACTGCTCGGGGTTGCCCTGCACCCAGCCGCCGCCATGGAAGTTGATGACGACGGGCAGCGGCGCGGCTGCGTCGGCGGGCCGATGCACGAGCGCACGGGAGCCGTTGCCGACCGCGATCTCCTCCGCGACCGCGGCCCGGTCGGCGCGGCCGAAGACGTACTGGCCGGGGAGGGTGCGCTGCAGCCTGACCCGCTTCGCCCGGTGTGCCGGAAGGTCGACGACGTCCTCGATGCCCTTGTCGGTGAGGCCCAGCAGGGCCGCGAACACGCGCGTGCGCAGCGCCATCGTCGAAGTCACGCCCGCGAGCGTAGCCGTTCGCACCCTGCCGCACGCGGTGAGCCGTAGGCTCGAGCCATGGAGCTCAGCCCGCTGTCGCCGTCGCTGGGCGAGGTGCTCCTCACGACGGCCAACTGGGTCGTGTTCCTCGTCGTCGCCGTGGCGAGCTATCGCCGGAGCCGGTGCCTCAGCGGCTACCCGGTCTGGAAGAGCGTCGTGATCGGCGTGGTTGCCGGCGCATGGTGGCCGCTCTGGTTGATCGTCTGGTGCGTCAACCGAGACCGCATTGCCTGGGAGTGGCGCGAGTACCGGCGGGAGCGGACGCTCACGCCTGCGGCCTGATCAGCCGGAGGCCTTGAGCGCCCAGGCGCGGATCGCGTCGATGCGCTCCTGCAGCTGTGCGGCCGAGGCCTGGGCCGCGGGGGGCCCGCCACACTGCTGCCGCAGCCGGCTGTGCGTGACACCGTGCGGCGCACCTGTGCGGTGGTGCCAGGCGCCCACGAGCGCGTGCAGCTCGCGTCGCAGCTCGCTGCGCTTCTCGAAGGCGACATCGGCCTCGGGCGCCGAGGCGTCCTTGGCCTTCGCCTTGGCCCGCTTGGCTCGTGACGTGCGCAGCAGCTCGGCGACCTGGTCGTGGTCGAGCAGCCCCGGGATGCCGAGGAAGTCCAGCTCGCCGTCGTCATCCGACAGCGCGTCGTAGCCGAACTCGCCGCCGTCGTAGACCAGCCGGTCGAAGGACGCGTCGCTGCCGAGCGCGCGGTACTCCCCCAGTTGGTCCGAGGCACCCTGGTCCTCGTTGGCCTTGGCCATCAGCTCGGCCTCGGCGGCGAAGAGGTCCTGCTCGTCCTTGACCGGCCGACCGATGACGTGATCGCGCTGCGCCTCGAGGTCGGACGCCAACTGCAGCAGGCGTGGCACGCTCGGCACGAAGATCGACGCGGTCTCACCCTTGCGCCGGGCCCGCACGAACCGGCCGACCGCTTGGGCGAAGAACAGCGGCGTCGAGGTCGTGGTGGCATACACACCCACGGAGAGGCGTGGAACGTCGACGCCCTCGCTGACCATGCGCACGGCGACCATCCAGGGGGTCATCCCGGCGGAGAACTCGGCGATCCGCGCACTCGCGCCGGCCTCGTCGGACAGCACGACGGTCGGCGCCGCACCGGAGATCTCGGCGAGCACGGCGGCATACTGCCGCGCGGTGTCCTGGTCGCTCGCGATCACCATGCCGCCGGCGTCGGGAACGTCGCGGCGCACCTCCATCAGCCGGGTGTGGGCCGCCGTGATGACTTCGGGGATCCACGAGCCGTTGGGGTCCAGCGCCGTGCGCAGCGCCTGCGCCGTCGCCGCCCGGTCGAGCGGTTCACCGAGCCGCGCCGCGACCTCGTCGCCGGCTCGGGTGCGCCAGTGCATCTGGCCGGAGTAGGCCATGAACAGCACCGGACGTACGACCCGGTCCTTGAGCGCCTGGGCATAGCCGTAGGAGTAGTCGGCGACGCTCGTCATCGTGCCGTCGTGCTGCGGCGCGTAGGTGACGAACGGGATCGGGTTGTCGTCGGAGCGGAACGGGGTGCCGGTGAGGGCGAGGCGCCGCACTGCGGGGTCGCACGCCTCCTGGACGGCATCGCCCCACGACAGCGCGTCGGCCGCGTGGTGCACCTCGTCGAGGATCACGAGCGTCGGGCGGTGCTCGATGCGCGCCCGATAGGCATTGGGGTTGACCGCGAGCCCGGCGTACGTGACGGCAAAGCCCTGGAAGTCCTTGCCGAGCACACCCTGCCCGGCCAGCGACGGGTCGAGCGTGATGCCGATGCCGGACGCGGCGAGCGCCCACTGGGTCTTGAGGTGGTCCGTCGGCGTGACGATGACGACGCGCTCGATGACGCCGCGGGCGAGCAGGTCGGCGGCGATCGTCAGGGCAAAGGTCGTCTTGCCGGCGCCCGGCGTGGCGACCGTGAGGAAGTCGCGCGGTTGCGCGCGCTGGTAGAGCTCGAATGCCTCACGCTGCCAGACCCGGAGGTGCTGGCTACGCGTCACCCGAGGGGTCCCCCTCGTCGCCGTCGTTGAGGCTCTCCCAGATGTCCTTGCACTCGGGGCACACCGGGAAGCGCTCAGGATCACGGCTCGGCACCCACACCTTGCCGCACAGGGCGACGACGGGGTGACCCATGATCATGGCCTCGGTCAGCTCGTCCTTGGGGACGTAGTGCGAGAACTTCTCGTGGTCACCCTCTTCGGTGCGCATGTCGGTGCGCTCGTCGACAACCGTCTGAGTACCTCGCCCGAAGAAAGCCACGTGGCCAGTCTAACGAGTCCTCAGGACACGCGGGTCAGTTGGCGGAGGGGTCGTCGGGGAATGTCGTCCAGAACCTCACGTCGTTGTCCTGGCGTCGCAGGACCTCGCGCCAGAGCGTCTCGGGCTGCGGCGAGATGAGGTCGGCGTCCTGGGCCTCGACGACCAGCCACGCACCCTCCTCGAGCTCGGCCTCGAGCTGGTCCGCGCCCCACCCCGCATAGCCCGCGAACACCCGGATGCCGGCGAACTCGCCGTTGCCCGGCAGCGGTCCCTCGAGGTCGACGAGGCCCACGCGCCCGGCCATCTGGCGCCAGCCGATCGGAGGTGCGACGTCGGCGATGACGCCGAGCGCGAGCGCCGAGTCCATCGCCACGGGCCCGCCGTCGAACAGGCACACAGGTGCGTTGACGAGGCCGGCCCAGTCGGGCAGCACGTCGTCGACCTCGGAGTCGAGCGGCCGGTTGAGGATAACGCCGAGGGCTCCGTCGGCGTCGTGGTCGAGGACGAACACGACGCTGCGCATGAACGGGCCGGACTCGATGGCCGGCGTGGCCACCAGGAGCCTCCCTCGCAACGTGTCCATGCCTCCATGATGCCCCCTGCCACCACGCTCCGCCCGCAATCGAGCTGCCCCTATGATTCCTGCATGCCAGAGGATCCGACGGACGGCGAGGAGTTCACCGTCGACGAGCTCGCCGCGCGAGCCCAGATGACGGTCCGCAACGTCCGGGCGTACGCCGGCCGTGGCCTCATCGAGGCGCCACGACTCGAAGGACGTACGGGCTACTACAACCGCGAGCACCTGCAGCGGCTGCAGCTCATCCGCCAGCTGATCGAGCGCGGCTTCACGCTGGCGGCGATCGAGAAGGCGATCCTCAACGCCCCCCACGCCGCCGGGCACACCCTCGACCTCATCGCGATCCTCGACCAGCCGGACACCGCCGAGCCCGAGACGATGTCGCGCGACGACCTGGCAGCACTGGCCGGGGTGCACCGCGACGACACGCTGATCGAGTCGCTGGTCGGCCTCGGTCTCGTGGAGAAGATCGGCAGCGACCAGGTCCGCCTGATCGAACCGGCGGTCGTACGCTCGGGAGCTGCCGCGGTCAAGCTCGGGCTCGCCCCCGAGACCGTCATCGCCCTGTTCCCTCTGCTCAAGTCCCACCTGCGGACGATCGCCGACGCGTTCGTCCGCGAGGTCGTCAAGGAGCTGGTCCAGCCGTTCATCGACGCGGGGCTGCCCGAGGACGACTGGCCGCAGGTCCTCAGCATCGTCGAGAACCTGCTGCCGATCGCGAGCCAGGTGACTCTGGGAATCTTCCGCTCGGAGTTCCGCGACGCGATCGAGGTCGAGGTCGGCGAGCAGATCACCGGGCTCGCGACGAAGCGGTCCTGAAAAGACACAACCCCGCCCGGCGCCCTGAGGGAGGGCGGCGCCGGACGGGGTGGTCCTGAACCAGAGGACTACGCGGCGATGACGCTGCGCAGCTTGGCGACGAGTCCCATGCGGGGCTCCTCGTCCACGATCTCGATCTCGTCGACCACGGACTCACGAGCGGAGTCCATGATGCGGCGACCGTGACCCGTGAGGTCCGGATGATCCATCGGCACGCCGGCCGAAGCAGCCAGGAAGGCCTGCTCCTTGGCGAATGCCTTGGCGAGCGCGGGTTCGTGGAGATGAGCGTCCAGCAGGGCGCGGGCGCCGGGCATCTCTGCCGCGGCGTTGACCCATGCGGTGACGGCCATCAGCTCGGGGGTCTCGACGCTCTCGCTGACGAGGCGGTCCAGCTGTCCACTGAGGCGCTGGAACCAGGCCATCTGGAGATCGAAGAGAAGCTCGGTCTCGTTCGCGAAGGCACTGCGGCCCTCGTCGACCGTGTCGAGCAGTTCGGTGAGTGTCAGGTCGCGGCGCCGATCGGCGATCGCGAGCAGGTCACGGAGTGTTTCCTTGCGACGGTTGTAAGCATCCCAGGTCATGGTGTGCTCCTTTCTGTTCCCGTCGAATCGAGAGTTCCATACTCTCGGTACGTACTCTCAGTATGTTCGAGACTCGCACCAAAGACAAACCCCCGGTATGTGATTCGCCCCACGAGGGCTGCCGGGCCCTAGACTGGTCGGTATGCCCAACCACGCACGCGTGACGAAGAGCGTCCTGCGGACCGCGCGCAAGACGACGCGGCGCCAGGACTATTCGTCCAGCACCAAGCGGGCCCTCCTGGAGAGCGCCACGACGCTGTTCACCGATCACGGCTATGCCGGCACCTCGCTCGACGAGGTCGTGGCCGCCGCGCGGGTCACCAAGGGCGCGCTCTACCACCACTTCCCCAGCAAGCTCGCGCTCTTCGAAAGTGTGTTCTTCCGGGTGCAGGAAGCCACCGCCAACGACGTCGAGAAGGCCATCAACGCCTCCAAGGACCCGTGGGAGCGGGCCCAGATCGGCCTCGAGAAGTTCCTTGAAGTCTGCCGCGAGCCGCAGTTCCGCCGCATCTGCATGCAGGAGGGCCCCGTCGCCCTGGGCCACGAACGCTGGGCCGAGGCGGAGCGGGCCTCGTCATTCGGCATCGTGCAGCGCACGGTCGACGACCTGCTGGCCGATCTCGGTGGCGGCGGCGAGCTCAACGAGGCGTTCGGCGCGGTGTTCTACGGTGCCATCAGGTCGGCGTCGGAATTCGTGGCCGACGCCGAGGACCCTGAGGCCGCGAGCGAGCACGTGCAGGCGGCCATCGGCACGATCCTCGCCGGCCTGCGCCTGCTGCCCTCGATCGACTGACGCTCGCTCCCGCTCCCTGAGCCGGCCCCTCGCTCCTTGAGCCTGTCGAAAGGTCAGCCGAGGGTGACCTTGCCGTCCCCCTTGGGCACGAGCTCGAAGAAGACCTTGCCCGGATCGATCGTGTACGCCTGGCCGGCCTTGGTCCGGAACGTGATCGCCTCGTCAAGACTCGGCTTGTGCCACTCGACCTCGGTCACGGTGCTGCCGTGGAACACCAGCGCCCGGCCCGAGCCCTCGAACTTGGTCTCCGGGACGGGGTTGCCGGCGGGATCGGTGTAGCCTGCGTCACCGACGCGGCAGAACATCACGATCATCGTGTTGGCCTTGAAGTCCTGCCCGGCCGCGGCATGCCCGTTGGTGCGCTGCCACGTGCCGCCGGCGAGCTTCCAACGGGTGGACGTCGAGTTGGAGAAGCGTACGGTCGCTGCGCGGGTGGTCTTGTGCCGTGGCGGAGCGGGCGGCGTGCCGGTGGTGGCGGCTGGCTTCGCCGTGGACTTCCTGGGCGTCCAGGGCAGGTAGGGGCCGAGGATCCTGGTGGCCTTGGCCTTCTTCGCCACGGTCTTGAGGTTGATCAGCCGGTTGTAGGGGCGCACCTTCAGCGGGTCGCTGCTGAAGCCCGGTGCACCGCCGTCCTCGGAGAACACCGTGACGCCGGCCCGCTGGACCCGCCGGTAGGTGCCGGCCGCGCCGCCGGATGCCACGACCTGGCCGCCGACCGGTGAGGCGATGCCGATGTCGGTGTCGCGCAGTGAACGTACGTGCCCGATCTTGGACGGGATCGTGGAGTAGTAGAACGCCGCGAGTCGCGTCAGACCGCCCTCGACGAGCTCTTCCATCACCAGGTCAGCCTTGTTGAGACCGTACTGGGGAGCGCCACCCTCCGTGTTCTCGATCTTGACGACGAAGACCGGGTTGGCCGGGCGGCCGTGAGGCATCGGGCGACCCGTCAGTGGCGAGATCTCGACGAGCTTCTCAGCGGTGCCCTTGGACGCGTCAGGTGTCGTCGGCTCCTTCTTGCCGTCCGACGACGAGGAGCAGGCGGTCAGGGTGAGGGCCGCCGCAGTGACCGCGACGAGCAGGCGCAACTTCATGCCGCCAGCATGCCTCATGCGCAGGGGCACTCGGCGTACCGCCACGGGCCTGTCGGTCAGGTGTCGTCGGGCCCGGGCTGAGGCGGCGCCTTCTTCGTTGCCGCCTTCTTCGTGGCGGCCTTCTTGGCTGCCACCTTCTTGGCCGGAGCCTTCTTCGCCGCAGCCTTCTTGGCCGGAGTCTTCTTCGCGGCCGTCTTCTTCGCGGCAGCCTTCCTGGCCGGGACCGGGGCCGGCGGCGCGACCGGCTCGGGCTGCTTCATCTGCGGTACGTCCGCCGCACGGGTCGCCTCGCGTTGTCGGAGCACCAGCTCACGTGCGATCCACCCCAGGGCGAACCCGAGCACCGCAGCCAGCAGCAACCACCCGACGATCTCGCCGATCGTGTACGCCGACACGCTCAGTGGCTCGTCACGACGAAGTCGACGCGACGGAACTTCCCGGCCGACGCGCCGACCGTACGACTGTCGGACGCGAACGTCCTTGTGCTGAGCCGCTCGGGGCTCACACCGGCGCGGACCAGGTAGGCCTTGACCGCGGCGACGCGGGCCAGGCCGAGCACCTCCCCCGCGGCCGGGTCGTGCGGTCCCGCGTGAGCACCCGCTCGGAGCTCGACAGCAGGATTGCGGGCGAGGACCTCCGCGACCGAGTCGAGCACCCGCCTGCCGGAGGCACGCAGCCTGGAGCTGTCCGACGCGAAGTAGAGCGTCGCCGTGTTGAGGACGGCCGCATCCGCCTCGGACAAGGGGCCCGGCCGTACGTCCAGACGACCCACGACGTCGAGACCGGGCGCGGCCTGGGCGACCAGGCGGCGTACGTCGTCCGCCCCGGCCCGGCTCTCGATCGAGCCGGACAGGTCGAGCGTGCCGGTGCCGTCGATCGCGAGCCTGAGGCCCTTGACGCCGACGATGTCGCCGAAGACGCCGGGCAGCCGCGCGATCCACGGCGCACCGCCCACGGCCGGGTCGATCATGAGGTCGCCGGTGACCGGGACCGCGAAGTCCTCGGCGACCCGCGCCTTGATGCCCGCGGCCGCATCGGCGTCGGGCACCGTGCCCTCGATCGAGATGCCGGCACCGGTGTGCCTGAGCCTGAGCGTGGGAGTCGTGTCGGGCGGTCGGGGTGCCGGGGTGCCGGTCTGCGCGACGTCGGCCCAACGAACCCCGTCGATCCCCTCGACGATGCGCCGAGCCTTGGCGAGCTGGTCGGCGTCGCTGCCACTGAGCTCGGCCTCCCGGCCGTGGAAGGTGACGCGCACGTCGGCAAGGTCCGCACCGGCGAGCGCGCGTTCGGCCTCGGTCTGGAGGTCGCCGGCCGTCGCCCGCGAGCCGAGCAGTGCGCCGAGCGTGACCGCTGCCAGGAGCGCGACCCCCACGAGCGCGGCGATGCCCTTGAGCCGCTTCTCCGACACTCCCGCTCCCCTTGCCTGGACGTACGGACCGATGCTCAGACTATCCGGCCCGAGCCGCTGGTCCCGGCACTCCCGGGCGCATGTCGGTGGTGGCTGCGACGATGGGACGATGACCGGCACGCTCGACCGATTCGCCCCCGCCACCCGGCAGTGGTTCGACGAGTCCTTCGATGCGCCGACTCCGGCCCAGCTCGGGGCGTGGGACGCGGTCGCCGGCGACGAGCACGTCCTGGTGGTCGCCCCGACCGGATCGGGCAAGACCCTGGCGGCCTTCCTGTCCTCGATCGACCGGCTCATGCATGCCGGCGAGTCCGAGGGCACCCGGGTGCTCTACATCTCCCCGCTCAAGGCGCTCGCGGTCGACGTCGAGCGCAACCTGCGGTCGCCGCTCGTCGGCATCACGCAGGCGGCGGCGCGGCGCGGCGACGAGTTCCGCGAGGTCACGGTCGGCGTCCGCTCCGGCGACACCCCCCAGCGCGATCGCCGGGCCCTCGTGACCCACCCGCCCGACATCTTGATCACGACGCCCGAGTCGCTGTTCCTCATGCTGACCTCGGCCGCACGCGAGACGCTGCGCGCGGTCGAGACCGTGATCGTCGACGAGATCCACGCCGTGGCAGGCACCAAGCGAGGCGCGCACCTCGCGTTGTCGCTCGAGCGGCTCGACGCCCTGCTCGACCAGCCGGCGCGCCGGATCGGCCTCAGCGCGACCGTACGCCCGCACGACGAGGTCGCGCGGTTCCTGGGCGGCGCCTCCCGGGTGGCGGTCGTCGCTCCGGAGTCGCCGGCGCGCCTGGCCCTCGAGGTGCAGGTGCCGGTCGACGACATGACGAGCATCCCGGCTCCGCCCCGCGACGAGGGCAGCGCGGCCCGGGCCCTCGATGACGAGCAGCCACGCGGCAGCATCTGGCCGCACGTCGAGGAAGCCATCATGCAGCGGGTCCTCGAGCACCGCTCGACGATCATCTTCGTCAACTCCCGTGGCGTCGCTGAGCGCCTCACCGCCCGGCTCAACGAGGCCTACGCCTCGCACTCCGGTGCGGAGCCGGTCAGCACCGGCACCGGGCGCCCCCCGGCCCAGCTCATGGGCGGCAGCGCGCAGAGCTCGGGAGCCGAGGCCGTCCTGGCCCGGGCGCACCACGGATCGGTCAGCAAGGAGCAGCGAGCGCTGATCGAGGACGAGCTCAAGTCAGGCCGGTTGCGCTGCGTCGTCGCGACCTCGAGCCTCGAGCTGGGCATCGACATGGGCGCCGTCGACCTCGTCATCCAGGTCTCATCGCCGCCGTCGGTCGCCAGCGGGCTTCAGAGGGTCGGACGCGCCGGGCACCAGGTCGGCGAGGTCTCGCAAGGCGTGACGTTCCCGACCTCGCGCCAGGACCTGCTGGGCGCCGCCGTCACCACCTCGCGCATGCAGCAGGGCCTGATCGAGCGGCTCGACATCCCCGCCAACCCGCTCGACATCCTCGCCCAGCAGACCGTCGCCGTGACCGCTCTCGAGCCGATCGACGTCGAGGAGTGGTTCGACACCGTACGCCGCAGCGCCCCGTTCGCGACGCTCCCACGCTCCGCCTACGACGCGACACTCGACCTGCTCGCGGGCCGCTATCCCTCAGACGAGTTCGCCGAGCTGCGACCCAGGCTCGTGTGGGACCGCGACGCCGGCACGCTGACCGGCCGGCCGGGCGCTCAGCGCCTCGCGGTCACCAGCGGAGGCACGATCCCCGATCGTGGCATGTTCTCGGTCAACCTCGCCGCAGGCACCGACGACTCCGGCGCCAGCCGCAAGGTCGGCGAGCTCGACGAGGAGATGGTCTACGAGTCGCGCATCAACGACGTCTTCGCCCTGGGCGCCACGAGCTGGCGCATCCAGGAGATCACCCACGACCGGGTCATCGTCACACCGGCGTTCGGCCAACCCGCTCGGCTGCCGTTCTGGAAGGGCGACGCGGTCGGCCGGCCCTATGAGCTCGGCGAGGCGATCGGCGGCTTCGTCCGCGAGGCATCGAGTCTCTCGCCCGCCAAGCTGGCGGAGCGCACGTCAGCTCTCGGCCTCGGCCGTCAGGCGTCCGACAACCTCGCGGCCTACCTCCGCGACCAGAAGGAGGCCACGGGTCAGGTCCCGTCCGACCGCACGCTGGTCGTCGAGCGGTTCCGCGACGAGCTGGGCGACTGGCGGGTCGTCCTGCATTCCCCGTTCGGCCGGCGCGTCCATGCCCCGTGGGCTCTCGCGATCGGTGCCCGCATCGTCGAGCGCTACGGCATGGACGGATCCGTCGTGGCGAGCGACGACGGGATCGTCGCTCGCATCCCCGACACCGAGGTCGAGCCCCCGGGAGCCGACCTGTTCGTGTTCGACACCGACGACCTCGACAAGATCGTCACCGAAGAGGTCGGCGGCTCGGCGCTGTTCGCCTCGCGATTTCGCGAGTGCGCCGCACGGGCCCTGCTCCTGCCCCGGCGCAACCCCGGGTCCCGGGCGCCGCTGTGGCAGCAGCGCCAACGGTCGGCCCAGCTGCTCGACGTGGCCCGCAACCACCCGACGTTCCCGATCCTGCTCGAGACGGCCCGCGAGTGCCTCCAGGACGTCTATGACCTGCCGGCGTTGATGGCGCTGACCACGCGGCTGGCGTCGCGAGAGGTCCAGATCGCCGAGGTCACGACCGAGCGCGCCTCGCCGTTCGCCCAGAACCTGCTGTTCGGCTATGTCGCCGCCTTCCTCTACGAAGGCGACACCCCGTTGGCCGAGCGCCGGGCATCGGCGCTGACGCTCGACCCGACCCTCCTCGCCGAGCTGCTGGGCCGCGCCGAGCTGCGTGAGCTGCTCGACCCCGCCGTGATCGAGCAGACCGAGCTCGAGCTGCAGCGCCTGACCGACGACCGGCGGGCCAAGGACGTCGAGGGCGTCGCCGATCTGCTTCGCATGCTGGGCCCACTCACCACCACGGAGGTTGTCGCGCGGCTGCAGCCCGAGGTCGCGATGCATGCCGCGACCTGGCTCGGCGAGCTGCAGGAGTCGCGACGGGTCATCGAGGTGGCGATGGCCGGCGAGGTGCGCTGGGCCGTGGTCGAGGACGCCGGCCGCCTGCGTGACGCGCTGGGAGTCGTGGTGCCGATGGGCGTGCCCGAGGCGTTCCTCGAAGTCACTGCTGACCCGCTGACCGATCTGTTCTCACGCTTCGCCCGCACGCACGGCCCGTTCACGACCGACGAGGCCGCCGCCCGGTTCGGGCTCGGCAGCGCGGTGGTGCTCCAGGTCCTGCGCCGCCTCTCGCGCGACGGTCGGTTGACCGAGGGCGAGTTCCGGCCACAGGCCACCGGCACCGAGTGGGTCGAGCCGGGTGTGCTGCGCCGTCTGCGCTCCCGCTCGCTCGCCGCTGCGCGCCACCAGGTCGAACCGGTCGACCCGGTGACCTACGCCCGCTTCCTCCCGTCCTGGCAGGGCGTGGGTGGCAACCTCCGCGGGCCCGACGGCGTGCTGACCGCGATCGACCAGCTGGCCGGCCTGGCGCTGCCTGCCTCGGCCTGGGAGTCGCTCGTGCTCCCGGCACGCGTACGCGACTACTCCCCGGCCATGCTCGACGAGCTCACGACGGCGGGCGAGGTCATGTGGTCGGGTGCAGGCACCCTTCCTGGCAACGACGGCTGGGTCCAGCTGCACCCGGCCGACCTCGTGCTCCGTGCTGCCGGCACGACCCCGCCCGAGGCCGACTCCCTGCAGGCGACCATCGCCGACGCCCTGGACGGGGGTGGCGCGTTCCTGTTCCGCCAGCTCGCCGACACGGTCGGCACCGACGACCACGGCGCGTTGGCTGACGCCCTGTGGGACCTCGTGTGGTCCGGCCGGGTCAGCAACGACACGTTCGCGCCGGTCCGCACCCTCGTCGGTCGTGGCGGCGCGCACCGCACGACGCGTCCCACGCCCCGGGCCCGCATTCATGGCCGGCGTGCGCGAGCCCCGCGAGTCGCGCTGCAGGGACCGCCGACCGTCAGCGGCCGGTGGTTCGCCCTCGCCGAGACGTCGAGCGACCCGACCAGCCTCCAGCTGGCTCGAACCGAGTCCCTGGTCGGGCGCTACGGGGTGGTGACCCGTGGCTCCGTCATGGCCGAGCAGACCCCCGGCGGGTTCGCGGGCGTCTACCGCGTCCTGCGCGAGCTCGAGCAGACCGGAGCCGTGCTCCGCGGCTATTACATCGAGACCCTCGGAGCGGCCCAGTTCGCGGCTCCCGCCACGGTCGACCGCATGCGCGGTCACGTCACCGACGACGACCGGCCCAGCGATGCAGCGGCACTCACGCTCGCCGCGACCGATCCGGCCAACCCGTTCGGCGCCGCGCTGCCGTGGCCCGAACGCAGCACCGACGACGAGGGCACCCGGCACCGACCGGCGCGCAAGGCCGGATCGCTCGTGGTGATCCACGACGGTCGCCTCGTCGCCTATCTCGAACGCGGCGGGCGCAAGGTCCTGATGTTCGACGACCAGCCCGCACGGCTGGCGGCCGCCGCAGCGTCGCTCGCCACCACCGTGCGCGCCAAGCGCATCAGTCGCTTGTCGATCGAGACCGCCGACGGACAGTCCGTCGCCGGCACACCGTTCGGCGAGGCGCTGCTCGAGGCGGGTTTCGAGCGCACGATCAAGGGCCTCCGCCTCGATGCCTGAGGGCGACACGGTCTGGCGCACCGCACGCCACCTGGACAAGGCGCTCGCGGGCCGAGAGCTGACGCGCACCGACTTCCGCGTGCCCGCCTGGGCGACGGTCGACCTCACCGGCACGTCTGTCGACGAGGTGGTCAGCCGCGGCAAGCATCTGCTGATCCGCACGCCCGAGCACTCGATCCACTCCCACCTCAAGATGGAGGGCGCCTGGCACGTCTACCGGCTCGGCAGCCCGTGGCGTCGGCCGGGCCACACGGCACGCGCGGTGCTGGAGAATGACGAGTGGCAGACCGTGGGCTACTCACTCGGCATCCTCGAGGTGCTGGCTCGCACCGACGAGGACTCGGTGGTCGGCCACCTCGGGCCCGATCTGCTGGGCCCTGACTTCGACCTCGACGAGGCAGCCCGGCGCGTCACTGCCGATCCGGGCCGGCCGGTGTTCCTCGCCCTGCTCGACCAGCGCAACGTCGCCGGGTTCGGCAACGAGTACGTCAACGAGCTGCTGTTCCTGATGGGTCTCGCCCCGGCCCGGCCGGTGGGCGACATCGCCGACGTCCGACGGGTGATCTCACGAGGCCAGAGGATGCTCGATGTCAACAAGTCCCGCATCGAGCGATCGTTCACCGGCAGTGCCCGCCACGGCGAGGAGCGCTGGGTCTACGGGCGAGAGCGCGCGCGCTGCCGGCGGTGTGGCACCCCGCTGCGCAGCGGCTCGCTCGGCGATCAGCCGACCACCGAGCGCAACACGTTCTGGTGCCCGCGCTGCCAGACCTAAAGCTTGCCGAGCGCCGCCCGCTCGTCCGCGAGGTCGTCCAGCAGGATCCGCGCCGACAGCGTGAAGAAGTTCTCCGTCCAGCCTGGCGAGCGTCGCACCTTCTTGTCCTTGGCGTAGGCCGGCCCAAGGGCCAGCACAGCCTTCCTGATGCGCTTCTGCCCCTGCGCGGCGATCTTGTCGAGCTTCTTGTTGCCCTTCGAGATCCCCGGGTTGTTGACGGCCGAACGACTCGTGCGGACGTACCGGTAGTTCTTGAGCTGCTGCTTGGTCGATGCGGTGTAGGCCTGGCCGATCGTGCGGCAGGCCGTCTTGAAGGACGTCTCGGTGCACGCGCTCGAGGTCCACAGCTTCAATCCGGTCGACTCATACATGCGCGTCGCCTTGAGCCGCAGGTCGGCGTACTTGTTCTTCTTCGAGGCGAGCGGCGACACACAGGTGTCAAAGCTCGTGCAGCTGCCATTGCCCTCGGACTGCCCACGCTTGAGGAGGTACTTCGTGGCCTGGTTGAACACCTTCGAGTAGGCGGCGGAGGTCGAGTTGACCTTGATGTTGAAGCGGCAGTCGCGTTCGATCTGCGCCAACGCGGCAGAGGCCCGCTTGACGTACGCCTTCACGACCTTCTGGCGCTTCACCGAGTGGTCGCCGGCGTCGCTGTAGTCCGAGCTGACGGTGCCGAGCAGCCCGCCGCCGTCGATGGTCGGCAGACGGTCGGCCGCGGCCGCGATGTCCTTGCGCGATGCCGCCACGGCATCACACCCCTGCTTCTGTGACCGCCGGCTCTTCGCGGTGTAGACGTCTCCCTTGATCGGAAACGTCGTGCTCGGCACCTTGGCGGTCGCCGCGAGCAGGACCGGCTTGTCCTTGGCCTTCCACGCGGCGTACGCGTCGTCGTAGTCCGACGCCTTGCCCTTCGCTGCCGAGGCCGCGTACAGGAACGACCCCACGACGAGCGCGATCACGACGATCAGGACCGCTCCGAGGACGAGGAGCAACCGTCGGCGGTTGGTGGGCTGGCTCGGTTCGGTCGTGGCAGCGTCGGTCATGCGTTCCCCCAGGCACCTGGTCGTGGCGACACGCCAGAGCAGGTGCGATCCCCCGACGCGCAGCCACCATCATGGACTGCCCGCAGACAAGCTGGCGCATCGCCCCCGGGCTCAGGCGGAGACGGACACCGTGGCCTTCTCAAACACCATGTCCTGCTCCAGGTCGGTCCGCTTCATGTCGTACGAGTCGAGGAGCCAGTTCTGCCGGATCGTCCACGGCGAGCTGGTGCCCTGCTGCGGCAGCAGGTCCGCGACGCGCATGACATAGCCCGAGGTCAGGTCGAGGATCGGCCGTGCCTGCCCGGCCGCACCCTTGGGGTCGGGCATGCCGAACGCGTAGCCCTTGGCGTCGAGGTGATTGAGGTACTGACACACGTACTGCGACGACAGGTCGGCGCGCAGGGTCCACGACGCGTTGGTGTAGCCGACGCACCACGCAAGGTTGGGCACGCCGCTGAACATCAGCCCCTTGTAGACATAGACCTCGTGCGGGTCGACGCGCTGGCCGTCGACCTCGATCTCGAGCTGGCCGAACGCGACGACCTGCAGACCGGTGGCGGTGACGACGACGTCGGCGTCGAGGTGCTGACCGGAGTCGAGCTCGATGCCGGTGGGGGTGAACGTCTTGATCGTGTCGGTGACGATCGACGCCTTGCCCCGGCGAATGACCCGGAACAGGTCACCGTTGGGCACGATGCACAGGCGCTGGTCCCACGGCTTGTAGCGGGGTGTGAAGTGCGTCATGTCGGCGCCCTCGGGCAGCTGGCGCTTGACCCGGCCCAGCAGCAGCTTGGTCGCCGCAGCCGGGAAGCGCCGGCAGAACTGGTAGAAGCCGATCGTGACGATCGCGTTCTTGCGGCGGACCGCCCGGTGCGCGAGGTTCGCCGGGAGCACCTTGCGCATGACCTGCGCGAGCTTGTCCTCGGCCGGCAGCGTCGTGATGTAGGTCGGAGAGCGCTGCAGCATCGTGATGTGCTCGACGTCCTCCGCCATCGACGGGATCAAGGTCACCGCCGTCGCGCCACTGCCGATCACGACGACCTTCTTGCCGGCGTAGTCGAGGTCCTCGGGCCAGAACTGGGGGTGCACGACCTGCCCGTCGAACGAGTCGAGACCGGGGAACTCCGGCTGGAAGCCCTTGTCGTAGTTGTAGTAGCCGCTGCAGAGGTAGAGGAACGACGCGGTCTGCACGATGCGCGCGTCGCCGACCTGCGACGTCACGGTCCAGCGCGCGTCCTCCGACGACCACGACGCCGAGACCACGCGGTGACCGAACTGGATGTGCTCGGCGATGCCGAACTCGTCGGCGGCGTCGCTGATGTAGTCACGGATGTGCTCGCCGTCAGCGATCGACTTGCGGTTGGTCCACGGGCGGAACGGGAAGCTCAACGTGTACATGTCGGAGTCCGAGCGGATGCCCGGGTAGCGGAACAGGTCCCACGTGCCGCCGACGGCCTCGCGTGCCTCGAGGATCGCGTACGACTTGCCGGGGCACTGCTCCTGGAGCCGGTACGCCGCGCCGATGCCGGAGAGTCCAGCTCCGACGATGATGACGTCGACGTGCTCGGGGGTGGTGGTGTCCGCGCTCATGATGACCTCTCACATACTGGTGGTATGTGAAGACTCTAACTCACATAATCCGGTTACGCCAGTGATGTGCCCCACCCCGGGTTGCCCGCTCACCCTAGGATCACGGTTATGACCGATCTGATCGACGACGTCGACACCACGGGCGACGACACCCTCGCGAGCCGCGCGCTCGGGCTCCTGCTGACGATCGGCGGAGCGATCGGCCTGTTCTCCGCCGCGAGGCTCATCATCGAGAAGGTCAACTACCTCCAGGACCTCGCCGACGGCAAGCCGGGCAGCACGTCCTGTGACATCAACCCGATCGTCGGCTGCGGCAAGGTCATCAACACCGACCAGGCCTCGGCGTTCGGCTTCCCCAATCCGATCATCGGTGTTGCCGGCTTCGCGATCGTCGTGGTGATCGGCGTCCTCGTGCTGGCTCGGGTCACGCTGCCGAGGTTCGTGTGGCTGGGCCTCCAGCTCGGCGTGATCTTCGGCATCGCGTTCGTCACGTGGCTGCAGTACCAGAGCATCTACGACATCCACGGCCTGTGCCCCTACTGCATGGTGGTCTGGACCATCATGATCCCGATCTTCGTCTGGGTCACCGCGCGAAACCTGCGTGCGTACGCCCCCGACAACCCGGTCTCGCGGATCGTGACCGAGTGGACACTGCTGATCAACATCCTTTGGTACGTCGCCGTGATCTCGGCGATCTGGTTCCAGTTCGGCAGCGACCTCTGGGCCTAGGCCACCGCCCCGGCCACGCGCTCGAGGACGTTCGCGAGCTGGATGTCGCGGCCGGTGACGCCGCCGACGTCGTGGCTGGTGAGCCGGATGTCGACCCGGTTGTAGACGTTGGTCCACTCCGGGTGGTGGTCCATCTCCTCGACCGGGCCCGCCGCGCGGTTCATGAAGGTGAGCGCCGCGCGGAAGTCAGCGAACTCGTACGTTCGGACGATCGCCTCGCCCTCTTGTGACCAGCCGGGCAGCGACTCGAGGGCTTCTTCGATCTGGGCGTCAGTGAAGGTCGACATGTCTTCGACGATACGTCGGCTCCCCAGCGCTCAGTAGCCCCCGCCGCCGGTGCCGGACGTCTCGGTGACCTTCTTCCCGGCGGGCGACACGACCCACCACGTGCCTCCCTCCGCGCCCTGGCCCTCGGTGTCGCCGGGCTCACCGTCGTCGTGGTACGTGTACAAGGGCCTGCCGTCGAGCGTGACCTGCTTGGCTCCACCGTTGCCCGTGATCGTGCCGACCTTGCCGGTCACCCCGTCGACCTTGGGCTGGTCGGACGAGGACGTGATCGCGGGCCACTCCTCGACGCACTCCCCCGTGCACGCGCTCTTGCCTGAGCCCGGCGAGTCCTTGTCGAACACGTACGCGGTCATGCCCTTGCCGTCGACGACGATCGTGCCGAGCGAGCTGTCGGACGTACCGATGACCGAGCCCTTCGGCGGCACCGCGCCGGCCGAGTCGGAGCCTCCGCATGCCGTCAGGCTGAGCAGGGCGAGCGAACCGCCTGCCACGGCCAGTGTGAGCCTGCTGTTCATGGCGATCACCTGTTCTCGATCTCGCGGGGCGCGGACACGCCCCTGTTGTGAGGACGAGATGGACGCCTGAGGCGTTCAATGAACGGAGAAGGTGAACGAAATGGCCGCGCTTCCCGTTGTAGGGGCTGGAGGACCGATGCCCGAGGACCAGGACGAGCTGTTGCGTGCACTGCACGATGCGCACGCGCCTGCCCTCCTGCGCTACGTCACCCGGCTGACGTACGACCCGGCGTTGGCCCAGGACGTGGTGCAGGAGGCGCTGTTCCGCGCGTGGAGACGCCCAGCCATCCTCGAGCAGGGCGATGCAGCATCGCGCGCCTGGCTGTTCACCGTCGCCCGCAACCTGGTCATCGACGACCGGCGCAGCGCCCGCCATCTGCACGAGGTGACGAGCGAGCGACTGCCCGAGACGTTGCGCGGCGACGGCACCGACGCCACACTCGACCGCTGGCTGGTGGCCGACGCCCTCAGGTCGCTGTCCGCCGAGCACCGTCAGACGGTCGTCAACGCCTACTACCTCGGCCGGTCCGCCGCCGAGGTCGCGCGCGAGGAGGGCATTCCCGAAGGGACGGTCCGCTCACGCATGCACTACGCACTCCGTGCCCTCAGGCTCGCGATGCAGGAAAGAGGTGTCACGCGATGAACGACGATCCGTTCCACGACTGGGACGCCGCGTACGTCCTCGGCCAGCTCGGGCCCGACGACCGACGAGCGTACGAGGAGCACCTGGCCACGTGCACGTCCTGCTCGGCCGCTGTCGCCGAGCTCGCCGGCATGCCCGGCATCCTCGCGACTCTGGGCAAGGACGAGGCGATCGCACTGCTCGAGCCGGTCGAGGTGCCTGAGTCCGACGGCCTCGTGACCCGGCTGGCCACGGCGGCCGTGCGTCGCCGGCGTCGCGTACGCCTCGCGATCGCTGGTGCGGGAGTCGCTGCGGCCCTGGGCCTCGGCGTCGCCGGGTACGCCGTGGGGTCGGCGGATGACGCACCGTCTGGCCAGTTCGCCGCGATGAGCGAGGTGCAGCCGGGCATCATCACCGCCAGCCTGCGGGTCGAGAAGAAGTCATGGGGCACGCGGCTCGACTGGAACTGCCACTACCTCGCCACCAGCGGCTACAGCGCCAAGCGCGTGTACGAGCTCGTCGTCATCGACACGTCCGGCCGCGAGACGATCGCGGCGTCGTGGGTCGCGACGAGCCCCAAGGCGACGTCCTTGTCGACCTCGAGCGCCGTGCCGAAGGGCTCGATCGCCCGTGTCGAGATCCGGGTCGCGGGGTCGCCCGAGCCGTTGACCGAGACGGAGCTGTAGAAGCACCGCTCTCGATTCACTCCGCTGCTTTCACGAGCTGCCGGGATCCTATTCACGAGGAGCGAGCTGCCGGGATCCCTTGTCCGGCGACGCTGGACTGGCGGCTTCGCCGCACTGAGGCGCCGCGTGTCAGGGGCCCACTCGATTCACTCTGCTGGGTTCATGAATGAGAAGTGCCCCCTGCCGACCCAAGAACGGGGTCGGCAGGGGGCACTTCTCATTCGTGGAGCTGCGGGGAATCGAACCCCGGTCCTATGGCGCTGAGTCAGGGCTTCTCCGGGTGCAGTTCGTCTATCGCTTTTTTCGGCCCCGACGCTCGGACGAACGCGTCGCCGACAGGCCCAGTCGCAGAAAAGTCCCGATCACACGCTGCGACGCCGTGTGATCAGCAAGTCCCCTAAATGAGACTGGCGATCCGGAGCGGGAACGCCCCCGGGCCAGCCCTTCACCTATCGCTTAAGCAGCGAGGGCGAAGTCAGTGCGCTTTGAATCGGCACTTGTTGGTTTCCAGAGATCGTTTAAGAGATAACCCTGGATCCTCTACCCGCTTCACCTGAATCGAACGACCTTAGTCGAAACCGATCAGCCCCTCTTGAGTTTTCAAACGCTGCCGAGGCAACGCTTCCATCCTACTCCTGTACAACCTCCGGGCCGCCTCAGGAATTCCAGCAGCGGGTCGTACGGCTTCCGATCAGTCGTCGGCGAGCAGGGCTTCGGGGCTGACAGCACGGCCGTGGATCAGCGCGGCTGCGCACGCTCCGGCGACGACCAGCATGCCGACACAGATCAGGGTGCCCATGCGGAAGCCCGGCGCGAACACGTCCGGGTCGGCGAAGTCCGAGCCGGCGATCCCGGCGATCGGCGGGATCGCGGCGACCGCGAGCAGCGACGCCGTGCGCGCGACCGCATTGTTGATGCCTGACGCGATCCCGGTCTGCATGTCGGGAGCCGCAGCCAGCACCGCCGTCGTGAGCGGCGCGACCAACAGCACCAGGCCGACGCCGAAGATGACCGACCCGGGCAGCACGTCGATCCAGAAGGTGGCGTCCTCGTCGATCATGAGCCACCACAGCAGGCCACCGGCCGCCACCAACGGGCCGAACGTCATGGGCCAGCGAGGGCCGATGCGGGTCGCGAGCGCGCCGGCCTTGGCGGAGAACAGCAGCATCAGGATCGTCGCCGGGATCGTCGAGAGCCCCGCCTCGAGCGGCGAGAACCCAGCGACGTACTGGAGCTGCAGCACCAGCAGGAAGCCCGACGCAGCGAGCGCGCCATAGATCGCGAACGTGCAGATGTTGGCCGCCGTGAACACGCGGTTGGCGAACAGCTCGAGCGGCACCAGCGCGTGCGGCGTGACCTTCTGGTGCACGACGAACGCCACCAGGACGAGAACGCCACCGATCGACCACATCCACGACTTCTCGACCAGCCCGTACGTCAGGAAGGCCAGTCCGGCCGCCGTCAGAGCCGCGCCGCCGAGATCGAGCTTCTTCTGCTCGCCGGTCGTCTCGGGCACGCGCTTGACCGACAGGTAGACCACGGCCGCGGCGAGCGGCACGTTGATCCAGAAGATCGAGCGCCAGCCGACGGAGTCGACCAGCCAGCCGCCGACCAAGGGCCCGATGGCCGTCGTGACCCCGGCGAGGCCCGACCAGACCCCGATCGCCGGGCCGCGGTCCTCGGGCACGAACGACGCCGAGATGATGGCCAGGCTGCCGGGTGTCAGGAGTGCGGCGCCGACGCCTTGCAGGCCACGGGCCGCCACCAGCACCTCGATCGTCGGCGCCAAGGCGCAGGCCACCGATGCCGCGGCGAACCACACGACGCCGACCACGAAGACCCGGCGGCGACCGAGCCGGTCGCCCAACGAGCCGCCGACCAGGATCAGCGCCGCGAGCGTGAGCGTGTAGGCGTTGACGGTCCACTGCTGCCCCGGCAGTCCGCCACCGAGATCACGCGTGATGGCCGGCAGCGCGAGCCCGACGACCGAGCCGTCGAGGAACGCCATGCCGGAGCCGAGGATCATCGCGGCCAGCAGCCACTTGCCCTGCGCGCTCGCGAGTCTCATGCCGTCTCCACTCATGGCGCGACCCCGAACAGCTCGGCGCCGTTGTGCCACAGCACCGAGCGCAGCCACTCGTCGCCGAGGTCGAGGCGTTCGAGCACCTCGACCTGGTGCGCGTACGCATAGGGGATGTTGGGGAAGTCGGTGCCGAACAGGATCTTGTCCTGCAACGCGGCCAGGCGCGGCACCACGCCATCGGGGACCGGCAGTCCCCAGAAGTCGACGAACGCCATCGTGGTGTCGAGCCGCACGTGGGCATAAGTCTCAGCGAGCTCGAGGAATTCCGAGATCTCGGGCATCCCGAGGTGCGCGATGATCAGCGCGAGGTTCGGATGCCGCGACAGCACATCGGCGACTCCGGCGGGGCCCGTGTGCGTCCCGGGCGCGGGGCCGGAGCCGGCATGCAGGACGATCGGCGTGCCGCTCTCCGCGAGGGCGGCCCAGACGGGTTCGAGCAGCGGGTCGTTCGGGGCGAAGTCCCCGACCTGCACGTGCGCCTTGAAGACCTCGACCCCGTCGGCGATGAGCTTCGGCACGTACGTCGCCGCCTCCGGCTCGGGATAGAACGTCGCCGAGTGCAACGCGTCGGGCGTGCTCGCCGCGAACTCCCCGGTCCAGGCATTCATGAACTCGGCGACGCCGGGCTTGTGGGCGTAGGAGAGCGCCGAGAACCGCTTGACCCCCATCGCGCGCAGCTGTGCGACGCGCTCCTCGTCACTCCCCCGATAGGTCACCGGCCAGGGGCGGCCGAGCAGCGGGCCCGCCGAGTCGAAGTAGGCCCAGACCTTGGCGAGGATCGCCGGGGGCATGAAATGCGTGTGGACGTCGACGATGCCCGGGATGCCGAGCTTCTCGGTCCATGCCGGGAGGTCGGCGTCCTGCAGGGCCACCGCTACATGCCCTTGAGCCGGCGTCCGAGGTCGCGTTCTGCCTCGCGGGTCGCATCGCGCTCGGCGATCGCATGCCGCTTGTCGTACGTCTTCTTGCCCTTGGCGAGCGCGATCTCGACCTTGGCGCGGCCGTCCTTGAAGTAGAGCGAGAGCGGGACGATCGTCAGGCCCTTCTCGGACGTACGCCGCTCGATCCGGTCGATCTCCTGGCGGTTGAGCAGCATCTTGCGGCGCCGGCGGGTCTCGTGGTTGGTCCACGTGCCCTGGGTGTACTCCGGGATGTGGACGTGCAGCAGCCACGCCTCGCCGCGCTCGATCTCACCGAATCCGTCGACGAGGGATGCGCGACCTGCACGCAACGACTTCACCTCGGTGCCGGTGAGGACCAGTCCGGCCTCAAACGTGTCTTCGATGTGGAAGTCGTGGCGCGCCTTCTTGTTCTGCGCAACGAGCTTGCGCCCGGTTTCCTTGGCCACGCCTCCATGTTCTCATGTCGGGCCGACACTCAGCGGCGTACGGCCGCCAGGACCACCGGGTCGGCGCACCCGCGGGCGAATCCCGCGATCCGCCGGTCGATGTCCCGCTGGAGCACGCGGGCTCCGATCCACTCGATGACCGGTGCCAGCCAGCGGGGACGGCAGCGGAAGTTGTAGCGCCAGGTCGCGCGCGTGCCGCCGCCCGGTTCAGCAGCGAACCGCCAGCCACCGGCGAACGACTCGAAGAACCACGGACCGTCGAGCATCTTCATCCCGACGTTGGTCGGCGGGTTGAACGACACGTACTCACTCGTCATGCGCAGGACCTTGAGCCGGTGTCGCGTGGCGGTCCGTACGCCCTTGGCGGGCGTCGTCGCGCCGTCCAACAGGTGCTGCTCGTGGATGAACGGGTCCCACCGCAGCCTGGTCTCGCCGGTGGTCTGCGAGACCGCGAACGCCGTCGCGGGATCGACCCCGAGGATCACGCTCGACTCGACGACCGGCACGCTTCCCTACAGCCAGCCCATCGGGTTCACGGTCGCGCCGTTGACCAGGACCATGAAGTGCAGGTGGCAGCCGGTCGAGTACCCGGTCGTGCCGGAGTAGCCGATCGTCTCGCCGCGCTTGACCCGCTCGCCCGGGTGCACGGTCCAGCGCGTCAGGTGGTTGTACGTCGTGACGATCCCCTTGCCGCGCATCCGCCCGTTGTTGAGGATGATCCGGTTGCCGTAGCCGCCGTTGTAGTACGTCTGCAGGACCGTGCCCCCCGCAGCGGCGTGGACCGGCGTGCCGCACGGCGCGCCGAAGTCCGTGCCGTCGTGCAGCTTCCAGACGTGCAGCACGGGGTGGAACCGCATGCCGTACGGCGAGGTGATCGGGTAGCCGCTGACCGGGTACGAAAGCGTGCCCCCGCCGTCGCCACCGGCATTGTTGACCTGCTTGGGCGTGAGCGCCCGGATCTTGGCCTCGAGGCTGCGGCGGTCGGACTCGAGCGAGGCCAGCTGCTTCTTGTCGGCCTCACGGAGTCGTGCCGCGGTCTTGCGCGCACCCTTGCGCGCGACGACGAGCTCGGCGACCTGGGCCCTCTGATCCTCGGCTGCGGCTTCGAGCTGCTGCTTGCGGACGAGGTTGGCGGCGGCGGCCTCGCGCTGCACCTTGACCTGGTCGCGCAGCTTCGTCACCCGCTTGCGGTTGACCTCGAGCAGCACCCGGGTGGCGGCGAGACCTTGCATCGTCGCGAGCTGATCGTCGCTGACCGCGTCGTTGAGGCTCATCTGCTCCGTGAACGCGCTGGGGTCCTCGCCCTGCAGGAGCTCGCTGAACGCACGCATCCCCGGGTCGCCCTGCTCGATGTTCTGGACCGCGAACTGCTCGACCTTGGCCTCGGAGCTGCGCAGCTCCGACTTGCCCTGGCTGAGGCGCGCCACGGCGGCGTCGAGCTCGGCCTGGGTCGAGACCAGCTTGGCCTGCATCTGGGCGTCCTGAGCCTTCGCGGTGGCGAGGGCCCCGCGGGTGTTGCTGAGCTTGGACTGGGCCGCGTTGAGCTTGCCCTGGGCCTTCTTGAGCGCGGCCACCGCGTTGGCGTACTTCTGCGTCGACTGCTCGAGATCCTTCTTCGCGTCACCGATCTTGCCGCTGACGCCCTTCTTCTGCTTCTCGAGGTCGTCACGCTTGTCGGCGAACGACGGGGTCGTCAGCGCAGCGATCAGCGCCGCGACCAGCAGCACCGCCAGCGATGCTCTGCGGGTGGTGGAAAACATGACCTCGACCTCGGGGGAAGATCCTCCCCGGAGGGAAGACGTGTCGGTTGCCTCTCCCGCACCTTACGTCACATGAGTCACACCGTGAAGCATTTCCCGCGTCGGGAGTGGCTAGACGTCGAGGTACTTCCGCGTCATGACGAGCGTGGGTACGAGTGCGAGCACCAGGGCGAGCAACGTCGTCCCACCCATGACGATCAGGGCTTCATGCCAGCCCACCCACGTCGTCAGCTGGCCCAGCGTGTGCCGGAGGTAGCGGTAGACCACCAAGTACATGAACGCAGCCAGGCCACCAGCGGCGAAGGCCGCCGACAGCAGCGCGGCGATCAGCGACTCGAGGACGAACGGCAGCTGGATGTGCCAGCTGGAGGCGCCGACGAGTCGCATGATGCCGATCTCCCGCCGCCGGGCGTACGCCGTCATGCGGATCGTGTTGGAGACCTGCAGGATCGCCGCGATGATCAGGAGCAGCGCAACCGCCCAGGCACCGACCTTCATGTTCGTGAGGAAGTCGAACAGCGGACTCAGCAGCTTCTTGAGCGAGTTGACGTTGCCCACGCCGTCCATGCCCGAGACCTGGCTGACCACGCCGTCATACTTTTCGGCGTCCTTCAACGTCACGAAGTACGACTCGGGGAACGAGTCGGGGCTGAGGGTCTCGAGCTGCTTGCGGCCGGAGTCGGACTGCCCGAGGAGTGCACGCGCCCGCTCGTAGTTGTCACTCGGCGTGCGGACGTCGAACGACTTGACCTCGGGGTTCTCGCGCAACGCCTGCTGCACGGCCGTCTTCTGGTCGTCCGTCGCGACCCCGCCGATGCAGTTGGAGCTCGGCGAGTTCTTGGTGCACAGGTTGACCTGCAGCTGGAGCTTGGAGCCGAAGTACTTCTCGGTCCGGTCGGCCTGGCTCTGGATCAGCAGACCGAGGGCGACGAGCAGCAGGGAGACCGTCATGGTGACGACCAACGAGATCGTCATGGACTTGTTGCGGGACAGGCTTTGACGCAGCTCACTCAAGGTGCTTCGCATCGACGTCTCCTAGTTCTGGTAGCCGTAGATGCCGCGGGCCTCGTCACGGACGACGAGTCCGTTGTCGAGCTCGATGACCCGCTTGCGCATCTGGTCGACGATCGACGAGTCGTGCGTCGCCATGACCACGGTGGTGTCAGTGCGGTTGATCCGGTCGAGCAGCTTCATGATGCCGACGCTCGTCGCGGGATCGAGGTTTCCGGTGGGCTCGTCGGCGATGAGGATCATGGGCCGGTTGACGAACGCACGCGCCACGGCGACGCGCTGCTGCTCACCGCCCGAGAGCTCGTCGGGCATGCGGTGGCCCTTGCCCTCGAGCCCCACCATCTCCAGCGTCTCCGGGACGACCTTGTTGATCTCGCTGCGCGACTTGCCGATGACCTGCAGCGCGAAGGCGACGTTCTCGGTCACGGTCTTGTTGGGGAGCAGCCGGAAGTCCTGGAACACCGTGCCGACCTGGCGGCGCAGCTTGGGCACCTTCCAGCTCGAGAGCTTGTTGATCTCCTTGCCGGCGACGTAGACACGACCGGTCGTCGGCCGGGCCTCGCGAAGGATCAGGCGCAGGAACGTCGACTTGCCCGAGCCGGAGGAGCCGACGAGGAAGACGAACTCGCCCTTCTCGATCTCCAGGTCGACGGCGTCGAGCGCAGCGCGCTTCTGGCCGGGATAGGTCTTGGTGACCTTGTCGAATCGAATCACCCGTCGAGTGTAGGTGGGCGACCCCACCTCACGTCGGACCCGGTTGCCTAGGCCGTTTGCGCTGCAGTCTGTCTCGCGACGTACTCGTCGACGGCCCGCGGCGCCAGCACCGCGTCGACGACCATGGCGCTCGCCCCGAGGATCCCGCCCCTGCTCGCAGCTGACGTGCTGACGATCCGCAGGTCGTGCGTCGCCAGCGGCAGCGACCGTTGGTAGACCACCTCGCGTACGCCCGCCAGGAGGTACTCCCCTGCCTCCGAGAGCTTGCCGCCGATCACGATGACCGACGGGTTGAGCAGGTTGACGCAGGTCGCGAGCACCGTGCCCAGGTCACGCCCGGCCTCGCGCACGGCCTGGAGCGCGGCGATCTCGCCGGCGACGACGGCGTCCACGATGTCCTGGGAGCCCTCGACGTCGAGTCCGCGCTCACGCAGCTTGGCGGCGATCGCCGGACCGGCGGCCACGGCCTCGAGGCAGCCGGTGTTGCCGCACCGGCAGACGACATCGTCGCGGGCCCCGGCGACCTGTACGTGTCCGAGGTCGCCGGCCGAGCCGAGCGCGCCGCGCATCAGCCGGCCGTCCGACACGATGCCGGCGCCGATGCCGGTGGCGACCTTGACGAGCAGCAGGTGGGGCGCGGCCTGCCACGACGTGGCGTACTCGCCGAGCGCCATGAGGTTGACGTCGTTGTCGACGAGCACCGGGCCGACGAACGTCGTGCCGAGGTGCGCCGGGATGTCGAAGTCGTGCCAGCCCGGCATGATCGGTGGGTTCGCCGGCCGGCCGGTGGCGTGCTCGACCGGTCCCGGCACGCCGATGCCGACACCGGCGACGTCGCTCAGCGGCCGGTCGATGGCGGTCAGCAGCGTACGACCGATCGCCGCGACCCGGTCGAGAACCTTTTCCGGACCGTCAGCGATGTCGCTGTCGACGGTCTTCTCATCGAGCACCTGGCCCGACAGGTCGGTCACGGCGACGCTGGCGTGCGAGGCGCCCAGGTCGATCGCCAGCACCACGCGGTTGTCGCGGTTGAGGGCAAAGCGTGTCGGCGGTCGGCCACCGGTCGACGCGGCTTCACCGACGGGCGCGAGCAATCCCGACGCCAGCAGGGCATCGACCCGCGCGGTCACGGTCGACCTCGCCAGCGATGACAGCTGTGCGAGCTCGGCACGGGTGCGGGGCGTGCCGTCGCGCAGCAACTGGAAGAGCTCCCCGGTGCCGGCGAGGGTCGGCGGCAGCGCGGTGGGCACGGTCATGGCCATGAGTAAACCATGCACCCTTTCATGACGATTGTGAACCAAGTATGTCGCTCGACATCATACTTTTGCTTGACGAACGGCAAAACGTGTGACTAGCATCACCGCCATGCCACAGCCCCTGCTCGAGATGCGCGGCATCGTCAAGGAGTTCCCCGGCGTGCGCGCCCTGGACGGTGTCGATCTCGTGGTGCGCGCCGGCGAGGTGCACTGCCTGCTCGGCCAGAACGGTGCCGGCAAGTCGACGCTGATCAAGATCCTGTCGGGCGCCCATGACGTCGACGAGGGCACGATCCTGTGGAACGGCGACCCGGTCAGCTTCGCGGACCCGCAGGCCGCGCTGGCAACCGGCATCGCGACGATCTACCAGGAGCTCGACCTCATCGACGGGCTCAGCGTCGCCGACAACATCTACCTCGGCCATGAGAAGGCGCGCGGCGGCGTCACCCGCGACCGCGACATGAACCGCTCGGCGCGCGAGCTGCTGCGCCGGCTCGGCCACCCCGAGATCCGGCCGACCCGTGAGGTCGGGAGCCTCTCCGCCGCCGGCAAGCAGATCGTGTCGATGGCTCGCGCGCTGTCCCGCAGCGCCCAGGTCATCGTGATGGACGAGCCGTCGGCCGTCCTCGACCCCGACGAGGTCGACGGGCTGTTCCGCGTCGTCGAGGATCTCCGGTCCTCGGGCGCCGCGATCATCTACATCTCGCACCGCCTCGAGGAGATCCGTCGCATCGGCGACCGGCTCACGGTGCTCAAGGACGGCCGTACGGTCGCCACCGACCTACCGGCCCGCGAGACCCCGACCGCCGAGCTCGTCACGCTGATGACGGGCCGGACCGTGTCGTCGGTGTTCCCCCGGCGTACGACCACGCTGCCCGAAGGCGCTCCCCTGCTCAGCGTCGATGCGCTCACCCGTCCCGGCGAGTTCGCCGATGTCTCGTTCGACGTACGTCCTGGCGAGATCGTCGGCATCGCCGGACTGGTCGGCGCCGGGCGCAGCGAGATCATCGAGACCGTCTACGGCGCCCGCCGTGCGGCGTCGGGCTCGGTCACCGTCGCCGGACGGCCCCTGCACAACGGATCGGTGTCCGCCGCGGTCTCCGCCGGCCTCGGCCTGTGCCCCGAGGAGCGCAAGTCCCAGGGCCTCGTGCTCGACGACGCGGTCTACCGCAACATCTCGCTGGCCAGCCTCGACCGGTTCGCGCAGTACGGCATCTCGCGCGAGGGCGCCGAGCGCCGAGCCGCTCACGAGGCGGCGCGCTCGGTCGACGTGCGCCCCGACGATCCCAACCGCATCATCCGCACGCTCTCGGGCGGCAACCAGCAGAAGGTCGTCCTGGCCCGTTGGCTGCTGCGGTCGTGCAAGGTGCTGCTGCTCGACGAGCCGACCCGTGGCGTCGACGTCGGTGCCCGCGCCGAGATCTACGCGCTGATCCGTGAGCTCGCCGACTCCGGCGTCGCCCTGGTGATCGTCTCCAGCGACATCGACGAGGTGCTCGGCCTGTCCGACCGGGTCCTCGTCGTCGCTGACGGCCGGGTCGTCCACGACGGCCCCAGCGACGCCATCGACGCCTCCGGCGTCCTCGACCGCATCCTCGCCGAGCACGACTCGACCCCGATCCAGGAAGAAGACATCGCGTGAGCGCCTCCCTTCAGAACGACCCCTCGCTGGCGGTGCCAGCACCCGCCAAGGAGAGTCGCGGGGGCAGCCTCGGTCCGGTCCGCAACCTCGGTCTCGTCATCGCCCTCGTCATCCTGTGCGTCGTCGGCATCATCACCGCCGGCGACCGTTTCGCCAGCACCGACAACGTCGTCACGATCCTCCGGCTCGCGGCGGTCACCGGCGTGGTCGCGGTCGGCATGACGTTCGTGATCACCGGTGGCGGCATCGACCTCTCCGTCGGCGCCATCCTGGCTCTCGCCTCCGTGTGGGCCACCACGACCGGCACGCAGGACATGGCCGACAGCATCGGCTGGATCGCGATGGTGTTCAGCGCGCTCCTGGTCGGCACGTGTGCCGGGGTCATCAACGGTGTGCTGATCGCGTACGGCAAGGTCGTGCCGTTCATCGCCACGCTCGCCATGCTGGCGTCGGCCCGCGGTCTCGCCGAGGTCATCGCCGACCGCAAGACCCAGATCATCCGCAACCAGGGCTTCACCGACTTCTTCGGTGCCGAGCCGGCCGGCATACCCGTCATCGTGATCATCTTCGCCGTGGTCACGGCCGCCGGGTGGTTCCTGCTCAACCGCACGACGTTCGGCCGCCGGACGTTCGCGGTCGGCGGCAACCCCGAGGCCGCCCGCCTGGCGGGCATCAAGGTGCAGCGCCACACCGTCTACCTGTACGCCCTGTCGGGCCTGACCTGCGGCATCGCCGCCGTGATGCTGATGTCCCGTACGACCACGGGGTCGTCGACCCACGGCACGGGGCTCGAGCTGCAGACCATCGCGGCCGTCGTGATCGGCGGCACCCTGCTGAGCGGCGGACGCGGCACCGTGACCGGCACCCTGCTCGGCGTCGTGATCTTCACGACGCTCACCAACGTGTTCACGCTCAACAACCTGTCGACGTCGACCCAGGCCGTCGCCAACGGCGTGATCATCGTGATCGCCGTGCTGCTCCAGCAGCAGATCGCGAACCGCAAGACCTGACTTCTCCAGTCCGTCCGCCCCCACCACAACAGGAGTCCACACCATGTCCGTTTTCCATCATCGTCGGCGTCGCGGTCTCGCGATCGTCGGTGCCTTCGCAGCAGCCACGCTCGTGCTCGGCGCGTGCGGCAACAGCTCCGACGGCGACTCGAACTCCAACGTCAGCAAGAGCAACACCGACAACGACAAGACCGGCAAGAAGGTCGTCATCGGGTTCTCGGCCCCGGCGGCCGATCACGGCTGGATGGGCGCGATCACCAAGAACGCGGTCGCCCAGGCCAAGGAGTACAAGGACATCACGCTCAAGGTCGCCGAGGGCACCAACGACGTCAACCTGCAGATCTCACAGGTGGAGACGTTCATCAACGACAAGGTCGACGCGATCGTCCTGCTGCCGTTCGATGGTGCCGCGATGACGTCGGTGGCCCGCAAGGCCATGGACGCCGGCATCGTCGTGATCAACGTCGACCGCGAGTTCGACTCACCGTTCGCCGCCCGCAGCACCGTGCTGGGTGACAACTACGGCATGGGCGTCTCCGCCGGCACCTACGTCTGCGACGACGCCAAGGGAGACAAGGGCAAGATCGTCGCCGAGATCGCCGGCATCGACTCGCTGCCCCTGACGCAGGACCGGTCGCGAGGCTTCGCGGACGCGCTCAAGAAGTGCGGCCTCAAGGTCAACAACCGCGTCGCGGCCGAGTTCACGGTCGAGTCGGGTGAGAAGGCGGCATCCAACCTGCTGCAGGCCGCTCCGAAGATCGACTACCTCTGGAACCACGACGACGACCAGGGTGTTGGCGTCCTCGCGGCGATCAAGAACGCCAACCGTGACGAGTTCACGATGATCGGCGGCGCCGGCTCGGCCGACGTCATGGAGGCCATCAAGGCCGGCAACTCGGTGCTCAAGGCGACGGTCGTCTACCCGTCGACCCAGGCCGCCGACGGCATCAAGCTCGCCCGGCTGCTGGTCCAGGGCAAGTCGATGTCGGACCTCTCGGAGATCGAGGTGCCGCGTCAGCTCAAGCTGGCCGCGCCGGTCGTCACCAAGGACAACGTCGACACGTACCTGCCGTCCGCGTTCCGGTCCTGATCGGACGGGGGCCCGCGGCCGCCGCCGCGGGCCCCCACCACCACGCCACACTGAGACCACCTCACACGAGAGCAGGGACATGACCGACACACGTACCGAGCTCGGGATCGGCATGGTCGGCTACGCCTTCATGGGCGCCGCCCACTCCCAGGCCTGGCGCACCGCCCCCGCATTCTTCGACCTCCCGCTCCGCCCACGGCTCACGGCCATCTGCGGCCGCAACGAGGACGCCGCCGGAGACGTCGCCCGCCGGTTCGGCTGGGAGTCGGTCGAGACCGACTGGCGGGCACTGCTGACCCGCGACGACATCGACGTCATCGACATCTGCACGCCGGGCAACACGCATGCCGAGATCGCGATCGCCGCCCTCGGGGCCGGCAAGCACGTGCTCTGCGAGAAGCCCCTCGCCAACACCGTCGAGGAGGCCGAGGCGATGGCCGCCGCCGCGACCGAGGCCGCCAAGCACGACGTACGCGCGATGGTCGGCTTCACCTATCGGCGTACGCCCGCGGTCGCCTTCGCGCGGCAGCTCGTCGCGTCGGGTCGGATCGGGTCGATCCGCCACGTGCGCGGGCAGTACCTCCAGGACTGGCTGGCCGACGAGAACGCGCCCCTGAGCTGGCGCCTCGACAAGTCGCTGGCCGGGTCCGGCGCCCTGGGCGACATCGGCGCCCACATCATCGACATGGCGCAGTACGTCACCGGCTCGTCGATCACCTCGGTGAGCGGGCTCATGGAGACGTTCGTCAAGACCCGCCCGATCGCGGGCGACAGCGCGACGCTCGGCGGCACCTCCAGTGCCGATGCGGAGCGCGGACCGGTGACCGTCGACGACGCGGCCGCCTTCACCGCCCGTTTCGCCGACGGCGCCATCGGTGTCTTCGAGGCGACCCGCTTCGCAACCGGCCGCAAGAACGCGCTGCGGCTCGAGATCAACGGCACGCGCGGCTCGATCGCGTTCGACTTCGAGGACATGAACGTGCTCGAGCTGTTCGACGCGACCGAGGACCCCGCCGTCGCCGGCTTCCGCCGCATCATGGTCACCGAGGCAAGCCATCCGTACATCGCGGCGTGGTGGCCGCCCGGCCACGGTCTCGGCTATGAGCACGGCTTCACGCACCAGGTCGTCGACCTCGTCACCGACATCGCCAAGGGCGCCGACCCGGTCCCCTCGTTCGCCGACGGCCTGGCCGTCCAGCGCGTGCTGGCCGCCGTCGAGGCCAGCGCCGCCGACGGCACCACCCACACGACAGGAGCTGTCTCATGACTCGACCCATCACGCTGTTCACCGGCCAGTGGGCCGACCTGCCGTTCGAAGAGGTGGCACGACTCGCCGGCGAGTGGGGCTACGACGGCCTCGAGATCGCCTGCTGGGGCGACCACTTCGATCCTTGGGCCGCTGTGGAGGATCCCTCGTACGTCCAGAGCCGCCACGACATCCTGGAGAAGAACGGACTCAAGGTCTACGCGATCTCCAACCACCTGACCGGCCAGGCCGTCTGCGACGACCCGATCGACGCCCGGCACCAAGGCATCCTGTCATCGCGCATCTGGGGCGACGGCGATCCTGAAGGCGTACGCCAGCGGGCGGCCGAGGAGCTCAAGAACACGGCGCGCGCCGCCAAGCTGCTCGGCGTCGACACCGTCATCGGCTTCACGGGCTCGTCGATCTGGAAGTACGTCGCGATGTTCCCGCCGGCCTCCGAGGAGATGGTCGCCGCTGGCTACCGCGACTTCGCCGACCGCTGGAATCCCATCCTCGACGTGTTCGACGAGGAGGGCGTGCGGTTCGCCCACGAGGTGCACCCCAGCGAGATCGCGTACGACTACTGGACGACGCACGCCGCCCTCGACGCGATCGGTCACCGCGAGGCGTTCGGGCTCAACTGGGACCCGTCGCACTTCGTCTGGCAGGACCTCGATCCACTCGGTTTCCTCTGGGACTTCAAGGACCGGATCTACCACGTCGACTGCAAGGACGCGAAGAAGCAGGTCGGCAACGGTCGCAACGGCCGGCTCGGATCGCACCTGCCCTGGGCTGATCCTCGGCGTGGTTGGGACTTCGTGTCGACGGGGCGCGGCGACGTGCCGTGGGAGGCATGCTTCCGGATGCTCAACACGATCGGCTACGACGGACCCATCTCGATCGAGTGGGAGGACGCCGGCATGGATCGCCTGCTGGGTGCGCCCGAGGCCCTGGCGTTCGTCAAGGCCAACCTGTTCGACGCCCCCACCGCAGCCTTCGACGCCGCGTTCTCATCGTCCGACTGACCCGCGAGCGGTGACCCTGGTCGAACCCAGCACCTCCTGGTTCGACCAGACCCACCGCCCCACACGCAGCGGTGACCCCGGTCGAACCCGGGCCACGCAGCGGTGACCCTGATCGAACCCAACACCTGCCGGTTCGACCTGACGCACCGCCCCGCACGCAGCGGTGACGGGTCCTAGGCGGACTGGCCTCGGCGCCAGCGGATCCCGGCCTCGATGAAGTCGTCGATCTCACCGTCGAGCACGGCTTGCGTGTTGCCGGTCTCGAACTCGGTGCGCAGGTCCTTGACCATCTGGTACGGGTTGAGGACGTAGTTGCGCATCTGGTCACCCCACGACGCCTGCACGTCCCCGCGCAGCTCGTCGAGCTGCGCCCGCTCCTCGGCCTTCTTGAGTGCCAGCAGCTTGGCCTTCAGGATCACCATCGCGCTGGCCTTGTTCTGCAGCTGGCTCTTCTCGTTCTGGCAGCTGACGACCGTGCCGGTCGGGATGTGTGTCAGGCGTACGGCCGAGTCCGTCGTGTTGACGCTCTGGCCACCCGGGCCGGACGAGCGGAACACGTCGACGCGGATGTCCTCTTCGGGGATGTCGATCTCGTCGGTCTCCTCGAGCACCGGCACGACCTCGACCGCGGCGAACGACGTCTGGCGCCGGCCCTGGTTGTCGAACGGCGAGATGCGGACGAGGCGGTGCGTGCCGGCTTCGACCGACAGCGTCCCGTACGCGTAGGGCGCCTTGACCGCGAAGGTCGTCGACTTGATGCCGGCTTCTTCGGCGTACGACGTGTCGTAGACCTCGACGCTGTAGCCGTGGCGCTCGGCCCAGCGGATGTACATGCGCTGGAGCATCAGCGCGAAGTCGGCTGCGTCGACGCCACCCGCGCCGGAGCGGATCGAGACGAGGGCGTCGCGCTCGTCGTACTCCCCCGACAGCAGCGTGCGGATCTCGAGGGAGTCGATGGCCTTCTGGATGCGCACCAGTTCGGAGGCGACTTCAGCCGAAGCGGAATCGTCTTCCTCCTCGAGCGCCATCTCGTGCATGATCTCGAGGTCGTCGAGCCGTCCTCGCAGACCGGTGACCCGCTCGACCTCGGCCTGGAGCGCGGACAGTCGGCTCGTGACGCGCTGCGCGTTGGCCTGGTCGTCCCACAGCCCGGGATCGCCGACCTCCTCCTGGAGCGTCGCGATCTCCGCGCGAATCGAGTCGAGATCGAGGACCTTCTCGATCGACGTCAGGGTCGCGTCGAGGGCCTTGGTCTGCTCTGCAAAATCCGGTGTCGCCACCCGACGAGGTTACAGGGAGAGGTCAGATGCTCTTGCGGCGGAACTCCGGCGACTGCGTGGGACCGTTGGCTCCGTGCGACTTCTCGCTGCCGTCGTGCTCGGCACCCTCGGCAGTCGCGTGGTGCTTGCCCTTCTTCTTCTCCAGCGCCTCGCGGAACTTGGCCTTCATGTCGGACTTGTTGTCGGTGCCTTCTGATTCAGCCATGCCTCCACCCTATGCCTAGTTGTGGTGGGATCGGACCATGACCGAGCGCCAGCGAGGGAAACGAAAGGACTCGTGCCGTCACCTCCGTATGGTGGGGTTCTTGGTGGAGGTGACGGCATGACTTCTGAGTGCCTGTTCTGCGGGATCATCGCCGGGACCACTCCGGCGACGATGGTCCTGGAGACCGACGACGTGGTCGGGTTCCTCGACGTACGGCCCGTGTTCAAGGGGCACACGCTGCTCGTGCCGCGCGAGCACGTCGTGACGCTGTCGGACCTGCCCGAGCCGCTGATCGTGCCGCTGTTCGGCACCGCGCAGCGGGTCGCCGACGCCGTCACGTCGGGGCTCGGCGCGCAGGGCACGTTCGTCGCGATGAACAACGTCGTCTCGCAGAGCGTCGCGCACCTGCACGTACACGTCGTCCCGCGCACCAAGGGTGACGGTCTGCGTGGCTTCTTCTGGCCGCGCACCAAGTATGCCGACCGCGAGGCCGAGGAGTACGCCGCCAAGCTCCGCGCTGCGCTCGACGACTAGGCCGCCGCGCCGGGACCGGCCAGCACGTCGACGTCGCCTGCGTGCATCGGCTCACCGCAGCCCGAGCAGTGCAGGTCGACGCGGCTGACCTCGCCGCACGCGTGATGGCGATAGAGGACGGGCGGCCCTGCCTTGCCGGCAAGCCACGTGTCGCCCCACCGCACCATGACCATCAGGACGTCGACGAGCTCGGCGCCCTTGTCCGTGAGGTGGTACTCGTGACGCGGCCGGTTGTCGTACGGCCGGCGCTCCAGCACGCCGTGCTCGACCAGGTGGTTGAGCCGTTCCGTGAGCACCTTGCGGGAGATCCCGAGGTCGGCCTGGAGCTGCTCGAAACGGGTCATCCCGACCCACACATCGCGCAGGATCAGCGGCGACCACGGCTCGCCGATGACGTCGAGGGTGCGGGCGATCGAGCAGGCCATGGCGCCGAAGTCCGTACGTTGCATGGGCTCATCCTACTCCATTGGGGTTCCCTCAAGAAACTTTGGATGCTACGGTGCCAGAGTCTCTTCACGGAACTCGAAAGGAACGACACATGAGCAAGGTCTTCACCGCCATGTCGGTCTCGGTCGACGGCTTCGTCACCGGACGCGACGCCCGCCCCGGCCATGGGCTCGGCGACGGCGGCGCACTCTTCGACTGGTTCTTCACCGGGGATGTCCCCAGCCACGTGTTCGACGGCTTCACGCTCAGCGCTGCCAGCGCTCCGCTGTTCGACACCTTGGCGCAGCGTGTCGGCGCGTCTCTGGCCGGACGCAAGACGTACGACGACTCCGAGCAGTTCGGCAACGACGGCGCACCACACCCCACCGCTCCCCTGTTCGTCCTGAGCCACCGCCCAGCTCCCGAGATGGGCGCCCGCCAGACCCTCGTCACCACCGGGATCGAGGAGGCGATCGCCGCTGCCAAGGAGGCTGCCGGCGACAAGGACGTCGCGCTGATGGGCGGCGGCATCGTGACCGAGGCCCTCAAGGCCGGTCTGGTCGACGAGCTGGTCCTCAACCAGGTACCCATCCTGCTCGGTGCCGGTCGTCCGTTCTTCCAAGAGCTGCCAGCGCACATCCAGCTGCGCCTGATCGCGGCCGTGCCGGCTCCTGGTGTGACCCACCTGCACTACGAGGTGCAGCGATGATCGACCCCGAGGTCCGCGAGATCCTCGACGGCACCTCGACGGCCCACCTCGCGACGATCCTGCCCGACGGCGCTCCGCACTCGGTGCCGGTCTGGGTCGGCACCGAGGGCGAGCGCGTCGCGATCCTCACCGGCCCGCAGACCCTCAAGGCCCGCAACCTGCGACGCGACCCACGCGTGGCCCTGTCGCTGACTCCGGTCGACAACCCGTTCCATCCGGTCCTCATCCGGGGTCGGGTCGTCGAGTGGCTCGAGGGCGACGCCGCGTGGGAAGTCGTGGATCGGATCGCCCGGAAGTACATCGGCCAGCCGTACGGGCGAGACGCCGAGCGGGTCGTCGCCCTGATCGAGCCGACTCGTCAGATCTCTGGGCGGAACGGTTAGTCGCCCAGTCGGAGCTGGGACGTCGCCTCGGACGCGATCGTGGTTCGCGAGGTCCAGCCCGGCGGTGCGATCGTCAGGCTCACGGTGCGCTCCAGGCGTACGTGAACCTGGTCGCCGTCGGTGCGCACCGCGACGACCCGGATGTCGTCGCCCGCGACGTACTCCCCGATCAGTCGGCGGGCCTCGGCGTCGTCGAGCGTGACCTCACCGTGCCGGTAGAAGTCGGCCCGGCTCAGTCCGTCGGCCGCGGCAAGGGCCGCGCCGTCGGCGACGTTGTCGAGCTGCTGGCGCTGCAGGAACGCCGCCGAGGAGTTGACGACCACGACCGCCAGCAGGCCGAGGAACACGAAGAACCCGATCGTCATGACGGTGATCTGGCCGTCCTCGCGCCTCACCGCGCCCTCCGGAAGGTGCCGTAGGGCTGCGTGTGCGTGCTGTCGACCGTGATGCCGCCCAGCTGCGAGCCCAGCGCGTTGGGGGTGAGTGGCAGCTGCTGGGTCGTACGGACGACGACCCGGACCGAAGACCCCGGCTGCAGGCAGTCTGCCGGCGAGGGCAGGCAGGTGATCTGGACGCTGGCGGCGGGCAGGCCCTGGTCGTCGAGCGCCACGCGCGCGGCCAGTCTGGCGCGCTGCTCCCCCGAAGCGACGTCGGGGGCCTGAAGAAAGGCCCGGGCGGCCGAGCGGCTCGCGGTCGACACCCCGTAGGACGCGCGCTGGGCGTCGAACACCGCGACGAGGATGTAGACGAACGGCACGAGGAGGAGGATCGAGAGCCAGACGAACTCGACCGTGGCAGTGCCCTCGTCGCGGTTCATGGTTCGACATCGCTGACGGCGTGCCCTCGTACGGTGATCGGGACGGAGGGCCCGAACAGGCCGAGGGCCGGGACCCGAGCGCGTACGACCACCTCCGTGGCGGGCAAGCCGCCGATCGACGTACGGGTCGCGGTCACGTCGTCGGCATAGCGGTCGGCCAGTGCGGCGCGGATCATGGAGCGCGTACGTGCCACTCCGTCGGCAGGGGTGGCTCCCAAGGGTGCCGCGGCGCGGGCGCCTTCGGACGCCGCGGCCGCTGCGGTGTTGCGTACGTGGAGCACGAGGGCCACTTGGGCCACCCCGAGCACCAGGGGGACCAGCAAGACCATGATTAACACGAAGTCGACGACCGCCGCCCCGCGCTCGCGCCGCCCCGGCAGCCCCACGGCTCAGCCGCCGACCGCCGACAGTGCCTGGGTCAGCATCGACCGCAGCTGGGGCCCGGCGACCGCCGACAGCACTGCCACGATTCCCGCGCTCATGACCGTGATCATGACCCAGCCGGGAACGTCGCCGCGTTCGTCATGGCGACGAGATCGGAATTGCCACATGTGAGTTCCTTCCTACATACCTGAGGTCAGATGAAGCCCGATGTAGCCGGGGAAGAAGGCGAACACGACGGTCACAGGAAGGATCAGGAACACGACGGGGACCATCATCGCGATCTCCTTGCGGCCGCCTGCCTCCATCAGCTCGCGTCGCCCGGCTTCACGAACATCGGCGGCCTGGGCGTGCAGCACATCGACCAGCGGCGTGCCACGCTCGACCGCAATCGCCAGTCCTTCGGCGAACCGCGCGATGCTCGTGACACCCGTCCGTGCGGCGAGCCCGTCGAACGCGTGCGCCATCGGTGTTCCGGTGCGGATGTCGGCGACGACACGTGCGAGGTCGTCGGACAGCGCTCCGTGGCAGACCTTCATGATCCGCTCGAGGCTGGCCACCGGGCTCTCGCCTGCGGCAACCGCGAGGGCGAGGAGGTCGGCGACCACGGGGAACTCTGCCTGCAGCTCCTGCTCGTGCGCCTTCACCCTGCTCGACAAGTTGTTGTCGCACATCAGGACGCCGCTCACGAAGCCGACGACGCAGATGACCAGCAGCACCGGGACGCCCGTGCCTCGCTCGGACCACAGGAACGCGGAGACACCGATCGTCCCGGCCAGTCCAACCGCGCCCCACAACACCTGGCGGATGCGGAACTCCTCGACCGTCATGGTCGAGCCCAGCCGGACCAGGCGCCGGGACACGCTCGCGGAGCCGCCGACGAGGTCGCCCACCACCTGACCTGCCCTGCGGATCGAGGGGCCGAAGACCGCCTCGACGACACCGCGCGAGCAGCCGGGCACCACGGCGTACGGATGAACGTCGCGGAGATAGGGAGCCAGCCGTTGCTCGAGCGACGGCCGTCGCGTGCGCGCCCAGCCCGAGGCGACCAGCAGCAGACCGCTGGACAGCAGGAGCCCGATCATCGCCCCGGTCACGCGAGGATCCGCTTCTCGGTGGGCAGGCGGCCGATCCAGAGCATGAGGCGGTAGGCCACCACGCAGAGGACCGCTCCGCTCGCGAGGACGACCAGGCCAGCAGTCGTCGCGAACCGCTCGACCACGTCCTGCTGCAGGCACATGAAGAGCAGCACCGCCCAGGGCGCGCCGACCGCGAGACGAGCGCCGTTGACGGTCCAGGACTGCCGCGACTCGAGCTCGCCACGCGTGCGAAGGTCGTCGCGCAGGAAGCCCGAGAGCGACCGCAACATGCGGCCCAGGTCGCCGCCGCCGACCTCGCGCGCGATGCGCAACGCCTCGATCACCCGGTCACCGACGGGGTCGGCGAGTCGCGCCTTGAGCAGGTCGAGCGAGTCGTGGAATCGGCCGGACGCCTGGTAGTCGCGGCCGAACTGCGCGAACGGCACCCGCAGGCCCTCCGGTCCTCGCTCACCCAGCTGCATGAGCGCCTCCGGCAAGGAGAGCCCCGCACGTACGGCGGACGAGAGGTTGTCGACGGCATCGGGCCACAGCGCGGCGTGCTCACGGGCCCGCCGCGCCGCTCGCCCACGCAGGACGGATGTCGGCACGGCACCCGCCATGAGCCCGAAGATCGCACCGATCGCTGGTACGCCCGACGCCGCCGTCACGACCATGGCCGCGAGGAGGAACGCGACGACGCACAGGCCGGCGATCTGCGCCGGCGAGATGCCTTCGACCCCGGCGCGGGCCAGGAGATCCGCGAGCCGGCCCTTGCCACGGATGCTGCGCCGCGCGGGGCGCCACCCCGGATCGGCGAACGTCCAGCCGATCAGCAGCAGGCCGACGCCGGCCATCAGGCCCGTCACGGCGCCCATCGGCCAACTCCCAGCACGTCGTCGAGGTCGACGCCGGCCTGCTCGTACGCGTCGCGGCGCAACGGCACGCCGTGACCCCGCTCGAGCCGGCCCGCACGACGTACGAACACCGGTTCGGACTCGATCAGGTCGTTCTCGACGCGGCCAGTCACCGCAACGATCTCGCGCACAGCACGGCTCCCGTCGGGGTCGATGCCGGTGTGGACGACGAGGTCGACGGACGAGGCGACGGTCGGCACCACGAACCTCGACCCGATGTTGTCGCCCGCGAGCAACGGCAGTGTGCACATCTTGACCAGGGCCTGCCGGGCGGAGTTGGCGTGGATGCTGGCCATGCCGGGAAGCCCGGCGTTGAGGGCAAGCAGCAGGTCGAGGCACTCGGCCGCCCTGACCTCGCCGACGATGATGCGGGACGGGCGCATGCGCAACGCCTCCTTGACGAGCACCCGCAACGAGATCTCGCCGGTGCCCTCGAGTCCGGCTTGCCGCGTCTGCATCGCGACCCAGTCGGGATGGCCGCACTGCAGCTCGAAGACCTCCTCGACCGAGACGAGGCGCTGGGAGCCCGGGATCGAGGCGGCCAGGCAGTTGAGCAGCGTCGTCTTGCCGGCTTGCGTGCCACCGGACACCACGATGTTGAGCCCGGCTGCGACGCTCGCGTCGAGGAACGTCGCACTCTGCTCGTCGAGCGTGCCGAGCGCGACGAGGTCTGACAGCGAGTGGGCGCGGGCGACGAACTTGCGGATGTTGACGGCGGCGAAGCCTCGCGAGATGCCGTCGAGTACGACGTGCAGGCGGTGTCCACCGGGGAGCATCGCGTCGACGAACGGCTGGCTGATGTCGAGCCGCCGGCCCGACGAGCTCAGCATGCGCTCGACCAGCTCTCTGACCTGCTCGGCGCTGAGGATCAAGGAGGTCAGCTCGTGGCGCCCGCCCCGCGCAATGAACACGCGAGACGGGTCGTTGATCCAGATCTCCTCCACCGTGTCGTCGTCGAGGAACTGTTGCAGCGGGCCGAAGCCGGACACGTCGGCGACGATCTGGCCGATCACGAGCTCGGGTTCGTCGAGCGAGCGTACGGCGCCGGTCAGGCTGCGGGACTCATGCTCGGCGATGACGTCGAGGGCTGCCTGGCGTACGGACACCGCGTCGGTGCGCGGGTCGATGCGGCGCTGACGCACGAGGTCGCGCACGCGGTCGGACAGTGCCGACGTCGACGATTCCACTCCCAGAACCTCTTCCCCCGAAGAAGTGACTTGGGAAGAGATAGTGCCCGAGTCCCGGCCGGTTTGGGAAGAGCCTGTCGCGGTGAGTTGTGGATGGAGATCGACCGCACGAGGCCCGGACGCCGTGGCTCATCGGGATGGTTTCGGCCTCTCGTCGTGGCCATTTCGCTCCTCGACCATCGTCACGAGCCGCACTCGTGCGTACGGTCGAGGGCAGGGAGAGGAACGCGAGAAGGACATGCCCGCATGAACCAGCGTCCACGCAAGATCCTCGCCGCGGCAGTCACCTGCGCCATGGTCCTCCTCTTCCTGGGCGGTCAGCCGGCCAACGCCGGGTTCTGCCCCGGCTTCTGCGAGGGCGGGGACGAGACCGCCCCTGATGTGACCTCGATGAGCGTCACGCCCAATCCCGTCAACCTCGACGAAGGCCCCGTCGAGGTGACCGTGAAGGCGCACGTCACCGACGAGGTCGGCGTGGAGACGGTGCAGGTGTTCCTGGCCAGCAAGCAGTCCGAGCAGAACACCTTGGGCGCCTTCCCCACGTACTCCTCCGGCGAGATGGTGCGGGTCAGCGGGGACGCGCAGTCGGGCGACTACGAGTACACCGTCACGCTGCCGGCCCTCTCCATCGGCGGGCCCTGGTACGCCCTGGTCAATCCCCACGACGCGGCCGGCAACAGCAGGAGCCAGACGCGCAGCTTCGACGTCCTCAACGAGGATCCCGACGCGGACATCCCCGAAGTCGTCTCAGCCAGCGTCACGCCGAACCCTGTCGACGTGTCCGACGGGCCGGCCGACATTACGGTGACCGTCCGGATCAAGGACCGAGCCGGCTTCCCGGGGTTCTACGGCTTCGGCGCCTACGAGCAGGCATCGGGCCAGAGTGCCGGGACCTCTGACGTCCAGCGGATCTCAGGCGACGCACACGACGGCACCTACCAAGGGACCATCACGATCCCCGAAGGGGCACGTTCGGGCCAATGGAGCGTGAGCATCGGCAATCTTCGCGACGTCCTCGGCAACCTCTCGTACGGCAAGAACATGCCGTTCATCGTCACCAACGGCACGGACGAACCCGACCTGTCCGGACCCGTCGTGTCGTGGGATCCCTTGACCCCCTCGATCGTCGATGCCAGCACGGGCCCGGTCACCCTCACCTCCCGCTTGAGGATCTCCGACCCCTCCGGTGTCGACCCCAGCTTCCGCCTGACGTCGTTCTCCTACGGCGGCGGCCCTGACATCGACTTCACCGTTCCTGAGCTCATCAGCGGGGACCAGTACGACGGCGTGTACGAGGCGACGATCACGATCGACTCGACCGAGCCGGGCGGCCGTCGAGTCGCCTACCTCCCCGAGGTGTTCGACCTCGTGGGCAACAACGGCTATCAGTCGTCGAGCCAGCTGGTCCAGATCAAGGCGCCCGTGCTGGTCAACCAGACGAGGCCGAGCATCAGCGGACTCGCGGCGAATGGTGGACGCCTCACCGCTGCCGGCGACACCTGGTCCGCCGGCGACGTCAGGCGGAGCTATCGCTGGAAGCGCGACGGGACGACCATCACCGGCGCAACCGCCGACACGTACGACCTCACGGACGCCGACAGCGGCCACCAGATCACGGTGGTCGTCACGGCCGGCGCTGACGGATTCACGCCCGCCGCGGCAACCAGCGACCCCACAGCTTCGGTCATCGCGGCCAAGATCACCAACACCGTGCCGCCCACGATCTCGGGCACGCCGACCGTCGGCAGCATGCTCACGTCGTCGACCGGCACGTTCACCCCGTCCCCTGTCACCCGGACCTATCAGTGGATGCGCGGGGACGAGGAGATTGCGGCGGCCACGGCCCGGACCTACCGGGTGACGGCCGCAGATGTCGGCTCCACCCTCACGGTCAAGGTCACGGCGGCCAGGACCGGCCTCGCTCCCCTCACGGTCGAGAGCGCACCGACGCCGGCGATACCCGAGAACCTCATCACGACGACGGCACCACCGGCCATCACCGGTACGCCGACCGCCGGCAGCGCGCTGACGACGTCGACCGGAACCTTCAACCCCAGCACGGTCAGCAGGACGTACCAGTGGAACCGTGACGGGACCCCGATCACCGGTGCGACCGCGCGGACGTACAGAGCCACGACGGCCGACGTCGGTTCGCACCTGACGGTGACCCTCACGGTGACGAAGGCCAACTACACGACCTTGGTCGTGACGACCGATCCGACCGCGGAGATCGCCCTCAACACCATCACGAACACGGCTCTGCCCAGGATCAGCGGGACCCCGGCGGTCGGGCGGACGTTGTCATCCTCGGCAGGCAGCTGGAGCCCGTCCGTCACCAAGGCGTACCAGTGGAACCGGAACGGCGTGCCGATCTCCAGCGCCACCACGAACCGGTACGTGCTCACGGCCGCCGACGCGGGGACGTCGATCACCGTCACGGTCACGGCGACGAAGACCAACTACGCGCCCACAGCCGCGACGAGTGCGCCACTGGCCATCCCCTAGGCCACGGCGCATGGCACGATCGCTCGTATGACCTGGACCGTGCCGACCCCGACTCCCGCACCCGAGGGCCCCATGACCGGTCCCGACCGGCCGCTGCTCGAGGAGATGCTGGCGCACCATCGCGTCACGCTGCTCAACATCTGCGCCGGGCTGACCGCCGAGCAGCTCGCGTCGCGGCCCATCCCGTCGACGAGCATCACGTTGCTGGGGCTCGTACGTCACATGGCCAAGGTCGAGCGCATCTGGTTCCGCAAGCGACTCGCACAGCAGGACATCGAGCACCTGCACAACTTCGAGGCCCGCGACGACACCGACTTCAAGGTCATCGACCCTGCTGATGCCGAGCGTGCCGTGGCGGAGCTGCTCAACGAGCAGCGCGAGGCGGACGAGGCGGCCAAGGCGCTCGACTTCGACGTGACGTTCGACAGCCACGGCGAGGACATGTCGCTGCGCATGCTCTACATCCACATGATCCAGGAGTATGCCCGGCACAACGGCCACGCCGACCTGATTCGCGAGGCGATCGACGGCGTGACCAGCCGCTGAGCGCCGGTTGCCCACAGCCCTTTCGGCGGCCATGGACAGTGTCCGAGCCGTGGTCTAGATTGGAATCAGTCGAACATACGTTCTACTGATCGGGGGATCATGGTCGCCGAGCTCGTCCCAGCACCGCCACCGCTGGTGGGCTGCCTGGACGCGCTCGATGCCATCTTGGATGACATGCCGGTCGAGGCATACGCCTCACTTGACCCGGCGATGCGACGTCACGCGGTCGAGCGGTTGCGACGGCTCAAAGCCCGCATCACCGCCCAGGAGCTCGCAGCCGTACGCGCTCTGGATGCCGGGCTGGGTGACAAGACCCGCACCGGCGAAGTCCTGGCGCGCGGGTTCGGGCGTGACAAGTGGGAAGCCGACCGATCCGTCCGGGTCGCCAAAGCCCTGTCGGCGGCGCCCCGGACCGAGGACGCGCTTGCGGCTGGTGAGCTGGCCGAGACCCAGGCCGCCGTCATCGCCGGGACGATGGCCGACCTCCCCGACGACGTGACCGCAGATCAGCGGGCGGCGTGTGAGAAGTCGCTGATTGCTGATGCGAAACGGTTTCCGATCAAGGACCTGCGCCAACGCGCGCTGCGCATCAGTGACGCGTTCAGAGCACCGGCAGACGCCAAAGTTGATGAGGACGAAGCGCTGAGGTTGCGGGAGAAGAAGGCGTGGGCACGGACCGAGGCGTGGTTGGTCGACGACAAGGACGGCACCTGGCGATTCGGCGGACGCCTCCCAGCGCTGCACGGCGAGATGCTCAAATCCGCGCTCGACGCGATCGCCGCACCCCGCCGTCGCCACCTCACCCCCGAACAACAACGCGACCAGGACGATCTGACGTATTCGCAGCGGATGGGTCGCGCGTTCGCGCACCTCATCGAGAGGTTGCCCACCGACAAGGTCCCCACCACCGGCGGAACCCCAGCAGTGATCACGGTCAACATCGACCTGGCCGACCTGAAGAACAAGGTCGGCGCCGCCACGTTGACCACCGGCACCAGGATCAGCTCCAGCGAACTACGACGGCTGGCCTGCAACCACGCCATCCTGCCCATGGTCTTCGACGGCCAAGCGTTGCCGTTGGACATGGGCCGCGCCAAGAGGCTGTTCACCCCCGCCCAACGCATCGCGATCGCCAACCGCGACCTCGGCTGCATCACCCCCGGATGCGAAGCACCACCCGGATGGTGCGAAGGCCACCACTGGCAAGGCGACTGGGCCCACGGCGCCACCACCAACATCAACGACGGGGCACTCATGTGCTCCCGACACCACCACCAAGCCCACGACGAACACTGGCAATTCCGCCAAGCCCCCGACGGCATCATCGAGATCCGCAAACCCCGAGACGTCTGGCGCCGCAACCACCGCTGGCGACCCTAGAGCTCGCGACAGCGCGGGCGCGCGGGCGCTCACGGGCGAATGTGTAACTCCATGTCACCTTCGATCGTTGTGACCTGCAACACTTTTCTGAGTCAGAGGAGCACCTACGTGCGTCGTCTTGCCGTCACCGTCCTCAGCGTCCTGGCCGTCGGCGCAGCCGCGACGATTCCCGCCTCCGCTGCGACCTCAACGCCCTCGCCCGCGACCGCCGACTCGTACGGCACAGTGCGCAACATCGTGCCTGCAGGCCAGCGCGGGTCGGTCAACGCGCTCCAGCTCGCACAGGTGCTGCTCGGCGGGAGCCTGACCGCCATCGACGGCAAGAACGCACCGAAGAACTACGCCGACCAGCTCGAGATGTACGACGACCTGGCGAAGCACACACCGGCCCAGATCACCGACACCGTCATCGACAAGGACTACAAGAAGGCCGGCTTCGTCCCCGAGAAGGTCGTCAGCACCGAGACCCCCAAGGCGGGCGTGACGATCGTGCGTGACGCGTACGGCGTCCCCTACATCACCGGCAAGACCTACACCGACACGATGTTCGGCGCCGGGTTCGCCGGCACGCAGGACCGGATGTTCCTCATGGACGCGCTGCGGCACCTCGGCGCCGGCCGCGGCGCGGAGTTCGTCGGCGGCACGCCGGGCAACATCGCGATGGACCGGGCGCAGGTCCGTTCGGCGTACTACACGCCCAAGGAAGCACAGGACCAGCTCCAGGTCATCGCCGACGAGAACGGCGCCGAGGGTCAGCGGCTGCTCGACGGCGCCGATGCCTACCTCGCCGGCATCAACGCAGCCCAGAACCAGATGTGCCCTCTCGGCCTGCCGACCGGGCTCAACTGCCCGGCCGAATACCTCGCCCTGCAGAAGAAGCCGACGCCGTGGACCCGGGCCGACCTGACATACGTCGCCTCGCTCGTCGGCGGCATCTTCGGCAAGGGCGGCGGTCAGGAGTACGCCAACAGCATCTACTACGGCGAGCTGGTCGAGAAGTTCGGCACGACCAAGGCCGACAAGATGTTCGCCAGCCTGCGCGAGAAGAACGACAAGGAGGCGCCGACGACCTCGACGCTGTCGTTCCCCTACGACAACAAGGCGTTCAATCCCCACCAGGCCGGCGTGGCGATCCCCGATCTCACCGGCGCCCACGGCACCGGGTCCGGCGATGACGCCGGCAGCACCAGTCCCATCGAGACGCTGCTCGACGCGCTCAAGCTCGGGCTGACCGGCGTGCCCAACCAGATGGAGACACCGTCGGGGACGATCGACCTCAGCAGCCTGTTCGCCGCCAACGGCATGAGCAACGCGCTGCTCGTCGGCGCCAACAAGACCAAGACCGGGCACCCGCTCGTGGTCTTCGGACCACAGACCGGCTACTACAACCCACAGCTGCTCAACGAGCAGGTGCTGATGGGTCCCGGCGTGTTCGCGCGCGGGGTGTCGTTCGCCGGCACCAACCTCGTCGTCGAGCTCGGCCACGGCCTCGACTACGCCTGGTCGGCGACCAGCTCGGGCAGCGACAACATCGACACCGTGATCGAGAAGCTCTGCAACGCAGACGGCAGCGCGCCGACGGTCAGCTCGACGTCGTACCGCAAGGACGGCGGCGCATGCGTGCCGATGCAGTACGACGAGCACAAGGAGACGGTGATCCCCAACATCTCGGCGCCCACGGCGCCCAAGACCCTCAAGATGCAGGTCTGGCGCACCAACCACGGCATCGTGCAGACCCGCACGACGGTCAAGGGCGTGCCGGTCGCCGTCGTGCTCGAGCGCAGCACGTACGGCCGGGAGGCTGCGTCGATCCTGGGCTTCTCGCGGTTCAACAACCCCGACTACGTCAAGGACGCCACGACCTTCAAGAAGGCAGCCAACGGCATCGATTACACGTTCAACTGGTTCTATGCCGACAACCGCGACATCGCCTACTTCTCGTCCGGCCGCCTGCCCGTACGTGCAGCAGGCACCGACACCGACCTGCCGCGGTGGGCCGGCAAGGCATACGACCCGACAGGCTGGCTCAGCGCCGCGAAGCATCCCCAGCAGATCAACCCGTCGACCGGCTACCTCGCGAGCTGGAACAACAAGCCGGCGCGTGACTTCGCGGCGGCCGACGACAAGTGGTCCGATGGCTCGGTGCACCGCTCCGAGGCGCTCAGCCGGCGGGCCTCCGCCGCGATCGCCGCAGGCAAGGTCAGCCGAGCCCAGCTGGCCGGCATCGTCGAGGATGCCGCGACCGAGGACGTACGGGCCAAGTCGCTGCTGCCCGGGCTGCTCAAGGTGCTCGGCGACGATCCCAGGACCGCGGAGGCGCGCAAGCTCCTGTCAGCGTGGCTGGCCGCCGGCGCGCACCGGGTCGACTACGACCGCGACGGCACGTACGCCCACCAGGCCGCGATCCGGATCTTCGACACCTGGTGGGAGGACGGCGACAAGTCCCTCGCGTACGACTTCGCCACGCCGGGCCTCGGCTCGGTGCTCGCCAAATCACTCCCCCAGCCACTCGACGACCACCCGCGTACGGGACAGGGCTCGTCGTGGCTCGGCTCACCCTGGTACGGCTACCTCGACAAGGAGCTGCGCCAGCTGGCCGGTTCGACGGTCCAGAGCCCGTACGCCTACCGGCTCTGCGGCTCGCTCACGACGTGCCGGACGACGTTGCGGACGTCGTTGCTCAACGCCGTCCAGCGGGCCGAGTCGGCGCAGGGGGTCACCAGCCCGAGCCAGCTGACGTACGACAAGTCGCTCGACTACATCCGGCCGACCACCGGAGGCGTCGTGGAGGTCCGGCCGATCGACTGGCAGAACCGTCCCACGTTCCAGCAAGTCGTTGACTACCGGACGCATCGGGCTCGGTGATACTGGTCGGCATGAGACGGACTCTGCCGGCGGCCATCGCGATCCTGTTGCTCACCGCGGGGTGCGGTGGCTCCGACGAGCCCCAGGGCGCGGACGATCCCACGACGTCGTCCGCGCCGACCACCGAACCGACCACGACGGCCACCCCGACGCCGGCTCCGACCACCACCCCGACGCCGACGCAACCCACGAAGGCCTCGACGCTGATCGACTACGGCGACGACGAGATCACGGTGGCACGCGCTGGTGACGTGGCGAAGCTGACCGGTGCACCCGAGGACTTCAAGGCGTTCATCGCCGCGGACCTGCAGCGCCAGCAGGCCACGAAGGACAAGGTCTGCACCGAGAAGGCGGAGATCCACGTCGGCAAGGTCGACACCCGGGGCTGGGCGGCCGGCGGCATCTTCATCCCGCAGTGCGGCGGCAATGCCGCGCTCTGGGCCAAGGTCGCCGGCGGGTGGCGCGAGGTGTGGGGCGGGCAGACGCTGCCCGACTGCGCAGTGCTCGAGAAGTACGACTTCCCCGCCGGGGTGGCCGGTGGCGAGTGCGGAACTGCCGACGGCAAGACCCGCCACTATCCCTAGGGCGTGATGGCCGCGACCAGCGGCTCGATGAGCCGCAGGAAGCGGTCGGGCGTCGCGTCGGGGTTGACCGACTGCCGCATCGCCAGGCCGATGGCATAGTCGACCGCTGCCTCGGCGAGCACCTCGATGGTCTCGTCGTCCATCGAGTCCGGTGGCACGAGCGAGCGTACGACGGCCACAGCCTGCTGGATCGACGCCGTCTGCCGCCTCGTCTGGGCGGCCGCCAGCCGTGGATCGTTCATGGTGTCGAGGAGCAGCTCGAGCTCGAGCCGCACCCATCCGGACGACATCGCCTCGGCGGCCCACTGCCGCACGCGGTCGAGGACGTCACCGGACGCCCCACCGACCTGGTCGCCGAGGGCGCCGATCTGCTCGGCCTGCAGGCGTTCGAGCACGCTCAGCGCGAGGTCGGCCTTGCTGCCGAAGCTGGAGTAGACGATGCCGGTCGTGAAGCCGGCCTCCTTGGCGACGGACGCCAGCGACGTCGCGACGTAGCCGTCCCTGAGGAACGCGCCGCGGGCGACCTCGAGCACGGTCTCGCGATTGCGGTCCTGCACCTGCGATCGGGTCAGCCGCGTCATGGGCACAGCGTAGTGACCGCCGTCAGGAGTTGGTGGCGTTGCCCTGCGTGGCGGGTGGCGGCATTCCTGGTCCACCCCCGGGCGGCACCTGGCCGCGCTGCATCCCGGGACGGCCTCCTGGGCCACCTCCCATGCCACCATCGGAGGCGCTGCCGGCGGCGCCGAGCGCGGCGCCCGCGCCCAGGCCGAGCACGACTGCGCTGATCGCGGCGGCCACGAGCGTACGGGTCGACCACGAGGTGGGCTGGGCAGAGCTGTCGTCAGCGGTGTCGTTCATGACCATGACGATGCGCGGCTGACCTGTCACGACCCTGTGTGCCCGCCCATCACCGGCTGGGTGCAATCGCGGCCACGCCACTCACAGGTTGCTCACAGGCTGTTCTCACGCGCTCCGGGCCTGGGCGATCCACACTGAGCTCATGGCTTCCACACTGACCCGGGCTGATGGGACACCCCTGCGCGTCCTCGTGGTCGATGACGAGATCAACATCGCCGAGCTGCTGCAGATGGCCCTCCGCTACGAGGGCTGGGACATCCAGATGGCGCACACCGGGCGCAAGGCGGTGGCCGCCGCCAAGGAGTTCGTCCCTGACGCGATCGTGCTCGACATGATGCTGCCCGACTACGACGGCATGGAGGTCCTGCGCAAGGTACGGGCCCAGTCCCCCGACATCCCGGTGCTCTTCCTGACCGCGCGCGACTCAGTCGAGGACCGGGTCGCCGGGCTCACCGCCGGAGGCGACGACTACGTCACCAAGCCGTTCAGTCTCGAGGAGGTCGTCGCGCGCCTGCGCGGGCTGATGCGGCGCGCCGGTGCGATGGACGCGCGCCCCAACTCGGTCATCACGGTCGGCGACCTCAGCCTCGACGAGGACAGCCGCGACGTCGTGCGCGGCGATCGCGAGATCGAGCTGACCGCGACGGAGTTCGAGCTGCTGCGGTTCCTGATGCGCAACCCACGCCGTGTCCTGTCCAAGGCCCAGATCCTGGATCGCGTCTGGGACTACGACTTCGGCGGCCAGGCCAACGTCGTCGAGCTCTACATCTCGTACCTGCGCAAGAAGGTCGACGCCGGCCACGAGCCGATGATCCACACCAAGCGCGGCGCCGGCTACGTCCTGAAGCCTGCAGAGTAGGTCCCGTGCGCAAGCTTCTCCCCTCCTCGCTGACCGGCCGCCTCGTCGTGACGGTGGTCGCCCTCGTCGCTGTCGCGAGCCTCCTGGTCGCCGGCGCGGTCACCGTGGTGATGAACCGCTACCTCACCGATCGTCTGGACGAGAAGCTGAAGGACTCCATGGGTCGGGCGCAGCACGCCCCCAACCTGCCGCGCGCCGACGGCGATCCCGACGATCGCCGTCCTGACGCCGGCCGAGGCCAGGACGTCGGGCTCATCATCGTGATTCCCGGCAAACCGGGATCGATCATCACCGCCAGCGGCGGGCTGCCCCAGATCTCGACCGCCGCACGCGACCTCCTGGCAGGCGTCGCTCCCGACGACGAGGCGCACAACGTCCACCTGCCGAAGTACGGCTCGTACCGCGTCCTCGCCCAGCAGGGGCCGGACGGGTCCACGTACGTCGTCGGGCTGCCCCGTGAAGACGTCGAGGAGACCATCGCCAGCCTGATCCGGTGGGAGGCGCTGCTGGCACTTGGTGCGATCGCCGCCGCGGGCGTCGCTGGCCGCGTGATCGTACGCCGGCAGCTCCGGCCGCTCCGCGAGGTCGCCGCCACGGCACACGAGGTCATCGCGATGCCGCTGTCGTCGGGCGAGATCGGCGAGACCGTGCGCGTGCCGGCCGAGCTCACCGACCCGGACACCGAGGTCGGGCAGGTCGGCGGCGCACTCAACCAGCTGCTGGGCCACGTCGAGGAGGCGCTGGACGCCCGGCACGAAAGCGAGCAGCAGGTGCGCCAGTTCCTTGCCGACGCGTCCCACGAGCTCCGCACTCCCCTGTCGACGATCAAGGGCTATGCCGAGCTGAGCCGGCGCACGGGCCGCGACGACCCCGACCAGATCCTGGCCAAGGTCGAGTCGGAGGCCGGCCGTATGTCGACACTCGTCGAGGACATGCTGCTGCTGGCTCGCCTCGACGCCGGGCGCGAGGTCGACCGCCGCCCGGTCGACCTGACCCGGCTCGTTGTCGAGGCAGTCGATGACGCACGCGTCGTCGACCCCGAGCGGCAGTGGACGTTCGACGTGCCGGACGAACCCGTCACGGTGACCGGGGACGAGCAACGACTCCACCAGGCCGTCACGAACCTGCTGACCAACGCCAGCCGCCACACCCCGCCGAGGACGACCGTGGACGTACGCCTGCGGGTCGACGGCGCCGTGCTGGTCGAGGTGCACGACGACGGCCCGGGCATCGACCCGTCACTCGCACCGACGATCTTCGAGCGCTTCGTGCGCGGCGACTCGTCCCGCACCCGGGCCTCGGGCGGCGCCGGCCTCGGCATGTCGCTCGTACGGGCGATCATGCACGCTCACCACGGCACCGCAACGGTCGAGAGCACACCGGGCGACACGACGTTCACCCTCACCCTGCCCCGCGACTGACGGCTGCCGCGGTTTACCAAGAGGTCAGGGCAAGCTTCACCACTCCTCACGGCAACCTGCCACTCCTCACGGCGCACGCGCCCTGCGGAGTGGCTGTCTGCCCTGACCTCTTGGTAAACCGCCAACGCCTCACAGAGCCGGCACAGACTGACCACACGGTCGTGCCAGTCGGGTCTCGCACCGTGGTGGCATGAACCAGACGACCCTCATCCCGCCGGCGGCCGAGCGCCGCATCGTGGCGCCCGCCCCTGACCGAACGCCCGCCGCCCCGCGCTGGACGACCCGCCTCTGGCGTGGCAAGCCCGACGACTCGCCGTTCGTACGCCCGGCGCTGCTGGGTCTGCTGCTCGCGACCGCGCTCCTCTACCTGTGGGGACTCGGCGCGTCCGGGTGGGCGAACTCCTTCTACTCCGCCGCCGTACAGGCCGGCTCGGCGTCGTGGAAGGCATTCTTCTTCGGGTCCTCCGACGCCTCGAACTCGATCACGGTCGACAAGACCCCGATGTCGCTCTGGCCGATGTCGCTGTCGGTCCGCATCTTCGGGCTGTCGTCGTGGAGCATGCTCGTCCCGCAGGCGCTGATGGGCGTCGGCTCGGTCGGCCTCCTGTACGCGACGGTCAGGCGTACGACCCACAACGCCTGGGCCGGGCTGCTCGCCGGCGCGGCGCTCGCGCTGACACCGGTCGCCGTGCTGATGTTCCGGTTCAACAATCCCGACGCTCTGCTGACGCTGCTCCTCATCGCTGCGGTCCACGCCACGATCCGCGCGATCGAGTCGCCTGAACGTGCCGTCCGCTGGCTCGTGCTGGGCGGCACCCTGGTCGGCTTCGCCTTCCTCACCAAGATGCTGCAGGCGTTCCTGGTCCTGCCTCCGCTGGCGGCCGTCTACCTCATCGCCGCGAAGCCGTCGATCGGCAAGCGCCTCGGCCACCTGCTGATCGCGTTCGGGTCGATGATCGTCGCTGCCGGGTGGTGGATCGCGATCGTCGAGCTGTGGCCCGCATCGAGCCGGCCCTACATCGGCGGCTCGCAGAACAACTCGATCCTCGAGCTGACGCTCGGCTACAACGGCTTCGGCCGGCTCAACGGCAACGAGGTCGGCTCAGTCGGTGGCGGTGGCGGCAACGCCGGCGGTGGCAACTGGGGCGCGACCGGAGTGTTCCGGCTGTTCAACTCCGAGATCGGCGGGCAGATCGCCTGGCTGCTCCCCGCAGCGCTCGCGAGCCTGGCGCTCGGCGTGTGGTTCCGTCGCAAGGCCGGGCGTACGGACCGCCAGGTCAGCGGACTCATCGTGTGGGGTGGCTGGCTGCTCGTGACCGGGCTGACGTTCAGCCTCATGGCCGGCATCTTCCACGCCTATTACACCGTGGCGCTGGCACCCGCGATCGCCGCGCTCCTCGGCATCGGCGCCAGCATCCTGTGGGAGCACCGCGAGTCGATCGTCGCGGCCCTCGGCGCCGCGTTCATCCTCGCGCTGACCGCCTCGATGAGCTTCGTCCTGCTCGGCCGGGCTGGTGGATTCGTACCGTGGCTCAAGTACGCCGTGGTGGTCGTCGGAGTCGGCGCCGCGCTCATGATCGTGCTCCACCGGCTGCTGTCCAGCCGGATCATGCTCGCCGTCGGTGCAGCCGCGGTCATCACGATGCTCGCCGGACCTGCCGCGTACGCGGTCGACACCGCGTCCACGCCGCACACCGGCTCGATCCCGTCTGCGGGCCCGAGCACCGGCGGCGGCATGGGCGGCGGACCCGGAGGCGGCCGCGGCGGTCAGCTGGGCCGGCCCCCGACCCAGAACGGCACCCGGCAGGCCCCCGGCGGCACCACGGGCCGGGCCGGAGGCGGCGCCGGTGGTCTGCTCAACGGCTCGACGTCGACCACCGCGATCAACGCCCTGCTGGCGACCGACGCCAGCTCCTACACCTGGGTCGCCGCGGCAATCGGCTCCAACACCGCATCGGGCTACCAGCTGGCGACCGAGCTGCCGGTCATGGCGGTCGGCGGGTTCAACGGCTCGGACCCGAGCCCGACGCTCGCACGGTTCAAGCAGTACGTCGCGGACGGCGAGATCCACTACTTCATCGCCAGCGGCGGCGGCGGGATGAACGCCGGCGGCAGCTCCAGCTCGGAGATCACGAGCTGGGTGTCGGAGAACTTCACCGCCAAGACTGTCGACGGTGTCACGATCTACGACCTCTCGGCAGGCATCCAGTGATGACCGCCGCAACGACGTACGCCGAGCACACACCGGTCGGCACGACCGTCCTCGACATCGTGATTCCCGTCCACAACGAGGAGCGGACGTTGGTGCAGTCGGTCGAGACCATCCGCAAGCACCTGCAGACGTTGCCGTACGCGTCGAGGGTGACGATCGCCGACAACGCGAGCACCGACGCGACGGGCCTGCTGGCCCATCAGCTCGCGCACCGCCACCCGGACGTTGCGGTGCTGTCGCTGGCGCAGAAGGGACGCGGGCGCGCCCTCAAGCACGCCTGGTCGCAGTCGGATGCCGCCGTGCTGGTCTACATGGACGTCGACCTGTCGACCGACCTCAACGCCCTGCTGCCGCTCGTCGCGCCCCTGCTGTCGGGACACTCCGACCTCGCGATCGGCTCCCGGCTGGCCCGCACCGCGCGGACGACCCGGGGACCCAAGCGCGAGCTGATCTCGCGGACGTACAACGTGATGCTCCGCGGGGCGTTGCGAGCGCGGTTCTCCGACGCGCAGTGCGGGTTCAAGGCGATCCGACGCGACGTGGCCGAGCACCTGCTGCCTCTGATCGAGGACGACGAGTGGTTCTTCGACACCGAGCTGCTGATCGTGGCCGAGCGGGCCGGCCTGCGGATCCACGAGGTGCCGGTCGACTGGATCGACGACCCCGACAGCCGCGTCGACATCGTCCGCACCGCCGCAGCCGACCTGCGAGGCATGGGCCGGCTCGGCTGGGCGCTCCTGCGCGGACGCGTACCGCTGGCAGACGTCGCCGGCGCCCTCGGGCGTACGACCGCACGCAGCGCTGGCGGCCGCCTGAGCGCCCAGATGGTCGTGTTCGCCCTGGTCGGGATCCTGTCGACCCTCGCGTACGGGGTGCTGTACGTCGCGCTGCGCGGCCGGCTCGGCGCTCAGGAGGCGAACGCCCTCGCGCTGGCCGCCACCGCGGTCGCCAACACCGCGGCGAACCGGCGTTTCACGTTCGGCTTCCGGGGCCCCGAAGGCGCACTCCGGCACCAGCTCCAAGGGCTGCTGGTCTTCGCGTGCGGCCTCGGCGTCACGAGCGGAGCGCTGTGGACCATGCGTGCCGTGCGGGGCGACGGGCATCCGCTCGTCGAGGTCGTCCTGCTGACCGGGGCCAACCTGTTCGTGACCGTGATGCGCTTCGTGCTCATGCGGCTGTGGATCTTCCGCGGCACACGGCGAGAGCCCGGAACCGCGGTCTGAGCGGCGCCTGGCGCCTGATCCGGTTGTCTCGACCACCTCGATGCAGCAAGATCAACGTGTGCGGCAACCCTGTGCCCGATCGTCGCACCCCACAGGCAGCATCTGACAGAGAGTGATGACCATGGCTCAGAAACAGACCATCCTGGGGCGCATCGGCCAGCTGACGCGCGCCAACATCAACGCCCTCCTCGACAAGGCCGAGGACCCGGAGAAGATGTTGGACCAGCTCGTGCGTGACTACACCAACTCGATCGCCGAGGCCGAGGACGCCGTGGCGCAGACGATCGGCAACCTGCGGCTCGCCGAGGCTGACCACGCCGAGGACGTCGCGGCGGTCAAGGAGTGGGGCCAGAAGGCACTCGCAGCGTCGCAGAAGGCCGATTCCCTGCGAGCGTCCGGGCAGGCGGCCGAGGCCGACAAGTTCGACCAGCTCGCCAAGATCGCACTGTCCAAGCAGATCGGGTTCGAGACCGAGGCCAAGCAGGCCGCACCGATGATCGCCTCGCAGAACGAGACCGTCGAGAAGCTCAAGACCGGGCTCATCGGCATGAAGGCCAAGCTGGGCGAGCTCCAGACCAAGCGCGACCAGCTCGTCGCCCGCGCCAAGACCGCCGAGGCTCAGGCCAAGGTCCAGGACGCAGTCAAGTCGATCGACGTGCTCGACCCCACCAGCGAGCTGGGCCGGTTCGAGGACAAGGTGCGCCGCTCCGAGGCCCAGGTCGCCGGACAGGCTGAGCTCAACGCCGCGACCGCCGACCCGTGGGACGAGCTCGAAGCGTCCTCGACCGACGCCGAGGTCGAGGCCCGGCTGGCCGAGCTCAAGGGCATCGGCACCGGCGCCCCCCAGGCGGTGACCGAATGAAGCTCACCGAGTCCTTCAGCTACGAGGGCGCTGACGTGGCGACGGTCTACGGACTGATCACGGACCAGGCCTTCCGCACCGAGTCGTGCGCCAACCAGGGCGCCCACGAGTACGAGGTCACGGTCGAGGAGTCCGGCGACGGCGCGACCGTCACGGTCATCCGTACGCAGGACGCCGACCTGCCCGACTTCGTCAAGAAGCTGACCGGCAGCACCGTCAAGGTCAAGCAGACCGAGGTCTGGAGTGGCCCCGATGCGAGCGGCAACCGCACCGCCGACGTCAAGGTCAGCATTATCGGACAGCCCGCCGAGATGACCGGCAAGGCCAAGCTCGTCGCCGACGGCTCCGCCACCTCCTTCAGCCTCGACGGCGACGTCAAGGTGTCGATCCCGTTCATCGGCAAGAAGATCGAGCCCGAGGTCGCCAAGGCGATCCGGTCCTCGCTGCGCGAAGAGGTCGAGTACGGGCAGACCAAGCTCTAGGAGAGGTCGCTACGACGCCGTGTCCGGCCCCGCGAGGGTGCTGAGCACGGCGTCGATCTCTTGGGTGGCGTACCACGCGAGGTCGCCCGTGCCGTCCACATCGAGGTGGAACGACACCACGTCGTCGAGCGTGACCGGGCCGTCGGGGTCGTCGAGCTCGGCTGCGGCGACCGCAGCGCCGTTCTCCGCCGCTTCCTCGAGTGCGGCGAGCTCGTCCTCTTCGTCCTCCGAGGCAGCGAGGAACGCCGGCGCGCTGATCGACGCGCCGCCGGCCAGGGCGTTCAGGTCGTCGGGTCCGACCGCGAGATAGACCCTCATGACTTGGCCGGCCGCTGGCGTCCGCGAGGTGCCCGGGTCCGCCGTCCCTCGACGGACTCGACGAGCTCGAGCAGCGCGTCCTCGATGCACTGCGCCAGCACGTCGACGTCCGGCACGGCCTCGCGATCGGCGACGATGCCGAAGAACACCTTGCTGTTGTAGGACGTCACCCCGATCGAGACCGCCCGGCGACCGCTCAGCGGGATGCAGGGATAGACCTCGCTGACCGCCTCCCCCGCCATGTAGACGGGATCCTGCGGGCCGGGCACGTTGGTGATGACGATCTGGTGCCCGCGGCCCGCTTCGGCGTCCGCGACCCGAGCGCCGACAGCGTGGAACGTCGACGTGGCGAAGCCCGGCAGGTTGGCCAGCTTGTTGGCCGCGACTGCGGATCCGGTCTCGCGGTGGTCCTTGAGCGCGTACGACACCTGGTGCAGGCGCACGACGGGGTTGGACTCGCCGACCGGCAGCGACAGCAGGTGCCCGCGCACCTTGGAGCCCAGCGAGGTAGGCAGACCGTCCTCGGCGACGACCGACATCGGCACCATCGCGCGGAAGCTGGTCTTGGCCGTCACGGGCTCGGCTCTGGTCAGCATCCAGCCGCGGATGCCACCGGCGATCACCGCGAGGATGACGTCGTTGACCGTGCCGCCGTGCTCCTCGCGTACGCGCCGGAAGTCGTCGAGCTTGGCGGCCAGCGAGGCGAATCGCCGATGTCGCGAGAGCTCGGTCGACAGGACGCTGTGGGGCGGCTGGCCGTCGACGCCGACGACCGGGAGCCGCCGGGCGATCCGGCCGAGGTTGAGCTCAGCGACCCGCAAGGCCTCGCCGGGGTGGCGGAGGTTGCGGTTGAGCGTGCCGACGACGAGCTCGGCGGCGTTGGGCTCCGGCCGCGGGTTCCACTCCTCGTAGGGGATGTCACGGTCGTGCGCGGTCTCCTCCAGCAGGACCTGCGCGAGGTCGACCGTCTCGGAGCCGTCGACCAGGGCTTGGTGGGCCTTGAACAGCAGCGCGACGCGGCCTTCGGACAGCCCTTCGATGAGGTAGAGCTCCCACAGCGGACGGTCGAGGTCGAGCCGCCTGGCGATGAGGCGTCCGACGAGCTCGTGCAGCGCGGCGGCGGTGCCGGGTCGGGGCAGCGCCGAGCGGCGTACGTGCAACGAGATGTCGAAGTTCTCGTCGTCGAGCCACACCGGCGTGCCCAGCGACGCCGGGACGGTGCGCGGGACCTGGCGGTAGCGCGGTACGAGGTCGATGCGCTCGTTGATGACGTGGATCAGGCGGTCGTAGTCGAGGGGGTGCTCACCGGGTTCCAGGATCGCCAGCGACGCGATCTGGCGGGGCACCGTCGGGCTGTCCTGCTGCAGGAACATCGCATCCAGCGGGCTCAACCGTTGCATGACTCTCCTCAGGGACGTCCTGCAGAGAAGTTACCACCGGGTCATGGGATCGCAGGCGCGAGGCGGGCGGGTGTTCCGACCTGTGACACGAGCGTGCGGGCCAGCACCTCGATCCGGGTCACGAACGGCGACGACGGCGCCACCTCGCGCGGCGTTCGCCCGCTGACCGCAGCGAGGTCGAGACCCGACTGGTCGAACGGCAGGTAGGCCGCCGGCACGATCCCGGTGAGGCGTCGCAACGTCGCGTCGACCTCGCGCTCCCGCCAGCCCAATGACGTACGCGTCATGTTGACGACCAGCGTCGGCACCCGGCCCGGGACGGCCTCGGCGAGGTCGTGGAGCCCACGCACGAGCCGGGCCAGTCCCACGGGATCAGGCCGGCCGACCGCCACGATCACCTCGGCCTGGTCGAGGACCTGCAGGGTCGACTGGTTGCGGTTGGCCGACGGCCCGGTGCCCGGCTCGAGGGAGAACCCGCAGTCGACGACCAGCAGGTCGGCGACCGACCGCAGCCGGGACAGGACGAGCTCGAACGCTCCCGTGCGCACCTGCGGCCACATGTCGGCTCGCGGGAGACCCGTGAGCAGGCGGAGGCGGTCGTCGACCTCCAGGAGGTGGTCGGCCACCTCGGTCGCCCGGCCGGTGTTGGCCGCGCGGCACGCGGCCACGAGGCCGCTCACGTCGTCGAGCACCGAGAGCATCTGCCCCAGCGAGCCGCCATAGGTGTCGGCGTCGACCAGCGCCGTGTCGACGCCTTGTGCGGCCGCTGCCGACGCGAGCCCCAGCGCCACCGTGCTGCGGCCCGGCGCGCCGGCCGGGCCCCAGACCGCGATCATCGGGGCACGTCGGTCCTGGGGTGCGTGCCGAGGGGCTGGGGCGTCGCGCGCCACGACGTCCAGCGAGCCGAGCCGGACCAGACGCTCGATGCCCAGCGCCCGGCACCGGCCCTCGTCGGCCTCGACCGCCGCGACGCGTATGCCGGCGTGCTCGAGCCGATAGACCGCGTCCGCGTCGAGGCCCTGCAGGTCCGCCGTGACCAGCGCGGCGACGGCCAGGTCGGTGTCGGCGACGGCCAGCAGGTCGGCGACGTCGACGCAACGGCGTACGAGGCGGAGGGCGGGCGAGCCCTCGATCTCCCGGATCGCCGCCGCCTCCCACGGAGCACCGCCCGCAGCGAGGACGACGTCCATCAGGAGACCCTGACGAGCGTCACGTGCCCCGCCGCCACGGTGCTGACGATTGATCCGCGCAGCTGCGTCTTGTCGACGTCCACCAGCACCGTCTGTGCCAGCGAGCCGGCCCGCGCCGCCGCATCGTCGCCCGACTCGATGACGCGCACGGACTCGAGCACCAGCCTGGCCTTGCCGGCCGGCTCGTCGCCGGGGCCCGGACCGACCCACACGTCGACCAGGTCACCGCGGTCGAGGTCGGCCGGAGCTGCTCCTTCGGCGACGCTGAGCGGCAGCTGGCTGCGCGACGTGGCCGACCGGCGTACGAGTGAGCTCTTGTCGACCAAGGATCCCGCCGGCACTCCGTGGGCCCAGACGAGCTCCTCGAGCGGAGCGGCGAACTCCTCGTCCGTGCGCAGGTAGTTGCCCTTGGTCGCGGACGACAGGCGTACGCGCGTGGCCTGGAGCGCGTCTGGACTCACCGCGTCGCCCGGCGCGACGGCAGCCCTGACGGACCAGTACTCCACCGTGTCGTCGCTGGCGGCAGCCAGACGAGCGCCGAGGATCGTCGCTCCGAGCACGAGCAACAGCCCGAGGAGGAGCCGTGGGTCCCGCCACGCTCGGATGTGCAGTCGTTGCGCCGCCGTCCTGCCTGATTCCCCAGGCCCCCGCCAGTTCGTCATGCCTCGGTTGTACAGACTCCGCCTGCATTCGTCCATACCGGGGTCGAGTTGTCCACAGCGGCACGTGGGCCAAGGCGACTCTGACACCGCGTCGTGGGAAACTGAAGCCATGCCACCCACCAGCCCGCGGTTCCTCACGCTGGCCGACGTCGCAGAGATCCTCAACGTCACGGTGCGCCAGGTCTATGCGCTCGTCCGCTCCGGCGACCTGCGCGGCATCCAGATCGGCGGCAGAGGTCAGTGGCGCATCGAGAACGACCAGCTCGAGGACTACATCGCCCGGCAGTACGCTCGCGCCGAGATCCCGGACGAGGCCCACGCGCCGACAGACGACGTCACGTCCGACCGCTGACCACCGCGATCGCGGCGAACGGCACCACCTGATCGCGCCCTGACCCGGCGCGCAGGCGCACGAAGTCGCGGCCCGCGACGACCACCGAGCCGTCGCGCACGGTCCCGTCGACCAGTCGTACGCGGATGTCCTCCCCTGCCTCGCGCAGAGCCCGGAAGACGTGGCCCCAGCCCATGGCCTCCCCGACTGCGGTGCTGGTGTCGGCCCGTCGCTCGGTCTCGTGCACGGCCATCACCGCGGCGGCGCTCACGATGTGATCCATCGCGTCGCCGCGCAGGTGCACCAGCCGCGGGTTGACGAGCGTCACCTCACCCTCGACGCGGTCGGCCCCGCGTACGGCGAGCACGACCCGCCCCCCGACCAGGTCCCGCCACGACGTCTCGGCCCAGTCACCGTCGCGGAGCTCCTCGACCAGCGCATCGCGCTCGTCGAGCTCGAGCTCCTGCGCTTGCGCCTCGAGATCCTCGAACAGCCGCTCCCACCGCATGTCGGAACGCTATCCCAGCCGTGCACCCGCACGACAGTGTGCACACCCCTGCGCACAGGTGTTGACAGTCGCTGCCAAACGGTCTTGTCTGTACTCAAACGTACTCAAACGTCATCCAACACATCGATCGGGGGGTCGGATGCTGTCTCGGGCTGGGTGGGTGGTCACGACGCTCGCCGTCGCGAGCGTGGGGCTGCTGGCGCCCGGCGCCGACGCGACCGTCAGGGCCCTGCGCGGAGACAGCTTTCCGGAGGCGCTGCTCGCCCTCGGCTGCGTCGTGCAGCTGGCACTGTCGAGCTGGGTGCTGCTCGTCGCGGCACTGTCGCTCGTGCGGGCGCCGGCGCCTCTCCTGCGGGCGGTCACTCCTCGCCTGCTGCGCCGCGCCCTGTTCGCCGGGACCGTCGGCGCCTTGGCGCTGGGACCCGTGCATGCCGACCGTGGCGGCGCACCGAGCCGGCCCCAGCACGACCTCACCGGCCTCCGGCTCCCGGACCGGCCACTCGGCACGGCCACGGTCGACCGCCCGGCTCCTCAGGTGAGCTCCTCCCCCGTCGTCGTACGTCCCGGTGACACGCTCTGGGCGATCGCCGCCCGCTCGTTGCCGGGCGACCCCACCGACGCCGAGGTCGCGCGAGCCTGCGCCCAGTGGCACGCCGCCAACCGGGACGTCATCGGCGACGACCCCGACCTGATCTTCCCCATGCAACGCCTCGTTCCGCCGCTCGGGAAGGACCCCACATGAAGACCGCGACCGCCCTGCTCGTCCCCTCACTGCAACCGTCGTTCGCCGGACCGGTCGAACCGGCTCCGGGCCAGATCCCGCTGCCCTTCCCCGGCCTGAGCCCGGTCCTGCCGGTGCCAGTCGAGCGTGGCGACGCCGCGCCGATGCGCCAGCGTGCCGCCCGGTTCATGCAGGCGCTGGTCGAGGTCCTGTCCGGTGAGCGGGCCGCGCGGCAGATGGCTGCGTGGATGGCGCCCGACGTCTACGACCAGCTGACCAGCCGCCTGTCAGCGCACGCTCGGGTGCCCTTGCGAGCCCGTTCGGGTCACGGCGCCCGTATCGCCTCGGTCCACGTGTCGATGGTCCACGACGGCGCGGCCGAGATCGCCGGCCGCATGGTGCACCGCGGCCGCTCGAGGGCGCTCGCGGTGCGCCTCGAGCTGCAGACCACCCACCGCGGCGACCAGGTCTGGAAGTGCACAGCGTTGACGTGGGCCTGAACGCGCTGAGCCTGACGTTTCTGCAGCGACACGCCGCGGCGGCGGTGCAGAAACGTCAGGCTCAGCGCGTACTCAGCGGTTGTTCTTGCGCGACTTCCGCTGCTGCTTGGCCTTCTGGCGTGCCTTGTTCTTGGCGTTGGCCTGGCGACGCGCCTCGGTCTCCGGCGTGTCCTCCTCGGCGGTGTCCCCGTGAACCTCGGCGATACCGTCCTCGCTCGGCGCGGAGTAGGACAGCGCCTGCGGCTTCTTGTCCGCGGTCAGTCCCTTGGCGGTCAACTGCGGCTCCGCCTCGGCGGCCTGCTCGACCTGGACGTCCAGGTTGAACAAGAACCCGACGGACTCCTCGGCGATGCCTTCCATCATGGCGTTGAACAGGTCGAAACCCTCGCGCTGGTACTCCACGAGCGGATCGCGCTGTGAGTACGCCCGCAGGCCGATGCCCTCGCGCAGGTAGTCCATCTCGTAGAGGTGCTCGCGCCACTTGCGGTCGAGGACACTCAGGACGACCCGGCGCTCGAGCTCGCGCATGACCTCCGAGCCGAGCTCCTCCTCACGCCTGCCATAGGCCGCCAAGGCGTCCTCGGAGATCGCTTCCTGGAGGTACTCGCGGGACAGACCCTCACGGCCACCGACCTCGGCCTCGACGCCGTCGACGGTCACGCCGATCGGGTAGAGCGTGCCGAGTGCGGTCCACAGCTGATCGAGCTCCCACTCCTCGGGGAATCCCTCGGTGGCGCCATGGACGTAGGCGCCGGTGACCTCGCTGATCATCGAGGTGACCCACTCGTGCATGTCCTCGCCCTCGAGCACGCGACGGCGTTCGGCGTAGATGACCTCACGCTGGCGGCTCATGACGTCGTCGTACTTGAGGATGTTCTTGCGGGTGTCGAAGTTCTGCGCCTCGACCTGAGCCTGCGCCGAGGCGATGGCGCCCGTGACGCGCTTGTTCTCGATCGGCACGTCGTCGGGGATCTTCATGGTCTGCAGGACCCAGTTGACCCAGTCGGCCTTGAACAGGCGCATCAGGTCGTCCTCGAGCGACAGGTAGAAGCGGGTCTCGCCCGGGTCGCCCTGACGGCCGGAGCGACCACGCAGCTGGTTGTCGATGCGGCGCGACTCGTGGCGCTCGGTGCCGATCACGGCCAGGCCGCCGACCGACGCGACCTCGTCGTGCTCGGCTGCGACCTGCTCCTCCATCGCCTTGAGGGTCTGGGGCCATGCGGCCTCGTACGCTTCGGAGTCCTCGAGCGGGTCGAGACCCTTCTTGCGCAGTGCCTGGTCCGCGAGGAACTCGACGCTGCCGCCGAGCATGATGTCGGTGCCGCGCCCCGCCATGTTGGTGGCGACCGTGACGGCGCCCTTGTGGCCGGCCATCGCGACGATCGCGGCCTCGCGGTCGTGCTGCTTGGCGTTGAGCACCTCGTGCGGGACCCCCCGCTTCTTGAGCTGCTTGGAGAGCCGCTCGCTCTTCTCGACGCTGGTCGTACCGACCAGGATCGGCTGGCCGTTGGAGTGCCGCTCGACGATGTCCTCGACGACGGCGTCGAACTTGGCCTGCTCGGTGCGGTAGACGAGGTCGGGCTGGTCGACGCGGGCGACCTCACGGTTGGTGGGGATCGGGACGACGCCGAGCTTGTAGATCTTGTCGAACTCCGAGGCCTCGGTGAGCGCCGTGCCGGTCATGCCGCTGAGCTTGTCGTAGAGCCGGAAGTAGTTCTGCAGCGTGATCGTGGCGAGGGTCTGGTACTCCTCGCGGATGCGCACGCCCTCCTTGGCCTCGATCGCCTGGTGCAGGCCCTCGTTGTAGCGGCGTCCGTCGAGGATGCGACCGGTGTGCTCGTCGACGATCAGGACCTCGCCCTCCATGACGACGTAGTCCTTGTCGTTCTTGAACAGCTCCTTGGCCTTGATGGCGTTGTTGAGGAAGCTGATCAGCGGGGTGTTGACCGCGTCATAGAGATTGTCGATGCCGAGCTGGTCCTCGACCCGGTCGATGCCCTCCTCGGTGACGGCGATGGTGCGCTTCTTCTCGTCGACCTCGTAGTGCTCGTCAATGGTCATGGCGCCGACGATCTTGGCGAACTCCGCGTACCACTTGACCTCTTCCTCGGTGGGGCCCGAGATGATCAGCGGGGTGCGGGCCTCGTCGATGAGGATCGAGTCGACCTCGTCGACGACGGCGAAGTTGTGACCGCGCTGGACGCAGTCGGCGATGTCGTCGGCCATGTTGTCGCGCAGGTAGTCGAAGCCGAACTCGTTGTTGGTGCCGTAGGTGATGTCGGCGGCGTAGGCCTCACGACGCTCGTTGGGCGTCATGGACGGCAGGATCATGCCGACGCTCAGGCCGAGGAAGTGGTGCACGCGGCCCATCCACTCGGCGTGGTACTTCGCGAGGTAGTCGTTGACCGTGACGACGTGCACGCCCTTGCCGCTGAGTGCGTTGAGGTAGGCCGGCAGGGTCGAGACCAGGGTCTTGCCCTCGCCGGTCTTCATCTCGGCGATGTTGCCGAGGTGCAGCGCCGCACCGCCCATGATCTGGACGTCGAAGTGCCGCTGACCGAGCACGCGCTGTGCCGCCTCACGGACGGTCGCGAACGCCTCGGGCATGAGGTCGTCGAGCGTCGAACCCTCTGCGAGGCGGGTCCGGAACTCCTCGGTCATGCCACGGAGCTCGTCATCGCTCATGGCGTGGAACTCGTCCTCGAGGGCGTTGACCTGCTTGGCGACCGCCTGGAGCTGCTTGAGGATCTTGCCTTCGCCCATGCGAAGGATCTTGTCGATGACCTTGGGCACGAATGTACTTCCTGCAGAAAGAGTTGAGAGCCTGTTCAGTCTAGGTGACGAGCAAGCGACCGCGTGAGTTCCCCGGCCAGATCGCCCTTGGCCGGAGGTGTGACGGTCGCGAGGCCGAGCCAGCCGGCCATGAGCCGCAGCTCCGCGGCCAGCTCGTCGGCGGCCTCGTCGGGTGCGTGCGACTCGGCCCAGGCCCCGTGGACCACGAGCGCGCCCGCCTGCCGATCGGCCTTGAGGTCGACTCGAGCGACGAGCCGGTCGCCGAGCAGGAACGGCAAGACGTAGTAGCCGTGCATCCGCTTCTCGGCGGGGACGTAGATCTCGATGCGATAGCGGAACTCGAACAGCTGCTCGGTGCGGGTGCGCTCGAACACGAGCGGATCGAACGGACTCAGCAGCGCCCGGGCCGCAACCTTGCGGGGGCGCACGGCGTCGCGATGCAGGTAGGCCGGGCGCTTCCAACCCGCGATCGTGGCCGGCACGAGCTCGCCGGTCGCGACCAGGTCGTCGATCGCCACCTTGGTCGGCTCGGGCGCCATGCGGAAGTAGTCGCGCAGGCACTGCGCCGTGCCGACGCCCAACGCCTGAGCGGCATGGCTGACGAGCAGCCGATGGGCCTGCCGGCTGTCGAGGGGCTCGGCGTCGAGCTGTGCCTGCGGGATGACCCGCTCGGGCAGGTCGTAGACCCGCTCGAACGCGGAGTTGCGCCGCGCGGCGGTGACCTGTCCCTTGTAGAAGAGGTACTCCAGCGCCATCTTGACCTCGGACCAGTTCCAGCCCCAGTTGTCCTTGTCACGCGGCGCGTCGTGCTCGATCTCGCGAGCCGTCAACGGGCCCTTGGCGCGCACCTCCTCGAGCACCCAGGCCACGAACTCGGGCTTCTCGCGGATGATCCGCGCCATGTTGCCCCACATGCGGGCCCCGGACTCCATGCGGAACTGGAACGCCTGCCACAGGTTGACGTCGACGAGCGCTGCCTCGTGCGCCCAGTACTCGAACAGGCGCCGCGGGCGGCGCGACGCAGCCCGGTGCAGGAGCTCACGGTCATAGGGACCGAGGCGCGAGAACAACGGCATGTAGTGGGCGCGGACCAGCACGTTGACCGAGTCGATCTGGAAGAAGCCGAGACGCTCGACGACCCGATTGAGGTGCCGCGAGGCGACCTCGCCGCCGAGACCGGGGCGTGGACGCGTGAAGCCCTGTGCGCCGAGAGCGATGCGACGAGCCTGCGTCGTGGTCAGCTGCATGGACCCGATCGTCGTCTAGCGGTGTGACATTAAGGGATGTCGTCGACGAGCTTGCTGCGCACGGCGTACATCGCCGCTTCCATGCGGGACTTCATCTGCAGCTTCTCGAGAATGTTGCGGATGTGGTTCTTGACCGTGTTCTCGCTGATGAACAGCTCTTCGGCGATCTCACGGTTGCTGCGGCCACGCGCGACGTGGCGCAGCACCCCGAGCTCGCGCGGCGTGAGGTTGGTCGTCGGCGCGGGGCTCTTGGACATGTGGACGAACTCGTCGAGCAGCTTGGTCGCCATGCTGGGGCTGATCAGCGACTGGCCCGAGGCGACGAGGCGTACGGCCTCGGCGACCTGCTCGTAGGTCGATCCGTCCTTGAGCAGATAGCCCGAGGCTCCGCTGCGGATCGACTCGTAGAGATCGGACTCGTCATCGCTCGCGGTGAGCATGATGATGCCCGTCGTCGGCGAGATCTCCTTGATCGCGGCACACACCTCGACGCCGCTGCGACCCGGCATGCGGACGTCGAGCAGGACGATGTCGTAGGGGTTCTCGGCGACCATCTCGAGCGCCTTGTCGCCGTCGTCGACCTCTTCGAGCTCGAGCGCGTCGTCGGCGCTGAGCACCATCTTGACGCCGCGTCGGAAGAGCTCCTGGTCATCGACCAGGAGCACCCGAATGCTGTCGCCCCGAGAACTCACATCTCGATCATGCCACGTGTCGAGCCAACTGGCGCACTATGACTACTCGGAGACGTCGAGGTGGATGACTCCGTAGTCGTATCCCTTGCGCAGGTAGACCACGCTCGGGCGCATCGAGTCCTTCTCGAGGAACAGGTAGAAGTCGTGCCCCACGAGCTCCATCTCGTACATCGCCTGGTCGAGCGTCATGGGTGACGCCTGGTGGGTCTTCTCGCGCACGACGATCGGGCAGTCGCCCTCGGAGTCGATCGGCGAGGCCTGGCTGGTGGGCACGTCGTCGTCCGGCTCGTCGGCCTGGAGACCGTCGAGCGGCAGCTCGGCGGTGGCCGAGGACAACGACGTCGGCGCGTGCCGCCCGTGGTGGATGCGGCTGCGGTCGACGGAGCGGCGCAGGCGGGACTCGAGCTTGTCGATCGCGGCGTCGAGCGCGGAGTGCTGGTCGGTGGAGGCTGCCTCGGCGCGTACGGCCGGGCCCCGGGAGCGCAGGGTCATCTCGACCTTGGCGGCGGTGTCCTGCTGACGGGGGTTCTTCTCGTGCGTGACCTCGACCTCGACGCGACTGATCTTCTGGCGGGAGTCGTACTTCTCGAGCCGGTGAAGTTTTTCCTCGACGTGCTCGCGGAAACGCTCGGAGATCTCGCTGTTGCGACCGTTGACGACAATTTCCATGGGAACTCCCTTGCCTCGGTGTCGCGCCCTAAACCATCAGCGCAGTCTTCATGCCATACCTGTGACGTTAGACCGCCCTCCAAGGAATCACCAGAGCAGCCGAGAAGTTCATCCCCGATGCTCAGGAATGCGAGGGGTCGCGGCCACGACGGCGATGCCGACCGGCCGATGACCGGCCGCCGTCAGCACCCTGACAGCCTCCGAGACGGTGGCACCGGTCGTCAGGATGTCGTCCACGACGATGACGTCGCGGCCCGCCAACGACCGGTCCGTGCGGAGCCGGAACGCACCACGGAGGTTGCGGGCCCGGGCTGCTGCGTCGAGCCCCACCTGGTCGGCCGTCTCCCGCGCCGGGGTCAACGCCTGGCACACCCGCGCGTCGATCCCGACCCGTCGCAGGAGCCGGACCGTGGACCGGCTGAGCTCGTCGACGAGGTCGCAACCGCGCTCGCGCCTGCTGCGTCGGGACGTCGGCACGGGGACGAGGACGATCGGCCACCGCGGCTGGACGTGCTCGACGACCGACGCCGCCAGCAGGTGGTCGAGCACCGAGGTCAGCCGCGTGTTGCCCGACTCCTTCCAGGCCACCAGGACGCGCCGCAGGACATCGGCGTTGGCCCCGGCGGCGACCGGTGGCACCCGGGTGGGCCGGCGCAACGCAGGGGGGCACGGCTGCGGCCACGCGACGTCGGGCGCGGGCCGGATCGCGACGCCGCACGTACGACACAGGGTCAGGGCCGGCCGGCCGCACCCGGCGCACTGAGCGCCGAGCAACAGGTCGGCGGCGGGGATCAGCAGCTCGCGCATCCACCGAGCATCGCGTCCCCGTCAGCCGTCCGCGTCACGTCGGGCGTGCCCTGTGGACGGTCAGCGGCCGTACGTCAGGCCTGTGAGCCTGATGCCCGGCAGGAGCCGCCACGACCCTCCGGGGGCGAGGAACCACAGCCGGTTGCGCGCGTCCGTCGCGTAGCGGTTGGCGCTGCCGCCGGACCCGAGAGCGAGGGCTCGCGCCCCGACATCAGGGAGCAGGACACCGCCGCGGGACAGCCCTCCCGTCGTCGAGGACCCGTCGATCGCCGTGGTGTAGACCTGGCGACCGGACTGGCTCTCGGCGAGATAGCTGAGCTCGGTGCCGGATGACCAGGAGACCGATCGCGGGGACGGCGCAGGTGTGTAGACCTCCGAAGGCGTGCCGAGGCCGAGGACCCGGTCCTTGGCGTCGCGCCGGACCGCGCCGACCTGGATCGAGGACCCCGCAGCACCGCGGGCCGTGACCGCGTAGCGCGAGCCGTCGGGCGACAACGCGAAGGTCGTCACGTCAAGCCCTGCGAGCCCGCCCGTGGCAAGGGTTCGGATGCGGGTGCCGGTCACCAGGCGTACGCGGGTGCCGGAACCCTGGTCGTCGACCACCCACACGTTGCCGTCTCCGTCCCACTGGGGCGTGAGGAGCCGGGAGCCGGCGAACGTACGCGCGTTGGTCCCCTTGCGGTTGGTGATCCGCACGAGGTTGCGTCCGGCCAGCACCGCGGCGACGCCGTCGTCCGACACACCGATCGCCACGGCGCCGCGTGCATCGCTGCCCCAGGCCCCGCTGAGGCGCTTGACGGCGTCGTCGTCGATCTGCACGACGTGGTCGTCACTGATCGCGTACGCCCGGCCGCGCGCGATGCTCGGGCCGTAGCCGCCCCACGACCCGATGTCCTGGGTCGTGCCGCCGTTGCTCGACAGCACCGTGGCCTCGCCGGCCAGCCGGACGGAGGTGATGCCGCGAACCTGGCGAAGGGTCCACACGATCTGCGCCGAGAGGTGGTCCTGGACCGACTCGCTGAGCACCGAGAAGTCGGCGCTGAAGGACACGTCTGCCACCCCGTCGTCCGACACCGGCACCGACGGCCGCAGCACGTCGAGGGGCGGGACGTACGTCCGGGCGACACCGGCAATCGATGCGGCCGGACCCCGCGCGAGGTTGGTGACCAGCCCGGTGGCGAGCTGGTCGCCGACGACGAGGTGCACCGGGTCGGGCACGAGCCGGCGGCCGGGTCGGTCGAAGTTGTAGAGGTTGAAGGGGCGGAAGTAGTCGTCGAAGTACTTCTGGCTGATGAGCAGGCCGACCTGGGGATTGGCGATGCGCCACTCGCCGTCGACCCGCTCCAACCGGTAGGACAGCACGAGCGGGCTCGCCCGCCGGGTGTAGTGCCCCTGCTGGTCAAGCCTGGCGTCCTCGAACAGGCGGGCGCTGAGCTCGACCGGGTTGCGGGTCTTGTCGGTCGTCTCCCCGTCCTCCCCCGCCGCGAGCGTCGGCCCGGAGATCGTGGCGGACGAATAGACGCGCACGCTCGCCGACGGGCTCCACCGTTTGGCTCCGGCGGGCGTGAGGAACGCCGTCGCGATGCCGGACGAGGCCGGATAGGCCAGCATCGCGTCGAGGTAGCCCCGGACGATCTGCTGAGGCGAGGCCCCCTCGGCCGGGCGCGCCGGGGAGTAGCGCACGGTGCTCTCGCCGAGCCCGCCGTCATCGGCCACCTTGGTGACCGGGCCGGACGACGGGATGCCGGCGCACGCGGAGACCGCCAGGAGCGCGCCCACCGCGACGGCCGCCCTCAGGCGTGGGGTGAGGTTCATGCGAACACCGAGGTGATGGCGGGGAACTTGGCGGTGCCCTCGGGCTTGGGGATCGTCAGGACGAACTCACTGCCCTCGCCCGGGCGGCCCCACGCCTGCAGGGTTCCGCCGTGCAGTGCGGCGTCCTCGCGGGAGATCGCCAGGCCGAGGCCCGTGCCGCCCTGCGTACGCGCAGGGTCGGCACGCCAGAAGCGGTCGAACACCCGGAGGTTCTCGTCACCGGACAGGCCCACCCCGAAGTCGCGCACCGCCAACGAGACACAGCCGTCGTTCTGCGCGACCTCGATCTCGAGGCGCGGAGATCCGCTGTACTTCGCGGCGTTGGTCAGCAGGTTGCGCACGATGCGGTCGATGCGCCGGATGTCGGCCTCCACGATCGCCGGCTCGTCCACGCCGATCAGCGTGACGTCGATGCCCTTGCGAGCCAGCGTCGGGTCGTCCGCGCCGCTGCGCGCGACCTGGCTGAGGTCGATCGTGTCGAGCTCGAGCTTGGCCGCGCCCGCGTCGAAGCGGCTCAGGTCGAGCAGGTCGGACAACAGCGACTCGAAGCGGTCGAGCTCGCCCTTGAGCAGCTCGGCCGACCGCGCCGTCTGGGGGTCGAACCGCTCGCGGGCGTCGTAGAGCACCTCGCTGGCCATCTGGACCGTCGTGAGCGGGGTGCGGAGCTCGTGCGACACGTCGGAGACGAAGCGCTGCTGCAGGCGCGAGAGGTTCTCGAGGCGACGGATCTGACTCTGCAGGCTCGCCGCCATCTGGTTGAACGACGAGCTCAGGCGGGCGATGTCGTCCTCGCCGCTGACGTGCATGCGCTGCTCGAGGTTGCCGCTGGCGTAGCGCTCGGCGATGCGGCGCGCGAGGCGTACGGGATCGAGCACCTGCCGCGACACCAGCCAGGCGACACCGCCCACCATCAGCACCATCGCCAGCCCACCGAGCAGCAGGGCGCGACGCACGAGGTCGAGGGTCTCCTGCTGGTCCTCCATCGAGAACAGGTAGAACAGCGCGTACGTGTCGCCCGTGCCCGGAGCGCGCAGCTGGCTGCCGACCACGACCGACGGATGCGTGTCCGACGAGCCCAGCAGTGCGAGGTCGGAGTAGCGCCAATAGGTTCCGGGCCTGGACCGGACGGCCTTGTCGAGGTCGGCCGGCAGCGAACCCGCCTCGATCGCGGCTGAGGAACGTACGGGCACCTCGCCCGTGCCGGTCAGCAGCGGTCCCTCGAGCACCAGCTCGTACGTGCGCTTGGCGCCGCGCGAGCTCGTGAGCGAGTCGACCATCTGGGTCAGCGCCTGCGACTGGGTCGCCGGCTCGGTCTCGACCGAGGCGTCGAGCTGGGTCTGGGCGTAGTCGAATCCGGACTTGGCCTCGGAGATCGCCGCGACCCGGCGGCTGTCGGCGAGCCCGCCGGCCACGTCGCGCAGCAGCGCCCAGCCGGTCAGCGAGATCACGAGCGCGCTGAGCACGATCGTGCTCGTGACGACCCGGGCCTGGATCGACCGGCGCCACAGGCGGGTCACGCGGCGCATCTAGGGCATCCCTGCCCCGCCGGACGGGCGTTGCCGCGTCATGCGGGCGGCGTGATCGCCTGGTAGCCGACTCCGCGGACGGTGCGGATGATCTGCGGGTTCTCGGCGTCGTCCTCGATCTTGGACCGGAGGCGCGTCATGTGGACGTTGACGAGCTTGGTGTCGCCCGGGTGGTGGTAGCCCCAGACCTTCTGCAGCAGCGTCTCGCGCGTGAAGACCTGGGCCGGATCGCTCAGCAGGCAGGCCAGCAGGTCGAACTCCAGCGGGGTCAGCTCGAGCGGCTCGCCCTTGCGGGTCACGGTGTGACCGGCCGGGTCGAGCACGATGTCGCCGAACACGAGTGGCTCCGCGAGCTGGTCCGAGCGGCGCAGTCGGGCCCGGATGCGCGCGACGAGCTCGGTGTTCTTGAACGGCTTGGTGATGTAGTCGTCCGCTCCGGCCTCGAGCCCGGCGACGACGTCGGGCGTGTCGGACTTGGCGGTCAGCATGATGATCGGCACGGCCGACTTCTCGCGGATCTGCCGGCACACGCTCATGCCGTCCAGGCCCGGCAGCATCAGGTCGAGTAGCACGACATCGGGCTTGAACTGGCTGAACGCCGCCATGACCCGGTCGCCGGAACGGCACACCGCAGCGGTCAGGCCCTCGCCCTCGAGGACGATCGTGAGCATCTCGGCGAGCGAGGCGTCATCGTCGACGACGAGCACGCGATCACGCTTCGTACGTCGATAGCTCATAGGAACCCATGATACGGAGGCGGGGACAGCGACGGGCGCCAGATGCGAACACCTGGCGCCCGGAGCGATGTGTCGTGCGGTGACTCAGTAGCGGTAGTGGTCCGACTTGTAGGGACCCGCGACGTCGACGCCGAGGTAGGCGGCCTGCTCCTTGGTGAGCTCGGTGAGCTCGACACCGAGGGCGTCGAGGTGCAGGCGGGCGACCTCTTCGTCGAGGTGCTTGGGCAGGACGTGGACGCCCAGCTCGTACTGGCTGGCCTTGGAGTAGAGCTCGATCTGGGCCAGGACCTGGTTGGTGAACGAGTTGGACATCACGAACGACGGGTGGCCGGTCGCGTTGCCGAGGTTGAGCAGACGGCCCTCGGACAGCACGATGAGCTTCTTGCCGTCGGGGAAGATCCACTGGTGGACCTGCGGCTTGATCTCGTCCTTGACGATGCCGGGGATCTTGGCCAGGCCGGCCATGTTGATCTCGTTGTCGAAGTGGCCGATGTTGCCGACGATCGCCTGGTGCTTCATCTTCTCGAAGTGCTCGACACGGATGATGTCGAAGTTGCCCGTCGTGGTGATGAAGATGTCGGCGGTCTCGACGACCGACTCGAGGCGCTTGACCTCGTAGCCGTCCATCGCGGCCTGCAGCGCGCAGATCGGGTCGATCTCGGTGACGATGACGCGAGCGCCCTGGCCGCGCAGCGACTCGGCGGAGCCCTTGCCGACGTCGCCGTAGCCACAGACGACCGCGACCTTGCCGCCGATCATGACGTCGGTGGCGCGGTTGAGGCCGTCGATCAGCGAGTGGCGGCAGCCGTACTTGTTGTCGAACTTGCTCTTGGTGACCGAGTCGTTGACGTTGATCGCCGGGAAGAGCAGCGTGCCGTCACGGAAACGGTCGTAGAGGCGCAGGACGCCGGTGGTGGTCTCCTCCGAGACGCCCTTGATGTCCTTGGAGATGTTGGTCCAGTGCTGCGGCTTGTTGGCGACCGAGCGGGCCAGCACACGCAGCACCTCCTTGAACTCCTCGTTGTCGGTGCTGTCCTGCGACGGCACGGAGCCGGTCTTCTCGTACTCGACGCCGAGGTGCAGCAGCATCGTGATGTCGCCACCGTCGTCGAGCAGGACGTTGGGTCCGCCTTCGGCGAAGTCGAAGACCTTCTCGGCCTCGTCCCAGTACTCGCCCAGCGTCTCGCCCTTCCAGGCGAAGACCGGCGTGCCCTTGGGGTCCTCGGGGGTGCCGTCACGACCGACGACGACCGCGGCAGCGGCGTGGTCCTGGGTCGAGAAGATGTTGCACGTCGCCCAGCGGACGTCGGCGCCGAGGTCCACGAGGGTCTCGATCAGCACGGCGGTCTGGATCGTCATGTGCAGGGAGCCGGCGATGCGGGCTCCGGCGAGTGGCTTGTCCTTGCCATAGCGCTCGCGCATGGCCATGAGTCCCGGCATCTCGTGCTCGGCGAGGTCGATTTCCTTGCGACCGTACTCCGCGAGGGACAGGTCAGCGACGTTGTAATCCATGGTCGACAGCGTACCGGCGGGTAGGCGTCCCCACCGAATCGGCGGGCACATGTGAGGGATCCGACAAACGTCGGGCCCCGGCTTTCGCTCGCCACGCGTCGGGCGTACGGTGTCGGAGGACTGTGACGGGGGTCACGGCCGGACTGACTGGGGGGTCATGTCGATGCCAGAGCACACACCGCCGGGCAAGGGTCCACTGATCGGGGCGGGGGTGGCGCTGGCAGTTGCCATCGTCGTCCCGCTGCTCGTCTGGACGTACGCCAAGGCCGATCCCGAGCTGTGGGGCATCCCGTTCTTCTTCTGGTACCAGTTCCTGCTGGTCATCGGGTCCGTCGTCCTGACGTCGCTCGCCTACCGACTCGTCATCGGCCATGAGCGGCAGCGACGCCTCGCCGAAGGACGTACGAACGGGGACGCGCGATGAACGACGTCGACCCGGTCTCGCTCAGCATCTTCCTGTTCTTCTTCCTGCTCGTCACGGTCCTCGGCTTCCTCGCCGCGCGGTGGCGCAAGGCCGAGACGCTCGACAACCTCGACGAGTGGGGGCTGGGCGGGCGCAGCTTCGGCACGTTCGTCGCGTGGTTCCTCATCGGCGGCGACATCTACACGGCCTACACGTTCATCGCGGTGCCTGCGCTGCTCTATGCCGGCAACGCCACGGGATTCTTCGCGGTGCCCTACACGATCATCCTCTACCCGATCATCTTCATCTTCCTGCCACGACTGTGGTCGGTCTCGCACCGTCGGGCGTACGTGACACCGGCCGACTTCGTGCAGGGCCGGTTCGACTCCCGCGGCCTCTCGCTGGCCATCGCGTTCACCGGCATCCTGGCGACGCTGCCCTACATCGCACTGCAGCTCGTCGGCATCCAGGCGGTGCTCGATGTGATGGGGCTCGGCGGCGGCGAGGACGCCAGCTGGTTCCGCAAGGACATCCCGCTGTTCGTCGCGTTCGCCCTGTTGGCGGCCTACACCTACTCCTCGGGGCTGCGGGCGCCCGCGCTCATCGCGTTCGTCAAGGACACGCTGATCTACCTCGTCATCATCGTCGCGGTGATCTACCTGCCGACGCAGCTCGGCGGCTGGAGCGGCATCTTCGACTCCGCCGGCAAGGCCTTCGACTCGTTCAACAAGGACAGCGCCGACGCCATCGCGGCCGGTGAGGCGAGGCCCAAGGGGCTGATCCCGGGTCTGGGGGTCTCCCAGTGGGCGTACGCCACGCTGTCGCTCGGCTCGGCGCTTGCGCTCTTCATGTATCCGCACTCGGTGACCGCGGTGCTGTCGACCAAGAACCGCAACATCATCCGGCGCAACGCGGCGCTGCTGCCGGCGTACTCGTTCCTGCTCGGCCTCCTGGCCCTGCTCGGCATCGCCGCGGTCGCTGCCGGGATCCAGGTCAAGAACCCGCAGCTGGCGATCCCGCAGCTGTTCGAGCAGGAGTTCTCGCCCTGGTTCGCCGGGGTCGCGTTCGCCGCGATCGTCATCGGCGCGTTCGTGCCGGCCGCGATCATGTCGATCGCCGCCGCCAACCTGTGGACGCGCAACATCTACAAGGCGTTCCTCAACCCGGGCGCGACGGACGCGCAGGAGGCCAAGCAGAGCAAGCTCGCCAGCCTGCTGGTGAAGTTCGGCGCGCTGCTGTTCGTGCTGGCGCTGCCCAAGGACTTCGCGATCAACCTGCAGCTGCTGGGCGGCATCTGGATCCTGCAGACGCTGCCGGCGATCGTCATCGGCCTCTACACGCGCTGGTTCCACCGCTACGCCTTGATCGCCGGTTGGGCGATCGGCATGGTGTGGGGCACGGTCGCGGCCTACAACACGCCGGTCGTCGGTGACCCGGGGTCGCATTTCGGCGGCTCCGTCGCTCCGCTCGAGGTGCTCGGGGTCAACCTGAGCGACAACCTGATCTACTTCGGGCTGACGGCGCTCGTGCTCAACCTGATCGTCGCGGCCGTCGGCACCGTCATCTGCCGCGCGCTCGACATCGACGCCGGGACGGACGACACGCACCCGACGGACTACCTGGCCGACGCCGGCGACCCGGAGGTCGTCGACCGCCTCGACCCGCTGTCGACCCCACCGGTGGACTAGTCACCGCGATGTGGCGGCCGGACCACCACCGATCACCTGCCCGGTGGTGGTCTGTCCGCCACATCGCGGGGCGTCCTGCTAGTGGCTGGGGGCGCTCGGGGGTGTGGGGCGGGCGTCGGGGACGTGGTCGGCACGATAGACGTCGGGCTCGACGTAGACCTGCTGTGCCATCGGCTCCGCCGCCCGTACGTTGCGCTCGGCGGCGTCGATGACCTCGGCGATGCCGGCACCGGTCGCGTCGGCCTCGATGCCGATCTTGACCGCGACGAGCAGCTCTTCGGGCGCGATGTGCAGCGTCTTCATGTGGATGATCTGCGTGACGCCCGACGTGGACTCGATCGCCGAGCGCATCCGGCCGATCGCGTCCTTGCTCGCGGACTCACCGATCAGCAGGCTCTTGACCTCGATGGCCAGGACGATCGCGACGACGATCAGCAGCACACCGATGAAGCCGGTGCCGACGACGTCGAAGTAGGCGTTGTCGGTGAGCAGCGACAGGCTCACGGCGAGGAACGCCGCGACGAGGCCGATCAGCGCGGCGAAGTCCTCGAGGAGGATGACGGGCAGCTCCGGCGACTTGGCGCGGCGGATGAACGACCACCAGCTCTGCGCGCCACGGACCTTGTTGCCCTCGACGATCGCGGTGCGGAACGACAATGACTCGAGCACGATCGCGATGCCCAACACGACGAGCGGGACGAGGCGCCATGTGCTGTCGAGGCCGGCGTCATGACCCTCATGGATCTCGTGCCACTTGTGGTACGCCTCGTAGAGCGCGAACAGGCCGCCGACGCTGAACAGCACGATCGAGACGACGAACGCGTAGATGTAGCGCTCCCGGCCGAACCCGAAGGGGTGCTCCTCGGTGGCCTCGCGTTGCGAGCGCTTGCCGCCGACCAGCAGCAGCACCTGGTTGCCGGAGTCGGCCAGCGAGTGGATCGACTCGGCCAGCATCGACGAGAATCCCGTCAGCAGGAATGCGATGAACTTCGTGATGGCGATGCCGGTGTTGGCCAGGAGCGCAGCGATGACCGCCTTGTTGCCGCCTTCGGTCGACATCGCTCAGATGCTCCGCGCTTCGTCGACGAGCATCACGGGGATGTCGCGACGGACGGGATAGGCGAGGGCGCAGGCGGTGCAGACGAGCTCACTGGCCTCGTCGTCGACCGCCAGGGTGGCCCGGCACTGCGGGCAGACCAGGATCTCGAGCAGGGCGGGGTCAAGATTCATGCGAGCAGCCTACCGACGTATCACCGCGAGGACTTCATCGCGGACACGCGCCATCGTCTCGTCGTCGTCACCCTCGACGTTGAGCCGCAGCAGGGGCTCGGTGTTGGAGGCCCGCACGTTGAACCACCACCGGTCGCCCGTGATCGTCAGGCCGTCGAGCGTGTCCTGTGGAAGCTCGGCGTACGTCGTGGAGAGCTCCTCGAGAATCGCCGGGCCGTCGTCGACGGTGCTGTTGATCTCGCCGGAGGCGACGTAGCGCTCGTACTGCGCCATCAGCTCGGACACCGTGCCGTCGGTCTCGGCGAGCGCCGCCATGACGTGCAGCGCGGCGATCATGCCGGAGTCGGCGAGGAAGAAGTCCTTGAAGTAGAAGTGCCCCGAGTGCTCGCCGCCGAACACCGCGCCGGTGCGCGCCATCTCCGCCTTGATCAACGAGTGCCCGACGGGCGTACGCACGGCGGTGCCACCGTTCTCGGCGATGATCTCCGGCACGGCCCGGGACGTGATGACGTTGTGCAGGATCGTCGCGCCGGGCGTCGTGAGCAGGGCGCGGGAGGCGATGAGCGCCGTGATCGCCGACGGCGAGACGACGTCGCCGAGCTCGTCGACCACGAAGCAGCGGTCGGCGTCGCCGTCGAACGCCAGGCCGATGTCGGCGCCGGTCTCGCGCACCGTGGCCTGCAGGTCGACCAGGGTGCTGTGGTCGAGCGGGTTGGCGTCGTGGTTGGGGAAGGTGCCGTCGAGGTCGAAGTACATCGGCGTCAGCTCGACGTTGAGCGTCGCGAAGACCGACGGCACGGTGTGCCCGGCCATGCCGTTGCCGGCATCGGCCACGACCTCGAGGCGGCGCCGGTCGGGGATCGGCACGATCTCGTGGAGATAGGCGGCATAGCGGCTGAGCGCGTCGAGCTCCTCGTACGTCCCCGTCGGCTCCGGCAGCTCGGTGCGGGCCAGGAGCTCGGTGGCCTGCTCGGCGATCGCCGCGAGCCCGGTGTCGTAGCCGATCGGCTTGGCCCCGGCGCGGCACAGCTTGATGCCGTTGTACTCCGCCGGGTTGTGGCTCGCCGTGATCATGGCGCCGGGCAGGTCGAGGTCGCCGGACGCGAAGTAGAGCAGGTCGGTCGACGCCAGGCCGATGCCGATGATGTTGCCGCCCTGGGCGCGTACCCCATCTGAGAACGCCTCGACGAGCAGCGGCGACGTGTCGCGCATGTCGTGGCCGATCACGGCGGTGCCGCCTCCGGCCACACCGGTCTCGAGCGCGAACGCCTCGCCGAGGGCACGGGTCAGGGCAGGGTCGAGCTGTTCGGGCGAGCGGCCGCGTACGTCGTACGCCTTGACCACCTCCGCCAGACGGGGGTCGATCAAGAGTCGGGCCTCACGAGTCGAAGGGCTGGTGGTCCATCGGGTTGCGGAGCGGGCGGGCGACCGGCTTCGCGTACGGCATCGGCCAGGGCCAGCAGGTCGTCGCGCGTGGGCTCGGCTGCCGCGGGGTCGGGCGCGAGGCGCAGGACGTTCCAGCCCTGCGGCGCCGACATGCGCTGCGAGTGCTCGGCGCACAGGTCATAGGTGTGCGGCTCGGCGTAGGTCGCGAGGGGACCCAGCACCGCCGTCTGGTCCGCATAGACATAGGTCAGCGTCGCCACTGCCGTCTGGGAGCACGCAGATCGCGTGCATCGTCTCACCGCACCCACGAGGTGAGGTTATCCCTGACGCCGAGGCGCGCGCGTTAGGCTCACCGCATGGATCACTTCGGCGGTGCCGTCAGCGGCCCCCGACCCGGCCGGATGCGTGACCGACGAGGCCGCGGGCCCCGCGGACCGATGGCACTGCCCGGGCCGCTGTCGCCACGCAGCGTGCCGGTGCACCGTCCCGCGAGGGCGTCGTTCGACCTGCTGGTCGGCGACGTGCTGGCGGCCCTCGAGCCGCACTTCGCGGTCGAGCCGGATCACGTCGACGTCGTCGTCGAGGAAGCGCCGATGCTGCCGCCGGAATGGACCGATGACGTGCCGCTGAGCATCGTCGCGCCCGGGCCCGAGGGCGCACGCGTCGTGCTGTTCCGCATCCCGATCGCCCAGCGGTGCTCTGGCAACGAGGACCTCGAGGACCTCGTCTGGACGGTCGTCCTCGACCGGCTCGCCGAGGTCTGGCACATGTCGCCGGACGACCTCGACCCGCGACCGCGCTAGTTAGCCCGCTCTCAGGAGACCGGGCGGACCTGGGGGCTCAGCACGGTGACCGGGGCCGCCGTCAACGCCAGCGAGCTGATGCCGTCGCCCTTGACGTACGTCGCGGCCGCGACGACCTTGCCGTGGGGCGTCACCACGAAGTAGGCCGCCTCCGGCGTCTCGAGCCTGGTCCAGGTCGTGGTGCCGGCCTTGATCTTGACGGTCGTCGCCGCCAAGCGCCGCATCGACGAGTCGTAGGCCTGCACGTCGACCGTCGCCGCCGCACCCGGCGCGGTCAGGAGCAGTCGCGGCGCACCGATCTTGGGACCGACCTCGATCGGTACGACGGCCGGACCGGTCAGCGCCGGGACAGCCTCGGCGTAGGCGTAGTCCTTGGCGCTGGGCGCCATGCGAACCGTCGCGGAGACCGGCTGGTCCGACGTGACCTGCAGCGCCTGGGCACCGGCGCCGGCGGACTTGGGCACCGTGATCGACCGGGTCGCGCCGGCTCGTACCTTGATCTGCTCCAAGCCGGACGGGGCGAACGTGTTCTTCGCGCCGATGACCTTGACTGCGACCCGTGCGGTGTCGGCGCCGGGATTGAGCAGCATCAGCGTCCGGCCATCAGCGCCCTGGACCAGTCCACCGATGACCTGCGTGCGACGGGGCGACAACGTCGCGGACACCGGCTCGGTGCCGCTGAAGACCGTCGTGGCACTGTCGTTGACGACCGCCGAGAGCGAGCCACGGCGCCGGTGCACGTGCATCGCCAGCTCGGGCTCCCCTGCGGCCAGCTCATCGAGCCGGATGCGGCGCACCGACGAGGGACCGACCACGATGCCTTCGGACCCGACGGCGTCGATCTTGCCCTTGGGCCCCCACAGCGACAGGTCGACGGCGGCCGGGGTGTCGGCGAGGTTCGTCAGGATCAGGGTCGAGAAGTGCTTGCCGCCCGAGCCGAGACCCAGCAGCCAGGCGTCGTCGACGACGCCCGGGCACGAACCGACCACGAGTCCGCCGCCGCCCTTCTTGGGGGCGGTGCCGGCGAAGAATCCCACCGGACCAGATGCCCGGCCGGTCTGCTGGACCATCACCCCGGAGCCGTCGACCACGGACGTACGCCATGCGGACGGCTTCTCGAGCTCCGCGTCACGCGCACGCCCCGGGAAGATGTTGGCCTTGGCACCTGAGCCGGCGCGCACCTGGCCGGACGCCACCGTGATGACCGAGCCGGCCGGGCAGGCGTACGACGCCTCACCGACGACCACTCGAGACGGGGGACGCGCCGACTCCGAGCTCGACGGGGCGACGAGGGCGAGCAGGACTAGAGCCACCGCGGCGAACGGCAGCACCAGGATGCGGAAGTCCTTCATGCAGA
>NZ_LMDH01000001.1:2223801-2597624 GCF_001425755.1 Aeromicrobium sp. Root344 | reverse complement strand
GAGGTGCCGGCATGAAAGCCGTCTTGTTCGCTCGCTGGCGCTCGCTCATGCCGTCACCTCCGAGTCTTCCTGGTCGTCGAGCGGCTCCGGGGCGGCGCGACGACGTACGGGCGCAGTCAGGACGATCGCCACGAGCCAGGCCAGGGCCTGCAGGACGCCGATCCCCCGGTGCCACCACGGCACGTCGGCGGTGTCGTTCTTGGGCTGCGGCGCGAGGGCCCAGACCCGCGAACCGGGCTGGTCGCTGCCCGCGGGCGAGAGCCGGGGGGCCGCGTCGATTCGACGGCTGACCTCCGGGTCGGCACCGGGTGCGTAGATCGAGTCGATGCCCAGCTCTCCGAGGGAGTCGATGTCGGCCGTCGTCGCCTGCGCGAGGACACGCCGCACGATGGCGGTCAGCCGGTCCGCCTGCGACGAGGACGCTGTGACGGCCTCCTGCCCGAGGAAGGGGCCGTCACCCGCGACGACGCGGTAGTCGACGCCACCGCGGATGGTGCCGGTCAGGATCAAGGTGTCGCCGGGACGCTCGGCGAGGAAGACCGGCACCACGTCGTCCCGGCCGTCGTCGAGGGGGTCGGCGCCACCGCGGGCGACCCACCAGCCCAGCGTGCCGACGGGCAGCACGAGCGCGACGACCACGGCCGCCGTGAGCGCCGGGCGCGGCCACGACAGCGTTGCGGGCACCGCGAGCAGGACCGCGGTCAGCAGACCGCCGATCCACACGACAGTCGGGATGCCGACCCACGGCGTGATGTCGGCGGGGCCGGCATGCGTCGAGTACGTCACGAGCGTTCCGGTCAGCGCCGCACCCAGGCCCAGCAGGGCGACGAGCCACGAGAGGAGCACGCCCGTGCGCGTACGGCGCGGCACCAAGGCCACGAGCGCCAGCACGAGCACGCCGACCGTCAACCACTCCGGCGCTGCTCCGGGTCCTCCCGCGCGGCCGAGGACGACCTCGCGGACGGTGGCTGAGCCGGGCAGCGGATAGCCCGCCTCCCACCACATCCGCCATGGGCGCAGGGCACGCTGGGCGAGCCACGGACCGAGCAGCACGAGCGGCACGACGGCCGCGACCACGAGCTGACCCCGGACCCAGCGCCCTTCGGCGTACCAGAGGATCAGCAGGCCGCCGAGACTCATGGGCAGGACGATCGGGGCGAACGCCGAGGCGAACGCGATCCAGATGCCGAGCCGCAGCGCGAGCTGCCAGCCCGGCTTCTCCGCGAGCTGCCACGCCGTGTTGGCGATGATCGGCAGCACCACGAGTGCGACGACCGTGCCGAGCCGGCCCTGGCTGACGGCGCCGGTCGCGACGACGCACAAGGCGTAGGAGACCGCCCAGACCATGCGGGGCACCCGGTGCGAGCTGATCTGCCGTCCGAAGCGGTGCGCCGTCAGGGCCGCGAGCGGGACCGCGAACACCATCGCGACCGTGATGACGAGTCCGGGGTGGAACCACACCGGCGTCGAGAGCGCGGCGAGCGGCAAGGCGAAGACCGGCGCCAGCGTGTCGCTCGGCAGCCCGACGTCGTGGCGTGCGCCGAGGAGCAGGTCCCACCACCCTCCGGCCGAACCGGGTGCCGGCAGCAGGGCGCCGCCGTGCAGGCCACCGCCGAACAGCCCGCGACCCGCGATCACCGAGAGCACGACGAGCACCAGGACCGTGGCGAGCCACGGCCGGCGCTGCAGGAGCGACGGTCCGTCGTCGAGGTCCTCCGCCTCATCAGGCGCCTGGTCGAGCGTCGTCGACCGGCGACCGACCGACTCGACCGCCTCGGGCTTGATGAGCGCGGTGGCGGTGTCCCGCACCATGTCGAAGCCGTGCTGGTAGGGCAGCCAGAACGGGGCGAGGAGATGCCGGATCGCGCGGTGTGACCGCGTGGCGGTGGCGCGTCGGCGACGCCGCGCCTTGATGAGCTTGAACGGATGCGTGTAGGCCGAGCGCAGCGCCAGCAGCTCGTCACTCGCGGCCTCGGGATCCTTGCCGATCAGCAGGCCGACGACCCGCAGCAGCGAGCCGAAGAACAGCCGGACGTACTGCCACAGGAACCGCGGCATCGGCGTGTTGGCCAGCAACGTGTAGATCGCCGCTCGGCGCTCCTCCCAGTGCGGCACGTCCCCGGCCGTACGCGCGCGGGTGCCGCGGCGGCTCGACTCGGCGTGGAACAGCACCGCGGTCGGCGCCGTCATCGTGCGGTAGCCGGCGCGGGCGATCCGCCAGCCGAGGTCGATGTCGTCGTAGAACAGCCGCAGGTTGGGGTCGAGGCCGTTGAGCTTGTCCCACACGTCTCGGCGGATCAGCATGCCCGCGGTGTTGACGGCCAGGACCTCGCGGGGCCGGTCGTGCTGCCCCGCATCGGGCTCACCGGTCTCGAGCCCGGTCTCGCGTGAGCCCGTCGCCGTGATCGTCAGGCCGACCTCGAGCAGGCGGCGCAGGGAGGGCCACTCCCGGATCTTGGGGCCGACGGCGGCGATGTCGGGCGCCGACGTGGCGGTGTCGAGCAGGCCCGAGAGCGTGCCCGGCAGCACCGACGAGTCGTCGTGCAGGAGCCAGATCCAGTCCGTACGGGGCATGGACTCCAGGCCGAGGCGGACGGCCTCGCCGAAGCCGGTGCCGGACGGGGCGTAGGTGATGCGCTCGGCGCCGAACGAGTCGCGGAGCAGGTCAGCGCTGCCGTCGGTCGAGCTGACATCGACGACGCGCCACGTCGTGGGTGCGTAGAACATGTGCGCGAACGAGGCGAGGACCTTGGGGAGCCAGGTGGCGCCGTTGTGGGAGACCAGAATGGCACCCACGGTGGGCGGATCGTCGAGCCAATGGCGCGTCGTGCTGGTCTCGTCCACGAGGGTCAACCCTAGTGGACGAGGAAAGCGGGAGTCTTAGGCCCGCTTCTTCAGCTTGCGACGCTCACGCTCGGACAGACCGCCCCAGATGCCGAACCGCTCATCATGTGCCAGGGCGTACTCGAGGCACTCTCCACGGACGTCGCACGTCAGGCACACTCGCTTGGCCTCACGTGTGGATCCGCCCTTCTCAGGGAAGAATGCCTCGGGGTCCGTCTGAGCGCACAGCGCGCGCTCTTGCCACATGAGTTCCTCATCGAGCTCCTGCGGCAGACCCAGATCGAATGACATACATGGAATTACAGTCCTGTCACCTGTCACAAGTCAAGCCGAATGGCAAGATTCATGAAATCCCCGGCGTGTCGCCCCCGTGCCGGACGCCTGAACAGGCAAGACAGAATGGCCGGATGCGCATCCTGCTGGTCATCGGCGCCGACGGCGCCCCCTTCGCCCGCACCCTCGGTGGCCTCCTCGGGCCCGACGACGAGCTGACCGTCGTCGCTCCCACGGTTCGCGGGCACGTCTCGGCCGGGCTCCAGGCGAGTCCTGACCTCGACGGCCTGCTGGTGTCGGTCGACCCGACGTACGCCGTCGCCGACGCCCTCGAGTCGGTCGGCTACACGCCGACCTGGCAACGGGCCAGCGACCAGGCCGTGGCCGCGCGGCTCGTCCGCACCGAGCTCGTCCTGACCGGCACCACCCTCACCGACGCGACGATCGCCGCCGGTCTGCGTGCCGCACTCCCCTACCGCCTGCTGCCGGTGTGCGACGACCGTGCCGAGTTCCGCGTCGTGGTCGGCTCGGACGAGCCTCGTGCGATCCCGGTCGACGAGTACCTCGCCGATCCTTCGTCCCACGAACCGACGCAGCTGCTCCTGATCGCCGACCAGATCTCGGTCTCCGCAGCCGTCTCCACGGCGCTGCTCGACTGCGACGCGCTCGTGCTCGGCCCGTCGAGCCGTACGCTCGCGATCGATCCGGTCCTGCGTACGCCTGGCTTCCGCGACCTGGTGAACGATGACCTGCCGGTGCTGGTCGTCGACCATGCCGACACCGCGCCGGCCGGGCTCGTACGCGTTGCGGGTCTGCGCGAGACCGATCCGGGCCGGCCGGTGCCCGTGCCCGCCGACGCCGGCGCCGGCGCCGTGCTCGAAGCAGCACGCAAGGTGGTGGCGGCGTGAGAACCCTCGACCAGCTCCTGCGGACCTCGGCCGATCCGTCGCAGCCTCTCGTGACCTACTACGACATGGCGACCGGCGAACGCGTCGAGCTCAGCACGACGACGACGGCCAACTGGGTCGCCAAGACCAGCAACTTCCTCGTCGACGACCTCGACGCCGGCCCCGGGACGCGCATCCGTGTCGGGCTGCCGAGCCACTGGCTCACGACGGTCTGGATCCTGTCGGCATGGAACATCGGTGCGGCGGTCGTCGACCACACCGCCGACGTCGGCCTCAGCGGTCCCGATCTCGTGGCGGAGGAGCCCCACCGCGTCGCCGCGTCGCTGAGACCCCTCGGCGGCCGCTTCCCGCAGCCGCCCGACGGTTTCCTGGACCTCGGCGCCGAGGTGCCCGGCCACGGCGACCACTTCCTGGCACTCGATCCCCCGGAGCCGTCCACGGTCGCGCTCGACCTCGACGGGGTGACGAGCACGCACGCCGAGCTGCTCGCCTCAGTCGTTCCTGACGGCGCTCGGCGGCTGGTCGCGCCGGGCACGATTCGGCGAGACGCCGAGCTCATCGCAGCCGCCTGCCTCGGTGGTGGCTCCCTCGTGATCGTGGCGTCTGCCACACCGGAGCAGATCTCACGCGTGGGCGCGCAGGAGGGCGCCGAGACCCGGTAGGTCGATCCATTACACTCGACGATGCCTCGACGGCAGGTCGTCAGGCACCTCCGAATGCCTGAACAGTAGGGACATCACACGGATGACAACTGCCGAGGACGCGGCGCGCCTGGGCCTTCACAAGGTCGGCGGCCGCCCACCACTTCGCGACTACGTCGCGGATGTCTGGCGGCGACGGACCTTCATCTACTCGATGGCCCGGTTCAAGATCGAGTCGGAGAACCAGCAGAACTCGCTCGGCATGCTGTGGGTCATCCTCAAGCCGTTGCTCAACGCCTTGGTCTACGGCCTGATCTTCGGCCTGCTGCTCCCCAGCAACACCCGGCCCCCGCACTTCGTCGAGTTCCTGCTCATCGGCGTCTTCGTGTTCGAGTTCTTCGCCCAGTCCTGGACCGCAGGCGGCAAGTCGATCACCAACAACGCCTCGTTGGTGCAGAGCCTCGCGTTCCCGCGCATGGTGCTGCCGCTGGCCGCCGTGACGCAGCGCTTCCTGCAGTTCCTGCCGACCGTGGGCATCATGCTGGTGTTCCTGCTCGCCAGCGGCAACCGGCCGCAGCTGCACTGGCTGCTGATCGTCCCGATCTTCGCGCTCTACTTCGTGTTCAGCTGCGGGCTCGCGCTCGTCACCGCCCGGCTCGCCGCGCACTGGCGCGACCTCAACAACTTCCTGCCGTTCCTGACCCGGTTCTTCTTCTACACGACCGGGATCTTCTTCAGCGTCGAGGAACGGTTCGGCCCTCGCGACGGGCACAAGGGTCACCCCACCATCATCAAGATCAGCGACTTCCAGCCGATCCACGAGTTCCTCAGCCTGGCGCGCTCTGCGCTCCTCGCCGGCGACTCCTACACGATCGACGAGCGCTACTGGCTGTTCGCCGGCACCTGGTCGCTCGGCCTGTTCGCGTTCGGTGTCTGGTTCTTCTGGCGCGCCGAGGAGAGGTACGGCCGTGTCGACTGACGAGACCCAGGTCCAGGCTCCGCAGCCCCCCAAGGACCGCAAGCCCGTCGTGATCGTCGACGACGTGCATGTCGAGTACAAGGTGTTCGCGACCGGCAAGCGCCCCACCGCCGCCGACCGCCGCTCCAAGGTGCTGCGCGGCCGCGGCAAGCAGATGCGCACGGTCCACGCGCTCAAGGGCGTGTCGTTCACGGCGTACGAGCAGGACAGCATCGGCGTCATCGGCACCAACGGTTCGGGCAAGTCGACCCTGATGCGGGCGATCGTCGGCCTCACCCCGACCAGCCGCGGCGCGATATACGCCTCGTCGCGACCCAGCCTGTTGGGCGTCGGCGCGGCGTTGATGAAGGACCTGTCCGGCGAGCGCAACATCATCCTCGGTGGTCTGGCGATGGGCTTCTCGATGGACGAGATCGAGGCCAACTTCGACGACATCGTCGCGTTCTCCGGCTTGGAGAAGTTCATCGACCTGCCGATGCGGGCCTACTCCTCGGGCATGACGGCGCGCCTCAAGTTCGCCCTCGCCAGCGTCCAGACGCACGACATCCTGATCGTCGACGAGGCCCTGGCGGTCGGTGACCGCAAGTTCCGGGCGCGCAGCGAGGCGCGCATCCGCGAGATTCGCGACAACGCCGGCACGGTGTTCCTCGTCAGCCACTCGATGCAGTCGATCCTGGACACCTGCAGCCGGGTCATCTGGCTCGACCAGGGCACGCTCGTGATGGACGGCGATCCCGAAGAGGTCATCGACGCCTACAACGAGGCACAGGACAAGTAGCTTCGCTCCCGGAGTTCACCATGTGACTGTGGAGCGAGCGCGGGAGCTGCTCTGACGTTCCTCCTGGTGAACCGGGAAGACGACTTTCCGGACTGGCTGGTCATCCCGCTAGGAGATGGCTGGGCCTAGCAGGCGGCTTGGAGGTCGTCGGTCTGGTTGGCCGCGTTGCCCGAGTCGTCCTTGGGCTTCTTGGTCGGCGCGACGGTCGACTCCGACTTGTCGATCGCCTTCTGGATCGCGGCCTGGATCGCCGGGAAGTCGGGCGTCACGGTGCTGAACCGTGGCGGTACGACCGACACCGTGCGGATCTTCTGTCCGCGTGCCTTCAGGGCGAGGTCGGCGAACTGGCCGAGCTCCTTGGCCGGGATGTTGGTGCTGAGCAGCTGCTTGCCGGACTTGGCGATCTTGGTGGCGTTGAGCAGGACCGTCTGGGGGCTGAGCTGGCTGACCATGGCGGCCATCAGGCACTTCTGCCGGCCCATGCGCGTGTAGTCGTCGGACTGCACGCGGCTGCGGGCGTACCAGAGCGCCTGTTGGCCATCGAGCTTCTGCTTGCCCGGCTCGATGTAGGTGTTCTTCCAGGCGTCGTCGTGGCCGAACATCGCGATGCGGGTCTTGACGTCCATCGTGACGCCGCCGACGGCGTTGACCAGGCCCTTGAAGCCGTTGAGGTTGATCATGACGTAGTAGTTGATCTTGAGGTTCGTGACGCCTTGGATCGCGTCAATGGTCGCGTCGAGCCCCGGGTCCTTGGCGTGCGGATAGAGGTCGGTGCGGTTCTGCGCGGCGGTGTGCACGGCGTTGAGCAGGCAGGTCGGGCCACAGTTGTAGCCGTTGGGATAAACCTTGAGCATCGGCGAACCCGGGGAGAACGGCACGTTCTGCAGGTTGCGGGGCAGCGAGACCAGCACGACCTTGCCGGTGTTGGCGTCGATGCTGGCCACCGTCATGGAGTCGGGCCGGATGCCGGTGCGGTCGGCGCGCGCGTCAGAGCCCAGCAGCAGGATGTTGTAGCGGCCCTTGAGCGGCTCGGACGTCTTGGTCGCCTTGAACACGACCTTGACGGTGTCGCGCGAGACCTTGATGAGCTGCGAGGCGTACGCGGTGGAGCCCGCGACGCCGCCGATGATCGCGAGGTTGAGCACCGTGATGAGCGCGGCGCGCATGAAGTTGAGCCGGAACGGCGACGCGAGGCGCCAGGCGTCGATGAACAGGATGACCCAGAGCACCGCGACGGCGACGATGCCCGCCCGGGCCAGGAGCAGGACGTCGGTGTCGGTGAACCAGCTGAGCACCGTGGCGCGGTCGGTGCGGTACTTCCAGAGCAGGTAGCCGCCGCCGCCGATGGCACCCAGCCACATCGTGAGGGCGAACCAGCCGACCGCGCGCTTGCCCACCGCGATGTGCCCGGAGCCGGGGACGACGACCGTCATGAAGCACAGCAGCAGGGCGCGCCGGAAACGGACGCGCGGCGAGTCCAGATGGTTGTCCTGGTAGCCGCGGCCCAAGAGACTCGCGCGGTGCGACATGAGATCCCTTACGGTGTGGCCGACGAAGCATCCATTATCACTGACACCCCCGGCTTCCGTGACATCGCGTCAGTGATCTCAGCGACAACTCAGGTCGCCGCGAGCCTCGGTCAGCAGGCTGCGCCGAGGTCCGAGCTCTGGTTGGCCATGCGCGGATCCTTGGCGCCGTCGCTGACCTTGGGGATCGAGAGCTTCGCCTTGGTGAGGCCACTCGGCACCGACGAGCGGCCCTCGGCCCGGTCGATCGCCCGGTCGATGAGGCGCCGGACCTTGGCGAAGTCGGGGTTGCCGGTGTAGATCACCGGGGGCACCAGCGAGACGGTCGAGACCTTCTGGGTCTTGGCCTTGAGGGCCAGGTCGACGAACTCGTCGAGGTCGGACTTGGGGATGTTGGTCGTCAGCAGCGCCTTGCTGGAGCTGGCGATCTTCTCGACGTTGAACAGCACCTTCTGCGGGCTGAGCTGGTGCAGCATCGCGTTCATGACGCACTTCTGCCGGCCCATGCGCGAGAAGTCGTCGTTCTGGACCCGGCTGCGGGAGTACCAGAGCGCCTGGTCACCGGTCAGCTTCTGCTCGCCGGCCTCGATCCAGCCACGGATCGGGGAGCCGATCCCGCCGATCGCGGTCCGCTGCTGCACGTTCACGCGTACGCCGCCGACGGCGTTGACGAGCTTGGAGAACCCGTGCATGTTGACCATCGCGTAGTAGTTGAGCTTGAGCCCGGTGATCTCCTCGACGGCGCCCATCGTGGCCTTGAGCCCGGGGTTCTTCTCCTTGAACAGCGACGCATGGTCGTTGGCCCAGGTGTTGATCGCGTTGAGGTACTGGCCCTCGCCGTTGAAGCCTTGCGGGAACGCCTTCGCCATGACCGAGCCCTTGGGGAACGGCACGTTCTGCAGGTTGCGCGGCAGGCCGATCAGGACGGTGCGTCCGGTGTCCTTGTCGATGCTTGCGACGGTCAGCGAGTCGGGGCGCAGGCCGCTGCGTTCGGGGCCGGAGTCGCCACCGAGGAGCAGGACGTTGTAGCGCCCGTGCTGCGGCTTGGAGACGGTGTCGGCGACGAAGACGCTGTTGACGAACGAGGTCTGGACCGCGACGAGATGGGCCGCGAAGAACAGCGCACCGGCGGTCACGAAGCACAGGACGCCGTTGATCCCGGTCATCCAGAGCCGGTGCTTGCGGCGCAGCTCGAGGGGACGCCCCAGGCGCCACGCGTCGACGATCAGGGCGACCCAGGCGACGGCACCGGCGATCAGGATCCAGCGGCCGACCGGCAGCAGCGGCGACTCGATCGCCAGCGAGAACAGCTGCTTGCGGGAGTTCATCGCGAGGAACAGGATCACGGCACCCACGAGGAGGAAGCCGAGCCACACGCGCACGGCGATGCGGCCGATCCGCTTGTTGCCCATCACGAGCTGGGCCGAGCCGGGCATGACGAGGGTCATCGCCGTGAGGGTCAGGGCGCGGCGGAACTGGATGCGAGCAGAGGTGTCGGCCGGGCGGGCGTACGACCCACCCATCACGCTCGAGCGAACGTCAGACATGGTGTCCTCACGTGGGGGAAGAGGCTGAGGCGATTCTCAGTATCCACACAAACTCTCGAGTTGAGGTTGAGGGCGCGCCGGAGGTGGCCCGGAATTTCGAAGGCAGGGCACGAGCGGCTGCCGGGCGCATGAGCCGAGGTCAGGTACGGTCGTGCTCATGTCAGACCAGCGCCCCGACGGCGAGTACGGGTGGTTGTACGGCGAGGACAAGCCGACCCGCCCGGTGCCCCGCGAGGCCGCCTCCGACCTCCCCCCGCCCAACCTGCCGCCACCTGGACGCCGCGTCGGCGACGAGCCGCCCAGCGGCCCGCGCAAGCCCAGGAAGCGTCACAACGGCCGTCGGATCTTCGGCATCCTCGTGCTCGCGTGGGTCGTGTTCCTGGTCGCCGTGCCGTGGTGGGCCTGGGGCCAGATCGAGAAGGTCGACGCCTCCCCCGCCTCGGGCCGTCCCGCCGAGCAGCCCGGCACGACCTACCTGCTGGTCGGCTCCGACAGCCGCCGCGGACTCACCAAGGCGGAGCAGAAGGAGCTCGCGACCGGCGGCGACACCGGCGGCCGCGGCCGCACCGACACGATCATGCTGCTCCACACCGGCAGCGGGCCGAGCATCCTGATGTCGCTCCCCCGCGACTCGCTCGTCGACATCCCCGGCTACGGCCGCACCAAGATCAATGCCGCGTACGCCTACGGCGGTCCCAAGCTGCTCGTGCGCACGATCGAGAAGAACACCGGGATCCGCGTCGACGACTACGTCGAGGTCGGCTTCGGCGGTCTCGTCAAGGTCGTCGACTCCCTCGGCGGTGTCACGATCTGCCCCAAGGAGCGCATCAAGGACAAGGACTCGGGGCTCGACGTGCAGAAGGGCTGCCAGACCGCCGACGGCCGGGTCGCCCTCGCCTACTCCCGCAACCGGCACTCGTACGCGACGCAGGACATCCAGCGCGTGCAGAGCCAGCGCGAGGTGCTCGGCTCGATCGCCGACAAGGCCAAGTCGCCGTGGACCGTCATCAACCCGTTCCGCTACGTCAGCGTCGCCAAGGGGGCTTCGGGCTCGCTGCGCATCGGCGACGACGTCAGCCCCCTCGCGCTGTTCAAGTTCGCCCTCGCGCTGTCGGCCTCGATGGGCGGTGACGGGCTCAACTGCACCGTGCCGCTCAGGGACTTCGCGGTCACGTGGGACCCCGAACGGGCGCCCAAGATGTTCGACTACATCAAGCGGGACCGCACCGACCAGATCGGCAGCCTGTGCACCAAGGACGGCCTGCCCAAGTCTTAGCGTCGCCCCGATAGGTTTGTCGGCATGACTTCTGCGGATCATCCCGGTGCGTACGCCTATGGCGTCGCCACGCTGACCCTCGACGGCACGGTCCTCGACGTCTGGTATCCCGAGCCCAGGCTCGGCGCCGCTCCTGAGGGCGACCCGGAGCCCGCGGAGCTGACGGCGCTGGCCGGTCAGGACGCGATCCGCGAGGTGCACAAGGTCGTCGTGCACACCGTGATCGACGACCTGCAGGCGCCGCCGACCGACGCGTACGACATCTACCTGCGCCTGCACCTGCTGTCGCACCGGCTCGTCGCACCACACGGCCAGAGCCTCGACGGCATCTTCGGGCTGCTGACCAACGTCGTCTGGACGTCGCTCGGCCCCTGCCTCGTCGACGGGTTCGAGGCGATTCGCACCCGGGCACGCGGCGCGGGCCTGCACGTCCAGGTCACCAGCATCGACAAGTTCCCGCGCATGACCGACTACGTCGTCCCGTCCGGTGTCCGCATCGCCGACGCCGACCGCGTACGCCTCGGCGCCCACCTCGCCGAAGGCACCACCGTGATGCACGAGGGCTTCGTCAACTACAACGCCGGCACGCTCGGCACCGCGATGGTCGAGGGCCGCATCTCGGCCGGCGTCACGGTCGGCAACGGCTCGGACGTCGGCGGCGGCGCTTCGATCATGGGCACGCTGTCCGGCGGCGGCAAGGCCGTCATCACGGTCGGCGAGAACAGCCTGATCGGCGCCAATGCCGGTATCGGCATCTCGCTCGGCAACGACTGCGTCGTCGCCGCCGGCACCTACGTCACGGCGGGGTCCAAGGTGACGATGCCCGACGGCTCCGTCATCAAGGCTGCGGAGCTGTCCGGGCAGGACGGCATCCTGTTCCTCACCAACAGCCAGAGCGGCGCGATCGAGGCGCGCCCGCGCGGCGAGCGTACGGGCATCGAGCTCAACGCCGACCTGCACGCCAACTAGCTCCTGTGCGGTTTCGTTGGTTCGTCGTCCTCGGGCTCGTCGTCGCGACGATCCTGGTGGCCACGGTGCTGCGCGACCGCAAGCCGCTGCGGACCGAGTTCTGCGTCGCCGAGGTCGGCAAGGTCAGGGCCGAGATCGACCTCGAGCAGGCGAGGTGGGCGTCGTTGATGGCGGCGATCTCGCAGCGCCGGGGCCTGCCTCCGCGCGCCACCTCGATCGCGATCGCGACGGCGTTCCAGGAGTCCAAGATCCACAACATCGACTACGGCGACCGCGACTCCGTGGGGTTGTTCCAGCAGCGGACCTCGCAGGGCTGGGGCACGGTCGAGCAGATCAGCGACCCGCACTACTCGATCGGCCGGTTCTACGACGCCCTCGCCAAGGTCAAGGGCTACGAGTCGATGCCGATCACCGAGGCCGCGCAGAGGGTGCAGCGCTCCGCGTTCCCCGGCGCGTACGCGAAGCACGAGGACTACGCCCGCGCGCTCGCGTCGGCGCTCCGTGGCTACAGCCCGGCGCGGTTCACCTGCCAGATCAACCCCCGGGGCAGCGGGACGATCACCCGGGTCACCGCGGACGTCAAGGCCGCGTTCGGCGACGTCCCGTTCACCACGAACGGCGACGACGCGGCATATCCGCTCACCGGCAAGGCCTCGGACGTCAAGGCGCGAGGCTGGGCGCTCGCGCACTACCTCGTCGGCAACGCGTCGCGGCTGCGGATCACGGGCATCTCGTTCGGCAACCGCGAGTGGAGCGCCGAGGACTCCGACCAGGGCTGGACCCCGCGCTCCGGCACGGACTCCGACACCGTCCGCGTCTCGACGAACTAACCACCCCCAAGCTTTGTGACCGAACTCGTCACTGATCGAGCAGGTTGTGACGAGTTCCGTCACGAAACGCGGGGATCGATCAGGCCGTGAGGCGGGTGACGGCCTCGGCGACGCGCTCGTCGGTGGCGGTGAACGCGGCGCGTACGTGCTGGGAGCCCGCGGCGCCGTAGAAGTCACCGGGCGCCGCGAGGATGCCGCGCTCGGCGAGCCAGTCGATCGTGTCGCGACACGGCTCGCCACGGGTCATCCAGAGGTAGAGCGCGCCTTCGGAGTGCTCGACGCTGAACCCGGCCGACTCGAACGCCCGGCGCAGGTCGTGGCGCCGCGCGGCGTAGGTCTTGCGCTGCAGGGTGACGTGCTCGTCGTCGGCGAGGGCCGCGGCCATCGCCGCCTGGACGGGCGTCGGGACCATGAAGCCGAGGTGCTTGCGGACCTCGAGCAGCTCGCTGACGACGGCCTGGTCGCCGGTGACGAACGCGTCGCGGTAGCCGGCGAGGTTGGACCGCTTGGACAGCGAGTGCACCGCGAGGATGCCGTCGGACGAGCCGCCGCTGATGTCCGGGTGCAGGACCGAGCAGGGCGTGCCCTCCCAGGCGAACTCGAGGTAGCACTCGTCGGAGACCACGAGCGTGCCGCGCTCACGGGCCCACTCGACGACCTTGCGAAGGTGCTCGGGCGGCAGGATGCGGCCGGTCGGGTTGGCGGGCGAGTTGAGGTAGATGATCGCCGGCACGCGAGGGCCGAGCGACAGCGTCGAGTCGGTCGCGACGACCTCGCAGCCGGCGTAGCGGGCGCCGACCTCGTACGTGGGATAGGCCAGCTCCGGGACGACGACGAGATCGCCGGCGCCGAGACCGAGCTGCATCGGCAGGTTGGCGATGAGCTCCTTGGAGCCGACCGTGGGCAGCACCTGCGAGGGGCTGAGCCCGGTGACCTGGAAGCGGCGCTCGATCCAGTCGACCGCGGCCTGGCGCAGCGACTCCGGTCCGAACACCGTCGGATAGCCGGGAGCGTCCGCGGCAGCCACCAGGGCGTCGCGGGCGACGTCCGGCGTGGGATCGACCGGCGTACCGATCGACAGGTCGACCAGGCCGCCTGGATGTGCGGCGGCACGGGCCTTGGCGGCCGCCAGGGTGTCCCAGGGGAAGTCCGGGAACTTCGCCGAGACGTTGCCTCGCTGTGCCATCAGGTGGCGTCTAGTCCTGGGGCTGCGGGGGAAGTGCCGCGATCAGCGGGTGGTCCTTGTCGATCACGCCGAGCTTGGCCGCACCACCGGGCGAGCCGATGTCGTCGAAGAAGTCGACGTTGGCGGTGTAGTAGTCCTTCCACTCCGGCGGCGTGTCGTCCTCGTAGAAGATCGCCTCGACGGGGCAGACCGGCTCGCACGCACCGCAGTCGACACACTCGTCGGGGTGGATGTAGAGCATCCGCTTGCCTTCGTAGATGCAGTCCACGGGACATTCGTCCACACAAGCGCGGTCCTTGAGGTCCACACACGGCTGGGCGATCACGTACGTCACGAGCAATTCTCCTTCAAAGGGCTGGCACTAGTATCACGCCTCCACCTCGACTCCCGCACATGAGGTCCACCTCATGACATGGAACGCTGGGGACATGCCAATTGACGCCGCCTCGATCGGGCAACGCATCGTCGTCCGGTACGCCGTAGGGGGCACCGGCCCGTCGGGCGGACCCGCCATGAGCGACGTGATCGGACGGGTGCGGGCGGTCGACCTCTCGGCCGTCACGTTGGAGCGTCGCGACGGACGTACGCAGGTGGTCGCGCTCACGGACGTCGTGACCTGGAAGCCGGTCCCGGATCGCCCCCTGAGGCGCCGTCGTGCCGCGGACGCCAGCGCCGACGAGCTGACCCGCATCACCTCGCTGGGCTGGCCGGCGATCGAGTCGCTCGCTCTCGGCGACTGGGAGCTGCGTACGTCCCGGCGGTTCACCGGCCGGGCCAACTCGGTCGCGGTGCACGGCGACCCCGGTGTCGCCTTCGACGTCGCGCTCGACCGGGTGGTCGAGTTCTACGCCTCTCGCGAGGTCCCGGCGCTCGCCCAGGTCGTCGTGGGTTCCGCCGCCGAGCGTGACTTCATCAACGCCGGGTGGACGCCCATGGCGGGATACCACGGTGGGGCGGTCGTGCAGGTCGCCGATCTCGACCCCGCGTACGACGCCGACGCCTCCGCACGCATCGCGTCGACCGCCGACGACGACTGGCTGGCCAACTACGGCCGCGTCAACGACCCGGCCGCCGCGCGTGCCGTCCTCGAGGGCCCTGCCACGGTCGGGTTCGTCTCGATCGGCTCCCCGGCCGTCGCGATCGGCCGCGTCGCGGTCACCGGCGAGTGGGCGGGAATCGCGTGCGTCGAGGTCGCTCCGGACCACCGCCGACAGGGCCTGGCCCGACGGATCGTCGAGACCGCGCTCGCCTGGGCCGTGGAGCGCGGCGCCGACAAGGCGTACCTGCAGACGATGCGCACCAACCACGCCGCGCTCGCGCTCTACGAGCCGTACGGATTCGTCGACCACCACGACTACCGCTACCTCGAGCCCGGGACCACAGTCTCCTCACAGTGAAGGCATGGCCGTCGCCAGGCCGTGCTCCGTACGGTGAAGGGCATGACCCACGATCACGACGGACCCCACGAGCACGACCTCGGCCTGTCCCACGACCTGCCGACACTGCTGAACCGCCGCCGCGCCCTCGGCCTGTTGACCGGCGCAGGGCTGGCGGCCGCACTGGCGGCGTGCAGCGGCAGCGACTCGTCGGGCTCACCGGCCACGACGTCGACCCCCGCGTCGTCCTCGTCGTCGACGGGCACCACGGCGACCGTCACGGACGAGGTGCCCGAGGAGACCGGCGGACCGTTCCCCGGCGACGGATCGAACGGGGTCAACGTGCTGACCGAGAGCGGCGTGGTGCGCAGCGACATCCGGTCGAGCTTCGCCGGCGCCAGCACGACCGCCCAGGGCGTCACCGCGAAGCTCGAGTTGACGATCCTCGACCTGAACGGCAGCGCCGTCACCCCGTACGAGGGCGCTGCCGTCTACGTCTGGCACTGCGACCGCGAAGGCCGCTACTCGATGTACGACTCGCAGCTCGCCGGCGAGAACTACCTCCGCGGCGTCCAGGCCGCGGACACCGACGGCAAGCTGGCGTTCACGACGATCTTTCCCGGCGCCTACAGCGGGCGCTGGCCGCACATCCACTTCGAGGTCTACAAGACCGCCGCCGACGCCCAGAAGGCGACCGGGAAGCTCCGCACCTCGCAGATCGCCCTGCCGGAGGACGCCTGCAAGCTCGTCTATGCGACGTCCGGCTACGAGCAGAGCAGCACGAACCTGGCGCAGACGCCGCTCGACGGCGACATGGTCTTCAGCGACGGCCACTCGCTGCAGATGGCGACCGTGACCGGCAACGTCGACGACGGGATGACGATCCAGCTCAACGTCGCGGTGTGAGCTGACTCAGTCGCCCTTCGGCTTCTTGCCGCAGATGACGTGGTCGGCGGCCTGGTAGGTCGCCGTGTCGGTCTCGGTCTTGACCTTCTTGCCGCCCTTGTAGAAGTAGCGGTAGATGTCGATGTCGAAGCCCGGGATCGGATCCTGCGGCACGCACCGATCGGTGTCGTCGTACTGCTTGCCCGGCGTGCGGCCGTTGCGGCGGGCAGACTCTCCGGCCTTGATGTCCCACACCTTGGTGCTCCACAGCTCGACGTGCATCGTGCCGGGTGAGGACGGCGTGCTCTTGATGACGTAGGCGTGGACCAGCACGCCGTACTTCGTCGGGTTCCTGAACCGCAGGTCGAGGCTGCCGAAGTAGACCGTCGCCTCGCGGCCGACCGGGTAGCGGTTGATGTAGAACGCGTGCGGGTGGTGCTCGACGTCGTCCATGCCGCCGAAGAAGCCGGCGTTGTAGGTCGTCGTGGCGACTTGGGAGACACCGCCACCGAGCTCTTCACGGAACACCCCGCCGTTGATGACGGTGCCGGTGACGAAGCCGTTGGCGGCCGTGCGCTCGCCGACGATGTTGTTGAAGCTGAACGTCTCGCCGGGCTTGAGGATCGTGCCGTCGATCAGCTCGGCGGCGCGGCTCTGGTTGGTGTTGCGGTACTCGGCGTAGGGGAAGTGCGTCTCGAAGCTGCTGATCTTCTGCTTGATCTTGAGCGCCTTGGCGTCGGCCGTCGTGAACAGCGGCTCGACGACCTTGGCCTCCACCTGGACGGCACGCTTCGATCCGGACTCCGTCAGCGCCGGGAGCAGCTTGACGGCCATCTCCTTGGGCTGCAGACCGACACCCTCCTTGCCCGGCATCACGACGGGCTTGCCGTTCTTGATCGTGACGGTCGCGTCGACGGCCTTCTTGCCGATCCCGGTCGTGGAGTCGGTCAGCGGGCCGGCCAGCTTCTTGGGATCGAGGAACGGCCGCAGCGCGTTGTCCTTGACCCGGACGACGAGCGCCGGGGCGTATGCCGTCACGGGCAACGCGACCTTCTTGTCGCCGACCCGGATCGTGATCGGTCCGCTCACCGCCGGCTTGGCGATGGTCTTCATGGCATCGGCGAGCCCGGCGGAGTCGACGGCAGGCTCGACGACCGCGGTCGGCACCCTGACGGGCTCGTCGCTGACGAGGTACGCCTTGCGGATGGCCTCGGCCGCGTCGGATCGAGCGATGACCCGACCGGCCCGGGGCTCGCGGGCCTTGGGCTTGACGTCGGGGAAGGTGATCTGCGCCTCGACGACCTCACGGTTGACGGCTTCGCCGATCGTGCCGATCGAGCTCTGCAGCTTGGCGTCGTCGACGTCGAGGGCCGGATCGGACGGGTGGTCGCCGAAGAACAGCCCGGCGATGTCGGCGGGCTTCCAGCTGCGCTCACCTCCGGCCTCGCTGATCGTGCGGTCGAGGTCGAACGCGAGTCCGGCGGCCTTGGGCTTGACGCGGAACTCGGTCTTGCCATGGGTCAGGACGATCTCGCGATCGACGTGGGGCGTCAGCGCCTTGTCGACCGCGGCGCGCGCGTCCGCCGGCGACATCCCGCTGACGTCGACGCCACCGATCGTCGCGTTGGCGGGCATGCGGCTGCCGGTGAGGAAGTAGCCCGCGACGTAGAGAGCACCGGCCACGAGCACCAGGCCGAGCAGGATGCGCCGGCCCCAGTGGGCGGACCCTCCGTCGTCGTCGTTCGTGGGCGGCCGGAGGTCGCGGCTGTCGTCGCCGGCGTCGTGGGCCGCCGGCTCGTCCTCCGCTGGTGGCACCACGACGTCGTCGAAGTCGTCGTCCGGCGCGTCGTCGTAGGTCGTGGCCGCCTCGGCGAGCACGGTGTCGTCGCCGGGCTGCAGCTCGTAGGCAGGCTCGACATCCGGCGCGTCGTCGAGCTCGATCTCCTCGTCGTGCTCGACCACCAGGCCGGGCTCGACGGTGCCATCGCCTTCGTCGGCGAGGCTCGACCCGGCCGGCTCGTCGTCGACCGACGCAGTCTCCGGTGCGGGCTCGGCCGCCGTCGGCTCGCTCTCGGACGGCTCGTCCGGCGTGAGGTCCTCGTCAGGCTTGTCGGTCATGTGTTGCTCCCGTAGACGGTCTTCTCCGAGTCAGGCAGGCGCACGATCGTGCCGTAGTGCGAGCGGTAGTAGAGCAACGGATCGTCGATGACGTCGTTGACCGCCGCTCCGGTGACCGCGCCGACCAAGATCGTATGGTCACCACCGTCCGTGACGGAAACCGTGTCGCACTCCAGCCAGGCGAGCGACTCGTCGAGGAGGGCCGCACCGGACTCACCCCGATGGAAGGCGATCCCCTGCATCTGGTCGTCGAGTGGCCGGCCGCGATGGGCGAACCACGCGGAGGCCGCGATGCCCTCCTCGGCCAGGATCGACACTCCCCAGAACCCGGTCTCGAGCACCGCCTCGTGGAAGCGGCTCGACTTGTGGGAGCACACCAGCACCAAGGGAGGGTCGAGGGAGACCGACGTGAACGCACTCGCGGTCATGGCGTGATCGACGCCGTCCTGAACGGTCGAGACGACGGTGACTCCGCTGGCGAACCGTCCCAACGCACCGCGAAAGGCCTGCTGGTCCACCGGCGCGGTCATTGACCCAGCCTAGGAGTGCGGACGACCCCGACGACGATGGCCCCCACACTCCCCAGGGTGTAGGACCAGCCGAGCCAGTCGGAGCTGACGAGATTGCTGCCTCCGGGAGAGAACGGCTGTGCCAGCAGCACGATCCCCCAGCCGAGCCCGAACCATGCCCCGCCGACCGGGATGACACGTTCGGCGGCGAGCACCACGGCGTACGTCGCCACGACGACCAGCAGGAGGCCCCACGGCCAGTCGATCCCGTGGGCTCGCCACACGTGTCGGTGGACGAAGGCGCCGAGGACGCCGACGTAGACGCCGAGGACGGCGAGGGCTGCCCGAGTCACTAGAGGCCGGCGAACAGGTCTTCCTCGAGACCGTCCGGTCCGACCGGCCCGCGCTGCCCCTTGGCGAGCCGGTAGTACTCGGTGCCCCACACCTGCGAGCCGACGTTGTTGGACAAAGCGAAGAACGGCCCGTCGAGCGCGATCTGCGAGGAGTGCGCCTTCATGGCGTCCATCTTGGCCTCGGCGAAGTCGTCCGCCTCGACCTTGGCGTCGAGCTCGTCGTCGGCCGCGCCCCACGGCAGGTTGTCGGGGTCCCAGCCCTCGAAGCTCGTCTCGTCGCCGGCCTCGCGGAGCTTGCGGATGCCTTCGGCCATCTGCGACTTGGACATCGCACCCCAGTAGACCTTGGGGATGTCCCAGGCCTCGCCGAGCTCGGGGCGGTAGGAGCGTACGGCTGCCAGCGACGTCGCGTAGGTCGCGACGCGGTGCGCCTGCACGTGGTCGGGGTGCCCGTAGCCGCCGAACTGGTCATAGGTCACCAGCACCTGGGGCCGGGTCTCGCGGATGATCTCGACCAGCAGGTCGGCGGCGACGGTGAGGTCGGCGTGCCAGAACGTGTCGGGGCGGGTCTCGTCGGCGGCCGTCGCGCTGCCGTCGTCGGCCCACTTCATGCCGGAGTCACGGAAGTGCCCGGGACCGCCGAGGAACCGGTGGTCGGTGACGCCGAGCACCTTCATGGCCGCCGCGAGCTCCTCGATGCGGTGCGGCCCGAGCCCGTCCTCGCGGTCCGCGGCGAGGTGAGCGATCTCGGGCGTGAGGATCTCGCCCTCCTCACCGGCCGTGCACGTGACGAGCGTGACCTGGGCGCCCTCGGCGGCGTACTTGGCCATCGTCGCGCCGTTGCCGATCGACTCGTCGTCCGGATGGGCGTGCACCAGCAACAGGCGTCGGTCGGTCGAGGTCATGAGGACAGGTTACTGACCGGCACCGACAGCACGTCGACGTGATTGGATCGAGGGCATGACCGTCTCGTATCCCCGTCTGGCTGCCCGCACCCTGCGCTTCACGCTCGGCATCCCGCGCAACATCACGGTGTCGCCCGACGGCCGCACGGTGCGCTTCATCCGTACGCCCGACGGGGTCACCCGCACCGGCCAGCTGTGGGAGTACGACGTCGAGACGCGCACCGAGTCGGTCCTCGTCGACCCGGTCGAGCTGCTCGGCGAGGCCGGCGAGCAGCTGTCGGCCGAGGAGCGGTCACGCCGCGAGCGCAGCCGTGAGTCGGCGGCTGGACTGGTCGGCTACGACGTCGACGAGACCGGTCGCTGGGCCTGCTTCACCCTGTCGGGGCAGCTCTGGGCCGTGCACCTCGGCGCCAAGGCTGTGCACTCGCTGCCGAGCGTCGGAGCGGTGATCGACCCGCACCTCGACCCGACGGGACGACTCATCGCGTACGCCTCGGGTGGCGCGCTCCGTGTCATCGGCGTCAACGGCCAGGACGAGCGCGCGCTGGTCGAGCCCGGCTCGGCGACCGAGGTCTGGGGCCAGGCCGAGTTCATCGCCGCCGAGGAGATGGAGCGCTTCCGCGGCTTCTGGTGGGCGCCCGACGGGCAGTCGCTGCTGGTCGAGCGCTACGACGAGGCGCCGGTCCAGACCTGGCACATCGCCGACCCCGAGCACCCCGAGCGCGAGCCCGTCGCCCAGCGCTACCCGGCCGCCGGCACGCCCAACGCCGACGTCACGCTGTGGCACGTCGCTCTCGACGGCACCCGCACGCAGGTCCAGTGGGACCGCGCGACGTACGAGTACCTCGGCCGCGTGTCGTGGAACCCGCACGGCGCTCCCGTGATCCAGGTGCTCAGCCGCGACCAGAAGTCCTCGCAGATCCTGACCGTCGACGTCACCACGGGGCGCACGGACGTACGTCATGAGCTCGCCGACGTGGCCTGGGTCGAGCTCTCGTCGGCGCCGCGCTTCGCGCCCGACGGCTCCCTCGTCACCGTCGAGGACGCCGCCGGCTGGCGCCGGGTGCTGCGCGACGGCGTGGCGATCTCGCCCGACGGCTGGCAGGTACGCGGTCTCGTCGACGTGTTCGAGGACTGTGTGATCGCGACCGCGTCCCAGGAACCCACCGAGGTGCACGTGGTGCGCTTCGGCTTCGACGGCACGATCACCGAGATCACCAAGGGCGCGGCGGTCCACGGCGCCGTGATCGGCGGTCCGACGACCGTCGTCGTGCGATCCGGCCTCGACGTCGTCGGCACGACCGTCATGGTGCACCGCGAGGACGCCGAGCCGGCTCCCGTCGCGGTGCTTGCCGAGCCCGCCCCGCACGAGCCGGTCGTCACGATCGTCGCCGCCGGCGAGCACCAGCTGCGTACGGCCATCCTGTTCCCCGCCGGCCACGAGCCGGGCTCACGCCGGCTCCCGGTCCTGATGGACCCGTACGGCGGACCGCACGGCCAGCGCGTGATCGCCTCGGCACGGGCCTTCCTCGAGCCGCAGTGGCTCGCCGACCAGGGATTCTGCGTCATCGTCTCGGACCCGCGCGGCACTCCGGGGCGCGGGCACGCGTGGGAGCGGGCGGTGCTGCACGAGTTCGCCACGGTCACGCTCGACGACCAGGTCGCGGCGCTCGAGGCGGTCGCCAAGGCCTATCCCGACGACGTCGACACGACACGGGTCGGCATCACCGGCTGGTCGTACGGCGGCTACCTGTCCGCACTCGCCGTGCTCAAGCGGCCCGACGTGTTCCACGCGGCGGTCGCCGGTGCGCCCGTGACCGAGTGGCGGCTCTACGACACGTGCTACACCGAGCGCTACATGGGCGATCCGCGGACGCAGCCCGAGGTCTACGACCGCAACTCGCTGCTGCCTCTGGCGCCGGGGCTCGAGCGGCCGCTCATGATCATCCACGGCCTCGCCGACGACAACGTCGTCGCTGCGCACACGCTGCAGCTGTCCTCGGCGCTGCTGGCCGCGGGCCGGCCGCACACGGTCCTGCCGTTGTCAGGCGTCACCCACATGACGCCGCAGGAGGTCGTGGCCGAGAACCTCAAGCTGCTGCAGGTGCAGTTCCTCAAGGACCACCTCGGCGCGTAGCCCCAGGATGTCGGCACTTGTGGATGCGTAGATGGCCTTTCGGCCTCCAAAAGTGCCGACATCTCGGGTCGAGTCAGTCCTTGAGGCGCTTGGGCGCTCCGGGGAGCTCGGGCGGGTCGTCCGGCAGGCGGTCGTCCCCGGGCAGCCAGCCGCCGTAGACGTCGACCATCTCCACCACACGGTCGTCGAACGGCTCGACCACGAGGACCCACGCGCGGTCCTCCCAGTCCTCCTCACCGGCGAACGCCTCGCGGGTCAGCGTCGTCGCATAGCCCTCGCTCTCGAGGGCCTTGACCAGCTCGACGGCATCCTCGTCGGAGTCGAAGTAGATTCCTGTCACGGCACAACCTCCGTTAGAAGACCCACGATACGAAGGCCGTGCCGTGAGGGCCCTGATGGTCCGCTCGCTGGCGCTCGCGCACGTGTCGATCGTATGATGGATGCCGTACGCATCCCCGAGGACAGGTAGCCGGAACGTTGAAGCTCTGAGGTCAGATCCCGCGCAGCAGCCAACAGCGGCCTGCGCACCCATCGACCTCATGGAGCGCACATGCGTGCATCACTTTCTGTCAACGACCTCTCTTTCACCTGGCCTGACGGCTCGCCGGTCTTCTCCGGCCTCGACCTGGGCATGGGTCCCGGACGCCACGGCCTCATCGGCCTCAACGGCTCCGGCAAGTCGACCCTGCTCCGGCTGATCGCCGGCGAGCTGACCCCTCAGAGCGGCACGATCGGCGTCGACGGCGCGGTCGCCTACCTGCCCCAGGACCCTGGTGCCGACCCCAGCCAGACGGTGGCCGAGGTGCTCGGCATCGCCGGGACCCTTGCCGCACTCGCCCGCGTCGAGGGCGGCTCGACCGCCGTCGACGACTTCGACGCGATCGGCGACCGCTGGGACATCGCCGAGCGCACGGCGGCAGAGCTCGCCCGGCTCGGCCTCGGCCACCTCGGGCTCGACCGGACGGTCGCATCCGTCTCCGGCGGTGAGCTCGTGCTGCTGTCGCTCGTCGCACGGCTGCTGACCCGCCCGTCGGTGCTGCTGCTCGACGAGCCGACCAACAACCTCGATGCCGGCGCACGGCACCGGCTGATCGACATCGTCGCGTCATGGAAGGGCACCTTGCTCGTGGTGAGCCACGACCGCCAGCTGCTCAACGCGATGGATGACATCGGATCGCTGCGCGACGGCTCGGTGCGCTGGTACGGCGGTGGCTACGACGACTACGAGGCCGCCGTCGCGGTCGAGCAGGAGGCCGCCGAGCGAGCCGTCCGTGCTGCCGAGTCCGACCTGCGGGCGCAGCGGCGTGACCGGATCGAGGCCGAGTCGGTGCTCGCGACGCGGCGCAAGCAGGGCGAGAAGGCCTGGGTCGAGAAGCGGATGCCCAAGATCGCGATGGGCAACTACAAGCGACGCGCCCAGGTGTCCGCGGGCAAGCTGCGCGGCGTGCACGACGACCGGGTCGAGGACGCCACGGCGCGGCTGGCCGAGGCAGAGGAGCTCGTGCACGACGATCGTGAGATCCGCGTCGACCTGCCGCACACGGTGGTCCCGTCGGGCCGCGACGTCCTGATGCTCGACGCGGTCCGTCCGGCGTACGGCGACCTCACGATCGACCTCGACGTACGAGGGCCGGAGCGCATCGGCCTGACCGGCCCGAACGGCAGCGGCAAGACCACGCTCCTGCGAACGATCACGGGCGAGCTCGAGCCGGCGGACGGGACGGTACGCGCGTACGTCCCGCTGCGCTACCTGCCCCAGAGGATGGATCTCCTCGACGGCGCGCTCACGGTCGCCGAGAACGTCGCCCGCATCGCACCGGGCACGACGGAGAACGAGCGGCGGGCGCAGCTCGCCCGATTCCTGTTCCGCGGGCGTGCCGCGGACCAGCCGGCCACGACGCTGTCGGGCGGGGAGAGGCTGCGGGCGACCCTCGCCTGCCTGCTGCTGGCCGAGCCGGCACCGCAGCTCCTGCTGCTCGACGAGCCGACCAACAACCTCGACCTGCCGAGCATCCAGCACCTGGTGGAGGCGTTGGAGTCATACCGCGGCGCGTTCCTCGTCGTGAGCCACGACGAGAGGTTCCTCGACGACCTCGAGCTCACCCGGAGGATCCACGTGTGAGGCGCCCAGCACACTGGTGACATGACCGGGACCAACTGGGCGGGCAACCTGACGTACGGCGCCTCGGCGCTCCTCGAGCCGACCTCGGTCGACGAGCTGTGCGAAGTCGTGGCCGCGGCGCCACGCATACGCGCCCTGGGCACCCGGCACTCGTTCAACCGGATTGCCGACACCGACGGCGTGCAGGTGTCGGTCGCGGCCCTGCCGAAGCGTGTCGAGGTCGATGCCGAGGCGCGGACGGTGACGGTCTCGGCCGGGCTCCGCTACGGCGAGCTCGTCGAAGAGCTCGACCGGGCGGGCTGGGCGCTGCACAACCTGGCATCGCTCCCCCACATCTCGGTGGGCGGCGCCATCGCCACCGGGACCCACGGCTCGGGTGACCACAACGGCAGCCTGGCCAGCTCCGTGGCCGGCCTCGAGCTGGTCACCGCCGGCGGCACGGTGCTGACCGCACGCCGCGGCGACGCGGACTTCGCCGGCATGGTGGTGTCGCTCGGCTGTCTCGGCATCGTCACGGCGGTGACGCTCGACATCGTGCCGACGTTCCAGGTGCGCCAGGACGTCTACGAGGGCGTGTCGTGGGACGCCATCGCGGCCAACTTCGACGCGATCACCTCCAGTGCGTACAGCGTCAGCATGTTCACCGACTGGGGCGAGGCGGGCGCAGCGCAGGCCTGGCTCAAGTCACGCGCCGACGCCACTCCGCCAGCCGACTTCTTCGGCGCCGCCGCGGCGACCCGCGAGCTGCACCCGCTGCCCGACGAGTCGGCCGAGTTCACGACCCGCCAGCTCGGCGCGCCCGGCGCATGGTGGGACCGGCTCCCCCACTTCCGCCTCGGCTTCACCCCGAGCAACGGCGAGGAGCTGCAGACCGAGTACCTCGTGCCACGGCAGCACGCCCTCGCGGCGATCGATGCCGTACGCGCGCTCGGACCGGCGATCCGCCCGCACCTCTTCGTCAGCGAGCTGCGGACCATCACCGCCGACGACCTCTGGCTCAGCCCGAGCCACGACGTCGACTGCCTCGCGATCCACTTCACCTGGCGCATGCACGTGCCCGAGGTGACGGCGCTGCTGCCGGCGCTCGACGCCGCCTTGGCGCCGTTCGCCGCGCGACCGCACTGGGGCAAGGTCTTCGCGAGTGACCGCGAGCGGCTCGACCTCGCCTATCCGCGCATCGCCGACTTCCGCGCGCTGGCCGCCGGCCTCGACCCGACCGGCTCGTTCCGCAACGACCAGACGTCGGAGTGGCTCGGCCCTGATGGTGTGACGTAGTCGTGCCCGATTCGCTGCGACGCCGGGGCCGAACCGTGCCACACTCAGAATATGAACACGTTCAATTCTGTTCCCGCTGAGCTGGTCGGCCCTCGGCTGATGCGGCAGGACTGGACCCGCCTGACGTTCATCCACTGGGCCGTCGACCCCGCCCTGGTGGCTCCTCTCCTGCCCGCCGGCACCCGTCCTGACGTGCTCGATGGCGTGACGTACGTGGGCTTGATCCCGTTCGAGATGCGGCGCGCGGGATTCGGCCGCGGCCCGGCGGTGCCGTTCTTCGGCGACTTCGCCGAGACCAACGTGCGGCTCTACTCGGTCGACGACGAGGGGCACCACGGCATCGTCTTCCGGTCGCTCGAGACGAGTCGGCTGCTCGTCGCCCTGGGTGCCCGGGTCGCGTTCGGCACGCCCTACACGTGGGCGCACATGCGCATCCGCCAGCACGGCGACCGCATCGACTACACGACCCGGCGTCGCTGGCCACGTCCGCGCGGAGCCGGAGCGCGCATCTCGGTCCGCATCGGCGACCCGATCGCCGAGCCATCCGAGGTCCAGCAGTTCGTCACGGCGCGCTTCGGACTGCACACGCGCTACCTCGGACGTACGCTCTGGATCCCCAACCACCACGCGCCGTGGCCGCTGCGGACCGCGACGATCGAGTCGCTCGACGACAGCCTGGTCGCGGCGGCCGGGCTGCCGGGCATCGTCGACCGGGCGCCCGACTCGGTGATGTACGCCGACACGGTCCGCACCGAGTTCGGCGCACCCGTTGTCATCCCGAGCGGCCGACTTTTGAAGCGTTCAGCAGGTTCCCGCGCGTCCTTGCGTGCGTAAGGCTTCAAAAAGTGGCAGGTCGAAGGGTCAGGCGAGCTCGAAGTCGTCGTAGTCGAAGCCGGGTGACACCAGGCAGCTGACGAGGGCGTCGTCCTCGGACGCCTTGGTCCGTTGCCACACCCCAGCCGGGACCAGGACCTGCGGCAGCTCACCGGCCTCGAGGTCGCAACCCACCACGTGCGCCTCGAAGAGGCCCGGCTCGTCGCCGAAACCGCCGAGCTCGATGACGATCGCACCTTGGTGGGCGAGCCACACCTCGTCCGACGCGACCCGGTGCCACGCCGAGGCCTCGCCTGCGGCAAGCAGGAAGTAGATCAGCGTCGCTGTCGGACGTACACGGCCGTCGGGGAGCGTCACCGAGACCGGTGAGGCCCAGGTCTGCCGGAACCAGCCGCCCTCGGGGTGCGGCTCGAGGTCGAGCGCCTGCGCCAGCATCGGCCGGCTCACAGCGCTGCCTCGATCGACGGGATCCGCTCGCGGAACGCGGCCACGCGGTCACGCGTGCGCTGCGGCTCGCCGACCCTGCCGAGGTTGACGAAGCCCTGGTCGCCGCGCGCCTGCCCGGCCTCGATGCGATCACTCGCGGTCGTCATGCGCTCGATGACAGCGTCGAGGACGGTCATCGGACCCCATTCGCCGTAGGCGTCCACGAGCAGGTCGAGCCGGCGGGCCACGTCGTCGACCGGGATCTCGCGATAGAGCGGGATGCCCGTCCACGCCAGGAACGCGAGGTCCTCGATCGGACGTCCCGGGCCGGCCATGTCCCAGTCGATCATCGCGACGAAGTGCCCGCTCTGGATGATCCAGTTGTAGGCCCCGGGGTCGCGGTGGCAGATGATCTGGCCGTCGCCGAGCTCTGCCTCGCCGCCGCGCCACTGGCGTACGCCTGCGGGCCGATAGCCGTCGGCCAGGTCGTGGAAGTCGCGCAGCCACGTGACCGCCTCGGCCAGCACGTTGTCGAGGACGATCTCCTTGTCGACGGGCACGCCACGGCCCTCGACGTACTCCAGGATCTCGCGGCCCTCGTCATCGATGCCGTGCAGCTCAGGGATGCCACGCAGCCCGTTGTCGTGCAGGTAGGTCAGCAGCTCATGGACCGCTGGCGTCCACGGACCGGTGGGCCGCCGCACGGTGCGCCCGACCCGCGTGGCACCGCCCACCGCTCCGGGCAGGTGCTCAGGCTCTGTGTCGTCACGTGGCACTCTTTCATCGTGGCACATTCTCACTCGCACGACGCGGCCGACCACGGACCTCCCCGTCGGGGCCTCGCCGCCACTCTCGCCGTCGCCGTCTTCGCCATCGCGACCCTGGCGATCGCGGCGATGGTCGTCCTGTGGCCCGACGCCGACAAGGTGCCGCACGACAAGAACCCCTACGGCGGGCAGGGCGTCACCACGGTCAGCGCCAAGGTGACCGGCGTCGACCCGTTCGACTGCAACAGCGGCGGCGAGGGCCCTGACGGGCTGCCGCAGGTCAAGGGCGACTGCGCGCACATCACCGCGACGACCGACGACGGCACGGCGACCTTCGACCTCGACGCGGCGCGCTACAAGGCCGGCATCAAGGCCGGCGACGAGGTCAAGATCCTCCGCATCGCACCCAAGGGCCAGGCGGTCTCGTACGAGTTCTTCGACTTCCAGCGCGGGGTACCCCTCACGGCCCTCGCCGTGATCTTCGCGGTGCTGGTGGTGGCGGTCGCCCGATGGCGCGGCCTGTTCGCCCTCGCGGGCATCGCGGTCACGGTGCTGGCGCTGACCAAGTTCGTCCTGCCGGCGTTCCTCGCCGGCGAGTCACCCGTGCCGGTGGCGATCGTCGGCTCGACGGTGATCATGATCGTGGTGCTCTACCTCGCTCACGGGGTGTCGATACGTACGACATCGGCGTTGTTCGGCACGCTCGTCGGGATCGGGCTGACCGGCCTGTTGGGGCTCGGCGCGACGGCGTGGACCAGCCTGTCGGGCGTCGGCTCCGAGAACGACCAGGTCCTGCTCGCGACGGTGCCCGGCATCCAGATCTCCGGCGTCGTCGCGGCCACGATGGTCATCGCCGGGCTCGGCGTGCTCAACGACGTCACGGTGACGCAGGCCAGCGCGGTCTGGGAGCTGCGCGCGATCCAGCCGAGCATCAAGCCCACGACGCTGTTCGCGTCCGCGATGCGCATCGGCCGCGACCACATCGCGTCGAGCGTCTACACCCTCGTCTTCGCGTACGCCGGCTCGGCCATGACGATCCTGCTGCTCATCACGGCCTACCAGCAGAGCCTGGGCACGATGGCGACGACCGAGGAGATCGGCACCGAGATCGTCCGGACGATCGTCGGCGCGATCGGGCTCGTGCTGGCGGTGCCGATCACGACGGCGTTCGCGGTGCTGCTGGCCCCCAAGGGCGAGGACGACCGCGACAACAGCCAGGTCCAACCCGGGCGGCGCCGCGGCAGTCACGCGGGTCCCGCAGGGGCCTGAGCGTCAGTCGTCCTCCTCCGCCGGACCGCCGGCCTGCGGGGCGAGGTCGCCGCGGCGCTCCCCCGTGTCGCTGACGTCCTCGGGCTCGGGCGGCACCGGACCCTGGTTGGCGAGCTCGCCGCCCTCGTCGGTGTTGTCGTTGCGCGCATCCTTGGGATCAGCCATACGCCCGGCGTACCCCGTCAGGGCAGGCGTCAAGCGGTCAGCTCGCGGTCGTCGACACGCTGAGGCGCGGTGCCGTCCGGATGGTCTGGAGCACGACGCAGTAGCGCTCGGTCAGCCGCTCGAGCGTGGCCAGCTGGTCGGGCTCCGCGTCGGTGTCGAGCTCGAACGACAGCCGGATGTCGGTGAAGCCGACCGGGACCTCCTTGTCGACCGCGAGGGTGCCACGGAAGTCGAGATCCCCTTCGGCCCTGATGGTTCCCCCGCGAACATCGATGCCGAGCGACGTCGCGACGGCGCTCAACGTCACACCGGCGCACGCGACCAGCGCCTCCAGCAGCATGTCGCCGGAGCACAGCTGGGTGCCGTCACCGCCCGCGGCAGGGTGCAGGCCGGCGGCCGCCATCGCACGTCCGGTGTCCAGCGAGCAGCTGACCCCGTCCCCGAGGTGCCCTGACGACGTCAGCGTGACGACCGCCGAGCCCGGGTCGTCGCGGTACTGCTGCTTGAGCGGGCCCTGCACAGCACTCAGCGTGGAGTCGGTCATGCTCGACAGTACCCAGTCCACAGGCTGTCCCGTTCACGGAATCGGCACCCAAAGTTCACGTGCCGTGCCCAGCGAATCGAGGTCGGCGTCCACGGACCGCTCCTAGGCTGGACGCATGACGTCGACGCCGCAGCACCCCGCGTGGACGTCGACGTACCAGCTCTCCTCGGAGACCCGCCAGCAGCGCATCCTGCGCGCGATCCACCGCCTCGACCATCCGGGGATCAAGGCACTCGGCACGACGCGCACCGAGGCATGCATGATCGTCATCGAGTGCACCTCGGCGGCAGCAGAAGTGCGGTCCCGGCAGGTCGTGATGGCCGTCGACGCGCTGGCCGTGCGCACCGAGACGACCCGGGCCGCCGGAGTTCCGTACGCGTCGGACTCCTCGGGGACCGCCTATCTCGCGGCGCTCGGCCTGCCCCGTCGCCTGCTCAGGCTCGTGCCGATGGAGCAGCTGCGAAGATTCATCTGAGATTGTTCGCCGTACGGGGCCTGTCGGCTTGAGTCTCGGCATTCACGCAGGTAGATGTGGGTAGGTACGTTTCGCCTCAAGCAGATGGGCCGGTCGTCACGACGATCGTCACCTGCTTCCCCCTGCCGAGGAATGGTTCCATGATCGACCTTGTCATCCGCCCATTGGCCGGACTGCTGCTGTGCGCCGTGTTCGCAGCGCTCGTCCTGTCGCTCCCGACCATCATCCGACACGTACGCGCATGGGTCGCCCAGATCCGCGAAGGCAACCTGCCGGCGCCCGTGCTGAGCCTGATCCGCCAGCGCGAGGACACTGAGGAGCCGGCCTCCGAGCGCAAGGCCTCCTGACTGCTCCTCACCGGCGCACGGCCGCGCCTGCGTGGACGTACGACCAGGGCCGGCCGAGCCTGGGGCCAAGGAAGTAGCGCTGCTCGAGCGCGGTGATCTCGAACCCGGCGGATCGCACGAGGCCCGGGATGTCGCGCGTGAGGTGGCAGCCGCCAGCGACCGCCTTCTGGACCGGCTCCATGCGCCTCTGCCACCGCATGACGCCCGGCTCCGGCGCGAGCCCGTGCTCGAGGAAGTGGAAGGTGCCGCCGGGCCGCAGCACGCGCCGGACCTCATGCAACGCCCGCTCCACGTCGGGGATCGTGCACAGCGTGAACGTCGACAACGCTGCGTCGAACGCGTTGTCGGGCTCGTCGAGCGACTGGCCGTCGAGACCTGACCGCGTGATCGGCGTACGGGCGGCGGCCCGGCGACCGGCCGACATGCCCCAGGCCACGTCTGAGGGCTCGACTGCCGCGAGGGACTCGACGGCATCGGGATACTTCTCGATGTTGAGCCCCGACCCGAAGCCGAGCTCGACGACCTGCCCGGCGAGGTCGGCGCACACCCGCTCCCGAGCCTTCATCACCTCGCCTGTCGACAGTGACTTGTCGACGAGATGGGGCAGGATCCGATCCGTCCAGAGAGCCATGCCTGATCGTACGTCTCAGGTTCTGGGACCGCGGCGGGCGTGATCTGAGCGGCAGTCAGGCGGGCCGCGCCACCGGATTCGAGAAAGTCCGGACGCGACCCTTGTCAGGCCGGTGTGACCTGCCTTACATTCATCGAACCGGTTCGTCGAACCGGTTCGATCAGCGAAAGGGTGTAGCGGGTGGCCACCATCGGAGACGTCGCGAAAGCCGCTGGCGTGTCGCGCAGCACGGTCTCCTACGCGCTGTCCGGCAAGCGCACGATCTCGCTCGACACCCGGCGCCGGATCGACGATGCGATCAAGTCGTTGAACTTCACTCCGAACGCCGGGGCCCGGGCGCTCAAGACCTCCCAGACCATGGTGCTCGGCCTGCTGCTGCAGTTCCACGAGGACGAGTTCGCGCCCGCGATGCTGCAGTACCTGCTCCCGATCACCGAGTCGGCCCGCTCTCTCGGCTACGACATCTTGATGATGACCGAAGCGGATGGCGCTGCCGCGCTGACCCGCGTGGCCCAGTCCGGGATGGTCGACGGCCTGATCCTGCTCGACGTCGCCCACGACGATCCTCGCCTCGCCTCGCTGCGCGCCGCCCGGCAGCCCGGCGTGCTGGTCGGCCTCCCCGGCGACACCGACGGGCTCGACGTCTTCGACCTCGACTTCCCGGACGCCGCACGCACCCTCGTCGACCACCTGCACGAGCTCGGTCACGAGGAGATCTGCCTGATCACGCCTCCGCGGCACGTCTACGAGCGCGGCGGCTCGTACGCCTGGCGGTTCCGCGACGCCGCGATGGAGCAGGCCACCAAGCACGGGGTGAAGTTCTCCGCCCACTACGGCGAGTCCCGGCAGCCGGCGATCGACCAGAGCCTCAACCGCATCCTCGACGCCTCGCCGAACGCCACCGCGCTGATCGTCCACAACGACGCCTCGGTCGCGGTGCTGCCCGCCGTGCTGCACAGCCGGGGCGTGAGCGTCCCCGACGACCTCTCGGTGGTCAGCCTCTACTCCAAGGACTTTGCCCGGAGCTTCTCCCTGCCCTACACGGCGGTCGAGTCCTCTCCGGACAAGCTGGGCCGACTGGCGGTGGAGCGCCTGACGCACCGCATCCAGAACCCCGGCACGACGGACCCCTCGGAAGTCCGTTTCATCGCCGCTGAGCTCGTGGACCGAGGCAGCACCCGCTGAGAACACCCCCACCCTCCGCCGCTTTTCGACGCCCGTTGTCGAATCGGTTCGACACAACGAAAGGTTTCACTCATGACCCACTCTCGACTTCGGCCGCTCGGCCTGGCCCTCGCCGGCCTGGCCCTCGCCGGGACCGTCGCCGGCTGCTCCAACGGCAGTGACTCCGGCGGCTCTGGCGGATCCAGCGCCAAGCAGTACACGTTCTGGGACCCGTACCCGCAGTTCGACAACTCCTCCGACTGGGTCAAGCTGGTCAAGTCGTGTGGCGAGGACGCCGGTGTGTCGATCAAGCGCACGGGATACGACACGTCGGACCTCACGAACAAGGCGCTCCTCGCCGGCCAGCAAGGCGCATCGCCCGACATCCTCGTGATCGACAACCCCGTGATCTCGACCCTCGCCGACGCAGGCGTCCTGGCCTCGGCCGACGACCTCAAGCTCGACACCGCGCCGTTCGCCAAGAACATCGCGGCCGCCGGCGTGCTCGACGACAAGGCGTACGGCGTGCCGATCGGTGCCAACACGCTCGCGCTCTACTACAACGCGGACCTGCTCAAGAAGGCCGGCGTCGATCCCACCTCGATCAAGGACTGGGACTCGCTCAACGCAGCGCTCGCCAAGATCAAGGACGAGGGCTCGAAGGGCATCACGTTCTCGGGGATCGGCACCGAAGAGGGCTCGTTCCAGTTCCTGCCGTGGTTCTGGGGCGCCGGCGCCAACCTCAAGGACCTGTCCTCCCCCGAGGCGGTCTCGGCCGTCAAGCTGTGGGACGACTGGCTGTCCAAGGGCTACGCGCCCAACTCGGTCATCAACAACACCCAGACGACCGCGTGGCAGGAGTTCGAGACCGGCAAGTTCGGCTTCGTCGAGAACGGCACCTGGCAGATGGGCAACGCCGAGAAGCTGGGCTTCACGTACGGCATCATCTCGATCCCCGCGAAGGACGGTGGCGGCGCGCCCGTGCCGACCGGCGGTGAGTTCGTCGCCGCGCCGGTGCAGAAGGACAGCGCCCGGTACGCCAAGACGACCAAGATCATCGACTGCCTCACCAGCCCGGCGAACCTGCTGAAGACCGACGCGACGCTGTCCTACATCGCGCCGATCGCCAGCGCCCAGCAGGAGCAGGCGACCAAGGACCCGAAGCTCGCGCCGTGGGTCACGGCTGTCGGCGACGCCAAGGGCCGCACGAGCGACAACCTCGGCACGAACTACCCGATCATCTCCGAGCAGATGTGGGGTGCGTTCCAGAACGCCATGAGCGGCTCGGACTCCCCGCAGTCGGCGATGGAGACGGCCCAGAAGGCCGCCGCAGCCAAGGTCAAGTAGCCCGCACACCACCGGACTGGAGCTTCACCATGAGCAACACCAGAACGGCGCCGCTGGCGCCCCGCGTCGAGACCCAGGTCTCGGCGCGGGGGCGCCGTCCCCGCCCTCGCCTTCCCCGCCTGGTCGCCTGGGCCTATCTCGTCCCGGTCGTCGTCTACCTGATCGCGTTCTACGCGTATCCCCTGTACCGCAACCTCGAGCTCAGCCTGCGCGACTACACCGTGAGGTCGTTCGTCTCCGGCGACGCCCCGTTCATCGGGCTCGACAACTTCCGCGAGGTGTTCGCCGATCCCACGTTCGGCCCGGCGGTGATCCACACCGCGATCTTCACGATCGTCTCGATCGCCTTCCAGTACGGCATCGGGCTCGCGCTCGCGGTGTTCTTCAACAACAACTTCCGGCTCTCGTCGACCCTGCGCGCACTGTTCCTGGTGCCGTGGCTGCTGCCGATGATCGTCTCGGCATCGACCTGGTCGTGGATGCTCAACAGCGACTCGGGCGTCGTCAACACCGCGCTCAACGCGTTCGGGCTGCCGGACATCAACTGGCTGACGTCGCCGACCTGGTCACTCGTCGCGGTGATCATCGCCAACGTCTGGATCGGCATCCCGTTCAACCTGGTCATCTTGTACAGCGGCCTGCAGAACATCCCCGACAACCTCTTCGAGGCGGCCTCGCTCGACGGCGCGAGCGGCTGGCAGACGTTCCGGCACGTCACGTTGCCACTGCTCAAGCCGGTCTCGGCGATCACCCTGCTGCTGGGCTTCGTCTACACGCTCAAGGTCTTCGACATCATCTGGATCATGACGCGGGGCGGGCCCGGCACCTCCTCGACGACGCTGTCCACCTGGTCGTACCAGCTCGGCTTCGGATCACTGCTCCCCCACTTCGGGCCCGGGGCGGCGGTCGGCAACCTCCTGATCGTCGTGGCGCTGGCGTTCGGCCTGCTCTACATCCGCTTCCAACGGGTCGAGGCCGACCGATGAACGCCACGAGGAGCACCTCCAGGACCGTCATCGGGATCGTGCTGACCGCACTGATGCTGTTCCCGGTCTACTGGATGGTCAACGTCTCGCTCATGCGCACCGGCGACATGCGCCGCGACCCGCCCTACCTCTTCCCGCTGCACCCGACGTTCAGCGGCTACCGCGCCGTGCTCAGGGACCAGCTGCCCTACCTCGGCACGAGCCTGGCCATCGGCATCGGCACGGTCGCCCTGACCCTCGCGGTGTCGGCGCCGGCGGCGTACTCGCTGGCCAAGCTGCGCCCGACCGGCGGCAAGTCCCTCACGTTCATCCTGCTGATGGCCCAGATGATCCCCGGGATCATCATGGCGATGGGGTTCTACTCCATCTTCCTGAACGTCGGGATCATCAACACCTGGTGGGGCCTGATCATCGCCGACTCGACGCTCGCGGTGCCGTTCGGCGTGCTGATCTTCACGGCGTTCATGTCCGGCATCCCCGACGAGCTGATGCAGGCGGCCAAGCTCGACGGTGCCGGCAGCTGGCGCACGTTCACGTCGATCGTGCTGCCCGTGAGCCGCAACCCCGTCGTGACGGTCTCGCTGTTCGCGTTCCTGTGGGGCTGGTCGGACTTCATCTTCGCCAGCACGCTCAACAGCGGCGGCTCGATGCAGCCCATCACCCTCGGCATCTACAAGTACATCGGCAACAACAACCAGGAGTGGAACTCGATCATGGCGACCGCCGTCGTCGCCTCGATCCCCGCTGCCTTCCTGCTCGTCGTCGCCCAGCGCTACGTCGCGGCCGGCGTCACCGCCGGCGCCGTCAAGGACTGACCCAACCCGCATTCCCCAAGGAGCTCCACCCGTATGAACATGTTCCGCACCGCCGGATCCGCCCTCGAGGTCCAGCACCGTCACGAACGTCTGCGCATCGAGGCGTGGGGGCAGGACTCCGTCCGCGTCCGCGCGGCGCAGTTCTCGATCCCCACGAGCTCGGTCGGCGCCCTCGACGACGTGCCCGAGGGCACGCAGGACCCGGTCATCAAGATCGAGGGCGACCTCGCCCAGCTGATCCACGGCGAGGTGACGGTCGAGGTCACGTTCGCGAGGGAGCAGGCATACCCCGAGCCCCTCGTCCGGTTCCTGCGGACCAGCACCGGCGAGGAGCTGCTGGCCGAGAGCCGCGAGCACTTCTGGATGCCCGGCGCACGGGTGTTCCAGGGCAACCGCGCCGGAGCGTACGAGATCCACCAGCAGTTTCAGGCATATCCGGGCGAGCGCCTCTACGGCATGGGCCAACGCACCCACGGGCGGCTCGACCTCAAGGGGCTGTCACTCGACCTCGTCCAGCGCAACGCCGAGGTCAACATCCCGTTCGTGCTGTCCAGCCGCGGCTACGGCCTGCTGTGGAACATGCCGGGCATCGGGCGCGCGGAGTTCAACGACGACGTCACCCGTTGGACCGCCACGCAGGCGCGCGGCCTCGACTACTGGTTCACCGCGGCACCGACGCCAGCCGACATCCTCGGCAGGTACGCCGACGCGACCGGGCACGTCCCCGACCTGCCCGGCTGGGCGAGCGGTTTCTGGCAGAGCAAGCTGCGCTACCTCGACCAGGACGAGCTGATGGGCGTCGCCCGCGAGCACCGCCGGCGCGAGCTGCCGATGTCGGTCATCGTGACGGACTACTTCCACTGGTCGGCGATGGGCGACTACCGCTTCGACGAGGCCGAGTGGCCCGACCCCCGGGCCATGGTCGACGAGCTGGCCGGCATGGGCATCGAGCTGATGGTGTCGATCTGGCCGACGGTCTCGCCACTGTCGGAGAACTTCGCCGACTATCGCGACGGTGGACTGCTCGTGGGGTCCGACCAGGGCGTCGAGTTCCACCAGACGATCCAGGACAAGGGCATGACCACTCCCCTGCCGTTGGCGTTCTACGACCCCACGAACCCGGAGACCAGGGCGTACGTCTGGGGCCTGGTCAAGCAGAACTACCTCGACCTCGGCATCCGCGTCTTCTGGCTCGACGCGTGCGAGCCCGAGCTCAACCCGGCGCACCCGGCCAACCTCGTCCTGTTCGCCGGGCCCGGCGCCGAGGTCGCCAACATCTATCCACGGGACAACGCCAGGATGTTCGCCGAAGGGATGGCCTCGGCCGGGCAGGAGCCCACGGTCCTGCTGTGTCGCTCGGCGTGGGCCGGCTCGCAGCGATACGGCGCGGCGGTGTGGTCCGGCGACATCCCGGCCACGTGGCTCTCGCTGACCCAACAGGTGCGCGCCGGGCTCAACATCGCGATCTCCGGCATCCCGTGGTGGACGACCGACATCGGCGGGTTCCACGGCGGCGACGCGAGCGACCCGGCGTACCAGGAGCTCATGGTCCGCTGGTTCCAGTTCGGCGTGTTCTGCCCGCTGTTCCGCCTGCACGGCGACCGCGACCCGCGTACGCCCACCAGCTACGCCCAGACCGGCGGGCCCAACGAGGTCTGGGCCTTCGGCGACGAGGCGTACGGGATCATCTCGGACGTCCTGCGGCTGCGCGAGCGCCTGCGGCCCTACATCCACGACCACATGGCGATCGCCTCGGCGACCGGCTTGCCGCCCATGCGACCCCTGTTCGTCGACCACCCCGACGACCCGCAGGCGTGGGGCGTCGAGGACGAGTTCATGTTCGGCGACTCGATCCTCGTCGCGCCGGTGACGGAGCCGGGTGCGACGTCACGCGAGGTCTACCTGCCCGCGGGCCACCGCTGGGTCGATGTCCGTACGCGCGAGGTGCTCGACGGCGGGTCGACGCACGTCGCCGACGCGCCGCTCAGCTCGATCCCGGTCTTCGTCGTCGACGGCTCGGCCGTGCTGGAGAGCATGTGACGACACCACTGCGTCCGCTCGAGCCGCACGAGCTGACGATCGACGGTGGCTTCTGGGGCGACTACCAGGAGCTCAACCAGCGCGCGATCATCCAGCACTGCCTGCACTGGGTGGAGCGGATCGGCTGGGCCGGCAACTTCGACGCGGTCGCGCGAGGGGGCCCGTACGCCCACGCCGGCGTCGAGTTCGTCGACTCCGAGGTCTACAAGCTGCTCGAGGCCATGGCCTGGGAGCTGCGTCGGGCGCCGGAGCCCGGCCTGTCGACGCAGTACAAGGACCTCGTCGCGCGGGTCGCCGCGGCCCAGGACGACGACGGCTATCTCCACACGGCGTTCGGGCATCCCGGCCAGCGAGCCCGCTACTCCGACCTCGAGTGGGGGCACGAGCTCTACTGCTTCGGTCACCTGTTCCAGGCCGCTGCGGCCGCGCTCCGTGCCGGGATCGAGAGCGACCTGCCGCGGGTCGCGCTCACGCTGGCCGACCACGTCCACGCGGAGTTCGGGCCGGCCGGCCGCAACGCCGTGTGCGGGCACCCGGAGATCGAGCTGGCCCTGGTCGAGCTGCACCGGGCGCTGGCTTCGACCGGCTCGACCCCCTCGACCGGCTCGACGGGCTCGACCGGCGAGCTGCTCGAGCTGGCCCGCTGCTTCGTCGACCGGCGCGGCCACGGCACGCTCGGCGAGATCGAGTTCGGCGCGGCGTACTTCCAGGACGACGTCCCGGTCCGTGACGCCGACACCCTGCGGGGTCACGCCGTACGAGCGCTCTACCTCGCGGCCGGCGCCGTGGACGTGGCGGTCGAGGATGACGACGAGCAGCTGCTCGAGGCGGTCAGTCGCCAGTGGGAGCACACCGTGGCCCGCCGGACGTACCTGACCGGCGGCATGGGTGCGCACCACCAGGACGAGGCGTTCGGCGAGGACTTCGAGCTGCCGCCCGACCGCGCGTACGCCGAGACGTGTGCCGGCATCGCATCGGTCATGCTCAGCTGGCGCCTCCTCCTCGCGACCGGTGATCCCCGGCATGCCGACCTGATCGAGCGCACCCTCTACAACAACGTCATCAGCTCGCCGCGCGCCGACGGCAAGGCGTTCTTCTACGTCAACACGCTCCACCAGCGGGTCGCCGGGACCGTGCCGGACGAGGACCGTCACAGCGCCCGGGCCCTTGCGAGCCTGCGAGCGCCGTGGTTCGAGGTGTCCTGCTGCCCCACCAACGTGGCCCGGACACTCGCGAACGTCGGCCTCTACTTCGCCAGCACGTCGGACCATGCGCTGCACCTCCACCAGTACGGCGACATGACGATCGAGGCGCAGCTCGCCGGCGGCGCGGAGGTCGCCGTGCAGGTGCGCACCGGATATCCGTACGAGCCGTCGGTGTCCGTGACGCTGCTGCGCGACCTCGACGCCGGCACCTCGGTGAGCCTGCGGATACCGGCCTGGGCGCGCGGCACCGCCGTGCTGTCGGACGGGCTCGAGCAGGTCGAGGTCACCGGTGACGCCGTCGTCATCAAGGGCCCTCGACCCGCCGGCAGCCCGTACGTCCTCCAGCTGCCGATGCCGCCCCGTGTCACCCATCCCGATCCACGCATCGACGCAGTCCGGGGCCAGGTCGCGCTCGAGCGCGGACCCTTCGTCCTCGCCGTCGAGGACGTCGACCTGCCCGACGGGGTCACGGTCAACGACATCGCGGTCGACCCGGCGGGCGTCGTTGCCGCCGAGGGTGGCGGCGCCACCGTGCCGGTGCAGCTCACCAAGGTGACCGTGCCCGACGGCGAGCTCCCGTACGGCGACGAGCTCCCGGTCGACCGGGCACCGCTCGACGATCCCTCGGTCGCGACGTTCCGGCCGTACCACCAGTGGGCCAATCGAGGGCCCTCCACCATGCGGGTCTGGACACCGGCCCACGCCGGCGACCAGGAGCCGGACAGTTTTCAACGGTTGACAACAGGAATGGAGTAACCATGAAACATCTCAATCGGGGGGCACGGGGAATCGCGGTGACCGCCGCAGGCGCGCTCGCCGCCATGACCCTGGGCTCGGCACCGGCTCACGCCACGCTGGCGTCGGCCGAACCGGATCCGGCGCATCTCCTCGCCCACTACGACTTCGACGGCGACCCGGCCACCACCGGGACGGTCGTCGACCGCAGCGGTCACAGCCACGACGCCACGGTCGTCAACAAGGCGACCGCGTCGGCCGTACCGGGTGCCGAGGCCGGCGACTCGGCCCTCGACCTGCCGGGTGGTTCGCAGAGCTCGACCGGCGCGTACGTCGACCTGCCCAAGAACCTGCTGGACGGCGCCACCGACCTCACGGTCTCCGCCCGCGTGAAGTGGGACGGCTCCGGCGGCTCGTGGCAGCGCATCTTCGACATCGGCCAGGACACCAGCCACTACCTGTTCGCCGCGCCGACCAACGGCGACGGCAACCTGCGTGCCGCCGTCAAGGCCGCGCCGCCGGGCGACGAGTCCTACACGACCGGCTATGCCGCGCTGCCCTCTGACGCATGGAAGACCGTGACGGTCACCCTCGACACGGCCAAGCACCGCATCTCGCTCTACCTCGACGGCGCGTACGTCGACCAGGCGGCGACCGACGTCACGGCGGCACAGCTGCTCAACAGCTCCGCGACGCGTGGCGGCTACATCGGCAAGTCGCAGTTCGGCGCCGATCCGCTGTTCAGCGGTGCCGTCGACGACTTCCAGGTCTACGACACGTCGCTGCCGGCCGACCAGGTCGCACAGCTCGTCGACACCCCGCCGACCCTGACCAAGCTGGCCGACACGTCGTTCGACGTCCGCACCAACATCGGCGAGGCGCCGAGCCTGCCGGCCAACATCCGTGCGACGTACAGCGACGGGTTCGACCGCAACGTGCCGACCACGTGGGACGACGTCGACCCGGCGAAGTACGCGGCCCTGGGCACGTTCACGGTGCACGGCAGCGCGGGCGGCCAGGACATCACGGCCGAGGTCACCGTCACCAAGCCCAACCAGCTCACGGTCGACCTCAGCAAGAACACCGGCGCGTTCCACGGCGGCGCCTCCGGCACCCTCTACGGCGTGTACGGCGCGGGCGTGCCCACCAGCAACCTGCTCGAGGGCATGCGCCTGCGCACGGTCGCGACCAAGGCGCAGGACGGCCAGCAGCACCCGGGCGCGGACGCGCTCGACGTCGTGAAGCCCCTCGCCGACAGCTCCGGCGGCGACACCTACATCTACATGACCGACATCTATCGCGGGTTCCCGTACCAGTGGCCCGGCGACACCCCTGAGGCCAAGCTGGACGACTTCAAGGCCAAGATCGCCACCCAGGTCGACCAGGTACTGACGCTGCCCAAGGCGTACCAGAAGCACGTGGTGTTCGTGCCGTTCAACGAGCCCGAGGGCAACATGTTCGGCACCGGCGACTGGAGCTACGACAAGGTCAGCTGGCTCGACGACCCCACGGACTACTTCAAGGCCTGGGACGACGTGTACGCCCTGATCAAGGGCAAGATGCCCGACGCCAGGATCGCGGGCCCCAACACGAGCGTGCTCTACACGCAGATCCAGGGCTACCTCAAGCACGTCGTCGCGGCCAAGACCGTCCCGGACGTCATGACGTGGCACGAGCTCAGCAATCCCGCGAGCATCCGCAGCAACGTCGCGAAGTACCGCACCTGGGAGGCCGCCGCGTTCGACGGCACGGCGTACGCCGGCAAGAAGCTGCCGATCAACATCGACGAGTACGCCTTCAACTACCACACGTCGGTGCCCGGTCAGATGATTCAGTGGGTCTCGGCGATCGAGGACTCCAAGGTCGATGCCGACATCGCGTACTGGAACATCGACGGCAACCTCAGCGACTCCGCCGTCCAGGCCAATCGCGGCAACGGCCAGTGGTGGCTGCTCAACGCCTACGGCAACATGACGGGCCACACGGTCGCCGTGAACCCGCCGCGACCCAACGCCAACTACACGCTGCAGGGCGTCGCGACGTACGACCCGGCGAAGAGCCAGGCCCGGGCGATCCTCGGCGGCGCGTCGGGCAAGAGCGCGGTCGAGTTCGACCACGTCGACGCCAAGAAGTTCGGCAACAAGGCGCACGTCCTGGTCCAGGAGATCCCATGGACCGGACAGCTGGGTGACTCGCCACAGCCGGCGACCGTCGCCGAGTACGACGCGTCCGTCAAGGGCGGCACGGTCGCGCTCGACTTCGGCGAGGGCAAGCTGCCCGCGCTCAAGGAGTCGTCGGCCTACCAGGTCATCCTGACGCCGGGCAAGGACACCACCTCACCGTCCAAGGCGCCGAAGCTCTGGCAGAAGACGTACGAGGCCGAGGACGCGACGTACACCGGAGGGGGCTACAGCAAGAACGGTCCCGAGGGCTCGCCGAACGACGTGAGCAAGTTCTACACCTCCGGCGGGTACGACATCGGCGGCCTGCGGACGGGCTCCGACGGCGTGCTCAGCTTCAAGGTCTCGGTGCCGAAGGCCGGCACGTACGACCTCAGCGTCTTCGCCGACTCGCTCAACACGTACGACCTGGTCGCCGAGCAAGGACCGACCAACGTGTTCCTCAATGTCGACGGCGCGGCCGAGCAGGAGATGTTCCTCCCGCTGGGCTACAAGTGGAGCGTCTGGGACCACAGCGACACCACGGTGAAGCTGACCGCAGGCGACCATGTGATCTCGCTGGCGGCCAAGAGCCTCGACGGCAGCAAGTCGACCAAGGGCGACGCGATCATCGACAAGATGGACCTCTCGCTGGCCAACCCGGCGGCGAGGACGTCGGTCTACCAAGCTGAGAACGCCGTGCTCAAGGGCGCCAAGCCGGTCTACAACCGCACGCACGTCTCGGGTTCGGGCGTGGTGCCGCTGGGCAAGCAGGGCTCCGCGACGTTCTGGGTCTACTCGGCCAAGGACGGCGAGTCGACCCTCAGCCTCAAGGCTGCCGGACACGGCTCGGCCCGGTGGAGCGTCAACGGCAAGACGCTTGCCACGGTGACCGGGCCGGTCCCGGCGGCCAAGGTGTTCCTGCGCGGCGGGATCAACAAGATCGTCGTCACGGGGCACGAAGGATCGCTCGCGGTCGACAGCCTGGGCGTACGTCCGTCGAAGGGCACGCTGCCGACGACGTCGTACGAGGCCGAAGCGGCGACCATCGCCGGCACGGCCAAGGCCGACACGTTCTCGCTCGCGAGCGGCGGCAAGGCCGTGACCGGGATCGGCGGTGCTCCCGGCAACGGGAACACCCTGACGTTCAAGGTCACGGCTGCCAAGGCCGGCGTCGACATGGTCACGGTGCGCTACTCCAACCCGGAGCAGTCCCCCGCGACCCACTACAACCCCGACCCGCTCGCCCGGCACGCCGACGTGAAGGTCAACGGCGGCACGCTGCAGCGGGTGTGGTTCCCGCACAGCTTCCACCAGAACAATTTCTGGGAGCTGTCGTTCCCGGTGACGTTGGTCAAGGGGAAGAACACGATCCGGTTCTCGTCCGAGGAGCTGCCGAACTTCGACGGCAAGACGTACGCGTCGGATCTCTACGAAGAGCCGTTGCGCTCGAAGTTCGCACCGAACATCGACCGCATCCGCGTCACGCCGCTCGACGACAAGGCGTCCTTGACGTCGCGGCGCTGACACCGAGCTGGGGCCGGCGGTCTTCCTCCACCGCCGGCCCCTGCACCACCCTGCGTCCTACTTGCGACTCAGCACTGCTCCGGCACCGGCGCCGACGTGACGCCACCGACCGTCACCGTCAGGTTCTCTCCCGGTGCCGTGTAGATGTACGTGTCATTGTCGATGAACGAGCCTGCAGCATCAGTGGTTGCGTAGTTGCCGATGTAGCCCTGGCTACCTAGCCGGTCGGTCCACAGGATCTCGGCGTCGTACGTGGTCAATGGCGTGAAGCCCTGACCCGAGATCAACACCTTGCAGAAGTCCGGGTTCGGCGTGGCTTGCAGCGTCACGCTGACGAATCCGACCGGCACGGGGACGAGGACTCCACCACCCGCGACGTACTTGGTGCACTCGGTAGCGGTGGCGAACCGGGCGCCGCTCGTCGTCTGATAGTTGGCATAGCCGCCGCGCGTGCACTGCGACGCCGGGCCGGCTCCAGGGGGCTTGCCGCCGGGGTGTGACGGAGGCCGGGCGGCGTCAGCCGGGGCGGTGAGCGCGAAGGCACACGCCATGCCTGCCACGGCGGCCGTGCCGATACGAAGCAGCTTCATGTGGAGATCCTCTCGGTGAGTCCCTCCACCTCGACCTCATGGAAGCACACAAACATGCTTTCTCACTGGCATCGCCGAGAACATGCCCTGCGGTCGGGTCCTGCGGTTGCGCAGCGATTCAGACGTTGAAGCGGAACAGAAGTTGGGGTTTTTGGCTCCTACTGGAAACGGTTGAAAAGTGCCTCTGACCTGCGGAAACGTCGCCCTTCATCAGTTTGTCAATGTTGGTCAAATTCGACTGTTTTCGAACTTCTTGCGGACTGTTTGCGGACCGCTGGGTGATCGGCCGAGGACACTCTGCCCGACAGATCATCACTCGGTCCCGGCACTCGTGTCGCTTTGCACCCGACTCTCCAGTGCGGACGCTACGGCTTCGAACTCGACGAGCGCGGCAGTTAGGTCCTCGACGATCTCGCGAGCAATAATCTCGGGCGCCGGCAGGTTGTCGACGTCTTCGAGCGTCTCATCGCGAAGCCAGGTGATGTCGAGGTTGACCTTGTCGCGCGCGATCAGCTCGTCGTAAGAAAACGACTTCCAGCGCTCCGACTCAACGCGCTCGTCGCGAGCCTTGTTGGGCAGATAGACCTCCACGAACTCATCGAGGTGACGGCGTCGCAAAGGGTTTTGCTTGAGCGTGAAGTGCTGGTTGGTGCGCAGGTCGTAGACCCACAGCTTCGACGTCCACGGCCGCTCGGACGCCGGCTTCTTGTCGAAGAACAGAACGTTCGCCTTCACACCCTGGGCGTAGAAGATGCCGGTCGGCAGCCGCAGCATCGTATGCAGGTCGTAGTCGGCCAGCAACTTGCGGCGCAGCGTCTCGCCAGCACCCCCTTCGAATAGCACGTTGTCGGGAAGCACGACGGCCGCGCGACCGTTGATGTCGAGGATCGTCATGATATGTTGGACGAAGTTGAGCTGCTTGTTGGAGGTAGTGGCGACGAAGTCCTGTCGCTCCACCGGGACGCTGGACGAGGTCCCGAAAGGCGGGTTGGACAGCACCACCGACCAACGTTCACCAGGATCAGCGATGAGCGCGTCGCGGACCTTGATCAGCGAGTCCCCATCGGCGCTCCCGATACCGTGCAGCAGTAGGTTCATCGCGGCGAGTCGAGCTGTCCCGTCGACCAGTTCGAACCCAGTCGCGAAGCCGTCGCTCAGGTGTGCGCGCAGTGTTGGCGTGAGTGATTCGGCGTCGCGTGCGGCGTGTTCGTAAGCTACGAGCAGGAATCCGCCGGTGCCGCAAGCTGGGTCGACGACCGTGTCGTCAGGCCTGGCGTCGATCACATCGACGATGCCGGCAATCAGGTCGCGCGGTGTGAAGTACTGACCAGCACCCGAGCCCTTGTCGGACGCGCCTTTGGACAGGAGTTCTTCATAGGCGTCGCCTTTGAGGTCAGTGCCGGAGGCCGACCAGTTCTCTTGGTCGATCAGGTCCACAATCAGCCGCTTCAGCTTCGCGGGATCTTGGATCCGGTTCTGCGCCTTACGGAAGATTGTCCCGAGCGTGCCGGGCTGCTGCGCGAGCCCCACGAGGATCTCGCTGTAGGCGACCTCGAGCTCGGTGCCCTCGGAGTCAAGGAGCTTCTGCCACGAGTACTCGGCCGGGACGATCTGCTGCGGGTTCAGCTTCCTGCTGGCCCGCTCGTGCGCCATCTTCAAGAACAGCAGGTAGGTGAGTTGCTCCGTGTACTCGATGACCCCGACGCCGTCATCGCGCAGCACGTTGCAGTACGACCAGAGCTTGTCGACCAAGCGTCGGGAGTCAGGTGAGGCCATGCTGGTCATTGCGACTCCGGAGGTCGGTCCACTACGAGCAGAGGGCGAAGCGGCAGGAGCTGTCTCCACCGGGCTGGGAGTTGATCGTAGTTCTGGAGGGTCAAACGAGTAATATCTGCGCCGCCGAACAGACGCAGATTCTGCCTTTCTCTTTCCAAGTCAACGGCGTCCTTGCTGAACGTGCCGAGCGTCACGAACAAGCCCACCTCGCCACTTGAAAGTGTGCCAATCAGCCGCTGGACATCAGGCCGGCTCTGAGTACTGGTCGAGTGTTTGCACTGCACCTTGATTAAGGGTGGCTCGAGGCCAAGAGGATCCTTGTGTGCGATGACATCGACACCCCCGTCGGCGCTGAAAGCGGTGACTCGAGCCTGGTAGCCCATACTTCGAAGAAGATCAGCAGTGAAGTGCTCGAACTCCTCGTGCGACAACTCGCGTAGTAGCACGCCCACTATGAAATCGCGGGTGTGTTGCTCGATCCGATCAGCGTTGGGCTCGTCTTCGACGGTAGTCGACGAGTCGTCTTCAGGAACTATCGACGGGGTGGTCGCCTTCTCGAAGACCTCTTCCGATGACGTCTCTAGGAACTGCCGAAATATGTCTGCGTGCTTGCGCACCTGGAACAGCGTCACGGCTGATCCGATCTCGTAGAGGGCAGCTTGCGGGAAGAGTCCGCGCGCCACACCCGTTCTAAGCCACCGAACCTTCCTGCGGTGAGGATGCCTTGAGACGTCCGAGCGATACTGATAGTCACCGTCTACTAACCCAAAGTTCAGAGTGCTATCCGGCCTGTAGGGCGCGACAATGAGATCACCCTTTTGCATCTCAAAGCCGAATCGATAGAGGGTTCCTGCCCAAACAGGAACGGCCCCCGGCTTGATGTGTGGGTACGTCCGCCGCACGACGTCCTTCAACAGAGATCGGTCACCCCCAATCGTGCGCAGGTCCGGAATCTCTTCCCACCCGATGGACACAAAACTCTTCTCGACCAATTCAGCTCCAAGAGCATCATTGTGAATACCCCACATAGTGTTCATTCCGCTGCCTCCTGGTCGCGGTAGAGGTCCCATCGGCCAGCCGAAAGCCGACCCGAAAACGCAGCTGCGAGCAGCGATCTTCGAAGCCCAGCGTTGCGGATTTGCATTGCGACGACCGCCCTTGCAAGCCGATCTGCGGCGTCCTGCTCGGCCTGGATTTGTGTAACGAGCCTCTCCTGTTGTTCGAGGCTAGGAAGCGCGACCTCCACTCGGAGATACTCGGACGCCTTGATATTACGGATATTGGTAGAAGCCGTCTGCATTGGTGCTGTCCCGCCCGAAAGGTGGAAGGCGTTCAGCGTGTAGTAAAGGAATCGCGGATTCACCCGGCTCCTATCGGGTCGCATCAATTGCATGAAATTCGCGCAGATGGACGGCTCTGGCAGCGACTCAATTAAGCCGACTCGACCTACCGGCGTCTTCGGGCCTCCACCTGACTTCTCGAGGAGTAGGTCGCCCTCTTCAAGCGCACGGCCGGCCAACTGGCGCGCTGTGATCGACCGCACAGCCGCGGTACCTGGCGCAATCCGACCCCAGGCCTTCATTTCGGTTACGCGGACGACTCGAACGTCAATTTCGTCTGTCCCAGGCGGATTTCCCCACAGTCCTCCAATCGATGAATCTAGCCAGTTGCCTATCGGAGCGACTTCCCAATCCGGTTGTGCGCCCAACGCTCGCCGCATCGAGGCCACGCGCAGGGAATCGACTCGATGGAGCCCAACGGCGAGTTGTACATCAGCGGCATCGAGTCGGGAGAGGTGGTCCGCAACGAGCTCGACCACGCGGCGCTGCTCAGCGAGAGGCGGGACGGGAATCCGGATGGCGCCCAGATGCGCCTGATTGATCTTGTAGATCCCGGCGGTCGTACGGGCCGAGTCTTCAATTTGTGTGCGAGTCGCCGGTGCAGTCCACGCCGCTGCGAGGTAGCGCGGTTCGAGCCGGGTCGTGTCTGGTCGTACTCGGATCATCGTGTCAGGGAAAGCAACCAGATCTGGATCCGAGCCGACTAGCCCTCCCCTACCAACAAGGTTCAAGCTGCCGTTGCCACGCGCGATGAGGAAGTCGCCCGCGCGGACGAGGAAACGTTCTGCGTCCTCCCGTGTCCACGCCCCTCCTTTACGTTCGTTGAGATCGATCGTTCCATTGCGGAGCGCGGTAAGCCTCAAAACTGGAAAGCCACCGGCCTGGGTCGGAACGGATCGGCCATTGGCTAGCGGGGAGGCGAGGAGCTCGGACAAGGGGACAATCGGCCAAGTCACGCGGTGAGCTCCGTGTTGAGTTCATTGATGAGATCGGCCGTGCGGTCGCCGAGGTCGCGGAGGGCGCCATCGGTTCCGCCTCGTTCGGAGAAAGGGGCGTCGTCGAGGTCATCTGCCGTGATTCCAGCGGACGACGCAATCACGGAGACCATGCGGTCGAGCCACCACCTTTCCTTGTCGCCGAAGGTCACGCCGGCCTGGTCCTGCTGGATGAGCCAGCCGGCGTACTTCTCATGGACGCGGTCGGCGTACGGGACGAGCTCGTCGTCGGTACCGACCGTATAGCGCAGCAGCGATACCAAATCTGTCAGCGTGTGCTGCGGAGTCTGGCGCACGTTGGGCGCCTCGATCGCCACATAGGCATCCCAGATGATGTCTGGTGTCCAGTTGTAGGGCGGGCGGGCGATCCGGTCGGCGAGCTCGCGGATGTCGTCGAACGCGATCCGGCGTTTCTTGGCTTCGCCGATGAGTTGGATGGCGGTGATCTCGCTGCGGTGCTCGTCGAGGTACGCGCGCCAGGAGTCGACGATCGATTTGGCGCGCCCGGGGTCAACGACCCCGTGGGCGTCCAGCAACACATCCTTGCTCACCTCATCGATGACCCTGTCGTGCGTGGCGCGCAGTTCGAGGATGCGCTGCCGTAGTGCCGGGTTGGCGGCGATCGGCTCGATGGCGGTGTCAATGAGGTCGACCAGCGATCCACCAGCGCCGATGTGCTTGGCCTGCACGTCGGGGTCGACGGCATCGACAAGTCCCCAGACCACGTCGCGCACAGGCGATCCGGCCACGGCGTCGAGCTCGGCGCGTTCCTCCTGGGTCAGCTCAAGCTCAAGTTTTGCCAGGCGTGACGCGAGGGTCGCGGCCTCGTCCTCAGTGAGGTTGAGTGCTGCGGCCTTGTCGAGCAGCTTCTTCAATGGCACGGACTTGTCGCGGTTGAGCGGCGGATCAACGAAGTCGTGTTCGGTCACTCCAACGGCATCGACGATGACGAACCGCGTCTTCGCCGCGGCGTCGGGAGTGACGGCCTGGAAGTCTGCTGGCGCTATGGTGCGAGCTCCGCGGCCCTTCATCTGCTCGAAGTATTGCGCCGAGCGAACGTCGCGCATGAAGAAGACGCACTCCAACGGCTTCACGTCGGTGCCAGTGGCGATCATGTCGACGGTGACCGCGATCCGCAGCGTCGGACTGGTGCGGAACGCCTGGAGGTGGCCCTTGGGGTCGCGGGCGGCGTAGGTGATCTTGGCGGCGAAGTCGTTGCCCTTGCCGAACACCTCCCGCACGGTGGTGACGATCTCCTCGGCGTGTGCGTCATCCTTGGCGAAGATTAGCGTCTTCGGCACAGCCGAACGACCGGGAAAGATCTCCGTGAAGAGCCGATCCCGAAACGTCTCGAGCACAGTGCGGATCTGCGACTTGGCCGTCACAGCGCGGTCCAGCTGCTTGTGGGTGTACTCGAAATCTTCGTCTAGCGCTTCCAGACGTTGGACACGTGTACGACGGTCGACCTTCGGAACGATCGTGCCGGCCTCGATGTTGCTTCCGTGCCCGCTGATCTCCGTGCGGATCCGGTAGAGGTCGAAATCGACATTGACCCGGTCGGCCACCGACTGCGGGTAGGTGTATTCAGAGACTAGGTTCTGCTGGAAGAAGCCGAAAGTCTGCTTGCCCGGAGTCGCGGTCAATCCAATGACATGAGCATCGAAGTAGTCGAGCACGCCTCGCCACACCCCGTAGATGCTCCGATGAGCCTCGTCGACGATGACCAAGTCGAATGTCTCGGGCGGCATCTCGGAGTTGTAGGCCACGGTCACCGGAGCGTCGGGCACGAAGTCGTCCAAGCCCGGGTCGTCGCCAGTGGTCACATTCTCGCCGCGGAGCACCTTGAAGACGCGTTGGATCGTGGAAATCACCACTGACGAGGAGCCCAGCATCCCGGCGCTGGTGAGCTTGTCGACGTTGTAGATCTCGGTGAATCGGCGCCCATCATCCGGCGCACGGTAGTTCTGGAACTCCGCAAGCGTCTGGTCGGCCAGGTTGTTGCGATCCACCAGGAACAGGATCCGGGTGAACCCACCGTGCTTGAGCAGCCGATAGGCCTCGGTGACCGCAGTGAACGTCTTGCCCGCACCTGTGGCCATCTGCACGAGGCTCCGGTCAAACCGTTGCTCGGCGAGGCTCCGCTCAATGCCCTCGATCGCGGTGATCTGCGCCGGACGCATGGGCGCCTGGTCGAGCACCGGCAATGCGCGAACCTTGGCCCGCCACGTGGCGGCGTTCTCGTTGGCCTCGGCGTCGCGCAGAATCCGGGCAAGCGTTGACGGCTTCGGGAAATGGAACAAGCGGCGCGCCCGCGCGTCTGGGTCGTACCCATTGGTGAAGTGAGTCTCCGTACCCGAGGCTTCGAACACGAACGGCAAGCGACCTTCGACGGTCAGGGCTTTGAGGCGTACCTCGGCGGGCAACCCCTCCGCGTACATCGCCGACTGCCACTCGACACCCGACAATGTTGTCCCGACCGGTTTGGCCTCAATCACTCCGACCGCACGCTTGTCGACGTACAGGAGATAGTCGGCACGGCCGTGCCCGGCCGCCATCACGACCTCGCGGACGGCTACGCCGGCGGATGCGAACAGGTTGAGGCCCTTCTTGTCCTGGACGGCCCACCCCGCCGAAACGAGCTGGGCGTCGATGAGCACCCGTGCTCGCTGCTCCGCGGCAAGGCGTGCTTCATCGTCCGAGCTCATGATGCGAGTAAGGCTATAGGTGGAGAGGCCGGCTCAACTGCGGTTCGCTCTTCCGTTGCCGATCCGAGCTCGAACTGGGACGACCGCGCCACCACTAGTTGTTCATGAAGAAGTCCGGATCTGGGTCGATGAGTGAGGTGTCGTCGCTGTGGTCATCGAAGTACTCGCCAGCGTCCCAATTCAAGGGGCGAGGTCGACCTGGCGGATCGAATTGAAAGAGCCCGATGGCATGGTCCGTCGCGAAGTCGCGGACTTCCTCGCCGGCATCTCCTGCGCAAAACAACAAACGAACGAGGTCGTCGCTCGCGTTCGTCTGGGCAAACCGGCGTAGCCCATCAATGTCAACGGATTGCCCGATTTGCAGGTGGACCAGCGCATCGTCCGCAGACAGGTGGATGGCAGATCCTGGGCTCCGTGTGTCGACGATACTTGTCACCCCGATGTCGGACAGGAAGGCTGCGGCTTGCGTCCAGTACTCGTCGAGCACGTCGAGGCCGTCGTTCGATGCGGCGCTCTTTGGGGTCGGCGGCTTCCCTCGAAATGCGAGCGTGGATTCGACAAGATCGGCCTGGTGGCCGCGGCTTCGAAGTGCTGGCGCGGAGTTGACGTCAAAGCTCATGGGTTCAAGGGGTACGTGGAACTGGGCGGCGTATCGCTCGTGCACTGCTAGCTCTGACCCGCGCATCCGATGAGCCCCGAAATAGCGAAGAGCCAATCGATATGCGTCGTCAAACGAAGTGGGCCATTGCGAGTTATCGGTCAGGTCGAGCCACGCGACCAGCGCCCGAATAGTCTTCGGGTCTGGCTCGGGATTCCGCGCAATCTGCGCGTCAAGGATCGCGTTCTCGACGTCCTCGATCCAGTTGCGGCCGGCGATCGTTGGCTGGCCGAGACGGTCGCTGTAATGCAGCGTCGATGACACCCATCTGCGCTCACTACCAGGCACTCCGAGCGTATGAGAACGAGGCACTCCGTCGATCAGCACGCGGTAAGTCCAGGCCGAGCCATCGTTCCATCGCAGCCCGTCGACCTCGTACGGGTCAGGGTAGAAGCCTGGCTCGACGTCGTAGGTCGGCGCTCCAGACCATGTCGGTACGACAGCGCCGAGCGGCTCCCTGACCAGGTCAATGCTTGTTGTACTCCTCGGAGTGGCCTTGCGCGTGGTGATCTCGAACCCCAACATCTCTGACAGCCGCTGCTGTGTGGTCGGCCAGTTCATCGGAGCCAGGTCATCCGGATAGACCCCGACCACAGTGATGCCTGCAGCAGTTGCTGCCTGCGCCTTCGCACTCATCCTGACGTCGTAGCCCGCGTCACCAGCCATCCCGAAGAACTCCACGATCTGCTGACCGATCAGGAAATCGCCACGGAACCGACTGCCTGGGTACATCGGCTCTCGCGAGTGTTCGACGCCGTTGGCCTCAAACCAGTCATCTAAGAGACGTTCTCCTTGCGAAAAGCAGGCATGCCCGTCATTGGCCGTGCTCCTGATTCCGCGAGAGGACGGAGGGGGGACGTCCGCGTATCCCGCAACGCCCACCACGTTCCCCCAGCCGCCATACACGCCCCGGATAGCCTCCAATGGCGGCAACCGTCGACCGAGGCGGAGCAACTCAAGCATTTCGTCATCATCGAATCGTTCTCCGTGCCGAAACGGAAGCCATGCCGTCCACGGGGACTCACCCACGATGGCCACGATGCCCGGGACCGTTTCGCGGATCACGCTGTCGCAGAGATCGTCGACAAGTTGGTGCTCGCCGACCATTCCGTAGTGAAGGCACGCATCGCAGGCGTACTTGAACACCTCACGCTGCCGCAGTGAGAACGGCCCTTCCCCTAGAGCGAACTCACCTTGTTCAGTGCCGCACAGTGGGCAGATTCCAGAAGTCACAGTGCTGATGGAACCACGTCGCCCAGACGGAACAGGCAGCTCGACCCGCAAATGGGAGCTAGCAGGTCGTCGCAGTGAACTTGGGAAAGGAAGATGGGCATTGGCGGGAGGATCGGACCTGTTCGCGGAGGAATCTCGAACAAGGGTCGCGCGGCCACCGGGTCAAAACCCGCACCCAATTGTCATCGTCATGAAACGATCACCCGATGCGCGCCTGGCTCTCAACCTCCATCGTGCTGGCAATGTTTGCCTTTGGCGCGTCCTGCAGCACCTCGCAGGACGACCCAAACGCAGCGCCAAGCGCCTCACGCAGCTCGTCACCAGAGAGGTCCACTCCCACACCGATCGCAACGACGTCGAGAGATCCCGCGAGCTCCCTGACGGGATACGGAGCGACCAGCAAAGTGTGGGATCAACACCACTCCGAGGCCCGTGGGACGAAGTTCGCCAAGGGTGCGGTCTACGACAAAGACGGATCTCTGGACTCGGCCGCAGTCGGGTCATACCGCTTCAATGGTGTCACCCGCACAGACAAGGGCCACGTCGACAGCTACTACCAAAACTTCCCGCCAGGCACCTCTCCCACTGAGGCGAAACAATTGATCCTCGATCAGCTGCCCAGCGACACTACCGAGCTTTGGCAACGCAAGTTCGCGACCTGCATCCAGATTGAGTACCGCAGCAAGACGTTGGCTCGCATCAGCAAAGCCGATCACGACCTGACCGACGGCATCTCGGTCGCACTCGTCCACACCACCGACGATGGCGACCTCAGTCCCGATCTCAAATCGATCAACTCATCGATCATCGGGATCGGCTATCTCGACAGCGCAGACGACGCACCATCGTGTTAGGTCGACACGTCGACGCTCGCGAGGGAGTTAGCAGCTCGCCGCCGTCGGGCCGGCCGGCTTCTCGCCGGCCCACCCAATGGACCACCCTCGCCCCGGCCGAGCGGCAAGATGCAGTCGACGCGCTCGACCTCCTCCTCCACGGCTGACACTTCACCCAGCACGTTCAATCACTATCAACTGTTTCCGCATAATCACTGAGATTTCAGTGTCAAACATCGTCCTTGAAGCCTTCAAATCGTCCGGCACGCATGCTACGAAGGACGTAGATGGGTCGCCCGACAACGGGCGGCCCACGACGCATTTTCGGGCCTGTCGTTGAACGTCGTTGGGGGTGATGAGTCGTGCATGGTGGTGTGAAGGTCTACCGCGGCAACCCGGCTGCCGCCCGCAGTTACGTCGAGACCGATCACGCACGCGTGGACGATTACTACCTCGCCGAGGGCACCGGGCTGGCTGAACGATTCGTCGCCACACCCGATGGGATCGAGGCCGTCGGTGCGCTCGACGGTGACATGTACGAGGCGTGGGTGGCCGGCCGTGATCCGCTGAGCGGCGAACCGCGCGGCCGACTGCGCCAGGACACCTCGGCTGTGCGATTCGTCGAACTCGTGGTCAACGGTCCGAAGACCTGGTCGCTGGCTGCGGCTCTCGACCCGAAGATCGCCGAAGCCTACGACGCAGCCCAGGACAGAGCCGCCCGACAGATCATCGGGTGGCTGGCACAACACGCGACGACCCGCGTCGGCCCACGCGGACGGCAGGTGCAGGTGCCGGTCGAGCGGATCGAGGCCGCGACCGTCCGCCACTACACCTCACGCGCGGGCGACCCACATCGTCATTTGCACCTGCAGATCAACGCCCGCGTCTGGGCCGCGGGCAAGTGGCGAGGCCTCCACACCGTGGGCGTCCGCGACATGATCGACGCGATCAACGGCATCGGCCACGCAGCAGTGATGTGCGACCCGCAGTTTCGACAGGCGCTCGCCAAACGAAGTTTCTCCCTCGACAGCCAGACAGGAGAGGTGAACGAGCTGGCCGGCTTCGCCGGGCCGTTCTCGGCTCGAGCCCGCCAGATCGGAAAGAACATCGAGCGGCACGAGGCCGCGTGGCGTGACACCCACCCCGGCGCTGAGCCTAGCCGGGACCTCCTGCGCACCTGGGACCGCCGCGCCTGGTCGGAGGCACGCCCCGACAAGGTCATCCCGACCGACGGCGCGAAGCTGACAGACCGGTGGGTCGATGAGCTGCACCAGCTCGGGTTCCGCTCCCCCACACACCCAGCGAGTCTGCCCGCGACGCGTACGGGCGCTCTCGACCGAGACGAAGCCGTCGCCGCGGTCCTGGCGCGACTCGGCACGAAGCGATCGGCGTGGAACGCCGCCGACGTGCGCGGCTCGGTCGAGCAGCTCATCGCTAGCAAGGGGGTCGTCGCTGACCCTGCTGTGCGGATCGAGCTGGCCGAAGATCTGACCGCGCGCACTGTCGCGGCATCCGTGTCGATGCTCGAGAACGACGGCGTACCCGAGCACATCCGGTCTCTCACCTCCCGCGACGTGCTCGCGGTGGAGGCCGACCTGAGCGCATCGTTCGCTTCACGTGCGTCGCTGCCGGGATTGCCTGAGCCGGTCGACGTCGAGAACCTGGATAAAGCGCAGACGCAAGCAGTTGCCCGTCTGGCCGGGACCTACCGGCTCGTCGTGATCGAGGGAGCTGCTGGCGCCGGCAAGACGGCAACTCTCGCAGCCGCCGGGGCCGCCCTCACTCATGCCGGCGAGCGAATGATGGTCGTCACGCCGACTCTGAAGGCGGCACACGTCGCCGCTGCGGAGATCGGTACAAAGGCGTACTCCGCAGCGTGGCTTGCCCATCAGTACGGCTTCTCGTGGGACGACGACGGTCGGTGGAGCCGCAAACCCTCGATCCCATCCGACGACGCCCGCCTGCGTCGCGGCGACCTCCTGCTGATCGATGAGGCAGGGATGCTGGACCAGGACACGGCACGAGCACTGACGGTCATCGCTGACGAGACCGGCGCACGGCTCGCCCTGATCGGCGACCGTCACCAACTGCCTGCCGTCGGACGCGGTGGCGTCCTCGATCTTGCGGCGCGGTGGGTCGATCCAGAGGCGACGGTGACGCTGGACGGGGTTCACCGATTCACCGATCCCGACTACGCGGCCCTCAGCCTCGCCATGCGCTCTGGCGAGCACCCAGAGACGGTGTTCGACCAGCTCCTCAGACGTGGTCAGGTCGTCCTGTACGCCGACGAAACATCGCGCACCGCTGCGCTCGCTGGTGACGCGGCCACGACCGGAGCGCTCGTCGTGGCGGACACCCGCGAACAAGTAGCCGACCTCAACCAAGCAGTCCGCGGCCGCCTCATCGCCAGCGGACACATCGACGACTCCCGCGCACTCATCACCCATGACGGTGAGCGGATCGGGGTCGGTGACCGTGTGGCGACCCGACGCAACGCATCCGAGCTCGGCGTCGCCAACCGCGACACCTGGACCGTCACCGCGTTGCGCGACGACGGCACCGTCCAGCTCACAGGGAAGGCAGGCACACGCCAGGTCCCGGCTGGATATGCACGCCAGTACGTCGAACTCGCCTACGCCTCGACCGTCTACGGTGCCCAGGGTGAGACCACCCGCACCGCCCACCTGATGCTCGGCGAACACACCGGTGCGGCATCGGCCTACGTCGCCATGACCCGCGGCCGAGAGGCCAACACCGCGCACCTCGTCGCCGAGAATCTCGACGATGCCCGCCAGCAATGGCTCCTCACCTTCGCCCGCAACCGTGCCGACCTCGGACCGGCGCACGCCGGCCGACTCGCCGCCGAAGAAGCAGCCAAGTACGAGCCCTACATCGATCCTCAGCGACTCGCCGAGCGTGACCAATCAGCACGCGGAACGCGTCGACGGCCCGAACCCCTCCCCACCATGTCCCGTCGTCCCGGGTCGAGCCCGAGCATCGGTTTCTGAATCACAGCAGCACCGCATCCCGGCGGACGTCGTCGTCCATCGTCGGCGTCAGTCCCCCGTACGAGATCAGGTCGACCTCACGGCCGAGGACCTGCTCGATCAACTGCTTGAACCTGACGAACTCGAACGACGACGTACCGGCCGGCGCTTCTACGATGAGGTCGATGTCGGAGTCCTGACGAGCCTCTCCACGCGCGACCGAGCCGAACATCGCCAGGCGTTCGTAACCACGCTCTGTTGCCAACGTCGTGAGGACGGACGCAGCCGCCTTGAGCAGCTCCTCCGGATGAACGCCATCGAGGTTAGGCGCGGAGCGGAGCTGCTGACTCACGGCAGGTTGCGAGATGCCCAACGCATTGGCGACCTGCCGCTGACTCAAGCCCGTGGCGACCATGGCGCGCAACGCGATGACACGACGCAGCCGTGCGACATCCTCGTCACGTCGCGCGTCGCGATACTCGGCCAGCAGAGCCATAAGGCGACCTTATCGACCTCAATCTGACTTGTTCTGGCGCCCTATCCGTAAAAGTTCGCAACTTTCGGGGGAACGTTCCCCTGACCTGCGACAACACAGGTCGCGCCCAAACGTTCCCCCTCGGAATTCGAGCCCGGGGGAACAAAACCGGCGACATCCCCTGCCCAGTTTGGGAACCAACCAAAGTCGTGGCCTACCGGCCCAGTTCAAGGAGAACCATCGTGAGCACCACACCATCTTCCCTGCACCGCGACCTTCCCCATGCCGACGACGACCTAATGACGTTGAAGGAGGTCGCCGCCCTAGTCCGCGTCCCGGAAGCGACGCTGCGCTACTGGCGACACCTCGGCACGGGGCCGCACGGCTTCCGCATCGGACGATCGGTCCGCTACTGGCGCAACGAGGTTGTCCACTGGCTCGACGAACAGTCCCGCCATCCACAGGTCGGCGATTGAGCAATGCGCTCCGCCGATGATCTGGCGGACCATCCGAGCAAGACGCCGGAAAGGAGCCCGTGATGGCTGGAAACATCGCACGACGGCCGAATGGGAAATGGCGCGCGCGCTATCGCGACGAGACGGGCCAGGAACGAACCCGGCACTTCGACCGCAGGGTCGACGCCCAGTTCTGGCTGGACCAGGTCACCACGTCCGTCGTCACCGGGACATATGCAGACCCGAGGGCCGGACAGATCACGTTCGCGGCCTTCTACGGCGCGTGGTCGGCGCGTCAGATCTGGGCGCCGGGCACGGTCGTGGCGATGTCGCTCGCCGCGCGCTCGGTCCCGTTCAGCGACAAGCCGATGCGCCAGATCCGTCGCTCGGACGTCGAGGTGTGGATTAAGTCGATGGACGCCGCAGGGCTGGCGCCCGGCACGATCAAGACCCGGTACGTCAACGTGCGATCAGTGTTCCGCGCCGCCGTCAGGGATCGCGTCATCGGGATGGACCCCACCGACACCGTTCGTCTGCCTCGACGCCGACGGGCTGACGCAGCGATGTCGATCCCGACCCCTGAGGAAGTCGGCCTGCTCATGGCCGTCGCCGAGGAGCAGGCGCGAACGTTCATCGCGCTGTGCGCCTTCGCCGGACTACGTCTCGGCGAATCTGCCGCGGTCCAGCTCACTGACGTGAACTTTGTGCGGAAGACGCTCAACGTCAGTCGGCAGGTGCAACGCGTCACCGGCGGTGCCATCGACGTCCGGGCTCCAAAGTACGGATCAGAGCGAATCGTCCACCTCGCCGACGGCTTGATCGATCTCCTCGCCCAACACGTCGCCGACATTGGCACCGTCGGCGACGAGCAATGGCTGTTCGGCGAGGACGACGAGCCACCTCACCAGAACACGGTCGGCTACTGGTGGCGCAAGGCTCTGCAGGCCGCCGGGCTCAGCGGTATCAAGCTCCACGACCTGCGCCACTTCTACGCCTCCGGCCTCATCGCAGCAGGCTGCGACGTCGTCACCGTCCAACGTTCCCTCGGCCACGCCAAGGCCACCACGACACTCAACACCTATGCCCACCTGTGGCCCACCGCCGAAGACCGCACGCGGGCAGCCGCACAGTCGATCATGGAGGTCTCGCTAGGCGATCGAACTGGGGTTGAAAGCCTTTGAGATAGTCACGAAGCAGGCCCAACGCGAGATGAGTCCAGCAAAGTCGAATGGAGCGGCGCGAGAAGGCCGTGGAGCAACAGCAATCCCCCGGGCCTGCCAAGCACGTCGCGCTACCAACAACCTCACGGACTGAATTCGGCGTAGTACTCCTCGGGAATCCGGTCGTACCCCCCAACATGCTTGAGGCGTCCGTCATGACCCGCTTGAATTTGCGCAACCTTGGTCTCAGCCAAATCGCGAATGCAGTAGTGCACCGTGAAATCGGGTCGCGGCAACCACCCGGAAGAGACCGCAGAAGACATCCCGCGTACGACCTCTTGACTATGGGTCTCGACGATCACCTGTACGCCATCTCCGGCCGCCTGCCCGATGAGGTGACCAAGAAAGCGCTGCGCCCTAGGATGCAAATGAGCTTCCGGTCCTTCAAGCACAACAAGGGAGCCAGCTTCAGCTGCTACCAACGCCAGGACCACGCCGAGCGAATGCGACAGTCCGAACCCAACGTTGCCGGCTCGATATGGCCTTGTACGTACGCCGGCTTGTCCGTCAAATTCGAACCGAAGTTCCAGACCATCGAGTTGATCAAGCTCGTTCAGGCTTAGTGAAACCTCAGGCGAAATTCTGCCCATCCACGTTGTGACCTGCTCCAAAAGCGTTCCCGTTGCGCCCTTGTCTCGCTGCGTGCGATCTCCTCCGAGATTCGAGTTGCCGTGCACAGCCAGGTAGCCGGGCGCATCCTCGCCCTGCGCACCGACCATTGGTGAGGCGCTTTCGTACTGGTGGTGTCTTCCATAGAGCACTTGGGGAGGTATTCGAGCCGTCGATATATAGATGAAGTTACTGAGCGGAGGTTCGTCGTCTCGAATTCCCCCGGACACTTCAACAGTTAGTTCGCTCGCTGTGGGTACATACGGCATCCGAACCGTCGTTCCATCCCACGACACTGTGCTTACTTCGTCAGAAGCGAACTCTGACAACACATCCTGCCCGGTACCAAGGTTTACAAGCGGCCCATTTAGTGACACGCGTTGGTCTCTCAGTGAACCGACGACCGCCGATTGCCTTAGAAGAAGAAGGGGCTGAATCAGGGAGGACTTCCCGGATGAATTGAGGCCAAGCAACACGTTCGCTTTGGTCAGGTCCAGCGACGCGTGGGCGACGGACTTGAAGTTTGAGACCTCATACTTTTTGATCATTTGACCACTCTCACGAGAAATTCCTGCACTCGATTCAGTCGGAGGGCAACCTTGGCCGGCTGTCCAGTGCCTTGTGAGACCGCGGACAGGAATTCAAGGTCATTCGCAAGTAGATCAACGTAGCCTTGAAAGACCTCGGTGGACCGCTGGCGAGCGGTCGCCCGCTGCTTCTTCGTGAGCCGAGCAAAGCCAACAGACCATGCGTCGAAAAGTGCCTTATTGATGGGCGATCTTGATTCCTGATCGACGCTAAAGACCTTTCGGAACGCGTGCCTTCCTAATACGTCGTGCGCGAGGCTCATCGACTCGTAGAAGTGCTCCCGGAGTGACACAAACTCCCCAGGATCCGTTTGGTTCAGGTCTTGCATTTCGTTGTGCAGAAAGAGGTCAAGGTCCTTCGTCGAATACCCCTTCGCGCCTACCCGGTAGAAAGCCAGAAATCGGAGCGCGAGTTCACGGTCCCCCATCCGGAGCGGGGCGACACCGCCGGTTGTCGCTTGGAGGAAGGCGTCGCTCGTCGCCAACTCCTCCAACAGTTTGGTCGCCGGACCCTGATTCAATGCATGCCGGATCTCCTGCGGAGATAGCGGCATTCCACCGGTGTTGATCCGCTTGAAAAGATTGAACTTCAGTCCGTCCGGAGTGCCAGCCTGAATCAGCGAGACCTGCAACTCGGTCTCTTCGATTCGTCTCTGGAAGGCTCGCGGCAACTCGTCGAAACTCATTCCTTCGAAGTCTGAAAGGAATTCGAGATTCTGCAGAACGTACACCTTGTCGATCACGAATTCTTTGATGGCGGTCAACCGCTGCAGTCCATCGACCGTCAACCAATTGTCATCATCGGAAGCATCAAAATAGAACAGGGGAAGCGGGAGGCGGACAAGCATCGACTCAATGAGACGGCTCTGAGCGGACCGGTTCCACACCGCCGACCTCTGGAAGTCTGGCTGAAGCGTCAGTTCGTCCTGCCTGAACCGTTTGAGGAGCAAGTCAACCGTCATGCCTTTGGTGACCACCTCGATGCGGCGAGGATCGAATGGCTCGTCAATTTCACCCGGAAGGGTGTCAGGGGCCGATTCCAACTCTTCGACCTCGAGGTTGTCCAAGTCAACAGCCGGCACGTCATTAGTAGACATTGCTGGTCAGCGTACCCAACACAGAAGATGCCGTGGCGCCCGACGCGCATGTCTTGAAGTCGGCCCATGCCACCAGGCCGCCGCAAGAATCGGAGGTCCGCATCCAAGTGCCGCCCGGTCTCCTAGAATGCGCCAATGCCTCTAGCAATGCTGCCCGGCGCTTCATTGGATGCCACGATCAATACCTTGACCGAACACTTGAACAAGTTGAGCGCGCTAGGGCCAGGCAACAAGTACGAGCAACTCAGTGAATACCTGCGCTGGGCAACACAGGCCGCGAATAGTCTGGGTCAAGTCGTCTCGCCCGACGATGTCGATCACCTGATTTTGACTCAGCGCCATTGGGTGCTCTGCGGAATCGACCCGGCTGCGAATGAGGCACTTCACACGTTGGTGAACACCGAGCTCGAGGAGCGGCGCAAGGTTCTGAGCGGCGCAGTAGAAGACTTGAATATGGCGCGACGTCGCTGGCGAATGCGCCGCGGCACGATCCTCGTTCCAGACACGAATGTGCTGCTGCACCATAAGTTGCCGATCGAGCAGGTCGATTGGAGGTCGATCGCTTCAGACAGCATGGTTCGTTTGGTCATCCCCATCTTGGTAGTCAACGAGCTTGACAAGCGCAAATGGGACCGCGCGCCGACTCGCGGGCGCGCGAGGCAGACGCTCCGCACCTTGGAGGAACTGTTCGCGGACCCACGGGGAAGCGCCAACCTGGTCCCTGGGACGTCCACGGACGACACCAGCATGCACTTGTTGTTAGATCCGCCTCGGCACACCCGTATGCCCGACGCAGATCGCGAGCTCATCGATCGGGCCCTCGCTCTCGGGATCGAGGCTTCGCGAAAGGTCACGCTCGTAACCTTCGACACCAGCATGATGCTGCGGGCGCGGGCGGATGGCCTGGCGACCGTCAGGCCGCCTCCAGTCGACGAACGCGAGGCCGACTAGCGACGGTGCGGGTTCAGGGCGCAGCCAGGGCTTACGGGCCCGACGAAAGAAGGGCAGTTGCAGCGTGCGACCCGCAGGCAGGCAATAGCCACTCATATTCATGACGTCGTTGAACGCCGGCGCCGCTGCCGTTCGCCTGAGCAGCTCGGAACATTTTGCGGACTGTTTGCGGACCGCCAGCCCTCGGCAGGCCTCTGACCTGCGCAAACGCGGCGATTCAGACGTTGAAGCGGAACTCGACGACGTCGCCGTCGGCCATGACGTAGTCCTTGCCCTCCATGCGGACCTTGCCGGCCGACTTGGCCGCGGCCATCGTGCCGGCCTCGACGAGGTCGTCGAACGAGACGATCTCGGCCTTGATGAAGCCGCGCTCGAAGTCCGTGTGGATGACGCCGGCGGCCTGCGGGGCGGTCGCGCCCTTGGGGATCGTCCAGGCGCGCGACTCCTTGGGGCCGGCGGTGAGGTAGGTCTGCAGACCCAGCGTGTCGAAGCCGACGCGGGCCAGCGCGTCGAGGCCGGGCTCGTCGACACCCATGTCGGCGAGCATCTCGGCGCGCATCGCCTCGGCCTCCTCGTCGTCGCCCAGCTCGACGAGCTCGGCCTCGGACTTGGCGTCGAGGAAGATCGCCTCGGCCGGCGCGACGATCTGGCGCATCCGGGCCTTGAGGTCATCGTCGTTGAGCTCGTCGGTGTCGCAGTTGAAGACGAACAGCTGGCGCTTGGCGCTCAGCAGGTGCAGGTCGCGGATCGCGTCGAGGTCGAGACCGGCCTGGAACGCACCCTTGCCACCCTCGAGCACGGCCTGCGCTTCCTTGGCGGCTTCGAACGCGGGCACGAGCGACTTGTCCTTGCGCGACTCCTTGTCGAGACGCGGCAGCGCGTTCTCGAGGGTCTGCAGGTCGGCGAGGATCAGCTCGGTCGAGATCGTCTCGATGTCGTCGGCGGGCGAGACCTTGCCGTCGACGTGGGTCACGTCCTCGTCGCGGAACACGCGGGTGACCTGGCAGATCGCGTCGGACTCACGGATGTGCGAGAGGAACTTGTTGCCGAGCCCCTCCCCCTCCGAGGCGCCGCGGACGATGCCGGCGATGTCGACGAACTGGACCGTCGCGGGGAGCTGGCGCTCCGAGCCGAAGATCTCGGCGAGCTTGCCGAGCCGATGGTCGGGCACACCGACCACACCGACGTTGGGCTCGATCGTCGCGAACGGGTAGTTCGCCGCGAGGACGTCGTTCTTGGTCAGGGCGTTGAAGAGGGTCGACTTGCCCGCGTTGGGGAGTCCGACGATGCCGATGCTGAGAGCCACAAGGATCAATCGTACGGGCTGGCACCGGAGTCGCCGCCCGCGGCTGGTGGTCAGGCGAAGAGGGCGTCGACCAGCCGATCGATGAGGGTGTCGACTTCCGTGCGGGTCGTGGCAGAGCCGTCGGACCGGGCGAGATAGATCGCCGCCTCGTCGAGCGCACCGATCAGCACGTGGGCCAGCGGGAGCACGGGCTGCGCCGGGATGCGGCCGCTCTCGATGGCACCCTGGATCAACGCCTGCACCATGCCCATGCCGTGCCGCAGGCTCACCTCGCGCCACCGCTCCCAGCCGAGGACGGACGGCGCCTCGATCAGCACGATCTGGTGCACCGCCGGCTCCGCGCATGCGTCCAGCCAGATGCGCGCGCCCACTTTCATGACCTCGACGAGGTCGTCCTGGTCGGCGTCCGCGATGCCAGCGCTGATGCGCGCCATGATCTCGTCCTCGATGACCTCGAGCACCGCGGCATAGACCTCGGTCTTGTCGGCGAACTGGTGATACATCGCGCCGCGGGTGACCCCCGCGGCGCGGGCGATCGCCTCGGCGCTCACGGCGCCGAAGCCGTCGGCGGCGAACAGCGGACGCGCGGCCCGGACGAGGGCGTCGCGCGTGGCGGCCGATCGCTGGGCCTGGGTACGCGGTTGATCTTTCATACAGTCTGTATGTATGTTAGTCGGAGCACGCTCTCACCGTACCCGCGAAGGAGAATCATGGCGACCGTCGACACACCGTTCGGGCAGGTCAACTACCGGGTCGCCGGCCCCCAGGACAGCGCTGCTCCTCCGGTCGTGTTCGTGCACGGCCTGCTGGTCAACCACGAGCTGTGGACCGGGGTCGCCGACCGGCTCGCTGCCGAAGGCATCCGGTCGTACGCCCCGGACCTCCCGCTCGGCTCGCACCCGATCGCCCTCAGCGCCGACGCGGACCTGTCCCCCCGGGACATCGCGCGCCTGATCACCGACTTCATGGCGGCGCTCGACCTGACCGACGTGACGCTCGTGGGCAACGACACCGGCGGCGCGCTGTGCCAGTTCCTGGTCGACACCGACCATGCGCGCATCGGCCGCCTCGTGCTGACCAACTGCGACGCGTTCGACAAGTTCCCGCCGGCGCCGTTCGGGCTGATCGTCAAGACCGGCCGGAGCCCCATGCGGCTGCGCGCCATGATGGCAACGATGCGGCCGCGGATGCTCCGGCACTCGATGCTGGGCTTCGGCGGGCTTGTGGCCAAGCCGCTTGACCCCGCGCTGACCAGGCGCTGGATCACCCCGTCTCTGAGCGACGCCGAGGTGCGCCGCGACACCGCGAAGTTCCTTCGCAAGGTCAAGCCGGCCGAGCTGCTCGACGTCTCGACCCGGCTCGGCGCGTTCGGCAAGCCGGTACGACTGGTGTGGGGCACCGCCGACCGGTTCTTCAAGCTCGCCGACGGCCAGCGGCTCCGCCAGGCGTTCGGTGACAACGCCGAGCTGGTCGAGGTCGACGACGGACGTACGTTCCTCCCGCTCGACGAGCCCGAGCGGGTCGCCGACGAGATCCGGGCGCTGAGCTACTCGCGCGGCTGATCGATGCGGAACGCGCGGAGCTCCACGTCGTACCACTCCGACCTGAGGCCGAGGTCGGTCATGCCGAGCCGCCGGCAGACGGCCTGCGAGGCGGCGTTGTCCGGGTGGGTGACGGCGTAGATCTCGCCCAACCCGGCCGCGAAGCCGCGGTCGACGAGCGCCTGCGCCGCCTCGGTGGCGTAGCCGTTGCCCCAGGCATCGGGGTGGAAGTGCCAGCCGACCTCCATGTCGTCGCGATCGACGCCCTCGCTCGGCGGCAGCGGCGCGAACAGCACCAGGCCCGCTGGGACACCGGTCTCCCTGACGCTGACGTGGAAGATGCCCGCGGCTGGGTGGTCGCCGGCGCGCTTGGGCTGGCCCGCGATGCGCCTGAGCGCCTCGTCACGATCGGCGATGGGCACGCCGTCGCCGCTCCACCGAGCGACCTCGGGCCGGCTGAAGACGTCGTAGAGGAAGTCGGCGTCCTCGGGAGTGAACGGTCGAAGGGTGAGTCGTTCGGTCTCGATCACGTGGAATGCCATTCTCTTCAGTCGTGTGGAACGGATGCAGGCTAGCCGGAGATGCGCTGAGTGACGCTGATCCTGTAGGGCACGTGCTTGGGGTTCGTGACCTTGAGCGAGTAGTCCCCCGGTGCAGCGAGGTCGAGGGAGAAGCTGCCCTCGCCTCCCGCGGTGTTCTCGAGGCTGTCGACGACGTTGCCGTCGGGGCCGACCACCAGGATCGTGATCGAGGCGGCATCAGCCAGCTGGTAGTTGACGCGAGTGCGTCCGCGTTCCCCAGCGAAGGCGAACGTGTGCGAGCGTGAGTCGTCCGACTTCGAGAGGACCTTCACGTTGCGCCACGTGGTGGGGCCGCCCGTGGGGGCCGTCGTCGTCGCGACCGACTTCACCGGCGAAACCGAGACCTTGTCGTGCGACCCGTCACAGCCCGCCATCGAGACAACCAGCCCACCTGCGACAACCATCGCCGCAATTGTCCTTCTCATGCCGCACCCACGAGTTGTCAGCCTGTCGCATCTGCGTCGGGCTACACCGTACAGGGCCGACACCCCGCGGCAATGCCGGTGTCCTGAGGTGTCGGTGAACTACCGTCGAAGCATGTCGCAGGCGGTGTCGCGCACACCCTCAGCCATGGCGCAACGCGATCTGAGCGCTCGCCAGGCGATCGTCGTCGCCTGCCTCGCGATGGCCGGGATCATCGTCCTCGACCTGATGGACGGCCAGCTCGGGCTCCTGTTCTCGGTCGGCTTCGTCCTGATCGCCGTGACCGTGCCGCTGGCGGTGGACGTACGTTCGCTGTTTCCGGCCGGTGTCCTGCCCCCAGCGCTGCTGCTCGGCAGCCTGCTGCTGATCTGCATGGTCGACCCGTCAGCGATTCACGTCGACGGGCTGGCCAAGGACGCTGGTCTTGTCGGACGGTTCATCGGCACGGTGATCGACCACGGCCTGACGCTCGTGATCGGGCACGGGCTGGCGCTCGGCGTCATCGCGCTGCGCATCCTCGGGGATCGCCGCGACTGAACGTTCGCGTCAGCCGTTGGCCTGGTCGATGTAGCACCAGCGCCAGGCCTCGCCGGGCTCGAAGCTGCGGATGACGGGATGCTGCGCCGACTCGTAGTGCTGGGTGGCGTGCTTGCCCACCGACGAGTCGCAGCAGCCGACGTGACCGCAGTCCATGCAGAGCCGCAGGTGCACCCAGTCGCCACCCTCGGCGAGGCACTCCTCGCAGCCGGTCGGGGTCACCGGGTTGGGCAACGAGCAGGCGTTCGCCAGGTGCTCGCACGGCGCGCCCGGATCTGACGGGCGCAGGTCCTCCTCGCGGTCGGCGGTCGACTCGTCCTGGGAAGCCACGTCGAGGATCGACTCCTCGACGTCGAGCGCGTTCATGACCTGGGCGAGCACCGCCTGGTCGACCGTGCCGAGCTTGCGGATGCGGAGCAGCTCGTCGCGTTCGCGCCTGATCATCTCGCCGCGGATGCGGGAGTACTGAGCGCTCGGCGTCTCCGCGCCACCGAGCCGCTCCCACACGGCGTTCGTACGATCGATGGCACGTTCGCGCAGGCGGTGCATGACGGCGTCGGACACCGAGTCGTCGACCTCGTCGTCGAGATAGGCCATGCCGGCATCGGTCACGGACTGCAGCACCGTGGCCTCCTGGAGGTGGTCCTCCTGGATGTCCGGGCCGGGCACCTTGAGCCAGCGCACGAACATCGGGATCGTCAGCCCTTGGATCAGGAGGGTGCCGACGGTGACGACGAACGCCATCAGCACCAGGACCTCGCGCTCGGGCGTGTCCTCGGGCAGCAGGAACACCGCCGCCAGCGTGACGACACCGCGCATGCCGGTCCACGCGACGAGGAACGCCGCCTGCGGGGTGGGCCGCGCCTCGGCCTCGGCGATCCTGGGGATCATCCGCGGCAGGTAGGTCGCGGGGAACACCCAGACGATGCGCAGCACGATGACGGCCGCGAGCACCGCCACGCACGACCAGGTGATACGGGTGGCCGACAGCTCGCTGTTGCTGAGGTCGTCCACGATCGACCGGATCTGGAGGCCGATCAGCAAGAAGACGGCGTTCTCCAGGACGTACGAGATCGTGGTCCAGTTGGTGCGCTCGAAGAGTCGCGACGACGCCGACTGGATGCGCGGCGACTTGTGCCCGAGGATCACCCCGGCGACGACGACCGCCAGCACGCCCGAGGGCTGCGAGTCCATGCCGGGGATGTGGATCTCCTCGGCCGGCAGGTAGGCGATCCACGGCGTCAGCAGCGACACCGCCACGTCGGTCACGTCGTCCTGGATCAGCTTGCGGATGTGGCCGATGACGAACGCGACCCCGAGCCCGATGGCGACGCCGCCGATCGCCGAGACCAGGAACCCGCCGCCGACCTGCCACACGCTGACGGTGCCGGAGATCGCCGCGATCGAGGTGCGGAGCGTGACGATCGCGGTGGCGTCGTTGACCAGGCTCTCGCCCTCGAGGATCGTGACGACCCGGCGCGGCAGGCCGACCCGGCGGGCGATGGCGGTCGCGGCGACGGCGTCGGGCGGCGCCACGACCGCACCGAGCGCAAGGCCGACGGCGAGCTTGACGTCGAGCATGGCCCAGACGACGAGTCCCACGCCCACCGTCGTGAACAGCACCAGTCCGACGCTCAGCAGCGCGATCGGCCGCCGGTACGTCTGGAAGTCGATCAGCGACGTGCGGATCGCCGCGGCGTACAGCAGGGGTGGCAGCAGGCCCACCAGCACGATCTCAGGGGTGAGCTTGAAGTCGGGGACGAACTCGAGGTAGGACCCGATGATTCCCACGACGATCAGCACCAAGGGCGCCGAGATCTTGAAGCGGCCGGCCGCGGCGCTGACCGTGACGACGATGGCCAGCAGGGTCACGAGCGTCAGGGCGGTGTGCACGGGTCCATTCTCTCAGTGGCGTCCAGCACCGTCCGCGCGCGTCTGCCACGATCGAGCCATGACCAGCCTGACCTCGTCGCCGACGTTCATCCGCTCGGACCTCATCATCCTGGGCGGGGGCGGCATCGCCGTCGTGCTCGCCGGGATCGCCCACTACGCCGACTGGACCGCCGTCGTCGCGTTCGTCGTCTCCGCCGTCGCGGTCACCCTGCTCGCCACGCTGGTCGGGCGGAGCGTCGAGCAGCTCGGCGACCGGTTCGGTCCGGGCGCGACCGGCGTGCTCCAGTCGGCCCTCGGCAACCTGCCGGAGCTGTTCATCTGCATCTTCGCGCTCCGCGCCGGCCTGGTCGACGTGGTCAAGGCGGCACTGGTCGGCTCCGTCCTGGCCAACCTGTTGTTCGTCCTCGGGTTGGCGTTCGTCGTCGGCGGCCTGAAGCACGGGACGCAACGGCTCGACTCGGAGCGCGCCCGTACGATCGCGGTCCTCATGCTGCTGTCGGTGTCGGCGATGGCGATCCCCTCCCTTGCGCACGGGCTCCACACGCCTGCCGTCGCGCACGAGAAGGCGTTCTCGGTGATCGTGGCCGTGGTGCTGCTGGCGCTGTTCGCGCTGTCCTTGCCCGCGTCCCTGAAGCGCGGCGCGACCGACACGGCTGACCCGCACGCCGAGGCGCCGCGGTGGAACGTCGGGCTCGCGATCGGCCTGCTGGCCATCGCCAGCGCCCTCGCCGCGTTCGTCTCCGACTGGTTCGTCGATGCCCTCGAGCCCGCGATGGACGCGCTCGACGTCTCGCAGGTGTTCGCCGGGCTCGTCGTCGTCGCGATCGCCGGCAACGCGATCGAGAACATCGTCGGCGTGCAGCTCGCCGCCAAGGGCCAGTCGGAGTACGCGTTCGCGGTGATCCTCAACAGCCCGATCCAGATCGCCCTGGTGCTCGCACCCGCGCTCGTGCTGATCAGCGTCGCGTTCGGGCTCTCGACCCTGACGCTGGTGTTCAGCCCCCTGCTCGTCGCCTGCCTGTTGCTGTCGGTCGTCCTGGCGACGGTGATCACGATCGACGGCGAGTCCAACTGGCTCGAGGGCGCTGCGTTGATCGCGCTGTACGCGATCATCGCGGTGGCGTTCTGGTGGGGGTAGCGGCGGCTCCGCCGCCGCCCGCGACTTCGTCGCGGCCTGGGCTTCGCCCAGGAACCCTTCCCTCGCTTCGCTCGGGCGTCATCTCGCGTGACGTCGGGGTTGGGCTTAGCGTGATGGGACACCACTGACTGTCTTTCGGGGGGAAGCCATGGGCATGTCCATCAGCACACCGCGCCGACTCGGGGTCGGCCTCGCCGCAGCGCTTGCGGCCGGCTCACTCGTCGCGACCAGCACCGCAGGCCCCAGCTCGGCGAAGGCGAGCGGCTCCACGGCGTACGGGTATGGCGGGGCGGTGTCGTCCGTCGATGCGAATGCCAGCCGCATCGGGCTCCAGGTGCTCCGCAAGGGCGGCAACGCCGCCGACGCCGCGGTCGCGACTGCCTCGGCGCTCGGCGTCGCTGAGCCCTACAGCGCCGGGATCGGCGGAGGCGGCTACTTCGTCTACTACGACGCCCGCACCCACAAGGTCAGCACGATCGACGGCCGCGAGACGGCGCCCGCCGGCATCACGCACGACGCATTCATCGACCCGGCGACCGGCAAGCCCTACCCGTTCACCCCTCAGCTCGTCTCCTCCGGCGTCGCGGTCGGCGTGCCCGGCACGCTGGCGACCTGGGACTCCGCGCTCAAGCGATTCGGCACGCTCTCACTGGCCCGTACGCTCGCGCCGTCGATCGAGCTGGCCCGCAAGGGGTTCGTCGTCGACAGCACGTTCCGCAACCAGACCCTCGACAACAAGGCGCGGTTCGCGGCGTTCCCCGACACCGCCAAGCTGTTCCTGCCCGGCGGCGACGCCCCGCAGGTGGGGACCCGGTTCCGCAACCCCGAGCTCGCCGCGACCCTGAGCACGATCGCGAAGCGCGGACCCGGAGCGTTCTACCGCGGTCCGCTGGCCGCCGAGATCGCCGACGTCGTGCAGCACCCGCGCAAGGATCCGGCGTCGACGCTGCCGGCTCCGGCGGGATCGATGACGACCGCGGACCTGGCGGCGTACGAGGTCAGGAAGCAGGACCCGACGAAGGTGAGCTATCGCGGGCTCGACGTCTATGGCATGGCGCCGTCGTCGTCGGGTGGTACGTCGGTCGGTGAAGCGCTCAACATCCTGGAGAACTACGACCTCGGCAGCGGGCCCGAGCTCGCCCAGAGCCTGCACCTCTACCTCGAGGCGTCGGCACGGGCGTTCGCGGACCGCGGCGCATACGTCGGCGACCCGGCCTACGTCGACGTGCCGACCACGACGCTGCTGAGCCAGAAGTTCGCCGACTCGCGGGCGTGCACGATCGACCCCGACCACGCGACACCCAAGCCAGTCGCCGCGGGCGCGCTCGACGGATCCGGTTGCGCGACCGCGAAGCACGAGGAGAAGGCCGACACGGAGAACGTCTCCACGACGCACCTCTCGGTCGTCGACAGGTGGGGCAACGCCGCGGCCTACACCTTGACGATCGAGCAGACCGGCGGCTCGGCGATGACGGTGCCCGGGCGCGGCTTCCTGCTCAACAACGAGCTGACCGACTTCAGCGCGGTCTACGACCCCAAGGACCCCAACCGCATCGAGCCCGGCAAGCGGCCGCGCTCGTCGATGTCGCCGACGATCGTGCTCAAGAACGGCAAGGTCAAGTACGTCGTCGGGTCGCCGGGTGGCGCGACGATCATCACGACGGTGCTGCAGATCCTGCTCAACCGGATCGACCTGGGCATGACGCTGCCCGAGGCTGTCGCGGCGCCGCGGGCGTCGCAGCGCAACGCTGCCGCGACGCCGGCGGAGCCGGAGTTCATCACGGCGTACCAGGGCCTCTTGGCGCCGTACGGTCAGGCGCTGACGCCGTCGGGCGACCAGTTCACGTCGGCGGCGGAGATCGGTGCGGCGGCCACGATCGAGGTCGGCCGCCACGGCAGGCTCATCGCGGCGTCCGAACCCGTACGCCGAGGCGGCGGCTCAGCCCTGGTGGTGCACCCGTCACGCTAACCGCCGAGATTTGGCGGCTCGACCACCACGCGCACGGACCGGCGTGGTGGTTCAGCCGCCAAATTTCGGAGCGTCAGGCTTGAGCAGCGGCCTTCATGTCGCGGCGGAGCTCCGGCGGGAGGGCGAAGATGAGGCTCTCGTCGGCGGTGCGTACGGCCTGGGCGCCCGGGTGGCCGCGCTCCGCGAGGTAGCCCAGCACCTCCTGCACCAGGTCGTCCGGGACCGAAGCACCTGACGTGACGCCGACGTTCTCGACGCCGTCGAGCCAGGCCTCGTCGATCTCGGAGATGTCGTCGATGCGGTAGGACGCCTTGGCGCCGGCCTCGAGCGCGACCTCGACGAGGCGTACGGAGTTGGAGGAGTTGGCCGAGCCCACGACGATCACGAGATCGGCGTTCTTGGCGATCTCCTTGACCGCGACCTGGCGGTTCTGGGTGGCATAGCAGATGTCGTCGCTCGGCGGGTCCTCCAGCTGCGGGAACTTCTCACGCAGCCGGCGTACGGTCTCCATCGTCTCGTCGACGCTGAGGGTCGTCTGCGACAGCCACGACAGGCGCGTGCCCTCGGGGAACTCGAGGTCGTCGACGTCGTCGGGGGTCTGCACGAGGGTGATGTGGTCGGGTGCCTCGCCGGCGGTGCCCTCGACCTCTTCGTGGCCCTCGTGCCCGATCAGCAGGATGCGGTAGCCCTCGTTGGCGAAGCGCCGCGCCTCGTGATGCACCTTGGTCACCAACGGGCACGTCGCGTCGATCGTCTTGAGGCTGCGCTCGGCCGCCTCGGCGTGCACCATCGGCGAGACGCCGTGCGCCGAGAACACCACGGTCGCGCCCTCGGGGACCTCGTCGAGCTCCTCGACGAAGATCGCCCCGCGGTCCCGCAGGTTGTTGACGACGTGCTTGTTGTGCACGATCTCCTTGCGCACGTAGACCGGTGCGCCGTAGAGGTCGAGGGCCTTCTCCACTGTGATCACGGCGCGGTCGACGCCGGCGCAGTAGCCGCGCGGGTCGGCCAGCAGGACGCTGCCTCCGACGGGGGGCATGCCGAGCTCGATCGTGGAAGACATGTGGACGAGTCTAACGGTGTCCGCCCAGCACCCTAGGGTGTCGGTATGGCCTTGGAGACGACCTCGGACGCACCCGCGCCCTTGCGGCAGATCTCCCAGCTGATCGACGGCTACATCGGCCGCCTCGGAGCGGTCTGGGTCGAGGCCGAGATCGCCCAGCTGACCCGCCGCCAAGGCGTCTGCTTCCTCACGCTGCGCGACCTCGTCGCCAAGATGTCGATCGACGCGACGTGCCACGCCTCGATCCTCGACGCCTCCCCCACGCCGATCACCGAGGGCTCCCGCGTCATCGTGCACGCCAAGCCGTCGTTCTACCTCCCCCGTGGCCAGCTCGCGCTCGAGCTGCGCGAGATCCGGCCGCAGGGCGAGGGCCAGCTGCTGGCCCAGCTCGAGCGCCGCAAGCAGCTGCTCGCCGCCGAGGGGCTGTTCGACCCGCGGTTCAAGCAGACGCTGCCGCTCCTCCCCCGCGGCATCGGGCTGATCACCGGCAAGAACTCCGCCGCCGAGCGCGACGTGCTCCAGAACGCGCAGCTGCGCTGGCCCGACGTACGTTTCGTGGTCCGCCACGCGCTGATGCAGGGCAACGGCTCGGCGCTCGACGTCATGGGCTGTCTCAAGAACCTCGACGCGGACGCCTCGATCGACGTCATCGTCATCGCCCGCGGCGGCGGGTCGGTCGAGGACCTGCTGCCGTTCTCCGACGAGGCGCTGATCCGGGCCGTCCACGCGTGCACGACACCCGTGGTCAGCGCGATCGGCCACGAGCCCGACAGCCCGATCCTCGACCTCGTCGCCGACCTGCGCGCGTCGACGCCCACCGACGCCGCCAAGCGCATCGTGCCCGACGTCCGCGAGGAGCTCGCCGGTCTCTCGGCGATGCGCCGGCGCTCGTCGCACGCGATCCGGGCGATCCTCGGCCGCGAGGTGCAGGGGCTCGCCGCGATCAGGTCCCGACCCGTGCTGGCCAACCCCACGACGCTGGTCGATGCCGAGCAGAACCTGGTCCACGAGACCCGCGACCGGGCCCGCCGCTCGCTGGGCCACCGACTCGACCGGGCGCACGACGAGGTCGGTCACCACCTGGCCCGCGTACGCGCGCTGTCCCCGCTCGCGACCCTCGAACGCGGCTACGCCGTCGCGCAGCTCTCCGACGGCACGGTCGTCACCTCGATCGACCAGGTCGCCCCCGACGACGAGCTCACGGTGCGCGTGTCCGACGGCACCCTGGGCGTACGCACCCTGACCAAGGAAGAGATGCCCCATGGCTGAGAACCCACAGACTCCCGAGATCCCCTACGAGCAGGCGCGCGACGAGCTCATCTCGGTCGTGCAGAAGCTCGAGGTCGGCGGCACGAGCCTCGACGAGTCGATCGCGTTGTGGGAGCGCGGCGAGGTCCTCGCCGGCATCTGCCAGCAGTGGCTCGACGGCGCCCGCAGCCGCCTGGCCGCTGCGGCCGGACTCGACGCCGAGGATGCCACCGACGACTAGCCGCGCGGCCTATCATCGTGACTCCACGCGGAGAGGGGTCAGCATGACTATCGACGCCCTCGACCTGTTCGGGGATCCCTCGATCCTCAAGGTCTCCGCGACCGACATCGCCTCGGCCGACTCGTGCCCCCGCCACCTGGCGGTCAAGATCCGCCCCGACGTGAAGTCCCGGCGCTGGCGCCGCTCGTTCGGCTCAGAGAAGACGTTCGTCCTCGGCATCGTGACCGACCTCGTGCGCGCGTCCCACTCGTCGGAGTGGGCCCATGACCCGCAGCACCTCGCCGGCTGGATCGCGCAGGAGCTCGAACGGCGCCGCGTCCACCGCCTGCTGCGCCCCTACGCCACCGCCGCGGTGACCAACATCCTCGAGGCGCACTGGGACATCGAGGACGAGATCGGGCCACTCCAGCTGTTCCAGACCGACCCGACGATCGGCACGGTCGAACGTACGTTGACGGTGTGGGGGCCGCTCTACCGCACGGAGGACGGCGTGCGCGAGGTCCGGCGCTACCGGCTCGGCACGGCGCACGTCGAGCCGACGCACGACGACCTGTTGTGGACCCACACCGCGGCCCAGGTCGCCGCGGGCTACCCGTCGCGGGACATCCCGGTACGCATCAGGGTCGTCGAGATCGGTGCCGCCGACGGCAGCATCGCCGTGCTGTTCGACGGCACGCCCGCCGACGCCGGCGCCGAGTTCTCCGCCGAGGCCAAGCATGTCGCCGGCAGCCTCGGCGACCTCGGCACGGCGGTGCCCGGCAGCGAGTGCGCGAGCTGCAAGGTCGCTGGCGCCTGCGACGCCCTCATCCCCGTGCCCGAGATGCTGGGCCAGCCGAGCAAGGGCTACGCCTCACGGTCGGTGTCGCCGTCAGACCTCGACCGCTACCAGCGCTGCCCCGCTCAGTGGTTCCTCGCCGATGCCCGCGTGCCGCGCGACGCCGAGTACTCCGGCGCCCAGACCCGCGGGCTGCTGGTCCACACGTGGCTCGAGACCGCGCATGCCCGTGGCACCGGGTGCAGCATCGACGACCTGCCAGAGCCCGGCGGCGACATCGGCCTCGCCGCGACCGTCATGGACGCCGACGACTACGCGATCGCGCACCCCTACCTCCGCCACCACGTCCCGAGCTGCCCGCTCGCGACGGACGGTGTGGCGTACGTGGCGAGCGAGACGGCGCTCCACGGCTTCGACCACGACGCGGAGGTCATCGCCGTCACGAAGCCCGACCTGGTGTTCCGCGTCGGCGACCGGCTCGTCGCCCGCGAGGTCAAGACGACCTCGTCGTTGCCGGCCGGCGGGGCCGAGGACGTCTATGCCGACAACCTGCAGGTGCCGTTCCTGCTCGCGATGCTGGGCGCCGGCGTCGCCGAGGCGCACGGCTGCACGACCGCGACGGTCGAGGTCGAGATGCTGACGCCCGAGACCAGTGAGGTCTACGCCTGGGACCTCGAGGAGCCGGAGCTTGCTGAGGCGGTGAGGGCCGACGTCGCCGCCGCGGCGCGCGACTGGCACGTCGACGCCGAGTGGCACACCCGGCCGGGGCCGCACTGCGCGTGGTGCCCCGTGCGCCAGTGGTGCCCGGACCGGCAGGTCCACGAGAACCAGGATCTGGCGGCCGCCCAGAGTCCGCCGGTCGACGACGAGCCGGCGCCGTTCTAGCCGCTGCGTCAGGACGTCGACAGCGACGCGATGTAGTCCTCGATCACCGAGCGCGACGGCGTGCCCACGACCACCGTCGTCACCTCGCCCTTGGTCAGGACGTACGTCGTGCGGTCTCCAGGACCCTTGCGCACCGACCAGGTCTCGCCGCCGATGTCGGTCCTGCCGTCGGCGCGGGTGCCGTCGGCGAAGCGCTGGAGCGCCCGGGTGACGCTGATCCCCTTGACCTGCTCGAGCCCGATGTAGTCGTGGTCACCCTTCACGATGCCCAGGTGCCACCAGTCGATGTTGAGCTGGGCGGCATTGGCGTGCCAGCCCTTCGGCAGGCTCGACGGCGCGAGCAGGTCGAAGCCCGCGACCGGACGGGCCTGATCGGTGAGCTTGGCGTAGTCGACGGCCGGCGTCGGGGTGTCGGGCTTGTCGCTGAACACCTTGCCGATGCCGTACAACCCGATGATGATCAGGCCGATCACGACGACGGACCGGACGATGTCACCCATCGAGGGATTGCCGCGGCTCGACCGAGGGGTGCTCATGTCGTTTCGCTCGCGAGCTCGCTCATGCCACGCAACTTTACGGGGCGCGATCGGCGCGAACTCGGCCGGTCACGGACGGCTACCGGCGGGTACGATGACCGCGTGAACAGCCTTCAGCCAGCCGCTCAGGCGCCCGACCGCAACCTCGCCCTCGACCTCGTCCGGGTGACGGAGGCCGGAGCCATGGCGGCCGGCCGTTGGGTCGGCCGCGGTGACAAGAACGGTGCCGACGGGGTCGCGGTCAACGCGATGCGCACGTTGATCAACACCGTTCAGATGAACGGCGTCGTCGTGATCGGCGAGGGCGAGAAGGACGAAGCGCCGATGCTCTTCAACGGCGAGCACGTCGGCGACGGCACCGGTCCCGACTGCGACGTCGCGGTCGACCCGATCGACGGCACGACGCTGACCGCCAAGAGCCTGCCCAACGCCGTCTCCGTGATGGCCGTGGCGCCTCGCGGCTCGATGTACGACCCGTCCGCCGTGTTCTACATGGAGAAGCTCATCGCCGGGCCCGAGGCCGCCGACGTCGTCGACATCCGGCTGCCGGTCGCCGAGAACATCGCGCTCGTCGCCAAGGCCAAGGGCATCTCGGTCAACGACGTCACGGTGTGCGTGCTCGACCGGCCGCGCCACCAGGACCTCGTCGACCAGATCCGGGCCGCCGGGGCCCGCATCAAGTTCATCATCGACGGCGACGTCGCCGGCGGCATCACCGCCGCGCGGCCCGACACCGGCGTCGACCTGCTGGTCGGCATCGGCGGTACGCCCGAGGGCATCATCACGGCGTGCGCCATCAAGGCGATCGGCGGCACGATCCAGGGCAAGCTCTGGCCCATCGACGACGACGAGCGCCAGCGCGCCGTCGACGCCGGCCATGACCTCGACCGCGTGCTCTACACCAACGACCTGGTCAACGCCGACGACTGCTTCTTCGTCGCGACCGGCATCACCGACGGCGAGCTGATGGCCGGCGTCCGCTACGGCGCGGGCAAGGCCTACACCGAGTCGATCGTCATGCGCTCGCGCAGTGGCACGATCCGCAAGATCACGAGCGAGCACCAGCTCGCCAAGCTCAAGGCCTACTCGACGATCGACTACGAGTCCTGATCGTGCCGGGTTCGGGGGAAGAGTTCGCGTCGCTGCCGTCTGGCATCGACATCTGCTACGAGACGTTCGGCGACGCCGAGGACCCGGCGATCCTGCTGGTCATGGGTCTCGGCGGGCCGATGGGCTGGTGGTCGGACGACTTCTGCGAGCGGCTCTCCGGGCGCGGCTACTTCGTGATCCGCTACGACAACCGCGACACCGGACGGTCGACCAAGCTGCGCCAGCACCGCGTCGGCAAGCTCGACGTGATCCGCGCGTTCGCCGGGCTCGGCAAGCCGCCCTACGGCATCGCCGACCTGGCCGAGGACGCCTTCGGGCTGCTCGACCACCTCGACGTCGAGCGGGTGCACCTCGTCGGGGTCTCGATGGGCGGCATGATCGTGCAGACCATGGCGATCGCGCGACCCGAGCGGGCGATGTCGATGACGTCGATCATGTCGACGACCGGCAACCGCCGGGTCGGCTGGCAGCACCCCAAGATCATGCCGACGCTGCTCGCCTCGGCCGGCTCGACCCGCGACTCGTACGTCGCCCGGTCGCTGCGGACGTCGACAATCCTCGGCTCCCCGGCATTCCCCGGCGACGAGGAGCTCGCGCGGGCCCGGGCCTACGAGACGTACGACCGCGGCTGGACCGCGAGCGGGGTCACTCGGCACATGCTCGCCGTCCTGACGCAGCCCGACCGCACCAGCGACCTCGCCAAGCTCGACCTCCCGGTCACCGTGATCCACGGGCTCAACGACCCGCTGGTGCACCGCTCCGGCGGCAGGGCCGTGGCCAATGCCGTGCCAGGCGCCGAGCACATCGAGATCGCCGGCCTGGGGCACGATCTGCCGGTGCAGCTCTACGACACGTACGTCGACGCCATCGTGCGCACGGCTGAACGCGCCATCTCCCGCTGACCGCGCCTGCGGAGGTTTTCGCGCCACACTCCCGCAGATCATGGCCTAGAGTTCGGTGCATGCCGCACATACGGATCTCGGACGCCGCCCGCTTCCTCGGCGTCAGTGATGACACCGTCCGCCGATGGGTCAGTGCCGGCAGCCTGCCGTCCGGGACGGACGCAGCGGGCCGCATGGCCATCGACGGGCGAGAGCTGGCACAGTTCGCCAAGGCGCAGGCCGGCTCCTCTGGCGATGCCGGCACCGCCAGCTCCGCCCGCAATCGCTTCGTCGGCCTGGTCACCGCGGTCAAGGCCGACGCCGTCATGGCCCAGGTCGAGCTGCAGTGCGGACCCTTCCGCGTCGTGTCGCTCATGAGCAGCGAGGCCGTCGACGAGCTCGGCCTCGAGCCCGGCTCCGTCGCGGTCGCGGTCATCAAGTCGACCAACGTCATCATCGAGTCGCTGGAGGTGGCGTCATGAGGCGACTCGCGGCGGCTCTGCTCCTGCTCGTCCCGCTGGCCGGCTGCTCTGGCGGCGCGCGTGACCAGGCGGACGCGCCCGAGAAGACGTTGCACGTCTATGCCGCTGCCTCTCTTCAGAACGCCTTCACCGAGATCGGCAAGCGGTTCGAGGACGCCAACGACGGCGTGACCGTGAAGTTCACGTTCGGCGGGTCGTCCGACCTCGTCGCCCAGATCGAGCAGGGCGCTCCGGCCGACGTCTTCGCCTCGGCCGACACCGCCAACATGGACAAGGCCGTCAAGGCGCGGGTCATCGGCGGGGTCCCGCAGAACTTCGCGAGCAACACGCTGGAGATCGTCACCCCGCCAGGCAACCCGGCACACATCGAGTCGCTGCGCGACCTGACCGGCCGCAGCGCCAAGGTCGTGGTCTGCGCACCCGAGGTGCCGTGCGGCGCCGCCGCCGCGCGTGTCGAGGAGGCCGCCGGCCTGAGGATCAAGCCGGTCAGCGAGGAGCAGTCCGTCACGGACGTGCTCGGCAAGGTCATCTCCGGGGAGGCCGATGCCGGGCTGGTCTACGTCACGGACGTGCTCGGGGCCGGTGCCAAGGTGCACGGCGTGACGTTCCCCGAGTCCCGCCAGGCCGTCAACACGTACCCGATCGCGTCTCTTCGCAGCACCCACGACGAGACGCTCGCCGCAGGGTTCACGGACTACGTCGTCGGTCCCGAGGGCCAGTCCGTCCTGTCGACGTACGGTTTCCAGAAGCCCTGACATGAGCCTGACCCGGCAGTCCGGCGTGCCGCGGTGGGTCCTCGTGCCTGCTGCGCTGGGAGCGGCGTTCGTCGTGCTGCCGCTCGTCGCACTGGCGACCCGGGTCGAGTGGGGCAGCTTCTTCTCGCTCATCACGTCCGACTCGTCGCGTGCGGCCCTGTGGCTGAGCCTGCGTACGTCCGCCGCCAGCACGCTGCTGTGCGTGGTGTTCGGCGTGCCGATGGCCCTGGTGCTGGCCCGTACGACCTTCCGCGGCCAGTCGCTGCTGCGGTCGATCGTGCTGCTGCCGCTGGTGCTGCCGCCCGTCGTCGGCGGCATCGCCCTGCTCTACACGTTCGGCCGCAAGGGGCTGCTCGGCGAGACGATCGACGTGCTCGGCCTGCAGATCGCGTTCTCGACGACCGCCGTGGTCATCGCCCAGACGTTCGTCGCGCTGCCGTTCATGGTGGTGAGCCTCGAGGGCACGCTGCGGACGGCAGGCGAGCGCTACGAGGTCGTCGCGGCGACACTCGGCGCGCGACCGACGACCGTCCTGCGCCGGGTGACCCTCCCCTTGGTGCTGCCGGGGCTCGCGGCCGGCGCGGTGCTGTCGTTCGCCCGGGCGTTGGGCGAGTTCGGTGCGACGATCACGTTCGCCGGAAGCCTCGAGGGGGTGACCCGCACGCTCCCGCTGGAGATCTACCTGCAGCGCGAGACCGATCCCGACGCTGCCGTCGCGCTGTCGCTCGTGCTGGTCGTCGTGGCGGTGCTGGTCATCGGTCTCGTGCGCGGGACGAGGAGCACCGCGCTGTGAGTCTCCACCTCGAGGCGACGGTCGCCGATCGCGGAGTCGACGTGTCCCTCGACATCGGCGCGCACAAGGTCGTGGCGATCCTCGGACCCAACGGGGCGGGCAAGTCCACCGTGCTCGCGGCCATCGCCGGTGTCGTACGGCCCGACACCGGTCGCGCGATCCTCGGCGACGACGTCCTGTTCGACGTCGCCGCAGGCACGTGGCAGCCCGCGTACGCCCGAGGCACCGCGCTGCTCGCCCAGGACCCGCTGCTGTTCCCACACCTCGACGCGCTCGACAACGTCGCGTTCGGGCCGCGCAGCGCCGGTCGTACGCGAGCGCAGTCGCGCGCCACCGCGATGACCTGGCTGGCGGAGGTCGACGCCGCCGAGCTCGCGGGACGCAGGCCGTCGGAGCTCTCCGGAGGTCAGGCACAACGCATCGCGGTTGCCCGTGCACTTGCCGCCGAGCCGAGGCTCCTGCTGCTCGACGAGCCGATGGCGGCACTCGACATCACGGTTGTCCCGGCGATGCGCCAGGTGCTGCGCCGGGTGCTCGCCGACAGGACCGCCGTGATCGTGACGCACGACGTCCTCGACGCCCTGCTGCTGGCCGACCGTGTCGTCGTCATGGAGGCGGGCCGCATCGTTGAGTCCGGCCCGACGCGTGACGTCCTGGCTCGCCCCCGCAGCGCGTTCGGTGCGAACATCGCGGGGCTGAACCTGGTCCGCGGCCGCGTCGAGGGAGGAGCGGTCCGTACGCCCGAGGGCCTGGTCGTGTCCGGCCTGTCCGACGAGGAGCTGGCACCGGACGCGACGGCCCTGGCCGTGTTCAGCCCGTCCGCGGTCAGCATCTTCCTGCAACGACCGGCCGGAAGCCCGCGCAACGTGATCGCCGCAACCGTCACGGAGCTCGAGCCGCGAGGTGCGCAGGTGCGAGTCCGGGCCGGTGCCATCAGCGCCGATGTCACGGCACCCGTCGTCGCAGAGCTCGACCTGGCACCGGGGGCCGGAGTGTTCCTCGCGGTCAAGGCAAGCGAGGTGGCAATCTACGGAGCATGACCCGTCATGGCGTGCCGCGGTGACGAACCTCCAGTGATGACCCAGCTCCGCGTGTTCCTCCGACGAGTGTCCGCGGACCGACGCGTCCTCCTCGGCATCGCGGTCGTCGTCCTGCTCGTCGTCGCGGCGGTCGGCGACCTGCCGACACGACTTGGGCACCTCGTGCCCGAGGACCCGGTCGCGACGACGACTCCGGCCGTCGCCCCGGTGCGGACCGGACCCACTCCCGTGCCGACGGGTCTGACGAGCACCGTGACCCGCGCCAACACCCGGCTGACCGCCTGCACGCCGGGCATCGAACGGCTCTCGCGCTGCGGCCGTGCGCCCACGCTCGGGCCGGGGCCGTGGATCGGGTCGTCGGGCGTCTCGATCGGCTCCCTCGAGGGCAGGGTCGCGATCGTCTTCGTGTTCTCGGGCTCGTGCGTGGAGTGCCGGCGGGAGTCCCGCTACCTCCGGGCGTGGCAGGCGGCGTACGACGACCTCGCGATCGTCGGCGTGCACGCGCCCCAGTTCTCGTTCGAGACCGACGACACCGAGGTCGAGCAGACCGTCGCCGACCTGTCGCTCGACTTCCCCGTGCTGATGGACGACGCCCGGGCGACGATGGACCGCTACCGCGCCGCGGTGCGGCCCACGACGTACCTCATCGATCGTTTTGGGACCGTCCGTGCCATCACGATCGGCGATCACGGCAGCCAGCGCCTCGAGCGACAGGTACGCAAGCTCCTGACCGAGGGCGGATCGACGAGTGCTCTCCCCCGCCCCGTCGGCAGCCTCGACGACGGCGGCGACGCCACGCGCGGCACCCCTCCGCAGATCAAGCTGGGCAGCACGGTGGGTTCGCACTACGACGCCGAGGTCGACGGCATCATCGGCCGTGAGCAGCTCTACCGGCTGGCGAAGCGGCCTCGACCGGGCATCGCCAGCATCGGCGGCCGCTGGCGCGTCGACCCGGAGAGCGCCGTGCCGAAGGCCCGCGCCGTCGGCCGGGTGACGTTCGGGGCGAGGCGGGCGTACGTGCTCGTCGGCGGTCGGGGATGGCTCGAGGTCTCGACGTCCGAGGGCGTCAGCCGGCGCATTCCAGTTCGTGGGCGGCCGGACTTCGTGCAGGTCTACGCAGCGCCGAAGGCGGACCGCGAGACGCTCACGATTCGATTTCGCGGCCAGCTGGAGGTCTTCTCGTACGCGTTCGGGTGACCGTAGGGTCGGACCATGACGGGTGCAACCCTCCGCCGCCGCGACGACGGCGCTCTGGAGCTGCGAGTCAACGGCGTGTTCGTCATGGACGACGTCGAGACCTCGTCGGAACGGGCCCTCGCGCGGACGGTCATCGACCTCGGCGCCCGCGAGGTCCTGGTCGGCGGCCTGGGGCTCGGCTACACGCTGCGCGCCCTGCTGGCGTCGCCGCAGGTCACCCGCGTCGTCGTCGCCGAGCTGCACGCCGAGATCGTCGGCTGGATGCGGGACGGCACGATCCCCGGCGCCGACCTGCTGGCTGACGCACGTACGCAGGTCACGGTCGGCGACGTGCGCGGCGTGGTCGCCGCGCAGTCGCCCGCGTCGCTCGACGCGATCGTGCTCGACGTCGACAACGGGCCGGACTTCCTCGTGCACGACGCCAATGCCGCGGTCTATGCCGCCGAGTTCGTGGAGGTGTGCGCCCTGCGGCTCCGGCCCGGCGGGGGGCTGTGCATCTGGACCATGGCGCCGTCGGCGAGCCTCACCGCGAGCCTCGACGCCGTGCTGACCGACGTCCGCGAGGAAGCCTTCGACGTACAGCTGCAAGGTCGGGCCGAGCGCTACTGGATCGTGTCGGGCACTCGGCGCGACGATGCCGCCGCCGCCGACTAACGTCGTACGCATGCAGCCGTTGGATCGCACCGAGTTCGTCGACGCCGGCCACATCGCCTACCGGCTGGCCGAGCGCCCTGAGGTCGCCGAGTCGTGGGAAGCCGAGAGCGCGTGTGCCGGGATGACCGTCGGCGGGCTGGCGCACCACCTGCTCGCGCAGGTCAAGCACGCGGCGCGGTTCCTGGCGCAGCCGCCGACGACCGACGACCCGATCCCGCTGCTCGACCACTACGCGGGGGCCGAGTGGGTGACCGCACGTCCCGAGGACGAGGCCAACACCTCGATCCGCGACGAGGGCAACGAGGCAGCCCGGGCGGGACGCGACGCGGTGCTCGCGGAGGTTGCGCCGCTGCTCGACCAGCTGCCCGACCTGCTGCGCACGCCGCGTGACCCCGACACGATCTTCATCCCGTGGCAGGGCTGGGCGCTCACGACCGACGACTTCCTCGTCACCCGGTCGATGGAGCTGATGGTGCACTCCGACGACCTCGCCGCGAGCGTCGGGCTCCCGACGCCGGAGTTCCCCGGCACGGTCGCCGCGCACGTGGTCGACCTGCTCGGCGGCGTCGCGATGCGCAGGCACGGCCAGGCGGCGGTCGTACGCACCCTGAGCCGGCCACAACGTGCGCCCGGCTCGGTCTCCGCGTTCTGACCCACGCCTGCCCGATACGCGTCGACACCGCAGCGATATCGTCGGAAGCATGACCGAATACCGCATCGAGCACGACACCATGGGCGAGGTCCGCGTCCCCGCCGACGCCCTCTGGCGAGCCCAGACCCAGCGCGCCGTCGAGAACTTCCCGATCTCCGGCACCCCGATCGAGCCCGCGCAGATCCGCGCCCTGGCCCAGATCAAGGCCGCCTGCGCCAAGGCCAACGCCGAGCTCGGCATCCTCGACCAGGACATCGCCGACGCGATCGTCGCCGCGGCCGAGGAAGTCGCCTCCGGTGCCCACGACGCGCAGTTCCCCATCGACGTGTTCCAGACCGGCTCCGGCACGTCGAGCAACATGAACACCAACGAGGTCCTCGCGACCCTGGCCACGAAGTCGCTCGGCAAGGACGTGCACCCCAACGACCACGTCAACGCCAGCCAGTCGTCCAACGACGTCTTCCCCACCTCGATCCACGTCGCCGCCACCGCGTCGGCGACCAACGAGCTGATCCCCGCGCTCGACCACCTCGCCACCTCGCTCGAGGCCAAGGCCAAGGAGTTCGCGAGCGTCGTGAAGTCCGGCCGTACGCACCTCATGGACGCCACCCCGGTCACGCTGGGCCAGGAGTTCGGCGGCTACGCGGCGCAGATCCGCCGCGGCATCGAGCGCGTCGAGGCCTCCCTCCCGCGTACGGCCGAGGTCCCCCTCGGCGGCACGGCGGTCGGCACGGGCATCAACACGCCGATCGGCTTCCCCCAGCGGGTCATCGAGATCCTCGCGGACAACACCGGCCTGCCGATCACCGAGGCCACTGACCACTTCGAGGCGCAGAGCGCACGCGACGGCCTCGTCGAGATGTCGGGCCAGCTCCGCACGATCGCGGTCAGCCTCACCAAAATCTGCAACGACCTGCGCTGGATGGGTTCGGGCCCGCGCACGGGTCTCGGCGAGATCGCCCTCCCCGACCTGCAGCCCGGCTCGAGCATCATGCCGGGCAAGGTCAACCCGGTCCTGCCCGAGGCGACGCTCATGGTCGCCGCCCAGGTCATCGGCAACGACGCGACGATCGCCACCGCCGGCGCCTCCGGGTCGTTCGAGCTCAACGTCATGCTGCCGGTCATCGGCCGCAACATCCTCGAGTCGATGCGCCTGCTCGGCAACGCGTCGCGCGTGCTCGCCGACCGCTGCATCGACGGCATCACGGCCAACGAGGAGCGCTGCCTCGAGCTCGCCGAGTCGTCGCCGTCGGTCGTCACGCCGCTCAACCGGTTCATCGGCTACGAGAACGCGGCCAAGGTCGCCAAGACGTCGGTCAAGGAGAAGAAGACGATCCGTCAGGTCGTCGTCGAGATGGGCTTCGTCGAGCGCGGCGAGATCAGCGAGGCGGACCTGGATAAGGCGCTCGACGTCATGTCCATGACGCACCCCTGAGCCGGCTCAGCGGCGTTTGGCGAGGACGTAGCCGTCGCGGTTGAACACCAGGTCGTACGTCCCACCGTGGGCCTCCTCGGCGTACGCGACGACGTCGACGGGTGAGTCGATGCCGGCAGCGGCGTCGAACAGCACGTACGACGGAGTGACCTGCTTGCCGATCGTGCCCCACCAGTAGACGGTGTGGTCGGTGACGAGATGGCTCATCATCGCGATGTCGGTCTCGACGGTCGCGCCCTTCGGCACCGCGGCGATGACCGCGTGGGCGGCGGTCGCACGTGGCGGCTCGTCGTACGTCTCGGAGTCGAGCAGCGTCGAGAGCGGCGAGCTGACCAGCGTGAACCCGGTGACGACGACCGCCGCGACCGTCGCCCACCGCAGCACCGGCCACCGGCGCATCCCGTCGACCATCGCGATGAAGACGATCGGCATGAGCAGCAGCGAGTAGTGCCACTCGGTGCCCCAGTAGTACGCGTTGTCTCCGGCGAACCGCCACGCGAACGTCGGCAGCACGAGCAGCACCCAGGGCGACACCAGCGCCGCGAGCCCGGTGATCCCGACCGTCAGCGCCACCGTGCCCAGCTTGCGGTCAGGGTCGTCGAGCAGCGTCGCGACGATCCCGCGATCACCGCCGAGCGATGACGTGTAGGCGTACGAGTCGCCGGGGTTGAACGACGGCACGATGACCAGCACGATGAACGCCATCGCGATGAGCCCGGTCGCGGCGAGCTGCACGCCGCGGCGCCGCTCCCCCGCGAGCCACAGCACGCCGCCGATCATCGCGACCGTCAGTCCGAGGTCCTCCTTGACCAGCAGCAACGGCAGCGACCACAGCACGACAGCCCGGAACCGCCGGTCGACGTACGCCGCACCGGCCAGTGCCAGCAGAGGAGCGCCGAACGCCACCTCGTGGAACTCCGCCTCGACCCCGGACTGGAGCCCGAACGACAACCCGTACGCGAGGCCGATCACCGCGCCGGTCAGCGTGCCGACGTGCCGCATCGCGACGAGGGCGATCACCGCCACGGAGACCGCGATCAGCACGACCTGCGCCAGCAGGATCGTCTGCGCTGACGGAAAGACCCGGTAGAAGGGCGCGATCAGCGCATCGATCGGCGAGAAGTGGTCGCCGAGGATGTTGAACCCCGGCGCCTTGACGTCGACGATCGGCGCGCCAGGCCGGGCATAGCCCTTGACCGCCTGCTCGAAGATCGCGTGGTCCCACGACGAGATCGTGAACCGGCGATAGCGCATCAGCGTCAGCACGCCGTACGCCGCGCCTACAGCGACGGCGAGCAGCCCGGCGATCAGCCGCTGGCCGCGAGTGGACCCCGTCATCGGGCGAGCGTGAGGTTCTCACCCGTCTCGGGGTCGAACACGTGCACCCTCTGGCGCGGGATGACGACCCGGATCGACATGCCCGGTCGCAGCGTGCTCTCGGCGGCGAGCTCGGCGACCAGGAAGCTCTGGAACAGGTCGAACTCGAGCAGGTCCTCGACCTCGTTGAGCAGCTCCTCGACCTCGGGCGCGATGTCGTAGCCGAGGTAGGCGAACTGGCTGCTGCCGCGCCACTCCACGTCGTCGATGCGGGTCGTGAACTCGACCCGGTCGGTGACCGCCTGGCCACCGTGACCCGTCGCGTCGTAGCAGTGCTCGGGCCGGATGCCGGCGACGACGACACCGCGCTCGCCGATGCGCTCCAGCAGGTGGTCGTCGAGCAGCATCGTGGCCAGGGGCATGACGAGCTGGCGCCCCATCGGGAACGCCGGCACGAGGTTCATCGGCGGCGAGCCGAGGTAGCCGGCGACGAACATGTCGGCGGGCCGTTCGTAGAGATCTCGCGGCGTGCCGACCTGGTGGATGAACCCTTGGTGCATCACGGCGACCCGGTCGGCGGTGCTGAGCGCCTCCGCGACGTCGTTGGTCGTGAAGATCGAGGTGCGCTTGTTCTCCTGCTGCCACTGGCTGGTGACCGAGCGGACCTGCGTGCGCACGCGCTCGGACTGCTGCGAGAACGGGGCATCCAGCAGGTACGCCTTGGCGTCGCGCACGAGCAAGCGGCCCAGGGCGACGCGCTGGCGCTGTGCGTCGTCGAGCTCGGCGGGCTTGAGGTCGAGCAGCTCACCGAGGGCCAGCAGGTCGGCCACCTCGTGGATGCGCTCCGACAGCTCGCCTCGGTTGTAGCCGCGACGCAGGGTCGCCGCGAACGCGAGGTTGTCGAACACGTCGAGGTGCGGGTGCAGGGCGTAGTCCTGGAACACCATCGCGAGGTCACGTCGACGCGGATCGGCGGTGTTGACCACGACGTCGTCGATCAGGATGTCGCCGGAGGTCTGCTCCTCGAGGCCGATGAGGGTCTTGAGCAGCAGGCTCTTGCCCGCACCCGACGGACCCGTGAGCGCCAGCGTCTCACCCGACGGCACCGTGAGGTTGATGTCGTCGAGCAGCGGGCGATCACCCGTGCCGGACGTCGTGAGGTTGCGGACTTCGATCGAGGTCATCGGTACGACCTTCCCAGGAGTTGAGTGATCCGGCGCGGGAACACGAGCAGCAGGAGGACGACCGGCGCGAGCCACAGCAGCCCGGCCGCGGCGACGGCGGAGCTCGAGGTCTCGAGCTGGCCCGTCGCGAGCATCAGGGTGGCCGGCAGCGGCCGCGACTCGTCGTTGGCCGAGAGCGCGGCGCCGAGGACGAAGTCGTTGCAGCCGGCCACGAAGACCAGCGCCGTCGCGAGGGCGACGCCCGGCGCGACGTTGGGCAGCCCGAAGCGTACGAATGCCTGCAGCCAGGTGGCCCCGTCGGCACGCACCGCGTCGCGCAGCGACCACGGCACGTCGCGGAACACCGTGACGCACAGCCAGATCGCCAGCGGCAGCGTGATGAGCAGCGCCGGCGGGACGAGAGACATCCGGCTGCCGAACCTGTCGGCGGCGATGACCTGGTCGGTGATCGGCCCCGCCAGCGCCAGCAGCGGGATCAGGAGCGTCGCCACGACCAGCCCGTACGCCGCACGGCGCCCCCGCATCGGCTGGCGCACGAAGGCGTATGCGGCGGCGATCGCCAGCGGCATCGCGACGGCGGTGGCGATGCCGGCGACCACGACCGAGGTGACCGCGGCGTCCTGCAGGATCTGCGAGTGCAGCGCGCCGTCGAACGCGTCCCACGAGATGTCCTGCGGCCACACCGATCGCGGGGTGGTGCCGTCCGGCGCGGTCGCCACGGTGAACGTCCAGAGCAGCGGCACGAGGGTGAACACCGCGAACAGCTCGATGCCGATGATCGACCAGATCGACAGCGGTCGCGAGGTGTCGGCGAACAGCACCCCGGCAGCGCTCGTGACCATCAGGACGACCGCGAGGCCGACCCAGATCCACAGGTCGGGCCGGGCGACCCGGATGATGCCGTAGTTGGCCACCGCGAAGCCCAGGACGAACGCGAAGCCCGAGGCCCAGAGGCGCGAGCGTACGGAGGGCGTCACACGACCCTCCTCACACGGAACAACGGCACCATGATCGCGCCCATCAGCAACGCGATGACCAGCAGGACCATCGACATCGCGGCGCCGAGACCGAGCTCGAGCGACGAGAACGTCGTGTCCCAGACCAGCAGCGGTGCGGTGCGGATCGTGGCGCCGGGCCGGTCGACCAGCAGTGGCCCCTCGAGGATGCGGAAGGTGTCGAGGCCGCGATAGGTCGCGGCGACCGCGATCGCCGGACCCATCGCCGGGAGGACCACACGTCGTGAGCGCTGCCAGGCGGTGGCGCCGTCGGCGATGGCGGACGCCATGAGCGAGCTCGGGACCCGCAGCAGCCCGGCGAGCAGGATCAGGGCCGTGATGCCGGTGCCGCGCCAGAGCTCACCGACCGTGACACCGACGAGCTGGCCGAACGGCCCAACGTCGTCGAGACGGAACCACTCGGCCGCGAACCCGGTCGTGACGGCGTCGCGCCACACGACGGCCGACACGACCGCGAGCAGGGCGAACGGGATCAGCACGATGATGCGGGTCACCGGCCACAGGAACGTGAGCCGCCGCAGCGCCACGGCGAACACCAGACCGACGAGCAGCTGCAGGATCACGACGGCCAGGACGATCACGAGAGTCGTGGCGACCGCGAGCCACCAACCTCGGTTGGTCAGCACGTCGGTGTAGTTGTCGGCGCCCACGAACGTACGGTCGTCGGGGTTCGTCAGCGGAGCGGAGTGCAGCGACAGCCAGATGCCGCGCCCGATCGGCCAGCCTGTGATCGTCAGCAGGACCGCGAACGGCAGGGCGAGCCAGCGCCAGCCCTTCACCGGAGCTGCCCTCGGATCGCGGCGCGTACGGCCTTCTGCGAGTGCTCGAGCGTCGTGTCCTGCGAGAAGTCCCGCAGCGGCAACCACGTGTCGTCGAGCGCCTGCTCCGCGACCTGCCAGTAGGGCGTCACGGGCAGCGTCGCGCCCGAGAGCACGGCAGGACGGGTCACCGCGGCCAGCGGATAGGCCCGCTTGACCGCCGGGTCGTCGTACGTCGTGAGGCGGCTCGCGCTGTGGCCGGTGCTCGCCATGATCGAGGTGAGCACGGCGGGCGACGTCAAGCAGCTGATCGCCTGGTACGACAGGTCGGTGTGCGGGGCGTAGAGCGGCACCGCGAGGCCGACACCGGACAGCGGCGCGACGCTGGTGTCGGCGACCGTGGGATAGGCCGTCCACGACAGGTCCGAGGCCACCGCGGCGAGGTCCCGGTCGGCGATGACCGAGCTCGGGGCCAGCAGGAATCCGCCCTCGGCGCCGGCGAACTTCTTGAGCGCGTCCTTCGACGGCCCGGCTCCCCCGGACTCGAGGTAGAACTCGACGACCGAAGCGGCGGCTCGTCCGGCTGCGGTGTCGAGACCGACCTTGGCGCGGCGACCCGCGCCGTCGACGAGTGAGCCGCCCGCACCCTTGACCAGCGCGTTGACCCACTGCGCCAGCCCCGAGCCGTCGTCGTCGGCGATCTGGATCGTCACGCCGAGCCGCTCCGCGCCCGCGACGAGGTCGTCCCAGCTGATGGGCTTGGTCGTGTCGAGACCGGCCCGCTCGGCGACGTTGCCGCGATACCAGAGCAGCTGCGGGTCGAACCACCACGGCGCCACGGCGAGCTGGCCGTCGTACGTCGCAGCCGCGAGCGCAGCCGGCGCGATGTCCTGCGCAAAGGGCGCCTTGAGCTCCTCGGGCAGCGGCGCGAGGAACCCGGCGGCGGCGAACTCGGCGGTGAACGCCGAGTCGAGGCTCAACAGGTCGATCGACGTGTCCTTGGCGACCAGCCGGCGGACGAGGAGGGCGTGCCGCGCGTCGACATCGGTCGGCAGCTGCTGGACCTTGATGTCGTAGGCACCCTTGGCCGCCTCGGTGCACGTACGCGCGAGGGCCGCGGTGTCGGCGCGATCCGGGCCGACGTACCAGGTGAGCGTGGGGGTCCCGCCGGGCTTGGTGCCGGCCGACCCGCAGGCAGCGAGGACGCACAGCAGGGCAGCGGCGCCCACGCGTGCCCATACCCTCCCTGGTGCGCTCACCTGCGCAACTTTGCCACAGAGGAGGGGCCATTCCCGGGGATACCGGGAAAGGCCCCTCCGTCACATGAGTTGACTCACGTCACAGCCAGCGCTGTGGGCAGCTCGCGGCGTCGGCGGACGGGCGACACGAAGACCGGGACGAACGCCAGCGCGAGGATCACCGCGCCCACCCAGAGGGTCCCGCGGACGCCGATGAGCTCGCCGAGCACACCTCCAAGGACGGCGCCGAGGGCCAGGGCCCCGGTCAGCAGGAAGCGGAACGTGGCGTTCATCCGGCCGACGAGCGCCGGCGGGGTCATCCGCTGCCGCAGGCTCACCCCGACGACGTTGTCCATCCCGGTCTTGCAGAGCGCCAGGGTCCAGCCGGCGCCGGCGAGCCACAGCAACGGACCCCGGTCGACCAGGGGCACGAGCAGGGCGGCGGGTGCGACGCAGAGCCCGATCAGCGCGAGGTTGCGGCCGTACCCCAGCCGTCGCGCCGTCGGCAAGGCACAGCGTGCTCCGATGAGCAGGCCCGCGCCGCCGGCCGCCCAGAAGGTGCCGAGCGCGCCGGCCGGCAGGTCGAGACCGCGGACGAACAGGATCGGCAGCATCGTGTTGATGACCTGGCTGCCGAGGTTGTTGAGCGTCGCGGTCAACGCGAGGGCGCGCAGCTCCGCGTGCCCCAGGACGTGGCGCAGGCCCTCCACGATCTGGACCCCGAGGCGGGGCCGGGCCTCCGTGCCGGCCGGTGCACGCGGCACCCGAGTCATCCGGGTGAGCGTGACGGCCGACAGCAGGTAGGCGATCGCGGAGCACAACGCAGCCACGGGCGCGGTCAGCAGCTGGACCAGCGCCCCGCCCGCACCACGCCCGGCGACGTTGGCCAGCGCGATCATCGTGACGATCGCGGCGTTGGCCCGCACGAGCGCCGCCGGCCCGACGATGCGGGGCAGCACGCTCTGCGATCCGACGTCGAAGAACACCGTCGCCGCGCCGCTTGCGAACGCCACGGCGTACAGCTGCTGCATCGTGAGGGAGTCCAGCCACCACGCGACGGGGATCGTGGCGAACAGGACCGCTCGGGCGACGTCGGCGACGATCAGCACCTGGCGGTGCCGAGTGCGATCGACCCACGCGCCGACCGGAAGCCCGATCAGCAGGAACGCCGCCGTGCTGAGCGCGGCGAGCGCACCGACCTCGGCGGGGCCCGCGCGCAGAGCCGTGACGGCGATCAGAGGGAGTGCGACGTAGCCGGTGTTGCTGGCGAGCTGGCTCAGGCTGGCGGAGCGGAACAGAACGTTGAAGTCGGTGAATCGCCACGGCGACTCGGCCGGGTCGGGGCGTCGCCGCATCCACCTGGCCCCGAGCACGGCTCAAGTCTCGTCGTACGGCGTGGCCCGCCCCAGCCGGTTTGCCGCCACATGTCCGCGACATCCGGTCACCCCTCGGGAGGCCGCGGCTTCCACGGCCTCCCTCTGACCTACAAGGTGACGTCCTCCAGCATTTCGGTGACCAGCGCGGCGACGGGCGAGCGCTCCGAGCGGGTCAGCGTGACGTGGGCGAACAGCGGGTGGCCCTTGAGCTTCTCGACCACGGCGACGACACCGTCGTGGCGGCCGACCCGCAGGTTGTCGCGCTGGGCGACGTCGTGCGTGAGGACGACCTTGGAGTTGGCGCCGATGCGCGAGAGCACCGTCAGCAGGACGTTGCGCTCGAGCGACTGGGCCTCGTCGACGATGACGTAGGAGTCGTGGAGCGAGCGGCCGCGGATGTGCGTCAACGGCAGCACCTCGAGCATCCCGCGGTCGAGGATCTCCTCGATGACCGCAGGTGAGGCGACCGCGCCGAGCGTGTCGAACACCGCCTGGCCCCAGGGACCCATCTTCTCGGACTCGCTGCCCGGCAGGTAGCCCAGCTCCTGGCCGCCGACGGCGTAGAGGGGGCGGAAGATCACGACCTTCTTGTGCTGGCCGCGCTCCATCGTCGCCTCGAGCCCGGCGCACAGCGCGAGGGCCGACTTGCCGGTGCCGGCGCGGCCGCCGAGCGACACGATGCCGATGTCGGGATCGAGCAAGAGGTCGAGCGCGACCCGCTGCTCGGCCGACCGGCCGTGGATGCCGAACGCATCACGGTCGCCGCGTACGAGCTGCACTTCCTTGTCGGCGGTGACCCGGCCGAGTCCGCTGCCCTTGTCGGACAGCAGCACCAGGCCCGTGTGGCACGGCAGGTCCCGCGCCTCGGGCAGGTCGAGCGTGCCGCCCTCGTAGAGCGTGTCGAGGTCGATGCTCTCGACCTCGAGCTCGCGCATGCCGGTCCAGCCGGACTCGAGCGCCAGCTCGGCGCGGTACTCCTCGGCAATCAGGCCGACCGCCGACGCCTTGACCCGCATCGGCAGATCCTTGGAGACGATCGTGACGTCGTTGCCCTCGTCGGCGAGATTCTTGGCGACCGACAGGATGCGGGTGTCGTTGTCGCCGAGGCGGAAGCCCGACGGCAGCGACGACGAGTCGGTGTGGTTGAGCTCGACACGGATCGTGCCGCCCTCGTCGCCGATGGGCAGCGGCACGTCGAGGGTGCCGTGCAGCACCCGCAGGTCGTCGAGGAAGCGCAGCGCGCTGCGGGCGAAGTAGCCGAGCTCCGGGTCGTGCCGCTTGCCCTCGAGCTCGGTGATCACCACAACGGGTATGACGACCTCGTGCTCGTGGAAGCGGTTGACCGCGTTGGGGTCCGCGAGCAGGACGCTGGTGTCCAGGACGTACGTGCGGCGGACAGGGCTCGTGCTCGGCTTCTTCGTGCGCGTTGCGGCCACAACTGTCTCCTCAACGAGCCCGCGCGCACCCTGCGCCGGCCCTACTCGTGGGCGGGAAATCGGGGCTCAGGGGCGAGCGTCAACACATCTCGAACGTACGGCGGCCGGTCGCCGATTTCGGTATGACACGCCCGACTGCGTGTGACATCCACGTGAACACGAGCCCAGGGTGACCATGGACCGAGCGCAGCGAGGCAGGCGCCCGGGCGAAGCCCGGCAGCGACGCAGTCGCTGGAACGGCGAGCGCAGCGAGCCGTGCGCCCTACTGGCCGAACCTTCGCTCCCTTGCGGCGTACGAGCGCATCGCGCGGAGGAAGTCGACGTGCCGGAACGCCGGCCACAGGGCGTCGCTGAAGTAGAACTCCGAGTGCACGCTCTGCCACAGCAGGAAGCCCGACAGCCGCTGCTCCCCCGACGTACGGATCACGAGGTCGGGGTCGGGCTGGCCCTTGGTGTAGAGGTGCTCGGCGATGTCGTCGACCTCGAGGGTCTCGGCCACGTCGGCGAGGCTGCGGCCCTTGGACGCCTGGTCGAGCAGCAGCGAACGCATCGCGTCGGTGAGCTCCTGGCGACCGCCGTAGCCGACGCAGATGTTGACCCGCATGCCCTTGACGTTCGAGGTCGAGTCGGCGAGCCGCTTCATCCGCCCGGCCGACTCGTCGGGCAGCATGTCGAGGTTGCCGATGACCGCCAGCGACCAGCGCTGCTCGGCCGACAGCTTCTCCATCAAGCCCTCGACGGCGGCGAGGATGCTGCCGACCTCCTCGGGCGAGCGCTGCAGGTTGTCGGTCGACAGGAGCCACAGCGTGACGATCTCCACACCCAGCTCGTCACACCACTGGGCGAACTCCGAGATCTTGTCGGCACCAGCCTGATAGCCGTGCTCGAACCGCGTGCCGGCGCCCTTCGCCCAGCGCCGGTTGCCGTCGACGATCGCCCCGACGTGGTGTGGGAGCCGGGCGGGATCGAGGCTCTTGACGAGACGCCGCTCATACACGCCGTACGCGAGGTCGCTGACTCCCATGCGGGCCAGAGTAGTACCCGGCCACGCACTACGCTGTGCGCATGACCGACCGGCAGCCCGAGGGCATCGTGCACGAGGCAACCGATCGGATCCGCGAGACCGTCGACGAGATCAAGCCCAAGCTCCGCGGGTGGCTGCACGCCATCACGCTGCCCCTGGCGTTCTTCGCGTTCATCGTGATGCTGGTCATCTCCGACGACTTCCTGGTGCGCGTCGGTGTCGCGGTGTTCATGGTCAGCTCGATGCTGTTGTTCGGCGTCAGCGCGGTCTATCACCGGGGCACCTGGAACGACCGCGTCAAGGGTTTCTGGAAACGCTTCGACCACGCCAACATCTTCTTGCTCATCGCCGGCTCCTACACCCCGTTCTCGCTGCTCCTGCTGTCGAAGCAGCACGCGGCGATCATGCTCTCGCTCGTGTGGGGCGGCGCGCTGCTCGGTGTCGCGTTCAAGATCTTCTGGATCGGCGCTCCGCGGTGGCTGTACGTCCCGCTCTACCTGCTGCTGGGCTGGGCGGCGGTGCTCTACTTCCCCGAGTTCGTCGACAACGCGTCGACCGCGGTCCTGGTGCTGCTCATCACGGGCGGAGCGCTCTACTCGCTCGGCGCCGTGGTCTACGGCTTCAAGTGGCCCGACCCCTCGCCCAAGTACTTCGGCTTCCACGAGATCTTCCACGCGTTCACGATCGCGGCGTTCATCGTGCACTACATCGGCGTCAGCCTGCTGGCGTACCAGAAGCACTGACCAGCTCGTCGGCATCGGTGACGGGCCGGCGGCAGACGAAGCCCTCGCAGACGTACGCCGCAGGGCGGCCGTCGACGAGACCGCGCTGCTCGAACAGCGGGATGCCGAGACCGACCTCGCCGGCGATCACGACGGCGCCCGGCGACGCGAGCCGCAGGGCTGCCTCGTGCAGGGCGACGCGGTCCTCTCGCGGACCGACGACGGCGACCTCCAGGGGCCCGGCGAGCACGGCCTCGGCGGCAGCCAGCGTCCAGCCGGCGAAGCGCGGCACCTGCGTCGCGATGTTGGCCGCCGAGGCAATGCCGGACTCCGCCGCTGCGCGATAGCCGTGCTCGCCGGTGATCGCGGCGAACGACAGCAACGCGGCAACCGCCGCCGACGTGCCAGACGGGTAGGCGTTGTCGGAGGCGTCCTTGGGGCGTACGACGAGGGACTCGGCGTCGTCGGCGGTGTCGAAGAACCCGCCCTCGGGGTCGGCGAAGTGCTCGACGATGCGGTCGAGGAGCTGCCGCGCCCGGTCGAGCCACACCGCTTCTCCGGTGATGCCGAGCACCGCGATGAACGCCTCGGCCACTGCGCCGTGGTCCTCCAGCACCGCTGAGTTGGCGCCGGCGACGCCGTCGCGTGACGTGCGTGCGAAGCCGTCGGCGAGGTGGACGTCGACCAGCAGCTGGGCTGCCGCGATCGCGGCATGGGCGAAGTCCGGCTCCCCGAGCAGCACCGAGGCCTCGGCGAGTGCTGTGATCGCCAAGCCGTTCCAGGACGCGACGACCTTGTCGTCACGAGCCGGCCGGGTGCGCTCGGCCCGGGCGGCGAGCAGCGTCGTGCGTACGCGATCCCAGCGCTCGCGGTCGTCGGGATCCACACGGAGCTGGAGAGTCGAGAACCCGCGCTCGAACGTCCCCGGCCCCGTGACCCCCAGCAGCTGGGCCGCCCACGCGCCGTCGTCGGCGCCGAGCAGCCGCATGAGCTGGTTGGCGTTCCAGACGTAGAAGGTCCCCTCATGACCGTCGCTGTCGGCGTCGAGCGCCGAGGCGAACCCGCCCTCAGGCGTACGCAGCTCGTCGAGCAGGAACCGCCCGGTCTCGCGGGCGATCCGTTCGGCGAGCGGCGATCCGCTCTGCCGCCACCAGTGCAGGTAGACCCGCAGCAGCAGCGCGTTGTCGTAGAGCATCTTCTCGAAGTGCGGGACGCGCCAGAACCGGTCGACGCTGTAGCGCGCGAACCCGCCCGACAGCTGGTCGTACATCCCGCCGCGAGCCATCGCCTCGCACGACCCAGCGACCATGCTGAGCGCCTGGTCCGAGTCCGTACGTGCGGCGTTGCGGAGCAGGAACTCCAGCACCATCGACGGCGGGAACTTGGGGCTGGTGCCGAAACCACCGGCCTCCGCGTCGTACTGCTTGGCGAGCTCCGCGACCGCCCCGTCGAGCACGTCGGCGCCGAGCGGCCCACCCACGGCGTCGGTGTTCTGCCGGAGGTGCTCGAGCACGTCGCCGCTGACCTTCAGCACCTCGTCACGGCGATCACGCCACGCCTCCGCCAGTGCCTGCAGCACCTGGGTGAACGCCGGCGCGCCCTGCCGCGGCTCCGGCGGGAAGTAGGTGCCGGCGAAGAACGGCTCACCCGTCGGCGTCAGCACGCACGTCATCGGCCAGCCGCCCTGCCCCGTCATCGCGGTCGTGGCCTTCATGTAGACCGCGTCGATGTCGGGCCGCTCCTCGCGGTCGACCTTGATGTTGACGAAGTGGTCGTTCATGTACGCCGCGGTCGCCGCGTCCTCGAACGACTCGTGCGCCATGACGTGGCACCAGTGGCATGCGGCGTAGCCGACGCTCAGCAGGATCGGCCGGTCCAGCTCCTGGGCCACGGCCAGCGCCTCGTCGCTCCACTCCCACCAGTCGACGGGGTTGTCAGCGTGCTGCTGCAGGTACGGGCTGGTGGCCTGCGCGAGGCGATTCGGCATACCGCCAGCCTAGGTGCGTGATTCGATGTCGGCATGGCGCGTTCCAGTCCGGCGACAGGAGCGACCCTCATCGCGCTCGGCGTGACCTTAGGGGTTGGCATCCCCATCTACTTCTGGGCCGGCCTGTCGAGCTACTTCATGAATGACCTCCCCGGAAGAGCCGACAACCTCAGCTATCTCCAATGGGGTGTCATCTCGGCGGTGCTCACGACTCTCGTCCTGATCCTCCTGTCCGTCAGGAACCCGAGACTCATGTGGCGCGACGTCGCCTTCGCGGCCGGCACGGCATCCGCGGTCAATGGTGCGTGGCTGGCCTTCTTCTTCGGGACCCAGATCTCGGACCTGGGCGACGACTCGGGCACGATGTACGACCCGATGCCGACCGCCACCGTGCGTTCGATCGCCATCTGGTGCGCGGCAGCGGCCGTCATCGGACTCGTGACCGCCTGGTTCAGTCGTCCGCGATTGAGGCTCTGACCGGCTAGCGGTCCTCGCCCTCCCAGGGCTGCTGCGCCTTCTTGGAGTGGCGGAGGAACGAACGCGCGAGGAAGTACGTCGCGACGCAGAGGGCCACCACGATGCCGAGCGCGAGCCAGCCGGGCTTGACGTCGTCGTCGGTGAAGGCCGGCTCGGCCGTGACGAAGGAGGCAATCGCGTACACGTTCATGTCTCCAGAGTAGTCGCCCGCGATCTGGCGGGAGAACCACCATGGAGTGCCGCTCCCGTGGTGGTTCTGCCGCCACATCGCGGCGGTTAGGCCACATCGCGGCGGTCAGGCGTCCCTGGCGTACGTCGCGGGTGGGGTGCCGACGACCGCGGTGAACGCGCGGGTCAGGTGCGCCTGGTCGCTGAAGCCGAGGTCGGTCGCCAACGCCGCCCAGTCCGTGCGCACGCCGGTGTGCGCAGCCGCCGCGGCATCGAGCAGACGGAACCGTTGCACGACCCACTTGGGACCGATGCCGAGGTAGGCCGTGAACTGCCGCTGCAGCGTCCGCAGGCTCACCCCGGCGAGCTCAGCCAGCTGCTCGGCGCGGATCAGCGACCGGTCGCGCTCTGCAGCGTCGACGAGGTCGTTGAGCTCCTCGGCGTAGGGATCGGCGATGACGTCGAGCCGGTCGAGGCATGCCTCGAGCGCCGCGACCATATCCTCGTCGGTCGCGTCCGGCCGCAGGATCTCGGTGGCGGCTGGTGAGTCATCGTGACTCACCAGCTCACCGAGCGGCACGATCCGGCCGGCCACGGAGCTCAGGTCGGCGCCGAGCACGGCACGAAAGCTCGCCGGCCTGAACGCGGCGCCGAGCACGTGACCCGTGCCGGTGAGCGTACGGACGAACGGCTCGCGGGTGATCCCGTTGACGAGCAGCCGCGGGGCGCCCTCGAAAGGCTCGGCCGACACGTGCACGCACGGCTGCGGGATGACCTGCTGCGCGAACGGCTCGGGGCACTCCCAGCGGACGATCCAGTGGTACTGGATGAACGGCTGCCACCGCTCCGACGGCACGACGCGGCGAATGTCGATGTGCTGCGCGGCAGCGGTCGGCCGCACGATCGCCGAGTCTCCCCTGCCGGCGGGCTCTGAGGTCATGCGTCCAGTGTCGCGTTTGTCCAAGACACTTCCGGCCATGGCCTCCTAGCGTCGAACCATGAGCAGAGCACACACCAGCACAGGCAGGTTCACCGTCACGTCGTGGGAGGAGAAGGTGGTCGTCGACATCGACGGCGAGGGCACCGAGATCAACGGGGTCACCTATCCCAAGCGGGGGTTCTCGCGGGCCGACACGACGTACGCCTACTCCGGCGACATCGAGGGCACGAGCACCGTGGCCTATCTCATCTCCTACAACGACGGCTTCGCGCCGGTCACCGGCTTCGAGCGGTTCGAGGGCTCGATCGACGGGCACGACGGCTCGCTCGTGCTCCAGCACGTCGGCGACCACGACGCCGAGGCCGTCCGCGCCACGCTGACGATCGTCGAGGGGATGGGCACCGGAGGCCTCGAGGGCATGAGGGGCGAGGCGACGATCGAACTCGCTGGGCACAGCGACGACGGCTACCCGATCACCCTGAGCTACGACCTGTGAACATGCCGCCGACCGCGAACGGGAGGACAGTGAGCACATGAGCACCGAGACGACAGGACGATTCATGCCGACCGGCTGGGACGAGTCGGTCATCGAGGACATCGACGGCGAGGGCGAGACCAAGAACGGCACCTACTACCCCAGCCGCGGGGTCACGACGGCCAAGGTCACGTTCCAGTACACCGGCGACATCGAGGGCACCGGCGCCACGACCTATCTCTTCGCATACCGCGACAGCAAGGCCGGGCACGCCGACATCGTCGGCTACGAACGCTTCACCGGAACGATCGGCGGCCGGGCGGGATCGTGCGTGTTCCGGCACACCGGCTCGTACGAGGACGGCGCCGTCAGCGACCACGTCGAGGTGCTGCCCGGCCTCGGCACCGACGAGCTCACCGACCTCGCCGGCTCGGCCGACGTGTCGATGGCCGGGCCACCACCCGAGGGCGGCTACGAGTTCACGCTGACGAGCTAGATCGCGTCGAGGTCGGGGTTGGGCGGCTGGCCGGGGCGTGACACCGTCAGCACGGCCTCGACGATCGCCTCGTCGGTCTCGAGCTCGCTCTCCAGCATGCGTAAGTGGTCGGCGACACTGGACTCGACGTCGTCGCCGACCAGGTCGACGCTCGCGACCAGGTAGACGCGCCGCGGCCCGACGAACTCCATGTGGAGGTAGCCGACGCTCGAGACACCGGCCATCGCCGCGAGCCGCGTGCGGGCGGCGTCGAGCAGCATCGGCGACGCCTCCATGCCGACGAGGAACCGGCGGTTGCGGTCGATCAGCACGATCGCGACGACGGCGAGGAGCACGCCGACGAGGATCGAGCCGATCGCGTCGGGCGTCGGCGAACCCGTGACCTGGTGCAGCACGATGCCACCGCCGGCGATCACGATGCCGAGCAACGCTGCCGCATCCTCGGCGAACACCGCCCGGAGCGTCGGGTCGGACGTGTGCAGCGCGTGCTCCAGCAGCTCACGGTCGATCGCCGACGCCTCGCGCCCGACCTGCCGGAACGCCTGGACGAACGACACCCCCTCGAGCACGAACGCGACGCCCAGCACGACGTACGCGACGAGGAAGTCCGACGCCTCGCCCGGGTCGATCAGCTCCTGGACGCCGTGCGTGATCGAGACCGCGGCGCCGGCGACGAACAGACCGAGCGCCGCGAACATCGACCACACGTATGCCTCGCGGCCGTAGCCCAGCGGGTGGGAGTGGTCCGGATGACGCCTCGATCGTCGGTCGGCGACGAGCAGGAACACCTCGTTGCCGGCATCGGCCCACGAGTGCGCCGCCTCGGCCACCATCGACGCCGAGCCGGTGAACATCGCCGCCGCCGACTTCGCCAGCGCGACGAGTGCGTTGGCGAGCAGGGCGATGACGACCGTGAAGTTCATGCGACTACGGCAGGGAGGCGCCCGTCTCGCGCAGACCGGCGAACAGGTCGTCCTCGGGGACGCTGGTCTCGACCTTGGAGTCGACGAGCTGGTAGTCCTCGGTCGGCCAGGCCTCGGCCTGGATCTCGTGCGGGATCGCGAACCAGAAGCCGTCGGGGTCGATCTGCGTCGCGTGCGCCAGCAGCGCCTGGTCACGTACGCCGAAGTAGTCCGCGCACTCGACGCGCGTCGTCAGCCGAGCCTCGTCCTCGGGCTTGCGCTCCCAGTCCTTGAAGCGCTCCTCGTAGGGGTTCTCGAGCCCGTGCGCCACCATCGCCTTGGCGATCGCGTCCATGCGCTTCCAGCTCCAGCCCAGGTGGTAGTAGAGCTTGGACACCTGCCACGGCTCGCCCGTCTCGGGGTAGCGCTCCGGATCCGCCGCCGCCTCGTAGGCGTAGACGCTGATCTCGTGGCACTTGATGTGGTCGGGGTGCGGGTAGCCGCCGTTCTCGTCGTACGTCGTCAGGACGTGCGGCTTGAACGAGCGGATCAGGCGTACGAGCGGCGCTGCGGCCTCCTCGATCGGCACCAGAGCGAAGCAGCCCTCGGGCAGCGGCGGCTTGGGGTCGCCCTCGGGCCAGCCGGAGTCGACGAAGCCGAGCCAGTCCTGCTTGACCCCGAGGATCTCGCGGGCCCGATCCATCTCCTCGCGGCGGATCTCGGTGATCAGCTCGGGGTTGTCGACGATGCCCGGATGCTCGAAGCCGGGGTTGAGGATCGAGCCCCGTTCGCCGCCCGTGCACGTGGCGACATGGACGTCGACGCCCTCGGCGACATACTTCGCCGTCGACGCCGCTCCCTTGCTCGACTCGTCGTCTGGGTGGGCGTGTACGTGCATGAGGCGCAGCTGGTCGACCACGGTTCTCCTTCGAAGGCTCGAGCAAAATCCTCGCACTGTCTGCAACATCATGCGCAGCCCGGGTTGTTCCATCCGCCATACTCGCGGAATGACAACCCCTGATGCCGTGATCGTGACCGGCGCCTCGACCGGGATCGGCGAGGCCATGGTCGCCAACTTCGCCACCAACGGCATCCGCGTGTTCGCCGCCGTACGCGACCTGTCCACGGTCGAGGCACACCCGCTCGTCACGCCTGTACGCCTCGACGTCACGTCGGCGCAGGAAGCGCTCGACGCCGCCGACGTCGTCCGCGATGCCCTGGGCACCGACACCCGGCTGCGCGGCATCGTCAACAACGCGGGCATCGCCGTCGGCGGCCCCTTGGAGTTCCTCGACCTCGACGACCTGCGCCGCCAGCTCGAGGTCAACGTCATCGGCCAGCTCGCCGTGACCCAGGCGTTCCTCCCGCTGCTGCGCCAGCACGGCAAGGGTCGCATCGTGTTCACCAGCTCCGTGGCCGGGCGCATGGCGGCCCCGTTCATCGGCCCCTACGCCGCCTCGAAGCACGCCCTCAACGGCATGGCCGAGTCGATGCGCCGTGAGCTCAAGCCGTGGGGCATCGGCGTCTCGGTGCTCTCCCCGGCGACGGTGTCGACCCCGATCTGGGACAAGGCCGGCGCCGACATCGACGAGGCCGAGGCAAAGCTCTCTCCGCAGGCGCTCGAGCTCTACGGCGATGCACTCACCGCAATGCGGTCGATCTCCAAGGACGCGCGTCACGGCGGCATCCCCGCGTCGAAGGTCGCCGAGGCGGCTCATCATGCGGTGTTCGCGCGCCGCGCCAAGGCCGAGTACCTCGTCGGCACCGAAGCCAAGATGATCGCTGCGGCGTCGAGCCTGCTGCCGTTCCGGACGTTCGACAAGGCCGTACGGAAGCAGATCCTCGGCTCCTGAGACAATGGCAGGCGTGACCGACCTCAGCTCCCGCTATGGCACCCGGACCCGACCCCGTTGGTTCTGGCCCGCCATCGCGGCGATCGGCATCGCGATCGGCATCTCGTTCGCCGCGTGGGTCGGCTTCCAGGACGAGCCGGTCAAGGGCCGTCTGTGGGGCTACGACGTCAAGAGCGACCACCTCGTGACGCTCAAGGTCGACGTCATCCGGCCCGATCCCCTGGCCGTACGCTGCACCGTCTACGCGCAGGCCGCCGACCACTCGATCGTCGGCGAGAAGACCGTCGACGTGTCCCGGGGCACCGCCGAGAAGACCCGCATCACGATCGATGTTCAGACCGAGCGACGAGCTGTCACCGGTGTGCTGAAGACGTGTGAACCCAAGACTTGAGTGCTAACGTTGGAGGTTCACCCCGGGCGTACGCCTGGGGTGCAGCACGTAAAGGAGCGCTCACATGACTCAGCCCACCGAGACCGACACCATCTGGGTGACCCAGGAGGCATACGCGCGTCTGCAGCAGGAGCTTGAGCACCTGAAGGGCGACGTGCGCGCCGACATCACGGCCAAGATCGCCGCTGCGCGCGACGAGGGCGACCTCAAGGAGAACGGCGGCTATCACGCCGCCCGCGAGGAGCAGGGCAAGACCGAGGCCCGCATCCGCCAGCTCGAGGACATGCTGCGCCGTGCCGAGGTCGGCGACAAGCCTGCCGACGACGGCCTGGTCGAGGCCGGCATGATCGTCACGATCCGCTTCAAGGGCGACACCGACACCGAGCAGTTCCTGCTCGGCTCGCGCGAGCTGCTCAGCATGGACTCCAGCGTCGACATCGACGTCTACTCGCCGACCTCGCCGCTCGGCGTGGCGATCCTCGGCAAGAAGCAGGGCGACGAGGCGACCTACGAGGCGCCCAACGGCAAGAACATCACCGTCGAGGTCGTCGACGCCAAGCCGTTCTGACCCTGAGCGTCGAGCGGTGACCTGGGTCGAACCCCGCTGTAGCAGCGGTGACCTGGGTCGAACCCGGGTGTTCCCGGTTTGACCTGGCTCACCGCTCCAGCAGGAGGCGAGGCTCAGACGAGCTCGTAGCCGAGCTCGACGAGGCGGTCGCGGATCTCCGAGCGGTGCTGCGGCCCGCGCGTCGCGACCTGGACGTCCACGTCCACCTGGCCGACGCCCAACGTCTCCGAGGCCCGGTCGTGGTTGACGTTGAGCACGTTGACCTGCATCTCCGCGAGGTCCGTCAGCAGCCGCATGAGCTCGCCGGGCCGGTCGGAGATGCGCGCCCGGAACAGCAGGAAACGCCCCGCGGCGGCCAAGCCGTGCCGGATCACGTCGAGCAGCACCAGCGCGTCGATGTTGCCACCGGACAGCACCGCGACGACGGGCCCGTCGAACGCGTCCGGCTGCTCGAGGATCGCCGCGACCGCAGCGGCACCGGCCGGCTCGACCAGCAGCTTGGCGCGCTCGAGCAGCGAGATCAGCGCGCTGCTCATGGACTCCTCGCTGACGGTCAACACCTCGTCGCACAGCGACTCGAGGATCGCGTACGGGATGTCGCCCGGCATCGCCACCGAGATGCCGTCGGCCATCGTGATGCCCATCGGTGACGTGACCGGCTTGCCGGCCGCGAGCGAGGCGGGATAGGCGGCGGCGTCCTTGGCCTGCACCCCGATGACGCGCAGGTCGGGCCGCTCCGTGCGCAGCAGCGCGACGCCGGCGGCGAGCCCTCCCCCGCCGAGCGGCACCAGGATCGTCTTGACGTCGGGGCACTGCTCGAGGATCTCCAGACCGAGCGTGCCCTGCCCCGCGATGATGTCCTCGTGGTCGAACGGATGGATCAGCACGGCCCCCGTACGCTCCGCGAACTCGCGCGCAGCCACCAGCGCCTCGGTCACGCCGGTGCCGTGGAAGTGGATGTCGGCGCCGTAGCCCTCCGTCGCCGCGACCTTGGGCAACGCCGCACCGACAGGCATGAAGATCGTCGCCTTGATGCCGAGCAGCGACGCCGCCAGTGCGACGCCCTGGGCGTGGTTGCCGGCGCTCGCCGCGACGACACCGCGGGCACGTTCGTCCTCGCTGAGCCGCGAGATGCGGACGTACGCGCCGCGGATCTTGAACGAGCCGGTGCGCTGGAGGTTCTCGGCCTTGAGGAACACCTGCGTCGACGTCCGTGAGCTGAGCCAGCGCGAGTGCGCCATGGGAGTCACCTCGGTGACCCCGTCGAGAAGCTTGCGGGCGGCCCTCACGTCATTCAGATCCACCTCACCAACGTAGTGGCTGCAGCTGTACGGCGGTACGTTCGGAGGCATGGTGAGCGATGACGACCTGAAGCACCTGCGACGCTGCGTCGAGCTGGCCGCCGAGGCCATCGAGGCGGGCGACGAGCCGTTCGGCTCGGTCCTGGTGGGTGGTGACGGCGCGGTGCTCGCCGAGGACCGCAACCGGGAGACGTCCGAGCGCGACCAGACGCAGCACCCGGAGTTCGCGCTCGCGCGTTGGGCGGCGACGCATCTCGACCCCGAGCAGCGGGCAGCTGCGACGGTCTACACGTCCGGCGAGCACTGCCCGATGTGCTCGGCGGCGCACGGGTGGGTCGGGCTCGGCCGGATCGTCTTCGCCAGCTCGTCCGCCCAGACCAGCGCCTGGCTCAGCGACCTCGGCGTCGGCCCGTCCCCCGTACGCGCCATCCCGATCCAGGACGTGGCACCCGGCGTCGTCGTCGAGGGCCCGGTGCCGGGCCTCGACGAGGAGGTCCACGCCCTGCACCGCCGCTTTCGTCTCGATCCCTGACCACGCTATTTGGTTGCATGTCACAACCTGTTATATGGTTGCGTCATGCAAACACAGCCCGCTGACGCCGCCACGACGGCCGAGGACGCCTTCATGCAGCTCATGCTGGCGATGGGCCGCCGATTCCGCTCGCGCATCGACGGCGACACGGTCGACCCGTCACAGGCCGCCCTGCTCTACACGCTGAAGTGCCGAGGCTCGATGCGTCTCGGCGACATCGCCGAGGCCATGCAGCTCGACGCCTCGACCGTCAGCCGGCACGTCCAGCAGCTCGGCGACCGCGGATTCATCGAGCGCGAGCCCGATCCGGTCGACGGCCGCGCCCGCATCATCGCCCTGTCCCACGCCGGCGCCGCGAGCCTCAAGAAGTCCTTCGACCAGCGCCGCGCCTTCCTCACCGCAGCGCTCGCCGACTGGGACGACGCCGACCGCGAACGCCTCCGCCACGACCTGACCCGCCTCACTGCCTCACTCGGAGCCACTTCATGACAGACACCACCCCTGACGTCGCCGCACCGACGTACTTCTCCCACCGCCAGATCCTGGTCATCCTCGGTGGGCTGATGACCGGCATGTTCCTCGCGTCGCTCGACCAGAGCATCGTCGGCACAGCCCTCCCCCGCATCACCTCCGACCTCAACGGTCTCGACAAGCTCAGCTGGGTCGTCACGGCGTACCTGCTCGCCTCGACCGCCTCGACCCCGTTGTGGGGCAAGATCTCCGACCTGTACGGCCGCCGGCTGATCTTCCAGATCGCGATCGTGACGTTCCTCGTCGGCTCCCTGCTGTGCGGGTTCTCCCGCAACATCGAGGAGCTCATCGGCTTCCGTGCGCTGCAGGGCATCGGCGGCGGCGGCCTGATGGCGCTCGCGTTCGCCACGATCGGCGACGTCATCCCGCCGCGTGAGCGCGGTCGCTACATGGGCTACATGGGTGCCGTGTTCGGCACGTCGAGTGTCGCCGGCCCGCTGCTCGGCGGCTGGCTCGCCGACGGGCCGGGCTGGGAGTGGATCTTCTGGCTCAACGTCCCGATCGGCATCGTCGCGCTGGTCGTCACGTCGTACGCCCTCAAGCTTCCCCACACCCGTCGCGAGCACGTCATCGACTGGTTCGGCGCCGGAGTCCTGGTCGCCGGGGTCTCCTCGATGCTGCTGTACGTCTCGTGGGCCGGCCCGGACCACGGCTGGAGCTCGAACCTCGGGCTCGCCCTCGTGGGCGCCGCGGTCGTGCTGACCGCCCTGTTCATCGTGATCGAGCTGCGCGCGAAGGAGCCGATCATCCCGATGGAGCTGTTCCGCGGCTCGATCTTCCGCACGACCAATGCGATGTCGATCGTGATGGGCATGTCGATGTTCGGCGCGATCATCTTCGTGCCGCTGTACCTCCAGATCGTCCTGGGCATGTCGCCGACCAGGTCGGGCCTCGGCATGCTGCCGATGGTGACCGGACTGTTCTGCACCTCGATCCCGTCGGGCAACTGGGTCACCAAGACCGGCCGCTACCGCCCGCTGCCGATCTCGAGCACCGTCGTCGTCTTCGGCGCCCTGCTGGTGCTGTCGACGGCGAACGCCGACAGCGGATACTGGCGCATCGGCCTCGGCATGTTCATCCTCGGCGCCGGACTCGGCCTGACGATGCAGCTGCTGACCGTGATCGTCCAGAACTCGGTCGACCCCCGCCACATGGGCATCGCGACCTCGACCATCACGTTCTTCCGGACCCTCGGCGGCGCGTTCGGCGCAGCGATCTTCGGCGCCGTGCTCAACACCAGGTTGACGCACCACCTCGCGGCGACGGTCGGCCGCGGCGGCGACGCCCCGAAGATCAACACCAACGACTCGCAGGCGATCCACGCGCTGCCCGAGCCGCTGCAGTCCAAGGTCATCGAGGCCTTCGCCAATTCTCTGCACGACGTCTTCATCGCCGCGCTGCCGATCGTCGCCATCGCGTTCGTGATCTCGCTGTTCATCAAGGAGATCCCGCTGCGCACGCGCGACACCCCGGTACCGGCCGAGGCGACGGAGATCTAGGGGCGGTCGCGGGCGGGGAGGTTGTCGACCACCAGGTCGTACGAGTCCTCGACGAGCTCCTCGACGAGGCCGGCCGGGAGCGCGCCGTCGACCTGCACGGTGATCCAGTGCTTCTTGTTCATGTGATAGCCACGGGCCACCGACTCGTACGTGTCGACGAGGCCCGTGACCTCCTCGGGCTCGGCCTTGAGCGTGACGTGCGTCGGTGACTCTGCGGCGGTGATCGCGAAGACCTTGCCGCCGACCTTGAACACCGCGGTCTCCTCGCCGAACGGGAACGTCAACGACGCGCCGGGCAGGGCCAGGCACACCGCATGGACGTCGGTCATGCGAGACCTGGCAACGGCTCGTTCTCGTCGTCAGGTGGCTCGTCGTCGAACTGCTCGGCGACCATCGCGAGGTGGCGCACGACACCGTTGAGGCAGGCCGCCAGCGGCACCGCGATGAGTGCGCCGACGACTCCGGCGACGACGACTCCGGCCGTGATTGCGAAGATGATCGCGAGCGGGTGCACCGCGACGAGGCGGCCCATGAGGAACGGCTGCAGCACGTGCGACTCGATCTGCTGGATCGCGATGACCACCAGCAGCATGAACAGCGCGGTCCACGGTCCCTGCGCCACCAGCGCGACCAGCACGGCGACCATGCCCGACAGCAGCGCACCGATGATCGGGATGAACGCCCCGAGGAAGACCAGCACGCCGATCGCAAAGGTCAACGGCACGCCGAGCGCCCAGGCGCCGAACGCGATGCCCATCGCGTCGGTCAAGGCGACGATGACCGTCGCGCGTACGAACGCCGTGAGCGACGCCCACGCCGTGTGGCCCGAGGAGTTGACCCGCTCACGTGCACCGCGGGGGAACAGCGCGACGACCCAGCTCCAGATGCGGTTGCCCTCGTAGAGGAAGAAGAACGTCGAGAACAACGCGATGAAGAACCCCGCGAACAGGTGGGTCAACGTCGTGCCGACCTCGCCGACGCGGGTGATCAGGGACGTGTCGCTGGACTGGATCGACTCCTTGGCGTTGTCGATCCAGGTCTGGATCTGGTCGTCGCTGAGCTTGAGCGGCCCGGTCTTGGCCCAGTCCTGGATCTTGGAGATGCCGTCGACGACGCTCGTACGCAGATCCGTGGCCTGGGTCGCGAGCTGCTGACCCACGATCGCGAGCATGCCGAAGAACGCGATGAGCAACGTGATGACGACGATGAACGTGGCGGCGATCCGCGGGACCCGGTGCGCCTCCAGCCAGTCGACCAGGTTGATCGTCAGCGCGGTGACGAGCACCGCGACCGCGAGCGGCACCGTGATCTCGGAGAAGTAGCGGAGGAAGAACACGCCCACCAGCACGGTCAGCGTGATCACCAGGATCCGCCAGGCCCACTGCGTGGCGATCTCGACCCCGATCGGCACCTGGTAGCGCTCCCTCACGACCCACACCTCATGCGCAGGAGCCTAGTGGTGTGTTGCCGTCGGAACCTCCCGGCGCTCCGGGGAGTTCAACTCGACGTGAAGAAGGTCCTGTCCGTCGTGCCGGTCGTCGTCGCGTTGACGGTGACGGCGTGCTCGTCGCCTGACCGCGTGCCCGAGCCGTCCTCCACCCCCTCGACCGCGACGCCGACGGTGACCGCGACCCCGAACCCGTACGCATCGCTGTCCGGCGCCGAGCTGGGTACGCGGCTCCTGGCGGCATCGGCGAAGGGCCGGGTCGCCGAGGTCAGCCAGCTGCTCGCGGCCGGCGCCGACCCGGAGGTCCGCGATGCGCGCCGACGTACGCCGCTCCTGCTCGCCGTGACGCACGACCGCGTCCGGGTCGCGCGCGCCCTTGTCACCGCAGGTGCCGACCCGGACGCCCTCGACGACCGGCACGACACCCCGTGGCTCGTCGCCGGCGTGACCGGCAGCGTCGCGATGGCGAAGGTCATCCTGACGGCGGAGCCGGACCTCACGATCCGCAACCGGTTCGGCGGTCTGTCGCACATCCCGGCGAGCGAGCGCGGGCATGCGGACTACGTGGCGTACGTGCTGGACCACACCGACATCGAGGTCGACCACGTCAACGACCTCGGCTGGACCGCCCTGCTCGAGGCCGTGATCCTCGGCAAGGGAACAAGACCGTGGCAGCGCATTGTTGAGTCATTGGTCGACCACGGTTCGGACGTGTCGATCGCCGATCGCGCCGGCGTGACTCCCTTGGAGCATGCACGGCGTCACGGCTTCGTCACGATCGCTCGAATCCTCGAGCGGGCGTGAATCCGTAGACTCGATTCGAGAGGTGGAACCATGATCTTCAGTCGCAGCAAGTCAGAGCTCCCGGGCGCCGAGAGCGCCCTCCCCGGCCGCGAGGGCCGTCCCTACCAGGTCGGCGGGACGCACCTCACGCTCGGCAACCCCGTCGAGACGCAGGCGCCCGAAGGATTCGGCGTCGCGGTCTTCGGCCTGGGCTGCTTCTGGGGCGAGGAGAAGACGTTCTGGGAGGTTCCCGGCGTCTGGTCGACCTCCGTCGGCTACGCCGGCGGCGTCACGCCCAACCCCACGTACGAAGAGGTCTGCACCGGTCGCACGGGGCACGCCGAGGTCGTGCGGGTCATCTTCGACCCGGCCAAGGTGACGTACGCGGACCTGCTCAAGGTGTTCTGGGAGAACCACGACCCGACACAGGGCATGCGGCAGGGCAACGACCGGGGCACGCAGTACCGCTCCGTCATCTTGACCACGACGCCCGAGCAGCAGGCCGAGGCCGAGGCGTCCCGCGAGGCCTACCAGGTGCGGATGACCGAGGCCGGCTACGGCGAGATCACCACGTCGATCCTGCCGCTCGAGACGTACTACTACGCCGAGGACTACCACCAGCAGTACCTGGTCAAGAACCCGTTCGGCTACTGCCCGCTGCACGCCACGGGCGTCTCGTACGCCTGAGGTTGGAGCGGTGACTCAGGTCGTACCCGCACCGTTGCGGTTCGACCTGACTCACCGCTTCGAACGAGGTCGCCGAATGCGCCCCGGAGCGGTGACTTAGGTCGTACCCGCACTGTTGCGGTTCGACCTGACTCACCGCCTTGAACGAGGTGGCCGGGTGCGCCCCGGAGCGGTGACTTAGGTCGTACCCGCACCGTTGCGGTTCGACCTGACTCACCGACGAACGGACCCGGGCGTGGCAAACTCGGCCAGCGGCTCAGAGCCGCCGATGCCGACCACCACTAGCCTGGGTCGTCACAGGGGTGTCCGGTCGACGCTGGGTGTCTCTGCCGAGCAGTGGACTGGCGCCCTTCATCGTTAGCGAACCGCTCCCGCGCCCTCAGCCTCCTACTGGGTCCAGGCCGGGCGCGCCTGACGGGGAGTAGACCAGCACCGGGTAGTGCACGCCCTTGCACTGGACCTGACCGACCGGCTCGCAGGCGATCCGGTCCTTGACGAGGTGCCAGCTGTGGTCGCTCAGCAGGATCCGGCCGGGCTCGCACTGTGCCTGGAGACGGGCCGCGATGTTGGTGTGCAGGCCGATCGCGGTGTACGTCATCCGCCCTTCGGAGCCGAAGCTGCCGACGCTCAGGACGCCGGTGTCGATGCCGATCCGCATCCGCATCGGGTCGGTGACACCGAGCCGCTGCCACTGTCCGTTGAGGGATGGGAGCCCGTTCTGCATCGCCTGCGCCGCCCGCACCGCGCTGGCCGCCTGCTCCTCGACATCCATCGCGTCGGGTGCCCCGAACAGGGCCATCAGGCCGTCACCAGCGAACTCGTTCACCAGACCGCCGTGCTCGTCGACGAGCTGACTCATGGTCGTCATGTAGTCGTTGACCACCTGCGTCAGGATCTCGGCCTCGACCCGGTCCGCGAGATCGGTGAACCCGACCAGGTCGGCGAACAGGACGGTGACCCGTCGACGCGTGGGCACGTCGATGCCGACCGTGTCGCCGCTGACGATGTGCTCGAACACGGCGCGGGGCACGTAGCGGCGGATGGTCTCCCGGCTGTGGCGCAGCTCCTGCTGCTGCGCGTCGATGATCTGGTCCTTGCAGAACGCCCGCCGCTCGACGATCTCGATGACGACGCAGACCATGAGGCATCCGAGGTACGCGATCCACTCCGCCGCGGCCAGGGAGGCGGCCTCGACGCCGTTGAGCTCCCCGCCGTTGTAGTTCTGGAGCAGCTGGTACGACCCGAATGCCGCGTAGGGGGTCACGGCAGCCATGGCCACGCCGGGCGGGATGCGGAAGATGCCGTAGCCGAAGAACATCACGACGAGCAGGCCAGCGATCATGACTCCCGCGCGCGTCTGCACCACCTCGCCGGTGAGCGCGACCTCCGACGTCAGCCAGACGACCAGGAAGCCCGCCAGGCAGTTGGCTGCGGCGGCCAGCGGCATCACGGTGCGGCGCAGCGTGGGCGGCACGGTCAGCCCGGTGAGCACGACGAGCAGGACGATCCAGCCGACCACCCACCCCGCTGCGCGGTGTGCGGCGTGCGGATCCAGGACGATCATGGCGATGAGCAGCAGGATCCAGCTCGGCGCCGAACCGATGTAGCCGATCCGCACGAACGGCGTGACGGTGTCGATGCGCCAACGCCGATAGGCGCGCTCGGTGTCGCGGCTCTCGAAACGCAGGCCTCCGAGGAGCAACGCGTGGGCGGGATCGCGTGTCCGGGTCATGCCGTCCCCTGCTCGGTTGCCCCGAAAAGGTCACGGGCTTCCTTGGCCGCCATTCGCTGGCCAGGGTGTCGCCCGCGCTCCTTCCCACCTCCATGAAAGCAGCGAATCGGCGATACGTCATGCCCCACGGACAACTTTGCTCGGCGAACACCCCGTCTCCGTTGCTGGTCAGAAGTCGCCTACGGGAGAGTGACCCGCTCCATCTCGCCGGAGCTTCCCCGATAGACCAGCGACGCCTCCCCTCGTCCATCGATGGTGAATCCTTCGCGGTCGAAGGCGCCGGTGTCCGCAGTTTCCAGATTCCGACCGGTGCGGCGATAGAGACGACCCTGCTTCTCGTACAGGTCCAGATAGGTCTGGTCGGTCGCCATGAGGAACCCGAGGTTCGACGTCAGCAGGTACTCACGGCCTTCGACGGTGAATCTGTGCGTGTCAGGCTCGGCGCCATACGCAAGGCTCGTGACCAGCAAGGCGATGCCCGCGCACGGTAGGGCAGGAATCCACAACGCCACGGCGAGGAGGTCACCCCACCACTTCCCGCGTCGCAGGCACAGGATCGTCACCGGCATGACAACGGCCAGACCAAGAGCAAGGAATGCCGAGGCGACGAGGAGCACCATCACCTTGCCCGACTGGAACGGGCCCAGCATCAGGATCGTGTTGTCGGGAGCAAGCCCCGAGAGCACCACCGCGCATCCGCCGAGAACCACCGCCGCGATTCCGAACGCCGCCGCCCAACAACGTGGCCGAGACTGACGCGGTGACCACTCCAGCAGTCGCATCAGTTGTTGGTCTGGCCGGGGCAGACCGGGTCCTGGCGCCACTCCCCCGCGTGATCGGCGATCGCGGAGCGGGCCCGGGAGCGGCCGAGGTTCCACTCGAGCCAGTCGTCGTGCGTACGACCGTCGAGCGACACCGCACACTCGACGAGGTCCGGCGGCAGCGTCGCCAGCACGGGGAGCGCGTCGTCGGACAGCGATCGGAGGTACGTCCAGTCGACCTTGCCGCTGGTCTCGTAGCGATCGATGTTGTGCCGCGCGACCCACGCGTCGGGGTTGATCGCGGCGAGGCCGAGCAGCAGCGCGACACCGCTGAACAGTGCGAACCGCGGCAGCCACACCGCCCGCAGGGCCACGCCGCCGGCGAGCGTGCCAAGCACGAGGACGCCGAGCCAGCCCTCGAAGACATCGACGAGGAGCCGCAACCCGGTGAACCCGTACGCCTCCTGATAGACGTGCATCCGATAGAGCGCCGACGCCACCACGACCAGCGTCAACACGCAGAGCACGCCGAGCGAACCACGGATCCACGCCCGGTCCGACGGCGTCTCCCGCGGCGCCTTGCGCGACGCCGCCCAGACGACGAGGAGCGTGAGCGCGGTGGCGACGGTGAGCTGCCCGAAGCCCTGGTGGACGTACTCCGCATAGGTCAGCCCGGTCGTACGCCTGAGGTAGTCGTGACCGCCGAAGATCACCGCGGCCTGGGCGACGAGGAACACCGCGAACACCGCATCGACGACCAGCACCGGTGCGAGCCACTCGAAGCGATGCGCCACCGGGCGGGGTGCCCGCTCGGCGCGGTTGACCTCGGGCGGGTTGAGCCCGAGGTACGCCCCGGCGAGCACGACCCCGCCGACGAAGAACGCGACGAAGGCGCGCAGCGCGAACTCGGCCGAACCGACGTTGGGCACCACGGCGCCGACCCACTCGGCGAACAAGGCGTCGGCCGAGGCGAAGAGCAGGGCGAATACCGTGACGCCGACGATCGAGAGCACCGCCGTGCGTACCAGGGCCGCGCCGCCACCCATGCCGGTGATCCGCCGGAGCGTACGCCCCAGCCACGGCATGCCACGCAGGCCGGCGAGCGGCCACGCGATCCCGGCGAGCACGAACGACAGGACGTTGCGGCCACGCACCAGGCCGATGAGGCAGAGGCCCGCCCCGGCGAGCAGGCACAGCATGACGATCCACTCCGCGTCCCGGAGCAGCACGACGATCGACAGCAATCCGCAGAGCCCGGCGCAGGTCAGGGTGAACGGGTCGCGCCGGTGGCGGCTCGTGCCCAGCAGCAGCGCACCAGCGGCGAGCAGGACCAGGAAGACGCCGAGCCCGTGATCGCGGAACGGGATGACGGCTCCCGCGAGCACGCCGACCCCGAGCGCGCCGAGCAGCACCCGTACGTCGCCGGGCACGCCGTCGTCGGGCCAGAAGGCGCCGAACGTGCTGTCCGTCAGTGAGGGAAGCGGCTCGTACGACGGCAGCGGGGCCGTCGTCGGTGCAGCGGTCGACTCGGTCATCGGGCTCTCCTTCGTACGGGTGGGGGTGGGGTTGAGCGGGAGGTCGGCCAGGACGCGTGCCCCCGACTCACCGGGCTCCGGGTTGGCAAAACCGATCGACCCGCCGTGCAGGTCGGTGACCCAGCGGGCGATCGCCAGGCCCAGACCGGTCCCGCCGCCCCCGTCGACGTCCGACAGCGTGCCGAACCTCTCGAAGGCGCGATCGCGGTGCGCCGGGGCGACACCGGGGCCCTGGTCGGCGACGACGAGGTGCCAGTGGTCGCCGAAGACATCAGCGCGGACGGTCACGGTCCCGCCGGGCGGGCTGTGCCGCGAGGCGTTGTCGAGCAGGTTGGCGACGAGCTGCCGCAGCCGCGCCGGGTCACCCTGCGCCACGAGGTCGGGCGGGCTGACCTCCACGACGTACGTCACGTCGCGGCCGCTGATGCGCAGCTCCGCGACGGCGCCCTGCAGCAGCGGCGCCACGGCGACGTCTTGCAGGTCCAGGGGCGCCTTGCCCGCGTCGACGCGTGACAGGTCGAGCAGGTCGGTGACGAGCGCGGTCATCCGCTCGCCCTGGTCGAGAGCGGCGCGCAGCGTCTCGGGATCCGGGTCGGCGACGCCATCGGCGAGGTTCTCGAGCAGTGCGCAGAGCGCGGTCAGCGGCGTGCGGAGCTCGTGGCTGACGTTGGCGACCAGCTCACGGCGTTGCCGGTCGACACCCGCGAGCTCCTCCGTCATCCGGTTGAAGGCCCGCGCCAGCTCGCCGACCTCGTCCCGTGACGTCGCAGCGACGCGCACCGAGTGGTCCCCCGTCGCCATGCGCCTCGCTGCGACGGTCATCTCGCGCAGCGGCGAGGTCATCCCGACGGCGAGGAGCTGGGTGACGGCGAGCGCGAGGGCGATCGTGACGGGGATGCTGAGCCAGATCGGCACCCCTCCGGCCGAGCCGATCGTCCCCACGATCGAGGCGACGGTCACGCTCGCGGCGACCAGGAGACCGAGCTTGACCTTGACCGACCGGACCTGGTCGAGCGGACGTGTGCTCATCGATCGGTCCCGGGCTCGAGCGCGTAGCCGACGCCGTGCACCGTGCGGACGCGTTCGGCACCGATCTTGGCGCGCAACGCCTTGACATGGCTGTCGACCGTACGCGTGCCAGAGGCGTCGGACCAGCCCCACACCTCGGCGAGCAGGTGCTCGCGGGTCAGCACGACGCCGGGACTGGCGGCGAGGCACAGCAGCAGGTCGAACTCCGTGGGCGTCAGGTGGACCTCGTCGTCGCCGACCCAGACGCGTCGGGCGCCCGGGTCGACGCGCAGGTCGCCGAGATCAGCGAGACCCTCGCCCGCGAGCTCGACGGCGCGATCGACGCGGCGCAGCAGCGCAGCGACCCGTGCCACGAGCTCCCGCATCCGGAACGGCTTGGTGACGTAGTCGTCGGCGCCGACCGCCAGCCCGACGAGGATGTCGGCCTCGTCGTCGCGGGCGGTCAGCATCAGCACCGGCACGGGCCGCACGGCTTGGATGCGCCGGCAGACCTCGTGCCCGTCGAACCCCGGCAGCATGACGTCGAGCACCACGAGGTCCGGCTCGTGGGTGCCGAACGCCTCGACCGCACCGGGCCCGTCCCACGCACGGACGACGTCGTAGCCCTCCGCGACCAGTCGGTCGGTGACCGCTCCGTTGATGATGGGCTCGTCCTCGACGACGAGGATGCGGCGGGGTGCGGTCATGCCTTCAGCGTAGGAGCGCTGCTGGCCGGGAATCGGGGTCGACTCGTGAAGATCCTGTGCAGGTTGTCAGGGACGTACGGGCTGGTCAGCGCACCGGCAGGTCGTACTCCCGCCGCACGCTCGCGCCGTCGGCGCCCAGGTCGGCACCGTAGACGTGCAGCGAGATCGCCGTGACGTCGCCGGTGTTGTGCACGCGGTGGATGTCGCCGGGAGGCGCGAAACCGCTGGCCTCACCGGGACCGTTCGCCGCCCGCCCGATCTCCGTGAGGTGGTCACCGTGGTCGCGGTAGAGCGTCTCGTACTCGACACCCTGCAGCACGACGAACGCACACCAGGCGAGGTGGTCGTGGATCGCGGTGAGCTGACCCGGCTGCCACACGACAGCCTTGACGGAGAATGCCGACTCGGTGTGCAGCACGTGGCTGACCAGCTCGTCCGGGTCGCCGAGGCGCTCCCGGGCGGTGAGCAGCTCGACGCCGGGCGTGTGCTCCCGCAGGACGTCGGCCACCGCCAGCGCCGTACGCCGGGGGTCGAGGCCCCGGCTGGTCTGGTCCCGGATGCCGTCCAGGAGCTCGGGCAGGCCCACCCGGGCCGGCTGTGTCGGGTATGTCGTGGCGTTCATGACTTCAGGATGCGGCCGCTGATTCATCACGTCCAATGCCAATTCCGCTGCGAAAACATCGATAGAGTTGATGAATGCTCGACCTCAACCGCCTCCGCGTCCTCGCTGCGGTGGCTCGGCACGGCTCCGTGACGGCGGCCGCCGCCGAGCTGCACTACTCGCAGCCTTCGGTCAGCCATCACCTCGCGCGCCTGGAGGCCGAGACCGGAGCGCAGCTGTTCCAGCGGGCGGGCCGCGGCATCAAGCTGACGGAGGCCGGACTCGTCCTGGCCGAGCGGGCCACCGAGATCCTCGGCCGGGTGGAGTCGGCGTCGGCCGAGCTCGAGGCCCACGTCGGCCTCAGCGCCGGCCGGGTCCGGGTCGCGGTGTTCGGGTCGGCACTCGTCGCGCTGATGCCCGAGGCGTCCGCCGAGCTGGCGACACGCCATCCGGGCCTGCGGCTCGACCTCGTCGACACCCACCCGCCCGAGGCGATGGCGATGCTGCGTGCCGGAGAGGTCGATGTCGCCGTGGTGTTCCGCTACGACGAGACCGAGCCCGATCCTCCTGGCATCCGGCTGATGCACCTGCTGGACGATCCGACGTACCTCCTGACGACCGACCATCGCGACACCGTCGCCCAGCACCGGGACGGCCGCTGGGTCGCCGGTTGTGTCCGGTGCCGGGCCCACCTGGTCGAGCTGTGCAACCGCGAGGGGTTCGAGCCCGAGGTCGCCTTCACGACCGACGACATGGTCGGCATCCAAGCGCTCGTCGCCTCCGGCATGGGGGTCGCGACGATCCCCGGACTGGCCCTCCGCGGGCACCGCAACCCCGACGTCAACGCGTACGAGGTGCCGGGCGCGCCGCGGCACGTCTACGCAGCGACGTATGGCGAGCCGCCTGACCCGCCACCGACGGCCGCCCTCCTCGACGTACTGACATCACTCGTCTGAGGTCTCGTACGCGCCACGCATGCGCAGGTCGCGCCTCGGGTCGGCGACGGTGCAGCAGGCCGACATCCGCACCCGGCCGGTCAGCGCGCCGACGATCAGTAGCGCGAGGAAGCCGACGGCGAGCGCACCGATGACGTAGGGCATCGCGGGGTCCTCTCGGGCTGGTCCGCCAAGCCTAGCGCTGGGGACTGGTCTCGGGGCCGGTCGCGGGATGCGTGAACGGCTCGGAGCCGGGATCGGGCTCGCCGTCCGGCTCCGCCGGCGCCGGGGCGCCGGGATCGAGGCTCGGCTCGCCGTCCGGAGGCGTCGAGACCGGGTCGTCGGGAATCGTGGTCATGGAGCTCTCCTCTCCTCGCTCTTCGCGTACCCGCAACGAGGTCGCCCTACGCCGACCGGACATCGATGCGGCACGTGGGCCTCGGGGGCATGCGACGCAGCCCCGGTCGCTCGCCCACCACGGCGTACGAGAGCCCGGCGACGCGCGGGATCAGCGTTATCAGGACGGCGAGCGTGACGTCCTCGCCCGGGCAACGATGTCCACGGTTGCGGTCACCACCACCCTGCGGCACGAGGTTGAACGGCGTGACCGGAGTCTGCTGGAACCGCGTGGGATCGAACCTGAACGGGTCCGGCCAGATGCGCGGATCGTGGTCGGTGCCCCACAGGTCGAGCACCACCAGCGACCCGGCCGGGATCGGCTCGCCGGACCACTCGAGGTCCTCGGTCGCCCGGGCCGCCAGGAACGGAGCGACCGGATAGCAGCGCCGCACCTCCTGTGCGAGGTCGAGCGCCGAGATCGTGCCGGACGCCAGGTCCTCGCGCAGGTGCGGCCAGCTGTCGAACGCCAGCGCGACCCCGCTGAGCAGCCAGCTGATCGCGACGGTCGGGCGTACGAGATTGATGGCCTCGACGGCAGCCGTGTGCACGGGGAGCAGCTCGCCGCCGCCGTCGCGGAACAGCGCCACGGTCCCGATCGGCGCCTCGTGGGATCCCCCGTCACGGATGTCCTGGAGCACCCCCTCCATCCAGTGCTCGGTCCGACCGCGGGCCCGGTGTCCCCGCCAGTGTCGCGCGCCGGGTGACCCGAATCCATCCACCATCGCGAGCATGTCCGCCGCTCGGCCCGCTGCGTCCTCGGCATGGATCGGCAGACCGAGCCACGCGCCGACGGCGCCCAGCAGGATCGCGCTGGCCTCCTCGAACAGCTCTGTCTCGCCTCGCCACGTCGGCGCGCGTTCGTCCCACCGCCGGCCGACTTCGGCGGCGATCGCGCCCACGGCCTCGGCCGTCAACAGATCGGTGAACAGGCTCTTGCGGTGCACGTGCTGGTCCGCATCGAGCGTGTGGACGGCACCATGACCGAACAACGTCCCCACGATGGGAGCCGGCAGCGCCGACGACCGCTCCAGTCGCGGCTCCTCGTAGAAGAATCTCGCCGCGTCGCCGCCCCTGATGCACGTGGCCCGCTCGTGGAGCAGCCTCGCGCGTACGACGTCACTGCCTCGCTGGTCACGCAGGTTCTGCCAGAACTGATAGCCGTCGCGCAACAGCGCAAGCGACTTGTCGGGGCCGAAGGCCAGGGCCCTGGAGGCCAGTGCTGTCGAGGCTGCCATGCCCCAGATGGTTCCCCCCGGAGCCCGAGACATGCACCGGCCGACGGGTTATCCCGCCGGCTCCGCGGGTACGCCCGAGCTCAAGACCGACTCCAGGAGGACTCATGACCGTCCCACCAGAAGACCCGGACCTCGACATCCCCGAGGAGCCGGGCGATCCGGCCGACCTCGTCCCCGATGGCGATCGAGCCGCCCAGACCGAGAGCGCGTGGCCCGACGATGACGCACAGGGCATCGTCCCTGACGGCGAGCGCGTCGTCCCGGACCTCGACGACGACGTATGAACGCCTGCTAGCTTCGCCCGATGGGCTACACCCGCGAGGAGCTGCTCTCGTACGCCGGACGGACGATTCCGGACCTGGTCGGCGATGACCTCCGGCTCCTGTTCGTCGGCATCAACCCCGGCCTCGTGAGCGCCGCGACCGGGCTGCACTTCGCCCGCGCGGGCAACCGGTTCTATCCAGCACTTCGACTCGCCGGAATCCTGCCCGCCGACATCATGACGCCGCAGGAGGCCAGACCCGTGCTCCTGGATCGTGGCGTCGGGATCACCAACATCGTGGCACGCGCTTCGGCACGCGCCGACGAGCTCGATGCCGCCGAGTTGGTGGCGGGGCGCTCGCGCCTCGAGGCGTTCGTGGCCGAGCACCGCCCGAGTGTCGTCGCGATCGCCGGCATCACGTCGTACCGCGTCGCATTCGGCCGCAAGGCCGCCCGCGCCGGTCGGCAGGACGAGACGATCGGCGATGCGCAGCTGTGGGTCGTGCCGAACCCGAGCGGGCTCAACGCGCACGAGTCGGTGGACTCGCTCGCCGCGGCCTATCGGGAAGCGGCGTCGGCAGCCGGCGTGATCTGACCCGGCACCTCGGCCGCAGTGGGTCACCGCTTGTCGCGTTGGCCCTCGACCATCGACCTGGAGACCTTCTCGCCGCCGCCGAGCCGCTGCAACGTCGCGGAGATCGTGGGGAACGACGCGCCGAACGACGCGCCCGCCCGCAGCTCGACCGGCGCCACGACGACCTCGGCGCTGTTGTGCCGGATCGCCTTGACGACCTTGCGCGCCACGGCCTCCGGGGTGACGGTCCGCAGCCCCTTCGGCAGGGTGCCGCCGGACTCGACGAACATCCCGGCGTCGCGTACGAATCCGGGCTCGACGAGCGAGAGCCCGACGCCGTGCCGGGCGAGGTCCTGGCGGAACCCGAGCGAGAACCCGCGCAGCCCGAACTTGGTCGCGTTGTACATCGCCGCCTCGGCAGAGGCGATCTTGCCGGACACCGACCCGATCATCACGATGTGTCCGTGCCCCCGGGCGACCATCGCCTCGGCCGAGTCACGCGCCATGAGGATCGGCGCCTCGAGGTTGACCGTGAGGCTGCGGAGGATCTGCTCGTGGGAGTAGTCGAGGACGTCGCCTGATCCCGGCAGCGCCGCGTTGGCGACCAGGACGTCGATGTCGCCTGCTTCGGTGAGGAGCCTGGCGACCTGATCGAGATCCGAGAGGTCGGCCGCGATCGCCGAGGCACCGAGCTCGGCCGCGAGAGGATCGAGCACATCGCGACGACGGCCCGTGAGCACGAGCTCTGCGCCTTCTGCCGCCAGCGCCCTGGCGATCGCTTGGCCAAGGCCTCCGGTCGCGCCCGTGACGAGAGCTCGCGCTCCCTGGATCTCGAACCTGGCCATGAGGGGTCCTCTCGACGTCGTGCACCGAGAGTAGTGCGTCAGGCCGACTGCGCCTTGGTCTCCATGACCTCAGGCATCACGGCGTAGAGGGCGAGGATCAGCTCCTTGACCGCGGCAGCGACCGTCTCGCCGTTAGGCGTCAGCCGGTAGTCGACATGGGGCGGCAGCGTCGACTTGACGTGCCGCTCGACCAGGCCGTCCGCCTCCAGCGCCTTGAGGGTCTGCGAGAGCATCTTGTCGCTGACCCCGTCGACACACCGCCGCAGCTCGCCGAAGCGCGCCGGCTCAGGACTCAGTGCCGCCAGCGTCAGGGATCCCCATCGGCTCGTGACGTGCTCCAGCACCTCGCGCGACGGGCATGCGCCACTGAACACGTCGAACGGTCGTCGCGGATCTTCAGCCATGGGTGGTCCTCCTGTGGGGCCATGCTAGCAGTTCGTTAGTGCTAACCCAGAGTTGGTGCTTTCATTTCGTTAGTGTACGTTCGACAGCACCGCCAACCGAGAAGGAACCACCATGACCATTGCCGTCACCGCCGCCACCGGACAGCTGGGCAGCCTCGTCGTCGACGCCCTGCTCGAGCGCACGACCCCCGATCAGATCGTCGCCGTCGTCCGCGACGCTGCCAAGGCCGAGCCGCTGGCCGCCAAGGGCATCACCGTCCGCGTCGCGAGCTACGACGACCCGACCGCCCTCAAGGACGCACTCGCCGGCGTCGACCGAGTTCTCCTGATCTCCGGCAACGAGTTCGGCCAGCGGACGGTCCAGCACCGCAACGTGATCGATGCCGCGATCGCCAACCACGTGTCCCGCCTCGTCTACACGAGCGCGCCCCAGGCCGAGACGTCCGCGCTGCCGGTCACCCCGGAGCACCTCGCCACCGAGCAGTACCTCGCGACCGCTGGCATCGACCACGTCCTGCTGCGCAACAACTGGTACCACGAGAACTACGGCCAGACGCTCGAGACCGCCCGTCAGACCGGGTCGGTCCTGACCAGTGCCGGCGAGGGTCTCGTCGCCAGCGCCGCCCGCGCCGACTACGCCGAGGCCGCTGCCGTCGTGCTCACCACTGACAGCCCGGTCAAGCCCGTCCACGAGCTGGCGGGCGACGTCGCCTGGACCCAGGCCGAGCTCGCCGCCGCGCTCAGCGAGGTGCTCGGCACCACGATCACGGTCAGCCAGGTCACCCCGGAGCAGCAGACCGCGATCCTCGTCGAGGCCGGTCTCGACGAGGGCACCGCCGGCTTCGTCACCGCGATCGACGCCGCCACGGCCCAGGGCGACCTCGCCCTCACGAACGGCGACCTGCGCGCACTCCTCGGCCGGCCGACCACGCCGCTCGTCGAGACGCTCCGCGCCCTGGCCTGACCGATACCGAGACGAATCGCCGCCGTGCCGACATCATGAAGCATGCGGCCCGCGTCCCGGTTCCTCGTCCTGGTGCTGCTCGGCGTCCTGCTGTCAGCCACCTCGCCGGCCGTTGCCTCGTGCGCGGCCGGCGCCGGACCGGCCGGCTCGGCCACGATCTTCCTCGGTGTCGCCGGCACGACGTCCGGTGGCTACACGACGATGCAGGTCGAAGAGGTCTGGGCCGGCCGCGACCTGCCGTCGTCGGTGCGGGTGCTCTCCGGACAGACGCAGGCCAACGTGTCGAGCTCGAACGACGCCGACCTCGAACGCGGCGCCCGCTACGTGATCGGCGCGGACGCCAAGCTGCGTACGAATGCCTGCTCGATCGCGCCGGCTGACGACGCGACGTCCCTGCGACCGGACCACGTACGCGCACCGATCGCCGGCACCGACGACGTCGGCGATCCGGCGTCGAGCAGGCCCGTGGTCGTCGCAGCATTGGCGCTCCTGGTGACGATTGCCGCCGTCGCGGGCGTGGTCCGTGTCAGGTCCCGGCGCTAGCGTCGGGGACATGGAGCAACGACTCAGCCTGATCACCCTCGGCGTGTCCGACCTCGCGCGCGCCCGCCGGTTCTACGAGGACGGCCTCGGCTGGACCAAGGGCAATCCCGAGGACGAGGTCGCGTTCTACCAGCTCAACGGCCTGATCCTCGCGCTGTGGACCCGGACCGAGCTGGCCGCCGACGCCCGCGTCGCCGACACCGGAGCCACGTTCAGCGGCATCAGCATCGCCTTCAACACCCGGTCCCATGACGAGGTCGACGAGATCCTCGGCCAGGCCGCGGCTGCTGGCGGCACGATCCTCAAGTCCGGTGAGGAGCAGCCGTGGGGCGGCTACTCCGGCTACTTCGCCGACCCCGACGGACATCCGTGGGAGGTCGCCTGGAATCCCGGCTGGTCGATTGACGAGACCGGGCACACCTCGCTCGGCTCGGCCTGAGGCACGTCGACGGCCGGCACCACCGACGGCGTCCGCGGCGTCATGCTCAGCTCGAATCCCGTGGGCATCAGTGTGAGCCGCTCGGCGATCTCCAGCTCGTACGCCGGATCGCCGGCGATGTCGTACCGGTGCAGCAGGCGGGCCAGCACCAGGATCGCCTCGTGCAGCGCGAACTGCCGACCGATGCACGACCGCTCCCCGGTGCCGAACGGCTTGTAGGAGTGTGGTTGCCGGCCGCGCGAGTTCTCCGGCAGGAAGCGGTCCGGGTCGAACTCGTCGGCATCCGCTCCCCACACGGCAGGGTCGCGGTGCATCAGCGGCAGGATCACGATCGCCCAGTCCTCCGGCCGCATCGTGTGGCCCGTGCTGAGCACGGTGGTCTCGCGAGGGCTGCGGGTGAACGCCGGCGCCGTGGGCCACAGCCGCAGGCCCTCGTCGAGCACCCGACGCAGGTAGCGGAACTTCGCGACCTGCTCGAACGTCGGCTCGGCGTCTCGGTCCGGTCCGAGGACCTGATCGACCTCGGCCTGGGCCCTGGCCAGCACGGCCGGATCGCGGGAGAGGTAGTAGAGCGCGAACGACAACGCCCCCGACGTCGTCTCGTGCCCAGCCACCAGGAACGTCAGGATCTGGTGCCGGATGTTGAGGTCGTCGAGCCGCTCACCGGTCTCCGGGTGCGGCGTGTGCAGCATGATGCCGAGCAGGTCGCTGTCGTCGGGCTCGCTCGCGTTGCGACGTTCCGCGATGATCCCGTCGAGCAGGGAGTCGACGTACGCCTGATGGTGCGCGTTCTTCTTGTCGATCCGCTTGGCCATCAGCCCCGCGCCCGGCATCGCGTTGAGCGAGCCCTTGCGCTGCCCAGCCTTGAGCGCCGCGATCATCGCCGGGATGAACGGATGCGGCTCCGCGCGGCTGAACGACCCGAAGTCGGTGCTGAACGCCGTACGACTGATGGTCTCCATCGTCAGCTTCGTCATGTCGGCCGAGACGTCGACCGGCCCCTCTCGGCCGTCCCACGTGTCGAACAGCTCCTGCGCCGCCGCGAGCATGACCGGGTGATAGCGCTGCATCGCCGCCTTGGTGAACGCCGGCCGCAGCAGGTCGTGAGCGAGGGCCCAGTTGGTCTCGTCGTTGTATGCCGTGAACAAGCCCTGACCGGCGAACTCCCGCAGCGCGACCAGCGCCGGCGACAGGCCCTTGGCGAAGCGGGACTCGTCGGCCAGCTCGGCCGCCAGCTCCGCCCCCGTGACGAACACGAACTTCTGGTCGAAGACCTGGAGCTCGAAGATGGGTCCCAGCCCCTTGGCGCGCCGCATCGTGCTCTGCAACGGTGCCCGCATCTCGGCGCCGAGCGCGTCGCCGACGATGGGCCTGCGCCCCGGCGGGTGGGGAAACGTCTGACCTGACCAGTCGTTGCGCACCGCGACTCCTTATTGGACTGTGATTCAATAATGCGAGCCTAGTCCTTGCTGAATCGATGTCAAGTAGTGTGAGCGACATGGCCACCCGTACCCGTCTGAGCCGCGAGGCCCGACAGGACCAGCTGCTCGAGCTCGGCGCCGAGCTGTTCGCGGACCGCTCCTACGAGGACGTCCACATCGAGGAGCTGTCCGAGGTCGCCGGCGTCTCACGCGGCCTGCTCTATCACTACTTCCCGACCAAGCGGGCGTTCTTCGCCGCGATGGTGCGCCGGGAGTCCACGCGGATGATGGAGCTCACGGCTCCGGACGAGTCGCTGCCGATCCTCGACCGGCTGCGCCAGGGCATCGAGGCCTACCTCGACTACTGCCAGGACCACAAGATGGGGGTCAAGGCGATCTTCCACGGCGCCGCGTCAGCCGACCCGGAGATCCAGGCGATCGTGGAGGAAGACATCCAGCGCCAGCAGGAGCGCATCACCGCGGGGGTCGAGCCGCACGGTCAGCCGTCCGAGCTCATGCAGATCGCGGTCCGCAGCTGGCTGCACTTCATGCGCAACGCCTGCCACCAGTGGCTCGACTCGACCGAGACGAGTCGCGACGAGGTGCGCGACCTCTGTGCCCAGGCGTTGATCGGCACCCTGCTCGCCCTGCCCGAAGGATCGCGCCCGTCGGCGCTGGCCGACCTGACCGGCTAGCACTTGTGCCGTTTCGGCGACGGAGGCCGATCAGCGCCGATAGCCTCGGCGGATGACCCCAGCAGACACGATGTCCCGGACCATGCGATGAAGGGCGTCGAGGAGCTCGTCGGAGCGACGGTGGAGGCCGGGTGCGTGGTCAACCCGCCCAACAGCGCCGGCGCGATCGGCCGAGGCGCCGCGGCCCGCAACCTCGGCTCCGGCATGATCAGCGTCGCAGCCGACGGCGACGTCGCGCGCAAGTCCGCCGATGCGTTGCCACAGGCCTCCGGCTCGTGGCTCGCTGCCTACCTCGCCCTCACGCCGGAGGCCCTGGTCCTCGTCCGCGTCAAGCAGGGGCTCGTCCGGCCCAAGGTCGACGGTGAGATCGCCCGCATCCCACGATCCGCCGTCACCGGTTTCACCCTCGACGAGGGTGGACTGCAGTCACCGTTCTCGCTTCAGCTCACCGACGGCACGTCGTGGGAGTTCGGCCTGCCCAAGCTCTACGTCAAGAAGGCCAAGGAGCTGCTCGACCGCCTGGGCGTCCAGCCGTCGTGAGGCTCAGAGCCCCGCGCGCTTGCTGAACGCCGAGACGCCACGCTGGTAGCCGGCGCCGGTCAGGCGTACGAACTTGTCGAGCACCCAGGCATCGGCGCCGATCAGGACCCGCGCCTTGTTGTTCTCCACGCCCTTGAGGATGACGTTGGCGGCCTTGGCCGGCGAGGTGCGTGCGAGCTTGTCGAACGAGCCTGCGAGCTTGTCGTGGTCGAGGCCCTCGACCTGCTCGGCGTTGCGGGCGATGTTGGTCTTGATGCCGCCCGGATGGACGCACGTGACCTTGACCGGGCGCTCGTTGATCACCATCTCCTGGCGCAGCGACTCGGTGAATCCACGAACGGCGAACTTGGCGGCGTTGTAGGCGCTCTGGGTCGGCACGGAGAACAGCCCGAAGATGCTGGAAATGTTGACGACGTGACCGTCACCGGACTCCACGAGGTGGGGCAGGAACGCCTTGGTGCCGTTGACGACACCCCAGAAGTCGACGTCCATGACGCGGTCGAAGTCCTTGAACGACATCGCCTCGACCTCGCCGGTGAAGGCGATGCCGGCGTTGTTGAACACCAGGTTGACCCGGCCGAAGTGCGCGGCCACCTCATCGGCGTACGCCAGCACGAGCTCGCGCTGCGAGACGTCGAGGTGATCGGCCTTGACCTCGGCCCCGGCTCGCTTGACCAACGCCTCGGTCTCGGCGAGGCCGTGCGTGTCGACGTCGCAGATCGCGAGCTTGGCTCCGCGCCGGGCGAGCTCGACGGCCAGCGCCCGGCCGATGCCGGACCCGGCGCCGGTGACAACGGCGACCTTGTCGGTGAAGTGGGTCATGAGGTCCTCTCGCGTTCAGATACTGAGGGTATCTGGATCGAGGCTATCAGATAATGCGGTTAGCCAGGAAGGGGTTGCTCGACGGTCCCGGCGTCGAACTGGGTGCGGTGCAGCTCCTCGTAGCGTCCACCCAGCGCCAACAGCTCGTGATGCGTGCCCTGCTCGACGATGCGGCCGTCCTCGACGACGAGGATGCAATCCGCAGCTCGTACGGTCGACAGCCGGTGGGCGATGACGACGGACGTACGCCCGGCCAGCGCGACCGCCAGAGCCTCCTGCACCGCCGACTCCGACGTCGAGTCGAGGTGAGCCGTGGCCTCGTCGAGGATCACGACACGTGGGTGCGCGAGCAGCAGCCGGGCGATCGTCAGCCGCTGACGTTCGCCGCCGGAGAGCCGGTAGCCCCGCTCCCCCACGATCGTGTCGAGCCCGTCGGACAGGGACGCCACGAGCTCGTCGAGCCGCGCGTCGCGCAACGCGGACCACAGCTCGTCGTCGGTCGCCTCGGGACGGGCGAGCCTGAGGTTGTCGCGCACGGACTCGTGGAACAGGTGGCCGTCCTGCGTCGCCATGCCCAGCGTCTCGCGCAGCGACGCCATCGACAGGTCGCGGACGTCGACGCCACCGAGGGAGACCGAGCCGCCGTCGACGTCGTAGAGGCGTGGGATCAGGCTGGCGATGGTGGACTTGCCGGCGCCGGACGTGCCCACGAGGGCGACCAGCTGCCCGGGCTCGACCCGGAACGACACGTCGTGCAGGACGTCGACTCCGCCGCGGTTGTCGAGCATCGCGACCTCCTCGAGCGAGGCCAGCGAGACCTTGTCGGCCGAGGGATAGGCGAACGTCACGTGCGAGAACTCGACCGACACCGGCCCGTCGGGCACAGCGGTGGCGTCTGGCTTCTCGCGGATCAGAGGCTGTAGGTCGAGCACCTCGAAGACGCGCTCGAAGCTGACGACCGCGCTCATGATCTCGACGCGAGCGCTCGCGAGCGCGGTGAGAGGCGCGTACAAGCGAGTCAGCAGGAGCGCGAGCGCCACGACGTCGCCCGGGTCGAGCGAGCCCTTGAGGGCATAGAAGCCACCGAGGCCATAGACGACCGCCAGCGCCAGAGCCGACACGGTGGTCAGCGCCGTGACGAACACCGACTGCAGCATCGCCGACTTCACGCCGATGTCGCGCACCCGACTGGCTCGCGCCGCGAACTCGACGGACTCCTCGTCGGGCCGGCCGTAGAGCTTGACGAGCGTGGCACCAGGAGCCGAGAAGCGTTCGGTCATCCGCGTGCTCATGACCGCGTTGTGGTTGGCCGCCTCGCGTGAGAGTGCCGCGAGCCGGCTGCCCATGCGGCGAGCGGGGACGACGAACACCGGGAGAAGGACGAGGGCCACCGCGGTGATCTGCCACGAGATGCTGAGCATCACGACGAGTGTCAGCGTGAGCGTGACGAGGTTGCTGACGACGCCCGACAAGGTGCCACTGAACGCCCGCTGGGCTCCGAGGACGTCGCTGTTGAGCCGGCTGACCAAGGCTCCGGTGCGGGTGCGGGTGAAGAACGCGATCGGCATGCGCTGGACGTGGTCGAACACCGTGGTGCGCAGGTCCAGGATCAGGCCCTCCCCGATCGTCGCTGAGAGCCACCGGGTCCAGATCGCGAGCGCGGCATCGGCCACGGCGATCAGCGCGATGAGCCCGGCGAGGCCGAACACCGTGCTGCGCGAGTCACCGTTGACGATCGCGTTGACGACGTGCCCGGCCAGGACCGGCGTCGCCACCGCCAGGCAGGCCGACACCACGCTCAGCACGAGGAACTGCACCAGCCGGCGCTTGTGGGGCGCGGCGAAGCCTGCGATCCGCTTGAGCGTGACCTTGGTCAGTCGTTGAGGACCGTCCTGCGTGTTCATCACCCGATGCAACGAGTTCCACGCTGCGGCGTCCATGCTCATGTCGTCCTCCAGGATCGGGTGGCCATGCCCAGTGTCCACCTCGGGCACGACAAACCTAGGACCTCAATCAGAGTTGAGGTCAATTCGAGGGCTACGCGATGGTGCGGCGACGTGGCTTGAGCCGCAGCTCGGGCATCGGCGGTGCGGGAATGCGCTGTCCCTTGTGCCCGGCCACCTCGCCGAAACGCTCCGACGCGCTCTCCCAGTCGTCCCTCGCCTGCACGATGTCCTCGTGCGACCGGCCGATGAAGTTCCACCACATCACGAGCTCCTCGTCGAACGGCGTGCCGCCGATCAGCAGGAGGGTCGTCTCCGCGGGGACGAACAGCTCGACGTCCTCGCGACCCGGCGCGAGGTAGCGCATCTGCCGGTGCACGATCTCGGTGCCGCCGACGAGCGCCTCGCCGGTCACCGCAAGCACCGCGTGCTCGAATTCGGGCCGCAGCGGTACGACCGCGCCGCCGGGACGTACGGTCAGCTCGGCGCCGACCATCGGTGAGTACGTCGTGGCCGGCGACGCCGCTTCGTCGAGCTCACCCATCAGGACCGTGGCCGTCCAGTTCTTGCCGTCGGCGACCGGCAGGTCGGGGTGGTGCTCGAAGCCGGCCGCGCCCGTACGCCGGAGGTTGGGCAGCGCGACCCACAGCTGCAGCCCGTGCATCGGCCCACTCGTGTCGCCGACGGAGAACTCCGAGTGCGCCACGCCGTCACCCGACGTCATGAGGTTGAGCTCGCCGGGCTTGAGCACGACGTCGCTGCCGAGGTTGTCGCGGTGCCGGATGTCTCCGGCGAGCGGCCAGGTCACGGTCTGCAGCCCGGTGTGCGGGTGCGGCAGGACGTTCATGTGGTCGGCGGTGGGCCCGAAGTGGTCGACGAAGCACCACGGACCGACTGTCGGCAATCCGCGATGGGGAAGGGTGCGGTGCACCGAGATGCCGCGGACCCCGCCGAGCGGAACCTCCCGCGCATCCAGTGAGAGGTCGAGCGAGGTCATGTGAGAAGCGTACGTCTCAGCTGCTCGACCAGGTCCTCGCTGCCGCCGACGTCCAGGAACCAGCCCACGACACCATCGTCGTGCGAGTCCCAGAGGTCGAGCACGCCCTCGATCGCCTCGACCGGGACCGCCAGGAACTCCGGCGGCAGCGCCGCCCGGTGATGACGACCGGGCAGCTTGCGCAGCCGGGACGAGATGGCCTGCTCGGCGTGCTCGGTCTCGAGGAAGTCCGCGATGACGTGCTGCCGCTCGACCCCGACGAGCCGCAGCAGCATCGCCACCGAGACACCCGTGCGATCCTTGCCGGCGGCACAGTGGATCAACGTCGCGCCGCGCGCCGCGCCGACCTCCCGGACCAGCTCGACGAGGTACATCGAGGCGTGATCGAGCATCAGCAGGTACAGGCTCGCGAGGCTCTCAGGCGGCGCCAGTCCGGGACGCAGGGCGCTGAGCAGCGGGAGGTTGACGATGCGCGCTCCCGATCGCGCGAGCGGGTGGATGTCCTCGGACTCGTTGGCCGATCGCAGGTCGATCACGAGCGAGGGCGGCCAGACGATGTCGTCGGGTGCGTGGTCCTTGTGCGACGGCATCGCGCTGCGCAGGACCCGGCCCCGTCGGACCAGCCGGCCGTCCGCCGCCTCCACTCCGCCGACATCTCGGAGGTTGGGGACGAATTCGCGCACGCAGCCACCCTAAGCGCAATGAAGACCACACCGCTGACCAGCCCTTTTCGCGTGTTTGCGTCGTCGGGCCGACGTAAAATGACAACGTGCCTCGCCCCCGTCGTATCGCTGCCGCCACGCTGATCGGCGGCAGTGCCACACTCTCGGGCTTCTACGGATTCCTGATCGGCGAGGCGATCCTCGCCCGCCGGGCGATCGGCACCACGGACGACCGACCACCCTCGCCTGACGGCATCTACGGCGACGACCTGCCCGGGCGTACGATCCGCGTGCTCGTGCTGGGCGACTCCGCCGCCGTGGGCTACGGCGTGACCCGCGCCGACGCCACTCCGTCCGCGATGATCGGCGTCGGCCTCGCCCACGTCATGGATGCTCCCGTCGAGGTGCAGTGCCGCGCCGTCGTCGGCGCACAGACGTCCGACCTCATGGGCCAGATCGACCTCGATCCCGACTGGCACCCCGATGTCGCCGTGATCGTGGTTGGCACCAATGACGTCACGCACCGGGTCACCCCGCAGGCGTCCGCGCGGATGCTCGGCCAGGTCGTCCGCCGCCTCGTCGCCGAGGACTGCGACGTCGTGGTCGGCACCTGCCCTGACCTCGGCACGGTGCAGCCGATCCACCAGCCGCTCCGCGCCGTGGCTCGCCGCCTGAGTCGCGCACTGGCCCGCAGGCAGACGATCGCGGTCGTCGAGGCGGGCGGCCGTTCGGTGTCGCTCGGGGACCTGCTCGGCCTGCTGTTCACCGAGCGGCGCGACGTCATGTTCGGCGCCGACCACTTCCACCCCTCGGAGACCGGCTACGCCAACATGGTGTCGGTCCTGATCCCCGCGATCACGGCGTCCCTGCGGCAGAAGCAACGCGAGCTCGCCTACACGGGTCGCCCGCACGACCTCGTCTCGGTCGCCGACGCCGCTGCCGTCTCGGTCGAGCATCCCGGCACGCAGGTGACGAAGGATGCCGGCCCCGGCGGTCGCTTCGCCTCGGTCCTGCGCCGCCGCCGCGCCTCCTGACGCCCCGAGCGGTGGATCCTCCACCTTTGGCCGCGAGCGGTGGATCCTCCACCTTTTGGTTGCGGGCGGTGGATCCTCCACCTTTTGGAGCCCCATTCGGTGGAACATCCACCGCTGAGGGCATTCGGTGGAACATCCACCGCCCGGGGCTCTGAACAGACGAACGGCCGACCCCCGAAGGGATCGGCCGTTCGTGTGTCAGCGCTGGAGGTCAGTCGCCACGCAGGATCGCGAGGATGCGCAGGATCTCGATGTAGAGCCACACGAGGGTGACCGTGAGACCGAACGCCGCACGCCAGGACTCGCGCTCCGGCAGTCCGGCCTCGACGCCGCGCTCGACGTAGTCGAAGTCCATGATCAGCATGAAGACCGCGAGCACGACCGCGACGGCTGAGACGACCAGGCCGAGCGTGTTGAAGCCACGGATGCCGCCATTGTCGACGACTCCGGTCCAGCTCAGCAGCAGGTTGAGCAGCGTCGCACCGACGAACGCGAAGACCGAGATCGTCACGACCTTGCGGAACTTGTCGGTGACCTGGATGTTGAAGAACTTGTAGGCCGCCAGCGTGCCACCGAAGGCCACCATCGTGGCGGCGATCGCCTGGAACACGATGCTGGTGTCGTTGACGTAGGCCGCGATGACCTTGGAGAAGGCGCCGACGAAGACACCCTCGAACACCGCGTAGGCGATGACGAGCGCCGGGCTGATGACCTTCTTGAACGAGTTGACCAGCGACAGGACCAGACCGATGAGCGCTCCGGCGATCGCGAACGTGAAGGCGCGACCGTACGCGTCACTGGCAGTCGGGTCGATGGTCGTCAGGTCGCCGATCATGACCCAGGTGATGCCGGCGGCGACGGCGAGGATGCCCAGCGTGATGCCGGTCTTCTCCACGACCGTGTCGATCGTCATGCGGCCCGCGCCGCGCTCGGTGTGCGTGGGCGACCCGTTGAGGTCGATCTGCCACTGGGACGGGTCCGTGGCGACTGCACCGCCGCGGCCGTTGAACTCGGCGCTGCGGGCGAAGACGGGGTTGCTGCTCTTCATGATTCCCTCCGTGGGATGGCTCCGAAGATGGAGTCGTTGTCGTTCACTCTATCCAACGTTGCAGACACCCCGTTTGATCCCGAGTCACTCGTTGGAGTTGGCAACCTTCTTGGGGGCGAGCACCCCCGGAACCTTGAGGTAGGGCGCCTTGGGGACCACCGCGGTCGCACCCGGCTTCGGGACGGTCTGCTGCGCCTGGTCGTCCCACTCCGCGGCCACCGTCCCCAGAGGGAACACGTTGAAGACCGGCTGCCCGGTCTCGAGCTGCCTCGACTGCCACACCGTCGAGCATTCGTTGGCGGCGCACGGGACGTCGTCGGACTGCGAGGCGTAGGGCTCGAGCGGCTTGCCGTCAGGAGTGAACAGCTGGACGTCCCGCAGGGGCTTGCCCGAGGCGTCGTACGCGAAGATGTTCGCCACCGGGTGGCCACGGAACGTCAAGCCGTCCGCTGGAGGGTCGTTGACCGTGGCGTCGACGCCGGACTGGAAGCCCCGGTCGAAGTCACCGGCACTGCTTCGTGGGTCGTCGGCGGCTGCCATGACCGGGAGGAAGGCGACGACCGCCACGACGTTGCCGATCGCGATCAGCGCGGGCACCCCCGCGCCCTGCCAGCGGCCGCGACCCCACTGGACGCTCACGACGGCGAACGCCACGAAGACCAGCCACCAGCTGCCGGCCAGGCCGAAGCCTCGCTCGTTGCCGAAGAACCAGGCGACCAACCACGCGGCCAGCCAGGCACGGACGATCCACCACGCGGGTCGCAGCTCGCCGAGGAACTCCACGACACTCGCCAGCGCCGGGTTGCGCCGGATCGCCACGCCGACATCGGCTCGGGTGTCGGCCCAGCTCTGCGCCAGCCCCGCGAGCACGCCGGTCTTGACCTTGGTACGCATCGGCAGTCCGGCAGCCGCGCGCAGCTCGGTCGCGTACGCCCCGGGATCGGGCAGCTCACGCTGGAGGTCCTCGGCGTACGCCTCGGCGAGGTCGGCCTCGAGCCCGTCGGTCAGGTCGTCGACCTCCTCGGCGGGCAGGTCGGCCAGCGCGGCACGGACCCCTTGGGCGAACGCGACGATCTCGGGCGTGACGGTGGACGTGGTCATGCTGCCTCCCCTGTGAGCAGGTGGTTCATCGTGGTGGAGAACTCGGTCCAGACCTTGCGCTGGAGCTCGAGCATCGCCCTCCCCTGGGCGTTGATGCCGTAGTACTTGCGGTGCGGCCCCTCCTCGGACGGCACGACGTACGACGTGAGGGCGCCCGCGGTGTAGAGCCTGCGCAGCGTCCCGTAGACGGAGGCGTCTCCGACTTCTTCGAGGCCCGCGGCGCGCAGCCTGCGCACGACGTCGTAGCCGTATCCGTCCTCGTCCTCGACGACGGCGAGCACCGCGACGTCGAGCACGCCCTTGAGCAGCTGGGTTGCATCCATGGATGGGACAGTACCACGCAATACGCACTAGCGTGCGTGACGCACGACAGCTCTGGCGTGTCGGGATCAGGAGATGCGGTGTGGTCCGGCGTACGCGTTGAAGGCGCCGTCGCGGCTGAAGCCGAGCAGCGTCATGCCGGCCGACTCGGCGTGCTCCACCGCGAGGGAGGACGGCGCCGACACCGCGGCGAGCATCGGGATGCCGGCCATGTGGGCCTTCTGCACGAGCTCGAACGACGCCCGGCCCGACACCTGCAGCACGGTGCCGGACAACGGCAGCCGGCCCTCGCGCAGCGCCCAGCCGACGACCTTGTCGACCGCGTTGTGCCGGCCGACGTCCTCGCGGAGGCACAACAGCGCCCCGGACGCGTCGAACAGCCCAGCGGCGTGCACTCCCCCGGTGCGGTCGAAGACCTTCTGGCCCGCGCGCAGCCGGTCGGGCAGCGACCCGAGCAGCTCGGCGGACCACGACGACGCGTCGTCGAGATGGCCGAAGTGCGCCGCCTTGTGCACGGCGTCGATCGACGCGGTGCCGCAGATGCCGCACGAGCTCGAGGTGTAGACGTGGCGCTCGAGCGAGACGTCCAGCGGCGGGGTGTCGGCGCTCAGCTCGGCGTCGACGACGTTGAACGTCTGCAGCCCGTTGTCGTCGGTGCCGGCGCAGAACCGCATCGAGACGAGCTGGTCGGCCGACCAGATGACGCCCTCGGAGACCAGGAACCCGGCCACCAGGTCGAAGTCGTCGCCGGGCGAGCGCATCGTGACCGACAGGGACGCGCCGCCCACGCGGATCTCGAGCGGCTCCTCGACCGCGAGCGCGTCCTCACGGACGGTCGACGAGCCGTCCGGCGCGAACCGGGTGACCTTGGTACGACGTGTCAGCCGGCCGGCCATCTATGCGGATTCCTCCTCGATCCGCTCACACAGTGCGGTGGCGGTCTCGATCGCGTCCTTGAGGTCGGACTCCGACCCTCCGGCCATGCCTGCGGCGAGGCCGGCGAGGAAGGTCGTGAGTGGTGCAGCCGGGCGTACGACGGCGTGTGCGGCATCGGCAGCCAGGTCGAGCACGGACTCGGTGTCGAGGTCGAGCTCCTTGATGCCGAGCTCGGTGGCCACCATCACGACCCAGTCGTCGAGAGTCATGTCAGCCATCGCGGTTCCCTTCTGCCAGCGCCTGCTTCTGATCGTGCCACGTGTCGATGTCGAGTGCCGCACGTACGGGGATCGGGATCTCCATGAGCTCCAACGGCACCAGGAGCGTACGGACGGACAGGTCGACCAGGGTCGGCTGGGCGGCGATCGAGGCACGCAGGGCGGCGGCGTCGAGGACGCTCATGAGGTACTGCCGACGGCCGTCGCCGTCGATCGCGATGACGCCGTCGCCGGATGCCGAGTCGAGGAGCAGGTCGACGGCGTCGGACAGGAACGGGTGGTCGCAGCCGGACAGGAAGACGTACGGCGCGCGGACCTCGGCCATCGCCGCGCCGATCGCGGCAGCCGGACCGGCGAAGCGGGGCTCCTCCTGCACGACGATCGTGCCTTCGGGCAGCGGTCGCGGGTCGCCCGCGACGATGACACGACCGGCGCCTTCGACGGCAAGGAGCGTCCGGGCGAGCAGCGTCTCACCGCCGACCTCGAGCGCGGCCTTGTCGACCCCGCCCAGCCGCGACCCGCGCCCGCCCGCCAGCACGATCGCGTCCCAGTCGGCGGTCGGCGGCATCGTCAGCCTCGTACGTCGTGGAGGTGGTGGGCGATGTCGTGGAGGTAGTACTGCGACAGCGTCGCGACCGTGAACTCCGAGCCGTCGCTGCGGAACCCGGTGCGGTCCCAGGCGTCGTCGGGGATGGAGCCGAGGAGCTCGACCATGCCCTCGCCGGCCTCGACGAGCTGCGTGGCGACGGTCGCGGGGTCCTGCGAGGCGTAGTCGTCGGCGATCGCGGTCTCGTCCTGGTCCCAGTTGGCGAAGCGCGGTGCGTCCTGGTCGAGCATGAGCCGCATGCGCTCGGCGAACAGGACGTGGACGTCGCGGACGTGGCACGCGTACTCGGTCGGCGACCAGGTGGCGGGCGCGGGCCGCTCGCGCGCATCCGGGCGCTCGAGGACGGCGGACCAGCGCGGCAGGTCGGCCTGCACCCGGTGCGCGATCTCGGTCGGGGGGACGTCGCCGGCGGCCAGACCGCACTCGGGGCAGGCGTCGCGGAGGACCCAGGTCCAGTCCTTGGTGTCGGGTTCGATGTCCACGCGTCTACGCTAGCGCGAGTGGAGCCCACGCCGTACCGGACCGAGCCGGTCTCGTTCACCCGACGCGGCGGCCGGTTGACCGAGCGCCAGCAGGCAGCGTGGGACGCGCTCGCCCAGACGTACGTGCTGGAGGTCCCGCGACACGGCCCGAGCACCTCGGTCGACCCGTCGTACGTGCTGGACACCCGCGAGGTGTTCGGCCGCGAGGCCCCGCTCGTCGTCGAGATCGGCAGCGGTCGTGGCGAGGCCCTGGTGCAGGCGGCGGTCGATCATCCCGAGCTCGACTTCCTGGGCCTCGAGGTCTACGTGCCGGGCGTCGCCCAGACGCTCGTGACGATGCGCCACGTCGGGGTCACGAACGTACGCCTGATGGTCGTCAACGCCGCCGAGGCGCTCACGACGATGCTCGCGCCGGGGTCGGTGCACGAGCTGCGCATCTTCTTCCCCGACCCGTGGCACAAGAAGCGCCACCACAAACGCCGGCTCGTGACGCCCGAGTTCGCCCGACTTGCGGCTCGAGTGCTCGAGCCCGGCGGGCTGTGGCGGCTGGCGACCGACTGGGAGGACTACGCCGAGCAGATCCGCGACGTCGTCACGCAGTCGCCAGACTTCGACGGCGGCGAGTGGGGACCGCGGTTCGAGGGCCGGCCGCAGACCCGGTTCGAGGGCAAGGGCCTCGGCGTCGGACGGACGATCCGGGACGTCACCGGCGTCCGGCGGCCCGCATAGGATGAGTGCATGACCGAGACCTCGAACGCCGAGAAGCTCAGGATCGGCGACGGGTTCGTCGTGTGGATCATCGGCGCGAGCGTCGAGGAGACCTCGCTGCTCGACCCGTTGCCCGAAGGTGCCGAGACGATCGAGGTGCGCGACGAGGACGAGCCGGAGAACGTCGACGCGGCGATCCTGGTCACCGACAACCGCACGGCGCTGGCCGACGACTTCGACGAGGTGCTCCCGCAGCTGGGGTCGATCCCGATCGTGTGGATCACCTATCCCCTCAATGGTCACTCCGACCTCGACGAGGCGACCTTGCAGGACCTGATCGGCGACTACGGCTGGACGGCCGTCGAGAGCATCGCGCTCGACGAGACGTGGGCCGCGATGCGCATCCTCCAGAGCTGAGCCTCAGCCGGCGCGGCGCATCCGCGTGATCCAGATGCCCGGCGGGACCTGCTCGTCACCGTCGACGCGGAAGCCGTGCTTGGCATAGAGCGACACAGCCGGGGTGTTGGCCCGGCCCGTGGCCACGAGGATCTGCCGGCCTGACGCGCGGTCGAGCACCTCGCCGAGCAGCGCGCTCGCAACGCCGCGGCGCATGGCAACCGGGCTGACCATGACCTTCTCGATGTCGATCCGGTCCGCGGCCTCCCACCACGCGATCGCGCCGACGAGGTCGACGCCGTCCCACGCGGTGAGCCACCGTCCACGCCAGGCGGTGAGCCCGACCTCGTCCTCCTGCAGCGGCGGGATGCGGTCGTCGCCGATCAGCTCGGCCTCCAAGGCGTACGAGGTCTTCTGCAGACGCAGCAGCGCACCCGCGAAGTAGGGATCGCTGGCCGGGTCCGGGGACGAGAAGATCATGCCGCGCCGCCGAGGGCGTCGAGGCCGGCCTCGGCCAGCCGTCCCCACGTACCCGACTCGTCCATGGGCACGGCAACCCAGTCCTTGAACGGCCGGCCCTTGCCGGACGGGTCGAACAGGGATGCACCGTCGAGCGCGAGCGCGTCGGTGTGCGCGACCGTGCCGTGACCCAGCTTGACCGCGAGCTGTCCGCCCTTGAGGCACGCGAACGCCGTGCCCTCGACGGTCAGCGAACGGGCACCGAACAACGCTCCGGGCAGGACGCCGCGAGGCGCCAGATCTTCGACGATCTCGTCGAACCGAGCCTCCGCGTCCATCCTCACCTCGCTGCGCGCCAGCCTAGTCCCGGGGCGAGGGTGTTGAGCGACTATTCGTCCATCGCCCACGGCTCGAGGGCCAGCCGCTTGCCCGTACGACCGTCGCCTGATGACCGGCCTCTGAGGCGCCGGCCGATCCACGGCCCGGCGAACCCGGCCCACCAGCGCACCTCGCCGGCCACCCGCTGGACGGCCGGCGGCTTCGCGCCCGGGACCAACGGCTCGTCCCATGCCGACGTCGTCGGCAGCCCGAGGGTGTGCAGCATGGCCAGCGCGAACCGGGTGTGACCCAGGGGCGAGAGATGGAGCCGGTCACTGCTCCACGCCTCCGGCTGCCCGAACACGGCGCGAGGTGGCAGCGGGGCGAGCACGGCTCCGCGCCGGCCGGCGACATCGGCGAGGACGGCATTGAGCGCGTCCACGCGACCCTTGAGCCTGGCACCGATCGGCAGCAGCCCGGTCATGTCGGGGAGCGGGACGAGGACGGTGACGATGTCCCGGTCGGTCAGGCTTTGAGCCATGTGATCGAGGTCGTCCCCCACGGCGTCGATGTCGACCTTGGGCCGCATCAGGTCGTTCATGCCTGCCGTGACGGTCACCAGGTCAGGAGCCGCAGCGAGCGCGGCCGGCAGCTGGGTGGCCCGCACCTGCGCAGCCTTCTGGCCACGGACAGCGAGGTTCGCGTAGTGGACCGGGTGACCGGCCTGGTCCGTCAGGTGCTGAGCCAGGCGGTCGGCCCAGCCCCGGGGAACGTCCCCCGGCCATGGATCGTCGCCCAGGCCTTCGGTGAGGCTGTCGCCGATCGCGACGTACCGGCTGAACATAGGAGCTCCTGTGTCGTCGTGCGGGTGGGTGACTACCAGCGCGGGTGGATCGCGTCGCGCAGGTGCCGGTCGTAGATGTCGTGCACGGTCTGGTCGAAGCCGTCCGGCAGCACGACGTCGGCTGCCGCGGCGTTGGAGCGCGACTGGTTGACGTTGCGAGCGCCGGGGATCGCGGCGGTGACGCCGTCCTGCGCGAGGATCCATGCGATGGCGGCCTGCGCCGGGTGCACGCCCTCGGGCACCGCCGCGGCGAACTCCTGAGCGGCGCGGACGCCGGTCTCGAAGTCGACACCGGAGAACGTCTCGCCGACGTCGAACGCCTCGCCGCCGCGGTTGTAGGTCCGGTGGTCGTCGGGCGCGAACGTCGTGCTGGTCGTGTAGCGGCCAGAGAGCAGGCCACTCGCGAGCGGCACGCGGGCGATGATGCCGACGCCGGCCTCCTTGGCCGCCGGCAGCACCTCGTCGAGCGGCTTGAGCCGGAACGCGTTGAAGATGATCTGGACGCTCGCGACGTGGGGACGGGCGATCGCGGTGAGCGCCTCGTCGACGGTCTCGACGCTGACACCGTAGGCCGCCAGCACGCCCTCCTGCACCAGCAGGTCGAGTCCGTCATAGACCTCGTCGCTGGAGAACACCGGCGTCGGCGGGCAGTGCAGCTGCACCAGGTCGAGGGTCTCGACGCCGAGGTTGGTGCGCGAGCGGTCGGTCCAGGCGCGGAAGTTGTCGAGCGTGAAGTTCGCGGGGTCCTGCTCGGCCCGGCGACCCATCTTGGTGGCGACGAAGACGTCGAGCTCGGGACGGGCCTTCAGGTACTCGCCGATCAGCTGCTCACTGCGGCCGTCGCCGTAGACGTCAGCCGTGTCGAAGAACGTCACGCCGGCGTCCGTCGCGCTGTCGAGCACGGCGATCGCCTCGTCGTGCGTCACATCGCCCCAGTCCGCGCCGAGCTGCCACGTCCCGAGTCCCACGACCGAGACCTGGCGTCCCGTGCGACCCAGTGTGCGTACGTCCATCGTGGTGCTCCTTGCGCGTGGCGGAAGGCCAGCCTACGACCCCGCCCGGCGCGGTCCGCGGGGGACCGATTGGCACTGACATCCCGTGGGTATGTGCTCGGTAACCGTTCGACGAAAGGACTGTTCGATGAGTACGTCACGCAGTGTCGGCACCGATGCGGCGCGGTTCGCCAAGGCAGCCGCTGCGACAGTCGGGGCCGTGTTCCTCCTCGTCGGTGTCCTCGGATTCATCCCTGGCATCACCACCGACTACGACGCCATGACGTTCGCCGACCACGACAGCGGCGCCCAGCTGCTCGGCATCTTCCAGGTCTCGATCCTGCACAACCTCGTGCACGTCCTGTTCGGCGTCGCGGGGCTCGCCGCTGCCCGAGAGGCCCGGCTGGTGCCGCCGTTCCTGTTCGGTAGCGCTGCGATCTATGCCGTGCTGACGATCTACGGCATCGTGATCGACAAGGAGAGCGACGCCAACTTCGTCCCGCTGGACTCCGCCGACAACTGGCTGCACCTCGTGCTGACGGTCGCGCTCGCCGGGCTCGGGTTCTACGTCAAGCAGCAGCTCGACGGTCGCCGGTCAGACCGCCGGACGGCCTGACCCGCGACCCATTTCGCGTCCCCTCGGTGCGGTGGCCCGAGCCACCGTGCCGAGGGTCAGACGCCCGGGAGCTTGGCGTCGACCGTCCACCCGCCGACCTCGGTGGTCCCCGCGGTGAGCTGGCCGCCCAGCGTCTGGATCCGTTCGCGCAGACCGATCAGGCCGCTCCCCGTGCCGTCGATGGGCGGGTCGTGCGGTCCGGGGCGATCGTTCTCGACCCTCACAGCAAGACCACGACCTCCGTCGTCGACGCTGATGACGATGCGGACCTCCGCGCCCGGGGCGTACCGGAGCGCGTTGGTGAGACTCTCCTGCACCACGCGAAACGCGAGGTGGGCCACCGGTTCAGGCACACCGTCGCGATCGCCCTCGAAGCGACACGTGACGTTCAGGCCGCTGCGACCCGCGCGGGTCACGACCTCGTCGACCAGGGACAGATCCGTGCCGGCGTCCGGCCGACCGCCGAGGAGCTCGACGAGCCGTTCGAGGTCCTTCCGGCCCTGCCGCGCTGATTCCGAGATGGCGGCGAACGCCTCCTTGGCACGCTCGGGGTCGGAGTCGACCAGTCGCTGCCCGGCAATGGCCTGGATCACCATGACGCTGATCGCGTGACCGACGATGTCGTGCAGCTCGCTGGCGATCCGCGTCCGTTCGTGCTGCAGTGCCAGCTCGGCGAACAGCTCACGTTCGTCCTCGAGCTCTTGGGCGCGGATGGCGAGCTCGGCCCCGGTCTCCCGGCGTAGCCGCAGGATGGTTCCCGCTGCGAACGGTGGCACAGTGAGCATCACCGCAGGCACCCACGTGCCCAGCTCGGCGAGATGGTAGAACGGCACGAGGTACGCGGCGCCGCCCAGCGCCGCCATCCACGCGGCGCGTCCGGACCAGCCCAGCGCCAGCACCGCGAAGGTGGCGGAGAACACCGCGATGCCGGCATCGGGGAACCAACCGTCGATCCCCAGAGCCGCCATGAACATGCCGAGGGCCAGCACCGACGACACGCGCGGATGGGCGCGCCACCACGCGAGTGCCAGTCCGCCGATCAGGAGGAAGGCGACGAACACGTTGCCGCGAAACGTGCCCGGCCAGCCGTGCAGGGCGACCGGAAGCGCGATGAGCAGGGCGACCGCCAACGCGATCGCACCCTGCTCGAGTCGGCGCATCCGGTCGCTCCTATCCGAGCACCGGCAGCATGGCGACCACGTCGGCACGCCCCCGGGCCACCTTCGCCTCCAGGGACCCGCCGAGGAAGCTGGCCCGCTCCCGGGCCCGGGCGACCGCGGCCTTGATGTCGGACGACTTGAGCACCGGCCCCTTCACGTGGATCTCCAGGGCGTCGTCGTCGAACCGCATGCCGACCTCGATGCGGGAGTCCGGCTCGTCGGCAAGGACGTTCACCAGGTGCTCGACGATCCGGTACGCCGACAGCTCCACGGTTGCCGGCAGGGAGCGCGGGTCACCCGTCACGACGAGCCGGGAGTCCGCCTGGGTGTGCCGGGCCAGCAGGGCGTCCAGATGGGCGACCGTGGGCGCCGGGGTCAGCGCGACGTCGCCGCCCCGCAGGAGGCCGACGATCTCGCGCATCCCGTCGAGGGTCGCGCGGCTGTCACTCTCGATCGACTCGAAGAGCGCCCTCGCGCTGCCGGGGTCGAGGCCCTGGCCCGTCTCCGCGGCCGCCGTCAGCTGAGCGAGGCGTTCGAGCAGGAGCCCGTCGAGCTCGCGCGAGAGCCGGGCACGGTCGCCTGCGACCTCGAGCGCGATCCGGTCGTCCCGCAGCTGTCGGAGGTCACTCGTACGCGCCTTGAGCTCGGCACTCATCGCGGTCCGGTGGCGGACGGCGCGGCCGATGCCGAAGACGATCGCCACGATCGGGACCGCCAGCACCAGCACGTCGAACCCAGTCGTCGCGTCGACGACGGCGACCGCGACCGTCAGCAGGCCGGTGAGCCCCAGCACGATCGTCGCTCGCTTGCGCTCCAGGCCCACGGCACCCAGGTAGGCCAGCACGAACACCAGCGGCAGCCCGGCACCGCACCTGGTGACCCAGCCGAAGAGCAGGTCGTGGAGCACCATGGCAGCCAGTGAGATCGCGACGACGACCACCACGTTGCGCCGCCACCACAGCACCGGAACCGTCGCGAGCATGAAGGCCGGCAGCATCAGCCACGAGTGGGACGTCAGGGCGTGGACCATCGTGCCCTCGGCGATCGCCGATCTCGCATGCTCGTCGGTGAACTGGATGTTCTCGAGCATCAGCCAGACGCCCAACGCGGTGAGGGCTCCCGCCAGGACCCAGTCCACCGGACGGATCCCCCGGAAGACCCCGCTGAAGCCCTCACTCATGGCTCGACCTCTCAGGCGCTGACGCGCTTGGTGTCCAGAGTAGGCTCCGCGACCTGCTTCTCGGCGTGATTCTGCACCAACAGCCCGATGCCGTAGAAGACAGCGGCCACCGGCAGCGAGAACGTCAGCGCCGACAGGCCACCGGTCGAGGAATCCTTGATCAGCGTGACGAACTGGAGCGCAACAAGCCCGACGAGCCCGATCAGCTGGTTCTGCCTCGCGCCCGCGAACCGCGCCACTGCGTAGGCCATCGCGAACGACAGAGGCAGCGCGAATCCACACCGGGTGACCCATCCGAAGGCCGGCACGCTGGCAGCGAGGATCGCGAACGAGACCCCGATCGCGGCGAGGATGCCCCGCCGCCGCCACAGGATCGGCAGTGCCGCGCAGACGAACACGGGGATCATGAGAGCCGAGTGCGAGTCGAGGGCGTGTTCCAGGTCGGCGTCAGCCCCGGCGTTGACGTTCTCGATCCCGATGAAAGCAGCAAGCGCGACCATCAGGGCCGCCAACACGTAGTCGAGGGGGCGGATGTTCTTGACGATGTCCATCTTCGTTCCTTCCGATCGGGCGTCTGGGTGACCCCGCTGGCCCCACGCTCCCAACTCGGGGCCGTGGCCCGCGTCGGCACTGAGGATGAACTTCCTGCCCGGCCTCATCCTCAAGAACGACCCCGCTGCGGCGTCCAGGTCGGCACAATGAAGCCGTGATCACGGTCCTCATCGCCGACGACCAAGAACTCGTGCGCACCGGCTTCCGGGTGATCCTGGAGTCCGAAGGCGACATCGAGGTCGTCTCCGAGGCCCGAAACGGGCACGAGGCGATCCGGCAGGCGGCGCTGGTGAAGCCGCGGGTCATCCTGATGGACATCCGCATGCCCGAGCTCGATGGCCTCGCCGCGACCGAGCAGATCCTGCAGCAACCGGACCCGCCGACGATCGTCGTCCTCACCACGTTCGACCAGAACGAGTACATCTACCGCGCACTGCGCGCCGGCGCTGCAGGCTTCCTGCTCAAGGACGCGCCGTCGTCCCGGCTGGTCGCCGCAGTCCGCGCCGCGGCCACCGGTGACTCGCTCATCGAGCCGTCCATCACCCAACGACTCGTGGAGCGCTTCGCGGAGCCGGCGGCAGTGCCCGGCACCCCGGACCAGCTCGCGCAGCTCACGGACCGCGAGCTCGACGTGCTCCGCCTCGTCGCGCGAGCCCTGTCCAACGCGGAGATTGCCGAGGAGATGATGATCGCCGAGACGACCGTGAAGACCCACGTCGCGCGCATCCTCACCAAGCTGGCCATACGCGACCGCGTGCAGGCTGTCGTTCTCGCCTACGAGACGGGCTTCGTGGGCCGCGACACGTGAGCAGCGAGGACCCCCGGGACGGCAGGAGAAAACCGCCACTCCACGTGCTCCCGGTGGGGGTCGAACCCACACTGTGACGGGTTTAAGCCATCTGCCTCTGCCGGTTGGGCTACGGGAGCCTCGGCCAGCCTATCGGCGCACTTCGTCACCGGGGTGGGTCCAGGCCCACCGCCAAGAGGCAGGTTGAGCCCATCGTTCGGCCGTTCCGGGATCACTAGCGTCGAAGACATCGATCCCCGGCCTTTCGGCCACCGAACCCAGGAGCACCTCATGAACGACATCAACCCCGCAACCAAGGCCCTCGGCCACCTGTTCTGGCCCAACCAGATGACGCCGCGACCCGCCGGCGCCCCGACCGACTGGCTGCGCTTCGCCCGCTGGGCCGCCGCCGCCTTCACCGCGCTGACCACCGGCGTCCAGCTGATCGTCTGGGGGATGATCGCGGTCGTCACCCAGTCGATCGACTCACCGTGGTGGCTGTGGTCAGCCGTGCCCGGCGTGGTCGTCACGGCATTCCTCACGTGGATGCTCAACACCCGCGACCAGCTCGGCATCGAGCCGAGCGACGCGCAGCCAGCCCGCGACCGTCAGCCGGTCGCGAGCCCGCTGGCGTGATCAGCTGCGAGGAGCCAGACGCTGGAGCTGGGTCACATGACCCGGCTCCAGCTCTGCCACGGAGGTGACGCCGAGGAGTCGCATCGTACGTTCGATGTCCTTCGTCAGGATCTCGATCGTACGATCGACACCTCGGCGTCCGCCTGCCATCAGCCCGTAAAGGTACGCCCGGCCGATCAGCGTGAAGTCGGCGCCCAGAGCGAGCGCGGCGACGACGTCCTGGCCCGACATGATGCCGGTGTCGAGGTGGATCTCGACCGAGTCGCCGACGGCCTTGCGCACGTCCGGCAGCAGGTGGAAGGGCACCGGCGCCCGGTCGAGCTGGCGGCCGCCGTGGTTGGACAGCAGCACCGCGTCGACACCCAGCTCGGCGAGCTTGACCGCGTCGTCGACGTTCTGCACACCCTTGACCACGACCTTGCCGTGCCACTGGTCCTTGATCCAGGCCAGGTCGTCGAACGTCACGGTCGGGTCGAACATCGTGTCCAGCAGCTCCGCGACGGTGCCCGACCACTTGTCGAGCGAGGCGAACGCCAGCGGCTCGGTGGTCAGGAAGTTGAGCCACCACGCCGGTCGCGGGATCGCGTTTAGCACCGTGCGGGGCGACAGGGTCGGAGGGATCGTCATGCCGTTGCGGGTGTCGCGCAGCCGCGCACCGGCGACCGGCACGTCGACGGTGACCAGCAGGGTGTCGAACCCCGCCTTGGCTGCGCGATCGACCAGCGCCATCGACCGCTCGCGGTCCTTCCACATGTAGAGCTGGAACCAGTTGCGCCCGTTCGGCGCGGCTGCTGCGACGTCCTCGATCGCGGTCGTGCCCATCGTCGAGAGCGAGTACGGGATGCCCGCCGCCTCCGCGGCGGTGGCACCGGCGATCTCGCCCTCGGACTGCATCATCCGCGTGAACCCGGTCGGCGCGATGCCGAACGGCAGCGCCGAACGTACGCCCAGGACGTCCACCGAGGTGTCGACCACTGACACGTCACGCAGGATCGCCGGGTGGAACGTGATGTCCTCGAACGCCTGGCGCGCCCGCGCCAGCGACAGCTCGGCGTCGGCGGCGCCGTCGGTGTAGTCGAACGCCGCCTTGGGCGTACGCCGCTTGGCGATCGAGCGCAGGTCCCACACCGTCAGCGCGCGCTCCAGCCGTCGGCGGGTCGGGTTGAGCACGGGCTTCTTGAACTTCAGCAGGGGCAGGAAGTCACGCGGGCGCGGGAAGCGGCGGTGCTGCTTGACCTGGGACGTTGCCATGGTGGTCCTTTCGGGACTGCGTTCCACTAGGCTGTGGTTGGACCACACAATACCTGTGGTCCAACCACACGGCAACCAAGGAGCCCGAGGTGACTGCACAGGCGTACGAGACCGTCATCGAGGAGATCGAGTCGATGATCCGCTCGAAGCGGCTCAAGCTCGGCGACCGGCTCGAGGGCGAACGCGTGCTGGCTGACCGGCTCGGCGTCAGCCGCACCTCCGTGCGTGAGGCGATCCGGGTCCTGTCGACTCTGGGCATCATCCGCAGCGCCCCTGGATCGGGACCCTCGGCCGGGGCGCAGGTCATCGCCGACCCGGAGATCGCGCTCAGCGCCTCCCTGCGGCTGCACGTCGCCGTCGACTCGCTGTCGGTCGGCGACGTCATCGACGCGCGCGTGATGCTCGAGTCGTGGGCCTACCGGCAGCTCGAACAGCTCCCCGACGACGTGCTGGCGCCCGCACGCGAGCTCCTCGACGCGATGGACGCGACGGACGACCCTGTCGAGTTCCACCACATCGACACCCAGTTCCACCTCGAGCTCGTACGCCTGGCCGGCAACCCCCTGGTCAACGCCATCATGTCCTCGCTGCGTGCCTCGATCGAGAGCTACGTGCTCGACGCGGCACCGCACCTCGAGGACTGGCAGGCGATCGCGGCCCGACTGCGCGCCGAGCACAGGGCGATCGTCGCCGCGATCGGTGAGGGCGACGGCGACCGGACCGCCTCGCTCGCTGAGGGCCACATCCTGGCGTTCGCGCGCGACGCCGGGCTCATCGCCCAGCCCGGCTAGGCCGGGATGACGACGGAGTGAGGATCGCGGCCCTCGAGCAGGTTGCTGATCTGGCGACGCACCACGGCATCGATGCGGGGCTGCATCGCAGCAGACATGCCGCCTACGTGTGGTGAGATCAGCACGCCCGGCACGTCCCACAACGGATGTCCGGCCGGCAACGGCTCGGGATCGGTCACGTCGGCGGCATAGCGGACGCGGCCGGCTTGGCGCACGACCGCGTCGGTGTCGGTGACCTTGCCGCGGGAGACGTTGACGACGATCGCGCCGTCGGGCAGCGCCGCGAGGAAGTCGTCGCCGACCAGCCCGACCGTCGCATCGGAGAGTGGCACCGCGACGACGACTGCGTCGACGGTGGGCAGCAGCTCAGCGAGCTCATCGGCGCCGTGCACGATCCCGCGCTCGTCCTCGCGACGACGCCCGGCGACGCGTACGAGATCGGCGTCGAATCCCTCGAGCCGTCGCTCGACCTCGACCCCGATGCCGCCGTAGCCGAGCAGCATGACGCGGCTGTCCTGCAGGCTGGGCGACCAACGCCGGTTCCACTCGTGCCGCTCGCGCGCGAACCCGTCGACCTGCCGCTGCGAGGCCAGCAGGAGCGTCACCGCGAGCTCGGCGGTCGAGCCCTCGTGGACGCCCACCGCGTTGCACACCGTGATCCCGGCCGGCAGCGCCTCGCGGACTCCGTCGAACCCGAGCGTCTGGAGCTGCAGCACGCCGAGCCGCTCCGGGTCGATGCGACTCAGTCCATCGGTGGCGTTCGGATAGCAGCTGACCGCCAGGTCGGTGCGGCCGTCGGGCTGCGGATCGGTCGACAGGTCCCAGACGCCGAGGTCGACGCGGTCGGTCAGGTCGGCGAACCGCTCGATCCAGCTGGCGTGGGGCAGGGTGACACGAAGAGGCATGCGTCAGATCATGCTCTTGGCTCATAGCGCGCGAGGTCGTGGGTGCGCGCGATGAGCGCCCGCAGGTCCTCGAGCGAGCCGGAGACGGCGCCGAGCGTACGACCTTGGACCAGCACGTTGCCCAGAGCCGTCGCCTCGACCGGACCGGCGAGCACGGGGCGGCCGCTGCGGTCGGCGATCGCCTGGCACAGCAGCCGGTTGAGCGAGCCACCGCCGACGACGTGGACGATCCGGATGGTGCGGCCGGCGAGGCGTTCAGCCGTGTCGAGCGCGGACCCGAAGGCGTGCGCGAGGCTCTCGACGATGCTGCGCATCAGCTCGGCCTTGGTCGCGGGCGTCGGCAGTCCCCGCTCGTCGCACAGCTCGGCGATGCGGCCGGCCATGTCACCCGGCGGGAGGAAGCGCGGGTCCTGCACGTCGAACACCGGCACGTCAGTGGTGACGCCCGCAGCGGCGGCAAGGATGTCCGGCAGCGACACGTTGAAGCCGGCGCGCTCCCACTCGCGCAGCGTCTCGCTGATCAGCCAGGTGCCCATGACGTTGGTGAGGAAGCGCGTACGGCCGTCGACGCCGCCCTCGTTGGTGAAGTTGGCGGTGCGCGCCTCGTCGGTCAGCACCGGCGCGGCGAGCTCGAGCCCGACCAGGCCCCACGTGCCACACGAGATGTAGGCCGCGTCGTCGCCCTGCATCGGCACCCCGACGACGGCCGACGCAGTGTCGTGAGAACCGACGGCGGTGACGTTCAGCCCCGGCGCGCCGATCTGCTCGCCGACCTCGTCGGTGACCGCACCGATCGCAGTACCGGGATCGACGAGGTCGGTGAACAGCGAGGGGCGCAGGCCGACCCGCGTCACGAGCTCGGTGTCCCACTCCCCCGTCCGTATGTCCAGCAGTCCGGTCGTCGAGGCGTTGGTGCGCTCGGTGACCATCTGACCGGTCAGCCAGTAGCCGAGCAGGTCGGGGATCAGCAGCATCCGCTCGGCCTCGTCGGCGAGGCCGTCGGCGGCGAGCTGGTAGATCGTGTTGAACGGCAGGAACTGAAGACCGTTGCGCGCATACAGCTCTGCGAACGGCACGCAGGCGTGGATGCGCTCCACGCCCGCGGCCGTGCGCTCGTCCCGGTAGTGGAACGGCACGCCCAGCATGCGGTCCGCCCGCATGAGGGCGTAGTCGACCGCCCACGAGTCCACCGCCACGCTCTCGAGCCCATCAGGGGATGAGCTCGCGGCTGTCCACAGACCGCTGAGAGCGTGGCGGTAGAGCTCGAGGGGGTCCCAGTGCAGCCCGTCCGACGTGCGTACGGGCTCATTGGCGAAACGCGCGACGGCGCGCAGCTCGAGCTGATCGGCTCCGACCTCGCCGACCATGACGCGGCCGCTGGAGGCCCCGAGGTCGATCGCGGCGACGGAGACTGTCATGGCGTCAGCGCAGGAACGCTGCCGCGACACCGGCGTCCACGGGGATGTGGAGACCGGTGGTCTGGGTCAGGTCCGGTCCGACCAGCGCGTACACCGCGTTGGCGACGTGGTCCGGCAGGACCTCGCGCTTGAGCAGCGTGCGCTGGGCGTAGAACGCGCCGAGGTCCTTCTCCTCCACCCCGTAGACCGCGGCACGGTTGGCACCCCAGCCGCTGGAGAAGATGCCGGAGCCCTGCACGACGCCGTCGGGGTTGATGCCGTTGACGCGTACGCCGTGCTCGCCGAGCTCGGCCGCCAGCAGGCGTACCTGATGGGCCTGGTCGGCCTTGGTCGCGGAGTAGGCGATGTTGTTGGGCCCGGCGAACACCGAGTTCTTGGACGAGATGTAGACGATGTCGCCGCCGAGGCCCTGCTCGATGAGCGCCTTCGCCGCGGTCCGGGAGACCAGGAACGAGCCCTTGGCCATGACGTTGTGCTGCAGGTCCCAGTCGGCGACCGTGGTGTCGAGCAACGACTTCGAGAGCGACAGCCCGGCGTTGTTGACGACGAGGTCGAGCCCGCCGAACGCCAGGAGCGTCGCATCGACGGCCGCCTTGACCGCGTCCTCGTCGCTGACGTCGGCCTGCACGCCGACGGCGACATCGGTGCCGCCGATCTCGGCGGCAGCGGCCTGCGCCTTGGCGAGGTCGAGGTCGGCGATCGCGACGACGGCGCCCTGTGCCGCGAGCTTGTGCGCGATGGCCTTGCCGATGCCCGACGCGGCGCCGGTGACGAGCGCGATGCGGGTCGCCAGCGGCTTGGGAGCGGGCATGCGCTGCAGCTTGGCCTCCTCGAGCGCCCAGTACTCGATGCGGAACTTCTCCGCCTCGTCGATCGGGGCGTACGTCGACAGTCCCTCGGCGCCACGCATCACGTTGATCGCGTTGACGTAGAACTCGCCGGCGACGCGGGCGGTCTGCTTGTCCTTGCCGAAGCTGAACATGCCGACGCCCGGCACCAGCACGATCAACGGGTCGGCGCCGCGGATCGCCGGCGACTCCGGCGTGGCGTTGCGGTCGTAGTAGCCCTGGTAGTCCTCGCGGTACGCCGCGTGGAGCTCACGCAGGCGCGCGATCGACTCCTCGACGGTCGCCGAAGCGGGCAGGTCGAGCACGAGCGGCTTGACCTTCGTACGCAGGAAGTGGTCGGGGCAGCTCGTGCCCAGCGCGGCGAGGCGCGGGTGCTCGCTCGAGGCGAGGAAGTCCAGCACGACGTCGCTGTCGGTGAAGTGACCCACCATGGGCTTGTCGGCCGAGGCGATCGAACGGATCGTCGGGACGAGGGCGGCCGCCTTCGCACGCCGCTCGGCCTCGGGCAGTGCGGCGTAGCCGTCCAGCGCGGGCCCGAACGGCTCGGACCGCGAGTGCTCGTCGATGTATGCCGCAGCCGTCTCGATGATCCACAGCGAGTTCTGCTCAGCCTCCTCGCTGGTGTCGCCCCACGCCGTGATGCCGTGGCCGCCGAGGATGCAGCCGATCGCCTCGGGGTTCTTGGCCTTGATCTCGGCGATGTCGAGGCCGAGCTGGAAGCCGGGCCGGCGCCACGGGACCCACACGACCTTGCCGCCGAAGACCGTCTCGGTCAGCGACTCACCGTCGGCGGACGTCGCGATGGCGATGCCGGAGTCGGGGTGCAGGTGGTCGACGTGCGCGGCATCGACGAGGCCGTGCATCGCGGTGTCGATCGACGGCGCAGCACCGCCCTTGCCGTGCAGGCAGTAGTCGAACGCGGCGACCATCTCGTCCTCGCGGTCGAGGCCGGGATAGACGTCGACGAGGGCGCGCATGCGGTCGAGGCGCAGGACCGCGAGGCCGCTCTCGGTCAGCGTGCCGAGGTCGCCGCCGGAGCCCTTGACCCAGAGCAGCTCGACGTCCTCCCCGGTGACCGGATCGGTCTCGGTGCCCTTGGCGGACGTGTTGCCGCCGGCGTAGTTGGTGTTCCTGGGGTCTGAGCCCAGGCGGTTCGAGCGGTCGATCAGCTCTTGTGCGGTCGTCATCAGTTCCATCCTGCTTGGGTGCCGCCGACGCGGTCGGCCTCGATCTGTTCCTGGTAGCCGCTGGCGAGGAACGCCTTGAGCGGGTTCGCCGGCAGGCCCTTCTCCTCGCGCCAGGCGGCGAGGTCTGCGCGGACGTCGGTGTAGAACGCGTCCATGAAGATCTCGTTGGCCAGCAGCACGTCGCCCTCGGCCTGCGCCTTCTCCAGCGCGCCCGCGTCGACGAGCAGCGCGCGGGCGGTCATCTCCTGCACGTTGAGCACCGAGCGGATCTGTCCGGGGATCTTCTTCTCGATGTTGTGGCACTGGTCGAGCATGAATGCGACGCCGCTGTCCGGGCCGTAGCCGCCACCGCGGATGACCTCGTAGAGGATGCGGAACAGCTGGTACGGGTCGGCCGCACCGACGATGAGGTCGTCATCGGCGTAGAAGCGGCTGTTGAAGTCGAACGAGCCGAGCTTCCCGAGGCGCAGCAGCTGCGCCACGATGAACTCGATGTTGGTGCCCGGCGCGTGGTGACCGGTGTCGAGGCACACGTACGCCTTGTCGCCCAGCGCGGCCACCTGCACGTACGACGTGCCCCAGTCCGGGACGTCCGTGTGATAGAACGCCGGCTCGAAGAACTTGTACTCCAGCACGAGGCGCTGGTCGTCGCCGATGCGGTCGTAGATCGTGGCGAGCGACTCGGCGAGGCGGTCCTGCCGGCCGCGCATGTCGCCCTGACCGGGGTAGTTGGTGCCCTCGGCGAGCCAGATCTTGAGGTCGCGCGACCCCGTCTGGTCCATGACGTCGATGCAGGCGAAGTGGTGGTCGATCGCCTTCTGGCGGATCCGCGGGTCGGTGTGTGTCAGGGCGCCGAGCTTGTAGTCGTCGTCCTGGAACGTGTTGGAGTTGATCGTGCCGAGGCCGATGCCGTGGTCCTCGGCGTAGCGGCGCAGCGCGGCGAAGTCGTCGACCTGGTCCCACGGGATGTGCAGCGACACGAGCGGCGCCAGACCGGTGAACTCGTTGACCTTGGCGGCGTCGGCGATCTTCTCCTCGACCGTACGGGGGGTGCCGGGGCTGCCGAACACCTTGAACCTGGTGCCGGAGTTGCCGTACGCCCAGGACGGGACCTCGATCGCCTGTCCCTCGAGCTGCGCGCTGATCGCGCTGAAAGTCGTCATCTCACGTCTTCTCTTCGGTCGGTCGTGCTCTGGTCGATGCTGGCGAGCTGGTCCTCTAGGTGGAAGACCTCGTCCAGCACGAGAAATCCTTGATCTGGCTGCTGATCGCCGAGGTCCACGAAGAACTCGGCCATCTCGGCCTGCCAGCGGCCGTTGACCTCCGTGCGCGCCATCCCCGCCCGGGCGTCCTCGATCGAGGGCGTCTCGACGTACCCGATCAACAGGCCGTCGTCGCGCAGGAACAGCGAGTAGTTGTGCCACCCCGTCGACGCCAGCGCCTGGAGCATGTCCGGCCAGACCGCCGCGTGCCGCTCGCGATACGCGGCAATCCGATCGGGCTTGACCTGGAGCTGGAAGCACACGCGCTGCATCTCATCGGCCTCTCGGGGTGGGGGTGGTGCCCGGCCGGCGGGGAGGAAGCCGCTGGCCGGGCACCGTGAACATCAGAAGTTGAACTTCGCGATGTTGCCCTTGTTGAACTGGAACGGGTCACCGAGAAGCACCGTGGCGTCCTTGCCCACCGTGAACTCGCCCAGCTTGCCGGCCTTGAAGGTGTCGCCTTCCTTGCCGGTGATCGTGCCGTCGACCAGCGCCTTGGCCGCGAACGCAGCCAGGTAGCCCAGGTCTTCGGGGTTCCAGAGCGCGAACGCCTGGACGGTGCCGTCCTCGACGTACTTGCGCATCTGGTTCGGAGTGCCGAGGCCGGTGACCTGGACCTTGCCCTTGAACTCCGAGTCGGACACGTAGCGCGCGGCCGCGGCGATGCCGACGGTCGTGGGCGACACGATGCCCTTGAGGTTCGGGTACTTCTGGAGCAGGGCCGACGTCTTGTCGAACGACGTCTGGTCGTCGTCGTTGCCGTAGACCGTGTCGACGAGCTTGATGTTCGGGTGGTTGGCCGACAGGTCCTTCTTCATCAGGTCGATCCAGGCGTTCTGGTTGGTCGCGTTGGCGGCCGCCGACAAGATGGCAATGTCGCCCTTGTCACCGATCTGCTTGGCGATCATGTCGACCTGCACCTTGGCGATGCCCTCGGCCGTGGCCTGGTTGATGAACAGGTCGCGGTACTTCGGGTCGGTGTCGGAGTCGAACGTCACGACCTTGGTGCCCGCGTCGCGCGCCTCGTTGAGGGCGTCGCCGATGGCCTTGGGGTCGTTGGCCGAGACGACGAGGGCGTTGATGCCCTGCTGCGCGGCGGTGTTGATGAACGGAACCTGCGCGTCGGGGCTGGCCTTCTCGGGTCCGACCTCGGAGAACTTGCCGCCGAACTCGCTGACCGCGGTCTTGCCACCCTTGTCGCTGGTGTCGAAGTACGGGTTGCCGAGGTTCTTGGGCAGGAACGTCACCGAGACGCTCTTGCCGGATCCTCCGCTGCCGCCCTTGTCGCCGCCGTCGGAGCTCCCGCCACAGGCGGAGAGTACGAGCGCGGCGCTGATGGCGAGGGCACCGAGTGCGCTGGCCTTCCTTCTGTTGAACTTCATCAGTTCTTCCCTTCATGGTGAGCTGACGCCAGCTGCTGGCGTGCATCGGAGCTCTTGGAGCTGCGTTTCTTCATTCCTGCCGACGCCCGAGTTGCCAAGGACAGGAAGCTGGTGGACATCACCGAGAGCACGAGCAGCAGCCCGATGATGATGTTGATGACGTTGACCGTGACGTCCTCGAGGCGCAGGGCGCTCGAGATGACGCCGATCAACAGGACCCCGGCGATGACGCCGTGCAGGGCGCCACGACCGCCGAAGATCGACACGCCGCCGAGGAGCACCGCGGCGATCACCTGGAGCTCGAGGCCCGTCGCGTTGTCACCGCGGGCGCTGCCGTAGCGGAGCGTGATGTAGATGCCGGCGAACGCCGAGACGGCGCCGGAGAGCACGAACAGGATGAACTTCGTACGCGCGACGTTGACGCCGGTGAAGTGCGCCGCCTCGGAGTTGAGCCCGATGTCGTACACGCCCCGGCCGAACGACGTGAAGTGGAGCAGCAGCGCGAACAGGATCGCCAGCACGACGAACGGGATGACGATGACCGGATAGCTGCTGTCGCCGATGTGCTGCTTGGCGAGGTCGGTCCACTTCTCCGGGAAGTCCGTGACGGCCTTGGTGCCGAGCGTGCCGACGGCGATGCCGCGATAGAGCGCGAGCGTGCCGATCGTGACGGCCAGCGAGGGCAGTCCGACGTACGCCACGAGGAAGCCGTTGAACGCACCGCACACGACACCCGCGAGGATCGCCACGAGCCCCGCCATCGGGATCGACATGCCGTGCTGGTGCAGGTCACCGACGAGCACGCTGCTGAGCGCCACGGTGCTGGCGACCGACAGGTCGATCTCGCCGGTGATGATGATCATCGTCATCGGCAGCGCGATCAGCAGGATCGCCGCGGCGTCGAGCAGCAGGTAGTAGATCGTCAGCGGGCCGTCGAACGCCGGCACCTCGCTGCGCGAGTAGAGGTAGACCACGACGAGCAGCGTGATGATCGCGAACTCCCGAGTCAGGAGCGCGCGTTGCCACAGGGGCTTGGCGTGTGCGGCGTACGTGCGGGCGGTCATGCGATGTCCCTCGCTTCGACGAGCTTGCGTGATCTGCGTGCGGCCAGGACCCGGTCGAGCACGATGGCGCCGAGGATCAGGGCACCGACGACGGCCTGCTGCCAGAAGTCCTGCACGCCGAGGATCGGCAGTGCGCGATTGATCGTGATGAGCAGCCAGGCGCCGATCGCGGCACCCCAGACCGAGCCGCTGCCGCCGAAGATCGCGACCCCGCCGATGACTGCCGCACCCACGGCCTGGAGCTCGATGTCCTGGCCGGCGCCCGAGCTGATCGTGCCGTAGCGCGCGGCGTACACGACGCCCGCAAGGCCGGCGAGCGCGCCGCACAGGACGAACGCGCCGATGACGCGGCGGCGGACCTTGAGGCCGTAGAGGTTGGCGGCATCCGGGTCGGATCCGATGGCGTACAGCTCACGGCCGCCGCGGGCGGTGCGCAGGTAGTAGCCCACGATGCCGAGCACGACGAGCGCGAGGATCGTCAGGACCGGGATCGTCAGGATCGACTTGGTGCCGAGCGACAGGAACCCGTCCGGCATGTCGGAGGCGTTGATGCGGTTGGAACCGGCCCACGAGAGCACGACACCGCGATAGATGTAGAGCGTGCCGAGCGTGATGACCAGCGCGGGCACCCGGCCGAGCGCGACCAGCAGGCCGTTGATGAGCCCGAGGCCGGCGCCGGCCAGCATCCCGATCGCCACGACCGCGACGATCGGGATGCCCGGGTTGTCCACGAAGAGCCTGCCGGTCAGGTATGCCGTGAGGGCCAGCGTCGAGCCGACCGACAGGTCGACGTTGCGCGTGATGATCACGACGGCCTGGCCCGTGGCCAGCAGCAGGAGGATCGCGGGGGTCAGCAGCAGGTCGCGCCAGCCGTCCTCGCTGAACAGGAAGCTCTTGGTGTTGAGCGTGGCCGCGGCGACGACGAGGATCAGCACGAACGCGATGGCGGACTCGCGTGACGTGAGGATCGTCGACACCACGCGCTGCGCGGTGCTGCGGCGGCTGGGCGCCACCAGGGTCTCTGTCATGCGCTGACTTCCATCGTGTTGGTGGCGGCGGTCATGACGCTCTCGGGCGTCGCGTCCGCGCGGTCGAGGTTGGCGGTGATGTGGCCCTCGTGGACGACGAGCACCCGGTCGGCCATGCCCAGCACCTCGGGCAGCTCCGACGAGATCATGAGGATCGCCATGCCCTGGCCGGCGAGCTCGGAGATCAAGCGGTGCACCTCGGCCTTGGTCCCGATGTCGATGCCGCGCGTGGGCTCGTCGATGATCAGCAACGACGGCTGGGTCGCGAGCCACTTGGCGATGACGACCTTCTGCTGGTTGCCGCCGCTCATCGTGGTCGCGTGCATGTCGAGCGCGTTGGTCTTGACCTCGAGCCGTCCCGCCCAAGGGGCAGCGGTCCGTGTCTCGCTGCCGTTGGTGAGGAGTCCCCACCGCGCGATGCGCGAGCGGATCACCGCGGCGACGTTGTGGGCGACCGACGCCTCGGTGACGAGACCCTGCTGACGGCGGTCCTCGGGGACGAACCCCATGCCGGCGCGGATCGCGGCACGCGGGCTGCGCGGGCGTACGACCCTGCCGTTGAGCTGGACGGTGCCGGAGTCGTAGCCGTCGACGCCGAAGATCGCGCGGGCGATCTCGCTGCGCCCGGCTCCGACCAGGCCCGCGAGGGCGACGATCTCGCCGGCGCGTACGTCGAAGGTGACGTCGTGGAAGACACCGGCAGACTCGAGCTCCTTGACCGTGAGGACCGGCTCACCGATCTCGGCAGGCGTCTTGGGGAACAGGTCGCCGACCTCGCGGCCGACCATCTTGGCGACGATCTGGCTGCTGGTCGTCTCGGCGATCGGGTCGGTCGAGATGTAGTCGCCGTCGCGCATCACGGTGACGGTGTCGCAGAGGGCGAACACCTCTTCGAAGCGGTGCGAGATGAACACGAGCGCACGACCCTCGTCGCGCAGGCTGCGGGCCACGGCGAACAGCCGCTCGACCTCGACCCCGCTGAGTGCGGCGGTCGGCTCGTCCATGATCAGGACGCTGGCGTCGAGGGAGATGGCCTTGGCGATCTCGATGATCTGCTGGTCGGCGATCGACAGGCCCTCGGCGAGACGCCGTGGGTCGAGGTTGACGCCGAGGCGGGAGAAGAGGCCCAGCGCCTCCTCGTGCATCGCCTTGCGGTCGATACGGCGACCGGCGCCGAGCGGCTGGCGACCCATGAAGATGTTCTCGGTGACCGAGAGATCCGGGAACAGCGTGGGCTCCTGGTAGATCACGGCGATGCCGGCGTCCTTGGACGCCGCGGTCGACGAGAAGTCGACGCTCTCACCGTGCAGCAGGAACTCGCCGCCGTCGCGCTGGTAGACGCCGGCCACGATCTTGACGAGGGTCGACTTGCCGGCACCGTTCTCACCCACCAGGGCGTGGATCGAGCCGGAGTGGACCGTGAGGCTCCCCGACCGTAGGGCGACGACGGGACCGAACGACTTGCGCACCTGCTCGAGCTGCAGGGCGACAGGACCGCTCGCGTTCATGTGGACTCCGTGACTTCGGGGGGCGGATTCGGCGGCGATTGAATCGTTCTAATTCGCCTTCCGGCACTGTATGACGCCCATCACAGTTCCGTCAACCCACAATGTTGAATCGTGTTAACCTCCTCGTCATGGCCGTGGCTCAAGTACGCGATGTTGCCGCTCTCGCCGGGGTCTCCCCCGCGACCGTGTCGAACGCCCTGAACCATCCGGCCAAGGTCTCCCCCGCGACGCTCGCGCGCATCCAGGCCGCGATCGACGAGCTGGGCTACATCCGCAACGACGCGGCCCGCCAGCTGCGCGCCGGCACCAACGACGCGATCGGCATGATCGTGCTCGACATCGCCAACCCGTTCTTCACCGACGTCGCCCGAGGCGTGGAGGACGTCCTGATCGCCGAGTCCCGACCCTTGATCCTCGGCAACAGCGCCCAGGAGCCCAGCCGGGAGACGTCGTACCTCGACCTGTTCGAGCAGCAGCGCATGAGCGGCGTGCTCATCACGCCGGTCGGCGACGTCATGGACCGCCTCCGCAGGCTCCGGGACCGCGGCACGAGCGTCGTGCTGGTCGACCGCATGAGCCGGGCCAAGGAGTTCTCGTCGGTGTCGATCGACGACAAGATGGGCGGCCGGATCGCCACCGAGCACCTGCTCGAGATCGGTCGGCGCCGCATCGGGTTCATCGGCGGTCCCGCGGGGCTGGCGCAGGTCAAGACCCGTCTCGCCGCAGCGCGTGCGGCCGCCGAGAAGCACGGCTCCGGAGAGATCGTGTTCGTCGAGACCGAGACCATGAACGCTCAGGCCGGCCGCTGGGGCGCCGAGCAGCTCCTCGAGCTGCCCCGCACACAGCGCCCTGACGCGGTGTTCGCCGCCAACGACCTCGTCGCCCTCGGCGTGCTCCAGGCGCTCACGCTGGCGGGCGTACGCGTGCCGGACGACATCGCGATCATTGGCTACGACGACATCGAGTTCGCCGCCTCGGCTGCGATCCCCCTGTCGTCCGTCCGCCAGCCGGCGCAACAGCTCGGCTCTGCTGCAGCGACCCTGCTGCTCGACGTGATCGCCGATCCGGCCGGCTCCACGGTCAAGCACACGACGCTCAAGCCCGAGCTCGTCATCCGCCGCTCCACCGCCGGCGCCTGACGGACGAGCGGCGCCAAGGAACGCGCTGAGCCTGACGTTTCTGTCGTGCTGACACGGCGTGTCGCGACAGAAACGTCAGGCTCAGCGGGTCATCAGCCGACGATGTCCCAAGCGATGCCGTCCAGGATGTCGTGCTCGCTGACGACCATGGTGTCGGTGGACAGCGGGACGAGGTCGACGAGCCGGTCGAGGATCAGCGCGCCGGCCCCGATCACGTCGGCGCGGCCGGGGTGCATGAACGGCAGCGCGCGGCGGTCAGCGACGGACATGCGTACGAGCGACAGGCACGCCTCGCGCACGTCGTCGAGCGCGAGCCTCGCACCGTGGATCGTGGCGGAGTCGTACGACGGCAGCGCGAGCGAGTGCGCCGCCACGGTCGTGATCGTGCCGGCGACGCCGACGAACGAGCCGACCGGGTCGAGCCCGGCCACCGCAGGAGCCAGCACCGCGTCGAGGTGACTCATGCAGGCCGTGACCTCCGCGACCGACGCCGGATCGCTGGACAGGAACCGCTCGGTCAGGCGCACGGACCCGATGTCGAGCGACACCGACCACTCGATGTCCTGGCCGGTGCCGACGACGAGCTCGGTCGACCCTCCCCCGATGTCGACGACGAGCGTGCGCGCCTGCTCGAGGTCGCGCGTCGCGCCCAGGAACGAGGCGCGGGCCTCGTCGAGTCCCGCAAGGACGACGGGGCGCACGCCGAGGATGCCCTCGATCGCGTCCTCGAACGCCGTCGCGTTGTCCGCGTCGCGGACCGCGGAGGTGGCGCAGAACCTGATCTCGTTGGCGCCGAACATCGCGATCAGCTCGGCATACTCACGGGTGGCCTGCAGCGTACGGTCGATGGCCTCCTCGGCCAGGTGACCCGTGCGATCGACGTCCTGGCCCAGGCGGACGATGCGCATCTCGCGCACCAGGTCGGCCTTGCTGTCGGCGCCGACATCGCTGACCAGCAGGCGGATCGAGTTGGTCCCGCAGTCGATCGCGGCCACGCGTGTGCGCTGATCAGGCATGCAGTGAGCGTATCGGCACCGGGCACGGCGAAGGCGGGGCTCCCGGGGATCACCCGCGAGCCCCGCCTTCGTGGCTGTTCGGTCAGACCTTGGCCGGTATGCGCGGCGCTGCATCGGCACCGCCGGCTTCGATCGCCACGGGCTCGTCCGCCGACTCGACCTCGTCGTCGGTGTCGATCATCGTCGACTCGTCGAACGGGCTCTCGCCGGACAGCGTCCGGTTGAGCTGGTCGCGGTCGAGCGTGTGCGTCCACGTGGCGACCAGGACCGTCGCGACGGCGTTGCCGGAGAAGTTGGTGACCGCACGGGCCTCCGACATGAACCGGTCGATACCGACGATCAAGCCGACACCGTCGAGCAGCTCCGGACGGTGTGAGCTGAGCCCGCCGGCGAGTGTCGCCATGCCGGCGCCGGTGACGCCCGCAGCGCCCTTGGACGCGACCATCATGAACAGCAGCAGCGAGATCTGCTCGCCGATCGACAGGGGGTTGCCCATCGCCTCGGCGATGAACAGCGACGCCATGGTCAGGTAGATCATGGTGCCGTCGAGGTTGAACGAGTAGCCGGTCGGCACGACGACACCGACGGTCTGCTGCGACACCCCGGCGTGCTCCATCTTGGCGATGAGCCGCGGCAGGGCCGACTCGGACGACGACGTCGAGAAGATCAGCAGGAACTCGCGGCCGAGGTACTTGAGCAACAGGAAGATGTTGATGCCCGCGACGACGCGCAGGATCGTGCCGAGGATGACGAACACGAACACGGCACAGGTGACGTAGAAGCCGATCATGATGACCGCGAGCGCCTTGAGGGCGTCGACGCCGGTCTCGCCGACGACGCCGGCCATGGCGCCGAACGCGCCGATCGGTGCGGCCCACATGATCATCGCGAGGATGCGGAAGACGACCTTCTGGAGGTGGCCGATGCCGGTCAGGACCGGCTTGCCGGCCGAGCCCATGGCCTGCAGCGCGAACCCGAACAGCAGCGCCACGAGCAGCGTCTGCAGGATCTTGCCGGACGTCAGTGACGAGGCCAGCGTGTCAGGGACGATGTGCAGGAGGAAGTCGGTCGTCGACTCGGCGTCGCTCGACACCTGCGCGCTGCCGGCGGAGGCGACGTCCGGCGTGATCTTGAGGCCGTCGCCGGGGTGCAGGATGTTGCCGACCACCAGGCCGATGCTGAGCGCGACGAACGACATCGTGACGAAGTAGCCGAGTGCGAGCCCGCCGACGCGGCCGACCTGCGACGCCTTGGCCACTGAGCCGACACCGAGGACGAGGGTGCAGAAGATGACCGGGGCGATCATCATCTTGATGAGGTTGACGAACCCGGTGCCGAGAGGCTTGAGCTCGACGGCGAAGTCCGGCGCCACCAGGCCAACGGTGATGCCGGCGATCACGGCGCCGATGACGGCGAGGTAGAGGTAGTGCGTGCGGTCCTTGCGGGCCGGGCGCAGCGCATTCGTTGACATGAGTCCTCCTGGACGGTGAGGGGTTGCGTCCCCAGAATGGGTCCGCATGTGACCCCGCTCACCGTTGTGTTCGTAAAGTTCGTGACCGCCGTCACAACGCCACCTCGGTACGCGCGCCGGGATCGTGGAGAATGCGAGGGTGGCCCGGGCTCGCGGACGTACCGTCGCACGGCAGATGCTCGTGTGGCAGCTGCTCGTGGTGCTGGTCGTCGTCGTGGGCGGCACCGCCCTGGCCTGGTTCGACGCCCGGCAGGACAGCCGCGCCGACGCCCGCGCACAGACCCTCGACGTGTCGCTCGCAGTCGCTGCCTCCCCCACCGTCCTCGACGCACTGGACGACCCCGAGCCCAGGGATGTCCTGCAGCCGTACGCCGAACGCGTCCGCAAGGCGACCGGCACCGACTTCGTGGTCATCATGAGCCCCAAGGGCATCCGCTACTCGCACCCCAACCCCGACAACATCGGCAAGAAGTTCATCGGTCACACTGCCGAGGCACTGAAGGGCCGCAACTTCACCGAGGACTTCACCGGCACGCTGGGTCCCTCCGTACGCGCCGTCGTCCCGATCAAGGAGGACGGCAAGGTACGCGGGATGGTCTCGGTCGGCATCACGACCAAGAAGGTCGACGAGGAGGTGCTCTCGGTCCTCCCGCGGATCATCGCCGCGGCACTCGCGATCGGGGTGCTCGGGGCGATCGGCGCGGCGCTGGCCAACCGTCGCCTGCGCCGGCAGACCCATGGTCTCGGCGAGCAGGAGATCACCCGCATGTACGAGTACTACGACGCGGTGCTCCGGGCCGTCCGCGAGGGACTCCTGCTGCTCGATCCGGCCGGCCGGTTGACGCTCATGAACGACGAAGCGGCCCGATTGCTCGACCTCGACCCATCGTTCGTCGGCTCGACCATCGACCGTCTCGGCCTCGAGCCGGCGCTCGTCGCCGAGCTCACCTCCGGCGGTTCGTTGCAGGACGCCGTGCACGTGGTCGGCGACCGCGTGCTGGTCGTCAACCAGGCGCCGGCGCACTGGGACGGCCGCGACGTCGGGTCGGTCGTCACGCTCCGTGATCGCACCGAGCTGCAGAGCGTCACGGCCGAGCTCGACACGGTGCGCGGCCTCGCCGAGGCACTGCGGGCCCAGAACCACGAGTCGTCCAACCGCATGCACACGATGGTGTCGCTGATCGAGATCGGCCAGAGCGAGGAGGCGATCGACTTCGCCACCCGCGAGCTCGACGTCGCCCGACGGCTCACCGACCGCATGGTCGAGTCGATCGACGAGCCGGTCATCGCCGCCCTCCTCCTGGGCAAGAGCGCGCAGGCCGCCGAACGCGGGGTGACCCTGACGATCGAGCCGGCGACCAGGGTCACGGGACTGACCACGACGGCACACGAGGCCGTGACGATCCTCGGCAACCTGGTCGACAACGCGATCGACGCGGCGCAGTCATCGGTCGACCGGCAGGTCGCCGTCACGGTCACCTCGACGACGGAGCAGCTGCACGTACGCGTGGAGGACAGCGGTCCGGGCGTCGAGCCGCAGGACCGCGAGACCGTGTTCGTCCGCGGCTGGTCGACCAAGCCCGACGAGGGCACCGGCCGCGGCATCGGCCTGGCGCTCGTCGGCCAGCTCGTACGCCGGCACGGTGGCAGGGCCACGATCGGCGAGAGTCCCCTCGGCGGCGCCGCGTTCGACGTCAGGATCGGCTCGTGACGATCCGCGTGCTGATCGTCGAGGACGAGTCGATCGCGGCCCAGGCGCATCGGACATACGTGGGACGGATGCCGGAGTTCGAGGTCGTCGGGGTCGCCGAGTCGTTCCAGGAGGCGGCCCGCGTGCTCGGTAGCCAGCCGGTCGACCTCGTGCTGCTCGACATGCACCTGCCCGACGGGCACGGCCTCGACCTGCTGCGCCAGCTGCGGGCCACGGGGCGCCCCTACGACGTCATCGCGGTGACCTCGGCCCGCGACGTCGACGTCGTGCGCCAGTCGGTGTCGCAGGGCGTCGTGGCCTACCTGCTCAAACCGTTCACGTTCGCGATGTTCGAGGCCAAGCTGCGCCAGTACGCCGCGTTCCGGCGCACGCTCGAGGCCGGTGAGTCGATCGACCAACGCGGTGTCGACGCGGTGTTCGGCGCGATGCGGCCGGCGCCCGATGACGAGCGGCTGCCCAAGGGGCTGAGCGCCGAGACGCTGGAGGCCGTGCGGACGACGCTCGACGAGGCGGACGACGGGCTCACGGCCGGCGAGGTCGCCGACCTGATCGGGTCCTCACGGGTGACCGCGCGGCGTTACCTCGAGCACCTGGCCGACCTCGGTCAGTCGGCGCGCGCCACGCGGTACGGCGGCACGGGCCGGCCGCACGTGGAGTACCGCGCCGTCAGGTCGTGACGGACGCAGGGCCGCAGGCGTTGCCGGTCCACCAGTCGCCGAGCAGCTGCAGCGCCTCGTCCCCCAACGGGTTGACGCCAGGCCCCTTGGCCAAGGAGTGGCCGACGAGCACGTGCAGGCACTTCACGCGGGTCGGCATGCCACCTGCCGTGATGCCGTCGATCTCCGGCACGTGCGCGATCGCCTCCCGCTCCGCGAGGTAGGCCTCATGGGCACGCGCGTAGGCAGCCGCCAGCTCCTCGTCCTCGACGAGCCGGTCGCTCATCTCCTTCATCAGGCCTGAGGCCTCGAGCGTCCCGATCTCGCCGGCGAGCCGGTCGCAGGTCAGGTAGAACATGGTGGGGAACGGTGTGCCGTCGTCGAGCCGCGGCTCGGTCTTGACGACGTTGGGGTGGCCCGAGGGACACCGCGACATGACCTCGAGGATGCCCCTGGGCGTACGGCCGAGCTGCTCGGCGACCGCGTCCAGGTCGGCTTGGTCGACGCTCACTTCTTCTTCAGCACCTTGTCGGGATCGGGTTCGGGCTCGGGCGCCTTGGGGGTCTTGCCGGACTCCTTGACGCTGCCCCACAGCTTGTCGTACCACTCGGTCCGGGTCGTGGCGATCGGCGGCGCCTCGAGGGTCGGGACGTTGCCCTTGACCGTGCCGTCGCTGCCGATGACGCGGTAGCCGACCTCACCGGGGATGACCCAGCCGAAGCGCTCCTTGGCCTGCTGCTTGACGTAGGCCGGGTCGTTCCAGCGGGCCTTCTGGTCCTTGAGGCCGGCGATCTGCTGCTTGCGCATGACGATCTCGGCCCTGGTGCTCTGGATGTCGGCGCGCTGCTCCCACCACGCGTGCAGCGTGGAGGTGTAGGACGCGATCAGCAGCAGGACGACCGACAGGAGCACGATGGCCCGCGTCGTGAGCTGCGGGCCCGTGCCGGCGCTGGCCGTCGCCACCTTGGGCGTACGGTTGCGCGCCGCCCCGCGAGCCCCACGCTCAGCCGGACGCCGCCCGCGATCGGGCGGCCTCCGGCCGGGGCCACGTGGGGGACGCGAGGCCATCGGTCCTAGAGCGCCAGCCGCGGGAAGGCGGAGGCGCCGGCGTAGGTCGCGGAGGACCCGAGGGCCTCCTCGATGCGCAGCAGCTGGTTGTACTTGGCGACGCGGTCCGAACGAGCCGGCGCGCCGGTCTTGATCTGGCCGCAGTTGGTCGCGACCGCGAGGTCGGCGATCGTGGTGTCCTCGGTCTCGCCCGAGCGGTGGCTCATCATGCAGGCGAAACCGTGGCGGTGCGCGAGGTCGACGGAGTCGAGCGTCTCGGTGAGCGAGCCGATCTGGTTGACCTTGACGAGCAGCGCGTTGGCCGCACCCTCGGCGATGCCGCGGGTCAGGCGCTCGACGTTGGTGACGAACAGGTCGTCGCCGACGATCTGGACGTCGTCGCCGAGGTTCTCGGTCAGCGTCGTCCAGCCGGCCCAGTCGTCCTCGTCGAGCGGGTCCTCGATCGAGACGATCGGGAAGGCCGCGACGAGCTCGGCGTAGTAGGCCGACATCTCCTCGGCCGTCTTCTGCTGGCCTTCGAACGCGTAGGTGCCGTCGGCGAAGAACTCCGAGGCGGCGACGTCGAGCGCGAACGCGATGTCGGTGCCGACCTTGAGTCCGGCGCCCTCGACGGCGGTCGAGATGAGCTCGAGCGCGGCACGGTTGGAGTCGAGGTTGGGCGCGAAGCCACCCTCGTCACCCAGGCCGGTCGACAGTCCCTGCTTGTTGAGGACCGACTTGAGCGAGTGGTAGACCTCGGCGCCCATGCGCAGGGCCTCGGAGAACGTCGGCGCACCGATCGGCGCGATCATGAACTCCTGGATGTCGACGTTGCTGTCGGCGTGCGAGCCACCGTTGACGATGTTGAGCATCGGGACCGGCAGGACGTGGGCGTTGGGACCACCGACGTAGCGGAACAGCGGCAGGCGCGCGGAGTCGGCGGCGGCCTTGGCGGCAGCGAGCGAGACGCCGAGGATCGCGTTGGCGCCGAGCTTGGCCTTGTTGTCGGTGCCGTCCAGGTCGATCATCGCCTGGTCGAGCGCGCGCTGGTCGTCAGCGTCGAAGCCGACGAGGGCGGGACCGATCTTGGAGTTGACACCGGCGACGGCGTTGAGCACGCCCTTGCCGACGTATCGGTCGCCTCCGTCGCGGAGCTCGACGGCCTCGAACGCGCCCGTGGAGGCGCCCGAGGGCACCGCCGCGCGGCCGATCGTGCCGTCGTCGAGGGCGACCTCGACCTCGACGGTCGGGTTGCCCCGTGAATCCAGAATTTCCCGTGCGCCGACGGCGTCGATGCGTGCCAAGACTGCTCCTCGTTAGCGGATGAACGTGCGGCCTCAAGCCTAGTCCTGTCGGCCTGACGTCCCGCACCGCCTCGCCAGCGTGGACAGCGTCGGCGTGACGATGGCGGTGGCGTCGCCCTGGTGCGTCGGCGGTGACTCCGGTCGAACCTCAAGTCCCCACGTTCGACCCAAGTCACCGCCCCACACCCGACGAGGCCGGACGCACCAATCGCCGGTGACTCTGGTCGAACCTCAAGCCCCCACGTTCGACCCAGGTCACCGCCCACGACCCGGCCTAGCCCAGCAGGCGTACGGCTTGGCGCAGGACTTCCTCGGCGTTCTGGCCCTGCGCTCGCGCCTCGGCGACGAGCGCCAGCAGCCGGGCGCCGAGGTCGTCGCCGCTGACGTCGACGCCGTCGAGCCGGCTGAGGACCTTGTCGGCGTACGCCAGGGCGGGCAGCGTCGCGGGGATGCCCTCGAGCACGGACGCGCGACGCTTCTCGGTGGCCTTGAGGCGTTGCCAGTTGGCGTCGACCTCCCCGGCGCTGGTGACCGTGGCGTCGCCGAAGACGTGAGGGTTGCGGTAGACCAGCTTCTCGGCGATCCCGGCGGCGACGTCGTCGATGTCCCAGCCCTCGCCCTCGGCGGCGATGCGGGCGTGGAACACGATCTGCATCAGCAGGTCGCCGAGCTCTTCACGCAGGTGGTCGCTGTCACCGCTGTCGAGCGCTTCGAGCGTCTCGTGCGCCTCCTCGAGGAGGTAGTGGCTGAGCGTCGCGTGTGACTGCTGCGCGGTCCACGGGCACTCGCGGCGGAGGCGATCCATGATCTCCACGACGTCGAGCAGGCCGGAGCCCGGCAGGTCGTACGAGCCGAAGATCACCTCGACGTCGGACGCCTCTCCCCCACCGTCCATCAGGTCGTCCGCAATCGTGCGCGCCCACGCCGTGTCGCCGGTCGGCGCGATCCACACGGTGTCGGGCGCGTACGACGGCGGCTCGCTCGTCACCTCGACCTCGACGCCGGACGAGACAATCGCGCGCACGTGCGGGTCGTCGACCGCAGCGCGTACGACCGAGGCGTCCCGCAGCGCGTCCCACGCAGCCAACGTGAGGATCCCCGGGGCGACCCGGGGGCTGAGGACGACGATGCGCATCAGTCGCAGCGTTGTGCCGGCGGCAGCTGGTCGGGCTTGTCCTCGCCGAGGTCGGTCGGTGCGACGGACAGTGACCCGGTGGCGGCGACGGTCTTGGCGGTCTTGTTGCTCAGCCCGAAGCGCGGCGCGAACTTCACGTCGTTGTCCTTGAACGCCTTGGTGATCTCGGCCTGTCCGGCCGCCGCGAGCTGTGAGATGTTCTCCTGCGTACGCGCCTGGCCCGTGCTCTTCTCAGCGAGCGCGACCGCGATCGCTGACAGCTGCTGCCCCTGTTCGATCAGCTTCTTGATCTCGTCGAGGTTCTTCGCCTTGGCGAACGACTTGGCGACCTGGTCCTGCTGGTCGGTCGTCAGCTCGTACTCGGCGGGCCTCGGGGTGACGCCCTCATCCTTGGCGAGCTTGCGGGCCACCACGAGCGACACCAGGGTCGTCACGGTCTGGCGACGGACCTCGGCGTTGCTCGGCAGCGTGGCTCCCTGGCTCTGGGCGCTCGCCAGGGCCAGCGCGCAGTAGGCCTTGGCCGTCGTGTCGAGGGTCTTCATCGAGATGGTCTGGTCGTCGACCACGGCGGCGGCCCCGGGATGGACGTTGCCGCAGGCAGCGAGGGTCAGACCCGCGAGGACGAGGACAGCAGCGCGCGCACGTGTGGGCATGCTCACACGTTATCCGAGGCCGCTCAGACGTTGGCGGAGTCCCTCGCGTTCGCGCCGGAGCGGGCCAGCTTGGAGTGCTGCCGGCCGTACGCCGCATAGACCACGAGGCCGAGCGCGAGCCACACCAGGAACCGCAGCCAGGTCTCGATCGCGAGGTTCGTCATGAGCGCGATGCACGACAGCGCCGAGACGATCGGCAGCAGCGGCACCTGCGGCGCCCGGAACGGTCGCTTCATCCTCGGCCTGGTGCGACGCAGGACGATGACCGCGATCGCCACGACCAGGAACGCGAAGAGCGTCCCGATGCTGACCATCTCAGCAAGCGTGTTGAGCGGGACGAACGCAGCCAGCAGGCCCACCCCGACCGAGGTGACGACCGTGATGCGCGCCGGCGTGCGGAACTTCGGGTGGATCGCGCCGACCTGGGCAGGCAGCAGGCCGTCGCGGCACAGCGCGAACCCGATGCGGCCCATCGCCACGATGTCGACCAGGATCACCGAGGTCAGTCCCGCGATCGCGGCGATGTCGATCAGCACGCCGGCCCAGTCCAGGCCCACCTGGGAGAACGCGTCAGAGATCGGGGCTCCGGTGCTGAGGTCGGTGTACTTCACCATGCCGGTCAGCACGAAGCACACCAGGACGTACAGCGTCGTGCAGATCACGAGGGTCCCGAGCAGCCCGCGCGCCATGTCCTTGGCCGGGTCCTTGGTCTCCTCGCCGAGATTGGCCACGGCCTCGAAGCCGCTGTAGGCGAAGAACACGACCGCGGCGGCGATGAACACGCCGGTCACGCCGTACGCCGTGGGGTCGGCGCCCGAGATCCACTGCCACAGGGGCTGCTTGAGGCCGCTCACGTCGGGCCCCTTCTCGGAGTGCGGGACGTACGGCTTCATGTTGGCTACCTTGACGAAGAACACGCCAACGCCGATGACGAACACGCACACCGAGACCTTGATGACGACCAGCGCGTTCGTGACGAGCTTGGACTCACGGATGCCGATCGCCGCGATCGTGCCGATGACCGCGACGATCGCGACGGCACCGAGGTTGACGACCGAGTCCTCCTCGCCGAAGTAGGCGTGTGGCAGCCCGAGGGCGTGCTGCAGGTAGCCGGACCAGCCGCGCGCCACGACCGCCGCGCCGAGGGCGAACTCGAGAATCAGGTCCCACGCGATGATCCAGGCGAAGATCTCACCGATCGTCGTGTAGGCGTACGTGTAGGAGCTGCCGGCGGTCGGCACGGCCGAGGCCAGCTCGGCGTAGCAGACGGCCGCGAGCACGGCGACGAACCCGGCGATCAGGAACGAGACCATGATCGCGGGGCCGGCGTTGTCCTTGGCCTGGCCGCCGGTCAGGGTGAAGATGCCCGTGCCGATCACGATGCCGATCCCGAACCCCATGAGGTCCCACGACGACAGCCGCTTGCTCAACCGCGAATGATGGTCCTCGGCGGTCGGGTCCTCGTCGTTCTGGTGGATGACGTCGTCGACGTCCTTGGTGCGTACGAGCTGGGCCCACGTCCCCCGAAGTGTCATCCCCCAACCGTAGGGACACCGTTGCGAACCGCAACCGGTGGGGACGTGAGCGGTGACCTGCTCGCCCATCGGACGGTGCCACGGTGGGCCAGTCGCCTGTCAGGCGCCCTGATGGGCGACCAACTCACCGCTCCCGGGGCCGGCTCGGACCTCAGCTGACGGGCGCGGGGGGCGGGACCAGCGTGTCGATCACGGTGCGGGTCCACTCGAGCAGCTCGCGGCCGACGAGCGGGTTGCCGCCGACCGGGGCGGTCTTGGGCCGCGGCACCAGGGCCACCTCGGCGGCGACCTTGTAGGTGCTGCGCGGATAGATCCGCTGCAGCCGCATCTGCGCCGAGTCCGGCAGCTTGAGCGGCGCGAAGCGCACGTTCGGGCCCGCCGCGGTGACCTCGGTCAGGCCGGCCTCCCGCACGCGTACGCGCAACCGCGCGACGTCGAGCAGGACCTCGACGGCCTCGGGCGGCTCACCGTAACGGTCGACCAGCTCCGCGCGCAGCTCGTCGACGTCGGCCAGCGCGCGAACGTCGGCGAGGCGCTTGTACATCTCGAGGCGGAGGCGCTCGCTCTGGACGTACTCGTGCGGCAGGTGCGCCTCGATCGGCAGCTCGATCTTGACCTCGCGCTCGGGCTCGGCATCGCCGCGGAACTCCGCGACGGCTTCGCCGACGAGGCGTACGTAGAGGTCGAAGCCGACATCGGCGATGTGCCCGGACTGCTCGCCGCCGAGCAGGTTGCCCGCGCCGCGGATCTCGAGGTCCTTCATCGCGACGGCCATGCCGCCGCCGAGCTCGGAGTGCTGCGCGATCGTGGCGAGCCGGTCGTGCGCGGTCTCGGTGAGCGGCTTCTCGGGCGGGTAGAGGAAGTACGCGTAGGCGCGCTCACGCGAGCGGCCGACCCGGCCGCGCAGCTGGTGCAGCTGCGACAGGCCGAGGGTGTCGGCGCGCTCGATGATCATGGTGTTGGCGTTGGACACGTCGAGCCCGGACTCGACGATCGTGGTGCAGACCAGGACGTCGTAGCGCTTCTCCCAGAAGTCGACCATGACCTCCTCGAGCTGGTGCTCCCCCATCTGGCCGTGCGCGGCGGCGACCCGCGCCTCGGGCACGAGCTCCTTGATCTTGGCGACGGCCTTGTCGATGCTCTGCACCCGGTTGTGGATGAAGAACACCTGACCCTCCCGCAACAGCTCGCGGCGGATCGCGGCGATGACCTGCCGGTCCTCGTAGGGCCCGACGAACGACAGCACGGGGTGACGCTCCTCGGGCGGCGTCGCGATCGTCGACATCTCGCGGATGCCGGTGATCGCCATCTCGAGCGTGCGCGGGATCGGCGTCGCGGACATCGACAGCACGTCGACGGCGGCGCGCAGCATCTTGAGCGCCTCCTTGTGCTCGACGCCGAAGCGCTGCTCCTCGTCGACGATCACGAGGCCGAGGTCCTTGATGCGTACGCCCGGCTGCAGCAGGCGGTGCGTGCCGATGACCAGGTCGATCGTGCCGTCGGCGAGACCGGCGAGGGTCTCCTTGGACTCCTTGTCGGTCTGGAACCGCGACAACGGACGGATCTTGACCGGGAACTGGCCGAACCGCTCGGCGAACGTGGCGTAGTGCTGCTGCACCAGCAACGTCGTGGGGACGAGCAGGATGACCTGCTTGCCGTCCTGGATCGCCTTGAACGCCGCCCGCACCGCGATCTCGGTCTTGCCGTACCCGACGTCGCCGCAGACGAGCCGGTCCATCGGCACGGTGCGCTCCATGTCGCGCTTGACCTCGTCGATCGTGACCATCTGGTCGGGCGTCTCGACGAACGCGAACGCGTCCTCGAGCTCGGCCTGCCACGGCGTGTCGGGTCCGAACGCATGCCCCTTGGTGGCCTGCCGGGCGGCATAGAGCTTGATCAGCTCGCCGGCGATCTGGCGTACGGCCTTGCGGGCCTTGTTCTTGCGGGTCGTCCAGTCCGAACCACCGAGCCGGTCGAGCGACGGCGACTCACCGCCGACATAGCGGCTGATCTGGTCGAGCTGGTCCATCGGCACGAACAGCCGGTCGGCCGGTTGCCCGCGCTTGGACGGGGCGTACTCGATGACGAGGTACTCGCGCGCCGCGCCCTGCACGACTCGTTGCATGAGCTCGACGTAGCGGCCGACGCCGTGCTGCTCGTGCACGACGAAGTCGCCCGTCTTGAGCTCGAGCGGATCGACCTGCTTGCGCCGGCGGGCCGGCATCTTGCGCTCCGTACGATCAGCAGCGCGCTGGCCGACCAGGTCGTCGTACGTCAGGACGGCGAGGCCGAGCGGGGGCGAGACGAATCCGTGGTCGAGCTCCCCGCACGCGACCTGCACGACACCGGGAGACGGCGCCGTCACCTCGTCGTCGAGCGCGGCCGCGACGTCGTTCTCCGCGAGCCACTCGCTCGTACGCTGGGCCTGGCCGTGACCAGGGGCGACGAACACGACCCGCATGCCGGCGGCGACCCACTTCTTGATGTCGCCGAGCGCAGCCGTGGTGTCGCCGCGATAGGCCGCAGCGGCCTCCATGTCGACGGCACGGGTCTGGTCGTCCGTGTCGAGCCCGAACGGTGACACCGTGAACCAGGTGTGCCCGAGGCCGAGGGTCTCCAGCTGGACGTCCTCGAGCGTGCGGAACGCGGCCGAGCCGAGGTCGATCGGTGCCTCGGCGCCCGTGGCTGCGGCAGCCCACGAGGCCTGGAGGAACTCCTCGCTCGTCGCCACCAGGTCGGCGGCGCGAGCCCTGATGCGCTCCGGGTCGCACAGCACGATCGCCGAGCGCTCCGGCAACAGGTCGACGAACAGCTCCATCTCGTCGACCAGGACCGGCGTCAGCGACTCCATGCCCTCGACGGCGTGGCCCTCGGAGATCTTGGTGAAGATCTCCGCCAACGACGGGTGTGCCTCGGCGAGCTCCGCGGCTCGCTCCTTGACCTCGTCGTCGAGCAGGAGCTCACGGCACGGCGGCGCCCACACGTGCGCGACCTCCTCGAGCGTGCGCTGGTCGGCGACGGCGAAGCGGCGGATCTCGTCGACCTCGTCGCCCCAGAACTCGATGCGGAGCGGGTGCTCCTCGGTCGGCGGGAACACGTCGATGATGCCGCCGCGCACCGCGAACTCACCGCGGCGCTCGACCAGGTCGACACGGGAGTAGGCCGCGGCGGCGAGCTGCCTGACGACCTCGTCGAGGGCGATCTCGTTGCCCTTGTGCAGCTCGACCGGTGTCAGGTCGGCGAGCCCCTTGACCTGCGGCTGGAGCAACGAACGTACGGGCGCGACGACGACCCGGAGCGGGCCGGTGGACGTGTCCTCGTCGTTGGTCTCGGTCGGGTGCACCAGCCGGCGCAGGACCGCGAGGCGCCGGCCGACGGTGTCCGAGCGTGGCGAGAGCCGCTCGTGCGGCAGCGTCTCCCACGCCGGGAAGTAGGCGACGGCGTCAGGGCCGATGAGCTCACCCAGCTGAGCGACGAGGTCCTCGCCCTCGCGGGCGGTCGCGGTGACCGCGAGCACGGTCGACTGCTGGGCGAGGGCTTGCGTCAGGAACGGTCGCAGCGGCTCGGGCGCCTGGATGTTGAGCGTGTTGAGCCCGTCGGCCCGATCCTGGAGCGCCTGCTGGACCGTGGGTTCGGCGGCGACGAGGGCCGCGAGTCTGGAGAGTGTCATCGCTAACGATTGAACGCGCTCTGCGTCGCTTCTAGTCCCTGGGTCATGAGGCTCTCGACCGCGTCGGCGGCCTCCTCGACGTACGTCGGCAGGTCCTTGCGCTCGGCCGCGCTGTAGGGCTTGAGCACGAAGTCGTGCACGCTCTGCTGGCCGGGCGGGCGGCCGATTCCGACACGTACGCGGTGGAAGTCGCCGGTGCCGAGCGACTGGCGGATCGACTTGAGCCCGTTGTGACCGTTGTCGCCACCGCCGAGCTTGACCCGCAGCATGCCGTAGTCGATGTCGAGCTCGTCGTGGATCACGACGAGGTGGTCGGGCTCGACGTCATAGAACTTCGCGAGCGTCGACACGGGGCCGCCGCTCTCGTTCATGTAGGACCGGCAGCGCCCGAGGATCGCGCGTTCGCCGGCCAGACGTCCTTCGATGACGTCGGCGCGGCCGGACTTGTGCTTCTTCCAGGATCCGCCCGTGCGGGCCGCGAGCACGTCGGTCACGAGGTAACCGACGTTGTGACGAGTGCTGGCGTACGTCGGGCCCGGATTGCCGAGCCCGACGACCAACCAGGTCACTCTGACTCGGAGCTCTCCGCAGCCTCGCCCTCGGCCGGTGCCTCGGCAGCAGCCTCGGCCTCTTCGGCGTCGGTCGCGTCGTGCTCGATGCCGGCCTCGGCCTCAGCCTCGGCGAGCTCGGCGTCGAGCTGGGCCTCGGTGGGAGCCGCGGTGATGTTGACGATGAGGATCTCGGGGTCGACGGCGAGCGTCGAGCCTGTGGGCAGCTCGAGGTCGCTGGCGTGGATCTGCGCGCCGGCGTCGAGGCCCTCGACCGACACCTCGAAGGACTCGGGGATGTGGGTCGCCTCGGCCTCGACGGAGATCGTCGAGTTCTCGAGGATGACGAGGTTGCCGCTGACGGCGTCGCCGACGACGTTGATGCGGACGTCGACCGTGACCTTCTCGCCCTTCTTGACGATCAGGAGGTCGGCGTGCTCGATGAAGCCCTTGAGCGGGTCGCGCTGGACCTGCTTGGGGATCGCGAGGTGCTGCTCGGTGCCGAGGTCGATCGTCAGCAGCGCGTTGGAGTTCTTGAGCGCCAGCATGAGCTGGTGGCCCGGCAGGGTCACGTGGACGGGGTCCGAGCCGTGGCCGTAGAGGACGGCGGGCACGTTGTCGGCGCGACGGATGCGGCGGGCGGCGCCCTTGCCGAACTCGGTGCGCGCCTCGGCGGCGATCTTGATCTCAGCCATGGGGAAATGTCTCCTGAAGAGTGTTGCGTGAAAGTCGGCTGTCACCAGGCGCTCGACACAGCACTCCGTGGAGCGCCCTGTCGATCACGGCCCGAAAGGACCCTCGCCGAGGCAACTTCACGATCTTATCGCAGCGCTGCGTGAGCGAGAAATCCGTTGAGACCGAGCATCCCGGTGGTCGAGGTGCAGCTCGACCGGTCGCGCGCTGAGCGCGCTCGGGCCTCGATCAGCTCTTGAACAGCGAGGTGACGGATCCTTCTTCGAAGACGGCTGCGGTGGCCTGGGCCAGCAGCGGGGCGATCGACAGCACCGTGAGCTTGTCGAAGCGCTGGTCCTCGGCGATCGGCAGCGTGTTGGTCACGATGACCTCGCACGCCGTCGAGTTCTTGAGCCGGTCGACCGCGGGCCCGGAGAACACCGCGTGCGTCGCGACGATCACGACGTCCTCGGCGCCGTCGGCCATGAGTGCCTCGGCGGCCTGGACGATCGTGCCGCCTGTGTCGATGAGGTCGTCGACCAGGATGCAGACCCGGCCCTCGACGTCACCGACGACGCGGTTGGCCTTGGACTCGTTGGGCTTGCGGGGGTCGCGGGTCTTGTGGATGAACGCCAGCGGGGCGCCGGCGAGCGCTGCGGCCCACGACTCGGCGACCTTGATGCGGCCGGCGTCGGGTGACACGACGGCGAGCGGCTTCTTGCCGTACTTCTTCTTGACGTGACGGGTCAGGATCGGCATCGCCAGGAGATGGTCGACCGGGCCGTCGAAGAATCCCTGGATCTGCGCGGTGTGCAGGTCGACCGTCATGAGCCGGTCGGCGCCGGCGGAGAGGAACAGGTCGGCCATGAGGCGGGCCGAGATCGGCTCGCGGCCCAGGTGCTTCTTGTCCTGACGGGCGTAGCCGTAGAACGGGAGGATCACCGTGATGCGCTTGGCCGACGCGCGCTTGAGCGCGTCGATCATGATGAGCTGCTCCATGATCGCGTCGTTGATCGGCGCCGCGTGGCTCTGGATCACGAAGGCGTCGCAGCCGCGCACGGACTCGTCGAAGCGTACGTAGATCTCGCCGTTGGCGAAGTCGTAGGCCGTCGTCGGCACGAGGTCGATCTCGAGGAGGTCGGCCACCTCCTGCGCGAGCGTCGGGTGCGAGCGTCCGGAGAACAGCAGCATGTTCCGGGTGGGCGTGCGTTTGGACAGGCTACTCACCGGAGGTCTCCTCTGCCGCGTGGTCCTGCGCCGCGCGGGCGGCACGGGCGGATGCGGTGTCCGGACGTTTGTCGGCCACCCACCCTTCAATGTTCCTCTGTGCTCCAGCGCTGACGGCCAGCGCCCCCGGTGGTACGTCCTCACGGATCGTCGAGCCGGCACCGGTGAAGGCACCGTCGCCGACGGTGACGGGAGCGACGAACGTGTTGTTGGAGCTCGTCTTGGCGTGCTTGCCGATCGTGGAGCGGTGCTTGTCGACGCCGTCGTAGTTGGCGAAGATCGTGCCCGCGCCGATGTTGGCGCCCTCGCCGATCTCGGCGTCACCGACGTAGGTCAGGTGCGGCACCTTGGCGCCCTCGCCGATCGTCGAGTTCTTGACCTCGACGAACGTGCCGATCTTGCCGCGCGCACCGAGCTCGGCGCCGGGCCGCAGGTAGGCGTACGGGCCGACCGTCGCCTCGTCGCCGATCACGGCGTCAGAGCCGTGCGTACGTACGACCGTCGCGCCGGTGCCGACCTCGACGTTGCGCAGCGTCGTGTCGGGCCCGATCGTGGCGCCCCGGGCCACGGCGGTGGCGCCCAGCAGCTGGGTGCCGGGCAGGATCGTGACGTCCGGCTCGAGCGTGACGGCCGAGTCGATCCACGTCGTGGCCGGGTCGACGATCGTGACGCCCTCGGCCATCCAGTGCGCCGTGATCCGGCGGTTGAGCTCGGCGCCGAGCCGGGCGAGCTGCGCTCGGTCGTTGACGCCTTCGGTCTGCCAGACGTCCTCGAGGACGTGCGCGCCGACCGGGCGTCCCTCGGCGACGGCCTTGCCGACGATGTCGGTGAGGTAGAGCTCGCCCTGCGCGTTGTCGGTCTCGAGGCTCGCGACGGCGGCGGTGAGGAACTCGCCGTCGACGACGAGGATGCCGCTGTTGATCTCGCGCACGGCTCGCTCGTCGTCGGAGGCGTCCTTGTGCTCGCGGATCGCCGTGACCGCGCCGTCGGGGCTGCGCAGGATGCGGCCGTAGCCGGTCGGGTCGTCGACCTCTGCCGTCAGGATCGTGACGGTGTGGCCGGCGGCGCGGTGGCTGACGAGCAGCTCGGCGAGCGTCTGCGCCGACAGCAGCGGCACGTCGGCATAGGTCACGATGACCGTGCCCTCGGGCGCGCTGTCGAGCGACTGGAGCGCGACGTGGACCGCGTGACCCGTGCCGTTCTGCTGCTCCTGCACCGCCTGGACGATCGACGGGTCGTACGCCGTGATGGCCTCGGACACCTGCTCACGGTCGTGACCGACGACGGCGACTGTCGTGTGCACACCGGCGCCGGCCACGGCGACCAGTGCGTGCTCGAGCATCGTCCGTCCGGCGATCTCGTGCAGCACCTTGGCGCGCGAGGACTTCATCCGCGTGCCCGCTCCTGCTGCCAGCACGATCGCTGTGACCCGATCCTGATTGGGGCTCGTGCTCACCAGACTCCTTCGTCGACGGACCTTGCTGGCTCCCCGGGTAGGAGTCGAACCTACGTCGCTTGTCCGCATTCAAAGTGCGGCGGGCCCTGCCGGCAGACCAACCGGGGATCGTCCCGGGTTGCCCCGGAAATGTGTCAGCAGCAGCCCCAAGGCTACCGGAGTCAGGCTGCGCGACGGGCGACGGCAAACGTACGACTGAACGGCAGCACCGTGCCCCACGGCTGGGCGGGGTAGGCCTCACGGAGTGCGGCTTTGTAGTCGGCGACGAATTCCTCGCGCAGGCCGTCCGGCAACGCCTGCAGGATCGGCCGCGCCCCGGTGCCGGAGATCCAGTCGTACACCGGATCTGCGCCTTGCAGGACATGCAGGTAGGTCGTCTCCCACGCGTCGGTGGTCCAGCCCAGGCCGGTGAACAGGTCAAGGTACGCCTCAGCGTGCGTCCCGCGGTCGGCGTGGAGGCCCTCGGTGTGCTCGCCGTACGGGGGCCGCGACGAGATCTCGTGCAGCAGCCGGTGGCTGGGGGCGTCGTAGTTGCACGGCACCTGGAGCGCGAACGTGCCGCCCGGTGCGACGAGGCCGGCGAGGCGCCGGATGACCTGGAGCTGGTCGGGCACCCATTGGAAGAGCGCATTCGACACGATCAGGTCGGCCGGCTCGGCGCTGGTCCACGCAACGACGTCGGCCAGCTCGTACGTCGTCCGCTCGTCGTCGCTGTCCGCGTCGGCCTTGGCGATCATGTCCGGCGAGGAGTCGACGCCGTGGATCGTCGCCTCGGGCCAGCGCGCTCGGAGCACCGCGGTGAGATGACCCGGCCCGCAGCCGAGGTCCACGATGCTCGAGGGCTCGCCCTGCACGCGGGCGACCAGGTCGACGAAAGGCCGGGAGCGGTCGTCGGCGAACTGCAGGTAGCGGTCGGGGTCCCAGGTCGTCATGCGATCGACCGTACGACGCATATATCTTGATGTCAAGATACTTGACGTCAAGCGTTCAGTCGCTCCAGCTGGCCGGCCAGCGACATCAGCTGTGCGTCGGCACCCCGCGTGCCGATGAGCTGGACCGCGAGCGGCAGCCGCTCGTCCGTCACGCCTGCGGGCATCGAGACCGCCGGGACACCGGCGTGATTCCACTGCGCGGTGTAGGGATAGAACGCATTCATCGACAGCACCGTCGCGAGCGGGCCCTTGCCGCGCCAGTGCTCGACCTCGACCGCGGGGCCGGACATGACCGGGGTCAGCAGGACGTCCACGTCGAGCTCGCGGTGCACCGAGTCGCCCCATGCGCGTCCCTGCCGCTTGGCCCACTCGACCGACCGGCGGCCGAACGGCCGGCCCAGGCGCGCGATGCCTTTCGTACGCCTCTCGAGGCGGCCCGGGTCGTCGCTGCCGTCGGCTCCGTCGCGGATGCCGGCGAGGTAGCGGACCGTGAGCGCCTTGGCGCCGAGCGGGTAGGGAATCTTGACCTCGGTCACGGCGTGACCGGCCGCGCGGAGCTGCTCAGCCGTACGCTCGACCGCCGCGCGTACGCGGGGGGCCAAGGGCTGCGCCTTGGTCGCCGCGGCCGCGCTGAACGACACGCCGATGCGCAGGGGCGCCGGATCGGCGGCCGCGGCGGCGACGAGCGAGGTGTCGAACGTGCCGAACGCGTCGAGGAACAGTGCGCTGTCCGCGACCCTGGCAGCCAGGCAGCCCTGCGTCGACAGGTCGTGCCAGCCGCCCGAGCTGGGCATCGTGCCCTGGGTCGGCTTGAACCCGACGAGCCCGCAGCACGCGGCCGGGATGCGGATCGACCCGGCACCGTCCGAGGCGGTCGCGATGCCGACGGCACCAGCGGCGACCAGCGCGGCCGAGCCGCCCGACGAGCCGCCCGACGTGTGAGCGAGGTTGAGCGGGTTGCGCGTGATGCCCTGGGCGGCGGACTCGGTGAACCCGAAGATCGCGAGCTCGGGCAGCGCCGACTTGGCGACGACGACCATGCCGGCCGCCTTCATCGCTGCGACGAGCTCCGCGTCCCGGCCAGCCGGCATCCGCATCGCCTTGCTGCCCTTGCCGGTGACCGCGCCTCCGATGTCGAGATCGTCCTTGACCGCGATCGGGACGCCCAGCAGGGGCCCGCTCTCCCCGGCAGCCCGGCGGCGGTCGGCCTCGTCGGCCGCGGCGAGGGCCTCGTCGGCGTACACCGCGACGGCGGCGTTGATCGCCGGGTTCTCGCGGTCGATCGCGTCGAGGGTCGCCTGGGTGAGCTGCCGCGAGGTCATCTCGCCCCCAGCGAGGAGCTCGCCCTGTCGTGTCGGTCCGGCAGCCACAGCCTCGGCGGGGGTCATGTCGATGAGCGTAGTCACGATCAACAATCTCTACATCAAGAATCTTGACGAACTAGGATGGTCGTGTGGAAGACGACGTCGATCGGTTGATCGCAGCGTGGCAGCGGGAGCGTCCCGACATGGACGTCTCCCCCATGCACGTGCTCAGCCGGGTCACCCGGCTCGCGCTCCACCTCGACCGCGCCCGCAAGCAGGCGTTCGCCGATCACGGCCTCGAGCCGTCGGAGTTCGACGTGCTCTCGGCCCTGCGCCGCGCCGGCCGCCCCTATCAGCTCTCGCCGGGACAGCTCGTCCACGAGACGCTCGTGACGAGCGGCACCATGACGAACCGCGTCGACCGGCTCGTGGGCAAGGGCCTCGTCGAGCGGCTCCCGGACCCGGCCGACCGCCGGGGCGTCCAGGTCAGGCTCACTCCGGCCGGCAAGAACGCCGTCGACGGAGCGCTCGACGCGCTGCTCGGGCACGAGCAGCAGCTCCTCGCGGGCCTGTCGGCCGACGAGGCCACCGCGCTGGCCGGTGCCCTGCGTACGCTCTCGCTACCCTTCGACCGCTGAGCGCGCCCTGAGAGTCAGTGGCCCGGGATGACGCCTTCCTGGACCGGGATCAGCTGATCGGCGAGCAAGCCGTGCGCCTCGCGATGCACGCGCGCTGCTGACTCGGCGTCAGGCGCGTCGACGAGGCAGAACACCTTGCCGGAGTCCTCGTCGAACCAGTACTGCTTGTAGTCGACGCCGTACTGGCCTTGGACCTCGAGGTCCTTGGCGTGCGCTCCGGCGACGGCGTCAGCGGTGAGTCCTTCGACCTTGTTGTGGACATCCATGAACAGTGCCATCGAAAATCTCCTTCGGTGAATGAGTCACCCACCATCGTGCTCCCGCGACCGGGCCGAGGGACATGGCCCGGAAGAACCAGCTCGTACGCGTGTCCAACGGGGCGAGCGTGGTCGGGCGACCGCGCTGCGACGCCTAGACTTCTTCGGTGGCACATCTCCTCGGCGTCGAGTCCATCGCGCTCGACTTCCCGACCAAGACCGTCTTCGAGTCCGTGACGATCGGCATCGACGAGGGCGACCGGATCGGCATCGTCGGTCGCAACGGCGACGGCAAGTCGACGCTCCTGCGCATCCTCGCCGGCCGCATGGAGCCCGACTCGGGCCGCGTGACGACGCGCGGCGGCGTGCACATCGGCATGCTCGACCAGACCGACACGCTCGACCAGACCCAGACCGTCGGCCACGCGATCGTCGGGGACAAGCCCGACTACGAATGGGCCGGCGACGCCAAGATCCGCGATGTCATCGCCGGACTGGTCTCGGACATCCCGTGGGACGCGACGGTCGGCAACCTCAGCGGTGGTCAGCGACGACGCGTGGCGCTCGCCGCGCTGCTGGTCGGGGACGACGACGTGCTGTTCCTCGACGAGCCGACCAACCACCTCGACGTCGAGGGCATCACCTGGTTGGCGAGCCACCTCAAGACGCGCTGGTCGTCGAACGCCGGCGGACTGCTCGTCGTGACGCACGACCGGTGGTTCCTCGACGAGGTGTGCAACGCGACCTGGGAGGTGCACGACGGCATCGTCGAGCCGTTCGAGGGCGGCTACGCGGCCTACATCCTGCAGCGGGTCGAGCGCGACCGGCACGCCTCGGCGACCGAGTCCAAGCGACAAAACCTGATGCGCAAGGAGCTGGCGTGGCTGCGTCGCGGGGCCCCTGCGCGTACGTCGAAGCCGAAGTTCCGCATCGACGCCGCCAACGAGCTGATCGCCAACGAGCCGCCGCCGCGGGATCCCATCGTGCTCAAGCAGATGGCGACCTCGCGGCTCGGCAAGGACGTCGTCGACATCCTCGACGTGTCGGTGTCGTACGACCACGAGGTGCTCAAGCACGTCGAGTGGCGGGTGGGACCCGGAGAGCGTACGGGCATCCTCGGCGCCAACGGGGCCGGCAAGTCGACGCTGCTGGGCCTCGTCACGGGTGCCGTGCAGCCGACGTCGGGGCGGGTCAAGCGCGGCAAGACCGTCAAGGTCGTCACGCTGACGCAGGAGCTCGACGAGCTCAAGGACGTCGGCGCCGACCGGGTCAGCGACGTCGTGGGACGGCAGCGCACCGCGTACGTGTCGGGCGGCAAGGAGATGACGCCGTCGCAGCTGCTCGAACGACTCGGCTTCTCCAACGAGCAGATGGCCACGCCCGTGCGTGACCTGTCGGGCGGGCAGAAGCGACGCCTCCAGCTGCTGCTGATCCTGCTCGACGAGCCCAACGTCCTCGTGCTCGACGAGCCGACCAACGACCTCGACACCGACATGCTCGCGGCGATGGAGGACCTGCTCGACTCCTGGCCGGGCACGCTGCTGGTCGTCTCGCACGACCGCTACCTGCTGGAGCGCATCACCGATCAGCAGTACGCGATCCTCGACGGCCATTTCCGGCACCTGCCCGGAGGCGTCGACCAGTACCTCCGCCTCCGCAAGGAGCAGGACTCCCCCGCCGCGTCGAACCCGTCGACGGCCGGGCACACGGCGAGCACGCCCAAGCTGTCGAGCGCCGAGCTCCGCAACACCAAGAAGGAGATCGGCTCGATCGACCGCAAGATGGAGAAGCTGTCGGCCCGCATCGACGCGTTGCACGTCGAGATGGCGCAGCACGATCCCACCGACGCCGCAGGCCTCGCCGGGCTGGTCAAGGCCGTCGCCGAGCTCGAGCAGCAGGTCGCCGAGCACGAGCACCGCTGGCTCGAGCTGACCGAGCTCGTCGAAGGCTGACCGCCCAGCTTTGTGACTCAACTCGTCACGGGACGAGAAGATGTGCCGAGTTCCGTCCCAAAACTTGGGGAGGTCAGCTCGTGCTGCGGGCTCCGGGGACGGGGCCACGGGACTGGACGACGTCGGCGCACCCGGCGGCGCTGCTGAGGGCGAACGCGATGTCGAGGCTGTGCTGCTCGTCGGAGGCGAGGAACAGCGCGGTGGGGCCCGAGCCCGACAGGATCGCGCCGAGCGCGCCGGCCTCGATGCCGATCTCGAGGGTGTCCTGCAGCTCCGGCCGCAACGACAGCGCCGCCTCGGTCAGGTCGTTCGAGAGCGCATCGCCGAGCGCCTCGGCATCGCCGGCACGCAGCGCGGCGAGCAGCGCGTCCGGCACCACGGGATCCGGTACGCGTGACCCGTCGTTGAGCCGGTCGAACTCGGCGTAGACCGCCTTGGTCGACAGTCCTTCGTGCGCCATGGCGAACACCCAGTGGTACGACCCCCGCGCCAGCACGGGGCTGATGGTCTCGCCGCGCCCTCCGCCGACCGCGTTGCCGCCGTGCAGCAGGAACGGGACGTCGCTGCCGAGCTGTGCGGCGATCTCCTCGAGCTCGGCGCGCGACAGTCCCGTCGCCCACACGTCGTTGCAGGCGACGAGGGCAGCGGCCGCATCGGCCGAGCCGCCGGCCATGCCGCCGGCGACCGGGATGACCTTGCGGATCGCCAGGTCGACGCCGGCCGTGATGCCCGTCGTCTCGCGCAGCAGTCGGGCGGCCTTGACCGCGAGGTTGTCGTCGTCCTCCGGCACCAGCACCGACTCGGACCGCACATCGAGCTCGCTGTGCACCGCGACGGTGATCGCGTCGTCGTCGCGCGACGTCGCCCGGACCTCGTCGTGCAGGTCGACGGCCTGGTAGACCGTGGCCAACGGGTGATAGCCGTCCTCACGGACCGGGCCGACCCCGAGACACAGGTTGATCTTGGCGGGGACGCGGACGGTGGCGGTGCTCACCCGCCCAACCTAGTGGCCCATCGGGTCGGCACCCGGCGGCGGGGCGAACTCGCCTAGAACGTCTTGTCCTCGACGACGTCGAGGTTGTGGAACGTCGGCGGCCCGTCGACGAGCGACATCATCTTCTGCGAGAACTCGTTGGTCTCCGGGAGGTTCGAGTTCGCCATCGCCGACTCGTACGAGTCGAAGAAGACGATGACCATGAACCGGCTGGGGTCGTCACGGTCACGGGTCCTGATCGAGCGGCGAAGAGTGTGCCCGCCGAGGTCCTGCGCCTCGAACTCCTCGGTGAGCGCCTTCATCTCGTCGTAGTGGCTCGTGCGTCCTTCGATGATCTGGATGAATGCCATGACCTGCTCCTTTGCAGACGTGCCTTAGAGGGCACGCTAGGACGGGAACGGGCACACCGCCATGGCCCGATCAGGCCATGCTGAGTCAGTACGCCGTGCGGCTGCTGTTGGCGAGCCACGCCTCGAACGGCGCCGGCGCGTCGTCCGGCCGCTTCTCCTCGATCAGGGTCGGCCAGGTCGCCCGATCCCTGCCGAACAGCTCGTAGAACTCACGGTCGTCGAACCCGCCCCGAGCGGCATCGTCACGGTCGGCGGCGTAGACCACCCGGTCCAGCCGCGCCCACAGCGACGCGGACACGCACAGCGGGCACGGCTCGCACGAGGTGTAGAGCGTCATGCCGGCCAGGGAGAAGTCGCCCGTGGCGCGGCAGGCACTGCGGATCGCCTGCACCTCGGCGTGGGCAGTCGGATCGAGGTCGCGGGTCACCCGGTTCTGGCCGGTGGCGACGATCTCGCCGTCCTTCACCACGAGGGCTCCGAACGGCCCACCGCCCTCGGCGACCTTGTCCACGGCGAGCTGGATGGCGCGGGCGAGCCAGGCTTCGTCGGTCGTCATCAGCGGTTTTCAATCTCGCGCAACGACCGGTATGACGCGTCGATCATCGTGGTCCGCTGCACGCCGGCCTTCCCGGCCAGATCCAGGACCCGGTCGGCCAGCACCGCGGCGACGCTCATGGCGACGGCGTAGCTGTCGAACGCGAGGTCGGTCGCCAACGGACACTCCAGCCACACGTCGGCGCGGGCGGCAAGCGTACGGGCTGACGGATCGGCGAGCAGGATCGTGGGCGCGCCGGCCTTCTGCAGGATCTCCAGCAGCCCGTCGACGTTGTCGGGGCGGCGCCGGAACGAGACCACGACCGCCGCGTCCTTGGGGCCCAGGCCGATCAGCTCGTCGGACAGCGCTTGCCCCGGCTGCGGAGCGAGCGTGACACCGAACCGGGCCTGACCCAGCGACTGGCGCAGGTGCAGCGCGACGGGATAGCCCGACCGGAGGCCGAGCACCACGACGCGTTGGGCGTTATGGATCAGCTTCGCGGCCGTCTCGAGCCCGCCGTCCTCCAATCCCGCCAACGCCTTCTGCAGGTTGCCGGTCTCCTGCTCGAGGTGCGCCGCCAGGCTGGGGGCCCCTTCGAGGCTGACCGGGACGCCGTGGCTGCGGAGCGTACGCAGGTGATCGCGCACCTCGGTGAAGTCGTCGAAGCCCAGGTGCCGGAACAACCGGCTCATCGTGGCCTTGGAGACGCCTGCCAGCTCGGCCAGCTCGGCGGCGCGATAGATTGCGAGGTCGTCGAGGTGGACGAGCAACACGTCTGCGGCCCGCCGCTCCTGCGGCGACAGGTCGGCATACTTCTCGGCGATGCGCTCGTCAATCCTCACATCACGAAACGGTAGTGCACAGATGTGAAGGTGGCTGGCACCGTGATTTCACCGGCGTTAACTCACCGCTCACGCAGGGGTGAGGAACTGGCCGAGGCGGAAGAACTCCTCGACCCCGAGCTGCTCACCACGCGCCTGCGGCGAGATGCCGGCGGCGACGAGGGCCTCCTCGGCAGCCGGGCCGGACCCGGCGAGCTCCGACAGCGCCGCGCGCATGGTCTTGCGACGCTGGGCGAACGCGGCATCGACGACCGCGAACGTACGCAGTCGCTGCGCCTCGTCGCCGGGCGGCTCGCGCCGGGTCCAGGCGACCAGCGCCGACTCGACGTTGGGCATCGGCCAGAACACATTGCGCCCGATCGAGCCGGCGAGCCGCAGCTCGGCATACCAGGCAGCCTTGACGCTCGGCACGCCGTACGTCTTGGAGCCCGGCCCGGCCGCGAGGCGGTGCGCGACCTCGGCCTGCACCATGACGAGGCCGGTCGCGATCGTCGGGAACCGCTCGAAGAACGTCAGCAGCACCGGCACCGACACGTTGTAGGGCAGGTTGGCCACGAGCGCCGTGGGCGTCGGCCCGGGCAGCTCGGTGACCTGCATCGCGTCGGCCGTGACGAGGTCGAAGTGCGCCGCCTGGTCGGGGGCGTACTCGGCGATCGTCGAGGGCAGCTGCGCCGCCAGCACCTCGTCGAGCTCGACGGCCGTGACGTGCGCGGCCACCTCGAGCAGCCCGAGCGTCAGCGACCCGAGGCCAGGACCGATCTCGACGACGACGTCATCGACGCCGACCCCGGACGTGCGCACGACGCGCCGCACGGTGTTGGCGTCGATGACGAAGTTCTGCCCGCGTTGCTTGGTCGGGCGGATGCCGCAGAGCTCGGCCAGGCGTCGGACGTCAGCGGGCCCGAGCAGCCGAGGTGTCGTCAGTTGAACCTCGCCCCGGCACAGCCCCACTGGCCCCAGCCGGACCGGGCCTGGAGGATCTTGGCGCGCTTGATCTGCTCCTCGCGGCTGTGGTCGCTCGGCAGACCCGTGCCACCGACGCTGTGCCACGTCGCGGCGCTGAACTGCAGTCCGCCGTAGTAGCCGTTGCCGGTGTTGATCGACCAGTTGCCGCCCGACTCGCACTGGGCGATCTTGTCCCAGACGCTGTCGGACGGGGTCGTGCTGGTGCCCTTCTCGACGATCTGGGGCCGCGGCTCCGCCAGCGACCGCGAGACCAGGACGATGCGCTCACGCAGCTTGCCGTCGGCATAGATCAGCGTGACCCGCTCGCGGGCCTTGCCCTTCTTGCCGGGCTGGACGACGTTGGTGTCGCCGACCGAGGACTCGGGGTCCTCGCGGACGGTGGTCTTGAAGTTGACCGGCACCGTCTCGGTCTTGGTGACCTTCTTGATGCGCACGACACGAAGCCGCGCATCGGGCTTGACGAACGCGTCCCTGCCGGGCTTGACCTCGTCGTCGGAGTCCAGGCTGACGTCGACCTTCTTGAGCACCGCGGCGACCGTCGGCGCGTTCGAGGTGATCGTCTTCTTCTTGTGGTCGGCGATGACCGTGAGCGACTTGGTGCGGCTCACGACGATCTGCGCGCCCTTGCGGGGGATGACGCTCGAGGTCTTGGCCGAGAGGTAGGAGCCGGACTTCGGGTCGACGCCGAGGGTGTCGAACGCGTCGCCCACCGTGCGGTCGTAGACCGTGTGCTCGGTGACCGTGCCGTCGACCGCGAGGGTGACCGGCTTGGCGTACGAGACGGTGATCGTGTCGCCGTCGGAGAGCGAGTCCGAGGGCGGCTTGCTCAGCCGGTCGGCGGGCCGAAGCGTGATGTTCTTGGACTTGAGGACGTCACCGACGTTGTCGCTGAACGTGCGGATCTTGTCGCTCCGGCCGTCGACGGTCAGGGTGACCGTGTGGCTCAGAGCGCCATAGGCTGCGGTGCCTCCCGCGACGACGAGGACGATCGCGAGGTTGAGGGCGATGAGGGGGAAAGACTTGCGATGACGACGCTTTCCGGGAGTGGACGTGCGTCGGGCGGTTGAGTCTGGCTGCACAGAATTCCTTGACAGTCGGTGACGGGGCCGACTTTCAACCATACGGATGCCCCTTCCTGGGTCAAATTCTGTGAGGCCAGTCACCACCGAATGCAGAAACCGTGTTCGCATCGATGCTCCGACACATTTCCTCGACCGTTTTGCCTGCGATTCCAGCCATGAACCGAACCGTGAGCGGAATCAGGAACGACGCGTTCGGGCTTCCGCGATGCGGTGTCGGTGTGAGGAAGGGCGCATCGGTCTCGACAAGGATACGGTCCTCGGGCGTGATACGAAGCGCTTCGCGCAGGTTCTCAGCGTTCTTGAAGGTCACGGTCCCGGCGAACGACAGGTAGGCGCCGCGGTCGAGGCACTCCCGCGCGAACGCCGCATCGCCGGAGAAGCAGTGCATCACGGTACGTTCCGGGGCGCCCTCGTCGTCGAGCACCGCGAGCACGTCGTCGTGCGCGTCGCGGTCGTGGATCACGAGGGTCTTGTCGTGCCGCTTGGCCATGCGGATGTGCTCGCGGAACGACACGTGCTGCGCCTCGCGGCCGCCCTCACCGGTCCGGAAGTAGTCGAGGCCGGTCTCCCCGACGGCCCGCACGTGCGGCGACTGGGCCAGCGCGTTGATCTCCGCGAGCGCGTCGTCGAGGTCGCCCTGCTCGGCGTGCTTGGGCGCCTCGTTGGGGTGCAGCGCGACAGCTGCGACCACCGAGTCGTACGCCGCGGCAGTCTGGACCGCCCACCGGGAGCCCTCGAGGTCGCAGCCGACCTGGACGATGCGGGTCACCCCGACGGCCGCCGCCCGGTCGAGCGCCTCGTCGACCGGGATCAGCAGCCCGCCCTCGACGCCCTTGGCGTACGCCCGGTGGTCGAGGTGACAGTGGTTGTCGACGACCGGGGACGGCAGCGGCTCCGGCGCCTCCGGCCAGCCCTCGGTGAGCGTCACTCGGCCGCGGCCTCGATGCGGGGGAACAGCGATGCCGGCTTGGTGATCGTCGCTCCCGCGGGCAGCTGGCTCCACGCGGCGACCGCGTCGATGCGCTGGTCGGCGAGGGCGCCGAGCGTCGGCTCCGCGCCGAGCGAGCCCCACAGCACCGCGGATGCCTTGGGCATCACGGGGTTGAGCAGGACCGCGAGGACCCGGAGCCCCTCTGCCGCCGTCGCCAGGATCGTCGCGAGCCGGTCGCCGGCCGACTCGTCCTTGGCGACCTGCCACGGCGCCTGCTCGGTGAGGTAGCCGTTGAGCTCGTCGACGATCCGCCAGACGGCCGACAGCGCATCCTGCGGCGCCACGGCCTCGATCGCCGCGTCCGCCTCCGCGACGGTCTCGGCGACGAGGTCGATGACCTTCTGCTCAGCGGCGGTCGTCTCGCCGGCCGCCGGCAGCACGCCGCCGAAGTACTTGCCGATCATCGCCGCGACCCGCGAGGCGAGGTTGCCGAAGCCGTTGGCGAGCTCCGCGTGGTAGCGGGCGTGCATGTCCTCCCACGAGATCGACCCGTCGCTGCCGAACGTCAGGGCGCGCGCGAAGTAGTAGCGGTAGGCGTCGGAGCCGAACGTGTCGACGATCTCGTCGGGACGGATCCCGTTGGCCTTGGACTTGGACATCTTCTGCCCACCGACGAGGATCCAGCCGTGCGCGAACACCTGGTGCGGCACGGGCTGCCCGGCGGCCATCAGCATCGCCGGCCAGATCACGGCGTGGAACCGCGCGATGTCCTTGCCGACAATGTGGATGTTGGCCGGCCACAGCTCCTTGAAGCGTTCGTCGTCGACGCCGTAGCCCGCGGCCGTCACATAATTGAGCAGCGCCTCGATCCAGACGTACATGACGTGCTTGTCGTCCCACGGCACCTGGATGCCCCAGTCGAACGTCGACCGCGAGATCGACAGGTCGCGCAGGCCGCGCGAGACGAACGAGATGAGCTCGTTGCGCACCGACTCCGGCTGGATGAAGTCGGGGTTGGCGTCGTAGAAGTCGAGCAGCTTCTGCTGGTAGTCGCTGAGGCGGAAGAAGTAGTTCTCCTCGGTCATGTGCTCGACCCGGCTGCCGTCGAGCTTGGAGACCTTGAAGCCCTCGTCGTCGCCCTCGCCGTCGGCCACGTCGTCGTCGCCGACGAACTCCTCGGCGCCGACGCTGTAGTAGCCGCTGAACGACCCCTTGTAGACCGCGTCGCGCTCGTACAGCGCCTGCCAGAACGCCTTGGCGCCGTCGAGGTGGCGCTGCTCGGTCGTACGGATGTAGTCGTCGTTGGCGATGTCGATCGTCTCGAGGAGCGGCTTCCACTCCTCCTCGACGAGCTTGTCGACCCACTCCTGTGGGGACACGCCGTTCTGGTCGGCCTTGCGGAGGACCTTCTGGCCGTGCTCGTCGGTGCCGGTCAGGTACCAGACGCTCTCGCCGCGCTGCCGGTGCCAGCGCGTGATGATGTCACCCATGACCGTCGTGTAGCCGTGCCCGATGTGGGGCGCGTCGTTGACGTAGTAGATCGGCGTGGTGACGTAGAACGTGGAATCTGACACGCCCTCAATCCTAGGGCGTGGGTGCGGGGCGCCTACGAGTGCGCAGCGTCGTAGACGTCCTTCTTGCGTACGCCCGTCTCCCCCGCGACCTGCTCGATCGCGTCCTTGCGGCTGAGCCCCTCGGCCTGCCGGGCGGCGACGAGCTCCCGGAGGTCGTCCGGGCCGTACGTGCGGGTGTCCGCGGCGGCGCCCCCGACGACGATGGTGACCTCGCCGCGTACGCCCTGCTCCTGGCCCGCGGCCCACTCCACGAGCTCGGTGAGGCTGCCGCGGGCCACCTCCTCGTACGTCTTGGTGAGCTCGCGGCAGACCGCGGCCGACCGATCGGCGCCGAGCACGTCGGCCATCGCCCGGAGCGACGCCTCGGTGCGGTGCGGCGACTCGAAGAACACCATCGTGCGGCGCTCGGTGAGCAGCTCGGTCAGCGCGCGCGTACGTTCGCCGGCCTTGCGGGGCAGGAACCCCTCGAAGCAGAACCGGTCGACCGGCAAGCCCGACACCGCGAGCGCGGTCAGCACCGCCGACGGTCCTGGGATCGCCGTCACCGCGACATCGGCGGCGATCGCCGCGACGACCAGTCGGTAGCCGGGATCGGACACGCTCGGCATACCCGCATCGGTCACCAGGACCACGGTCGAGCCGTCTGCCAGCAACGCCGCGAGCTCAGGGGTGCGGCGCTCCTCGTTGCCCTCGAAGTAGGACACGATGCGCCCGCCAATCTCCACGCCGAGCTCCGACGCGAGGCGCTTGAGCCTGCGGGTGTCCTCGGCGGCGACGACGTCCGCGGTCGCCAAGGCCTCGCCGAGGCGGCCGCTGGCATCGGCGACCTGGCCGATCGGGGTCGCGGCGAGGATGAGCATGCGGCCAGCATGTCAGGTCCCCTCGGCGGTGGATTCTCCACATATAGGCGGCGCCACCCTCTCAGCGGTGGCGATTCCACCGAATGCAGCCTCGTACGGTGGAAGATCCACCGCCGAACGATCGGGATCAGGCTGCCAGCGGCACGGGGACGGGGCGCCGGAAGAGCGACTGCCAGTGTCGGCCGAACTCGGGCGCCGGGCCCGCATAGCCTCGGGCCACCAGCAGGCGGTGCACCTCGAGAACGAGCGACCGAGGATGGCGCAGCTTGCGCTGGGTGACCTGGAGGTACTCCCAGCCGCCCTTTCGGAATCCTGCGTACCGGTCGATGTCGCCCTCGAACTGGTCGACGTCGAACGCGTGCTGCCGCCCTTCGTACTCGATGAGCAGCTTCCACAACAGATAGACGAGGTCGCCGCAGCCCAGGAAGACGCCGTCGTCATCCACGACGTCGAGGTTGACGGCCGGGCGTGGCAGTCCGGCGAACTCGAGGAAGACCCTCGTCTCCGACTCAGGCAGCGACCTCGAGCCGGCATCCAGCAGCGGCAGCACCGCCTTGGCCGCTCCGGCGCCGGGTCGCCACGGGTCGGCGTGGATCCGCCCCAGCAGCGACGCGATGGTCATGTGCTGACGATGCAGGAGCCAGTCGCCGATCTTCACGAGGTCGACCGTCCGAAACGTCGAGGCGGCTCCTATGTATGCCGCCTCGACGCACACCCCGGCAGCGCTCGCCGGTGGCATCGTCACCGTGCGGTGCAGGAAGATGCCGGGCACGTCGAGGTGCAGGTCGCGACCGACCGTGAAGTGCAGTGGACTGCTGGGACCGTAGTCGAGCCCGAGGCGGCGAAGACGGGTGAGATGACTGGCGCGCGCGTCGTCCGGGAGTGCCGCCTCCGCCGCATCGATGAGCTGCAGGGCGGACAACGACGTACCGGCCAGGGCGTAGACCGCGGGGAACACGTTCTCGAACCGCGAGTGCTCGAGCATCCGCGGCGTGATGCCGGAGCTCAAGGCCTCGTCACGGCTGAAGGCGCGGCCTTGCAGATGGGCGGGCAGGGGTCGAGGCGTACGCATCCGTCGATCACAGCCCGACGGCGACACCGCAGCCAGATGCGAGGCAGCGGCTGTGGACACTCGGCGCCGCCACGCCGCATGTGGATCGGTGGATATTCCACTGTTTCGGGGCTCATACGGTGGATCCTGCACCGATCAGACCTGAAGGTGGAGAATCCACCGCTCGGGGCGCTCCCCTACGCTTGGCGCGTGACGTTGCTGGCGAGGGTCTCGGACCGCGCATGGGGATGGATCGGGCCGATCGCCGTCGCGCTCCTCGCGTTCACGCTGCGGGTCTGGAACGTCGGCAGGCCCCGCATCCTGATGTTCGACGAGACCTACTACGCCAAGGACGCGTGGTCGCTGCTCCAGCACGGCTACGTCCAGGACTTCACCGAGAACGCCAACCAGGAGATCCAGAGCGGCCGGACCACCGGGTTGATGACCGGCGACCCGACGTGGATCGTGCATCCCGACGGCGGCAAGTGGCTCATCGCGATCGGCGAGAAGCTCTTCGGCCTCGACGCGTTCGGCTGGCGCATCGCCGCCGTGGTGATCGGGTCACTGACCGTGCTGGTGCTCGCCCGCCTCGTCCGCCGCATGACCGGCTCGACGATCATGGGCTGCATCGCCGGCCTGCTGCTGACGTTCGACGGGTTGCAGTTCGTGATGTCCCGGGTCGCCCTGCTCGACGTCTTCCTGGCGTTCTGGGTCGTCTGCGGAGTGGCGTGCATCGTCGCCGACCGCGACTGGATCCGCGATCGACTCGGCCGCTACCGGGCGTTCCGGCCGTGGCAGCTCGCCGCCGGCGTGTGCTTCGGCATGGCGTGCGGCACGAAGTGGAACGGGATCTTCGTCCTGGCCGCGTTCGGCCTCATGGCGGTGATCTGGGAGGTTCTCGCCCGCAAGAGCCGCCACGACCCGGCGGCGCGGTCCAACGGCTGGGTCGTCACGACCCTGCGGGTGGGCGTGCCGGCGTTCGCCTCGATCGTGCTGCTGGCCGGCATCGTCTACCTCGCGACCTGGACCGGCTTCCTGATCCACCATCACGCGTACGAGGCGAGGTTCGGCCACGGCTACGGCGAGTCGTCGGCGCCCTGGGGGGCATATGTCGACAAGCCGACCCCGGGCTTCCTCGGCGAGACCCGCGATGCGTTCAGGTCGCTGTGGCACTTCCACGTCATGAACTGGAACTTCTCGGCGCACGAGCTCGACAGTGCCAAGCCGCACCCGTACGAGTCGAACCCGATCGGCTGGCTCGTGATGGAGCGCCCGGTCGTCATGGAGTACAAGGGCAACTTCCCGCTCTCCGACTGCCACCCCGCACCGGGCGGGTCGTGCGTCCGCGAGGTGACGATCATGGGCAACCCGATCATCTGGTGGTCCGGCGCCCTGGCCCTGCTGGCCTCCGTGGCGGCCTGGATCGTCACGCGGAGCTGGCGCTGGGGCGTCCCGGTCGTCGCCGTGCTGGACAGCTGGCTGCCCTGGTTCTTCTTCACGGCCCGGCCGATCTTCTCCTACTACGCGGTGGCCATGATCCCGTTCACGATCATCGCGATCGTGCTGGTCGTCAACGAGCTCGCGCGCGCCGCCACGACCCCGCGGCACCGCTATGTCGTCGGCCTGTTCACCGGCGTGTTCCTCACCGCCGTGGTGATGTCGTTCTGGTTCTTCCACCCGGTGCTGACCGGCAAGATCATCCCGTACGACTCGTGGCACGCCCGCATGTGGTTCGACCGCTGGATCTAGGGCGTTGGCCGGGCCGCCACCTGGAGTTCGTACGATCAATCCTCCAAGGATGAGCGCGAGACCCTTTCGCACTTCATACTTGATAGTCGACGACGATCTCTGGAGGGGGAGCCCGTGAGCAGTCTGCTGTCCGCACCACGGCGGCGACGCCGTGCTGCGCTGGCAGCGCTGCTCTCGATCGTCGCGGTGCCCCTCGCGGCGGCGTCGACCGCCGATGCGGCGGACGCGTGCGACCCGGCGCAGGCCTGCCTCATCGTCAAGGTCGTCTCCACGTCCGACGGCAAGGCGACGACGCTGGAGACCCGCTACTTCAACGCGAGCGACATCCAGGACTGGGGCGACGGACTCGTCACTGCCCCGCCGTATGTCACTCGTGGGCAGAGCGGGAAGGAGTCCGAGCGCCCGCGGCCCGCGGCAGCGCTTCCGCTCCGTACGCTGCTCGCCTCGCCGGCGTTCACGCAGGACCCCGACACCAACGTGACGTTCTCCGAGTCCAACGGCACGCCGGCACCGACCGTGCTCGACAAGCCCGACTTCCGCGACCCGGCCGCAGCGACCGATCCCAAGGACCCCTACCCGTTCGACGACGGGCTGCAGCCTTCGCTTTACGTCACGGGCGCCGGGCAGATCGGCTACGTCCGGCCCCTGCGCGGCGAGGACGACGTCAACTCCACCGACCAGTTCAGGGTCGAGCCGGGCAGCAGCGCGACACTCACGATCCACACCACCGGCAAGCTGCTCCAGCCCGTCGCGCACGCCAGCAGCACGTCGGTCGACACCAAGACGAGCGTGTCGTTCTCCACCACGTACGCCGTGAAGCCCGGCACCCGGATCCTCACGTGGCGTTGGAGCTTCGGTGACGGCGAGACGCGGCACTCCGCCCAGGAGAAGCCGACCCACCGCTACACCACCAAGGGTACCTATCCCGTGTTCGTCGAGGTCCGCAGCGCCAATGGCTCGTACGGGCGATCGGCGCCTATCGAGATGAAGGTCGCCAAGCCGCCCAAGCCGCCGAAGACCAGCGGTGGTGGCGGCGCGGGAGGTGGCGGTGGCACGGGTGGCGGCGGCTACATCCCGCCCTACATCCCCGCTCCCTCGAAGATCGACAACCCACCGTCGGTCGACAACCCACCCACGAGCGACCTGCCGACCACGCCGGTCGACGACGGGCTCCAGGAGGTCGAGGGCTTCGTGCTCGCCGGCGCCGGGGCCGAGCAGGGCGACAGCATTCCCGGCACGCAGGCCCAGCCGCAGCCGACGAAGGCCAGTGAGCTGTCCACCAGCCGCAAGATCAGCGGAGCGGTGATCGGCGGACTCGCCGTCATCCTGCTGCTGGGACTCGGCGCCGAGATCGAGACACGATGGGCCAGCACGAGGCTGGCACACCTGAGGAGACGTACATGAGCGAGCGCACAGTCCCTACGGAGGCTCCGGCATGACCGACGGCATCTACAGCATCATCTTCCACGTCGCGGAGGCGTTGGAGCTCCCGGTGGTGATCCTCGCGCTGCTGGCGCTGGCCGCCGTGCTGGTCGAGACGGGCATGTTCATCGTCGAGCTGGTCAAGCGCCGCCGCCGCACGTTCACCGCGCTCTCCCGCTCGGGCGCCTCGGCCCGCGATGCCGTCGACGCCGGGCGTACGACCGAGGCGTCAGCGCTGCTGCAGACCGTGGCGTGGAGCAGCGCCGTCGGTGCGGCGTTCAGCGTCATCGTGAAGGAGGTCGGCAAGCCCGGCGCCGACACCCGCATCGCCAAGGAGCTCGCCGACTTCGACTTCTCCCGCCAGGGCCGCCTGTCGCGCACCCGCCTGCTGGTGCGGGTCGGTCCGGCACTCGGCCTGATGGGCACGCTGATCCCGCTGGCGCCCGCTCTCGACGGCCTCGCCCGAGGTGACGTCGACGCACTGACCGAGAACCTGCGCCTCGCATTCTCGATCACGGTGCTCGGCATCCTGATCGGTGTGTTGGCGCTCGGACTGTCGCTCGTACGCGAGCGCCTCTATGGCCAGGACTTCTCCGACCTCGAGTACATCGCGGCGGTGCTCACCGATGACGGCACGGGCGCGTCGGCGGTCAACCCGGTGCCGACGAGACCGGCGCCGACCGCGACGCTGCGCGATCCCGCGCCGCTCCCGCCCAAGGCCGACCTGCCACCGCTGACGGAGACGTCCTCATGATCCACGTGACGCCTCGGGCACGCATCTCCCGCGACAACGCCGGCGACCCGCTCGATGGCCTGGTCAACATGTTCGACATCGGCATCGTCCTCGCGGTGGCGTTCCTGCTCGCGGCCCTGTCCTCGCTGGGCCTCGAGGGTGCGGTCAGCGACAAGGGACTGGTCAAGCCCGCGCTCGGCGAGGTGACGACCAAGCCCGGCGAGGAGGTCAAGCCGGTCCCGGCCAACGGCACCAAGACCGTGGGTCGCGGAACGCCGGTCGGCACGGTCTACCGTCTCGCCGACGGGCGCCTCGTCTACGTCACGCAGGACGCCGCAGGTGGCGAGACCCCGACGCCGTCGCCGTCCGACACGACGCCGACCGTGCCGACGCCGAGCACCCCGACCGTACCGACGCCGAGCTTCCCCACGACGCCGACGCCTTCGCCGTAGCCCCGCGGCGGCTCACCCCCGCGGCGGACCCCCGCGGCGGTGGATCCTCCACCGTATGAGCGCCGAAAAGGTGGAGAAGTCACCGCTGCGACCTAAAGGTGGAGAATCCACCGCTCAGGCTTCGGCGCCTTTGAGGGCCAGGCCGGTGATCCAGGCGATCTCGGTGGCGGCCTCACGGGCCGGCTTCGAGGGGCGGGTGATCGCCGACAGCACGAGGCGTACGACGACCTCGACCGCGACCTCCAGCTCGGCGTCGCTGAACGGCGACGGCGGATAGAGCTCGACGACGCACTGCTTGACGACGGCGACGGCAGACTCGACGATCTCGCCGGACTCCGTCGTCAGGATCTGCAGGAAGTCGGCGTCCTGCTCCTCGGGCAGCGAGGTGACGATCGTGCGTACCAGCAGGCTCTGCTCCCCCATCAGCAGGGCACCCTCGCAGGCCGCTCGGATGCCCTCGACCAGAGTGGACTCCGCCGACATCCGCTCACGGACCACGTCGAGGAACCGGGCCAGCTCACGCATCGCCAGCTGCTCGGCGAGCCCGTGCTTGTTGCCGAACTCGTTGTAGACGGTCTGCCTGCTGACGCCGGCGCGCTCGCCGATCCGCGCCATCGTGACGCTCGACCAGCCGGAGTCCTCGATCATGGCCTGAGCCGCGTCGAGCAGTCGCTCGCGGACCGGCGCGACCGCCGTGGTCGTCATGCGCCGCCCTCCAACGCGTCCTCGAGCCGCTGACCTGCGGCGATCCACTTCTCGGCGGCGCGGATGTCACGCGGCCGGCCGATCCCGACCGCACCGCGTACGACACCCTCGTCCAGCAGGTACGCGATGAAGTCCCGGTCGTCCAGCGACCCGTGCACCACGAGCTCGTGGGACGTCTCGGGCCAGCCGGTGACCTGCAGGTTGTGGCCGTACTGGTCGGACCAGCACCACGGCACCTCGACGAACGGCTCCTCAGCGCCCGCCATGACCTTGCCGATCGCACTCCCGTGGTTCTGCGCGCCCTGCCAGTGCTCGACGCGGTGCCGGCCGCCGAGCACGCCGTTGGGCTGGTTGGCGACGTCGCCGGCCGCGAAGACATCAGCCGCCGACGTGCGGCCGAACGCGTCGACGACGATGCCGTTGGCGACCTCGATTCCGGCGGCCTCGGCGAGCTCCACGTTGGGCTCCATCCCGACCGCGACCACGACGACGGGCGCCGACCAGGTACGCCCGTCGGTCGCGCGTACGACCGTCTGGTCGCCCTCGTCGTCGATCGACGCCACCTCGACGCCGGTGTGCAGGTCAGTGCCCTCGCTCTTGTGCAGGTCGACGTAGAGCTCGCCGAGCTCGGGCGGCAGCAGGCGCGGCAGGGGCAGCGCCGCGGTCTCCAGCAAGGTCACCTCGCAGCCGGTCGTCCGCGCGCTCGCGGCGATCTCGGAGCCGATGAGCCCGGCACCGACGACGATCAGGTGGTGCCCCGGTGCCAGCTCGGACTGCAGGCTCGGCGCGTCGGCGAGGCTGCGAAGCGTACGGATGCCGGAGGCGGACCAGGGGTTGCGGGCGCGCCCGCCGGTCGCGAGGAGCAGCTGGTCGTAGCCGACCTCGTCGCCGTCACTGAGGCGTACAACGTGGGCGTCGACGTCGATCGAGTCGACCGTGACGCCGGTGCGCAGGGTGACCGACTGCTGCTCGTACCACTCGGGCTTCTTGATGCGGATCTCGTCGGGCGTCTTCTCGCCGCGGACGATCTCCTTGGACACCGGCGGCCGGCGATAGGGCAGCTCGGTCTCGTCGCCCAGCAGGTCGATGTCACCCTCGTAGCCGCTGCGCCGCATCGCCGCGGCTGCGCTGACCCCGGCGATGCCGGCACCGACGATGACGGTCCGGTGGGTCATTCAGACCAGCTCGAGCATCGTGAAGTCGGCCTTGGCGGCACCGCAGTCGGGGCACGTCCAGTCGTCGGGGATGTCCTCCCACTTGGTGCCCGGCGGGATGTCCTCCTCGGGCCAGCCCTCCGCCTCGTCGTAGATGAAGCCGCACTGCTGGCATTCCCAACGCTTCATGACTCGTCTCCCTTGACTCGGGTCTCCGCGGCGATGATGTTGCCGTCCTGGTCGTTGTGCTCGAACTCCTCGATCGGCAGGAAGTCGACCTGCTCGCGTACGCCGCAGTCCGGGCACGTCCAGTCGGCGTCGATCTCCGCGAACGGCGTGCCGGCCGGCCAGCCCTCCCGCGGGTTGCCCTGCTCCTCGTCGTAGACGTACTCGCAGTTGGGGCAGATGAACTCGCTCATGCCGCCACCTCCTCGTCCTTGCTCGTCCCGACGCCGTACCTCCGCACGTACGCCTCGGCGGTGCGCGGATGCAGGTTGGCGCGGCCGATGTCGCCGTCGTAGTGACCGAGCACCCGCTGGTCCATGACCTTGCGCCACACCTGCGGGATCCAGGTCAGGACGATCATGCCTGCATAGCCCGTGGGCAGGACCGGCGCCTCCTTGAAGTCGCGCAGCGCCTGGTAGCGACGGGTGGGGTTGGCGTGGTGGTCGCTGTGCCGCTGCAGGTGGTAGAGCAGCACGTTGGTGCCGATGTTGTTGGAGTTCCAGCTGTGGCTCGGGTTGACCCGCTCGTAGCGGCCGGAGTCGAGCTTGGCCCGCTTCATGCCGTAGTGCTCGAGGTAGTTGACCGACTCCAGCAGCCAGATGCCTGCGGCGGCCTGGATCACGAGGTAGGGCAGGATCTCCCAGCCGAACGCGATAGTCAGTGCGCCCCAGAGGACGACGGAGAACATCCAGGCGTTGAACAGGTCGTTCTTGATCGACCAGTGGGTCTTCTTCTGGCGCTCGAAGCGCTTCTTCTCCAGGCCCCAGGCGCTCGTGAGGCTGCCGAGGATCGTGCGCGGCATGAACTCCCACACCGTCTCGCCCAGGCGGCCGCTGGCGGGGTCCTCCGGGGTCGCGACGCGTACGTGGTGGCCGCGGTTGTGCTCGATGAAGAAGTGGCCGTAGAACGTCTGGGCGAGCGCGACGCGGGCGAACCAGCGCTCGTGCTCCTCCTTCTTGTGGCCGAGCTCGTGGGCGGTGTTGATGCCGATGCCGGCGACCATGCCGAGGCCCAGGGCGAGGCCGATCTTCTGCACGACGGTCAACGGGTCGTCGATGCCGGGCAGCGTGCCGCCGCCGAGCAGGAAGGCGCCCCAGACCAGGCCGGCGATCTGCACCGGGATGAACGCGTAGGTCACCCAGCGGTAGTAGCGGTCCTCCTCCAGGGCCTCGATCAGCTCGTCGGGCGGGTTGTTGGGGTCGAGCCCGGCCAGCAGGTCGAACAGCGGGATCAGCACGAACACGAAGAACGGGCCGAAGAACCACACGATCGTCGCGCCGGTCCACGCGTAGAGGCCCCACATCATCAGCGGGATCAACGGGATGATCGCGCCCATGATCCACAGGTAGCGCTTCTTGTCGCGCCACTGGATGACCTGGCCGTCGACGGTTGCCTGGATCGTCATGCTGGATTCCTCCTCGTACGCCTTGGGAGAGGCGCTTTACAAGAAGGTAGCAAATGTAAAGCCGGGGCGCAATGGTCCGACTAGGCGACGGCCTCGCCGGCCAGCCCCGTGACGGGGCGGCCCTCCCCGAGCCGGGAGCGCAGCCTCGCCTGGAACGGCGCCAGCACGCGGTGCAGGGCGAACGCGATGCCGAGCGACAGCGGACCCATCCAGAGCGACTGGATCGCCCCCCACAGCTCCTCCGTCAGCTGCAGCAGGGGGAAGTGGACCAGGTACCACTCGTACGACACGACGCCGACCGCCACCATGGGCCGCGACGCGAGCGCCCGCGCCACGGGGCCGCCGGCATCCGAGGCGATCGCGCCGATGGCCAGCACGGCGCCGATGACGGCGAGGGTGTACGGGAGCGCGTCCCAGAGCACCGGGCCGACGCCGGCTCCGACCAGGATGATCGTGAGGCCGAGGACCAGCGCCGCTCGCGGTCGGCGGAACCGGCGGCCGTCCAGCCAGCACAGGCCCAGGGCGCAGCCGATCAGCAGGCCCGAGGGCCGGGCGACGAAGCTGCCGGGGACCAGGTAGATGAGGCCCTGCGTCACGACCCCCAGCACGCCGACGAGCGCTGCGCACTGCAGCAGGGTGAGCCGGTCGCGGAAGAACTTCGCCAGCACGATCGGCCACAGGAGGTAGAACCACTCCTCGAACGCGAGCGTCCAGGTGTGGAAGAAGAACTGTCCGGGCAGCAAGGGGGTGAGGTAGAGCAGCGCGGCGACCGCGCCGACGAGCTCCCATCGGCCCGTGACGATCACGGCAGCCGGCGTCATCACCACCACCGTCACGACCAGGGCGGGCATCAGCCGGATGGCGCGTCGGGCATAGAACCGGCGCCGCGAGAAGCTGCCCGCGCGCATCTGCTCGGCGACCAAGGCCGTGATCAGGAAGCCCGACAGCACGAAGAAGACGTCGACGCCCAGCACGCCGAACTCGAGCGGCCCCCGCTCGATCCCCGACGCATGGTGCAGCACCACGAGCAGGATCGCCAGTGCGCGCAACCCGTCCAACGCCGGCAGATAGCCGAGTCGGGCCCGAGGGGCGGGGGTCGCTGCTGGCATCTCGTCACGATATGACCAACGCGCCGGCCGGAAGGCCCGAATGCGCAAAGCCGCACGCGTGACCACGGGCTCACCTACCGTGGGTTGGTGCACCGTGCAGGGCGTGAGCCGCGACCGTCGGACGTACCGGAGCCCGAGTCGTCGGCGCCGGTACGCGTGACGCTGCGCCAGACACTGGGACTGTGGCTGCTGTTCGCATTGGTCCTCGTCTGGCCGTTCGTCCTCAACGCGGCATGGGGTGTGCACGTCGGGTTCGGCGACGTGCACCTCTACCGGCTCTGGGCGCTCGACGGGGTCGAGCACGGGCGCTGGCCGGTGCTCGACTTCGACTGGATCTATCCACTCGGAGCGCTGGCACCGATCGCCGTGCTGTCGCCGTGGGCCCACGACCAGATCTATGAGTCGCTGTTCATCGGGCTGACCCTGATGACGGTCGCCGTGATCATGATGGCGGTCCGCGACCGCATCGGCGTACGAGCGGCGGCATGGTGGCTGCTGTTCTTCCTGCTGCTCGGCCCGGTCGCGATCTCGCGACTCGACGGCATCGCCGCCGCGCTGGCGACCGTGGCGCTCCTCGTGATCGTGAGGCGGCCACGGCTGGCGACCGTCCTGGTGCTGGCCGCCGCCTGGGTCAAGGTGGCGCACGCCGCCTGGATGATCTCCCTGCTCGCCACCTCGCGACGCAGGCTCCGGGACGTCCTGGTCCCCACGCTCCTCACAACCCTCCTGATCGGCGTCGTCGCGGTCGCCCTCGGTGCCGAGTCGCACCTCTTCAGCTTCGTCGACGGCCAGTCCGGGCGCCGGCTGCAGATCGAGTCGGTCGCCGCGACCCCGTTCCACCTGCTCAACGCGTTCGGCCGGCCGTCGGGCCTCTACGGGAACATTCCCCTGGCCGCCTGGGAGTTCATCGGCCCGGGTGCCACGCGGGTCGCGCACGTCCTCGACGTGCTGATGCCGCTCACCGTGCTGGCGGTCGGTGCGCTCACGCTGGCGGCCGTACGCCGCAAGCGCACGCCCAACCACGAGCTGCTGCTCCTGTCGCTGCTCGCGACCACGCTCGCGATGCTGGTCTTCAACAAGGTGGGCTCGGCCCAGTACGTCGTGTGGCTCAGCTCCCCCGTCGTCGCCTCGTTCGCGCTCGGCGCCGACCGGGACCGGGCGTGGCGGACGATCCGCGGCCTGACGCTGGTGGTCGCCGCCGGAACCCAGCTCGTCTATCCCATCGGCTACGACGCGTTGATCGACGGAGACGCCTGGGCCGTGATCACGCTCGTGCTGCGCAACATCGCCCTGGTGGCCCTGCTGGTCGTGGCGTGCCAGGCTCTCTGGACGGCCAGCCGCCCGGCCGCCCGGCCCTGACTACTTCAACGCACCGAGGTTGTTGGCGAGCTCGATGAACGCCGGTGCGAGCACGACGATGAACAGCACCGGGAAGATGCACGTCATCAAGGGGAACAGGATCTTGACCGGAACCCTGAGAGCCGTGGCCTCGGCACGCGCCTTGCGGCGGAACCGCATCTCCACCGACTGGTTGCGCACCACCGTCGCGATCGAGACGCCGTACTGCTCGGCCTGGGTGATCGCCTTGACGAAGCTGCGCAGGTCGTCGACGTCGGTACGGTCCGCGAGCGCCTGATAGGCCTCCCGCCGGCTCATGCCGAGCCGCATGTCCTGGACCGTGCGCACGATCTCGTCGGCCAGCGGACCCTGCCGCCGCTCCCCGATGCGGGCGAACGCCGACTCGAAGCCGAGCCCTGCCTCGATCGAGATCGTGACCTGGTCGAGCACGTCGGGCAGCTCGTGGAGGATCTCCAGCTGACGCGCCTCGGCACGGTTCTTGACGAACACGTCGGGCAGGAAGAAGCAGGCGACCACCAGCGCGATCCCGACCGCCCACATCATCTTGCCGCCGCCGTCGGAGACGAGGGTGAACAGGATGAGGAGGCCCAGCAACGCCAGCACCGGCTTGAGGACCAGGACCCGGCTCAACGTGAGTCCCTCAGGGCGGCCCGCGAGCATGATGTTGCGCTCGATCTTGGACACCGCGGCCGCCGAGGCCAGCACCTTCATGACACCGGACCGACTGCCGTCGTGGGCCAACAGGTCTGGTCCGGCACTCTCTGCAGGACCGCTCGAACGGCCCGAGGGGGTGACCAGGAGCCGGGCCTTCACCGTCTTGTCGGTGGCCCCGACGACGCCCAACGCGGACGCCAGGAGCAGGCACGCGCCGAGCACGAGCAGGATTCCGAGAGGCAGCATGTCAGAACTTCACATTCACGATCGCGCGCATCCACAGGCCGCCGATGATGTAGAGCACCACCGAAGCGCCGAGCAACGCCCAGCCAAGGCTCGTGCCGATCAAGGGCGCCATGTAGCCCGCGTTGATCCAGTAGTAGAACGCAGCGAGGGCTATGGGCAGGATCATCAGCACGATCGCCGAGAGCTTGCCCTCGGCGGCCAGGGCGCCGACCTGCTCACGCAGCTGGTTGCGCTCGCGCATGGTCGCCCCGACCCGGTCGAGCACCTCGTTGAGGTTGCCACCGGTGTCGCGGTGGATCGCCACGGCTTCGGCCACCCACCTGAAGTCGTCACTCGCCATCCGGTCGGCGGTCTGCTCGATCGCCACGACGAGGTCGCGGCCGATCCGGTTCTCGTTGATGATCCGGGCGAACTCCTCAGCAGTCGGTGAGTCGGCGTCGCGCGCCACGGCGTCCAACGCCTGGGGGAAGCTGAAGCCGGCCCGCAGGGCCGAGGCGATCATCTGGACGGTGTCGTCCAGCTGCTTGGTGAACAGCGTCCGCCGACGATCGGTCAGGATGAACAGGTAGACCTTGGCACCCACCGGCACCAGCAGGGCCAGGGCCAGCCCCAGCCAGAACGATCCGGTCAGCAGGGTGACGACCGACAGCACGCTCGCGGCGACGGCGGCCACGAGGACCACGACGTTGCCGGGCGTGATCCGCAGGCCGGCCAGCTCGAGCTCCTTGGCACCGAACGGGGTCCAGGAGCTGCGGCGGAGCAGGTCGTCGACGCGCTCGACCAGCTGGTCCGACGAGAAGTTGAGGCCGGTCTTCTGGTCGGTGCCGCCGAACGTACGCCGCGAGGCCGGGACGCGGGAGACGGGCGGGGCGAGCAAGGCATAGGCCAGGGCCGCGATCGCGAGGAGGACACACACCCCTCCGGTCAGGATCAGCACGTCATCCTCCCTGCATCGCGAGACTGTCGAAGTTGAAGTTGATGCCCATCTCCTCGAACTTGTCGGTGAATCTTGGCCGGATCCCGGTCGAGATCTGGGTGCCACGGAACCGGCCGTGCACGTCGACGCCGGCCGCGTGGTCGAAGACGAACGCGTCCTGCAGCACGACGGTGTCGTTCTCCATGCCGAGGACCTCGGTGACGGCCGTGATGCGGCGCGAGCCGTCCCGGAGGCGGCTGAGCTGGATGATCAGGTCGACCGCCGACGACGCCTGCTCGCGGATCGCGCGGGCCGGCAGGTCCATGCCGGCCATCAGGACGAGCGTCTCGAGACGCGCGATGGCGTCGCGGGGCGAGTTGGCGTGCAGCGTCGAGATCGAGCCGTCGTGACCGGTGTTCATGGCCTGCAGCATGTCGAGGCTCTCGCCACCGCGGACCTCACCGACGACGATGCGATCGGGGCGCATGCGCAACGCGTTGCGGACGAGCTCGCGGATGCTGATCTCGCCCTTGCCCTCGATGTTGGGCGGCCGGCTCTCGAGGCTCACGACGTGGTCCTGCTGGAGCCGGAGCTCGACCGCGTCCTCGATCGTCACGATGCGCTCGTCGGCAGGGATGAACGACGACAGGACGTTGAGCAACGTCGTCTTGCCGGTGCCCGTGCCGCCGGAGACCAGGATGTTGAGCCGCGCCTGCACGCAGGCATAGAGCAGCTCGGCGATCCCCTTGGTCATGGTGCCGAAGTTGACCAGGTCGGCGACCTCGTACGGAGTGTCGGAGAACTTGCGGATCGTCAGTGACGAGCCGTTGACCGCCAGCGGCGGGATGATCGCGTTGACGCGCGAGCCGTCCGTCAGGCGGGCGTCCACCAGGGGCGACGACTCGTCGACGCGGCGGCCGACCCGGCCGACGATCCGGTCGATGACCCTGCGGAGGTGCTCCTCGGAGTTGAACCGCATCCCGCTGAGGCTGAGCTTGCCGAAGCGCTCGACGTAGATGCGGTCGAAACCGTTGACCATGATCTCGGTGACGTCGTGGTCGGCGAGCAGTCGTTGCAACGGCCCGAGCCCGAGCGCGTCGTCCTCGATGTCCTGGATCAGCCGGCGGCGTTCCTCCGACGTCAGCGAGAGCGGTTCCTCGTCGACGATGCGGGAGAGCTCCTCGCGCACGAAGCGGCGCAGCTGGTCCTCGGTCAGGGTGGAGTCGTTGATGCGGACGCCGATGCGGTCGAACAGCGTCTCGACCGCGCGGGCCTTGACCGCGTACAAGCCCTCGGCCAGCCGCGAGTCGGCCGACGAGACGTCCTCGGGATCGGGGGTCTGCTCGGCGATCACGGGCTTGGTGACCGGTGGTGCGGTCGTGAGCTTGTCCGGGATCACGTCGCTCTTGGACCGGGCGGCCTCGAGCCGTTCACTCAGGCTGGTCATGGCTTCCTCCGACGGCCCATCTTCTTCTTGCTGGGTTTGGGCTCCTCGGCGACCGCATCCGCGACCGGTGCGACCGGCGCCGGGGGTGCGGGCATCGCGAGCGGCACGCCGTCGAAGACCGCGTCGACCAGCTTGGTGATCGACTTGGCCACCGGACCGGGCTTCTTGGCCATCATGAGCGACTCGCCACGGTTGCCGGCCACCGTCACGTCGCTGGACCGCGGCACGCTGACCGCGACGGGCATGCCGATGACGGTCTCCACGTCCTTCACGGTGAGGCCGGCGTTGCGGTCGGAGAAGTTGAGCGCGACGTGCCGGCGCGGGGGCAGCAGGTTGAGCTCGCTGAGCACGTCCAGCTCCTTGCGCACGGCGCGGATGCTGGTGACGTCCATGCTGGAGACGATGATGACCTCATCGGCCTTCTCCAACGCGGCGAGGGTGTGCTCGCCGAGTCCGGCTCCGGTGTCCACCACGACGTAACGGAACTGGCTCGCCAGCTGCTCGATCAGGTGCTTCACGTCGGCGGACCGCACGTGGTCGCCCACGGTCGGCGAGTCGTCGCCGGCCAGCACGTAGAACCCCGCGGGGTGGGCCGTGAGGAACGTCTTGAGGATCAACGTGTCCATCGCGGCGGACGTGCCGAACGCGTCGGCGATGCTGTGCGCCGGGTCGAGGTCGAGCAGCGTCGCGGCGTCGCCGAACTGGATGTCGAGGTCGACGAGGACGGTGTGGGTGGGTGCCCGGCGCCCCAGCCCGACCGCCAGGTTGGTCGCGATCGTGCTCTTGCCGACACCGCCCTTGGGCGAGATCACCACGATCACGGTCGACTGCGCGATGTCCGCCACGACTGTCGGAGCCAGGTGCGGCTTGAGCCGGCTGCTCAGGTTGTCGGCGGCTCGGTGCATCATGGCCAGCAGCTCGTCGTCGGTGACGAGCGGCGAGATGATCTCGCGCACGCCCGACCGCATCGCGTTGAGCGCCGTCTCGGCGTCAGGCTCGCTGATGAGCATGAGCTCGACCCCGGGCAGCACCCGGTCGATCAGGCTGCCGATGCTCAGGGCCTCCTGGAGCGGCATCGCGTCGCCGATGATCACGATCTCCGGCAGCGCTCCGAGATCCCGGGTGAGCAGGGTCTCGATGTCACCCTCGCGGGCGTGCTTCTCGACGATCTCCTTGTCGACGGAGGCGACCTGGTGACCGGGCAACGCGTCGATGCGCCGGGTGATGGCCGCTGTGCCGGCCAGGATCAGGATCTGTGTCATTTCGTGATCTCGCTCTTCGTGACTGACCCGCCACTGCCGGTCTCGGTGTCCTTGTTCTGCTTGGTGAGCCAGAGCTTGCCGAACTCGGCAGCGTTGATGATGCGCCCGGCATTGCGGGTCGTCACCGCGAGCGTGACGAGCTGGCCCGTGGCCCCGTCGTCCTTGCCCCCGGTGAGCCCTCCGCTGACCCGCGTCACCCTCACGAAGTTCTTGGCCAGCTGGGTGAAGCCGCCGGTGTCGTTGGTCTGATAGCTCGCGACCACGCCGACGAGGTCTCCGGGCCTGAGCACACCACCGGCAGCGCGAGCCACGTCGAGCGGAACCGTGACCTCTTGATAGCCCTTGGGGACGGCAGAGACCGCCGACGGACCGCTGTCCGCCTTGGGTGAACCCTCCTGGGAGAAACGGGTCAGGAGCAGCTGCTCGCCCGGCTCGAGCGCCACGGTGGTCGAGAGGCCCGACACCTCGCTGAGGTCGGTCACCGCGTCCTTGGCGATCGCCTTCTTCGGCAGCTCGACGAGCTCGACGCTCCCGGAGACCTCCGACGCCTTGGTGTCGGCAGGGATCGTCTCCGTGACCTGCAGGACCGACTTCAGCTCGGCGCCGTCGAAGGCGCGGTCATTCGCGTTCTGTGTGTAGCTGATCAGCATGACGATCCCGATCAGCGCCAACAGCGCCGCCCCCACCACCGCGATAATCCGCTTGTTCATGCCGTCTCTTCCTGTTGTGGTTTGGCGTCCCCCGAGGGACGGATGAAGGCGTGCATGTCAGTTGGTCAGCTTCACGACAGAGCCGATGTTGGGGCCGCCGACCTCGTAGTCGCCGTCGGGGCTGATGTCGTTGACGAACGAGCCCCAGATGCCGACCTTGCCGGCGACGCAGCTGCCCAGACAGCCGTTGCTGGTCGTGCCCAGGCGGGTGCCGGTGATCTTGAACGGCGCAAAACCAACGATCCGGAAGTCGAACGCGGGCGCGTTGGATGCAAACTCTGACGTCGGTGCTGTCCCGTTGGCCTTGGTCTGTGCCCCACCGAAGTCGAAGTTGCGCGTGGGCGCGTAGATCGCGAACAGCGTGACCTGCCCGACGACGAACTTGTCGGCGCCCGACGAAGCGGCGTACTTGTCGGTCTGCTGGCTGTTGAGGCCGCAGAGCTCGAAGTCGGCCTGGCTGTCGCCGATCGCGAGCTGCGACTTGCCGTTGTTGACCGAGCCGTTGCACCCGCCGTTGGAGGTCTTCCACATGCCGCCGATCACCATGCGCGTCGAGCTGCTCAGCCCGGTCACGTTGACGCCGGTCGGGATCGTCCCGCAGCCGGCCGTCAGGTTGTTGTCGGTCGCGAGCACCTTCTGCTCATCCTTCGCCTTGTACTGCTTGATCTCGTCGTTGGAGTTGGTGTCGATGAAGGTCGCGACGTTCACGGCGGCCTTGGTGTACTCGCACAGCGAGACCAGGAACGGCATGACGTTGCCGCTGGTCGGGCTGGTGTTCCACGACGCCGTCGAGGTCGCCACCTCGTTCTTGCTGCCGATGCCGAGCAGGCCGAAGAAGATCGTGTTGACGTGCTTGGTGTTGGTCACGGTCACCGAGGTCGAGCCGATCGACACCGACGGCGTGTTGTTGCCGCCGCCACCACTGGCGTTCGAGCTCAGATAGCTCGCGGCCAGTCCGGCGTTGCACGAGCCCGCCTTGCAGCTCTGCGCCACGGCCAGGGCGCCGGCGTCGGCGCCGTGCTGCACGCGGGCGCGCTGGTAGGCCATCGTCGAGGTGTCGATGCCGATGCCGGCTGCCGCCAGGAGGCACACCGTGAACGAGGCGACGACGAGGAGCGTGGCGCCTCGTTCGTCGCGGTCCTTGCGTCTCGTGCCGAAGGTCACTCGCATCGCGCTGCACCTTTGCCGATCAGGGAGTAGTTGCCGTTCATCCCGAACAGCGGCACCTTGGGGCTCCACGCCTTGGCCTTGCTGACCGTCGCGGAGATGGTCTCGCCCGACGTGCAGTTCCCCACGATGGTGATGTCGCCGGCGGTGACCAGGTTGGTCGCGGCCGCGCCGGCTGCCTTGGCGGCCGTCATGGCCGGCCCGGTGCCGTCGGGTCCGCACTTGATCGCGTAGTAGCGCGCCGCGATGAAGGCCGCGTTGTCGGCCTGTGCGGCGTTGTGGAACCTGATGCCCCACGCCACGATCACGACGATCATGGGGCAGAGCACGATGAGCACGAGGGCGAACTCCACCAACGCGGCGCCCCGCTCTTCATCCTTCATGCCCCACCTCCGTCACGATGTGACGGTCGGCGACGCTCCGCCATCCCCAGCGAAGCGTCGGCCGCCGCCAATTTCCCGAGCCTGCAGACCTCGCGTCGATCAGGTCGTGATGTTGATGCCGTTGATGAAGCCCGAGATCTTGCCGCCGAGCAGCTTGACGAGGNGACCGCGACGAGGATCGCGTACTCCGTCATCGACGCGCCACGCTCCTCGCGGGTCTCGATGCGGTGCAGCAGCGTGGAGTACGCCAGGAAGAGATGCGCGGTGATCATGTTCATGTGAGTTCCCTTTGGTTGTTGTAGCCGCACCCGGCGGCTCCCTCGGATTTGACGTTAGGCCTCACGGCGGACCCCGGACGGCAAACCTGCAAATACAGTCATTAATGACTAGACGAAATGCCGCGAGGACTACGCCGCACGTGGCTAGGTGTGGAGGTTGACGCCGTCCATCAGCGTCGAGATCTGTCCACCCATGAACGTGGCGGCGGCGAACACGACGCCGGCGATCACGGCCACGAGGATCGAGTACTCGACCATCGACGCGCCGCGCTCACGGCTCGTGACGTGGCGCGCCCCGAAGGACGCGCGCGCGAGGCGTTCCAACACGTTGTTCATCCCAGGTTCCTCACGTGGTCTGGCACCGCAGCACGGCTGCGGTCACACGGACACATCCGACCGCAGCTCAGGTCGTGATGTTGATGCCGTTGATGAACGTCGAGAGCTTGTCGCCCAGCAGCTTGACGAGANGACCGCGACGAGGATCGCGTACTCCGTCATCGACGCGCCACGCTCCTCGCGGGTCTCGATGCGATGCACGAGAGCGGCGTAGGCCATGAAGAAGTGCGCGGTGATGGTGTTCATGTGGAGCTCCTTGGTGTTGTCGCCGTACCCGTACGGCGTCCCCCGCCTCGCACGCTAGGCCTGTCGCACACCTCGTGGTGCAGAACCTGCAAATACAGTCATTTGTGACTACCCGGCCTGCCCCATGAGCACCCTTCACAGCACCGGTCGTGCTGCGGTACGGCCCCCGAACCGTCCGCGTACCGCAGCACGACCACACGTGGCCTGCTCGTGCGGGATCAGGTCGTGATGTTGATGCCGCTGATGAAGCTCGAGATCTTGCCGCCCAGCAGCGTGACGAGGGCCAGGACGATGCCGGCCATGACCGCGACGAGGATGGCGTACTCCGTCATCGAGGCGCCACGCTCCTCACGGTCCTCCAGGCGACCGACCAGGATCGCGTAGGCCAGCAGGAGACGTTCGGTGATGATGTTCATGCGATTTCCTTTGTCTTGCGGGTGGCCGCATGGTGCGACGCCCCTCGGGGGTTCGGAGGTGCCGGGATGGCTCCTCCGGTGAGGCGGACCAGGTGGTCCAGCGGACGGGACGGGGTCGTCCCCTCCGCCACCGAGCGGCCGAAGACCGCTCGGATGCTGGTGGGCTGGCCGGCGAGTGCCCGGCCGCTCGTCGTACGCGTCATGCGACGTCGACTCCGCGATGCTTGGCCACGACGCTGAGCTCGCCCTCGTGGATGCGCTGCACGAGGTGCGCGACGGCCTTGCCGAACGGCCCTCCGCGCTTGCGCCAGACGGCAGGCGTGCCGAAGTTGGCCGCGGCGGGCACCTCCGCCGCGGTCGGCACCACGACGTCGACCGGGATGCCCAGCAGCGACTCGATCTCCCGCGGCCCGACGCCATGAGCGCGCTCTGCGCGGTTGAGGACGACATGCCGGGACTCCGGCACCCCGATGACGGACGACAGCATCGCGAGCTGGCGCCGCAGCGCCCGGGCACTCGACACGTCCATCGACGTCACCGCGACGTGGTCCGTCGCGACGCTGACCGCTGCCACGGTGAAGGGGTCGAGCCGGGCCCCGGTGTCGACGACGACGTAGCGGAACTCCGCCGCGAGGCGCTGGAGCAGGCGCGACACCGCCTCCGGCGTCGCCCGGTCGACGACGGTGGGGGTCGGTGACGCGCACAGCACCCACAGGCCGCCGGCGTGCGAGGTGAGGAACGTCTTGAGCACCAACGAGTCCATCGACGACCGCACCTCGAACACGTCGCCGATCGTCCCGAGCGGGTCGAGGTCCAGCATCAGCCCGACGTCCCCGAACTGGAGGTCGAGGTCGACGAGCACGGTGTCCCGCGGAGCCTCCGCGGCAAGTGCCACGGCGAGGTTGACCGCGACCGTGCTGCGTCCGACCCCGCCGCGCGGCCCGGTCACCACGACGATGCGGTTCGAGTCCGCCGCGGTGGCTTCGGCCGGCGCACCGTGGACCCCGATGCTCCGGACGTTGCTCCCCTCGAACCTGGCCCACAGCGACTCGATGTCGTGCGCCGACGCGGACGACGGGATGACGTCGCGTATGCCCGCGCGCATCGCCTCGACCATCGACACGCGGTCGGGGTCGGACACCAGCACGACGTGGGCGCCGGGAACCTCTCGGCGGATCGCCTCGGCGAGGGTCAGCGCCTCGCCCACCGGCAACAGGTCGCCGACCATCACGACGTCCGGAGCGCTCAGGCCGCCGACGAACGCCGCCAGTCCGCCGAGCGCGATCACGCGATCGAGCGCGTCGGCCTCGATCGTGGCGACGCGGTGGTCGCCCAGCGACGTCGCGTGACGGGTGAAGGTGGGGTTGGTGGCAAGCATCAGGACCCTGGTCATGTCGGTTCTCCCTTTGAAGTGGTGTGCATGCATCCCCCTAGTTGCTGATCGCCACGGACGACGCACCGAAGTCGGCACCCGTCGGCGAGTAGGTGAAGTCCGGGTCGCGGGTGAAGGACTTCACGAAGTAGCCCTGGATCCCCTGGCAGCCGACACTCGCCGGCGGGTGCGTGAGCAGGTTGATCGCGCCGCACAGCGGTGCGTTGGGATCCAGGTTGGAGTTCGTCGGGAAGTTCCAGCCCGTGATCTTGAACGGGGCGAAGCCGAGAACCTTGACGCCGATCCGCGGCGGGATCTTCGTCTTGTACGTGCAGATCGACAGGATGCAGACGTCGACCACCAGCTCGAGGCCGAGCTGGTCGAGCGTGATCGACGGCCGGTAGATCGGCACCAGGATGATCTGGTTCTTCTTGATCTGGCTGCCCAGCTTGGTGACGCAGTTGGACGGGATGACCGAGCTCACGGTGCTGCCGAGGAAGCCGTCGATCGTGCCGACCTTCATGTTGCAGACCGACGAGTTCCAGTTGAACGTGCTGTGCAGCGCGTCCTCGATGCCGGACAGCCAGATCGGGCCGCGCAGCATCTTGAGGTTGAGCCCCTCGGGGGTGGTGCAGGAGTCCGTCACGCCCAACAACTCACCCAGCAGTCCGGTGATGAGCCGACCCGCCGCACCGCCTTGCACGATGACGTTGAACACGACGCTGATCAGGTCCGAGCGCAACAGGATCGGTGTCGTGGCCGGCGCCTGGTTGGCCTTCCACATGCAGTACGGCACCGCCATCGGCAACATCGGCGCCCCCTCGACGGGATACCCCCCAAGCGTGGCCGTCGCGGAGGCCTTCACGCTCTTGGAGCCGATGCCCAGCAGGCCGAAGAATCCCGTGTTGACCGTCTTGTCGACCTTGACCGTCACCGAGGTCGAGCTCGAGTTGACGGTCCCCGGGATGGTCGCGGTCCCACTGCCGGAGTTCTGCGTGACGAAGTAGTTGGCGGTGCTCTGCGCCCCGGTCGGGCTGCAGGTCGTCTTGCCCTGCGCGCAGTCGAGCGCGATCGCGTTGGCCGCGGCGTCGGCGGAGTGCTGGATCCGCGCGCGCTGGTACGCCATGTTGCTCGTGTCGATGCCGATGCCGGTGGCCGCCACCAGGGCGGTCATCAGCAGACCGACAACCACAGTCGTCGCCCCACGCTCCTCCGAGCGCGCAGGTCGACGCGAAAACCAACCGTTCATCCCCGGGCTCCCTCTCCCGTTGGACTCACCAGCTGCAGTCGTGGGTCACCACGACCCCGCACGTGAGCTCAGGTTCAGGACCGGCTCCCTCCGGTCCTGGTGCTGCCACGCCATGACGGCGCGAGCTCAGCTACGTGCGGCTATCACCTCGCAGAACGTTCATGATCACTCCCTCTGTTGTCGTGCATCGTCGCCGAGGCGACGCTCCCAGGCCAGAACATACTCCCGGCCACCCTGTCACGTACGGGATTTGTGGGAATTCAGCGAGCCGCCCTGCGATTCCAGCGAATAATGCCGGTCAGATCACGCAGCGCGCCGGGCGCGAGGACCATACCGAGCACCAGAGGACCAACCCAGAGGAAGCCCCAGACGATGTTCTCCGGCCGTCCGACGAACAGCGTGAGCACGACCCAGAACGCGATCCACGCGAGGACACGATTGGCCAGCGGCGACGCGATCGAGGCCCAGCCGAGCAGCCCCAGCACGAGCACCAGGACGCTCACCAGGTCAGGCCCGGCACCGGCGAACGTCGTCAGGCGGACCGTCTCCAGCACGTGGGCCAGGCCGTCGTGCGCGAGCCAGCCGGGCGACTCCGGATCACCCGCCGAGGTCTGCCGGGCCACCGCCCACAGGTGCACCGCGTAGACGACCGCGAACAGCGTGCCGGCCGCGATCCAGGCCGTGGCCTCGCGGCGCCGTCGCTCCCCCATCGCCGCCACCGCCATCAGCACGAGATAGGGCGCCGCGAGCTCGCGGAAGAAGCACGCGAGCAGGCCGAGCACCACCGCCGCGGCGAAGCGGTCGGACGTACGCACGGCGAGCGACAGGACCACCAGCAACCCGGCCCAGCACTCGTGCTGCGTCACCTGGACCGGACCGACGTACGAGCCGAAGGCGACGAGGGCGCCGAGACCGCTCACCAGGAAGAAGGCGCGCCGGCTGTCGACGCTCTCCAACCGCCTGACCATCGCGAGACCGACGACCACGGCCAACGCAGCCAGGACGGCCATGCCGTGACGCCAGCCACCGAGCCCGGCCAGCAGCCACGCGAGGGTTGGCTCGCGTACGGTCATCGCGGGCCGGACGGGATAGCCGCGCTCGAGCTGCTCGGACACCGACGCGGAGTAGAACCCCTCGCCGTGCCGGACGTGATCGATGACGGCCCGATAGAGGTCGGAGTCGGCGTCGTGCCTCGACGACTGGGTCGCATAGTCCTGCAAGGGGCCGACCGTCAGAGCCGCGCCGACGATCGCGAGCAGCACGAGGCCGAGGACGGCGAGCCGGGCGTACGGCGGCCAGTCGGCGAACCGCCTGGAGACCGTCACGGCTGGCGGCTCTTCGCGGGTTCGAGCAGCACGTAGCCGGCATCCTCGTCGACGAGTCGCCAGCCGCTGTCGCGCAAGGCGCCGACCAGCGGCTCACCCGCGGCGAGCACGGCCAGCACCGGATCGGCGCGCGCCACGTACGCCTGCCACCCGGGCTGCGCCTGCATCACGCTCAGCGTCCGCTCGAGGTGGCTCACCGGATAGGCGTCGAAGAGCCCGTCGACGACGACGTTGACCTGCGGGTGGCGCCACACCAGCCAGCTGCCGGCGGGCGGATCGTTGAGGACCGTCTCGCCGTCGCGTACGGCGTCCAGCCGGGCATCGAACGCGGTCGGGACCTTGGCCGGCTCGTCCGCGGTGTGCGGCACCGCGACCCCCAGCACGACGGCCATCGCTGCGCCGGTCAGCCAGAGCCGCCTCAGCTCGACAGCCCGGGACTCGGCGTCGAGCGGAAATGACACCCGCTCCTGGAGCGCGCGCACGAACAACGGGACCACGATGAGCCCGGCGATCGCCATCGTGCGGCCGTTGAGGACGATGCCGCCAGCAGCCATGGCGATCAGGAGGCCCTCCGCGACGGTCAGGTGCTTCCGGCTCGCGAGCAGGGCACCCGCGAGCAGGACCATGATCGTGGCGGGCCACGGGTCGATCGAGGCGAACGACGCGCGCTGCCACTCGCTGATGAGGTGGGCGCGGTCGTTCACGACGAACGGGGTCAGCAGCAGCTTGGGGCCGACCGGCGTCAGCGCGGCGACAACCAGCGATGCCAGCGGGATCACGGCCGACCTGGCCGCCTGCCGTCGGTCCGGTCCGGCGATGAGCAGGCCCGCCGTGACGACGAAGCCAGTCGCGACCCCGACGATCCAGAACCCGTGGCACATCGCCCACAGCCACGTCATCGGGACGAGCCACCACCGGGCCCGGCCGTCCTCCTGCGTGCGGAGCCACACGTGCACCACGAGCGGCACGAGGACCAGGCTGACGAGCTGCGGACGCGCGGAGAGGCTGCCCGACGCACCGATCACGGCGAGGCAGGTGCCGAGGGCTGCGATGAGCGGGCTGGCGTACGCCCGGCAGATCCCGTAGACCGTGAGCAGGAACGTCAGCAGTCCGACGCCGTAGAGCCAGGCGACGCCCGGCAGACCTGCGACCCGTTCGACGGCCGACATCCCCGCGGCCGCCAAGGGCTGGGTCGGCACCCAGTCGGTCGTCGCGTACGTCGACCACCGCGGCGGATCGGCCCAGTGCCACGGCGCGCCGAGATCGGCGCCGAGCCTGAGGTTGAACCACGTGTCGGCGTTGGACAGTGGCTGCGCCGCCACCGAGGCGAGCCGCGTCATCAGGATGAGCAGCGCGGCGATCCCCGCCCATCGGAACGCGCGCTGGGACATGGGCGCCAGCATAAGCCGGGCCAGACCACCGCGTCGGGAAAGCGCGAATGCGGCGTCAGCTGGTGACGGTCACGGGTTCGAACCGGTCCATCCCGACCAGGACCATGGTGTTCTGGCTGACGCAGGTCTGCAGCACGATGTCGGTCTGTGGCAGGTCTCGCACCTTGGCCTCGTTGCGAGGCGCGTGCCCGATCGTCTTCACGACGTAGGTGCCGTCGTGCACGCCATCGCCCGAGAGCTTGATCGCGTCGCCCTTGCCGAGCTTGGGTATCCACGCGAGGCCGCCGCAGTAGTCGTGCTCGGCGATCAGCCGCGGCCGGTACTCACCAACGAAGACCGCGATCGGACCCTTGCAGAGGTCGAGCATGAACTCCGAGCGCTTGAGGCTCGAGGTCGCGAAGATCGTCCGGACGAACTTCGCCTTGGGCGGCTTCGCCGGGCGGACCACCTGGTCGAGCGTCGCGGACTGCAGCGCGGTCGGGCCGGACGACGGTGTCGGTGCGTCCGAACCGGACGACAGCAGGGTCACCGCGAGCACGACGGTCGCCGCGACGACGAGGGCCGCGAAGATCCGCTTCATGGTGCCACCTCCTGCTCCCACCATCGTACGAGGCAGTGCCCGACTGCGGGGACCTGCAAAAAGTGCGCCCCGGACGTGAGACGGTGTGGCTGGGTCCGGACATCTGCAGGTAGACGTCCGTACACCGCACAGATCGGAGCGCCGGGTGACACCACCGACGACCACCGCCGAAGGCACCGGGGACCGCGAGCTGCTGGCCCGCGCCTCGGCGGGCGACCGCGCCGCGTTCGGCCAGCTGTACGACCGGCACGTGCGGCCGGTCTACTGGCAGGCGTACGCCGTCGTGCGCGACCAGCGCGAGGCCGAGGACGTCACGCAAGAGGTGTTCATCACGACGTGGGACAAGATCCGCCGCATCACCGTCGTCGACGACTCGGTGCTGCCGTGGCTGCTGGTCACGGCGCGCTACACCGCGCTCAACGCCCGGCGCCGCTCGCAGAAGGTCAGTGCGCGCAGCATCCAGCTCGACGCCGACCTGCCGGACGACGCGTCGGTCGAGGACGAGGTCGTCGCCGCGCAGGTCCGCGGCGAGATCGACAAGGCCGTTGCCGCGCTGTCGCCGACCGACCAGCGGCTCTACGAGATGTGCGTCGCCGGCGACCACACGTACGAGCTGGCAGCCCGCGAGCTCGGTGTCAGCCACGCCGCGGTCCGCAACCGCGTCTCACGACTCCGCACCCGGCTTCGCGCCGACCTCCGTTCGATGAGGGAGACATCATGACCACCCCCACGCTCAACGACGACCGCATCGGCAAGATGCGCTCCACCGTCATGCACGCGGTCGACCAGGACATCGCCAAGCGCGGCCACCGGGCCCGTACGACGATCGGGCTCGCGGCGGCCAGCGTCGTCGTGATCGGCTTCGGCTCGGTCGGCATCGGCGCGCTGAGCAACGGCGGCGGTGCGGGTGACGGGGCCTCGGACAGCGGCGCCGGCGGCAGCACGCAGGCGAAGGCGGGGCCCGCTCCGCAGGCGGACGACTCGGCCGGTGGACGCAGCAACACGCTGGAGAAGACAGCTGCGCCGGACGCCGACCGCGAAGTCATCACGACCGGCGAGATCAACGTGAGGGTCAAGGACCCGCGCACGGTCGCCCAGAAGATCAGCGCCTACGCCGAGACGATCGGCGGCCGGGTCGACAGCCGCACCGAGCACGGTGACGGCGACGACGCGTCGGCGTTCGTCACGGTGCGCGTGCCGAGCACCAAGGTCACCGCGACGATCGACCGGCTCAAGACGTATGGCACGGTCACCAACGTCTCGCTGCAGAACGACGACGTCACGGCCCAGGCCAAGGACCTCGACGCCCGCATCGACGCGCTCCGGCTGTCGATCGACCGGCTCGAGCGGATCATGGCGAACGCGGACACCAGCGGTGAGCTGATCAAGGCCGAGAACGCGCTGACCCAGCGCCAGGAACAGCTCGAGAGCTTCGAGGCGCAGCGCAAGCAGATCGCCGACCAGGTCTCGCTCTCGACGCTGTCGATCGACCTGTCCCAGAAGGCCAGGGCCGACTCGGTGGAGCCCGGCGGGTTCAAGGGCGGGCTCACCGACGGCTGGAACGCCCTCGTGTCGACGGTCAACAACGTCGTCGAGGTCGCCGGAGTGCTGCTGCCGTGGCTGGCGATCGTGATCGTGCTCTACGGCGCGTACCGCCTCGTCGCCCGCCGTCGAGGCTGGAACTAGGCATCTCAGCATTCGAACACATGTTCGACTTCGGCGGCGTCTTGTCGTAGAGTTGTCAGTGCGCCGATCTGGAACGACATGGGTCGGGTGAGAACCCTTCAGTGGGCCCCAAGGTTGAGACGACTCCCTGCCCATACGTCTGAAGGTTTCCCGTGTCCGTTGCTCCCGTCGCCTCGCTCCCGCACCCGTTGGTGTCTGCGGTTGAGCAGATCGAGGGTGCACTGGACGGTATGTCATTGGGTGCCTGGGCTGGCCTTGAGCCAGTCACGGTGCGTGACCTGGTGGAGCGGTTGATGCGGGTCGAGGCCCGAGTCAAGGCTCAGCAGGTCGCTGGCACGAGGGCGCTGGAGGCCTCGGGATTCGCCAAGGCCCAAGGTGCATCGTCGACCGGGGCGATGCTGGCTGGGTCGTTCGGTGGTGATCGCAGGGCCGGTGACCACATGGTCAACATGGGTAAGGCGCTGGAATCCGCATCTCGCACCGAGGAAGCCCTGGCCGGTGGCCAGATCGGCACGGCGCAGGCCGCGATCATCGCCGGGGCGGTTGCCGATCTGCCCGATGACACCACGCCCGAGCAGAAGCAGGCTTGTGAGGACACGCTGATCGGTGACGCCGGCAGGTTGTCGTTGAAGGACCTTCGTTCGCGTTCCAAGCGGATCACCGACCAGTTCAAGCCCGCGCCTGAGGTCGACGAGATCGAGAACCGGACCTTGGAGGCGCGGGAGAAGGACGCCTGGCGGCGGTCGGAGTTCTGGATGTCCAACGACGGCGACGGGACCTGCCGGGGCGGGTTCCGCATCCCCGAGGCGCAGGCAGACCAGCTGCTCACCGCGATCCAGGCGATCAGCGCACCCCGACGCGACCACCTGCACGACCACACCCCCGGTGCGGAGTCCTACTACGACCGCGACCTGGAGCACCGGCACCGGTTGGGCATGGGATTCGCCGAGCTGTGCGATCACCTGCCCACCGACAAGCTCCCCGGCAAGGGCGGACTCAGCGCCACCCTGATCGTCCGGTTCGACCACGACACCCTCGTCCGCGGCATCAAGCCTGCCACGCTCTCCACCGGCACCAGGATCTCGGCGGGCCAAGCCCGTCGCATGGCTTGCAATGCGGGACTCGTCCCCCAGGTGTTCAACGGCACGTCGCTGCCCCTCGACCACGGTCATGAGCAGCGCCTGTTCACGAGGACCCAGAAGCAGGCCCTCGCCAACCGAGACGGCGGCTGCACCTTCCCAGACTGCGACCGGCCACCCGAATGGTGCGAAGCGCACCACTGGCGCATGCGTTGGGCAGACGGCGGCGAGACCCGACTCGCCGACGGCGTCCTCATCTGCCCGTTCCACCACCGCACGATCCACGACAACGCCTGGACCATCCGCATGTCACCCGGCGACGGCCACCCCGAGTACAAGCCACCCGGGTCTCAGGTCTGGAAACGGAACCATCGATGGCGGCCCTGACCCTTCGACAAGCTCAGGGGACCGTGGGGTCTCAGTCCTCACCCAGGAACTCGCGTGCGACGCCCTTGGGCACGCACATGCGCCACGCGTCAATCACGAGCTCTTCCATCTCGTCCGGGTCGAGCGCCGCCATGTCGGCGACGACCCACTGATAGCGCATGTCGCCCGGCGACGGCATCTGGAACGTCTCGGGCCTCGACGAGACGAGGTGCTCGCGCTCCTCACGCGGGAAGCCGAAGCCCATCAGCGTCTCGTCGCGGGAGAACGCGACGAAGACGAGGCTGCCGACGCGGAACTTGATGCGGTCGCGCACCAGCACCTCATAGGCCCGGGGCAGCGTGAGCGCGACCCGTCGCACGTCCTCGACCGTGATCACCCTCCAGAACGTACGCCGCAGCGCGGACAGTTCGCCCTGCCGCCTGACAGGATGACGGCGTGACCGCACCCCAGGACAACCGGACCAGCTGGTCCGATGCCGCGCCCGTGCCCTTCTGGCTCGACACCCCCGACCGGCCACCCGCCCGGCCGGCGCTCGCGGGCGACCTGACCACCGACCTCGCGGTCGTCGGCGGCGGATTCACGGGGCTCTGGACCGCGCTGATGGCCAAGGAGCGCGACCCCGCCTGCGACGTCGTGCTGATCGAGGCCGGCCGCATCGCCGGCGAGGCCACCGGCCGCAACGGCGGGTTCTGCTCCGCGAGCCTGACGCACGGGGAGGCCAATGGGCGCGATCGCTGGCCCGACGAGTACGACCAGCTGCACCGGCTCGGCATGGAGAACCTCGACGAGATCGCCGCGACGATCGAGCGCTACGGCATCGACTGCGACTTCCGGCGCACCGGCGAGCTCGCGGTGGCGACCCGGCCGCACGAGCTCGCCGACTACGACTCCTCGGCGCCTGACTTCCTCGACGCCGAAGCCCTGCGGCGCGAGGTCGACTCACCGACGTACCTCGGCGGCACGTGGGACCGCGAGGGCACCGCGATGCTGGACCCGGCCCGACTGGCCTGGGGCCTCGCCGCAGCAGCAGAGGCGGCCGGCGTCGTCATCGTCGAGCACACGCCGGTGCGGGACCTCACGGCGCACGGCGACGGCACCACGCTGGTCACCGGGACCGGTTCAGTCACCGCCCGGCGGGTCGCGCTGGCGACCAACGCGTTCCCGTCGCTGCTGAAGAGGCTCCGGTTCCACACCGTGCCGGTCTACGACTACGTGCTGATGACCGAGCCGCTCACCGACGACCAGCTCGCCTCGATCGGTTGGCAGCACCGCCAGGGACTCTCCGACTCGGGCAACCAGTTCCACTACTACCGGATCACCGCCGACAACCGGATCCTGTGGGGCGGCTACGACGCGATCTACCACTTCGGCCGCAGGATCGGGCCGAAGTACGACCACCGCCCGCAGACCTACGCGACGCTGGCGGCCAACTTCTTCGAGACGTTTCCGCAGCTCAGCGGCCTGCAGTTCTCGCACCACTGGGGCGGCGTGATCGACACGTGCACCCGGTTCTGCGCCTTCTTCGGCACCGCACGAGACGGCGCGGTGGCGTACGCGACGGGCTACACGGGGCTCGGCGTCGGCGCCTCGCGGTTCGGCGCCAACGTCATGCTCGACCTGCTGTCGGGCGAGGAGACCGAGCGCACCCGGCTCGAGATGGTGCGCAGCAAGCCGCTGCCGTTCCCGCCCGAGCCGTTCGCGTGGATCGGCATCCAGATCACGACGTGGTCGCTCAAACGTGCCGACCGCACGGGTCGGCGCAACCTGTGGCTCCGACTGCTCGACCGCTTCGGCCTGGGCTTCGACAGCTAACTGACCAGGCCGCGCAGGGCCTCGTCGGAGGCGAACAGCGCCTCGCGGTCGTAGGTCGAGGTCGACGCCAGCAGCTCGTCGGCCCCGGTGCGCTCGGCGAGCCGCTCCAGCGCCCGACGGACGGTCTGCGGACCACCGGCGACGGCGCGGTCGAGAGACGCCTCGACCCGGTCGCGCACCTGGGTCGTCCAGGCTTGGCGCCGAATGTCGTCAACTGGCTCGAGCGGCGGGAACTCCCCCGTCTGTCGCGAGCGCGCCATCGCCCACGCCTCCGGCAGCGCGAGCTCACGGGCCGTGGCGTCGTCGTCGGCCACGGTCACGTCGAGCGACACCACGACGTACGGCCGCTCGACACCGGGACTCGGGCGGAAGTCCCTGCGGTACGCCTCGAGCACCTCGGTGAGCCGTGGCTCGCCGAGGATCGGGCCACCGATCACCGCCGGCAGCCCCAGTCGGGCGGCGATGACAGTGCCCCGCCCGGTCGCCAGCACGAACATCGGCACTCGTCCGGCCACCTGCGGTCGAGCGGTCACCGCCGCGGCGCCGTCAAGGTACGCCCGCAGGTCGCGCAGGTCGTCCTCGAACGTGTCGGGCGCGTGATCGCGCAGCGCCTCGCGTACGGGCGCCGTGAAACCCAGAGAGCGGCCGAGCCCGAGGTCGATGCGGCCCGGGTGCAGCGCCTCGAGCATCAGGAACTGCTCGGCGACCACGAGCGGCTGGTGGTGCGGGAGCATGACGCCGCCGGACCCGAGCCTGATCCGGTCGGTGCGGGCCCCGATCGCAGCCAACAGCACCGGCGGCGAGCCGCTGGCGATGCCCGGCACAGCGTGGTGCTCGGCGACCCAGAACCGGTCGTACCCGAGTCGTTCGGCGTTGATCGCCCGGTCGATCGAGCCCGTCAGCCCCTCCGCCTCGGGACGACCGGTCCGCGTGCGGGACCGGTCCAGGAGCGAGAGCTTCACACCATGGTCAACCCGCGTGGGACGGCGTTGCTTCCCGGCTCGTCGCAGTCGCTCCGAAGACGAACCGTTTGTAGGACCCGAACCGGAACCCCGCGCCGCGCAACTGATCCGGACGCAGTCAGGTTGCGTGCAGGTTGGCCGTCCCAGGATGTTCGACATGGGTCAACCCCCTGAGCCCCGTCCGGTCCCTGCTTCCCCTGCGGGCCCGGGCGGGGCTCGACTCTTCAGGGAGTGAGGGGCCGCCGCTACTGCGTGCGGCGGCCCCTGCCTGTTCAGCGGGCGAGGAAGCCGAGCAGTGCTGCGTTGACCTCGTCGGCGTGCGTCGCCAGCATGCCGTGCGGCGCGCCCTCGATCTCGACGTACTCGGCGGCGGGGAGCCGCTTGGTGAACTCCCGACCGGTCGCGTCGATCGGCAGGATGCGGTCCGCGGTGCCGTGCACGATGAGCGCTGGGACATCGACCTTGGCGATGTCGTCGCGGAAGTCCGTCAGCCAGGTGTCGACCACAGCGGACGCGGCGTACCACGACGAACCGGCAGCGACCGTCCAGCTCGCGCGGACCGTGGCCTCGCTGATGCGACTGCCGAGGGTCTCGTCGAGGTTGTAGAAGTTCTCGTAGAACGAGTCGAACCACGCGAACCGGTCGTCGGTCGCGGCCTGGCGAATGCCGTCGAACACGTCAGCCGGCACGCCGGTGGGGTTGTCGTCGGCCTGCAGCAGGTAGGGCTCGAGCGAGGCGAGGAACGCGACCTTCGCGACGCGGGCAGTGCCGTACGTGCCGACGTAACGGCCGACCTCGCCGGTGCCCATCGAGAAGCCGACGAGGACGACGTCCTGCAGGTCGAGCGTCTCGAGCACGACGTCCAGGTCGGCGGCGAACGTGTCGTAGTCGTAGCCGGTGGTCGGCTGGCTCGACTGGCCGAAGCCGCGGCGGTCGTACGTGATGACGCGGTAGCCGGCCTTGAGGAGCGCGGCGGACTGCTTCTCCCACGAGTGTCCGTCCAGCGGATAGCCGTGGATCAGGACGACCGGCTGCCCCGTGCCGTGGTCCTCGTAGTAGAGCTCGATGTCGGTGGAGTTCTCGGTGCCGACCTTGATCGTTGCCATGTCAGTTCCTCTCGAAGTCTGGAGAACGTTCGTTCTCCGGTATGCTCTAGACTAGAGAACGATCGTTTTCTACGCAAGCCCCCGAGAGGATCAGCTCCATGACGAAGGTCACTGCGAACGATGCCCGCGCGTCGAGCGACGACGCCGTCCGCGACCTGGTCATCGCCACGGCCGACAGCCTCTACAACCTGCGTGGCATCCAGTCCGTGGGCATGGACGCCTTGCGCGACGAGTCGGGCGTCTCACTCAAGCGGCTCTACAAGCTCTTCCCGTCCAAGGAGGTCATCGTCGAGGAGGTCCTGCGCAGCCGTCACGAGCGCTGGATGAGCAGCGTGTCGGCCGCAGTCGCCGAAGCCTCCGGACCGCGTCAGCAGCTGCTGGCGATCTTCGACTTCCTCAGCGCCTGGTTCGGCGAGAACGACTTCCGCGGGTGCGGGTTCATCAACTCGTTCGGCGAGCTCGGCGGCACGGTCGAGTCACTCGCCGGCATCGTCCGCGACCACAAGGCGGACTTCCAGGCATACGTCGCGCGGCTCGTCGAACAGGCCGGCGGACCGGCGTGGCTCGGTCCCCAGCTGGCGATCCTCGCCGAAGGCGCCCAGACCACGGCCGCGATCGCCGGCACCAGCCAGGCCGCGGACGATGCCCGCCGCGCCGCGGAGATCCTCATGGACGCCGCCGGCATCACGGAATGACGCTGGCCGTCAGGAGCCGGCCCGGTGACCTGGGTCGAACCCCGCGCACGCGCGTCCGACCTCACCCACCGCCACACGAAGAAACCCGGTCGCAGGGCGACCGGGTCTTTTCACTGGTGGAGCATAGGAGATTCGAACTCCTGACCTCTTCGATGCGAACGAAGCGCGCTACCAACTGCGCCAATGCCCCTCGTGCTGCCTCGCAACTTTATCAGGCTGGTTCAGTGGCCGACGGCCCGGCGTTCGTCGCCGGCGTCATCGCCCCGCTGCGGCAGCTCGACGTCCTCACCCTCGATGTGTCCCGAGGTCCAGGCGCCGGCCTGGCCGAAGTCGATCGTGCGGACGGTGCGGCCGGCGCGGGGCTTCGTGACGTACGTCGGCAGGGTCACCGGGAGCGGGTCCCAGAGCGCCTCGCCGGTCGTGGAGACCGACGGCACGGCGATCACGATCTGGTCGTCGAGCGCGTTGGCCTCGAGCGGGACGTCCTCCATCTGGTGCTTCAGACCGGGGTTGATGTCCTCGAACTGGCCCGAGACGACGATCGTCTGCTCTTCGTCGGCGGCGGTCGAGACGGATGTCTTCTTGTCGGCCCTGGGCTGCTTCGGCGTCTTGACGCGGGCGATGCCGAGCTCGCTGCGGACCTGGAGGCGGCAGGCCACGAGCCACGCCACGATCAGCGCGACGGGGGCCGCGACCCAGAAGGGAGCGATGACCGAGGCGGCGGCGAGGCCGCCGGTCAGCACAGCCGCGGCCAGCAGGGTCAGCAGGGTGCGACGGCGGCGCCGCGCGGCGAGGCGCGCCGCGGGACGGTCGAGCGTACGGGCCGGAGCTGCCACGACCTTCTCGGCGACCGGGATCTCAGGCAAAACGGGCGACGCGGCGGGTTCGGCGACCGACGCGGCGGGCTTCGCAGCGGGACGGGCGATGACGCGGGACTGCGAGCCGGAGGCCTCGACCGAGGCGTTCTTGCTGGCCTCGTCGTATCGGCGCAGCACGAGGGGCACGAAGTACGCGGCCCAGACGGCCACGACAAACGCGATGATCAACCCACTGCTCGAACCCACGAGCAAAACGGTAGGCGGTGCAGGTCCGCTAACCCGGCACCCACGGCCGTGTGTCGCCTGAGAACTTGTGGGACGGGTGTGACTCGGTGACTCAGGAAGGCGGCTCGAGCCGCTTCAGGAGCCCGCCGGGCACGTCCTCGGCGAGCACCTGGAACACCCGGTGATCCCGCCAGTCCCCCGCGATGTGCAGGAATCGCCGGGCCACGCCGATCTCGACGAAGCCGAGCTTCTCCACGACCCGCAGGCTGGCGGCGTTCTCCGGCCGGATCGCGATCTCGATGCGATGCAGCCCGACGGTCGTGAGCAGGTGGTCCGCGACCAGCGCCACGGCGGTCGGCGTGATCGACCTGCCGGCGTGGCTCTTGGCCACCCAGTAGCCGAGGCTGGCCCAGCGCGCCGATCCCCAGGTGATGCCGTTGACCGTCAGCATGCCGACCATCTCGTCGTCCCACGTCAGCACGAACGGCATGGCCTGGCCGAGCCGCGCTCGACGGCGCAGCGTGCCGATCATCCCGACGTACGACGTGGCCGGCGGACCTGCCTCACGCGGCAGGGTCGCCTCCCACGGGCCGAGCCAGTCGGCGTTGTCGGCCCGCAGCCGCGCCCACGTGCGCGCGTCGCGACGGCGCAGCGGACGTACGCCGATCCGTCCGTGCGTGAGGACGACCGGCCAGCCGGGACTCAGGACGCACCGCCCGGGTGGTCGCCGCCCATCAGCTGGTCGACCGCGTGCGGCAGGACGTCGGCGAGCACCGCGAGGCCGTCCTTGACCCCGCCCCGTGATCCCGGGAGGTTGACGATGACGGTCGTGCCGGAGACGCCGGCCAGCCCACGCGACAGCATCGCGGTGCGTACGCCCTTGGCGACGCCGTGAGCCCGGATCGCCTCGGCGACGCCCGGCAGCTCGCGGTCCAGCAGCGGCCGGGTGGCCTCAGGGGTGCGATCCGTCGGGTTGATGCCGGTGCCGCCGGTCGACAGGACGACCGAGACACCCTCGGCGAGCGCCGCGCGGATGGCCTCGGCCACGGGCTCACCGTCGCCCACGACAGCCGGCGGGCCGACCTCGAAACCCCACGCCGAGAGCGCCTCGACGATCAGCGGCCCGGTCGTGTCCTCGTAGACCCCGGTCGACGCCCGGTTGGACGCGACGACGACGGCTGCCTTCATGCCTGCCCCGACGGCGACCGGGTCCAGTCGCCGCTCTTGCCACCGGACTTGGCCACGACCTCGATGTCGGTGATGCGGGCCAGCTTGTCGACGGCCTTGACCATGTCGACGACGGTCAGCGCCGCGACGCTGACCGCAGTCAGGGCCTCCATCTCGACGCCCGTACGATCGGCAGTCCGTACGGTCGCCCTGATGGTCACGGCATCGTCCTCGACGACCAGGTCGACCTCGACCCCGCCGATCGCCAGCGGATGGCACAGCGGAATCAGGTCGGGGGTGCGCTTGGTCGCCATGATCCCGGCGATGCGGGCCGTGGCGATCGCATCGCCCTTGGGGACGCCCTCGCCGCGCAGCAGCGCGACGACCTCGGCGCTCACCTCGACCCGGCCGCGAGCCGTCGCCGTGCGGGCCGTGACGGCCTTGGCGGTGACGTCGACCATGCGGGCGGCGCCGGAGTCGTCGACGTGGGTGAGCCGGTCGGGCATGGTCAGAACGGCCGATCCAGCACCAGCGTGCGGACCGTGTCACCCATGTTGAGCGCGGTCTGGTCCTCGCCGACGATGATCAACGCATTGGCCTTGGCCAGCGAGCCGATGAGGTGCGAGCCGTTGCCGAGGATCGGGGTGACCTTGGCGCCGCGATGCGTCACCTCGAAGACCCCGCGGACGTACTGGCGGATGCCCGGGGTCGACGTGAGGTCGGCCGCGAGGACCGCGTGCACCATGGGCCGGCGGTAGGGCGTGCGACCCATCATGCGACGGATCGCCGGCAGCACGAACACCTCGAACGACACGTAGGCCGACACGGCATTGCCCGGCAACGTGATGATCGGGGTCTGCTCGTCGAACACCTTGCCGAAGCCTTGGGGCTTGCCGGGCTGCATCGCGACCTCGACGAAGTCGACCGTGCCGAGTGCCGACAGCGTCTCCTTGACGACATCGTGATCGCCCTTGCTGATCCCGCCGCTCGTGACCACGAGATCGGCGCGGACGAGCTGCTCGGACAGCACCTTGCGGAACGTGCGCGGGCTGTCGTCGACCGCTCCGACGCGGTAGCAGATCGCACCGGCGTCGCGTACGGCCGCGGCGAGCATGTAGCTGTTGCCGTCGTGGATCGAGTCGAAGTCGAGGTGTGTGCCGGGCTCGCGGAGCTCGTCGCCCGTCGAGATGACCACGACACGGGGACGTGGGCGGGCCTTGGCGCGAGGCGCACCGAGCGAGGCCAGCAGCCCGATCTCACGGGGTCCGAGCACCGTGCCCTCGGCGAGCACCGTGTCGCCGGCCTTGATGTCGTCACCCTTGGGTCGGATGCACGCACCACGAGCGGCGGGCTCGTAGATCTCGACACGGGCGTTGCCGCGGTCGGTCTTCTCGAACGGGACGACGGCATCGGCACCACGCGGGATCGGCGCACCCGTCATGATCTTGACCGCGGTGCCGGCGCTGATCGCGAACGGGCGGCCCGAGCCTGCGGCGATCTCCCCGACGACCGGCAGCGCGACCGGCTGCTCACGGGTCGCACCCACGACGTCCTCGGACCGGACGGCATAGCCGTCCATCGCGGAGTTGTCGAACAACGGCAGGTCGGACGGGCTGACGAACGCCTCGTGCAGCGGCAGGCCGAGGGACTCGACGAGCGGCTGGTCGTACGCACCCAGGGGCCCGATGCCGCGCAGGATCTTCTCGAGGTGGTCCTCGACGGTCAACATGCCCTCACGGACGCTGGCCGGCCGGGGCCGGGCGCTCGGCGCGGAGGCCGCGGGCTGGGTCGGCTCGGCAGGCGGCTCGGGCTGGGGTTGCGCGGGGGGCGCCGGCTCGGGCGGCCCCTCGGTCGTTGAGCTCGGCGACGCGACAGGGTCCGGGGCGACCGGCGGAGGCGGCGCAGGGACCGACGGCGTGGAGGGCGGCTCCGGCAGTCGTACGGGCTCGGTCTGCTCACCCTCGCCGGCCGGGCTCGACGGGAACCCGGGGATCGGATCCGGCGGAGTGTCCGAGCCGAGCGGCAGCATGTTCTGCTCCGGCCCGTCGTCGGTTTCTCCAGGTGACATGCGAGTCAGCCTAACTGGGCGCCCGCCGGGACGCTCTGGGCCGCGCCGGAGTCGTCGAGCGCTGCGTCGCCGCGCACCGTGACCCCCCGGCCGAAGCGCCAGTCACCCTTGACCGTCAGCGAGGTGGCGTCGACCAGCGAAGGAGCCTCCGGGATGCGGGCGTCGAAGTCGGCGATCGTCGTGTAGAACCGGCGGTCGAGGTCGACCAGCGGCGCCGAGCTGACCTGAGCACGTACGCGGAAGTCCTCGCCGACGCCGTAGACGTCGGAGCGCAGCAGCATGAGGTCGTTGGTGGTCTTGACCGGCAGGAACCGGGACCGGTCGACCTCGATCGCCGTGGCGCCCTCGAACACCTCGACGGCCGCCCCCATCGCCGACTCGATCTGCACGACCTTGGTCGACGAGGGATCGGTCGGGTCGACGGTCTTGGCGTTGCGGATCAGCGGCAGTCCGAGGATGCCGTCGCGCGCCTCGAGGGTCGCCTTCATGACGCGCAGGTCGAACCACAGGTTGTTGCAGTGGAAGTACTTGTGCCGCTGCGGGTCGTCCGCCTCAGGGGCGTCCTCCGGTGCGACCTGGGCGGTCTCACGCAGCACGAGCCGGCCGTCGCTCTTGCGGACGACGATGTGGCCGCCCTTCACGTCGGCGGGCGTGCGCCGGCACACCTCGGCGGCGTAGGGCGCGCCCGACGCGGCGAACCAGCCCATCATCGCCGGGTCGGGGGCCGAGCCGAGGTTGTCGGCATTGGAGACCGTCGCATAGTGATAGCCCGCGTCGAGCAGGGCGTCGAGAATGCCGGAGACCTCGAGCGCGGTGTAGAGGTCGCCGTGCCCCGGCGGGCACCACTCCAGTGAGCGGTCGGCCGGCCAGTCGACCGGTGTCAGGTCGTCTGCGCGCAGCTTGGGCTCGCGGTTCTGCAGGAAGTCGATCGGCAGGCCCTCGACCTCGAGGTCGTCGTACTTCGCCAACGCCGCGAGCGTGTCGTCGCGTGTGCGGAAGCTGTTCATGAACAGCAACGGCAGGCGTACGTCGAGGGTCTGGCGCAGGTGACGGACCTGGCCCACGATGACGTCGAGGAACGTGAGGTCGGGTCGTACGGGCAGCAGCGTCTTGGCCTTGTCGAGGCCCATCGAGGTGCCGAGGCCCCCGTTGAGCTTGATCACCGCCGTGACCTCGGCCGCCGCGCGGCACTCCTCGTCGCTCAGCTGGAGCGAGCCGGCATGGTCGATGCCGTCGAGCGGGTCGACGTCGGCCTCGCGGATCATCCCGCTGTCGCCCTGCTCGAGCTTGGCGTAGAAGGAGGAGAAGACATCGATCGCTCGCTGGGGCACGCCAGCTTCCGTCATGCGCTGCTGCGCCATCGCCAGTCCCGACATTGCACATACGCTAGCGTCAGCGCGTGACGAAGGATCAAGCGCGTTTGGACCTGCTCGCGAAGCGTCGCGCCATGGCCCCCGAGGTGCGCAGGCAGGCGGCCGAAGCGATCGCGCTCCACGTGCTCGCGGTCCCCGTCGTCGCGCGGGCCACCCGAGTCGCCTGCTACCTCTCGATGCCGTCCGAGCCCGGCACGGTCCCGCTGATCACGGGCCTGCTCGAGCGGGGCATCGAAGTCGTCGTGCCGCTGAGCCTCGACGACCACACCCTCGACTGGGTCGCGTACGACCCAGCGTCGCCCCTCACCACGACGCCGCTCGGCATCCCCGAACCGGCCGGCGAGCGCCTGGGTCGCGACGCGCTCACGACGTGCGACGTGGTCATCGTCCCGGCGCTCGCCGTCGACCATGCAGGACACCGGTTGGGCCGCGGGGCCGGCTACTACGACCGCGCCCTCGAGGGCGTACGCGCACCGCTCTGCGCCGTGGTCTTCACCCACGAGCTGCTGGCGGAGCTGCCGCACGAGCCGCACGACGTGCCCGTGCAGATGGCGGTCACACCGGCGGGCCTGTTCCGCGTGCCCTGACCCTCCGCCGCGACGTCAGGCCCCGTCCGCAGCGTCCGGACGTACGAGCTCGACCTCGATCTCGAGACGGATCTCCTTGGAGACCAGGAGGCCCCCAGCCTCGAGCGCCATGTTCCAGGTCAGCCCCCAGTCCTCGCGGTTGATCGTGCCTGCCGCGCTGAAGACGGCGCGCTCAGCACCCCACGGGTCGGTGGCGTGGCCGACGTACTCCGCCTCGAGCGTCAGTGGCCGGGTCACGCCCTTGATCGTCAGCTCCCCCGTCATGCGCGCCTCGGCTCCGCTGACGACGACGCCGGTGGACCGGAAGACGGCTTGCGGGTGGTTGGCGACGTCGAAGAAGTCCTCCGACCTCAAGTGGTCGTCGCGGGTCTGGCTGCCCGAGCTCACGGTGGCCATGTCGATGACGACGTGGACCTCCGAGAGGTCGAGCGGCTCCCTGATCGTGACCGTCCCCTCGACACCGGTGAAGCGCCCGCGGACCTTGGTCAGCCCGAAGTGGCGACCGACGAAGCCCACCTCGGCGTGGCCCGGATCGATCACCCAGGTGCCTGCGGCGGGCAGCTCGGCCTGTTCGACAACGTGTGCAGTGCTCATGATCTTCATCCTTCGCGAGTTGTTATGTGCGTGTGCACACACCTTACATTTGCGTGCAGACGCACGCAAGTAGTAGTTTCGCCTCATGGCTGAAGACCGAGATCCCGTCGCCGCGTGGCAGGCCGTGCTCCGCGCGCAGAATCGCGCGCTGCGCGCGATCGAGCAGGATCTGCAGGACCGCAAGCTGATCCCCCTCTCCTGGTACGACGTCCTCCTCGAGCTCAACGCCGCGCCGGACCGCCAGCTGCGCATGCAGGACCTCGCCGCTCGCGTCGTGCTCTCGAGAACGCGCGTGAGCCGGCTCGTGTCGGAGCTCGAGCGGGCCGGCTACCTCGAACGCGTTCCGGACCCCGACGACGGGCGGGCGACGCTCGCCCGGATCACGCCGGAGGGCCGGGCAGCCCGGCGGGCCGCTGCGCCGGTGTATCTCGCCGGCATCGAGCAGCACTTCAGCCGGCACCTCACCGCAGCCCAGCAGGATGCCATCGCCAAGGGCCTGCAACGCGTCGTCGACGCCCACGAGGTCGACCCCCGGAGGTGAACGGCTAGCTGCGCCTGCCGTCGGCGGCGTCGGCGCTGCGGATCTCGCCGACGAGCTCTTCGAGCACGTCCTCCAGCATGATGACGCCGAGCACCGCGCCGGACTCGTCGGCGACGCGGGCCATGTGCGAGCCCCGGGCCTGCATCGTGCGGAGCGCCTCATAGAGCCCCGAGCCGGCGACGACCGTGGCCAGCGGACGCAGCCACTTGTCGGCGATCGTCTCGAGCCGCGACGCGTCGTCGGTCTCGAGGACGTCCTTGATGTGGAGATAGCCGGCGATCTCGCCGGTACCGTCGAGCACCGGGAACCGCGAGAAGCCGGTCTCGGCACAGGCCCGCTCGACGTCGACCGGGGTCGCACTCGGCGGGATCGTCACGAGCCCGGCGCTCGGCAGCAGCACCTGGTCGACCGTGCCCTCGTGGAAGTCCAGCGCCCCCGAGACGAGGTCGTACTCGTCCTCGTCGAGCAGGCCCTCGCGGCGCGACTCCTCGACCAGGCCGGCGACCTCGTCGTGCGAGTAGGTCGACGCGACCTCGCCCTTGGGCTCGATGCGGAACAGCCGGATGATCATGTTGGCCGTGCCGTTGAGCGCCACCACGAACGGCTTGAGGATCGCCACGACGGCCAGCATGAACGGCCCGAGGATCAGCGCCGCGCGGTCGGGCCCCACGAGTGCGAGGTTCTTGGGGACCATCTCACCCAGGACCACGTGTGCGAACACCACGATCGTCATGGCGATGACGAACGACACCGGGTGCACCGCGCCGTGCGGGACGTGCAGCGACTCGAAGAGCGGCTCGAAGAGGTGCGCGATGGCTGGCTCGCCGACCGCGCCGAGCCCCAGCGAGCAGATCGTGATGCCGAGCTGGGCCGCGGCCATGACCTGGGTGATGTTCTCGATCGCCCGCATCGCCATCCGGGCCGGCCGCGAACCGGCCTGGATGCGGGGCTCGAGCTGAGTGCGCCGGGCCGAGATCAAGGCGAACTCCGACGCCACGAACAGGGCGTTGAGCGCCAGGAGGACGAGTGTCACCAGGACTCCGACGAACCCGTTCATGCGTCATCACCGCCGTCGCCCTCGTCGTCGACCGTGAGCGAGACCCGGTCGATCCGGCGACCCTCCATGCGCTCCACCGTGAGGGTCACGACGAGCGGCTCGGGGTCGTCCTCCTCGTCGTCCGGGGTCCGGTCGAGGTGCAACGTCACGGCATCGCCGCGGGTGGCGATGCGGCCGAGCTTCTCGTGGATCAGGCCGGCGATCGTCTCGTAGTCCTCGCCCTCGGGCAGTGCGACGCCGGTCTGCTCCTCGACCTCGTCGGGACGCAGCAGGCCCGACAGCGACCAGGTGCCGTCGCGGCGATGGCGGCTGCGTGACGAGAGCCGGTCGTGCTCGTCGGCGATGTCGCCGACGATCTCCTCGACCAGGTCCTCGAGCGTGACGACGCCGTCGGTGCCGCCGTACTCGTCCATGACGATCGCCATCTGCATGCCCTGCTCACGCAGCAGCGCCAGCAACGGGTCGAGCTCGATGCTGTCCGGCACGATCGTCGGGGGGTCGGTGATGTCGGCGATCCGTACGTTGCGCCGCCGGTCGGGCTCGATGCCCACCGCCCGCTTGATGTGCACGATCCCGATGACGTCGTCGGGGCTCTTGCCGATCACCGGGAAACGGGAGTGCCCGGTCTGGCGGGCAGCCTCGATGACGTCGTACGCCGTGTCGCGGCCCTCGAGGAAGTGCACCCGGACGCGGGGCGTACGCACGTCGGCCGCGGTGCGGTCGCCGAAGGCGATGCTGCGGGCCACCAGGTCGGCGGTCTCGTCGTCGATCGCGCCCTGCTGGGCCGACCGCAGCACGAGCGATCGCAGCTCGACCGGCGAGCGGGCCGAGCGCAGCTCCTCCTGCGGCTCGACGCCGAGCAACCGCAGGATCGCGTTGGCCAGACCGTTGAGCGCGCGGATCGGCCATGCCATCGCCCGGGTGAACATCCGCTGCGGCCACTGCGTGACGGCCGCCGTGCGCTGCGGCAGCGCCAGCGCGAAGTTCTTGGGCACCAGCTCGCCGACCAGCATCGTGACGACGGTGCTCACGACGAGCGCGATGGCGTACGCGACGCCCTTGAGCGTGCCACCCTCCAGGCCCGCGGACTCGAGCGGATCGTGCAGCAGCTTGCCGATGGCGGGCTCGGCGAGGAAACCGATGACGAGGTTGGTGATCGTGATGCCGAGCTGGGCGCCGCTGAGCTGCGTCGACAGGGTGCGCAGCGCCAGCAGGGTGCCTTGGGCGCCCTTGTCACCGGCCTCCGCATCGCGCTCGATCGTGGCGCGATCGACCGTGACGAACGAGAACTCGGCCGCGACGAACACCCCGCACGCCAGCATCAGGAGCAACGACGTGGCCAGGAGCAGCCATTCGGTCATCGACGGGCTCCAGGAGGGACAGGACTGGTCACGGTGCGGGCAACTGTACCCTTGGGGTGCACCATCGATCGAGCGGGAGCATGACGTGCCGAAGTACCAGTACCAGTGCAAGGACTGCGGAGAAGCGCTGGAAGTCCAGCAGAGCTTCACCGACGATGCGCTGACCGTGTGCCCCAACTGCGGCGGCGACCTCCGCAAGGTCTTCAACGCGGTGGGTGTCGTGTTCAAGGGCTCCGGGTTCTACCGCAACGACAGCCGGTCCAGCTCGTCCTCCAGCGACGCTGCCAAGCCGGCCGCCAAGGAGAGCTCGTCCTCCTCGAGCACGTCCTCGTCCGACTCGTCGTCGTCGAGCTCCACGCCGGCCAAGAAGTCCGGCAAGGAATCGGCTGCCTGAGCTTCGGCTCCCTCCGGCTGTGGATGGCGCTCAGCGCCGCGCCGCGGAACTTCCTAGAGTCCCGGCATGGACCGGATCCACCGCTTCGTCTTCGAGCACCGTCGCAGCCTGGCCGCGCTCTTCGCCGGGCTCGCCGTGCTGACGGCTCTCTCCGCGCTGCGCCAGCAACCCGACGGCGCCGCCGTGCTGGTCACGAGTCGCGACCTGCGCAGCGGGCACGTGCTGACAGCATCCGACGTGCGTACGACGACTGTGCCACCATCGGCCCGGCCGTCGCACGGGCTCGTCCGCGCTGACGCGATCGGCCGCCGGGTCGCGGGGCCCATGCGCGCGGGCGAGGCCATCACCGACTATCGCGTGCTTCAGGACGACGCCTTGTCCGGCTACGCCGAGGACGCCGTGCTCACCACGATCCGCGTCGATCGGGCCGACGGGCTCACCGGCCTGCATGTCGGCGACCGGGTCGACGTCATCGCGGTGGACCCCGACGGCGAGAGCAAGGCCGAGGTCGTGGCGCGGTCCGTCGAGGTCGTCACCCTGCCCCCGTCCAGCGGCGACAGCGAGGTCGTGTCGGTCGGCATCGTCACGACCGAGAAGATCGCACTGGCCCTGGCGACAGCCGCTCTCGAGGCCCGATTCAGCGTGATCACCTCGTCCTAGTCGCCGGCCCGCGCCCTCGCTAGGGTCGAGTGACTCACACCCAACCTGTAGGGGGCACCATGATCAAGGGCTTCAAGGACTTCCTGATGCGCGGCAACGTCGTCGACCTCGCCGTCGGCATCGCGATCGGCGTCGCGTTCACGACGCTCGTCGGGGCGTTCGGAGACAACTTCGTCAAGCCGATCGTCGCCAGCGTCGGCGGTGGCGATGCAGACTCCAAGGGCTTCGGCTTCCAGATCACCGACAGCGGGGCGACGTTCGTCAACCTCGGCGGGATCGTCAACGCCTTGATCGTCTTCGTCGTGACGATGGCCGTCATCTACTTCGCGATCGTCGTGCCGGTGCAGAAGCTCCAGGCGATGCGCAAGCCCGGGCCTGGTGCCGACGAGCCCGAGGCCGTGCCCGAGGACACCGCGCTCCTGCGCGAGATCAGGGACGCGCTGCTGCGTCGCCCCTAGCCGTGATGGGGCGGGACGTCGCGGAGGTAGTCGTCGTCGCGGGACGACGACTCCTTCTCTCCCCAGCCCTCTGAGGTCTCGTCGCGCGTCGTGTCGGGGAGCAGGTCGCCGAGCAGCTCGGCGGCCCTCCGCCGGCGCTCCCGCTCGTGCTTGCTGAGCTGGGCGGGACGCTCAGACGAGGTCATCGAACCAGTCCGGCGTGAGCTTGGGGTGATAGGGATGCCAGCCGGTGCGGTCGCTGAACAGCTGTGAGCTGACCCGCTGCGAACGAGTGAGGATCTCCAGCTTCTCGCCGCCGAGCCGCAGGACCCACCCCGGCAGGAAGTGACCGTGCCGCCGGCCGGCGGCCATCGCGATCGTGTCGACGTAGTCGCGACGCTGCACCGGCTCAGCCCCGACGTTGTAGACCCCGCCCGGCGCGGTCAGCGCGTGCACGACCGCCGATCCGACGTCGTCGGGATGGATGACGTGCATCCACGACAACTCAGCGCCGAGGCCGATCGCCCGCCCGGCCGCCGCGCGCCGGAACAACCACGCGGAGTTGGGGTCGTTGCCGGTGATGAGGCCGAACCGCAGGCTGACCGCGGTGCCTCCGGCCGCCTCGATCGCCTTGACGTTGCCCTCGGCGACGACGACGGGCTCGGTCGCGTGGGTCACGTCGACGGGACTGTGCTCGTCGATCCACTCGTCGTCGAGGTCGGCATACATGAAGCTGAGGCTCTGCTGGATGATGCGCTCGACGCCCGCACGCTGCGCTGCCTCAGCGACGACCCGCGACCCGTGCAGCCGGATCCGGTCGATCGCCTTGAGCGATCTCGGGCGCAGGGCGCCGGTGCCGACTGGCACCTTGGTCGCGAGGTTGGCGACCGCGTCGCAGCCCTGCATGCCGGCGGCCATCGCGTCGAGGTCGAACACGTCGCCGAGGCACGGCTCGGCGCCGGTCGCGGCGATCAGCGCGGCGCTCTGGGGCGTACGCGCGAGGCCCACGACGTCGTGGCCCGCGAGGTGCAACGCGGCGATGGACGATCGGCCCATGACTCCGCTCGCACCCGTGAGGAAAACCTTCACGTTCTCTCCCTGGTGGAGGATCCCCCGGCACCATCCGCCAGGGGAATCCCCGGTCGGGGCCTGTGGGCCCGCCGGAGATTACGAAAGGATAACAATTCTGGCGGCCGGCGCGTTACCCCTTGGTAACTTCGCGGTTACTGGACCAGGGGGACGATGTCGGCGATCGAGTCGAAGACCTGGGTCGGACGGAACGGGAAGCGCTCGATCTGGCCCGGCGCGGTCGACCCGGTGAGCACCAGGAACGTCCGCAGACCCGCCTCGAGGCCCGAGAGCACGTCGGTGTCCATGCGGTCCCCGATCATGACCGTCGTCTCGGAGTGTCCCTCGATCTGGTTGAGGGCGCTGCGCATCATCAGCGGGTTGGGCTTGCCCACGAAGTAGGGCTCCACGCCGGTCGCCTTGGTGATCAGGGCCGCGACCGAGCCGGTGGCCGGCAGCGATCCTCCGGGCGACGGGCCCGTCGGATCGGGGTTGGTCGCGATGAAGCGTGCACCGTTCTCGATCAGCTGGATCGCGCGGGTGATGGCCTCGAACGAGTAAGTCCGGGTCTCACCGAGCACGACGTAGTCGGGCTCACGGCTCGTCATGATGTAGCCGACGTTGTGGAGCGCCGTCGTCATGCCGGCCTCGCCGATGACGTAGGCGGTGCCCTCGGGACGCTGCTCACTCAGGAACTTGGCGGTGGCCAGCGCCGACGTCCAGATCGCCGACTCGGGCAGGTCGATGCCCGCGACGCGCAGCCGTGCGCAGAGGTCTCGCGGGGTGAAGATCGAGTTGTTCGTCAGGACGAGGAACTTGCGCCCCGTCTCGGTCAGACGGGCGATGAAGTCGGCCGCCCCGGGGATCGCCTTCTCCTCGTGCACGAGAACGCCGTCCATGTCGGTCAGCCATGTCTCGATGGGCTTGGTCATGCCCCTATTGTCCACCAGCGGTGTGCTGATCGAAGAATTGCCAGATCAGGCTGCTGGCGTCGATCTCCTGGGTCATGACGCCCGACACGCGACCTGAGGACGCCGGCTTGCCGCCGGGCCACCGATGACCGCCGTTGTCGACGACGTACACGTTGACGTCTGAACCCTTCTTGCACGTGCTCCACGTGAAGTGCCGGACGTGCTGGGACACCGTCGTCGTCGCGCTGGCCGCCGGGCAGCTGTCGTGCGCGGCCCAGCTCGCCATGACCTCGTTGACCGGCGGCAGCGGTCCGATCACGGTGTCGGCGCCCGCATACGGGACGGTCTTGTCCTCGAGTCCGTGGAAGTAGATGATCGACGCCGGCGGGGACGACTGGCACGAGCTGTTCCAGTAGGGGCCGGAGACCGCGCCGTACGCGGCGAACTTCGTCGACCCGTCGCACGCCAGGGCGAGCGCGAGCACCGAGCCGTTGGAGAATCCGGCGGCGTAGACCCGCGAGGCGTCGATGCAGCCGTCGGACTTGACCTCCTTGACGAGGTTGCGGACGAAGGCCAGGTCGGAGGTCGGCTGGCTGATGGGCGTCTTGAAGTCCCACTCCGTGATGCGGCCCCGGGCGAGCGGCGCCACGAGGATCGCATTGTTCTTGTCGGCCAGTGCGGCCATGCTCGTCGTGTCGATGACGCCCTGCGGCGTGCCGCCGAGGCCGTGGAACAACAGCACGAGCGGGGTCCTGGTCGACCCGTCGTAGCCGGGCGGCACGTGGATCAGGTAGTGCCGCAACTGACCGCCGGACTCGATCGTGCGCTGCGTGGAGCCGCTGGGGAGCGACCTGGCCGGTGTGCACTCGTCTCCCGGCTTGCGGATCGTCTCGGCCGTGCCGCACGAAGCCATCCCCGTTGCGAGAAGTGCCACGATCGCGGCGAGGACGAGGAGCCGCCTCACTGCCCGGACCCTGTGGCGCACAGGCGTCTGAGGTGATGGCACATAGAGGCGATCGTATGGGTTGGTACCAAGACTGGATAACCTGAGTCCTCACGCCCCCGTAGCTCAGTCGGATAGAGCGACCGCCTCCTAAGCGGTAGGCCACAGGTTCGATTCCTGTCGGGGGCACAACGCCGTTCCTCCGTACGCGTTTGGGCGCAGCCCCGAGCGGGCAGTCCTCTCTCACAAGCACGTGCCGGGTCACGGCTTGGGGAGACACGACATGAACGATCGCATCGCCGACCCGTGGGGCCCCCGCACCCCGCACGCCAAGGGCACCGTGTGGCCTGCTCGGGTCGACCAGCACCTGGACGCGGGCATCGCCGAGGCCGACGTCGAACGATGGGTGCAGTCCGCGTGCGTGCTCTGCAGCAACGGCTGTGCCTGCGACATCGCCGTGAAGGACGGCCGGATGGTGGGCGTCCGGGGCCGCGCCACCGACGTGGTCAACCACGGCCGGCTGGGCCCCAAGGGGCTGTACGGCAGCACGCCCTGGGCCTCGTCACCGGACCGGCTGACCAGCCCGATGGTCCGCGAGGGCGGACAGCTCGTGGAGACCGACTGGGACACCGCCATGGAGCGGATCGTCCGCACGTCGAAACGACTGCTCGAGGAGAAGGGTCCGCTGTCGCACGGGTTCTACACCTCGGGGCAGCTGTTCATCGAGGAGTACTACACCCTCGCGGTGATCGGCAAGGCCGGGCTCGGCACGCCGCACATGGACGGCAACACGCGGCTGTGCACGGCGACCGCCGCGGCGGCGTTCAAGGAGTCGTTCGGCGCCGACGGCCAGCCCGGTTCGTACACCGACATCGAGCACGCCGACGCGATCTTCCTGTACGGCCACAACATGGCCGAGACCCAGACCGTGCTGTGGGCGCGGATCCTCGACCGTACGCGCGGGCCGGATCCGCCGCGCCTCGTGTGCGTGGACCCCCGGCGTACGCCCGTCGCCGAAGAGGCCGTGCGCACCGGCGGCGTGCACCTGACGCCGCGGGTGGGCAGCAACCTGGCACTGATGAACGGACTCACGCGCGAGCTCTTCGCCAACGACTGGGTCGACCACGACTGGGTCGCCGCCCACACGATCGGCGTCGACGACCTGCGGTCCGTCGTCGAGCCGTACACCCCGGAGAAGGTCGAAGAGATCTGCGGCGTGCCGGCCGACGAGCTGCGGCGGGCTGCCCGGATCTTCGGCGAGAGCGAGTCCGTGCTCTCCACGGTCCTGCAGGGCTTCTACCAGTCGCACCAGGCGACCGCCTCGTCGGTCGCGGTCAACAACCTGCACCTGCTGCGCGGCCAGATCGGCCGGCCGGGCGCCGGGGTCCTCCAGATGAACGGACAGCCCACGGCCCAGAACAATCGCGAGTGCGGCGCGGACGGCGACCTCACCGGGTTCCGCAACTGGGAGAACCCGGCCCACGTGCAGGAGCTCGCCGAGCTCTGGAACGTGGATCCGATGACGATCCCGCACTGGGCGCCGCCGACCCACGCGATGCAGATCTTCAGCTACGCCGAGCACGGCTCGATCGGACTGCTGTGGATCTCGGCGACCAACCCTGCGGTGTCGATGCCCGAGACGGCCCGGATCCGCAAGATCCTCGGCGGCGACCAGTGCTTCGTGGTCGTGCAGGACCTGTTCCTCACCGAGACGGCGCAGCTGGCCGACGTCGTGCTCCCGGCTGCAGGGTGGGGCGAGAAGACCGGGACCTTCACCAACGTCAACCGCACGGTGCACCTCTCGGAGCAGGCCGTGGAACCGCCCGGCGACGCCAGGAGCGATCTCGAGATCCTGCTCATGTATGCCGACGCGATGGGCTTCACCGATCAGGACGGCGACCCGCTCGTCACGTGGCGGACGCCGGAGCAGGCCTTCGACGCGTGGCGCGAGGCCACCCGTGGCCGCCACGTCGACTACACCGGGCTGTCGTACGACAGGCTGCGTGGACCCTCCGGCATTCCGTGGCCGGTCAACGACGAGGCCCCGGACGGCACCGATCGCCTCTATGCCGACGCGGTCTTCCCCACGGACACCGACGTCTGCGAGACGTACGGGCACGACCTGCTGACCGGCGGCTCGGTCAGCGAGCAGGAGCACCGCGCGATGGCGCCGGCCGGCCGGGCGTTCCTCAAGGGAGCGGCGTACTCACCACCGCACGAGGAACCTTCAGACGACTTCCCGTTGCTGTTCACCACCGGACGGACGGTCTATCAGTTCCACACCCGCACCAAGACCGGTCGCTCGCGCTCGTTGCGCGACGCGGCGCCGGAGCCGTGGGTCGAGCTGTCCGAGCAGGACGCGGGCGAGCTCGGCATCGCTGAGGGTGATGTCGTACGCGTCGAGTCACCGCGAGGCGCGATCGAGGTGAAGGCTCGCGTCGGCGCCGTCATGCCGGGCGCGGTGTTCGCACCGTTCCACTACGGGACCTGGGACCTGGAGCAGCTGGCCGCCGACGGGCTCACCGGCCAGGCCAACGAGCTGACGATGACGATCTGGGACCCGGTCTCGAAGCAGCCCTACTTCAAGACCGCGGCCTGCCGGGTCGTGAAGGTGCGTGACGGCGATGCTCCGTCGAAGGCGCCCACGACGGCGGCGTCTGCCCCTGCGGAGACGGGCGTCCCGCCGACCGAGGGCGGCGAACCCACCGCCAGCCGGCTGCTCGACGACGTCCCCCGCTACCCGCTCGATCCCGCTCAGCAATCCGGCCGGGTGAAGGAGGACGCGTGATGCCGCACCTGGCGACCTACGTCGCGCTCGCCGATCACAGCGAGCAGATCCTGGCCGAGTCGTTCCGGGTGCTCGCTGCGGGGCGACCCGATGTGCACGACGTCTTCCACATGTCGCACACCTTGGCGACCATGAGCGACGGCCATCGGGACGAACTGAAGCCGATCATCGAGCGCTACGGCGAGGACGACAGCGTCGAGGAACCCGAGCGGCTGCGGGCGTCCGGCGTGGCCGAGGTGAGGCAGGGCGAGATCGGGCTCCTGCGCGACCTGCAGGACCTCCACCTCCTTGCCACGTTGGTGAAGTCCACGTGGCTCGTCATCGCGCAGGGCGCCCAGGGCCTGCGTGACCACGAGCTCCTCCAGGTCGCAACCACGTCACAGCAGGACACCGAGCGGCAGCTGCGGTGGCTCGAGACGCGCATGAAGACCGCCGCACCGCAGGCCCTCATCGTGGCTCCGTGACGCCGAAGTCCCCCGCGAAGCGTGTTCGCGGGGGACTTCGGTGGCGGTGGCGCCGGCGGGACTAGACGACCACGAGCTCCTCGGCGTGTTCGAACGGCGTCTCGTCACCCTCGGCGACCGGCGGGCTCTGCTTGGTCACCAGCACGAGTGACAACAGGGCAGCCAGGAGCAGCGCGCCCAGTCCCCAGTTGAAGGCGACCGTGTAGCCGTGCACCACGCCGTCGGCGGCCTTGGCGACCCCGTTGGCGGCGATGTAGCTGGTCGTCGCCGTGGCGGCGATCGTGTTGAGCAGTGCGGTGCCGAGCGAGCCACCGACCTGCTGGGTGGTGTTGACCAGCGCGCTGGCGACGCCTGCGTCGTGGTCCTCGACCCCGATGAGCGCCGTGCTCGACAGCGCGACGAACGCGAGTCCGACGCCGAGGCTCATGACGATCTGGGCGGGCAGCACGGTGGTGACGTAGCTGCCGTCGACCGTGATCTGCGCGAAGAGGAACATGCCGACCGCGGCAGCCAGCGTGCCACCCACCATCAACGGGCGCGGCCCGACGCGGGGCAGCAGGGCGCTCGCCACGCCCGCTCCGCCCACGACGCCGATGCTGAAGGGCAGGAACGCGAGACCGGACTTCACGGCGGAGTACTGCAGGGTGCCCTGCATGTAGTAGACGAGGAACAGGAACATGCCGAACAGGGCGAGTCCGAGCAGCAGTGACACCAGGAACGCCGCCGCGCGGTTGCGCTCCAGGAAGACCCGCGTGGGAAGCAGCGGCTCGGCGGTGTTGCGCTCGATCAGGACGAACGAGACGAGCAGGACGACGGCGGCACCCAGCAGCAGGATCGTGCTGGTGGCCGACCAGCCGCTCTCGTTGGCCTTGGTGAAGCCGTAGACGAGGGCGACGAGGCCGAGCGTGCTGGTGACGACGCCGGGGATGTCGTAGCGAGGCTTGCCCTCGGCGCGACTCTCACGGACGAGGATGGCAGCGGCCACGGCCGTGCCGATGGCGATCGGAGTGTTGACCAGCAGGGTCCAGCGCCACGAGGCGTACTCGGTGAGGACGCCGCCGAGGATCAGGCCGAGGGCCGCGCCACCACCGGAGATGCCGCCGTAGACGCCGAACGCCTTGGCCCGCTCCTTGGGCTCGGTGAACGTCACGCTGATGAGCGAGAGCGCAGCCGGCGCCATGAGTGCGGCGAACGCACCCTGCAGTGCGCGGGCGGAGAAGAGCTCGCCCTGGTTCTGGGCGAGGCCACCGATGGCAGAGGCGACGCCGAACCCGACGAGGCCGATGATGAAGGCGCGCTTGCGGCCGACGAAGTCAGCGATGCGGCCCCCCAGGAGGAGCAGCCCGCCGAACGCCAGGGCGTACGCGGTGACGACCCACTGGCGGTTGGCGTCGGAGATGCCGAGCGCGTCCTGGGCGGACGGCAGGGCGATGTTCACGATGCTCGCGTCGAGCACGACTATCAGCTGCGCGACGGCGATGACGACCAGCGCCAGCCAGCGACGCGGGTCGACGCCCGTGGGCGTCTCGGTCTGGATCGAAGTTGTCATGGGATGTCCCTCATGGGTCTGGTGCGATGGCGTTCATCGACTCCCATAACGTACGAGACACAATCATCCGAGTCCAGACGATCCGAGTGTGACTTATCCGACGTTGAACATATGTTGACGTAGCGATACCCTGCGGTCATGGGAACTTCGCTGCACGAGTCCGAGACGCAGGCGCTCGCCGCTTGTGCTGCGGCATACCCCGCCGACCTGACAATCCTGCTCCACGCCGCGACCAACCGGGTGACGATCTACCTCGACCACGCCGCGGCCGAGATGGGCCTCAGCGACGCCCGCGACTGGCTCGTCCTGTCCGCTCTCGAGGACGGGCAGCAGCGCACGCAGCTCGAGCTGAGCCGTGTCGTGTGCGTGGACAAGACGACATTGATCTCGGTGCTCGACCGACTCGAGCGACAGGAGCTGATCGTACGCACCGTCGACCCGTCCGACCGTCGCGTACGCATCCCGCAGATCACCGAGGCCGGCCGGCGCATGTTCGCCACCTTCGCGACCGCCCGTGACGCGGCCGAGGCGCGCGCCCTCGACGGCGTGAGCAAGGCCGACCGGGACGTGCTGATGCGCCTCCTGGGTCGCATCGCGACCGACACGGACACCCTCGCCACCACGGCCTGAGGCGCACCATGGAAAAGGTCGTGGTGCTGCTCCGTGCCGAGCAGCCTGACGACCCGTGGTGCGAGCGGGTCCGCGGACCTGTGGCCGACGAGCTGCTCGACCTGGGCGTCGCGGGTCTGTCCGTCAACGTCCGCGACGGTGCGGTCCGCCACTCGCTGATGACCTTGACGACGCTCGCGCCACCGGTCGCCGCGGTCATCGGCCTCTGGGTGCAGCAGTCGTACGGGCCGCAGGTGTCGGCAGCCGTCGAGGTGCTCGCCGACCAATGCGAGTCCCTCGCGGCCTACCTCGTGACCGAGTCGGTGCCCATCCCGCCACCCGACCGGCTCGGAGAGCGGACTCCCGGCTTCGCCAACGTCGCACTGCTGCGGCGACCTCCGGAGCTCGACCGCGCCACGTGGCTGACACGATGGCAGGTCGACCACACGCCGGTGGCGATCGAGACCCAGGCGACGTCGGGCTACACCCAGAACGTCGTGGTCCGCGCGCTCACCCCCGACGCGCCGACGATCGACGGCATCGTCGAGGAGCTGTTCCCTGACGCGGCGACGACGGACCTGCATGCCTTCTTCGGCGCCGCGGACGACGCCGATCTCCAGGACCGGATGACGCGCATGGTGGCCAGCACTTCGGCATTCGGGGCGACCGACAACATCGACACGGTGCCGACGAGCCGCTACCTGCTGAGATCCCCCTTCGCGTCATCCTGATCCCGGAGCCAGGTCAGGCCGTCGCGGCGTCCCGTACGAGTGCGGTGTCGACGAACTGCTCGAAGCGGACGATGAGACCGCCCCGCACGATGAAGTGGTGGGCGACGCGCACGGCGAGCGGCTTGCCGGTCCCCTTGTGCTGCGCCGTGTAGCGCGCGAGCACGACGACGTTCTCGCCGTCCACGACGTACGTGTCGTCGTGCGCCGCCCAGCCGTCCCACTCGGCACCGAGCTTCTCCATGACGCTGCTCGTGACACCCGTGGGGGTCCGGTAGGTCCCGGCGAGCGGGAACCCCGCCATCTCGGTCCACTCGACGTCGGGTGCCAGGGTCGCCCGCAGCGCCTCGAGGTCACCCGCGGCGGACGCGAGGTACTGGCGGCGTACGACCTGGGCGGGCGCCGCCTCGTCGATCAGCCCCATGTCATCTCACCCTTGGCGACCTTGGTGCCGAGATCGGCGGCGATGACGAGGCCGGCGTCGGGGTAGGCCGCGAGCAGCTTGCCCTTGGCATCCTCGGCGGTGGCGGACTCGGTGACCGTCTGCTCGAAGAACCGCAGGTAGTCGCGCGTGTGCGTGATCGCGGTCAGGTCGGTGGGTGCGCCGGCGACGCGGTGACCGGCGACGACGTACGCCGGGGCGAGGGCCTCCAGGTCGTCGAGCACGCGGACCCACTCGGCGCGGAGCTCGGGGGTGGCGCTGTCGGCGGTCCACACGTGCAGGCCCTCGAACAGCAGCACGCCACCGATGAGCGAGCGCGAGGCCGGCTCGAACAGGTACCAGGCGCGGTCGCCGAGCTGGTCGCTGCCGCGGCGCACCTCGATCTGCGTGCCGTCGACCGTCAGGACGGTCTCGGTCAGCTCGGCGATGTCGACGAGCCGGGTCGGCAGGTTGGCGCCGAGGTGGGCCCACGCCTGGAGCTTGCCCTCGTACGAGTGCTGGATGTGCTCGATGACGTCAGCGGGCGCGGAGAACGTGGCCTCTGGGAAGGCGTCGGCGATGACCTCGGCGCCGAAGTAGAAGTCGGGGTCGCCGGCGGTGATCACGACGCGGGTCAAGGTCTTGCCGGAGTCGAGGACCTCGGCGACGATGCGGTGGCCGTCGGCACGGGTGAACCCGGCGTCGACGACGAGCGCCTCGGTATCGCCGCTGACGACGACGCTGGTCTTGTTGAGCGAGCCCGGTGCCGCGTCGAACACGGTGTAGGTGAGGGTCATGAGGGTTCCGATCTGTGGTGAACTGTGGCTGTCACCTGTAAAAATAGGCGTGTACGACTCGCCGCACACGGTCACGACGGGACACTCCATGGTGAAAACCGGACACGCTGCGTCATCGGACATCCGGCCGGTGCAGTTCGACCCGCCGACCCCCGAGGTCGGCGCCATCGAGGTGCTCGATCTCGAACGCATGCGCGTGCGCGGCGGACCCGCGGAGTTCCTCACCCCGCAGCGCCTCGACTTCGACATGCTGCTCCGCATCGACGAGGGCAGCGCCACCCACACCGTCGACTTCACCGCATATGTCCTGGAGCCCGGCGACGTGCTGTGGGTGCGAGCCGGCCAGATGCACCAGTGGGGCCGCATCGACGACATCGACGGACCCAGCGTGCTGTTCGCCGCGCACGCGGTCGACGACCACACCCGCGAGCTCGTGCGGGCCTCGGGCACGACGATCCCCAACGTCTGGCCGGCCACCGTGATCAAGGAGTCGCCGGTCGACGCGGCCTGGGAGCTGCTCATCGCCTGCGGACAGCAGGCGGCAGCCGCGAGCGCCGGCCTGCGCGACGCCGCCCTCGCCCACGCCACGGGTGCGCTGCTGACCCAGCTGGCACTCGCCCAGCCCGCCGACCGGACGGCTGGGCCCACCGCGACCCACGAGGCGTACATCTGGTTCCGCGACGAGATCGACCGGCGGTTCAGCGAGTGGCACCAGGTGACGCACTACGCGGAACGGCTCGGCTACTCGCCGCGGACCCTCAACCGGCTGGCGCGGGCGCACACCGGCCGGTCGGCCAAGCAGCTCATCGACGAGCGGGTCGTGCTCGAGGCCAAGCGGCTGCTGAGCCACGGCGAGGCGCCCGTGGCCGAGATCGCCGAGCGGTTGGGCTTCGACGACCCGTCGAACTTCTCGGCGTACTTCCGCGCCCGGGCGGGCATCACGCCCGGAGCCTTCCGCAAGGCCGGCTAGCCCGCGTCGGGTGCACCCCAGAACTCGTCCTCTGCCTGCTGGTCTGCCGAGTAGAGCCACACCTCGGCGATCCGGTCACCCTCGACCCGGACGATGTCGACGCCGCGCATCGACATCGTGGCGCCGTCGCGCTGTGCGCCGAACTCGACCTGCATCGCGGCGAGGTCGCCGTTGATCATCGGGTCGCCGATCACGGCCAGCTCGAACGTGCCCTGCGACGCTCCCATCAGCGCGCCGAGGTGACCGTTGACCGCGGCCTGACCGCGGAACGTACCCGCGAACCGGTGAGAGCCGGGCTGGTGCCAGACGACGTCGTCGGCGAACAGGCCGGCGACGGTGGCGAAGTCCTTGGCGGTGAGGGCTTCGGCGTACGTACGAGCGGTGGTGGTGGTTGCCATGGGTGCGGCTCCTTCTGTGGATGACTGGAAGCCCTATACTCACTTTTGGTAACCAGTTACCTCAACGTAACGAAAAGGCGGTGTGGCCCATGTCACAGCATCCGGACTTCAACGTGATGACGGCGACCTGCCCCTCACGCACGTCCTTGGCCCGGATCGCCAACAAGTGGACCGCCATGATCGTCATCGCACTCGGCAAGGAACGGCTGCGCTTCGGCGACCTCCGCGCCACGGTTCAGGGCATCAGCGGCAAGGTGCTGACCGAGACGCTGCGCGACCTGGAGCGTGACGGGCTCGTCGCCCGGCACGCCTACGCCGAGATGCCGCCGCGCGTCGAGTACGAGCTGACTCCTCTCGGCCGCACGCTGCACACACCGCTGCTGGCGCTGAGCGCCTGGGCCGAGACCAACATCGAGCTCGTCATGGCCGCGCGCGAGGCGTACGACGAGCAGTCCTGAGCCCGCGGGATCAGGACTGGGCGAACGGTCCCGACAGGACAGCCCACTGCAGCAGCATGATCGTCTTGGCATCGGCGACGTCGGAACCGATCGCACCGACGGCGTCGTCGATGTCGAGCTCGACGACCTCGATGTCCTCGCCCTCCTCGGCGATGCCGTGGCTCGTGCCGCGAAGGTCGCCGGCGCGGTACGGCGCCGCGTAGAAGTGCAGCTTCTCGGTCACCGAACCGGGGCTCATGTAGACATCGAAGACGTGCTCGACCTCACCGATCTCGACACCGGTCTCCTCGACGGCTTCGCGGCGGATCGCCGACTCGGGGTCGTCCTCGTCCAGCAGCCCCGCGGCCGTCTCCAGCAACATCCCGTCAGGATGCCCGTTGACGTAGGCAGGGAACCGGAACTGACGCGTCAGCAGCACCGTTCGCCGGTCCGCGTCGTAGAGCAGGATCGTCGCGCCGTTGCCGCGGTCGTACGTCTCCCGGCGCTCGGTCTGCCAGCTGCCGTCCGACTTGCGGATGTCGTACGTCGTGGCGCGGAGCACGTACCAGTCGTTGGCCAGCACGTCGACGTGCTTGACGACGACGTCGGGATTGCGGGTGAGGTCCAGCCCGGTCAGGTGGAGGCCCGTCCGCCCGCGGCCGTCCGGCTCGTCGATGCCCTTCGTCACGGCGCCCGGTCCTCAGCCCAGAGCCCGCAGCCGCGGCGCCAGGTCGGTCGAGAAGAGCTCGAGGAAGCGCCGCTGGTCGTGTCCTGGCGCGTGCAGCACCAGGTGGTTGAGCCCCGCGTCGACGTACGGCTTGACCAGTGCTGCGACCTCGTCGGGGTCCGAGCTGACGATCCACCGCTTGGCGACCTGCTCGATCGGCAGGGCGTCGGCAGCCGCCTCCATCTCCATCGGGTCGTCGATGCTGTGCTTCTGTTCGGCGGTCAGCGACAGCGGGGCCCAGAACCGGGTGTTCTCGAGCGCGACCTGCGGATCCGGGTCGTACGAGACCTTGATCTCGATCATGCGGTCGATGTCGTCGGTCGACCGGCCGGCCTTGTCCGCTCCCTCAGCGAGCGCGGGCATGAGCTTGTCCTCGTAGAGATCCATGCCCTTGCCGGACGTGCAGATCATGCCGTCGCCCTTGCGGCCGGCATAGCGCGCCACGACGGGTCCCCCGGCGGCGACGTAGACCGGGACCCCGCCGTCGGGCACGTCGTAGATCGAGGCCCCGACCGTGCGGTAGTGGTCGCCTTCGAAGTCGACCCGCTCACCGGTCCACAGCTGCCGCATCAGGTCGACAGCCTCCCGCAGCCGCGCGAAGCGTTCCTTGAACTCCGGCCACTCCCCCACGAAGCCCGACGCCGCCTCGTTGAGCGCCTCGCCGGTGCCGACGCCCAGGATGATGCGGCCCGGGTAGAGGCAGCCCATCGTCGCGAACGCCTGCGCGACCACGGCGGGGTTGTAGCGGAACGTCGGGGTCATGACCGACGTGCCCAGGCGGATCGAGGACGTGCGCTCGCCGACGGCGGTCAGCCATGCCAGCGAGAACGGCGCGTGACCACCTTCGTGCCGCCACGGCTGGAAGTGGTCGCTCACCACGGCGGTGTCCATGCCGGCCGCCTCGGCGAGGACGCCGAGCTCGACGAGCTCCCTGGGCGCGAACTGCTCGGCCGATGCCTTGTAACCGATCCTCAGCTCCACGTGGCTCTCCTCATGTGTCCGGTGGTTGAACCATGGCACGGCCGCCGGACCGACCGACCGGGAGGTCACGCGGCGGGCGCCCGGTCCGCTACGACATGCGTGCTCCGCACGGGTCACCTAGCGTGATCTCACCATGGTCCGCCTCCGCCGTACGTCCCCGAGATCACCCGGCTGGTCGCGGGTCCGGCACGGGCGTGGCTTCCGCTTCCTCGACGAGGACGGCCGACCCCTCGAGCCCGAGCAGGTCCTGCGGTGCAAGCAGCTCGTGATCCCGCCGGCGTGGAACGAGGTGTGGATCTGCGCCGTCGAGAACGGCCACCTGCAGGCCGTCGGCACCGACGCAGCCGGTCGACGGCAGTACATCTACCACCCGGACTGGCGGGCCCGCCGCGACACCGAGAAGTTCGAGCGGATGGAGGGCTTCGCCGCGTCGCTGCTCAAGCACCGGCTCGAGGCGCGCCGCCACCTGGCCGGCGAGGACCTGACCCTCGAGCGGGTCGCCGCGACGGCGTTCAGCCTGCTCGACCTCGGCATGTTCCGCATCGGTTCGGAGCGGTACGTCGAGGAGAACGGCAGCTACGGGCTCACGACGCTGGAGAAGCGACACGTCCACGGCGCCGGGAGCGGCATGACGTTCTCCTACCCGGCCAAGTCCGGCCAGCTCGTCGAGGTCACGGTGCGCGACCAGCGCGTGCGGGAGGTCATCGAGGTGCTGCGCCGGCGCCGCGGCGGCGGTGATCGCCTGCTGGCGTACCGGCAGGCTGGCCAGTGGCACGGCCTCACCGCCGACGACGTCAACGCGTACGTCAAGGAGATCATCGGCGAGCACTACACGGCCAAGGACTTCCGGACGTGGCGCGGCACCTCGATCGCCGCGCTCGCCCTGGCGCGCAGCGACCGCAGCACGCCGACCCGGCGCAAGAAGTCCGTCGCCGCGGCGATGCGCGAGGTGTCGGAGCACCTCGGCAACACGCCGGCGATCGCCCGGACGTCGTACGTCGATCCGCGCATCATCGACCTGTTCGAGGATGGCATCACGGTGCGGGCCGACCATCGCCGCGTCGCGCCCGGGTCTCCCATGAGCCGCACCCTCGAACGCCAGGTCCTGCGCATCCTGCGGCGAGCCTGAAGCGTCCACTGAGCGGGTCGGCGACTCCGCGCGTGGAGGCGGGGACCACAATTGCTGAATGAGCGCACCGAGCGACCGCGAGATCACCCGGGCAGTGACCCGGGCGGTCGCGGGCAAGACGATCGACGCACGCGAAGCCGCCGGACTGCTGAGCGCCCGAGGTGACGAGCTGCGGCGGCTCATGGCGGCGGCGGCGCGGGTCCGAGACGCGGGTCTCGAGGCGGCCGGCCGGCCGGGCGTCGTGACGTACAGCAAGAAGGTCTTCATCCCGTTGACCCGGCTCTGCCGCGATCGCTGCCACTACTGCACGTTCGCGACGACCCCGAACCGCCTGCCCGCCCCGTTCCTGTCGCCCGACGAGGTGCTCGACATCGCCCGCAAGGGTGCCGCGATGGGCTGCAAGGAGGCGCTGTTCACGCTCGGCGACCGGCCCGAGGACCGCTGGGACGACGCCAAGGAGTGGCTCGAGGCCGCCGGCTACGACAGCACGCTGGAGTACGTACGCGCGATGGCGATCCGGGTGCTCGAGGAGACCGGGCTGCTGCCGCACCTCAACCCCGGCGTCATGAGCTGGAAGGAGATGTCGCGGCTCAAGCCGACCGCCCCGTCAATGGGCATGATGCTCGAGACGACGAGCCGTCGCCTGTACGAGGAGAAGGGCGAGGCCCACTACGCCAGCCCCGACAAGGACCCGACCGTACGCCTGAGGGTGCTCGAGGATGCCGGCCGGCTCAACATCCCCTTCACGACCGGGCTCCTGATCGGCATCGGCGAGACGATCGAGGACCGCGTCGAGAGCATCTTCGAGCTGCGTCGGATCGCCCGGACGTACGGCTCGATCCAGGAAGTCATCATCCAGAACTTCGTGTCCAAGGATGACACCGCCATGCGGCTGACCCCGGACCTCGAGGTCGAGGAGTACCTCGCCGCGATCGCCACGACGCGCGTCCTGATGGGGCCCGCGATGCGGGTCCAGGCGCCGCCCAACCTCGTGGGGCTCGACGACTGCCGCGCGCTGCTGGACGCCGGCGTCGACGACTTCGGCGGCATCAGTCCGCTGACCCCCGACCACGTCAACCCCGAGAAGCCGTGGCCGCAGATCACGGCGCTGGCCGAGCTGGCCGCCGAGCGCGGGTTCACGCTGACCGAGCGGCTCACGGCGCACCCGCAGTTCCTGTCCGAGCCGTGGCTCGACCCGCGCCTGCGGCCGCACGTCGACGCCCTCGTCGCCGACGACGGGCTCGCCCGCGCCGACGCGATCCCGGAGGGACTGCCCTGGCAGGAGCCCGACGGCGGCTGGTCCACCACCGGCTGGCTCTCGAAGGGCCGCACCGACCTGCACACCGAGATCGACACGGTCGGGCGTACGACCGACCGGCGCAGCGACTTCGAGGACGTCTACGGCGACTGGTCGGTGCTGCGCGACAGCCAGCCCGGGCGCGACGCAGCGCTCGTCGGTGTCGGCGACGGCGGGTTCGCCGCGGCGATGCGGGCGGCCGAGCGCGACCCCTCGGGGCTGTCGGACGCGGACGCGCTGACCCTGATGACCGCGGAGGGCGCCCAGCTCGACGCGGTCACGGCACTGGCGGACGACCTGCGCCGGCAGGCGGTCGGCGACGAGGTGACCTACATCGTCAACCGCAACATCAACTTCACCAACGTCTGCTACACGGGCTGCCGCTTCTGCGCGTTCGCCCAACGGCGCACGGACGCCGACGCCTACACGCTGTCGCTCGACGAGATCGGCGACCGGGCCACCGAGGCCGTGGCGTTCGGCGCCACCGAGGTCTGCATGCAGGGCGGGATCGATCCCGAGCTGCCCGGCACCGCCTACTTCGACATCGCCGCCGCGGTCAAGCAGCGCGAGCCCGGCCTGCACGTCCACGCGTTCAGCCCCATGGAGGTCATGAACGGCGTGACGCGCACCGGCATGTCGGTGCGCGACTTCCTCGTGCAGGCCAAGGAGTCCGGCGTCGACTCGCTGCCCGGCACGGCCGCGGAGATCCTCGACGACGACGTGCGGTGGGTGCTGACCAAGGGCAAGCTGCCGACGTCGGAGTGGCTCGACGTCATTCGCACGGCCCACGACGTCGGCCTGCCCACGACCTCGACGATGATGTACGGCCACGTCGACCACCCCGGTCACTGGGTCGGTCACCTGCGCACGATCGGCGACCTGCAGCGCGAGACCGGCGGCTTCACCGAGTTCGTGCCGCTGCCGTTCGTGCACCAGTCGTCGCCGATCTACCTCGCCGGCGTCGCCCGGCCCGGGCCGTCGGTGCGGGACAACCGCGCCGTGCACGCCCTGGCGCGGATCATGCTGCACGGCCTGATCGACAACATCCAGTGCTCGTGGGTCAAGCTCGGCCCCGACACCTGCACGCAGATCCTGCAGGGTGGCGTCAACGACCTCGGCGGCACCCTCATGGAGGAGACCATCAGCCGCATGGCCGGCTCGACGAACGGCTCCCGCAAGTCGATCGAGGAGCTCGAGACGATGGCGGCCCTGGCCGGGCGACCCGCCGTCCAGCGCACCACGACGTACGGCCGGCTGTCCCCCGTCAAGGCGGCCGGATGACGTACACCGCCATCGTGCCGATGAAGGCCTGGGACCGGGCCAAGTCGCGCCTGCACGCCGATCCGGACGTACGCCGCGCACTGGCCGAGGCGTTCGCCCGCGACACGCTCACCGCCGTGCTCGCCTGCCCGGAGGTCCGTGACGTCGTGGTCGTGACGCAGGGCGACCTGGTCGTCGACCACGTCCGCGCCGCCGGTGCCCACGTCATCCAGGAGCCCGCTGACCGGTCGCTCGACACCCTGGGCTCGGCGATCCGGCACGGCATCGCGTGGGCCGGCAAGCACCGGCCGGACGGCCCGGTCGCCGTCGTCCCGTCGGACCTGCCGGCCCTGACACCCGTCGGCCTCGGCGAGCTGCTGGGTCAGGCGACGGCTCACCCGTTCGCGTTCGTCGCGGACGCCAACGGTGACGGCACCACGATCCTGACGAGTCTCTCGGCCGGGATGATGCGCCCCGGCTACGGTCCGGGCTCGGCGGAGCGCCATCGCGGCTTCGGCGCCTACGAGCTGCCGGCACCGAGCGCACTGCGTCAGGACGTCGACGTGCTGGCCGATCTCGCCGCGGCCGAACGCCTCGGGCTCGGCCCGCACACCCGCCAGGCGTACGCCGACCTCACGGCCGACGAGGCCTCAGCACTCAGTCGCTGACGACGGCGATCACGATCTCGCGGCGCAGGGCGCGGGCGAGGATCCGCAGCCGCTCGGCCAGCGCACCGGCCTCGACGTGCGCCTCGGGCGCACCGTCCTCGCTCAGGGCACGCACCTCCAGCGAACCGTCGGCCGCGACGGTCACGTCAGCCAGCGAGAGGTCCGTGCCGGCCCGCGCGAGAGCCAGCAGGTCGTCGCCCTCGTCGGCGACCGGGAAGCCCCGCGGCAGCTCACCCCGCGACACCGCTGCCAGCACGGCGTCGCGGGCGCCGAGACCGAACAGGTCGCCGTCGTCGTCGCGGATGAGCGCCGCGGCGCCTTCGTCGGAGTCGAGCCACGCCGCCGGCAGTCCGCGCACCACGACGACGGGCTGTCCGTCGAGCTTGCCCGCCACCAGCTCGGCCGTGCCGGCGATCTCGTCGGCGATCGCGGGCGAGGTGACCGCGAGGAGGTTGCCGTACGCGTCCTCGACCCCGGCGAATGACAGGTAGGGCGCCACGCCAGACGCGCCGATCGCGATGTCGGTCTGTCCGATGCGCCACGCGCGTCCGGCGGTGTCGCTCACGATGACCCCGAGGCGTACGCCCGCCAGGTCCTCGAGGCGGCCCCGCAGGTCGCGAGCCGCGCCGTCCGGGTCTCGGGGCAGCGGGATGACGGAGCCGGCTTCGAGGTTGGACGCGTCGATCCCGGCCGCCGCGAGGGTCAGCCCGGAGTGCGTACGGACGATGCGCGTCTGGCCGCGGCGAGCGACGACCCGGTCGGTCTCGGCGTCGATCAGCGAGTCCCGGTCACCGGCCGTCGCCAGCCCAGCCGCCTTGCTGACGACCTTGCTGGTCACGACGACCACGTCGCCGGCCTCGAGGGGCTCGGTCAGGTGATCCACGATGATCGCGGCGAGGTCGTCGCCGGGCCGGATCTCGCCGATGCCCTCCAGCGGCCACGCGCGCAGCACCATGTCAGCGCCCGTCGGCCAACGAGTCGGCGAGGGCGAGCGTGTCACGGGCCAGCTGGGCCGTGGCCGCCGTGTCCGTCATGTAGAGCGGCACTGCCCTGGCGGTGATGCCCGCAGCCTCGATCGAGCCCAGCTCTTCTGCGTCGGCGCTGTCGACGAGCCAGCCGTCGAGCACCCCACCGGAGGGGCGCGCACCGTGATGGCGAGCCACCCCGGCGGCGCTGATCTGGATGCCGAGGCCGGTCAGCAGCTGATCGGCCATGCCCCGCACCGCGGCGCCACCGATGATCGGCGAGACGCCGACGACCGGAGCCGAGGTCGTACGCAGTGCGGTGGCGACCTGGGCGACCGACAGGATCGCACCGATCGACACGATCGGGTTGGACGGCGGGAGGATCACCCGGTCGGCGCTGAGGATCGCCTCGACGACACCCGGACCTGCCGTGGCCTCGTCGGCGCCCTTGAAGGTGACCTCACGCACCGGGACGCGAGCGCCGAGCCGGATCCAGTACTCCTGGAAGTGGATCGTGTCGATCCCGTCGGCGCCGTCGATCCCGATGTGGGTCTCGACCTGGTCCTCGGTCATCGGGAGCAGGCGCACGCCGGGCTGCCAGCGCTCGCAGAGCCGCTCGGTGATCGCGGCGAGGCCGACGCCCTCGTGCCACATCTGCGTGCGGATGAGGTGCGTCGCGAGATCGCGGTCGCCGAGCCCGAACCAGGTCTTGTCGACGCCGTAGGCCGTCAGCTCCTCCTTGGCGTTCCACGTCTCGTCGGTGCGGCCCCACTTGCGCTCGGGGTCGATGCCGCCGCCGAGGGTGTACATCACCGTGTCGAGGTCGGGGCACACCCGCAGGCCGAACAACCAGATGTCGTCGGCGGTGTTGCCGATGACCGTGACCTCGTCGTCGGGTCCCACCGCGGCCAGCAGCCCCTTGAGGAAGTTGGCCCCACCGACCCCACCCGACAGCACCGTGATCCGCATGGGCCCAGTCTGCCCGAGCGCCCGCAGGGTCAGAGCGCCGACTCGATCGCCCGCCAGAACGTCGGGTAGGCGTAGACCGTGTTGCGCAGCGTCTCGAGCGGGATCTCCGCGCGTACGGCGAACGCCAGCGCCGAGAGCGTCTCGCCGCCCGTCGGCCCGGCGCTGGTCGCGCCGACGATGATGTCGCGATCGGTGTCGATGATGACCTTGATCAACCCTGCGTTGCCGACGCCGTGGACGAAGCCCCGGCTGCTCGCCGCGACGTCGGTCAGCCCGACGCGTACGTCGATGCCCTTGTCGCGGGCCTGCGCCTCGGTGAGGCCGACGCCGCCGACCTCCGGGTCCGTGAACGTGACGCGCGGGAAGCTGTCGTCGTACGCCCCCAAGGGCTCGTCGAGGATCGCCTTGGCGGCGCGCTCCGCGTGATACATCGACAGGTGCGTGAACGCGCCGCGGCCGACGATGTCACCGATCGCCCAGAGGCCATCCGTCACCTGCATGTCGTCGCCCACCGTGAGGAACTTGCCGGCCTCGACGCCGACCGTCTCGAGCCCGATGTCGTCGACCCGCGACCTGCGGCCGGCTGCCACGAGCAGCTGCTCGGCCTCGTACGTCGTGCCGCCGCACGTCACCGTGAACCGGCTGCCGTCGTGGTCGACCCGGTCGATCGTGATGCCGGCATGGACGCCGATGCCCTCGGACTCGAACACCGTGGCCAGCAGCTCGGACGACTCGGGCTCCTCGGGGGCGAGGATGCGCGGCGCGACCTCGAGCACCGTGACCTCGGTGTCGAAGCGTGAGTAGGCCTGGGCGAGCTCGAGGCCGATCGCTCCGCCGCCGATCACGATCAGCGAGGCGGGAGCCTGCTCGGCCTTGAGCGCCTCGCGGTTGGTCCAGAACGGCGTCTCGGCGAGCCCCGGGATCGGCGGCACCGCTGCGGTCGTGCCGGTGTTGAGCACGACGCCCTTGGCCGCCACGTACGTCTCGGCTTGTCCTGAGCCTGTCGACGGGTTGACCTCGACCGTACGATCGCCGGCCAGCCGGCCGTGCCCGCGTACGAGCGTCGCCCCGGCTGCGGTGATCCGGTCGGCCGCGACGGTGTCGTCCCAGTTGTCGGTGGCCTCGTCGCGGATCCGCTTGGCGACGAGGGAGAAGTCAGGGGTCACCGTCGCGGCGCCCGACAGCCGCGCGATCCGGCGGGCCTCGGCGAGGAGGTTGCCGGCACGGATGAACATCTTGGACGGGATGCAGCCCCAGTAGGGACACTCACCGCCCACGAGCTCGGCCTCGACCGCCACCACGGCGAGCCCGGCCTTGGCCAGTCGCGCGACGAGCGCTTCACCTCCCGGCCCGAGACCGACAACGACGACATCACACTCGTGAGCACTCATGCACCCATCCTCTGCCATGCGCACGGTCGGGAGCCAGAGGACCCGTGAGGTGATTTCACCTCCGGGAGGGCCGCTGCGTGGCTACGCTGCGCTGCATGGAGGGCGTGCCGGCGACTGACGAGGATCGACGCGGGGCGTTCGACGAGCTCAAGGGGCTGTTGTCCAGCGGCCGGATCGACGCCGCCGAGTTCGCGACCCGGTCATCCAAGGTCGCCGGTGCGACGACCCTGTCGGAGCTCGCCGCACTGGTGACCGACCACGGCCGGGCGCCGGCGGCTGCACCCGCGTCGAAGGAGTCGTTCGGCACCGTCGTCGGCGACGCCCTCACGAGCCCGCGGCTCGGACGTACGGTGGGACGGTTCGCGGCAGGCAGCGAATTGCGCCGCGTGCTGCTCTGGGCCCTGGTCATCGGGGGCCTCGCCCTTGGCGCAGCGTTCGCCACCTCGCTGTTCGACAGCACGACCGACAGCTCCCCGACGGGCCCGGCCATCCCGGGCATCACCCGGCCGACCGCGACGGCGGCGCCTCACCCCGATCTGCTGACCCGCAACGGCTTCGTCAAGCTCCGTGACGACATGCGCGCCAAGCTCGGCAGCACGCGCTACCTCAGCGCCGTGATCTATCCCGACTACGCGACGATCGAGGTGCCGATCTCCGGCGACCCCGACCACTCGCAGCGCTGGTACTACAACGGCAGCTTCCCCTACAACCCGACCGCGAGCCCGCGTCGGCCCGGCTCGAAGTCGTCGGACCTGCGCGACGTACGCGTCACGGCGTTGACCAGCGCGATCCGGCGCGCACCCGCCCAGCTCAACGTCCGCGACGCCGACCGGACCTATCTCATCTTCGACAGCCGCTCGGGGCGCGCGGTCATGTCGGTCTACGTCACCAATGCCTCGAACGACACCGGCTACTGGACGATGCGCCTCACCGGCGCGACGGTCACGGAGTACAGGGCGCCCTGAGCAGGCTCAACGGCTGAGCATCCGGAGCGGGTTGATGACGCCGTAGCCCGTTCGCGTGTCGTAGCCCCGGGATCCCGCATCGTCGGCGGTCGACTGGATGAGCGAGCGGATCGTCGCCTGGCTCACCCCGGAGCCGACCTTGGCGATCTCGAGCGCCGCTGCGGCCGCCGCGTAGGGCGAGGCCATCGACGTCCCCGACAGCGTGCAGTAGTGCGGGGGGCAGCCGAGCGAGGGATCCGGGGTGGCGGACGTGGTCGACAGGATGCCGCTGCCGGGTGCGGCGACGTCGACCCAGCTGCCACAGCTCGAGAAGGACGCGACCGCCCCGTTGGACTGGATGGCGCCGACCCCCAACACGCCGTCATAGCTGGCCGGATAGGTGCGCGGCGACCCGAACAGGCCGCATCCGTTGTTGCCTGCCGCGGCCACCACCACGACGTTCCGGGAGAGCGCGTACGCGACGGCGGCACGGCCGGCGGTGTCGCTGCGGGTCGACGACAGGGACAGGTTGATGACCTTGGCACCGTGGTCGACCGCCCACACGATCCCCTTGGCCACCGTGGCGGAGTCGCCCACCCCGGCGTGGTCCAGGACGCGTACGGGCAGCACCCGCGTGTTGGGCGCGAGGCCCGCGATGCCGCGCCCGTTGTTGGCGATCGCCGTGATGATGCCGGCAACGTGCGTGCCGTGGCCGTTCTCGTCGGTCGGCGGGGTGCCCGGCGCGATGAAGTCGTAGCCCGTGAGGATGTGGCCCCGGAGGTCGACGTGGCCGGCCCGCACCCCGGTGTCGATGACCGCGACGACGACGCCGCGGCCCGTCGAGGTCTTCCAGGCCGTCTCGGCGCCGAGCCTGGTGAGCGCCCACTGCTTGGCCCGCAGCGGGTCGTCGGAGAGGTCGATGTGCACCTCGTGCGCGATGTCGACGCCCACGGTGGTCCGCTTCTTGAGCCCGGCGAGGATGAGGTCGAGAGCGTTGGCGCGGCTGGACGCGACGGTCGTGGTGATCCTGGGCGCACCCGAGGTGCGGGTCGTGGTCACGACCTTGAGCGGGTCGCCCGGCGTGGCGGTCGCGAGGATCTCCGTGGCCGTGCGCCGCAGTCCGCCGTCATCGGCAGCAGTGGCTCCGGACGAGCCCGCGGCGATCATGGTCGCGACGAGCCCGATGGCTCCGGCCGTTCGTCCGATCCGCATGCGCACTTCGGTCACCTTTCGTCCCCTGGTGAACAACGCCCGCCGAGGTCAGCGGTTACGACCCGCCGGATGCGCGAGTCCCGATATCGTGCTCGGCATGGTGTCCACCCGAGCGAGCGATGCTGACCGCGACAGCTGCCTGGAGGACATCGAAGCCGCCTACGCGGACGGCCGCATCAACGACGCGGAGCGCGAAGCGCGTACGCAGGCAGCGCTGCAGGCCACGACGCTGCAGGAGCTCGCCGACCTCGTCGCGGACCTCGGACCTGCCGCCAAGCTCCCGTCGAAGGTCGCCGCCGCCTTCACGACGTCCTCCAGCGACGCCTCCACGACACGGCTGTCGCGTCGCTTCCTGCTTCGCCTGCTCCTCGCGCTGCTGGTTCCCGCCGCGATCGCGGTCGTGGTGTGGGTCTCCAGCGCCGGTGGCGACAGCGACGAGCCGACGACCCCGGGTTCGACCGCCCAGGCGCCGAACCCCAAGGAGAAGCTCGAGCTCCACACGGCGGAGGGGTTCGAGCAGCTCGTGGCGCTGACCAAGGCGAAGTTCGGCACGACGATCGTGGACTCGGCCGCGATCTATCCGGACTACGCCAGCATCGAGGTCGTCATGAAGGACGACGAGCGCCGCGTGGAGAACTGGTACTTCGCCAAGGGCTTCGAGGGTGAGCCGAGCAAGGGCAGCCGGCCGGCCGGCGCCGTCTCGATCGACCTGGCAGCGGTCGACCCTGCGGCGTACGCGCGGGCGGTCAAGCGCTCGCCCTCGGTGCTGGGGGTCGAGGACGTCTCGTCGACGTACGTCGTGATCCGCAGCTCCGGTGCGGAGCCGACGTTCTCGGTCTACGTGTCGAACGAGTACAGCGAGAACGGTTACTGGACGTTCAGCCTGGACGGCAAGGAGCTGGCCCGCTACGCGTTCGAGTGAGTCTCGGCCTTGGGCCTGCGGGGCTCGTGCCAGCGCACGACGCTGTAGGCCAGCAGGCCCCAGGCGGCGATCGCCGACGTCCACAGCCCGATCGCCGTGCCCCAGCCATGAGCCGGGAGCTGCGGCCCGAAGCCCACGCTGAGGATCGAGAACTCGGGGATCTCCGGGCTGATGAACCACACGACGCCCAGCGCCACGAGCCACACCCCGCCCAGGAAGCTGAGGAAGATCCGCGGCCACGTCGCGACGCCGAACTTGGCGGCCTCGATCGCCCTGCGCTCGAGCGGGCCGAGCAGCTTCTGCGCCCAGACGTAGTTGCGCGACAGCAACGAGATGCCGGCGACGAGAACCAAGGTGCCGGGGCCCGGTGCCGGGATGAGGATGATGCCGGCGACCGTCAGGATCCAGCCGAGGATCTCGCTGCCCGTGCGTCGGAACCAGCTCTTGAAGGCGGTCCCGACGGTCATGGGTCAATTCTGCCAGCCGGTCCACCACAGAAGGGCCACAACCCGGCGAGAAGGGCGAGAACCAGGGGCATCCCCCACGAAGAACCGGGAGGGCCTACGGGGCGACCCCGACGATCAGAGCGACACGAAGACGTGGACGGCTGCCTCGGCGTCGATCTCGGCGGTCTCGCCCTGCCGTGCGACGACCAGGCCGTCGTGCCCTTGCGACACCAAGATGTCGTTGCCGGGCAGCGCCCCGACCCTGCGGAGCACCGACATGACCTCGGTGTCCTTCTGCAGCTCCTCGGCGATGCGGCGCACCACGAGACGGATCGGCTCGACGGCTCCGCTGACCGCCTTGGTCATCGGCTGGACGCCTTCGAGGAAGTCGGCGTCCTCGCCCAGCTCGCCCAGCTCGGCCAGCCCGGGGATCGGGTTGCCGTAGGGCGACTCCGTCGGGTGCTCGAGCAGTTCGACGAGCCGGCGCTCGACCTGCTCGGACATCACGTGCTCCCAGCGGCAGGCCTCTTCGTGGACGTACTCGATCTCGAGGCCGATGATGTCGGTCAGCAGCCGCTCCGCGAGCCGGTGCTTGCGCATCACGCGGGTCGCGAGCTGGCGGCCCTTGGGCGACAGCTCGAGGTGCCGGTCACCCTCGACCGTGAGCAGCCCGTCGCGTTCCATGCGGGCCACGGTCTGGCTGACGGTCGGGCCGCTCTGGTGGAGGCGCTCGGCGATGCGCGCGCGCAACGGCGTGATGCCCTCCTCTTCCAGCTCGTAGACCGTGCGGAGGTACATCTCGGTGGTGTCGATCAGCTCGCTCACCAGGCCATTGTTCCACGTCCTGCGGCCTCGCCGTCCCCACCGGACAATGGGACACGTGACGACCTCGGTGATGTGGTTCAGACGGGACCTGCGGCTGCGTGACAATCCGGCGATCCACGAAGCGCTCGCCTGCGGGGCGGATGGCGTGGTGCCGCTGTTCGTGCTCGACGACCAGCTGTGGACGACCGCGGCCCGGGCCCGCACGGCCGCGCTGTCGCGGCTCCTGGCCGGCCTCTCCGAACGCCTCGGCGGCCTGCACGTCGTGCACGGCGATCCGGTCGACGAGGTCGTCCGCGTCGCTCGTGCCGCTGGCGCCACGAGCGTGCACGTCGCGGGCGACTTCGCCCCGTACGGCGCCCGTCGCGATCGCCGCGTCGAGGAGGCGCTCGCCCGGCACGACATCCTTCTCGTCAGGACCGGTTCGCCGTACGCCGTGGCACCGGGGCGCGTCACGAAGGCCGATGGCTCGGGCTACCGGGTCTTCACGCCGTACGCGCGGGCGTGGCGCGAGCACGGCTGGCGCGGGCCCGCGCCGGAGGTGACCGACGTGCCGTGGATCCGGCCCGACGGGCGTACGCACCAGGTCCCCGCCGTCGCTGTGCCGGCCGGGATGACGCTGCCGCCCCTCGGCGAGCAGGCCGCCGCGGACCGCTGGCAGGCGTTCCTCGCCGACGACGTCGCCGACTACGCCGGGGCCCGCGACCTGCCCGGTGACGACCGGACGTCCCGCATGTCGGTGCACCTCAAGTGGGGCACGATCCACCCGCGCACGATGCTGGCCGACCTCGCGCCGCTTCGCTCGCAGGGCGCCGCGGCGTACGTCCGGGAGCTCGCGTTCCGCGAGTTCTACGCCGATGTGCTGCACCAACGCCCCGACTCGGCGTTCGGCTACTACAACCCCGCGTTCGCCGCGATGGATCACGACGAGCCGGGTGAGGCCCTGGAGGTGTGGAAGGCCGGCCTCACCGGCATCCCGATCGTCGACGCCGGCATGCGGCAGCTCAAGGGCGAGGGCTGGATGCACAACCGCGTACGCATGATCGTCGCGAGCTTCCTCGTCAAGGACCTCCACATCGAGTGGCAGCACGGCGCCCGGCACTTCCTCGAGCTGCTGGTCGACGCCGACCTCGCCTCCAACCAGCACGGCTGGCAGTGGGTCGCCGGCTGCGGCACGGACGCGGCGCCGTACTTCCGGGTGTTCAACCCGATGACTCAAGGCAAGAAGTTCGACCCCGACGGCGCCTACGTACGCCGCTGGGTGCCCGAGCTCGCCGACGTCGACGCCCGCCACGTGCACACGCCGTGGGAGCTGGACGAGCCGCCGGCGGACTACCCGCCCCCGATGGTCGACCACGCGGCGGAGCGCCGGGAGTCACTGCGTCGCTACGCGGCGATCACGACCTAGGGTGGTCGGGTGGTCACGATTCCCGGGCAGTTCAACGGTCCCCTCCACTCCGGCAACGGCGGCTATGTCGCCGGCCTGCTGGGCCAGGAGGTCGACAGCGACGGACCGGTCACCTCGACCCTGCGCATCCCGCCGCCGCTGGACGTACCGCTCAGCTGGGAGCGCGACGGCGACCAGGTCCGGCTGCTGACCGCGGGCGGCGCCGTGATCGGCGATGCGGCACCCGGGGCGTTCTCGCGTGATGTGGCGGCCTGCCCGACGCCCGAGGAGGCCGCCGCCGGCGTGGCGCACTACCCGGGCTTCACCCACCACCCGTTCGACCACTGCTTCACGTGCGGCACGGCGCGCGACGAGGGCGACGGCCTGCGCCTGTTCGCGGGCCCGGTCGACCCCGCCGAGCCCGGCCTGACCGCCGCGCCCTGGACGCCGCACGAGGCGTTCGACGGCGAGGACGGCCTCGACCTGCCGGTCACCTGGGCCGCGCTGGACTGCCCCGGCGGCTGGGCGGCCGACTTCAGCCGCAACACCATGGTGCTCGGCCGGATGACGGCGCAGGTCGAGCGCCGGCCCCGCGCTGGCGAGCCGTGCCTCGCGGTCGGCCACCTCGAGTCCCAGGAGGGGCGCAAGTTCCTGGCCGACACCGCGCTCTACACCGCCGACGGCGAGCTGCTGGGCCGCGCCGAGCAGACGTGGATCCTGATCGACATCGCTGCCTTCTCCTGACCCGAGGCGCGCTGGGAGCGTGCCGTAGATTGTCCTGACGTGGCACGGCGATCCTTCTCCCACTTCTTCGCCGACACCCGGCCGCTGCGCAACCAGCACTTCCGCAGGCTCTGGACCGCCAACATCATCACGGTCGTCGGCGCCCAGCTGACCGTCGTCGCGGTCCCCGCGCAGATCTATGCCGACACCGGCTCCTCGGCCTATGTCGGGCTCGCCGGCGTCTTCGGGCTCGTGCCCCTGATCGTGTTCGGCCTCTACGGTGGTGCGCTCGCGGACGTGTTCGACCGCCGGACCATCCTCATCTTCACGACGATCGGCCTGATCGTCACCAGTGCGCTGTTCTGGCTGCAGGCCGCCGCCGGCAACACCAACGTGTGGCTCCTGCTCGCGCTGTTCTCGGTCCAGCAGGCGTTCTTCGCCGTCAACCAGCCGACCCGCAGCGCGGTCCTGCCCAAGCTGCTCGACCTGACCCTGCTGCCCGCCGCCAACTCGCTCAACACCACGGTCATGATGGCCGGCGCCATCGCGGGGCCGCTGGTCGCCGGTGTCCTGATCCCGGTCATCGGGTTCGAGTGGATGTACCTGATCGACACGTTCACGCTGTTCGCCACGCTCAGCGCCGTCGTCCGGCTGCCGCGCCTTCCGGTGCTCGACGCGGCGGCCGGGGTGCCGGGGATCAAGGCCGTCATCGAGGGCTTCACCTATCTGCGCACGCAGCCCGTGCTGCTGATGTCGTTCGTCGTCGACCTCATCGCGATGGTCTTCGGCATGCCGCGGGCGCTGTTTCCCGAGATCGCCCACCTCGACTTCGGCGGACCCGACAGCGGCGGCCTGGTCTTCGCCCTGCTGTTCGCCGCGATCCCTGCCGGAGCCGTCATCGGCGGCATCTTCAGCGGGTGGGTCTCCCGTGTCGAGCGGCAGGGTCGGGCCGTCGTCGTCTGCATCCTCATCTGGGGCCTGGCGATGGTCGGCTTCGGCACCGGCGTGGGCCTCGCCGACCACTGGCGCACCCCCATGCTGGTCGTCGCGCTCCTGATGCTCGTGATCGGTGGCGCCGCCGACACCGCTTCGGCGGCGTTCCGGAGCAGCATGCTCCAGTCTGCCGCGGACGATGCCGTGCGGGGCCGCCTGCAAGGAGTCTTCATCGTCGTCGTCGCCGGCGGTCCGCGCATCGCCGACACCCTGCACGGGGCCACCGCTGCCGCGGTCGGCACGGCGGCGGCATCGGCCGGTGGCGGGGTCCTCGTCGTCGTCGGCGTCGTGGTCGCCTCGCTCGCGGTGCCCTCGTTCGTCCGCTACCGCATCAGCCGACCCGTACGCGACTGACGACCACCGCACCGGCCACGGACGGCCGGCAACATACTGTGCTCATGTCCCGGACGCGCGTACGCCGCGAGCTCACGACCGAGCAGGTGCAGCGGTGGGTCGTGTCGTTCCTGATCCTCGCCGTCTCGTCGTTCCCCATCGGCGCGCTGATCGCCGTGATCCGCAGCATCGTGGACGACGGCCGCCGGAGCGACGGCACGATCCTGCTCGTCGTCATGGCGATCATCGGGATCGTGGCGCTCGGTGCGATCCGGCTGGTCCACCGTCGACCGGCGTTCGCACCGTGGATCCTGCTCGGCGCGATCCCCGCGGTCGTGGCCGGTCTGCTGATTCTCTAGTGCTGGAGGTCGCTGACCAGCGGCGAGAACCTCGACCGCCGGGCAGCGAGCTCGAGGGACGCCACGTCCGGTGCGGCAGACACCGGGCGTACGCCCGCGACGGTGCGAACGATCAGCACCGGGATCAGGCCCACTGCGAGCAGCACCAGCAACAGCCAGGTGGCCCGCCCGAACGCGTCGGTCGCCATCGCGGTCACCGCGGCCACGGTCGAGCCGCCGCCGACGTAGGCCGCGGACCACGTGGCAGAACCCGCGAGCGACGCGGGCGCGAACCTGCGGTACTCCAGGCCCGACGCGCCAGCAGCTGCAGGCGTGAGGGTACGGACGATCGGCACGAGCCGGGTGGCGAACACCGCGAGCCCGCCGCGACGCCGCAGCAAGTCGGTCGCGCGATCGTAGTGGCGTACGCCGAGGCGCTTGACTGCCTTCGTCTCACGCAGTGCGTCGCCATAGCGACGACCCAGGAGGTAGCCGACGTGATCGCCACACGTGGCGCCGACCATCACGACGATCCCGAGCGCAACCATCTCCACGGGCGAGCCCATCGTGGCAGCCAGGACCACGATCGCCGTCTCGCCGGGCAGCACGATGCCGAGGCCGAGTCCGGACTCGGCGAACGCCAGGCCGAGGCCGAGCGCAAGGGTCAGCGCGATTGCTGTCATGCCTTCACGATGACGGGGCGGCATGACTCGGTGGCTGCGAGCAGGTGGCTGCCGGATGAACAGCGAGCGTTCAACCGTGCTCAAGCAGGCCGAGCAGGTAGTCGCCGTAGCCGCTCTTCGCGTACGCCTCGGCCTGACGCCGCAGCTCGTCGTCGCTCAACCGCCCGAGCCGCCAACCGGCCTCCTCGGGACAACCGATCGACAGCCCCTGCCGCTTCTGCACCGTACGGATGAACTCGCCGGCCTCGCCGAGCGAGTCGAACGTGCCGGTGTCGAGCCACGCGACGCCCCGCTCCAGCGGCTCGACCCGCAACCGTCCCTCGTCGAGGTAGCGACGGTTGAGGTCGGTGATCTCGAGCTCGCCGCGTGCGGACGGCCGGAGGCTCTCGGCCATCCCGACGACATCGTTGCCATAGAAGTAGAGGCCCGGCACGGCATAGAGGCTCTTGGGCGCTGCGGGCTTCTCCTCCAGCGAGATCGCCGCACCGTTGTCGTCGAGCTCCACGACGCCGAATGCCGACGGGTCCGCGACGCGATAGCCGAAGATCAGTGAGCCTTCGACGTCGGTGTACTTCGCGAGCTGGGTCCCGAGGCCCGCACCGTAGAAGATGTTGTCGCCCAGGACGAGCGCTGCGGACTGGCTGCCGATGTGTTCCTTGCCGATCACGAAGGCCTGCGCGAGACCGTCGGGACTCGGCTGCACGGCGTACGTGATCGAGATGCCGAACTGCGAGCCGTCGCCCAGGAGGTGCTCGAACTGCGCGGCGTCGTGCGGTGTCGTGATGACCAGGACGTCGGTGATGCCGGCAAGGATCAGCGTCGACAGCGGGTAGTAGATCATCGGCTTGTCGTAGACCGGCAGGAGCTGCTTGCTCACGGCACGCGTCACGGGGTCGAGCCGCGAGCCGGTGCCACCGGCCAGGATGATTCCCCGCATGCCGGTCATCCTAGGTGGCGGTGCACGAGGCACTACTACGCTGAGCCCCATGCGCAACGTCCTGGTGACCGGAGGAGCCGGCTTCATCGGCGCCAACTTCGTCCGGCACCTCGTCGAGGAGACCGACCTGGACGTCACGGTGCTCGACAAGCTGACCTACGCGTCGAGCCGCGTGAGCCTCGACGGGCTGCCGGCGGACCGCTGCCGGCTCGTCGTCGGCGACATCACGGACGCAGCGCTCGTCGGAGACCTCGTCGGCACGCACGATGCCGTGGTCCACTTCGCGGCCGAGTCGCACAACGACAACTCCCTCCTCGACCCCACCCCGTTCGTCCAGACCAATCTGGTCGGCACGTTCACGGTCCTCGAGGCCGTCCGCCGCCACGACGTGCGCCTCCACCACGTCTCGACGGACGAGGTCTACGGCGACCTCGATCTCGCCGACCCGGAACGCTTCACCGCGACGTCGCCCTATCGCCCGTCGAGCCCGTACGCGGCGACCAAGGCCGGGTCCGACCACCTCGTCCGCGCGTGGGTGCGTTCGTTCGGCGTACGCGCGACGATCAGCAACTGCTCCAACAACTACGGGCCGTGGCAGCACGTCGAGAAGTTCATTCCCCGTCAGGTCACCCAGCTCATCGACGGGCTCAAGCCGCGTGTCTACGGTGACGGGCTCAACGTGCGCGACTGGATCCACGTCGACGATCACAGCAGCGCCGTCCTGGCGATCCTCGAACGCGGCGCGATCGGCGAGACCTACCTCGTCGGCGCCGACGGGGAGCACAGCAACCTCGACGTCGTCGCGCTGCTCCTGACGATCTTCGGCCGCGAGCCCGACGACCTCGAGCACGTCACGGACCGCGCCGGCCACGACCGGCGCTACGCCCTCGACCCGAACAAGCTGCAGGCCGAGCTGGGCTGGTCGCCGCGGTTCGGCGACTTCGCCACCGGCCTGGCCGAGACGGTCGAGTGGTACCGCGCCAACGAGCACTGGTGGCGGCCGAGCAAGGCCGCGACCGAATCCATGTATGCACGACAGGGGCAATGACCATGACCACGGTGCTGACCTACGGCACGTTCGACCTGTTCCACATCGGCCACCTCAACCTCATCGAGCGTCTGTCGCAGATGGGCGACCGGCTGATCATCGCGGTGTCGACCGACGAGTTCAACGCGGGCAAGGGCAAGACGTCGGTCGTCTCCTACGAGGACCGCGCCCGCATCATCGGCAGCATCAAGGGCGTCGACCTCGTGATCCCCGAGACGTCGTGGGAGCAGAAGGCGAGCGACATCAGGGAGCACGACGTCGACATCTTCGCGATCGGCGAGGACTGGGCCGGCAAGTTCGACGAGCTCAAGGAGCTGTGCGAGGTCGTCTACCTGCCCCGCACCGACGGCATCTCCAGCACCGAGATCAAGCAGATGCTGCGCGTGCTCGACCCCACGCACATCACCGAGATGCAGGACGCCCTCGCGGTCATGAGCCGCCTGCTCGAGCACTACCGCGACCTGACGTGAGCGGGGTGGAGCTCACCCCGATCCCGGGGCTGCTGGTCGTACGCCTCACGGTGCACGCCGACGGCCGGGGCTGGTTCAAGGAGAACTGGCAGCGCGCCAGGATGGTCGAGGCCGGGCTGCCCGACTTCGGCCCGGTGCAGCACAACGTCGCGTTCAACACCGCGGCCGGCACCACGCGCGGCATCCACGCCGAGCCGTGGGACAAGCTGGTGTCGGTCGCCACGGGTCGCGTGTTCGCCGCCTGGGTCGACCTGCGGGCCGGCGAGTCGTTCGGCGCCACCCACACGGCGGAGCTCGACCCCGGCACGGCAGTCTTCGTGCCTCGTGGCGTGGCCAACAGCTATCAGACGCTCGAGGACGGCACGGCCTACTCCTACCTCGTCAACGCGCACTGGAGCGCCGACGCCGAGTACGCCAACCTCAACCTCGCCGACGAGACCGTCAACATCCCGTGGCCCCTGCCGCTCGTCGAGATCTCCGAGAAGGATCGCGACCACCCACGCCTCGCCGACGTCGTCCCGGTGCCGCCGCGCCGCACGGTGATCCTCGGCGCCGACGGCCAGCTGGGCCGCGCACTCCGCGAAGTCCTGCCCGACGCGCTCGCCCTGACGCGTACGGACCTCGATCTGGCGGACCCCTCGACGTACGACCGCGTGCGCTGGGACGACGTCGACACGATCATCAACGCGGCGGCCTACACGGCGGTCGACGCCGCGGAGACACCCGAGGGACGTCGCGAGGCGTGGGCTGTGAACGTCACCGCTGTCGCCGCGCTCGCAAGGATCGCGATCCAGCACCGGCTCACGCTCGTGACGATCTCGTCCGACTACGTCTTCGACGGCACCGAGGCAGAGCACACCGTCGACGAGCCGGTCTCCCCGCTCGGTGTCTACGGGCAGACCAAGGCGGCCGGCGAGGCGGTGACCTCGACGGTGCCCCAGCACTACGTCGTGCGGACGAGCTGGGTCGTCGGCGACGGTGCCAACTTCGTCGCCACGATGCAGCGGCTCGCCCGCGACGGCGTACGCCCCCAGGTCGTCGACGACCAGCTCGGCCGGCTCACGACAGCCCGCGAGCTGGCAGACGGGATCGCCGGGCTGCTGTCGTCCGGAGCCCCGTACGGCATCCACCACATCACCGGCGGCGGCGAGCCCCGGTCGTGGGCCGACATCGCCCGCGAGGTGTTCGTCGCCGAGGGCCGCAGCGCCGACGACGTCATCGGGGTGTCGACCGAGTCCTACGGCGCCGACAAGCAGCTGGCTCCTCGCCCGAGGCACAGCACGCTCGCCCCCCGCACCCCCTAAGGCGCCAGGCGGTCCCGCCGCCAGCCGTCGCCCTGGCGGAGGTAGCGCAGGCGGTCGTGCAGACGGCTCTGCCGGCCCTGCCAGAACTCCACCGAGTCGAGCGCGATCCGATAGCCGCCCCAGACCGGCGGGCGTACGACCTCCTGGCCCTCGAAGACCCGCTCGACCTCGGCGACCCGCCGCTCCAGCACCTCGCGATTCGGGATCGTGCGGGACTGCGGCGAGGCGACGGCGCCGACCTGCGAGCCGCGCGGCCTGGACAGGAAGTAGGCGTCCGACTCGGCCTCGTCGATGCGGGTCACCCGGCCCTCGACGCGCACCTGTCGCTGCAACGGATGCCACAGCATCACCGCTGCCGCACGAGGGTTGACCTCGAGCTCGACGCCCTTGCGCGACTCGTAGCCCGTGAAGAACGTCAGCCCCCGATCGTCCAGACCCTTGAGCAGCACGATGCGCACCGACGGACGGCCATCAGTCGTCGCGGTCGCGAGCGCCATGGCGTTGGGCTCGTGCAGGCCGGCGTCGATGGCCTCGTTGAGCCACCGACCCAGCAATGCCAGCGGATCATCGCCGGAGGCCGCCTCGTCGAGGCCTTCGCGGGCGTACTCCTCACGCATCCGCGCCAAATCAGGGGTCTCCATGACTCCACGGTAACGACGCAAGGCAGAATGCAAGGTATGACTGAAGTGCACCACGGACTTGAAGGCGTCGTAGCGTTCGAGAGCGAGATCGCCGAACCCGACAAAGAAGGGTCCGCACTGCGCTATCGCGGTGTCGACATCGACGACCTCGTCGGCCGCGTGCCGTTCGAGAAGATCTGGGGACTGCTGGTCGACGGCGCCTACGAACCCGGCCTCCCGCCGGCCGAGCCGTTCCCGATCCCCGTCCACTCCGGCGACATCCGCGCCGACGTACAGAGCGCGATCGCGCTGACCGCTCCCGCGTGGGGCATGAAGCAGCTCTATGACATCGACGATGTCCAGGCTCGAGAGGACCTTGCCCGCGCTGCGGTCATGGTCCTTTCCTATGTCGCCCAGGCCGCGCGCGGCGTCGGCCAGCCGATGGTGTCGCAGTCCGAGATCGACAAGTGCTCCACGATCACCGAGCGCTTCCTGACCCGCTGGCGCGGCGAGGTCAACCCCAACCACGCCAAGGCCATCGACGCCTACTGGGTGTCCGCCGCTGAGCACGGCATGAACGCCTCGACGTTCACCGCACGCGTCATCGCCTCCACCGGCGCCGATGCCGCCGCCGCCCTGTCGGGTGCCGTCGGCGCGATGTCCGGTCCGCTGCACGGCGGTGCCCCGGCCCGCGTGCTGACGATGATCGAAGAGGTCGAGAAGTCCGGCGACGCCACGGCGTACGTCAAGGGGCTGCTCGACAGCGGTGAGCGGCTCATGGGCTTCGGCCACCGCGTCTACCGTGCCGAGGACCCGCGTGCACGCACGTTGCGACGGACGGCCAAGGAGCTCAACGCGCCTCGCGCCGAGGTGGCCGTCGCGCTCGAGGAGGCCGCGCTCAAGGAGCTCCGCGAGCGTCGCCCCGACCGTGTGCTCGAGACCAACGTCGAGTTCTGGGCCGCGATCGTCCTCGACTACGCCGAGGTCCCCCCGCACATGTTCACCGCGATGTTCACGTCGGCCCGCACGGCCGGCTGGAGCGCGCACATCCTGGAGCAGAAGCGCACCGGCCGCCTGATCCGGCCCTCCGCGATCTACACCGGCCCGGCCTCACGCCGCGCCGACGAGGTAGAAGGTTGGGACAGCGCTTGGGCGCAGTGACGCGCCTGCAAGGCCGATTTGGGGCGGTGACTTGATCGCCCATCCCGCCAGCGAGCGGTGCGCGAGTCGCCCTTCCAACCTCCGGAAAGCCAACTCACGCACCGCCACTGGCAGCGCCTGACTACAGGATGCTCTTGGTGACGGTGCGGACGCCGACCCAGAGGCCGGCTGCGCAGGTCACCATCGCCGCGACGATCCCGTAGACCACCGCGCTGTCGTCGAACGTCCCGGCGAACAGCACGCGCTCGGCGTCCACGATGTAGGTCAGCGGGTTGACCTTCGACAGGGCCTGCATCCAGTCCGGCCCGGTCTCGAGCGGGAGCATCATGCCCGAAAGGATCAGCAGCGGGAACAGCAACGACTGCTGCACCGCCCAGAACGCCCACTCGTTCTTGCGAGTCGCGATCGCGAGGGCGTACGAGAGGGCACCGACGCCGACGCCGAACACCCCGAGGATCAGCAGGCCGACGACGATGTGCGCCGGGTGGAGGTCGAAGCCGAACGGCACCGCGACCAGCGTGATGATCAGGGCCTGCACGACGAGCGGAGTCAGCTCCTTGAGTGCCCGGCCGATCAGCAGCGCCTGACGGGCGAGCGGCGTCGCGAGGATCCGCTCGAACGCTCCAGTCATGATCTCGAACTGCAGGTTGGCGCCGGTCATCGACGTGCCGAACATCGTGATCATCACGACGACACCGGGCAGGAAGAACTGCAGTGTCGAGCCGAAGCCCAGACCGTCGTCGGCCACGCCGGCCAGCAGCGGTGCGAACAGGCCGAGGAACACCAACGGCTGGATCAGCGAGAAGACCAGCGAGAACGGGTCGCGCAGGATCGTGAGCGTCTCACGCGTCCAGACGGCCTTGATGTCGCCCAGGACGGAACGGTGGGCGATGCGTGCCGAGGTGGCGGCGGAATCGAGGATGGTGCTCATGCTTCTGCTCCTTCGCGCAGGCTGCGTCCGGTGAGGTTGAGGAAGACGTCGTCGAGGGTGGGCTGCTTGAGCGTCGCCGCGTTGACGGCCACGCCCTTGTCGCCGAGGGTGTGCAGGACCCGCGGCAGGGCGACCGGACCGGCATCGACACGGAACGAGATCGCCGTGCCACCGTCGGCCGACACCTCCTGGACCTCCGTGCCGGCCTGGGCGACGACCTCACGGGCCGTCGGCAGGTCGTCGGCACCGACCGTCACGGTGATCCGGTCGCCGGCCTGCTCGGCCTTGAGCGACTGGGCCGTGTCGTCGGCGATGATCCTGCCGTGGTCGATCACCACGACTCGCTCGGCCATCGTGTCGGCCTCCTCGAGGTAGTGCGTCGTCAGCACGATCGTGGTGCCGAACTCCTCGCGCAGGCGCAGGATGTGGTCCCAGAGGTTGGCCCGGTTCTGCGGGTCCATGCCGGTCGACGGCTCGTCGAGGAACAGCAGGGCGGGCTCGTGGATCAGCCCGAGCGCGATGTCGAGCCGCCGCTTCTGGCCGCCCGACAGGGTGCTGACCTTGCGCATCTTCATGCCCTCGAGGTCCAGCGTGCCGAGCAGCTCGTCGGCCCGCGCCGTGGCTCGCTGCTTGTCGAGCCCGTAGAAGCGGCCCTGCATCAGCAGCTCGTCCCACACGCGGTAGTTGTGCCCGGCGCCGTCCTTCTGCCCGATGTAGCCGATGCGGCTGCGTACGCCCGCCGGGTCGGCCGTGACATCGACACCTGCGACCGTCGCCGTGCCGGAGGTGGGCGGCAGCAGGCTCGTGAGCATGCGCAGCGTCGTCGACTTGCCAGCGCCGTTGGGGCCGAGGAAGGCGACGAGCTCGCCCTCGGCGACGTCCAGGTCGATCCCGCGCACCGCCTCGACCGTCTCCTTGCCGGACTCGAAGGTCCGGGTGAGCTGTTGTGTGTGAATCATGTGGGTCCCTTTTCCGTACGTCGTACTGAGTTCCTGACCATTACATCATACGGTGTACGGTGTGACAAGAACGTGACCCGCAGAAGGACATCCATGAACGACGAACGACCGACGGTCCCCGACACCGACCCGCTGACCTGGGGCACCCCCGAGGGGCGGCACATGATCAGGCTGTTGTGGGACCCGCCTGCGCCCGCCGGCCGCGGCCCCAAGCAGAAGCTGACCCTCGACCAGGTCATCGAGGCCGGCATGGCCGTCGCAGCTGCCGACGGGGTCGACAAGCTCTCGATGCGCAACGTCGCAGCACACCTCGGGGTCGGCGCGATGAGCCTCTACACGTACGTCCCCGGGCGCGACGAGCTGTTCGAGCTGATGGTCGACCGGGCCTGGGCCGCCCGCAGGCTTCCGGACAGGTCACTGCCCTGGCGTGACCAGGTCGAGCTGCACGCTCGCGAGGCGTGGTCGATGTACCAGCTGTATCCGTGGCTGATCCGGGCCAACCTGTGGCGGATGCCCCTGGGCCCTCACGTGCTCGACGCGCAGGAGGACCTCTATCGCGCGGTCCTGCTGACCGGACTCCCCTATGAGGAGGTCGCCCGGGTGGCGGGCCTGGTCGAGTCACACGTCTTCGGGGTGGCTCGCAGCCTCATCACCGACACGAGCATGTCGTCCAACACCGGCGTCACGGCCGACGAGTACTGGGACTCCCGCAGCAGCTTCTGGGGCACCTACTACTCGCGTGAGCGGTTCCCCACCATGACCGCGATCTGGGAGTCCGGAGCGTTCGAGCGCTCCGCAGGTGACGAGATCGAGTTCGGGCTCGCTCGCCTGCTCGACGGCGTCGAGCTGCTGATCGAGAAGCTGGCACCGTCGAACAGCTAGCCGGATCTCTTGGTCGCCCGTGTCGAAATCGGTCCCCGCCACTCGACGTACAGGTGAGACCACCTCGACGAAGGAGTGCACCATGACGTTCCAGGCCTACCTCGACACGATCGAGACCAAGACCGGACTCACCCCGCGCGAGCTCATCGCGCAGGCACACGACCGCGGCTACGACGCCACGACCAAGGCCGGTGCCATCATCGACTGGCTCAAGACCGACCACAACCTCGGCCGGGGTCACGCCATGGCCCTGGTGCACGTCATCAAGAACGGGCCGAGGATCAGCAGCAAGCACGTCGGCTCGACCGGCACCCACCGCGACGAGTCCGACACGCTGTGGCTCGACGGCAAGGACACGCGACCCTGACGTCGGGCGCCTATGCTGGCCCGCGTGAGGTCCAAGTGGATCACGGTGCTCGCGGGGCTGATCGCCGCCATGGTGCTCGTCAGCGTCGCGATCGGGCTGAACACCCCCGACGGAAGCCTCAAGGACAGCGACACGGCGAAGCCGTCAGCCACTGCGACGACTCCCAGTCCGACGCCGACGGCGACCACACCCAGCCCGTCTGCGACGCCCGCGAGACCCACGGCCGGGCGCGCACCGGTGAGCGTACGAGGGCCGTGGCCCGGTCATCCGGACTCCGTCACGGTCACCGGCAACAGTGTCGACTGGTGCCCCGCCGTGCGCACGACGGGCGCCGCCGGGGCCGTGGCGGTCTTCGGCAAGGCGGCAGTCGACGACGCGGCCTGCGCGGCCGTGCGATTCATCTTCGGCAAGCGCTACTCGCGCCTCGCGATCCCCCGGGACTCGTACGACGTGCAGGACCTCGACTTCGTGCTCCCGGCGCTCGCGACCTCGACGACAGAGGTATTCCGCCCACGCGTCAACGCGTTCGTCGCCCAACCCGACAGCGTCGACGTCCGCGAAGAGCTGGGACTCGTCGTGTTCCGCGGCGAGGGGACCGAGGCCGGTGCCAAGCACACCGCGGCCGGCAGCGGCCGGGTGTTCTACGGCTCGGCCTACTCGGCCGACGGCTACCGCGACCGCGCGGTGTGGGTCAACCCGACGTGGTCGAAGGTCGCGATCAGCGTCGACCGCTCGAAGGCCGAGCCGCGCATCGTGGCCGTCCTCGACGCGTCCGCGGCGGTGCCGGTCTTCAACCCGGCCGAACGACGCGACGACATGCTGACGGTCCCGACGCACGCGATGTTCTTCCTGCGCAAGGAAGGCTCGAGCTGGAAGGTCGGCGGCTGGCAGCTCACCAGCGGCACGTACGAGTACGCGAAGCTCGCGGTGCGCTGAACGCCCGAGGCCGGCCATCCCCCCGAGATGGCCGGCCCATCGGCGCCCCTGCGCCGGGTCATACGACGGTCCGACCATCCCCCCGAATGGGTCGGACCTGACAACCTGTGACATAGACGCTATCCGAGACGGGGCGTCATGTGCAGTCTTGACATTAGCGCAGAATGTAGTTAGTTAGGGCTATTCGGAACTAGTCCTTCAGAGTTACTCCCTCGAAGCTGGTCCGATCGACGCGGAGGCCTCCCTGCCTCCGCGTCGCACTCTCTGCACCAGGCTGTCGGAAATACGTACGCCGCCGCGGCGGTTGTCACCTGCATGACCACCATCGGACTCATCGGCGCCGGACACATCGGCAGCCAGCTCGCCCGCGCCGCCATCGCCCACGGACACGACGTCGTCGTGAGCAACTCCCGCGGACCGGAGACCCTCGTCGACCTCGTGAGCGAGCTCGGGCCATCAGCCCGGGCCGGCACCCCTGCCGAGGCTGCCGAAGCCGCCGACATCGCCGTCGTCACGACGCCGGTGCACGCGATCGGCTCGGTGCCGGCCGCGCCGCTGGCGGGCAAGCCCGTGATCGACACCAACAACTACTACGCCCAGCGCGACGGTGACATCGCCGAGCTGCAGGACGGCACCCTGACGAGCTCGGAGCTCCTGCAGAAGCACCTCACTGGCGCCCGCGTGGTCAAGGCGTTCAACCACATCCAGGCAGCGGCCATCACGGCCGAGGCACAGGAAGCCGGTACGTCCGACCGTCGCGCGCTCGCCGTCGCCTCCGACGACGAGGCGGCCAAAGCGGCCGTCGCGGCGTTCATCGACGAGATCGGGTTCGACGTCGTCGACCTCGGACCCCTGGCCGAGGGCTGGCGGGTCCAGCCCGACACCCCCGGCTACGGTCCCCGGCTCACGGCTGACGAGCTGCGCGCCGCGGCCCAGGCGGCCACCCCGCCTCAGCGCAGCTGAGTCAGCTGGGCGAGGTCGTCGGTCGGCAACGAGTCCACGACCGCCGTGACGTTCATCGACAGCAGGTCGACCCGCGCCCAGTGCTGCGACAGGAAAGCCGTCTCGGAGGCGTCCTGCCCCGTGGCGATGCGCAGCAGACTGCCGCGAGGCGCCAGTGTCGTCGCGTCGACGACCTGCCACGCATCCTCGATGTAGGCCTCGGCGACCGCGTGGAAGTCCATCGGATAGAGCCCGGGCGCATAGACCGACGCGAGCCGCGCGGGCACGTCGAGCGCCCGCAGCAGCGCCACGACGAGGTGCGCGTAGTCGCGGCAGACTCCCTCGCGGGCCAGCATCGTGGCGACCGCGCCATCCGTCGGCTGGCTCGCGCCCGGCACGTACGACAGGTGCGCGCCGACCCATGAGCTGACCGCGTCGAGCAGCTCCTTGCCGTGCACACCCGCGAACTCGGAGTTGGCCGTGGAGAACAACGTGTCGGACTCGCAGTAGCGGCTCGGCCGGCGGTACTCGATGAGGTCGAGCTCCTCGACCGCGGCCGGCTCCGACTGGCCGACGACCTCGGCCGCATAGTTGATCGTCATGTGGCCCGGCGGTCCGGTCAGGCGGTGCAGGCGGGTGCCGTGGCGTCCGGCGATCTCGTGCGCCTCGAGCTCGACGCCGCCGGACTGGATCGAGAACGTCTCGGTCGTGGCGTGCCCCTCGGCCACCGCGATCGAGAAGATCAGGTCGGCGTGGTCGTGAAGATGGAGCTGCAGGTGGGCCGAGACGGATCGCTTCACCGCCCGATCGTTTCACACGCCCGGTGAGCCCGAGCTAGGAGTCGTACGCCTCGAGGATGCGGTCAGCGGCGGTGGCGGCCGGCATCTCGCCCGACAGCACGGCTTCGCGGATCTCCTCGCGCATCGCGGCAACGCGCGGGTCGGTGCGCAGCCGCTGGTCGAGCTCGTCGCGGACCAGGGCCCAGGTGAAGTCGAGCTGCTGCTGCGCCCGCTTCTCGCGCAGCCCCTTGCTGCCGAGGAACTCGCGGTGCCGGATGATCCGGCTCCACACCGTGTCGATGCCGGTGCCCTCGAGCGCCGAGCATGTCAGGACGGGCGGGACCCACCCGGTGCCGCCGGCATAGACCATGCGCAGAGCGCCGGCGAGGTCCTTCGACGTCGCCTCGGCCTCCTGCACGCGCTCGCCGTCGGCCTTGTTGACCGCGACGACGTCGGAGATCTCGAGGATGCCCTTCTTGATGCCCTGGAGCTGGTCACCCGTACGCGCGATGGTCAGGAACAGGAACGTGTCGACCATGCCGGCGACCGTGATCTCGGACTGGCCGACACCGACCGTCTCGATCAGCACGACGTCGAACCCGGCGGCCTCGAGCACCGTCATGGCCTGGCTCGTGGCTCGGGCGACACCACCGAGGGTGCCGGCGCTGGGCGAGGGCCGGATGTAGGCGTCAGGGCTCACCGCGAGCCTCGACATGCGGGTCTTGTCGCCGAGGACGGAGCCGCCCGTGCGTACGCTCGACGGGTCGACCGCGAGCACGCCGACGCGGTGCCCCTCCTCGACGAGGTGCATGCCGAGCGCCTCGATGAACGTCGACTTGCCGACGCCCGGCACGCCGGAGACCCCGACGCGAACGGCTCCCCCGGCGTCTGGGGTCAGCAGGCCGAGCAGCTCTCGCGCCTCGGCCCGGTGATCGGCACGACTCGACTCGATCAGCGTGATCGCCCGCGAGATCGCCGCGCGCTTGCCGACGCGGACGTCGTCGGCGAGGTCAGCGACGTCGACCATCAGGCCCGGTGCGTCGTCTGGAGCTTGTCGAGCAGGTCGAGCGCGGAGTCGGCGATGACCGTTCCGGGCAGGAACACCGCGGCTGCACCCATCTCCTTGAGCGTCGGGACGTCGTCGGGCGGGATGACGCCGCCGATGACGACCATGATGTCCGGCCGGCCCATCTCGGCGAGCGCCGTCTTGAGTGCCGGCAGCAGGGTCAGGTGGCCGGCAGCCAGCGAGGAGACCCCGACGATGTGCACGTCGGCGTCGACCGCCTGCTGGGCGACCTCCTCCGGCGTGGAGAACAGCGGGCCGACGTCGACGTCGAAGCCCATGTCGGCGAACGCCGTCACGATGACCTTCTGGCCGCGGTCGTGGCCGTCCTGGCCCATCTTGGCGACGAGGATGCGCGGGCGTCGGCCCTCGGCCTGCTCGAACGCCGCGGTGGCGTCGATGACCTTCTGGATGTTGCCACCCTGGCCGGCTTCGGTGCGGTACACACCTGAGATCGTACGGATCACGGCCTGGTGGCGCCCGTAGACCTTCTCGAGCGCGTCGGAGATCTCTCCGACCGTCGCCTTGGCACGCGCCGCGTTGACCGCGAGGGTCAGCAGGTTGTCGTCGAGCGAGCCGTCGCTTGCGGAGCCTCGCTCGGCACTCTTGGTGAGCGCCGCGAGCGCGGCGTCGACGTCGTCCTGGTTGCGCTCGGCGCGCAGCCGCTCGAGCTTGGCGATCTGCGAGGCGTACACCGCCTTGTTGTCGACCTTGAGCACGTCGAGCGGGTCCTCGTCGGCCAGCCGGTAGGTGTTGACGCCGATGACGGCCTGCTGGCCGGAGTCGATGCGCGCCTGCGTCCGGGCGGCGGCCTCCTCGATGCGCATCTTGGGGATGCCGGCCTCGATCGCCTTGGACATGCCCCCGGCCTTCTCGACCTCCTGGATGTGCGCCCAGGCGCGGTTGGCGAGGTCGTGCGTCAGCCGCTCGACGTAGTAGGAGCCACCCCACGGGTCGATGATGTCGGTCGTGCCGGACTCCTGCTGGAGCAGGAGCTGGGTGTTGCGGGCGATGCGGGCGCTGAAGTCGGTCGGCAGGGCGATCGCCTCGTCGAGGGCGTTGGTGTGCAGCGACTGCGTGTGGCCCTGGGTCGCGGCCATCGCCTCGATCGCGGTGCGCCCGACGTTGTTGAACACGTCCTGTGCGGTCAGCGACCAGCCCGACGTCTGGCTGTGCGTACGCAGGCTCAGTGACTTGGGGTTCTGGGGGTTGAAGTCGGCGACCAGCTGCGCCCACAGGGCCCGGGCTGCCCGGAGCTTGGCGATCTCCATGTAGAAGTTCATGCCGATCGCCCAGAAGAAGCTCAGCCGCGGCGCGAACGCGTCGATGTCGAGGCCCACGTCGAGGCCCGCACGGATGTATTCGACACCGTCGGCCAGCGTGTAGGCGAGCTCGAGGTCGTTCGTCGCCCCGGCCTCCTGGATGTGATAGCCGGAGATCGAGATCGAGTTGAAGCGCGGCATCTTCTGCGCGGTGTAGGCGAAGATGTCCGAGATGATCCGCATCGAGGGTGCCGGCGGATAGATGTAGGTGTTGCGGACCATGAACTCCTTGAGGATGTCGTTCTGGATGGTCCCGGAGAGCTTCTCGGGCGGCACGCCCTGCTCCTCCGCGGCGACGATGTAGAGCGCCAGCACCGGCAGCACCGCGCCGTTCATCGTCATCGACACGCTCATCTCGTCGAGCGGGATGCCCTCGAACAGCTTGCGCGTGTCATAGATCGAGTCGATCGCCACGCCGGCCATGCCGACGTCGCCGACGACCCGGGGGTTGTCGGAGTCGTAGCCGCGGTGGGTCGCCAGGTCGAACGCGACGCTGAGCCCCTTCTGCCCGGCGGCGAGGTTGCGGCGGTAGAACGCGTTGGACTCCTCGGCGGTCGAGAACCCGGCGTACTGCCGGATCGTCCACGGCTGCGTCGTGTACATCGCCGGGTAGGGGCCGCGCAGGAACGGCGCGAGGCCCGGATAGGTGTCGAGCGCGTCCACGTCCTCGAGGTCGGCGGCGGTGTAGAGCCCCTCGATGTCGATGCCTTCGGGCGCGGTCCACGGCTCGGCGCCGTCGGTGGCACGGGCGTACGTGTCGGCGTCCGGCTCGTACGGCTGCTCGGGATCGAGCGGCAGCCCGGCGAAGCTCTCGGGAATGCTCACTTCTCAAGCTCCTGTCGGATCGAGCGGAGGAAGGCGAGGGCGTCCAGCCCGGCCGCGACGTGGGTGTCGGCGCCGATGTCGGCCCTGCCGGCCACCACGACGTACGTCGCCCCGGCCTGACGCAGGGCGGCGACCAGATCGGCACCCCACGCCTCGTACGCCTTGTCGTTGCCGACCAGGCAGACCGTCGTGGGCCGTCCCGCGTCGTCGTACGCCGTGCGGACGTCGTCGACGCCCTCGGTGGGTCCGGCGACGACGGTGTCGATGCCGCCGGCGGCGAGCAGGTTGGCCGCGAACGTGCCTCGAGCGGTGTAGGCCGCCACCGTGCCCATCGACGCCAGGAACACCGGCTTCGACGCCGGGTCGTCGCGCAGCGCCTCGTACTCTCCGGCATAGCGGTGCACCTCGAGCGGGTGACCGTACGGCCGGCGCTCGGGCAGCTCCTCGTGCAGGTTGGGGAACTCCGAGACGCCGGTGATCGGTCGCTTGCGCTTGGCGATGTCGAGCGCGCGTGCCGAGACCGTCCCCGCCACGCCCTCGCGCAGGAAGTCGAGTGCCTCGACGAGCCCGCCGCGCTCCTCGATCTCGCCGAACAGCGCCCATGCGGCACGGGCGAGGTCGTCCGTCAGCTTCTCGACCGCGTGCGCGCCACCGGCCGGATCGGCGACCGCAGCGACGTGGGACTCGCTGATCAGCAGGCTCGACGTGTTGCGCGCGATGCGGCGGCTGAACGCCTCCGGCAGGCCCAGCGGCTCGTCGAACGGCAGCACCGTGACGGACGCCGCTCCCCCGACACCGGCGGCGAACGCCGCGACGGTCGTGCGGAGCATGTTCACGTAGGGGTCGTACTTCGCCATCATCGGCCGCGACGTGACGGCGTGCTGCAGCTGACCCGCGGCGGCGCTGGTGACGCCGCTGAGCTCGGCGACCCGGTTCCACAGGCGGCGGGCCGCGCGAAGCTTGGCGATCGTCGGGAACTGCTCGTCGGTGGCGGCGTAGCGGAAGTCGATGAGTGCGGCTGCGGCGTCGACCTCGATGCCGGCCGCGACGAGGGTGCGGAGGTAGGCGGCACCGGCGGCGAGCGAGTAGGCCAGCTCCTGGACGTCGGAGGCACCGGCGTCGTGCACCGCCGTCGCATCGACCGTGACGGCGCGTACGTCGTGGGTCTGCGCCAACGCGGCGATCTCGGCCACGATCCCGAGGTCCGTGACGCCCTGGCCGCGGATCGTCGCGCCGAGCGGGTCGGCACCGAAGGACGTACCGGGTGCTGCGACGACGCCCTTGTCGGCGAGCACTGCTGCGAGGGCGCGCGCCGCCTCGACGGGCTCGGCGGGGGCGTCGAGGACGACCGCCGCGAGGTCGAGGAACACCGGCTCGAGGACTGACGCCAGGGCGTCGGACGGGATCGCTCCGCCACCGACCGAGAGCCACAGCGAGTTGACGCCGTTCTCGAGATCCGTGACGACGTCCTTGGCGGTGCGCTCGGCGTCGGGGTCGGCGAACCACGCGCGTACGTCCCAGCCCTCGAGCTCGCTCGTGGCGGCGCTTCCGCGGGTGAACGGCGCCTGGCCGGGCAGGCCGCCGTCCGGGAGCTCACGGGTCAGGGACGGCGTGCCGAGCGGCGTGACGGTGATGCCGTCGAGGGTCGTCGTCGCGAGCTTGCCCCAGACGTCGCTGTCGGGTGCGTCGTCAGCGAGCCTGCGCGCCTTGCGGAGCACGGCCGCGGTCGCCGATTCCCACTCGTCCTGCGTGTGCTCGAGCCCCTTGGACAGGGGAACATCGACCGATCCGTCAGAGGCCATACGGGGCATCGTACGAATTGACGGTGATACCAGCCACTCAATGTGACATATGTGACGAGGGTGTTACGCGTGCGCAGGTCCATGCTGGGAGACTTGCCGCGTGAAGATTCCTGCGGACCTCCTGCCCGGGGACGGACGATTCGGGTCCGGCCCGTCCAAGGTGCGCGTCGAGGCGCTCGACGCGCTGGCGACCACCGGCGACTCGCTGATGGGCACCTCGCACCGTCAGTCGCCCGTGCGCAACCTCGTCGGCAGCCTCCGCGAGGGGCTGGCCGACCTGTTCGCCCTGCCCGACGACTACGAGGTGGTGCTCGGGGTCGGCGGCTCGCACGCGTTCTTCGACGCCGCGATGTTCGGGCTGATCCGCGAGCGCAGCCAGCACCTGGTGCACGGCGAGTTCACCCGCAAGTTCGCCACGGCCGTGCAGCGCGCACCGTTCCTCGCCGATCCGCACGTGCTCGAGAGCGACGTCACGACGCACCCGGTGCCGGTCGCGGAGCCGGGCGTCGACGCGTACGCCTGGGCGCACAACGAGACCTCGACGGGCGTCATGGTGCCGGTCGAGCGGGTCGCCGGTGCCGACGAGGGTGCGCTCATGCTGATCGACGCGACCTCCGGGGCGGGCGGTCTGCCGCTCGACGCGTCGCAGAGCGACGTCTACTACTTCGCGCCGCAGAAGACATTTGCCTCCGACGGCGGACTGTGGGTCGCCCTGATGTCGCCGGCGGCGATCGACCGCGCCGAGGAGATCAGGGCGAGCGGCCGGCACGTCCCGGGATTCCTCGACCTGCCGAGCGCGATCGACAACTCCCGCAAGAACCAGACCTACAACACGCCGGCGCTGGCGACGCTGTTCCTCATCGACGACCAGGTGCGCTGGATGCTCGCGCAGGGCGGGCTCGACTGGGCGGTCACGCGTACGCGCGACTCCTCGACTCGGCTCTACGCGTGGGCCGAGGCGTCGGCGTACGCCACGCCGTTCGTCACCGACCCGGCTGACCGCTCACTGGTCGTCGGGACGATCGACCTCGAGGGCGTCGACGCTGCCGCCGTCACCGCAGCACTGCGCGAGAACGGCATCGTCGACGTCGCCGGCTATCGGGGCCTGGGCCGCAACCAGCTGCGCATCGCGATGTTCCCCGCGATCGAGCCCGACGACATCTCCCAGCTCACGAGGAGCATCGACTACGTCGTCGAGCGCCTCAGCTAGATGACCTCGGCGCCCTTGCGGTGCAGCTCGCGGTGCTCCTCGTAGATCTCGGCATTGTGGTGCAGCGTGGCGACCTCGTCGTCGGTCAGCTCCCGGCGCACCTTGCCCGGCACCCCGGCGACCAGTGAACGGGGCGGGATCTCGACGCCTTCGGAGATCAACGCACCCGCGGCGATCAGCGACTCGTCGCCGATGACCGCACCGTTCATGATGATCGCGCCCATGCCGACCAGCACGTGGTCGCCGATCGTGGCGCCGTGGATCACCGCGCCGTGCCCGACCGAGACCCCCTCACCGAGGAGCACGGGCTTGCCCTTGTCGACGTGGAACGCACAGTTGTCCTGCACGTTGGAGCGCCGGCCGATCGTGATCGGCTCGTTGTCGGCGCGCAGGACGGCGCCGTACCAGATGCTGGCGCCGTCCTCGATCACGACGGACCCGGCGAGGGTCGCATTGGGTGCGACCCACGCCGTGTCCGCGACGCGTGGGGCCTTGTCTCCGAGTGCGATGAGCATGCGCTCAAGGTATCCCGGCGGCTCAGCCCACCCAGCTGGTGATCGGGTCGATCGCGAAGTAGATCACGAACAGGATCCCGATGAGCCACATCAACGGGTGGATCGCGGCGACCTTGCCCTTGACGAGCTTGATCACGACGTAGGCGATGAAGCCCGCGCCGATTCCTGCGGTGATCGAGTACGTGAACGGCATCAGCACGATCGTGAGGAACGCCGGGATGGCGATCTCCGAGTCGTCCCAGGCGATGTCCTTGACCTGGCTCATCATGAGGAAGCCCACGAGCACGAGCGCGGGCACGGCCGCCTCGTTGGGGATGTGCTCGACGAGCGGCACGGCAAGCGTCGACAGCAGGAACAGCACGCCCGTGACGACCGACGCCAGGCCCGTACGCGCACCGTCGCCGACACCGGAGGCCGACTCGATGTAGGACGTGTTGCTCGAGATGCCGGCCGCGCCGCCCGCCGCGGCGGCGATCGAGTCGACGACGAGGATCTTCTGCGCGCCGACCGGCGTGCCGTCGTCGTCGTTGAGCCCGGCCTCGGCGCCGATCGCGGTCATCGTGCCCATCGTGTCGAAGAAGTCGGCGAGCAGGAGGGTGAAGACGAGCAGCGCTGCGGTCACGACACCGGCGCGCTCGAAGCCGTTGAACAGGTTGAAGTCGCCGAGGAGCGAGAAGTCAGGCTTGGCGAACACCTTCTTCGGCCACTCCGGCACGTTCAGGTTCCAGCCCTTGGAGGTGGCCTTGCCGCCGCTGGCCGGCAGGTCGGCGATGGCCTGCACGATGACCGCGAGGATCGTGGTGGCGACGATGCCGATCAGGATCGCGCCGGGGACCCCGCGCGCGTGCAGGGCGATCATCAGCAGCAGCCCGGCGATGAACACCAGCACGGGCCAGCCCTCGAGGTGACCACCGATGCCGAGCTGGATCGGCGGGGCGCTGATGCCGGTCGTCCGCACGAAGCCGGCGTCGACCAGGCCGATCAGGGTGATGAACAAGCCGATGCCGACCGCAATCGCGGTCTTGAGCTGCCGCGGCACGGCGTCGAACACCGCTTTTCGGAACCCAGTGAGCACCAGCAGCAGGATGATGAGGCCCTCGAGGACCACCAGTCCCATCGCGTCGGCCCAGGTCATCTGCGACGCGACCGAGAACGCCACGAACGCGTTGAGGCCGAGCCCGGTCGCCAGCGCCAGGGGGAAGTTGGCGACGACACCCATGAGGATCGTCAGCACGCCCGCGACGAGTGCCGTCACCGCGGCGATCGTGGCGAAGCCCGAGCCCGGCGTCGAGCCACCGCCGAGGAACTTGCCGTCCTCGTCAGCGACGCCGGCCAAGATGATCGGGTTGAGCACGACGATGTAGGCCATGGTCAGGAACGTGACGACGCCTCCGCGTACCTCCTGCCCGATCGAGGAGCCGCGCTGGCTGATCTTGAAGTACTGCTCGAGCGTGCTGGTCATGGCACTCCTGGTCGAGGTGGACACGTCGGTCGCAAGGGAGCATGCCAGACGCGTTCGTGCGGCGGGAAGGCTACGTCCGGTTGGTGGTTGCCGACGCGATGGCGGCCAGCAGCGCGACCCCGCCGATCGCCCAGAGCCAGATGCTGCCGGCGAACCCGTTGCCCGCGTCGTCCGCCGGCTTCTCGGCCGCGGTCTTGGTCGGCGAGGGCTTGGTGGTCGGCTCGTCGTCCGCCGTCTTCGGCAGCGTCAAGGGGATGCGGATCAGCGCCGAGTCAGCGCCTTCGCTGCCGATCAGGAACGACTTCTGGTTGGGCTCGATCGCGATCGACTCGCCCTGCGGCTGCGGCGGTGTCTCGGCGGACCGGATCGACTTCCAGGTCTTCGCGTCGTACAGGTGGACGTTGCTGTAGGTCCGCAGCAGCGCGTAGCGGCCGTTCGCCGACATCACCCCGTCCGTCACGACCGCCGGCATCTCGTGACCCGTGTCCTTGGCCAGGTTGGGCCGATCTGCCACGAGCTTGCTGGGCAGCGCGAGCAGCTCACCGGCGAACAGCCCCTTGGTGACGACCCCCTTGGCGCCCGTGCGGGGGTTGATCAGCAACGTCTCGACGTCGGCGGGGCCGCCCGGGTAGGTCAGCGGGTAGCGGGTCGCGGCGACCGAGTGGTCGCCCGTTCCCGGTTCCGGCAGGGCATACAGCGCGACGTCGGTGCGCCGCTCCTGGTTGTCCCCGGTGTCCGCGACCCACAGGACGCCGTCGCCGTCGATCGCGATGGCCTCGGTGTCGATCGGGGTGTTCTCGGTGATCGTGGTCGTTCCGACGACCGCTCCGGTGGAGATCTTGATCGCGAACACGATCGGCGCGTTGCCCGAGTCGTTGATCGTGTATGCCAGGTCGTCGTGCTTGACGCTGATCGCCAGCCCGCTGGACTCCGTGATCCTGGTGTCGGACATCCGGCTGACGACGTCAGGGCCCGCCTCGGCGCCGTCGGCCCGGCGAGCGACCGAGCTCACGAGCACGACGACCAGCAGAGCGACGAGCAGGCCCGGTATCAGCAGGCGACGGTGACGCGGATTCATGGCAGGTTCAGCATGACAGCACCCGAAACGCGAAGAGCCCGCGGCGGTAGGGTGGGCGGGTGAGCAGTGACGACGAGTGGGTCATCCGTCAGGGCGACGGACCCGAGACGATCGAGCGCAAGATGGGGCATCGTGAGATCGCCCGGCTCGAGCGCGCCGCGCGTCGTCACGAGTTCGGCCGGCCAGAGCTCACCGAGCTCGAGATCGGCAGCAAGACCCACCGCGTCGCCGAGGTCGAGCCCATGGATGTCGACGGCGTCCGCACCATGACGGTCGGCACGATCGTCTGGGGCGTCATCGCGATCGCGCTGCTGCCGTTCCTCGGCACGCTCGACGAGAACGGCCGCACGTGGTGGCTGTGGACCGCGCTCGCCGGTTTCGGGCTGGGCCTGATCGGCATCGAGTACTGCCGCCGGCGCCGCAACGCGCTGCGTATGCAGCCCGGTCGTCGCCGCCGTCTGGACTAGCCCGCTAGAAGTGCTCGACCTCGTCGACGCCGACGGTGTCGAACACCGGCGGGGGCAGCGCCTGGGCGCTGGCCGAACGGCTCAGGCGAGCGCCCGAGTGCGCTCCGCAGCCGTGGTCGAACGAGACGACCTTGCCGTCATCGTTGGCCATGCCGTTGGCGCAGACCCCGAACCGCTCGGACAACGGACCGGCGAGGCTCACCATGAAGCCGCATGAGTGGCACACGCCCGAGGCCTGCTGGGCGATCGCGGCGTCGGGTCCCTGCTCGCCCTCCTGCCAGCGGTCGGCGGCCAGCTCACGGCCCTCGAACGACAGCACCCACTCGCGGCCCAGGCCGACCTCGCGGGCGAAGAACCGATCGGGAGCCTGCTCGTCACCGTCGCCGGCAGACCACGAGGGCACGAGCCGGATGTCGTCCTCGTCGGGCGGCAGCACGTCACCGGGGCTGAGGTCGCCCGGACGAATGCGCTCCTTGTAGGGCGTCCACGCCGGGGCGACGATCGCCTCGTCGCCGGGCAGCAGGACGACGTCGTTGATCGTGACCCGGTCGCTGTCGGGTGCGCGCGAGACGCTGACCGACCAGTACCAACCCTCGTAGCCGGCCTTGAGGCACGTGAAGTGGTGGGAGACGAGCCGGTCGCCGTCCTCGACGGCGCGCACGTGATCGCCGACGGTTCCGGCGTCAGCGGCCTCGTCGACGGCCGCACGGGCGACGTCGACTGCGGCGGCAAGCTGCTCATCGATCGGCATTCCTCCATTGTCGCCCATGTCCGGACGGCCGCGGCTCGCGGGGTGAGGCAGGATAGACGGCGTGGACGGGTACGGAGACGAGGACGACCGCGGGCTCGATCCGACGCGTGTCGAGCCGCCCGAGCAGTCGCGCCTGAGCCGCTCCGCGCAGATCGCCGGCCGGGTCTCGTCCGGCACGGCTCGCCTCGTGGCCAAGGGCAGCACGTCGGCCTTCACCGCATCGCGGCGGTTCACCCACTCCGGCGGCGCCGGCGAGAGCGGACTGTCACGACTCCTCGAGCTGCACGCGTTCAACACCGCCGGCGACGCGGCCTTCGCGATCTCGCTGGCCGGGACCCTGTTCTTCACCGTGCCGACCGGCGAGGCCACCGGCCAGGTGACGCTGTTCCTCGTCCTGACGATGCTGCCCTTCGCGGTCGTCGCGCCGCTCATCGGGCCGTTCCTCGACCGCTTCCGTCGCGGGCGTCGCTGGGCCATCGGCGCGACCCTGGCGATCCGCGCGTTCTGCTGCTGGGTCCTCGCCGGCGCCATCTCGTCCGACAACCCTCCCCCGTCGTTCTACTTCGCCGCGCTCGGCTGTCTCGTCGCCTCCAAGGCGTACGGTGTGACCCGCGCCTCCGCGGTGCCGCGCCTGCTGCCCGCGGAGTTCACGCTGGTCAAGGCCAACTCGCGGATCTCGCTGACCGGCACCGGCGCCGCGGCCATCTCGGCCCCGCTGGCCGGCGGCGCTGCGGCGATCGGCGCCGAATGGGCGGTCCGCTACGCCGCCCTGCTGTTCGTCGTCGGCACGATCCTCGCGATCCTGCTGCCCGCCCGGGTCGACTCCAGCGAGGGTGAGGAGCAGGTCGACCTCTCCAAGATCGCCACGGGTGCGGCCAAGAAGGGCATCAGCATCTCCCGCGACGTCGTCAACGCCCTGCGCAGCAACTCGGGCCTGCGGCTGCTCTCGGGCTTCCTCACGATCTTCATGGCGTTCACGCTGCGCGACCCGCCGGACTCGATGGGCTGGCACGGCAACGCAACGGTGCTGCTCGGCCTGGTGATCGGCGGCGCCGGTGCCGGCAACACGATCGGCACGCTGATCGCGTCGCTGACCAAGTCCCGACGGCCCGAACGCGTCGTCATCGCGGTCCTCGTGCTCGACGTCGCGGTCGTCGTCACGGTCGCGGTGTTCTTCACCTGGTGGACGGCTGTGATCCTCGGCCTGACGGTCGGCCTGTGCCAGTCGCTCGGCAAGCTGAGCCTCGACGCACTGATCCAACGCGATGTCGCCGAGCGCGTGCGCACGAGCATGTTCGCGCGGTCCGAGACGCTCCTGCAGCTGTCATGGGTCATCGGCGGCCTGATCGGCATCGGCCTGTTCACGGTCGACGCGACGCCGCGCATCGGCCTGCTCGTCACAGCCGTCATCCTCGTCGCGTGGCTTGCCTTCGTGCTCAACCGCGCCAAGGGCAAGTCAGGCGAGGACGGCCGCCAGACCGAACAGCACGGGTATCGAGAGCAGCGTGGTGACCGCGACACTGTCCCGGGCCAGTAGCTCCGACCGCTGGAACCTCGACGCGTACACGAACACGTTCTGGGCGGTCGGCAGCGCCGCCATGACCGTCAAGCCGAACACCTGGTGCGACTCGAGCCCGAACGCGAAGCGCGCCAGGACGTACGCGACGGCGGGCATCCAGACCAGCTTGAGCAGCGCGATCACCGCGATCTCCCGGCGATGCGCCGTGCCGATGGCGCCGCCGAACCGCAGCGAGACGCCGTACGCCAGGAGCGCTCCGGGCACCGCCATCCCACCGAGCAGCTTGATCGGCTCACCGACGAGGTCGGGCAGGTGGATCCCCAGCACCGAGATCAGCACGCCGCACACAGCCGCGACCGACACCGGGTTGCGTACGCCCGACAGGGCCAGGGCGCCGAGCGTCGGCCGACGTCCTGTCGCCTCGAGGTCGAGCATCGAGAGGGCCAGGGGCGCATAGACGATGAGCTGCAGCACCATGACCGGCACCGCGAACGCCGCGTCGCCCAGCACGTACACGGCGATCGGCAAGCCGAGGTATCCCCCGTTGGCGTACGAGGCGGACAGCGCACCGATCACGATGTGCGACATCGACCGGCCCCGGCGGCGGGCGACCGGCACGTAGACGACCAGCACGGCGAGCACGCTGAGCCCCGCGATCGCGAAGCCGACGCCCAGCACGTCCGAGACGTCGGTGCGCGCCAACAGGTCGACCAGGAGCGACGGCGTCGCGACGAAGTAGACGAGGCGCGACAGCACCCGTTGGGAGTCGCGGTCGAGCACCCCGGCATGAGCCAGGCCGAGCCCCAGGGCGATCAGGATCCCGATGACCCCGAATCCCTGGATGACGCCTGTCAGAGCTCGAGCTCGCTCGCGACGGCCCGGAGCACCTGGGCCGCCGACTTGGCCTTCTTGGCGTCGGGGTGTCGGCCGTGGCGGTAGCCCTCACCGATGGTGTCGAGCAGGCGGATGAGGTCCTCGACGATGACGGCCATGGTCTCGGGGTCCTTGCGGCGCGCGTGCGACTGCGCCCGCGACACCGAGGTGACCGGGTCGAGGACGCGCACCTGGAGGGCCTGGTCGCCGCGGCTGCCCTGCACGATGCCGAACTCGACGCGCGTGCCGGCCTTGAGCGTCGTGACGCCGTCGGGCAGCGCGTCGGAGCGCACGTGGACGTCAGGGCCGTCCTCCTGCGTCAGGAAGCCGAAGCCCTTGTCCGCGTCGTACCACTTCACTTTGCCCGTGGGCATGGCGATGTCCTCTGGTCGTCGGTGCTCTGCTGCTGTGTCCAGCCTAGTCTGACGGCTTCGGCTCGGGCGGGGGCGGCTTCGGGGTCCGGTCCTCGAACGTCACCTCGACGGACTGGAAGCCCTTGTGGCGCTGTGACTTGGCGTAGGCCGCGTACGCCTTCTGGTCGGCCTTGGTCAGGATCACGTTGTCGGTGAACGGGGTCAGCAGCGCACGCGGGTAGAGGTGCCGCCGCAGCACGACGTTGACCTCCAGTCCGAGCACCACCATGATCGCGGCGATGAAGATGAAGGCGATCAGGCCGAGGACCAGCGCGAACGTCTTGTTCATCTGGTTGTCGTCGGCCTTGAGGATGACCTCGCGGACGTACGTGTTGCCGATCCACTGCAGGCCCTGCCAGAGCATCGCCGTCACCACCGCGCCCGGCAGCACCGAGCGCCAGCCTGCGCGCCCGTGGCTGATCAGCCGGTAGACGCTGACGAAGATCGCGATCGTCAGGACGAAGCCCACCAGACGGATGATCCATCGCAGGGTCGTCTCGAGGTTGGCGCCGACGGCACCGGGATTGGCGAAGACCGACGTCGCGATCGCCAGCGCGAGGATGCCGGCCCCGCTGATCGCCAGGAACAGGATGCTGCGCAGGCGCAGGATGATGGGATTGGCCCGGCTGTTGCGGGGCACGGACCAGGCGATGTTGGCGGCGTTCTGGACCGCCTGGCCGAGTCCCATGGCACCGTAGAGGGCCACGATCGAGCCGATCACGATCGTCGTCGTGCTGCCCTTGATGCCCTCTGGTCGGCCGAGCTGCGTGCCGATGATGGGGAACTGGCTGAGCGCCGAGTCGAGCAGCCGGTCTCGCAGGTCGGCGTTGTCCTGCAGCACGAACCCGAGGATCGACGAACCCAGGAGCAGCAGCGGGAAGATCGCGATGAACGCGTAGTAGGCGATGATCGCCGCGAGATAGGGGCCCTGGTCGTCGAAGTACTTGTAGACGACCGCGATCGGGAAGCTGACCACCCGGTGCTTGCGCTGGAAGGCGTCGACCGGGCCGATGTGCGGGGTCATGGCACGTACGGTTCCAGCGCCGCAGCGACCGCGTCGAAGCGCGCCTGGTCGAGGACCGCACCTTCACGGCGTACGTCGGCAGGGTCGACCGTCAGGAGCCGGTTGAGCCGGACCTCGCTGGGCCGGCCCGCGGGGTCCCACGGCCCCGCGCCGATGTCGAACCAGTAGCGGCCCTCAGCGGCTTCCTGGGTCAGATCGCGGTCGTGGTCCTTCGAGGTCATGGGGATCGCGACAAGACTGTCTCCTTGGCGGGCCACGATGAGGACGGGGCGGTCCTTGCCCTGCGTCGGGTCGTCCTCGTAGGGCACCCACGTCCACACGACCTCACCCGGGTCTGGCCGCCCGTCCGGGTGCGGGTCGTACGCGATGTCCACGCGGTCAGCCTGCCACAGCGGTCGCCGCAGAGCCCGCTGATCGTCGCAGGACGCCCGCGCGGGTCAGTCGAATTCGGGCAGCTCGCGCTTCATGACCTTGCCGGTGGGGTTGCGGGGCAGCTCGTCGAGGAACATCGTCCGGCGCGGCACCGCGAACCGGGCGACGTGCTCCTTGGCGTACGCCACGAGGTCCTGCTCGGTGAGCGACGCGCCGTCCTTGACCACGACGTACGCGGCGAGGGCCTGGCCAAATGCCGGGTCCTCCACGCCGGTGACCACGACGTCGGAGATGTCGGGGTGCTCGATGAGGGCGTCCTCGAGCTCGCGCGGGAAGACGTTCTCGCCGCCGGAGATGATCATGTCGTCGTCGCGGCCCGACACGAACAGCCGGCCGTTCTCGTCGAAGAAGCCGAGGTCGCCGGTGTTCATGAGCCCGTCGGCGAACGCCTTGGTGTTGCCGTCGGTGTAGCCGCCGAACGGCATGTCGTTGCCGACGTGGATGACGCCGGTCTCCCCCTGCGGCACCTCACGGCCGTCGGCGTCGAGGATCTTGACGAACGTACGGAACGGCGGCTTGCCTGCGGTGCCGGGTGCCTCGCGCAGGTCCTTGGGGCTGGCGATCGTGACCCAGCCGGTCTCCGTCGCGCCGTAGAAGTTGTAGACCGAGTCGGTGAACAGGTCCATGAACCGGTTGGCGAGGTCGCCGGCGAGCGCCGAGCCGCTGCTCGCGGTGACCTCGAGCGACGAGACATCGGTCTTCTCGATCATGACCGGGTCGGCATCGACGAGGCGCTGCATCATGAGCGGCACGACGACCAGGACCTTGGCCTTGTGCTCGTCGATGTCGCGCAGCACCTGCTCAGCGGAGAACCGGCGGCGCAGGACGTACGTCGGCGCGGTCGACAGGCCGAACCCGAAGTTGATCAGGCCCCACGAGTGGAACAGCGGGGCGGCGAGCACCACCGTCGAGTTGCCCCGATAGGGAATCGCGCCGAAGAACGCGATGAGCGGCTTGAGATCCGCAGGCTCCTCGCGCTTGGCGCCCTTGGGCAGCCCCGTGGTGCCGGAGGTGAAGATGATGATCTGGCCGTGGCGGGCGGGCTTCGGGTGCGCCTTGGTCGGCTGACCGGCCAGCAGTCCGGCGACCGTCGGGTAGCGCGCCGGGGCGTCGTCGTCGGCCCAGCACAGGATGATCGACTCGTCCTCGACGTCGGCGCCGACCTCGAGGAACTCCTGGTCGAGGATCACGAGCTTGGCGCCCTCGCGCTTGGCCAGCTCACCGAGCTGCGAGCGGCTCGCCATCGTGTTGAGCAGCAGCACCCGGCCGCCGGCCTGCATCACCGCAATGAGCGCGATGATCATGTAGCGGTGGTTGCGCGACAGCACCGCCACGGAGTCGCCCGCCTCGATGCCCCGGTCCTTGAGGGCCTGGGTGAACTGGTTGATCTGCTCGGCGAGCTCGGTCCAGGTGATCTGGCCGGCGTCGTCGATGATCGCGAGCTGGTTGGGGAAACGCTTGGCCGCGGCGTTGACACCGGATGGCAGCCCCGGGCCCCACTTGACGAGCTGCAGCCCGGCACCGATCAGCCGGTGCGGCAGGACCGGCTTCAACATCCCGATCTGCCTGAAGACCTTCAGCGTGTAGCCCAGCTCGCTCATGCCACCGCCTCCTCAGACAACCCACGATATGGAGGCGACGGCATGAGCCCTGCCTGATTGTTCGCTCGCTGTCGCTCGCTCATGCAACTCCTTGGTGCGTTCCCCTCTGACGCTACTGCGCCGGGGTCGAACCTGCGAAGTGTAACAACGAGTTACGGTTTCAGGGCGTGACGTACGTCGCCAGCTCGGCGGTCTCCGCCTCGGTGAAGATCCTCGAGCGGATGATGAACCGGTTGCCGGTCGGGCCCTCGATCGAGAACCCGGCTCCCCGGCCCGGCACGACATCGATCGTGATGTGCGTGTGCGACCAGTAGGCGAACTGCTCGCGAGAGATCCACACCGGAGCCGGCTCGGGCCCGCCGTAGTCGAGCTCGCCGAGGTGGACGTCCTGCGGTCCGGTCAGGAACGTGCCTTGCGTGAAGCACATCGGCGCCGACCCGTCGCAGCAGCCGCCGGACTGGTGGAACATCAACGGCATGGCGTGGGACGCCCGGAGGCTGCGGAGCAGGGCCGCAGCCTCCGGGGTGATCGCGACGCGTTCCACCGTCACGACGGGTCTCCCGTCCCGTGGTCCATCAGAAGAAGCCGAGCTTGTTCTGGTCGTACGACACCAGCAGGTTCTTGGTCTGCTGGTAGTGGTCGAGCATCATCTTGTGGTTCTCACGCCCGATGCCTGACGACTTGTAGCCACCGAACGCGGCGTGCGCGGGGTACTGGTGGTAGCAGTTGGTCCACACGCGACCGGCCTGGATGTCCCGACCGGCGCGGTACGCCGTGTGGGTGTCGCGCGACCAGACCCCGGCACCGAGGCCGTACAACGTGTCGTTGGCGATCTCGATGGCCTCGTCGTAGTCCTCGAAGCCCGTGACGGACACGACCGGACCGAAGATCTCCTCCTGGAAGATGCGCATCTTGTTGTGGCCCTGGAAGATCGTCGGCGCCACGTAGTAGCCGCCCGACAGGTCGCCGCCGAGATCGACGCGCTCACCGCCCGTGATGATCCGGGCACCCTCCTGCACGCCGATGTCGAAGTAGGACAGGATCTTCTCGAGCTGGTCGTTGCTGGCCTGCGCACCGATCATCGTGGCGTCGTCGAGCGGGTTGCCCTGGACGATCTGCTTGACCCGGTCCGTCGCGGCCGGCAGGAACTGCTCGAGGATCGAGTTCTGGATCAGCCCACGGCTCGGGCAGGTGCAGACCTCGCCCTGGTTGAGCGCGAACATCGCGAAGCCCTCGAGTGCCTTGTCGTAGAACGCGTCGTCCTTGCTGGCGACGTCCTCGAAGAAGATGTTGGGACTCTTGCCGCCCAGCTCCAGCGTCGCCGGGATGAGGTTCTGGCTGGCGTACTGCGCGATCAGGCGCCCGGTCGTGGTCTCTCCGGTGAAGGCGATCTTGCGGATGCGGCTGCTCGAGGCGAGCGGCGCGCCGGCCTCGACCCCGAAGCCGTTGACCACGTTGATGACGCCGGCCGGGAGGAGGTCGGCGATGAGCTCCATCAGGAGCATGATCGACGCCGGCGTCTGCTCGGCCGGCTTGAGCACCACGGCGTTGCCCGCGGCGAGTGCCGGCGCGAGCTTCCAGGTGGCCATCAGCAACGGGAAGTTCCACGGGATGATCTGGCCGACGACGCCCAGCGGCTCGTGGAAGTGGTACGCCACGGTGTTGTCGTCCAGCTGCGAGAGGGCGCCTTCCTGAGCGCGGATCGCCCCGGCGAAGTAGCGGAAGTGGTCCACCACGAGCGGCAGGTCGGCAGCGAGGGTCTCGCGGACCGGCTTGCCGTTGTCCCACGTCTCGCCGACCGCGAGCATCTCGAGGTTCTGCTCGATGCGGTCCGCGATCTTGTTGAGGATGTTGGCCCGCTCGGTCACCGACGTCTTGCCCCACGCCGGTGCCGCGGCATGGGCGGCGTCCAGCGCCAGCTCGATGTCCTCGGCGGTGCCACGGGCCACCTCGCAGAACACCTTGCCGTTGACCGGTGACGGGTTCTCGAAGTACTGCCCCTTGACCGGTGCGACGTACTCGCCGCCGATCCAGTTGTCGTAGCGGGGCTTGTAGGTGACGACGCTTCCTTCGGCTCCGGGCTGCGCGTAGACGGTCATGGTGCTCCTTCAGGTCGAGGTTGCTGTGACCGTAGTCACGCGACCGTTGCCCGAACGTTGCAGCGACTGGCTCAGCCAAGCTCGGCGTCGAGCTTCGCGACCTGTGCGGCGACCTGCGCATGGCGGGGCGACGTGGGAGGCAGGACCTGGAGGACACGCTGCCAGATCTCGAAGTCGTCGCGCCCGTGCGCGGTGTCGGCGAACGAGAGCAACGCATCGGCATCGCCAGCGCTCAGCAGGCACGAGCGTACGAACATGTGGATCTCGTCGCGCAGCTGCTCGATGGCCGGCGCGGTCGAAGCGGGCAGGAGCGGACCGCGATAGTGCGCGACGGCGCTCCGCACGCGCCCGGCAGCGAGGTCCTCGCGCACCCGGTCGATGTCGGTGCCGATCGCGGTGCCGAGCCGGTAGGGCCGGGACGACAGCTCGATCGGTCCCAGCACCGCGCGCAGCCGCGACAGCTCGGCTCGGATCGTGACCTGCGCCTGCTCGTCGTCGCTCAGTGCGACCGACAGCTCAGCGGTCGTCATGCCGTCGCGGGACTCGGCGAGCAGCAGCATGATCTCGCTGTGGCGCAGGCTCAGCCGCGTCGTCGTGGACCCGTGGCGCAGCGTCGCGCCACGACTCCCGAGCACCTCGAGCGCCGGCATCGACCAGCCGCTGCTCGCGGTCGCTGTCGGGGCCGGGCTGAGCCGCTCGATGCGCAGCTCGGCCTCGACGGCCGCGACCGTCGCACGTACGAGGGTCAGGCTCTGCGCGGTGGCGACGTCGGGGCCACCGGTCAGGTCGAGCACGCCGAGGATCGCGCCGGTGTCCGGATCGTGGATGGGCGCCGCCGAGCAGCTCCACGGGGTGACCTGCCGGGCCAGGTGCTCGGCACCGAAGATCTGGACGGGTCGGTCGAGCGCAAGCGCGGTGCCCGGTGCGTTGGTGCCCACGCTGGCCTCGCTCCAGTCGGCCCCGGGCAGGAAGTGCATGTCCTCGGCACGCGTGCGCAGGGACGAGTCGCCCTCGACCCACAGCAGCTGTCCTGCGGCATCGCTCACCGCCACGAGCAGGCCGGCCTCGGCGGCGCTCTCGACGAGGAGACGGCGGATCACCGGCATCCCGGCCGCAAGCGGGTGCGAGTCACGGATGTCGGCGAGGGCCGCCTCGTCGAGCCTGATGGCCGCGAGCGCCTGCTCGGGATCGAGCCCGCCCTCGACACTGCGCCGCCACGACTCGAACACCAGCTGGCGCAGGCCGGAATCGACCTGGCCCGTGCTCACGAACTGGTCGTGCGCCTCCTCGAGGTGACGCGACAGAGCCGCCGGATCGGCACCCGGCGGCATCGCGAGATCGTGGCGGGCCATGCCCGGAGTGTACGACCCCGTGTGACGACGATCACTGGACTCACGCGTCGCGGCGGATGAACAGCGCGTACGAGCCGGCCAGCAGCGCGCCGACGAAGACGGCCATGACGATGCCGCCGCCCACCGCGCCGAACGGGATGAAGCCCAGGAACGACAACAGGTCGTCCAGCGACGCGCGCGTGTAGAGCTTGCCGCCGGCGTCGTACGGGAGGTACTTGAGGATGTTCATGATGCCGCCGTCGGAGCTCGGGTGGTCCGACGCGCTCTTGATGGCGATCACGATCGCGCGGATGATCTGTTCGACGACCGAGGGCACCAGCATGAGCAGCGCGACCGCAGCGGTCTGGTTGCGGGTCAGGGCGCTGAACGCCAGGCCCGACAGCGAGAAGAGCGCTGTGAAGATCAGCGTGCCCGACGTCATGTTGACCAGGCCCTTGGCGGTCGGGAGGTCGAGCCCGAACGCGACGATGCTGAGCAGGGCGATGAGGATGCACAGCAGGGCGGCCGCCGCCGAGATCACGACCGTCGAGATGACCTTGGCCGCGAACACGTGCGTGCGGTTGGGGATCGCCGTGAGGGTGGCCCGGATCATCCCGTGGCGATATTCGTGGCCGGTCGAGAACACCCCGAGCAGGCCGATGATGTACGCGATGAACAGGGGTGCGAAGCCGCTCGAGGCACCGATCGTCGCGATGACGTCGAACGCGGCATTGCCTCCGTCGAACGAGCTCGACTGCGAGATGACCGCGGCCAGGACGACCGACATGATCAGCTGGAACGTCATCGCGATGCCGATCAGCCAATAGGTCGAGCGAAGTGTGCGCAGTCGCACGTACTCGTAGCGGAGGGCGTCGATCATGCGACGTCTCCCGTCGAGCCGCGGAACTCCTCGGACAGGCCGGTCGCCTCGAGGAAGGCCTCTTCCAGCGTGGCCTGACGCGTCACGAGCTGGTGCAACCTCGCCCCGGCGGAGTGCGCCGCCTCTCCGATCTGCTCGGCCGTGACACCGCTGACCACGAGGCTGTCGCCCTCGCGGGTGATCGCGGCGCCGAGCGCCTCGATCGCCGGGGCGAGGACTGCCCCGTCGGGTGTCCGCACCTCGACCGTGCCCAGACCACTGTGCGAGATGAAGTCCGCGACCGCACCGTTGGCCAGCATCTGGCCCCGGCCGATCACCACGAGCTCGTCGGCCAGGACCGCCATCTCCTGGAGGAGGTGGCTCGACACGAAGACCGAGCGCCCCTCCCCCGCCAGGTGTTTGAGCAGGGAACGCAGCCACGTGATGCCCTGGGGGTCGAGCCCGTTGCTCGGCTCGTCGAGGATCAAGGTGTCCGGGTCGCCGAGCAGCGCTGCGGCGATGCCGAGACGCTGGCCCATGCCGAGGCTGAACTTCTTGGGCTTGCCCTTGCTGACACTCGACAGCCCGACCATCTCGATGACCTGGTCGACGCGGGAGTCGGGGATGCGGTTGGCGGCCGCGAGCATCCGCAGGTGGTTGCGCGCCTGCCGGGTCGGATGGAACGGCTTGGCCTCGAGCAGTGCGCCGACGTGCCGCATCGGGTGGTCGAGCTCGGCGAAGGTCCGGCCGTCGTACGTCGTGGCGCCGTCGCCCCGGTCGAGGCCCAGCATGAGCCGCATCGTGGTGGACTTGCCGGATCCGTTGGGGCCGAGGAACCCCGTGACGCTGCCGGGATGCACCTCGAACGACAGGTCGTTGACGGCCCGCGTGGACCCGTACGTCTTGCCGAGTCCCACCGCCTGGATCAGTGCCATGAGCACCACCCTGTCACGCCGGACCGAGCCACCGACGGCATACCGTGCACGTATGAGTGACAGCAACGAGTCCTTCAGGCCGATCGAGGACGGGGTCGCGACCGACCTGCGCGGCGAGATGACGTACGCGAGCTATCTCCGGCTGCCGACGCTGCTGTCGGCGCAGCACCCCGTGTCGGACCATCACGACGAGATGTTGTTCATCATCCAGCACCAGGTCACCGAGCTGTGGCTCAAGCAGCTGACCCACGAGCTGCGGTCCGCGATCGCCCTGATCGCCGCCGACGACCTGCCGCCCGCGCTCAAGCGCCTCGCGCGGGTCAAGGCGATCCAGCGGCAGATGTTCGAGCAGTGGGCCGTGCTGGAGACCCTGACGCCGATCGAGTACGCGCAGTTCCGCGACTCGCTCGGCAAGGCGTCGGGCTTCCAGTCGCCGCAGTACCGCACCGTCGAGTTCCTGCTCGGCAACAAGAATCCGCAGATGATCAAGGTCTTCGAGCACGACGAGGCGCTGCGTTCAGCGCTGCGGGCCGACCTCGAGGCGCCGAGCCTCTACGACGAGTTCCTGCGGTTCCTCGCCCGTCAGGGCCATGCGGTGCCGACCGCGGTGCTCGAGCGTGACGTCACGCAGCCGTACGTCGCCGATCCAGGCGTGATCGAGGTGCTGCGCCGCATCTACGCCGACCCGGACGCGTACTGGGCGGCGTACGAGATGTGTGAGGAGCTCGTCGACGTCGAGGGCAGCTTCCAGCTGTGGCGGTTCCGGCACCTCAAGACCGTCGAGCGCATCATCGGGTTCAAGCGCGGCACCGGCGGCTCGTCCGGCGTGACGTTCCTGCAGAAGGCCCTCGAGCTCACGTTCTTCCCTGAGCTGCTGGATGTGCGAACGCACATCGGCGCTCCCTGAGCGCCTGATCGAGGGCAGCAAAAAGAGGGGCGGACCGCCCCTCTACTACCAATCTATAGCGGACCAGGGGGCTTGCCGCAAGACCCCCGTGGTGCTCCAGAATGGCCGGCCGGAGCCACACCGACCGACAGGGGAGCCACCATCTTGCGTGCAAGCGCCTTCAACCTGACCGACCACCCGACCAAGGCAGATCCAGCACTGATCGCCGCCGACGAGCGGCACTTCGCGGCGATCGAGGACACCCTCGAGCAGTCGATCGCCGAGCTGTCCGCACGACTCGATGCCGAGCGCAAGGCGCCCGGCGGCATCGGGCAGGAGGCCCTCGACCGCGACATGGAGGTGCACCGGCTCACCGCCCGGCTGCGCACCCTGCGACGGTTCGGCCTCGACCTGTGCCTCGGCCGCATCGTCGGCGCCGACGGCGAGCCGGCGTACGTCGGCCGGCTCGGCCTCACCGACAACGACGGCCGTCGCCTGCTGCTGGACTGGCGCTCCCCCGCCGCCGAGCCGTTCTTCGGCGCGACCCACGCCAACCCGATGGGGCTGGCGAGCCGGCGTAGGTTCCGCTGGACGCGTGGCCGGATCACCGACTACTGGGACGAGGTGTTCACCGCCGACGGCCTGGAGGGTCATGCGGCACTCGACGACCAGTCCGCGTTCATCGCCAGCCTCGCCGGCAGCCGCTCACCGCGTATGCGCGACGTGCTCGGCACGATCCAGGCGGACCAGGACGCGATCATCCGGGCCGGGTCCCGCGGGACCCTGGTCGTCGACGGCGGGCCCGGCACCGGCAAGACCGTCGTCGCCCTGCACCGCGCGGCGTACCTGCTCTATGCCGACCCTCGTCTGGGACATCGCCGCGGCGACGTGCTGTTCGTCGGCCCGCACCAGCCCTACCTCAGCTACGTCGCCGACGTCCTGCCGAGCCTCGGCGAGGAGGGCGTGCAGACGTGCACCCTGCGTGACCTCGTGCCGGACGGCGCCGGGGCTCGCCCCGAGGCCGATCCCGAGGTGGTTCGCCTGAAGTCGACGGCCGACATGGTGCGCGCCATCGAGCCGGCGGTCCGGCTCTACGAGGAGCCACCCACCAAGCCGATGACCGTCGAGACCGACTGGTCGGAGATCTGGCTCAGCACCGCCGACTGGGCAGAGGCGTTCGGCGCGGCCGAGCCCGGCACGCCGCACAACGAGGCGCGCGACCAGGTCTGGGAGGAGCTGCTGACGATCCTGATCGACAAGCACGATGACGACGGCGACGTCTCGCCGGAGCTGCTGCGCAGGTCACTGACCCAGAACGAGGAGCTGGCTGACGCGTTCGGCCGCGCCTGGCCCTTGGTCGACGCCGCAGACCTGGTCGGCGACCTCTGGTCCGTGCCGGCATACCTGCGTATGTGCGCCCCGTGGCTCAGTCCCGACGAGGTCACGCTGCTGCAGCGCGCGGATCCTCAGGCGTGGACCGTCTCCGACCTGCCCTTGCTCGACGCGGCACGCCAACGGCTGGGCGACGTCGAGGCGTCCCGTCACAAGCGTCGACGGGTGGCAGCCGTCGCCGCTGAGCGTGAGCAGATGGGCCGGGTCATCGACGACCTGATCGCCTCGTCAGCCGACGGTGACGAGTACGGCGAGGGGCTCGTCACGATGCTGCGCCACGAGGACCTGCAGGAGACGCTGGTCGACACCTCGGCCCTGCCGACCCCGGAGCCCGACGAGCTCACCGGCCCGTTCGCGCACGTCGTGGTCGACGAGGCCCAGGAGCTGACCGACGCGGAGTGGCAGATGCTGCTGCTGCGCTGCCCGTCGCGCAGCTTCACCGTCGTGGGTGATCGCGCGCAGGCGCGCCACGGGTTTGCCGAGACCTGGCCGGAACGCCTCGCGCGGGCCGGACTCGACCAGGTCACGGTGCAGGCGCTGAGCATCAACTACCGCACGCCGGAGGAGGTCATGGCCGAGGCCGAGCCGGTCATCCGGGCGGCCCTGCCCGACGCCAACGTGCCGACGTCGATCCGCCGCAGCGGCATCCCCGTCACGCACGGCGCCCTCTCCGAGCTGGACCGGGTCCTCGACGCCTGGCTCGCGGCGAACGCCGAAGGCATCGCCTGCGTCATCAGCACCGACGAGGTCGAGGAGCGTCGACGCGTACGCTCACTGTCCCCCGAGCTGTCGAAGGGACTCGAGTTCGACCTGGTCGTCCTGCTCGATCCCCAGACGTTCGGCGACGGCGTCGAGGGCGCGGTCGACCGCTACGTCGCGATGACCCGCGCGACCCAGGAGCTCGTGGTCCTGACCTGAGGCATGACGAAGGCCCCCACCGCAGAGCGGTGAGGGCCTTCGTCTTGTCTTGGACGTTCTTTCACCTGGGGCACGTCGCGAGGCGACGTGACCTAGCTAGGTGACTAGAACCCCATGCCGCCCATGTCACCCATGTCGGGGGCGCCTCCGCCGGCCGGAGCAGGCTCCGGCTTGTCGGCGACGACGGCCTCGGTGGTGAGGAACAGTGCCGCGATCGAGGCTGCGTTCTGCAGCGCCGAGCGCGTGACCTTGGCCGGGTCGATGATGCCGGCAGCGATCAGGTCGACGTACTCGCCGGTCGCGGCGTTGAGGCCCCAACCCGACTCGAGCCCGGCAACCTTCTCGGCGACGACGCCACCTTCGAGGCCGGCGTTGATCGCGATCTGCTTGAGCGGGGCGGACGCCGCGGTGCGAACGATGTTCGCGCCGGTGGCCTCGTCACCCGTGAGCTCGAGCTTCTCGAAGACCGCAGCAGTGGCCTGCACGAGTGCGACGCCACCACCGGCGACGATGCCCTCTTCGACGGCCGCCTTGGCGTTGCGGACGGCGTCCTCGATGCGGTGCTTGCGCTCCTTGAGCTCGACCTCGGTCGCCGCACCCACCTTGATGACGGCCACGCCGCCGGCGAGCTTGGCGAGACGCTCCTGGAGCTTCTCGCGGTCGTAGTCCGAGTCGCTGTTCTCGATCTCGGCCTTGATCTGGTTGACGCGACCCTGGATCTGCTCGTCGGAGCCACCGCCCTCGACGATCGTGGTCTCGTCCTTGGTCGTGACGACCTTGCGGGCCGTGCCGAGCAGCGTCAGGTCGGCGGTCTCGAGGCTGAGTCCGACTTCCTCGCTGATGACCTCGCCACCCGTGAGGATCGCGATGTCGGCCAGCATGGCCTTGCGGCGGTCACCGAAGCCGGGCGCCTTGATGGCGACGGACTTGAAGGTGCCGCGCATCTTGTTGACGACCAGCGTCGCGAGAGCCTCGCCCTCGACGTCCTCGGCGATGATGACCAGCGGCTTGCCGGCCTGCATGACCTTCTCGAGGACCGGGACCATGTCCTTCACGGAGCTGATCTTGGAGTTGACGATGAGGATGTAGGGATCCTCGAGGACGGTCTCCTGGCGCTCGGCGTCGGTGACGAAGTAGCCCGACAGGTGACCCTTGTCGAACCGCATGCCCTCGGTGAGCTCCAGGTCGAGGCCGAACGTGTTCGACTCCTCGACCGTGATGACGCCTTCCTTGCCGACCTTGTCCATGGCCTCGGCGATGATCTCGCCGACCGTGGTGTCAGCAGCGGAGATCGAGGCGGTCGAAGCGATCTGCTCCTTGGTCTCGACGTCCTTGGCCATGCCCAGCAGCTGCGAGCTGATGGCCTCGACGGCGGCCTCGATGCCCTTCTTGAGGCCCATCGGGTTGGCGCCGGCCGCGACGTTGCGCAGACCTTCGCGGACGAGGGCCTGGGCGAGGACGGTAGCGGTCGTGGTGCCGTCACCGGCGACGTCGTCGGTCTTCTTGGCGACCTCCTTGACGAGCTCGGCGCCGATCTTCTCGTAGGGGTCCTCGAGCTCGATCTCCTTGGCGATGCTCACACCGTCGTTGGTGATCGTGGGGGCTCCCCACTTCTTCTCCAGGACCACGTTGCGACCCTTGGGGCCGAGCGTGACCTTGACGGCGTCGGCGAGCTGGTTCATCCCGCGCTCGAGGCCGCGCCGCGCTTCCTCGTTGAAAGCAATGGTTTTTGCCATGTGTACGTTTCTCCGACTTGGTTGTCGACGTGGATGACCAGGCGATGCCCGCGACGGACGGCTGCGGCGTGCGGCGAACCCTTCTCGCCGCGGCCCACAACCTCATCGGTCTGATCCGGTTAGCACTCTCATCATACGAGTGCTAATCAACGCCGCGCAATCAGGTGGACGGATTGGGTCGGACGTCGTAGGAGAGCTCGGCGAACTGGCCGACCTGCGACACCGAGTTGAGGGTCAGCCGGTCCGAACGGATGTCGCGAGGCAACAGCGGCGCTCCGGCACCGAGCGTCACCGGTGCGATCGTGACCGTGACGCGGTCGAGCAGCCCGGCATCGTCGAACTGGCCCACGAGGTCACCGCCGCCCATCAGCCACACGTCGCGCTCGCCCGCGGCTGCCGTCATCTCGGCGTGGACGCTGCGGACGTCGTCGTGGGTCAGCCGCAGGTCCGCACCCGGGATCAGTGGCAGGTCGCGGTGCGTGAAGATCCACGTGGGACGCTCGGCGTACCACTCCCGCCACTTCTCGGGGTGGTCCAGCATCTGCTCGTGCTCGAGCACCCACTCGTACGTCGTGGAGCCCATCGCGAGTGCCCCGATGCGAGGCAGGAAGTGGTCATCGATGCCCGACTCGGCGTCGTCAGCACCGGGCACCGCGAAGAGCCAGTCGAGGGAGTTGTCGGGGGTCGCGAGGAACCCGTCCAGGGTCGTTGCGGTGTAGTAGATCGTCGCCATGCGCGCGACGCTACCCACGGGGTCAGACAGAGAACAGCAGGAACAGCCCGGTGAACGTGTAGGCCACCATCAGCAGCAGCATCGCGACCTGCCCGCTCAGCCGGTGGCCCTTGGGCAGCAGCGCCAGCGCTTTGTCGTGCGCCGCGACCACAGCGAGCACGTGGCCGGCAACCACGAACGTGACCTTGAGGGCTGCGAGGGTCGAGGTGTGCTGCGACAGCACGTACGCCGTGTCGTGATCACCCAGCGGGTGCCAGCCGCGGCCCAGCGGGTCGAGCAGGGCGAGGAACACCGCCTGCCCCTTCTCGACGAGGTACGTCAGGTAGTGGGCGAAGATGTAGCCCACCACGATCGGGACCAGCGAGTGCGCGAGCCGGCCCGGCAGCAGCCGGCGCTCCCCCGCGCTGACCCCGCCTGTCGCTCGAGCCGCCGCGACGAACAGCACGGCGACGACCGTGCAGAAGCCCAGCAGGGTCAGGGAGTGCTGCCACGTCGACAAGGTCTTGCCCTGCCAGAACGAGGAGGCCGAGAAGCTGTCGTACGCCGTGGAGCCCAGCAGCGTCGCCAGCACCGCGACGAGGCCGGCGTCGACCGGCACGCCGGGCAGGGAGCGGAGCGGGTTGTGCAGGCGCCAGCGGCCGTCACGGACGAACGGCGAGAGCTTCGCGACGATCGCGCTGTAGACGTCGAAGGGGTCCGCGCGGTCGTACCAGCGCGGTCCGAACGCGATGCCGCCGGCGATCGTGACCACGACGTAGACCGCGACCCACACGCGTACGGCGTGGATCGAGCCCGGGTCGGGCGAGGCCAGCTCGAGCCAGACGAACGCGAACAACCCCGCGACGGCCGGCCAGTAGCCGAGCCGCTTCGGGTACGTCCACCGGCCCGGGCCCAGCAACGACTGGATCGTGCGCCACGGCGAGAGGTCGCGCCACACGTGGCCGGCGACCAAGGCGAGCGGCACCAGACCGACCCAGACGAAGATGTAGAAGCCGCCGAGGCCACCGTTGCCGGCGGTGGACGGGCCGGCGTAGAGCGCGACCAGCAACCACGCCGTGAGCAGCAGGCCGACCACGGCGAGCCACGGGCGCCGCGGCGGCAGATCACCGGGGTCGGGCTCGGCCGCGAACTGCGGCTCCTTCCACGCCAGCGCCAGCACAGCGAACGAGATCGTCAGCGCCCACGAGGCGCCGACCATCGCGTACAGGAACGGGATCGGCAGGTCGGTCGACCCACCGAGACCATGGGCCTGGAGCCCGGTGGCGATCACGGCTCGACGACGAGCTGCACGATCGTGACGTCGAGGTGGTGCGCCTCGACCGCGACCTGGCCGGGGGTCTTGAGCGTGAACGACTCGGTGACATCGTCACCGGGCTTGACCTCGTACTCGTGCTCGGGGTCGGAGTGCACGTGGATCTCCTCGTCAGCGTCCGAGGTGATGTGCAGCGTCACGGACCGGCCGGCCTCGACCTTGACCCGCTTGCCCTGAGGCGTGACCTTGCCGTCCTTGATGACGATGTCGACGGTCACGGCATCCTTGGCGCTCGTGCCGCCGTCGGAGCCGTCGGAGCTGCCGCCGCAGCCGGTCAGGACGAGGGCACAGGCCAGCAGCGCTGCAGCGATCCTCACGGGTTCTCCTTGTCGTCGTCGGGCTCGAAGGCCCGCTCGATGATCTCGCGCTCCTCGCGCTCGTCACGCCGGTCCTTGCGGGCGATGTAGAGGATCACGCCCACGACCACGAGGGCCGGGACGATGGCCGGGATCGCCAGCAGGGCAGCGTGGTGCGCAAGGATCTGGTCTCCGCCCGGCGTCATGACGTCAGGGTAGGCGTACGGTCTCCCGACGAGTCGGCCTCGTGCTCCTCGATGCGGCGCGCCACGCGGGCGACGGACACCGAGATGCCGATGATGATCGCGAGGCTGCACAGCAGCACGACCATGTTGGCCGCACCCCACAGCCAGGGCGACGTGTCACCCTTGCGCTCGCGCTGGAGGATGTCGATCTCCGGCACGAACTTGCGGGTGAACTCGGCAGAGGCGGGAACCTCCTTGACCCTCAGCGGCGCATCGGCCGGCATGAAGATCGGCACGGCGGCGAGCGTACGTCCGTCCTGGACGCGCAGCAGGGTCTTCCAGTTGCCGCCGACCGGCACGGGCTTGGTCGACTCCCACGTGTTGTCGCCCGTACGCCGCAGGCGATCCGTCACGACGCCGGCGCCACCGCCCTGCCACGCCGTGATCTGGACCCACGTCGGGTGGTCGTCGATGAGGTCGGCGGGCTTGACCGTGATCTTGGCGGTGACCTCGGGGTGCTCGGTGGTGCCGACCTGGGTCAGCGCGAAGCTCGCCGAGGCGTTCTTGGGCACCGTCGCGTGCAGGCCGTTGGCGACGGCTGCCGCGATGACGAGCACCGAGACCGTGATGATCGCCCGGCTGATCTTCGCTGCCGGGAGCCGGCCCTGCAGGCCGAGTGCGAACAGTGCACCGCAGAGGCCCGACGCGATCGCGACGGGTACGGCCATGAGCAGGCCCTCCAGCCACATGTCCTGGGTCCACGGGAACTGGAAGACGCGGTCGTTCCAGAACTTCTCGATGACCAGGCCGATCGTGCCGATCAGGAGGCCGCCGATCGCGCCGAACCACAAGGGTTTGTGGCGCAGCTGGGTGAACGCCAGCAGCTCGATCAGCACCGCGCTGCCGAGGTAGAGCGGGAACACGTGGTGCGCCTCGCCGAAGAAGTCGGTGACGATGAACGAGATGATGCCGCGCATCAGCAGGAAGAAGACCGCGGCGACGATCGCGGCGCCCGGGCCGACGTAGAGGCGGGCGGCGACGAGAGTCACGCCAGCGGCGGCCACGATCATGAGCGGCGCGAACACCATGCGGAACTGCGCGATGCCGAAGTCGAACTCGGCCTGGAACACCGAGAGCCCGATCAGCAGGGCGCCGAAGCTGATCGACAGCGTCGCGGTCCGCATCCAGGTCGGCATCTCCTTGCCGTTCTGGCGCAGCGCGAAGTCGGCCTCACGGTGCAGCAGGATGATGCCGGCGGTGGACAGCCCGGCGCCGCCGATCAGCATCAGGTGGGTCGGTCCCCAGAGCGTGACGTCCTGGCCGAACATCCGGTGCCAGACGTCGTCGAGGGGGAAGCCGATCAGGGCGTACAGGCCACACGCGGCGATGAAGATGCCGCTGACCGGGGCGTACCAGTTGCGGGTGATGCGGACCGAGGCGATGCCGGGCTTCTCGCCGTCGCGCGGGTAGATGACCGCTGACATGCCGGCCACGAACAGCGCGAAGAGCCCGTAGAGGATCAGGTAGTGCGCGGGGTTGGCCAACGGGCCGGCGTCGCGGCCACGGCCGGCGTGCAGGCTGACGTCCCACATGAACCCGAGCAGCGCGACGATCAGCGAGCTCGCGACGAACAGCGTCGGGATCGCGGCCCAGCCGGGCTCGCCGGTGCGCGCCCCGAGCCGCTCGCCCGCGCGCTGGATCCACTCGATGCGGTGCGTGCGGTGCGCCCAGGCGATGACCAGCAGGATGGCCGTGACGATGCCCGCGGCGATCGACAGGCCGATGACCTGACCGATCGCGGCGCCTCCGGCGGGTGCGGTGACGGGGTCGGCTGCAGAGATGAACATACTCGGAGTATGTCAGCGAGTATGTGACATCGCAAGTGTCACATACGTCACGCAGGTGTTTCGGGCATGAAAAAACCCGGTCCCCCCGGACCGGGTCCGTTCACGGGCTCAGTGCCCGATGACCTCGTGGGCCTCGCGACCCTTGGGGCCGTCGACGACCTCGAACTCGACCTTCTGGCCGTCCTCGAGAGTCTTGTAACCGTCTGACGCGATCTTGGACCAATGGACGAAGACATCGTCCTGGCCCTCGACCTCGATGAAGCCGTAGCCCTTGTCAGCGTTGAACCACTTGACGGTGCCTTGCACCATGCCGCCACTCCCACCTGATTCTGGAGGAACCCACCTGCCGGAGCCCCTTCATGCGCAGAGCCTACAAGGCTGTGCCGCGAGTTCAGCAACCCCCGGCGACGGCAGGGATTATCGAGACCTGCGTGCCGGCCGGGGTCGGCGTGTCCAGGCCCTGGGCGAAGCGCACGTCCTCCTCGGCGACGTAGATGTTGACGAAGCGGCGCAGCTTGCCCTGCTCGTCGACGACTCGCGCCTTGATGCCGGGGAACGCGCCCTCGAGCGACTCGAGGACCTCGGTCAGGGTCTCGCCCTCGGCGGTGACCTGCGACTGGTCCTGCGTGTAGGTGCGCAGGATCGTCGGGATGCGTACGTTGATGCTCACAGTGCTCCTTGGGTGTTCTCTGGACTCAGGCGATGCCGGCGGCGACGAAGGCCTCGTACGTCGGGGCGATGGTGGCTGCGGGGCCGACCAGCTCGGTGACCGCGTCGAGCGTCTTGAGGCCGTGGCCGGTGTTGATCACGACCGTCTCGAGCTCGGGATCGAGCTGACCGGTCTCGACGAGCTTCTTGAGGACGCCGACGGTCGTGCCGCCGGCCGTCTCGGTGAAGATGCCCTCGGTGCGCGCCAGCAGGACGATCGCGTCGCGGACCTCGTCGTCGGAGATGTCGGCGATCGCGCCGCCGGTCTCACGGCAGATGTCGAGGACGTACGCGCCGTCGGCGGGGTTGCCGATCGCGAGCGACTTGGCGATCGTGTCGGGGCGGACAGGTCGTACGACGTCCCAGCCCTCGCGGAACGCCTCCGAGACCGGCGAGCAGCCGGTGGCCTGGGCGCCGAAGACCTTGTAGGGCTTGTCCTCCACGAGTCCGAGGGCGATGAGCTCCTTGAACGACTTGTGCACCTTGGTCAGCTGCGAGCCGGAGGCGACCGGGATGACGATCTGGTCGGGCAGGCGCCAGCCCAGCTGCTCGGCGATCTCGTAGCCCAGCGTCTTGGAGCCCTCGGCGTAGAACGGGCGGACGTTGACGTTGACGAACGCCCAGCCGTCCTGCTCGCCGGCGATCTCGGAGGCGAGCTTGTTGACGTCGTCGTAGTTGCCGTCGACCGCGACGAGGTTCTCGGTGTAGACCGCCGAGTTGACCTGCTTGGGCGTCTCGAGGTTGCTCGGGATGAAGACGACGGTCTTGATGCCCGCGCGGGCACCAGCGGCGGCGACGGCATTGGCGAGGTTGCCGGTCGAGGGACAGGCGAACACCTTGCTGCCGAACTCGCGGGCGGCGCTCAGCGCGCAGGCGACGACGCGGTCCTTGAAGGAGTTGGTCGGGTTGGTGCTGTCGTCCTTCACCCAGAGGCTCTTGAGGCCCAGCTCGGCGGCGAGGTTGTCAGCCTTGAGGAGTCGCGTGAAGCCCGGCTCGAGGTTGGGGCTGAGCTCGATGTCGTCGGGCACGGGGAGCAGTGCCTTGTAGCGCCAGATGTTGTTGGGGCCGGCCGCGATCTGCTCGCGGGTGATGGCCGGGAAGTCGTACCGGATCTCCAGGGGGCCGAAACACTCGGCACACACGTAGTGCGGGCCGAGCTCACGCGTCGTGCCGCACTCGCGGCAGACGAGCTCGACGGCGTTGCCGAAGGCGCCTTCGCGGAGGGCGGGTGCGGCGAGGCTTGGAGCGGATGTACTCACAGAAGTGACCTTTCATCTTTCCCGGATCGACTGTCGTCCGGGACGGATTGAGCACCTGGTCGATGAGCGACTGGTTGCTGGGGCGTCATAGGGCCGTGTCCCTGTACCCCTCGTGATGAGTGGTTTCAGCCTACGGGCGCGTCTCACGATGTGTCCACTCGGTCCGGATGCTGGACGGCGCCTGTTCGCCCCTCGGTCACCCCGGGGTTGGCGGTTTACCAGGAGGTCAGGGCAAACCGCCACTCCTCAGGGTGCGCGCGCCTTGCGGAGTGGCAGGTTGCCGTGCGGAGTCGGAGCAATCGCGCAGTTTCCCTTGCCCTCTTGGTAAACCGCCAACCCCAGCGGCGGGTCAGTGCTTGCGGGAGAAGCGGGTGCGCGGGGGCGGGTAGTTGCCGTCGGCGAGGTTGGCGAGACGCTCGAAGGGGTTGTACGACGAGTGGTCGCCGGCGATCGCGTACGAGATGCCGACACAGAGGAAGTAGACCGGCAGCATCGCGACGCCGAGGACGAACGCGTACTGCGTGCAGTGCCGGTCCTCGTGCTGCAGCAGCACCGGCCGCTCGAGCAGCCAGTCGAGCTCGTGCTTGCTCGTGATGACGCTGCCGATCGTGAACGCGCTGGCGACCGGGAAGCCGAACCGGTAGCCCCCCGCGAGGTAGGTGCCCCGCCCGCGCCGCGTGATGGTCGCACCGCCGATCCGTGCGATCAGCAGCCCGAGCGGCGTGCTGAGGTTGATCCAGTTGAGCACCGTACGCACGCGAGTCCACCGCGTGTGCGGCAGCACCGGATCAGAACTCATCCGCGAGCTCCTCCAGCCAGTCGGCGACGGCGTCGGGCCCGTCGAGGACGACGTCGGCGTGAGCCACCAGGGCGTCCTGCTCCGCGGACGCCGAGCAGATCAGCAGCCCGCCGACGCCGTTCTCACGGAGCTGCTCGACCGCCGCGAACGCAGGCAGGTCGCCGAGGTCGTCGCCGGCGAAGATCACCTGGCGGGCACCGAGGCGTGACGCCAGGGCACGTACGGCGTCGCCCTTGTCGATGCCCGGGGCGCGCAGCTCGATGACCTGGCGGCCGGGCTCGACCGCGAGGCCGAGGTCACCGGCGAGGTCCGCCAGCGGCTGGGCCAGCTCGTCGAGCAGGCCCGGGTCGATGCCGCGGGTGTGCACCGCGATCGCAAGTCCCTTGTCCTCGATGCGTACGTGGCCGGCGCCGCGCGACTCGAGCCAGCCGGGCAGCTCGTCGGCCAGGCGGCTGATCGGCTCGGGACGTTCCGGCTCGACCGTCTCGGCCGTCGACGCGTCCCACTGCTCGGCGCCGTACTGGCCCCAGATCACGAGCCGCTCGAGGCCCGCGACGCCGTCGAAGCCACCGAGCTCGAGCGCTTGCCGGACGGGACGCCCGGTGATGATCGCGACCTGGCCGAGGACGTGGCCGAGCCGGGCCAGCGCAGCGACCGAACGCTCATGGGCGTACGCCTGGGTCGGGTCGTCGACGATGTGCGCCAGCGTGCCGTCGAAGTCGAGGGCGAGCAGGGTTCCGGCCGGATCAGCGATCACGGCGGCGCGGACGGGAGCGGGCATCCGCCCATTGTTGCGGGCCGGACAGGATGATCGTCAGCCGGTCGGTCCGCATCGGCGCCACGCTCGGCAGGACCCGGCTGATGTCGAGGTCGTCGGCGAGCAGCTTGGCCTGCTCCTCGAGCTGCGGCGGGAAGTAGACGGTGTTGCCGGCGATCGACCCGCGCCAGTTGCCGATCGTCACGGTGGCCCAGCCCGCCGAGCGCACCTTGGCGGAGTAGGTCGCAGCGAGCCCTTGGATCGTGGTGTTGTTGAGCACCGCGACCGGCGTCGTGCGCTCGGCCTCGGGCTGGTCGGTGGTCTGGGTCGGCGTGGGCGACGGTGTCGTCTTGGTGGTTGCGCTCGGCGAGGGAGCCGGTGTCGTCTTGGTCGCCGGCGGGGCCGACGTGGCGGTGGTCGGCGCCGTCTCCGGGTCGTCGTCGACGAACAGCCATCCCAGCCAGCCCGCAGCGCCGACGCACAGCATGATCGTCAGGACGATGAACCAGCTGGCGGGTACGTATGCCTTGCCGGTCGGGGTCCTGCGGTGGTCCATGGGAACCTTCAGAGGTCGATGCCGAGACGCCTGGCCGAACGGCTGCGCTGGCGCTGGGCGCGCAGGCGGCGAAGACGCTTGACCAGGAGTGGATCGTACGCGAGTGCGTCCTCACGGTCGATCAGGGCGTTGAGCACCTGGTAGTAACGCGTGGCCGACATGTCGAACTTGTCGCGGATCGCCTGCTCCTTGGCACCCGCGTACTGCCACCACAGCCGCTCGAGCGCCAGGATCTCGCGGTCGCGCTCCGACAGCGATTCAGCGGCTGCCGGCGCTCCGGCGTTCGACTTCTCCACGGCGCTCATGCCATTGATTCTAGGGCACGAATCACACCGGTGTCATTTGCTTCGCCGAATGGCAGGCTGTGTCTCATGACGACCGATTCGGGGACACGTACGTCCATCCGGTGGGGGATCCTGGCCACAGGTCGCATCGCGGAGTCGTTCGTGCGCGAGCTGGCCCTCGTCGAGGGCAACGAGCTCGCGGCGGTGGGCTCGCGCCGGCTCGATGCCGCCCGCAGGTTCGCCGACCGCTTCGGCGCGGCGCGGGCACACGGGTCGTACGAGGAGCTGGCCGCCGACCCCGACGTCGACGTCATCTATGTCGCGACCCCGCACAGCCGCCACGCCGAGGACGTCATGACGTGCTTCGAGGGCGGCAAGGCGGTGCTGTGCGAGAAGGCGCTCACGATGAACCCCGCCGACGCGGAGGCGCTCGTGGCCGAGGCCCGTACGCGCGGGCTGTTCTTCGCCGAGGCGATGGCGATGCGGGCCAACCCCAACATCCGCCGGGTCGCCGAGCTGGCCACCGGCGGAGCCCTCGGGACGCTCGGCGAGCTCAGGGCCGCCCGCGGATTCGTCGGCCCGGCCACGACGGCACGACTCTGGGACCCGGCGCTCGGGGCGAGCGCGCTGCTCGACGTCGGCGTCTACTCGCTGACGTTCGCGCACCTGATCCTCGGCGAGCCGGCTGGGATCGTGGCTGCGGGGACGCTGTCGGACGAGGGCATCGACGTCAGCGGCGGAGCCACGCTCACGTACGACAGCGGAGCCGTCGCGAGCATCTCCTGGACCCAGGTCGCCCACACCGACAATCGCGCGTCGATCGCCGGCGACGCCGGGCTCATCGAGGTGCCGTCCCGCTTCCCCACCGCGACCTCGTTCACGCACTGGCACGACGGCACGGTCGACACGATCAGCGAGCCGGTCACCGGTCACGGGTATGCGCATGAGATCGAGGAGGTCGCCGCGTGCCTGCGCGCCGGAGCAACCGAGTCGGACCTGCTCCCCCTCGACGAGACGGTCTCGATCATGCGTCAGATGGCAACGATCCTCGACCAGCTGGGTGTCGCCGGCAGGTGAGCCTCGACACACACCGCTAGGCTGCCGGACATGGTGACGGGAACCGCAGACTTCGTGGTGATCGCCAACCGTCTGCCCGTCGACCGGGTGACGTCACCCGACGGCGGCACGATGTGGCGCACCTCCCCCGGCGGCCTGGTCACCGCCCTCGAGCCCGTGATGCGTCGCAACGGTGGCGCGTGGATCGGCTGGCACGGTGCGGCCGACGAGAAGCTCAAGCCGTTCGAGCACAACGGCCTGCACCTCGTGCCGGTCCACCTGAGCGAGGAGGAGGTCGCCGAGTACTACGAGGGCTTCTCCAACTCGACGCTCTGGCCTCTCTACCACGACGTCGTCGCGCCGCCGGAGTTCCACCGCGAGTGGTGGGACGCGTACGTCCGGGTCAACCGTCGCTTTGCCGAGCGGGCAGCCAAGGTCGCCAAGCCCGACGCCGTCGTGTGGGTGCAGGACTACCAGCTGCAGCTCGTGCCCACGATGCTGCGCGAGCTCCGCCCCGACCTGCGCATCGGCTTCTTCCTGCACATCCCGTTCCCGCCGGCCGAGCTGTTCCAGCAGCTGCCGTGGCGCCGTCAGATCCTCGAGGGGCTGCTCGGCGCGGACCTGGTCGGCTTCCAGATGCCCGGCGCGGCGCAGAACTTCGTGCGCCTCGTCCGCCAGCGGGTCGGCCACAAGACGCACCGCGACATGATCTACCTGCCCGATGGACGCACCGTCCTCGCGCAGGCCTACCCGATCTCGATCGACGCGGCCGGCTTCGAGGAGCTCGCCCGTACGCCCGAGGTCATCGCCCGCGCCGCCGAGATCCGCGAGAGCCTCGGCAACCCGAAGACCATGCTGCTGGGCATCGACAGGCTCGACTACACCAAGGGCCTGCGCCAGCGGCTCCGTGCGTTCGGCGAGCTCATCAGCGACGGCTCGCTGCACGTCGACGACGCGGTGTTCGTGCAGGTCGCGACCCCGTCGCGCGAGCGCGTCGACCAGTACAAGATCCTCCGCGACGACATCAACCGGCTCGTCGGGCGCATCAACGGCGACGTCGCACGCATCGGCCAGCAGCCCGTGACCTACCTCCACGCGTCCTACCCGCGCGCCGAGATGGCCGCGCTCTACCGGGCTGCCGACGTCATGGTCGTCACGCCGCTGCGCGACGGCATGAACCTCGTCGCCAAGGAGTACGTCGCGTGCCGTTACGACGACCGCGGCGCCCTGGTGCTGAGCGAGTTCGCCGGGGCGGCGTCGGAGCTCAAGTCGGCCTACCAGGTCAACCCGCACGACATCAACGGCATGAAGGGCATGATGCTCGCGGCGATCAACGCCAGCCCGCGCGAGAACGCCCGCCGCATGAAGGCGATGCGCAAGCAGGTCATGGAGAACGACATCGAGCTCTGGGCGGCCAACTTCCTGCGCGAGCTGACGATGGACCGCAACCCGCACGCCAAGAACCCCCGCCCCGTCTGAGCCACCGGTGGTCGAGGCTCCTTTCGATAGGTTGGGCGCATGACCGCGAGCCCTGATGACTACTTCTCGGCGCCGACACTGGCCGGCAGGCACGTGCGCCTCGAGCAGCTCGAGCCGCACCACGCCGCCGGGGTGCTCGGGGCGTCGGACGACGACGAGGTCTTCACCTGGCAGGCGTTCGCCCGGCCCGCCACGATCGAGCAGGCCGAGGCGCTCGTCGGTCTCTACCTGACCAAGCCCGGCACGGTCCCTTGGGTCCAGGTCGACCAGGCATCAGGTGAGGTTGCCGGCCTCACGACCTACTACGACATCGACCCCGCGGTCCGCACCGTCGCGATCGGCTCGACCTGGCTCGGCCGGCGCTTCTGGCGCACGGGCGTCAACACCGAGGCCAAGCTCCTGCTGCTGCGCCACGCGTTCGACGACCTCGACTGCGCCCGCGTCGTCTGGCACGTCGACATCAAGAACGAGCGCTCGCAGACCGCAGTCGCCCGGATCGGCGGCGTACGCGAAGGCGTGCTCCGCAAGCACCGGATCCGTCGCGACGGGTCGTGGCGCGACACCGTGCTGTTCTCGATGACCGACGACGAGTGGCCGACGGCTCGCGACGCGCTCGAGCGGCGGCTGGCCGTCAGCGCACCGTGACCGGGAACCCGTCGCGTACGGCCGCCAGCACTGTCGAGGCCGCGACTGCCTGGTCGACCAGCGCTGCCGTGTCGACGCCGTCCGGCACGACCAGACGGATGGCGACGTCGCCCGACGTGATGAGCCCGTTCTCGATCTCGAGCGACACGTCGACCTGCACGTCGTCGATCGTGTCGTGGCGGACCGCCGCGACGTAGCGGACGTCGTTGGCGAGGCAGCCGCCGATCGCGAGCGCGAGCAGCTGTCCCCCGTTCATGCCGGCTCCGGCTCCCCCGGCGACACCGGCCGGCCGGTCGACGACGACGGCGTGCGCACCCGTGCGTCCCTCGGCCGCCTGGGTGCCGGGAATCGTCCGGAACGTTGCCTGGATCGTCGTCATTCAGCCAGTCTGCCCCTCTTGTGCTCGAAGATCAGGTTGGTCTCGGTCAGCGCGACCTCCGGCGCCGAGCTGAGGTGGTCGACGACGAACGCCCGCAGGTCGTCGGGATCCTGCGCGGCGACGTGCACGTGGAAGTCGTCGGCACCGGCGAGGAAGTAGACGTTGAGCACCTCGGGCATCCCGGCGAGCCGGTCGGAGAACTCGTTGATCGCGCCGCGGGCGTCGCCGCGCAGACGCACCGCGATCATGGCCTGGATCGGTCGGCCGATCCACGCCGGGTCGACCTCTGCGTGGAAGCCGGCGATGACGCCGCGGTCCACCAGGCTGCGCAGCCGGGTCAGGCACGTGGAGGCGGCGATGCCGACCTTGTCGGCCAGCGCGTTGTTGGGCAGCCGGCCCTGACGGCGCAGCTCCGCGACGATCCTCTGGTCGATGTCGTCGAGCTCGCGAACATCATTCGGCACGGGCACTCCTGCGGGTCGCGGTTCGGTGTTATGGGCGGTGGTGCCCCATCATACAGAATCTTGTTCGCTCAGTTGCGCACTGAACCGCAGTTGATTCACCATGGAAGCACTATTCCGTCTGAAGGAGCACGTCATGCTGGTCGGTGTCCCACGCGAGGTCAAGAACCACGAGTACCGCGTCGCGATCACGCCCGCGGGCGTCCACGAGCTGACGCGGCACGGCCACGACGTCGTCATCGAGCACGACGCCGGCCTCGGCTCGTCGATCACCGATGACGAGTACGTCGCGGCGGGCGCCAAGATCCTCGATCGCGCCGACGACGTCTGGGCTGACGCCGAGCTGGTGCTCAAGGTCAAGGAGCCGATCGCCGAGGAGTACGGCCGCATGCGCCGCGGCCAGACGCTGTTCACCTACCTCCACCTCGCCGCGAGCCGCGAGTGCACCGACGCCCTGTTGTCAGCGGGCACGACATCGATCGCGTACGAGACGGTGCAGCTGCCGGACCGCTCGCTGCCGCTGCTGGCACCCATGTCCGAGGTCGCCGGCCGACTCGCCCCGCAGGTCGGGTTCCAGCACCTCATGGCGAGCAACGGCGGCCGCGGCGTGCTGCCCGGCGGCGTGCCGGGCGTCTACCCCGCGGACGTCGTCGTCATCGGCGCAGGCGTCTCGGGCGTCAATGCCGCCGAGGTCGCCCGGGGCATGGGTGCCCGCGTCGAGATCCTGGACCTCGACGTCGCCAAGCTCCGCCAGGTGGACGCCCGCTTCGCCGGCATGATCACGACCGTGGCGTCCAATGCGTTCGCGGTCGAGAAGGCCGTCACCCGCGCCGACCTGGTCATCGGCGCGGTGCTGGTGCCCGGCGCCAAGGCACCCAAGATCGTCAGCGACGACCTCGTGGCACGCATGCGGCCCGGCTCCGTGCTGGTCGACATCGCGATCGACCAGGGCGGCTGCTTCGAGAGCTCGCACGCCACGACCCATGACGACCCGACGTTCAAGGTCCACGACTCGATCTTCTACTGCGTCGCCAACATGCCGGGCGCCGTGCCGCGCACGTCGACGTACGCGCTGACCAACGTGACCCTGCCCTACGCCGTGGCGCTCGCCGACAAGGGCTGGAAGAAGGCCGTGACGGACGATGCGGCACTCGCCGGTGGCCTGAGCACGCACGACGGCCAGCTCGTCAACGCCGCCGTCGGCGAAGCCCTCGAGCTCGAGGTCACCCCGCTCGACCAGCTCTGAGCTGGCTCAAGGACCGAGGGGGACGTACGGGCGGGCTTCTCGGAGCGCCTTGTTGGCCAGCCCGGCCAGCAGCACCGCGACTCCTGCCGCGCCGACCGTGACCGCGAACGCGGGCGTGTGCCCGCCCTCGTCGGCGAGCCGTCCGGCGATCGAGGCGCCCAAGGCATACCCGATCCCGGTCGCCCCGGCGAGCAGCGTCATCGCGGTGCCGACCCGGTGCACCGGCACGAGGATTCCGGCAAGGGCGAAGTTGCTGATCATGTAGGGCGCCACGGCGAACCCCAGCAGCGCGATGACCAGCACCAGCGAGCCGATCGAGTCGACCAGCAGCAACGGCGCCGACAGCAGGAGCAGACCGATCGCCGCGACGAGCATCCGCGTGGCGTACAGGATGCGCTCGGGCAGGGCCGTGATCGCGAGCCCGGCGGTGACGCTGCCGATGCCCAGCACCGCGTGAATCAGTCCCGCGCTGCCGGCGTGGCCATCGGCGCGGGCCAGCACCGCGGTGCCGGTCTGGACGCTGCCGAAGATCGTGCCGATGCACAGCTGCGCGACCACGAGCACCGCGAAGGCGACGGACCACAGCGGTTCGGAGCCGGCCCCGCCGGTCGTCGACCGTTTCGCGACGAGCTCGGAGGTCCAGTGGATCGCGAACCACGACCCGAAGACCGCGAGGATCGCCGCCGCCGCCAGGAGCGCGCCGGAGGGTTCCGCCAGGATCGCGAGGACACCGATCATCGCCGGGCCGAGCACGAACGACGCCTCGTCGGCCGCCCCTTCGTACGAGAACGCCGCGTCCACCAAGCGACGTTGATCGCCCTCGTCGCGCGTGATGGGGCGCCAGCGTACGCGCGCCAGCGGCCCTACCTGGGGCATCGCGAACCCGGTGACGCCGGCCACCGCGAAGATCAGCGCCCGCGAGGCGTCGGGACCCGTCACGAGCACGACCGACGCGAGACCGGCGGCGCCGACGAGCGACTGCACGAGCACGACGGGCCGCTGTCCGATGCGGTCGGCGAGCGCGCCGGCGAGCGGTGAGCCGATGGCGTTGGCGATCGCGAGGATGCCCGCCGCGGCGCCGCCCGCGCCGTAGCTGTCGAGCTCGGAGCTCACCAGCACCAGGACGCCGAGCTGGCTCATGGCAAGCGGGATCCGCCCGAGGAAGGCTACGAGGATGTAGGCGGGCCCGACGATCCGCAGGAGTGCGCGGTAGGCGGCGATTGCTGACACAGCCTGACAACTGTAGGGCACCGGCGGCCTCGATAGGGTCGGAGCATGCCGCCATCAGCCGCGAGACGGTCGACGTTCGCGATCTTCGCCCTCAACGGCTTCCTCCTCGGCATGTGGGTCGTCAACATCCCCGAGATCCGCGACCGCACGGGCGCCAGCACCGTGGTGCTGGGCTACCTGCTGCTGCTCCTGGGTGGCAGCGCGCTGCTCGGCATGCAGGTCGGCGGCCGGCTCATCGACCGCTTCGGCAGCCGCGTCGTCGTGGTGATCGCCGGACTCGCGCTGAGCGCGTGCCTCGTCGGGCCCGGCCTCGCGACCAACGTCCCGGTGCTCGCCGTCGCCCTGGCGCTCCTCGGTGCGTTCAACGGCGTCATCGACGTGTCGCAGAACGCCCAGGCCGTCGAGGTCGAGCGCGCGTACGGCCGGCCCATCATCAGCGCGTTCCACGCGTTCTTCTCCCTCGGCGGGCTGCTCGCATCGATCACCGGCGGCGGTCTGATCGCCCTCGACGTCGACGTCCGCCTGACCCTCGCCGGCGCCGGCACGCTCGGCCTGGTCCTCACGCTCGCGGTCCGGCCCACGCTGCTGCCGCCCTCGCCCGGCACGATCCGCGAGTCCGGTGTGCCGCGCGCCCACGCGCCGTGGACGCCGCGAGTCGTCGTCCTGTCGCTGCTCGCCTTCATGCTGCTGCTGTCGGAGGGCGTCGCCTACGACTGGAGCACGGTCCACCTGCACGACTCCCTCGACGCCAGCAAGACGGTCGCCGCCTGGGCCTTCGGCGCGTTCTCGATCACGATGACGCTCGTGCGCCTGGTGGCCGACCGCGTCGTCGCGCGCATCGGCGCTGCGGCGTACGTCCAACGGGCCGCGCTCGTCGGTGCGGCCGGACTGCTCGGGGCGGCGCTCGCGCCCAACCCGGCCGTGGCGATCGCCGCCTGGGCGGTCTTCGGTGTCGGGCTCGCCGGATGCGTCCCGCAGTTCTTCAGCGCCGCCGGCAACATCGACCCGGCCGCGGCCGGCACCTACCTCGCCCGGGTCACCGGCACCGGCTACCTCGGGCTGCTCGCGGGACCGGCGATCATCGGCATCCTCACCAACTGGGTCTCACTCACCACGGCGTTCGCGGTGCCGATCGTCGGGTGCCTGCTGGCCGGCCTGCTCGCTCCGTCGGCGCTGCGCAAGGAAGTGGCATGACGAGGCCGTTGGCCGAGATCATGGCGCCGGACTGGGCCGAGGCGCTGGCGCCGGTCGAGGACCAGATCCACGCGATGGGCCAGTTCCTCCGCGACGAGATCGCCGCCGGGCGTCCCTACCTGCCGGCCGGCGACCGCATCCTGCGCGCGTTCGCCGAGCCGATGTCGGACGTACGCGTGCTGATCACAGGCCAGGACCCCTATCCCACCCCTGGTCATCCCGTCGGGCTGTCGTTCTCGGTGGCGCCAGACGTGCGCCCGCTCCCCCGCAGCCTCGTCAACATCTTCACCGAGCTCGAGGCCGACCTCGGCATCCCGCGGTCCCCGTCCGGCGACCTCACCCCGTGGGCCCGGCAGGGAGTGCTGCTGCTCAACCGCGTCCTGACCGTGCGACCCGGCGCGCCGGCCAGTCATCGCGGCAAGGGCTGGGAGGCCGTCACCGAGCAGGCGATCCGGGCGCTCGTCGCGCGCCGCACCCCACTCGTGGCGATCCTTTGGGGCCGCGACGCACAGGGCCTGGCGCCGATGCTGGGCGACGTGCCGCGCATCGAGTCGGTGCACCCCAGCCCGCTGTCGGCCTCGCGTGGATTCTTCGGCTCCAAGCCTTTCAGCCGGGCCAACGAGCTGCTCGCCGCCCAAGGCATCGAGCCCGTGGACTGGCGGCTGCAGGTCTAGGCAAACCGTCGCCGACCGGTCCCTGCAAGGCGTACCTTGTCTGAAACCACCGTGATCAAGGGGAAAACACCATGCGCCGTAGCTCGATGATGCGTTGGATGCCCGTCGCTGCCTTGGTCGGCGGTCTCATGACCGCCGCCGGAGCCAGCCAGACCGTCTCGGCGGCCGCCTCGCCCGGCGCGGACTCCTGCGCACCCAGCGCGGCGCGGGTGACCAAGGGCAGCACCGCCAAGGAGCCGGCGCTCTACTCCAAGAACGAGGCGAACGCCTACGGCGTCCTCAAGGATGCGCCCCGCCTGCCCAACGGCAGCGTGCACATCCCGACGGTCTTCCACGTCGTCTCCGACCACGCGCTCTCGACCGCGGAGAAGACGCGCTGGACCACGATGATCACGGCCCAGATGAAGGTCCTCAACGACTCCTACTCGGGCAGGACCGCCGCCAACGCCGCCAACTCGCCGTTCCGGTTCGGCCTCACCAGGATCACCTGGACGATCAACCCGGCGTGGTACACCGTCGTGCCCGGCAAGAACGAGCGCGACATGAAGCAGGAGCTCTACGAGGGCGACTCCACGACGCTCAACGTCTACTCGGCCAACATCGGCGCGGGGCTCCTCGGCTGGGCCTACTTCCCCAAGGGCTACAACCACGGTCGCGACTTCATCGACGGCGTCGTGATGCTCGACGAGTCGATGCCCGGCGGCAACCAGGGCAAGTACTCCCTCGGCGACACCCTGACCCACGAGGTCGGCCACTGGTTGATGCTCGAGCACACGTTCAAGAGCGGCTGCTCGGCGTCGGGCGACTTCGTGGCAGACACCCCGCGCGAGGGCCAGGCGCAGTTCGACTGCCCCACCGGCGCCGACACCTGCACCGCACCCGGCAAGGACCCGATCCACAACTTCATGGACTACAGCCAGGACTCCTGCATGAACATGTTCACGGCCGGTCAGGTCGAGCGCATGAACGACGCATGGGTCGACTTCCGTGCGGGCGGCGCCGGCTAGGAGCGTTGGGCCCCTGCTACCCCTAGGCTGAGCGGGTGGCCAACGACAACCGAATCCGCGATCGCGCGGTCGTCATCGACGACGGGCTCGCCCACCTGCAGCGCTGGGGCCTGCGGATCATCGTCATCGGAGTGGCGGCCTGGGTCGTCAGTCAGTTCATCGGCACGATCTGGATGGTCATCTATCCTGTCTCGCTGGCACTGATCGTCACGACGGTGCTCGGTCCGCCCGCCGCGTGGCTGCGGTCCAAGGGCTGGCCGGACGCGCTCGCCGCCGTCGCGATCGTGCTCGGGTTCATCGGCGCAGTCGTCGGCAGCATCGCGTTGCTCACTCCCCAGGTGGCGGGCCAGGCCGACGAGGTGGCGGCCGGGGCGTCCGACGGCCTGCAGGAGATCCACGACTGGTTGACCGGCAAGCCCCTCAACCTCTCGGAAGGACAGATCACCAGCGCCATCTCGGCGGTCCAGGACAAGCTCACCGAGAGCGCCAGCGCGATCAGCTCGGGAGTCTTCACGACGATCGGCACGGCAACGTCCGTCATCGTCAACCTCGTGCTGGTCCTGATGCTCACGTTCTTCTTCGTCAAGGACGGTCACAAGTTCCTGCCATGGGTCAAGGCCATCGGCGGTCAGCGCGCCGGCGTGCACCTGGTCGAGGTGCTCGAGCGGTCCTGGGACACGCTCGGCGGCTTCATCCGCACCCAGACCTTGGTCGCCCTGATCGACGCCGTCATCATCGGCGGCGGTCTCGCGATCCTCGGCTCGCCACTGGCGGTCCCCCTCGGCGTCGTCACGTTCTTCGGTGCGTACATCCCGATCATCGGTGCGTTCGTCAGCGGCGCGCTCGCGGTGCTCGTCACGCTCGTCACGAACGGCACCAACGATGCCCTGATCGCGATGGGCATCGTCGTCGCCGTGCAGCAGCTCGAGGGCAACGTCCTGTCGCCGTGGCTGCAGGGCAAGAACATGAACCTCCACCCCGCTGTCGTCCTGCTCTCGGTGACCGCCGGCAGCACCCTGTTCGGCATCACCGGGGCCTTCCTCGCGGTGCCGGTCGTGGCGACGGTCGCCGAGATCCTGCGCTACCTCAACGAGCGGATCGACGACTCCGTCTCGGTCCTGGCACCCAAGGAAGACTCGGAGTCCGCCGAGACTCTCGCCGAGGACTGACCAGGTCGTGACGCCCGATCTCGCCGAGCTCGCCGCCGAGCTGCCCGATGGAGCGTTGCTGACCGACCCGGACCGCATGGCCGGCTATCGGTGGGACCGGGCCAACGACCCCGCAGCAGGGGTCCCACTCGCGGTCGTACGCGCGACGTCGGCCGCCGACGTACAGGCAGCCGTACGTTTTGCCAGCCGGCACGGCCTCGCGGTCGTCCCCCGTGGCGCCGGATCGGGGCTCTCGGGCGGGGCATCGGCGCTCTCCGGCTGCCTCGTCGTCTCCCTGGAGCGCATGCGGGCGATCGACGTCGACCCGGCGACCCGCATCGCTGTCGCCGAGCCCGGCGCCCTCAACGCCGAGGTCAAGGCCGCTGCCGCCGAGCACGGGCTCTGGTACCCGCCGGACCCGTCGTCGTACGAGATCTGCTCGATCGGCGGCAACGTCGCGACCAACGCAGGCGGGCTGTGCTGCGTCAAGTACGGCGTCACGAGCGACTACGTGCTGGGCATGACAGTGGTCCTCGCCGACGGCACGCTGGTGGAGCTCGGCGGTCCACGGCTCAAGGACGCTGCCGGGCTGTCCCTGACCAAGCTGTTCGTCGGCAGCGAAGGCACGCTCGGGATCATCACCCGCGTCGTGCTGCGGCTCGTGCCGGCGCAGCGCCCGCCCTGCACGCTCGTCGCCACGTTCGCGTCGCTCGACGACGCCACCCGGACGGTTCTCGACATCACCCGCACGATGCGCCCGGCGATGCTCGAGCTCATGGATCGCACCTCGATCAATGCCGTCGAGGACGTCACCAAGATGGGTCTCGACCGCACTGCCGAGGCGATGCTGGTCGTGCAGTCCGACGAACCGGCGACCCACGGCGTCGCCGAGATCACCGAGGTCACCGCCCTGTGTCAGGCCAACCGCAGCACCGAGGTGTTCTCGACCGATGACGCCGACACCGGTGAGGCGTTCGTCTTGGCGCGCCGCATGGTCATCCCGTCGCTGGAGCGTCAGGGGTCGCTGCTGCTCGAGGACGTCGGCGTCCCGGTGCCCGAGCTGGGCGCGCTGGTCCGCGGCATCGAGGCGATCGCTGCCGAACACGTCATCACGGTCGCGGTGGTCGCCCACGCCGGCGACGGCAACACGCACCCCCTGATCGTGTTCGACGCCTCCGATCCCGACGAGACCGCGCGCGCCCAAGCGGCATACGGTCAGATCATGGATCTCGCGATCGGCCTCGGCGGCACGATCACGGGCGAGCACGGCGTGGGCCGGCTCAAGAAGGAGTGGCTGCCGGCCTACCTCGGCCCCGAGGTCATGGACCTCAACCGCCGGGTCAAGGCCGCCCTCGATCCGCAGGGCATCCTCAATCCCGGTGCCGTGCTCTGACGCCTGCCAGACTTCAACGACCGAACCGAGGAGGACCGATGGCAGCCGAGACCGCGCAGACGCTAGACCGTGGGCTGCGCATCCTCGGCCTCGTCGCCGCGTCGGAGTCCCGGTTCACGATCAACGAGATCGCCGAGTCGCTGGGGATCAGCCGCACCGTGGCCTACCGGCTCATCGTCACGCTCGAGGAGCACGACCTGCTGCATCGCGACGAGCATGGCCGCATCGGCGCCGGGTTCGGCATGATGGCGTTCCGCAACGCGTACCTGCCCGAGCTGAAGTCACGGGCGACCCCGGCGCTCACGCGGCTCGCCGACGCCACTGGGACGACGGCGCACCTGACGATCGCCGACGGCGAGGACGCGGTGGCGCTGGTCGTCGTCGAGCCGAGCCGCAGCGACATGCACGTGGCCTACCGGGTCGGTGCGCGTCACCCCCTCGATGCCGGTGCGGCGGGCAAGGCGATCCTCCTCGGTCGCGCCGACGGGGACGGTGTCGCGAGCACGTCCGGCGAGCTCCAGCCCGGTGCTGCCGGGCTGGCGGCGCCGGTGCGGGGCGTGCCAGGCCTCGAGGCGTCCGTCGGCGTCGTCAGCCTCCACGACATCGACGCCAGGACCGTCGAGCCGCTCGTGCTCGCGGCCGCCAAAGCCGTCGCCGAAGCGCTGGCCTAAGCCCTCGTGCGGTGGATCTTCCACCGTATGAGCGGCCATACGGTGGAACATCCACCGCTCAGGCGTAAACGTGGAGAATCCACCGCTCAGGGGGAGGTGAGCGTGCCGGCGACCTCGCCGAGGGTGACCGTGCCGGCGGTGGCGCGCAGGATGACGGTGTCACCGTCCTGGAGGTACGTGCGCGTGGCCCCGTCGTCAAGGGTGAACGGCTCGGTGCCACCCCATGACAGCTCGAGGAACGATCCTCGCTGAGCGCGCTCGGGGCCGGAGATCGTGCCCGAGCCGTAGAGGTCGCCGGTACGCAGCGAGGCGCCGTTGACCGTCATGTGGGCCAGCATCTGCGCGGGCGACCAGTACATCGAGCCGTACGGCGGCCGCGCCACGACGGTGCCGTTGACCACGACCTCCAGGTCGATGGCGTATCCGGCCGGCTCGGCGACCTGCAGGTAGTCCAGCGGCTCCGGGTCCTGTCCCGGCAACGGCACCCGCGCATCGTCGAGCGCGGCGAGGGGGGTGATCCACGGCGAGATCGAGGTCGCGAACGACTTGCCCAGGAACGGCCCGAGCGGGACGTACTCCCACGCCTGGATGTCGCGGGCCGACCAGTCGTTGAGCAACGTCACGCCGAACACGTGATCGGCGAACGCCCCGGCCGGCACGGGCTCGCCCATGCGGCTCGGGGCACCCACGACGAAGCCGAGCTCAGCCTCGATGTCCAGCGCCTCCGACGGCCCGAAGCGGGGACGCCCGTCCGGTCCGGGCCGGCGTTGACCGGCGGGGCGGACGATCGGGGTGCCCGACGGGACGACGGTGCCGGCGCGACCGTGGTAGCCGACCGGCAGGTGCCGCCAGTTCGGCAACAAGGGCTCGGCGTCGGGGCGGAAGATCCTGCCGACGTTCGAGGCGTGGTTCAAGGAGGCGTAGAAGTCGACATAGTCCGCGACCGCGAACGGCATCTGCATCTCGACCTCGGCCAGCGGGATGCACCCGACCGACGAATCGGGCAGGACGTCCTGCAGCCACGCGCGTACGTCCGCCCACACGCCTGCACCGGCCGCCATCAGCGGTGCCAGGGACGGTCCGGCCAGGACGGCCGGGTCGAACCCGGGCGGCGATGCCGACGCCAACGCCGCGAGGTCGATGACGTCGTCGTCGAGGCGTACGACCACGAGGTCACGGCCTGAGCGCGACGCGACGCCGTACGGCAGGTGGTCGATTCCGAATCCGGTCATGCGATCAGTCCCAGCTCGAGGAGGTCTTCACAGGGTTCGGCCACACCGCAGCAGCCGAAGCCGCGGAACGTCTCGCGCACGGCAGCGGCGTCGTCTGCAGTCCACGACCCGATCTCGGCCGCCAGCCTGCCACCATCGCGGATCGCCAGCACCTCAGCCGCCTCGCCGGTCGCCGCACCAGCCAGCAACCGGCGGACCGCGACCATGACGTTGACGAACCCGTGCTGCTCGAAGCCCGTCCCGGCCTGGGTGTTCCGCACGGCGCGGTGCAGACCCGCGGTCAGCTTGAACCGGCGCGGCACCAACGCGGCGAGCACCGCCGCGAGCTCCTGCTCGTCGGGGTACGCCGACGCCTCGACCCCGCCGGTGCGGAACTTGACCTGCCAGCCGGCGGCGCTGATCTCGTCCGCAGCACCGATCCATCCTGTGCCGGGGCCGGCCGGCGCACGCGGCAGCTCGACCGACACCGTGACGCCGTCCGGGACGGTCAGCGCAGAGATCAGCTCCGCCGCCGACACGTCGCCCAGCGGGAGCTCGAACGCGATCACCCGGACGTGGGGGAAGTCGTGCAGGTCGGCGACCGACTGGTCGAGCCCGCCCGGGCTCGAGGTCGCGATGATCCCGATCTCCAACGGCTCGTCGGTCAGCCCCGCCACGCGAGCGACATCCGCGTCGCGGACCAGCAGCGGCCCGATCAGCGGGGCGTATGCACTGGACCGGTGGGCGAGGTGCTCACGGATCGCGACGTCGAGTGGTGCATTGCCGGGCGGGAACATCGCGGCGTCGTCGACCAACCCGGTGAGACTGGCAGGAATCGGCACGTCCCCACCCTAGCGGCTCATGTTATTATCGGATAGTTGTATCCGTTATCCGGACACAGGAGTCCTCGTGGCCCACTACCGCAGCGTCGGGCAGATCCCGCCCAAGCGCCACACCCAGTTCCGTACGCCCGAGGGTGCCCTGCACCGCGAGGAGCTCATGGGCGAGGAGGGCTTCTCGAGCGACTCGTCGCTGCTCTACCACCTGGGCGTCCCGTCGGGCATCGTCGCGTCGGAGGTCTGGGACCTGCCCGACCACGCCCCGACCGCCAACCACCCGCTCAAGCCGCGCCACCTGCGCCTGCCCTCGCTGTTCGCCGACTCCGACCCGGCGACCACGGATCTCGTCACCGGCCGCCGCCTCGTGCTCGGCAACGGTGACGTCCGCATCGCGTACGTCGTGGGCAGCGCGCCCTCGCCCCTCTATCGCAACGCGGTCGGGGACGAGTGCGTCTTCATCGAGGCCGGCTCCGGCACGGTCGAGACGGTCTTCGGCGCGCTGTCGTTCCGCACCGGCGACTACGTCATCATTCCCCGCGCCACGACGCACCGCTGGGTCCCTGACGGCGTCGTCAAGGCATACGCGATCGAGTCCAACAGCCACGTCGCACCGCCCAAGCGCTATCTGTCGCGCTACGGCCAGCTGCTCGAGCACGCGCCCTACTGCGAGCGCGACCTGCACGGACCCGACGCGCCGCTGCTCGTCGAGGGCACCGACGTCGAGGTTCTGGTCAAGCACCGCGGCTCCGGTGCCAACGGCATCGTCGGCAGCCGGATGACGTACGACACGCATCCCTTCGACGTGGTCGGCTGGGACGGCTGCCTCTACCCCTACACGTTCAACGTCTCGGACTACGAGCCCATCACCGGCCGCGTGCACCAGCCCCCACCGGTGCACCAGGTGTTCGAGGGGCAGAACTTCGTGGTCTGCAACTTCGTGCCGCGCAAGGTCGACTACCACCCGCTCGCGATCCCGGTGCCCTACTACCACTCCAACGTCGACTCCGACGAGGTCATGTTCTACGTCGACGGCGACTACGAGGCCCGCAAGGGCTCGGGCATCGACAAGGGCTCGATCTCGCTGCACCCCGGCGGGTACGCCCACGGGCCGCAGCCGAGCGCGATCGAGGCGAGCCTCGGCGCCGAGGCGTTCGACGAGCTCGCGGTCATGGTCGACACGTTCCGGCCGCTCGAGCTCGGCGAGGGCGGGCTCGCCGCCGAGGACGACGCGTACGCCTGGACGTGGGCCGGCCGGACGCTGGACTCATAGCCGCTGATGCGCCGACACCCTGCTCTGAGAAGGTGGATCCATGAACGCACCGCATGACCTGCTCGACGTCGACCACCTGCTGAGCGACGAGGAGCGGGCCATCCGCGACACCGCCCGCCGGTTCGCGCAGGACCAGCTCGCCCCGCACGTCGCCGAGTGGGCCGAGACCGGCGAGCTGCCGGCCCGCGACATCGCCAAGCAGATGGGTGGCGCCGGCCTGCTGGGCATGCACCTGAGCGGCTACGGCTGCGCGGGCGTCGGCCCCACGGCGTACGGGCTGGCCAGCATCGAGCTCGAGGCGATCGACAGCGGCCTGCGCTCGCTGTTCTCGGTGCAGGGCTCGCTCGCGATGTACTCGATCCACGCCTACGGCTCGGAGGAGCAGAAGCAGCAGTGGCTCCCCGGCATGGCCGCAGGCGACCACGTCGGCGCGTTCGGCCTGACCGAGCCCGACCACGGGTCCAACCCCAACGGCATGCGTACGCGCGCCAAGCGCGACGGTGCCGACTGGGTCCTCAACGGCGCGAAGATGTGGATCACGAACGGCAGCGTCGCCGACGTCGTCGTGGTGTGGGCGCAGACCGACGACGGCATCCGCGGCTTCGTCGTGCCGACCGACACCCCCGGCTTCTCGGGCCGCGCCATCAAGCACAAGATGTCGATGCGCGCGTCGGTCACCAGCGAGCTCACGTTCGAGGACATGCGGCTGCCCGGCTCGGCGCTGCTGCCCGGCGCCGAGGGCCTGCGCGGTCCGCTCGGAGCGCTCAACGAGGCGCGGTTCGGCATCGTCTTCGGCACCACCGGCGCGGCACGCTCGTGCCTCGAGACGGCGATCGACTATGCGACGACTCGCACGCAGTTCGACAAGCCGATCGGCGCGTTCCAGCTGACTCAGGGCAAGCTCGCCGACATGAGCGTCGCGCACGGCACGGCGTTGCTGCTGAGCGTCCACCTCGGCCGGCTCAAGGAGGCCGGCGTCCTCAAGCCCGCGCAGGTCAGCGCCGGCAAGCTCAACAACACCCGCGTCGCCCTCGACATCGCTCGCACGGCGCGGACGATCCTCGGCGCCAACGGCATCTCGGGCGAGTACTCCGTCATGCGGCACGCCAACAACCTCGAGTCGGTGCTGACGTACGAGGGCACCGCCGAGATCCACCAGCTGACGATCGGCCGCGAGCTGACGGGCCTGTCCGCGTTCGCCTAGCTCGCGGTCCTGCGTGAGACGCTTGGCCCATGACGGAGGCGCCGACACCCCGACGCGGCCGGCCCGGCTATGACCAGCAGACCGTGCTGCGTCGCGCGATCGAGCTGTTCAACCGTCAGGGCTACGACGGCACGAGCATGGGTGACCTCGCCAAGGAGCTGGGGCTGACCAAGTCGGCGATCTATCACCACGTGCCGAGCAAGGAGCACCTCCTCGCCGCCGCCCTCGACGAGGCGCTCGACGGGCTCTCGGCCGCGGTCGACTCGGCGGCAGCTGCCGCTCCGGGCACCAGCGCGTACGAGCGACTGCGCACCGTGGTGCAGGAGTCGGTGAAGATCCTGGTGGAGCACCTGCCTGCGGTGACGCTGCTGCTCCGCGTGCACGGCAACAGCGAGGTCGAGCTGGCCGCACTGAAGCGTCGGCGCCGCATCGACGAGCGCCTCGCGACGCTCGTGCAGGCCGCCGTCGACGAGGGTGCGCTGCGCGCCGACATCCCGCCCGACCTCATCAGCCGGCTGCTGTTCGGCCTGGTCAACTCGCTCGTCGAGTGGTACCGCCCCGGCGGCCCGGTCGACCCCGAGGACCTGGCATCCTCGATCGCGACCCTGGCGTTCGACGGTCTCGCGCTGCACGAGGGCTAGTCAGAGCGGCAGCAGCCCGCGCTCATCGAAGACCTTCTTCGCGGCGAACGTGGCGTTGATGGCTCGCGGGAAGCCGCAGTAGACGGCCGAGTGGAGCAACGCCTCGACGATCTGCTGAGGGGTGAGCCCGACGTTGAGGGCGGCATTGACGTGAACCTCGAGCTGGGGCTCGCAGCCACCGAGCGCCGTGAGCATCCCGAGCGTCACCAGCTGGCGGTCGCGCGGTGCGAGCTCGGGCCGTGCGTAGATCTCACCGAAGCCCCACGCGACGACCTGGTGGCCGAGCTCTGGCGAGATGTCCTCCAGCGCCTTGATGACGTTGGCGCCGGCCTCGCCGTCGACGGCGTCCAGCACCCCCATGCCCTGCTCGAACCGCTGCTGTCGTTCCGCGTTCTCACTCATGCTGTGCAGGCTAGGAGGTGGAGCGCGCTCCAGGTCAAACTCGATCAGGCATCGAAGTTGACGGTGACCGCCTCCGTGACGGGGTGGCTCTGGCAGGTCAGCACGAAGCCGGCCTCGACCTCGGTGTCCTCGAGTGCGTAGTTGCGCCGCATCTCGACCTCCCCGTCGGTGACCTTGGCGCGGCACGTGCCGCACACGCCGCCCTTGCAGGCGAACGGCAGGTCGTTGCGAGTCGCCGCGACACCGTCGAGGACGCTCTGGTCACGCGGCATCGGCGCGGTCGTCGTCCGTCCGTCGAGCACGATCGTGACGTCGCTCGTGATCCCGGAGACGACCTTGTCGGCCCGGTGCAGCTCCGGTGGCGGCTCGTCGACGTAGAACAGCTCGAAGTGCACCGTGCCGGGCTCGACGCCGAGGTCCTCGAGCACCGCACGCGCATCGCCGATCAGCCCGAACGGCCCGCACAGCCACACGTCGTCGAGGGCGCCGACTGGCACCAGCGCCGTCAGCAGGCGGCGCAGCCGATCGGCCTCGAGCCGGCCCGAGAACAGCTCGACGTCGCGGGGCTCCCGCGACAGGACGTGCACGAGGTCGAACCGCGGCCCGTAGCGATTCTTGAGGTCGGCGAGCTCCTCGGCGAACATCACCGAGCCGCTCGTGCGATTGCCGTAGAGCATCGTGACCTGGGCATTCGAGTGCTTCAGCACCGATGACACGATCGACAGCATCGGCGTGATCCCTGAGCCTGCGGCGATGCAGAGGTGTCGGCCGCCCGCCTCGGGATCGGCGCGGAAGCTGCCCGTCGGCGTCTGCACGTCGACGCGGTCCCCCGGTCGTACGTCGTGCACGAGCCAGCTCGAGAAGACGCCGTCGGGGATCTCGCGCACGCCGATGCGCGGGCGCTCGCCGACGGGGGCGCAGATCGAGTACGTGCGACGGTGGTCCTGCCCATCGATGATCCGGCGGATCGTCAGTGACTGCCCGGCCGCGAAGGCGTACGCCTCACGCAGCTCCTCGGGCACGTCGAACGTGATCGCTGCGGAGTCCTCGGTCAGCTGCTCGACCGACGCCACCGTGAGGGTGTGGAACGCCGCTCGGGCCGCCGACACCGGTGGAGTCATGACGGTCATTCAGATCTCCTTGACGTGCTCGAACGGCTCGAGGCAGGCCGTGCAGCGGTAGAGCGCCTTGCAGGCGGTGGGGCCGAACTCCGACGTCAGCTCGACGCGCGACGAGGCGCACCGCGGGCAGGCGAGCGTACGGCGGGTGGGTTGCAGCGACAGGACGACCGGGCCGTCGTGGGACGGTGCCGGACCCGGTGCCGAAAGGCCGTGCTCGACCAGTGCGGCCCTACCGCGAGGAGTGATCCAGTCGCTCGACCACGCAGGGTGCAGACTGACGCGCACCTCGACGTCGTCGAACCCCTCGTCGCGCAAGCGGTGCACCAGGTCGTCGCGCATCGTGGCCATCGCAGGGCAGCCCGAGTAGGTCGGCGTGATCGTCACGACGACCCGCTCGTCGGCGACCTCGACGTCGCGCAGCACGCCGAGGTCCTCGAGGGTCAGCATCGGCATCTCCGGATCCACGACAGATGCGGCGACCTCACGCGCGGCGACCATCACCAGCTCCCCATCGGGTGCGCCCGCGCCACAACCTGCATCTCCGCGAGCAGCCGGCTGAAGGCCTCGGTGTGCAGGCCGTCGCGCCCGGTCTCGCCGCGTACGCCTGCCAGCGGCCCAACTTCCGGCCGGTCGACGCCGCTCATCGAGAACACCTGCTCGAGCAGCACGTCGACCTCGTCGGCCACCGTGGACGGGTCGACCCCGACACCCGAAGCGGCGACAGCGAGCTCGACCGGATGAGACGTGAACAGCTCTGCGCGCAGCGGCCAGGTCGCCTCGAGGCCAGTGACCAGCCGACGGCGCGACTCCTCCGTGCCCCGTGCGAGCGTGAGGAACCAGCGACCGGCGTAGTCGCGGTGATACGTCATCTCCTTGACACCCTTGACCGCCACCGCCGACAGCACGTGATCGCGGCTCACGGCCAGACGTTGCAGCAGCGCGAGTCGCCAGGTCGAGAACAGCAGCAGCCGGGCGATCGTCACCGCGAAGTCGCCGTTGTCGGTCTCCACCAGGCGTACGTTGCGGAACTCGCGATCCCCTCGGAAGAACGCCAGGGCGTCCTCCGGCGGGACCGGCGAGCCCTCGGGCAGCGCCGGTACGACCGAGGGATCGGCGGCTGCGGCGCGCGCGAGCAACAGCCGGGCCTGCCCCAGCAGGTCGAGCGCGATGTTGGCCAGCGCGATGTCCTCCTCGAGGTCGGGCGCGTTGCTGCACCACTGCGACAGCCGGTGGGACATCACGAGGGCGTCGTCGGCGAGCATCAGGCAGTAGGTCGCGAGCTCGTGCGTGTCGACGCCGTCGGGCACCGTCGTGTCGACGCCGGCGAGCGGGTCCTCGAAGTCGGTGCCGAACGCCCACTGGGAGTCGTCGCTGCCCAACAGCCCGTCGTAGACGGAGTCGTGGTCGGGCAGGTGGCTCGGATCAGGTGTATGACTCATCAGCTTTCTCTCTCGGGGCCCCCGCGGAATCGTTCGTGGAGGAGCGAAGCGGGGGAACGGAGGATTCCGTGGGGTGGGATCACATGTGGGGGACGTTGGAGGGGATGTCGTAGAACGTCGGGTGGCGATAGACCTTGTCGCCGCTCGGGGCGAACAGCGGGTCCTTCTCGTCGGGGCTGGACGCCGTGATCGCGTCGGAGCGGACGACCCAGATGCTGACGCCCTCGTTGCGGCGGGTGTAGACGTCGCGCGCATGGCGCACCGCCATCTCGTCGTCGGCGGCGTGCAGCGAGCCGACGTGCACGTGGTTGAGGCCGCGCTTGCCCCGGACGAACACCTCGTACAGCGGCCACTCACCCTGGATCTGCTCGGTCATGCCGATGCTCCTTCCGCACGAGCGGCGAACGCCGTCGCGGCTTCGCGCACCCACGCACCGTCCTCGTGCGCGCGGCGCCGGTGCGCGATGCGCTGCCGGTTGCACGGGCCGTTGCCCTTGATGACGTCCTTGAACTCGTCCCAGTCCGGCGACCCGAAGTCGTACGACTGCCGCTCCTCGTTCCACCTCAGGTCGGGGTCCGGCAGGGTCACGCCGAGCGCCTCGGCCTGCGGCACGGTCATGTCGACCATGCGCTGGCGCAGGTCGTCGTTGGTGTTGCGCTTGATGCCCCACGCCATCGACTGCGCCGTGTTGGGCGAGTCGTCGTCGGGCGGACCGAACATCATGAGCGCGGGCCACCAGAAGCGGTTGACCGACTCCTGCACCATCTCGCGCTGCTCGTCGGTGCCGCGCATCATCGTGGCCAGCAGCTCGTAGCCCTGGCGCTGGTGGAACGACTCCTCCTTGCAGATGCGGATCATCGACCGCCCGTAGGGCCCGTACGACGTGCGGCACAGCGGCACCTGGTTGCAGATCGCGGCGCCGTCGACGAGCCAGCCGATCGTGCCGACGTCGGCGTACGACAGCGTCGGGTAGTTGAAGATCGAGGAGTACTTCTGCCCACCGGAGATCAGCATCTCGGTGAGCTCCAGCCGGGAGACCCCGAGCGTCTCGCACGCGGAGTAGAGGTAGAGCCCGTGGCCCGCCTCGTCCTGCACCTTGGCCAGCAGGATCGCCTTGCGGCGCAGCGACGGAGCGCGGGTGATCCAGTTGCCCTCAGGCTGCATGCCGATGATCTCGGAGTGGGCGTGCTGGGCGACCTGCCGGATCACGGTCTTGCGGTACGCCTCGGGCATCCAGTCGCGCGGCTCGATGCGGTCGTGCCGCTCGATCGTCGCCTCGAACGCGGCCAGCAGCTCGCTCTCGTCGGCCTCGGGTGTCAGCGTCATGCACGCCTCCAGAAATCTCGTGCCAGCCATTTACTGACCGAACGGTCTGTAATAGTCTTGCACGCGACGTCAGGTTCATGCAACGGAAGGCTCAAGACCCGTGAGTGCACTGCTCGAAAGCTACGCCGGAGGCTCCTGGTTCCGGGCCGGCGATGAAGGCAAGCCCCTCCTCGACGCGGCCACCGGCGAGGAGGTCGCCAGGATCTCCGCGACCGGGCTCGACCTGTCCGCGATGGTCGAGCACGCCCGCACCGTCGGCGGACCCGCCATCCGTGCCCTGACGTTCCACCAGCGCGCGGGCATCCTCAAGGCCGTCGCCAAGCACCTGGGCGAGGACAAGGACCCGCTGTACGCACTGTCGGCGCGCACCGGTGCGACCCTGCGCGACTCGCAGGTCGACATCGACGGTGGCATCGGCACGGTCTTCAGCTACGCCAGCAAGGGCACGCGCGAGCTGCCCAACGACACCGTCATCCTCGACGGCGGCACCGAGCAGCTCGGCAGGACCGGAATGTTCCTCGGCCAGCACCTCTGGACCTCACGGCCCGGCGTCGCGGTGCAGATCAACGCCTTCAACTTCCCGGTCTGGGGCATGCTCGAGAAGCTCGCCCCGGCCTTCCTCGCCGGCCTCCCCACGATCGTGAAGCCGGCCAGCCAGACGGCATACCTCACGGAGCTCGTCGTGCGGCGCATCATCGAGTCCGGCCTGATGCCGGAGGGCTCGCTGCAGCTGCTCTGCGGCAGCCCAGACGGACTGCTCGACCAGCTCGGTGCGCAGGACTCCGTCGCGTTCACCGGCTCCGCGAGCACCGGCGCCACGCTGCGCCAGCATCCCTCCGTGCTGCACGGCGGCGTGCAGCTCGGCGTCGAGGCCGACTCGCTCAACTGCTCGATCCTGGGACCCGACGTGACGACCGATGACCCGGAGTTCGACCTCTACGTCAAGGGCGTCGTCGCCGAGATGACGGTCAAGGCCGGGCAGAAGTGCACCGCGATCCGCCGCACCATCGTGCCCTCGGCGATCGCCGACGAGGTCGTCGCGGCCATCAGCGCCCGCCTCGCCAAGGTCACGGTGGGCAACCCGGCCAACCCCGACGTACGCATGGGAGCCCTCGCGAGCCTCGCCCAGCGCGACGAGGTGCGCAAGGCCGTGCAGATCCTGCGCAGCTCCGCCGAGATCGTGCACGGCGACCCCGACCACGTGGACGTCGTCGACGGCGATGCGGGGGCCGGCGCGTTCATGTCACCGATCCTGCTGCGGGCAACCACCGGCGCCGGTGAGCCTCACGAGGTCGAGGCGTTCGGCCCGGTCAGCACCGTCATCACGTACGACTCGATCGACGAGGCCATCGCCCTCGCCGCTCGCGGACAGGGCAGCCTGGCGGGCTCCCTCGTGACGCACGATCCCGCCGTCGCACGGGCGATCACGCTCGGCCTCGCGCCGTGGCACGGCCGCATCCTCGTGCTCGACCGCGACGACGCCCCCGAGTCGACCGGCCACGGCTCGCCGCTGCCGATGCTGGTGCACGGCGGCCCCGGGCGCGCCGGCGGCGGCGAGGAGCTCGGCGGCATCCGGGGCGTCCTGCACCACATGCAGCGCACCGCGATCCAGGCCTCCCCCGACATGCTGACCGCGATCACCGGCCAGTGGATCAAGGGCTCGGAGCAGCTCGTCGACGACGTCCACCCGTTCCGCAAGAGCCTCGTCGAGCTGCGCATCGGCGACACGATCCGCTCGGCGTCGCGCACCGTCACGCTCGACGACATCGGCCACTTCGCCGAGCTCACCGGCGACACGTTCTATGCGCACACCGACCCCGAAGCGGCCGCCGCCAACCCGCTGTTCGGCGGGATCGTCGCGCACGGCTACCTCGTCGTGTCGCTCGCAGCCGGCCTGTTCGTCGATCCCGACCCGGGCCCCGTGCTGGCCAACTTCGGTGTCGACAACCTGCGCTTCCTCACGCCGGTCAAGGCCGACGACACGATCGACGTGACGCTGACCGTCAAGCAGATCACTCCGCGCAACAGCGCCGACTACGGTGAGGTGCGATGGGACGCCGTCGTCGCCAATGCCGACGGCCAGCCCGTCGCCACGTACGACGTCCTGACCCTCGTCGCCAAGACCCTCTGACCCGTCGCTCATTGAGCCTGTCGAAATGAGACCCGCCATGCACCGCATCACGATCCAGTACGGCGCTCCCGCCGATCCCGAGGCGTTCGAGCAGCACTACACCGAGGTGCACGTCCCGCTCGCCTCCACGCTGCCCGGACTGCGGCGCTACGTCCGCTCGCACCCGCGCGGCATGGGCGGCGACGCGCCCTATCTCGTCGCCGAGCTGTGGTTCGACGACGCCGACGCGCTCAAGGCGGCGCTGAAGTCGCCGGAGATGGCCGAGACCGCCGCCGACGCCCAGACGCTCGACGTCGCCTCGATGACCACGTTCACCGGAGAGGTCATCGAGACCGAGCTCTGATCCCTCAGAGGTTCGCGATCGCCGAGCCGGGTGACTCGATCGCGTCGGCGACGATCCGCATGAACGACGCCGCGGTGCCGCCGTCGCACACCCGGTGGTCGAAGACGAACGACATCTGCGCGATCTTGCGCACCGTCAGCTCGCCGTCCACGACCCACGCTCGGTCGATGACCCGGCCGAAACCGAGGATCGCGACCTGCGGGTGGTTGATGATCGCGGCGCTGCCGTCGACGTTGAACGCTCCGTAGTTGTTGAGCGTGAACGTCCCACCGGTCAGCTCTTCTTGGGTCGCTCGGCCCTGCCGTGCCGCCTCGGTGACCCGCCGGATCTCGGTGTCGAGCTCCGTCGTCGTCAGGAGGTGGGCGTCCAGCACCGCAGGAGCCAGCAGTCCGCGGTCGGTCTGCACGGCGAGCCCGAGGTTGATCCCGGCGTACTGGATCAGCTCGTCGTTGACGCTGTCGACCTCACCGTTGAGCTCGGGATGGGCCCGCAGCGCTGCCACGGTGAACCGGGCGAGGTAGGCCAGCAGGCTCGGGGTCGGCTTGCCGGCCGCCTTCGCGGACTCGCGGATCGCGAACAGCTCGGTGAAGTCGACGTCGACCCAGACCGTGGCTTCGGGGATCTCGCTGCGACTGCGCGACAGCGCCGACGAGACCGCCTTGCGGAAGCCGCTCATCGGCGTGCGCTGCGCGACCTCGAGACCCGCACGGCCGGCGGACTCCCCGCGCGGCGCCGCGGCGGAGATCGCAGCCTCGACGTCGCGGCGGGTGATGAGCCCGTCGACGCCGGTCCCGGTGATGCCGAGGATCGACACCCCGGCCTCCCTGGCCAGCCGGCGCACGAGCGGGGACGACACGCGCGGCACCGAGGACGATGACGCAGGCGCCGCCGCGGCGGGGGTCATGCGGGGACGGCGGCGGCGGCCGGAGCCGGCACCCTCAGGGGTGCCGTAGCCGATCAGGACGTTGCCCGACCCGGCCTGCTCCTCCTGCCGGTACGCCTCGGCGGCGGCCGGCACCAGCGCCTCCACCGAGATCAAGGGACTGCCGACCGCGACCGTGCCACCCTCCTCGCCGTGCAGCTCGCTGACCCGGCCGGCGTACGGCGACGGGACCTCGACGATCGACTTGGCGGTCTCGACCTCGACGACCGGCTGGTCGACGACGACCTCGTCGCCGACCGCGACGAGCCAGCGCACGACCTCGGCCTCGGTGAGTCCTTCGCCCAGGTCGGGCAGGGTGAACGTCTGCGCCATCAGACGTCGTCCCACTGGAGGTCGTCGACGGCGTCGAGCACGCGGTCGACGCTCGGCAGGTGGAGATGCTCGAGCTTGGGCGGCGGGTACGGGATGTCGAACCCGGTGACCCGGCGCACCGGCGCGGCCAGGTGGTGGAAGCACCGCTCCGTGACCCGCGCGACGATCTCCGACGAGACGCTGGCGAATCCGGCCGCCTCGGCGACCACGACGGCACGACCGGTCGAGCGTACGGCGGCGCAGACCGTCTCGTCGTCGAAGGGCACGATCGAGCGCACGTCGACGACCTGCAGGCTCCGCCCCTCCGCGGCCGCGGCGTCCGCAGCCTCGAGCGCGATCGGCACCGAGGTGCCGTACGCGATGAGCGTGGCATCCGTCCCCTCACGGCGTACGACCGCGCGACCGATCCCGGGCTGCGCCTCGTCGAGGTCGACCTCGTCCTTGCTCCAGTAGAGCTTCTTGGGCTCCAGCACCACGACGGGGTCCGGTGAGGCAATGGCTCCGCGCATCAGCGTGTAGGCGTCGGCGACGGTGGCCGGCGCGACGACGGTCAGCCCCGGCGTGTGCGCGTAGTAGGCCTCCGACGAGTCACAGTGGTGCTCGACACCGCCGATGCCTCCGGCGTACGGGACGCGGATCGTGATCGGCATCGTCAGGGCGCCGCGCGTGCGGTTGCGCATCTTGGCGACGTGGCTGACGATCTGCTCGAACGCCGGATAGGCGAAGGCGTCGAACTGCATCTCGACGACGGGGCGCATGCCGTTCATCGCCAGCCCGACGGCCAGGCCCATGATGCCGGACTCGGCGAGGGGCGTGTCGAAGCAGCGGGCGTCACCGAACTCCGCGTTGAGCCCGTCGGTGACCCGGAAGACGCCGCCCAGAGCGCCGACGTCCTCGCCGAACATCAGCACCGACTCGTCGGCGGTCATCGCGTCGCGCAGCGCCTGGTTGAACGCCTGCGCCATCGTGATCTTCTCGTGCTCGGCCATCAGCTGACCCCCTCCCGGCTCAGCTCGTCGGCGAGGAACGCCGCCTGCTCCCGCAGCTGCGGGGTCGGCGTCGCATAGACATGGTCGAAGAGGTCGGCGGGATCGGGCGCGACGTCCTGCATCAGGCCGTCGCGCATGACGGTGGCCACCGCTTCGGCCCTGGCCGAGATCGAGGCGGAGCGTTCGTCGGTCAGCAGGCCGCGGCCCGTGAGGTACGCCTCCGAGCGCAGCAACGGGTCGCGACCCTGCCACTTCTCGACCTCGTCGTCCTGGCGGTAGCGCGTCGCGTCGTCGGCGTTGGTGTGCGCCTGCATGCGATAGGTGTGCGCCTCGACGAGCGATGGCCCGGCGCCACTGCGGGCAGCATCCACGGCGGTGCCGAGCACCGACAGCAGCGCAGCGACATCGTTGCCGTCGACCCGCTCCCCCGGCATGCCGTAGCCGACCGCCTTGTGCGCCAGCGACGGTGCGACGGTCTGGCGAGCCAGCGGCACCGAGATCGCGTACTCGTTGTTCTGCACGAAGAACACGACGGGCGCCTTGAACACGGCCGCGAAGTTGAGCGCCTCGTGGAAGTCGCCCTCGCTCGTCGCGCCGTCGCCGCACATCGCCATGACCACGGTGTCCTCTCCGCGCAGCGTCGCCGCGTGCGCGACGCCGACCGCGTGGATCAGCTGCGTGGCGAGCGGCGTGGTCTGCGGGGCCACCCGGTGCTCCGTCGGGTCGTAGCCGCAGTGCCAGTCGCCCTTGAGCAGCGTCAGCGTCTCGACCGGGTCGACGCCACGGCCGATGATCGACACGACGTCGCGGTAGGTCGGGAAGAGCCAGTCCTGGTCGGCCAGTACCAACGCTGCGGCGACCTCGCACGCCTCCTGCCCGTACGACGAGGGGTAGACCGCGAGCCGGCCCTGACGCACCAAGGCGTACGCCTGCTCGTTGACCCGCCGGCCCACCACCAAGGCCTCGTGGGCCCGCAGCATCGCCTCGTCCGCCGGGAACTCATGCTCCGGGTCCTCGACCCGTCGCCCGTCCTGGTCGAGCAGCTGGACGGGTTGCTCGGAGGGCAGGAAGTCATGGCTCGGCACCGGGCAGCACACCTTTCGATGACGTACGTCTGTTCACAGAACAGTGCGCCACATGGCCATCCGGGTTCAAGTGCTGCATGATTGTCGAGAAGATGTCTCGCGTAGAGCCGCTTCGCGTGGCCGTACGTCCAGCATGACCCACGTCACACCAGTCAGGAGAGACAGATGGCCGGAGCCCCGATCGACGACATCGACACGCGCATCCTGGGCGCCCTCGAGCGCGACGGCCGGCTGTCGATGCGCCAGCTGGCCGAGGAGGTCCACATCTCGCGCGCCAATGCCTACGCGCGCGTCGAGCGGCTCTCGGAGTCCGGCGTGATCAAGGGCTACACCGCGCTCGTCGACCCGGTCGGCCGCGGTCTCGGCACGTCGGCCTATCTCACGATGAACGTCCGACAGCCCGACTGGCGCAGCATCCATGCCCAGCTGAGGGCGCTGGACGGTGTCGAGCACATCGCGCTGGTCGGCGGCGAGTTCGACGTCGTGATGCTCGTACGCGCGCGGGACAACGCCGACCTCAGACGCCTCGTGCTCGACGAGATCCAGGCCATTCCGGGCATCCTCAGCACGCGTACGCTCCTGGTGTTCGAGGAGTCCTCGCCCGAGCGGACGGACACAGCATGACCGGACGGGTCGTCGTGGTCGGCAGCCTCAACATCGACCTCTCCCTGGCGTGCGAGACGATCCCGGCCCCCGGTGAGACGGTGCTGGCGAGCGCCGTGCGCCGGAGCCCGGGTGGCAAGGGCGCCAACCAGGCGGTCGCGGCGGCTCGGGCCGGTGGCGGCTCTACGAGCCTCGTCGGAGCTGTCGGCGACGACGCGGACGGGCGCCACCTGCTCGACGAGCTCGGGCGAGCCGGCGTGGACACCACCCAGGTCGCCGTGCTCCCGGGGCAGCCCTCGGGCCTTGCCCTCATCACGGTCGACCACGACGGCGAGAACGCGATCGTCGTGGCCCCGGGCGCCAACTCGGCCGTGGTCGTCGGAGCCTCTGCTCGAGAGCTCATCCACACCGCGGACGTGCTGCTCGCCCAGCTGGAGACCCCTCAACCGGCGGTGGCCGAGGCCGCGCGGTCGCGCCGCACCGGCGCGCCGTTCATCCTCAACGCCGCTCCCGCTGCCCCGCTGACCGACGAGCTCGCTTGCGAGGTCGACCTGCTGGTCGTCAACGAGCACGAGGCACGATCCGTCGCCGGCACCAGCGACCTCGGCACAGCCGTCCAGGTTCTCGTCGGCCGCTTCCCGGCCGTGCTGGTGACCCTCGGCGCACGGGGTTCCGAGCTGCACCGAACCGACCAGCCGGTCGTACGGGCGCCGGCCCTGGCGGTTCCCGTCGTCGACACGACGGCGGCCGGCGACACGTTCTGCGGGGTCCTCGCAGCGGGCCTGGCGGCGGGCCTTGAGGTCGCGCACGCCATGACGGCCGCCGGCTCCGCAGCCTCCCTCGCGGTCCAGCGGTCCGGCGCGCAGGACTCGATACCCACGCAGGCCGAGGTCGAGGCGCTACTGCCGTAGCCCGCCGGTTTGGCCCGGCGCACCGGTGGGTATCGCGGCAGCGCAGGCGTCGGCGGAGTCGCGGATCCCGCGGCAACGGCCCCCGCCGGCGCCCTGCCCAAGGCCTCGCCGGCGGACCTCGGCGTCCGGCCGAGGGCGCTGAACGTACGATCGACGCATGGACCGCAGACCAGGCCGGCCACGCTCCCTCAGCCTGGAGCTCATCGTCGACGCCGTGCTCGAGGACGGGATCGCGACCTTCAGCATGCCGTCGATCGCGGCGCGGCTCGGAGTCGCCCACTCCGGGCTCTACCGCTACGTCAAGGATCGCGACGAGCTGCTCGTCAAGGCGATCGAGCAGGCGGCGCTCTCAGTCGACTGGCCCGAGCCCGACCTGCCGTGGCGCCAGCTGCTCGGCGAGGTGGCCCGCTCGGTCTGGACGATCTGCGAGCGCTACCCCGGCTACGACGTCGTCGCCCTGTCACCCCCGAAGTGGCCCGAGCGCATCGTCGCCCAGGTCACGCCCTACATCGCGTCGCTGCACCAGCAGGGATTCACGATCGAGGACGCCACTGTCGCGGTCCAGATCGCCGGCAACCTCGCCTTGACCACGTCGGTCAAGGGCACCTCCGGCTCCTACCCATTGGCCCGCATCAACGGCGACCGGACCACGACGCAACGTCACGACTGGCACGACCGCATCCTCGACATCGTGCTCGACGGCCTCGGCAGCCGCCTGCTCGCCTGACGAAACTCCTACGGTCGCCAGGACGGCCGACCGGTCTCCGCCTCGAAGGCAGGCCGCACGTCCACGGTGTCGTACAGGATGTGCAGCGAGGTGAACCGGCCGTCGTCGTCGAGGGTCACCGCGTCGATGACGTCGAACGGCGCCGCCGCCCCGGAGGGGAGGCGCCAGTCGAAGTGGAACCAGAAGCTCATGGTCCGTACGCCGGTCGTGTCACGGCCGTGCATGACCGATCGGAGCTCGAGGTTCGCCGCGCTCGTGTCAGCGAACAGCCGCGGGTAGAAGTCGCTCGGCGGCAACGGCCCGTAGAGCGGAGAGTGCACGACAGCGTCCGGCGCGAACAGCGACAGCACGCGCTCCACGTCGGCCTCGCGCAGTGCGGACAGGTAGGTGTCGACCGCGGTCTCGAGCTGCTCTCCCATCCTCGGAGCGTACGACGTCCCGGCCCGCGGACTCGTGGCGCAGTGGTCAGCGATGCTCCGGGTTGTCGGAGTCGAAGCGGCAGCCGGCGTCCCACAGCGATCGCTGGTTGCCGTGTGCCGGTATGCCACCCGCGTCCTTGAGCATGCGCGCAAGGTGCAGCAGATTCCACGTCATGAACGTCGTGTTGCGGTTGGTGAAGTCGTTCTGCGGGCCACCGGACCCCGGGTCCAGGTAGCTGGGTCCGGGCCCGGCCTCCCCGATCCAACCCGAGTCCGCCTGCGGGGGGATCAGGTATCCGAGGTGCTGGAGCGAGTAGAGGACATTCATGGCGCAGTGCTTCACCCCGTCCTCGTTGCCCGTGACCAGGCAGCCGCCGACGCGGCCGTAGTACGCGTACTGCCCCGCGTCGTTGAGCTGGCTCGAGTTGCCGTAGAGACGCTCCACGATGCGCGTGCACACGGATGACTTCTCGCCGAGCCAGATCGGGGTCGTCAGCACGAGGATGTCAGCGGCCATGACCTTGTCGAAGATGCCCGGCCAGTCGTCGCGCTCCCAGCCGTGCGCGGTCATGTCGGGCCACACCCCCGTGGCGATCTCATGGTCGACCGCCCGGATGGACTCGACCGCGACGCCCTGCTTGCGCATGATCTCGATCGAGATGGCCGCCAGCCCCTCGGTGTTGGAGACCTCCGGCGAGCGCTTGAGCGTGCAGTTGATGAAGACGGCGCTCAGGTCCGAGTAGTCGACATCGGTCGTGGGTTCAGTGGTCATGGCTGCTCCTCGGCGTCCAACCGCTCCAGTCCCCCGCACTGGCAGCGTAGGGCCGACAGGCCGTCACGGCTATGGCCCGCACGGAGGATTGCCCACCTCGTACGCGGGCTCGCGTCGGCCCCGATAGAGTGCTGCCCGCGGTGAGGAGGAGCTCCGTGACCCACCTGTGAGGGTGGGACGACGACCCCTTCCAGAAAGACCATCCGATGCTCGAAAGCTTCACGGCCACCGCCGGCGACCAGCAGATCACCGTCGTCACGATCTCCAACGACCAGTGCCGCGTCGTGCTGACGGACCTCGGCGCCCGCATCCTCGAGCTGCACGCCCCGGACCGCGACGGCGTGCTCGCCGACGTCGTGCTGGGCCGCACGTCGTACGACGAGCTGCCCGGCGACCAGTACTACTTCGGCGTCACCGCCGGCCGCTACGCCAACCGCATCCGCAAGGGCCGCTTCGCGATCGACGGCATCGACCACGAGGTCACCCGCAACGAGGGCGAGAACCACGTGCACGGCGGCCGCAGGGGCTTCGACACGTACGTCTGGTCGACCGAGCTCGACGCCGCACGCGACGCCGTCACGTTCACGCACACCTCTCCCGACGGCGACGAGGGCTATCCCGGCACCCTCGAGTCACGCGTCACCTACACCCTCGACGGCTCCGCGCTCGAGATCCGCATCGAGGCCGAGACGGACCGCCCGACGATCGTGAACCTGGTCAACCACGCGTACTTCAACCTCGCCGGTCACGACTCCGGCACGGTGCTCGACCAGGTCCTCCAGGTCGACGCCGGGGCCTACACGCCGGTCGACGCCGAGCTGCTGCCCACCGGCGAGGTGCTCAGCGTGGCGAGGACGCCGTACGACTTCAGGGAGCCCACGCCGATCGGCGCGCACATCGACGAGGTCGACAACGCCGGCTACGACCACAACTGGGTGCTCGACGGCGACGGCATGCGCCGGGTCGCGACGCTGACCGACCCACCGAGCGGCCGGCGACTCACCTTGGTCACCGACCAGCCCGGCATCCAGGTGTACGCCGGCGGCTACCTCGAGGGTGCCAGCGCCAAGGGCGACCTCGGGACGTACGCCGCGTTCGCGGGGGTCACCGCCGAGATGCAGACGTTCCCCGACTCGATCAACCACCCGGAGTTCCCCCAACGGGTCCTGCGCCCGGGCGAGACGTACGTCAACGTCGTGCGGTACGAGTTCTCGGTCGTCTGAGCGGCGCCCGGCGCGAGCGGCCGCGTGTTTTGCCCGCACAATCCGGGCGGATGTCCCATTTTGTCGCTACCGTGGGCCCCGGCGGCGATGCCGCAGTCGCACTCTCGATAAGGACTCCCCATGATCCGTAGGCAGAAGATCGACCCCGAGGTCCAGGAGGACCTGAGCCGCGTCACCGACTTCGACGCCGAGCTGGTCAAGACCCTCGCCACCGTGGGCACACCGGTCACCATCCCCCAGGGCTGGTCGATCATCATGCAGTCGACCCCGGCGGACTCGGCCTACATCGTGCTCGACGGCGAGGTCGAGATCCGCAAGTCGGGCGAGGTCCTCGCGACGCTCGGGCCCGGCGACGTGTTCGGCGAGATCGCGCTCGTCAATCACCGGCTGCGCAGCGCGTCCGTCGTCGCCTCGACCGCGATCCGCGCACTGCGCCTGGAGGCCTCCGCCCTCGAGTCGCTCATCGAGCAGGACCCGACGTTCGCAGACACGCTGCGCAGCACGGCCGAGAAGCGCCTGGCCAACGACGCCTCGGACTCCTAGCGACGGGCGCGCCACTCGATCGGATAGAGCTGGTGCGTCCCCGGTACGCCCTTGAGCTCTGCCGCGCGGGGCTCGAGCACCGTCACCGAGCCCTCGGGCAGTGAGTCGACGACGCTCTCGCTGACCAGGATCTCGCCGCCCTCGGCCTGGGCGGCGACGCGTGCGGCGAACGCGACGTTGCGGCCGAACAGGTCGCCGTCGCGGTGCACCGCCGAGCCCTTGTGCGCGCCGATGCGGACCTTGACTCCAGACAGCCGCGACCCCGGCCGTACCCGGTGGAACCGGCGTTGGATGTCCGAGGCCGCCGCGACGGCCTGGCTCGCCTCGGCGAACGCGACCATGAACCCGTCGCCCTGGCTCTTGATGAGGTGTCCCGCGTGGGCCTCGATGGCGTGCTTGAGCAGCCGGTCGTGCTTCGACAGCAGCTGCACCCAGCCGCGATCACCCAGTCGATGGTTGAGCGACGTCGACCCCTCGATGTCGCTGAACAGGATCGTCACCGAGCCGTCCGCACTCGCGAGCCGGGCCAGGTCCGGGCGCTCGACGTCGGCCCACAACGCGAGCTCGTCGATCGAGCTGCGGAGCGCGCCGCTGAACCCTTGGTCCCGCACCTTCATCGCCGTTCCGACGACGGTCCGCACGGCGTCCGTGGGCGACGGCACGAGGCGGCTCCGGTCGGTCCGCCGGCTCAGCCGCTCGACCTCGCGCCGAGCCGCGCGCAGCCTCAGCACCGTCACCAGCAGCCCGACCGCGAGCACAGCGGTCGATGCGGCCAGGCCGACCTCGAGCGATGTCACCGGCTCACACTAGCGGGCTGACGGCCGACCGGGTGACTGCCTCGAGCCCACCCGTCGAGGCGTGATGGGACTCACCCGCACGGGCACTCCTGCTGGACCGGAACCTGGGACATACTCCGAGTATGGAATCTGCCATCGACAATGTCACGTTCTCGGCCGAGCCCGCGGTCGGCGAGCTCATCCGCCGCTCGACCCGGCTGTGCGCCGTGCCCGGGCTGACCGAGCAGGCCCTCATCTGGCACCGTGAGGCGATCGCCCGCCGCAAGACCCTCGCCCGCGAGGCCGACCGGCTCGCCACGCCGCGACTGTGGCTCGACACGATCGCGTCCCTCGCGTCCACCGGCTGGCGCTTGATCGCGACCGCGGCGCCCGACGCCCCGCTGCAGCTCCTGGCGGCCGGCGCCTGCGCCGTGGGCCTCCGGGTCGAGCCGCCCCACGCGAGTGCCGGCACGTTGGACCGGGCCCAGCGACTCGTCCGCGCCGGCGGCCCGGCCTACATCAAGCTCGGTCAGTTCATCGCCACGGCTGAGGGGCTGCTACCGCCCGAGTGGGTCGAGGCGTTCGCATGGTGCCGGGACGAGGCTCCGCCGCTGCCTGCTGGCGTCGCACACGAGGTGATCGACCGCGAGCTCGGCGATCAACGGGCCCGACTGGCCTGGCTCGACGACGAGCCGCTGGCTGCCGGATCGATCGGTCAGGTCCACCGGGGCCGGCTCGACGACGGCACCGAGGTCGTCGTCAAGGTGCGCCGCCCGGGTCTGCGCCGGCGCTTCCGTGCCGACATCGAGACGCTGGCAATCGCCGCGGCTGCCGCCGAGAAGCTGCATGCCGGCGCCCGCTCGGCCAACCTCCGCGGCTTCGTCGAGCTGTTCGCCCAGCTCGCCCTCGAGGAGCTGGACTTCCAGCTCGAGGCCGCCAACCTGGTCGACTCCAGCGCCGTGCTCGAGGCACTCGGCGCGGACCACATGAACACCCCGCGACCCATACCCGGCATGGTCACCGAGCGCCTGCTGGTCATGGAGCACCTCCCCGGCGTCTCGTACGCCCACCTCGACGGTCGGCTCAGCCCGGCCGAGGGGCAACGCCTGCTGCAGCTCGGCATCAAGGGCGTCCTGGAGGCGACCATGAGGCACGGCGTCTTCCACGGCGACCTGCACGGGGGCAATGTCCTGATCGACGACGCGACGCAGACGTTCTCGCTCGTCGACTTCGGCATCACCGGGCGGCTGACGGCCCAGCAGCGCGCCGGGCTTGTCGAGTACCTCGCCGCCTGGGCGACCAACGACGCCGAGGGACAGATCGCGGCGATGCAGTCGTTCGGCGCGATCGCCACCGACGCCGACACCGCGACGGTCGTCGCCGAGCTGCAGGCCGAGCTCGACCTCCTGCAGGACCGGTCACGCGGGCAGGTCACGTTCGACCAGCTCGGGCTGACGCTCGGCAGGCTCCTGCAAGTTCTGGCCCGCAACGGCTTCCGGATGCCCAAGGACCTCGTGCTGTTCTTCAAGAACCTGCTCTACCTGTCCGGGTTCGCCGCGAGCGTCGCCCCTGACACCGACGTGCTGGCGGTCGTCCAGGAGATCCTGCTCGACCTGTTCGCCGAGCCCGCCGACATCGCGGGCGTGGCCTGAGGCTGGTGGCCGTCCGTACGATCGAACGTGCGACACCCGCGCCGCCGGAAGGACGTACGCCATGCCACGCCAGATCGCCACGTCGACCCAGGTCAGCCAGCCGGAGCTCGTCGAGTTCGTCCGGCCACGCCACCGGATGATCGTCATCACCCAGCGCGCTGACGGCTCGCCACAGGCCTCGCCGGTCACGGGCGGCGTCGACGACTCGGGCCGGATCGTGATCTCGACCTATCCCGAGCGCGCCAAGGCCAGGAACGCCCGCAAGCGGCCCGACGTCAGCGTGGTCGTGCTCTCGGACGACTTCAACGATCCGTGGGTCCAGGTGGACGGCACGTGCGAGGTGCTCGACGTGCCGGAGGGCCTCGACGCGTTCGTGGAGTACTTCCGCAACATCTCCGGCGAGCACCCGGACTGGTCGGAGTATCGCCAGGCGATGCTCGACCAGGGCAAGTGCCTGATGCGCATCACCCCGAGGCGCTGGGGCCCCGTGGCGACCGGCGGATTCCCTGCACGTCTGGCTTGACGCTCACCCGTCGAGCAGCGCGGCGAGCTTGGTCGTGGTGTTCCAGTTGCGGATCGTCAGGCCGGCATAGACCGGGGAGCCGATGATCTTGTTGACCCGGCTCCGCGTCGCCAGCGCCGCGACCCGGCGGTGATAGAGCGCCCGGCCCCCGACGAAGACCTCGTCGACCTCAGGGTTGACGACGACGTAGGGCTCGACCTCGGCGGCGGTGACGCCCATGTAGAAGAACACGTCATGACGATGCGTGTCAGGATCGCTGCCGAAGCCGTCGGGCGCCTCGGCCACGACCTCATGGAACGCGTCGGCGTCGAGCACCAGCACGCGTACGAGGTCGGAGTCGAGCGTGAATGCCGACCTCAGGTTGGCGTCGATGTGCGTCGCCACCTCGGCCGCGGGCAAGTCGCTGTCGAGCAGCACGTTGCCGGACTGGATGTAGGTGCGGACGTTCGCGAAGTCGGCGCCCAAGTGGTCGCGGAGTGCCGCCATCGGGACCTTGTTGCGGCCACCGACGTTGATGCCACGAAACAGCACGACGTACGTCATGAGGTCGATCCTCGCGCACGGGCCGGACAGGTCAAGCGAGGTGCGTGGCGGCGGCCTCACGGGCTGCCGCTGGATCGCGGGCCCCGAGGGCGGCGCGAGCAGCCGACCGGCACGCCTCGAGAGAGACGCCGGACAACGTGGCGCCAACGAGGGGCGCCGCGGAGGCCGCCGAGGACAGCGAGCTGACGCCCAGCCCGACCAGCACGCAGCCGAGCTGCGGATCGGCGGCGGCCTCACCGCAGACACCAACTGGCTTCCCGGCCTCGATACCCGCCTGCGCCACACGCTCGACGAGACCAAGGAGTGCCGGCTGCCACGGATCGGTGAGCTCTGACAGCGACGGCGCCATCCGGTCGGCCGCGAAGGCGTACTGGCTCAGGTCGTTGGTGCCGATCGAGACGAAGTCGACGTGCCGCAGGATGCGATCGGCCAGGAGGGCCGCGCTGGGGATCTCGATCATCACTCCCGGCACGAGGCCGCGTGCACGCACCTTGGCGCCGAACCACTCGGCCTCGTCCTCGGTGGCGGCCATCGGCGCCATGACCCACACGGGTGCGGCCGCCCCTTCGGCAGCCAGTGCGATGGCATCGAGCTGGCGGTCCATGAGCCCCTCGTCGCGCAGGCCGAGCCGCATGCCGCGTACGCCGAGAGCGGGATTGGGCTCGTCCTTGATCGTGGCGAAGCCGATCGGCTTGTCGGAGCCGGCGTCGAGTGTACGGATGACGACCTTGCGATCGCCCATCGCGTCGAACACCTCGCGATAGATCGCCGCCTGCTCGTCGACGGTGGGCTCGACGTCACGGTCGAGGAAGCACAGCTCGGTGCGGAACAGCCCGACGCCCTGCACGGGGGTCTCGGCTGCCTTGCGGGCGCCGGCGCCGTCCTGGACGTTGGCGAGGATCTCGACGAGGTGCCCGTCGGATGTCGCACCGGGCCCGCGCCACGACGCGGCGGCGGCTCCGAGCGCGGCAGCTGATTCGGTGCGCTCGCGTACGAGGTCAGGATCCGGATCGACGACGACCTCGCCCACGGACCCGTCCACCAGGACCGTGGCGCCTTCCGCGATGTCGTCCAGCCCCTCCGTCCCGACCACGCACGGGATGCCGAGCTGGCGAGCGATGATCGTGGTGTGACTGGTCGCGCCGCCCAAGGAGGTGGCGATCGCCACGAACGAGGCCGGGTCGAGGGTCGCGGTGTCGGCCGGCGCGAGGTCTACGGCACACAGCACCGAAGCGACCCCGGGAGCCGGGATGCCGGGCTCGGGCTGGCCCGAGAGCTCGGCGACGACCCGATCGCGGATGTCCTCCAGGTCCGTGACGCGTTCGGCCATGACCCCGCCCGCGGCGGCGAACATCGCGCTGAGCTCCTCGACCGCACCTGCCGTGGACGCGCAGATGCCCGCGCCGTCCGCCAGTCGCTTCTGCACCAGCGCCACGAGACCGCGGTCCCGGGCGAGCGCCGACGTCGCCAGGAGCACCTCGGCCGCCGCTCCGCTGGCCTGCTCAGCCCGGGCCGCCAACCGGTCGGCGACCACTCCCGCCGCTTCGCTGAACCTCGCAGCACCCGTCTCGGGGTCGAGGCTGTCCTCGTCCGACGGGACCTCGGGGCGGGACCTCGGTCGGACGACCGGTCCGCTGCCGACCCCGGGGACCACGCCGTTGCCATGCAGAATCGTCGACGACATGCCGCTCCTCCAGCTGGTGGTGTTGGTTGACTTTACACACACTCGGGCGTAGAACAATACGTACCAGGCAGATATCCACACAAACCCACATTCCCCGAGGAGCGCCGTGTACGCCGCCGAACGCCAGCAGCTCCTCGTGGAGCGGCTCCTCGAGGACGGCCGGCTCGCCGTGATCGAGCTGGCCCAGGAGCTGGACGTCAGCAGCGAGACGATCCGCCGCGACCTCGCAGCCCTCGAACGCGACGGCCTGGCCCAGCGCGTGCACGGTGGCGCGGTGGCGGCACGCGGACGCGGCATGCCGGCGGCGGGACCTGGCCACGCGATCCCGAACGCCGAGCAGAAGGGCCGCATCGCCCGTGCCGCCGCGGCCCACCTGCCCGAGGCCGGCGGCAGCATGGTGCTCGACGCCGGTACGACCATCAGCCAGCTCGTGGACCTGATCCCTCACGACCACCAGCTCACCGTCATCACCCACGCGATCCCGACCGCTGCCAAGCTCATGACGATTCCCTCCGTCGAGCTGCACATGCTCGGAGGGCGGGTTCGCGGCGTCACCTCGGCGGCCGCCGGTCACTCCACCGTCGACGCGCTCGCCTCGGTGCAGGTCGACGTCTGCTTCCTGGCGACGAGTGCCGCATCGCCCCAGCACGGCCTGAGCTCACCCGACAGCGAGGAGGCCGCCGTCAAGCGTGCGTTCGTACGATCGGCCCGCAAGGTCGTCGCGCTGTTCGACGCGTCGAAGTTCTCCGCCGAGCACGTCTTCGCCTTCGCCTCCTATGACGACCTCGACATCGTGATCACCGACAAGGGCGCCGACCAGCGTGAGGTCGAGGCGCTGCGAGCCCGCGACGTCGAGGTCGTACTCGCATGAACCGACCTGACCCCCACCAACACAGAGGATGAGCACCATGGCAACCAGGACTGTCACCGTCGGATCGACCGTGGGCCTCCACGCCCGCCCAGCCGCCCTCATCGCGCAGGCGGCCACGAGCGGGGTCACGATCGCGATGGCCGACAAGCCGGCCGTCGACGCCGGCTCGGCGCTGATGATCATGACGCTCGGCGCCAAGTTCGGCGACGAGGTCATCGTGGAGTCCGAGGACGAGGCGATGCTCGCGACGATCGCCGACCTCGTCGCCAGCAACCTCGACGGCTAGCCCCGGTCGGCGAGCAGCTCGGCGGCGGCCTTCCGCATCTCGACCTTGCGGACCTTGCCGGTGACCGTCATGGGGAACTCGTCGACGACGTGGACGTAGGGCGGGATCTTGTAGTGCGCGAGCTTGCCGCTGCAGAACTCACGAAGTGCCGGCGCATCGATCGGGGCCGCTCCGTCGCGCAGGCGCAGCCAGGCCATGAGCTCCTCGCCGTACTTGTCGTCGGGGACGCCGATGACCTGGGCGTCGAGCACATCGGGGTGCGTCATGAGGAACTCCTCGATCTCGCGAGGGTAGATGTTCTCGCCGCCGCGGATCACCATGTCCTTGATGCGCCCGGTGATCGTCACGTAGCCGTCGGCGTCCATCACCCCGAGGTCACCCGTGCGCATCCAGCCGTCGGCGTCGATCGCTTCGGCGGTCTTGTCGGGCTGGTCCCAGTAGCCGAGCATCACGGAGTAGCCACGCGTGCACAGCTCACCCGCCTCGCCGCGTGGCAGCACCTCCCCCGTGCCCGGGTCGGCGATCTTGACCTCGAGGTGCGGCCCGACCCGTCCCACGGTCGAGACGCGGCGCTCGAGCGAGTCGTCAGTACGGGTCTGCGTGGAGACCGGCGACGTCTCGGTCATGCCGTAGCAGATCGAGACCTCGGTCATGCCGAGCCTGCCGATGACCTGCTTCATCGTCTCGACCGGGCACGGCGACCCGGCCATGATGCCCGTACGCAGCGAGGTCAGGTCGAGGGTGTCGACGATCGGTTGGTCGAGCATCGCGATGAACATCGTCGGCACCCCGTACAGCGACGTGCAACGCTCGTCTGCCACCGCCTCGAGCGTCGCCACCGGGTCGAACGCCGGTGCGGGGATCACCATGGCGGCGCCGTGCGACGTGCACGCCAGGTTGCCCATGACCATCCCGAAGCAGTGGTAGAACGGCACCGGGATGCAGACCCGGTCCTCCTCGGTGTAGTCGATCAGCTCGCCGACGAACCAACCGTTGTTCAAGATGTTGGCGTGCGAGAGCGTCGCACCCTTGGGGAAACCGGTCGTTCCCGAGGTGTACTGGATGTTGATCGGGTCGGCCGCGTCGAGCCCGCTCTCGATCTCGGCGAGCCGGGTCCGATCCTCACCACGCCCCGTTTCGCAGAGCTGCTCCCACGACCTGGTGCCGATCAGGACCACATCAACCAGCGACGGGTGCTCGGCCTGCGCCTCAGCGATCATGCCGGCATAGCTGGAACCCTTGAACTCAGGCACCGCGACGATCGTGCGCATCCCGGACTGGCCGACGACGAACGACAGCTCATGGCTGCGATAGGCCGGATTGACGTTGACCAAGATCGCCCCGATGCGTGCCGTTGCGTACTGCACGAACACCCACTCCGGGCAGTTCGGCGCCCAGATCCCCACCCGGTCGTCTTTCGTGACGCCGAGTTCCAACAGCCCGAGCGCCACAGCGTCGACCTCCGCGAGCAGCTCCGCGTACGTCCAACGACGACCGCTGACGCAGTCGACCAGCGCCTCACGGTCACCGTGCCGCGCCACGGTGTCCACCAAGTTCGCGCCGATCGTGGTCATGAGCTGCGGCGACTCCGTCGGCCCTGTGGCGATGCTGAGATCCATGCTTGGCGTTCCCTCCCGTGGTGGCCTCCCTGCATCGTCCCCCACCAGAGACCCGAGATCCACAGAAGCACCGACAGGGGTGGCTCACGCCACTTGACAATCTTTCTGAGTCTACTCATAATTGAGTGTGCTCGTTTGTGAGCACCTCACTCACAGGAGATCAATCATGAGCAGCACCAACGACATCATCACCACGTACGCCCAGGCGCCCGCCAAGACCATCACGGCCGGCGGCACGACATATGCCTACCGGGAGCTCGGACCGAAGGAAGGCATCCCCGTCATCTTCTTCGTCCACCTCGCCGCGACCCTCGACAACTGGGACCCGCGCATCGTGGACCCCATCGCCAAGACCCGCCACGTCATCGCGTTCGACAACAAGGGCGTGGGTGGCTCGTCCGGCAAGGTGCCCGACAGCGTCGAGGCCATGGCCGACGACGCCTACGCGTTCATCAAGGCACTCGGCTTCGAGCAGGTCGACATCTTCTCGTTCTCCCTCGGCGGCATGGTCGCCCAGGACCTCGTCGTCAAGCACCCCGAGCTCGTCCGCAGGCTCGTGCTGACCGGCACCGGACCGCGCGGCGGCAAGGACATGGACAAGGTCGCCGGCGTCACGTACTGGGACATCCTCCGCGCGACGCTGACGCACTCCGACCCCAAGGAGTTCCTGTTCTTCAACCGCAATTCCACCGGCAAGCCCGCCGCCAAAGCGTTCATCAAGCGGCTCGAGGAGCGCACCGAGAGCCGCGACGCCAAGATCAAGACGCAGGCGTTCCAGACACAGCTCAAGGCCATCAAGAAGTACGGCCGCGGTACCCCGTCGGACCTCTCGAAGGTCACGCAGCCGACGCTCATCGCCAACGGCGACAACGACCGCATGGTGCCGTCCGTCCTGTCCGAGGACCTGCACCGTCGCATCGCGGGCTCGGAGCTCGTCATCTACGCCGACTCCGGGCACGGCGGCATCTTCCAGTACCACGAGCAGTTCGCTCCGCTCGCGGTCGAGTTCCTCAACCGCTGATCCCCACGACCGACGAAGGAACGACCATGACCACCGCCCCGTCCATGGGTCGCACCGGCGTGCTCAAGGAGCGGCTGTTCGTGACGAGTAGGTCGGAGCCGGTCGCTCCTCCGTGGAAGGATGGAGCCCGGCCCCGTCAGAGCCCAGATCCGGAGGTTGCGCCATGACTCTCGCCTCCCAGCCGCTCGGCCGGCGCGAGCGCAACAAGCAGGAGAAGCTCGAACGCATCATCTCGGCCGCGAGCGAGCTGTTCGCCGAGCACGGCGTCGAGGACGTCACGACCCAGCAGATCGCCGACCAGGCCGACATCGGCACCGGGACGCTGTTCCTCTATGCCAAGACCAAGGGCGAGCTCCTGCTCATGGTGCAGAACACGCACTACGCGCAGGCGCTCGAGCGGGGTCGGACGGCGGCCGAGTCGGTCCCGGACGCGCTGGGCGCGGTGATGGCGATCGTGCAACCGATCGTCGAGTGCAACCGCACCCAGATCGCCAACGGTCGTACGTACCTGCGCGAGATGGCGTTCGGCGACCCCGACGAACCGCATCACGGCGAGGCGCTTGCCATCTCGTCGCGGACCGAGGAGGCGCTCGCCGAAGTTCTCAGCCGGGACGCGTCTTTCGCGGACGACACCGCCACCCTGGCGCACATCGTCACGGCGATCAGCTTCCTCAGCATGGCCGCCCACGCGGACCCCGGCGTGACCGACGAGACCGTCGTCGCCGACATCCGCAACCAGGTGCGCGCCCTCCTGGCCCGCTGATCCGGCTGCATCCGCCTGAGAGGGCCGACCGCGCTCAGCGCGCCGACGCCTCGTGTCGTCGCATCGCCTCGACATGTGATGCCTGAGCGCGTCGCCGATCACCGCCGAGACCCACAGCGAACACGACACCCGCCGGCAGCATGATCGACCCCACCGGGTCGTCGAACTCGACGAAGTGGTCCGCCAGCTCGAGACTGATGTAGCCGTGCATCGTGCTCCACAGTCCGGCGGCGACCGTCTCGGGTGCCACGAACGCCACCTCTTCCGACGCGACGAGCCGCTCACACGCAGCCGTCATGTGTGCGTACGCAGCCTTGAATGCCTCAGAGTGTCCACTTCTGCGCACCGCCTTGCTCGGAGCAGGCCGATACGTCGCTCGCATCGAGAGGCCGAACATCAGGTCGTACAAGTGAGGGTTCGCCCGAGCGATCTCACGTACAGCCAGCGCCATCGAGAAGAGGTCGGCGACCGGATCGGCAGTGACCGGTAGCCGTGCGAACGCCCTCTCGATCTCCCCGAATCCGTGATCGATCACCGCCCCGACAAGCTCAGGGATGCCGCCGAAATGGTGGTAGACGACCATCGTCGACACCCCCGCCTCCGCAGCAACGGTCCGCGCCTTGATCGCCGACGGTCCCTGCTCAGCCAAGAGCTTCACCGTCGCCTGCACCAGCAGCTGTGCCGGATCGCGTGGTGCCGGTTCCTCGAGCATGGTTCCCATACTCGCATCGACCCCGCACGAATCGGCCCCAGCGTCAGTGCCGGGGCGCCGCCTTGCGCTCGCGCCGCAGGTTGCGCAGCTCGACGAGGTAGACCGCGAAGGCGAACAGACCGAAGACGCCCAGCAGGATCAACCAGCGGGAGACCAGGTCGTGGCCGACGAACAGCCAGTTGCCCGGTTGCGGGAGCACGATCGCGAAGAACGCCGTGGCGGAGATGCCGAACAGCGCAAGCCACGTGACCGTGGCATGACGCGCGAGCGTCATGCCGGGGAACGCCGGCAGTGGCAGCAGACGGAGCAGCGTCCCGCACAGCAGCGAGGCCACGACGATCACCATCGCGTCATGGACGAACGCCCCCAACGTGGTGGTCGGGTGGATCGCATTGCTGGCCAGCCACGCGATGCCGGCGATGACCAGCGCGACGACGGCCCGGAGTCGTTCGACCTGGACCGTACGCGTGACGCCGCCCGCGATCAGGAGCCCGAAGACGGGGCCGATGATGAAACCCGGCTGGAAGTCGAGGGCGCGAGAGATCAGCACTCCGACGCCGGCGAGCAGCAATCCGGCGGGGATGCCGCGCAGCGTCACCGGCTCGCCCTTGTCCTCCGGCACCATCATCGCCGCGATCCACAACGACGCGAGGCGGCCGATGAGGATCGCGGCGGCCGCGGACCCGACGAGCCGGAGCGTCACGATGTCCCAGCCGAATCCGGGATCGACCGCGGCGATGACGACCGCCGACGACGCGGTCAGCACGACGGCGCTCGGAACGGGGTTGCGGTCGACCCACGACTGCGAAGCACGCACGAACCCGCCGATCACGGGCTGGCCCGCCAGCCACCGGACCCATGAACCCGTACGCGACTCGAGGATGCGATTGACGAAGCCGGCCACGAGCAGTCCGAGCAGGAGCAGGACGAACCCGGCCGCGAAGCCCCGCGCGATGCGGAACGGGTGCTTGCGGAGCTCGTTGAGCGTCGACAGCGAGTTCGTGAGCGCGCTCGGCGCTGACGGGTCACTGCGCAGGATCACTGGCGCCGGGCCCGGCCCGCCGAGACCGGGGTCGAGGTCGCCGGGGTCGCCGGCCGTCCCGGGCGTACCGTCGGCCGGCGGCGTCACCTCGCTCCGTGAGGCCGGGTCGTCCGACCGGTCCGGGTCGAGCTGATAGATCGGCGGGATCGCCCCGAGCAGGCTCCCCGGATAGTCGGTCCCCGGCGAGCCTGGACCGCCCGGCGAGCCCGCGCCACCGGACCCGTCCCCGGGCGGCGGAGTCGTGGTCGCCGCCTTCTTCTTGACCACAGCGGTGAGCCCCACGTGGGTCATCTCGCGCAGCTCGAGGTTGTCGATGCCGATGTCGTTCCAGCCGCCGCCGGGCGCGTTGTTGATGAGCCGCAGGGTGTACGAGCCGGTCGACGGGCTCGCGAACACCGACGAAAACCGGTGCCACGTCGCCGAGGCGCACGGGTCCTGGTCGATCGGCCCCGACGTCGTGAGCGTCGTGACGCTGTTGTCGGGTGCGACGATCTGGAACGTCGCGTCGGGACGGGGGCCGAGGCCGACCTCGACCATCGAGAGATTCCCGAGCTCCGCCGAGAAGTCGTAGACCGAGCCAGCCGTGAGGTTGGCGCTGACGTGGATGAACTCGTTCGGCGGCGGCAGCGAGTTCGTCGCGTTGACGATCAACAGCTTGCCGGCCGGCGCCGAGTCCGTCGTCGACACCGCCGTCTGGATCGAGCACAGGTTCGGGTAGCCGCCGAGCGGGTCGTCGACGCTCCGCAGGTCGACCATCGAGATGCCGTTCGTCCCATCTCCGGGACCCGTGATCCTCGACGTCGGCCAGATCGCGTACTGCCCGTCGTTCGGGCCGTACTGACCACCGCTGAGGACCGACGGGTTCCGGTACTGGTAGCTGGTGACCGACGGGTCGAGCTCGGGCGTGGCCACACTCGGATAGTCGAACGTCCCGTTCGACAGCGCCGTGATCGAGTTGGGGCTGTCCGGGGACGTCCGGCTGACGCCGAGACTGGTGGCGCCGACGAACCCGGTCGGTGGCAGCAGCTCGACGTCACCGGCCGTGGCGGACGCCTTGGGCAGTGCGTAGACCTCGGTGCCGCCGGCACCGGCCGAGGAGGGCGCCGCAACCGACCCGCCCACCTCGACGACCCAGCCGGCCGGGACCCCCGTCAGGAGGTAGGACGAGAACGCGACGCCGTCGGGATTGGCGTCGTCGACGTCGAGCGTGAATCCCGGGTCGTCGGCCGTCCTGCGCTCGACGAGCGGCGACGGGTTCAGGTGGACGAGAAGCCCGTTGTCGCCCGGGAAGTCCTCCGCCACGGCTGCCGGGATCGTCGTTGCGACCATCGCCACCAGGGCCGACACGGCGACTGCCAGGGCAGCACGACGTACGGAAAGCAGCAGCGTCACGGGAGCTCCTAGTTGCGGTGGAGACACGCTCCCACAACCCCTTTGAGCCCGGCAAGCACCCGCGCCCACCGCGCAATCTCGCACAAACGGGTCGATTGGTGATGTGCTGTCCTCGTGAAGCGGACGCTCATCCTGCTTGCTGCACTCCTGTGGCTGGCCGTGCCGGGGGTTGCGATGGCGGCCGACGGCGACCTGGCCGACGGCAGCTGGACCTATGCGGGCACCGCGACGTTCGGCGGCACGTCAGCACCCGCGACGGTGAAGGTGGTCTGCCGGGACGGCCGCTGCGAGGCCTTCGACATCCGCGGCTGGACCGGGACGCCGTCGACGTTCCCACCGATCCTGGTCAAGCACGGGCGGGTCTCGATGCACGTCCCCGAGCAGCTCGGCCGGCCGTGTGCCAGGCGGCACCTCGACAACACGATCACGGCCGAGTTCACGCCCCGCACCGCCACGGTGACCACACGGCTCGCGCCGTCGAGCGAATGCGATCTGCGCGCCCAGCAGTGGACGTTCACCGGCGACCTCAGGTCGTACGAGGAACCGACCGGCTTCGGACTGAAGGACCGGTCGGTGCTCTCGGGCCTGCCCAAGGCCGGCGACGTCACCGCGCAGGGCGTGGCGACCGCCGGCGGAGCCGCGGTGGTGATCGGCTCGCTCATGGTCTTCCCTGCCGGCCTGTTGAACGTGTCGGTGGACGAGCTGTTCAAGCGGTTCGCCGAGCGTCGGCGAACCAAGCGCGGACTCAAGGCCGTACGAGAGATCCGCTGGTGGGAGGCAGCATCGGGCGTCATGGCGGCCGGCATCATCTCTGGATTCATCGACCCGCACTTCGGTCTCAACCTCGGCTCCCTGCGGGTCGCCTGCGCGATCGTGGTGTCGTTCCTGCTCGAGGTCGTCGTCGGCTGGGCGCTCGTCTCGTGGCTCGTACGACGGACCGCTCCCGATGCCACCGCGACGTTCTCGTTCCAGCCCTTCTCGCTGCTGATCGTCGCGGGCCTCGTGGTGTTCACCCGGCTCACGGGGTTCCAGCCCGGCATCATCTTCGGCCTCGTCGCCGGCATCAGCTTCGGCGACCGCCTCGGCAAGGCATCCAGCGGCAAGGTCGCGACCATCGGGTTGGTGCACGGTTATGCGTTCGGACTCGCCGCGTGGGTCGGCTACTCGTTCCTGGAGACATCCCACAGCGTCGTCGGCACCTTTGTCTCCGACCTGCTGGCCTCGCTCACCGTGGGCGGCGTCGCAGCCATGCCCCTCGCCCTGCTGCCGATCAGGGGCATGGCCGGGTTCAAGGTGTTCGACTGGAACCGGACCCTCTGGGGCACGCTCTACCTGCTGGGCCTGTTCGCGTTCTTCGTCATCGTCATGCCGATGCCCGCGACGTGGAGCGACGTCAACCTGAGCCTCGGCACCTGGCTGGCTGGCTACGGCGTCTACCTCACCGTCGCGATCGTCGCCTGGCGCGTGGCTCATCGCACCGCGCCGAAGAAGGCGACGGCCGGCCACTGACCGTCAGGATCCGACGATCGCCGCCGCCAGCTCGGCACCGACCCGCAGGGCTCCGTCGACGTGCTGGAATCCCAGCCCTGCGACGTCAGAGCTGCCGATCTGGATCGGGCCGACCGGCTCCCGGAGACGGGGCCCGAACCGCGTGAGGCCGCCGACGTCGAAGCTCGAGCCGTACGCTCCGCTGCCGAGCTCCTCGGAGGTCCAGTCGCTCTCGAAGTACGTCAGCGGCGCAGCGGCCTGGGGCCCGAAGTAGGTCGACAGCGACGAGAGGATGACGTCGCGCCGATCGGTCGCCGAGAGCCTGAGCACGGCATCGGCCTGCAGGTCCGAGACGAATCCCACCAGCGTGCCCCGCGGCTCGTCGTGATTGGTGTTGTCGTACGCCTCGTGCACCACCTCGTACGGGCTGAACGCCGTGCCCGAGAGGCCGGCATCGCGCCAGAACGGCGTCTCGTACGTGGCGTGCACCTTGATGACCTGCCCGAACGACTGGTGCTGGCGGGTCTCGCGCTGGATCGACGGCAGTGGCGGCTCGAACCGTACGCGCGTGACCGCGGTCGGCGGGATCGCGAGCACCAGGTGCCGCGCGCTGACGGTCAGGTCGCCGGACGAGACCGTGACCGCTTCGTCGCTCCACGCGACCTTCTCGACGTCGCGGCCCGTGCGCACGGCGCTGCCGAGGCGCTCGGCCAGGCGGAGCGGCACCTGCTGCAGCCCGCCGATGACGCGCTTGTCGAGGATGAACTCGGAGTCGACGAGGTTGCTGAAGCTCCCCGCGCTCGCGGCCATGTGCACGGCCTGCAGGGCGGAGAACGTGTGTGCCGGCTTGGTCAGCATGGCCTGCGCGATGAACATGCCGATGTTGTCCCGTGCCTCCGGCTCGGCGCAGTGCTGCTCGAGCCAGCCGAGGAACGTGACCTGGTCGAGCTCACGGGCTCCCGGCATGTCCCACGGCCTCGACGGGTCCATCTGCCCCGACAGCTCGTCGAGCAGGGCCGTGAGCCGGGTCATCTCGGCCTCGACCGAGTCGGCCACCGGGAGCTGCTCACCGGTGAACGTACGCCGTTCGCCGTCGCGGCCGACGTAGATCGACGCGCCCTCGCGGTGCCGCTCGAACGTCTCCAGGCCGAGCTCATCGAGCATCGCCAGCAGCGCGTCCTGGTCCGGTGACACCCACTGGCCGCCGATCTCGAGATCGACGCCGTCGACCTCGTCGGTCCACAGCCGCCCGCCGACCCGCTCCCGCGACTCGAGCACCAGCACCGACCGGCCCGCGCGCTGCACGGCGTACGCCGCGGACAGTCCGGTCGCTCCGGCCCCGACCACCAGGACGTCGACCTGTTCATTCGTCATGGTCCAGTCCTACACGGCCCCGCTGGTGGGTGCGCCGGTGGTGCTGGTCACGGATTCATGACCAGGCGGGATCGCGACCCAGGTAACGCAGCAGCGCTGCCGCCTCGTCGTCCCCGTCGACCTCCGGCAGAGCCGCGGCATAGGCGAAGCCACGCAGCGAGTCGGCCGTCGCCTCTGCCGCGGGGCGGAGCTGTGCTGCGAGCTGGGGCGTGAGCGGAGAAGGCTGCCCGGTCGCCACGGCGACGTCCCACGCGTGGACGGCAGCATCGAGAGCCGCGGCACCGGCCGCCAGCTCGGGCGCGAGAGTCGGCACCGGCGGGAGCGGCGTGGGCAACGCATCCGTGCCGGGATCGACACCAGCCCAGGTCTCGGCCGCGACGTCGGCTGCCGATCGTACGGCCTCCGCGACTCCGCCTTCCGCGTCCTGCGGCGGGTCGAACGGGTTGTAGGTCGGCATGCTCGCCGACCCGACGGTCGCCGCCCACGCATGCTGGTCGCCGGCGGCATGCATCAGCACCTGCCCGACGGTCCAGTCGCTGCAGGGTGTCGGCTGATCGAGCCGATCGGTGGCGCCGTCGGCGACACCTCGCAGGGCATCCAGTGCGGTGGTGAGTACGTCGAACGTCACGTGAGTTCCCCTCGGATTTAGGTGCACACCGGTCGTCGCCGGGACGCACTGTTTCGTCGGGAACCTAGCAGACAGGCTTTCAAGATGTCGACAGACCGGCGTAGCCCTCGCGGTACGTCGGGAAGTCCGGCACCCAGCCGCTGGCACGCAGTCGCGCGTTGGTGAACCGCTTGCCGTGCGCGAGGTCGACCTGGGCAACCGGAGGGGTCGGCGCGCCCAGCTGGGCAGCCACGTGGGCGGCGACATCGCCCAGGAGCGCGGGCTCGTCGTCGGTCCCCACGTAGAGCGCCTCCGGAGCCGTTTCCCGGGTGAGCAGGTGGGCCACGGCGGCCCCAGCGTCGTCGCGGTGGATGCGGTTGGTCCACCGGTTCGGGTCGGTCACCGCGCCGGCGCGCACCTGGTCGATGAGTCGCGTGCTGCCATGGCCGTAGAGCCCCGACAGGCGCAGCACCGTGCCGCCCGGCACCCGATCGGAGAACACCTGCTCGGCCTCGAGCAGCATCCGTGCCGGCCCGTCGGCAGGGCGGGGAGGCGTGGACTCGTCGGCGAGCACCTCCGGGTCCAGGTTGCCGAAGACTCCCGTCGACGACACGAGCACCGCACGCTGCGGCACCTGACCCGTGGCCGTCAGGGCATCCAGCGCCCGCGCCATGCCCTCGACGTACGTGGCTCGGTAGGCCTCCTCAGTCCGCGGCTTCGCAGTCAATGCCACGACCAGGTACGCGAGGTCGAGCGTCGGCAGGTCCGGCCGGTCGCGGGTGAGATCGACCGACAAGCCCTGCAACGGTTGCGGGACGAGGTCAGCGCGCCGTCGTAGCGCGAGCACGGAGTGGCCGCGGGCGGCGAGACGCAGGCCCACGTCAGCCCCGAGGTCGCCGCAGCCGACAAGCACCACGTCCGGAGTCACGTGACGAGGCTACTGGTCAGGTTCGCGGTGACCGACTTTTCCTTGGCTCTCTTCAGCGTCTGTCGCCAGACCGATTTCCAATAGCCGCGGTAGTGCGGACCTCAGTCGATCCAGCGGAGTTGACGCTGTTTGCCCTCATCGTGCTTCTCCCGGCCGGACAACGAGTCGGGGACACCCGTCTCCCACCATGCGCCGGCCTCGGTCCAGGCCGAGTGGTCCACCGAGCAGACGACCACCGCAGGCCGCCGATTCAGCCGCGCCGCGTCGCGGGCACGCAGATATGCCGCCCGCAGGTCCACGACGTCGTTGCTGTCTCGCACATCCTCCACGTGCGCGCCAAGGGCGGCCGCGTGGGCAGCGAAGTCGACGCGCACGCTGCCGTCCGCGCCTGGGCCTCGCGAGTCGGCCAGCATGTTGTTGAAGCCCTCGGCCCCTTGGTTCGTCTGCAGGCGGTGGATCACGGCGTACCCCCCGTTGTCGCAGATGACTGCAACGTACGGGTGCCCGCTGAAGGCCGCGGAGTAGATCTCAGAGTTCAGCATCAGGTACGAGCCGTCGCCGAAGATCGAGGTGACCAGCCCGTCCGGGTGGGTCAGCTGCCGCGCCATGGCGGCACCCCAGGGTGCGACCACCTCATAGCCCATGCAGGAGAATCCGTACTCGAGGTCCATGGTCGCGCCAGAGGTCGGCGCGGTGTCGTGCTTGACCTGCCCGGTGCGCCAACCGCCGTGCAGCTCACCCGGCATGCCGCCCGAGGCGGCAAGCACGTAGTCGTCGGGGGTGCTGAGGTCGTTGACCAGGCCGGTGACCTCGGCGTAGCTGAGGAGTCCGCCTGAGGCATGGTCGCCGGCGCGTAGGCCATCGATGTGTTCGTCCCACGTGGCCTTTTCAGTCGTGACCCGAGCGCACCATTCTTGCGTCGACGTCCAGCCGGCGAGCCCTGCGTCGAGCTCGAGCAGGGCTTCTCGCGCGTCACCCGTCACCGCGTGAGCGTTGTGCTTGACGGCGTCGAAGCGGGCGGCGTTGACCCCCACGATCCGCACGTCGGCCGCGAACCCTGTCCACGAGGAGGTCGTGAAGTCCTGGAGCCGGGTTCCGACCGCCACGATGACGTCGGCTTGGGCGGCGAGGTTGTTGGCAGAGGCCGAGCCGATGATCCCGAGCGCTCCCCCGAAAAGGGGATGGTCGTGCGGCACCAAGGTGCGGCCGGCCGCGGTCTCCACCACGGGCACGTGGTGTCGCTCCGCAAACGCGAGGGCTTCAGCGCCAGCGCCGGAGTAACGGACTCCGCCACCAACAACAAGTAGCGGCCGCTCGGCCAGCTTGATCACCGCGACCGCCTCCGCGAGAGCGTCCCGGTCGGGCCGAGGACGGGGCACGCGGTGCAGCCGTGGCTCGAACATCGCCGCAGGGAAGTCGTACGCCTCGGCCTGCACGTCCTGCGGCAGGGCGAGAGTGACCGGACCGCAGTCGGCCGGGTCCGTGAGCACCCGGGCGACCTGCGGGAGCGACGAGAGCAGCTGCTCCGGCTTGGTGATTCGGTCGAAGTAGCGAGAGACGGATCGGAACGCGTCGTTCACGGACGTCGTCGGGTCCCCGAAGTGTTCGACCTGTTGGAGCACCGGGTCGGGGGCTCTGCTGACGAACGTGTCACCCGGGAGCAGGAGCACCGGTAGCCGGTTGGCGTGCGCCAGGCCTGCCGCGGTCACCATGTTGAGCGCACCCGGGCCGACCGAGCTCGTCGCGACCATCACCTGGCGGCGGTCCACCGCGCGGGCGTAGGCGACGGCTGCGAGCGCCATCCCCTGCTCGGTCTGGCCTCGCCACGTCGGCAGCAGTTCACGGACGTCGTGCAACGCGGTGCCGAGACCGAGCACGTTGCCGTGCCCGAAGATCGCGAACACACCCGGGAACAGCGGCACCTCCGAGCCGTCCAGCAGCTCCGAGCGCTGAGCGACCAGCCATCGCACCAGAGCCTGGGCGGTGGTCAGCCGAACAGTCTTGGTCGTCACTGGCCGCCCTTGGGAGCGGCAGCGGCGCGAAGGACAGCGGCGGCGGCAGCCACGGCAGCGGCGACGTCTCCGTCCGGTGGGTAGAGAAGGGACCTGCCGACCACCAGGCCACGCACCGTGGGCTGAGTCAGGGCCCGCCCCCATGACTCCAGGTCCTGGGCCGGGTCGGGTCCGGGCACGCCTCCCAGCACCACGCACGGCAGTGTCGTCGCTGCGAACACCGTTCCCGGGTCGTCGCAAGAGGGCATCTTGAGCCAGGTGTGCGTACTGGTCGTGCCCAGTCCGCTGGCGACGGTGACCGCCCGGGCCAGCGACCGGCTGTCCTTGAGAAGCGTGAGCGCGCCGTCCTCCTCACGGTGGTAGGGAAGCGGCTCGACCATCGCGACCAAGCCGCGTGCGGCGAGCTCGCTGACGGCGGCCGCGCATCCCTCGATGGTGTCGGCTGTGGAAGGGTCTTGGTCATCGATCCGAAGCAGCATCTTGCCGCCTTCGAGGTTGTTCGCGGCGATGCTGGCGGCGTCGTAGCCGGTGAACCGGTCGTCCATCGTCCAGCTGGCCCCGTCGAGGCCGCCGCGGTTCATCGAACCGATCACGACCTTGCCCTCGAGCGCCCCGAGCAGCAGCAGCTCCTCGACGACGTCCGGGGTGCCGAGCACGCCATCGACGTCTGGGTTCTCCAGTGCCGCGACGAGCCGCGCGAGGAGCGAACGCCGGTCGGCCATCGCCATCGCGTCGCCCCCGGAGGCGAGGGCGCCACGAGCCGGGTGGTCGGCAGCCACGAGAAAGAGACTGCCGCGCTCGGAGAGGATCCTCCCCGGCCGCGCCCGGGCGGCATAGGCGCGACTGACCGCGTCGGGGTCGGTGGCGCGCTGCTCGAGCAGTCGTAGCCATTGCTCGTCGGTGAGGTCGGGTCCGCGACGGTCAACGTCGACGTCGATGGTGGTCATGAAAGTGCTCCTGGGTTCGCTGTGGGGGTGGCGACGAGTGATTCGAGCTCGTCGATGGTGGGCATCGCATCGGCGCAGGCGAGCCGCGAGGCGACGATCGCCCCGGCCGCGTTGGCGTACTCGGCGCATCGGACGGGCTCCCAGCCGGAGAGCAGGCCATGCACCAGCGCGCCGCCGAAGGCGTCGCCGGCGCCGAGCCCGCAGACGACCTCGACGGGGTGCGGCCGGACGACGGTCACGTCGTCCCGCGTTGCGACGAGCACACCTTCACCACCCATCTTGACGAGGGCCAGCTCGACCCCCCGGCCCATCAGCCGGCGCGCCGCCTCGCGGGGGTCCGCCGTGCCGACCGCCACCTCGACCTCCGCCCGGTTTCCGACCACCACGGTCGCGTGGTCGAGCAGTTGGTCGTACTCAGCCCGGGCGTCCGCCGACGAGGGCCAGAACATCGGTCGCCAATCCAGGTCCAGGCATGTCCACCTGCCAGAACCCGGCTGTGGGCGACCTCGGTGTGCAAGTAGCTCGAGGTGGGTCGTACGCGACGGCTCCACGCTCACACCCGTCCCGGTCACCCACAGGACGGGCACATCGCGCACGACGTCCATCGGGACGTCGTCGGCGAACAGCATGAGGTCCGGAGCGGCCGGTGCGCGGTAGAAGAGGAGGGGCGGGTCCTCCGGGGGGTTCAGCTCGCAGAAGACCACGGGTGTGTGCAGCTCCGTGGACGTGCCGACGTACGAAGCGTCGACTCCGAAACCAGCCAGCGCCTCGCGGACGAAGTCGCCGAAGCCGTCCGCGCCGACCTTCGTGAGCACAGCCGTACGGCGGCCGAGGCGCGCGCTCCCGACCGCGACGTTCGTGGCGGTGCCGCCGAGGAACTTCGCGAACGTACGGACGTCCTTGAGCGGACCAGGCTGCTCGGGGTAGATGTCGACCCCGACGCGGCCGACGGTCAGCACCTCGAGGTCATCGACGGACGTGGTCACCACGAGCTGACGTACTTGTCGATGGTCTGGCGCATGAACAGACTGGACTCGCGGGCCCTGTCCTCCCACGCGAACACACAGGAGGTCATGATGTTGCCCTCGCCGTCCCCGAAATTGAGCCGGCCGAGCGTCTCGAAGAACAGGTCCCAGTGGACCTCGCCCTGGCCGATGTCGAGGTGCTGGTGCACTCGCACCGCGTTGCCAGGTGGGTTGGTGATGTAGCGCAGCCCTGAGGAGCCAGTGTGGTCGTATGAGTCGGCCAGGTGGAGCTGGGTCATCAGCGGGCCGGCGTACTCCATGATCGCGACCATCTTCTCGGGGGTCGTGCCACCCATGTGGAACGTGTGCGGCGCACAGTAGAGGAAGGAGACCAACGGTGAGTTGATGCCGCGGATCATGTCGATCGCGACGAGTCCGTCCTCGACGAAGTCATCAGGGTGCGGCTCGAGTCGCAGCTCCACGCTCTCGCGTTCGAAGACCGGCAGCAGCTCGTCCATCGACCGCCAGAACTGTGCCTCGCTGAGGCTCGCCGCCTCCGGCCGGCCGTTGAACTCCGAGTTCATCACGTGGCAGTCCAGGTCGACGGTGATCTGGATGGCGCGCTTCCAGTACCGGACGGCAGCCTGGCGCTCGTCCTCGTCGGGTCCCGACCAGCGGTACAGCGGCAAGTGGGCGGCGACCTTCACCCCGGCGGCATCCAGCGCCTTCTTGAACGCCTTGACGGTGCCGTCGTCCGCACGGGGGTGGAGGAAGAACGGAGTGAAGTCCTCGCGAGGCGAGAGCTCGATGTACTCATATCCCAGGTCGGCGACCAGAGCGGGCAGCTCGAGCAGCGGGGTCGTCCGGAACATGTAGGGATCGAGGGCGATCTTCATGATGGAGCCTTTCGTCTGACGGTGGCTACTTGGCCGTGGGGAAGTGGAAGCTGGCGTCATTGGCGTGCTCGAGGCGTGGCCAGCGCGCGGTGACGACCTTGGCGCGGGTGTAGAAGCTGACGCCCTCGGGCCCATGGATGTGCTTGTCGCCGAAGAGCGAGTCCTTCCAGCCGCCGAAGGAGTAAAAGGCCATCGGCACCGGCACCGGTACGTTGATGCCGATCATCCCGACCTGGACACCACGCTGGAAGCGCCGCGCGGCCTCGCCGCTCGAGGTGAAGATCGCGGTGCCGTTGCCGTACGGATTGGCGTTGATCAGCTCGATGGCCGCGTCGACGTCGTCCATCCTCACCACCGAGAGGACAGGTCCGAAGATCTCTTCCGTGTAGACGTCCATGTCCGGCGTGACGTGGTCGATCACGGTGGGGCCTACGAAGAAGCCGTTCTCGTGACCGGCGACGACGTAGCCGCGGCCGTCCACGGTCACCTCGGCACCCTGGTCGACGCCGGTGCCGATCAGGCCCGTGATCCTCTCTTGGGCTGCCCGCGTGACGACCGGGCCCATCTCGGCACCCGAGTCGCGCCCGGAGCCGACCTTGACCGCGCGCGCTCGTTCGTTGACGGCTGCGACAACGGCGTCGGCAGCTGATCCCACCGCCACCGCCGCCGAGATCGCCATGCACCGCTCCCCCGCCGATCCGAACGCCGCGGCGGCCAGGTGATCGGCCGCGAAGTCGATGTCGGCGTCGGGCATCACGATCGCGTGGTTCTTGGCACCGCCGAGGGCCTGGACTCGCTTTCCGCTGGCAGTACCGCGTTCGTGGATGTATCTCGCGATCGGGGTGGAGCCGACGAACGAGACCGCAGCGATGTCCGGCGAGTCGAGGATCGCGTCGACTGCCACCTTGTCGCCGTGGACGACGTTGAAGACGCCGTCGGGGAGGCCGGCGCGCTGCCAGAGCTCGGCGATGAGCAGCGACGCAGAAGGGTCCCGCTCACTTGGTTTCAGCACGAACGTGTTGCCACACGCGATCGCCACGGGGAACATCCACATCGGCACCATGACCGGGAAGTTGAAGGGCGTGATGCCGGCAACCACCCCGAGCGGCTCACGGAACGAGAAGGTGTCTACGTCGTTGGAGACCTGGTCCGAGTATTCGCCCTTGAGCAGGCTCGGTATGCCACAGGCGAACTCGACGACCTCCAGACCCCGTTGAACCTCGCCGAGGGCATCCGACAACACCTTGCCGTGCTCATCCGTGACCAGCTCGGCCAGCTCCTGGGCATGCGCGTTGACCAGCTCACGAAAGGCGAACAGCACCTTGGTCCGCCTGCTGACCGATGTCTGAGCCCACGCCGGGAACGCGTCCTTGGCGGCCGCGATCGCATCCGCGACGTCCGTGGCTTCCGCCAACAACACGTCGGCCTGCTGGGTCCCGTTCGCGGGGTTGAAGACGGGAGCGGTGCGGTCGGAGATACCGGCCGAACGCTTGCCGGCGATCCAGTGCTCGATGGTCCTCACGAGAGAGGCCTTTCTCTTTGAGTGGTCTTCATGTGACGTGGTCAGTGGCCGTACAGGGCGGGCTTCTCGCCGAGCGCGATCTCCACTCGTTCGCCGCTGTGCAGCGCCTGGACGCCCGCGTCGCACACGGCCGTGGCGGCATAGCCATCCCACGAGCTCGGGCCTGTGGGCGCCTTGCCCGCGGCGATGGTGTTGATCCATTCCTGGAACTCGGTGTCGAACGCGGCGACAAAGCGTTCGCGCCAGTCGGCGGGGACCGCACTGTTGACGCGACCGGCGCTGCGCACGTCGACGAGGTTGCGATCGGCGAGTGCCGCGGTGCCGGTCTCGCCGACCACCTCGCCGCGGATGTCGTAGCCGTACCGGATGTTGACGCTGGTCTCCACGGTGACCAGCACCCCGCTGGCGGTCTCGACCACCATCAAGAGCGGGTCCTGCAGGTCTCCGCCGAGGCTGTTGGGCTTGGCGGCAAGCACGCGGATCGCCCTGAGCTCCTCGTCGAGGAGCCATCGCACGACGTCGAAGTCATGGACGGCCGTGTCGACGATCGCCATGTCTCGGGTGTAGCTGGGCGGCACATCCGGGTTGCGGTGTCCGGAGTAGTAGAGGAGCGGCGCGCCGATCTCTCCGGACTCGATGACGGACTTGAGTGCGCGGTAGGCCGAGTCGTAACGGCGCATGAAGCCGACCTGCACGAGGCGCCGACCGGAAGCGACCTCGGCGTCGATGATCCGGCGGCAGGCTTCCGTGGTGGTGGCCAGCGGCTTCTCGCAGAACACGGGCTTTCCTGCGGCGATCGCGGCGAGGACGAACTCCTCGTGCGTGGGGCCCCACGACGTGACGATGACGGCGTCCACCCGCTCCGAGCGGACGACGGCATCGCCGGTGTCCATGACGTCGGCTCCGGGAAGCTCCGCAGCGACCTGCTTCGCCGCGTCGAGGTCGGCGTCGGTGACTGCCGTGATCTCCGCGCCCGAGAGCACGTGGGTGATGCGCCGGATGTGGTCCTGCCCGATCATCCCGGTTCCGATGACTCCGATTCGAAGCGTCATGCTGTGTCTCATTCCTCAGTAGGGCCAGCGGCGGACGGGACCGATGCCGCAGCCGACGTAGTAGCCGGCGGTGCGGGCGCCGATGGGGAGGGGAAGGTCAGGCTCGATCGGGTACAGGTCCTGCTCGATCACGCAGAACGTCTCGCGGCCGAGGCGGCCCAGCGCATCCAGCAAGGGCGGCATGTCCGGCTCGCCATAGGGCGGCTCACACATGACCCCGAGCTTCACGGCCTCCGAGAGCGGCATGTTCTCCGCGAGCGCGCGGGCGCGCACGGCCGGGTCGACCGACTTGAGGTGCACATAGGTCACTCGCTCGGGGAACTTCTCGACGATCTGGATGTTGTCGCCCTCGCAGTACGCGATGTGCCCGGTGTCCAGGCAGAGGTTGACCAGCGAAGGGTCGGTGTCGGACAGGAACCGCTCGATCCGCGGCTGCGTGTCGACATGCGTGTCCACGTGTGGATGGAAGACCAGCTTCACCCCGTACGACTCGTAGATGAACGTGGCCAGCTCGTTGGTCCCTGTCACCAGGTTCTTCCACTGCTCGGGGTCGATGTCGGCGCCCTCGGTCGCCTCCCCCGTACGCATGTCGGTGTACTGCTCGGGCAGGTGGACGAGGTATTCGGCACCGACGGCCGCGAGAAGCTTCGCCTCGCGCCCGAACGACACCTTCGCCTCGTCAAGCGCCTCGGCACCTCGGTGCAACCCGGCGAACACCGTGCCGCCGACGACCGTCAGGCCCCGGCTGGCCAGCTCGTCCTTGAGCTGTTCGGGATCCTGCGGCATGAAGCCCTGCGGCCCCAGCTCGGTGTAGACGTATCCGACTCGGGCGATCTCGTCGAGGTACACGTCCCAGGTCACCTGGTGAGGGTCGCTGGCGAACCAGACCCCCCAGGAGTCAGGCGCAGTGCCGAGGCGGAGGTTGGACAGGTCGGTCATGACGGTCTCTTCTTGTCTGCGGCCGCGGGCGCGGCCGGATCGGTGGGGTGTTCGGGCAGCGCCGCCGGGGCCGCTGTCTCGAGCGGCCATGCGTCGACGCCACGTCTGCTAGGCCAGCGCGTTGCCCCGCCGGAAGCGCTTGATCCCTTCCGCGCCCTCGACCACGGCGGCGGTGAGCTCTTCGACGCTCGTGTCCTCGCGGCGTACGTCGAGGATCTTGCGGCCATGGTTCATCACGATGTGCCGGTCGCAGACCTTGAAGGCGTGGTGCAGGTTGTGAGTGACCAGCACCGACGAGACGCCGTCGGACTTCAGGTGCACGAGGTAGTTGAGCAAAGCCTCGGTGGCGCGTACGGCGAGAGCACTGGTCGGCTCGTCGAGGATCAGGAGCGAACGCTTGAAGTGCACAGCTCGCGCGATGGCGACTGCCTGCGACTGACCACCGGAGAGCGAGCTCACGAGCTGCTTGGCGCTCTTGATGCCTTCGATCGAGACGACGCTGTCCAGGATCTCGGTCGTGATCGCGTCCATCTCGCGCATCTTCATGAAACCGAACCGGTTGGTGACCTCGCGGCCGGCAAAGATGTTGCGCGTGATGGACATCGTGGGCACGAGGGCCGAGTCCTGGAAGATGGTCTCGATGCCGAGGCGCTCGGTCTCCGGCCGGCTGACCCGCGAGAGCTGCTCACCCTCCCAGAAGTACGCACCGCTGCTCATCGGGACGACGCCCGACATGATCTTGACGAGCGTCGACTTGCCGGCGCCGTTGTCCCCGAGCAGACCGACGACCTCGCCGTTGCCGATCTCGAAGGACACATCGTCGAGCACGGTGTTCGGCCCGTAGTTCTTGGTGACACCCTCGAGGCGAAGGAGCGGCGCTCCCGCGCTGGTCGACGGCTCGGCGACCTCGTTGCTGAGCGTGGTCATGTCGCCTTCCCTTCCATGAACTTGTTGAAGACCGCCGCGACAACGATCGCGAGGCCCAGGAACAGCTGCACGTAGAACCCGGGGGCGTTGCCGAGGACGAGCCCGTTCTCGATCGTCAGGATCAGGGCTGCGCCGATGACCATCCCGGTCACCGAGCCACGCCCGCCGGTCAGTGAGCACCCGCCGACGACGGCAGCAGCGATCGCGAGCAGGGTGTAGGAGTCAGTGGTGCCGGGTTGCATGCCGGAGGTACGCGCGACGTACAGCGACGAGGCCAGTCCCACCATGAACCCCATGAACACGAAGGCCTGCAGGCGCACGACGTTCGGCTTGATCGACACCGCGGCAGCCGCGGCTGGGTTGCCGCCGACCGCGAAGACCTTGTTGCCGAGCCGATGACGGTGCAGCACGAACCAGGCGGCGACAGCCACGACGATGAGCCACACGAGCTGGGATCGGAAGTAGCCGTAGTTGCCGGCCATCACGTCAACCATCGTCTCGGTCCGGACGCCGGGGAAGAAGGTTGCCGGCGTGCTGCCGTTGACGTAGATGCTCACACCTGTCCAGAAGAACGACATGCCGAGGGTCGCGATGAAGGACGGGATCTTGGTCCTCACCACGATCACGCCATTGATGAACGCCACCGCCATCCCGACTGCGAGCGTGGCCACGAAGGCCAGCAGCCAGCCGTGGTTGTTCGCGGTACGGATGAAGACCACGCCGCAGAGCCCGATGGTCGCCCCGATCGACAGGTCGAACTCCCCCGCGATCATCAGCACTCCGGCCCCGATGGCGAGGATCGCCAGCACCGGGATGTTCTGTGAGAGGACCCCGGAAAGGTTGTTGGAGTTGAGGAACGGGAAGCTGGTGGAGTTCGTCGCCGAGGCGATGATGAATCCCACCAGGATGAGGGCGTAGACGCCGCTGATCTCCAGTGCGCCTCGGCCCCGTAGGTAGTACAGCGTGTCCTTGAACCGTTCTGCCCTGGTCGTCGGTTGGCTGTCCGCCAGCCGGCGCCGCGTTGGCGCCTGCTCCTCGAGCGCGAGGGGCGCCTCGGGCACGGTTGCCCTGTCGGTTCCCTCGGGAGTACTGATGGTCATGGCTTCTCACTTCGTCGGTGCCGCCCAGACGTCGGGTGGCGGGTCGGATGGTGTCGCCGGGTCCGGTCACAGGTGCGGCCGGACCCGGCCACGCCCTGTTACCAGCGCACGCCCTGCAGCGCCTTGTCCTCGAGGTTCGACACGTTCGACTTGTCGATCAGCGAGTTGCCGCCAGAGTTGATGGTCGACGGCGAGAGACCGAAGTCCAGGAAGAGGCTGGCCTCAAGCACCGGCTGGAAACCCTGGACGTAACCCTGCTGATCCGCGGTCGCGAGGATGCGGCCCGACTTGATGCCGTCGATGACCTGCGGCGAGGTGTCGAAGCCCACGATCGGGACCTTCACGCCCGCGGCGTCTTCAGCCTGGACCGCGTTGCGATGCGGCGTACCACCCAAGGGCACGATCGCCTTGACGTCCTTGTTGGCCGTCAGCCACGCCTGCATCTTGTCCAACGCCGGCGCATCCTCACCGGAGGTCCGGAGGTAGGTGCACTTGACGCCCTTGTCCTTCAGGACCGACTCGACACCGCCGCCACGCTGGATGGCGTACTGCTGGGAGGGCTCCTCAGCTGGGCAGAGAACCTTGTCGCCGGCCGAGAGGTCCACGCTGTCGACGAGCTTCTGGCCGACGTACGTGCCGACCTGGAAGAAGTCCTGTCCGACGAACGCCTTGATGCAGTCCTTCGCAGGGCCGGTGGGCGGCACGTTGTAGGCGAACACCGCGACTCCGGCCTTGGAGGCCTCGCACGCCGCGTTCTCCCAAGCGGGATCGTTGAAGGAGATCACGAGCGCGGCCGGCTTGCTCGCCGCCGCGGCGTTGACCAGGTCGGTCATCTTCCCGGTGTCGCCAGCCGCTGTCTCCAGCTTGATCGACAGGTGCGAGACGTTCGCCGCGTCCTCGGCGCCTTGCTTGATCTGGTTCCAGAACGCGTCCTGGGACGGGTCGTAGTAGGTGATGAACTCGATGTTGCGGCTCTTGGCACGATCGCCGAAGCCGTCCTTGAGGGCGGCGGCGCTTCCGGAGCTCTTGGCGTCTCCGGACGAGCTGCAGGCAGCAAGAACACCCAGCGACATGGCGGCGACCGCAGCCATCGCCACGAGGCGCGACTTGTGGATGGAGATAGACACCTTGGCAGTACCTTTCTTCGCGCCCGCTGGCTTCTGAATCGCGGACGAACGGAGTTGGTGCCCGGAATCCGAGTTCTCCGGGTGTGACGGGGGTCACGCGAGCCATTGAACTAGCACGTGCTAGTCGGTGTCAATAGTTTGTTCTAACATTTGTGCGTCGCACGCTCAAACTCGTGCGGGAAGGGGCTTCAGCGGGCCGGAACTGTGCCTGTGGAGGCACGCACCACGAGGGTGTTCTCCACCGACCGCAGGGCAGGTGGAGACTTCGGCGACTCGACCCGCCGGACAGCCAGCTCGACCGCGGCGGCACCCATGAGAGCCGGGTCCTGGCGAACCGTGGTCAGCTCGACCCCCGGCACGCTGGCGATGCGGATGTCATCGAAACCTGTGACCGAGAGATCTTGAGGGACGCGCACGCCAGCTCGCAACATGACCTGGAGCAGGCCGAAGGCGATCTGGTCGTTGCCCGCAACGACCGCGGTGGGCAGCTCGGGACGCGCCAACAGCCCGCGGGCGGCGACCGCGCCGGCTTGCTCGTCGTGTTCCCCGTCCCACATCACGACGTCGAGCTCGAGGCCGTGCTCCTGCATGGCTCGCCGATAACCCTCGAGTCGCAGACGTGCAGGACCCATGGTGGAGCTGTTCAGGAAGCTGACACGGCGGTGGCCCAGCCCGACGAGATGGTCGACGGCCAGGCTGATGCCGATGTCACCCGAAGAGCGGACAACGTCGTACGAGGAGTTGCGATTGCCACCGCCGACGTTCGTGATCGGCACCGGACTGCGGTCGACGATCGCACGGAGCTCGCGGTGGCTGACCTCGGCACCCATGACCACGACCGCGGCACAACGGTGACTGAGCAGCTCGTCGACCGACGTGCTGAGGCTACGACTCGGCGTCTGAGCAGCAAGGATGACGTGGTAACCCTTGGCCGCGGCGGCGTCATACATCGCTTGCACGATCTCCGGCTCGGTGGCGTGGACCGGACTGAAGACCACGCCCAGATCGGCGCTGCGCGTTCGACGAAGGGCTCTGGCTCCGGCATGCGGGCGGTAGCCGAGCTCGCGAGCCGCGTCACGGACTCGCGTACGAGTGGCCTCGCTGGCACCTGGCAGGTCGCGCAGGACCAGCGACACCAGTTGCCGCGAGACGCCCAGGTGCGCAGCGATGTCCGCCATGGTGGGCGCTCGCCCGTCCTCTGGCTGCTGCATGATCTCCCTGTCCGCCTCGACGGAGGCTAGCACCCGGTCGTCGCACGAGTCCGGACGTGCCGACATCGTGTCAGACGCAGGTGTGCCGTTCACCCCATACGACACCACGCTTGACCCGCGACGTACCGGTTGCCTCGTTGATCACTGCTGTGTCCCTTGATGTGCTGGCAGATATCTCGCGGATGGACCTTGCGACGTTGTGCCGCCCTTCTCGCCGATGATCACCAGGGCAGCGCACGATGCACAGGCCGCCGGCCCGCAGGGATCGAACTGGCGGTAGAACAGCATCGGCCACTGATGAGCAGCCAGCCCACAGGCGGTCGAGGCAACCCCAACCTCCCCGGCGTGGATCGTGCCGTCGAGGGCCCACGTCCCTCCCCCGGGCTGCGTCAACCGACGAGTGGGCGCCGTGGGGTACCAGATCATCGGACCCCCTTTGGTGTCAGCCATGA
>NZ_LMDH01000001.1:2223609-2223754 GCF_001425755.1 Aeromicrobium sp. Root344 | reverse complement strand
CATGGGGTGGCCGCAGCCGAGGACCATGCCGCGGTCGATGTCCTCCGCGGAGGCGTAGCCGGCTTCGTACATGCGGATCGCCGACAGCAGGTAGGGCACGAGCAGGCTGTTGACGACGAACCCGGCGCGGTCGGTGGCGTCGATG
>NZ_LMDH01000001.1:1706334-2223478 GCF_001425755.1 Aeromicrobium sp. Root344 | reverse complement strand
TGCGGCCTTGACCGCGTCCGCGTTGATCTCGATGACCACGACGTCCAGGCCCGCCCGCGCGGCGACCTCCGTGATGCCCGATCCCATCAGCCCGCCGCCGATGACCCCGACGCGTTCGATCCCGCTCATGCGAATTCCTTCATCTCGGATGCGGGCAGCATCTGGAGAGTGACCAGCACCGCGTCGGCACGTTCGTGGAACTCGGCACATCGGCATCCGGGCTGTTGGTGGCACGAGCTGCGCCGTACGCGGCACAAGGCGTCGACAACGAGCGGGTCCAACGATTCTGGACGCTGAGATGAGCTCTCGACGGACGAGAGCCAGGCGCATACTTCGTCGGACGTCGCCGCCCCGAACATCACGCGTCCCAGGAGCCCGAAGAACTGCGGGGTGATCTGGCGGCAGTTGTGGACATGCCAAGCGGACAACAGACCCAGGTCGTACTCATCGATGCGACTGCGCGCCCAGACATCGCTACTCGGAGTCCAGTCACGTACGGGTCCCGGAGTGCCACATGCGACAAGCGCCCTCACGGGTACAGCCCTCGCGCTTGATGCGCCTCCGCGACCTTCTTCACGGCCAGCGACGTGGCGGCGGCACGCAACGTGATTCCATGCGATTCGCTGTGCGTCCGCACGTTGGTCCACGCCGACAGCATGCGTTCGCGAAGCCGATCGTCGACTTCCTCGGAGCTCCACCAGTACGCCTGGTTGGCTTGGACCCACTCGAAGTAGGACACGACGACACCGCCGGCGTTCGCCAGGATGTCCGGAACCACCAGGCAACCCTGCGACGCCAGGACGCGATCCGCATCAGGAGTCGTCGGCCCGTTGGCGCCCTCGACGATGACCTTGGCCTTGACGAGCCGTGCGGTCGAAGCGTTCAGCACCCCCTCGACAGCCGCCGGTACCAAGACATCGACGTCGAGCGCCAGCACGCTGTCGCCCTCGTCCAACGGGGAGCAGAATCCGACAACTGATCCCGTCTCGTCGACATGCTCCTCCAACGCCGGTATGTCGATGCCCTCGGGCGCGACGATCCCTCCGTACTGATCGCTCACACCCACGACCCGAAGCCCCGCCTCGGACAGGAATCGGGCTGCGCCGCGACCCACCTTTCCGAAGCCTTGGACGGCCGCCGTGCTGGATGAGGCCTGCAGCCCGATGGATTCCATGGCCGCCAGGGCGACGTGCACGACACCGCGGGAGGTCGCGCTGGCCCGGCCGAGCGAGCCGCCCAGGGACATCGGCTTGCCGGTCACGACACCGAGAACGGTGTGTCCTCTGCTCACCGAGTACGTGTCCATGATCCACGCCATGGTCTGCTCGTCCGTCCCGATGTCCGGAGCCGGGATGTCGATCTCGGGACCGATGACCGGAGTCAGCTCGCTGGTGTAACGCCGCGTGATCCGCTCGAGCTCGGCTTCGCTGTAGAGGCGTGGATCGACCCTGACTCCGCCCTTGGCTCCGCCGTACGGCACGTCCAACAACGCGCACTTCCACGTCATCCACATGGCCAACGCTCGCACCTCGTCGAGGTCGACGTCGGGACTGAACCGGAGTCCGCCCTTCGCCGGCCCGCGGGAGAGATTGTGCTGCACCCGGTGGCCGGTCAGCACCTCGACAGAGCCATCATCACGTCGCAACGGAATGCTGACAGTCACCTCACGTCGAGGCTGGGCCAGCATGGCGTACAGACTCTCGTCGTAGCCCAGGACGTCGATCGCCTCACGCAGCTGCGTGCGGGCGTCGTCGAGTGGGCTCGCGAGGTCGCGTGGTGCCTGCTGCTCGCTCAACACAGATGTCATGGCACTGGATTCCTATGTCTGCTCGGTCAGCGGAACGCCGCGAGGCCGGTCATGGCCTGCCCGACGACGAGGGTGTGCATCTCGACGGTGCCTTCGTACGTCAGGACCGACTCGAGGTTGTTCATGTGGCGGGTCACCGGGTACTCCAGCGAGATCCCGTTGGCACCGAGAATCGTTCGCGCGGTGCGGCAGATCTCGATCGCCTCCCGTACGTTGTTGAGCTTGCCAAGGCTCACCTGCACGGGCTGCAGCGTTCCGGCGTCCTTGCGCCGTCCGAGGTGCAGCGCCAGCAGCATGCCCTTGGTCAGCTCGAGGTTCATGTCGGCGAGCTTCTGCTGCGTCAGCTGGAAGCCCGCGATCGGCTTGCCGAACTGTTCGCGGTCGTTGGCGTACGAGAGGGCGGCAGCGAGCGAAGACCTGGCGGCCCCCAACGCACCCCAGACGATCCCGTACCGAGCCTCGTTGAGGCAGCTCAACGGCCCACGCAGGCCGCGGACCTCAGGAAAGGCGTACTCCTCCGGCACCCGGACGTCGTCGAGCACGAGCTCACTCGTCACCGAGGCGCGCAGCGACATCTTGTGCTTGATCTCCGGGGCGCTGAAACCGGGTGTGTCCGTCGGCACCGCGAAGCCCCGGATGCCTTCGTCGGTCTGCGCCCAGATGACGGCGACGTCGGCGATGGACCCGTTGGTGATCCACATCTTGCGGCCGTTGATGACCCAGTCGGCACCGTCCTTGCGCGCATTGGTGCGCATGTTGGCAGGGTCGGAACCGTGATCGGGCTCGGTGAGCCCGAAGCAACCGATGGCTTCGCCGGCGGCCATCGCGGGCAACCACTGCTGCTTGACCGACTCCGTCGCCCAGCGCCAGATCGCGAACATGGCGAGCGAGCCCTGCACCGAGACCAGCGAGCGGATGCCCGAGTCCACGGCTTCGAGCTCGACGCACGCGAGACCGTAGTCGGTCGCGCTCATCCCGGCGCAGCCGTAGCCGTCGAGGTGCATGCCCAGGACTCCGAGCGATCCCAGCTCCTTGGTCAGCCCGCGCGCATCAGGCAGACCGCCCTGCTCGAACCAGTCGGCCACGTACGGGAGAATCCGTTCCTCGCACATCTGGCGCACGGAACCGCGTACGGCCTTCTCGTCCGGGGTCAGGAGGTCGTCGATGCCGGCCAGGTCCAGGGGGTCGAGTGCGATACGTGTTGCCGTGGTCATGATGTCCTCTTCTGTGTGTGGCGAGCTCGGACGACGTCGTTGTGCTCGCCGAGTCGTGGGGGCCGCCGATAGGTGTCCACCGGCGTGCGGGAGTAGGTGATGGGGTGGCGGACCTGGTCGATCGCGTCCGGGCCCACGTCGACGCGAGGGGCCAGGCCCAGGTCGGTTGCGAGATCGAATGCCGACCCGATGTCGCCGACCGCTCCTGCGGGTACGCCCACCTCGGTCAGGTCGGTGATCCATTCAGCTGCTGGTCCGCCAGCGAGCACAGCCTCTATGAGTGGGACCAACTGCGACCGGTTCGTCACCCGGTCTGCGTTGTGCGCGAAGCGCTCGTCGGCGGCCAGCTCCGGCCGGCCCAGGACGCCTGCCAGTCGTACGAACTGTGCGTCGTTGCCGCAGCAGACCGCGATGATCCCGTCGGCGCATCGCAGGGTCTCGTACGGGGCGATCGACGGGTGCTGGTTGCCCATACGCTGTGGCGCCGCACCCGTGGCGAGGTAGGACGACGCTTGGTTGGCGAGCGAACCGAGCAGGCTCGACAGGAGGTTCACCTCGACGAGCTGGCCTTCACCGGAGGCATGGCGTTCGTTCAGGGCCGCGAGGATCCCGATGACCGCATCCTTCGAGGTGAGGACGTCCACGAGGGCCACTCCGACCTTGGTCGGCTCGGCATCGGTGCCCCCGGTGATGCTCATCAGTCCGCCAACTGCTTGGACCAGGAAGTCGTACCCGGGCAGCGTCGCTCCCCCGGCCGTGCCGAACCCGCTGATGGAGCAGTAGACGACGCCCGGATTGCTGCGCCGCACGTCGTCGTACGCGAGACACTTGGCCGCAAGAGCCCCTGGGCGGAAGTTCTCCACCACCACATCTGCGGTGGCCATGAGGTCCAGGGCAATCCTGTGATCGGCAGGATCGTCCAGATCCAGCTCGACACTCTGCTTGGAACGGTTTGCGCAGTCGAAGTACGCGCTCGTCGTTGACGTCCAAGGGGGTCCCCAGTGGCGGGTGTCGTCACCTGTCCCCGGTCGCTCGACCTTGACGACGGTGGCGCCGAGGTCGGCCAGCATCGAGGTTGCCAGGGGACCCGCCAGCACGCGACTGAAGTCGGCGACGACGATGCCGTCGAGCAAGGTTGTCATGAGCGATCAGCGACTTCCAGCGTCCCGGAGACCCGGCGCGGAATGCTCCACGGATTGCCCGCGAGCAGAGGCTCAGGCAACAGCGCCTCCGGCACGCCTTGATAGGCAACTGGTCGGACGAAACGGTCCAGAGCCGCCGCTCCTACTGACGTGGTCTTCGGGTTGGAAGTCGCGGGCCAGGGGCCGCCATGTTCCTGCGCCCACGTGAACGCGACGCCAGTCGGCCAGTCGTTCACGATGATGCGTCCGACCTTGGGCGCGAGATGGGCGAGGATCGTCCGAGCGTCGGGATCGTCCTCCGCGATCATGATGCTGCCGGCCAACGCACCCTGGAGGCTGCCGATCGCTGCGACCGCATCGTCCAGCCGGTCATACTCGACGATGACCGCAACCGGGCCGAAGCACTCCTCCAGGACCCGGTTGCCGCGCTGGAGAACGTCCACTGAAGCAGCGAGCAGGACAGCAGCGGTCGACCATCCGGCGCCGGTCGACGACGTCTCGGCCACGATCGTCGCGCCGGCATCCTGCAGCTCGCCGACGCCGGTTGCGACGGCGTTGGCGATGCCTTCGGTCAGCATCACGGGCTGTGGATAGGCGTCTTCGAGCGCTTCGGCGACGAGCTTGGTGGCGTTGCAGCCTCGAGGGACGAGCATCAGCCCCGGCTTGGTGCAGAACTGGCCGCTGCCGAGCGTGAAGGACTGCACGAAGCCTTGGGCGATGGTGGCGATGTCGGATGCGGCGGCAGGCGTCACGACGACTGGGTTCACCGTGCCCATCTCGGCGTAGACGGGGATGACGACGTCGCGCTCGTTGGCCAGCTTCCAGAGGCTCATTCCCCCGGTCTGCGAGCCCGTGAACGCCACTGCCGCGACGTCGGGGTGCTTGACGAGCGAGACGCCGCTGCCGTAGCCGAACACGAGGGACGCGATTCCAACAGGGGCCCCCGCGGCCACCATCGCGGCGTGCACGACCTCGAAGGTCCGCTGACTCGTCAGGGGGTGGGCCGGGTGGGCCTTGATGACGACCGGGCATCCGGCAGCGATCGCCGACGCCGTGTCGTTGCCGAAGACGCTGAAGGCGAACGGGAAGTTGCTCGCGCCGAAGACAGCCACCGGCCCGAGCGGCACGTTGAGACGACCAATGAAGGGTGTCGTCGGTGTGGCTTGGTCGATGACCGCGCCGAGGTAGGCGCCGTCAACGGCCACCTCCGCGTAGAACCTCATCTGGCCTGCGGCGCGAGCGACTTCGCCATTGAGTCGGGAAGATCCGAGCGCGGTCTCCCAGTCTGCGATCCGGACCAGCTCCTGGGCGTTCTCCTCCATGGCGGCAGCACCGGCGTCCAGCCAGCTGCGCCTCACGATCGGCGACACGTCACGAACGTCGCTCGCAGCCGCGACTGCGAGCGCCACCAGCTCCTCCAGCTCGTCGGCGCTGGTGTGGGCGACCGACGCGGCGGCAGCCCCGGATCGGGGATCGAAGCTGAGGTCGCCACTCATCGGTGGGCCTCGACGGCGTCCTCGATGACGGTCAGTGCCTCGTCGAGGAGGGCCGGCTCGATGACGAGGGGCGGGAGGAGCCGAATGACGTTCCCGAACGTGCCGCAGACGAGAACCAGCACGCCCTCCGCGTGACAGTGCGCGGCCACTGCCTTGGCGATCTCGGGAGCGGGATCTGTGGTTCCGGGCTTCACGAACTCCATCGCCAGCATGGCCCCACGACCGCGCACCTCACCGACCGCCGATCCTGGTCCGCTCAACGCAACGAGCCTGGGCTTCGCCACGGCCTCGATGTCTCGCGCCTTCTGGACCAGCCCGTCCTCTTCGATCGCCTCGATGGCGCCCAGCGCAGCGGCGCAGGCCACGGGATTTCCGGCGTACGTGCCGCCCAGCCCGCCTGCCGGGACGGCGTCCATGAGCTCGGCTCGACCGGTGACGGCAGCCAGCGGCATCCCGCCGCCGAGCGCCTTGGCCGTGGTGATCAAGTCAGGCACCACGCCCTCGTGGTCGCAGGCGAACATCTCGCCCGTACGGGCGAGCCCCGTCTGGATCTCATCAGCGACGAAGACGATGCCGTGAGCGCGCGCGAGCTCCTGGACCTTGGTGAGGTAGCCGGGTGGCGGCACGATGAACCCGCCCTCGCCTTGAATCGGCTCCACAACGATCGCCGCCACGTGGTGTGCGCCGATCTGGGTCAGGACGATCTCCTGGAGTGCGGCGAATGCCTCGTCCGCTGCCGCCTCGGCACCGCCGGCCCACCGGTACGGATATGGCGACGGAGCCCGGTAGACCTCTGGCGCAAACGGTCCGAATCCCTCCTTGTACGGCAGGTTCTTCGCCGTCATCGACATCGTCAGCAGGCTGCGACCGTGATACGCGTGGCTCAGCACGACGACCGCCGGCCGGCCCGTCGCGACACGAGCGATCTTGATCGCGTTCTCCACCGCCTCAGCGCCCGTGGAGAACAGCGCGGTCTTCTTGGCATGATCACCTGGAGTGATTCGGTTGAGCGCCTCGGCAACCTCGGTGAAGACGTCGTACTGGGTGACCAGGAAGCAGGTGTGGGTGAACTTCTCCGCCTGAGCCTTGATCCGTTCGACGACGCGCGGGTTGGACGCGCCCACGCTCGTCACCGCAATGCCAGAAGCCATGTCGATGATGTGGTTGCCGTCGACATCCACGATGATCGCGCCACCGGCTTCCTCGACGAAGATCGGAAGGGTCTGCCCGAGACCGTTGGAGAGCGCCTGGTTGCGGGTTGCTTGCAGCTCGATGGACCGGGGCCCCGGCAGCGCCGTCTTCAGGATCCGTTGTTGGGTCGGCAGGGACATGCAAGCTCCTCGAGTGGTCGTGCAGTGATCTCGTGTCCTCCATCATCAGGCGCGCAGCCGCCAACTTCCTCGTGCAGAGTGCACTGATTGGGCCCACCTTGGATAGTTTGTACACATGAGCCTTCCCACCGTCGCCTCGTTGTGCGCGAGCCTGCCCGGGGCGCTGGGGCCGGCGGCCGGATTCACCGTGACCGACGACGAGGTATCCGCCGTTCACGTCAGTGAGCTGCAGGATCCCGCGGGCTACTTGAGTGGCGGCGAGTTGCTGCTCACCACCGGACTTGCTCTGCCGGACAACGAGATCGGGTGCGACCGCTACGTGTCGCGGCTCCGTGCTGCCGGGGTCGCTGCGCTGGGCCTGGGGCTGGGGCCATCCGTGTCCGCCGTCCCCGACGCGTTGACGGCCGCGTGCGCCCGGCATGAGCTGTGCCTGTTGGTCGTCCCGCCGGAAGCGGCATTCCTCACTGTGACCAAGGCGTACTGGACGGCGCGGTCTCGATCGACGCAGCAGGAGCTGACTGACGCCATCACAGCGCACCGATCGCTGGTTGACGCGATGGTCTCTCGGAATCCGGTCGGCGAGACCCTCAAAGCCTTGTCACGTGCCATCGGAGCGTGGGTGGCTCGGCTCGATGCGTCGGGCGTTGTCGAGCACGTATTTCCGACTGCCCGCGTCTCGGATGCTCTCGCCATCGCCGAGCAGCTTGCGGCCCTCAAGGTCGCCGGAATGCATTCGTCGGCCACGTTCCCGTCAGGCGACGACGTCGTCGCGGTCTTCCCTCTACCACTTGAGGATCGCGTCGTCGGCTACATCGCCATCGGTTCCGCCGAGCCCTTGGGCGCCACGGCCCGCCGCCTCGTCCTCACCGCCGGCGCCTTGCTGAGCCTGGACTCGGTCCAACGCCATCGCGCGGACGCAGCGACGCAGGCGCGCATGCAGGACATCGCGACCCTGCTCGACATGGGGTTCGTCGAACCTGCGAGACGCTTGATCTCCCGTGCCGGTCTCACGGCCCTGGGCGACGCCATGCGGGTGCTCGTGGTCCGATCAACCCGGACTGCCGATGTCACAGAAGCTGTGCACCGATGGGTTCGCGATGCCCTGCCCGGGCCCTCCGAAGCAGGGTTGGCATGGTTCATCGTTCCCGAGGTCCATCCTGAAGTCGCGAGGCTCCAGAAGCTCTTGATCGAGGTAGACCCCGAATTCGCAGCCGTCCTCTCGGAAGCGACCGCCCCAGCCACGGTTCACCGAATACGCATTGGGATGTTCGACCGTGTCGGTTCGATTCCGGTCGGCGCCCTTGCAGCGCCGACCGGCCTGTCGCAGGACACAGGCACGATCCGCGACGGTGTCCGCCGCGTGCTCGAGTACGGCCGGGTCGACCTTGTCGGCACCCTCGTCGCCTACCTGCGGAACCGAGGTCAGTGGGATGCCGCCGCCCGCGAGGTCGGCGTACACCGCAACACCGTCCGCCATCGCATGGGGACGATCCGCGAGCTGCTGGGAGCCGACCTCGAGGACCCCGACGTCGCAGCCACGACGTGGCTCTATCTCCGGGACAATGGGTTCGCCTGAGCCACCGACCGATGACCAGCCAGGACATACAGGGGCAGCGAACCGCATCGGCGACCACCAGCTTCCTCCTCCACCGGCATGAGGTCCCCCGTAGAGACCCTCGGATCGGCAGAAAGGACCACCCGACCCCGCCCGTTCACCAGCGTCGCCCCAGCCCGGCAGAAGTCGGCCAGCAGATCTCGCTCGAGGGCTTCGACGGTGACGTCTGCCCCCACGATCCCCACGACTTCGCCATCCACGACTACGGGGGCGCTGCAGGTCATCACATAATCGACTGCACAGACCGTGTCGACATACGGTCCGGTGACGTGAGACCGCATGGTCCTCACAGGAGTGCTGAGCCACTCGAACTGGGTGTAGTCCGCGGGACGCAGCTCATCACGGGTGATCGTTCTCGCCTCGTCAGCCACCCACCAGACCGCGTCGAATCCACTGTCGACGATGGCGCCGGAGATCCCTGCGAACCCCATCCCCGACACCGGGCCCGAACGCAGCAACTTCTCGGCCACCGGTCGAAGCGCCGAACCGATACTTGCCGCCGTGAGGTCTCGCCTCTCGAGCTTGCGGTACAGGCGGTCCCGACCCGCGCACAAGCTGGCGTCGATCTCCGTGAACAAGCGGTTCACGGCGGTGGAGCACTCCTGGACCGTGTCTGGCGTCCGAGTGAGCATCAGCTCGCCTCGTGGGATATCGAGGAGCCCACGATCGGACGTGTGCAGAGCTTCCATTCCGCACGCGCCCCATCCACCGCGGTCACCACCCATCCGGCCGGGTCGAACCGCTCCCCTGGTGCGAACGTCGCCAGACTGGATGCCACCACCCGTCCTGACGACCCCACCAGCACCGCTACGTCCTCCAGCTTTCGCAAGATCCGGACGAGGTGGATCTCCACCCGGTCGATGACCAAGTCCGCTCCCACGACCCCGAGAAACACCCCTCTTTCCATGACTGGCTGCGCGCACAGGATGACCAGCTGATTGACTCCCGCGAAGTCGACGAAGGGACCGAAGACGCTCGGCATCCCGGCTTGGCCGTCGCGGAACCACTGCATCGACTCGTAGGCGTACTCGGCGCTCGCCGAGGCATTGCGGGGCGGATGGAGACGACTCACACCCTCCGCGGACCGCATCCACCAGTTCCAGTACCTGTGCTCGCGATCGACAGTGTCCAGGGCAGCCACGAATCCGGCGCCGCCGACCCACGGGATCGTTGTGACCAGGTCCCGGGCGACTCCTTCAATTCGCGCCAGTGCCGCATCGCTGAGTGCTGTGTGTTGCGGCTCGACGGTGCCGATGACCATCGAGCGCAGGCGATCGATGTGGCCGTATACGCCGTCGAGCATCGCCTCGATCTCAGAAGCGATTGCGCCAGCAGTTGTCTTCTCTGCGCCCGTCATCAGTCCATTCCCAACCTGAGATCAACGATCCGGCGTGTGCTGTCGCGCACTTGAGTCTCCGCAAGGGATCTCGCCAAGTCCGGATCGCCGGCCTGAATCGCCTTGGTGAGTTCCTGATGCTGCTCCGCGCATTCGACCTGGTCGATCCCGACAGCTGGGATCCACAGCAGCTCGCTGTACTCAGCCTGCAGCGACACCATTCGCCGCATGAGCCGCTCCGACTGACTGCTCACCGCCAGCTCGATGCGCAGGCGGCTGTCGAGCCTCAGACACTGAGCCGCCGACCCGGCAGCCGCCAGCTGCGAGGCCAGGTCCTCAAGTCGGGCGATGTTGTCATCATCGAAACGGCGTGCCGCGAGACTTGCGACGATGCCCGTGATGGCCAACACCTCATAACCGAGATCGCGGAGTTGTGACGGGCTGAGGTGCCCGAGCCGAGCCGTGGACTTGCGGGCGGAGTAGTCCCGCGGGGCGCGGATGAAACTGCCCCCGTTTCGTCCGCGGCGTGTCTCGACGAGGCCTTCCTGCCGCAGGATCGCGAGAGCCGCACGGAGAGACACCGTGGAGATGGCGAGCTGAGCCGCCAGGTCAGTCTCCGACGGCAGCTGTTCCCCGTCGGCGATGAGCCCCATTGAGATGGCCTCGGCGAGTCGTTGCGCAACGGCGGGGGCCAGCCCGCCGCCCGTACCGATCTCGTCGAAGAGGGTGACGCTCAGGCTCGGCGGCCACGGCTGTGACATGGCATCAACCTCCTCCAGGTGGTGAACAAATCCTAGTCTTTCACTTGCGCTATTACCTATAAAAACATATGTTAATGCAAATTACGTGACCGCGGTCACCTTTCCGACCGCAAATATCTCGATCAAAGGACTGCCCATGACGACAACCACGACGCGAACCACCACCCGTGCTCTGATCCACGGCGAGTGGGTGGACGGAGAGAACGGCACGTTCTACGCGAGGTCCCCGCACTCGGACGAGGTCATCGCGGAGGTGGCCAAGTGCAGCTCGGCAGACGTCGACAAGGCCGTCGAGTCGGCCAGGCGCGCTCAGCCCGCGTGGGCTGCCACGCCCGTCATCGAGCGCGTGAAAGTGTTGCGTCGCATCAATGAGCTGTTCAGGCGCGACGCCGAGAAGATCGCGCAGGTGCTCGCGAACGAGATCGGCAAGCCGATCAACGACTCGCGGGAAGAGGTCATCGAGTACTCGGCACCGTCATGGCAGAAGGCCGGCGAAGAAGTGCTCCGCCATCGCGGGCTCTCCTTCCCTTCGACGCAGGAGCAGACCAACAACAAGCGCCTCGTGCTCAGCCACCGCCCCGTCGGTGTCATCGCAGCAATCACGCCGTACAACTTCCCGACCGACATCTCATCGATCGCCCTTGCGCACATCATCGCTGCCGGGAACACCGCGATCTGGAAGCCTTCCGAGCACGCCGCAGTCAGCTGCACCATGGTCGCCGAGCTGTTCGAGGAGGCCGGACTTCCTCCCGGTGTCATCAACGTGGTTCACGGCGAGGGAGATGTGGGCGCGGCGCTCGTCGGCCACCGCCACGTGGACGGCGTCTTCTTCACCGGTTCGACCGCGACGGGCGAGCGCATTGCGTCGTCGATCCCACTGAAGCCGATGCTCCTCGAGCTGGGCGGCGACGGGCCATTCATCATTCTCGACGACGCAGACGTGGATGCCGCCGTTGACGGCGCCATCCAAGGATGCTTCTACTACTCGGGCCAGGTGTGCACGTCCGCCGAGCGAGTTCTGGTCCACGAGAACGTGTACGACGAGTTCGTCGAGAAGTTCCGCACCAAGATGATGGCCCTGACGGTGGGTGACCCGATGGACGAGGCCACCGACATGGGCCCGGTGTGCACCGAGACAACTCGCGCGCGCATCGCCGAGCACGTCGAGGACGCCAGGTCGAAGGGTGCCACGATCGAACAGCACGGTCGCTCTGACGGCTTGTACTTCCCCGCCACGCTCCTCACGAACGTCACGACCGACATGCGGATCATGCAGGAGGAGACATTCGGTCCTGTCGCTCCGATCCTCAAGATCTCGTCGGCCGAGGAGGCGGTCGCGATCGCCAACGAGAGCGAGCTCGGCCTGATCGCATCCTTGTGGACGCGCGACCTGTCGACTGCGTGGCGGGTCGCCGAGGCGCTGCCGCACGGCTCGGTGAACATCAACGAGACGAGCAACTACTGGGACCAGCTCGCGCCGTTCGGAGGAACCGGACGTAGCGGTGTGGGGCGCGAGCTTTCGCAATGGTTCCTCGACGCATTCACCGAGGCCAAGCTCATCGTGTTCGACCTCGGAGACGGCGAAGTCCGGAACAACCGGCGCGCCGAGGGCGGCTGGTGATGCCCCTGCCCCTTGCCACGCCCCCTTCACCCCGTACTACACGCAGGAGAATCGCATGACCGTATCAGCACCCACTCCCCCGGAATCTCAGAGCGACGCCAACCAGCTCGCGTCCCTCGGCTACGACTCCGACTACAAACGCGAGATGTCCTTCTGGGGCAATTTCGCACTCGGCTTCACCTACCTCTCGCCGGTCGTCGGCGTGTACTCGCTGTTTGCGTTCGCGCTGGGCACGGGTGGACCACCGATGATCTGGGCAGTCGTCCTCGCGGCGGTTGGTCAGATGCTGGTTGCACTCGTGTTCGGCGAGGTTGTCTCGCAGTTCCCCGTCTCGGGCGGTGTCTACCCCTGGGCCCGCCGACTGTGGGGCAAGAAGTGGGCCTGGATGACTGGCTGGGTCTACATGCTGGCCCTGGTCGCCACGATCTCCAGCGTCGCATACGGCGCGGGACCCTTCGTTGCCATGCTCCTCGGCATCGACCCGTCGACCCACGTCACCGTCGTTTGCGCGATTGCTCTGATCGTGCTCGTCACGGTGCTCAATCTCGGTGGGACCAATCTCCTCGCCAAGGTGGCCTTCTTCGGCTTCGTCGCCGAGCTCGTTGGTGCCCTCGTGGTCGGCGGGTGGTTGTTGCTCGCCGAGAGGCATCACGGTCTCGGCGTCATCTTCGACTCCTCCGGCGCGTCGAGCGGCAGCGCCTATCTCCCGGCGTTCTTCGCTGCATCCTTGATCGGCGTCTACCTCTACTTCGGGTTCGAGGCCTGCGGTGACGTTGCCGAAGAGGTCATCGATCCGGGAACCCAGATCCCTCGCGCCATGCGCATGACGATCTACATCGGTGCCGCGGCCTCGATCTTCATCACGCTTGCGCTCATCCTGGCGGTCCCGGACATCGGAGCCGTGATATCTGGCAAGGATGCCGACCCCGTCACGGCCGTGCTGTCGGACGCCTTCGGAACCGTCGGGTTCCGGATCGTCGTGGCCGTTGTCCTGATCTCATTCCTGTCGTGCGCCCTCAGCCTGCAGGCAGCCTCGAGTCGGTTGATCTACTCGTACGCGCGGGACAACATGATGCCGGGCAGCTCGCTGTTCAAGCGGTTCTCGATTGCACGGGCAGTGCCTCCGTACGCGCTGCTCCTGTCAGCAGCCATCCCGATCATCATCATCCTCGTGTCGCAGATCTCGGACAACGCACTCACGCGCATCGTGTCGTTCGCGTCGCTCGGGATCTACACCGGCTTCATGATGGTTGTTCTCGCAGCCCTGAGAGCTCGGATCAAGGGCTGGGCACCCTCCGGGAGGTTCACCCTTGGTCGGTGGGGACTCCCGGTGACCGTGGCCGCACTGACCTACCAGCTCGCGGCTGCGGTGAACATGGCATGGCCCCGGACGCCCGACGCCGCGTGGTACGACAACTACCTCGTCCTGCTGTCGCTGGGCATCGTGGTCGGTGTCGGTGTGATCTACGTGGCCCTGGTCAGGCCGCACCAGCAAAGCGACGCGCCGGCAGCAGACGCCATCCCTGAGTAGCCGGCCCCACCGTGAACACCTCCTGACCGACTCCACGTGGTCAGGAGGTGTTCACGGTTTGTCGATCACCGGAGGTTGTCGATGTCCCCGCTGATCTTCTGCGCGATCCAGATGGGTACCACCGACAGCAGGATCAGCACGACTGCCACCACGTTCACGACTGGTGCCTGGTTCGGACGGAACAAGTTGTCGAGGATCCAGATCGGGAGCGTGTTGACACCCGCACCCGCAGTGAAGGTCGTGACGATGATCTCGTCGAAGCTCAGCGCGAAAGCCAGCAGTCCACCGGCGAGCAGGGCTGAACGCAGCTGCGGGAACGTGACGAGTCGAAACGTGGTCCACAGCCCGGCGCCGAGGTCGGCAGATGCCTCCTCGAAGTTGCTGCCCATGCGGCGCAACCTGGCCTGCACGTTGTTGAAGACCGTGACGATGCAGAACGTCGCGTGCGCAACGATGACCGTCATGATCGACAGCTGAAGACTGAGGATCCCCCGGAACGCATTGTTGAGCGCGATGCCGGTGACGATCCCGGGCAGAGCAATCGGCAGGATGACCAGCAGGTTGACCGAGCTCTTGCCGAAGAAGTCGTGACGCTGAAGCGCCAGAGACATCAGCGTGCCCAGCACCAGTGCGATGGCGGTCGCGGTCAGCGCGACTTCGACGCTTGTCCCGACGGCATCGCGGGCTCCGGCGCTGTGGAAGGCGCGCTCCCACCAGTCGAACGTGAGTCCCGGCGGCGGCCACGTCAACGACTTGCTGGTGTTGAACGAGTTGAGCACCACGACCGCGAGCGGTAGGTACAACAGCAGCAGGGTCAGGCCGGTCAGCGCCGCCAGCAGGCGACGGACGGAAGCACTCAGAATCATTGGGTACGCCTATAGGTTCTCGAGGGCACCCGTACGGCGGACAGCCGTCAGGTAGCCGATCATGATGACGATGGGAATCAGGGCGATCGCCGCGGCCAGCGGGAGGTTGTTGGCCGCGCCGACGTTCGTGTAGACGAGGTTGCCGAGCATCTGGTTGGCGCCACCCACGATGTTGACCGTGATGTAGTCGCCGAGCGTCAGCGAGAAGCTGAAGATCGATCCCGCGATGATCGCCGGCGTCAGCATGGGAAGCACGATCGTGCGCATGGTCTGCCACGTCGACGCTCCGAGGTCACCCGACGCGTCCAGGAGTGAGTTCGGCACCCGCTCCAGCCCCGCGAAGATCGGCAGGATGACATACGGCAACCAGATGTACGCCTGCGTGATGACGACAGCTGTGAGGCCGTAACCGGGAGTGTCGAGGCCGATTCGGCTCGCGGCCCACTGAAAGATGCCACCGTCGGAGAGCACCGATCGCCACGCGAAAGCCTTGACCAGGTAGCTCGCCCACAGCGGCGTCAGTACCGCGATGACGAGGATTCGCTGCATCCGCTGGGAGGCCAGCTTGGCCATGTAGAACGCGATCGGCAGTGCGATCGCGACGTCGACCACCGTGACGAGCACCGCGACGCCGACCGTGCGCAGCGTCACGGTGCGATACAGCGACTCGGTTGCGATCTCCTTGAGGTTGTCGAACGTCAGGCTTCGATTGATCTCGCCGGTGAAGCTGTCGACGGTCCACAGCGCCGAGACCAGCAACGCAGCGAGCGCCACGACATAGACCAGGACGAGCCAGGTCAACGGGGCTGCCAGCAGCAGGGCGAGCCGGGCACGAGGCCTTGCGCTCAGTGACGAGGAGACGCGACGCGCAGCCGTCCTCCGGGTTTCGGGGACGGCTGCGCGTGCGGTGTCGACCGACATGTGGTCCTCTACCTAGCCCTTGATCTCGGTCCAGGCTTTGGTCCACTCCGAGTAGTCCATGCACTTCACGTCCTTGCGGCCGTCGAGGCATTCAGCGACCGGAGTGCGCCAGTACCAGAGCTTCGAAGCGAAGTCCTTGTCACCGGCTTTGTACGTGTCGCAGAACGACGGGTCACTGGCGAAGTCGCACGCCTCGGCGCTGTTGGGCGCCTCCCCGAAGTACTCGGTGGCCTGGGCGTTGGCCTTGGGCGACTCGATGTAGTCAAGCCACTTGTAGGCACAGTTGGGGTGCTTCGCCTTGGACGAGATCATCCAGGTGTCCGACCAGCCGGTCGCACCCTCCTCGGGCAGGATCGCCTTGACCTTGGCCTTCTCGACCGAGTTGACGATGACCTGCCACGTCGTGCCGAGGACCGAGTCGCCGGTCTCGAACGCGGAGATCTCCTTGAGGTAGTCGGACCAGTACTCGCCGACGTTCTTGCGCTGTCCCTTGAGCAGGTCGACGGCAGCGTTGAACTGCTTCTCGTCCAATGCGTAGGGGTTCTCGATCTTGAGGTCCGGCTGGTGCTTCATGAGGTAGAGCGCCGCGTCGGCGATGTAGATCGGCGAGTCGTACGACGTGATCTTGCCCTTGTACTTCGCCATCTCGGCCGGGTCGAACACCGCGGACCATGATGTCGGGGCCGGAGAGACCTCGTCCTCGTTGTACATCAGCAGGTTGGCCCCGTAGCCGTGCGGGACGCCGTAGTGCTTGCCGTCGAACGTGTTCCAGTCCTGGTCCTTCAGGAAGTCGTAGACCTTGGCGTAGTTGGGGATGAGGTCGGTGTTGACTTCTGCGGCCTCCTTCGACGCGACCATGCGCGCCGTGAGGTCGCCCGATGCCACCACGACGTCGTAGTCGCCGGTCTTGGCCAGGTTGAAGGCCTCATCCGACGTGCCGTACGTCTTGCTGGTCACCTGGCACTTGGTCTTGTCCTCGAATGCGCTGACCCAGTCGACCTTGGGATCGTTGCTGCCGTCCTCGACGTAGCCGGGCCACGCCAGGATCGAGACCTTCCCCTCGGTCTTGCCGAGCTTGTCGACGGCCTTGCCGCTGCTGCCGGAGTCGCTGCCTCCACAGGCGGCGAGCACGACGAGCGCGCTGCTGGCGAGGATCGCCCCTGCGGCCCTCCTCTTGCGGGTGGTGATTCTCATCGTTGTCTCCATCTTCTGGTGGTGGGAGCGGTCGGGGTCAGGCGAGCGGTACGAGATCGTCGACGGACCACGTGGCGAGGACCTCGTCGCCGCGCTGCTCGTCGGATTTGCCGCCGGTGCTCTGCTCAAGCACGACGATCCCGGTGCCGTCGTGCAGGCGGACGTGGATGCGGTGGCCTGTGCCGAGGTAGATCGACTCGGTGATCACACCTTCGGCATGGATCGTGCCTTCGGGCACTGGCGATCCGGGCGCCCGAAGCGTGATCTTCTCGGGGCGCAGGGCATGGTTGCCCTCGCGGCCGAGCAGTCGCGACGAGGTGGCGCTGTCGAAGATGTTCGAGGTCCCGACGAACTTGGCGACGTACTCCGACGAAGGCTGTTCGTAGATCTCCTGCGGCGTGCCGAGCTGCACGATCTTGCCATCGCTGAACACCGCGACGCGATCGCTCAGAGTCAGCGCCTCCTCCTGGTCGTGCGTCACGAACACGAACGTGATGCCGAGCTCGCGTTGCAACTGCTTGAGCTCGACCTGCATCTGCTCACGCAGCTTGAGGTCAAGGGCACCGAGCGGCTCGTCGAGCAGCAGGACCTTCGGGCGTACGACGATCGAGCGGGCCAAGGCGACGCGCTGGCGCTGCCCTCCCGACAGCTGACCCGGTCGCCGGCTGCCGAGGTTGGCGAGCTGGACCGTTGCCAGGGCCTCCTCGGCCTGCTTGCGGCGGGCGGCCTTCTTGACGCCGCGGACCCGCAGCCCATATGCCACGTTGTCCAGCACGCTCATGTGCGGAAACAGGGCGTAGTCCTGGAAGACCGTGTTGACGTCACGATCGAACGGCGCCTTCGAGGTGACGTCCTCACCGGCGAGGTCGATCGTGCCCTCGGTCGCCTGCTCGAAACCGGCAATCAGCCGCAGGACCGTGGTCTTGCCCGATCCCGATGGGCCGAGCATCGAGAAGAACTCGCCGTCGGCGATGTCGAGGTCGACCCCGTCGACAGCCTTGACGTCACCGAAGTGCTTGCTGAGGCCGCGTAGCGAGATCGCCGTCCCGGGAGGCGCGGCTACGCTCGACGTTGAGCCGGCGGACGTACTGACGGTCATCGGTGTCCTGTTCCTTCGGGGTGCAAGTTCGGGCGTATTCCAAGGTGTGACCCGGGCCACGTGATGCATAATCATATGGGACCAGATATTAAATTGCTACACCGTATTTGAAACGATCCTGTGAACAGGACGGGAGTGGTTGGGCCATGGCGACGGTGCGTAGACCCGCGACGCGTGCTCGTTCGGCGATCTTCGCGCCCCTCGGTGACGAGGGCCGGGCCGTGCGGGTCGAGAACCGTCTGGCTGAGGCGATCCGCTCCGGCGTCCTGGCCGACGGGGAACGCCTTCCCAGCGAACCCGAGCTCGCCGCCATGCTCGGCGTCGCGACGGTCACGGCACGCGAGGCACTGGTCGCCCTCCGCGCCCAAGGGCTCGTCACGACGACCCGAGGACGGGGTGGCGGAAGCTTCGTCACGCAGCCCGCGCCGAGCGGCCCTGCTGAGCTGAGCAGTCGCCTCGCCTCGATGTCCCGCGTAGAGCTGCGGGACCGCGGCACGATCTACGGTGTGATCCTCGCGGGATGTGCTGAGCTCGCTGCCGAGCGCGCCGATGCGACTGATATCGAAGGGCTTCGTGACCTCCTGATCGACCGGGACGAGACCGACGTGGGGCTTTGGCGGCACGCCGACTCCGAGCTCTACCTGTCGGTCGCGGCACTGACACAGTCGGCCCGCATGACGCGCGAGGTCGTACGACTCGAGGCCGACTTCGGCGCGTTGCTGCGGCTCCCACTCACCGATCCGGACTTCCGCGTCGCCGCGGCTTCGAGGCACCGCGCACTCGTCGACGCGATCGAGGCGCACGCGTCCGACGCAGCCCGGCGATGTGTCCGCATGCACGTCGCAGATTCCTTGGAACGTCTGGCCGATCTCCACGCAGCGGTGCCATGATCAACCCAAGGGCTCGACTCCCACGCCACCAAGGAGGACCGGCATGAAGGTCCACACCGCAGAACTCTCCTCGTGCGTCGAGAGCATCGAGACGTACTTCCACGGCATCCGCGCCGAGCTCGAGACGATGCAAGGACTTCTCGTCGAGCTGTTCGATCGAGGGCCCGTCGACTCGGCGGTCGCCCGAGCCCGGATCGAGCCACACGTCCGCAGGTTCCTCGACACGACCGACATCGTCGGCGCCGGATACGTCGCCGCACGCGGAGCATTGAGCGATGAGCCGCTCTATCTCGCTTGGTGGCAGGGGGACGACCAGCAGCTGCTCGCCGAGTCGGACGCGCCCGGCACCGGGGACCCCCTCGACTACACCCGCCACCCCTGGTTCCGCACGCCCGAGCGCACGGGCCAGCCGTATGTCACCGGACCCTACGTCGACTTCGTGTGCACTGATGAGTATGTCATGACCTCGACCGCGCCCGTGATCTCACACGGAAAGATGGTCGGCGTCGTCGGCGCCGACACCCTCGTGGAGACGTTGGAGAGCCTGATGCTGCCGGCCCTGCGATCGGCGGGTGCGACGCTCGTCAACGATCAGGGCCGCACCGTGATCTCCGCCGACCCCCACCTCGCGACCGGGAACCTTTTCGACCTCTCGGCATACGCCGAGGTCGCCCCGTGCCGCGACCTCCCGCTGTCGGTCGTCGCCCGCTGACGGTTGTCGGTTGTCGGTTGTCGGAGAGCTGAGCGCCGCGTTCGATTCGCGCGGCGGTCGACCCGTCCTCACCGACGCGACGATCACCGTGCTTGCGGCCTGATCAAGGGTCCGGCGCCCCAAGCAAGGTCACTCGCTCAAATTTGGCCGCCCTAGCGAGCAGCCGACCGCGGTGGCTGCGTCCACGACGATCGTCATCCGGATGCGTGGACCATGTCGGGGCTAAACGGGAATCAATCGACGAGCCGCCCGGGCGAGTCGAGACGGAGCGGGGTCCCAGACATCGGGCTCGTCATTGCCCCACGCGTAGCGCGGGGTTCCGTCGGCGATCAGCCGGTCCACCTCCGGGAGGCCGAGGGTTTCCGCCGACCAGCCGTAGAGCTGTGCCGCTCGCGGCATGATGATGCCAACGTCCAACAGGTGACCGATGCTGTGCTCAGCCTCGACGTATTGCGTCAGGTCCCCGGCGAGTGGATACCGGTCGGGGAGCACGCGCGACAGCGACATGAAGATGGCCGTCATGCCGAGTCGCGGATCACCGAGCGGCCGACTCACCGGCGAAAGCCGGCCGAGCGCCAGCCGAGGCGCTGCGACCATCGCGTGCGCGTACAGGACCCGAACCAGGACGAGATTGATGAAGAACCGCTCCACCTGGCTTTCTTGGCGCGCGAGCTCCTCGTTGGCCAGGTATGCCGTCGCGATGGTCAGGTTGTGGGCTCGGTACCAAGACCGTGCCGAGGGCTCGCGGATGAACTCCAGTGTCGCCGCTGCGCCAAGGGTTCGAGGCTCCCCCGGATGACCGAAAGCCAGCGCCGACGCCTCACTGGTGTCGAGCAGCAGTGCCTCGTTCACGTGACGCCACCACGGGCTGCCTGGTTGTGCATGCGAATCCGGGTTCAGAAGCCCTCGCCCCAATTGCCAGCGCATGAAGGCCGTCGCCGCGCGCCGGTAGGGCAGGTATCCGCGATCGACCTCGGCCGGCACCTTGTACAGCTGACGCAGCAGATCCAGTCGTGCCCGCGGGTCCCCGCGGACCTTTGCCACCTGATCGTCGGCGTACGCCGCAGCCGTCATCTGCGGCGCCGCGCGCGAGAGGGGACCGCCAAGCCGAGCGTTGGAGGCCGCGTGTAGTCGTGGCGTGGTCGGAGCATGGCGCCCTCTCCGACAGTCGGTTCACGCATGTGGCCCTCCTCCGGGGTGACTTGTAGCGCTGTTTCACTGGTCAGAACTTTGAGGAGCCGATGTGCTCTGCTGCTGACCTGGGCCAGTCTGCGATGTTCGCATGAGCGACGGACTACGTCTTGACCGAAGCAGACATCGACCAAAGGCATCGGAACACGCTCCGCGATGGCGCGAAGAGCGTTGTGGTTCAAGCTTCCACCCATCGCAATCACCGCGGCGCACCGAAGGCCAAGCAGTTCCTCGACCGCCTGCTCCGTGCTGCGACTCGCGGTGACGGCGCTGAGGCATGACGTCATCTCAGTGCAGACACTAGTTGGTCAGGTCCAGCGAACCTGCTCCACCTTCCTGCGTCCTACGCGCCGGCAACTCGCGAATCACGCAGCATGTTGTTGAACGCCGCAGCGCCTTGATTGGTTGAAGGCCGGCCACCCACACTTGGGTGACCGGCCCCCGTCGGAGTGTCCTGACGACTCAGAAACCTTGCTGAGCGGCGATCTCGCCTGCGAGCCGCCTCCAGGAGACGGTGGCTGCCGGCTCGCCTTGCGCGTCGGAGGCCACGGCACCGCGTTCGACGACCCAGTGGAGGCCTGACTTCGTCGGGTACCAGGTGAGCGGCGACGTCAGCCCCGTCGTCGTGTCGTCCATGCTGAGCGACGCGAGGTCCTCGGACGTGGCCGGCGCCGGCTGGGTGGCGCGCTGGATCGCCCGCCGCATGATCCGGTCGACCGCCGGCACGTCGTTGAACAGGTCGGTGGCCCGGACCGCGCGCCCGGTGCGCTTGTCGATGACCGCCGCCGTGGAGGTGCTGGTCGGCACCGCTCCGCCGAAGTCGTTGACGACATCGAACACGATCGACACGGCGTGGCCGGCCTGGGCGTCTGACCTGACGGTGATCGTCTGGGTGAGCTTTCGCGAGGCCAGGCCGAGCGCGCGGAGCTGCTTGCGGTAGGCGTCGATCTCCGCGACGATCTTGGCGTTCGCGGCGTCCATCACCTGCTTCTCCAGCTTCGGAGTGCCACCCGTGACGACCACCAGAGGGTAGGTGCTCGTCGCCTTGGTGCCGCCGTCGATCGGCACGTCGTGCGGCGTGAACGACGCCTTCAGGTGGGCGTTCTCGTCGGCACCGCCGTTGAACGTCACGACATACGCGACCGGTGTGGTGTCGGGGCTCGACGTGCCGGGGATCGACGGCACGCCGCCGATCGCGACAGCGAACGCGGCTGCCGTAGCGACCATCGCGGCGATCGGCAGGGGCCTGATCCAGCGCGAGGATCCGATGCGGCGTACGGGGGCGAGGCGATCGCGTCGGGGCTGCGGCTCTGCGAGGGGAGCGTACGTGCGCAGGTCGTCCGCGCCGATCTGCGCGGACCGGGCGGTCAGTGCGGACGTGAGGAGCTCTTCGATCTCGCGGTTGGAGAGGTCGGTGGGGGTCATGTCAGTGCTCGTTTCTGAAGTCAGGGAGGGTGGCGGAGGAGCGGCGGTCAGCCATGAGGTCTCACCGCCATCGCGAGGCGCAGCGCCGCGAGGCCGCGGCTGCTGCTGGACTTGACCGTGCCCGGCGAGATGCCGAGGGTCTCGGCGACCTCGGCCTCCGTGAGCGACGACCAGTAGCGCAGCACCAGGATCTCGCGCTGGCGTTGTGGCAGGCTGCCGAGCGCCGTGATCACCTCACGGTGCTCTTCGCTCAGCACCGCCGCCTCATCGGCGCCGGGTGCGGTCGGGCTCAACGGCGGGACGTACGACCGCGCGGTGCGCCGCCGTCGCAGCACGGACCGGGACGCGTTGACGACGCACGTACGGAGATAGGCCCGCATCGCGGCTTCAGTCTCGAGCCGGTCCCACGCCTTGACCACGCCCGCGAACGCATCCTGAACGACGTCCTCGGCGGTGGCGACGTCGTCGACCAGGAGCAGCGCGAGCCGGACCATGTGCAGCCGGTTCGTGCGGTAGAGCTCGTCGAGCGTGGGCAGCTCGGCGGTGGGTCGGGCGGCCTCCATGCGCAATGGTGGCATCTCGGACGGTGTTCGTCGTGGGCTGAGCGGTGTCGGTGTTCGGGAACGGAATGTCGGGACGGACACGTGATCCTCATCGGTCGTAGGGATGAACCTTCATCCCTAAAGACGTCTGGAAGGCCCCGAGGTTGCCAACTGCACGACGCGAACTCAAGGTGACGTACGTCGCAATGCGTACAGCAACACGTTCTACCGGCTGTTCGAGGCCTCGAAGAGTTTCTGAAGGCGCGTGACGCCCTCGGTCAGGTCGTCGTCGCCCAACGCATAGGACAACCGCAGGTAGCCCGCCGACCCGAAGGCCTCACCCGGTACGACGGCCACTTCGGCCCTGTCAAGGATGAGCTCGGCTAGCTCGGCCGAGGTCTTCGCCGTGAATCCGTCGAACTCGCGGTTGAGCAACCCCTTGACTTGCGGGTACACGTAGAACGCGCCCGTGGGCATCGGGCACATGACACCGTCGATCTCGTTCAACATGGACACGATGAGCCTGCGCCGACGATCGAAGGCAACACCCATCTGCGCCACCGGCTCGAGGTCTCCGGTCACCGCTGCGATGGCCGCGTGCTGAGACACGTTGGCGACGTTCGAGGTCGCATGCGACTGCAGGTTCGTCGCCGCCTTGATCACGTCGGACGGACCGATGACCCACCCGACCCGCCATCCGGTCATGGCGTAGGTCTTCGCGACTCCGTTGAGGACGACGCAACGGTCAGTGAGGGAGGGCACCACCACGGGCATGGAGACGGCCTCGGCACCGTCATAGGTCAAGTGCTCATAGATCTCGTCGGTCACCACCCAGAGACCGTTGTCATCGGCCCACTCACCTATCGCGGCAACCTGGTCGCGCGGGTACACAGCGCCGGTCGGATTCGAGGGTGAGCAGAACAGCAGCACCTTCGTGCGCTCGGTGCGCGCGCCCTCGAGCTGCTCAACGGTGACCAGGTACTCCTGAGTCTCGTCGGCGAACACCTCGACAGGCACTCCGCCGGCCAGTCGGATCGCCTCGGGGTAGGTGGTCCAGTACGGCGCTGGAAGGATCACCTCGTCGCCCGGATCGAGCAACGTCGCGAACGCCTCGTACACGGCCTGCTTGCCACCGTTGGTGACGAGCACCTGGCTCGGCAGCACGTCGTAGCCGCTGTCGCGCCGGGTCTTCTCGGCGATCGCGACCTTCAGCGCCGGCAGCCCGCCTGCGGGGCTGTAGCGATGATTCTGCGGGTCGCGACACGCTTCTACCGCAGCGTCGACGATGTAGTCCGGCGTTGCAAAGTCGGGCTCGCCCGCGCCAAAACCGATCACGGCGCGACCCTCGGCCTTGAGGGCCTTGGCTCTCGCATCCACCTTCAGCGTCGCGGACTCGGCGATGCTGCCGACGCGCGTCGAAATTCGTCCGCGCACCGTCGAGCCGCTCATGGCTTCCTCCGGGCGGCCGCAGCGATCCCCATAGAAACACGTGCTCGATTGCTGATCATCATTCGCCCCATCTTGAACATTGCCGCGATCTCAGTCCTGCCCGCTGTGTCCGAAGCTGTCCGAGCCGGTTCACGAGTCGAGCCCACAGCGGTCTCGACTGCCCCCCGACGAGACCCGAACATCGTCTGCCGGGGAGCGGCCGCGCAGTGTCCACCGGTCCAGGAATGCCTCGACGTGATCAGCAAAGACGGCGTTGGAAGGATGGCCACGCAACTGGCCGGCGGCAATGGCCAAGATGGCCTCCGCCGAACGCTGCAGCTCGCGGTTCTCAAGACCGACACGAGCTGCGAGCACCCACCGACCTTCGGTCGCCTCACACACCTCCCGAGCCCGATCCGCAACCGAGGGGGTCTCGAGCAATGCGGCGATCACGGCGGTCGGGACGATCCACCAACAACCCGGCAGCGCGTCGATGAACCGGGCTTCCAGGTGGCCGCGTGCTCGCACGTGCGGGAACAGCGTCGTCATGTGACACGCGAGGTCGTCCAAGGTGGGCTCTTCCGAGCCGATACCGGCGCGCCGTCCTAGTCGAAGCCAGTCACGAAAGGTCACACCGGGCGGGACACTCCAGCTGCCCGTGTCCCGTCGCACCAGCATCAATGGAGCGTCGAGTGCCCACCTGGCGTACGTACTCGCGACACCTTCTCCCTGTCGGCGGATCGGGGCGCCTGTCCGTGCGGGGTCCAGCCTCTGCCACGCCCGCTGTCTTGCGCTCTTCCAACCGGTCGGCCGGCCACGAAAGGTCGGTGAGTTCGCGAACGCCGCGACAAGCGCTGGACCAACGGCGTGCAGGAGGTCCCAGCGCTCCTCGGCCGTCTGCTGCGAGGTGGCCGCCTCGACGTTCACCTGTATCGATGCTGTCGAGCACATCATCGCCTCGGCAGCTTCCCCCCAACGGGCCAGGTAACCAGCCATTGTTGTGTACCTGTTCTGTTGGGTGAGCCGGCGCGGGACCCGCATCGGATCGAGGCCGAGACCACACAGCATCATCCCCATGCTTGCAGCACGGTCGCGCAGGAGCGCAACGTCGCGATGAACGATAGGAACAGTCTCGGCCAGGGACTGCCCGACGTTCGAGCTCAGTTCGACCTGTCCGCCCGGCTCCAGAGTCACCTGCCCATCGAGCCCAGCATCGGACAGCCGCTGAAGCAGCCTCGCATACTCCTCCGGCGAGTGGTGACGGCGGAGATTGCCTGCTTCGCGGTCACCCACGAGAAGTTCCAGCTCAAGGCCGAGCCGTCCGGCCGGTCCAATGGTGAAACACGTCCGCGTAAGCCAGGACTCCGCCTCGGACTCGGTCAGTACCGCGACATCGTGATTCACCATTGGACTCGGACTTCCGGCGTCAGACAGTCGGAACCAGATCGGAACCTTCGGCGCAGAGCGCCTCGAGGTCCTCAGGGCGACGACGGTGAATGCGCACTGCGATCACCGCCCCAACGACATACCAGATGGCGACAAGGGGTCCGGCAATGTTCAACGGCCACGACAAGGGTGCAATGAAGCTGAACACCGCGATTCCCGCCCCGGCAAGGAACGAAGGCACGAGCGCGGCTGCTGCGACCACAGGGATCACGACGTGCATGAGCAGATTCATCTCGCTGCGGCGGAACCGGTAGTAGTACACAGTGCAGGCCAAGGCGCCGACGATGTAGATCGGAAGCACCGCCACCGTGAGCACCTGACCGAGCACGAGGTAGGCCGTGACCGGCCCCCAAGCGGCTGAGCTGCCGAAGGTGATGATCGCCGCGAATCCGAAGAAGGCGTAGATGGCCGTGATGGGCGAGCGCCAACGGGGGTGAGTCTGCGAAAGGCCCTTCGGCAGGGTCCTGGCGTGTGCCATGGCCCAGATGGAACGCGTCCCGGCCATGGCGCCACTGTTGGCACATGCGAGGCACGAGTTCAGGAGGGTGATGAGCAGGATGATCCAGCCCGCGCCCCAGAGATGCCGGGAAATGGCGATCCAGCCATTGCCGTTCTCGTAGCTGAGGAAGTCGGCGAACTTCGACGAGCCGAAGTAGACGTCGACAGCGTAGGTGGTGAAGACGTAGAAGACACCCACGATGAGCGTCGAACCAATGATGGCTCGAGGGATGTTCCGTCGCGGATCCTTGGTCTCGGCAGCCAGAGGAGCGGCCGCCTCGAAGCCGATGAAGGCGAGGAACGCGTACACCGAGGCTGCGATGACGCCGGACATCCCTTCGAATCCTGGGACCGTGGCGTGCTTGGTCGTCAGGACCGATGCCGAGTTCTGGTCGCCGGCGGAAACGATCATCCAGATGGCGAGAACGACGAAGACCACGATCTCGATGGCACCGAGGACCAGACCGATGGACGTTCCGATCTTCGCTCCGAAGTAGTTCATCAAGAACGCCCCCAACATGCATGCTGCGGTTCCCGTGACCCACCAGAAGGTGAATGCCTTCCCCTCGCCTCCCGACACGATCGACCCGGCAAGGAGGTCGCCGAACACCAGGCAGAGGTACCCGTTGGCGAAGATGTACACGAGCGGGTAGACCCAGGCTGTGACGAAGCCGGCCAGTGGGTGGAACGCGGTTCCGACATAGGCCGCAAAACCAGCAGCCGACGACATGTGTTTGGCAAGCTGACCAACGGCCAGGGCAACGAGCAAACAACCGACCAGAGCGATGAGCACGCTCAGCGGGAGCCCTCCACCACCAAAGGACGTCCCCGACATGATGGCGTACGCAGCGCCGGCACCGGGAGCCATGGCGGCGATGGACACGAAGAGGACTTCGGCGAGGGTGACTGTCCCCTTGGCCAGGGCCTCAGCGGGCTCGGGTGCCTGTTCGGGCACCATTTGGGATGTCGTCATGGGGACTCCTTGGAGTCAGTAGGGATGGGTCGATGGAGCAGGCTGTGCGGGTGCACAGCCAGTCGAGAACGTGCTGCGACAGAGCGGAAAGCTCAGCCTTCGTACTGGTGATAGACCTTTGCGATGACTTTCCACGCGCCGTCTTGCTTCAGGAGCGTGTGGAAGTCCGTGTAGTCGGCCCCGATGGCGTCGCTCTCCATGTCCACGCGCACGACGGCGGTGGTGGGTGTGATGCCGATGACGTCGAGGCGAGTCTTGATGGAAGGTGCGTCTCCGTTCGAAGACACGAAGTCGTAGAGGTTGGAGATCGGACCGCCGAGGAGCTCACCGTTGGTGAATCCGTACATCACGGCGTCCTGGTGGAACGCGCGCGCAACATCGTCAGCGCTTCCCACGCGAAGGCCGTCGACGTACTGCGCGACGGCGGCGACCACGTCGTCGTACTCCTGTGTGGGTACGACCTTGATGTTCGTTGTCATGTTTGCTGCTCCTTCTGAGGGGGTTTCCAGAGGTGGTGGTAGGTGAACGGGAACCGGGCACCTACTCGCGCAGGTCGCCTTCGTAGCGGTCGGCGCCCGGAATGGGGGTCATCCACGGCTGGGCAGATCGAGTCCAGACCTCGATCGTCGGCTTCAGCCAGGAGGTGTCGTTGAGGGTCCCCGCCTTGACGAACGCCAGGCCCGGGAACGCGTCAATGCGGCCGACGATGGGCGAGCCGCAGTTGGAGCAGAACGTTCGATTGGTATTGGTGTTGTGCTCGTCGCCTCTCGTGACGAACACCGAGACGCTGTCGCCCTCGATGCGAAGATCTTCGTCGTTGACCCCGACGACAAGCGACGCTGCGCCGCCAGTCTGCCGCTGGCAGTCGGTGCAGTGACAGAGCGCGGTGAACCTCGGCTCGGTCTCACAGGTGTAGGTCACGTTGCCGCAAAGACAATGGCCGTCGAGGTTCATGTGGAGATTCCCTTCGTTGTGATGTTGCGGAAATATTGAGGTTCGATCAGAACGGGCAACCCGACGGCGCTCACCATGCTGAGGTGCCCCCGTCGACGACGAGGAGAGATCCGGTGGCGAAGGACGAACGCGTGGACGCGAGCCAGGCGATTGCTTCCGCGATCTCCGCCGGCTCGCCCATGCGGTGCATCGGAGACCGTGACGCGAGCTCGTCCCGGAGCGCGCTGGGATTGTCGGCGGCGGCGATCATGGCGGCGAAGTAGGGCGAGTCCACGGTGCCTGGAGCAACGGCATTGACGCGTACGCCGTCGGCGACATGGTCGAGTGCCATCGCTCGAGTCAATGCACTGATCGCCCCTTTGGAAGCGACGTAGGCGGCGCGGTCAGCGATGCCCACCGAGGAGGTGTACGACGACGTGTTCACGATGCGTCCGCGACCCGACGAGATGAGGTGCGGCATCGCAAACTTGGAGCACAGGAACACACCCTTGACGTTGACCGCCATCAGCCGGTCCCATTCCGCTTCCTGCAACGTGACGACCGTGCCGCGCATACCGAAGCCCGCGTTGTTGCACAGGACGTCGATTCGGCCGAATGCCTCGACCGCGGAGTCGATCATGGACTTGACCGATCGCCCGTCCGAAACATCGACCTCGACGGCAAGGCTGCCACCACCTAGCTCGGCAGCAACATCTCGGGCCGAGCTCCCATTGATGTCAGCAACTACGACACGCGCCCCACGTGAATGGAGCAGGCCTGCAGTGGCCCGTCCGATCCCGCTACCGGCCCCCGTGACGACGGCGACATCGTCGCCGAACTCAGTCATGGCCGTCTCCCAGCAGTGAGCGTCCGGTCCTCTGTTGACGCGGCCGGGTCCAGATCGACGATCTGGCGGATCTCGAGGCCCTCGTCGAGCCTGTCCATGGCGCGGTTGATTCCCTCGAGCGAGGTGTGCCCGGTGATGAGCTTTTCGATGGGCAGGCGCCCGTCGAGGTACATGCCGACATAGCGTCCGATGTCGCCCTTCGGGATCCCCGATCCCATGTAGGACCCGACGATGGAGCGCGCTTCAATGACGAGACTGAGCATGTCGACGTTCAGGGTCGATCCGCGTCCGGCCAGTCCGACCGTCACGGTCGTGCCGCCCACCGCGGTCAGCTTCACAGCCGACTCAAGGGCTAACGGATGCCCGACGCACTCGACGACAATGTCGAACCTGAGTCCGGCATCGAGCGCCTCATCGGGCGTGTACGCGTCGTCGGCGCCGAACTCCGACGCCGCGGCGAGCTTGGCCATGTTGGTGTCGATCGCGGTGACCGTCGCGGCGTCGATCGCGCGTGCGACGAGAGCTGCGGCCAGTCCGACGCCCCCCAGCCCGACCACAGCGACTCGTTGACCCGCGGTCGCACGGCCGGCGTTGATCAGGGCTCCGCCTCCCGTGAGGACGGCGCAGCCCAGCAGTGCACCGACCGGGGAGGGGATCTCAGCCGGAATCACCACAACTGAGTGGGCGTCGACGACGGCGTACTCGGCGAACGCCGAGACGCCACCGTGGTGATCGAGCGCCACACCATTGCTCGACAGCCGTCGGCCTCCGGCCAACATCGTTCCGGCTGCGTTTGCCGCCACGCCGCGCTCGCACAGACTCCAGCCTGGGGCCTGGCAGGAGGGGCACTCCCCACACCGGGGCATGAACGTCATGGTGACCTTGTCACCGACCTTGACATCGCGAACGTCCTGGCCGACCTCCTCCACGATTCCGCAACCCTCGTGGCCGAGGACCATCGGGGTTCGGCAATCCCGGACACCCGAGACGCGTGACAAGTCGGAGTGGCAGACGCCCGCCGACTCCATCCGGACAAGCACTTCGCCGCTGCCGGGACTGGCCAGACTGACCTCACGGACCGAGATGGGCTCGGAGTCTCGGTACGGCCGCACCGCGCCGACCTCGTTGAGGACTGCTGCCTTCACTTTCACGACGTGCCTCTCTCTTTCGGGATGCCTGGAACGATTCGGCGCAATCCAGAATGTGTTTGGACTGGATGACCGTAATACGGTATGTTTATATCACGGAGTGCGCTAGCCTACTAGCCCTAAGTTCTCAACGTCTCGGAAAGTTTGGTGAAGCCATGACCACGATCCGCAGCACGGCCGTACCGAGGGCCAGTCGGCAACGGCGACCGTCGAGGAGGAAGTGATGCTCCAACGGCAAGCCGCCCCTTTGCGGGCTCAGTTGGTCGAGAAACTGCGCGAAGACATCGTGACGGGCCGCTACGGCGCCGGCGATCGTCTGCTTGAGCGGAGCCTCGAAGCCGAGTACGGAGTTTCCCGTACGGTCGTGAGGGAGTCTCTGCGACAGCTCGAAAGTGAGCGGCTCGTTGAGATCGTGCCCAACGTCGGGCCACGCGTTCGAGCCCTCAGCTACGACGAGATCGTCAACCTGTACGAGGTCAGATCGACACTTGAGTCGGCGGCAAGCCGCTTCGCCGCTCAGGGAGCGTCGGCCTCCCAGGTCAACGACTTGCGGGCCGCGTTCGAGCACCTGGTGACCTCGGCTGGAACACTCCCCATCGCTGAGATGATCAAGGAGAAGAACCGGTTCTACGAGGCGCTGATCGAGGCCAGTGGCAACCCCATCATCGGCGAGATGCTTGGCAACGTCCAGGCTCGTATCGCTCAGCTACGCTCCATCACCCTCGCGTCGACCGACCGGACTCCGCACATGCTCGCCGAGCTACGGAAGGTCGTCGAATGCATCGAGGCGAGAGATCCGGCCGGTGCCGTGCAAGCCTCCGAGGATCATGTCGAATCCGCCCGACAGATCGCGCTGCGCCACGTCGCGCTGTCCCAACCGGGCGATGGCTCGCAACCCTCCCTGACCACCTGACCACAGCACGAACGATCACAGCCCGGGTTTCAGGTTCGCTGGCCCAGCCGTCCCAATGAAAATGAGGCACTATGACCACCGCACAAACGTACATCGATGACATGGCTGCCAAACGTGGCTACGTGCTGGACTATCACCAGGTGATGGCCGCGGCCGACTTCCCCGTGCTGAAGGCTGCGAACGACGTCGTGAGCGCGGCCTATCTCGACGAGCGTTCCCTCGATCGTCGCACCAAGGAACTGCTGTTCATTCTGAGCCTGACCGTGATGCGCGCCCCTCTACCGCAGATTCGCAGTCACATCATGGTCGCCCTTGATCTCGGCGTCACGTCGCAGGAAATTCTGGAGGCTATCGAGATCGCCCTCCCCGAGGCCGGGATTGTGGCCTTCCAATGGGGCGTCCAGGCCTGGCAGGACGTCGTGGGCATCGAACCACTCCAGCCAAGCGTCGCCGTGCACAGCGGCAAGCCGGACGCCGAATGACCGGAGCGCGTTTCGCCGGACGTCCGGGACACTCTCGATGACCGCAGAAAATCGCGTGTTCGCTGCATCGACCCACGAGAGCGACCCACCGACGTCCCTCCGTTGGCACTCGCTCCCCGCGATGCTGAACACAGACCATGAGTTCCTGGCCCTTGCCGAGGGCGTCGACACCACGTTCGCTCTGACGTCTCGCGATGGCACCGGAATCGTCATGCGCGTGGCCGGCGGCGGCGTAGATGCTGGGGACGATCCAGTGTTCAACGTCGAGCTCGACCACGCCGATTGGCTCGAGGCAGCGTCTCAGTCTCCGACCCCTGGCACCCAACACGTCCTGGCACATCTGGCCCCGCGTGGCACTGGAACGGTGCTCGGAGACACGACGGTGTTCGCGCAGCATGTGCAGCTCGTCCGCCGGGCCGTCGAGATGCTCAGCAATCGGGCCGCAGCAACGCGGGAGAGGGCTTCCGGATCCCTTGCCGCTGTCACTGGCCGCTACGTCCGCATCGACGTCGATCCGTGGGGCGCTTGCGACGTCTTCGTCGAGACCGTCGGCTCGGGCCGGCCGGTCCTGTTGCTCCATACCGCTGGCGCCGACGGTCGGCAGTACCACGGACTGTTCACCCTCGCCGAGTTGTTCCCGGGCCGGCAGCTCATCGCCTTCGACTTGCCTTGGCACGGGCGCTCCAACCCTTCGTACGAGTCGGACAACCTGGACTACTCATTGACGAGCGAGAGCTACACCGCGTGCGTCGCCGCAGTCATCTCCGCGCTCGACCTGCCGGAGCCGCCGGTGATCGTCGGGGCCTCCATGGCCGGCGCGGCAGTCATCGAGATGGCCGCGCGCCATCCGAGCAGCATCGCCGGTGTGGTGAGCTGTCAGGCCGGGCCGAGGGTCGCGAATCGCCACAACGCTTGGCAGCGCAGTCCCCTCGTCAACCAGACGCTGTTCGTACCCGAGTGGACCTGCGGCCTGATGTCGCCCCACTCACCGAAGATCGATCGGGACCGAGTGTGGTGGGGATATTCGCAGGGCGGGTTCGGCGTCTACGAACGCGACATCAGGTACTACACCGACTGCTGGGACATCGACAACGTCCGCGAGATGCTGGAGAACGAAGCTCCGCCGATCGTGCTGATGTCCGGGGCCTATGACTACTCGGTACCCAGCGCGGCCACACGCGAGCTCGCCGCACAGATACCTTCGGCGATCTACCGCCCCATGCCGGAGCTCGGCCACTTTCCCCACGCCGAGAATCCGCCTGTGTTTGCCCAGCACCTGGCGTGGGCGCTGGCGGCGATCGACGCGGCCGCAGTGCCTGGAACGGAGGACTGACTCATCGTCAGTCCTTTGAGTCTTCACGGGCGCTGACGCGCCTCACAGTGAGCGCCCTTTGCTCCTACTGAACTGCCTGCTGTTCGTGGGCTTCACGCAGCGGCTGACGCGGAGACTCCAAGGCGGGCATCGCCACGGGATCGCGGGAGAAGGACCCCAGCATCCAGTTGAGCACCACGAGAAGACGGCGCCGACGGTTCGGCAGCCGCAGACCGTGATAGAGGCGGTGCACCAGCCAAGCCGCGTATCCCCGAAGGGGTACGCCGTAGAGCTCGGCGACACCTTTGCCCAAGCCGAGCGACGCCACAGCGCCCGCGTCCTTGTGCCGGTAAGGACGCGGGGTACGCGCCCGCAGCGCTGCCACCACATTGTCGGCCGCACGTACCGCCTGGCGCACAGCGTGCTGCGCGGTGGGCGCACACATCTCCCCGGAGTGGACATCCGGGACCGACGCGCAGTCGCCGAGCGCCCAGAGGTTGTCGATCCCGTGGACTCGGAGGGTGGCATCGGTCCGGACCCGACCCGCCGGATCGACAGGCAGGCCAAGTCGCTTGAGCAAGGGTGGGGCAACCACGCCCGCCGTCCAGACGACTGTGTCGGTGGTCAACGTGCTGCCATCGCTGAGCTGCACGCGGCCGCCGGCCATGGTCTCGATCGTCGTTCCGGTTCGCACCGAAACGCCACGTCTCCTCAGCTGGGCGTCGACGTACTTCCCGAGACGTTCTGGTAGCTGACCCAGGATCCGCTCACCGGCTTCGACCAGAACCCAGCGAAGGGGTTCGGCGTCGAGCTCGGGATAATGCTTGATCTCTCTGCGGACCATGTCTTCGAGCTCGGCCAAGGCCTCAACTCCCGCATAGCCCGCTCCCACGAACACAAAGGTCAGATGGCGCAGGCGCGTTTCCTGATCCTTCGAGGCGGCGGCCAGCTCCAGTTGCCCGAGGATTCGGTTGCCGAGGTGGAGCGCCTCTTCCACGGTGCGGAAGCCGATCGCATGCTCGAGGAGCCCCGGAACGGGAAACGTGCGGGTGACTCCCCCAACGGCCAGCAGGAGCTCGTCATAGCGAAGCGCAACATCGCCATGGCGTGAGCTCACGGTCGCCGTCCTGGTCCGGAGGTCGAGACCCTGGAGCAGCCCCCTCACGACGCTGACGCCGGGCAACGCGCTTCGGAGGGGAACGACCACGTGCCCAGGTGCAACCGTGCCTGCGGCCACCTCGGGCAGCAGCGGCTGGTAGGTCATGTAACCGTGTGGGTTGACCAGGACCACCTCGACGTCGGCGCGCAGCTTCCTACGCAGACGTCCTGCTGCGGTGATTCCCGCGTAGCCGCCACCAACGACGACGACCCGCCGAGTCATGCCGTGCACCAGTCGACAGAGGCGTACTGGGTCTCGCAGAACTCACGCATTCCCTCACGTGCCCCTTCCCTGCCCAGGCCGCTCTGCTTGACCCATCTGAACGGCGCGGACGGGCCGACGTATCCGACCGGGTCGATGTGGGGCGTCGTCGTGGTGGCTGTCGAACTCATGTTGGTCCTGTCTGGTCTCCCGAGACTCAGTTGTGAAAGTGAGCTCCCGACCGCTTGAGGTCGGGAGCTCACAGCTCGTACAGGGCTTTGTCTCGTTACGACGCGGGTCGCTTGAGGATCACAACCGTCTTGTTGTTGGTGTGTGAGGCGAGCCCCTCGTCCCCGTGCTCCACGCTCAGGCCGGACTGCTTGTGGCCCCCGAACGGAGCATTGGTCGGGTGGCTCTGTCCGCCATTGATCCACACATTGCCCGACGCGATGCGGTCGGCCACGTCCAGTGCACCCTGGAGGTCTCTTCCCCACACCGTGGCGCCGAGACCGAAGACGCTGTCGTTGGCTCGCTCGACGACTTCGTCCACGTCGTCGTACGCGAGTATCGGCACGACCGGGCCGAACGGCTCTTCCTGGACGACTCGGCTGTCGTCCGGGGGGTTGTCGACGAGCGTGATCGGAACAAAGTTGCCCGCATGTGTCTCGTCGATGATGCCGCCGAGCGGCACGCTGTACTCGTTCTTCTTGATGTCGGCGAACAGGTCCCGGAGCTTGTCGTACTGCATGCGGTTGTTGACCGGTCCAAGATCGCTGGACGGGTCCATCCCGTCTCCGACCTTCTGCGTCTTCGCATACTCCACCATCGCGTTGACGAAGTCCGCATGGAACGAACGGTGTACGTAGATGCGCTTTGCGGCGATGCACCACTGCCCCGAGTTTCCGAAGGCGGCCCAGAAGACCTTGGGGACCGCATCTCTCCAGTCGGCGTCAGGCAGCAGGATTGCGGGATCGTTTCCGCCCAGCTCCAGTGTCACACGCTTGATGCTGCGGGCGCAGGCGGCCATGATCTTAGCCCCCGTTGCGGTTGAGCCGGTGAAGGTGATCATGTCCACGTCCGGGTGCTCGGTCAGGACCTGTCCGAGCTCGTTGCCACCTGTCACGATGTTGAACACTCCCGCGGGAAAGACCTGAGCGGCCAGCTCACCAATCCTCAGTGCGCAGAGCGGCGTGTACGGCGACGGCTTCAGGACGACCGTGTTGCCGGTGATCAGTGCCGGCACTGTCTTCCAGAGGACGTGGAGGTACGGGTAGTTCCAGGGAATGATCGCTCCGACCACTCCCAGGGGAGTCCGACGGAGCTCGACTCGGCGATCGTCATCCTCCTCGAGAACGACGTCCTTCAACCTCGACTTCGCAGTCTCGGGGACCCACGGGTTCGCAAGGTTCACTTCGAAGTCCGCCTGGCTGTAGCGCGGCTTTCCCTGTTCGAGTGAGAGAAGGGTGATGAAATCCTCCTTCTGGGCCTCGAGGGCCTCGAAGAACTCGACGATGTACGCCTCGCGTTGATCAGCTGTCAGCTTGGCCCAGGCCGGGAACGCGCGTTTGGCAGCGCCGACGGCCTGCTCCATGTGGTCCGTAGTCGCGAGTGGCGCCCGTGCGATGACCTCGTTGTCGGCCGGGTTGAGCACGTCGAACGCCTCGTCCGTCGCCACGACGGCGCCGTCGATGAGCACGCCGTACGGGCCGCTGAAGTCCACCGGCCGGATCGTGGTCTCTTCCTCAGCGATAGATACGTCCATACATTCACTCCTGTCGTGCGGCCGAGCGGCAAGGTCACATCGAAATCGGTCGGCATACCGTATTACGCGCTTATTGAGCATACGGTATTACGCGATGTCGGACAAGAACGAGGGCGCCGTGCCCGCCGGTCCGCGGGCGTGCGGACACGCCCGGCCTCCTCCTGAGGGTCAGATCTGGAGAAGTGCGGAGACGGCGGCGGCGACGGGCACCGGACCGTCCGTCACCTCGAGAATCGTGCGGCTGATCCGAGGCTCGTGCAAGATCGCGTCGATCAACGCTGCGACGTTGTCTCTATGAACGTCTCCATACTCGACCGCCGGCCCGGCCGTGACGCGGCCATCACCGGGCTCGTCCTTGAGGACACCCGGCCGCACGATGACCCAGTCGAGCGGCGTGCCGGCCAGATGGACGTCGGCTGCCTTCTTGACCCGCATGTAGTGCTCGAATCCGTCGCTGGGAGGCGCATCGCGCTCGGCGTCCGGGAAGACTGAGACGAGGATGAAGCGCGTGGCGCCGGCGATCTGCGCAGCGGCCGAAGCCTTCTCGACGCCGCGACCATCGATCAGGGTCGTGTTCTCCCGGCCCGTACCGTGCGCCCCCGCGGAAAACACCACGGCATCGTGCCCCTCGAGCTTGGCGGCAAGCTCCTCAACCGAATCGGCGATCAGATCGCCGACGACGGCATCGGCGCCTGATTGCGTGATGGTGGCGGCTTGCTCCGGCTTGCGATGCATTCCCGTCACCACGTCTCCGCGGGCGATGAGGAGCTCGGACAGCCGGCGGCCGATACCGCCGGCAGCACCGATCTGGAAGACCTTCATGACACATTCCTTCCTCCGCATGCGGCAGGCGGAGATTTGTAGGGTCAGCTGGCGCTGAGTGAGACGGTCCGGACGAACACGACGGGGTCGCTCCCGTGGTTGTGATAGGAGTACGTCCGATCGCTCTGCAGGCGACTGGCGCTGCCTGCGGGAACATCGACTTCAACATCTCCGGTCCTGATGGTCAGCACCCCGTCCATCACGTAGAAGAGCTCCTGGGAATGACTCGGATCGGCGCGCCCCTGGTAGGCGTCATCTGGCAAGAGGTGCCACAGCCACAGGTCTGCGGTGCGTCGGGGGCTGGTTGCCACGAGCAGGTGCGAGGTGCTGCCCGCCGCGCTGGTCCAGACCAGGACTCGATCCTGTGAGCCGAACACCTCGACGGGGCCCGGCGAGTCAGCTGCGCCGTCGAGCAAGGACGTGAAGTCCGTACCCAGCTGGCGGGCGATCCGTGTGATCGCCACGAGGCTGGGGTTGGCCTGCCCGTGCTCGATCTGGGTCAACAGACGCCGACTGATCGACGCGTTGTCGGCGAGTTGCTGCATCGTCAACCCTCGCTGTTGTCGCAGTGCGCGGATCCGCGATCCGATCTGTGCCAGGAAGTCCTCGGCGATCGACCCGTCGCCAGTCAGGCTCGCGGCATCGTCGGGCAACTGCTCTGGGGAGTTCAACTCGTCACCTTCTGGAGCCCTGACAGGTCAGACTGCGAACAGCTGGGACAGGTCTCGGAATGCCTTGAACTCCAAAGCATTCCCCGACGGGTCGAGGAAGAACATCGTCCACTGCTCCCCCGGCTCGCCCTCGAACCGGACGTACGGCTTGATCACGAACTCGACGCCTGCGTCGCCAAGACGAGCCGCCAGCTCCTGAAAGCGGTCGACCTCCAGCACGAGGCCGAAGTGAGGTACAGGCACCTGATGGCCGTCCACCGGGTTCGTGCCAGCAACGGCATTTTGATGATGGTCGACCTCGTGAGTCACGACCTGATGGCCCTCGACGTTCCAGTCCGTCCACCGCGTGTCCGAGCGCCCGGCTTCGAAGCCCAGCACCCGACCGTAGAAGTGGCGTGCAGCCTCGATGTCGTGCACCGGGATGGCCAGGTGGAACGGCGGGCGATGTGCGTCGGTCATGGAGAGCTCCTGTGGAATCGATGGCATCCGATGTGCACCATCGTACACTCGATGCGCAGAATAATGCACATTTCTCTCGGCGTCACGCGCTGTCACCATCCCTCACACGATCCATGAGTTGATCAACCGGGTAACGAGCAGCGAAGCGCCTGCGCGAGCGCCGCCGACTTGGCGAGCAGCTCGGCGAACTCCTCCCACGGATCCGACAGGGCGGTCACCGCACCGCCGACGCCGTACGACATGGTCTCGCCGTCGTCGACGATGGCGCGGATCACGACTGACAGGTCTAGGCGGCCGTCGGAACAGAGATGCCCGATTGTCCCGGAGTAGTACCCCCGGCGGTGGCCGTCCTCCAGCTCCGACAAGAGCTCGATCGAGCGGACCTTGGGCGCACCGGTCATTGAGCCGGGAGGGAACGCGGCTTCGAGCAGCTCCGAGATCGTCGTCCCCTCCCGGAGCACCGAGGCCACCGAGCTGGTCAGCTGAAACACGGTCGGGTGTGCCTCGACGTCGCACAAACGCTCGACCACGACACTGTCCGGCACGGACACGCGGCGCAGGTCGTTGCGGGTGAGGTCGACGATCATCAGGTTCTCCGCTTGGTCCTTCTCGCTGGCCAGCAAGGCATCACGGTGCGCCCGATCCTCCTGAGGTGTGCGCCCGCGCGGTCGCGTGCCCTTGATGGGCTCGGCTATGCAGCGCCCATCGTCGACACGCAGGAACCGCTCGGGCGAGCTGGAGACAATGGAGAAGTCCCCGAAGCGTAGGTGAGCCGCGAAAAAGCTCGGCGAGACTTCGCGCAGCGCGCGGTAGAGCTCGAAGGGCCGCCGCTCCCCCACGATCTCGACCTTGCTGGTGAGGCAGAGCTCATAGGACTCCCCCTTGCGGATGTGCTCTTTCGCCTCTGCCACCTTCTGCATGTAGTCCTGCTCGCTGTCGCGAAGCTCAAGGCGGTAACCGGCCAGCGTTGTGGTGTCCTTCCGCGCAGCACTCTCGGGTCGTGTGCAAAAGCGGATCACCTCCTCGATCCACCGCCGGGCTGCCGCCGCGGTGTCGTCGTTGCAGACGGCCTGAAGGATGAGTCGACCGGTCTCGTGGTCGTAGTCCATCGTGCGGTCGCAGTACAGGGCCCTCGTAGGACACGTCGGGTCCGTGGTCTCGTACGGGACGGCGATCGCCCACCGAATGGTCCCCGATGTGTGGCTGGCCTTCCAGGAAGTCGCGTGGTCCTCGACCCAGTCGAGGAGACCGCCCGGGAGGTCCCGCACCCCCTGCGCGGACTCCAGCCGGAACCCGGAGACTTCGGCGACGGCCTGCATCCAGTGCGGCCCGCAGACGCCGACGTGGGACCGCATCGGCTCGTCCGTTCGCGGAGCAGCACTCTCGAGGAGGTACGACGGCGCTCCCTCGGCGAAGCGCTCTTGCAGCCTTGAGAGATCACCGTCGAAGTCGACGGTCGACGCCTCGACACGGACCTTGCGCTCACGGCGCCAGGGCTGTCCCTGGGTTTGGCGCGCCCGGGCCAGGGCGAGGAAGTTGTGCACGACCTGCCGTCCCGCGTCGTCGCTGCCAGCCGACTCGGGGTGGAACTGGACACCGTAGATGGGGAGCGACTCGTGCTCGACGGCCATGACGAGGTCCCCGCACCAGGCCGTGACACGCAGTGGGCTCGTGACCCCCATGGCTGTCAGCGAGTTGTAGCGGACTGCGCCGAACTGCCGAGGAATCGCGTGGAACAACGGCGACGTGCCATCGTGCTCAATGTCGCTACGCCGGCCATGGTGAGGCTCAGGGTAGGTGACGACTTCAGCCCCGTGAGCAGAGCAGATCCCTTGGTGACCCAGGCACACCCCCAGGGTCGGGATCGCCATCTCCTCCACCGCACGGATGACGGCGCCTCCATGGCCGAAGTCGCGCAGGTTCGCAGGATGGCCGGGCCCCGGGGAGATGACGACGGCGTCGACGTGCGCCAGCTCAGCAGCCGTCCACCCGGCTTGGTCGTTGGTAACAACGTGGCACCGGGTGTCCGGGCACGACTCGAGGAGGTCTACGAGGTTCCACGTGAACGAGTCGTGGTTGTCGAGCACCAAGACATCGAGCACGGCTCATGCTCCCTGGGACACTTCCGGTGTCACTGCGCCGCTGCAGGGTCGGCGTGGGATCACTGGAAGACGATTGTCTGGTTGCTGTGCCGGACGACGCGGTTCTGCGCATGCCACGTCACCGCACGGGACAGGACGGCTCGCTCGACGTCGGCGCCTCGCCGCTGAAGGTCGGTTGCGGTGTCGACGTGCGTCACCCGCACGACGTCCTGCTCGATGATCGGTCCCTCGTCGAGCTCGGCCGTGACGTAGTGGCTGGTGGCGCCGATGAGCTTCACCCCACGTTCCTTGGCCGCCTTGTAGGGTCCGGCCCCGATGAAGGCAGGCAGGAAGGAGTGGTGAATGTTGATCACGGGGACGCCGAGTGCGTCGATGAAGTCCTCGGACAGGATCTGCATGTAGCGCGCCAGGACCACGAAGTCGACGTTGCCGGTGAGCAGTCGCAGGATCTCGGATTCGGCCTGGGTCTTGTCCGGCCCCTGCGACGGAACGTGGTGGAAGGGAACGCCGAAGGAACGGACATCCTCGGCGGTGTTGGTGTGGTTCGAGATCACCATGGGGATGGTCACCGGCAGCTCCCCTCGCCGGTGCCGCCACAGCAGGTCGAGCAGGCAGTGGTCGCTGGTCGAGGCCAGGATGGCCATGCGCTTCGGTACGGACTGGTCGGTGAGCGTCCACGTCATGCCGTACGGACGGAGCGTCTCGTCCATCTCCGCTTCGAGGTCCGGCATCACGGCCGTGAGTCCGTCCAGGTGGAAGACGACGCGCTGGAAGAACGCTCCCCCATCGGGATCGTCGGTGTACTGGTCGAGCGAGACGATGTTCGCCTTGTTGCCGGTCAGCACGCTCGAGATCGCGGCGACGAGGCCGAGCTGGTCAGGACCGTGGACGATGAGGCACGCGTGATCGCGCATCTCGGTCGTGTGCAGCGTCATGCCGTCTCCTGCCGCTGGATGTCTGCGACGTACGACCGGGCCCACTCCGACGTCGCCGGCAGGCCGCCGAAGGTGTAGAAGTGCAGCTTGACGTCGCCCGCAGCCGGCTCGGCGTCCAGCTCGGTCGACAGACCTCCGATGAAGCGCTCAGGTCCTGCGGTTCCCATGAGGTTGGTCAGGGAGAACCCATACTTCTTGACGATCATGGCGTTCGCGCCGATACCGAAGCGGCGCGCGAACGAGATCAGCCGCCTCACGCCGGCTGGGCCAGGAGTCCCGATCCGGATCTGGGCATCGATGCCTCGCGAGCGCACCTCGCGGATCCACGCCGTGACAGGGCCGGTGTCGAAGGCGAACTGCGTGAGCAGCACGGTCGCCAGACCCTGCTCCGTCAGCGCGGCGTGCTTCGCCTCCAGGTGCTCCCACAGCACCTCGTCGGCGATCTCGGGATGGCCTTCGGGGTAGCCGGCTATCGCCACCTCCTGCACTCCATGGCGCTGCAGCACTCCGGAACGGATGACCGACAACGCGTCGGGGTAGGGACCCTCGGGAATGGACGGGTCCCCACCGACGGCGAACACGTGATCCGTGGCCCCCACCGCCTGCAGCCGATCGAGGAACCCCTCCAGCTGGGCTTGCGAGACAAGCCGGCGGGCGGAGATGTGCGGGACCGGGACGAACCCGGCACGGGCGACAGCGGCGGCGGCCGCAACCCTCATCTCGAGATCCTCGTTGCCGAGGAAGGTCACGTTGACCCGGGTCCCCGGGGGAACGGAGACGCGCGCCTCCTCGAGCCCAGCGAGGTCCTTGCCGGTCATCTCCAGGGAGAAGCCGTCCATCAGGCGCAGGGCGGCGGTGGCGTGTTCAGCGGATGGGATGTGTGACACGTTCCTATTCCTTTCCAGTTGCGGGAGGCGACGCCTCTGCGCGTTGACGAGGGACGAAGGCCGTCAGCCGGCGACGGTGGTGTTGGATCGGTACTCCCCGCGCGCCTTGGCCACGAGCGGCGCCGGCTGGACCGTCGCGCGGATCTTCACCTGGACGTGCTCCTCGACAGCCGGCTTCGACGACGGAGTCGGCTCGCCCCACACGAGGGTGACCTCGGTGCCCGGCTCGGCGACCGAGGCGTCGACGACGGCGACCGACAGCATCGAGCGCTCGTTCGCGGAGTATCCGGTGTGCAAGGAGCGACCCAGATAGGCTCCGGTCTCGGACTCGACCCGGTCGTAGTGGTAGGTCGCGTAGTGGGCGATCGGCTGGTTGATGAACTTGGCGCCGATGCCGGGGCGGAACATCGACCCGAAGGCCTTCTCGACGTCGTCGCTGTTCCACACGAGCGTCACCTTGCGGTTCTGCTCGGAACGTCCGGCGGCGACCTGCTGCTCGAGCGCGGCTCGACCGATGAAGTCGTGGTCGAACTTCACGATGCGGCCGTAGCCCACGTCATAGGGCGAGAAGAAGTAGTCCTCGACCTGCGGGGAGTAGAAGCTGCCCCCGAGGGAGACGGTGGCGTCGATCTCGTCGGCGTCCAGCCAGCTCCGGAAGCCAGCGCTGCTCTCGCCGGCGTAGAAGGCCGGCAGCGGCCGGGGCAGCCAGCCGGACTCCAGCGAGTTGGTCAGATAGGCGCGGCCGCCGACCTGCACGAGCCCGTGCCTGCTTCCTGCCTCGAGGATCGCGCCCACGACCGCATCGCGGTCCGCCCAGGGTCCGACGAACTCGAAGCCGGGCTCGGCTGCCATCCCGTGCCGAAGGGCGCGCACGGTCTTGCCCGCGATCGTGAAGCGGGCGCCGTGGAAGAACTTGACGGTGGGCGGCTCCTCGCCGAGCACGTCCCGGATGACGTCGATGGCACCCGGCCCCTGCACCTCGTAGCGGTAGACGACCGGGTCGCCGGTTCGGGCGTATGACGGGTTGTCCCGCCAGATCTCCACGTCGTATCCGCCGGTCTCCGCGTGGTACTGCAGCCAGTTGATGGTCGGCGGGATGCCGACGGCCTGGAACTCGTCCTCCTCGTTGCGGAAGAGGATGTTGTCGCCGATCAGGTTTCCCTCCTCGGTGACCGCAACGTACTGCTTCGCCGCATCGACCGGGAAGTACTCGACGCTGTTCACCGCGGTGTCCTGGATGAGCTTCAGGGCGTCCGGGCCTTTGATGTTGAGGTCCGCCAGGTGGTGCGACTGGTCGAACAGCACAGAGGTACGGCGCCAGGCAAGCTGCTCGTCGCGCCAGTTGGTGAACTCAGGAGTCACCGGCGTGCTGACGATCGGCGGTGACTGCGACTCCCACAGGAGGGTGTGGGCGCTGCCGGCTGCTGCGATGGACTCTTCGAGGTTCTTGGCCATGGTCGGTTCCTTCTGCTGTGCGGGATGTGATTTCGTTCGGATGGGTGGTCGAGGTGGGTCCGCGTCCGGCGGACCAACCACTAGTCGGTGATCTGGTCGGTGAAACGGGTGTCGACGACGCCGACGGCGTCATCGCGGCTCTGTTCGGGGACAAGCTCGGCCTCGATCATCAGGTCGATCGACGTGGTCAGAGCCGTTTCGGAAACCTGCAGCCCCCGGGACCACATGCCAAGGTCGCGGGTGATGGTGAACCCCTCGGCGGCGAGCTCGGGCTCTTCGGGCGTCGTGATGCGTTGGTAGACCGGCACGGTCGTGGCATCGGCACCGGGGTCGTTGACGATGTCGTGGGCCTCTGCCAAGGCGCGGACCAAGCGCCCGGCAGCGTCCTCATCGGCGTCGAGCCAGTCAGCCCTGCCGATCAATGCGGCGAACACGATCTCCGGGATGACCTCCCAGATGTCGCCGAGCAGGCCGTAACCCTCACGTTGGGCGAGCAGACTCCAAGGGAGCGGCTGGGGAGCAGCGTCGATCTCGCCGTTCTGCAGGGCGGTCCAGCGCGCGGTGTGAATCCCTGCCAGCGAGAACGTGTAGGCGTCCGGCTCGACGCCGGCGCGGCTGAGGAGCCGCCGCGTATAGATCGATGTCCCCTCGGTCAGCGACGACGTCCCGATCGTGGCGCCGCGCAGCTCTGCCAGCTCGGCGATGCCCGGGCGCGCCACCATGGACATCGGCAGACGCTCGGCGTTGGAGCCGATGATGCGCAGGTTGCCACCGGCCAGGTGGTCGGCGACTGCGCCCTCCGGAGGAGTGATGGCCAGGTCCGCGTCGCCGTCGCGCACCGCGGCGGTCGCCTTCTCGACGGAGCCGACCTTGTGGAACACGATGCTCAGGCCGTGCTGCGCGAACAGGCCTCGCTCCTCAGCCACGAAGACGGGCAACCAGTTGAAGCCCTGGGCAGCGCCGGCGAGCCGAATGGTCGTGGTGGCACTCATACTCGTGCTCCTTCCGCGCGCGCCGTCGCTCGGGCAACCAGCCGCGTGTCCAGCCGCGGGTAGACGCGCCGCGCGTTGCCCTCGAAGACGCGGCGGAGGTCGGGCTCGTCCAGCCCGGCGGCCTCGAGGTAGCGCCGGGTGTCGTCGAACGCGCCACCGGTCTCCGGGTCCTCGCCCGCCACTGCACCCAGCAGCTCCGATCCGAACAGGACGTTGCCGGGCCCGATCACCCGAAGCAGCAGGTCGATGCCGGCCTGGTGATAGACGCACGAGTCGAAGAAGACGTTGTCCCGCAACCGCTCGAAGCCGTCCAGGACGTCGTTCTTGTGTGCGATCCCGCGGTACCGCCCCCAGTGGTAGGGCACGGCTCCGCCGCCGTGCGGGATGACGAGCCGCAGACCCGGATGACGCTGGAAGAGATCGCTGCCGATCAACTGCATGAAGACGGCGGTGTCGGCGGCGAGGTAGTGGGCACCGGTCGTGTGCACCGCGGGACGGGTCGACGCCGAGGCGTGGATCATTGCCGGTACGTCGAGCCGTTCGAGAGCGTTCCACAGCGGGTCCCACCACGGATCCGGCAGGGGCGGAGCGGTCCACGCACCACCCGAAGGGTCGGGATTGACATTGCATGCCACGAATCCGGCCTCGACACAGCGCTCCACCTCGGCGACGGCGGCGTCAAGCCCACCGTCCACGGTCTGCGGGAGCTGGCACGCAGCGACGAAATGATCGGGGAAGAGATCGGCGATGCGACCCACGGTGTCGTTCGACAACTGCGCCCAGGCGATGGCTGCGGCCTCGCCGGGCACGTGGTGACCCATGCCGGAGGCCCGCGGCGACAGAATCGTCACGTCGGTGCCCCGTTCGCGCTGGAGGCGCAGCTGGTTGGCCTCCACGATCGTCCGGAGCTCGTCATCCGGGACGCCCTGATACGGCTCGGGCTTCGACGCACACCCCTCGGCGTACGCCACCTGGGCGTCGCGGTGATCCCGGAACGCGGCCGGCTCGCTCGTGAAGTGCCCGTGGCAGTCGATGATCATGTGCGAGTCCTACCTCCGGTGGCGTCGTTGATGTTTGGACGCCTGATCGAGCTCATCGCTCGTGAGCTCGGCGCCCGTCCGTCCCGATCAGGTGTCGATCAGGTGCGGCGGTCGTCACAGCGTCGCAGCGCCTCAACGATTGGAAAAGCGGAGAAAAACTCCTCTGCAATTCGGTTTTGGCGAAGAACCTGATGGCCCGCGACACTTCGACAAAGCCGAGTTGGAACGGCGATGTTCTCCGCTTTTCCCCAACATCGCCGAAGCGGCACCATGACTGAGTCCCTAGCGTCCAGAGCGGGCGCGGGACAGAAGGGGGCGAACATGAGCCTGGCTCACGAGGGCGACCGGCTGGAGACTTCCGCGCCCGGCTCAGCGGGTGACACCACGCTCGAGCCCGGGATGGTGGCGGAGCTGGTGTCCGTCGTCGGAGCGGAATGGGTTCGCACCGAACGCGAGGCCGTCGACGAGTTCAAGGACCCGTACTGGATCCCCGGCGACGACACGTTCGCCGCGTCGGCTGTCGTGCAGCCGGGGTCCGTGGCTCAGGTACAGGAGGTCATGCGCATCGCGAATCGCTGGGGCGTCCCGGTCTCCCCGCACAGCCAAGGGCGCAACCTTGGTCACGGTGGCGCCTCCCCCAGTCGCCGTGGCGCGATCCAGCTCGGCTTCCAGCGACTCGACCGCGTGATCGAGATCAACGAGGATCTCGCGTACGCGGTCGTCGAGCCGGGAGTGACCTGGCAGGATCTTCACGACGCCATCGCCGAGCGCGGGCTCGACCTGATGACGCCGGTCCCCGACCTGTCCTGGGGCTCGGTCATCGGCAACACGATGGACTCGGGTCACACCTACCAGCGCTATGGCGCCGACTACCGACTGCATGCCGGCTTCGAGGTGGTGCTTCCCGACGGCGACCTGCTGCGCACCGGCCAAGGCGCACTTCCTGACAGTGCCTCAGGGCACGTCTACCGACGCAGCCTAGGACCGTCGCTGGACGAGCTGTTCGTGCAGTCCAACCTCGGCATCGTCGTACGCATGGGCGTGTGGCTCCAACGACGTCCAGACGCCTACGCACCTCTCGTGCTCGTGGTCGACGACGACGCCGATCTCGAGCAGGCGATCGACACGATCCGGGAGCTGCGGCTCGCCGGACACCTCGAGGGGATCGTCGCGATGTACTCGACCCTGCGCGCCGCGCACATGGTGCTGGACGACCCTGTGCCCGCCCGCCCCACGCCGTTCACCGACGAGGAGCTCCAGCGAATCGGCTCCGAGAGGGGGATCGGCTCCTGGGCTGTTCGCGCCGCCGTCTGGGGCGATCGCGAGCTGGTGGACCTCCGGTTGCGACGCATCCAGGCCGCCTGGGACGACATCCCCAGCGGCCGGGTGCACCCGGTTCGTGTCTACGCTCGCGATGAGTGGGATGACTTCACCCGTTCAGCCGAGCTGATCACCGCCGGCATCCCGACGATGAAGGCCATCGAGTCGATGCCTGCTCATGTGGCCCACCTCGACGTCTCCCCCGTCGTCCCCCTACTTGGCTCCGCCGTGCGCGCCGTGGTCGAAGAGCTCCGCCGTCAGTACGCCGTCGCCGGACTGAACTTCGGTGCGGGCATCATGGTCACCGGCGAGCGGTCGGCCGTCCCCATCGCCGGAATCCGGTACGACCGCACCGATCCGGCCAGCGTCCGGGCAGCGGTGGAAACCGGTCGGAGGATGGTGACCGCGCTGGGCGAGATGGGCTATCTCGATGCCCGTCCCCACCTCGCCCTCATGGACCTCGCCGCGTCCTTCGCGTCATTCAACGACCACGCCTACCGCAGGTTCGTCGAACGCCTCAAGGACGCGGTCGACCCGAACGGCGTCCTCGCCCCCGGCCGCCACGGCATCTGGCCGGCCCGTGACCGTGCCGCGGAGCCAGACGACCGATGACGTCCCTGGAGATCGCGGACGCCGACTTCGACGCCGACGTCCTGGTCGTCGGCACCGGTCCCATGGGAGCCACCACGGCCCTGACCCTGGCCACGTACGGTCTCCGAGTCATCGCGGTGAACCGGCAGAACTGGCTCGCGGATTCTCCCCGCGCGCACGTCACCAACCTGAGGACGATGGAGATCCTGCGCAGCTTGGGTCTCGAGCACGAGGCCCTGGCCCGAGCAACACCGTGGGAGCTGATGGGTGACACCTCGTTCACCACCAGCCTGGCCGGCTGGGAGCTCGCACGTATCGCCAGCTTCGGTCTCGGCGACCAGAGGTATGGCGAGTACCGGGCGGCGAGCCCCTGCCGGATGGCCGACCTACCCCAACCCCTGCTCGAGCCTCTCCTTGTGGAGACTGCGGCCGCGCGCGGGGCCGTCGTGTGGTTCAACACCCAGTACCTGTCGAGCTCTCAAGACCCCGAAGGGGTGGATGTCGAGCTCGAGGACCGGCTGACCGGGCGGGTGCATACCGTGCGCGTGCGCTACCTCGTCGGTGCCGACGGTGCCCGATCGAAGGTCATGGCTGACGCCGGACTGGCGGTCGAGGGCCAGATGCACCGCGGAGGCACCGTGTACGCCCAGTTCGAGGGAGACCTGTCCAAGTACATGTCGCACCGGCCGAGCGTGCTGACCTGGATCGTCAACCAGGACGTGACCGTGGGCGAGATCGGGCTCGGCCTGCTCCGCGCCGTCCGGCCATGGGACCGGTGGATCGCGGGGTGGGGCTTCGACCCCGAAGCGGGGGCGCCGGACCTCAGCGTGGACACCGCCCAGGAACGGATCCGCCGATTCGTCGGAGACCCCGACTTCGAGGCGGTCGTGACGGCGGTGAGCCCCTGGTACGTCAACGAGGCCTGGGCGCCGGCGTACTCGCGGGGGCGGGTCTTCTGCGGCGGCGACGCCGTGCACCGACATCCGCCGTCGAACGGACTCGGGTCGAACACGAGCATCCAGGACGGGTTCAACCTCGCCTGGAAGCTCGCGTACGTGATCCTCGGCCGTGCTGGCGAGAGCCTGTTGGACTCCTACTCTGCAGAGCGGGCGCCGGTGGGCGAACAGGTCGTGCGGCGGGCCAACCAGTCGCGCCGGGAATACGCAGGGCTCCACAGCGCACTTGCCGCGGAGCGCGCCGGCGGCCCGTCGGGAGCGGCCAAGCTCACCGCGCAGACGCCCGAGGGTGCGCGCGCCCGCGCCGACCTGGCCGCGGTGCTCCACCTCAAGGACAACGAGTACAACGCGTTGGGGATCGAGCTGAACCACCGCTACGACTCCGACGCGGTCGTGCTCGACGCCGAGGCTCCCGAGGTGTTCCATCTCGACCGGGAGGTGCATGCCCAGCACACCACGCGCCCGGGTGCGAAGCTTCCGCACGTGTGGCTCGTCGACGACCGCGGTCGCCGGGTGTCCACGCTCGACCTTGTCGGGGACGGGGTCTTCACCCTCCTGACTGGGCCAAGTGGCCGCCCCTGGGCGAAAGCGGCAGTGGACCTCGCACTGCCCTACCTGAAGGCCGTGGTGGTGGGCGACGAAGAGGCACAGGATCTGTACTTCGACTGGGCTCGGGTGCGGGAGGTCGCCGAGGACGGGGCCGTCCTTGTGCGCCCCGACGGCTACGTCGTATGGCGCGCTGCGACGGCCGAGCCCGGCGCGCGGGACCGGCTGGCCGCCGTGCTCGCCCACGTCCTCGGCCGACCCGTCAAGGACTGAGCTGGCCCGGCGTGACGAAGCCGTCCGGAAAGGATCCGGAGGGCCTCGTCGTGCCGAGCGGGCGTCATAGCTCGACGAGATAGCTGGTGAAGCCTCCGTCGCCGCTGGTCACGCCGTTGATCGCGTCGTTGATCTGCTCGAAGGGCCAGGCCTTGGGCTCCAGCACCGACTGGATGTCGACGACCCCCGATTCGATCAGCCCCACGAGTTCCATGCACTCGGCCGTCGTGAACCAGGCGGACCCGATGAACGACAGGGCGTTGTCCATGAAGTACTTCGGATCGAGCCCGACCTCACCGGCAGCACCTCCGATGTTGACGATCGTGCCGCCACGCTTCACGGCGTGCACGGCATCCTTGAACGAGTCCAGGGACCCGACGGCTGCGAGGGTGTCGACGTGGAAATCGGCCCCCAGTCCCCCGGTGCGCGAGCGGACCCATTCCGCGGTCCCTCCTTCGGTGTTGCTGAAGATCTCGATCCGGCCAGGCGCAAGAGCCTGCAGTCGCTCGAGCAGCGGCACTCCACGCGCCACTGCGTAGACCCTCGAAGCTCCCAGCGCGAGTGCCACAAGGGTCACCCCGACACCGAGGGTGCCCGTGGCTCCGTGCACGAGCAGCGACTTGCCTCCGAGCGGGCCGAGCTTCTTGACGGCGGCATAGGCGGTGCCGAGATACCCCAGGCGCGTCGCGTGCCGGAAGTCGAGGGAGTCGGGCAGCTTCACGAGCGCTGCCTGCGGAGCCAACATGTACTCGCAGAAGCCCCCGTGGGGATACTTCTCGAACATCGCGACACCGTCGGGATGGAACGCGAAGTAGCCGGCGAACACCCAGTAATGGCACTCCTGGAGGCGCCCGTCGGCACACGGGTGGCATGCACCGCAGGAGCGGGTGGGGTTGACGTAGACACGGTCGCCAGGTCGGACGCCGATGACCTTTTCGCCCACCTCGTGCACCACTCCCACCGGGTCCAGCCCGAAGGTGGCCGGTCGGGGCGGCAACGGCTCATGAGGGAACCACGTCTCCCAGTTGGCCAGCACGTTCGCCAGGTTGGGCACCATTCCGCAGGCCTTGACCTCGACGATGACGTCGGTGCCAGTGGCGCGGGGGCGATCGACGCGGTCGATGAGCAACGGCTCACCGCGTTCGTGCTGTCGCGCGGCGAGCATGGTCGCCGGCGGGGCCGAGGACGCACCGAGGTCGGCGGTGTCGGATGTGGGGGTCCTCGGGGAGGAGGTAGTCGTCATGAAGTGTTCCCGTCTGCCCTCGTGGGCACTCGTGTTGCGTACGACGAGGCGTCAGTGCCTGGTCGCTCCGATCAGAACGAAGGCCAACGTGGCAGGGCGGTCGCCCTGGTTCCGCCAGGCGTGCCTGGTTCCGTTCTGCACGACGACGTCGCCCTGCCGGAGATGGACGGTCTCGTCGTCGAGCTCGAGCCAGACCTCGCCGTCGAGGACGATGTCGTAGTCGACGCTGTCGGTGGTGTGGAAGCCGGGCGCATCCGGCTCGAAACGACTGGCGAAGTCGGCGGCGAACGCGAACGTCTCCGCGCCGGCCGCGGCTCCGTCGAACCCAGGCTCGGCAAACACACTGTCCGGAGGGAACTGCACGATCACCAGGGAGGTCTCCCCCGGTCCGGGAACGAGCGGACCCTGAGGCGGCGCGGTTTCCTGCTCGGACGCCGGCAGCAGGGGCGCGGCCGTCCGGTAGACGACGCTGCTCAGCATCCCCGGGATGGCTTCATGGTGCAGCGCATTGGGTACGGGGCCGTCGCTCGCGACGCCCGACCGTCCGTCACGCGTCGTCGTGACGACGCGTCGCGGGGTACGAGGACGCTCGAACAAACCGTCACTCATAGATCAGTCCCTTCTCCTCCAGGCGGCGTCGCAGCGCCGGGTCAATGTCCAGGCTCGAACGTCCTGAGGTGTACAGCTGACGCTTGAGTTCCTCGTCGGCCGCCCGCGAGCGCGCCGCCTCGAGGACGACCTCGGCGTCCAGGCGGGGCACGATGCACACACCGTCGTCGTCGGCCACCACGACGTCGCCCGGATTGACGAGCTGATCGCCACAGACGACAGGCACCTGGACATTGGCAAGCGTCTCCTTGACCGTGCCCTGGGCGCTGACCGTCTTGCTCCACACAGAAAAGCCCATGCTGCGCAACGTGCGGACGTCGCGCACGCCTGCGTCGATCACGAGGCCCCGCACCCCCCGCGCCTGCGCGGCGGTGGCAAGCAGATCGCCGAAATAGCCGTCGTCACATGGCGAGGTCGGGGTGACGACGAGGATGTCCCCCGGGCCAGCAAGGTCGACGGCGACGTGCAGCATCCAGTTGTCACCCGGCGGCACCTCACAGGTCACCGCGACGCCCGAGATCGCAGTGTCGCTCTGCCTCGGGCACAGACGCGCGCTCATGAGACCCACGCGTCCCAGCGCCTCGTGGGTCGTCGCGACTCCGAGATCCCTGAAGGCATCGGCGAGCGCCTGATCTGTGCTCGGCTGACCCGTTAGTACTCTCGCCATGCTCGCCGCCTCCTGACGTCGCTGTGGACCAAACAACCCCTCACCGCGTTGGACCGCCGCCGCCATGCGGCGGTCACTGGGCACCTTCATGGTCGACGCGAGGCCACTCGACGCCCTGCGCGAACGCGATGACAGCTTGAGTGCGCGGCGTCGGCTCGTACTCCGCCGGCCACACCACGTCGATGGACAGCGGCGGGACTGCTGGCTCGATGTCCTTCATGACCAGCGGGAATCCGCGCACCGCTCCGGGGTCCATGTGCCGCTGGACCAGCATCCCGTATCCCAGACCCCGGCCGACCAGGGTTCGTACGACATCTGGGTTGCCCGTCCTGTGCCGGATCCTGGGGGTCACCCCTCGAGCGTCGAAGATCGACAGCGCATGCGTGCTCGATGGCGGGCTGTCGAGCATGATGAAGTCCTCGTCGGCGAGATCCTCCAGACGCACGTGCGGCTCGGCAGCCAGACGGTGGCCTGCCGGCAGCAGCACGTGGGGCGCGAGCGTGAACAGTCGCTGCCTCCGCACGCGGCTGGGGAGCTGGACGTCGTAGACGAAGGCCACGTCGACACGACCGGAGGCCAGCAGGTCGGCCAGCCGGTCCTGCGAGGCCTCGATGACCTCGACGTCCAGACGTGGGTGGCTGTCGGCGAAGGCCGTGAGCAGCGGCGGCAGCACGGTCGGGGCCAGGGTCGGAAAGCACCCGATCGAGACCGGGCCCGACAGCTCGTCCGTCGACGAGACGAGAGAGGCATACAGCTCGTGCGCGCCACGAAGGAGCGCACGAGCGTCGGCGACGACCTGTTCCCCGGTGCTGGTGAGCGTGAGGCCCTGCGCCTTGCGGCGGATGCACAGGCGCGTGTGCACCAGTCTCTCCAACTGGGTGATGGCATCTGACATGGTTGACGGCGAGACGTGCATCCGCTCGGCTGCCTTGATGATCGTGCCCATGTCGGCGGCCGCGACCAGATACTCGAGCTGACGCAACGTGAAGGGCGGCAACGACGAGACCGTCGGCTTGACGCCGGGTGCACGTTCTGCCTCAACCATCGTTGCACGCCTCCCTTCCAGAAGAGGACACCGCCAGGCGGCGTCGAGCCGAGTCGCTCACCAAGGCCGGAAAGTGCGACATACCCTTCAGTCTTTGGATACGGCACAGTATTCGCAAACTCCACCAGATGTCAACGGCTTGGCTGAAACCACGTGCTCCCGGTCATTGCCGATGCCTCGACGAGCACCACAACGCGTCACCAAGCATCGACAGCGGCGTCCAGTTTTGGGCGTGCTTCAGAGCCCGCGGTCTACGGCGAGCTCACGGGGCAGCGTGTCAGCGAGACGCGGGTGCGGTGTGGGCCTCCACAAGCGCCTCGAGCACGTGGCGCAGCATCTGCCCGGAGCTGTTGGCCTCGAGGAAGGTAGCGATGCCTCCGAACGTCAGGTCGAGCACCAGACCTCCGAGGTCGAGTGGGTCGATCGGCTCAGGCTGGCCCGGAAACAGGGCCGCCAACAACAGCGTCCCAACCTCGCGCCACTGGCTGATGAAGACATCGCGGTGGTGCTGTTCGAGGGCATTCTCGCGTCGGAGCCTGCGGAGGTACTCGATGGCGATGAGACCCCACTTCATCTCGGCAGCGCGCTCGTCGCTCCATCGAGCAACGGCGTCGATCACGTCCGTGGGAGTCTGCGCTTCGGCCAGTCTCGCCTCAAGCTCAGCGACGACCTTGCCGGTCTGCCCCTCGAGAAGGTGGTCGAGCACATCCTCCTTCGAGGCGAAGTTCGAGTAGAACGCGCCCTTCGAGTAGCCCGCCGTCTCGGCGATCTTCTCAACCGAGGCTCCGTCAAAGCCGTCCCGAGCCACGACATCGCCCGCCGCTTCGAGAATGCGCTCGCGCGTCAGTGCCTGGCTCTGTTCACGGGTCAGTCGCATACCTTCGTCTCCTTGATCTCACACCAGCTCCGCCGGCACCCGAAAGGTACCTTCGTACTCCCGAGTGAACGGATTGGTATCTGAAGTCAGGATAGTCTTTGCGACTGTCAAACGCGCGTCGACCCCGGTCAGCGGTGGGCGACGACTGATGGCGACCGATCGCCCGGCTCGGCCGGCGGCTCGGTATCGTCACCCTGCCGCGTGAACGGCAGCGCGCGTCGCACGGCGGCCGTACGAGCAGCCGTCTTCTCCCACTGTGACAGGCCGACGGCGCTCAGGAGCGCGACGCCGTTGAACAGGTCACTGATCCAGGGCTGGGCGCCGACAAGCTGGAGTCCCTTGATGCCAGTCGCCAGGACGTAGACCGCGAGCACGGTTCCCCAGACGTTGAACCGACCGCCTGCGAGCTGCGTGGACCCCAGGAAGACCGCGGTCAAGGCGGGCAGCAGCAGCCCCGGCCCCACGGTCGGTTCCCCCGTGTTGAGACGCGAGGTCAGCAGCACCCCCGCCATTGCCGCGATGATCCCGCCTGCGACCAGCGCACTGATGCGCAGCACGACCACGTTCACCCCCGCCAGGCGTGCACCGGCGGGGTTGTACCCGGCGGCATACATCCGACGACCTACGGGAGTTCGCTCCAACACGTACCAGACCACCAAGGCGAGCACGACCATGAGATACGTCGGGACCGTGATGCCGAAGTACGTACTGGTGGCGATCTCACGGAATCCGTCCTGCAGACCGATCACCTGCTTGCTCGAGGACATCCATGCCAGTCCGGCCAGCAGGATGGAGCTGAGACCGAGGGTGGCCACGAAAGAGTCGATCCGCCCTTTGGTGATGATCAGTCCGGAGACCAGGCCGATGAACGCCCCCGCCAGGAGGGTGAGGGAGATGGCAACGATGAACGGCATGTCCTGCTTCACCTGCAGCACCGCCACCAGTATTCCGGCGAATCCGATCTCAGCGCCGATGGCTAGGTTGAAGGAGCCCGTGGTCAGGGGGATCATCACACCGATCGCGGCGATGACGGTAATCGCCTGGGCGTCGAGCAACGTGCGCCACACTCCCTCCTGGAGAAAGGTCTCAGGGGTCACGATCGAGAACGTCGCGAAGATGACGATGAAGATATAGATGGCGCTGATGTTCCGGAATGACAGGGCGCGACGCCACCGCGTGGCGATCGAATCAGTGCTGGACATGTGGAGCTCCTCGGTTAGGGGTGATCGTGGTCGTGAGGCCGTATCCCTCGGCCACCAGTGCGGACTCGGTGAGTCCTTCTCCGGACAGCTCGTTGACCACCTCTCCGTTGCGCATCACCGCGACGCGGTCGCACAGGCGGACCAGTTCCTTGGCGTCTGAGGAGCAGACCAGGACGGCCATTCCCCTCGATGCCGCGGCATCGATCTCGCTGTAAATGAACTGCTTCGCGCCGATGTCCACGCCCTGGGTCGGCTCCTCGAGCAGCAGGACGCGCGGTTCGTTGCGCAGCCATTTCGCGAAGACGATCTTCTGCTGGTTGCCACCGCTGAACTGTGCGAACCGCTGCTCAGGTGCCGGGGGGCGTACGTCGTATCTTCGGGCCAGGTCGCCTGCGGTCGCCCGCTCGGCACGACGCCGCAGCGCTCCGAATCGGCCCGTGAACGGGCGGAGATCCGGCAATGTCATGTTCTCCCGAGCGTTCATCGTGGCTACGGCGCCGAGAGTGACCCGGTCACCGGCGACGAAGGCGACCCCTCGTCGCACGCTCTCCCGGGGCGATCGCCTGAGGTAGTCCCGACCGGCCACGCGGAACGATTCAGCTGATGCGGGAACGGCCCCGAACACCAACGACGGCAGCGTGTCTCGGCCAGACCCGAGCACCCCGGCGACGCCGACGACCTCCCCTTCGCGCAGGGCCAGGTCGAACCCGTGGACATGCGGCCCCGTCAGCCCCACGATGTCGAGAGCGATTTTTCCGAGCACGCGTTTCGGGCCGGATTCTGGACGATGGTGCAGGTCGGATCCGGTGACGTGCGTGACCAGAGTCTCGTGGTCCAGGTCGCGGGTCGGCAGGTCTGCGACCTTGCGGCCGTTGCGCAGCACGATCACACGATCGGCGAGCTCGAGGACCTCGTCGAGCCGGTGGGAGATGAACAAGACGCCTGCCCCGGTCGCGGCCGCGCGGCGCACGGCCCCAAACAGGACGTCGACCTCGTTGGCGTGCAGAGCTTCGGTGGGTTCGTCGAGGATCAGCACGTTCCGATCGTGCTTCCACCCGTCCAAGGCCCGGGCGATGGCGACGACGGAACGTTGAGCCGGCGCCAGCCGCGCGATCGGCACATCGACCTCAAATGGTATCCCGAAGCGGGAGATCAGGGTCTGGGCGTGGTCGCGCTCGCGAGACCGGTGATGAGGTGCCAGCCTCGATCGGCTGGGGTCGGGCGCAAGCCTGAGGTTCTCGACAGCGGTGAGCTCCGACACCAGCCCCAGGTCCTGGTGGATGACGTGCAGCTCGGTCCTCGTCCCCTCGTGCTCAGCGAGCTCGACCCGGCCACCGTCAGCCGCGTCCACGCCCGCCAGGATCTTGACGAGCGTGGACTTGCCTGACCCGTTGTGCCCGACGATCGCGACGATCTCGCCGCTGGCAATCTCAACAGAGACGCCGTCGAGCGCGCGGAGGCCGGGAAAGTCCCTGACGAGGTCGGTGACCCGCAGGAGGCGGACCGCATGCGGCCCGCCCCCCGCCGGCGACTCCGGAGAGGCAGTGGTCATCCCTTGCCCCACAGCTTGGCGAAGTCGGCCCGCATGCCCGGGTAGGCGACAAAGCCCTTGGGGTACTCCGCTGCCGACTTCTTGGTCAGAACTCGCGAGATCGCCTTGACCCACGGCTCCCAGTCGTCGTACGTGACCGTGACCCCTTGGCTGCGGCGAAGGCCCTCGTCGAGCATCAGCCAGGTGTATTCGTTGTAATCGACCGCGTAACCGGCGACCTGCAACCCCTTGGCGATCTGCTCGATGTTGGGCGGCAGCGAGGACTGCCCCATGCCCGGCACATCGATGCCGGCGAGATCCATCTTCGCCTTCAGACCGATCTGCATCTGGTCGGCCGGGGAGATGAAGAAGTCGGTGTCGGGGTGCGCCTGGAGGTCACTGATGATCGCGTCGCTGGCCGTCGTGTCCATCGTGGCGACGGGGATGTCGACGACTCGCAGCGAGCAGTCAGGGCAGTTCTTGGCCAGATAGGCCTTCGCGGCGTCCAGCTGTACCCCAGAGAAGGAGAACTCCGGGATGTTGTAGAACACGAAGTGGGTCCCGGTGCCGCATGTGAAGGTGATCGCTGCGGCGGCCAGCACCTTCCCGTTGACCTCTGACGCACCGTGACCGGACTGGGAGTCCAGCAGCCCGAACTTGTCCGCGTTGGTCGAGCCCGCGTACACGACGGTGGTACCAGCCTTCTTCAGCGCAGCGAGCTGGCTGCGGAAGAACGTCGCGTCCACCGCGGCCGCGATCAGGATGTCGGGGGCGTCGTCGGCCACTGTGCCCACCGCGGCGTTGATGCTCTGGGCATCGGTTCCGGTGTCGACCCGCTGCAGCTGCACGCCGGCCACCTTGCCCGCCTGCTTCAGGCTGCCCCAGATGATCGAGGCCACCGGAGTGCCGTTGTCGAGGTAGGCAACCGTCGTGCCGGGGTCGATCGGCTTCGGGAGCGGCGACGTGACCGGCAGGCTGGTCGCCTTCTCCTCGAAGGTCGAGATGAGGGACTTCGCAGCGTCGTGGTTGACGCCCTTGGCCGGCTGCGCCGAGCACTTTCCGTCAGCGTCTGGGTAGGACACCTTAGAGGAGCCTTTCGAGCTTCCTGAGGAGCTGTCGCCGGCAGAACACCCGGCGAGCCCCATCGCTGCCGCCAGGGCCAACGACACGACCAGAACTTGGGACCTACGTGCACGCATGGGGATCGCCTCCACAGTTTCGGTGCCCGCGTAGGTCTCTCGTTGCCTGCGCTGAGCCCGGCCGAATCCAGATTCAGATACTGACCGGTATTCACATGCCCGGCAGTACACCAGTACTACGACGTCCTGTCAATGGTCATGGAGGTGACCCTTGACATTCGGACCAGATTCCGAATACTTCTCGGTATCGCAGTAATCGGTCCACGACGGAGCCGACACAGCGATCCGGACGCGACGGCGCGATCCGCGAACGAACGACGATCGGACGAACGATGAGCAACGACGCCCCAGCTGTGACGAGCCTGCAGTCCATGATCGATGAGGCCGGCGGGCCCGTGCCCCTGCTGCGCAGCTCGGCACTGGGGCCATACCAGTTCCCCGGGATCCCACCAGAGTTCACCAACTGGCGTGACGAGGTGCGCGCATGGAAGGACGGCGTGGCCCTTCTGGAGCAGTCGTACCACATGACCGAGCTCCACCTGCGCGGATCGGGTGTCATCCCATTCCTCAAGGAACTTGCCGTCAACAAGCTGGATGTGTTTCCCGTTGGCCGAGGTAAGCAGCTGGTCCTGGCAGCACCAGATGGAAACCTCATTGCCGACGCGATCATTTTCCACGAGGAGGACGATTTCTACCGCGTCGTGGGCGCACCCTTCGCCAGTGATTGGCTCCTGTTCAACGCTGAGTCGACCGATCACGACGTGTCCGCGGAGAAGAACGACAACTGGTCGGTCCGCCAGGAATCGCGCGACGTGTTCCGGGTCCAGATCCAGGGACCGCAGGCGCTGGATCTCGTGGCCGAGGCGAACAAGGGCTCGGTTCCCGAGGTGTCATTCTTCGGCATCGGTGAACTGACCATCGCCGGCAAGTCCGTCCGCGCCCTGCGCCACGGGATGGCGGGGACGCCGGGGTTCGAGATCTACGGTGCATGGGACGACCAGGAGGCCGTACGCGCCGAGCTCGAGCGCATCGGGGCCCAGCACGGTCTGCGGAAGGTCGGCGCCTTGGCGTACTCGACGACGGCTCAGGAATCCGGCTGGATGCCGATGCCCTTGCCCGCCATCTACGGCGACGAGCGAATGCGCCCGTACCGCGAGTGGCTCAACAACTACTTCCTCGAGTCGATCGCGTCATTGGGCGGCAGCTTGGTGTCCTCCGACATCGAGGACTACTACGTCGACCCGATAGAGGTCGGCTACGGCCGCTTGGTCGACTGGGACCGCGACTTCGTCGGGCGCGACGCCCTCAAGGCGAAGGCAGCCGAACAGCGACGCACCAAGGTGACGCTGGAGTGGAACGACGAGGACGTCGCAGCAATCATCAGTGGCTCCCTCTTTGACGCCGGCCCTCGGCCGCGCTTTCTTGCGCTGCCGACTCCGATGTACGCAACCTTCGAGTCGGACTCGATCCTCAAGGGCGACGAGAATGTCGGCGTGTCCCAGTGGGCATCGTTCACAGCGAACGCCAACCGCCTCGTGTCCACGGCCCTGGTGGATCTGTCCGTTGCTGTGCCCGGAACCGAGCTCGTCCTGCAGTGGGGCGAGCCCGACACGCAGCGTCCGACCGTCGACGCGCACGAGGTCCGGCCCATCCGAGTGCGGGTCGCGCCGTCGCCGTACTACGAGAAGGTCATCAAGACCGGCAAGTGACACACGACCAATTGACGTTGCACGTAGGTTCGGTTCTTCGCCGAGCCTACGTGCTGCACCGCCGACGACAGGGAGCACGGATCACATGACCGCACGCACGTTGGACGGCGTCGAAACGGCCGCCGGGATCACCGAGGACCTGCGCCTCAGGGTTGCGGCCCTCGCTGCCCGCGGCGTGTCGGTGGGGATCGCGACCGTGCTGGTCGGCGATGATCCCGCCTCCCAGCTGTACGTCTCCATGAAGCACCGGCAATGCCAGTCGATCGGCATGCACTCCATACAACGAGAACTGCCTGCGAACGCCACGCAGCGACAGGTCGAGGACGTGCTAGACGAGCTGAACGGCGATCCGGCCTGCGACGGCTACATCGTGCAGCTACCCCTGCCAGACCACGTGGACACCGACGCCATCCTTGCGAGGATCGATCCCGCCAAGGACGCCGACGGGCTTCACCCCACCAACCTCGGGCGACTGCTGCTCAACGTCGGCCAGCCCGCAACAACACCGCAACCATGCACGCCGCGCGGGGTCATCGAGCTGTTGGAGCGAAACGGCTACGACCTTTCCGGCAAGCACGTCACAGTCGTGGGTCGAGGAGTGACGGTCGGCCGCTCGATCGGCTTGCTGCTCACCCGCCGCGACATCAACGCAACCGTGACGTTGACCCATACCGCCACCGTCGACCTGCATCGACACCTGCGCGCGGCGGACGTGATCGTGGCAGCCGCCGGCGTGAAGCATCTGGTCGGCCCCGCTGACGTATCCCCCGGGGCTGCGGTCGTGGACGTGGGCGTCACCCGCGAGCTCGATCCTGAAACCGGACGTCAGCGTGTCCACGGCGACGTCCATCCGGACGTTGCCGAGGTGGCCGGATGGATCTCGCCGAACCCCGGCGGTGTCGGTCCGATGACGGTGGCGTTGCTGATGTCGAACGTCGTCGAGGCCGCAGAGCGCTCCCTCGGCTGACCGATCCCCCGATCCGACACCACACCCCGAAGGCGGCCCGATGGACCCGACACTCCAGCTCGCGCCCGCCGAGGTGGCCAGCCGGTCCCCGGTCGCGCCACCCTTCCCCGGGTCTGCGGGCGGCCGATGCCTCGTCATGGGGATCCTCAACGTCACACCCGACTCCTTCTCCGACGGTCGGCGATACCTCGCCCTCGACAAGGCCATTGATCACGGCCTCGCGATGTCACGGTCGGGCGCGGACCTCGTCGACGTGGGAGGCGAGTCCACTCGGCCCGGTGCCATACGGGTCCCGGCGCACGAGGAGCTGCGCCGGGTACTGCCGGTTGTCAGGGCGCTCGCAGCATCAGGCGTGGAAGTCAGCATCGACACGATGCGCGCACATGTCGCCGCCGCTGCCATCGAGGCCGGAGCTACAGTCGTCAACGACGTCAGCGGCGGCCTCGCCGACCCGGACATGGCTCGCAGCGTCGCCGAGACCGAAGCGACCTACGTCGCGATGCACTGGCGGGCGCACAGCGTTCACATGCAACAGCACACCTCCTACGACGATGTCGTCGAAGACGTCCGCGACGCGCTCACGCGCCGCATGGAGGCCCTGGTCGACAGCGGAATCAAACCGGGCCGACTCGTGCTGGATCCTGGCCTTGGCTTCGCGAAGGACGCCGAACACAACTGGACGCTGCTGCGCGGCTTGGACCGCATCCTCGACCTCGGTCAACCAGTGCTGATCGGTGCCTCGCGAAAGTCCTTTCTCGGTCGGGCCGCAGCCTCGCCAAGCGCCGCCCTACCCCTGCCCGCCGAGCGGGATCACCTCACGGCCGCGGTAACCGCATTCGCTGCTGCCGCCGGTATCGCCTGCGTACGAGTACACGACGTCAGCGCGAGCCGGGACTCGATCACCGTCGCAGCCGCCTGGAAGACGCCCACTGGCGGTAGGGCGCGTGAGGAATGAATTGACATCTCCGCGCGTCGGCATCGACCTTGTTTCCCCGGCAGCCATGACGTAGCGTCGCAGCACTAACACGTGTGAGTTGGACCACTGTGTGGCTGCCGAGCCGAGTCTCAGGCTGCCGCGCGTGAAGGCTTGAACCGGGGGTCCACGCTGATGGCAAAGGAAAGGCGGCCGAGGGCATGAGTGACATCAGCGCGGCGTGCGGCATCATCGACGAGCTGCTGCCCGAACGCCTCGATCGATTGCAGCGCGTGAGTGGACTGCCAGTCGTTTTCGGAGGCACTCGACGGCGCGATCGCGCTGGCAACAGGCTGGTCATCAGTCGGCTGTCCGGGACGGTGGGCAACTCGCTCAGCACATTGGTCGTACGTCCCGGCGCAGGACTGGGTGGAGCCGTTCTGAGCCTGGGCGAGACTCGGCGCGTCGATGACTATGCGTCGGCCAGCACCATCACTCACGACTATGACCGCATCGTGGTCGACCAGGAGCACCTCACCTCCATCGTTGCCGTTCCCGTCATCGTCATGGCAGAGTCGAGGGCATCATCTACGGCGCAGTCCGCGACCGCGGCCCGATCGGCGATCGTTCCCTTCGGGCTGCGGAGGTGGTGGCAGATCTGCTCGGCCGCGACGTGGAGGAGCGTATGGCGGCGAGGTTTGGTCATCGTCCGCCTCTTAAGACCGATGCCCTGACGGAGCTCGCGGCCATCATTCGCGACACGGACGACGAGTTCTTGCGAAATCGGCTCGTCCGCGTACATCGAGAGCTCAGCGGCTCTGAGGCGTCCGAACTGCGAATCCTGGCGCCGACGCTGACCGTACGTGAGGCGGAAGTGCTGGAGCTCGCTGCGATCGGTGCCACCAACCTGGTCATTGCCGCTGAGCTCGGCATCGGGAGCGAGACCGTCAAGTCGTACCTTGGATCCGCGATGCGGAAGCTGGACGCGAGCAACCGCACAGCCGCCGTTTCCGCGGCCCGATCGTACGGTCTCATCAGCAACCGCTAGCTGTACTCGGCAGCTAGCTCACCGAGGCGACGACGGCCACCCCCATTCGGGGGTCCATTTGCACCCGGGTGTGGCGCAGACTGTGCGGATGTCCACCAACTTCGAGAACTATCGCGCCGCTCGTGACCAGCTCGTCGACCTCGCTGGCGACTACGAGTCCGCGATAAGCGACTTCGCATGGCCGGATGTTGGACCAACCTTCAACTGGGCCATCGACTGGTTCGACCAGATAGCGCTCGGCAACGACGGTCCGGCCCTCGTGATCGCAGAGACGGACGGGTCTGAGGACCGCGTGTCATTCGACGAGATGCGCCGACGGACCAACGCGATAGGGCGATGGTTCAGCGCACAGGGGATCCAACACGGTGACTCAGTCATCGTCATGCTCGGCAACCAGGTCGAGCTGTGGGAGTCGATGCTGTCGCTGATGAAGCTCGGTGCCGTCATCATGCCCACCACGACTGCGGTCGGACCGGCAGAACTGACCGATCGGATCACCCGCGGCGACGCGAAGCATGTCATCTGCAATGTCGAGGACACACCGAAGTTCGCTGACCTCGTCGGCGACTACACGCGCATCGCGGTGGGACCGCAGGACGGCTGGCTGGACCTGTGCGCCGGCCGGTCATTCGATGACTCACCTTTGCCGCATCCCGGAACGGCACCAGACGATCGTCTCTTGCTCTATTTCACATCGGGCACCACGAGCCGCCCGAAGCTTGTGGAGCACACGCAGGTCTCCTACCCCGTGGGCCACCTCACGACGATGTACTGGTTGGGCCTTCGCCCGGGCGACACTCACCTGAACATCTCGTCACCCGGTTGGGCCAAGCACGCATGGTCGTGCTTCTTCGCACCGTGGATCGCCGAGGCAACGATCTTCGTCTACAACTACGACCGCTTCGAGCCTGCAGCGTTGATGAACCAGCTGAGGACCAGCGAGGTCTCCACCTTCTGCGCTCCGCCGACCGTCTGGCGCATGCTGATCGGCAGCCAGATGGGTGACCGCCCGCCCGCATTGCGAGAGGTCATCGGGGCCGGCGAGCCGCTCAACCCAGAAGTGATCTCCAGAGTGCGCGATGCGTGGGGGCTGACCCTTCGTGACGGATTCGGTCAGACGGAGACGACGGCAGCTGTCGGCAACAGCCCGGGCGTTTCAGTGAAGCCTGGGTCAATGGGCAAGCCACTGCCCGGCGTGCCTGTCGTACTCGTCGACCCCGTGTCGGGAGAGCGAGTCGACAGGCCCGGCACAGAAGGCGAGATCTGCCTGGAACTCGAGGGGCCCGGAGGACGCCCGCTGCCGTTGATGACCGGCTACTTGGGTGATGCGGAGCGCAATGCCGAGGCGATGGTGAACGGGCTCTATCACACCGGAGACGTCGCGAACCGCGATGAAGACGGCTACATCACGTATGTCGGGCGAACCGACGACGTCTTCAAGGCGTCGGACTACAAGGTCAGTCCGTTCGAGCTCGAGAGCGTATTGATCGAGCACCCCGCCGTGGCAGAGGCGGCCGTCGTCCCCGCGCCAGATCCTGTCCGCCTTGCCGTTCCCAAGGCCTACATCGCCTTGGCGCACGGGTACGAAGCCAACGAGGAGACTGCCTTCGAGATCCTGAAGCACGCTCGCGAGAAGCTGCCGCCCTATCTCCGGGTGCGCCGGGTGGAGTTCTACGAGCTGCCGAAGACCATCTCCGGGAAGATTCGCCGAGTCGAGCTACGCGGGCGCGAACAGGAGCTCGCGGATTCGGGGCAATCAGCACCCCGCGAGTGGCGAGACGACCAGTTTCCCGAGCTCAAGTCCGTCGTCTAGGTCCATCGAGATCGACCGAGGAAGTCCATGCCTGCCACTCGTCTGATGCCGTCCGAGGAAGCCTCCGACCTGATCGCGTTGACCCGCGACATCGTCGCCAAGGAGCTGGCACCCAAGGTCGCGCAGATCGAGGCGTCGGGGGAGTTCCCGCGCGAGGTGTTCCGGACTCTGGGCCGCGCCGGCCTGCTGTCGCTGCCCTATCCCGAGGAGTTCGGCGGGGGCGGCCAGCCGTACGAGGTCTACCTGCAGGTTCTGGAGGAGATCGCAGCGGTGTCGGCGTCGGTCGGCGTGGGCGTCAGCGTGCACGCGTTGTCGTGCTTCGGGCTGTTCACCGCCGGCACCGACGAGCAGCGCAAGCAGTGGCTGCCCGAGATGCTGTCGGGTGAGCAGCTCGGGGCGTACTGCCTGTCGGAGGCGCACGCGGGATCGGACCCGGCGGCGATGAGGACACGTGCGGTCCGCGACGGCGACTCGTACGTGCTCAACGGTGCGAAGGCGTGGACCACGCACGGCGGCAAGGCCGACTTCTACAAGGTCATGGCTCGTACGTCCGACGATGGCGGTCGCGGGATCTCCTGCTTCCTCGTGCCGGCGGACACACCGGGGCTGACCGCGGACCACCCGGAGCAGAAGATGGGCCTGATGGGCTCGACCACCGCGACGATGCTGTTCGATGACGTCCGCATCCCGGCCGAGCGCCGGCTCGGCGACGAGGGCCAGGGCCTGCCGATCGCCCTGGCGGGCCTGGACTCGGGACGCCTGGGCATCGCCGCCGTCGCGACCGGACTGGCGCAGGGTGCCCTGGACGCCGCGATCGCGTACGCCAAGGATCGCCAGACGTTCGGCAAGGCGATCATCGACCATCAAGGGCTGGGCTTCGTGCTCGCCGACATGTCCGCCGCGGTCGAGTCGGCGCGGGCGACCTATCTGGCGGCGGCCCGGATGAAGGACGCCGGACAGAAGTTCTCCCGGCAGGCGTCGATCGCCAAGCTGGTGTGCACCGACAACGCCATGAAGGTCACCACCGACGCCGTGCAGGTGTTCGGCGGCGCCGGCTACACCCGCGACTTCCCGGTCGAGCGCTACATGCGCGAGGCCAAGGTCATGCAGATCTTCGAGGGCACCAACCAGATCCAGCGCCTCGTCATCGCCCGCGACCTCGCCCGCTGACCGTCCGGTCGCATGGTCCAGACGCCGAGTCAGCGGATCGACGAGCCGATGCCGATGCCGCCGTCGACGTCGAGCACGACGCCCGTGATGTAGCCGGCTTCAGCCGAGCACAGAAATGCAGCGGCTGTTGCGATGTCGGACGGTGCGCCGGTCGTGCCGAGTGGAACCTTGGCGACGAGCTTCTCCCTGGCCCGGTCATTCATCGAGGCGAGCATGGGGGTCTCGATCAGTCCTGGCGCAATGGCGTTCGCTGTCACGCCATGCTTGGCGCCCTCCAACGCAAAGCCGCGCGTGAAGCCCACGACTCCCGCCTTCGCGGCGACGTAGTTGAGCTGCCCGAAGTTCCCTCGCCAGCTCATCGACGAGAAGGAGAGCACGCGGCCGTATGAGCGCGTCTTCATGTGCGCGAAAGCAGCTTGGGAGCAGTAGAACGCAGCGTCGAGACTGACCGCCATGACGGCCCGCCAGTCCTCGACAGTGATGTTCTCGACGCGGTTGTCGCGGATCACACCGGCATTGTTGACGAGGACGTCGATCCGCCCCTTATCGCCGGCAACCCGGTCGACCCAGATCCGGGCGGCAGCCGGGTCGGACACATCGACGCGGTCGTACGAGATCGCATCCGGGTGCGATGCGACGACCTCCTGCGCCACCTGGTCGTTGAGGTCGGCGAAATGAACGGACGCCCCCTCAGACGCGAAGCGCTCGACCATCGCGCGGCCCAGACCTTGAGCGCCACCGGTCACCAATACGACCTGCCCAGTGAAACGACTGTCCATCACGACGCCTTTCCATTCTTGTCGAGCAGCACTCGAAGCGTCTCGGAGAGGTTCTGGTCGATCCAGTGCTCGACGAACGCATCGAGCTCAGCGTCACGGTCAGCTGCAGAGGGAGCCGGAACATGACGGTGCAACAGCTGCTTGTACGTCGAGCTGGCCACCGGCGACGCCCGGACGAGGGCCTCGGCAACCGTGGAGTATTCGAATGAGAGCTCGCTGGCGGGCACGACGCGCTTCAACCAGGTGACAAACACCTGGTCGGTGGCGGGCAACAGCTCCCCGGTCAATGCAAGCCACGCAGACGGGCCGCGCCCGATCGCTCGTTCAAGTCTCGCGCTGGCCCCGCCGCCCGGGATGAGGTTGTTGGTCACGTGCCCGTCGCCAATCCGAGTGTCGGCAGCCGCGATCACCACGTCACAGGCGAGCGCGAGCTCAAGTCCGCCGGCAACCGCGTGCCCGTGGAGCGCCGCCACGAAGGCAATGGGAGACTGCTCCATCGCGATCGTGAGGTTCCAGATGCTCTCCAACAACTCGCGCGGCGTCTCGCCCTTTGAGGCATCGTGAGATTGAAGGAAGCGGAGATCGGCACCCGCGCAAAAACTGAGTCCGTTGCCGGCGATGACGACCACCTGTGTTCCGTCGGCCTCAGCCTTTCGGAGCGCGTCGTGAAGGGCATCGACCAGCGCCGGGTTGAGGGAGTTTCTCGACTCCGGCCGATTCAGTGTCCATACCTGGGCCGTATGAGGCACGGTCGTGCCGACCAAAGGTGACAGGGCAAGGCCCTCCACCAGAAGCTCGCGCGTCATTCGGGCGGGTTCTGCGCGAGAGCGAGCTGGTTCCGCAGGACCGAGCGCTGCACCTTGCCGCTGGGTGTCTTGGGCAGCGCCTCGACGAAGCTGATGCGCCGCGGGTACGCGTGAGCGCCGTAGTTCTCCTTGACCCAGTCCTGCAGCTCGGCCGTGAGCAGCGCCGCCAACTCATCATCGAGGCGTCCGGGCGCCGCACGTACGACAAACGCGTGGATGACCTCACCCCTCACCTCGTCGGGGCTGGCGACAACCGCGACCTCCGCGACTGCAGAGTGGGTGAGCAGGACGCTCTCGACGTCGAACGGGCCGATGCGATAGCCGGCCATGAGGATGACGTCGTCATCGCGCGACGAGAAGTGCATCAGTCCGTCGATGTCGACTGAGGCCAGGTCTCCGCTCAGGTAGTAGCGACCATCTCCGGTGAACTTGCCCCCGAGAACGTCTCGCTGCACGCCATACCCGGTGAATGTCAGGTACGGGCTGGCGTGGACATCGACGGCCAGCCGTCCGACCTCGTCGATCGCAGCGACCTGCTCGCTGTCAGGCTTCAGTACGGCCAACGTCCAGCCCGGCAATGCGCTTCCCATGGCGCTCGGGACCGGTTCCGTGCGCAGATCCGGATGATGTGCGAAACCGGCTGGCATTCCGACCTCGGTCTGACCGAAGTGGTCGTGGACGTCAGCATCGAACCGGTACCGGGTCCAGGCACCGACCTCGGGCGTGAGCGGCTCGCCAGCACTCGACAGCTGGCGGAGGCTGGGGAGCTCATGGCCGGGGTCCGCCGCGCGCAGTGCGCGATAGACCGTGGGTGCCGCGGCGAAGTCAGTGACGTTGACGGCCCGCAACACCTCCCAGGTCAGCTCCGGCTTGAACGTACCGCAGGTCATGATGCTCGGGATCCCCGTCGCCAGCGGCCCGACGATGGCCACATAGAGTCCGTACGCCCAGCCGGGATCGGCTGCGCACCAGAAGTTCTCGCCCGGTGCAAGTGCCAGCTCGAGGTACGACTGCCAGCCCGCCGCGTAGCCCAGCGGGTGCACCACAGCCTTCGGCTTGCCCGTCGTTCCGGACGTGAACATGTGCACGATCGGCGCCTCGGGCCCGCCAACAGGTTCCGCGAGTGTGACGTTCGGCTGAGCCTCGAGCTCTGCCGTGAAGTTGTGCACGCCTGGCGGAACGTCGGTGGACTCCTCCACGTGGGCGAGCAGCACTGTGCAAGGAAGCCCGAAAGTCTTGGCCAGCTGGGATGAATCGGTGACGATGACGCGCGCCTCGGATTCGGCGACGCGATCAGCCACCGTGGTCGCCGCGAAGGCTGTGAACAGCGGCACGTAGACGGCGCCCAGTCGCCAGATCCCCAGGATCAGCACCGGCAGCTCAGGCCCCTTGCCCAACAGGCTCGCGACACGATCGCCTGCCTGGACCCCATGGCTCACGAGGACGGCAGCTGCTCGCTGCGACCGATCCTTGAGATCGCCGTACGTCATGACCTCCTCCGAGAGGTCCTCACGGATGAATCGAAAGGCGATCCCCTCGGCGGGATGACGATCGCACAGCAGCCATGCAGCCGACGCCGCCGGAGAGCCGAACTCCGACAGGATCTCTGCAGCGCGTGGATGCAGGGTTGCTCCAGCAACAGATGAGGTCATGACGGCACGACCGGCAGGATGATCCGCGAGGGCCGCACCGCGTCACGGAAGATCGTTTGGTGCGCCACGCGGAAGGTCGTGGCCTCCTCGGGCTTCTCACCCGTATTGGGATTGCGATCCCAGCGAGGGAAGTTGCTCGACGTCACGTGCACGCGGATTCGGTGCCCTGCCAGGAAGACGTTGCTGGTCGACCACAGGTCGATGTCGTGTTCGGCAGCCTCGCCGGGCCGGGTCGTCACCCGAAGGATGCCGTCGGCGATGTTGCGGGAGACACCAGCTTCATCGACGTCGCACAGTCGTACGACCCAGTCCGTGCTCGGACCATCTGTGGCCGCCCAGAGCCGAACGCGAACCCGTCCGGTGACCTCCAGATCGGCGTCAAGGGGTTCCGTTGTGTAGACGAGCACATCGTCTCTCTGCTCGGCGACACTCTGGTCGAATGGGCCGGCTGGAAACTCCGGAACCATGACCAGCGTCCCGCCTCGGGTGATGACCGGATCGCTCGGGTCGAAGTCGTACTCGTCGCCCTCGTCGCCCTCCGGAGGTGTCCCTTGGTCGAGGTGACCGTCAGGATGCAGGTACCAGGGCGTCTCGACCGCCCGGCCGAGCGGCCATTCGGACTCATCTCGCCAGACGTTCTTTCCCATCACGAAGATCTTGACCGGAAGCTGATCGAGCTCGCCGCTGTCAGACGGCTTCAACCAACGGTCGAACCACCCGAGCTGAAGCTCGGTGGTGTTCGTGTGTCCCTGAACCATCATCGGGGACGAGGTGAGACCGAAGTTGACATCGCCCGTCTTGCCGAGCGCGACGCCGCTGATGGACTCATGCGACCAGGGACCGACAACCAGCTGGGCCGGCACACCCTTGGCCGCCATGGCTTCGTAGTTGTCGAGCGAACCCTGCAGGAAGATGTCGTACCAGCCCGCGAAGTTCAGCGACGGGACGTTGACCTCGGCGTCCTGCCCGGCGATGCGGCTGAACTCCACGGTGTGAGGCTCCTTGAGCACTCGCTCAGAGCCCAGGTCTGGGCCTGCATACCGTGCGATCGCGGGCATCGCGCCCGACGGCAGCTCCCAGTATGCGCGGCTCGCGAGCTCGTCGAAGTCCGAGAGCAACGTTCGGCTCGCGGCAGCGAGATCTTCACCCTCATGCTGCCGGGGCAGGTGGGCTGCGCCGGTCAGGAGGGTCCACGGAACGCTGAGGCCGAGCTCGAGTGCGCCCCCACGCTGAAAGAGGCCGTCAAGCGGGTCTCGCCACGTGACCATCGGCGCGATCGCACGCAACGCGGGAGCCCCGGCAATGGCCGCGCTCCACTGCGTGCTGCCCGTGTAGCTGCCGCCGATCATGCCGACATCACCGGTGCTGTACGGAAGGTCTGCCGCCCACGCCACGGAGTCGAAGCCGTCAGCCCGCTCATGCTCCCACGGCATCCAGTCGCCCTCGGAGGCGAACCGTCCACGGGTGTCTTGGTGAATCACGACGTAGCCGCGAGCGTTCGCGGTCCAGATGTCCAACAAGAGGGCGACGTTCCGCTTCCCATACGGGGTGCGATGCAGGAGTACCGGGAACTCGCCCTCCTCGTCGGGCCGATACACGTCCGCGCGAAGAACGGTGCCATCTCTCATCGGTACCGGTACATCGAACTCGACGCGCGATTTCGTGGTCATGTGTCTTCTTTCGAGACTGCGACCGGCCGGGGCTGACGTCGCAAACAGTGGGTACGTACATGGGTACTATATGAGTGTCTCTTGTTCCGCACAAGAGTACGAACTATTCCAATCCACCCCACTGATCGACGTCAGTCCGTGGTCTGCAGGCCGTTCAGGATCAGGTCGCCGAGCTCGGAAAAGGCCTGCCCAGGCGTCAAGTCCGAGCCTTCGAGAAGCTGACCGGAGTGGATCCCCTCGATCGCGAGGCCGACGAGCTGAGCTGCGAAGACGCCGTGCACCTGACGGAAATATCCATCCTCGACGCCGGCTGCGATGAATTCGCGGACACGCTTGGTTGCCGTTGCCGCGTTGTCGGAATAGACGTCAGCTGTCGGCTTGTAGGAAATCATGTCCTCATAGAAGCGGGGGGACATCGAGCCCATTGCTTCACCGACGCCCTCCAGGTATCGCTGAATCAACTTCCTCGAGTCATTCTCCACGGCGATCGCCTCTTCGATCTTGGCGGCCGATGAGGCGAAGAAGCGCTTGGTGATCCTCAGGACGAGCTGTTCCTTGGAGCCAGCGATCGCGTAGAGGGTTGCCTTCGAACAGCGGAGACGCTTCGAGAGGTCGTCCACGCCGACGCTGGTGAAGCCCTCCTGGAAGAAGATCTCGGCGACGTCACGCAACAACTCCTCCTGCCGGCCGTTGTCGACGGATCGGCGACGAGGGGTCCGAATGGCAGATGAGCCGACGCGATTCGCTGCGTTCGTCAACGGGCCTCCTGAGTCGGACCGTGAGACTTTTATGGAGCCCACAAGCCTGTATGTTGTACTGGCTAGAGTACCCGAGCACGCTGGATGTTTGCCAGAATGCGGTTGGTGATCTCGGGCCAGAGCTCTCGCGGAAGGTCATGACCCATTCCGTCGACCAGCCACAGCTCACTGTCGCGGATCAGCTCGTGCAGCTCGATCGATCCGGTCTCGGCAATCAGCCGGTCGCTGGTGCCGTGGATCAGGAGTGTCGGCACTGCTACCGCGGCGATACCCGCAAGATCCATCGTGTCACCGAACAAGGCGCGGGCCTGTCGGACGACCCCATCCGGGTCGTAGCAGCGATCCCACATCAGCCCACCCAGCTCGCGCTTCCATGCCTCGTCGAACGAGTAGCTCCTCGACGCACAGGTGCGCTCCTGCTCGATGTGCACCTCGATCGCCTCATCGCGACTCGAGGCATGTCGGACGGCTTGCAGGGTCTCGACACCGCGGTCAGATCCCGCGAGATGCCGAGCCGAAGTCGCGGTGTAGAGCAGCGCCATGCTCGCCACGTCGTGCGGGTGACGCGTCACGAGATGCTGAGCCAGCATGCCGCCCAGGGACTGACCGACGATGTGAACAGGTCCAGCGCCGAGGTGCTCGATGAGCTCATGCACGTCATCGGCCATGTCGCCCAGTCCGTACGTTTGGTCGGGGTAGTGCTGCGAGAGACCCACATCTCGGTTGTCGAACCGAATGACTCGAAATCCTTCATCGAGCAATGACTGACAGAACCCATCACGCCATCCGTGCAGATGGGCGCCGAGACCCTCGATGAGCACGACGGGCGTGCCGTCGAGCGGACCGCGAGCATCGAAGAAGGTGACGCCCCCGTCCTTCTTGATCATCTCGGGCATCGGACTCCTTCACCGCATCTGGCCGACAACGACGATACGAGTTAGTAACTCGTGTCAGCAATGTAGTCTGGGACATGCAGTCTGGCAAGGCTGCATCGAGCAGAAGGGCGTGCCGTGCCCCCAAGGCAGCACCGCAAGGTCAGCGGCAAGGACGTCGCCGAGGCGGCTGGCGTCTCGCGTACGACCGTGAGCTTCGTCCTCAATGATCGACCCAACAGCGCGATCCCGGAGGAGACCCGCCGCCGCGTCCTGACAGCCGCCGAGGCGCTCGGGTACGCGCCGTTACCTGAGGCCAGAGCCCTGAAAATGGGTCACAGTGACGTCGTGCTGTGCCTCCTTCCTGACTGGCCCATCACCGGGCCGCTCGGCGTCCTGCTCGAGAGCCTCAGTGCACGCCTCGCGGACTCCGGGTTGACGATGCTGGCTCATCAGCGAAGGCCCGACGACGATCTGAGCCAGGTGCTTGGCGCCCTCACGCCGACGACGATCGTCGCCATGTGCGACCTGAGCGAGATCGAGGTCTCCTACGCTGAAGCCCGCGGCATTTCACTCGTCGCGTTCATGGGCGACGTGCCTGGCCGGCCAGACCTTGCCGGGCTACGACAGTCGGACATCGGCCGACTGCAGGTCGCGGCTCTCGTGGATCGCGGGCACGCGTCGGTGGCCTACGTCCTTCCGCACGACCGGAACCTGGATTGGTTCAGCGAACCTCGCCTCGAAGGGGCGCGCGAGGAGGCGCAGCGACGAAATGCGGATCTCATCGAGTACCGCGACGTCGACAACGGCGGCGCCCGCCTCGCCACATGGGTCATCTCTGCGGCACGGGATCGGGTCACCGGGATATGTGCCTACAACGACGAGGTGGCCCTCTCCATCCTGATGGCTGCCCACGGAGCCGGAATCGCCGTGCCAGAGGATGTCTCACTGATCGGCGTGGACGACTCCTGCTTCACTCGGATGACCCGGCCGCCGCTCAGCTCCGTCGGATTCGGCCTCGGCGTCGAGGTTCAGCGACTCGCCGCCCTGATCACTGAATCCGGAACTGAGGTCCGTGGGTCCGACGAGATCCTGCAGCTCCAGATCCGGCAATCGGTGCAAGACCTGTCGGCCACACCCTGAGCGGAACTCGGACGCGGGTCGCCGATCCCACCTTTCGGGCCGACCGATGGGTAGCCGGCTGCGCGACTCACAGTGCTATTCGTGCCCTATGAAGTCGGGCGGCGCCACCCCACTGGAGGAAGAGACGGCGCCGCCCAGAATGTGGGTGCCCGATGGCTAGTTGTGTTCGACGAGGGGCCGGCTGCGAGGCTGTGACGAGATGACATCTGCCAGCCACGTGCCGCTGTCCTTGACGGTGCGCTCCAGGGTCTCGTAGTCGACTCGGATGATGCCGAACCGCTTTGCGTATCCCAAGGCCCACTCGAAGTTGTCGATCAGGGACCACACGAGATAGCCCCGCAGGTCGACGCCGCGGTCGATGGCTCGCAGAGCCGCGTCGAAGTGCTGGCTGAGGTAGGCGACGCGGTCCTCGTCGTGGACCGCCCCCCGCTCCTCGACATCATCGAAGGCAGCCCCGTTCTCGGTGACCATCAGTGGCAGGTCGGGGAATTCCGTGCTCAGTGACACGAGCAGCGTCTCCAGCCCCTCAGGCACGATCCCCCACCCCATCGCAGTGCGTGACCGTCGCGTGGGTACGAATTCGACGTTGCGGCTCCCGGGCCACGCAGTCGGGTTGTCGTCGCCGGCATGGTCTCGCATCCGGACCTCGTCGGAGGAGTAGTAGTTCAGGCCCAGCACATCGATGGGCTGGTTGATGAGCGCAAGGTCACCCGGCTCGACGAAGGACCAGTCGGTGATGCCCTGCGTGTCGCTCACAAGCCGATCGGAGAGCCGGCCGTTCAGCATCGGGTCGAGGAAGGTCCGGTGTGTGAGCGCGTCGATGCGTGCGATGGCCTCCGGCGAGGTCGAGTCGACGGGCTCCAAGCCATGGAAGTTGAGCGTGACCGAGTACTGCGCCGACGGATCGGAGACCGAATCGCGCAGTGCGCTCAAGGCCAGCCCGTGCGCGAGGTTGAGGTGGTGACTCGCCGTCAGCGCAGCGAGATCGTCGGTGCGACCGGGAGCGTGCTCCCCCGACGCGTATCCCATGAAGGCGGAGCACCACGGTTCGTTGAGGGTCGTCCACATCGCCACTCGATCGCCCAGCGCATTGCCCATGATCGAGGCGTACTCGGCGAACCGGTACGACGTGTCGCGCTCCGGCCAGCCGCCCGCGTCCTCGAGCGCTTGCGGCAGGTCCCAGTGATAGAGGGTGGCAATGGGCGTGATGTCGCGTTCGCGCAGGCCGTCGATCAGACGAGAATAGAAGTCGATGCCCAGCAGATTGGCCGGGCCTGACCCGTCGGCCTGGATGCGCGGCCACGAGACGGAGAACCGATAGGCCTGCAGCCCCAAGGACTGCATGAGATCGAGATCGTCGTTCAACCGGTTGTAGTGGTCCGCCGCGACGTCGCCGGTGTCGCCGCCCATCGTCCGGCCAGGCGTGTGACTGAAGACGTCCCATATCGAAGCGCCCCGACCGTCGGCATCGTGAGCGCCCTCGATCTGATAGGCCGCGGTGGCTGCCCCGAGAACGAAGCCGGGTGGAAAGATTCGACGAGGCGTCTCGGACCTCGCCGCCAGGTCCCGCTGCGCGTCACTCAACGTGCGCTGCTTCTGCGGTCTCGATCGCGTCGCTGTTGGCCAGCCGCAGCGTGGCAATGGCTTCGTCACGCCAGATGCGCGCGATCTCCATCGTCTTCGTGATCCCGGCGGACGAGTGCACGTGACCGGCATGCATCGCAACGGTCACTGGTACGCCGGCCTCCCGCAACTTGCGGGCGTACTCCGCTCCGTCGTCGCGAAGCATGTCGTACTCGGCCGTCATGATGTGCGCGGCAGGCAGGCCCGACAGGTCCGACGAGTGCAGTGGCGACACGTACGGGTTCGTGACCAGCTCCGGGTCGGGGAGGTACATGATGCGCAGTGCCTCGACATCCTTCTTGTGGAGGGCATAGCCGTCGTACTCCGTGTGCGACGGCAGGCTCAACGTGAGGTCGAGGCTGGGTACCTCGAGGAGCTGGAACGCGATCGACGGTCCACCTTCGTCGCGAACCTTCAGCGCCAGGGCAGCTGCGAGGTTGGCCCCGGCAGATCCCCCACCGATGGTGATCGCGTCAGTACGCACCTCGAGCTCATCGGCGTTCGCGACGACCCAGTCGAGGACGGCATGGCAATCGTTGAGTGCCACCGGGAACTTGTGCTCTGGCGCCAACCGATAGTCCACAGACACAACCACACACGAAGCTCCGATGCACCGCTCCCTCGCCAGGATGTCCACTCCCGGCTCGCCAGCTGATCCAGCCACCCAGCCACCGCCGTGGAAGTACAGATGGACGGGATGAGGTCCAGGCTCGAAGGGCTGATAGACGAGGACCTCGATGGCACCTCCGGCCACGTCAACCAGGTGTGCTCGGCGCTCGCGCACCTCCGGACCGGGCTCAGCCAACGCATCGACCAGACCTTCGACCATCGCAATGGCCTGTGCACGAAATTCTGGCATGTGCTCCGCAACGTCGTCCGGCATCGGCTGGAACTGCGAGAGAAGAGGCTCGAGGAACGGGTCAACGGGCATGTGAGATTTTCCTGTCTGGTAGTTCGAGGGTTGGAACGGAGTTGAGATCTCGCCAGCGATGACACGCCACCGATGTCCCGGCGGGCGTCACCTCCATCGTTGGCCGTTCGGAATGGCACACCGGAAGCGCGTGGGGGCACCGAGTCGCGAAGGGGCATCCCGCCGGCTGGCCGGCACCGCTGACGATGGGCAATTGCTCGCGCCGTGTGCGGCGGGCAGCCTGGAGGACAGGATCGGGCACCGGCGCCGCATCGAGCAGCGCCTTGGTGTAGGGATGCAACGGCTTGGAGTAGACGGCCTCTGCGGGCCCTTCCTCCATGACCTGACCGCCGAACAGCACGATGATCCGATGCGACAGATGGCGAACGACGTCCAGGTCATGAGCCACAAAGAGATAGCCGAGGTTGAACTCGCGCTGAAGCTCGCTGAGCAGGTTCAGAACCTGAGCCTGCACAGACAGGTCCAAGGCGCTGACAGGTTCGTCGCAGATGACCAGTCGTGGCTCGACCATCAGTGCCCTGGCAATCGCGATCCGCTGCCGCTGTCCACCGGAGAAGTTGGACGGAAAGCGGTCGATCGCAGTTCGCGGCAGACCGACCCGACCCAGAACCTCTGCCGCCCGATCCCGGACCTGGCCCTTGGACAGCTCCGGGTGGAGTCGAAGCGACTCTGCCAGGGTCGTCCCGATGGTGCGGCTTGGATTCAGCGAGCTGTAGGGATCCTGGAAGATCACCTGCAGGTCCTGGCTGAGGGCTCGTCGCTCCCGGTTGCCGGCACGAGTGATGTCCTGGCCGCCGAACTCGATCGACCCTGCCGTCGGCGAGACAAGCCCCAGGATGGCCCGGCCGATCGTCGACTTGCCGGACCCGGACTCACCAACGAGCCCCAGCGTCTCACCTTGGGCGATGTCGAATGTCACCTTGTCAACTGCACGCAGCGGATCGCGTCCGCGTCCCTGCGGGTACTCCACGGTCAGCTCCCTGACCGCAAGGACCTGTTCGTCGCTGTTCATCGTCTTCATGTCGATCGAACCTCTCGGGCGTGGACGCAGCGACTTTCGTGTCGTTCGCCGATCTGGAGGAGCGGGATCGTCCCGAGCTCGCACGCCGGCGTGGACTGGGTGCATCTCGGGAGGAAGCGGCACCCGGGCGGCATGGCTCCGAGCTCGGGCACGGATCCGGGGATGGTCGGCAGCATCCCGGCGGCATGCTGGTTGTGGGGATTGGAGGCCAGAAGCGCCTGTGTGTACGGATGACCGGGGCGCGCGAACAGATCCGCCACACTGGCCGTCTCGACCACCTCACCCGCGTACATCACGACCACCCGATCGCAGATGTCGGCCACGACACCCAGGTCATGGGTGACCAAGAGGATCGCCATCCCGTGGTCTCGCTGCAACGAACGCAGGAGCTCGAGGATCTCGACCTGCATCGTCACGTCGAGGGCTGTGGTGGGCTCATCCGCGATCAAGAGTCGTGGTTCGCCAGCCAGCGCCCGCGCGATGACCACCCGTTGCGCCATGCCACCCGAGAGCTCGTGAGGATACATCCGCGCCGCCCTCGTTGGATCCGGCAGCTGCACCTGTTCCAGGAGTTCCTGCACCCGACGTTTCGCGTCGGCGCCCCGAAGCGGGGTGTTCGCCCGCACCGCTTCTTCCAGCTGCCAGCCGATGCGGAATGCCGGATCCAGGCTGACCATCGGCTCCTGGGAGATGTAGGCGATCTCGCTGCCGCGCACCTCTTGGATGTCGCGCTCCGAAAGCGTGAGAAGGTCCTGTCCGGCGAAATGTGCCTCGCCGTCTTCCACATGGCCGCCGTGTCCAAGCATGCCCAGGATCGCAAGAGCTGTCGTGGTCTTCCCGCAGCCGGATTCACCGACGACGCCAACCGTCTCGCCCGGGCCGACCTCGAAGGAGACTCGTTCGGCCGCCCGGACATTCCCGCCTGACGACGCGAAGGAGACGGTGAGGTTCCGGATGCCGAGCAGGACATCATCGTCGACCGAAATCGCCGGCGCATCCGCGCCCTTCTTCTTCTCGCGCTGCTTCGTCGAGCGAGACGGGCTCCTCTTCGGCGACCACCCTTCGGTGCTCACGTCTCGCACCGCATCACCGAGGAGCCCGAGTGCGAGCACCGTCAGCGCGATCGCGATTCCGGGTGGCCAGATCAGCCACCCTTGCTGGAACATCACCCCGACGCCATCGGCGACCATTCCTCCCCAGCTCGGCGCGGGCGGGCCGGCAATGAGCGAGAGAAACGCCAGGCCGGTCTGGAGAAGCAGCGCGCCTGCCGCCAGCAATGAGAGCTGCACAATGATCGGTCCGACGATTCGGGGCAGCACGTGACGCCTGACGATGTATGACGGTGACAGGCCGGCCACGACCGCCGCAGCGATGTACAGCTGTTCCCGAACCGGCAGCGTCGCAGCGCGCACCACCCGGAAGAGCGCTGGCGCCGTCAGAACTCCCATCGTCACCATCGCCGCGACCAGATTCTGCGAGAAGACCGACAACACCACGATGACCAGAACCATGGCGGGAAGCGACAGCACCAAGTCGGCAATCCAGCAGAGCGTGCGATCAAGTCGACCGCCCACATACCCTGCGAGCAGACCGAGCGGGATGCCCAGCAGCATGACAACCACGAGAGCCACTCCGACCCCGATCAGCGTGTCCTGAGAACCCACGAGCAATCGCTGCAGGACATCCCTGCCCAAGCTGTCGGTGCCCAGCCAGTGCTGCGAGCTCGGCCCCTGGAGCGAGTCGGCAAGATCGCCGGCACGTTCAGCGGCGACGTCTGGCAGCAGGATTGGACTGGCGATCGCGACGACCGCAAGGACAGCGAGGTACACGAGGCAGGCGACGGCCTGCGGTCGGCGGAGCAGTCGGCGTACGAAGCGCGAGTCCGCCGATGACGAACCGGAGACGTCTGTGATCTCGGTGAACGGTGCGACGAGCGTCATGATGACCTCAGCTTGGGGTTGAGCAGGCCGTATGCGATGTCGACGGCGAAGTTCACGATGATCACGACGAGGGTGAAGACGACTGCGACGGCTTGCACTGCGGGAATGTCGTTGGACAGAGCGGACGTGACAAGCAGCGAGCCCAGGCCGGGCACGGCGAACAAGTTCTCGATGAGGACCGCTCCTCCGAACAACCCGATCGTCTGCAGTCCGACAACGGTGACCACTGGGATGGCCGCGTTCTTCAACGCGTGTCGGAAGATGAGGGATCGCGGTGGGATTCCGTTCGCAGCCGCCATGCGGATGTAGTCACTGCCCAACACGTCGAGCATCGCTTCACGGGTCTGCTTGACCACGGCGGCAACAGATCCGAGGGACAGCGCGAACACCGGCAACGCCAACGAGCGAGCCCAGGCGGTGGGTGACTCCGAGAGCGGGACGTACCCGACCGCAGGGAGCCACTCGAGCTTGATGGCGAAAACGACCACGAGCATCGAGCCCACCCAGAAGACCGGCAGAGCCCACACGACGAGCACCAGTGCATCAATCGCTCTGGCGAGCCAGCCATCCTTGACGGCACTGAAGACGCCGCCAGCGACTCCCACGACGACGCTCACCAGGATGGCTCCGCTGATGAGTGACAAGGTCACCGGGAGTCGAGCCCAGATCTCACCCGCAACGGATGTCCCGTTGATGATTGACGTCCCGAAGTCACCGGTGACGGCGCGACTCAGCCAATGCCAGAACTGTTCGTACACCGGTTGGTCAAGCCCGAGCTGCTGGCGGAGCGCCTCATACTGTTCCGGAGTACCTCGGGTTCCGAGGATCTGCCGCGCTGCGTCACCCGGCGTCAGCGAGAGCAGCACAAAGCTCAGGCTGGAGACCAGGAGCAGCAGCGGGACCGCCGTGAACACACGACGGATGACCATCGAGACCATCGACCCTCGGGTCAGGCGCCACCGGCGGAGACGCAGCCCCGGACCGGGACGCCCCAGGGGCGTCCCGGTCACCTTGGCGTGAAGTGTGGTCACGGAGAGATCAGCTCTTCCAGCCGAAGTCCGCCGCGAACGGCATCCATGTGCCCTTGTCGATACCGGTCAGGTGCTTGTTCATGCCCCAGATGGTGTCGGCGGTGTAGATCGGCACGTTCAGCGCCTGCTCAGTCACCGTGCTGCTCAGCTTGGCGAAGGTCTCGGCTGCCTCATCGCCGCTCTGGGACCGGCCGAGCTCGAACAGCCGATCCAGCTCGGGATTGACCACGCCGAATGGGTTGAGCGATGCCTTCGGGCCCCAGAAGAGCGAGTACCCCATCCAGGTCGGCACTGCATCAGGCGGCCATTCAATGCCACTGAACTTCTTCGACAGCGCCAACGCAACGAAGTCTGTCGTCGCTGCCTTGACCTGGACCTTCACGCCGATGGCCTCCCAGTCCTTGGCCACGGCCTGCATGGTGGCGTCTCCAATGACGGACGCGGTCCCGCCATCGACGACCTTCATGCTGAACCCGTCCTTGTAGCCCGCCTCGGCGAGGAGTGTCTTCGCCTTCTGGGGGTCATAGGGATAGCGGTCGTTCAGAGCAGGGTCCGTGTCAGACATCTGAAGCTGAGACGTCGGAGCGCCGAACTCTCCCACCATCGCCTTGGCGATGGCCTTGCGGTTGACGGCGTAGTTGAGGGCTTGACGGACGCGGACGTCGCCCAGAGCCGGCGCAAGACTTCCCTTGGAGTCAAGAAGCGACACGATGACCGTGCCTGAGGCCCAATGCATCACCTTGACGCCGGACTTCGCGGCGGCCGCAGCGACGGTCGGGTCGAGACTGCCAAAATCAAGCTGCCCGGCCTGGAACGCCCTGAGCATGGCCGACTTGTCCGAAATCACCTTGACCGTGACCTTCTTGAAGCGGATGGCGGACTTGTCGTAGTAGTACTTGCTCGGGACCAGCGTGTAGTGATCTCCCGCCACGGTCTGCGACGAGTCGATCACGTAGGGGCCCACGCCGTATGTCGTCTTCGCCAGGTCCGCCGGGTGGGCCACCGCCTTGGGACTGGAGACCGCCCCGCCGTTCCCGTACTGCGAGAGGATCACCGGGACAATCGGATTGGGCGAAGCGAGATGCAGCGTGAGCTTGTAGTCGCCTTGCGTCTCGATCGACTTGATCGAGAGGTTTGATGCGAATGGGCCACCGGCCTTCGCGAAGTACAGGAGCCACGTCTTCACCGCTGCCGCGTTCAGAGGCTCACCGTCGGTGAAGCGGATGCCCTTCTTGAGCGTGAGCTCGAACGTCGTGTTGCCCTTGCCCACATAACCGGAGTCGCTCACCAGTGCCGGGCTGGCTGACTTGTCGGCGTTGAGGTGGAAGAGAGCTTCATTCGTGAGGGATCGCATGACGTTCGGAAGCCCCGCGGCGTCCTTGGCGGGATCCAGGGTGACCGGGCCGACGCCGAGACCGATGCGCAAGACATCAGGCTTCGCACCACCCTTGCCGTCGGAACCTCCGCCGCAGCCAGCAATCCCCAAGGCCATCACCGCCGCAGCGAGCGACGCAATCAGTTTTTTCCGGAACATCGATTTCTCCTTGGCCTGGTCGCAAATCTCCGGCCGCCATCCCCCTGAAGTCGGCTTCACCCATTCTGCGGCTCACCACGGAGGTGCGTCGAAGAATCGATTCTCGATTTACTAACACGAGTTATTAAGTGTGAGCAACATAACGCTCAAGAGCTTGAGTAGCAAGGGTCGGCGCCAAAATCTTGTCAAGACATAACCCGTGATCTCGTGCCGTCATGAGCCTTTCTTGGTGAATATGCCCTGCCATTGCAGACATTGCAGCGATAGGTACGTAACTGGGTACTTTATGCACTTTTGTCGTTCCGCGCAAGGCCGAGACGGCTGAAGATGGCGTGCCGCGCGGGCATCGATCAATCGAGTTACTAAATGGAGTAGTCGCGTATGTTGTGGACGTCAGCTCCAGTCGACAAGAGGAGGCGCAGGCGTGCCCGTAGCCAAGGGACGACGCGTGAGCAGCCAGGACGTCGCGGACGCCGCAGGTGTCTCGCGGACGACCGTGAGCTTTGTCCTGAACGACAGACCGAACGCGGGCATCCCCGAGAGCACCCGCGAGCGGGTGTGGGCTGCCGCGCGCGAGCTCGGTTTCACTCCTTCACCGGAGGCCCGGGCACTGCGCCTTGGCCGGAGCGCCGTGGTCCTGTGCCTCTTGCCCGACTGGCCGATCGCCGGGCCGTTCGGAGAGCTGCTGCAGCGTCTGAGCGCCGAGCTCGACAAGGCGGGCCTGACGATGCTCGCTCATCAGCGCGGCGCAGGTGACGACCTCAGCAACGTGCTGGGGGCGCTCACGCCCACCGCCGTCGTCGCGATGTGCGACCTCAGCGTTTCTGAGGTCAAGCTCGCAGAGCAACGCGACATACCGATCACGGCATACATGGGTCGGGTGCCAGAGCACGACGACGTTTCAGCACTCAAGCAGACCGAGATCGGCAGGCTTCAAGCCAGCACGCTCGTCGACGACGGTCACCACGTCCTCGCGTATGTCTCGCCGCACGATCGCCGGATCGACTGGTTCAGTGCACCCCGCCTCGCCGGGGCGCAGCAGGAGGCCAGCAAGCGTGACGTTCAGCTGTCCCACTTCCGGCTGCCGGCAGACGATCGCCCCGCGGTTCGCGGCTGGCTGAACCAGGCCGTCGCCGAAGGGGTCACCGGCATCTGCGCGTTCAACGACGAGGCAGCATTCGCGCTCATGATGGCCGCTGCTGATGAGGGCCTGGCCGTTCCTGACGACATCTCGCTGATTGGCGTCGACGATTCCGCCCTCAGCCGACTGACCCGACCGACGATCACGACCATCAGCTTCGAGCTGGCACACCAAGCCGAACAGCTCGTGGCCATCATCACGGACACGCAGGCCGACCAGACGCAGCAGTCAGCCGCGGATCCGCTCACCCTGCAGCGCAGGGAGTCCGTACGCAAGCTCTGAGCGAGACGCTGGCATCAGGTCGCGAGCCCCAGACGCACCGCGCTCTCCTCGCGCATCTGAACCTTGCGGATCTTGCCGGTGACGGTCATCGGGAACTCGTCGACGAGCAGGACGTAGCGCGGAATCTTGTAGTGCGCGAGCTTGCCGGCCGAGTATGCCCGTACGGCTTCGGCGTCGAGCGGTTCGGCTCCGGTGCGGAGCTTGATCCACGCGCACAGTTCCTCGCCATATTTCTGGTCGGGCACGCCGATCGCCTGGACCTCCTCGATGTCGGGGTGGGCGTAGAGGAACTCCTCGATCTCGCGTGGGTAGATGTTCTCGCCACCTCGGATCACCATGTCCTTGATCCGCCCGACGATGTTGCAGTAACCGTCCTCGCGCATCTCGGCGAGGTCGCCGGTGTGCATCCACCCATCCGCGTCGATCGCCTCGGCCGTCTTGGCCGGGTCGTCCCAGTAGCCGAGCATGACCGAGTAGCCACGAGTGCAGAACTCGCCGGCCTGCCCCCGTTCGACGGTGTCGCCGGTGACGGGGTCGACGATCTTGATCTCCACGTGCGGGTGCACCCGGCCGATCGTCGCGGTCCTGCGATCCAGGTCGTCATCGGCCCGGGTCTGGCACGACACGGGACTCGTCTCGGTCATCCCGTACGCGATCGACACCTCGGCCATGTGCATGTCATCGATGCACCTCTTCATCACCTCGACCGGACAGACAGAACCGGCCATCACCCCGGTCCGCAAGCTGGACAGGTCATGGTCGACGAAGTCGGGGGCGTTCTGCATCGCGATGAACATCGTCGGCACGCCATACACACCCGTGCACCGCTCCTCGGCGATCGACCGCAACGTCATCGACGGATCGAACCCAGGCGACGGAATCACCATGGCGGCACCGTGCGTCGTGCAACCGAGGTTCGCCATCACCATCCCGAAGCAGTGGTAGAACGGCACCGGTATGCACAGCCGGTCCAGCTCGGTGAAGTTGATCAGCTCGGTGGCGAAGAATCCGTTGTTCAGGATGTTGCGGTGCGACAAGGTCGCACCCTTGGGGTAGCCGGTGGTTCCTGAGGTGTACTGGATGTTGATCGGATCGGTGTTGACCAACGTCGCCATCCGCTCGGTGACCGCCGACTCCGGCAGCCCCTCCCCCTCGGCCATCAGGACACTCCAGTCGTCCGAGTCGAGGTAGACGACCCGCTCCAGATCGATGTTCACCAGCGCCGTCTGCTCGACCATCTCCCGATAGTTGCTGGACTTGAACTCCGTCGCGCTGACCAGCATCCTCATGCCCGACTGCTGCACCGCATAGGCGAACTCATGCGTCCGGTACGCCGGGTTGACGTTGACCAAGATCGCCCCGACCTTGGCTGCCGCGAACTGGGTGATCGTCCACTCGGCGCAGTTCGGCGCCCAGATCCCGACCCGGTCACCCTTCTCGATGCCAGCCGCGATCAATCCCCGCGCCAGTCCGTCGACATCATGGTTCAGCTCGTTGTATGTCCAACGCCGCCCCGTGGCAACCTCGACGAGCGCTTCACGATCGCCGTGCGCGGCCACCGTCGCCTCGAAGTTCGCCCCGATCGTGTCTTCCAGCAGTGGCGAACCGGACCCAGCCTTCTCATGAGACTTCATGTCAGTGACTCCCGTCGATCGAACGTCCTCAGCTGTGTCTTTTCAGTCCTAACCGACTCATGCCCGACCCAGGAAGAGAGGCTGGGCCGGACACGAGCCGGGTGGCTCCAGGAAACGGCGCCGCGGCGCCCAACGCCTCCTGGAAGTCTGATGTTGCTACGCATGCAGGGACAGTCACCGCAAGACCTTCAGCACCTCGGCAACCAATGCGTTCGCATGGGGGTCGACGCCGCCGAGAACCGGAAACAGGTCCGGCAGGAACGCGAACGAGAAGCCGTGCTCACGATCGGCGAAGGCCAACGCACCGGCGGCGCCGTCATGACCGAACGACATCGGACCGGCGAATGGCTTCCGTGGGAACGGGAGCATGAAGCCCAGACCGTACCGCGTCTCCTCCATGAAGATCCGGTCCACACCCCCGGACTCCTGCTCGCAGAACTGCTTCAGAATCGCGTCGTCCAGGAGCCTGAAGCCATCGACGGGCCCCAGACAGCTCGCATACATTCGCGCCAACGCCCGCGCGCTCGCCACCCCGTTGGCTCCTGGAATCTCAGCTGCTCGGAACTCACGCTGGTTGCAACCCGTGGTTATGTCCTGAAGCCCGTTGGAGACAGTCCTGGAGGTCAGGCTGGCAGGATCGCGCGCCTCGGCGTCCAGCGCGTCGGACTCGTGCGTCAGGCTGAGCGCGTCGGATCGCAGGGGCACCACCCGCGGCTCGACCGGTTCGGGCAGCCCGATCCAGAAGTCCAGACCCAAGGGCCCGGCGATCTCGGTGGCGAAGAACTGACCGATCGACACGCCGGTCACCCGACGCACGACTTCGCCGATCAACGTCCCGTAGGTCCATGGGTGATAGCCGTGGGTCGTTCCCGGCTCCCAATAGGGCTCTTGCTGCTCGAGTGCGTGGACCAGCATCGGCGTGTTCGCCAGATCGGCCATCCCGGCCAGGGGCACGTCCACCGTCGGCAGTCCCATCCGGTGGCTGAGCAGCCATCGAATGGGCGCTTCAGACTTGCCGGCCTGGCCGAACTCTGGCCAGATGGAGGCGACCGGAGCATCGAGATCCAGGAGCCCGTGTTGGACCAGGCGCGCCACGCAGAGAGCAACCGCACCCTTGGTCGCCGAGAAGAGGACCTGAACGCCCTCGTGGCTCTGTGCTGGCCCGCCCCAGATGTCGAGGCACGGAACACTGTCGACGTAGACGCACAGGGCTGCGCTGTAGGAGGGAGCCTCCGACAGGATGCTCTCGAAGGCTTGCGCGACCGGCTCGAACCCAGGTGCGACGATCGTCTCGCTAGTCCTCGCGATCATGGCGTGACTCCTTCGAGCGCGCGAACCGCAAGGAAGTCGGCAAGGACCCGCAGCGAACGATCGGTCCCGGCGATCTTGGGATTGAAGTTCAGGTGGCCGTGCGGCATTCCAGCTTCCACGCGATAGTGCGTGGGCACTCCAGCGACCTCCAGCTGACCGGCAAAGTCCTCTGCGGAGACCCGCAGGTCGTCGTACTCCGACGCGATGATGACGGTCGGCGGCAAGCCACCGAGATCCATGTCGGCAGCCATCGCGTATGCAGGGACGTCGGTCAGGCTTCCGAGGAAGTTCTCGACGAGCTGGTCGTACTCTTCGGGCAGGAGACGCAATAGCCGCGGCAGCTCGGCAAGCAGTGACGCCCGTTCCGGATCCGCTGGGACCAACGGGTGGTGCACCGCGGGGTAGGCCAGCAAGAGCCCTGCGGGAACAACGCCTCCTTCGTCGCGAATGCGCAACGCGGCCGACGCGGCCAGGTTGCCACCTGCGCTGGCGCCGCCCAGGGACAGCATCCCAGGGCCGATGCCGAGCAGATGGGCGCTGTTGGCGACCCAGCGCCACGCCGCGACCACGTCGTCGAGTGGAACGGGAAAGGTCACGCCGTCGACCGCGAGCCGGTAGTCGACGGACACGACGACCGCCCCGGCTTGGCGGCACAGCTCGCGGGCCACCATGTCGGATTCCGGCATGTCCAGATCGCCCGCTTGCCAGCCGCCTCCGTGCGCCCAGACCAGTCCAGGGCTCACACCAGAGGCATCGTCGGGAGAGTAGATCCGCAAGGGGATCGGGCCATGCGGACCCGGCGCTGTCACTTCATCCGTGACGCACACCGGCGGGACATATCCGACAGGCGGAGTCATGGCCGCCTCGAACTGGCTCATCTTGGCTGGGTCGGCGAGGAGCTCCGCCATCGACTCCAGCCCGTCGAGCATCCTGAATCTCGCGGCGAAGTACGGGTCTATCGGCATGCTGGCCACCTCGCTGTGTGGGGTCGAAGGACACTGGGGCCTTCTTCAGTGCTGGGACCCTAACACGTGTTAGTTGCCCTGTGCCAGTGCCGCCCCGCGACCACGGCGTGGAAGGATCGCCGCATCGTGTGACATGGCATCGGAACGTGCCGCCGGCCCAGACTGGAGACAGACCATGTGAACCCGGCTACGTCGCCGACCGCGTCCCACTCGATGGTCGCGCTGCGATCACCCAGATCCTCGCCTGAACCGTCGCCGACGCCTCGACAACCACCAGCGACGCATTTGGCGTGTGATTCACCGACTAGCTCAACCTGCTACGGACCCGCGGCGCGTTGGCGTCGTTTGCCCGTACAAGTGTTTCAGCATGATCCCGGCAACAAGGCGAGATCCGGCCACGCCTCGCCCGGCGAATCCGTCGGCGTGTGCCACGCTCCTGCTGTGCGCGAGGCCATTGAATGCGAACGACTGATTGAGGGTGTCGATCGCCCCGGCCCACCGATGGCTGAAGCGCACGCCCTCGAGTTGAGGAAACGTCGCCATGAAGGATGACGCCAGGCTGGTGAACGGCTCGGGCGCGAACGAGTACCCGAAGCGACGTTGAGGAAGGTGCATGGCAGCGCACAAGATGCGATTGTCTGCCGTGAGACGAGCGCGGTGGACGTGGGTGTCCATATCCACGAGACCCTGCCTGTTGCGCCATCCCACCGACGCGAGCTGCTCGTCCGTGAGCGGCTCCGTCGTCATCAGGTATTCGTTCGCGGAAGCCCTCAGGTATCGAGCGCGATGAAGGAGCGGTCGAAACGCGTTGGTGCAGAGCGCGACCTGTTGGCTGTCGACATGGCCGCTCGCGGTGCGGACGCGCACCGCGCCGCCGGCTTGGGTGTCGACACCGGTGACAGCCGATTGTTCGTGAATCACGACGCCGAGCTCTGTCGCCGCGCGAGCCAGACCTGTGCTGAGCTTCCCCGGATTCACCAGGACGCAGACATCGGTCCTCCATCGCCCTGCTCGAAAGATGGGGCTGGCGATCTCGCTCCTGATCGAATCCGCGTCATACCAGAATCCGTGTTCTGCCTGCTTGAGGCGGCGGACCTGGTCAGCGTCGTACGCCACGGAAAGAATGCCTGTGGGTTCGATCTCGGCGTCGATACCGAGGTCGCAGATGTCGCGCTCCAGACCGCACAAGTTCTCGAGGCCCACGCGCTCCAGCGCCTCGAATTCATGCGGCCACCGACGACGACCGTCGCCGTGGTCGCCGAGGCTCGACTCAGCAAAGCCCCCGTTGCGGACTGACGCACCCGATCCGACCAGGCCGGACTCCAGGAGCACGACTCGCGCTGACGGATCTCGCCGCTTGGCCTGCACCGCCGCCCACAACCCCGTATGGCCGGCGCCGACGATGGTCAGATCACCTCGCGTCCCACCCTGCAGCGGCTCGTACGCGACCGCTTCGATTCCATCGAGCCAGAACACTCTGTGGTCCGTATCGCTGAGCGAGTGTGCCACGGCACGAGCATCGGGCATGTGGCGTTCGAAGACTGTCTGACGCCTCACAACGTCTCCGCTTTCACACGGCTTGGGCGGGCCGCCACCGACGGTGGCCGTCAACCTCGACACCCGACCTGATGAGCTCAAGGCGAGGCTTCGGGCCATCGAGGCGTCCGGTCTGGGGCTTGCGACGTCCTGCCCGCCATGGGACAGGCCACTCGGCGCCCGGCCCGTCGTAGTCCTGGTCGAGGGCCGCGTGCAACGTCCAGCTCGGGTCATAGAGGTGCACCCGTCCGAGCGCGCACAGGTCGGCGCGGCCTGACAGCACGATGGTGTTGACGTCGTCGGCCGACGAGATCACGCCCACCGCAATTGTCGGGACGTTCACCACGTTACGAACGGCATCGGCAAAGGGTGTCTGGTACGAACGTCCGAACGCAGGACGCTCTTCGGACGTGACCTGACCGGTAGAGACGTCAATGGCTGCGGCGCCGGCCTTCTCGAACATACGCGCCATGTGCAGTGCGTCTTCGCGCGTTGTTCCTCCCTCGACCCAGTCCGTCGCGGAGATGCGCACCGTCATCGGCTTGTGGGCCGGCCACGCGTCCCGCATCGCCGAGAAGACCTCCAACGGGAAGCGCAGCCGGGACTCCACATCGCCGCCGTACTCGTCCGTGCGTTGATTGGTGACCGGCGAAAGGAAGGACGACAGCAGGTAGCCGTGAGCGCAGTGCAGCTCAGCCAGATCGAATCCCGCACGGTCCGCTCGGACGGTCGAGGCGACGAACTCGGCAACGATGGCGTCCATGTCGCTTCGGTCGAGTGCCCGCGGAACCTGGTTGACGCCGTCCCGATAGGCCACCTCGGATGCCGAGACAACGGGCCAGTTCCCGTCATCGAGCGGCTGGTCGATCCCTTCCCACATCAGCTTGGTCGAACCCTTGGGACCCGAGTGCCCGATCTGGACGCCGATCTTGGCCTGTGAGGACGCGTGCACGAAGTCGGTGATGCGCCCCCACGCCGCACCTTGCTCGTCGGTCCACAGGCCAGCGCAACCCGGGGTGATCCGCGCCTCCGGTGAGACGCAGACCATCTCGGTCATGACCAGGCCGGCTCCACCGAGCGCCTTGCCACCCAGATGCGCGAGGTGGAAGTCACCAGGCAGGCCGTCAACGGCCACATACATGTCCATGGGTGAGACGACGACGCGATTCGCCAGTTCGAGCTCGCCAAGTCGGTATGGGTGGAACATCGGCGGGCGCGCGTGGCCGTCGCCCCGCCCCGCGAGCTTCTCGTGCTGCGCGAACCAGCGGTCGACTCCAGCCACGTACTCGGGATCGCGCAGCCGAAGATTGTCGTACGTGATCCGCCGGCTCCTGGTGAGGATGTTGAACGCGAACTGTTCAGGGTCCTGATGGACGTACTGGTCGATGTTCTCGAACCACTCGAGGCTCGCCTGCGCAGCACGTTGCGTCGAGAGCACGACAGCCTTGCGCTCCTCCTCGTACGCCGCAAGCGCGGTGGGCACGTCCACTTCCTCGTGCAGACAGGCGGCCAGCGACAGCGCGTCCTCCATGGCCAGCTTGGTTCCAGAGCCGATCGAGAAGTGAGCCGTGTGCGCGGCATCGCCCAGCAGCACGACGTTCTCGTGGAACCAGCTCACATTGCTGACCGTCGTGAAGCTGGTCCAGCGCGAGTTGTTGGCTAGCACCTCGTGACCGCCGAGCACGTCGGAGAACTGCTCCCGGACGAAGTCGACAGACTTCTCATCGGACTCCCCCGCCTTCAAATCGGTCACGTCATGCGCGTCGAGCCCAGCCCGGTGCCACACGTCCTCGTGCATCTCGACGATGAAGGTGCTGCCGTTGGCGTCGAAGGGGTAACCGTGGATCTGCATGACTCCGTGCGGCGTCTCGCGGATGTCGAACGTGAATGCCTCGAAGACCTTGTCGGTCCCGAGCCACATGTAACGGCTCTGTCGAACATCGAGGGTCGGCTGGAACTCGTCGGCCAGCTCGGTTCGGATCGCGGAGTTCAAACCATCGGCAGCAAGAACGAGGTCGTACTCCCGCCTGAGGACCTCGGTGGGCGGAGCTTGGGTCTGGAAGAGCACGTCGACGCCGAGCTCCAGGCAGCGCTCCTGCAGGATCTCGAGCAGTCGCTTGCGGCCCATCGCGGCGAAACCGTGTCCGCCGCTGGTGATCACCTGACCGCCGTAGTGGACGTCGATGTCGTCCCAGCGAGCGAACTCTCGTTCCATCTGGGCGTGGATGACTGGATCGGCGTGCTCGATGCCGCCCAGCGTCTCGTCAGAGAAGACGACGCCGAACCCGAAGGTGTCGTCGGCAGCGTTGCGCTCCCACACGGTGATCTCGTGCTCCGGGCCGAGCTGCTTGGCGAGCGCCGAGAAGTAGAGACCACCCGGTCCTCCACCGATGACTGCGATGCGCACGGGTCCTCCCAGGTTGTTGAGTCCTCCCAGTATATTGCCTTCTTGACGTCCGTTGTCAACTCGATATATTGTGATGTCACTGAATCTAGGAGGAATCAATGAGCGGGTTCGCTCTGAGCGCAGACCAGCTCGACTATGTCGAGCGCGTGCGCGCGTTGGCGACAGAACACCTCCTCCCCATGGCGGGAATCGAAGAGGAAGGTCGGATCAACCGGCCATTGCTGACCCGGCTCGGAGAGCTTGGTTTGTTGCGTGACCTGTTCGGTGGAGACCCCAAGCAGCCGCCAACCGATGCCGCAGCCATGCAGCTGTGCCTGTTGCGCGAGACCATCGCATCCGTCAGCACCGAGGCCGAGACCGCGTTGGCACTCCAGGGCCTCGGCAGCTATCCGATCCTTCAGTCCGGCAACGCCGAGACGATCGAGCGGTGGATCCCCGGCGTCGTGGCTGGGACAACGGTCGCCGCGTTCGCTCTCACTGAACCCGGTGCGGGGTCGGACGCCGCCGCCCTTTCGCTCGTCGCCGAGCAGGACGGAGAGGACTGGAGACTCTCTGGCGAGAAGGTGTGGATCTCAAACGCACCAGAGGCCGACGTCTACACCGTGTTCGCTCGCACGACAGCCGACGCAGGTGCGCGGGGCGTCACGGCGTTCGCCGTCGACGGCGCCTCGGCCGGCCTCACCGGCGAGCACCTCGATCTGCTGTCACCCCATCCGATCGGGCGCCTCGTCTTCGATGGCGTACGTGTCAGTCCCGTGGACGTCCTCGGCGATGTCGATGCAGGGTTCCGGGTGGCCATGCGGACACTCGACCTCTTCAGGCCCAGCGTCGGCGCCTTCGCGACCGGGATGGCGCGCGCGGCACTCGACGCGACGATCGACCACGTGGTTGACCGTCAGGCCTACGGCGACTCGCTCGTCGCCCAACAATCTGTTGCACACTCGGTAGCCTCGATGTCGATGCAGCTCGAGGCGTCACGGCTACTCGTCTACGCCGCCGCGAGCGCATACGACGCCGGCGCAGACCGGAGCACGATCAGCCGTACCGCGGCCATGGCCAAGCTGTTTGCGACCGAGGCCGCTCAACAGATCGTCGATCAGTGCGTCCAGCTGCACGGCGCGCGAGCGCTTCAGCGCGGACACCTGCTCGAGCACCTCTATCGTGACGTGCGCGCGCCCCGGATCTATGAGGGCGCCTCGGAAGTGCAGCTCTCCATCATCGCCCGGGAAGTCCTCAAGCAAAGGAGCACTCGATGAGCCGGTTTCGCGCCTCAGCCCCTCTGACCACCACATGGGACCACTTCAACTTCACCGTCGACGGGTCCGTCGCCACGGTGACTCTGACCCGGCCCGAGAAGCTCAACCCGCTCACGTTCGAGTCGTACGCCGATCTTCGCGATCTGCTGTTCGAGCTTCCCCATCACCCGGACATCAAGGCTCTGGTGATCCAGGGCGAAGGTCGTGCGTTCTGCGGCGGAGGTGATGTCAACGAGATCATCGGCGAGCTCCTGATGATGAAGGCCGACGAGCTGATGACGTTCACCAAGATGACGGGGGACGTCATCCGTGCGATGCGCGAGTGCCCCATCCCGATCATCACCAAGATCCAGGGCATCGCCGCGGGCGCAGGCTCGGTCATCGCGCTCGCATCCGACTTCCGCGTCGTCGGGGCGTCCGGACGCTTCGCCTTTCTGTTTACCAAGGTCGGGTTGTCGGGAGGCGACATGGGCGCGGCCTACCTGCTCCCACGTGTCGTCGGTCTCGGCCACGCGACCAAGTTGCTCATGCTCGGCGACACCGTCGACGCCGCGACGGCGGACCGATACGGCCTGGTGTCCGAGCTCGTGGCCGACGAAGACCTCGACAGCGCTGTCCTCGCCCTGGCAGAGCGCCTCGTGAGCGGACCGACCCTCGCCTACGCCCAGACCAAGTCCCTCTTGACGCGCGAGCTCGACATGCCCCTTTCGGCTGCCGTCGAGCTGGACGCCATGACTCAAGCTCTCCTGATGACCACCGAGGACCATGCCGAGTTCCACTCGGCCTTCAACGCCGGGCGACTGCCCGCATGGAAGGGACGCTAGTGAACGCGCACGACTTGCTCGACATCGATGCCCAGCTCAGCGACGAAGAACGAGCCATCCGTGACACGGTCCGAGACTACGTTCGATCTGAGCTGGCTCCGCACGTGTCCGCCTGGTACGAGCAGGGCACCGTCCCGATCGAGATCGCTCGCGGCCTCGGCAAGCTCGGCGTCCTCGGCATGCACCTCGAGGGCTACGGCTGCTCCGGCACCACCGCGACCGCCTACGGCGTGGCGTGCCGGGAGCTGGAGGCGATCGATTCGGGTCTCCGCAGCCTCGTGTCGGTTCAAGGTTCCCTCGCCATGTTCGCGATCCACCGTTGGGGCGCCGAGGAGCAGCGCGAGCTGTGGCTGCCGCGGATGGCTGCGGGCGACGCTATCGGCTGCTTCGGCCTGACCGAGTCTGACGCAGGAAGCGACCCCGGCTCCATGCGCTCGACCGCGAAGCGCGACGGCACCGACTGGGTGCTGAACGGCTCCAAGATGTGGATCACGAACGGCACGCTCGCCGACGTCGCGGTCATCTGGGCACAGACCGATGAAGGGATCCGTGGCTTCGCAGTGCCAACCGACACTGCCGGATTCACCGCCAACGAGATCCCCCGCAAGCTCTCGCTGCGTGCGTCGATCACCGCAGAGCTCGTGCTCGACAACGTCCGTGTTCCCGCCGAGGCGGCGTTCCCGGACGCACGCGGTCTCAAAGGACCGTTGTCATGCCTCAACGAGGCGCGGTACGGAATCCTGTGGGGCGTGGTCGGCGCCGCCCGCAGCTGCCTGGAGGAGGCGCTCTCCTACACCCTCGAACGTCAGCAGTTCGGCAAGCCTCTCGCTGCATTCCAGCTCACGCAACGCAAGCTGGCGGACATGACGATCGCCGTCAACAATGCCTCCCTCGTCGCGGTCCAGCTCGGACGCCTCAAGGACGCCGGCACGATCACGCCGGTACAGGTGAGCTACGGCAAGCTTGCCAACGTCCGCTCTGCCCTCGAGGTCGCAAGGACCGCGCGGGGCATGCTGGGCGCTGCCGGCATCACCCTGGATCATTCAGTCATGCGCCACATGAGCAATCTCGAGACCGTCTCGACGTACGAAGGGACCGAGGAGATGCACTCCCTCAGTATCGGTGCCGAGCTGACCGGAATCCCGAGCTTCCGATGAGCGACCTCGTCAGTGTCGTCACCGGCGCGGGTCAAGGCGTCGGTCGCGCCATAGCCATCCGGCTATCCGATGCAGGGCACCGCGTTGTCCTGGTCGGTCGGGACCTCGGCAAGCTGCAGGCGACCTCTGATCTCTTGGATGGCCCGGCACTGTGCCTCGTCGCCGATGTCACCGATTCACAGCAGGTGGATGACCTCTTCTCCACGGTCGAGGACACGTGGGGCCCTGTCGGGGTGCTCGTGGCGAATGCCGGCAGCTCGATGGCCGCCCCCGTGACCGAGACCACTGACGAGCAGTGGCAGGCGATGCTCGACGTCAACCTCACGGCACCGTTTCGGTGCATGCGGCGCGCGCTGCCAGCGATGACCGAGCATGGCTGGGGCCGCATCGTGGTGATCGCATCGGTCGTGGCCAAGCGCGGCGAGCGGCAGGTCAGCGCCTACACGGCCAGCAAGCACGGCGTGCAGGGCCTCGTTCGCGCGGCTGCGGACGAAGTCGCCCGCACCGGCGTGACCGTCAACTCGGTGTGCCCGGGTTACGTCGACACCCCGATGACTCACGCCACGATCGCCGAGATGAGCGCGCGGCTCGACGTCACACCTGAGAAGGCGACCCAGCTTCTTGCACGCAGACAGCCGATCGGCCGTCTGATCGACCCCGATGAGGTCGCAGCAGCTGTGCTGTCGCTGATCGACAATGGGGCCATCAACGGACAAGGCATCAATGTCGATGGAGGGGCCGTCCAGTCATGACCTTCGAACGCATCAATCCACCCGACATGGGGGCGCCCCGCGGGTTCAGCCACGCAGTCGTGTCCAACCGCGCACGCACCGTGTTCCTTGCGGGACAGACCGCTCTGGACGCCTCAGGTGCCATCATCCAAGGCGGCATCGTCGAGCAGTTCGAGCAGGCCTTCGCCAACCTCCTGCGTGCCTTGAATGCGTCCGGCGGGACACCCGATGACCTGGTCACTGTCACGATCTACATCGTCGACATGGAGGACTACCTTGCGCACGCACGGGAGATCGGGCAGGTGTGGCGCCGCCTAGCTGGCACCGAGTACCCGGCGATGGCCGGCATCGGTGTGCCACGCCTCTGGGATGTCGAGGCGCTAGTCGAGATCCAGGGGATCGCGTCGCTCGATTGACGTGTCCCTCAGGCGTGGATGGTGCCCACTGCGTGCTCGCGGGCCGGTGTTCGCAGCAGTGCGTCGAGGTCGGCGAAGAGCTCTGCCGCCTTGATGCCATGCCACGAGCTCGGCAGCAGATCGAGGGAGAGTCCTGGGTCCAGGAATGGGAGACGGCGCCACTCGGTCAGCATGGGCACGTAGATCTCGAAGGCAGTGCGTGTCGAGTCTCCCGCTTCCTTCCACCGCTGTCGTGCACCCGAGTAGCGATCGATGAAATCCGCGTATGCGGCGTCGATGGCCCCGAGGTCCCACCACTGGGCAACCTTGTCGGCGATCGAGCCAAATGCGTCGTAGCGCGCCGTGAACAGCTCGACGTACGACTGCATCCCGAGGCGGCCGAGCGTCCTGGCGACTTCGTCGTGGAGGTGCTCCGGCGCCACCCAGACGCCAGGAGCTGCCGTGCCGAATCCCATCCGGGTCAGCGCCGTCCTCAGCTCGTGCCGCTTTTCGCGTTCGGACTCGGGAATCGAGTAGACGACGAGGACGAAGCCGTCCGCCTTGCTCGCCCGGCGGCGCTCGAAGATCCGGACATCTCCCTCGCGCAGGACCTCGAGGATCTCATCAGAAAGCGCATATCCAGCTGCGCCATGGTCCTTCATCGCCAGTAGGATCCCGCGACGTTTCAGGCGTGAGATCGACGAGCGGACGCCTGCCGACTCGACTCCAAGGTCGCCGAGCAGCTTGACGACAGACTTCACTGACAGCCAGTGATGCTCGTCGCGGGCGTACAGCCCGAACAGCGTGATGATCAGCTGGCGTGGCGCGATCTCTGGCATGGCGCCAACTCTATGGCGTCATCATGACGGCGTTTCCGGAGCACGTAAGCGAAATCTTTGCAGCTTTCCCGTGGCCGTGCGTGGAAGCGCAGCGACGAACTCGACGCGACGCGGATACTTGTACGGCGCGATCATGGCCTTGACGTGACTCTGGATGCTCGTCACCGTGTCGTCGCTCGCCGCTTCGTCGGGCTTGAGGACGACAAAGGCCGTGACCAGCTGACCCCGAGACTGATCCGGCAGGCCGACCACTGCGCACTCGAGCACTACCGGGTGCGACACGACCGCCTCCTCGACCTCCGGTCCGGAGATGTTGTAGCCAGAAGAGACGATCATGTCGTCGTTGCGTGCGTGGTACCAGTAATAGCCGTCGGCGTCCCGGGTGAACGTGTCGCCCGTGATGTTCCATCCGCCCTCGACGTACACCTTCTGCCTCGGGTCCGCCAGATAGCGGCATCCGGTCGGCCCCTTCACGGCAAGTCGCCCCGGGGTCCCGTCCGGCACCTGGACACCGCTGTCGTCGACGATCGCCGCGACGTATCCCGGTACGGCCCGCCCCGTTGAGCCCGGTCGGATGTCGTCGTCCGCAGCGGAGATGAAGACGTGCAGCATCTCGGTGGCACCGATCCCATCAATGAGGGCGATGCCGGTTGCGTCGTGGAACGCGTGCCAGGTCGTCACGTCCAGGTGCTCCCCCGCCGAGACCGCTCGGCGCAGCGTCGAGAGGGAGGAGGCGTCCCCGGAGGCGAGCATCGCGCGATATGCCGTCGGGGCCGTGAAGCAGATGGAGACCTGGTGCTCGGCGATGAGACGAGCGAGCTCGGCAGGCGTGGCCTTCTCGATCAGCAGGGTGCTGGCACCCACTCGAAGCGGGAAGATCACCAGACCACCGAGACCGAACGTGAACGCCAGAGGCGGCGTTCCGGTGAAGACGTCCGCAGATGTGGGCTTGACGATGTGATGCGAGAAGGTGTCCGCGATGGCCAGGACGTCCCGGTGAAAGTGCATGGTCGACTTCGGCCGGCCGGTGGTGCCGGAGGTGAAGGCCAACAAGGCGACGTCATCAGCCGCAGTGACAACATCGTCGTACGAGTCCGAGTGGCCAAGGATCCGCGACTGCAGATCCGTGTCTGAGGAGCTCCCGTAGGACAACGTCGGGACGTCCACGAGTTCGGCAGCAACCAGGTCGGCGAGAAACCGGTGGTCGCATATTGCAAGGTCGATGTCGGCGATCTCGTGGATGTCCCGCAGCTCGCCGGCCCGCAGCATGGGCATCGTCGCAACTACCACGGCACCGGCTTTCAGCACGCCGAACCAGCAAGCCACCAACCATGGGTTGTTGGGCCCTCGCAGCAGCACCCGGTTGCCCGGGACGATAGCGAACTCCTCGGTGAGTACGTGCGCGATGCGACTGGCGGTCTGCCGCAAGCCCTCGTAGGTCCACGTCGTCTGTCCGGGCGCCAGCAGGCACGGACGGTCGCCGCCAAGCTCTCTGATGACGTCGTCCAACAGAGCCGTCGCGCAGTTCAGTCGGTCCGGTCCCGCTCCGTCGAGCAGGAGTTCGGGCCAGTCGGCCCGATCCGGCAGGTGAGTGCGACAGAACGGATCCACATGCGCGGACGGTGACAGGTTCATGGCGCTCTCTCTTCCGGATTCTCGCCTCATGTTATGTCGTTATAGTGACGTCAGTCAAGATTTCGACACACACTGCCACTACGATCGGCGGCGACTGCCGTCAGCCCGTGGAGTTCTCTCAATGGGTGGCTGGCCCCCGTCCGTCAGCCGCAGACGCAGGGTAGTTTCCACAGGAGCAGGTGTGCCCGCTGGATTGACATCAGCGACCGCGTGGCGGCCCTCGAACAGGGTCGTCCCGGGGCGGCTCCCCCGCCACTCGTACGTGATCGAGCAGCGACCAGGGCAACCGCGAGCTCGACGGTCACCGTGACTGGCTGACGTGCGTCAAGTCGGCTACACACCGCCTGATGGATTCGAATTGGTCCCAAACCCCTATACACGTGCCAGAGAATGCCCTAAGTTGCGTAACTATCAATCGATAGTACGCCGGAGGTCAGCACTATGACGAATGTTCCTCAGACTCAGGCAGCGCCTACACCGGGTCGCTTGCGCTCCGGTGCACTCAGTTCACGCCACCTGGTCTTCTTTGTTCTCTCGGCCGCCGCGCCCCTCACCACGATGGTGGGATTCGTGGCACTCGCATTCTTGATCGGGGGCATCGCCACCCCGTCCGGCTATCTCATCGCTGGCTTGGTCTACGCGCTTTTTGCCGTGGGATTCTCGGCCATGAGCAAGCACGTGCGGAACGCGGGAGCGTTCTACGCCTACATCACCTTGGGCTTGGGACGGCAGACCGGCGCGGCCGCAGCACTAACAGGTTACGCCGGATACGCACTCGGCGAGGTTGGATTCTGTGCCGCCGCAGGACTATTCGCATCCTCAGCCCTGGACACGATCGCCGGGGTTCAGGTGTCATGGCAGGTTTGCGCTCTTCTCATCGGTGCGCTTGTTGGCGTCGTTGCATACTTTCGCGTGAGCGTAGGCGCCAAAGTCCTGGCGTTCCTCCTGCTCTGCGAATTCGCGGTCCTGGGAGCGCTCATCGTCGCGATCTTCATCCAGGGCACACCAGAGGGATACTCCTTCGACAGCTTCAATCCCAGCGCATGGGAATCCTCGGCCCTGTCGTCCTTGTTCGTCATCACCTTCATCGTGTACATCGGATTCGAGCAGACGGCCGTTTACGGAGAAGAGGTCAAAGACCCCGAGCGCATGGTGCCGCGAGCCACTTACATAGCCGTCGGACTATTGGCCACGGTGTTCACCTTCGCCTCGTGGGTGATTCTCATGGCGATAGGCCCGAACGCGCTTGGCGACAAACTACAGTCCGGCGACCCCGCGATGCTGGTCTTTGGTCTGACGCATGAATACCTCGGCAAGACGATGACAGACACCATGCAGGTGCTGATCGTCACGAGCTTCTTTGCCGGCGTGCTGGCTATGCACAATGCTGCCTCCCGATACTTGTTCGCAATGGGCCGGGCCAAGCTCCTGCCCGCCGGACTGGCGCACACCGACCCCCGGAGCGGCAGTCCCATCACAGCCGTGATTGTCCAGGCCGTCTTCCTGTTGGGACTGCTCTCCATCTTTGCGATGTCGGGGGCTGATCCCTACACCCAGGTCGTGATCTGGATGAGCACACCGACATTGGTCGCAGTTCTCATACTCCAGATCTTGACCTCGGTGTCGGTGATCCGGTTCTTCGGGCAGCGCCCAGGCACGACAGATCATTGGCGAGGCCTGGTCGCACCAATCCTCTCCACAGCTTCGTTGGGAGTGGTCCTCTATCTGATCTGCTCGAAGATGTCGGTGCTGACCGGACTCGGTCCACTAGGCAACTTCCTCATCAACGTGCCGCTGATCGCGGCCTTCGTCGGCGGACTGATTCGTTCTCTCTACCTGCACAGGCAATCAGAGGATGACCTCGAGGAAGCGTTGGTCAACGAGGTCGAGGGACAGATCTGATTCAGGCGTCCGGCTGGGCTAGTGAGCCTGGCCGGGCGCCAAAAGCGATTGACCGGCGACACCCGGGTCCAGAGCCGCCACGAGACTGCCTGCCACGGCCCTGATGCGCGGAAGGTCCGAAGGAACCGCGAGCGTAGCCCGCAGAACGAAGTCGGCAATGGCAAGAGCCCTCTCTTCAGAGCCACCAGCCGGCTGCGATCCACGCTGCCGTACCGCTTCCAGAAGCAAGCCTGTGATCGCATGTTGCACGAACTCAGGGTCAAGATCGACGTCGAGGTCGCCGCTCTCAACACCCTGCGCCACAAGGCGAGCAGTGCCGTCGTGAATAGCCGATCTACGTTGCGCCTGAGTCCGCAGCTCGGGGAGCTCAAGAACCACATCGTTGTAAAGGCCGCGCACGTCGTAAGACAGCGTCAGCACGGCAGCGATATCAGCTTGCAGGTAGGCGTGAAGACGTGCGGCGGCAGGGCCCTCCATCGCAAGAACCTTGTCAACGCGACCCGTCGCCCGAACGAGGTCTGCATCCAGCAGCGTCGCCAAGATGGACTCCTTGCTCGAGAAGTGGTTGTAGAGCGATGGCTGTCGAATCCCGACCACCTGAGCGATATCTCGTGTCGAGGTGCCGTGATACCCCCGAGACGCAAACAGGCGAGACGCCTCGACGAGGATCCTCTCCCTCGTCGACCCCGAACCGGTTTGAATCACCGTGGATCCCTCCCTAGGAGTGTCAAAGTATCTCAGCCGACTTCGTGAGTCTCGACTGAGCGTGCGATACTATCGATCGATAGTACCGCGACATCCGATACTCACAACATCCCAGCCGTGTCCACGGATGTGTCTCGGGTCCCTACCGACCGCACAATCGACGAATTCGCGAAAGGCTTGACCGTGCCGCACCCCGAAGCTGGAAAGACCGCCGAGACGGGCATGTCGCATCCGCGTCAGAGACCCGGTGACCCAGTGGACGCAACCGTGGTGCCTCGCTTCGCCGGGGAAGGAACGTTCGCTCGCCTTCCCCGACTCGAACAACTTCCCGACGCCGATGTCGTCATCTGGGGAGTGCCCTTCGATGCTGGGGTCAGCTACCGACCGGGAGCGCGCTTCGGGCCAGCCCACATACGGCAGTCATCCCGATTGCTCAGGCCGTACAACCCCGCTCTCGAGGTCATGCCATTCAGCCGCCGGAACGTCGCCGACGCCGGCGACGTGGGGGTCAACCCGTTCGACATCGAAGCAGCGATCAAGACGATCGAGTCTGCGGCGACAAGCCTGACCTCTTCCGGACGGACGTTGTTGACCCTGGGCGGCGACCACACCATCGCGTTGCCGCTTCTCCGCGTCCAGCATTCCCTGCACGGCCCTGTCGCGGTGCTGCACTTCGACGCCCACCTTGACACTTGGGATTCCTATTTCGGCGCTCCCTACACCCACGGCACGCCGTTCAGGCGAGCAGCCGAGGAAGGCCTCATCGATTTCGACCACTCGATGCATGTCGGCATCCGAGGACCTCTCTACGGCGGCTTGGACCTCGAGGAATCAGCCCGCATGGGCTTCTCCGTGATCCACTGCCGCGACCTGCTTCGTCACTCGATAGACGACATCATCGACAGGATGCGCGAGCGCCTCGGCCAGCGCCCCGTGTACGTCTCGCTAGACATCGACGTGTTGGATCCCGCCTTTGCGCCCGGGACCGGGACTCCTGAGGCGGGCGGAATGAGCAGCGCCCAACTGCTGGAGATCCTGAGGGGCCTTGAGGGCCTCAACGTCGTCGGAGTCGACATCGTTGAGGTATCGCCCGCGTACGACCACGCCGAGATCACCGGAGTCGCCGCGGCGCATGTCGCCTACGAACTTCTCAGCGTGCTCCCAGCTACGTCGTGAGCCGTTCGGGCACTGCCGGATGCAACCAAAGAACGAAAATCGCGTCACATTCCACGACGCATGACTGACACGAAAGGACACAGCCATGGAGCAATCGCCTATGACCGCAGACTCGTACCGCAAGCACATTGAGGCGGGAGTCTTCATCCCCATAGCGAACGGTGGGTGGGTCTTCTCTGAGAACGCCCCCGACACACCTGGGACATATGACCACAATCGGCAGGTCACGCTCCTGGCCGAAGAACTCGGCTTCGACATTGCACTCTCGATGATGCAGTGGTCTGGCAAGGACAGCGAGTCACGCCACTGGTCCCACCAGCTCGAGTCCTTGAGCCTGATGGCCGGCCTGGCCGAGGCAACGTCTCGTATCAAGCTGTGGGGCACCGCCCAGGTGCTCGCATGGCACCCTGTCGTAGCCGCGAAAGTCATCGCGACCATCGATCAGATCTCTCACGGCCGAGCAGGGCTCAACGTCGTCACGGGAGATCTGCCGGAGTCGTTGGCCCAACTCACTCAGTGGAATCCCGACCCAACGGACGGCAAGTACGGCCTGGCGGCCGAATGGGTCGAGGTCGCTCGCAAGTACTGGTCCGATGAAACCATCGTGCACAACGGCAAGTACTTCACTGCGAGCGGCGCATGGGCGAGTCCGAAGCCCTACTCGGCGCCCAAGATCGCCTGTGCTGGTCAATCGAGCGCGGGGTTCAAGTTCACCGCCGAGAGTTGCGATTATGCCTTCTTCGTCGGAAGCGACGACCAGAAGGCGATCGAGCGGATGCTTCTCGCCAAGCAGATGGCGCGCGAGGCCGGCAACGCCGGGCTCAGGACGATGGCCCTCTTCACGCTGATTCCCGAATCGACCGACGAACGCGCACAGTCGCGAGTCGACTACTACAACGCAGGCACCGACATGGAGTGGCTGAACGGACTTCTGGCTCCCTACAAGGACGACACCAACAATGAGGCCCGGAAGCACTTCGCGCGTCAGGTCGATCGACGTGAGTCGATCATGGACGGATATCTCGCCGGCTCCTATGACACGATCGCCCAGCGCATCACCACTGCGGTGCAAGGCGGCGACCTCGACGGAATCATGGTGATCGTTCCCGATTTCATCAACGACCTGCGCGTGGTGGCCGATGAGGTCTTTCCGCGCCTGGCTGAGAACGGGATCACCTCCAACATCGCCGTGAACCATGATCGATCCACAGCGGGGAGCGCAGGATGACCCCATCATCAGAGTCCGACGGGCACGACAAGGGACTGACTCCTCCCATCGCCCACGCGGTCAGGGTCGGCAACACGATCTACATCGCAGGTCAGCTGGCTGATGATGAGAACGGCGGCCCGTTCGCGCCTGGAGATCTTGTCGCGCAGAGCGAGCGCATATTCGAAACAATGAGCGGGATCTTGGCTGAGCACGGAGCCACACTCCAGAATGTCGTAAAACTGGTGACCTACTTCAGCGTGCCTTTGAGTGAGCAGCTGGCTCAGGAGTACTGGTCGGTGCGGCGGAGATACTTCGGTTCCCATCGTCCGGCCAGCACTGGGGTGCAAGTCGTCTCGCTGATCGAGCCCGGGTACGTGATTGAGATTGAGGGGATCGCGTTCCTTGAGTAGGGCACCAGCCGGTAGGAGATCGACTTGAGCACCGCCGCGGCGCGTGAGCGTCCGACGAGCCAGGCTTTTCGGGGCATTCAGTATGCGCGAGCCGAACGGTTCGGCCCTGCGGAGATCGTTCCACTCCGGGATGCTGATCCCAACGCCCCGCGTGGTCCGCTGTCGCCTCAGGGACCTTCGCGTCTTGCGTCCGTCTTGGGGCCGCAAGCCGATCTCGAGCAGTCTGAGAGTTGCCACGTCGTGTCGGTGTTCACTCCCGATACGAATGGTCACCGACCCGTACTGGTCTGGTTCCATGGCGGCGCGCACGTCACCGGCGGCGGCGAACTGCCGTGGTACGACGGTGTACGTCTCGCTGAGGAACAGGACGTGGTAGTCGTGACAGTCACCTACCGCCTTGGCGTTCTTGGCCACTACCATCCCGATGATCACACGGGGCCGAGCCCGGCAACCACCGACCAGACCACCGCGATCGAGTGGGTCCACCGACATATACAGGAACTGGGCGGCGACCCCAACCGGATCACGCTGGTCGGCCAGTCTGCTGGCGCCTCGTCCATCGAGGTGATGCTTCGATGGGGGCTGGGACCACACGTTACTGGGGCGATCCTGCAAAGCGGCAACCTCTGTGATCCCAGCATCTCTCGCTCCCTCGTACAGGCGAGGGAACACTCAGCGTCATTTGACGTCCTCATGAAATCGGTTGACCCGCGCGGCCTACCCGTGAGCGCACTCCTGCAATATCAGGACGAGTTCACTAGGTTGAACGCCGGACCGACCTGGGCACCGGCGAGGCCAGACATCGAACAACCGCTGGACCTCGCACTCCTCGGCGGCTGGAACACGGACGACGATCTGCCGTTCACCGTGATGTCCCACAACCTCGACGCGCTTACGTGGCACCACCGCGAGTTACTGGAGGCGCAGGCTCATGCAGATACCGCCTCCCTGTACGCCGAACCGACGCTCGAAGCACTCGGTGAGTCGTATGCGAACGGCCGACCTGCCTGGGCATATCAGTTCACGTGGAGCGCGCCCGGGTCGCCGTGGGGCGCTTGCCACTGCATCGAGATTCCTTTCGTCCTCGGTGCTCAATATGCGTGGAGGCATGCACCCATGTTGCATGGTGTGCCATCGGATCAACTCGAGACATATGGCCGCCAGATGCGCCAGGCTTGGGCTGAGTTCGCTCGCCATGCCAATCCAGGCGGAGAGTGGCGCCCTTGGACGCCGCACGAAGGCGCAATCAACCTAGTGCCGGACCTTTGGGGCGAAGTCTGACTGAGACTCAGGGTTGCGGTGGCGAAGCCGACTGATCCGGTGTTGACACGCCGAGCTGCCTGAAGGCGCTGCCATGGAAGACCAGCGGCTCGGCCTCGGGTCTGAGAGTCAGCTCATGGATCCGCAGCAACACGATCCCGTGGTCTCCAGCAGGCATGACGTCTTGGGTACTGCAGTCCAGCCACGCGGTTGCACCGTCGACGAAGACGCTGCCCTCTTCGCGCACGCAGAGCCCCAACTCATGAAATTTGTCCTCCGCGCGAGAGGCCAGCCGACGAACGGACTGGTCATGCTCGGCACCAAGGACACTGATGCCGAGACGAGGCAGGTCCTTCAAACGCGCCCATGTCTGTGACTCCCATTGGACGCAGAAGGCGACCAGCGGCGGCGAGATTGAGACACCGACGAAGCTGCTGGCAACCATGCAGATCGGGTTTCCCTCAGACATCGCGCTGACGGCGACAACACCAGTGGGAAAACACCCGAAAGCACTGCGCAGTTGACCCGAATCCTCGGGCGCCCCACCAAGCCGCTCGAACGGCGGGTCTGCTTCTAGATCCATGCGGAACGGGTCGTCCATCATCGGGCCCTCTTCTCGTCGATCAGTCTTGTGAGGCTCGGACCCCATCGTTCAACAAACTGTGAGATCACGGCACCATCCTCGTAGGTCTGCTCTGACAAATAGAGGCCAGGAGCGGGACACGTCGCGCCCAGTTCGACGAGCAACGGCTTCAGGTGCACTTCGGGCGCCATCGCGTGAACGGGTCCCGCGCCGAGCATCAGAGGCACGGTCACGCATCCCTCCAGCCCGTGGCCCCCCGCGAACTGATCAAGAAATACCTTGAGGAGGCCTGAGTAGGTTGCCTTGAACGTGGGGCTCGCCACGATGAGCAGGTCCGCCTCAGCCGCCGTGCGAACCGCTCCTTCCACGGTGGAATCACCCCAGCTGAGCACGCCCGGCCCGAGATCAACCACATCGATCACATAGGGATCCTTGCCGCCCAAAGCGGCAGCCAACAGAGTGGCCGCATGGGCGGTCCGCGACTGCGGCTTCGGGTTACCCACGATCACGACTGTTTTCATTGCTGCTCTCACTCCGTCTGCGGTTGACTTCATCGCGCTAGAGCACGACACCACATCCGGCAAGGCGTGCGGGCCATGTCAGCCTCCGGTGCAGTTCATTCTGGATCCTTGGGATCAGTATATCGGATTCAAAACGGCCGTCAAGCGTTCAATATATGCTGACGTGAGTCCACGGCGTTGACCGTTTGTATTGCCGGCGGGGCCATACGAGGCTGCGCTCGGCAGGTCAACGTTCGACATCATTGAGCAGGTCTCGTAGCGCTTCCGGCAACGCCGTCGGCGAACCTTGTAAATCGACATGCACCACAGTGTGGCGACCCTCGAAGCACGTCTCGGCGCGACGACTCCCGCGCCACTCGTATCCGATGGAGGTTCGACCGACGTGCACGACCGCGAGCTCGACGGTGACCTCGTCGTCAAAGCCCAACGACACGAGGTACTGCGAGCGAACGTCCACGCGAGGGAAGCACGCCACGTCCCGCACACCCCCGCGGAGCAGAAGCAGGTGCTCTGCTTCCTCAACCCACCGAAGCGGCGCCGTGAAATGGATCCGCCCACTTGCATCGGTCTCCGCGAACGCAACGCGACGGACGATCGACACCACGGCGCGGCCAGTCACCGCTGGTCCTCCAGCCTGACGAGATGTGGGAGGTCGTTGATCGACCCCGTCTGGGTGTCCCACGGCGACCACCCGGCGCCAGGACAACTGTTCCTGGCGAACTCTGCCCAAGCGTGTCGCATGCCGCGGCCGGTGACGTCGATCTCCTCGGGTGCCACCCCTTGCAACATCGGCGCGGCCTTCCACGCAGGCCAGTCGCCAAGAAGAAGAGGAATCTCCATGCAGTGCGGTGAGCCCCATGGTGAGTGGGGAGTTCGCCACGCGAACCGGTAGGCCCAGGTTTGCGCGCCGTTGTCGTGAGCTTCGCGAAGGGCGTCAGTCGTCGGGAGGACGTACAGACTCTCCGTGTCGGCCTGGACCTGGTCATCGAGCGTGTCGCGGTCGCGCCACGTCAGGGTCTCGAGTCCACGACTCAGCATCGTGAACGGCAGGTCGTCATCCGCGTTCCATCCGCCGACGATAGGTATGTCGAGCGGTCGTTCGTCGTCTGGCCTGGCGGGAGCCCACGTCAAGCTCTTGGTCAGCTCTGCGAACTCACGCTGGTGCTCGAGCAGCTGCTCGACTGAGAGGTCGCGCAGGGCCAACCCCGCCAGCATCCTCTCGAAACGCAGGGAATGCTCCCTCGCCGCGGCCGGTGTGCGGGAGAGATCCGGATCCCGCAGGTTCCCGCTCTGGAGGATCGCGCCGACAACATGCGGCCCAACCCCCCATCGCAGCAGCACCTCGACGGAGAACGCGCCAGCTGATTGGCCCGCCAGAGTGACGCGACCGGGGTCTCCCCCGAACTCGGCGATGTGGCGGCGGACCCATTCGATTGCGGTCAGGTGATCGGTGGTGGACGGACTCGGGCCCTGGTGACCCTCGTCGTAGTAGTTGCCGAGGAGCCCGAGGCGAGAGGTGATCGTGACGACCACGATGTCCTGCTCGGCGGCCAGAAGAGTGCCGTCATACCATGGCAGCTCCCCGCCGCCCGAGACGTGAGCGCCGCCGTGGAACCAGACGAGCACGGGTCGCCGGCCGGCACACTCAGGCGTGTAGACGGAGAGAACCTGGCAGTCCTCGGACTGCAGGAGCGGGGCCTGGGGGCCCAGCGCGATCGCGAGGCGCGACGGCAGCTGGGGCGAGATCGGTCCCCGCGCAGCGAGCGGATCCGCATCCACGAACGGCACCAGCTCGGCGGGGCCGAAGCGCTCGGCATGTCCGTAGCGGATGTTGTGGAAAGCCTGGGCGATTGCGCCCCTACGGTCATCAGGCGCGGTGCTCACTGTCCTGCCCTTCATCGCTCATCCGGAGACTTGGCGCCTCGGCAATTTCACGACTGATCCGCAGGGGCGTTGCTCCTTCGTTGAGGGTGCGTCCGGCAGCCTCGGCGAATGCGGCGAAGTTGGTGGTGACCCGGCCCACGAGCGAGCCGTGCAGCCCTTCCTCCCACAGGTGACGCAGGTCCACCTCCCCGTAGATCAAGGCGAGCTCGAACATCGGACCCTGCCCCGGAGCGAGACGGTCCGAGTCGAGAACGGCGAAGTCGTTCTTGGCTGCATGAAAGAACATGACCTCACCGGGACGCGGCCGCATGGTCCGATTCTCGATCGGTGGCGGCTCTGCCATCTCAGGCAGGAAGCAGTAGATCTCGTGCCCGTCGAAGCAGGCATGCTGCGTCCTGGTCTCCAGCGGAACAGCCAGGGAATCGTAGATTGCCTGGCACACACGGGGAGCCCGCTCGCTGTACAGCTCCAGGGTCGCCGTGACCTCGAAGTCAGGCAGCTCGATCTTCAGATTCATGACAGACGTCTCCTCGCCATGCGCGCCTGTGCACCCATGCGCTTCAACACGCCGGCTGCGGCTTCTTCTGCCTGCTCGTACAAGGCGACTTCGTCGACTCCAACGACGCGTCCGTGCTCGACAACGAACTCACCGTCGATCAGCACGGTTTCGACACTTCCGCCATCTGCCGAGAGGACGAGCTGGTTGACCGGATCCAGTAGCGGCGTCCATTCAGGTCGGCAGGCATCGAAGATGACCAGATCGGCGCTCTTGCCGGGCTCGAGCGATCCGGTGAAGCTTTCAACACCCAACGTCCGGGCGCCACCGAGCGTGCACATGTCGAACAGATCGTCCGCAGTGATCTCGTAGGAACTGCCCCGCGGACCTGGCTCTCGCAGCTCGGCGGCGAAACCCTGCAGCACCCGCAGCACATCGCTCGTGTTCGACACGTTGACGGTGTCAGAACCCACACCGACGGTAATTCCGTGCTCACGAAGCGTGGCGAGGTCGTGCGCAGCTCGTGGGCCGGTGCAGCGGACCACCGAGGCGCCGGATCGAGCGATGATCTCCCACTCGGGGTCCGTCGTGACCAGCTGGTGGATGAGCCGCGCATTGTCGTCAAGGATCCCGAGCCGGTCGAGGTGCTCGACTGGTGTGACACCGCGAGCCGCAGCGTTGTGCTCGTCGACCTCCTCATCGTCGAACGACTGATGGAAGTCCATGAAGGAGCCGTGACGATCGGCCAACGCCTTCACGCCCTGCAACAGGGCATCCGAGCTCAGACCCAGGCCGATGGTCGACGCCAGAGGACTGACCCGAGGGTGCCGTCCCGCGATCTCGTCCATCGCGTCGGCTGCCCGGCTCAACGCTTCCTTCGTACCCATGGCGAGGCCCTCGGGAACGTCGGGATGATCCCAGCACCACGACCCGACGTGGGCGCGGATACCTGTCATCGCCAATCCGTCAGCGACAGTTGCCGGGTGGCGAACCGTCCCGCCATCGGCCATCACTGTGATGCCCCGTCGAAGCAGATCGCAGCCCGCAAGCGTTGCGGCGATCGATTCATCCTTCGCCGACAGCGTGCGGTAGTACGGGAAGACCCACTGGAACAGATAGGCACTGTTGTCAGTCACGGAGACTGGGACGAATCCTCGTAGCAGGTGCTGGCTGGCGTGGAGATGACCGTTCACCAGACCAGGGGTGACCACCTTCCCTCGCCCGTCGATCTGATCGACGGCGTCGAAGTGAGCCTCGACGTCGGCCGTCGCCCCGACCGCCGCGATCCGCCCCGCGGTGATCGCCACGGCCCCGTCGTGGAAGACGTGTTGCTGTGGGTTGGCCGTGACGATCACCGCGCCATGGATCAGCAGGTCGCACGGCTCTCGAACCACCGGCCTCTCGTCGTGAGACATGGGTGGACCTATTCGACCGTTTCCGGCAACAGGCCGATTCGCTTGAGCGTCTGCTGACGACCCAGTGACGTCCAGGGTTGGTCAGCGCGCTGGATCTTCAATTTCTCGCGCTCCTCCAGCGTGGCGGCAACATCAACATCCTGTGAATCGTCGATCACCACGCCGTAGTCGTGCCGCGCTCCGTCAACCGAAACGTACCCGTCGACGACGTCCGACAGCACCATGTCGACATCGCGATCGAGTGGGTCGCCCCACCCGCCTCCACCGCCGCTCTGGGCGACGACCATCTCGCCTTCCTCGACCGCGATCTGCATCTCGGCGCTGGAGATCATCAGCTCGTCGTCTGCGCCGTCACGGAACACCATGTAGTTGCCGACGCCCGGGCTCCCACCCTGGAAGCCCCTGAGCGGATTGATCGTCGCCTGCACGATGCCCGTGTGGAACGTCGATCCGCTGGCCTTGTACGGCTGGCGCCGCAACATGTAGGCCGGGCTCCCTCGCCACTGTCCTGGCGCAGCGGTGTCCGTGGTGTACTCAGCCTGCCAGTACAGGCACGGGTACTGGATCTCGCTCATCTCGATCGAGTTGATCTGGAGTGCAGAGAAGATCGGCGTCCACGCCCCCCAGCCATCCACGCCGTACGTGCCCCCGGCGGAGCACGGCGACGCGTGGTAGTCGAACTGGATGAAGTCCTCGTCCTCGCCACTGCGACCGTCCTTGCCGACAGACCAGAGATCCGCGAGGTCGATGACAGTGGTCGCCACACTTCGTGGCGCGAACTGCTCGAACGCGGCCATGACGGCCTCGCCCACGTCGGCACCGATCGCTGTCGTCGCAAGACCCGCTCCAACAGGCGGCAGGGAGTGCACGACGGAACCGGGCACCGTCACCGATTCGACGGACCGGTAGACGCCTGAGTTGATCGGCAGATCCGGCGCCAGCGCGGACAACCCGCTGTAAAGGTAGGACAGGGTGTTTGCCCGGGTGCTGTTGATGACGCTCGGTGTCTGCAGATCGCTGCCGGAGAAGTCTGCTCGGATCCGATCACCGTCGATCTCGACGGTCACCCGGACAGTGATGTTTTCATTCCCCTGGTAGTCCGTGTCGAGTGAGCTTTCGCCGTGATAGACGCCGTCGGGCCATTCTCGGACGATGTCGCGAAATCGTCGCTCCGTGTAGTCGAGGAGGTCCTCGACCGAGTCGCGAACGGTCTCGACGCCGTACTTTCCGACCAGCTCCCTCAGACGGGTCTCCCCCACGGCGCAGCCGCCGATCATGGCGCCGAAATCGCCTTCCATCATCTTGGGCATGCGCGTGTTGGACAGCATCAACGACCAGACCTCGCGCCGCAGATGGCCCTTCTCGTAGAGCTTGAGCGGAGCGAACCGGAAGCCCTCCTGCCAGATCTCGGTGGCATTGGGATTCATGGAGCTGGCGACCGGACCGCCCGCGTCGAGCACGTGGCCACGAACCGCTGGGAAGAACAGCGGCTCGCCGTCGAAGAAGACTGGCTTGACCACGGTGTAGTCGGGAATGTGACTTCCCCCGTAGTACGGATCGCTGACGATGATGACGTCGCCCTCGCTCAGGTCACCGGCGAAGAATCGAAGGCATTCCTCGACCGACTGGAGGCTCGGGAAGACCTGGTTGGGGACGGCGTCTGCTCGAGCGATCAGGCTGACCTCGTCGTTGTTGTAGTAGAAGAGTCCTCCGGAGCAGTCGTGCGCCTCGTTGAAGATCGGCTGAACTGCCGTGCGCACCATGGTCTGCACGACCTCTGCAGCGACGGTTTCCATGTAGTTTCGGATGATCTCCGTTGTCACCGGATCAGCGGCCATGATTCCCCCTCGGGGTCGACGTCGCCGCTCGATCGTTCGAGGCAGACGGTATGGGGTCAGATGAGTTGAGTCCGTACGTGCGGGTTGCGGCCTCCGATGAGACGAGCCCGTCCAGGACGTCGTCTCGTACAGCCGATTGATCACGAAGGAGAGGATCTCCGTAGCCGGACCCGCCGGCGGACACCAGCCTCAACGACTGGTATTGCATCGGCTCGTTGACAACTACTGCGGGTGTCGGCAGGTCGACCCCGTCGTCCGAGAAGTGAACGAAGCCCCCAGTTCCTCGACGTTCGCCAGAGTCGGAGGCCGGCGCGAACAACGTGATGGGGCGGTTGACTGGGATGTCGATGACGACCTCGACCGCCGCCGCTCCTCGCCATTCACCCGATCCCGCGCTGTCTTCCACCATCTCCATACGCCGGATCGGCAGATCGCAGGTGGAGTTCCACGCCTCGATCGACGGGAAGGAAGCACGGGCCAATGTCGCAGCGCTGCCCCAGCCGTCGACGCCCTCGATCGCGCAACCGCGTCCAATGGCGAACTGCCCCGGGTCGACGCGCTGCATCACATCGACATTCGGTGCGATGACGACCAGCGGGCGCGAGGCACCGGGATTCACGGCCACAGCAGACAGAGCACCTGCGAACGCCTCGGAGACCGCTTCGACGATCTCGGATCCACAGTGATACGGGGACCAACCCACAGCAGCGGGGTGATCCGCGTTGACCAGGGAGCCCGGCACCAAGACGATCTTGACCGCGCGGGTCAATCCAGAGTTCACCCCGATGTCACGGTCCAGGACCGAGAGCAACGGCACCAGCGCAAGGCCGGTCGTATTGCCTGCCGTGCTGTTGACGAAGCCGATCTGCTGCGGATCTGTGTCCGTGAGATCGATCGTCATGGTGTCGCCGTCGATCGTGCACTGTGCCTTGACGCTCGCCCGAATGGAGTCCACACCGTTGTGGGTCAGGACAGCCTCCCCCCGACCTGAGGCGTCCGGCCAGTCAGCGACCAACGACCGCACCCGACGCTCGGTGTAGTCCAGGGTGTAGTCGGCAGCCGCCCTGACGAGCTCAAGCCCATACGTCTGGACGAGGTCATTCAGCCTGTCGCGCCCGACGTGCAGGCTGGCCACGAGGGTCTCCAGATCACGGGCGACCTCGTCCTCCAGTCGGCTGTTCAGCAGCACCGTCTGCACGATGTCGCGCACCGGTTGCCCGTAACGACGCACCTTGACCGGGGATACGGGGACACCCTCCCCCCACACGTCTTCGGCCGGCGGGTAGTAGCTGCCGCCCAACATGCCGCCGACATCTCGCACATGCCCGACGGCGATCAGGTGAAGAACTGTCGTGCTGTTGATGATGAGTGGCATCAGGACGGTCCAGTCATGCACGGTTCGCGGTCCGCGGTGCGGATCGCTCGCCAGAGCCACGTCACCGTCCTGCATGTCGAACTTGAAGTACCGCGTCAGGCCGCGGGCAGTGTGCTCCAGCGCGCCGAGTCGCATCGGGTTGTCGAGGGCCACCACCTCGCCAGCTGGGCTGACGATCCCGACAGCGAAGTCACGCTCTTCATTGATGCTCGGTGCAAGTGCACCACTCGACAGCGTCGCCGCCATCTCCACGGTGACCGCCTGCAGCTTGTGCCGCAGGATCTCCAGGTCGACGACCCCGTTCGCGGACGTGGTCACTCCACGACCTCGATGACGTACGTCTCGAACTGGTCGAGCACTGCTTCTTGGTTGGGCAGCACGACGATTGTGGTGTCAGGCTCATGGATGACCGCAGGTCCGAGGATGAGGTTGCCTGGCTTCAGCTTGCTGCCGTCGTACACCCGAGTGTCGTTGAACCCCAGGCTCTCGAAGTAGACCGTTCGCTCTCCAACGAGCGCCGCGTCCGAGCTCTCCCCATCGAATGGGAGCGCCTTGCGAACGACTGGTTCACGCTCGCCGGTGAGCTCCAGACGTGCCGACACGATCTCGACCGGCTCGCCGGGACGGGAGAACTTGTACAGCTGGTGGTGCAGATCGTGGAAGTCGCGAATGGCCCGCGACAGGTTCACCTTGGTGATCCGACGCGTCCGGCTCTTGAGCGGGACGATCACCTCCTGAACCTGTCCCGGGTAGCGAATGTCGAGGAATCGGTCGACCTGCACACCCAGCGTCGATCCGGCCTTGTCCAGCAGACCTTCAGCTTCGTCCTGCATCCCGACTAGCACGTCGCTGAGGAGGTCCAGCTCGAGCTTCTCGCTGTTCTGCAGCACCGTTCGAATCCTCGACACCTTGAAGTCAGCCATCAGCCCGCCTTGCGCGCTGAGCACGGAAGCGTTCTTGGGCACCAGGATCGTCTTGATGCCGACGTCGAGTGCCTGAACTCCAGCGCTGATGGCACCGCCGCCACCGAAAGCCATGAGGGCGTAGTCACGAGGATCCCGTCCGCGGGACACCGACACGAATCGAAGCGCGTCGGACATGGCATGGTTCGCGATGCGACTGATGCCAACCGCCGCCTCCTCGATCGACATGCCGAGCGGCTTGGCGACGTGCTCCTCGATGGCGCTCCGAGCGGCTTCGACGTCCAGCTCGATCGCGCCGCCGACAAAGAAGCTGGGCTCGATGTAACCGAGCACGACATTCGCGTCCGTGATGGTCGGACGCTCGCCACCTCGGCCGTAGCAGGCTGGTCCGGGGAAGGCCCCGGCACTTTCCGGACCGACGCGCAGTGCTCCCGCGCTGTCGACCCAAGCGACAGAGCCACCGCCGGAACCGATCGTGTGGACGTCGATCAGCGGCACGGCGATGCGGTAGCGGCTGAGCCACTGGTCCGTCGCCACTTCCGGGCGTCCGTCGTGGATCAAGCACACGTCGTAGCTGGTGCCGCCCATGTCGGCTGTGATCACGTTCCGGTAGCCCGACTGCTCGCCCAGACGGGTCGCCGCCACCACACCGCCGGCAGGGCCGGACAGCACGGCATCCACGCCGTGGTCACCCGAATAGGCCACATCCATCACGCCGCCGTTTGACTGCATGATCAGGAGGGACCCAGCCAGGCCTGCGTCGCGAAGGCTGCCCTCGAGCTTGTTCAGGTACTCCTTCAGCTGGGGGCTGGTGTACGCGTTGACGACCGTCGTGCTGACCCGCTCGAATTCGCGGATCTGCGGCAGCACGTCGGAGGACAGTGTCACGAAGACGTCCGGCAGCTCCTCGGCGGCGATTTCCTTCACCCGGCGTTCGTGTTCTGGATTGACGAAGGAGAACAGGAGCATGACGGCGATCGCCTCGACGCCGGCTTCGCCGAACTCCCGGAGGGTCTGGCGAACCGCTTCCTCGTCGAGGGCCTTCACGATCAACCCGTTCTCGTCGATTCGCTCGGGCACGCCGACACGGAAACGACGCGGAACGATCGGGTGGGGCGCAGGCAGACTGAGATCGAACAGACTCTCCCGGTAGCCGCGACGAAGCTCGATGACGTCGCGGAAGCCCTCAGTCGTGATCAGACCGGTCTTGCATCCGTTGTACTCGAGCATCGTGTTGGTGACGACCGTGGTGCCGAGCACGATCAGTTCCATGTCCGCCAGCAGATCTGGTCGCGTCAGACCGTAGTGCGCCGCCGCGGCGTCGACGGCCTGAAGGACGCTGACTGACTCGTCACCGCGTACAGTCGGGACCTTGCCCTTGAAGGGATGGTCCCCATCGGTTGCGACGAAGTCAGTGAACGTGCCGCCGACATCGATTCCTAGCCTGTATGACATGGGTGCTCCTTGTGGAAGTGCGATGAGACGCAGGGTGTGGTCAGGACTCGAGCAGACGCTTGAGGGCGTTCAGCTCGTTCTCGAGTGACAGCAGAGACAGGCGCCAGTCCTCGTCCGAAAGCTCTGGTTCCCGCGTCACTGTGAAGATGACGTCGGCTCCCTCGCCGTTGTGAAGGACGCGGATCGGAATCGGATAGCTGAAGGGCCCGTCCAGCGGCGCGAGGTAGAGATCGAACGTCCCGCGATCGACATCGGCGTCGACGCGGAAACGGCGGTCGCCCGGAGGAGTCGAGACGCGATAGGTCGAGACGTCGACCTTCGCAACTGGACTCGTGAAGTAGTCGATCGCCCACTCCGAGTACCGCGACGGATCAGCCAGAAGCCTGGCAACCACTGCGAAGGGACGACGGACCGTCACAGCCCGAGTACCTCGTTCGTGGGTCCAGATCTTCGCTGCATCGGTCATCGGTAACGCCTCCGTATCGATCCGCACTCCGGTGTGAGTACGACATTCCAGAAACCTACATAGTTCTAGTAGGTTTGTCGAGAGCTGTCCCTACATTTGTCCATGAGGCTTTGTCGGCGGCATGCGCTAGTTTGAGCGGCATGAGCGAACAGAATGCTCTCGACGTGGTGGGCGTCGGCGAGTTAGCCACCCGGGTCGGAGTGAGCCCGCAGACACTTCGGACATGGGAGACCCAGGGTCTGATCACGTCGGAGCGCACCACGGGCGGGCAGCGACGCTATTCGAAGTCCCAGGCCGAGCGGGCCGCTCACATCGCCGCACTGCGCCGCCAGCACGGGTGGAATCCTGCCGCGATACGCACAGCGCTCGGCGATTCGGGCGGCACAACGCAACCGGAGTTTGATCGCGAGAACCGCATGCTCCGCGCAGCCCGCAATCGACGTGGGCTCAGCCTTCGAAAAGCCGCCGCTGCCATCGGGGTGTCCCCCGCTCTCTTGTCGTCTGTCGAGCGAGGACAGGCAGCGGTCTCGACCGAGCTGTTCTCACGTATCGCCGACGCCTATGAGATGCCCATGGCCGCGCTGACTGCCTACGGACCGTCGGATCAGATGGTCATGCGGCGAGATGAGCGTCCGACCGGCCGTGGCAATGTCACGTGGGAGGAACTAGCCTATCCCGGGCACGGCATTGCCCCGTCCCTCGTCACCGTGCCACCCGGAGAGGACAGCGGCGGCGAGTACTCGCGCGGCGGTGACACCTTCGCCTTCGTACTCGCCGGGCAGGTCCGGTTCACGGTCGCGGGGCGCGACGTGATTCTTGACGAGGAGGACTCTCTGCTGGTGCCGACCAGAACCCGATTCTCGTGGTCCAACCCAGCCAAGACGGAGGCGCGGATCATCTGGGTGGAGACGATTGCGCCAGGGTCGTGGTCGGATCCGCACGTCCAGGAACTCGAGACACGCGCTCAGCTCCCGTAGGCCGAGGTCGTCGCTCCCACGCGTGGCCCAGCGCTGGGAGGTCCGGCATGCGCCGCCGACCCGGCCCGGCTCATCAAGGAACCAGGCCGGTCGGTGACCTTCAGACTGCGTCGACGAGCTCCTCGTCGTGCGGCTCATGCCGATTCAGCCATGCCCCGCGCATCAAACCGATGACGAAGGCGCTGGCCACAGATCCCCAGAGGACGGTGTTCACACCTGCGCCGCGCCCGGTGAACAAGTCGAGCTGAGCGACGATCTGCCAGAGGAACACCGACAGCAGGATTGCCGCCAACGCCGGCGCCACTGAGACCTCCCACACGCTGTGGCCACGTCGATTCCTGGCAAAGAAGACGAAGATGGCCACGCTGGCCGCGATCTCCAGGGCTGGAATGCCCATCAGCGCCGGAGTGCTGCCCAGAACGAACAGATCGAGGTAGGGATCTGCGCCGATGATGATGGTGAGCAGCACAGCGGCCGCGGTCAGTGCCGTGTGGGCCACACTGGCGTGCCACGGTGCCCGCGTCTTCGCATTGGCCACGCTGAACCAGCGCGGAATCATGCCGTCCGATCCCATCGCGGCGAGATAGCGGGATGTCGCGTTGTGGAAAGCCAGGACCGATGCGAACCAGCTGAACACCACCATCAGCTCGACGACGTGCCGCATCCAGCTGCCGACATACTCCTGGGTGACAGCGAAGAACACAGCCACTGGATTGGCATTCGCCATCTCGACGGTCTGGCCGCTTCCCAAGGCCACCACGATCGCCCAGCTCACGAACGCGTACATGACCGCCATGAGCACCAGCGCACCGATGGCGGCGCGGCGGATCGACCGCTCGCGGTCCTTGGTCTCAGACGAATAGATGACGCTTGCCTCGAACCCGGCAAAGGCGACGATTGCGAGGGCAAATGCAGTCCCGACCGATCCATCAAGGAGCACGCTCGGTTTGAACGGCTCGAGGGTCAGACCGCTTGCGCCACCTTGGACAAGCACCGCCGTGCAGACCGTGAGCAGAATGACAACCTCGATCACGATGACCACACCAAGAACCCGCGCGTTGAGCTCGACGTTGAGAACTCCGAGAAGTCCCATAAGCGCCGTCCCGATGAGCCCCCACACCCACCAAGGCGCGTTCACGTGAAGGGTGTCAGTGGCGAATCCATCCGCCAGCACCGCAAGAACACCGATCGCCCCAGTGCCTGCCGCCGCGTAGGTCAGCGCCGCCATGAAAGCGGCCCCGGTCCCGGCACTTCGTCCGAGCCCCGCCCTCACGAACTCGTACAGGCCTCCGCGCCGGTCGATGTGCCGTGACATCGCGACATAGCCCACGGCGAAGATGGCAAGGACTACCGCGGTGACGGCGATGGCCAGGGCGTACGCGGTGCTTCCCCGTCCCAGGGCCAGGGGAATGGTTCCGACCGAGAAGCCCAGAGGAGCCGCTGCCGCAATCACGAAGAACAACAGATGTGCGGCGTTCAGCTGCCGCGGTGCTTGGTTCGACATCGCATCCCCTTGGGGGCTCGTACGGCCACGGGACCTCCATGACTTCCCCGGAACCTACGAGTGTCTAGTAGGTTCGTCAAGTGGTTCGGCGGTAATCGTGTCCTCGATTTTCCCTAGCGTCCGTCGGATGCCGGGAGATGCACCAACTTGAGGCCGACCACACAGCCGATCAAACCGGCAAGAAGCACCACCTTTGCTGGCGAGACGGACTCAACTCCACTGATCATCGACCACACAACTGTGAACCCGGCACCCAGGCCAGCCCAGGAGGCGTAGGCAACGCTCATCGGTATGTGCCGGGCGACGTAGGCAAGGGCACCCATGCTCGCCAGGCAAGCAACAGCAAAGACGATCGACGGACTGAGTTGTGTCAGTCCGTCGCTGTGGTCGAGCGCCGTGGCCCATACAGCCTCGAGCACGGCGCTCACCAACAGCACCAGCCATGGCATCAGGCAACCGCCTTCAGGCCGATGACACACACGATGAGACCAGCCAAGAGGGCGGTCCTCACAGCCGTCAGACGCTCCTCACCACGACATACGGCGACCAAGACCGTCAGAACCGCACCGACCCCGACCCAGACTGCATAGGCAGTGCCTACGGAGATCTCCTGCATCGCGTACGCCAGTCCTGCCATGCTCAGTCCGCCGGCCGTCAGGAACACGATCGTGGGGACGATGCGCCGGAAGCCATCGGATGCCGCAATCGCGGTCGCCCAAACAGCTTCCAGCACTCCGGACAACAGAAGGATCGTCCAACTCATATCGGCTCCCACTTATTTTCGCACGACTGTACGAATTCGTTCGGCAGTGTAACCGTACAGGTGTGCCACAATCAATCCATGCCTCGCTCCCTGGACAGAGACGAAAGGCTGGCTGCCGTTTCTCAGGCAGCATGGAGGGTCTTGTCGCGGCAAGGCATCGAAGCCCTCTCGGTGCGCAACGTCGCTGCCGAAGCGGGTCTCGCCCCCAGCTCGCTGCGGTACGTGCTGCCGACGCAGGCCAGCGTTCGAGTTCACGCGATCGAGCTGGTGGTCGAACGATTTTCCGAGCGGATCAACGCTCTAGACCGCTCTCGGGAGGACTGGGCGAGAGCGGCCTTGGCGGAACTGCTGCCCTTGGATGACGAGCGTCGTCTTGAGGTCCGGGTGTTCGTCTCTCTCGGAGCGGCGGCTCTCACGAGCGAGGATCTGGGTGCGGCGTTCGAACGCGCCTTCGCGGCGACTCGCAAGGTCTGTGCCAAGGCCTTGAGGTCGCTGGGCCGGCCGGCCTCACACGTCGAGGTGGCGCGCCTGCACGCGTTGCTCGACGGGTTGGCCGTCCATATGCTGCACCAGGACGTTCGAGCAGATTCTCGCTGGGCGCTCAAGGCTCTGGACGCCCACCTACGTGCCGGGTGAACTTGGTACTCGCCCGCTTGTCGTTCGTATTGAGAACCGCTGCTTTCTGGGCCCGCGCGCGATCGCGTCCAGTGGGCGCGTGGTGTCCGAGTACGTCGTAGCGGCTTCGTCAAGCGCGAGGCCAGCGAGCCCAGCTGGGACGCCGCTCCGGAGCCACAATGGGTCTCCTTGAGGTCGTGAACGGCGGACCCGTGTCCGTCATTGCCAAAAGCCTGTCCGTAGAGACGATCGACGACGTTCCCCCTCAACGCGAAGTGTCCGCCAACATCCACACACCTCTTGCATTCTCGGTGTCCCCTTGCGTCCGTACGAAAGGCCTTAGGGGGCATGAGTGCATACGAGAAGCGCGAAATGCGCGAGGAGAATCGCCGGAAGCTCGCAGGGGGAACATGCCCCCGATGCGGCAACGATGTGCAGAGGAAGCCCATCGGGCGACCGCGAATCTGGTGCTCGCAGGCATGCCGGAGAGCCGCGTACGAGGAACGCCGCGCGTCCGCTCAAGGTGCGATCGCAGTCGAAGTAGTCGACCGTATTCAGACCCTCGAGCACCCGATCGGCACCTGCGTCGACCGAACGCTGGCGTCACCGGCCGGGTGCCGTCGTGTGGTGTACGAGCTGGCCAGGCTAGCCCGGAAAGGAACACTGCAGTCAGAGCCGAAGTGGGATTCAACATTGAGCGCAGTACGAAATGGGCTCTTCGATGCGGTGTATAAGTCAGCCCGCCGCTTCTAGTAGCGGTTCGAGATTCAACCCGAAGCCGGCCGCGAAGGCCATTCGCGCATAGAGGAACGCGCGCCACGGGTCGCTAGCGCTACAAAGGCGCCTTGGTCGCGGCCGATGGAGCGATCCATCAACGCGTTATTCTCACAATTGGTCGCGCACATTCCCTATGATCACCGAGTGTCAGGTATTCGAGCCAAGCTGACGTTTCTCGGCAACGAACGAGATCCCAACGCGCCCGCACTGGACCCACTGACACCGTCGTTCAGTTCCGACGATCACGAGCCCTACGTGAAAGCGCTCGTTGATGCGACCAAGAGCGACGACGAACTCCTTCGAAATATCGCGCTCTCAGGTTCGTATGGCAGCGGCAAGAGCAGCATCCTTCGCGAAGTCGCGAGGAGGGAATCGAAGCGGGCGTTCACGGTCTCGCTGGCGTCCGTTGGTTTAACTGAAGACACGGGTCCCCCTCGGTACCCAACCAATCTCCTCCAGAAGGAGATCCTCAAACAGCTCCTATTTCGAATCGCTCCGAGAAAGGCACCGGCGTCGAGATTTCGCAGGCCCGGACGTCAGTCCTCCTGGCGTCTGGCGAGGGACGTCCTCTCCATAGGCACCTTGGCTGCAGGACTCACATGCCTACTCCGCAATTACGACCCGACCCAAATCATCGACGATTGGCCGAAAAGGTTTCAGGCTGCCGCCATCGCTGGGGCGTTCCTGCTTGGCGCCAACGCCCTCGTTTCTCTCTCAGGCTTCATCGCATACCGGAATCGATCAGTCCAGTTTCGCGCTGGCCCTGCGACACTCAAGCTTGAGGACCCCGCAGGGAACTACTTCGATGATTGGCTCGACGAAATCGTCTACATCTTCGAGATCAGCAAGACAGAACTCGTTATTTTCGAAGACCTCGACCGATTCGACAACCCTGCGATCTTTGATGATCTTCGAGACTTGAACACGGTGCTCAACAACGCTCAACAGGTGCATGGCGGCAGCCGCCTAAGGAGGGCTAGGCGAGTCCAGTTCGTCTATGCAATCCGAGACAGCGTTTTTGATTTCGAAAGGGGATCCGCCAGTCAAGGCGCTGCGGTCGATAGAGCGAAGTTCTTTGACTTGATAGTGCCGGTCGTTCCCTTCTTGACGCACGAGAGTTCAACCGACCACGTATGGGCAACTGTCCGCCAGGCGGCCTCGGATATACCTAACGACCTGATCGATCTCGTGTCGTCCAGTCTGGTCGACATGCGGCTTATCAAGAACATCCGAAACGAATTTCTGATGTTCCGTGAAGTCACGAGTTCCGGTACACAGGCGCTTACCACCCTCACTTCGGCCGGCTTGTTCGCAATGGTCGTGTACAAGAACCTCTATTTGTCCGACTACGAACAAATCCGCAACGGAACGTCAGACCTCGACGAGGTGTACAGGATGAGCCGTATCGTTTCCGGCGCAGCGATCCGTCGGATCGATCGAGACCTCGCATCGATCCAGAACGCTGAAACGTCTCGTGATCGCGCTGTGACGTTCAGCGACGAACTGCACACCCATCTGGTCCGGATGAAGCGCCAACTCGGGCTCGATTCGGACTCCCAGATCGAGTTCACGGTCGGAGACCAAACGTTCGAGCCGGACGACACCGATACCACCGCGTTCTGGGAGGGCGTCACGAATGAGGGTCTGCTCGGAGTCACCCTGGGAGATGATGAAGCATCCCTTTCGATCACAGTGGACGACATGGTCGACTTGCTCGGATTCGACCCGCGGTCCCTGGCCCCAACCGCCGCGGAGGAGACCGATTGGATTGAGGAGCGAGAGAAGCTCGTTGCTCGCAAAGCGAAGCTGTCCCACTCCGCGATGCGCGACCTGATCGGCGACAGCACCCTTTCGATCACCACTGAGGATCCCGACGCTGAGCACGAAGGTGAGCAGATCACCTACGCGGAGTATTGCCGCCGAACGCTGCCCGACTCATTGGCTTTCGAACTCCTCGCGCGAGGCTACATCGACGACAACTTCACGCTGTACGTCTCTCGATACAACGACAGCCGGGTAAGTACCACTGCGAAGCGATACCTCATCCACAACGTGCGTCAGAACCTTTTCGACCCATTCTTCGAACTTACTCCGGCTGATGCCGCAGCCGTTATCGAGCGAATGGAGCGTCAGGAGGACGATGGTGACGGGGTCTTGAACGTTTCGATCTTCGATCAGCTCCTCAGTCAACCCCAATCCAGGCTCTTGGAAATGGCCGCGGACCGGCTGTGCGCGGGCGGTGAACGTGAATCGGGTTTCACCACAGACTATTTGAGAAATGGTGCCCGACCATTGGCTCTCGTCACTGCCCTAGCGCCGAGGTGGGCCGCCGGATTCGAATTCCTCGCTCACTCCGACGGTGTCGCGGAACCTCGCCGAACAGAGTTCCTCGGCGCATTGCTCGCCGGCGCCGCAGCCGAAACAGCGTACGAGTTGGGCGATCCCACCCGCGACCTGCTCTCGCGCATGCTGCCGGATATCGCCGTCCCATCTCCACCGGAAGCTGACGGTGGGGCCGATTCCCAATCGCTGCTTCAGATGATCCAGATTTTGGACCTGAAACCACTAGAGCTCGCGCGCCTTGACGCTGCGATCGCAGATGGCCTCGTCGACTCGGGGCATTACGAGATCAACCCGTCAAACTTGACGTATGCCCTCGGAGAGCACTCCGACCTCGCCCTCGAAACAATTCGCGACAAGAAGCCCGCCGTGTATTCGGTCATCCTCGAAGATCTTTCGTCGTTCATAAAGTCGGCTCGCAGTCTCAATCCACGCTGGCACTCGATTCGAGACCCGAAGGAATTCGAGTCAGTGCTCTCCGACATCCGGCGGGTCGCGCCCGAGGTCGACGCCATCGTCCGCTACTCAAATCATCGTTGCCAAGTTGGTCGACTCACCGCCGTCGACTCGACGTATTGGCCGGCGCTAGTCGAACACTCCCGCCTCCGATTCACTGTCGCGAATGCAGCCCTCTACGTGCATCGATTTGGTCTAGATGACACGATCATCAAGTTCTTGAACGGCGGGCGCCCGAGCGACATCGGCGTTTCAGCGATCGACCCCGACGTGCGAAACACCTTCGCACGAGCCGTCCTGCAATCTGACGGCCGCATACGCGGTGGCGCGCGGGTCGTGGTTCGGCTAGCCCGCTCTGCGCAACCTTCTCGCCCGATGCCGGCGTCAACTCTGCCGCTGGGACCACCAGCGCTGATAGGTGAGGCCCTTCGGACCCACCTCGTCAAGCTTGACGCTCTCCTATTCGAACATCTCGCCTCGGCTGAGTGGTCCGTAAAGGAGCGAGCGATCAAGGTTTCGTCAAAATCATTTCCGTCAATCGTCTCGTCGGACCTTCTGAGTAGAGCCGACTGGATCCGCTTCTTTCAAAGTCGAGTCTTGTCACACACAGTTCGCGATGCCGTCTTTTCTCAGATGGAAGACATCCTCGGCGATTCCAACCCGGCCTATCCCGCGCTCGTGGAGTGGGCGGTTCGGCGCAATCGCAGATGCACCGATCTCCAATTCAGGCACCTAGTGACCACATCTGCCTCGCCTCGCTCGTTGTTCGTGTTGCTAGCCCAGAACCGGCGCACGGTCACACCAGCAGAAGCGACCGAGATAGTTCAGCTGATTGGCGAACCGTTCACCGGTTTGACGAAGAAGTGGCGCACCGTTGAGATTCCCTACACGCCTGCTGTCCAGGCACTACTCGAGCAAATGACAGGCACCTGGCCGATTGCCAAGGTCAAACCGATCAATGCCGACCGCCTGAAGGTGACGACAAGGCGAAGCCTTTGAAGATGACCTGACATTCAAGGTCACGCACTCATCAGGGCCAGGATCACATGCCCGCAATCTGACAGCTCGCTGGGCAAATTCCGAAGCGACGCTCAAGATCACCGGTGGCAAACCGCGATTGGTGCACCGCAGAGAACGTTCCCCCGAAAGTTCGACGCTCCCTGGCCCTAGGACACATGGCATCGGGCCTTAGGGGTTGTGCCCGTATCCACAGGGCGCAGGCCATGCAACTGGTTCTCCACAGATGTCACTCGAGCCGGAGCGTACCCCACCTCACCGGCTCAGACTGGAGGGTCGAGATGGCTATCCACTATCGGGGTGGGAGGACGGACGAGTGCCATGACAGAGATTCAGCTGCTGACGCCGGCGCAGGTTGGGAAGATCCTCGGCGTCACGCCTTCGACGCTGTGCCGGTTGCGCCAGACCGGCAAGGGGCCGCGGTTCGTGTGGGTCACCGACCACACACCGCGCTACCGCGAGGACGAGCTGCTCGCGTACATCGAGGAACGAGCGTCCTGATGCCCGTCCGCAAGGACCGCTCGGGGCGCTGGCGAGCGACGCTCAAGAACGGCCGCGAGTACGTGACCAGCAAGACGTTCGACACCAAGCGCGAAGCCGATGGATGGCTGAGCCGGGAGAAGGCCGCCCTCGCTGGCGGGACCGATCCGCGTGCTGGCGAGGTTCAGGTGCGCAAGGCGTTCGCCACCTATATGGAGTCACGACGGCACACCGTCGCGGTGAAGACCTACAAGGCCGACATGGAGATGGTGAAGCTGATGCCGCCCAATCTCGGCAACCTGCACCTAGGGCGGGTGACCGATCGCGAGGTTCAGCGCGTCCTAGATGCCTGGTCGCGCCGGTACGCGGAGTCGTCAGTCAAAAGATTCCGCGCGGTGCTGTCGGGCTTCTTCTCGTGGACCGTGCGCGAGCGACTGCGCGTCGACAACCCTGTTGCTCGCACGAGCGTGGCGCACCAGGTGCTGCCGGCTCAGGGCATGCAGCCGTTCACCGAGCCCGAGCTGGTCGACGTCCGCAGCGACATCGCGGCGTACGACGACCACCTCGCCGATGTCGTCTGGCTGCTCGCCTGGACCGGTCTGCACTGGTCCGAGGCGCGCGAGCTGCGAGTCGCCGACTTCATCGAGGTGCCGATGCCCCGGCTGGTCGTCCGTCGATCCGCGCCCGAGTCGGTGGAGCCCAAGTCGACCAAGAGCGGCCGGACCCGTCACATCCCGTTGTCCGAGGAGCTGCTGCCGCTGGTGCGCAGCATGGCGAAGGACAAGGGCGCCGACGACCTGCTCCTCACCTCGTCCAGCGGCGGGCGGCTGCACGCCGCCGGGTTCAAGCGGTCCATCCGCTGGACCACCACCGGGCGGGGCCGGCGGCTGCACGACCTGCGGCACACCGCGGCGTGCCTCTGGCTGGCCTCGGGGGTGTCGATCTCGACGGTCCAGGCATGGCTCGGGCACTCGTCGCTGCAGACCACGCAGATCTACGTGCACTACCTCGGCGACAGCGCCGATCAGGCCGGTCTGGAGGTCCTCAACCGGCGGGGGAGCGCCGGGGGTGCGCGGCCCGAATCATCGAACCCGATTTTCCCTTGAGCCTCCGACAGGATTCGAACCCGCGACATCCTCATTACAAGTGAGGCGCTCTACCAACTGAGCTACAGAGGCGTACGGGCCGAAGCCCGGGTCCATCGTAGTGGGTGAGGCGCGCGGTGGTTTCGAGGCTCCACGTCGCTCCAGACCTCAACCAGCGAGAAGAGCCCTCAGGCCTGGCCGTTGCGGCAGCGCTCGACGTAGTCGGGATCGAGCCGGTCGTGCGCGAGCAGCTCGGGCATCTGCACCGTCGATCCCCTGCCGATGCGGATGAACGTCTGGAGGTCATCGAGGGAGTCCGCGCGGTCGCTGTCAGGCACCAGCGCGTCGTCGAGCGCCAGGGCACAGTCACTGGCACCGAACTCCTGCCACCCACCGCCGATGCCGAAGTCGTCGGTCGTGTCCTTGTACGCGCTGAGGCTGTGCACCCGCAGCACGCCGATGACCCGGCTCGGCCCGTTGCCGATCCGCACCTCGTACGCGGCGCGGGTCTGCAGCTCGAGGCGTACGAACGACTCGTTGGCCTGGTCCTTCTCCGTCGAGACGTGCCACGCTGCGGTGACCATGGGCGTGCCGACGACCGTGACGTCGTCGCCGAACACGTTCGCCACGGCGAGGTGTGGCGAGACCACACCCCTGAGCTGCTCCTCGTACGTGCTGGCGGTGTCCTTGGGCAGCACCGCGCGGACGTCGCTGAGCGGGTCGCCGCTGTGCCACATGCCGTCGTCGACGGTGCTCAGCCGCGCCCACTTCTTGAGCACCGCGGCCATCCGGTCGAGCGTCTCGGCGTCGAAGCCGGCCGGTGCCGCCGGCACCTCGGGCACGACGAGACGTCCCTGCGCCGTCGGCCAGTCGAGCTTGAGCGACTCGAAGGTGATGGCGCGGGCCGTCGTCGCGGTCGGCGTCGGCTCGGGGTCCGACGAGCCCGACGTGCAGCCCGACACCACGATCGCCACCGCCAGGAGAAGTGGGGTGAGCCTGCGCATCGGTCCAGTATCCGCGACCGGTTCCTGCACCGGCGGTGCGACATACTGACGGCGTGCCACAAACGTCCAGCCCGTACGCCCGACTGCTCGCCGCGACACAAGACCTGGACACCCCGTTCGCGGTGATCGACGAGCCGGCGCTGTGGGCCAACGCCGATGACCTCGTACGCCGGGCCGGCGGCGTACCGATCCGCGTCGCCAGCAAGTCCGTGCGCGTGCGGTCGATCCTCGAGGGCACGCTGGCCCGCGACGGCTTCGCCGGCGTCATGTCGTACTCGCTCGCCGAGTCCAACTGGCTCGTCGACAACGGGATCGACGACATCCTGCTGGCCTATCCCACGACGAGCCGCGGCTCGCTCGACTATCTCGTCGCCGACGAGCGGCGCCGCGCGCAGATCACCGTGATGGTCGACAGCACCGAGTCGCTCGACCACATCGACAGCCTGCTCGGGGCCGGCCACCCGTCGATCCGAGTCTGCATCGACGTCGACTCCTCGCTCAAGCTGGGGCCGGTGCACCTCGGCGTGCGCCGCTCCCCCGTGCACACCGCCGAGCAGGCCGGCACGCTGGCGACAGCCATCGCCGCCCGGCCGGGCTTCGACCTTGTCGGGGTGATGTTCTACGACGCACAGATCGCCGGCCTTCCCGACTCGTCGCCGGCCGTACGCCTCGTCAAGAAGCGCTCCGCCGCCGACCTGCTGGAGCGCCGGTCCGAGGTCGTCGCCGCGGTGTCCCGGCGCGCCAAGCTCGAGATCGTCAACGCCGGTGGCACCGGGAGCCTCGAGGTCACCGGCCAGGACCCGGCGATCACCGAGCTCACCGCCGGCTCGGGGCTGTTCGCGCCGACGCTGTTCGACGGCTACGACGCGTTCGAGGCGCGCCCTGCGGCGTACTTCGTGCTCTCGGTCGTACGCAAGCCGGCTCCGGACATCGCGACACTGTTCGCCGGCGGCTACATCGCGTCGGGGCCGACCAACAAGAACCGGCAGCCGACGCCGACGTGGCCCGAAGGGCTCAAGGCGATCGGCACCGAGGGCGCCGGCGAGGTGCAGAGCCCGGTCAAGGGCTCAGCCGCGCGCGAGCTGTCGATCGGTGACCGGGTCGTCATGCGCTATGCCAAGGCCGGCGAGATGTGCGAGCGCTTCGACGAGGTCGCGCTGGTCGCCGCCGACGGCGTCGTCACGCGCGTCCCGACATATCGCGGAGAGGGCAAGAACTTCGGATGACCGAGCGCCAGCGAGGGACCACGTGGACCAACTGGAGCCGCAGCGTCGAGACCCATCCCGTACGCGTCGAGCACCCGGTCTCCACCGCCGACGTCCAGCGGATCGTGCGCGAGGCCGGGGACCTGAAGGTCAAGGCCGTCGGCGCCAGCCACTCGTTCACCGCGATCGCCGCGACTGACGGCGTCCTGCTGCGGCTCGACCGGATGAACGCGATCCTGGCGCACGACGCGGCGACACGCCGCGTACGCGTGCAGGCCGGGATGTCGCTCCACGACCTCAACCCGAGGCTCAAGGCGTTGGGCCTGGCGCTGCCCAACCTGGGCGACGTCGACCCGCAATCCGTCGCCGGCGCGGTGTCGACCGGCACGCACGGCACCGGCGGCAAGCTCTTCGGCATCTCCGCTGCGGTCGTCGCCGTGCAGCTCGTGACGGCCGACGGCGAGGTGCTGGAGATCGACGAGACGCACGCGTGGTTCGGCGCCGCCCGGGTCACCCTCGGGGCGCTGGGCATCGTGACCGAGGTGACGCTGCAGTGCGTGCCCGCATTCCTGCTGCACGCCCGCGAGGAGCCGATGGCCCTGCCGGACGTGCTCGACCAGGTCGACGCACTCGTCGCCGACAACGACCACTTCGAGTTCTACTGGTTCCCGCACACCGAGAAGGCGCTGACCAAGCGCAACAACCGCGTCGCCGAGGGCACGGAGCGCCGGCCCGTCGGCCGGTTCAAGCACTGGCTCGACGACGAGTTCCTCAGCAACACGGTGTTCGAGGGACTCAACCGTGTCGTCGCCCGCCAGCGCTCGTGGATCCCCCGCCTCAACTCCGTCGCCGCCTCGGTGCTGAGTGCGCGGGAGTACGTCGACGACTCGTTCAACGTGTTCGTGTCGTCGCGGACCGTACGCTTCCGGGAGTCGGAGTTCGCGATGCCCCGCGAGGCCCTGCCGTCGGTGCTCGCCGAGCTCAAGGCGTGGTTCGGCGCCGGCCACGAGAACATCTCGTTCCCGATCGAGGTACGTTTCACCGCCGCCGACGACGTGTGGCTGTCGACGGGTCACGAGCGCGCCAACTGCTACGTCGCGGTGCACCAGTACTGGCGCAGCGACTACCAGGCCTACTTCGCCGCGGCCCAGGACATCTTCACGGCGCACGAGGGGCGTCCCCACTGGGGGAAGATCCACACCCTCGATGCGTCGTACTTCGCCGACCGCTACGCCCGGTTCGGCGACTTCGTGAACGTACGCAACGAGCTCGACCCCGCCCGTACGTTCAGCAACACGTACCTCGACCAAGTCCTGGGCTGACCCAAGCAACCGCGATGTGGCGGGTGAACCACCACAGGCACCTGGGCCGATGGTGGTTTAGCCGCCACATCGCGGCGCAGCCCTAGACGCCGGCCAGCTCCCTTGCGTGGAACTGGTTGGCGGGCTTCGCGAGACCGTAGTGCTCCCGCAGCGTCGTGCCGGTGTAGTCCTCGCGGAAGAGCCCGCGCGAACGCAGGATCGGCAGCACGTGCTCGATGAACGCCTCGAGCCCTGACGGCAGCGCCGGGCCCATGACGTTGAAGCCGTCCGCTGCACCATCGGTGAACCACGCCTCGATCGTGTCGGCGATCTGCTCGGGCGTCCCGGCGACAGTGTGGTGACCCCGGCCGCCGCCGAGCTTCGACAGCACCTGGCGGACCGTGAGGTCCTCCCGTGTCGCGAGCTCGACGATCAGGTCGGCGCGGCTCTGGAAGCCCTCGACCGTCGGCCGGTCGACCACAGACCGCGGCAGCCGCTCGTCGAGTGCCAGCGAGTCGGCCGGCACCTCGAGGATCGTCGACAGCTGCAACAGCCCGTACTCGGGGACCCGCAGGTCGTCCAGCTGCTGCGCGAGCCGCTGGGCCTCCGCCTCGCTCGAGCCGATGACCGGCACGATTCCCGGAAGCACCTTGATCCCGTCGGGATCACGGCCGATCCTGCGGGCCCGGTCCTTGATGTCGGCGTAGAAGTCCTGCGCCCGCTCGATCGTCTGGTGCGCCGTGAAGATCGCCTCCGCGTACGCCGCAGCGAACTGCTTGCCGTCATCGGACGACCCGGCCTGCACCAGCAGCGGATAGCCCTGAGGAGGACGCCGTACGTTCAGGGCACCCTCGACGCGGAAGTACTGGCCGCGGTGCCGGATCGGGTGGATCCGCTCGGGATCGGCGAACCGGCCGGCCGCCTTGTCACCGACCCGCGCCTCGTCCTCCCAGCTGTCCCAGAGCTTGAGCGCGACGTCGAGGAACTCCGCCGCCCGTTCGTAGCGTGCCCCGTGACCCAGGGTGAAGTCGAGGCCGAAGTTGTCGGCCTCGCGCTGGGTCGCGGAGGTCACGATGTTCCACCCCGCACGCCCGCCGCTGACGTGGTCGACCGAGGCCAGCCGGCGAGCGAGGTTGTAGGGCGAGTTGTACGTCGTGGAGACCGTCGCGATGAGCCCGATCCGGCTCGTCGCCGCCGCCAGCGCGGTCAGCAGCGTCAGCGGCTCGAGCTGTCCCGGCGGGCGGAACTCCCCCGAGCCCTGCAGCGCCGGTCCGTCGGCGAGGAACAGCGAGTCGAACTTCGCGTCCTCGGCGAGCTTCGCCAGGCGTACCCAGTGCTGCAGGTCGAAGTCCGCGTCGACGTTGCTCTCCGGCAGCCGCCAGGCCGCCTCGTGGTGACCGGCCTCCATCAGGAACGCGTTGAGGTGGAGCTGACGCGCGCTCACGAGGCACCGAACCCGGCGGGCAGGACGTTGTCGATGACCTGGTCGACGTCGACCTTGGTGGTGATCTCGCCGGCGTCGAGGAAATTGTCGGCCAGCTTCTGCTCACCCTTGGCCTGCGCCGGGGTGACCGCGCCGATCTTGAAGCTCCACGCCGCGATGTTCTTCTCGATGACCTTGGGGTCCAGGCCCGTCTCCTTCACGAGCGCCTCGACGTGCTTGTCGGGGTTCTTGTGGGCGTAGCCGTACGCCGTGGCGAGCCGCTTGAGCACGTCGGCGAGGGCCTTGCGCTTGACCGGGTCATCGAGCGTCTTCTTGGACGCGACGTAGAACTGGCTGCCGTAGTCGAGCGGCGGCACGCCCTTGGCGATGACCCGCGCACCCTGCGACACCGCGAGCGACGACTGCGGGTCCCAGATCGCCCACGCGTCGACCTTGCCCGCAGCGAACGCGCTCTGGCCGTCGGCCGGCGGCAGGAACACGAACTTCACGTCCTTGGGCGTCAGCCCGACGCTCTGGATCGCGTTGAGCGCCAGGCCGTGGGCCGAGCTGCCCTGCGGGATCGCGATGCGCTTGCCCTTGAGGTCCGCGAGTGTCTTGATGGGCGATCCCTTCGGCACGAGGATGTTCTCCAGCGCGCGGTCGGGATCCGTCGGGGTCTGGATCGCGACGATCCGGAAGCCGAGCGTCTTGGCCGCACCCGTGATCGGCGGCACGGCACCGACGCTGCCGAGGTCGATGTCGCCGGAGGCCGCAGCCTGGACGAGCGGCGGACCGTACTCGAACTTGGCGTACTTGATCTTGTACGACGCGGAGTCGAACGCGCCGGACTCCTTGGCCAGCTCGACGATGCCGTCGCTCTGCTCACCGATCGTGAAGGTGTACTTCTTCCACTGGGGATCGACCTTCTTGACGGTCGACGAGTCGGCGGCCCCACCGCACGCGGTCAGTGTGCTCGCGAGCGCGAGCGCACCGAGGGCGGCGGCGATCTTGGGCAGGGTGCGGTTCATGGTGGAGCTCCTTGAGGGGTTGGTACGGAAGGGGATGGGGTGAAGGTTCAGTGGACGGCGGCGAGTCCGAGGTCGCCGAGCAGCGCTGCCCGGAGGTCCTCACGCGCCGCGCTGATCGCGCGCTCGTCCTGGTCGAGCCGGACGTCGTACGCGCTGCCGATCCGGCCGTCGCTCATCACGAGGATCCGGTCGGCGAGCGCAATGGCCTCGTCGACGTCGTGGGTGACGAGCAGCATCGCGGCGTTGTGCTTGCGACGCAGCTCGCGGACGAGGTCGTGCATCCGCAGCCGGGTGATGGCGTCGAGCGCGGCGAACGGCTCGTCGAGCAGCACCAGGTCGGGCTCGGTGACGAGAGCACGGGCCAGCGACACGCGTTGCGCCTCGCCACCCGACAGCGTCTTGGGCCAGGCGCGGGCGTGATCCTTGAGCCCGACCTCGTCCAGCACGGCCAGGGCGCGCTCGTCGGCGCCGGCCTCGTACAGGCCGATCGTGACGTTGCGCAGCACCCGCTGCCACGGCAGCAGCCGGTCGTTCTGGAAGACGATCGCCCGCTCCTTGGGCACGGTGACCGTCCCGGCATCAGGCCGGTCGAGGCCGCCCAGCAGGCGCAGCAACGTGCTCTTGCCGCAGCCGGACGGGCCCAGCAGGACGACGAACTCGGACTCGCCGATCGTCAGGCTCAGGTCGTCCAGGACGACCCGGTCGCCGAACTGGCGGCGGACGTCGCGGACGTCGACGGAGGTGGTGGTCGCGGTGCTCATTGCGCCTCATAGCTCGGGCGCCACTGCAGCAGCACCCGCTCGAGAATGCGGACGAACTGGTCGGCCAGGAGCCCGATCACGGCATAGATCACGAGCCCGAGGAAGACCTGGTCGGTGCGCAGGTAGGTCTGCGCACGGTTGATGAGGTAGCCGATCCCGGCGTTGGCGTTGACGGTCTCCGCCGCCACGAGCCCCAGCACGCTGTAGGCAAGCGAGAACCGCAGCCCGACCAGGAACCCGGGCAACGCACCGGGCAGCAGCACCCGGCTGATCAGTCGTGCTCGACCGACCCCGGCTGCCCTGGCCATCTCGATCAGGCGTTGGTCGACACCGCGGATCGCGGCGAACAGGTTGAGGTACATCGGCACGCCGGCACCGAACGAGATCAGCAGCACCTTGGTCAGCTCGTCGATGCCGAACCAGACGATCATCAGCGGCAGCACCGCCAGGAGCGGGATCGTGTGCACGATCTGCACGACGCCGTTGAACAGGTACTCCCCCGATCGCAGGAGGCCGGCGATGATGCCCGTCGTGATGCCGATCGTGAGGCCGATCGCCAGCCCGATCCCGACTCGTCGAAGCGAGGTGGTGAGATCGGTGCCGAGCTCGCCGATCTTCCACAGGTCGATGCCGGCCTGGATGATCGCGGTCGGCGCCGGGGCGATCTTCTCCGGCAGCCAGCCGAGCTCGCTGGTGACCTGCCAGAGCACGAGGATCGCGACGGGCGTCGTGTAGATCCCGAGCGGCCAGCGCACACGACGGCGCAGGCGAGTCAGGCCACCCGCGCTTCCGGCCGGAGCCGTGAACGTCTCGGTCGCCCGCTCGCGCGGCGCCGTCGCAGCACGTGGCGAACGTACGCGGGCCGGTGCGAATCCGGTGCTCATGCGGCCGACCTGCTCTCGGCGATGCTCGAGTAGTGGCTCGAGTCACCCGTGATGACGTACGACTGCGTGCCGCCGACCGAGACCGGCACGTCGCCGGCGATCGTGATGCGCTCGAGGCGGCGCGGCTGGTCGTCGTAATTGTCGATCGCGTAGTGCTGCGTGATCCGGTTGTCGAAGATCAGCAGCTGGCCCGGCGACCACGACCAGCGCAAGATGTTCTCGGGCCGCGTGACGTACGCCTGCAGGAGGCGCAGCAGGTCACGCGACTCGGTGTGGGACAGCCCGACCAGGCGCCGGACGAACCCGCCGATGAACAGGCCGCGCTCCCCCGTCTCCGGGTGCACGCGGACGACGGGATGGGCCGTCTCGTAGACCGTCGAGGTGAACGTGTCGTTGTACGCCTTCTGGTGATCCGTCAGCGTCTCGGGCGGGACCGCGTAGTCGTAGTCGTTGGAGTGCACCGCCCAGAGTCCATCGGCGAGCTCGCGCAGCGCCGGCGGCAGGTCGCGGTAGGCCCCGGCCGCGTCGGCGATCAGCGTCTCCCCGCCGTACGAAGGCACCGTGATGCTCCGCAGCGTCGAGATCGCCGGCGGGTTGATCACGAACGTGACGTCGGTGTGCCACTGGTTGGCCTTGCTCTCGGTGCTGTCGACGGCGAGCACCGCGGCGCTGCCCTCGGCCGGTGGCACCGTCGGGTGCGCTGCGGTCAGGTCACCGAAGTAGCCGGCGATGCGCTCCTGGCCCTGCTGGTCGAGGTCGGCGCCGTCGAACACGATCGCCTTGTGCGTGTTGAGCGCCTGGCGGATCGCCGCGACGGTCTCCCGGTCGAGCGGGGCGGACAGGTCGACGCCGGTGATCTCGGCACCGATGCGGCTGGTGAGCTTGCGGACGGAGATGGTCATGCGGGTTCCTTCGATGGACGTACGGACGTGCGGGACTGGCGGAGCGCTGGGTCAGCGACAGGTCGCGCTGTGGGTCCGCATCAGGTCGACCGCGAGGCGGGCGACGAGCCGTGGCATCGAGTTCATGCCGATGACGCTAGGGCCGCGAAAGCGCAGGTCACGGACCATTTCGCGGACTGGACCGTCCCGTCCGACCGGTCGGATCTGTGCTATCCCGCGCGTTGCGCGCGAAGCACAGCTCGCCCGCATCCAGCGTCGGGTCTCAGGATCTGAGCCGAGACGAGGGCGGCCTGCTGAGCGCCCAGACTCGGGACCACATGCTCTCGGGAGAGGACCGACGAATGACCGTCACGAGTGACGTGCGGCTGGAACAAGGCCTGCGGGCCACGATGGGGAACCTCGTTGCCGGCCTCAACGTGGTCACCACCTCGGCTGGCGGTTCGCCGCACGGCACGACCGTCAGCGGAGTGATGTCGCTGTCGATGAACCCGCCGATGGTGCTCGTCTCGCTCGGCGTACGTTCGCGGCTGCTCGCGAGGCTCGCCGAGGGCACCCGGTTCGGCATCAACATCCTGGCCGCCGACCAGGACCAGGTCGCGTTGCGGTTCTCCGGCTCGACGCCTGATCGCTTCGCCGACGTGCCGTGGTTCGAGGACCACGGTGCGCCACGGATCGTCGACGCCCACGGCTGGGTCGCCGCGGACGTGGAGGCCCTAGTCCCGGGCGGCGATCACGTGATCGTGCTCGGCCGCGTCATCGACGCCGTGCCGTCAGCCGGAGCCCCACTGTCGTACCACCAGCGCACGTTCGGCACCCATAAGGCGTTCTGAACCGCCGCGATGTGGCGGGTCAACCACCACAGGGTGGCACTTGCGTGGTGGTCCACCCGCCACATCGCGGCGCGTCTAGGCGCGGACCTGGGCGATTGCGTAGAGCGCGATGCCGGCGGCGACTCCTGCATTCAGACTTTCGAGTCCCGTGCTCATGGGGATCGACACGATCTCGTCGCACGTCTCGCCGACGAGGCGGGACAGGCCCTTGCCCTCGCTGCCGATCACGACGACGACCGGGCCGTCGACCATCTGCGACTGGGCGATGCCGACCGTGCCGTCGGCGGCGAGCCCGACGACCATGCAGCCGGCGTCCTGGAAGTCCTTGAGCGTGCGGGTCAGGTTGGTGACCCGGGCGACCGGCACGCGCGCGGCAGCGCCGGCCGAGGTCTTCCATGCTGCGGCGGTGATCTGGGCGGCCCGGCGCTCGGGGATGACGACGCCGTGTGCGCCGAACCCGGACGCGGACCGGATGATCGCTCCGAGGTTGCGGGGATCCGTGACGCCGTCGAGCATCACGATCAACGCCGGCTCGTCGCGCTCCGCAGCCAGCTCCAGCAGGTCCTGGGGGTTGGCGTAGTCGTACGCGTTGAGCTTGGCCGCGATGCCCTGGTGCACGGCACCGCCGGTGAGCTTGTCGAGCTCGAGGCGGCCGATCTCGAGCAGGCTGACGTGCTGCTCGGCGGCGAGCTTGAAGATCTCGCGGACCTTCTCGTCGCGGTCGGTGCCCTCGGCGACGTAGAGCGCGTGCACCGGCACGGTGGCCTTGAGCAGCTCGAGCACCGAGTTGCGCCCGGCGACCCACTCGGCGGCGTCACCCTGCTTGCGCTTGGGACGGGCCTGCTCACGCTTCTGCGCGGCGTTCTTCATCTTGTAGAGCTTGTGGTTGGGGCGGTCCTCCGCGCGCGGGGTCGGGCCCTTGCCCTCGAGCCCCTGGCGTCGCCGGCCACCCGAACCGGCGGTGGGGTTGCCCTTGCCGGTCTTCTTGATCGCGCCTCTGCGCTTGCTGTTGCCTGGCATGTCTAGTTGTCGCCCTTCACGGACCATCTCGCGCCCTGCGGAGTGTCCTCGATCTCGATGCCGGCGGCCGTGAGCTGGTCGCGCACTCGGTCCGCCGTGGCGAAGTCCTTGGTGGCTCGCGCCTCCTGGCGCTGCTCCAGCAGGCCGCCCACGAGGGAGTCGATCACCTGCGCGTACGCCGCATCGTCACCTCCACGGTCCCACGTCGGGGACAGTGGGTCCAAACCGAGCACGTCGAGCATCGAACGTACGCTCGCCAGCACGCCTCGCAACGCCTCGCTGTCACCGTCTCCGAGCAGCTTGTTGCCCTCGCCGATCGTCGCCTGCAAGGTCGCCAGAGCGGCCGGCACCGACAGGTCGTCGTCCATGGCCTCGGCGAACGCCGCCGGGACCTCGCCGAGCTCGCCCGGCCCGCTCAGCTCGGCGGCACGGCGTACGAAGCCCTCGATGCGCTGGAACGCGGTGGCCGCCTCGGCGAGCGACTCCTCGGAGAACTCGACGATCGACCGGTAGTGCGACGCGGCGAGGTAGTAGCGCAGGTCGATCGGGCGTACGCGCTTGACGACCTCGCTGACCAGCAGCGTGTTGCCGACCGACTTCGACATCTTGGAGCCCGCGAGGTTGAGCATCGCGTTGTGCATCCAGAGCCGGGCGAACTGCTGCCCCGCGGCGCGCGACTGCGCGAGCTCGTTCTCGTGGTGCGGGAAGCGCAGGTCGAGGCCGCCGCCATGGATGTCGAACTCGTCGCCGAGGAACTTCGACGCCATCGCCGAGCACTCCAGGTGCCAGCCCGGACGCCCCCGGCCCCACGGCGTCGGCCACGAGGCGGACTCGGGGTCGCCGGCCTTGTGGCCCTTCCAGAGAGCGAAGTCGCGGGCGTCGCGCTTGCCCTCCGGCGGGGCGTCCTCGGCGGCCTGCATGTCGTCGATCTTCTGGTTGGACAGCTCGCCGTACGACGGCCACGAACGTACGTCGAAGTAGACGTCGCCCGAGCCGTCCTCCGCGGCGTACGCGTGACCGCGCTCGATCAGCGTCTGCATCATCTCGATCATCTCGGGCACGACGCCAGTCGCCCGCGGCTCGTACGTCGGCGGGATGCAGCCGAGCACCTCGTAGGCGGCGTGCAGCGCGCGCTCGTTCTCGTACGCCACGGCGAACCACGGCCGGCCCTGCTCGACACCCTTGACCAGGATCTTGTCGTCGATGTCGGTGACATTGGCGACGATCGTGACCTCGAAGTCGGAGCGCTCGAGCCAGCGACGCAGGACGTCGAACACGACCTCCTTGCGGATGTGCCCGATGTGCGGCGGGCCCTGCACCGTGAGCCCACAGTGGTAGATCGAGACTCGTCCCGGATGGACCGGGACGAGGGGCTGGATCTGCCGGGACGCAGTGTCATAGAGCTGGAATGCCACGGGCCAACCTTATCGGCTCGGCCAGCACCTCCCGGACGCCTGCCGCTGCGGGAACGCTGTCACATCAGTCCCACGAGCCCCATCAGTCACCTATCATGGGTCGATGCGCCCTCTTCCCCGTCTGGTCGCCGTCGCCGTGCTCGCCCTCGCCGCCCTGCCGGTGCCCGCCTCCGCCGCCACCGACAGCGCCGCCTTCGCCCGGTGGAACACCACGACCGACTTCACCCAGGGCACGTCTGTCGGGCTCGCCGCCCTGACCGGCGCCGTGACGCTCGGCAAGGGCACCTCGGTCATCGCGTACGACGACCCGGCCGTCAGTGGCGGCGTGTTGCACTACGACCGCGGTGCCTGGACGTCGCCGTGGCAGACGACCGGATTCGCCGCCAAGAGCCTGATCCCGTCGTGGAGCGTCGACACCCCCACCGGCACCTGGGCCAAGGTCGAGGTCCGGGTGCGCAGCGGCTCGACGATCGGCAGCTGGGACGGCATCGGACGCTACGCGTCCGGGACGACGTACATCAGGCGCTCGTCCTACTCCAGCCAGTCCGACGACCTCGCCAAGGTCGCCACCGACACCGTCATCGCGAACAGCGGCAAGTCCTTCACCGGGTGGCAGGTGCGCGTCCAGCTGATGCGCCACGTCGCGGCCCACGAGAGCCCGACGCTCAAGGCCGTCGGCGGGATCGCCGCGAGCTACACGGCGCGGACCGCCGGGGTCAGCACGACGACGATGACCGCGACCAAGGACCTCGCGGTGCCCCGGTCGTCGCAGATGATCCACATCGGCGAGTACCCGCAATGGGGCGGCGGCGGTGAGGCCTGGTGCTCGCCGACCTCGACCTCGATGGTGATGCGCTACTTCGGCAAGGGCCCGACCCCTGCCGCGTACGCATGGTCCCCGTACGCCGACGGGTTCGTCGACCACGCCGCCCGCGACACGTTCGACCACGCGTACGACGGCACCGGCAACTGGCCGTTCAACACCGCGTACGCCTCCCGCTACGCCCTCGACTCGTTCGTCACGCGGCTGCACAACCTGCGCGACGCCGAGGCGTTCATCAAGGCCGGCATCCCGCTCGTCGCCTCGATTGCTTTCGGCGCGGGCGAGCTCGACGGGGCGCCCATCTCGTCGACCCCGGGGCATCTGCTGGTGATCCGCGGGTTCACCGCCGGCGGCCGGGTCATCGCCAACGATCCGGCGGCGGCGAGCAACTCGACCGTGCGGCGCATCTACTCGCGCGCCCAGTTCGAGCGCGCCTGGCTCGAGGGCAGCGGCGGCGTCGTCTACGTCATCCGCCCCACGACCCGTCCACTCCCCGCCGACACTGCCCGCTGGTGAGTCGGCTCACGTCACCTTCACGGTGATCCCGGGGTAGCCCGTCGCGCCGTCCGGCAGGACACCGGCCTGCTCGTCGGTCTGCGTCTCGCCCTTGGCGTTCGTCGCGCGCGCCTCGATCGAGTGGTCGCCCGGCGTCGCCGTCCAGTCCAGCCGCCACTGCACCCACGTGTCGACGTTGGGCACGGTGCCGAGCGTCGCCTTCTGCCACTCGCCGTCGTCGATCCGTACCTCGACGCCGTCGATGCCGACATGCTGCGCCCACGCAACGCCGGCGACCGCGGTCCTGCCGGCATCGATCGTGTCGCCACTGCCCGGCACGTCGATCCGCGCCTCGGTCTTGACCGGTCCCTGCTCGCCCCAGCCGCGCTGCGTCCAGTAGGCCTCGAAGTCCGCGAACCGGGTGACCTCCCAGTCCACGACCCACTTGGTCGCCGACACATAGCCGTACAGCCCGGGGACGACCTGGCGCACGGGGAACCCGTGGGCGATCGGGAGCGGCTCGCCGTTCATCGTCAGCGCGAGGAGCGCGTTGCGCCCGTCGGTCAACGCAGCGAGCGGGGTGCCGCAGGTCCAGCCGTCGTCGGACTTCGACAGCAGGGCGTCGGCGCCGGGCTTGATGCCGACCTCATCGAGGATGCCCTTCATCGGCACCCCACCCCAGACCGTGTTGCCGATCAGGTTGCCGCCCACGGGGTTGGAGACACAACAGATCGTGATCCACTCGTGCTCGAGACCGCGGTCGATCAGGTCCTGGTAGGTCAGGGTCAGCTCCTTGTCGACCATGCCGTGGATGCGCAGCGTCCAGTCCTGGGGGTCGACGAGCGGCGGCGAGAGTGCCGTGTCGATGCGATAGAAGTCGCGGTTGCTCGTCAGCCACGCCCCCTGCCCGTCGACGGCGAGATCGGCGCCGGCCGGCACCGCGACGCGACGGGACGGGAGCGTGAGCGCCGCGCGTACGCGTTCCAGAGCCTGCCGGCGACGGTGGCGCGAAGCGAGCACCTCTCCGGCCGACCCGACGATGATCGCGGCGACGGCGATGACGGCGGACGTACGCAGGAACGTGCGACGTGACTCGTCGACCGTCAGGTGTGCCTCGTCCCGGTGCAGCAGGTGGAGCACGCCGACCACGACGACGCCCGCAGCGACACTGGCGAGCACCCCGCGGCCACCGCCGTGCGGCCGGCCCAGCACGGCCGCCGAGGCGAGCACGACGAGGACGGCCACCAGGGCGTACGACCGCGAGCGGCGCCAGGTCCACCAGACTCCGGCCAGCGCGCCGAGCAGCAGGATCGCGACCACGACGCTCGTGACGGCGAGCGGTTTGTCGGCGTGGCCGACCACCCCGATGATCGCCTCGGCAAGCGGCCCGGGCGTCAGCTTGATGACGGACTGGCCGACCGCGAGGATCGGCGACTCCCGCAGGTTGAGCAACGCCGCCAGGCCCTCGCTCGCCGCGATCGCCGCCGCTGCCGCAAGGAGTCCACTGAGGATCGATCGTCGGGAGGTCACCTCTCCATGGTCCCGCGCGGATCCCCATGCCGCCGGACGTACGGCATGATCGACCTGTGACATCTGCGCGCATCGGCATCGGCACCGACGTCCATCGACTCGTGCCCGGTCGCCCGATGTGGCTTGCCGGCTTGCTGTGGCCCGACGAGGACCATGGCCTCGAGGGGCACTCCGACGGCGACTGTGTCTCCCACGCGATCGTCGATGCCACGCTGGGTGCAGCCGGGCTCGGCGACATCGGCAGCATCTTCGGCACCGGCGAGCCCGAGTGGGCCGCCGCGTCAGGGGTCGACTTCCTCACCGATGTCGAGCAGCGCCTGCGCGATCACGGCTGGCGGGTCGGCAACGTGTCGGTGCAGGTCATCGGCAACCGGCCGACGATCGGGCCCCGCCGCGTCCAGGCGCAGCGCGTGCTGGGCGATGCCATCGGCGGCCCCGTCAGCGTCTCCGCGACGACGACCGACGGCCTCGGGCTCACCGGACGCGGCGAAGGCATCGCCGCGATCGCCACCGCCCTCGTCGTCCCCCTCTGACCCGGGAGCCTTCCGAAGCGGTGACCCTGGTCGAACCAGGACCAGCCACGTTCGACCCAACTCACCGCCGAAGCCCGGGAGCGGTGACCCTGGTCGAACCCGGACCAGCCACGTTCGACCTAACTCACCGCCCACACAGCCCGGACACGACGAAGCCCCCGACTCGAGGAGTCGGGGGCTTCGTGCGTGGGTCAGATCAGGACGCGAGGACCTCGTCGAGACGCGTCTCGGCCTTGTCCTCGTTGGTCTTCTCGGCGAGCGCGAGCTCGGAGACCAGGATCTGGCGCGCCTTGGCCAGCATCCGCTTCTCGCCGGCCGACAGGCCGCGCTCGTGATCCCGGCGCCACAGGTCGCGGACGACCTCGGCGACCTTCAGCACGTCACCCGAGTGCAGCTTCTCGAGGTTGGCCTTGTAGCGCCGCGACCAGTTGGTCGGCTCCTCCACGTGCTCGGCACGGAGGACTCCGAAAACCCGCTCGAGCCCTGCTTCGTCGACGACGTCGCGGACTCCGACGAGATCAAGGTTGCACGCGGGGACGCGAACGACCAGGTCGTTCTGCGAGACGATGCGCAGCACGAGGTATTCACGCTCCTCGCCCTTGATCGTCCGGGTCTCGATGTCCTCGATGACTGCAGCGCCGTGATTGGGATAGACAACGGTTTCGCCGACAACAAACGTCATAGAGAAAACACCTTTCCTAGGTGACCAGTCTAACATGCGTCACGGATCTCGATCCCTGTCGTTTCAGGCCATCCCGCCCATACCAGATGACATCGCAGCAGGTCAAAGGGAGAGTTCGAAGCGGCCTCCGATACGATCGTGGCGACTCTTCGACGCACCAACGACGGACTGAAAGCAGTGATCGCGTGAGCACCGTACGACGTCGCCGCCTCGCGGCCACCGCCCTCGCCACGACGGCCCTTCTGACCCTCGGCGCGTGCGGCACCAGCTTCAACGCCCAGACCAGCAAGGTCTACCAAGCGGCCGTCGGTGCGGACCATCGCGGCGAGCTCGACGTCATGAACACCCAGCTCGTCGCCAACGACGACGGGTCCGCCACGCTCTCGGCGTCGATCGTCAACAACACCAAGACCGAGCAGAGCCTCGACTCCGTCTCCGCGACGACGCTCGGCGGCGACGAGCTCCCGGTCACCGGCGCCGAGGAGACCGTGAAGCTCCTGCCCGACGTCGGCACGATCGTCGGCGCCGTGGCCTCACCGAGCGGCTTCTGGATCACCAAGGGTGCCGAGCCCGGTCGCTACGTGCGACTGACCCTCACGTTCGACAACGCGGCGCCCGTCACGATCGAGGCGCCGGTCGTGGCCCGCACCGCCGAGTACGACTCGGTCGCCACGGCTCCTGCCCCGAAGCCCACGCCGACCCCCACCGACACCGAGTCCTCCGACACCGAGTAGTTCGCGCACACGTAGAAGGCCCCCGCCGACATGGCGGGGGCCTTCTACGATCGGGGCTCAGCTCAGCTGGCCGGTGACGAGGTAGACGACGCGGCGCGCCATCGAGACGGCGTGGTCGCCGATGCGCTCGTAGTAGCGGCCCAGCAGCGCCAGGTCGACGGCCGGCTCGACGCCGTACGTCCAGGAGTCGCCGAGCAGCGAGCGGAGCAGGTCCTTGCGGAGCCGGTCCATCTCGTCGTCCTCGTTCTCGAGCTGGCCGGCCGCGTCGACGTTGCGGTCCGCGACGATGCGCGAGGCCGAGTCGATCATCGAGTCGGCGACCGCCGCCATCGCGGTGATCGTGGGGTGCAGGTGCTCGGGCACCGCGGAGTCGGGCATCCGGCGCCGGGCCACCTTGGCCACGTGCACCGACAGGTCGCCCATCCGCTGGAGGTCCGTCAGCATCCGCAACGTCGCGACGAGCTGCCGAAGGTCGGTGGCGACCGGCTGCTGCGTCGCGAGCAGCAGCAGTGCGCGCTCCTCGATGATCTCGGTCGCCTCGTCGATGTCCTTGTCGCCGGCGATGACGGACTCCGCGATCTGGGCGTCTGCCTCGAGCAGGGCCTTGGTCGCGTCGGCCACGGCACGGCGTACGGTCCCGGTCAGGTTCACCAGGTCGTCGACGATGGCATCGAGCTGTTCGTAATACTGATCGCGCATGTGACTGACCGTAGGCAGGCCGGATGAACGGACGGCGACCTCCGGTGAACGCGATGTGAACAGCAACCGAAAGGCCTGTCGCTGCAGGGGTCAGAGTGCCGGTCGGGGCGGAAATGCCCTCTACGATCAATCCTGTGGACACCAGTGCAGGATTGTTGATCGCGGGGGCGATCGGCGCCGCCGTCGGCGCGATGATCACCTACTTGTGGCGCTTCAGCGAGCGCCGCGAGGCCGCTGTGCCCGAGCCGACTCCGCTCGTGCCGCCGGGCGCCGACCAGGTGCTCTCGGTGATCTCCTCCTCCGCTGTGCTGATCGACTCCTCCGACACCGTCGTCAAGGCGTCGGCACCGGCGTTCGCGATGGGCATCGTGCACGACGACCGGCTCGAGCCCGAGGAGCTCATGACGCTCGTCCGGCAGGTCCGCCGCGACGGCCAGGTCCGCGAGGCCGACTTCTCGTTGCAGCCGCGCCGCGGCACCACGTCGTACGTGCATGCCCGGGTCGCGCCGCTGACCTCGAGGCTGATCCTGGTGCTGGCTGACGACCGCACACGCGAGCAGCGGGTCGAGTCGATCCGCCGCGACTTCGTCGCCAACGTCAGCCACGAGCTCAAGACGCCGGTCGGCGCGCTCAACCTGCTGGCCGAGGCGGTGGGTGAGGCCAAGGACGATCCCGAGGCCGTCGTCCGTTTCTCCAGCCGCATGCACCTCGAGAGCGAGCGCCTGACCCGCCTGGTGCAGCAGATCATCGACCTGTCCCGCCTGCAGAACGACATGCTGAGCGACGACGCCACCACGATCAAGATCGGCGAGCTCGTCTCCGAGGCGACCGAGCACTCCGCGACCGACGCCGAGCACAAGGGCATCGAGATCGCCACCGCGGTCGAGCCCGACCTCTACGTCCACGGCGACCGCGCCCAGCTGCACGCCGCGGTCAGCAACCTGGTCGAGAACGCCGTGACCTACAGCCCCGACGGCTCGCGAGTCACCGTGACCGCGCAGCTCGACGGCGAGGACGTACGCCTGACGGTTGCCGACAACGGCATCGGCATCCCCGGCGAGGAGCTCGACCGGATCTTCGAGCGGTTCTATCGCGTCGACCCGGCGCGCGCCCGCACCACCGGCGGCACGGGCCTCGGCCTGTCGATCGTCAAGCACGTCGCCGCGAGCAACGGCGGCTCGGTCGAGGTGTGGAGCGAGCCCGGACTCGGGTCGTCCTTCACGCTGGTGCTGCCGGCACACAGCCATGACATCGATGAGGAGAACGCGTGACCAAGGTACTGGTCGTCGAGGACGAGACGAGCTACAGCGAGGCGCTGTCCTACGTCCTGCGCAAGGAAGGGTTCGAGGTCGCGATCGCCGAGACCGGGCCCGACGCGCTGACCGAGTTCGATCGCGGCGGGGCGGACATCGTGCTGCTCGACCTGATGCTGCCCGGGCTGTCCGGCACCGAGGTGTGCCGGGCGCTGCGGCAGATCTCGTCGGTCCCGATCATCATGGTGAGCGCCAAGGACACCGAGGTCGACAAGGTCGTGGGGCTCGAGCTCGGCGCCGACGACTACGTCACCAAGCCCTACTCCCCCCGAGAGCTCGTCGCCCGCATCCGCGCCGTGCTGCGCCGTGGGTTCACCGACGAGGTCGACGACAACGCGTCGCTCGAGCAGGGCCGCGTACGCATGGACGTCGACCGGCACCTCGTGACGATCGACGGCCTGGAGACGAAGTTCCCGCTCAAGGAGTTCGAGCTGCTGGAGTACTTCCTCCGCAACCCCGGCCGCGTGCTGACCCGCGGGCAGCTGATCGACCGGGTGTGGGGCGCCGACTACGTGGGCGACACCAAGACCCTCGACGTCCACGTGAAGCGGCTGCGCGCCAAGATCGAGAAGGACCCGGCCAACCCCATCACCCTGACGACCGTCCGCGGCCTGGGCTACAAGTACGAGACCTGAGTCCCAGCTGGTCGCGCCGCGAGCGGCCTCGGTTCAGCGACCCTGGTTGGCGACTGCTGCAATCGCGTCGGCTGCAGCGTCGGGATCGAGGTAGACGCCGCCCTTGACCGTCGGCTTGAGGTCCTCGTCGAGCTCGTAGACGAGCGGGATGCCGGTCGGGATGTTGAGGCCGACGACGGCTTCCTCGCTGAGCCCGTCGAGGTGCTTGACGAGCGCCCGCAGCGAGTTGCCGTGCGCCGTCACGAGGACGACGCGGTCGGCCAGCAGGTCGGGGACGATCGAGTCGTACCAGTAGGGCAGCAGCCGGTCGATGACGTTGGCGAGCGCCTCGGTGCGCGGCAGCAGCTCGTCGGGCAACCCGGCGTAGCGCGCGTCAGAGGTCTGGCTGAACTCCGAGTCGTCCTCGATCGCCGGCGGCGGGACGTCGTACGAGCGGCGCCACAGCATGAACTGCTCCTCGCCGAACTCCTCGAGCGTCTCCTTCTTGTCCTTGCCCTGCAGGGCGCCGTAGTGACGCTCGTTGAGGCGCCACGACCGGCGTACGGGGATCCAGTGACGGTCAATGCCGTTCAGCACGATCTCGGCGGTGCGGATCGCGCGACGCAGCAGCGACGTGTGCAGGACGTCGGGCGCGATGCCGGCGTCGGCCAGCAGCTCGGCGCCGCGCGAGGCCTCCGCGAGGCCCTGCTCGTTGAGGTCGACGTCGACCCAGCCGGTGAACAGGTTCTTGGCGTTCCACTCGCTGTGACCGTGGCGCAGGAGGATCAGGGTGCTCATGGCCACGAGCTTATTGGGTCACGCGTCGGGACCTTCAGCAGCCTTCCACTCGCCGTAGATCTGGTGGAGCGCCTGCACGTAGTCGTTCTGCGAGTGGATGCCCGACAGCGTCCACTGCTGCTCGATCACGATGTACGGCAGCTGGGTCACGCCGATCGCCTCACCGGTCTCGACCTGCGTGCGGACCTCGTCGGCGTACTCGGTGCTGGCCAGCAGCGCCTCGGCGGTCTCGAGCTCCAGGCCGACCAGCGCAGCCCGGGTGGCGAGCGCGAACGGGTCGCCGATGTCGGCACCCTCGAGGAAGTGCGCCCGCCACAGCTGGTGCAACAGGTCGCGCTGGAACCCGGGGCCGGCCTCGTCGGCCCAGGTCAGCAACCGCCAGGCATCGAACGAGTTGGCGCGGACGGCCTCGTCGAAGTTGAGGTCGATGCCGGTGATCTTGGCGGCGGCGGTGACCTGGACGTTGATGAACTCAGCCTTGTCGGCGCCGCCGAGCTCGTCGGCGTTGACGTCCATCAGGAGCCGGCCGTCGTTGGGTGCGTCCGGATCGAGCTGGAACGCCCGATAGGTCAGCTCGACGGGCTCGCCGGTCAGGATCGAGAACATCGCCGCAGCGCGCTCGAATCGTGTGGCACCGATGTAGGACCACGGGTCCGTGATGTCGGCGAAGACCAAGACCTTCACGACCGCCACGCTACGCGATCCCGAAAGCGTGGATCAGCCCGTCTAGGTTCGACACATGCCTCGTCACGAAACCACCGGGATCGACTGGACCGAGCGCGGCGACGGCCTGCCGGTCGTCATGCTGCACGGACTCATGGGCGATCGCCGCCTGATCAGCAGGTTCACGGAGTCGGTCCTCGCCGAGCGACCCGGCCTCCGACGACTCCACCTCGACCTGCCGGGCCACGGGCTGAGCAGCGGTGAGGGAATCTCGTCCTCCGACGACGTCGTCGACCGGGTCGCGTCGTTCCTCGACGACGTGCTCGACGGCAAGCCGTACGCCGTGGTCGGCAACTCGTTCGGCGGCGGCATCGCCCGCGCGCTGACCGGGCGCGACCCGTCGCGGGTGGTCGGCCTGGCCCTCATCGCGCCGCTGATCATCGCCGACCACGCCCGGCGCGACGTCCCGGCTCTTGTCCCGATCGACGTCGAGCGGCTCGACGGCGGCACCGAGGACGACCGGCGCGACTTCGCCGAGTTCACGTTCCGCCAGACACAGCAGCACTGGGAGCTCTACCTCGAGGAGGTCGCGCCCGACACCCGACTCGGCGATGCCGAGGCCATCGCACGCATCACGGCCGCGTACGAGTTCTCGGTCCTGCCCGAGTCGCGGTTCACGACGTACGAGCGACCGGTGACGTTCATCCTCGGCCGTCAGGACCCGGTCGTCGGGTTCACCGATGCTCTCGCGATCGCTCCGTCCTACCCGCGTGCGACCTATCTCGTCGCGGACGGTGCCGGCCACAACCCGCACCACGAACGGCCGGAGCTGTGCGCCGCGGCGTTGGGCGCCTGGATCGACGCGGTGATCAGCTCGACGGCCTGAGGTGCTTGAACGCGTCGAGGTTGCGGGTCGACTCGCCCCGCGACTCGCGCCACTCCCACTCCTTGCGGATCGACGACGCGAAGCCCAGCTCCAGGATCGTGTTGAACGACTCGTCGGCGTACGTCAGGACGGCACCGAGCAGGCGGTCGACCTCGTCGGCGGTGACGGCATGCAGCGGCAGCCGGCCGTCGAGGTAGATGTCGCCGGCCGAGTCGACCGCGAACGCGACGCCGAACATCTTGAGGTTGCGCTCCAGCAGCCAGCGGTAGACGGTCTCGTGGTTCTCGTCGGGGTTGCGGCAGACGAACGCGTGGACGCCGAGGGCGTGCTTGCCGATCTCGAGGCGGCACGTCGTCTGCAGCTTGCGTTCCCCCGGCAGGGTGATCTCGAAGACGCCGGGCCGGTGCTCGGTGAACTCCAGCTCGGCCGCCGCGAGCGCCTCCACGATGGTCTCGCGTGTCTCAGTCATGCGTTCTTCTCCACGTGCGTGCGGTGCCACTCGATGGCCTCGTCGTACACCTTGAGCGTACGGTCGGCGGTCACGTCCCACCCGAAGCTCTCCGCGTGGCGCACGGCCTTGTCGCTCATCGCGTCGCGCAGCTCGGGATCGGTCAGCAGTGGGTGCAGCGCCGCCGCGTAGTCACGGGGGTCGTGCCCGTCGACCAGCACGCCGGAGACGCCGTCCGACACGGCGGTCGACAACCCACCCACACGCGCTGCCACGACAGGCGTGCCGCACGCCTGCGCCTCGATCGCGACGAGCCCGAACGACTCGTTGTGCGACGGCACGCAGACCACGGAGGCTGCGGCGTACCAGTCGGCGAGCTCGGACTGAGCCACCGTCGGGATGAACCGCACGACGTCCTGGACGCCCAGCCGGGCGGCGAGGTCGGTCAGCGCCGTGGGCCGGTCGAGGCCCGAGCCGGACGCGCCGCCGACGATCGCGACGACGAGCCGCTCGCGCAGCGCCGGGTCGTCGTGCAGCAAGCGTGCCGCGGCCTCGATGACGACGTCGGGTGCCTTCAGCGGCTGGATGCGGCCGGCGAACAGCAGCAACGCAGCGTCGGCGGGGATGCCGAGGTGCGATCGCGCCTCGGCCTGGCGTCCCGCGCGGAAGACCTCGAGGTCGACTCCGGGGTGCACCACGGCCACGTGCTCCGGCTCCGCGTCGTAGAGCTCGATCAGCTCACGTCGCTCCTCCATCGTGTTGGCGATGAGCCGGTCGGCGAGGCGGACGATCTCCTCCTCGCCGTAGATGCGGCCGATCGGCTCGGCGTCGTCGCCGTCAGCAAGCATCGCGTTCTTGACCTTGGCCATCGTGTGCATCGTGTGCACCAGGGGGACGTTCCACCTCTCGCGGGCGACCGTCCCGACCTGCCCCGACAGCCAGTAGTGCGAGTGCACGAGGTCGAAGTGCCCGGGCTCGCGCTCGACCTCGGCCCGCAGGACGTCGCGCACGAACGAGCACAGCTGCGACGGCAGGTCGTTCTTCTGCAGTCCCTCGAACGGCCCGGCGGGGACGTGGTGCACGAGGATGCCGGGCTCGGCGTGCACGAGCTGCGGCTGGTGGCGGGAGGTGGCTCGGGTGAAGATCTCGACCTCGATGCCCCGCGACGCGAGCTGGCGCGAGAGCTCGAGCACGTACACGTTCATGCCACCGGCGTCGCCGTCGCCGGGCTGCTCGAGCGGCGACGTGTGCGCCGAGAGCATCGCGATCCGCTTGAGCATCGATCAGCCGCCTTTCGGCTCCATCGTCTCACCCGGTGCCCAGCCCGCGGTCCCGTGGCCGTCTGGCACGATGACGCCATGCCCAACGCCGTCGTCACCGGGGCCAGCAGCGGCATCGGCGCTGCCACCGCTCGAGCCCTCGCCCAGGCCGGATTCCACGTCTTCTGCGTCGCCCGCCGCACCGAGCGCATCGAAGCGCTCGCCGCCGAGATCGGCGGCACGGCGGTCACGTGCGACGTCACTGACGAGGCGCAGGTCCTTGCCCTCGCCGACGCCGTCGGTCCGTCACTCGACCTGCTGCTCAACAACGCTGGCGGGGCCGTCGGCACCGACCACGTGTCCGTCAGCAACCCCGAGGACTGGCGGCACATGTACGAGGTCAACGTCATCGGCACGTTGCTCGTGACCCGCGCGCTGCTCCCCGCACTCGTCGCCAGCGGCGCCGGCACGCTGATCAACCTCGGCTCGACCGCGGGCCACATCACGTACGAGGGCGGTGGCGGCTACACCGCGGCGAAGCACGGCGTGACGGCCATGACGGAGACGCTGCGGCTCGAGCTCAACGGCCAGCCCGTACGCGTCACCGAGATCGCGCCGGGCATGGTGCGCACCGACGAGTTCTCGCTCAACCGGTTCGGCGGCGACCAGGCCAGGGCCGACGCGATCTACGCCGGCGTGCGCGAGCCGCTCGTCGCCGAGGACATCGCCGACGCGATCGTGTGGGTCGCCACCCGGCCGCAGCACGTCAACGTCGACCTCATGGTGCTCAAGCCGATCGCCCAGGCGGCGGCCCACAAGGTGCACCGGGAATGACGAACGGCCCCACCGGGTGCCGGTGAGGCCGTTCGTCGGGACGCGCGTCGATCAGTGCATGATGACCGGCGCTGCGCCTTCCTCCTCGTCGAGCAGGTGCACGACCTCACGCTTGCGCGGGAGGAAGTAGACCGGGACCAGCGTCGCGAGGAGCACGGCGAAGGCCACCCAGTAGGACGACTGGAACGCGTCGGCCAGGTCGTGGAACCCCTTCTGCAGCGTGGCGTCCGAGACGTCCAGCAGGTCCTTCAGCTTCGCCCCTCGCTCGGTGTGCGAGCTCGACGCCAGCTGAGCAGCGGTCAGTCCGCCGTCGACGCCCGGGAGCTTCTCGGAGCCGGCGAGGATGTCGCCGCTCTTCATGGCGTTGGTCAGCACGACCGAGATCGTCGCGATGCCGGTCGCGCTCGCGACCTGCTGCGTCACGTTGAGCAGCGTCGACCCACGGGCCACGTCTGCGGCCTTGAGGGTCTTGAGCGCCGAGGTGAACAGCGGCATCATCGTGGCGCCCATGCCGAGTCCCGTGATGAACAGCCATCCCATGATGGTCCAGTCGGACGTACCCACATCGGTGCTCTGCGTGAGCCCGAACATGCCGATCAGGATGCCCAGGAAACCGAACGGCACGATGCGGCCGACCGGCATCTTGTCGGTGAGCGCACCCGCGACGGGCATCGTGATCATGGCGCCGATGCCCTGTGCGGCCACGAGCAGACCGGCCTTCTTGACCGAGTAGCCGTCGACCTGCTGGAAGTAGGTCGGCACCAGCAGCAGCGCGCCGAAGAACGCGCCGGCGAACAGGAACATCGTGATGATCGACACCGTGAGGTTGCGGTCCTTGAACAGCCGCAGGTCGAGCAGCGGGTGCTTGGGCTTGAACGACCAGAACACGAACGACGCGATCAGGAGCACGCCGATGACCGCGGGCACCAGCACCTTGGTCGCCGCGACGGTGCCCTGCTCGGGGATCGACGACACGCCGTAGAGGAGCGACGCCAGGCCCGGGGACAGCAGGATCATGCCGACGACGTCGAGCGCCTCGCTCGGCTCAGGAGCGTCCTTGGGCAGGACACGCCACGCGTAGACCAGGCCGACGAGGCCGATCGGCAGGTTGATCAGGAAGACCCAGTGCCACGAGGCCGCGTCGATCAGCACGCCACCGAGGATCGGGCCCATGATCGGGCCGAGCAGCATCGGGATGCCGAGGATCGCCATGAGTCGACCCATGCGGTGCGGGCCCGCAGCCTTGGTCATGATCGTCATGCCGAGCGGCATCAGCATGCCGCCGCCGAGGCCCTGGAGGACACGGAAGCCGATGAGTGCCTCGATGTTCCACGCCGTCGCGCACAGCAGCGAGCCCATCGTGAACAACGCGATGGCGGTCATGTAGAGGCGCTTGGTGCCGAACCGGTCAGCAGCCCAGCCCGTCAGCGGGATGACCGCCGCGAGGGCGAGCATGTAGGCCGTCGCGGTCCAGGCCACGGTCGAGTAGGCCAGGGGCTCGTCGCTGCCCGACAGCTCGGTCTGGAACGTCGGCAGCGCGACGTTGACGACCGTGACGTCGAGGATCGACATGATGGCGCCGAGCACCACCACTCCCGCGATCTTGAGCAGCGCGGGGGTGATCTTGTCGCTGTCGTCGATCTGTCCCGTTGGGGAAGTCATACGAATATCTCCTAGTCGGTCTGCCGACGCAGGGTGTCGCCGGCGAGGATGTCACTGATCGCGCGATGCAGGTTGTCGCGCTGGTCTTCGGGCAGGTCCGCCGTGAAGGCCTTGATCGACTCTCGCTTGCAGTCGATGTGTTGCGTGCTGAGCTTCTCGCCGACCGGGGTGAGCGAGACGAGCTTGACCCGCCGATCGGCAGGGCTCTCGCGTCGTTCGACGACCTCGAGCTTGAGCAGCTGCTCGACGTTGCGGCCGGTGGCCGCGTCCGAGAGGCCCAGCTTGGTGGCGATCGCGTGGATCGGCATGGGCTCGCCCTGGTGCGCGAGCAGGAACAACATCCGTGCCTGCGAGAACGACAGGTCGAGCTCGACCATCGCGTCCATGCCGTCGGACTCGGCCAGCGTCATCAACCGCATGACGAAGTCCTCGAGCGCGACATAGAGATCGTCCGGTGAGATTGCCACCGAAAAACCATAACGCAAACGCAACCTTTGCTCAAATGAAGTGTTTGTGAACGATCAACGACCGGGCCGTGGCGACGATTCGTCTCCGGGAGGGCATCCCCCGTAGAATGGCAAGGCTCCGAGGTGCTCGAGCATTCCCCACGCATAGGACTTTTTTCGCATGCCCACACGCTCCGACCTGCGCAACGTCGCAATCGTCGCCCACGTCGACCACGGAAAGACCACGCTGGTCGACGCCATGCTGCAGCAGCAGGGCCACTACGACGAGCACCACCAGCTGGCCGAGCGCGCCATGGACTCCGGTGACCTCGAGCGCGAGAAGGGCATCACGATCCTCGCCAAGAACACCGCGGTCCGCTACAACGGTCCCGGTGCGCCCGACGGCGGCGTCACGATCAACATCATCGACACCCCCGGCCACGCCGACTTCGGTGGCGAGGTCGAGCGCGGCCTGTCCATGGTCGACGCCGTCATCCTGCTGGTCGACGCCTCCGAGGGCCCGCTCCCCCAGACTCGTTTCGTGCTCCGCAAGGCGCTCGCCGCGCACATGCCGGTCGTCCTGGTCGTCAACAAGGTCGACCGTCCCGACTCGCGCATCGCCGAGGTCGTCGACGAGACGTACGAGCTGTTCCTCGACCTGCTCGAGGACGGGGCCAGCGAGGACGCCCTCGACTTCCCCGTCGTCTACGCCTCCGCGCGCGCCGGCCGGGCCTCGCTCGAGCAACCGGCTGACGGCGGCATGCCCGACAGCGACAACCTCATCCCGCTGTTCCAGACGATCATGGACGCCGTGCCGGCGCCCGAGTACACCGAGGGCGCGCCGCTCCAGGCGCACGTCACCAACCTCGACGCCTCGCCGTTCCTCGGCCGCCTCGCGCTCGTCCGCGTCTTCGAGGGGACCCTCAAGAAGGGCGCCCAGGTCGCATGGATGAAGCACGACGGCACCACCGAGCGGGTCAAGATCACCGAGCTGCTCGTCACCAAGGAGCTCGAGCGCGTACCCGGTGAGAGCGCCGGCCCCGGCGACATCGTCGCCATCGCGGGCATCCCCGACATCACGATCGGCGAGACGCTGGCCGATCCGGAGAACCCCGTCGCGCTGCCGCTCATCACGGTCGACCAGCCGGCCATCTCGATGACGATCGGCACCAACACCTCACCGCTCGCCGGTCGCGAGAAGGGCACCAAGGTCACCGCCCGCCTCGTCAAGGACCGCCTCGACCGCGAGCTCATCGGCAACGTGTCGCTCAAGGTGCTCGACACCGAGCGGCCCGACGCCTGGGAGGTCCAGGGCCGTGGCGAGCTCGCCCTGGCGATCCTGGTCGAGCAGATGCGTCGTGAGGGCTACGAGCTCACGGTCGGCAAGCCGCAGGTCGTGACCCGCGAGGTCGACGGCAAGATCCACGAGCCGATGGAGCGCCTGACGATCGACGCCCCCGAGGAGTACCTCGGCGCGATCACCCAGCTGCTGGCGGTCCGCAAGGGCCGCATGGAGCAGATGATCAACCACGGCACCGGGTGGGTCCGCATGGAGTTCATCGTCCCGGCGCGTGGCCTGATCGGCTTCCGCACCGAGTTCCTCACCGACACCCGCGGCACCGGCATCGCGCACCAGACGTTCGAGAAGTACGAGCCGTGGGCCGGCGAGATCTCGACCCGCCCCTCGGGCTCGCTCGTGTCGGACCGCGCCGGGGCTGCGACGTCGTACGCCATGACCAACATCCAGGAGCGCGGCACGCTGTTCATCGAGCCGGCGACCGAGGTCTACGAGGGCATGATCGTCGGCGAGAACTCGCGCTCGGACGACATGGACATCAACATCGTTCGTGAGAAGAAGCAGACCAACGTACGCTCGAACGCCGACGAGTTCGAGAAGCTCGTGCCGCCGCGCAAGCTGTCGCTCGAGCAGTCGCTGGAGTTCTGCCGCGAGGACGAGTGCGTCGAGGTCACCCCGACCGCCGTGCGCATCCGCAAGATCATCCTCGACGCCACCGAGCGCAACCGCGCCAACCGCGGCAAGAAGTAGCCCCGACCCGCTGGGGCGGTGAGTTAGTCGCCCATCCTCAGACGTTGCGGTGACTTGGTCGCCCATCCGGGCTCCGGTTGGGCGACTGCGTCACCGCTCAAGGGGATCACGGCGAACAAGGCGTCCCATCGATCGGCGAAGACGGGCGGCGGGCCGTCGTACCCGAGCTCGACCATGCGCGCGTGAATGCGCTGGACCAACGTCTTAGGGCGGTCCAGCATCTCGTTGGTGACCTGGAGGTATTCGACGTCGTTGCGCCGGAACGCGGCATAGCGCGTGATGTCTCGGTTGAACTGGAGGATGCTTTCGGCGTGCTGCCGCCCCTCGTACTCCAGCACAAGCATGACGCAACGGATCAACAGGTCGACTATTCCGATACGTTCGCCGGCGACGATCAATGGCACGTTGACCTCGGGCCGCGGAAGCCCTGAGAAGACGACGAGCGCGCGCGTCTCGGACTCCTTGACGGACCGGGCGGCAGCATCCAGGTGCGGTAGAACTCGGCGCATCTGCCTGGCGCCAGGACGCCACGCATCCCTCAGTGCGAGCTCCGCCACCTCAAGTACCGTCATGTGACGGCGGTGCAGCAGCCAATCACCCACCTTGATGGCGTCGATCAGCCGGGCCCTTGCGCAGTACTGGATGAACGCGGCGGCCGGGCTGACTCCCACGTCGTCGAGTGGCGGCAGGACCTCCGTGCGATGGAGAAATACGTCATCCACCGCGAGGTGGAGGTCACCGCTGACCGTGAAGTGCACCGGCTTGACGTCCCCGATGTCGAGACCCAGAGCCTGAATGCGCGAGACATGGCTGAGTTGCGCACGCGTCGGCATGGCAAGCGCCGCAGCGGTGATCCAGTCACGGCGGCTCATCTCGTGATCGCGGTGCACCCAGACGCGCGGGAAGATCCTTTTCCAAGTCTTGCCGTTGAGCTTGTGGGGGCTGAGACCGAGCGCTAGGCCTTCGGATTGGAGAAATGGTCGATGGCGGAGATCGTCTGGCACGAACGGGCGGGGCGGCATTCCTTCAGCAGAGCGCCACCGCTCGCTGGGCACTACTCGCGGACGGTCACGTTGTGGACACTCAATCGGTCCTGCGTCCCTGTGGAGCGGTGACCTACTCGCGTATCCGCGATCGTTTGAGGCGACTACGTCACCGACGTCGCCGACGAAAGGCGACTAGATCACCGCTCCAGCCACGGTCGGGCGACCAGGTCACCGCTCGGAGGGTGGGGTCAGAGGACGTTGCGGGGGCGGAACTGGACGCTGATGCGGGGGCCGACGGGCTTGGCGGTCTTGAGGATCGCGTGCTCCCACGTGCGTTGGCACGATCCGCCCATCACGACGAGGTCGCCGTGGCCCAGCGAGAGGCCGATCTGCTGACCCCCGCCACGGGGACGCAGCGACAGCCGGCGGGCGGCACCGAGCGAGACGATCGCGACCATCGTGTTGTCGGTGCGGCCGCGGCCGATGCGGTCGCCGTGCCACGCCACGCTGTCGCGGCCGTCGCGGTAGTAGCAGAGCCCCGCCGTCACGAACCGCTCGCCGAGCTCGGACTGGTAGTGGTCGCCCAGCGCCTCCCGCGCCTCCACCAGCAGCGGGTCGGGCAGCGCCGCGTCGACGCCGTAGTGGCACAGCAGCCGCGGCACGTCGACCATGCGGTCGTACATCTCGCGGTTCTCCGCACGCCACGGCACCTCGGCCTGGAGGCGGAGGAACAGGTCGTCGGACCCCGTGACCCAGCCCGGCTGCACGTCGACCCACGCGCCCTGCGTCAGCACCGTGCGCCGCGGCGCGAGCGGTCCGAGACCCGTAGGCTGCCCCATGTCGAGCAGCGACCCTTGGAAGAACTCCTCCATCCCCACATCGTACGCCGGATCGAACACATGTTCTAGGCCGATACGACGTCGCGCCGCCGCAGCGCCACCATGCCAGCCGCAGCGGCAGCCACCGCGACGACGACCAGCACGGCCAATGGCCACGGCCGGAAGTCCTCCGCCGGCGTCTGCGCGAGGTGCCGGAGCGGCGACACGTCCATCAACCAGCCCGGCAGCTGCAGCACCTCGCCGAACATCATCACGACGAAGCAGAACCCGAGACCCAGCCAGCCGATGGCCGCCCACCGAGAACGGATCCCGTACGCCAGCCAGGCGACCGCGGCCAGGACCAGCACCGGCACGGCGTACGGCAGGGTCGCCCCGGTCAGCCGCAGCACCGCTGACCCATCGCCGGTGACCATGGCGAACCCCAACCCCATGCCGAGCCCCGCCGCGAGGACGACCACCAACGTGCCGACGACTGTCACGACGAGGTGCGCGGCCGCCCAGCGCCACCGCGGCAACGCCGTCGCGAGCAGGGGCTCGGCGAACCCGGCGGCCTCCTCGCCACGCAGCCGCTGCACCGAGGCGATCGCGAACCCGCCGCCGATCAGCGCGAGCATCACCGCCGCGGTCGCATAGAACGAGTCGACGATCGAGCCCCCGGCCGCGGTGAAGACGTCCTTCGAGAACTGCGAGTCCCCGATCAGGTCCGCCACGTCGTCGCCGATCGAGCCGTACGCGATGCCGCCCAGCAGCAGACCGACGGACCAGCCGACGACACTGCCGCGCTGCAGCCGCCACGCCAGGGCCGACGCAGATCCGAGCGACCCACGCGCAGGTCCCGGGCGCGCGGGCCACACCCCCGAGCCGATGTCCCGGCGATCGAACAACGCGACCGCACCGGAGCCGAGCAGCACAGCGGCGACGACCGGCAACACCAAGGGCCACCACTGCTCCTCGGCGTACGGACGCAGGTACTGTCCCCAGCCGATCGGCGACAGCCATGACAGCGCACCGTTGCCGACATCGCCGACGGCTCGCAGCGCATACGCCACACCGAGCACCGCGCCGGTGATCCCGTACGCCGCACGGGTGCTCTCGACGAGCTGCGCAGCGACCAGGGCGACCCCGCCGAACACCAGGCCGGTCAGGCCGGCAGCGAGCCCGAGCGCCAAGGAGCCGCCGGCCGGCAGACCGTACGAGATCAGGCTGAGCGCGATCAGCGTTCCCATGAGGACATCGGCGATCACGACGAGCAGGGCGGTCGCGGCCAGGGGCGCGTGCCGGCCGATCGCCGCAGCACGCACGAGCTCGTCGCGCCCCGTCTCCTCCTCGGCGCGGGTGTGCCGGCCGACGAGGAACATGCTCATCAGCGCTGCGACGATCGCGCCGAAGGCGGAGGCCTGCCACGCGACCTGGCCTCCCAACGTGTCGAGCGCACGAGCCGGTCCAGCCATCGCGATGAACGCCGCGTTGTCCGCCATGCCCGCCGCGGCCTTGTCGAGGTCGGCCTGTGTCGGATAGAGGCCGTCGGTGCTGACCGCCTGCGACCAGTAGAGAAGGACGTTGCCGGCGATCCACCAGAGCAGCATCAACCGGTCGCGGCGCAGGTGGAACCGCAGCACCGTCAGGGCACCGGTCACGAGGCGACCTCCTCGCCGTAGTGGCGCAGGAACAGCTCCTCGAGCGTGGGCGGCTGGCTGGTGAGCGTACGTACGCCGAAGCGGCCCAGCGCCTGCAGCGCCTCGCCGAGGTGGACCGTGTCCACCTCGAACGTCGCCCGCACCCCCTCGACGGCGAGGTCGTGCACGCCGGCCAGGCCGTCGAGCCCCGACGGGGCCTGCGACAGCTCGGCCGACACCGAGGTACGCGTGAGGTGCCGCAGGTCCGCGAGCGTGCCCGTCTCGACGGTGCGGCCGGCGCGGATGATGCTGACCCGGTCGCACAAGCGCTCGACCTCGGCGAGGATGTGGCTCGACAGCAACACTGAGCGGCCGCCGTCCTTGAACTCGTCGACGCAGTCGGTGAACACCGCCTCCATGAGAGGGTCCAGGCCGGACGTCGGCTCGTCGAGGATCAGCAGCTCGACGTCGCTCGCCAGTGCGGCGACGAGCGCGACCTTCTGCCGGTTGCCCTTGGAGTAGGTGCGCGCCTTCTTGGTCGGATCGAGCTCGAAGCGCTCGACGAGGCGGGCGCGGCGCTTCTCGTCGAGGCCCCCGCGCAGCCGGCCGAGCAGGTCGATGACCTCGCCGCCGGACAGGTTGGGCCAGAGGTTCACGTCGCCGGGCACGTAGGCGAGGCGCCGATGCAGCTCGGCGGCGTCATGCCACGGGTCCTGGCCGAACATCGTGACGATGCCCCCGTCGGCGCGCAGCAGACCCAGCAGCACACGGATCGTGGTCGACTTCCCCGCACCGTTGGGTCCGAGGAAGCCGTGCACCTCGCCACGCTCGACCTGGAGGTCGAGGCCGTCGAGGGCGGTGGTGTGGCCGAACCGCTTCACGAGCCCGGCGATGTCGATGACGGTGTCCATGAGGCCGACCGTACTCCTTTTCATAGATTTGTGAAATCCTTGAAAGTTGTGAATTCCGGTATGCTTCGTCACATGACCACCGGTCCCGCCAGCGAGTTCGTCGAGGGCTTCGCGCTCGAGCTCAACCAGTCCGGGATGCAACGCATGGCCGCTCGCGTGTTCGCCGCACTGCTCGTCGCGCCTGCGAACGGCTACACCGCCAAGGAGATCGGCGACGTCCTGGGGGTCAGCGCGGCCGCCGTCAGCGGAGCCACCGCCTACCTCACCCGCATGGGGCTGGCGGTACGCCAGAGGGTGGCGGGCGAGCGCGTCGACCGCTACAACGTGCTCGGCACGACGTGGGCCGAGGTGATGACCGCCGAGACCAGGACCATCACGAGCCTGGCCGCGCTGCTCGAGCAGGGCATGACGCGGGTCGATGCGGGCAGTGCCGCGCACGAACGCCTCGCCGCGACGCACGACTTCTTCACCTACATGGCCGTCGAGATGCCCAAGCTGGTCGACCGGTGGCACGAGTCGAGGACGTCATGACCGACACCGCGTGGGACCGGCTGCTGGACCTGCTCGACCACTTCGCCGCCAATCCCGAGCTGCCCCTGAGCCCCGACGTCGAGCGTACGTTCGCCGCACTCTGCACCCAGGCGATCGAGGACGGCTCGGTCGATCGCGAGCTGCATGTCGACGACACCGCCCGGTGGCTGACAGGGCTCGTCGTGGCCCACCGAGCCGTACGCGACACGCATCCGGACGTGCCGGCGGACGCCGATCTCGGCGTGCTCCGGGTCGTCGTCACGCGCTGGCTGCACCCCGCGCGACCGCGCTGAGCGTCAGCGAGAGTCCGAACCGCGCACCTGGGCGAGGTAGACCAGGGCCGCCACGGTGCCCACGAGGTTCAAGAGCTTGAGCGGGTCCCAGATCAGCACGTGCAGCAGCACGGCCAGGCCCAGGATGATGAGCCAGGTCTGCTTGGGCAGCGTCTCGATGTAGGTGAACTTGGCTGACGGTCGAGCCACACAGTCGACGAGGGCGAACCCCTTCGCGGCGAACAGCAGGATGGAGATGACGAACGTCAGGCCGTTCTGGATCNAAGCGGCGGGTCCCCATGTGGGGGACCCGCCGCTTGCCGGTGGTGCGAGATCAGGCCTTCTTGGCCGGAGCCTTCTTCGCGGGCGCCTTCTTGGCCGGAGCCTTCTTGGCGGCCGGAGCCTTCTTGGCCGGAGCCTTCTTGGCCGGAGCCTTCTTGGCCGGCTCAGGCGTCTTCTTGACGGTCGCGTCGACCTTCTCGGCAGCCTTGCGAGCCGTGGTCGGCGCCTTCGACGTCACCTTGGTGACCTGCGTCTTGGCGTCCGTCACGAGCTGCTCGGCACGCTTCTGCGCGTCGTCCGCGAAGCCCTTGGCCGTCTTGGTGACGTCCTCGACGCTGCTGTCGACGGTCTTCTTGATGTCGTCGACCTTGAGGCCCTTGGCCTTGGCGACGAGCTCCTCACCCTTCTTGGCGAGGTCGGCGTACGCGCTCGAGGCGGTGACGACGGCGGTCTGCGCGTAGCCCTGAGCCTGCTTCTGCAGGTCGGCGATGTCGACCTTCTTGAGCGTCTCGGGCAGAGCCTTGACGTCGTCGACGATGGACTTCACCTGGGCGTTGATGGTCTCGGTGATGGTGCTCATGTGGTTTCCTCCTGGTTGGCTTCGGTCACTGTTGCGGCCAGCTCGGTGTCCGACGCTTCGTCAGTGCCGACGAAGGAGCGATAGATATCGAGCAGCGCAGTCTTCTGACGCTCTGTGAGGCGGGGGTCGAGGGCGATGGCGTCCTCGACCATCCGCGCTCCGCTCTCGTCGGCATCGAGGATGCCGGCTCGAACGTAGAGCGACTCGGCGGAGATCCTGAGCGCCTTGGCGATCTGCTGCAGGACTTCTGCCGAAGGTCGGCGCAGACCTCTCTCGATCTGGCTGAGGTACGGATTGGAGACATCCGTGAGCTCGGCCAGCTGCCGGAGAGACATCTGTGCCTGACCCCGCTGCTCACGCAGGTAGTCGCCGAGTCCTTCGACGGTGCGCTGCATGCTCAACTTGGCCATGTCTCCATAGTGCTTGCAAAAGTTAGCAAATGCAAGCAGAACTGCTTGCGAGGTGAGTCACACACGCCGCCGCAGGTCAGAACGTGGTTCGAACCTCACCCACGGGCCTGCCGCCACCCAGGATCGTGGGCCGCTCGCGGAGCACCGGCGCGTCGAGGCCGGCGAGCTCGAGCGCCCGGCCCATCACGGCGTACAGCGGCCGCTCACCCCCGTCCTCGATCTTGAGCGCGTACGCCGAGCCGTCCGGCAGGCCCACGACGTAGACGCTCTCGGCGCCGGACTTGGCGACCAGCCCGGGGAACGCCAGCATCAGGTCGCGCTCGGGCCGGGTCGTGCCGCTGACGTACTCCGGGTGTGCGGTCATGGCCTCGACGAGTCGCGCCCCGAGGCTGCCGGTCGGGCTCTGCACGATGCGGCCGACAGCGCGGGCCAGCTGCTGGAGCGGCGTCGCGAGCAACGGCGCCCCGCAGCCGTCGACGCCGACGACCGCCGGCGGACCGTCCGTGAGCTCGGTGAACGTCTGCGTGATCTGCACCTGCAACGGGTGCTCGGGGTCGAGGTAGTCGTCGATCGTCCACTCGTTCGTCACGCAGGTCAGCAGCATCGCGGCGTGCTTGCCCGAGCAGTCCATGCAGATCGCGTCCCGCGTGCCACCGTTGCGGAGGTAGTCCGCGTGCACGTGCGGGTCCAAGGGGTACGACGGCGGGGTCTGCAGAGCCGACTCGCCGAGCCCGGCCAGTGCCAGGATCTCGCGCACGCCGTCGAGGTGGAACGGCTCACCCGAGTGGCTCGCCGACGCGAGCGCCAGCAACCGGCCGTCGAGCGGCAGCCCGGCGCGCAGCATGCCGAGCGCCTGGATCGGCTTGTTCGACGACCGGGGGAACACGACCGTGCCCGGGTCCCCGATCGACCAGATCACCTCGCCGGACGGGTCGACTCCGACCGCGACACCCCGATGACGGCTCTCCACGAGCCCTGAACGCACGACCTCGGCAAGGACTTCCACGTCGGCCACTCTAGGAGACCACGCGGAGCGCCGAGCGGCCGTGGTCCCGAATCCCGGCACGTTTTCACCTATTCTCGTAGGACTGGTCGGCTCAGCCGAGCCCCTTCCCCACCAGCGAGGTTGTCTTCATGCTCGTCCTGCTCCGCCGTACGTTGATGCTGCCGGTCGTGGCTGCACTCCTGTCGACGGCTCTCCTGTCACCCAGCTCCGCAGCCACTGCTCCGGGCCTGCCCACCGGCGCGAAGGTCACCCCCACGTGGTCGACCGCGACGATCACCTGGGGCGCGGCGCCCGGCGCGACCGAGTACGCCGTGTGCCTCAAGCGGGTCGCGGCGGACCCCTGCGTCCGGACGAGTCAGCGCACGACGGCGAGGACGCTGACATTCCGCAACCTCACGCCCGTGGCCGACACCGACTACTACTACGTGATCTACAGCTACCACGGGACCGCGCGGTCGGCGACGACTCCTCAGGGCTTCGACCTCCCGCCGCTCGTCGTCGGCCCGATCGGGTCGATCTCGGCCGTACGCAACGGGGACACCTCGATCAAGGTGCGCTGGAGCGCGGCGACCGACGCCAAGGCGTACGAGCTGCAGCTCGCGACCGACTTCGCGATGCAGCACCAGCTCCCGCACCGCATCGTCGACCGGACCAATGCGGCACCCGGCGGGCTCACGCTCGGCACCCGCTACTACTACCGCGTGCGCGGCACCAACAACGGCGTCAACGGCCGGTTCACCTCGGTCAAGAGCATCCGGGTGCCGTCGCTGCCCGCCCACATCTCCGTCCTGACCTACAACCTGTGCGGCCAGGACAAGTGCGTGACGAAGGCCAACGGCATGAAGCGCTGGACGACCCGCAAGGCGTACGCGGGACGCATCGCGCGAGGCACCCACGCCGACATCATCGCGACCCAGGAGTCGCACGACGAGGACACCCGGTTCGGCACCGAGCTGCCGGGATTCTCCCTGGCGGCCTACAAGAGCGCCAAGTCGCTGTTCTACAAGACCTCCAAGTACGACAAGGTGCGCTCGGGCACGATCACCCTCAGCAGCACCTACAAGAAGTACGCGGTCTGGGCCCAGCTGCGCGACGAGGCGACCGGCAACGACTTCATCGTCGTCGACGCGCACCTCCAGCCCTACAAGGGCAAGGCCAACGACGATCTCCGCTCGGCGCAGACCAAGGTGCTGCTGAGCAAGGTGGCGGCGATCAACCCCGACAAGCTGCTCGTCGTCTACGCGGGCGACTTCAACTCCAACAAGAGCAATGCCGACCAGGACCGTTTCCCGGGCGGCTACGACGCACCCCTCAAGGTCTTCACCGCCGCCGGCGTCCCCGACACGTTCGTCGAGGCCACCGCACCGGTCGGTGCGTCGTGGAACAGCGCCAACCAGGCGACCAACCCCCCGCTCCGGTACGGCGACCACGTCGACCACATCTTCGCCGACGCACCGGTCATCGTCGACGACTGGCGCGTCATCGTCTCCCTCGACGACCGGCGTTGGTACGCCACGCCGTTCGCCACGGATCACAACCCCGTCCGCGCGAAGCTGACGATCCCCGGACGCTGATCGCGAGACGGATGGTCCTGCGGCGATCTACGATGCGACATGCGTTCTGCTCTCGGGGGTCTCGCGGCCGCTCTCCTGCTCCTCGTCGCCGCTCAGCCGGCGACGGCATCGACGACGCCGGCTCAGGTGGGTCTGGTGTCGTTCACCCGCGCGTCGCTCAGCGGTGACTCCGCGACCCTGACGCTCGACTGGGGCGACACGGCGCGTGCCCGGTCCTACCAGATCTTCATGTCCCGCTCGTACTCCATGTCGAGCCCCAAGGTGCTGTCGTCGACGAGCAGCACCCGTACCGTCACCGGCCTCGTGCGTGGGGTCAGCTACTTCTTCCAGGTGCGAGCCGTCAACGGTGGCGCGGTCGGCTCGAAGTCCAGCCGCGTGGGCCACACGACGATCCGCTCACAGGGGGCGGGTGGCGGATCGACGTACCGTGTCATGACCTACAACCTCTGCTCGGAGAAGTGCTCGGGCTGGGCGACGACCCGCAAGGCGCCGGCGCTGGCCCGCATCGCGGCGTTCAAGCCCGACGTCGTCGCGCTCCAGGAGGCAGGCAGGCTGGCGTTGAGCCCGCCGACCGGGTACGGACAGGCGGCCTACAAGAGCGCCAAGATGTTGTGGTTCAACGGCAACCGCTTCAAGGTCGCGATGACGACCTGCCCTGCCGGCGACGCCTCCTGCATGCCGGCACTGCGCTCCGGGTGGATCGCCCTCGGCGGCACCCGGTACGCGGTGTGGGCCGAGCTGGTCGATCTCGACACCGAGAAGAGCACGGTCTTCGTCAGCGTCCACACGACGCCGGGCAAGAGCGACGAGGCTGCGCTGCTGCGCCGCGACGAGACCCTGGTGCTCGTGCGGGCGCTCGCGAAGCTCAACCCCGAGCAGCGTCCCGTCGTCTACGCCGGCGACTTCAACTCGCACAAGAACCGCAGCAACGACTACCTGGCCGGTGTCTTCCACAGCAGGGGCTACTACGACGCGTTCGACCTCGCGATGTCGTTGCGCCGGCAGCACCACAACAGCTACAACGACTTCTCGGTCCGTCCCGTCATCAGCTACAAGTGGGGCGACCACGTCGACCACGTGTGGGTCCGGCCCGGTGACGGCAAGGTGCTCTCGTGGCAGAACGGCGCCTCGATCGTCGACGGCCGCATGGTGACCCCGATCCCCTCCGACCACAGCCCGGTTGTGGTGGACGTCAGGCTCAACTGATCCAAGGAGCCCGAGGCACGCCCGCCGCCCACCCCGTAGAATTCAGCCACCTGCACACCCTCGTACGTCCTGGAGCCTCCCGTCGTCACCCGAAGAAAGATCGCCCCGCGTCGGCGTGCCGACCCACCGCCCGGGCGATCCCTCCGCACCGGGCGCGTCGCCGGCCGCCGCAGGCGACGCGATCCTCGCCGCCTGGTGATCGGCCTGCTCGCCGTGCTCGTGGTGGGCGGCCTCGCGGCCGGTCTCGTGATCACCGTCGCGAAGCCCGACCCGCTGGACGCGCCGACCAAGCTGACCGCGACGCCCTTGTCGCCCACCAGCGTCAAGCTCGCGTGGCAGGGCTCTGACGACGTCGACTCCTACGTCGTCAAGGTCGGCGGCGACCGGGCGCTGACGAAGGCCCGTACGACCAAGGTCCCGGCCAAGGGCACGAGCGTGACGCTGGCCGATCTCGGCGCCGCGACGCCCGGCGTCGACCAGTTCTACCGCATCGACGCGATCCGCGACGGCAAGGTCAGGTCGTCCCGCACCGCCCGGTTCACCCTCAAGCCGGCGGCGATCGCCGGCCTCCGGATCAAGCAGACCACCGCCGACGGCGTGCGCGCGACGTGGAAGAAGGTCGCCAACGCCCGGCAGTTCGACGTCACGATCGCCCGCGACAAGGCGTTCACCAAGAAGGTCGTCGCGGTCCGCACGCTGCGCGGCGCCAACTCGTTCGTGAGCCGGGGACTCGCCGCCGGCACGACCTACTGGTTCCGCGTACGTCCGGTCAACGGCGACCAGGTCGGTGCGCTCGCCAAGCCGGTCTCGTTCCGCACGATGCCGCGGCAGACGTCGTTCAAGGTCGGCACGTGGAACGTGTGCTCGGAGAAGTGCTCCGGCTACGCCGGACGAGCCCGCATCGGCGCGGCGTTCTTCAACGCCAACAAGATCGACATCTTCGGCCTGCAGGAGTCCGGCGGCCAGCGGGTCGGCGCGACCACCAAGGCGATCTGGAGCGGCGGCACGCAGAAGTTCGTGCGCGCGACCGGTGGCGCCGAGGCCCGCTACATCTTCTACCGGCCCAAGCTGTTCACACAGCTCAGCGGCAGCTACTTCGCGATCGGCGACGGCCGCCACACGACGTGGGCCAAGTTCCGGGTCAAGGCGACCGGCCGCATCTTCTACTACGTCGACATCCACCTCGACAACGGCAAGGGCAACGACTCGCACCGGTCCCGGGAGATGAACGTCCTCCTGGCCCGCATGGCCAGCATCAACGACAAGGGCCTGCCGATGATCTACGCCGGCGACTTCAACTCCGGCAAGCACCGCGGCGCCGACTCCCCCGGCGTCAAGATGCGCGCGGCCGGCATGACGGACAGCGTCGACCTCGTGAAGAACCCGATCAACGCGGAGTTCAACACCAGCTATCCCGACGGCGGGACACCGCGTTCGGGCGCCCACGTCGACCACATCTTCGTCTCCAAGCAGTTCACGGTGCTGGGCTGGAAGCAGCTCGTACGCCTGTCCGGCGGCAGCTACGCCCGCCCGGCGGTCTCCGACCACAACGCGCTCACGGCGGTCGTCGCCCTGGATGCCGAGGCCCACCCTCTCGGCGAGCCGACGGCGACGACGACCGTCGGCGGCCTCAACACCCCCGGACCATAGGATGAGCCGGTGAGCCTCGCCCATCTCCATGCCGTGATCCCCGCGGGCGGCGCAGGCACCCGCCTCTGGCCGTTGTCGCGCGCGTCCCGGCCCAAGTTCCTCCTCGACCTCGACGGCTCGGGACGTTCGCTGATCCAGCAGACCTGGGACCGTCTCGTCGACCTGATCCCGCCCGAGCGCATCCATGTCGTCACCGGTGCCGCGCACGCCGACGCGATCCGGGCGCAGCTGCCCGACCTGACGAACCTCCTGGTCGAGCCGTCACCCCGCGACTCGATGCCGGCCATCGGCCTCGCCGCGGCGATCATCGGCACGACCGACCCCGACGCGATCATCGGCTCGTTCGCCGCCGATCACGTGATCGACGACCAGGTGTCGTTCGCCGAGGCGATCGGCCAGGCCGTGGCCGTGGCAGCGAGCGGGCTCATCACGACGATCGGCATCACGCCGGTGGGTCCCTCGACGGCGTTCGGCTACATCGAGTCCGGCGAGCACCTCACGATCGACGACGCCGGATCGGCGCGCGCCGTGACGCGATTCGTCGAGAAGCCCGACGCGACGACCGCGGCCGCGTACGTCGCGAGAGGCGTGCACAGCTGGAACGGCGGCATGTTCGTGACCCGCACGGACGTCCTCCTCGGGCACCTCGCTCGCCTGCAGCCCCGGCTCCACGACGGACTCGCGACGATCGCGACCGCATGGGCCACCGACGATCGTCAGCAGGTGCTCGACGAGGTCTGGCCGACGCTGACCAAGATCGCGATCGATCACGCGATCGCCGAGCCGGTGTCACTCGAGGGCGGCATGGCGGTCGTGCCCGGGGCGTTCGACTGGAACGACGTGGGCGACTACGCAGCGCTCCAGGACGTGGGCGGGGTCTCGTCGTCCGACACCGTGTGGGTCGACGCCGACGGCCTGGCGATCGCCGACGACGGCACCACGATCGCCGTGGTCGGGCTGCGCGACGTCGTCGTGGTGCGTACGTCCGACGCGCTGCTCGTCACGACCCGCGCGCACGCGCAGCAGGTCAAGGACGTCGTCAGCCAGCTGAAGGACCGCGGCCGCGCTGACGTCGTCTGAGCTCGCGCTCGGTGAACGGCGGGACCAGGTCGATGAGCTCGCCGGCGACCGTCTCGTGAGTCGGCATGTAGGCCTGGGCGACCTCGCCCGTGCCGACGACGTGGATCTCGCCGTCGTCCGGCCCGGCATACACCGAGTCGCCACGGCTGAGCTTGAGCCGCTCGCCTGCGCTGTTGACCAGCTCGACCTCGCCGCCGGTGCACACCACGATGCGTTGGCCCGCGGACGGCAGCAGCGTGCCCCCGGGCTCGGCGCGTGAGCACTGGCTCACCGCCAGCGCGAACTCGCGTACGTCCGGGCTGAACACGTCGGTGGAGAAGCCGAACGGCTCCGGCGTCACGCGCGCCAGCCGCGACATGCCCCGGTCGAGGCACTTGACGAGCCCCTCGGGGTCGAGCGCCTTGCTCGTGAGTCCGGCGCGCAGCACGTTGTCGGAGGCCGCCATGACCTCGAGGCACATGCCGCGCAGGTGTGCGTGGATGATGCCGGTGCCGAGGAAGGCCGCCTCGCCGGGCTGCAAGGTCAGCCGGTTGAGCGTGAGCGAGATGACCACGCCGACGTCGTCGGGGTAGTGGTCCGCGATCTCCACGGCCGTGATGTAGGCCCGCTTGACGTCGATGCCCTGGTCGACGAGCTCGCGGCAGCACACCACGACCTGCTCGATCTCGGCCGCGGAGATCTCCTCGGTCAGCAGGCGCTCGATGAGCCGGACGATGCCGCGGAAGCCAGGAGCCGCGTGCAGGTCCTCCGCGAGGCTCTTCGCCAGCGGGGTGTCGATGCCGTTGAGGACGCGCAGGATCTCCGCCGTGGGCCGGAACCCGACGAGCGTGTCGAACGTCGTCAGCGCGTAGGCCATCTCGGGCTTGTGGTGCGGATCCTTGTAGGTGCGGTGCGGCGCGTCGAGCGGGACTCCGGCGGTCTCCTCGGCGTCGAACCCGGCCCGGGCCATGGCCTCGTTGGGATGCACCTGGAGCGACAGCGGGCGGTCGGCGGCGAGGATCTTGAACATGAACGGCAGCTCGCCGGCGACTTCAGCCAGCGACATCGTGCGATCGGGGCCTTCGACGGTCGACGATCCCAGCGGGTGCGTGCCCATCCAGATCTCGGCGAGCGGCACGTCGCCCGGCTCGCCACCGATGAACTGCGGGATGTCGGTGCGGGAGCCCCAGTCGTACGCCCTGGACGCGTTGTCGAGCCGGTGCATCACTTGTGCCGCGGCTTGCGCGTCGGGCCACCGTCCGTCTTGCCCGAAGGCTGGCTCGAGGCCTTTTTGTAGGGCTTCTTGCTGTCGGGCGCCTTCGACGGATAGGCCCGGTTCTCGTGGCTCTTCTTGTACGGCTTGCGGTCCTCGCGGGTGCGCCGGATCGGCGGGCCGGAGTCGGGCTGCAGGTCGATCAGCTTGCCCGAGATGCGGGTGTTGGCGAGCGCCTCGAACACCGCGGGCGGCAGGTCGGCCGGGAGCTCGACGAGCGAGTGGTCCTGGCCGATCGTGATCTTGCCGAAGTCGGAGCGCTTGAGGCTGCCCTCGTTGGCCAGGGCACCGACGATCGCCGACGGACCGATCTTGTGCCGTTTGCCCACCGCGACGCGGTAGACGGCGGCGCCCTCGGCGGGCAGCCGGTCGGACCGGCCGAAGCCTGCAGGCTTCTCGCGGGGCTCGAAGTCACGGGCCCGCGGCGGCGCCTTGGGCGGGTCGGGACGCAGGAAGAACTCCTTGTCCGACTGGCTCATGACCGCCAGTGCCGCAGCGACATCCGTCATCGAGACGTCGTTCTCGCTGGCGTACTCCTCGACCAGCGACCGGAACGCGTGGAACGACGGCGAGCCCATGCTCGACGTGATGGCCTGCGCGAACCGGCCGGCTCGTCGCTCGTTGACCTCTTCGGCCGTCGGGACCGACATCTCCTCGACCGGGCGGCCGGAGACCTTCTCGATCGCCGACAGCATCCGGCGCTCACGCGGGGTGACGAACAAGATCGCCTCGCCGGTGCGGCCGGCCCGGCCCGTGCGACCGATGCGGTGGACGTAGGCCTCGGTGTCGTGCGGGATGTCGTAGTTGACGACGTGGGTGATGCGGTCGACGTCGAGGCCTCTGGCGGCGACGTCGGTCGCGACGATCAGGTCGATCGCGCCGGACTTGAGCTGGGCGACGGTGCGCTCGCGCTGCGCCTGGACGAGGTCGCCATTGAGCGCAGCGGCCGCGTAGCCGCGTCCGCGCAGCTTGTCGGCGAGCTCCTCGGTCGCGGACTTCGTGCGGACGAAGACCAGCATGCCGTCGCCGGTCTCGACCTCGAGGAGGCGAGTCAGGGCGTCGAGCTTGTGGTGGTGCGAGACCTGGATCCAGCGCTGGCGGACCGTTGCGGTCGAGGTCGTGGCTTTGGGCGTCGCGATGTCGACCGGGTCGTGGAGGTACTTCTTGGCGAGCGAGCGGATCTGCTTGGGCATCGTCGCCGAGAACAGCGCGACCTGCTTGTACTCGGGGGTGTCCGCGAGGATGCGCTCGACGTCCTCGGCGAAGCCCATGTTGAGCATCTCGTCGGCCTCGTCGAGCACGAGGTACTCCAGCGACGTCAGGTCGAGGCTGCCGCGCTCGAGGTGGTCGATGACCCGGCCGGGCGTGCCGACGACGATGTGCGCACCCTTCTGCAGGCCCGACAGCTGGAAGCCGTAGCCCTGGCCGCCGTAGACCGGCAGCACCCGGATGCCGGGGATGTTCGTCGCGTACGCCGTGATGGCCTCGCAGACCTGCAGCGCCAGCTCACGGGTCGGCGCCAGGACGATCGCCTGGGTCTTGGCGTTGGACGGGTCGATCTTCTGCAGGATCGGCAGCGCGAAGGCCGCGGTCTTGCCGGTGCCGGTCTGGGCCAGGCCGACGACGTCCTTGCCCTCGAGCAGCGTCGGGATCGCGCGGGCCTGGATCGGGGTCGGCGTCTCGTAGCCGAGCGCGGCGAGCCGGTCGACGAGGGTGTCGACGAGGCCGAGGTCGGCGAACGTCGGCGACACGGGCGGTGTTTCGGTGGTGGTCATGGGTGCTCCTGGATAGGTGGCGCGGGACCGGATCGGTCAAGTCCCGTGCAACCCACCGGCAGCCACATGCGTGCCGGGGTCGTGTGAGAACGTACGCGCCCAGGCTCCACGGTATCGGTCGGCGATGCGTTCGGTGAAACTCACGAGGCGTGTGATGCGACTCAGTAGGCCCCGGCCGACGACACGACAGCCCGGAACGTCTTCCACAGGATCAACATGTCGCCGACCAGGGACCAGTTCTCGACGTAGTAGAGGTCAAGCCGCATGGTCTCCTCCCAGTCGAGGTCCGACCGGCCGGAGATCTGCCACGGCCCGGTCATCCCGGGGCGTACGAGCAGGCGCCGGCGCGCCTCGGCGGCGTAGCCGGAGACCTCCGAGACAAGCGGTGGACGGGGGCCGACGAGACTCATGTCGCCCTTGAGGACGTTGAGCAGCTGCGGCAGCTCGTCGAGCGAGTAGCGGCGGATGAAGCGGCCCACCCGGGTGACCCGCGGGTCGTCGCGCATCTTGAACATCACGACGTTGCCGGTGTCGGGCTGCAGGTCGGACAGCATCTCGTCGGCACCCTCGACCATGCTGCGGAACTTGATCATGCCGAACGTCTTGCCGTCGCGCCCGACGCGTTCCTGGACGAAGAAGACGCCGCCCGGGCCCGACAGCTTGATCGCAATCGCCAGCGCCACCATGACGGGCGAGAACAGCAGCAGCAGGCCGAGTCCACCGAACCGGTCCAGCAGGTCCTTGGCCCAACGCTGGGCGCCGCGGTAGGCCGGCTGCTCGACGTGCAGGAGCGGCAGCCCGGCGACGGGGCGGATGTGGACGCGCGGCCCGGCGATGTTGGCCAGCGACGGGGCGACGATGATCTCGATGTCGTAGCCCTCGAGGTCCCAGCCCAGCCGGCGCACCATCTCGGGGTGCATCGCGTCGGACGAGGTGATGATGACGGCATTGGTGCCCGCGGCGATGACCTTGGCCGTCAGGTCGTCGACCCCGCCGAGGACGGGCACACCGGCGATGTGGCTGGGCGGGTCCTGGCTGGTGATGCAGGCGCTCGACAGCCGGTAGCCGAACGCCGCGTTGCGGTGGATGACCGCGGCGAGGTGCTCGACGGCATCGACCGATCCCACGACGATCGCGTCGTGGATCATCCGGCCCTGCTGCCGCTTGACCAGCAGCCACTGACGCCAAGACCAACGGCTCAGCGTCAGGAGCAACAGGCCGAACGGCAGGACCACGACGACGTAGGTGCCGGGGATCTGGAACTGCAGGATGTAGCCGATGAACGCGATGAACGCGAAGACCACGAGGGTGGAGTTGAAGACCCGCTTGTACTCCTCAGGGCCGGCCCCGAAGACCCGGAGGTCCCGGGTGCCGGCGACCGTCAGGACGACGTACCAGAGCGCCAGCATCGCGATCGTGAAGCAGATGGGATAGGCGCTGTAGGGGTCGCCGTTGGGGTGGTCGAGGTTCTCGGCCCACACGACGTGCGCCGTGCCGAACGCCCACGCCAGGACCACGAGGTCGGATCCGAGCAGGATGCGGCCGTAGCGGCGCTCCCAATCGGCCCCCCGATGGTCGACCGACGACTCCACTTCCGCTCCCGTTCCGCCGAGTGTCTGCTCGGCGACAGGATCGATCCGGAGGCTCACGCTCGGGTCGGACGCCGAACCATGCGTCGGCCCAGTGCGACCGTCAACATGAGTGCTCCGATCAGGAGGGCCGTCAACATGACGCTCCCGGCACCGAGCACGACATCACGGTAGCCGCCTTCGGCGTCACGGGCAGAGGCCAGGGGGCCCGCGCCGGACCTGAGGACGACGAACAGCACTGGAACGAGTGCGACGAACGCGGTGAACGCGAACGCCAGCAACACTCGACGCATGCTGATCGGCGTGTAGTCCATGGCCCTCGGGTTTCATGAAAATGGCGCCTGGCGTACGGCGCCTGTCTCTCTCAAAACGATTCTGCGCCACTCGGGTTACGTATGTGACCGTTTCTCAAATATCGATGAACCAGCAAAAGGCGACCGGGTGTCGTAATCTTCCGGTCAACGCCTCGGGTCCACAAGGAGCAATCGGTGAGTCAACGCCCTCTCGTCAAGCCGCTGGTCCGGCGGTGGCCGACCCTCATCCTGATGACGCTGGTGGGCGTCGGCCTGGCCGTCCTCTACCTCAGCCTCGCGACGCCGCGCTACAGCGCCCACGCCGACGTGCTGGTCTCCCCGCCGTTGGCCCGCAGCACGGACACGGTCTCGGAGCGGACCGTCGAGTCGTACGCCCACGTGCTCGGTGGACGCAGCATCGCCGCGCGGGTCGTCGAGGACCTCGGGGTCTCGGACAGCACCGGTTCGGTCGACCGGCACCTCCGTGCCAGGGTGCTGCACGACACCTCGGTGCTCCGGGTGACCGCCGACGACGAGAGCCGGCAGCGCGCCGCAGACCTGAGTCAGTCCGCGGCCGAGGCGTTCGTCGCCTGGCTCGGCGATCAGGACACCCAGCTCACCGCGTCGGTCGTCGAGGACGCCACGCCGGCCGCCAACCCGTCGAGCCCGCCACGCGTGCCGTGGCTGGTTCTCGGCGGCCTCCTGGGCCTGCTGGCCGGCCTCATGATCGCCGCAGCGCGCAATGCCGCGGACCGCAGCATCCACAGCCCCGCGGAGCTCGAGGAGGCCTCGGGCGCGCCGGTGCTCGGCGCCATCGCGTACGACCGAGCCGCGGTCCAGACTCCGCTCATCACGTCGCTCGGCACGCACCACCCGCGCTTCGAGGCCGTACGCATCCTGCGCACCAACCTGCAGTTCCTCGACATCGACCGCGACAACAAGGTCATCACGATCACCAGCTCGTTGGCCGGCGAGGGCAAGTCGACCACGGCCTGCAACCTGGCGATCGCCCTGGCACAGGCCGGGTCCCAGGTGGCACTCGTCGAGGGTGACCTGCGGCGTCCGCGGGTCAGCGAGTACCTCGGCATCGAGAAGTCCGTCGGACTCACGACCGTGCTGGTCGGCCGCGTGGCGCTTGACGCGGCGCTCCAGCAGGCGGCGACGCCGGGACTCGACGTGCTGGCGAGCGGCGCACTCCCGCCCAACCCGTCGGAGATCCTGCAGACCAACGCGATGCGGGCGCTCGTCTCGGAGCTGCGGCACCGCTACGACGTCGTGCTGATCGATGCTCCTCCGTTGCTGCCGGTCACCGACGCCTCGCTGCTGGCGTCGATCTCGGACGGCGCGATCCTCGTCGTCAAGCACGGCGAGACGGGGCTCGACGAGGTGCGCACCGCGACCGAGCGCCTCCACTCGGTCGGCGCCCGCCTGCTCGGCACCGTGCTCAGCATGTCTCCGGTCAAGGAGCTGTCGCGCTACGGCTACGGCTATGGGTACGGCTACGGCCCCGAGTACTTCGAGCAGACCACCAGGGGCCGCAAGCGCCGCAGCCACTAGCTGCTCGGCGTCTCAGCTCACGGCGACGAGTGCGTTGAGGCGTTCGCTGATCGTCCGGACCGCCGCGTCGATCTGGTCCGCTGTGCGCCGGTGCACCTCAGGGCTGCGCCGATAGGGATCGCCGATGTCGATGTCGGCCGGCGCCTTGCTGCGCTGCCGCGACGCGTCGGCGACCAGGGCCCGCGGGGCGTCGCCGTCGACGATCTCGCAGAGCGCGGCGAACTCGAGCAGCGTGAACGTACGCCGGAGCGCGGCAGGCGTGATCTCGAGGACCGCGGACCGGTGCGAACGGGTCGCCGTGAGGATCAGGTCGGCGGAGTCCACCAGGTAGGTGTCGATCGCGTGCGAACGAAACATCGTGTTGGAGTAGCCGAGCCGCATGAGCTCCATCGCGGCCATGCCGTCCATCGGCTGGCGGTCCCAGCCCTGGGTGCCGGCGCTCGCGACCTCGAACTGCTCGTCGTCCAGCTCGGCCCGCAGCAACGCCTCCATGATGGGCGAGCGGCAGATGTTGGCCGTGCACACGGCCAGGATCGCGAAGCGTTGCGAGGACATCAGCCGAGGACCGGACGTACGTGGAGCCCGGCTTCCGGGTCCACGAGCACCTCTTGGTTGGCCGCGACCCCGTCTGCCAGCAGCGTCGCCGCAGGATCGACGTTGCGCTTGACCACCGCGAGCGCGATGGGGCCCAGCTCGTGGTGACGCGCGGACGACCCGACGAACCCCACGCGTACGCCGTCCAGGGTGACGTCGGACCCGTGCGCCGGCAGGTGGTCGACCGAACCGTCGAGGAGCAGGCGTACGAGTCGGCGCGGGGGCCGGCCGAGGGTGTGCACGCGGGCAACCGTCTCCTGGCCCCGGTAGCAGCCCTTGTCGAGGTGCACCGCCACGCCGAGCAGGCCCACCTCGTTGGGGATCGTCTTGTCGTCGGTGTCCAGCCCGACGCGCACGAGACCCGCCTCGATGCGCTCGGCCTCCCACGCCCACATCCCCACGGGATCGCCGAGCTCGGCCGGCAGGGTCGTGAGGGACGCGCGGGGGCGGATCTCCCAGCGCAGACCGGGCAGGCCGATGACGGCCCACTCCTCGGTCGCGAGCGCGACCTCCACCCGGAGCATGAAGCGCATGCGGTCGAGGAACTCGACGAGCGCCGCACCCGCACCCGGCTCGGTGTGAGCCCAGAAGGTCTCGCCGTCGTCGACGCCGGAGAATCCGTGCTCGATGCGGCCCTGCGGCGAGAGCAGCAGGACCTCGGTCGGCACCCCGGGCGCCAGGTTCTCGAGGAACTGCGTCGTGAGCGAGTGCAGCCAGGTCAGGCGATCGGGCCCCGTGATCGTCACGACGTCGCGGTGCGACAGGTCGACGAACGTGTGACCGTCAGCGAGCCGGCGCTGCTCGGCCGAGATGGCACCGTAGTGCGCCGCGACAGCCTGGTCGGGCGCGTCACCGCCCACGGCCCCCGGCAGGGCCAGCAGCGGGCTAGACACGGGCGAGCCTCCCCCACAGGTGCGACTGCATCTCCTGGCCCTCTGCGGCCATGTCGTAGGCGTACATGAGGTCGCCCTCGACCAGGCCGTACATGCGCTGCCCGGCGGTGTACTCCTTGGCGGTCGACGTACGCGCGACGAGGTCGGTCGCCAGGGTGACCCGGGGGCCGTCGACCTTGCCGTACCAGACCTCGGCGTAGCCGGTGGGGTGTGCGAGGACGAGCTCGAGCTCGCCGTCTCCGACGGGCCGCAGGAAGCCGGTCTCGAGGGCACCGGGGCGTACGCGCTCGCCCTTGTCGTCGGTGATCCAGGTCCGGCTGAAGTAGTGCAGGAACGGCCGGGTGTCGTGGGCGAAGACGACGTCCTGCTCGAACGTGAACGGATCGATCGTCGGGTAGTCGCCGTGCCCGTCGCCGTGCCACGTGCCCAGCAGCCACACGACCGGCATCAGGTCGGGGTGCAGGTCAGACGGGATCTCGAACGGCATGATTCCAGTCTACGGTGGCCCTCTACGCTGGCTCGCATGAGAGCCGTCGTGCAGAGGGTCACCGAGGCACGGGTCGACGTGGCCGGCGAGACGGTCGGACAGATCGGCGTGGGCCTGGTCGTCCTGCTGGGCGTGACGCACGACGACACGATCGAGAGGGCCGACCGGCTCGCCGCCAAGATCTGGACGCTGCGCATCCTGCGCGACGAGAAGTCCGCCGCGGACCTCGGCGCCGGCATCCTCGTCGTCAGCCAGTTCACGCTCTACGGCGATGCCCGCAAGGGCCGCCGGCCGACCTGGACCGCCGCGGCGCCTGGGCCCGTCGCGGAGCCGTTGTACGACCACTTCTGCGCGTCGCTGCGCTCCCTCGGAGCGACGGTCGCCGAGGGGGTCTTCGGCGCCGACATGGCGATCGCCCTCACCAACGACGGACCGACCACCCTCGTGCTCGAGGTCTGAGCCGGTCGCGAGTTGGATGCGTTGGCGCGACCCGGCAGAATGGACGGGATTCCCTGAGGACGGAGCACGATGGCAGGCAGGCTCGGCAACTACCGCGATGCCGGCAAGCGGCGTGCGGACGGTGACAAGTTCCGCCGACGCCACCGCAAGACGTTCCTGGCCCTCGTGACGCTCGGGGTCGTCGTCAGCCTCGGCATCACCATCACCGGTGCGTACGCCTACATGCTCAACAAGCAGCTCGGCAACGTCGACAAGGTCAAGGTCAGCGACAAGCTCAAGGAGAAGGAGCGCCCCGACCCCGACAAGGGCAATGCGCTCAACATCTTGCTGCTGGGCTCCGACAAGGGCAAGAAGATCCCGGGTGAGTCCCAGGACACCTCACTGTCCGCGGACGCCAAGGCCGCGAAGTGGCCCATCGGCAAGTACCGCAGCGACACGTTGATGATCGTGCACATCACGGCCAACCGGAAGTACGCGTTCCTCGCCTCGATCCCCCGCGACACCTTCACGACGATCTACGACGCCGAGGGCAACCCGCACGGGCAGCAGAAGATCAACGCCGCGTTCTCCGAGTACGGGCCCGTCGGCGCGGTCTCGACGGTCGAGCACCTGACCGACCTGCGCATGAAGCACGTCGCGATCATCGACTGGGAGGGGTTCAAGGACCTCTCCACCGCCGTCGGCGGGGTTCCGGTGCACATTCCCGACGACACCTACGACGAGATGCAGCACGTGCAGTGGAAGGCCGGCGACTACAACCTCAAGGGCAAGAAGGCCCTCCAGTACGTTCGCCAGCGCCACGGCCTGCTCCGTGGCGACTTCGACCGCATCGCCCGTCAGCAGAACTTCCTGCGCGCCCTCATGGGCAAGATCCTCAGCAAGGGCGTCACCCGCAACCCGGTCAAGCTCATCAACACCGTCAAGGCGCTGACCAAGAACCTCACGGTCGACGCCGAGTGGTCGGGCAGCGACATGCGTGGCCTCGCCCTCTCGTTGCGCGGCATGCACACCAAGGACGTCTACTTCCTGTCCGCCCCGGTCGCCGGCACCGAGACGATCCCGGTCTACGGCAGCATCGTCCGGCTCAACGAGGCCAAGTCCGACGAGCTGTTCACCGCGTTCCGCAAGGACAACCTGCGGGCCTACCTCAAGAAGTATCCCGACGACGTGCTCAAGAAGGACGTCGACTGACCCTGGCCGGCCGGCCCGGGGTCACGAGCAGGCGGACTTGATCGACACGTCGTTCTGCATGCTGTGCACGCCCGGGGTCGTGGAGAACACCGGGTCGCCGGGCTGGTGCGGGCCGGAGATCATCGACGTACGAATCGTGTAGCTCTGCTGGGGCTTGACCGTCAGGAGCACCTTGGTGACGTTGCGGCCGCGATGCGTGTCGGCGTACACCGTCTGCTTGACGCCGTTGACGCGCACGTCGGTGAACCCGCCGGCGTAGGGCGAGTAGAAGCGCAGCAGGAGGCGCATCGTGCCACGAGGCGTGTAGAGCCCGTTGCCGGTGACGGCCTTGGGCAGGTCGGCTGCGTTGGCCGGCGCGTTGGAGGTCAGCTCCGTCGTGGTGTTGATCTCCTGCACGTCGTCGCGCAGGCAGCGGCCGACCGACATGGAGGTGTTGTAGTCGAGGTAGTACTCCATCTTGGTCGACGCCGCGTCGCCGAAGTAGAGGCCGACGTGCGGGACCTTGCCGCCATTGCCGCTGAGCTCGCCGGACACCCCTGAAGGCTCGATCAGCGTCTGCTCGCTCTTGTGCGAGGACCACACCATCAGCCGGTTCTCGCTGGCGGCCTTGACCAGGCCGTCGATCACGAGCCGCGAGTCGCTGCGGCCGGCCTTGACGGCGTCGAAGATCGCCCGCGCCGCCACCTTGAAGACCGCGTCCTGCTGGTCGCGGTCCTTCAGCAGCACGTACGTCTTGTTGAGCAGCAGGTCGACGGCGTTGTTCTGGTCGAACGCGGGACCGTTGGGGATCCGGATCGGGCCGGTGCCGGCGAGGATGTAGCTCATGGCCACGGGATCGACCGAGATGACGCCGTCGACCTTGGTGTCGAGCCCCTTGGCGACCATGGCCTTGGCGATCTCCGCCGTCCGTGGGAAGTCGGGTGTCATGTTGGCGTCGAGCAGGTTGGTCACCAACGTCGGCGAGAACACCGTCGCCTCGTTCTTGGTCATCGGCAGCACGGGCTCGGAGAACTGCTTGAGGTCCTGGATGGAGCCCTGGAACCCCATCGACAGCTTGCCCTTCTTGGCCTTCAGGATCGCGTACGAGCCGGAGATGCCGCCGGTCGAGCGGATCTCCGCGTTGTTCTGGATCAGCAGCAGGTAGCGGCGGGTCTCCTGCTGTCCCAGCATCTCGGGCAGCAGCTTCGCCGCGAGGTTGCTCGAGTCCGCGGCGGCTTTGGCGCTGTCGACCTTGAACTGGATCGTGCTGACCGGACCGCGGAGCGGCACGAGAAGCGACTGCGCGTCGATGTCGCTGAGCTCCTTCTGGGCCGCGGTCAGGGCGTCCGTGACGGTGTTGACCGAGGGCGCGATCTTGTTGATCGCGGCGAGGTCGACCTTGCCGTCGTGGGGGCTGTAGGTGTTGAGGTTGATCTCCTTGGACAGGGCGACGACCGGCGGCAGGGCCTGGGTGGAGACGTCGTCCATGACGCGCGAGACGGTCTGCACCGCGTCGATGTTGCGGCCGAAGAACGGCACGTGCGCGCCGAGATCCCACAGAGGACCGTCAGTGGTGCTCCGGGCACGCGAGGTCGACTCCTGGAGGCTCGACAGGGTGGCCTTGGCCGCGGTGTCGTCGCCCGCGACGATCTGGTTCTGCAGGAGCTCTGACTGGCTGGCCGCGAGGCGGAGCGAGGAGTTGGCCCGGAGCGCCTGGAAGGCGAACAGCAGGAGCAGCAGGACCACGAGGCCCAGGAGCGCCATGAAGACGCGATCGCGGGTGATCTGGCGGTACCACGGCTTGTGGCCCCGCCTCCGTTGAGTCGAGCTCATGAGGCGCGCCGATGCAAAAAGGTCATGCACGCCCCGAGAAGTGGGACGTGCATGACCGTGCGGTGCTCAGGGTCTCAGCGAGCCGAGTGGCGGCGACGTGCGACGTAGGTGATGCTGCCACCTGCCGCGACGAGCGCTGCGCCGAGGACCAGGATCCAGGCGTTCGAACCACCCGTGTTGGGCAGCGAGCCGTCGCCGTTGTCGTCGACGCCGCCCTTGGGCAGCAACGTGACCGTGGCGGAGGCGCTGGCCTCCTGGGTCGCGGCGCGCAGCGTCGTGGCCGTGTTCGCGGAGTAGAACGCCGGGCTGACCTGGTTGGAGGTCACGACCTTGGCGCTCACGGGAGGCACGTTGTCGTCGTACTTGCACAGGGCCTTGATCGGCGACTTGAAGACCTTGGACACGACCTTGGTGTCGTAGGTGCCCGTGAGCGACGTGCCGCTGCCGGTCTGGTTGGCGCTGCCGTTGACGGCCTCGGAGTAGGTGACGGTCCAGTCACACTCGACGTCGGCGCTGGCCTTGTAGTCGAAGGTGTTGCCGCCGACGAGGGTGGCGTCGGAGATGGTCAGCGTCACGTTGGGGATGTCAGGGTATGCCTGAGCAGCTCCCGAGGACAGCAGGGTCGCAGCTGCCGCTATGGCTGCCGCGGCTACAAGCCGAAGTTTGATCATGACGCACTCCCAGTGGGCTCCGAGTCTCAATGGTGCAGAACTGCTGTGTTGCTGATGTTACGAGAGAAAAATCGACGACGTGTCACTTAACGAGTGTCGAGGACAGTCCGTTACGGTCCCAGCGTAGCGTAGCGAGGGCTCATCTGTGACCAGTTCGTCAGTAGGTGATACGCGCAACAGTGCGGCAGGGCAGTCACCTCATGGCGAAGGGGTGCACCCGGCCGAGCCGGATGCACCCCCCCTCGGGTGGCGTGTGCGCGTCAGACCGCGACGGCAACCTCGGCCACGACGCCCTTGGCGGCGGTCACCGCGTTGTCGACCGAGATCGACTTCGGGGCGAGCGTGCGCAACGTCCACTCGCCCGGACCGGCGAAGAAACGGAACTGCCCGGTCGCAGAGGTGGGGACCTCGGCGGTGAACTCGCCCGTGCGGTCGAGCAGGCGGACGTACGCGTTGCCGACCGGCTGGCCGTCACGCGTCACGATGCCCTGGATCACGGCCTCGTTGGCGACGTCGACGCCCTCGAGCGAAGGGCCGCCCTTGATCGCGCCGCACATCAGGCGACACCCGGCTCGTCGCCCAGGGCGACCGGCACGGCGCGCAGGGCGCCGTACTCGGTCCACGATCCGTCGTAGTTCTTGACGTTCTCGTGACCCAGGATCTCCTTGAGCACGAACCACGTGTGCGAGCTGCGCTCACCGATGCGGCAGTAGGCGATGGTGTCCTTGGCGTCGTCGAGGCCGGCCTCGGCGTAGAGCTCCTTGAGCTCCTCGTCGCTGCGGAAGGTGCCGTCGTCGTTGGCCGCCTTGCTCCACGGCACGTTGCCGGCGGTCGGGATGTGGCCGCCGATCTGAGCCTGCTCCTGCGGCAGGTGCGCCGGGGCGAGGAGGCGACCGGCGTACTCGTCGGGGCTGCGGACGTCGATCAGGTTCTTGCTGCCGATCGACGCGATGACCTCGTCGCGGAACGCGCGGATCGACTCGTCGGCGTCCTTGGCGACGTAGGTCGTCGCGGGGCGGTCCTGGACCTCGGTGGTCAGCTCACGCGAGTCGAGCTCCCACTTCTTGCGGCCGCCGTCGAGCAGACGCAGGTTGTCGTGCCCGTAGTACTTGAGGTACCAGTAGGCGTACGCGGCGAACCAGTTGTTGTTGCCGCCGTAGAACACGATCGTGTCGTCGTTGCCGATGCCCTTGGCTGACAGCAGTGCCTCGAGCTTGTCCTTGCTGACGAAGTCGTGGCGGACGCCGTCCTGGAGGTCGCCCTTCCAGTCGAGCTTGACGGCACCGGGGATGTGCCCCTTGTCGTAGGCCTCGACGTCCTCGTCGACCTCGACGAGGACGATCGACGGGTCATTGAGGTGTTCCTCGACCCAGTCTGCGGTGACGAGCGCGGATTCGCGGCTCATGCTGTACCTCCGTTGTGTGCCCGGGATGGGCGTTGGTTGATGAGACAGTGCGTGTTCGGTGGACGGATGAAGTTGTCAGGCACGAGCCGGCGAGAGCCGGCGCAGCGCCAGGTAGAGCTCGCATCCGAGGCACAGGCCCACGGAAGCGTTGAGCAGGGCAGCCACGAGTGCGAACACCGTGGCGACGTAGCCGACCGTCGTCGCACCCACGAGGAACGCGACCAGGGCGACGGTGGTGAAGCCGAGCCCGACGAGCTGTGCGAACCGTGGCGGGCGGGCGTCCTCCAGCTCAGCCGGGCGTCCGAGGCGCGGACGTACGACCTTGGTGAAGAAGACGGCATAGGGAGAGGCCTGCAGGCTGACCAGCGCCGAGACCGCGAAGACCGCGACCTGGACCGCCAGCAGGACGACGTCGACCGGCTCCGGGGTGACCAGCACGAGGGCCAGCACGACGGCAGTGATGCCGGCGTTGACGCGCAGACCTCGCGGGTCCACGTGTGCGGGTTGGGACATGGTGCTCCTGCGCTGGGGCACGGCCCGGCATGGCCTGGGCGTGCGGGAACTGACGGACGAGAGGTGTCAGCGCATGCGACACAGCGAGGAGCGGGTGCGGCAGTTGTCGACTGCGCGCCGCCTCGTCAGGTGTGTCGTCTCAAGCATGTGTTCAAGAGTAGGGACACTTCCCGGGTTGTTCACTCCCGAGTCTCACGATATGGACGGTTGTCCCACATCGTGGCGCAGCACTTGGCATTGCAGGCCGTTATCGTCGCTCTCCGACGGCCTGTCCGAGGGCGGCGAGCACCTGTTCGCGCCTCGGAAGACCCGAGGCCCGGGTCGAGACGACGCCTGCGCCGTCGAGCACCAGCACGGTCGGCGTCCGCATGATGCCGAGCCTGCGGACCATGTCGAGGTGCTGCTCGGCGTCGATGTCGACCGTCGTGACACCGTCCACCTTGGCCGCGATGTCGGTGAGCAGGATGCGGGTTGCCCGGCACGGACTGCAGAACGCGCTGGAGAACTGGACCAGCGTCGCGCGCTCGCCGAGCTCGGCTCCGATGTCGGTGGCGGTGAGCACCTCCGCGTCGGGGCTGGGCGGCCGATGCGTGAACCGGCCGTTCTTGGCCTTGACCGCCCAGGCCGCGATCCCCGTCAGGACGAGGGCGGCGAGGAGCGCCACGATTCCAGCCATGCGTCCAGCGTACGTGCCGGATCTCAACGCACGTCCGGGTTCCGATCCGTGGGCGCCGGCACGGGGATGACGAGGTAGCGCTCGCGCACGTCTGCCGTGTCGTTGAGCGGCACACCGCCGTACTCGACCCACGCGTGGGCCGGCAGGACTCCCTCGGTCGGGGATGCCACGCCGACGCACAGCTCGACCTCGTGGCCGCGCCGCCGCGCGAGCCGGACGATCGTGACGGCGCGGGGCAGGCAGGTCCAGCCCGTGGGTCGCCGGCCGGCCACGGTCGTGACGGCCGCCGTCACGACCAGGACCGCGACCGGGACCGGCGCGCCGCGCCGGGCTGCGGCGGACGCTCCGTCCGGGCTGCCGGCCGCGGACTGCATCGTCCGAGCGAACCCGCGGGTCCGCAGGGACAGCGCGACCCAGGGCATGACGACGACCGTCTCGACGAGCGCGAACCAGAACGCCGGGCGGGTGCGCATCCGGCGGGCCCGGTCAGGCATGGCGCTCCGTCCCGAACGCAGCCGCCTGAGTCGTGTACATCTCGGCGTACGTGCCGCCCCGTGCCATGAGCGTCTCGTGAGTGCCGCGCTCGACGATCTCACCTTCGGACAGCACCACGATGTCGTCGGCGTGGACGACGTTGGCGAAGCGGTGCGAGATGACGAGGACGGCACGGTCGCCGAACAGGGCGGTCGTGCCGTCGATCATCTCCCGCTCGGCGAGCGGGTCGAGCGCGGCCGTGGGCTCGTCGAGCACGACCACGGGGGCGTCGCGGAACAGGGCGCGAGCCATCGCGACGCGTTGCCACTGGCCGACCGACAGGTCAGTGCCGCCTTCGAAGGACGGACTGAGCCAGGTGTCGAACCCTCGCGTGAGCCGCGTCAGGAACGTGTCGGCGCCGGCAGCCCGCGCGCCGGCCTCGACTCCCGCACGGTCTGCGTGGCGCCGGCTGTCGCCCAGGGCGATGTTGTCATGCGCAGAGAGCTGATAGCGCAGGAAGTCCTGGAAGATGACCCCGACTCGCGGCAGCTCCCCGGAGCCGGCCAGCGCAGCGTCCCAGGTGACGGCGCCGCCATCCGGCTCGTACAGGCGGCAGATCAGCTTGGCGATCGTCGTCTTGCCCGAACCGTTGGCGCCGACGAGTGCCGTGACCCGGCCGGGACGGAGCTCCAAGCTCACCCCGCGGAGTGCCGGGACGGTGGCGCCCGGATAGGTGAACGACACGTCGTCGAGCGCGACCGCAGCGCCGCGTGGCGCCGGCTGCCGTGCGGGGTCGCGCGGTACGTCGTCCACCCGGGCCCGGGCAGCACGCTGCACGAACGCGGCGTGGTCGTCGAGGAACAGCGAGGACTCCTGGATCGAGCTGATCGAGCCGCCGATGCCGCGTACCCGCATCGTCAGCTGCTGGACGGCGACCGCGCCGATCGCCGCGTCGGCGAGCGGCAGACGACCGTCGACGCTGAGCCCGACCAGCACCGCAAGGGTCGCGACGGTGATGAGCGTCGACCCGATCCCGGCGAGGAACAGGCGACGCGATCGCAGGCGGGAGACGACCCGGAAACCCTCGATCTCGTCGTCGTAGCGCTGCTCGTAGCGGTGACGCAGGTGATCCACGGACTCGAACGCCCGGATCTCCTTGGCCTCGTCACGACCCGTGAGCAGCTCCTGCAGGTACTCGCGCTCCCGGTTGACCGGCGTGATCGCCGAGACTGCCGCGAACATCGCCCGGCTGTTGCGCCCCGCCACCAGCAACACCGGCAGCCCGACCAGCAGGGCGGCCGGGACGAGCCACGGTTCGACCGTCGCGAGCACGACCGCGCCCACCACGCCCCCGACTGCGGCCCCGGCCAGCTGCGAGACGGCCTGCACGAGGTCCCACGGCCGCTGCGCGGCTTGGCGCAGCGTCCGCTGGAGGTGGTCCTGGAAGTCCGGCGACTCGAGCTCGGCGAGCGACACGGCCGACGCGGCGTCCACGACGGCGGTCACGGACTGGCGCTCCACGAGGTGCGCCATGAGCCACCTGACCTCTGCCTGCACCGCGGACGCCAAGGTCGTGAGGCCCGTGCCGACCGCGATGCCGACCAGGCTCGGCACGAGAGGACCGATGTCGTCGGGCCGGTCCGACACGGTCAGGTCGTGGATGAGCTCGCGGCCGGCGACCAGCAGCAGCACCAGCCCGAGGCCGGACACGATCGTGCAGACGAGCAGAAGCACGTACTCGCGCGGAGCTGTGCGGCGGATGAGGCGGACCGCCTCGACGGTGTTGGTCACCAGCGACGCGCCCGGCCTCCCGGCGCCGATCACGGCATCGTCGTCTCGATGAGCGCCGCCAGCTCGGGAAACACGTCCCAGCGGCGCGGGAAGTCGACCCGGACGCATGGCACGTCCATGGCCAGCGCGCTGGCGAGCAGGAAGGTCTGCGTGGCGACAGCGTCCTGCGACGCGGCGAGATAGAACGAGTGACGGGCCAGGCATGCGGTCGACTCCGACAGCGTCATGCGGTGGGCGGCGAGCTCAGCGTTGCTCCCGAGCTCGACGACAAGCGACAGCGGCGCCGGTCCGGTGACCGACCGGATGTCGGGCGTGACGCGGTGCTTGGTGGCACCGTCCGCCATCGGCGTCGACGGCAGCTCCGGCACGAGGGCCGCACGGCTCGGCGCGAGAAGGCGTACGCCCGGATAGCTCGGCACGATCTCGTGGGACGACCCGGCCGACACGACGCGACAGGCGTCATCTGCCACGAACCGCCACCCGAGCTGGGCGAGCCCGGTCGTGGTTGTCGACTTGCCGCGCCCGCTCTCGCCGACGAACGCGACGGCGCTGCCACCAGGCGTCTGGACGGCGCCGGCGTGCAGGACGAGGTCGCCCCGCATCGCGAGCCACTGCGGGACGACGTGGTCGAGGACGAGGTGCGCGACGTGGTCGGCGTCGTGGGTGCTGGTGACGTCCACCGTGATGAGCGGCTGGCGCGTCGACAGCTCGACCGTCATCTCCACGAACCTCAGGACGACGCGCGACGCGCCCCAGCCCTTCTCGAGCCAGGCGTCGTCACCGGCGTCGAGAGCGGCAAAACGTATGTCCGAGCAGTCGACCGTCCCACGGCGGATCTCGACATCGGCAGTCAGACCGGTCGAGGGCTCAAGCGGAAGCGGGATCGCGGAATCGACGGACAGGCCGTAGGCCTCGTACATGACCAGACCGCCCGCGTGGGGGCGCTCCAGACCTCTTCGACCAGGCTACTTCTTGCCGATCTTGCCGGAGCTGCCGTCGAGGCCGATGCCGGACTTGCCCTGGACGACCTGGGTGATGGCCCCGTAGGAACGCAGCTGGGGGCGCACGTAGACAGGCGTGTTCTTGCTGTGGTTCATGGGAGTCTTCAATTCTGCGAGTGGGAGTAACACCAGAATGATGGGGAGTACCTCCCAGACTAACGGCAAATCCGTTTACGCGTTACGCGAATGCCCGACTCGCGCCTGCAGCACCGTGGCTCCCGCGCTGAGCGCCAGCCAGAGCTGGAATCCCTGAGGCTCGCCCCGGGGCCGGTCGAACGCCCGCTCCCCCGCGTCGTACGTCCGCAGGAAGGCGGCCACGTCGATGCGTTCGTCTAGCGCGGACAGGGCGCGCTCGGCGGCGGGCCGGTCGAAGGCGGCGAACATCTTGCGGATGAACGGCCGGGTCAGCTCCGCCTTGTCGGTCCTCGTCACGACGGACGGCGGCAGGCGATCGCCGAAGGCGCGGCGGTGCAGGCCGCGGTAGTCGCCGTCGAGCCGGATCCGCTCCTCGGGAAGTCGCAGGACGAGCTCGACCAACCGGCGGTCGAGGAACGGACAGCGGACCTCGACGTGCTGCTCGGCGGCGAGACGATCGGTCTGCTCGTACGCGATGGGGTTGTAGGGCGTCGCGACGTAGTAGTCGCGCTGCTCCCGCTTCGCGGGCGAGCCGGTGTCGAGCGGGTCCGCGACGCTCGGCGGGTGCGCCGACCGGAGCCAGGGATGGTCGCCGGCCCGCTTCCGCTCCTGACGTGCCGTCATGAGGCGGGCGACCATTCCTTCGGGGCGACGGCGGGCGCGAGCGCGCGTCACTTCTCGCGCGACCGCACGGGCGAGGCGGCCTAGAGCGGCAACTCGTGGGCGACCGTCCCGGCGCAGCCACCGATAGCCACGGCCCGGGTGTCCGGACAGGGCGAGGTCGACCGGCGCGAGACTCGAGCCGTACAACGCCTCGTCGCCACCGACACCACTCAGCAGGACCGAGCACCCGAGCGCACCGGCGGCGGCATGGCGTGCGGCGGTGTCGGCCGCGTCGATGGAATAGAGCGGCTGTCGCTGTGCTGCCACGTCCGCCGCGAGGTCGAGTGGCGCGATGTCCCCAACCGCGAGGACCTCGACGTCGAGCCCGAGGTGCGCGGCGACCGCCGCAGCGTGGTCCAGCTCGTCGGCCTCGGCGTCGTCGAAGGCACAGGTGAGGGCCGTGACCGTCGCGCCGAGACCGACCGCGGTGGCGGCGACGGTCGACGAGTCGAGGCCACCGCTGAGCTCCACGGCGACACCGTCGCAGCTGCGGAGCCGAGAGCGCACGGCCTCGTCGAAGCAGTCACGGAGGCGGCTCACCGACTCGTCGACCGACAGCTCGAGCGGCTCGATCGAGGGGTTCCACCAGCGCTCGACCACCGGCCCGGCAGCCCCGAGACGCAGCCGGTGCCCGGGCGGCAACCGGTGGACCCCCGACCAGATCGTCCCGTCGACCGGCGGCTCGTCTACGAGAAAGCCGACGAGATAGTCCTCGTCGACCCCGGCGGCCGTCGCGACCTCCAGCACGGCCGACAACGAGGACGCCGCGATGAATCCAGAACCGGTGTCGGCCCAATAGAGCGGGCGCATCCCGAACGCGTCCCGGGCCAGGATGAGCTCGTCGCGTTCCACGTCCCACAGCGCGAGCGCGAAGTCGCCGACCAGGTGGTCGAGGCAGCCGACACCCCATTGCCCGTACGCCGCGAGGATCAGGTCGGCGTCGGTGTCCAGGGGCTGCTCGACCTGGTCGTCCAGCCGCTCCAGGAGCTCGGTCCGGTTGTCGACCCGTGCGTCCGCCGTCAGCCACACGTCCCGGCCGGGATGTCGCTGCGGCTGGTCCTCGTGGGCCGCCTCGGGCGTCGTCCACAAGGCTGCGTGGAGGAGCGTGCACCGACCGACCGTGCGACTCGACTCGTGGTCCCGGCCGCGGGGCGCGATGGCTGCGGCCACCTTCCGCACGATGTCATCGGGGAACGGCTCGACGCCTGACAGCAGGACCGCGAATCCGCTCACCCGCGACGAACCTGCTCACTCATCGGCGACGACCAGGCCCCGCGCCACCAGCTCAGCTGCCAGGTCCAGGAGATCGGTGACCAGCTGGTCCCGCCCGACGTCGTACTCATCGACCATGACATCGGCGACGGCGTCGATCGTGCGGGGCTCGGCGAGCAGCTCGTACATCCGTGCACCAGCCCCGTCGAGGCCGAAGAACTCCTCGCTCGTCAGGTCGAGCAGGACCGTCTCGTCGCCCGCCTGTCGCAGCAGGACGTGCTCCGAGGCGCGCAACGTGGTGGTGGCGGACACTCGGGACGGAGCCATGCGCATACTCCCTTGTGACGACCGAATCGATCGCCGAAGGCGGCCCCGAACGCGAGCGAATGTAGCATTGATCCGGTGGAGATCTGCCCCGAATGAGCCAACGTGTGCCCTCCCACGTGAGGGCCGCCGTCCAGGCGCTCAGCCTGGACCTGGCAACCGCAGAGGTGACTGCGGCACTGGCTCGTGAAGGCATCGACTCGGTGCTGTTGAAGGGGCCGGCGACGGTGCGCTGGCTCTATGCCGAGGACCCCGACCAGCGGACGTACGTCGACATCGACCTGTTGGTGGCGCCCGAGGCGTTCCGGTCCGCCGAGGATGTGCTGGAGGCGTGCGGCTTCCGACCAGGTCTCGGCCGGCTGCGTCCCGTCGAGCGCGAGTGGATGCCCGTCACCCCGTGGGAGCGCGAGGGCCCGGCACCGGCCCAGGTGGACCTGCATCGCGGGTTCCACGGCATCCGTGACTTCGGGGCGTTCTGGTCCGTGATGACCCAGCACACCGACGAGCTGACGGTGCAGCGCCACGTCGTACGCGTCCCGGATGCCGCCGGGTGCGCCCTCATCGTGACGCTGCACGACACGGCCGTGGCGCGCACCGCCAAGGCGACCGAAGACCTCGCGCGGGCGTTCGCGCGGTTCGACGACGCGACCTGGGCGGAGGCCGCTCGGCGGGCCGAGGCGTGCGGAGCCGAGGAGTCGTTCGCTCTCGGGCTGTCCCACCATCCGGCAGGTCGCGAGCTCGCGGCCCGGCTGGACCTGCCCGCCCAGCTGTCGGCCAGTGTCGTGGCTCGCGATCTGGCCGGGCCCGGCAACGACCCCGCGCCCGCGGCGGCCGCCGCACTGCTGCTCGAGCGCTTCGAGGACGCCAAGCGCTGGCGTGAACGCGTGCGCATCGTGCTCAACATCGTCTTCCCCTCGGCCGACCACCTCCGCGCCCACCGTCCCTTGGCACGACGCGGGTGGCTCGGGCTGACGGTCGTACGGCTGACCTGGCCGTTCTCGTTGGTCGCTCGCGCACCGCGGGTGCTGCGGCTCGTACGGCGCGCGCGGCGGGAGACTGCCGACCAGTCCTCGGCCGGCTGATCAGAGGCCGGGCGCACCCACGAGCTGGCCACCGACGTAGACGAGGGGCGCCGCGAGGGCGATCGACATCGCCCCGGGGAAGCCCCAGCCGGCCGCCGCGTGCGTGTGCCCGCGGGACCAGGCCCGGCCGAGCACCTGGCCCAGCACGCCGAACAACGCCGTGGCCGAGCCCACCGTGATGCCGAAGGCCCACGTCAGGGTCGAGTCCAGGGCCAGCGTGACGGCGGCGCCGGCACCCGCTCCGGCGACGACCGCGAAGATCGCGCAGACGAACCGGTCGACCGGGATCAGCCAGACCAGCAGTCCGGCGGCGAGACCGGCAGCGCCCACCGCCACCGCCTCCGCGTCGCCGAGGGACTGGGCGGCGCCGATCCAGCCAGCCGACAGTGCAGCGAACGCCCCGAGCGTGACGGCGTACGCGGTGGACAGGACCAGGTCGGGGCGGCCGTCGGTGCGGAGCATCTGCGCGATCAGCGCCACGAAGACCGAGACCGCGATCGCCGGGAGGATGCCGGCCAGCATCCCGCTGTCGGTGGCGCCGACGACATCGGGTGACGTGCCGGTGGCGCCGCTGAGCAGGTCCGGCGCCAGCGTGATCGCTGTCGCGACGAGGCCGCCGCTCAACGCCGCCACGAAGTGCGGCGACCGGATGGAGTGACCCGTCGCGTCGACGGCGCTGGGCGCCAGCGCGATGAGGACCTGGACGAGGACCACCGCAGCGCCGACGAACACCGGGTCGGCGTAGGCCGCGAGCGTGATCGCACCGGCCAGCGCGAGCGAGAGCATGGTCGAACCGAGGCGTGGCACCCCCGCATGATGCCAGTAGGCGTCGGATCGGCGAGTGCTAACCGCCGGCGAAGGGTGGCAGGAACTCCACCGTGTCGCCGGCGTGCAGCGCGATCGTGGCCGGTTCACGGGCGCCGACCGGGGTGTCCCCGACCAGGATCGAGCACGTCGCGATGACGTCGTCGAAGCGGTCGCGGTCGCGGTGCCGGCTGCTGATCACCACCAGCAGATCGGCCAAGGTGCCGGTCGGCACGTGCTCCTCGGCCACGCCTGCGGCCGCCCGCGCGGCAGCCCAGTAGTGCACTGTGACGTCGTTCTCATTCACGTCACCGCGTGGCAATTGTTCCGACACATGAAGTATTGTTGACCATGCAACGAGGCCACGGTGTTCCACCATGGCCTTTTCGCATATCTGGACCTGAACGACCCGGCTAACTCACGCGGCACCGGAAGGCTCACCATGTCCCACCTGCTTCTCCTCACCAAGAGCACGCAGTCGTCGGTCGAGGTGCTGCCCGCGCTCGCCCTGTTGCCGCACCACGTCAAGATCCTGCCCGCCGAGGCGAGCGCCCTGCTGGACGCGCCGCCGTGTGACGCCGTCCTCGTGGACGGTCGGCACGACCTCGCGCAGGTCCGCAGCCTGACGCGGGTCATCCGCACGACGGGCATCGAGTGCCCCCTGATCCTGATCCTGACCGAGGGCGGGCTGGCCGTTGCGGCCTCCGACTGGGGCATGGACGACGTCATCCTCACCACCGCCGGTCCCGCCGAGCTGGAGGCGCGCCTGCGGCTCGGCATCGGTCGCATCGCCGCAACCCTCGACGGCGACAACGAGAGCCACGTGATCTCATCGAGCGGCCTGGTGGTCGACGACGCGACCTACACCGCGAAGCTCGAGAACCGCACGCTCGACCTCACGTTCAAGGAGTTCGAGCTCCTCAAGTTCCTCGCCCAGCACCCCGGCCGGGTCTTCACCCGCCAGCAGCTGCTGCAGGAGGTCTGGGGCTACGACTACTTCGGCGGCACCCGCACGGTCGACGTCCACGTACGCCGGCTGCGCGCCAAGCTCGGCACCGACAACGAGACGCTGATCGGCACCGTGCGCAACGTCGGCTACCGCTTCGTCGCGACCAAGACCGAGCCGGCCCGCGACACGGCAGACGCGTAACCACTTCGGCTGACAGGATGAGCACATGGCTCATCTGACTGCGCAGGAGCTGCTCGACCTGGTCCTCGACGAGGGCTCGTTCGAGTCGTGGGACGAGCCGGTCGACCATTCCGGCCTCGACCCGACCTACCGGCAGGAGCTCGCCGCCGCCGCCGAGCGCGCGGGCACCGACGAGTCGGTGCTGACCGGGCGCGGTCTGATGCACGGCCGGCCGGTGGCGGTGCTGGTCAACGAGTTCCGGTTCCTGGCCGGGTCGATCGGCGAGGCCGCCGCGAAGCGGATCGTGTCGGCGGTGCGCCGGGCCACCGCCGAGGGCATTCCGCTCCTGGCGACGACGGCCTCGGGCGGGACCCGGATGCAGGAGGGCACGCCGGCGTTCGTGCACATGGTCGACATCTCGCGGGCGATCATGGACCATCGCGCGGCCGGGCTGCCGTACCTCATCTACCTGCGACACCCCACGACCGGCGGGGTGTTCGCCTCGTGGGGCTCGTTGGCCCACGTCACGGTCGCCGAGCCCGGGGCGCTCATCGGCTTCCTCGGGCCCAAGGTCTACGAGCTCATGGAGGGCCGGCCGTTCCCGCCCAACGTGCAGACCGCGGAGAACCTCGCCGACCGCGGCATCATCGACGCCGTGGTGCTGCCCGACGAGCTGCCGCTGCTGGTCGACCGCGCCTTGAGCCTGCTGATCGATCCGCCCAAGCCACAGACGCGCGAGCTGCGCACGGGTGAGGTCACCCGCAGACGGTCGGCATGGGAGTCGATCCAGATCACGCGTGCACGCCATCGCGCCGGCGTGCGCGAGGTGCTGCGCTACGGCAGTGACGAGACCCTGCGCCTGCAGGGCACCGAGAAGGGCGAGCGCGACAGCGCCATGATCGTCGCGATGGCCCGCATCGACGGCCAGCCGTGCATCGTGATCGGCCAGGACCGGACGACCCAGACCCGTTTCAAGCCGATGGGCCCCGCGGCGCTGCGCGAGGCGCGGCGCGGGATGCGGCTGGCCAACGAGCTGCGGCTGCCGCTGGTGTCGTTCATCGACACCCCCGGTGCCGAGCTGTCGCCGGAGGCCGAGCAGGGCGCGATCGCCGGCGAGATCGCGCGATGCATCTCGTGGATGTCGACGATGCGGGTGCCGACGGTGTCGGTCATCCTCGGCCAGGGGTGCGGGGGCGGCGCGTTGGCCCTGCTGCCGGCCGACGTCGTGATCGCCGCTGAGAACGCCTGGCTGTCGCCGCTGCCACCCGAGGGCGCCAGCGCGATCGTGCACGGCGACCTGGACCATGCGGCAGAGATGGCCGAGGCGCAGCGGGTCAGCGCGATCGACCTCTACGAGAACGGCACGGTGCATCACCTGGTCGCCGAGCCCGAGGGCGACACCCCGGAGCTGCTCGCCCGCGCGATCGCCGCCGAGGTCGGATCGCAGCTCGTGGCGCTGAGGGCACGATGAGCATCCTCGAGCTGGCGGAGCGCGCCGCGGCCGTCGACGGGGTGGAGCCGTTCAACGAGGCCAGCCTGTTCGCCCTCCGGGACGGCTCGCCGGCGCGGGTCCTGGTGCAGCAGACCGAGATCGACGGCGCGATCACCGCGGCGGCGTTCGCGGTCGGCGACGCACCCGTCGAGATCGTCGTCGACCCGGCGCATCGCGGGGCGGGCAAAGGTCGCCGCATCCTCGACGAGCTCTTGGCGGACGGCGAGGACCGCTACTGGGCACACGGCGACCTGCCGGCGGCCCGGGCGCTGGCCACGTCTGCCGGCCTGTCACCCGAGCGCATCCTGTTGGTGCTCCGTCTGACGTTCGACGGTCCGCCGGCGCCCGAGCGCGTACCCGACGGCATCACGCTGCGGTCGTACGTCCCGCAGGATGCCGAGCAGCTGATCGCGGTCAACGCGCGGGCGTTCGCACACCACCCGGAGCAGGGTGCGATGGACGCCGCCGACTTCGCCCGGCGTACGTCGTCGGAGTGGTTCGACCCTGCGGGGCTGTTCGTCGCCGAACGTGATGGGCGCATCGTCGGGTTCCACTGGACCAAGGCCGAGGACCTGCCAGGAGATGGGCCTAGCGGCGAGGTGTACGTCGTCGGGATCGACCCCGAGGCGCAGGGCGGCGGCCTCGGCACGGCGCTGACCGCCCGGGGTCTCCGGCACCTGTACGAGCAGGGCCTGCCGATCGTCGACCTCTACGTCGAGGGCGACAACGCCCCGGCGCTGAAGGTCTATCGCAACCTCGGCTTCCAGGACTGGAAGAAGGACGTGCTCTACTCCGCCGTGGCCGCGGGCTAGCTCAGGCCGCGCTGCAGGGCGTTGGCGGCGCGGCGCATGGCCCGAGGCCCGGAGGTCCCGATGCCGACCATGTTGGCGAACGAGTGGATCAAGCCCTCCTCGCAGACGTACTCGACCGGCACGCCGGCCGCCTTCAGCTTGTCGGCGTACGCCTTGCCCTCGTCGAGCAGCATGTCGAAGCCCGCCGTCACGACGTAGGCCGGCGCGACTCCCGTGACGTCCTGGCGCAGGGGGGACAGCCGTGGATCGGCCCGGTCCTCGTCGCCGAGAAGATAGCTCTCCTCGCCGAGGTCCATGTAGCCCTTCGTCAGGTAGAACCCCTCGGCGTACGTCTTGCGGCTCGCACTGGTGTCGAGGAAGTCGGTCACCGGATAGATCAGCAGCTGGAACGCGGGCTTGATCGCCGCGCCCTTGACGGCGTGCTGCGCGATCAGCGCGGCCATGCATCCGCCGGCGCTGTCGCCCCCGACAGCGATGCGGGTGGGATCGATGCCGATGCCCTTGGCGTGCTCGGTGATCCACTGCCACGCCGCCGACACGTCGTCGAACGCAGCTGGGAAGGGCGCCTCGGGTGCGAGCCGGTAGTCGACCGCGATCACACGGACCTGAGCCTCCTCGGCCAGGAACCGGCACACCGCGTCGTGGCTGTCGAGGTCGCCGTAGATCCATGCGCCACCATGGACGTACACCAGGGCCGGCGAGTCCCCGGTCAACCCGCGCGGCGTGAAGAAGCGCAGCGTCAGCGGTCCCCCCGGTCCGTCGATCGTCCGATCCGTCACGGCGCCGATCGGCTGGTCGCCACCCACGACCCGCGTGCCGGCCACGAGATGCGCCCGGCCCTTGCGGATCGGCAGCGTCTCGGTGGCCGGTCCCTCGAGCTTCTGGAGGCGGAGCAACAGCTGCATCTCAGGGTCGAGTGTCCGGCCGTCGATGACGACGGGCGCGCCGGCCAGCCGCCGGATCACCGGCTTGGGCAGCATGAGGATCGAGCGGGCGGTGACCCCGCGAGCGGTACCGGCGAGCTGGGCCACGAGCGACATGGTGGTCAAGGTAGCGCATCGGGATCTCGTTCAATCAGCGTTCATCTTGGCCTGTCAAAGTGGTCATGTGGAGACCCATGACATGGCCGTTGCCGACCTCGAGGCGCCGGCGTCCCCCGACGAGTTCGACGTCGACCCCCCGTTCGACCCGGCCGAAAGCGTTGCCCTGCCCCACGACCGGTTCCTCGACCGCGAGCTGTCCTGGATCGCGTTCAACGCCCGGGTGCTCGAGCTGGCCCAGGACGACACGCTCCCGCTGCTCGAGCGCGTACGCTTCGCAGCCATCTTCGCGAGCAACCTCGACGAGTTCTTCATGGTGCGCATCGCCGGGCTCAAGCGCCGCATCGCGGCCGGTGTCGCGGTGCCGTCCGCCAGCGGCCTCAACCCTCGCGACGTGCTCTCGCGCAGCCTCGCGGCGAGCCAGGACCTCATGGTCGCGCACGCCGAGACGTACCACGGAGAGCTCGTGCCGGCGCTGGCCGCCGAAGGCATCGAGCTGCTGCACTGGGACTCGCTGCGCCCGACGGAGCAGGAGCAGATCAGCGCCCTCTATCGCGACCGGGTCTTTCCGATCCTGACGCCCCTCGCGGTCGACCCGGCGCACCCGTTCCCCTACATCTCGGGGCTCTCCCTCAACCTCGCCCTGGTCATGCGCAACCCCGACACCGGCAAGGACCACTTCGCCCGCGTCAAGGTGCCGCCGATCATCAGCCGCTGGATGCAGGCCGATCCCGGCCGGTTCGTGCCGCTCGAGGAAGTCATCGCCGCTCACCTCGACCTGCTGTTCCCCGGCATGGAGCTCATCGCCCACCACGCGTTCCGGGTCACGCGCAACGAGGACCTCGAGGTCGAGGAGGACGACGCCGAGAACCTGCTCAAGGCGCTCGAGAAGGAGCTGCTCCGCCGCAAGTTCGGCCCGCCCGTACGCCTCGAGGTCGAGGAGTCGATCGATCCCGGCGTGCTCGACCTGCTGGTCTCCGAGCTGGGCATCAAGGTCGACGAGGTCGTACGCCTGAGGGGCCCGCTCGACCTGCGCAGCCTCAACGAGATCGCCGACCTCGACCGGCCGGAGCTCAGCTACGAGCGCTTCGTCCCGGGCACGCACGAGCACCTCGCCGAGGTCGAGACCGCCAAGCCCGCCGACCTGTTCAGCGCGCTGCGCAAGCGGGACGTGCTGGTGCACCACCCCTACGACTCGTTCGCGACGAGCGTGCAGCGCTTCATCGAGCAGTCCGCCGCCGACCCGCACGTGCTCGCGATCAAGCAGACGCTCTACCGGACCTCGGGCGACTCCCCCATCATCGACTCGCTCGTCGACGCCGCGCGCGCCGGCAAGCAGGTCCTGGTGCTCGTCGAGATCAAGGCGCGCTTCGACGAGCAGGCCAACATCCGCTGGGCCCGCAAGCTCGAGCGCGCGGGCTGCCACGTCGTCTACGGCCTGGTCGGCCTCAAGACCCACTGCAAGCTCGCGCTCGTCGTGCGCGACGAGCCCGACGGACTGCGCCGCTACGCGCACATCGGCACGGGCAACTACAACCCCAAGACGGCCCGGCTCTACGAGGACTTCGGCCTGCTCACGGCCGACCCCGACATCAGCCACGACCTCACGGACCTGTTCAACAACCTCTCGGGCTTCGCGCAGGACTTCTCCTACCGCCGGCTCATGGTCGCACCGGCCGGCCTGCGCGACGGCATCCTCGAGCGCATCGACACCGAGATCGCGCACCACGCGGCCGGCCGACCCTCGGGCATACGCCTCAAGGTCAACTCCCTCGTCGACGAGGCCGTGATCGACAAGCTCTACGAGGCGTCGCGCGCCGGGGTCGAGGTCGACCTCATCATCCGCGGCATCTGCACGCTGCGGCCGGGCGTGCCCGGGCTCAGCGAGAACATCCGGGTGCACAGCATCCTCGGCCGGTTCCTCGAGCACAGTCGGGTCTACTGGTTCGCCGGTGGCGGCGAGCCCGAGGCCTGGATGGGCTCGGCCGACCTCATGCACCGCAACCTCGATCGCCGCGTCGAGGTGCTGGTTCGCGTGCCGTCGGCGGCGCACACCGAGCAGCTCGGTGACCTGCTCGCGCGCTCGGTCGACCCCGAGACGACGTCGTGGCACCTGGGCCCTGACGGCCAGTGGGACCGCCACGTCGGGTCGTCGGACCTGCAGTCGGTCCTGATCGATCGCGCGAAGGCCCGCCGGAGCCGCTGACCCCGCGTCAGAGCGGGCAGGCGGCGAAGAGCAGCGGGCCGTCGCCGGTCATGTAGGCCGTGCTGTCAGGGTCGTGCCGGAATCGCAGCACCGCAGTGCTGCCGCGCACGGCAGACGATCGCAGCACGAGCGACTCCTCGACCCGGCCGGATCGCCCGATGAACGGGCCGGTGGCCAGGGCCGTACGCACGCCGATCTGGCCGGCGGCGACGGTCGGCGACCTGAACGCGAGTGCGAAACGCATGGCCTCGCTGCGCCTCGACCCTGCGTCGAGGGCGCGGCCGGCGAACGTCGGCCGGACCAGAGCGCCGGACCTGTCGATCGCGGCCCGCGCCTGCGCCTGGACGTCGGTCCCTGCGTCGCGGAGCGACGTCGACCGGCAGGCGAATCCACCGGTCTGGAGCAGAGCCGTGTCGGCCCCGTCGAGGACGCCGGCGACATCGGCAGCACTGCGTACGCTCAACAGCGAGGGCGCGTCGCGGTGGATCGTCTCGAGCACCGTCGTGGCGTACGCCGGCCGGTCCGCCGCAACGATCAGCCGCTGGCCTGGCACGAGCGTGACGGCCGCAAGCGTCGCGGCGAACTCGGACCGTGCGCTGGAGCTGTCCTTGTCGATCGTCCAGACGTCGCGGTCGCGCGAGTAGCCCAGCGCCTTCAGGTGAGCGCGGACCGAGCCGAAGGACACCGAGCCGTCGAGTCTGGCGACCATCACCGACCCGTCTCCGGCCTGCCCGTACACCTCCCAGTCGAGGTCGGCCGGTGACCAGCCGTAGGCGTCGTGCAGCTGCTCGGTGTACTGCCCCAGGACCGAGCGGGTCGAGAGGTCACGCAGCGACGCGTCGTCGGTCAGGGCAGCGCGATCCGCGGCGGTGGTCGAGCCCACCCCGAGCACGGTCCGGATCCGCGACCAGTCCGTGAAGCCGGCGACCTGGGTGTCCGCCGGCAACGTGTCGAGCGCCGACGTCAGGGCTGACCGGGGGTCGGCGGAGACCGCGGTGCCGGCCCAACGGCCACCCACGATCGCTGCGGCGATCACGAGCAGGGGGACCACGACGGACATCAGCACGAGCCGCAGTCGCATCCCGTCCATGTCTCCTTCATCCGCCGGCCACGTCCTCAGGGGAGAATACGCGTATGCCGAGTGAACGGATCATCAACGCAGCGGGTGGGGTCGTCTGGCGGAAGCGCACCACCGCGAGCCGCGCCGAACCGCGCGTCGACGTGCTCGTGGTGCATCGGCCGTCGTACGACGACTGGTCGTTCCCCAAGGGCAAGGTCGATCCGGGCGAGGCGCTGCAGGCCACGGCGGTCCGCGAGATCTTCGAGGAGACCGGAATCCGCGTACGCCTCGGACCGCCGCTCGTGCAGGTCCGCTATCCGATCGCGGCGGGCACCAAGGTCGTCGACTACTGGTCCGCGCGCGCGATCGGCGAGGGCGCGAACGAGCCGTTCGAGCCCAACAAGGAGGTCGACGAGCTTCGCTGGGTCGGCGTGCGCGAGGCACGAGAGCTGCTGACGTACGCGCACGACATCGACGTGCTGGAGGACTTCCGCAGCCTCCGCGAGCGCCAGGGCCACCGCGCCCGCACGCTGATCGTCGCCCGGCACGGCAAGGCAGCGTCCCGCGACGACTACGAGGACGACCTCGAGCGCCCGCTCACGACCGTCGGCGTCGAGCAGTCCCAGGCGCTGGTCCCGCTGCTCGCCGCCTATGGCGTACGGCGGGTCGTGAGCAGCCCCGCGGTGCGTTGCGCCCAGACGGTCGAGCCCTACGCGCACTCGATCAGCACGTTCCTCGAGATCGACGACCGGCTCGCGGAGGACACGCGGGCGGCCCAGGTCGAGCGCTCCGTCGCGGCGCTGCTGGACCGCAAGAAGCCCGTCGTGCTGTGCTCGCACCGCCCCACCCTGCCCTGGGTGTTCGACGCGATCGGCACCGACGTGCACCAGCTGGCCACCGGCGAGGCGATCGTGGTGCACCACCGCAAGGGCACGGTCATCGCGACCGAGAAGCTGCCCTGACAGGCAGAACCGCCGCACCACGACTCGACCGTTACATCAGCGTTCACCTCTCGTTCACCCACGGTCGGACATCGATACACCTGCCACTCATAGCGTCACGGGACGTAAGCATCTAGAGAATCCCAGAGAGGGACCCCCCGTGAACCGCAACTCACTGCGCATCGCCGCCCCCGCGGCCGTGCTCGCACTCGCCCTCGGCCTCAGCGCCTGCGGTGCAGGCAACGAATCCGATGGTTCGGGTTCGAAGGACGACTCCGGCACCAAGGTGTCCGGCACGCTCAACGCCGGTGGATCCAGCGCTCAGGAAGCCGCTGTGAACGCCTGGAAGAAGGAGTTCCAGACCGCCAACCCCGACGCCACGGTCAACTACGACCCGGCCGGCTCGGGCGCAGGCCGCGAGCAGTTCCTCGCCGGTGGCCTGGCGATCGCCGGCTCCGACGCCTACCTGGACGACGACGAGCTGGCCAAGGCGAAGGACCTCTGCAAGGGCGATGTCGTCGAGGTGCCGGTCTACGTCAGCCCCATCGCGGTCATCTTCAACCTCGACGGCGTCAAGGACCTTAACCTCTCGCCGAAGACGATCGCCGGCATCTTCGCCGGCAAGATCACGACGTGGGACGACGCGGCCATCAAGGCCGACAACCCGGACGCCAAGCTGCCCAGCGACAAGATCACGCCGGTGCACCGCTCCGACGACTCGGGCACGACGCAGAACTTCACCGACTACCTGTCGAAGGCTTCTGAAGGCGCCTGGACGGCCGAGCCCGGCCAGACCTGGCCCGTCAAGGGCGGCGAGGCTGCCGAGGGCACCTCGGGCGTCGTGGCCGCGGTCACGAGCGGCAAGGGCACGATCGGCTACGCCGACGAGAGCCAGGCCGGCGACCTCGGCCAGGCCAAGGTCAAGGTGGGCGACACGTTCAACGCCGCCACGCCCGAGGCGGCCGCCAAGGTCCTCGACACCTCCAAGGCTGTGGCAGGACGCGCGGCTACGGACATCGCGATCGACATCGACCGCACCTCCACCGAGGCCGGTGTCTACCCGATCGTCCTCGCCTCGTACCAGATCGCCTGCCAGGCGCCTGCGAAGGACGCTGCGCTCATCAAGGCGTGGCTGACGTACGTGGCCAGCAGCGACGGCCAGGCTGCCGCCGCCGCCGGCGCCGGTTCGGCCCCGCTCACCGCGGAGTTCGGCAAGAAGGTCCAGGCCGCGATCGAGACGATCAAGGCCAGCTGACCCCGACCCTTGAGCTTGTCGGAAGGGCGCACGTCCTTCCGTCAGGCTCATGGGCCGGGTTCCGGTCCCCCTCATTCCTGAAAGGCACCACCTGTGACCAGCACGCAGGCTCCCGCACCCGGCAGGGCTTCGGTCCGCCGCCCCGGCGACCGCATCTTCTCCGGGCTCTCGCTGAGCGCGGGAGTGCTCATCCTCGTGATACTCGCGGGTGTCGCGATCTTCCTGACCGTGCAGGGCATCCCGGGCATCACCGCCCACCCGGATGAGGTCAAGAGCGGCAAGAGCTTCCTGCCGTACGTCTGGCCGCTGGTCTACGGCACGCTGATCGCCGCGACCATCGCGATGGTGATCGCGGTGCCGGTGGCCATCGGGGTGGCCCTGTTCATCTCGCACTACGCACCGCGCAAGCTCGGCCAGAGCCTCGGCTACCTGATCGACCTGCTGGCCGCGGTGCCGAGCGTCGTCTACGGCCTGTGGGGCATCGGGTTCCTGGCGCCGCACATGGTCCCGTTCTACGCCTGGCTCGATGAGCACCTCGGCTTCCTGCCGTTCTTCGGCCCGGCGTCGGCGACCGGCCGCACCATCTTGACCGCGAGCATCGTGCTGGCGGTCATGATCCTGCCGATCATGACCGCGATCTGCCGCGAGATCTTCCTGCAGACCCCGCGCCTCCACGAAGAAGCCGCCCTGGCCCTGGGCGCCACGCGCTGGGAGATGGCGCGGCTCGCGATCTTCCCGTACGCCCGCTCGGGCATCGTGTCAGCCGCGATGCTGGGGCTGGGCCGGGCGCTCGGCGAGACCCTCGCCGTCGCGATGGTGCTGTCGGTCGGAGTCGGCACCGTGACGGCCAACCTCATCGGCAGCGACAACCCCAGCACGATCGCCGCGAACATCGCCCTGGGCTTTGCCGAGGCGACGGGCAAGAGCGTCAACGCCCTGATCGCCAGCGGCCTGGTGCTGTTCGTGATCACGTTCCTCGTCAACTTCGCCGCCCGGTCCATCGTGGACCGCCGCAAGGAATTCTCCGGAGCCAACTGATGACGACCACCCTCACTCCTCCGCCAGTCGACGTCTCGCGCGAGCTCTACGGCGCCCGGCTGCCGAGCTGGGGACCCCAGGCGGTGCTCGCCGCGGGCGTCGCCGGCGCCGCGGTCTCGTACGCCGCGGGAGCCAACCTCCTGCAGGCCGCGCTGATCGCCTGGGTCATCTGCATGGGCCTGCCGCTGTGGTCCGTCGCCGTCGAGGGCCGCCGCAAGGCGACCGACCGACTCGTCACGACCCTGGTCTCGTCCGCGTTCGTGCTCGCGATGTTCCCCCTGTTCAGCATCCTGTGGACCGTCATCAGCAAGGGCAGCAAGGTCCTGTCGACCGACTTCTTCACGTACTCGATGCGCAACATCGTCGGCGAGGGTGGTGGCATCTACCACGCGCTCGTCGGGACGCTGCTGATCACCGGCGCCGCCGCGGTCATCTCGATCCCGATCGGCATCTTCGCCGCGATCTACCTCGTCGAGTACGCCGAGGGCAACCGGCTCTCGCGCTGGATCCGGTTCCTGGTCGATGTCATGACCGGCATCCCGTCGATCGTCGCGGGCCTGTTCGCCTACGCGCTGTTCGTGCTGTTCTTCGGCGAGGGCGTACGCATGGGCGTCGGCGGCTCCGTCGCGCTGTCGGTGCTGATGATCCCGATCCTCGTCCGTTCGACCGAGGAGATGCTCAAGCTCGTGCCGAACGAGCTGCGGGAGGCGTCGTACGCACTGGGCGTGCCGAAGTGGCGCACCGTCGCGAAGGTCGTCCTGCCGACATCGCTCGCCGGCATCGTCACCGGCATCACGTTGTCGATCGCCAGGGTGATCGGCGAGACCGCTCCCCTGCTGATCATCGTCGGCACGACCGACTCGGTGAACTTCAACCTGTTCGACGGCCGCATGGCATCGCTGCCGGTGTTCGCCTTCGCGTCGCAGCGCAACCCCGGGATCCCGCCGGAGTTCAGCATCGACCGCGCCTGGGGCGCGGCCCTCGTGCTGCTCGTCATCGTGATGCTGCTCAACCTCATCGCCCGCCTCGTCTCCTACTTCTTCTCGCCCAAGGGCGAGCGCTGAGTTCAGAAAGGACTCTGTCATGGCCAAGAGCATCGATGTCTCTGACCTGAACATCTTCTACGGCGACTTCCTCGCCGTGGAGGACGTCACCATCCCGATCGCCGCGAAGTCCGTCACGGCGTTCATCGGCCCTTCGGGCTGCGGCAAGTCGACCTTCCTCCGGTCGCTCAACCGTATGCACGAGGTCATCCGCGGCGCCCGCGTCGAGGGCAAGGTGCTGATCGACGGCCAGGACCTCTACGGCGCCGACATGGACCCGGTGAACGTACGCCGCATGATCGGCATGGTCTTCCAGCGGCCCAACCCGTTCCCCACGATGTCGATCTACGACAACGTGCTGGCCGGGCAGAAGCTCAACAGCAAGCGCATGAAGAAGACCGAGGCCGACGACATCGTCGAGCGGTCGCTGCGCAGCGCCGGCCTGTGGGCCGAGGTCAAGGAGCGCCTCGACCGTCCTGGGTCGGGCCTGTCGGGTGGCCAGCAGCAGCGCCTCTGCATCGCCCGTGCGATCTCGGTCGAGCCGGAGATCCTGCTGATGGACGAGCCGTGCTCGGCCCTCGACCCGATCTCGACGAGTGTCATCGAGGACCTGATCCACGAGCTCAAGTCGCAGTACACGATCGTGATCGTCACCCACAACATGCAGCAGGCGGCGCGGGTGTCCGACGAGACGGCGTTCTTCAACCTCTCAGGCGTCGGCAAGCCCGGCCGGCTGATCGAGCACGGGCGTACCGAGGCGATCTTCTCCAACCCCACCGACCCGGCCACGGAGGCCTACATCCAGGGGCGCTTCGGATAACCGCTGCTGCGCGGTTTACCAAGAGGTCAGGGCAAGCTGCGCCCGACCTCAAGGGAAACAGCCACTCCTCAAGGCGCACGCGCCCTGCGGGGTGGCTGTTTGCCGTGACCTCTTGGTAAACCGCCACCCAGAGGGAGGCCTCGGTCAGTTGCCGGGGATGATCAGGTGCAGGATCACGTACGTGACGGCGCCGACCGCCGCGGCAGCGGGGATCGTGATGATCCACGCGGTGATGATCCCGCGAGCCACGCCCCACCGTACGGCGCTGAACCGCTTGGTCGCTCCGGCACCCATCACGGCCGACGTCATGGTGTGCGTCGTGGAGACCGGGGCGTGCGCACCGATCGCCATGCCGTAGAGGACGAGTGCGGCGGTCGACTCGGCGGCGAACCCGCGCGGCGGGTCGAGCGCGATGATGCGGCGGCCCATCGTGCGCATGATGCGCATGCCGCCGGACATCGTGCCGAGCGAGATCGCGCTGGCCGCCGCGATGATGACCCACAGCGGGATGTCGTCGCCGCTGTGCTCACCGCCGGCGATCAGTGCGAGGACGATCACGCCCATGGTCTTCTGCGCGTCCTGCAGCCCGTGGCCCAGGGACAGCGCCGCGGCCGAGACGGTCTGCGCGAGGCGGAACCCGCGGTTGAGCGTGTGCGGGTTGGCCCGGCGGAAGAGCCACATGATCGTCAGCATCACGAGGAACGCGCCGCCGAAACCGATCGCCGGGCTGACGACCATCGGGATGGCGACCTTCTCGACGACCTTGTCCCAGTCGACGGAGACACCGGCTGCGAGGCCGACGCCGATCAGGCCGCCGATCAACGCGTGCGAGGAGGAGGACGGGATGCCGAAGTACCACGTGATGAGGTTCCACACGATCGCACCGACCAGGGCACTGAGCACCACGGTCAGGGCGTGGTTTGCCGTCATGTCGTCAAACCCCGTGAGGATGTCCTTGATCGTCTTGGCGACGCCGACACCGAGGAGCGCGCCGACGAAGTTGAGGATCGCGGCCATGGTCAGGGCGAGACGGGGCGTCAGCGCACGCGTCGACACCGAGGTGGCGATCGCGTTCGCGGCGTCGTGGAAGCCGTTGGTGTAGTCGAAGAACAGGGCGATGGCGACGGTGGCGATCACCAGCGCCAGGGTGAGGTCCACGACTCAGGACTCCTTGACGGCGATCTGCTCCACCGTGTTCGCGACGGACTCGAGCGCATCGATGGCGTGTTCCAGGGAGTCGACGACGTCCTTGAGCTTGAGCACCTCGAGCGACTTGTAGTTGCCGCTGAACAGGTTGGCCACGATGCGGCGGTAGGAACGGTCGCCCTGGTTCTCCAGGCGGTTGATCTCGATCCAGTACTCGTCGAGGTCCTTCATGGTGCGGAGCCGAGGCATCGCCTCGGCGGTCAGCTGGGTGGCCCGCTGCAGCACCTCGACCTGGGGCGCGAAGTCGGCCGGCAGGTCGCCGAGCTCGTAGAGCCCGACCAGGTCGACGGTCTCCTCCATGAAGTCCATGACGTCGTCGAGGCTGCTCGCGAGCCGATAGATGTCCTCGCGGTCGAACGGCGTGATGAACGTCGAGTTGGCGCGCTTGACGATCTTGTGCGTCGTCTCGTCGGCCTGGTGCTCGGCCTCGCGCATCTGCTCACCGATCGACTTCTTGTCGGTGCCGGTGTCCAGCATCTGCGCCAGCAGATCGGCGCCGAGTACGAGGTGGTCCGCCATTTCGGTGAAGAGTTCGTAGAACGTCGTCTCAACCGGTCGAATGCGAAAACGCACGACTAGCTCCTGTCAATGCTGGGTAGGCCACGCCCATGCTAGAGGCAGGGCGCTCCAGAGTGTCAATCGCGGTGCCACTCAGGCGGTCAGCCCGCTTTCGCGATCCCGAGTATCTCGTCGACCTCGCGCTGGGAGAGGTGGCCGTCCTTGGATGAGGCCGCGATGATCAGCCGACTCGTCAGCTCGATCTCGTCGAGGGCCTGGTCGTCGCGGAGGCGACTGTCCAAGGGCTCGGGCATCAGGGGGCGCTCCATCTTGCTTCGATCTGCACAACACACGGTCAGCCTGATCGCGGCAAGCCGTGTCAGGGTCGTCCTCCCCTACTGACGAGGCTATCGGGTCGCTCCTTGATGCGCACCCAATTTCGGGTTTACGACCCGTATGTCACAAGGGCTCGGGCTGTCTCGTCCCAGGTACGACAGCGAAGTCGAACCTGGAAGGTGACAGTCATGCGAGTGTTCGTGGCAGGTGGGACCGGAGTGATCGGCCGGAGCCTGATTCCCCAGCTGGTGGCCCAGGGCCATCACGTGACGGCGACGACGACCAACGCGGGCAAGCTGGACGTGCTGCGCCAGCTGGGCGCCGAGGCAGTCGTGATGGACGGGCTCGACGCGGCGTCCGTCGGGGAGGCGGTGGCTGCGGCGGAGCCCGACACCATCGTCAACCAGATGACGGGCCTGTCGCCGACCCACGGCGGCAAGCTCAACCCGCGAAAGGCCGATCGCTACTTCGAGGCCACCAACCGTCTTCGCAGCGAGGGCATCGACCACCTGCTGGCGGCCGCGGAGGCCACTGGCGTCTCCCACGTGGTCTCCCAGAGCCACGCCAGTTTCAACGGACTCCGCGAGGGTGGCTGGGTCAAGTCCGAGGAGGACCCGTTGGAGGTGGTCGAGGGCACCAAGGCGGTCAACTACCTGGAGGACGTCGTCCTCGCGGCGGGCGGCACCGTGCTGCGCTATGGCGGGTTCTACGGGAACGGCGCCGACGAGGAGCAGCTGAAGTTCGTCCGCAAGCGGCTCGTCCCGATCCTGGGCGGAGGTGCGGGCTACTCGTCGTTCGTCCACATCGACGACGCCGCGAGCGCGACCGTCCTGGCGGTGGAGCAGCGCGTACGAGGTGTGTTCAACATCGTCGACGACGAGCCGGCGCCGTTCAACGAGTGGCTGCCGTACTACGCGCAGTGCGCCGGTGCCAAGCCTCCGCGCCGCGTGCCCGCGTGGCTCGCCCGGCTGCTGGTCGGCGAGATGATGGTGGGCATGATGACCGAGGGGCGCGGCTTCTCCAACGCCAAGGCCAAGCGCGAGCTCGGCTGGGAGCTGCGCTACCCCAGCTGGCGGCAAGGGTTCGCGAAGGAGCTGGCATGACCCGCACGGAGGAGTTCGAGGACCTGCGCGGTCTGCTGTTCTCCATCGCGTACCGGATCCTCGGGAGCGTCGCCGAGGCCGAGGACGCCGTGCAGGAGACCTGGCTGCGCTACGAGACCACGCCGACCGAGCCGACCTCGACGAAGGCGTTCCTGTCGGCCGTCGTGACCCGGATCTCGATCGACGTGCTGCGCTCGGCCCGCGTGCGCCGGGAGGCGTATGTCGGGCAGTGGCTGCCAGAGCCGCTGCTCGACGACCCGTACGAGGATCCCGAGAGGGCTGCGGAGCTCGCCGACTCGGTGTCGATGGCAGCCCTGCTCCTGCTCGAGCGGCTCAGTCCGCTCGAGCGCGCGGTGTTCGTGCTGAGGGAGGTGTTCGGGTTCGGGTTCCCGGTGGTCGCCGCTGCCGTCGGCCGTTCCGAGGCGGCGTGCCGGCAGCTCGCGGCCAGGGCCCGGAAGCACATGGCCGGCGGCCAGGCCCGGTTCGAGGCCGACCGCAAGGAGCGGGACGAGCTCGCTGCCCGGTTCTTCGACGCCCTGCTCGGCGGTGATGTCGACGGGCTGCAGGAGCTGCTCGCCGCGGACGTGCAGATGGTCGGCGACGGTGGCGGCAAGGCTCCGGCGTTCGCCAGGATCGTGCACGGCGCGGCCAACGTCGCGCGGGTGCTGGCCGGCAACTTCCCGTTGCTCGCCGCGATCGACGTCCACCTCCAGCCCCGCCGGCTCAATGGCGACCCGGGTCTCGTCCTGCGCGATCGGGACGACCGGGTCGTCGGCACCATGACGCTGGAGGTGCTCGACGGCCGGATCCAGACGATCCGCTCGGTCGTGAACCCCGACAAGCTCGGGCACGTCGGGCCCGTCGGCGACGGCTGGGCACTGGCCGAGGCGATCAAGCAGGCTCGGCGGTCAGGCACGTGACCTTTCCGGTTCAACGAACCGGACGGGCCACTGGCAGACTGTGTACGCGCGTCGTCACGGCGCGGGCCTCTAGCTCAATTGGCAGAGCAGCGGACTTTTAATCCGCGGGTTGTGGGTTCGAGTCCCACGGGGCCCACTCAGGTTGACGGTCGTACGCGGGACCTCGCGCGAACGGCGACGGCGGCCAGCACCTCGGCATGCTCCGGAGTTGCGGACACCTGCATTGTCGTACGCCCGTCGGCGATCGACAGGTCGAAGCTGAAGAACGAACAACAGTTCGCCTCGCGAGCGGCGAGCGTGGCGGCACGCGCCACGACCTCTGGGTTCGTGCGGAGTGCGACACGGACACCCTCGGGCAGCTCGTCAACCCCGAGGACGTCGCTGGCGAAGAAGTCGTCGAACTCCGCTTCCCGCAGCGGGCGATCGACGGTTGGCAGCGTGCAGGTCGACGGGACCCAGTTCAGCTGGGTCACCGGGTGGTCCCGAGGGTGATGAGCTCGGGACCGGCGGTGGTGCCGCAGCAGCCGCCGCCGGAGGGCTCAGCGTCGAACCCGCCGGGGCCGCCGCAGACACCGGTCTCGGGCAGCGTCAGCTCGACGCGAGCCGCGGACTCGTGGTCGCCGGCGATCTCGGCCACGACCGACCGGGTCTGCTCGAATCCTGTGAGGGTGAGGAACGAGGTGGCTCGCCCGTAGGACTTCATGCCGACGAGGTAGAAGCCGACCTCGGGTTGGGCGAGCTCCTTCGCGCCGTGCGGGTCGACCGTGCCACACGAGTGCACGTTGGGGTCGATGAGGGGCGCGAGCCGGCGTGGCGCCTGCAGCACGGGGTCGAGGTCGAGCCGGATCTCCGAAAGCATCGACAGGTCAGGGCGGAACCCGGTCAGCGCGATGACCTCGTCGACACCTTCGAGCACCTGTCCGTCGATCGAGGTCAGTGCCAGCGTCCCGTCGTCCGCGCGGACGACCGAGTCCGTGCGGAAGCTGTTGAGCGTACGGACCGGTCCGGACGACACGGCTTCCGCCGCGCGGCGACCCAGGGCGCCCCGCTCGGCGAGCTCGTCGTCGTCGCTGCCTTCGAAGGCGGCTCCGACGCTGGCTCGGCGGACGAGCCACGAGACGCGCGTCGACGGGTCCTGCTCGGCGAGGGCCACGAGTCCGATGAGCGCGCCCTTGGCCGACGCGCCGGTGCCGGCGACGACGACGTGCTTGCCGGCGTACCTGCTGCGGGTGACGGGATCTGCGAGGTCCGGCATCCGGTAGGTGATGCGGTCGGCGGCAGCGCGTTCTCCGAGAGCCGGCAGCCCGTCACCGCCGAGCGGGTTGGGTCCGGTCCACGTGCCGGACGCATCGATCACGGCGCGCGCCGAGATCCGTTCGGCGCTTCCGGCCGACTCGACGTGCACCGTGAACGCCTCGCCCTCACGCCCGGAGTCGACCAGCCGGTCGCGCCCGCGCTTGGCGACGCCGACGACCTTCGCGCCGTACCTGACGGTCCCGCCGAGCGCGTCCGCCAGCGGCTGCAGGTAGTCGTCGGCCCAGGCGCCGCCGGTCGGGTATGCGGCCGGGTCGGGGCTGGTCCAGCCATCCTCCTCGAGCAGCTGGGCGGCCGCCGGGTCGACGAGCTCGGACCACGGGGAGAACAGTCGTACGTGCGACCACTCCCGTACGGCTGAGCCGGCGACTTCACCCGCCTCGAGCACCACGAACGGCAACCCCCGACTCCGCAGCTGGGCGGCGGCCGCGAGGCCTGCGGGCCCGGCGCCGATCACGACGACGGGAAGCTGGGGGTTCTGCAGGTCCGACATGGAATGCTCCTGGTTCATCCAAAAGTTTCGATGAATGCGACTCTACGCCTTCATCGACAGATGTCAATGAAGCGGTATGGTTGGCACATGATCACCTCGTTGACCGTGCTCGAGTCCGCCGCCACAGCGTGCTGCTCTCCCATCACCGGCGGGGCCTTGAGCGCAGAGGAGGCGAGTGAGCTCGCTGCGCGCTTCAAGGCGATCGGCGATCCGACGCGACTGCGGCTGCTGTCGCTCGTGGCGGCGCACGAAGGTGGCGAAGCGTGCGTCTGCGACCTCAACGAGCCGCTCGACCTGTCGCAGCCGACGGTGTCGCACCACCTCAAGATCCTGGTCGATGCGGGGCTGCTGACGCGTACGAAGCGCGGCACCTGGTCCTACTACGCGCTCGTTCCTGGCGCGCTTCCGATGCTCGCGGAGACGCTGCAGGTCTGAGTACGAGTCGTGGTCCGCGTTCATTCTTTCACGCGGGTCTGACACTCGATTGTTCCCGCGATTCCAGCGAATTGCCTCTTGTCATCGAACACCTGTTCGACTAGGATCGGGGTATGAATCCGCAGCCCACCATCGACGCGATGCGCACCGCCGCGCAGACCCTCCGCGTCGGTGACGTGCGCGAACAGCTGCGGGCCCTGCAGGAAGTCCAGCATGCCGTGGACGCGGCCCAAGCCGCGTTGTTGGTGGAGCTGGAGTCTTCCAAGGACTACGAGCTCGACGGCGCCTCGACCCTCAACACGTGGGTCCGCAACCAGCTGCGGATGAACTCCGGGCAAGCCAACACCCTGGTGCGTGGTGCGGTCGTGGCCCGCGACCTCCCGTTGGTTGGTGAGGCGGCTTTCGACGGGCGGATCAGTGCTCAGCACGTGCGGGCGTTCGCCTACGGTCTGCGCCACGTCGGCCTCGAACCGATGCGCCACCACGAGCAGCTCCTGCTCGGTGTGGCGTTGGAGCACGCACCAGCGGACCTGTTCGAAGCCGTCAAGCACCTCAAAGCTGTCGTCCACCCCGACGACCTCGATGACGCCTGGGAACGCGGCATGGACAAAGAGGACTTCACCGTCGACGCCGTCCCCGACGGCTGGCACGTGACCGGCTTCCTCAACACGATCACCGGAGCCAAGCTCAAGACCGTCCTCGACTCAGTCTCCGCGCCGCGGGACAAGGACGACGACCGCACCGGACCACAGCGCCGCGTCCAAGGCCTCGACGACCTGTTGGACAGCATCCTGGCGAACGGGCTCCCCTCAGACAAAGGCGTGCGACCACACCTGTCGGTGTTCGTGGACGCCGACACCGTCGCCGCAGCAGCCCACCACGTCAAGCCGACTTCTGACGACCCGTTCACGGCCCCTGACCCGATGCCCGAGACCGAACCCGCCACCCTCGCCGGGCACGGGCCGATCGGCCCGCACTTGTTGATGTATTTGTCGTGCATCGGCGACATCACCGCCTTCCTCAGACAGCATCGTGATAGCCAACAGGCGCAGATCCTGAACGCCGGCACCATCAAGTACCAACCCAGCCTCCTGCAACGCCGCGCTGTCCTCGCCCGACAACAAGGCGTCTGCGCCACACCCGGCTGCAACCACACCCACCTCGAGATCCATCACACCATCTGGTGGTCCCACGGCGGACCCACCGACCTCGACCTCCTCATCGGCCTGTGCGTCAGATGCCACCACCTCCACCACCGCGGCAGACTCCACATCACCGGCAACGCCATCACCGGCTTCCAGTTCACCAACCACACCGGCCGATCACTACGCCGACGACGACAAACCACCCACCCCCAAGCCGCCTGACCACAAGAGCCCGGCGGCCCACCGGCACGCCCGGCGCTAGTCGCAGCAGCCGTCCGTGCAGCCCTGCGGTGTCGCCGGGGCACAGCTGCCCTCGCCGCGCCAGGCTTCGAGTCCCTCACGGACAGCCACGCCCGCGATGACCAGCCCGGCGATCGGATCAGCCCACGACCAGGCGAGCGTCGCGTTGAGGACGAGGCCGATCAGCAGCACCGCCGAGAGATAGGTGCACAGCAGCGTCTGCGTACCGTCGGCGTAGACCGCGTTCGATCCGAGAGCGCGACCAGTGCGGCGCTGGGCGTACGACAGGAACGGCATGACGACCAGAGAGGCGATCGCGAGACCGATGCCGACGCGCGAGTGATCCGCTTCGGCACCGGTGACCAGCGCCCGCACCGACTCGAAGCCGACATAGCCCGCGAGAGCGAAGAACGAGATCGCCAGCAGTCGTAGTGCCTGACGTTCACGCGACTCGGGCATGCGGTGCGAGAACTGCCACAGGATGATGAGGCCACTCGAGACCTCGACGGCAGAGTCGAGCCCGAACCCCACCAGGGCGACCGAACCCGCTGCCACGCCGGCCGAGATCGCAATGATGCCCTCGATCACGTTGTAGCCGACCGACGCCATGGCGAGCCTCTTGGCTCGACGCCCGAGGGCAGCGCGGTCCGTCACCGCTGCCATCTCAACCATGAGCGTCCAGGCCGTGGTTGCTGCACAACGTGACGGCGTAGCCGGTGGCTTCGAGGAGCTGCTCGGCCGCAACGAGCAGCTGAGTCGTCGACTCGGGATGCGTCACGCTGAACAGCGAAGCCCGGCCCACCGGTCGTGATGACACCAGCCCGCAGTCCTTGAGGCAGGCAAGGTGCTTCGACACAGTCGACTGTGCGAGCCCGAGGTGCTCGGTGAGCTCCACGACGCGGTGCTCGCCCAGCAGGAGGTGCTGCAGGATCCGGAGGCGCGAGCCATCGCTGAATCCGTGGAACAAGCAAGCGGCCGCTGCCAGGTCCGTCGCCACAGCATCGTGCGATTCGGCTGTCATCGTCATATGACGATGCTAGCCGTGCAGGTCGAATCAGTCGAGCGAGGCGATGAGCTGCTCGACTCGCGCCTTGATCTCGTCGCGGATCGGGCGCACCGCCTCGATGCCCTGGCCAGCGGGGTCGTCGAGGACCCAGTCCTCGTAGCGCTTGCCGGGGAAGTACGGGCACTCGTCGCCGCAGCCCATCGTGATCACGACGTCGGATGCCACGACCGCGTCGTCGCTGAGCTTCTTGGGCTGCTCGCCGGCGATGTCGATCCCGACCTCTGCCATGGCCTCCACTGCGACGGGGTTGATCCGGTTGCCCGGCATGGATCCGGCAGAGCGTACGTCGATCCGTCCGCCGGCCAGCGACTGCAGGAAGCCCGCAGCCATCTGCGAGCGACCGGCGTTGTGGACGCAGACGAACAGGACGCTGGGACGATCAGGCATGGGGCTCTCCTTGATGGGTGTGCGGCGTGACCGCCTGCGAGGGATAGAGCGCCAGCACCAACGCCATGCCGATCGCACCACCGACGACCTGGGCCACGACGAACGACGGGACCGAGCTCGGAGCGATGCCGGCGAACGTGTCGGAGAACATCCGGCCCAGTGACACCGCAGGGTTCGCGAACGACGTCGAGCTCGTGAACCAGTAGGCCGCGCCGATGTAGGCGCCGACTGCCGGAGCCGCCAGGGCGACGCGGTCCGTACGCACGAGTGTGAAGATCAACAGCACCAGCCCCGCCGTCGCGACCACCTCGCCGAGCAGGTGGCTGCCGCTGGCACGCTCGTGCTCGGAGAACGCCGTGCCGGCGTCGAACATCGCGTTGGCCAGCAGGGCGCCCGCGACAGCGCCGACGCACTGCGCAGCGATGTACGGCGCGACGTGACGAGCCGAGAAACCCTGCGGGTCACGCCGGGACAGGAACCAGTCGGCGACGGTGACCACGGGATTGAAGTGCGCACCCGAGACCGGACCGAGCATCAGGATGAGGACCGCGAGGCCGAGGACCGTCGCGGTGCTGTTCTCGAGGAGCTGCAGACCCGTGTCGCGCGGCGAGAGGTCGGCCGCCGCGATGCCCGAGCCCACCACCACGGTGACCAGCAGGCCAGTGCCCAGCAGCTCGGCGAGCAGCCGACGGCCGAGCGGCTGCGGAGCAGTGGGAGGCGCGTTCACCTCCCCATCCTGCCCGTCGCCGGTACGCCCTCGCGAGCCGCGGCCATGAACAGCCGGTGAATCAGTGCAGGACCGGTGCTTCCGTGACCTGGCCGGCGCGGATCTTCCGGCTCGAGAGCGGACCGCCGAGTGCGGCACTGATCCAGCACAGGTCGAACAGCCCGGCGCTCAGCGGGAAGAAGCTCCACGTCATGGCGGCGACGCCCCACCAGTGATCCCGGAAGACCAGACCGAACGTGAGCCAGGCGACGCCGGCGAACAGCCGGAACGCGCGACCGTGGGTGCCGTTGACCCAGCGGGAGAAGCCCGTGGCATTGAACCGTGCAGCGATGGAGTCGTGCGACATGTGCTGTCTCCCTTGAAAAAGTGGTGTCACACTCAGTCTCATGACGAGCGTCGGCGCCGACCATGACCGGGACGCCGCAACGCCTGACCGATCCGCCGCCCTTGCCGAGGCCATCGCCCAGGTGCAGCTCTCCGGCGCGATGTTCCTGCACGGCGAGTACACCGAGCCGTGGGCGTACGAGTCGCTGCCGACGCAGGACGCCACGGCGGTCCTGGCGCCCGGCGCCACGCGCATCGTGATCTTCCACGTCGTCGTGTCAGGCAGCTGCTGGGTCGAGGCCGGGTCGCACAAGGTCTGGGCGCACGAGGGCGACGTCATCGTGATGCCCTACAACGACCAGCACCGCATGGGTGGCCACGAGGCCGCCGAGCTGGTGCCGATCACGCAGCTCGTCGCGCCGCCGCCGTGGGACTCGTTGCCGCACATCGTCCACGGCCTGGGTGGCGCTCGCAGCGAGCTGGTCTGCGGCTACCTCGTGTGCGACGACCGGCTGTTCGATCCGCGTATGCGCGTCTTCCCGCCGGTCTTCGTCGTGAGCCCGCCCGAGGGCCCGGCCCGGTCGTGGGTCAGGGCGAGCAGCGACCTCGTGCTGCAGCAGACGAGCCAGGTCGGCGACCAGCTCGCCGCGCCGACCGACGTGCCGCAGCTCCTCCTGCGCGAGGTCCTCAAGCTGCACCTGGCCGGCGCCCCCGCGACCGACACCGGCTGGCTGGGTGCCCTGCACGACCCGGTGGTCGCGCCGGCACTCGCGGCGATCCACGGCGAACCGGCCCGCAAGTGGACCCTCACCGATCTCGCTCGCGAGGCGACCGTCTCCTCGACGGTGCTCGACGAACGGTTCCGCTCGGTGCTGGGCATCGCCCCGATCCGCTACCTCACCGGCTGGCGGATGCATGTCGCCGAGGACCTGCTGCGCTCCACGACGCTGCCGGTCACGGCGGTCGCGCGGCGAGTCGGCTACGAGTCGGAGGAGGCGTTCAGCCGGGCGTTCAAGCGCGACCACGGCACGGCGCCCAGCGTCTGGCGGGTCGCGGACTGACAATTCGGCGGCATACTGACCCGATGGACGTCACCGCTTCGGTCGAGGAGCAGGTCTCGAGCGTCGCCAGGCAGATGCTGACGCAGCGCGACGCGTTCGCCGCAGCGTTGTTCGAGGTCACCCTCCAGGAGGTCAGCGACCTCGACCACGACACCCGGCTGCGGGCGCTGCTCGAGGCCAGCATCAGCGAGAACATCGTGGCCGCGGTCAACTTCCTCGAGCACGGCACCGCGGTCGAGGACCTCGACGCCCCGACCGCAGCCCTCACGTACGCCCGCACGCTGGCCCAGCGCGACGTGCCGCTGTCGGCACTCATCCGTGCCTATCGGATCGGTCACGCCCGGTTCCTCGACGTCGCCCTCGGGCTCATCAATCCGACCGCGGACCAGATGGACGTCGTCCTGCACTTCGTCAGCCGGGCCGCGGCCTACATCGACAAGGTGTGTGAGCAGGTCGGTCGCTCGTACGAGGCCGAGCGCGATCGCTGGGTCAGCAGTCGAAGCGGGCTCCGCCAGCAGTCGGTCAACGAGATCCTGACCGGCACGAGCAACGACATCCGGCAGGCCGAGCAGACGCTGTCGTACGCCTTGGGCGGCACGCACGTCGCTCTGGAGGCGTGGCCGCACATCGAGGTCTCCGGCTTCGACGTCGTCAAGCTGTTCGACGACGCCAGCAAGGTCGTCGCCCGGACGCTCAACGCCCTCGGCTCGCCACTGATCGTGCCCAACGACGAGCGCGAGGTACGCATGTGGTTCCGCGTCCCGCCGGCAACGGCCGTCTCGTCGGCCGATCTCGGCAGCGCGCTCGGGGCCGCCCACCTGCAGGTGCACCTCGCCGTCGGCAGCCCCGAGGACGGCGTCGCCGGGTTCCGCCGCAGCCTCCACCAGGCCGAGCGGGTCAAGGAGATCAAGCTCGCCGGCGTCGGCCGGGCACCCCAGGTCGTCACCTATCGCGAGGTCGCACCCGTCGCGCTCATGGCCGCCGACCTGCCACAGCTCACGTCGTACGTCACGGCGACCCTGGGCGGCCTCGCAGTCGACGACGAGCGGTCCGCGACGCTGCGCGAGACGTTGCGCGTCTTCCTCGACCACCACCGCAGCTACGCCGGCGCCGCGGAAGCCATGTCGCTGCACCGCAACTCGATCCAGTACCGCGTCCAACAGGCACTGGCCTCGTGCGGCCGGCACCTCGACGAGCCCGGCGTGGTGTTCCAGCTCCAGGCGGCCCTCGAGGCGGCGCACTGGCTCGGCAGCGCGGTGCTGGCAAAACCCTGAGCGACCGTTCGTGCGCAGCGCACAAAGCCGGGCGCGAGCTTCGTCGTGCCGGCATGTGGCGCAGACGGGCCCAGGTCCGTAGCGTCCCAGCCATGGGTTTCATGTCGCCGGAGCTCCCGGACGTCGACCACGACACGTGGGCCGGCCTGCCGCGGGCTGAGCGCCTCCAGGTGCTCTCCCGGCACTGGGTCGAGCACGGCTTCGGGACCCCGTACGCGGTCTATCTCCTCTACGTGCTCAAGTGCGCGTTCTACTGCGTCGGCGCCGCGTACGTCATCTCGCTGACGCCGGGCCTCGGCGGGCTCGGCGACGTCAGCTCGTGGTGGGACGAGCCGATCGTCTACCAGAAGCTCGTCGTCTGGACGCTGCTCTACGAGGTCCTCGGCCTCGGCTGCGGCTTCGGCCCGTTGACGCTGCGCTTCGTCCCGCCGATCGGCGGCTTCCTCTGGTGGCTGCGGCCCGGCACGATCCGGCTGCCACCGTGGCCGGGCAGGGTCCCGCTGACGCGTGGCGACACGCGCGCCGTCGCCGATGTCGTGCTGTACGCCGGCGTCCTCGGCTCTGCGGTGTGGCTGTTGTCCCGTCCGGGCACGGGTGACCTCGGGCTGCTCGACGAGAAGGCGGCCGTCCCGTTGATCGTGCTGCTCGCGGTGCTGGGACTGCGCGACAAGACGATCTTCCTGGCCGCCCGCGGCGAGCAGTACTGGCTGACGCTGCTCCTGTTCTTCTTCCCGTACGTCGACATGGTCGTCGGGTTCAAGCTCGTGATGCTGGCCCTGTGGTGGGGCGCGGCGACCTCGAAGCTCAACCACCACTTCCCGTACGTCGTCGCGGTCATGATGAGCAACAGCCCGCTGATCCGGTCCAGGACGATCAAGCGACTGATGTACCGCGATGCCACGGATGACCTGCGTCCCTCGTGGATCCCGCGGCTGCTCGCGCACGGCGGCACCGCGGTCGAGTTCGGCGTCCCGGCCTACCTCGTGTTCGTCGGCGGCGGCGGTCCGCTGACGTGGGCGGCCATCATCTTCATGGCCCTCTTCCACCTCCACATCCTGTCGACCGTGCCGATGGGGGTGCCGCTCGAGTGGAACCTCTTCTTCATCTTCTCGCTGTTCTACCTGTTCGGCGCCCACTCCGAGATCGGCATCCACGACCTGGCCTCGCCCGGCATCCTGTTCATCCTGGTGCCGGCGCTCGTCGGGCTGCCGCTGCTCGGCAACCTCAAGCCGCACCTCGTGTCGTTCCTGCTGTCGATGCGCTACTACGCCGGCAACTGGGCGACCAGCGTGTGGATCTTCCAGGACGATGCCACCGAGGCCAGGCTCGAGTCGGGGCTCACGACGTCCGGCCGGCTGCCGGTCAACCAGCTCACCGGGCTGTACGGCTCCGAGGTCGCCGACCTGATGATGCAGAAGGGCATGGCCTGGCGGTCGATGCACACCCACGGCCGGGCGCTCAACGGCCTGATCGACCGGGTCGTCGGCGCCGAGTCGGGTCACACGATCCGGGACGGCGAGTTCGTCGCCGGCGTCGCGCTCGGGTGGAACTTCGGCGAGGGTCACCTGCACGACGAGCAACTGCTCGACGCGATCCAGTCGCGCTGCGGCTTCGCCGAGGGTGAGCTCCGCGTCATCGTGCTCGAGTCCCAGCCGTTCCACGTGCAGCGCCAGGCGTACCGCGTCTACGACGCCGCCGTCGGGCTCCTCGAGCAGGGCCAGGTCCGGGTCGCCGACATGCTCGAACGGCAGCCGTGGCCCGAGGACGGGCCCGACTATCCGGTGCACGTGACGGACCGGCGTACGACGGGTGCGCGATGACGACTGCCATCGTCGTCGGCAGCGGTCCCAATGGCCTTGCTGCAGCGTTGACGCTCGCGGACGCCGGGGTCGAGGTCACGGTGCTGGAGGCGCAGGATCGGTTGGGCGGCGGTGCGAGCTCGAGCGAGCTCACGCTGCCCGGGCTCGTGCACGACGACTGCTCGGCGATCCATCCGCTGGCGATCGGCTCGGCGTTCGCGAAGGCGTTCGACCTCACGGCGGCCGGCCTGACGTGGCGGTGGCCCGAGGTGCAGTTCAGCCACCCGATCGACGGCGGCCGGGGCGGGGCCGTGTGGCGGTCGGTCGAGACGACCGCCGACAGCCTCGGCACGGACGGGCGCTCGTGGAGACGGCTCTTCGGGCCGCTGGCCGAGCGGTTCGCCGGGCTGTCGGCCGACATCCTGCAGCCGGTGCTGCACGTGCCGGACCACCCGGTCCAGCTGGCGAGGTTCGGTGCGTACGCGGCGCTGCCCGTGCCGGTCCTCGGGCGGCGGTGGGAGACGCCCGAGGCCAGAGGCCTGTTCGCAGGCGCGGCGGCCCACACCTTCCGCCCCTTCTCGGGGCTCCTGTCGTCGTCGATCCCGCTGGCGCTCGGCGCGTCGGCCCACGCTCTGGGCTGGCCCGTCGCCGAGGGTGGCACCGGCGAGATCAGCAGGGCGATCATCGAGCTCGCGACCGCGCGCGGCGTGAGGTTCGAGACCGGCGTCAGGGTGGACTCGCTCGACCAGCTCGGTGCTCCCGACATCGTCATGCTCGACACCTCACCGCGTGCCGCGGCCGACATCGTCGGCGATCGCATGCCGGCCCGGGTCGCGCGGGCGTACCGGAGCTATCGCCACGCGGCGGGCGCCTTCAAGGTCGACTACGCCGTCGAGGGCGGCGTCCCCTGGACGCACGAGCCGTCCCGCTCGGCCGGCACGGTCCACGTCGGCGGGACGTATGAGGAGATCGCCGCGGCCGAGCTGACCGTCTCGAAGGGGCGGATGCCGGAGCGGCCGTTCGTGCTCGTCGGGCAGCAGTACGTCGCCGATCCCACGCGGTCGCGCGACGGCGTGCACCCGTTGTACGCGTATGCGCACGTGCCGGCGGGCTACTCCGGCGACGCCACGGAGGCGATCACGAGCCAGATCGAGCGTTTCGCGCCGGGATTCCGCGACCGGGTCCGCGCGACCCACGTCCGGACGACGGCCGACTTCGAGTCCGGCAACCCCAATCTCGTCGGGGGCGACATCATCGCCGGCGCCAACACGGCCCGGCAGCTGGTGTTCCGGCCGCGCACGACCCTGCATCCGTACGCGACCGGCGCCCCCGGCGTCCATCTCTGCTCCGCCGCCACCCCACCCGGGGCCGGCGCCCACGGCATGTGCGGCTACAACGCCGCGCGATACGCGCTCCGGCACGCCTGACCCTCCACTCCCACCCGAAGGAACCCCATGACGCCGACCGGTGCCTTGATCCTGTTCATCTGCTTCGTCGGACCGGTCATGCCACCGGTCATCGGCTGGGCGGTCGGTGGAATCTACGACCAGCTGAAGGTCAAGCGCGAGAGCCTCGACACGCAGACCCGACGGCGCCTGACCGAGCAGCGTCTCGAGGTGGAGTAGCCAGCAGGCGCCGCGCCTTCACGAGCCGCACCGCCAACCGGCTGTACGGGTCGCGCGGCTCGGGGCACGCGGCGATCCAGCGCTCGAGCACCTCGACCTCGGCGGCGTAGTCCCTGCGGCGACGATGGATCACGGCCGCCCGGTGCGCGTACTCCGCCGTCGGCACTCCGTCGGTGGCCCAGGCCTCGCGCTCGGCCGCCCCCATGCACTCCAGCAGCAGCTCCAGGCCGGCGTCGTCCATGCCTCGCGCCCGCAGCCGGTCCAGGGTCGCCACCCACGTGCTGTGGTGGCGACCCCGGACGACGGAGTCGGTGCGATCGAGCTCGTGCAGCACGGCCATGCCTATCGGAGGACCCGCAGCGTGACGGTGCGGACCACGGCGTCGACCGTCGGGCTGCCGCCGTAGGAGACCCGCAGGTCGTACGAGCGGGCGCCGAGCTTCGGCAGTGTCACCGTCGCCCGGCCCTTGGAGTCGAGCGTCACGGTGCGCAGCACGTAGTTCCTGCCGCCGGCCCGGACCCGGACCGTGGCGCGTCCGGCGACCGGCGTCGTCGGGCTGGCCAGCACGGTCAGGGTGATCGTCGCCTTCGTGCCCGCCCGGATCTTCGACGGGATGCTGAGCGACACCTTCGACGACGCCTTGAGCACCGTGAGCGTGACGACGTCGTCGGACGCGCGATACTCGGCGTCCCCGTCGTAGCGCACCGTCAGCTGGTTGGTCCCGTCCGCGCCGAGGTCCTTCGACCTGACTGTCACGGTGGTACGGCCGCTGACGAGCGTGCCGGTGCTGACGAGGGTGTCGCCGTCGAGCACGCGCACCACACCGGTCGGCGTCGGTCCAGCGCCGTTGACCCGGGCCGTCAGGGTGACGTTGGTGCCGAAGCGGACCTTGGTCGCCGACAGCGTCGCCACGGTGACCGAGTCGTGGAGGCCCTGGCCGACGGCAGGCACCGTCACCGAGTTGGGCTCCTCGGCGTTGCCCGCCTTGTCGACCGCCCGGAACTGCACGACGGTCTCACCGGAGCCGACGGGCACGGAGCTGCCAGTGCTCCAAGCGCCCGAGGTGCCGAGCCGCGACTCCACCCGGGCCACGCCGGAGGTCTCGTCCGCAGCGACCAGGCTGACAGTACGCCCGGCGGTGACCGACGCCTTGCTGATCGGCGCCGCGGTGTCGACCTTGACGTCGAGCGTCTGCACCGGCGAGACGTTGCCGCTCGCGTCGGTGGCCCTGGCGCGCACGGAGTGCGCACCCTCGCCGGTCACCGGCACCGTGACCTCGTCGGTGTCGACGGCGACCCAGGGGCCCTCGTCGACCGACGTCTCGACCCCGGCGACCTCGCGGTCGTCGAAGCCGGCTGCCGTGACCTTGACGGGTGCGGTCGTCCACCAGCCGGCCTCCCCGTCTGGGGCGACGGGGTCGGTGGTCAGCGTGACGCTGGGGTCGAGCGCGTCGGTGACCGTGACGGTCGCCGTGGCGCGCACGGTCGACCCGGGGGCGACGTCGCCCTGGACCTCGAACGTGCCGACGTCGGCGTACTTCGCAGGATCGATCGCGTCCCAGTCGACCGTCTTGTCGGCCGTCGAGCCGTCGGCGAAGTGCACCGTCGCCTTCGCGGGCAGCACCGGCGCCGTGCCGGCCTTGGTCGTCACCGTCACCGGCTCGACCGACTCGACGAGCAGGTCCGGCTGCAGGTTGAGGCGCATCCGGTCGAGCTCCTCCTGCGTGACCGGCAGGACCGTGCCGTGCCGCGGGCTGCTCGGCAGGTCCGCGTCGGGCACCGCCGTCCAGTCCGCCGACGCGATGTCGTGCGTCTCGAACGCCATGTAGCCCTGACCGCCGTGATAGCTCGGCTGGTCGATGAACATGATCCAGTGGTCCGGGTCGTCGTTGTCACGGAACACCGTCGGGCCCTCACCGCCGGTGAACGTGCCGCCCCACGGGTTGGGCTGGCCGAGGCCGAGCTTCTCCTTGACGAGCTGCCAGCCCGGCGTCGACGTCGTGGTCGGCAGCGAGCCCGTGACCGTGGCCAGCAGGTCGGTCGACTTCTCCTGGCGCGGGATCATGTAGGCCTCGTCCTTGACGACGCGATAGAACGTGTCGCCGTCCTTGACGACGGTCGCGTCGATCATGCCCTTGCCCGTGCCGCGCTTGACGTCGATCCAGGGCTTGGCGTCGCTGAACGTCACGAAGTCGCGCGTCGTGGCGTACATCATCCGCTGGTACGACGTGTTGATGTCGCGGCCGGCGGTCTGGGTCGTCGGGTAGAGCGCCGACGCCCAGTAGACGACGTACTCGCCGGTGTCCTCGTCGTAGTACGACTCCGGCGCCCACGTGTTGCCGGCGAAGTCCGACGACACCTTGACGTGCCGCTGGTTGCCCCAGTGCACGAGGTCCGTCGACTCCCACACCTCGAGGTACTTGCTGCCGGTCTCCTGCGCCTCGCCGAAGTCGACCGCCGGGTACGCCTTGAGGTCGGTCGCGAGCAGGTAGAACCGGTCGCCCTCGTGCGAACGGATGATGAACGGGTCCCGCAGGCCCTTGGTGCCGAACTGGGACGCGAGGACGGGCTTGCCGTTGTTGAGCTCGTCGTAGTCGAGCGGGTCGTCACCCTTGCTGGCGCCCATGTAGATCTTCTCGCCGTCGTCCGTGCTCTCGCCGGCGAAGTAGGCGAACGCGTACGCCTCGAAGTCGAGCGCGGCGGGGGCCGGCTTGACCGTCACGACGATGTCGCGGGTGTCGGTCGTCGAGTTGAGCGTGCCCGTGGCGGTCAGCGTGACGTCGACCGGGTCGGCGCCGTGTGCCGGCCGGGTGACCTCACCGGTCGGGGTCACGACGCCGGGCTTGGACGACGTCCAGCTGACGGTCGTGCCCGACGAGCCCTTGGTCGGCAGCGTGAGGTTGCCGCGTACGTCGTCGGGGTGCACCAGCTCGATCGCGGCGAGCGCGGCCTGCACCTTGCCCGCGTCGTCGAGCTCGTCCTCGAGCACCGTGACCTGGAAGTCCTTCGTCGTGGTCACGGCTCCGTGGGCGAGGGCCGCCGTGAGGGTGACCGCCGCGTCGCCTGCACCGTGCGCTGGCCGGTGCACCGCACCGGTCGTGCTGACGGTCGACGGGGCCGGCGAGGCCCACGTGATCGTCGATCCCGCCGAGCCCTTGGCCGGCAGCGCCAGGTCGGCGGTGACCGCCGAGGTGTCGCCCAGCGTGAGGGCTGCCTTGTCGGCCGTGGTCACGGCGGTCGACGTCTTGGCCGACAGCGTCGCCGCGTCTCCGGCGTCGAGCGCCCGGTCGTAGATGCGGAAGTCGCGGATCGTGCCCTTGAACGACAGGTCGCCGGCGTACGCCGACCGACCGATGACGTTGCGGGTCGTCGTGCCGTCCGGCTCGCCGAGGTCAGACGGCTTGGCGGTGACGTTGGAGTTGGTCGCGACGAGCACGCCGTCCTCGTACAGCTTGCTGGTGCCGGGGGCCCCCGGCGTGCCGCCGTCGACGGTCAGGGTCACGTGCTTCCACACGCCGGTGGCCAGGCCGCCCGCTCGTGAGGCACTCTGCTCGGTCGCGAAGCCGCCGGCGGCCATCGTGCCGCGGTAGAACCCGCCGCCGTCCTTGCCGGTCACGAACAGGTAGCCCGTGCCGTTGGGGTACGTCGCGAGGTTGCCGAGGTTGAACATGAACCAGTTGCCACTCAGCGCCGGGTCGACCTTGACGTCGAAGTCGACGCTGACGTCGTCGAGGCCCGCCAGCAGGTTGTCGGGCAACGTGATCGCGTTGCCGCTGCTGTTGGACCCGCCGCCGAACGTGAAGCCGTCACCGGCGTTCCACGTCGCGGCGCCGGCCACGGTGCCGTTGCGCCCGTGGCCCGACGAGTCCACGGCCGTGGTGCCGCTGGTCTCGTCGAGCTTGTACCAGGCGACGAGGCCCGTGGACACGTCGCTGGCCGAGGCCGGCAGCGCCGCCAGTCCGGTCGCCGTCACGGCCACGCTGATGGCGGCGGCGATGAGCCCCCGCGAGACCTTCGTGGTGATCTTCATGGAACGCCCCTTGCTGATGGTGGTGGACACGGCCGGCCTACTTCACTCGCAGATAGGCCGAGGCGGCGGACGAGCCGAGAACGGTCGGCGACCCGGAGTACTTCACGCGCAGCACGTACGTGTCGCGCTTCGACAGCCGTGGCAACGTGATGCTGGCCCGGCCCGTCGCGCCGACCTGACCGGTGCGCTCGGTGATGAGCTTCCCGTCGCGGTAGACCCTGACGGTCACCGTGCCGCCTGCCGCCGTCGCCGGACTGGTCGTGACCAGAGCCGACACCTTGGCGTGCTGCGACCTCGTGACGGTGGCCGACGAGAGCGTCGCCTTCGTCCGCGATGACGCCTTGGACACGACGAGGCCGGCCGAGTCCTCGGAGGCGGCGAACCCGGCGCTGCCGGCATACCGGGCGACCAACGTCTTGGTGCCGACGCCGAGGCTCGACGCCTTGAGGCTCAGCACCACCTGGCCGTTGGCCAGCACGCCGGACGCGATCAGCGTGCCGCCCGAGCGGATGGCCACCTCACCTGCCGGGGTTCCGGCCGTGGCCTTGACCCGTACGGTCGCGGTGACCTTGCCGCCGATCTTGACGGTCGAGCTCGACAGCGTGAGAGCCGTCGCCGTCGCGGTGAGCGGCTGCCCGTTCGCCGGCACGACACTCGTGTTGGTCCCCTCGACATTGCCGAGCTTGTCGATCGCGCGGAACTCGACGGTCGTCTCGTCGTCACCGACCGTCACGGGCTGGGTGTACGTCGCCCAGTCCCCCGCGCCGACGCGGTACTCGATCCGGTCGAGACCGGCGCCGGAGTCCGCCGCCGAGAGCGTGACGGTGCGCGCCGCGGCGTCGACGACGGCCTTGGAGACCGGCGGCGTCGCGTCGATCGTGAACGTCACCGGGCGCGTCTCACCGACGTTGCCTGACGAGTCGACTGCCCGGACCGCGACGGTGTGCGCCCCGTTGCCGGCGACCTCGAACGACGCGTTCGCACCGGCCTTGGTCGTGAAGGCGCCACCGTCGACCGAGACCTCGAGGTGGTCGACCTTGCGGTCGTCCGTGGCCTCGACCTTGACCGTCACCGGGTCGGCGTAGACGCCGCGCGAGCTGTCGCCCTCGAGCTCGAGGCTCGACACGACCGGCGCCTCGGCGTCGACCGTCTCCATCCGCAGGAACGTGACCGACGACGCCGGGAACTCGTAGCTGAACGAGTCCGAGAGCCCGTCGACCGAGCTCGTGACCGGCACGACCTTGGTCTTGCTCGCCTTGGAGTTGGTGTCGGACAGCGACGACGCGGTCAGCTGCGTGACCTTGCCGGTGCCCTTGATGCCCACGTCGGAGACGTCGACCGCGGTGCGGACCGGCTTGGTCGCGGTGTTGACGACCTTGGCGACCAGGTCACCCGACTTCTTGTCGCGCGTCACGACCTGGAACAGCTTCTCCGTCGAGGCCGCCTCGTCGTACGACATCTGCAGCTCACCGTCGAGGTAGAGCTTGATCGTGTGGCCCTCGACCACGACCTTGATGTGGTAGGTCTGGCCGGTCACGAGGCTCGTGTTCTCCAGCGCCTTGACCTCGCTCGCCGTGCCTCCGGACGCCTTCTGCAGCACCGACCGGGTGTTGCCCCAGCCGCCGATGTTCCACCAGTAGAAGTCGTTGGTGTCCTTGGCGCCGAAGCCGACCAGGAAGCCCTCCGCCCCCGACTGCTTGGTGGCGTCGAGCTCGAGCGTGTAGTTGCTCCAGTCCTTCGCGTACGCCCCGGTGACGATGCTGCGGGCGTCGTTGACCGACGTCGACGACTGGACGTACTTGCCGCCGGTCGCCGCCCAGGTGCCGGACTGCGGTGACCACTTCGACGCGTCGTCGAACTGGTCGGAGAACAGCGTGTCGCCGGTGTCGTTCGACTTCACCGTGAGGTTGTCGTACGCCGCGGCGGTGCTCCAGGTCGACAGGAAGACGCCGCCCGAGATGTCCTCCGGCTGGTTGACCGCGCCGTCGAACGTGCTCGGCACGACCTCGTCGCCCACGTTGTTGCCGAACATCTTCTGGACCTCCCAGTTCGGCGACGACCACGACTCGTCGTTGTCGAACCAGATCGCGTCCGGCGTCCACTGCACGTTGGACTCGTTGGCGAGCAGCGGTGCATACGACGCGAGCCGCACGACGTCGGCATTGCGCTGCAGGGCCGTCATGTAGGACGCCTCGGACAGGGCGTTGCCGAACGTGTTGCCGCGCGACGCGTACTCACCGAGGAAGACCTTGGGTCCGCTGCGGTCGTACGTGTCGTAGCGGTGGTTGTTGGCCAGGAACCAGCTCGGGTCGCGGTAGTAGTGCTCGTCGACCAGGTCGACCTTCTGTGCCCGGTTGAAGTTCCACAGGGTGTCGAAGCGCGCGCCCGACGAGTCAGGACCGGAGTTGGAGATGATCTTGATGTCGGGGTACTTCGCCTTGATGGCGTCGCGGAACTTCGGGAAGTTCGCCTCGAACGTCGTGGTGTTCTCCTCGTTGCCCAGCCCGATCATCTTCAGCCCGAACGGCTTGGGGTGACCCAGCGCGGCCCGCTTGGCGCCCCACTCGGTGTCGGTGCCGCCGTTGGCGAACTCGATCAGGTCGACCGTGTCGTCGACCCAGCGGGCGATCGACGCGTCGTCCTTCATCTCCGGGATGGTGCTGCCGCAGCCGTTGGCGCCGACGGACAGGACCGGGAGCGGCTGAGCGCCGAGGTCCTCGGCCAGCTCGAAGTACTCCAGGTAGCCGATGCCGTACGACTGGTTGTAGCCCCAGAAGTTCCAGTTCGTCGGGCGCTGCTCGACCGGCCCGATGGTCTCCTTCCACTGGTACGTCCGCTTGCGATCGGTGTAGTTGCTCTCCTCGTACGACTTGAACGTGCCGACGTTGGTGACGCAGCCGCCCGGGAAGCGTACGAACGAGGGCTTCATGTCCGCGACCTTCTCGGCCAGGTCCTTGCGGAGCACCGACTTGCCGTTGACCGGGCCGACCCAGCGGTCCTCCGGCATGAACGAGACCATGTCGACGCGGATCGTCGACGCGGCGCCCGCGAGCACGGCGTAGCGTCCGGAGTCCGTCGTGCCGGTCGCGGTGACCTCGACGTCGTACTTCTTCCACGTGTCGCTGCCGTCGACCGCGACCTTCGCGGTGGCGGCGACCTCGGTGTTGGCGTTGTTCTCGACGCGCAGCGTCAGGTCCTGCGCGGTGGTGCTGCGAGCCCAGATCGAGGCGGTGTAGGTCGCGCCGGCCTTGACCGCGACACCGTTGTTGAAGCTCGTGTTGCGGACGCCGTCGCCGGCCGCCGCTGCGTCGAGCTTGAGGTAGTTGCGGTTCATGGCGTTGAGCCGCTCGCCGTCGTTGACCACCGATGCGGTCGTGCCACTGCCGCTGCGGTCGAGCGTCTGCCACCCGGTGAGGCCGTTGAACGAGCCGTTGTCGGAGGAGTTGAACTCGAACGAGCGGTTGCGGACGAGCTCGGCATAGAGCCCACCGTCAGCCGCGTAGTTGATGTCCTCGAAGAAGATGCCGAACATCGTGTCGCTGATCGACGCGCCCTTGCCGTCACCGTCGATGTGGAGCGACGCGACGTCGTCGTCGACCTCGGTCAGTGTGAAGCGTGCGGCGTCCTGCCGCCCGCCCATGACGATCGCGCCATGGTCGCCCTCGGTGGCGTACGAGTCGCCGTCGGCGCTGCGGATGAACAGCTTGCCGCCGCCGGCGTCGGTGAGCCGCAGCGCGGTGGGGTCGGCGCCCAGGGTCAGTCGGCCACCCACGACCGCGACCGGCTTGCCGTCGTCCTTGGTCCGCACGTCGACAGTGCCGTCGCCGGCCGCCTCGGCCGTCAGCCGCAGGCTCGCGGTGGGCGGAGTGGCGGTCAGCTTCAGGTCCGTGCCGTCGCTGACGAGATAGGGGGTGTCGCTGACGCTCCTGAGCGCGAACGTCGTGCTGGGCACGATGTCGTCGCCCTGTGCGGCATCGACCGAGAAGTAGTCGAACGTGGTCGGCAGCGGCGTGCCGTCCTGGGCGCCGAGCGCGTACAGCCCGACCTGCGTCGTGTCGAACGCGACGTCGACCGAGCCCGCGGCGACCCACGCGTTCGTCTCGTCGTTCCAGTAGCTCGTCGTGATCGTGGCGCCGACGCGCTGCAGCCGCAGGGTCACCGAGCTCGCACCAGGGAGGTCCGCGAACGAGGCGGCCCGGAACGAGGCGCCGGTCTCGACGTCGTTCTCGACCGCGATGCCTGACGGCGAGAGGGTGCCGACGAACGTCAGCCCCGAGCGTACGTAGTTGTCGATGTCCTTCCAGGCGATCAGGCCAGCACCCTGGTAGACCTTGCCGACCGGCGCGGAAAGCTTGGTGACCGCCGTGAAGTCACCTGCCGGGACGTCGACCATGAAGACGTTCTTGGCGGTGTTGGTGCCCTGGTACGTGTCGCCGGCCTGGCCCGTGACGGCGAGCTTGCCGTCGGCCACGTCGTAGTTGTCGGCGTCCTCGTTCGTGATGTTCCAGTCGGCCGAGAGACTGCTCCCGCTGAAGTCGTCCCGCCACCCTGTGGTCGTGGGATCCGCAGCGCCGGCGACCTGCGGCGACAGCATTGTGAGCGTTAACAATCCGGCGATGCAGAGAAGCGTGCCGCGTCGCAGCGAGCGCCGCCTGGTGGTGGAGGTGGAGATTCTCACGATGTGCCTGCTCTCGGAGGGTGGTGCCGACTACGGAAGAGGGTGGAAACCGGCCGGCACCACCTCACTGGAGGAGAGGAGGTGGTGCCGCCCGGGTCTTAGCGGACGCGGATCCTGACCGTGTCCGAGCTGGAGAGCACACCCGCAGATCCCCGGTAGGAGAACGTGAAGGTGTGCAGGCCTCGTTTGACGACGCGATAGCTCGACGAGACCTTGCCGCCGCGCACCGTCAACGTCTTGATGTGCCGGCCGCGGTAGGAGATGTCGACCTTGCCGTCCGGCGTGACGCCGCTGGCGCTGATCGTCGCGCGCAGCGTGACGGTCGTGCCGCTGCGCACCGAGGTGTCGTTGAGCGAGGCGCGCGTACGACTGGACGCCTTCGCGACCTTGGCAGTCGGCTGCGAGACCGCGGTGCCGGGCGTGACGCCGGTCTTCGTGACGGTGACCTGCACGGAGATCCGGTGCCCGGCGTCCTTGCCGGTCAGCCGATAGGTCCGTCCCGTCGCGCCGCTGATCGGCGCGCCGTCGCGCGACCAGCGCCGCGTGAACGTCAGCCCGGTCTGGTCCCACTCGCCGTCGAACGCCGTCAGGAGTGCCCCGACCCGCGGGACGCCGAGCACGACCGGGGCGGTCGTCGCGACCGGAGCCGGGCCGGGACCGGGGTCGACGGCCTTGGCGATCTCGAGCGATCCCGTCGCACCCTGGTTGCCGGCGTGGTCGGTGGCCCGGTAGGTCAGCGTGTGCGCCGCTCCGTCGACCACGACCGGTGCCGTGTAGGCCAACCAGTCGCCGCCCTCGAGCTGGTATTGCACCGATGCGACGCCCGACTCGTCGTCCGTCGCGGTCAGCGTCACCGTGCGGTCGTCGAGCTTCGCCGAGGTCGCCGGCTCCGTGAGGTCGACCTTGACGGCGAGCGACGAGGCGTCGCTCCACATCAGGTTGTCGCCCTGGGCGCGGTAGTCGATGCCGTAGGTCCCGGCGACGAGAGTGACCGGTGCGTCGTACGTCGTCCACGCCCCGTCGGCGATGCGGTACTGCAGCGTCTTGACGCCGCTGCCGCCCGTGAGGGTCAGCGCGGCACCCTGGCCGTACCAGCCACCCGTGCCGGCATGCGAGACCTCGGCCTGCGGCGCGGGTCCTTCGTACGTCAGCGGATCGACGCTCTCGAGGGTCGGGACGACCTTCTTGATCGTGCCGTCGGCGTTGAAGTAGAGCCGGTCGATCGTGGTCTCCCGGTGCGTGCCGTCGCCACCCGGGATCGCGAACCGGTGGTAGGCGATGTACCAGTCGTCGGTCCCGGGCACCTGGACGATCGAGTGGTGCCCCGTGCCGAGGATGCCGAGGCTCGGGTCCTTGGTGAGGATCTCGCCCTTGTTGGTGAACGGACCGGTGGGGCTGTCACCGATGGCGTAGCCGACCCGGTAGTTCTCGCTGCCGGTGTCGTCGATCGACCACGACGCGTAGTACTTGCCGGCGCGCTTGGTCATGAACATGCCCTCGCGGAAGCCCGTGAGCCCCGTGAGCTCGACCCGCTTGGAGACGTCGTACGACGTCATGTCCGGGTTGAGCGGCACGACGTACGACTTGCCGTTGCCCCAGTAGAGGTAGGACGTGCCGTCGTCGTCGGTGAACACCGCCGGGTCGATCTGTTGGGCGTTGTTGTAGTCGGCCTTGCTGACCAGCGGCTTGCCGATGGGGTCCGTGAACGGTCCCAGCGGCGAGTCGGAGACCGCGACGCCGATGTTCTGCTGCGCCGAGAAGTAGAAGTAGAACTTGCCGTCCTTCTCGGTCGCGGTCGGCGCCCAGGCGTTGCTGTCAGCCCAGGAGATGTCCGGGCCCAGGTCGAGGATCGTGCCGTGCTCGGTCCAGTCGACGAGGTTCTTGGACGACCACACCTTGAACTTCGAGCTGCCCCAGCCGGCGATGCCGTCGGTGGTCGCATAGATGTAGTAGATGTCGCCGAACCGCACGATGTTGGGATCGGCGTTGTAGCCCGGCAGGATCGGCGACTTCATCTCGACCGCGCGGACCTTCCAGTCCCGGGTGTCGCCGTTGGCGCCGGTGACGGTGAACGTCTTCGCGCTGCTCAGGTCGATCGGCCCGGTGACCTCGGGCGTGATGGTCGACGTCGGCGCGATGTCGAACGCCGGCTGCAGCGCCGTCAGGTCGGTGCCCGCCTTGACCGGGAGCGTGACGGTGCTCGTCGCGGCGTCGATGATCGGGGCGACCTTGAGGCTGTCGAGCTCGACGCCCGTGATCGCGGTCGGATCGGAGCCGAGTTCCTTGACCTCGGAGGCGGACAGCGCGCGGTTGTAGATGCGGAAGTCCGCGACCTTGCCCTTGAGGTACTTGTCGGCGGCGTAGACCGACCGGCCGATGTAGTTGGCCGTCGTACGACCGCCGCCGATGTCGCCGGGCACGAGCGTGACGCCGGTCTTCTCGCCGACCTTGATGCCGTCGAGATAGATCGTGGCGGTGCCGTCCTCGAGCGTGTAGGTCAGCGTCTTCCAGGCCCCGCGTGGTGCGGCGGCATCGTCCGTGGCGGTCTGCTCGGTCGTCCAGTTGCCGCTGGCGATCGAGGTCCGGTACTTGTCGTTGCCGCCGGTGAAGAGATAGCCGCTGCCGGTGCCGGTGGAGTCGGTGTTGCCGAGGCCCCAGATGAAGTACGGCGTGGCCTGGTCCGGGTCGATCCAGACCTTCGTCGAGACCGTGACCTTGTTGATCCCGGTCAGGATGTTGTCCGGGAGCTTGACGTGGCCGTTGGTGCCGCCGAGGGTCAGCGCGCCGCCAGCCCAGCTGGCATCCCCGCTGAGCGTGCCGTCATAGCCGTTGCCGGACGCGTCCTTCACGGTCGTGCCGGAGGTGCCGTCGAACGTGTAGTGCACGACCTCGCCGTCGGCGTTCGCCTTGACCGGGTCGGGATCGTTGCGCAGGCGCTTGAGCTCGTCGGCCGTGACCGGGATGACCGTGCCGTGGCGCGGGCTGCCGGGAAGCTTGTAGCCGGCCGGGACCTTCCAGTCCGGGGCGTTGATGTCGTCGGTGCCGAGCGGGATGTAGCCGCGTCCGCCGTACTCGTCGGTGAACAGGTAGAACTTCGAGCCCGACGTGTCGCCCGCGTTGGCCTTGAACGCCGTCGGCCCCTCGACCGCGGACGTGCCGGCCTTCTTGCCGATGCATGAGTCCTCGATCTTCCACGCGGGATTGTTGATGTCCCAGCCGGGCTGGCTGGCGTCATCGACGGCAAGCAGGTCGTCGCTCTTCTCCTGGATGATGTCGGAGCAGCCCGTCACGCCGCCCTCGTCCTTGGTGAAGCGGTGGTACGTGCTGCCGTCCTTGAGCACCGTCGAGTCGATGCGCGAGGCACCGAAGTCCTGCCACACCTTGGGCTTGCTGAACGTCCGGAAGTCACGCGTCGTCGCGTACAGCATCTTCTGGTACGTCGAGCCGGTGTGGTTGGTGTCGCTCTCGGCGTAGAGCTTCGACGCCCAGAACACGACGTAGGAGCCGAGCTCGTCGGACCAGTACGCCTCCGGCGCCCAGGTGTTGCCCGCGGTGTCGGGCGAGACCTTGACGTGGCGCTGCTCGGACCAGGTCACGAGGTCGGTCGACTCCCAGACCTCGAGGTACTTGCTGCCCGTGCGCTGCGACGCGTCCCAGTTGGTGGCGTCGATGTCGAGGTCGGTCGCGATCAGGTAGAACTTGTCGCCCTCGGGGGAGCGGATCAGGAACGGGTCGCGCAGGCCGGTCGTGCCCTTGGTGGACGTCAACGTCGCCTTGCCGCCGTTGAGCTCGTCCCACTGCAGGGCGTTGTTGCCGCGGCTGGCGGCGAAGAAGATGCTCTCCTCGGCGCCGGTGAAGTAGCTGAACGCGTAGCCGGCGTAGGGGCCGAGGTCCGGCTTCGGCGTCACGGTCGCCGTGATCTGTCGCGTCGCGGTGGCCGAGCCGACCGTGACGGTCGCACTCAGGTGGACCGTTGCCGGGTCGGCGCCGTGGGCGGGGCGGTGCACGATGCCGTCGGTGTCGATGGTCGACGCGTCGTCGGACGCCCAGGCGATCGCCGAGCCGTGGCTGCCGCTGGTGGGCAGCGTGATGTTGCCGCGTACGTCGTCGACGTCGGGGATGCTGATGGCCGCCGCGTCGGCGTCGGCTTTCTGCTGGTCGCCCTCAGCGGGCAGCACCGTGGCCTGGAACGTCTTGGTGTCGCTCGCCGTGCCGCGGGTCAACGTCGCGGTCAGCATGACCGTGGCAGGGTCGTCCGCCGGTCCCGGCCGCGTCACGGTGCCGTTGTTGGCGATGACCGCGGGATTGCTGGAGGACCAGGTCACGGCCGAGCCGCGATCGCCCTTGGTGGGCAGCGTCAGGTTGTCGGTGACGGCCGAGAGGTCGCCGAGCGACAGCGCGGCCTTGTCCGCGGCGACCAGGTCGGCATCCGACGGAGCCAGGGAGGCAACCTCCGAGGCGGTCAGAGCGCGGTTGTAGACACGGAAGTCGCGGACGGTGCCCTTGAGGAACTTGTCGCCGTTGTAGACCGACTTGCCGAGGTAGTTGGCGGTCGTGGTGCCGCCGCCGATCGCCGACGGGTCGATCGTCACGCCGCTCTTGGTCGCGACCTCGAGCCCGTCCTCGTAGAGTCGCGCCACGTTGTCGGAGCCCAGGGTGTAGGTGAGGGTCTTCCAGACGCCGCGCGCCAGGTTGGCGGTCTTGTCGACAGTCTGCTCCGTCGTCCAGTTGCCCGTCGCGATCGAGGCGCGGTAGGAGTCGCTCGTCGCGAACAGGTAGCCGTTGCCGACGCCGCCGCTCGTCGTGTTGCCCATCGCCCAGATCATGTAGGGCGTCGACTGGGTCGCGGCGACCTTGACGTTGAGCGACACCGTGATCGACGAGAGGCCGGTCATCACGTTGTCGGGCAGCTTGACGTAGTCATCGGTGCCGTCGAGCGTGAGGCCGTCGACCCCGCCCCAGGTGCCGCCGCCCGTCAGCGTGCCGTTCCTCCCGTTGCCCGACGAGTCGATGACGGCCGTGCCGGAGCTCTGCGTCAGGTCGTACTTGAGCACGAGCCCGTCCGTCACGTCGGCCGCGTGAGCCGCCATGGGCACGCCCACGACCAACCCTGCGAGGAGCGCGAGCACCGCGACACAGGCTGATGTGACCCGGGTCACAGGCCGAAAATGGGTAGGGCTGCTCATGATGTCTCCCCGAAAGTTGGTGGGTGTGAGGGTCAGAGACCGGCGGCGAGCCGGTGGTACGCCTGGTTCCATCGGAGCTCCCGGAGGAAGCTCTTGGGCGTCGTCTCTGCGTTGATGTGCAGCAGCTCGGTGCTGAGGATCTCGGCGAGGTCGTCGAACTCCTCGATCCCGACCGCGGTGGACAGCACCGTGTGGTGCGGGCCGCCGGCCATGATCCAGGTCTCGGCCGCCGTCGCGAGCGACGGATGCGCCTGCCAGACCGCGCAGGCGACGGGCAGCTGGGGCAACGGCTCGTCGGGCTCGACCAGGGTGATGTCGTTGGCCGTCAGGCGGAACCTGTCACCCAGGTCCGAGAGCCCCACGACGATGCCTTCGCCCTGGTCGGCGATGAATCGCATGCGTACGGGATCCTCGCGGCCACCGATGCCGAGCGGGTGCACCTCGATCGTCGGCTTGTTGGTCGAGATCGTGGGGCACACCTCGAGCATGTGGGCGCCGAGGGACTTCTCGTTGCCCGGCTCCAGGTGGTACGTGTAGTCCTCCATGAACGACGTCCCGCCGGGGCGGCCGGCCGCCATGGCCTTGGTCGTACGCACGAGGACCGACGTCTTCCAGTCACCCTCGCCGCCGAAGCCGTAGCCGTCGGCCATGAGCCGCTGGACCGCGAGCCCCGGCAGCTGGCGAAGCCCGCCGAGGTCCTCGAAGTTCGTGGTGAACGCACCGAAGCCGCCCTCCTCGAGGAACTGGCGCATGCCGGCCTCGACCCGCGCGCCGTAACGCAGCGAGTCGTGCCGCGTCCCTCCGACGCGCAGCTCGGCCGCGACGTCGTAGAGGTCTTGGTACTCCGTGACGAGCTTGTCGACCACGGTCTCGTCGACCGCGTCGACGACCTCGACGAGGTCGTTGACGCCATAGGTGTTGACCGAGACGCCGAACCGCAGCTGCGCCTCGACCTTGTCGCCCTCGGTCACCGCGACGTCGCGCATGTTGTCGCCGAAGCGGGCGAGCTTGAGCGACCGCATCTCGGCGGCGCCTGCGGCAGCCCGTACCCAGACGCCGACGCGCCGACCGACGTCAGGGTTGCTGACGTGGCCGACGACGGTCTTGCGGGCGACCCCGAGGCGGGTCTGGATGTAGCCGAACTCCCGGTCGCCGTGGGCGGCCTGGTTGAGGTTCATGAAGTCCATGTCGATCGTGGACCACGGGATCTCGCGGTGCGCCTGCGTGTGCAGGTGCAGGAACGGCTTGCGCAGCGCATCGAGCCCGTTGATCCACATCTTGGCCGGCGAGAACGTGTGCATCCAGCCGATCAGGCCGAGGCACGAGTCGTCGGCGTTCGCCTCGAGGATCGTCCGGCGGATCGCGTCGGACGAGGTCAGGACCGGCTTCCACACGATGCGGATCGTGAGGTCCGGGTGAGCGGCCAGCGTGTCGGCGACCTCGCGCGACTGGTCGGCGACCTGCTGGAGCGTCTCCTCGCCGTAGAGGCCCTGGCTTCCGGTCAGGAACCAGATCTCGCGGTCGGCGGTGCTCATGGACGTCTCCTTCTGATGGGTCGCGGGGCTCACTGGCCGTACGCGTTCTGGTAGCGGTCGAAGAGGCTGGCGATCTGGTCCGGCCGGATGGGCACCGGCTCACCGAGCTGTCGGGCAATGTGCGTCGTGCGCGCGACGTCCTCGCACATCACGGCGGCCTTGACCGCCGAGCGGGCGTCCTTGCCGATCGCGAAGACGCCGTGGTTCTGCATCAGGACGGCCGGCGAGCTGCTGTCGCGCAACGTGTCGACGATGCCGCGACCGATCGAGTCGTCACCGATCAGGGCGAACGGCCCGACCGGGATCTCGCCGCCGAACTCGTCGGCCATCATCGTCAGCACGCACGGGATGGGCTCGGCGCGCGATGCCCACGCCGTGGCGTACGTGGAGTGGGTGTGCACGACGCCGCCGACCTCCGGGAGGTGCCGGTAGACGTACGCCTGGGCGGCGGTGTCCGACGACGGCGCGAGTTGGCCCTCGAGCACCGTGCCGTCGAGGTCGGTGACGACCATGTTGTCCGGCGTCAGGTCGTCGTAGCTGACCCCGCTGGGCTTGATGACCATCATGTCGGCGCCGGGCACCCGGGCCGAGACGTTGCCGGCCGTCCAGACGACGAGCTCGTAGCGGGTCAGCTCCGCGTGCAGGGCGCACACCTCGCGCCGCAACCGCAGGATCGTGTCCTGGACGTCCTGCGTGAGCGTCATGCCGCGCCTCCCGCCAGCGCTTCGCGGCGCAGGGCGTGGAGCCGGTGCATCACGTCGTTGCCGCCACGGCCGAAGTGGTCGTGGAGGGCGGTGTACTCGGCGAACAGCCGGTCGTAGACCTTGGAGCGTCCCTCATCGGGCAGTACGACTGCCCGATTGAGGGAGCCCATAGCCTTCGCGGCGGCGCGTATGTCCGCGTACGCGCCAGCCGCGACGGCAGCATGGAGGGCAGAGCCCAGAGCGGGGCCCTGCTCGGACCCGATCACCGAGAGCGGCAAGCGGGTCACGTCGGAGTAGATCTGCATGAGGAGCGGGTTCTTGGACAGGCCGCCGGCGATGATGAGCTCCTCGACCGGGACCCCGCTGGCGTTGAACGTCTCGATGATCGTGCGGGTGCCGAACGCCGTGGCCTCGATCAGGGCGCGGTAGACGTCCTCGGGCTTGGTCGCGAGCGTCTGCCCGACGATCAGGCCGGTGAGCTCGTGGTCGACCAGCACCGAGCGGTTGCCACTGTGCCAGTCGAGCGCGACGAGACCGTGCGCCCCGACCGGCTGCTTGGCGGCGAGCTCCGTGAGGTGCTCGTGGACGCCGACGCCCGCCGCGTCCGCGGCCTCGCGCACGTACGCCGGCACGCCGTGGTCGACGAACCAGCCGAAGATGTCGCCGACCCCGCTCTGGCCGGCCTCGTAGCCCCACGTGCCGGACACGATGCCGCCGTCGACGACGCCGCACATGCCGGGCACCTCACGCAGGACGCTGCCGCTCATGACGTGGCACGTCGAGGTGCCCATGATCGCGACCATCTGGCCGGCGTCGACGGCCTGGGCAGCCGGTGCCGTGACGTGCGCGTCGACGTTGCCGACCGCGACGGCGATGCCCTCGGGCAGCCCGGTCCAGCCTGCGGCCTCGGCGGTCAACGTGCCCGCCGGGCGGCCGAGCTGGCCGATCGGCTGGTCGAGCTTGGCGCTCACGAAGTCGGCGAAGGCGGGGTTGAGCCCGGCGAGGAAGTCAGCGCCCGGATAGGCGCCGTCCTGCAGGATGCCCTTGTAGCCGGCGGCGCAGGCGTTGCGGACGTACGTGCCGCAGAGCTGCCAGACGATCCAGTCGGCAGCCTCGACCCAGCGCTCCATCGCGGCGTAGACCTCGGGGTCCTCCTCGAGCACCTGCAGGCCCTTGGCGAACTCCCACTCCGACGAGATCAGCCCGCCGTAGCGCGGCAGCCACGCCTCGCCCCGCTGCTCGGCGAGCGCGTTGATGCGGTCGGCCTGGCCCTGCGCTGCGTGGTGCTTCCAGAGCTTGACGTACGCGTGGGGCCGATCGGCGAACTGCGGCAGCTCGTTGAGCGGCGTGCCGTCGGCGAGCGTCGGCACCATGGTGCACGCGGTGAAGTCGGTCGCGATGCCGATGACGTCGGCCGGGTCGATGCCCGAAGCGCGTACGGCCTCGGGGACCGCGGTGCGCAGCACGTCGACATAGTCCGACGGCACCTGCAGCGCCCAGTCGGGCGGCAGCGGCGAGCCCGGCGTCGTGGGCAGCGCGTCGCTGATCACGGCATGCGCGTACGGGTGCACAGCGCTCGCGAGCTCGCGGCCGTCCTTGACCGAGACGACCAGGGCACGCCCCGAGAGGGTGCCGTAGTCGACTCCGACGACGTACTGTTCGCTCACTTCTGGGCCTTTCGGGGGGTCGGTGCCGCCGTGCTCGAGCGGATGATCAGCTCGGGGGCGATGAGTCGGGGGAGGTCTTCGTTCTCACCGCTGATCGCGGCGTGCAGGACGTCGATCGCGCGGCGGCCGACCTCCTGGAAGTTCTGCCGCACGGTCGTCAGCGGCGGGTTGAGGAACTCGGTCTCGGGGGTGTCGTCGAACCCGACGACGCTGATGTCGTCCGGCACCGCGATGCCGGTCTCGTGCAGGGCATGCATCAGGCCGATCGCCATCTGGTCGTTGGCGACGAAGACGGCCGACGGCCGGTCCTCGGCCGCCAGCTGACGGCCCGTGATGTAGCCGCTGCGCGGGGTCCAGTCGCCGAGGTAGAGCGGGCCGAGCTCGAGCCCGGCGGCGCGCAGCGCGTCCTCCCAGCCCTGGCGGCGGGCCTCGGCCTCGGTCCACTCGAGCGGTCCGCGCACGTGGGCGATCCTCGTGTGACCGAGCTCGATCAGGTGGGTCGTCGCCTCGTACGCTCCGCGGTGCTGGTCGACGCCGACGGCTGACTTGGCCTTGGACAGGTCGCCCTCGACTACGACGAGCGGCACGCCCGGGTCCTGGCGGCGGATCGCGTCGAGCGCCTCGTACTGCGCCGCGATCATGACGATGCCCTCGACCGACTGCCGCAACAGGTGGTCGATCGCGTCGGTCAGGGACTGCGCCGTGACCGTGGGCAGGCTCACCGATCCGGCGAAGTAGCCGGCCTGGCGGGCGGCGTCCTCGACCGTGCGATGGATGCTGTTGGGGCCGTAGAGGCCCGACTCGGTGCTGATGATGCCGATCGTCGAGGACTTGCGGGTCACGAGGGCCCGGGCGGCGGTGTTGGGCCGGTAGCCGAGCTCCTTGATCGCCGCCTCGACGCGTTTGCGCGTCGAGTCCTTGATGTTGGGCATGCCGTTGATGACCCGGGAGACCGTCTGGTGGGAGACGCCGGCGACCTTGGCGACGTCCGCCATGACCGGCGCGTGCTGGCTCGCCGTCATGTGGTCCGCCGCGTGAAGAGCCGCTGGATCAGCACGAACACCAGCAGCAGCACGCCGATCGTGATCTTGGTCCACCACGAGCTGAGGGTGCCGTCGAACGAGATGAAGGACTGGATCAGGCCGAGCACCAGGACGCCGACCGCCGAGCCGAGCACGAGGCCCGAGCCGCCCGTCAGCAGGGTGCCGCCGATGACGACGGCCGCGATCGCGTCGAGCTCCATGCCGACCGCGCCGAGGTTGTAGCCCGACAGCGTGTAGATCGAGAACAGCAGGCCGGCGAGGGCCGAGCAGAAGCCGCTGATGACGTAGACGCCGACCTTGGTGCGCGCGACGGCCAGACCCATGAGGAGCGCCGACTGCTCGCTGCCGCCCACGGCATAGACCGTGCGGCCGAAGCGCGTCATGTGCAGCACCACGGCGGCGATGACGAGCACGACCAGCGCGACGATGACCGACGGCGTGATGAAGTAGTCGCCGATCTCGATCGTGCCGCTCGCGAACGACGTGAACGTCTCGTTCTTGATCGGGATCGACTCGAGGCTGATGACGTAGCAGAGGCCGCGAGCCAGGAACATGCCCGCCAGCGTCACGATGAACGGCTGGATCTCGAAGTAGTGGATCACCAGTCCCATCAGCAGGCCGAGCACGGATCCGGTGAGCAGGACCGTGACGATCACGAGCGGCGCGGCCCAGCCGGCGCGCAACGTCTCGGCCGCGATCATCGTGGACAACGCGACGACCGAGCCGACAGACAGGTCGATCCCGCCGGTCAGGATCACGAACGTCATGCCGACCGCGAGCACGATGAGATGCGAGTTGTCGACCAGCACGCTGAGCAGGGTCTGCGGCGAGGAGAAGCCTTCGTAGCGGAACGAGCCGACGCCGAACATCGCGATGAACAGTGCGATCGTCGCGATCACCGGAAGGAAGCGGGTCGGGAACGTGAATCCACGCGACGCGCGGGGGGCGGGGCTGCCTGCGGGGCTCTCGGGGGGAGAGATGACGGTGGTCACGCGGCCGATCCCTTGGTGAGTAGGGGCGACGATCGTCGTACGGACAGCACTGCGCGCGCCTTGGGCGACTGCAGCAGGCAGACCACGATGACGACGACGGCCTTGAACAGGTAGTTGGTCTCGGCCGGGATGCCCATCGTCGGGATCGTGGTCGCGAGGGTCTGGATGAACATCGCACCGATCAACGTGCCGGTCAGCGAGAACCGGCCGCCGGCCAGCGACGTGCCGCCGATGACGACCGCGAGGATCGCGTCGAGCTCGATGAACAGGCCCGCCGCGTTGGCGTCGGCCGCACTGGTGTTGGAGGCAATCATCAGGCCCGCGATGCCGGCACAGAAGGCGACGAACACGTACACGGTCCAGGTGATGGTCCGTGCACGCACGCCCGCGAGCCGGCTCGCCTCGGGGTTGATGCCGACAGCCTCGATCAGCATGCCGAGCGCCGTGCGCCGGGTCAGCACGGCGGTGATGGCGAACACGGCAAGGGCGATCAGGATCGCGATGGGCAGGCCCAGCACGAACCCGGTGCTGACCTTGGCGAACAGCGAGTTGTTGACCGTGGTGATCTGGCCGTCGGTGATCAGCATCGCCAGGCCACGCCCGGCGGTCATGAGCACGAGCGTCGCGATGATGGGCTGGATCCCCAGCACCGAGACCAGGAAGCCGTTCCAGACTCCCAGGAGCACGGCGACGGCGACGGCCATCGTCATCCCGATGACCGCGCGACCGGCGGTCGACTCGTCCGGCGAGCCGGCCATGTAGGTGCAGGCGACGGCGCCGGAGATCGCGGCGACCGCGCCGACCGAGAGGTCGATGCCGCGCGTCGCGATCACGAGCGTCATGCCGAGTGCGATCAGCAGCGTCGGTGCGCTGTTGCGCAGGATGTCGATCAGGCTGCCGTAGAGGTGCCCGTCCTGCAGGCGGAGCGAGAAGAAGTCGGGCGTCTTCGTGAGGTTGAGCAGCAGCAGGAGCACGAGGGCCAGAGTCGGCCAGAACAGGTTGTGGCGGACGAACCGCAGACCGAGGTCACGCATCGTTGCGCACCTCCCCCGCGATGATCTCGAGGACATCCGAGACGGTCACGTCCTCGTTGGCGCGCTCGTCGATCTTGCGGCGGTCGCGCATCACGACGAGGCGGTCGCTGAGGCGCAGCACCTCTTCGAGCTCGGCGGAGATGAACACGACGGACATGCCGTCCTTGGAGAGGTCGGCCACGAGCTGCTGGATCTGCGCCTTCGCGCCGATGTCGATACCACGGGTCGGCTCGTCGAGGATCAGCAGCTCCGGCTCGGTGATGAGCCAGCGGGCGAGCAGCACCTTCTGCTGGTTTCCGCCGCTGAGGTTGCGCATCAGCGCATTCGGGTCGGCCGGGCGGATGTCGAGCGCCTCGATGTACTTGCGGACGAGGCGGTCCTTGGTCCTGGCCGGGATCGGCCGCAGCCAGCCGCGCGACGCCTGCATCGCGAGGACCATGTTGTCGGCGATCGACAGGTCGGCGATGACGCCCTCGGACCGGCGGTTCTCGCTCGAGAACGCGATCTTGTGGTCGATGGCCTGACGGGGCGTGCGGAGCTTGGTGCCCTTGGAGCGCATCCGCATGTCGCCGTGGTCGGGGGTGTCGGCGCCGAACAGCAGACGGGCCAGCTCGGTGCGGCCCGAGCCGAGGAGGCCGGCGATGCCGATGACCTCGCCCTCGAACAGCTGCAGGTCGACCGACTCGACGCTGCCCTTGCGGCCGAGGTCGATGACCTCCATCAGGGGAGCACCCTGCGTCTTGACGGTGTGCTCCTCGGCAGCCTGCTCGATCTTCTCGAGCGTCTCGAGCTCGCGACCGATCATGGCCTGCACGAGCTGGAGCTGGGTCGTCTCGGCGGTGAGGTACTCGCCGACGAACTGGCCGTTGCGCAGGACCGTCATGCGGTCGGAGATCGCGAAGACCTGCTCGAGGAAGTGCGAGACGAAGACGATGGCCACACCCTCGGCACGGAGCGTGCGCATGACCTCGAACAGCTTGGCGACCTCGTCGGCGTCCAGGCTGGAGGTGGGCTCGTCGAGGATCAGGAGCTCGGCGTCGATGTCGACGGCACGGGCGATCGCCACGAGCTGCTGGATCGCGATGGGGTGGGTGCCGAGCTGCGACTTCGGATCGATGTCGAGGCCCAGACGCGTCAGGGTCTCCCCGGCGCGGCGGTTCATGGCGCGGGTGTCGATGCGACCGAACGAGCGCGGCTCGCGCCCCAGCAGCATGTTCTCGGCGACCGTGAGGTTGGTGCAGAGGTTGACTTCTTGATAGACGGTACTGATGCCGGCGGCCTGCGACTCGGCCGGGCTGTGGAACGTACGCGGCTCGCCGCCGACGATGATCGTGCCCTCGTCGATCGAGTAGACGCCGGTCAGCGCCTTGATCAGCGTGGACTTGCCGGCGCCGTTCTCGCCCATGAGGGCGTGCACCTCGCCGGGCCGCAACGTGAGGCCCACGGACTGGAGGGCCTTGACGCCGGGGAAGCTCACCGAGACGCCGCTCATCTGCACGACCGGCTCGGTGCGTGTGGCCTCGGCGGCTTCGGCTGTCATCTGGATCATCTCTTCATTCCTGGGAAGGTTGGGGTGGGGCCCTGCGCCCTGCGGCGCAGGGCCCCGATTCCGTGCTGTGCTCAGTACTGACGGCTCGGCAGGGCGGCCTTGGCCTGCGCCTGGTCGAACTCGCCTTCCTTCGTCTCCACACGCGCCGGGACGTCCTCGCCTGCGACGACCTTCTTGGCGAGGTCCATCAGCTGCGGGCCGAGGAGCGGGTTGCACTCGACGATGTAGTTGATCTTGCCTTCGGACAGCGCCGTCATGCCGTCCTTGACCGCGTCGATCGTGACGATCTTGATGTCGACGCCGGGCTTCTTGCCGGCCGCCTCGATGGCCTCGATCGCGCCGAGTCCCTCGTCATCGTTGTGGGCGAAGACGACGTCGATGTCCTTCTGCGACTTGAGGAACGCCTCCATGGTCTTCTTGCCACCGTCACGGGTGAAGTCACCCGTCTGCGACGCGACGATCTTGATCTTCGAGTCGGCCTTGATCTTGTCCTCGAAGCCCTTCTTGCGGTCGATCGCCGGGGCGGCGCCGGTCGTGCCCTGGATCTCGACGACGTTGATCTTGCCGTCCTTGTTGACGTCGTTGGTCGCGGCGTTGTCGACGACCCACTGGCCGGCCTTGTTGCCCTCGAGCACGAAGTCGGAGCCCAGGAACGTCTTGTAGAGCGACTTGTCGCTGGAGTCGACGGCGCGGTCGGTCAGGATCACGGGGATCTTGGCGCGCTTGGCCTCCTGCAGGACCGTGTCCCAGCCGGTCTCGACGACAGGGCTGAACGCGATGACGTCGACCTTCTGCTGGATGTACGAACGGATCGCCTTGATCTGGTTCTCCTGCTTCTGCTGCGCGTCGGAGAACTTGAGCTTGATGCCTGCATCCTTGGCCGAGGCCTGGATCGACTTGGTGTTTGCTGTCCGCCAACCGCTCTCGGCGCCGACCTGGGCGAAGCCCATGGTGATGTCGCCGGAGCCTCCCGAGCCGCCGGAACCGCTGTCACTGCTGCTGCCACAGGCAGCCAGGCCGCTGGCCAGGACTACGCCCGCGCTCACGGTGATGAGTTTCTTGAACACTGTTTCCTCCATCTGGGATGCGACACCCCAAGTCACTCGACTTCGGGAGAGCCAGGACACTCGCGGGCGGACATCCGCTTGGGTCCTTGAAGCCTTGCCTCGGATTGAGGTGCGGCCCCGTTGTTAGCGTTCACTTGGATCACTGTGTGACGTGGACCACGCGAACCCTGCGTTGAATTGTTAACGCTAACAACTCCGGCGTCAAGTAAATCTCTCAACAAATTTTCATGTCGATCTCTGGCGACCTCGTCAGGATGTGAGCGTGAACAATTTGTCGTCGCACCTAGCATAATTCACTGATTTACCGGGATTTCAGCCAGAATTGTGACGTGTCACAACGTGTGGACGAGCCGGCCGGCCACGTACGTGCGGGTGACCCGGACCTCTGCGATCTCATGAGAATCGATCGAGACGATGTCGGCGTCGAGAACCGCGAGATCGGCCGCCATGTCGACGGCGATCGTTCCGGACGCCGATTCGCGACGACTGACGAACGCGCTGCCCCGGGTGTAGGCCTCGATCGCCTCGACCACCGTCAGGCTCTCGGATGCCAGCAGCGGCTCGGCGTCGGACCCGGCCGCCACCCGATTGACCGCCACGTGGATCCCGAGCAGGGGGTCGGCTGACGAGACCGGCCAGTCGCTGCCGAACGCGATGCGGGTCCCGGCGTCGACCAGCGACCGGAAGACGTACTGCTGCGCGCGCGCCGTGGCGCTGAGGAACGGCAGCGTCAGGTCGGCCATCTGCTCGTCGAGGCAGGCCCAGAGCGGTTGCGCGTTGGCCGTGACGTCGAGCTCGGCGAAGCGTGGCACGTCCTCCGGCCGGACGATCTGGACGTGGGCCAGATGATGGCGGTTGCCGCGGCGGCCGTTGACCGTGACGGCGTGCTCGATCGCGTCGAGGCTGTCGGCCACGGCCCGGTCGCCAAGGGCATGGATGTGCACCTGGAAGTCGGCGGCGTCGAGCAGCTGAACGTAGCGTGCGAGGTCGGCCGCCTCGATGAACGACAGGCCGTGGTTGTCGGTCGGATGCCCGTGGCGGTCGAGATAAGGCTCGACGACCGCGGCCGTGAACGTCTCGCACACCCCGTCCTGCATGATCTTGACGCTGCTCGCGTCGAAGCCGGCCGCGGCTGCGCGCTCCCGGCGCTCGACGAGCTCGGCGATCTGTTCGTCACCGCGCTCACGGTCCCACCACAGCGCGCCCACGACACGGGCGGTGAGCCTGCCGGCTCGGTGCGCGTCGAGATAGGCGTCGAGCGTGTCCGGCATGCCGAGTCCCTCGCCGACGAGCGCGTCCTGCCATCCGGTGATGCCCAAAGAGTGCAGGTGCGCCTGGGCCGTCTGCAGCGCCCGCGCGATGTCGTCGGCGGACGGCCGCGGGACGTGACGGCGTACGAGCTCCATCGCACCTTCGTGGAGTGCGCCGGTCGGCTCACCGCGGTCGTTGCGCTCGATGCGGCCGTCGGCGGGATCGGGAGTGGCGGCCGTGATGCCGGCCCGCTCGAGCGCCGCGGTGTTGACCCAGGCGCTGTGGTGGTCCCGGTTGGGCAGGAAGACCGGCCGGTCCGACACGATCCGGTCGAGCACCGCCGCAGTCGGGACACCGCCCGGGAACGCGTCCATCGACCAGCCACCGCCGACGATCCACTCGGCCGCGGGATGACCCAGCGCGTACGCCGCGACGGTGGAGACGTAGTCGTCGAGGCCGTCACCGTCGGCGAGGTTGCAGGCATTCATCTCGAGCCCGGCCTGCACAGGGTGGACGTGGGCGTCCTGGAATCCCGGAAGCACCCATCCGCCTTCGAGGTCGATCACGTCTGCGGCCGGCACGAGGCTCCCGAGGTCGGCGGACCGGCCGAGGCCGACGATCACGCCGTCGCGCACGGCGATCGCGTCGACGCCGGGCTGCCACGCCCCGTCGCCGTAGACCTGGGCGTTGGTCAGCAGCAGCTCGGTCATCAGGTGATGAGGTGCGAGTGGTAGTCGGGGATCTCGAGGTCGCTCCGCAGGATGCAGAACTCGTTGCCCTCGGGATCGGCGAGCACCATCCAGCCGAGGCCCTGTGGTGTGCGGAGGTCGGACACGACGGTGGCACCGAGCGCGAGCACGCGCTCGATCTCGTCCTTCTGGGTGACATCGGTCGGCCGCAGGTCGAGGTGCATGCGGTTCTTGACCTGCTTCTCGTCGGGGACCTCGATGAACAGCAGCCGGGTCCGCCCGTCACGCGAGAAGATCATGCACTCCTCGTGGCCCGGCTCGTTGGGATCTCGAGGGTCCTGCTGCATGTCGAGCACCTGGGCCCACCACACCGACTGCGCGTGTGCGTCATGGCAGTCGATCGTCGTGTGCGAGATGCGGCTCGTCATGGTTCCCATCTGACCACACGCCGGGGACGACGGCATCCGTCGTCAGGCGAGGCTCTCGGCGAGCGCGGCGATGTCGGCCGGGCCGATGCGGCAGCACCCTCCGACGTACGCGACACCGGCCTCCAGCCAGGCCGGCACGAGCGACAGGTCGTACGACGGCTCGCCGTGCCACGTGTGGGTCGCGCTGTCCCACGTCTGGCCGCTGTTGGGGTAGGCGACGCCCGGCTTGCCGGTGATGTCGTGGGCGATCCGGACCGCGGCGAGGACGTCGGCCGGCGCGCAGCAGTTGACGCCGGCGGCGATCACCGCATCGGCGCCGGCGACAACGGCGAAGGCGTCCGCCAGCGGCTGGCTTGCACGGGTGGACTCGCCGTCGATCGTGAACGACAGCCAGGCCGGGATGCCGATCTCGTCGAGCAGCCCCGCGAGCACGGTCGCCTCGTCGAGGTCGGGGATCGTCTCGACCGCGAACAGATCGGGCTCTGCGGTCGCGAGCAGCTCGAGCCGCGGACCGTGGAAGTCGTAGAGCTCCGTGGCGGTGAGGCCGTAGCGCCCGGTGTACTCCGAGCCGTCCGCGAGCACCGCGCCGTACGGTCCCACGGAGGCGGCGACCAGGCGGTCCGGGCCCTCGTCGCGTACGTCACGGGCGATCGCGACGCTGAGGCGGATGAGCCCCTCGGCCTCGGGGATCGACATGCCGGCGCGGACGAACCCGGGCACGCTCGCCTGATAGCTCGCCGTCGTGGCCACCTGGGCGCCGGCCTCGAAGTACGCGCGATGCACCGCGGCGATCTCGTGCGGCGCGTCGCGCAGGAGCTCGGCGGTCCAGAGCTCGGAGGACAGGTCGTGCCCGCGTTGCTCCAGCGCGTTGGACAGGCCGCCGTCGATGATCATGCGCCCAGTGTCGCTCAGCCGGGAGGATCGGCGCTGACCAGTCCGGACTGGTAGGCCACCACGACGAGCTGCGCCCGGTCGCGGGCGCCGAGCTTGATCATGGCGCGGTTGACGTGCGTCTTGGCGGTCAACGGGCTGACGAACAGTTGCTCGGCGATCTCGTCGTTGGACAGCCCCTGCGCCACCAGGCCGACCACCTCGCGCTCGCGCCGCGTCAGCACCTCGAGCTCCGCAGGCGTCGCCGCCGGCCGGCCCGAGGGCTGCGCCAGGAACGTCGTGATGAGACTGCGCGTCGCCCGAGCGGACAGCAGGGCGTCGCCGACCGCGACCGTACGAATAGCGGCGAGCAGCTCCTCGGTCTCGACACCCTTGCCGACGAAGCCGCTCGCGCCGGCCCGCAGCGCCTCGATCAGGTAGTCATCGGTCTCGAACGTGGTCACCACGAGCACCTTGACGCCGGCGAGGTCGTCATCGGCGCAGATCGCGCGGGTCGCCTCGAGCCCGTCCATCTCGGGCATGCGTACGTCCATCACGATGACGTCGGCCCGCGTGCTGCGCGCCAGCTCGACGGCTTCCTTGCCGGTGGCCGCCTCGCCCACGACCTCGAGCTCGGGGTCGGACTCGATGAGCACACGGAACCCGCTGCGGATCAGCGCCTGGTCGTCGGCGAGCAGCACGCGAATCGTCATACGGCGGGCTCGAAGGGCAGCCGGGCAGCGACGCGCCACGCGTCGCCGTCGTTGTGCGTCCGGACCGTGCCGCCGACGGCCTTGGCCCGCTCGTGCATGCCGAGCAGGCCGTGGCCCGCACCGGCGAGGGCGGGGACACCCGGGCACGGGTTGGCGATGTCGATGCGGAGTGCGCCGCGCTCGAACGTGAAGTCCAGCGTCGCGGTCCCCGAGCCGTGCTTGTGCGCGTTGGTCAGGCCCTCCTGCACGAGCCGGTAGGCGACGAGCTCGACGGCCGGCGGTATGGCGTCGGGCACGCCGTTGGCCTTGACGTCGACGGTGAGGCCTGACGCCGAGAACGAGTCGATCAGCGACGTGAGTCCGCTGAGACCGGGGGCCGGCGCGGTCGGCGTGATGGGCTCGTCGGGCTGGCGGAGCACGTCGAGGAGACCGCCCAGCTCGTCGAGCACCGAACCGCTGGCCCGGCGGATGTGCGCGATGGCTTCGTGGGCCTCGGCGGGTTTGGTGTCGAGCAGGTGATCCGCGACGCCGGCCTGCACGTGCACGACGGCGATGTGGTGGGCCACGACGTCGTGCAGCTCCCGGGCGATGCGCAGGCGCTCGGCGACGACCCGGCGACGGGCTTCCTCCTCGCGGCTCTCCTCGGCATCGATCGCGCGCTGCTCGACCTCGGCGAACCACTCCTTGCGGGAGCGCGCGGCGTTGCCGGCCGCGGCGGCGAACCCGGTCCAGGCGAGCATCGAGAGGTTCTCGAAGCGGAACAGCGATCCCGCTCCGACTGCGGCCCCTGCAGTGAGGACCGCAGCGCTTCCCAGCCACACCGCGATGCCCGTACGGCGGTCGCCTCGGTAGGCCACGGTGCAGATCGCGACGAACGCAGCGGCGACGACGGGTGACTTCCCGTGCGCCAGCGCGAGCACCACAGCAGTGCCGACCAGCACGAGACCCAGCACCGGGAACGGCCACGACCGGCGCAGGATCAGGGCGAGGAACACCGCGACCTTGATCGACATCACGATCCAGTCGGGGCCGACCGGCGACCGGTCCTCCTCGTGCGGCACCAGGAGGGCGATGGCGCCGAGCGCGGCGGCAAGCACGGCGTCCGCCGCAAACGGGTGGCGCCGTGCCTGCTCGCCGAGCTCTTCCTTCAGACTCACGTGCTCAGCCTGTCACGCCCTCGCGGGTTGGTCGACGGTGTCGAGCTCCGCGATCTCCGCCACGGGCGCGTCCTCCATCGGCTCGACCGACAGGTGCGGCATGCGCCGGTCGATCCACGCCGGCAGCCACCAATTGGCGGCACCGAACCAGTGCATCAGCGCCGGCACCAGGAGCATGCGGAGGATGAACGCGTCCACCGCGACGGCCGCCGCCAGACCGATGCCGAACTCCGCGATCACGCGTTCACCCTCGAAGACGAACGCGATGAACACGCTGATCATGATGAGCGCCGCGGCGGTGATGACGCGGCCGGTCTCGCTCTGGCCGACGACCACGGCGCGCCGGTTGTCCTTGGTGTGGGTCCACTCCTCGTGCATCCGGCTGACCAGGAACACCTGGTAGTCCATCGACAGGCCGAACAGGATCGCCAGCATGATGACCGGCAGGAACGCCTCGACCGGACCCTCCTTGCCGATGCTCACGAGGTCCCCCAGCCAGCCCCACTGGAACACCGCCACGAGAACACCGAACGCCGCACCGGCCGCCAAGAGGTTCATCAGCGCCGCGGTCAACGGCACGACGATGCTGCGGAACGCGACCATCAGAAGGACGCAGCCCAGGGCCACGATGACGCCCAGGAACAGCGGCAGCTTGCCGGTCAGCACGTCGGCGAAGTCGCCGAACGTCGCGGTGTTGCCGCCGACGTACACCTGGAGGGTGCTGCCCTTCTCCGCCGTCGGTATGACGTCGTCCCGCAGGGTGTCGATCAGCCTGGTCGTGGCCTCGTCCTGCGGCGCGCTCGTGGGCACGACCTGGACGATGCCGACCGTGGCGTCGGCCTTCATCGGCAAGGCCGTGGCGGCCGCGACACCCTTGGTCGCCTCGACGTCGGACACCAGCGTCGTCAGCGCCTACTGGTCACCGGGTGACTTGAGCTCGGCGACCAGCTGCAGCGGGCCGTTGAAGCCGGGCCCGAAGCCGTCGGCCAACAGGTCGTACGCCTTGCGGGTCGTCGTGTCGGCCGGGTTGTTGCCGGCGTCGGCGGACCCGAGTCGCAGCGAGAAGAACGGGATCGCCAGGACCGCGATCAGGCCGAGTGCGACGACCGAGACGAACGCCTTGCGCCGCGCGACGAAGCGCGCCCAGCGGGCCCAGATGCCGACGGCCTCGAGCTGTGGCCCCTCGGCGGCGAGCGTCCGGCGCTCGCGGCGCGACAGCAACCGCATGCCGAACAGGCCGAGGAAGGCCGGGGTCAGCGTCAACGCCGCCGCGACGGTCCACAGCACCGTGACCGCGGCCCCGATGCCCATGCCGGCCAAGAAGTCGACGTTGAGCACGAGCAAGCCCAGCAGGGCGATGACGACCGTGCCACCGGCGAACAGCACCGAGCGGCCCGAGGTGTTGAGCGCCTTGATCGCGGCTTCCTCAGGTGGCAGCCCCATCTTGAGGCCGGATCGGTAGCGGGTGACGATGAACAGCGCGTAGTCGATGCCGACACCCAGGCCGATCAGGGCCGCCAGGGTCGGGGTCACGTCGCTGAGGCTCAGGGTGTGCGACAGCAGTGCGATCGTCATCATCCCGCCACCGACGCCGGCGATCGCGACGATCAGCGGCAGGACCATGCCCAGGAGCGAGCCGAAGGCGACGAACAGGATCACGGCCGCCGCGGCGATGCCGAACAGCTCGGTGCTGCCTGGCCCGGCCTGCGTCGCGGTGTCGATCGCCTGGCCGCTCAGCTCGACCTGCAGGCCGTCGCCACGCGCGTCCTGCGCGGTGTCGATGACCGCGTCGATGTCCTTGACCGCGAGCTCGTCGGCCTGCTTGTCGAACTGCACCGTGGCGTACGCCGTCCGGCCGTCCTGGCTGACCTGGCTCGCGCCGGCCTCGTCGTACGGGCTGGTGATGCCCACGACGGAGTGGACGGCGCCGACCTTCTCCAGCATCGCGTCGACGCGGGTCTTGACCGCCGGATCGGTGATCTTGCCCTCGTCGACGTGCAGCACGATCTGGTCGGCGTCGCCGGCGGACTCCGGCAGTGACTTCTGCAGCAGGTCGAGCGCCTTGGTCGACTCCGTGCCGGGCAGGTCGAACGCGTCGGAGTAGCTCGTGCCGGCGGCCATCGACGCACCGCTCACTGCGATCAGCAGCGCGATCCAGATGCCGATGACGGAGAGGCGATGGTTGAAGCACCATCGAGCGAATGCAGCCATGGGGGTTCCTCCGAGAGACGGGCCGCGGGTCTCGCGGCAGTGTGACCACACTCCCGAACCGCGGGGGTGCCGCGCGTCCTCCGTACGCCGTGACTCTCGACTACCACGACGGCAGTACGTGGGCCCGGGCGTACGCCCGTCGCAGCAGCGGTCTTCACTCCGGGGCTGGTTCCGGGCTAGCGTGGCCGACATGCACGTGATCCACACCACAGGGACCACGCGGCCTGACGGACGCCTCCTCGACAACATCGAGGGCGCGGCCTACGGCGCCGGGGTCTCCCTGATCTTCGAGGACAGTGACGTCGACGGCGACGGCCCCGACCTGCACCAGCACCCGTACGCCGAGACCTTCGTGATCCGCGGCGGCCGGGCGCTGTTCACGGTCGCCGGCGAGCAGCTCATGGGCGTCGCCGGGCAGGTCCTCGTCGTGCCGAAGCTCACGCCGCACAAGTTCGAGGTCGTGGGGCCCGAGCGCTACATCGCGACCCACATCCACGCGAGCGAGACGTTCATCACCGAGTGGCTCGAAGGGCCGCGAGCTCAAGGGGCGGGCACCGGTTCGTCCCCGTAGCCTCGAAGGGTCATGGCGACCCATCTCGTCTACCTCCTCGGAGGCGCGGCCCTCCTGCTGGCCGTCGTCCTGCCGTACGCGCTGCGGACCGCTGCGCTGTCGCCGCCGGTCGTCCTGCTCGGTCTCGGCGCGCTGATCGGACTGCTTCCGGGCACCGGCGACTCCGCGTTCTCGCCGATCGCGCATCGGGGGTTCGTCGAGCACCTGGCCGAGTTCACGGTGCTGATCGCGCTGATGGGCGTCGGCCTCGCACTCGACCGCCCACTGAGCCTGCGCTCGTTCGAGTCGTGGCGGCGGTGGAGCGCGACGTGGCGGCTGCTCGTGATCGCGATGCCGCTGTCGATCGCCGGGATCGCGCTGCTCGGCTGGTGGGTCATGGGCCTCGCACCGTCGGCGGCCCTGCTGCTGGGCGCCGCACTGGCGCCGACGGATCCCGTGCTGGCCTCGGACGTCCAGGTCGAGGGACCGACCACGACCGAGGGCGACCAGGACGAGATCGACGAGGACGACGAGGTGCGCTTCGCGCTGACGTCCGAGGCCGGGCTCAACGACGGACTGGCGTTCCCGTTCGTGCATGCGGCGATTCTCCTCGCCGCCAGCGGTTCGTTCGCCGACTGGGGCACGAGGTGGGTGGCCTGGGACCTGGCCGGCAAGGTCGTCGTCGGTTCGGCGATCGGGGTCCTCGTGGGCTGGGCACTGGCCAAGATCGCGTTCCGGTCGACCAAGCCCTCGTTGCGCACGGCCGACTCCGGGGAGCCCTTGCTCGCGCTCGCCGCGGTGCTGCTGGCGTACGGGCTGACCGAGGTGGCAGGTGGCTACGGCTTCCTCGCGGTGTTCGCGTGCGCCATGACGATGCGGTCGGCGGAGCGGGGTCACGACTACCACGCCCTGATGCACGACGTCATCGAGCGACTCGAGCGGTTGCTGACGCTGATCGTCCTGCTGCTGCTCGGGGTCGCGCTCACGAACGGGCTGCTGTCGGCGTTGACCTGGCAGGCCGTGCTCGTCGCGGTGCTGCTGCTCCTGGTCGTACGCCCGGCGAGCGGGATGGTCGCGTTGTTCGCGGGCCGCTCCGACCTGCGCGTCGGCGACCGGACGATGGGGCCGCGGGAGCGTGCGGCGACGGCGTTCTTCGGGGTGCGCGGGGTCGGCTCGATCTACTACCTGGCGTACGCGACGGGACATGCCGACTTCCGGGACGTACCGCTGCTGTGGTCGACCGTCGGGCTGGCGATCACGCTCTCGGTGATCCTCCACGGCGTCACGGCCACGCCCGCGATGCGGTGGCTCGACGCCAAGCGTGAGGACGCCTAGGGGCTGGCGGCAAGGAAGAGGAACGAGCCGAGGATCGCGATGTGGATGCCGCCCTGCAGGATGGTCGCCCGGCCCGGCACGACGGTGAGGACGCTCGTGACCATCGTCAACGAGAGCAGCACCAGCTCGGTGGAGCCGAGACCCAGGACGAGCGGGCCGTCGAGCCAGATCTGCGAGATCGCGATCACCGGGATCGTGAGGCCGATGCTGGCCATCGCCGAGCCGTACGCGAGATTGAGGCTGATCTGCACCCGCTTGCGGCGGGCCGCGCGCACCGCGGCGATCGTCTCGGGCAGCAGGATCAGCAGCGCGATGATGACGCCGACGACGGCCTGAGGCATACCGGCGGCGTCGACCGCGTCCTCGAGCGAGGGCGAGACGTTCTTGGCGTTGCCGACCACCGCGACGAGCGCGATGAACAGGAAGCCGAGGCTCAGCCACGCGGCGCGGGCCGACGGCGGCGACGCGTGGTCGTCGTCGGGCGCGACGGACCCGTCGCTGCGGGTCGGGAGGAAGTAGTCGCGGTGGCGCACGGTCTGCATGCCGACGAACAGCAGGTAGAGCCCCAGCGACGCGACGGCCGCGAAGCCCAGCTGCCCGGGCGTGAACTCCGGCCCGGTGCGGCCCGTCGTGAACGTCGGGAGCACGAGGCACAGCGTCGCCACGGTGCCGACCGTGGCCAGCGCGGCGCCGGTGCCCTCGGCGTTGAAGTGCGCGACCTGGCCCTTGCGGGTGGCGGCGAGCAGCGAGACCCCGACGATGCCGTTGCAGGTGATCATGATCGCGGCGAAGACCGTGTCACGGGCGAGGCTCTCGCTCCCCTTGGAGCCGGTCGTCACCAGCGTGACGATCAGGGCAACCTCGATGACGGTGACCGCGACCGCGAGAACCAGCGAGCCGTACGGTTCGCCGACCCGGTGGGCGATCACCTCGGCGTGGTGCACCGCGGCGAGCACGGCTCCGCCGAGAAACGCCGAGACCACGGCGACGGCGACCCACGGCAGGTCCCGGTGCCAGGCGAGGGCGAACACGATCAGGGCGGCGACCGGGACGATCCCGGTCCATCGGCTGGTCAGGACGGCGAGCCGGGAAGTCATGCGTCCACCTTTTCAGGTTCGTGGTTGTCGTGCCCAACCCGCGAACTGCGGAGGCGGCCAACCGGTACGGTGCTGGGATGGCAGTCAAGAGCCCGTGGCTGGTCGCCTTCGGCGTCGTGTCCGTCGTGCACCTCGCGCTCAACGCCGCCGACGCGACCCCGTGGGACAGCATCACCAAGTGCTTCATCGCGCCGCTGCTCGCGGCCTGGGTCGTGGAGCAGCACGGGCCCAGACTCCTGGTCGTGGCACTGGGGTTCTGCTTCCTCGGCGACCTGTTCCTCGAGCTGGGCGACGACCTGTTCGTCGTCGGCATGGCCGCGTTCGCCGCAGCCCATGTCTGCTTCATCCGGTTCTTCATCCTCCGCGGCGCCCTCGAGCGGCTGCGGGCCAGGCCGTGGATCCTCGTGATCTACGTCGCCGCCGCGATCGGCCTCGTGGTCTGGGCGTGGAGCGGCCTCGAGGCCGGGCTCAGGCCGATCGTCCCGGTGTACGCCGCGCTCCTCCTCGGCACGGCGTCGACGTCGCTCGCCACCGACCTGCGGGCCGGGATCGGCGGGGCCTGCTTCCTGGTCTCCGACGGCATCATCGCGCTGGGCGAGGCCGACCGGATCGACAAGGACGCCACCGCCACGGGTCTGGCGATCATGGGGCTCTACATCGTCGCGATCCTGCTGCTGACCACCGGCATCCTCGGCCGCGAGAAGCGGACGATCGCCGCAGGAGCCGGTTTCGACCCCACGATCCGTACCGACTGCTGGCCCCGGCTGCCGCAGCAGATGTAATGCCGGGCGGCGACGTGGACATAAAACGGTCATGACTGCCGATGAGGACGAGCGCCGCCGCGCTTTCGAGACGCTCTACCGGATCACCCTCCCCTCGATCCGCTCGTACGCCCGACGGCGGGCGCCCGACGACCTCGCCGAGGACGTCGTCGCGCAGACCTACCTGACGGCCTGGCGACGCTGCGACGAAGCCGTTGCCGGCGGGCTGCCGTGGCTCTACCGCACGGCGAGGTTCACGCTCGCCAACCACCAACGCACCGAACGGCGTCAGCTCCGGGTCGCCCAACGCGTCACCGACACCACGGAGCTGGTCGAGGCCGACGCCACGGCAGCCGCCGACGACCGGTCTCTCGTGCTCGAGGCGATCGAGCGGCTGAACGACGACGAGCGCGAGATCCTGCTGCTCGTCTACTGGGAGCACCTGACCGTCAAGGCCGTCGCGGTCGTGCTCGACTGCCGGCCCGGCACCGCAGCCGTACGGCTCCACCGCGCCCGCCGCAAGCTCCGCGACGCGCTCTCGGACCCACCCGGTCCCCAGCGCTCGTCCACCCGTCCCACGACCCACACCGCAGAGGTGCCCTCATGAACGCCATCACCCGTACGCTCGCCGAGCTCGACCCGCAGGCCGGCGCCTCCACCGAGATCACCGCCCAGGACGAGGACCTGCTCCGCGCCATCATGGCCACACCCCATTCCCCGGTCATTGAGCTTGTCGAGATGACGCCACGTCGACACCTACGCCGCACGCTGATTGTGGCCGGTGCCGTCGCCGCCACGGTCGCCCTCGGCCTGACCCGCATCGACCTCGGTGGCCACGAGGTGGGCGGATCCCCCGCCGCTGCCGTCCTGGAGCGCGCCGCCGACGTCACGATCACGACGTCGGACCCGGTCGTCGGGCCGGGGCAGTACCTCCGGATCACGACGATCGAGAAGGGCTGGGGCCAGCCCGAGATCGTGACCTCCGATCCCGACGCCCCGCCGCCGGAGCACATCGGCGAGGGCCCGCCGATCGGCAGCGACGGCAAGCCGATCGTGTTCCAGACCCTCCGCACGCAGCACATGTGGGTGCCGTACGACCGGGCCGGCACGTGGGTCTTCGACGAGGAGTCACACCGGCTGCGCAACATCAGCGTCGACGGCGAGAAGTACGCCGGGGGCGAGGACCACCACGTCTGGACCTCCAAGGGCGGCGCCTCCACGAACTGGCACTCGTACTCCAAGTACCAGGACGCCAGCTGGTACGCCTCCCTGCCCCGCGATCCCGCGCGGCTCCTCGACACCCTGCTGAAGGATGCCCACTCGTACGACCCGGTCGAGCACTATGCCGCACTGGACGAGGCCGTCACCCCCGTGCTGACCAGCGGGTTCGCGCCGGCGGACATCCGTGCGGCACTGTTCCGGGCGCTCGCCAAGGAGCCCCAGGTGCGCATCGTCGGCGGCGTCACGCATGTCGACGGCAAGGCGGCGATCGCACTGCGCATGGGCTACGCCCAGGAGCTGCTGTTCGACCAGGAGACCGGCCAGTACATCGGTCACCAGTCGCGCAACCCCGGGTTCCCGGTCATCCCCGGCGTGGCTGCCGACGACCCGACGTCGATCACCACGGTGACGATCGACGTCGTGGACGCCGCGCCGGGACAGGACTGAGTCCGCCGCACGGCGTAGCCTGAGCAGCGTGCCTGGATCCGACCTCACCTACCGGGTGGTGGTCCGGATCTTCGGCACGCTGTTCCGGTTGATGGGCTACCGGTTCGACGTCCGCGGAGTCGAGCACCTCCCGAGCAGCGGCGCCGGGGTGGTGGCCGGCAACCACATCGGCTTCCTCGACTTCACGTTCATCGGGTACGCCGCCCGTCCGCGCAAGCGTCGCATCCGGTTCATGGCCAAGCGATCGGTGTTCGAGCTGCCGGTCGTCGGCCGGCTCATGCGGTCGATGCACCACATCCCGGTCGACCGGAAGTCCGGGGCCCGGGCCTATCGGCAGGCGCTGCGGCTGCTCGACGACGGCCAGCTGGTCGGCGTGTTCCCTGAGGCGACGATCAGCCGGTCGTGGTTGCTCAAGCCCTTCAAGCGCGGCGCCGCCGGGCTCGCGGTCAACCGGCAGGTGCCGTTGATCCCGGTCATCGTGTGGGGCGGGCACCGCATCTACACCGTCGACGGGCACCGCTCCTTGCGCCGCCGCATGCCCGTCACGATCATGGTCGGCGAGCCGCTGCGGCCGGCCGACGGCGAGTCGGTCGACGAGCTCTCTCTGCGGCTCCACGTCGCGATGGACGCGCTGCTCGCCGAGGCGATCGACACCTACCCGGCGATGCCGCGCAACGACGAGGACCGCTGGTGGGTCCCCTACGATCGCGGTGGCAGCGCACCCGACCCCGAGACGGCGGCGGTGCTCGACCGCGAGGCGGTCGCCCGCATCGGCGACACGTTCGACTGACCGAGGAGCCCCATGACGTACGACGAGACCACACCCGTGACGGTCGGCGACCTGACCTTCGACGTACGCATGACGGGTCCCGAGGACGGCGAACCCGTGATCCTGCTGCACGGGTTCCCGGAGAGCTCGCTGTCGTGGTCCGGGGTCGCCCCGCTGCTCGCGGGCGCGGGCTTGCGGGTCATCGCTCCCGACCAGCGCGGATACTCCCCCGGGGCTCGCCCGCCGGGTGTCGATTCGTACACGACGGACCTGCTCGCGGACGACGTCATCGGGATCGCCGATGCGCTCGGGATCGGCACGTTCCACCTCGTCGGGCATGACTGGGGTGCCGCGGTCGCATGGGTCACGGCCGTGCGGCACCGCGATCGGCTCCGCACGCTGACCGCGGTCTCGGTGCCGCACCTCGCGGCGTACGGGGCAGCGCTGCAGGGCGACCCCGACCAGCAGCAACGCGCTTCGTACATCGGGCTGCTGCGGCAGCCCGGCAAGGCCGAGCACGTGCTGCTCGAGGACGACGCGCAGCGGTTGCGGGCGATGTACGCCGGTCATGTCCGGCCCGCGCAGGTCGACAGCTATGTCGTGCTGCTCTCGGAGCCAGATGCCCTGACGGCGGCGCTCAACTGGTACCGCGCGATGCGGGCCGACCTCGGCTCATTGCCGGCGGTGACGGTGCCCACGACGTACGTGTGGAGCGACCAGGACCAGGCAATCGGCCGCGCGGGCGCGGAGCGCTGCGGGGAGTTCGTCGACGCCGACTTCCGGTTCGTCGAGCTCACCGGCACGAGCCACTGGATCCCGGAGCAGGATCCCGAGGCGCTGGCCGAGGCGATCCTGGCGCGAGTCGGCTGACCTAGGCGAGAGCCTTGACGAGCTCGGCACGGTGCTCGTCGAGGTTGAAGGTGAAGTCGGAGCGGTAGGCATCCACGGTGAAGCCGCCTTCCGGTTGGTCGACGAGCGGCGGAGCCCAGAAGTAGTGGATCTCGTGGCCCGCCGCCGAGGCGAAGAGGTACTCGTTGGCGGCGACGTAGCCGCGGCTGGAGAGCACGACGATCCGCGCCTCGGGGTTGAGCATCATGTTGAACAGGGCGCTGCCGGCGAACCCCGCGATGACCTTCGCGGCCCGGAAGACATGGGCCTGCTCGGCGTACGAGAAGTCCTCCGGATAGATCACGGTGTAGCCCTGCTCGACCATGAACGCCTCGACCTCAGGCGTGTTGGTGCACCAGCGCTGGGTGCGGGTGCGCCGGGACAGGAAGATCTTCGCTGCCCGGTCCTGCGGCGCTGGATCCGCGTCGAGGCCCGCGTACAGCGCCTCCCACGTGTCGCCGAGGTCGCGGTCGGCATAGTGCGGGTTCTCGAGCTGCGGCATCGCGGCCACCAGGGAGTCGACCTCGACGGCCTCGTCCTGCGTCACCCAGAGGATGTCGTCGAGGGGGACGCCGAGGGCGCCGAGGATGTCGGCCTTCCACACCGGGAGGGACGGCTTGCCGGGCTGGTGCGTCATGACGACCCGGAGACCGGGGTTGCGCTCGCGGGCGATCCGCCAGCCCCAGTGCTTCGAGAGGGTCTCGGTCGTCAGATGTCCGTAGTGCGTCGGGAACGCCGAGTCGAACGAGAAGAACTCGCCGGCCTCATGGCGTACGTTCGCCTGCTGCATCCGGTCCTCGAGCCGGCCGAACCACGCCGTCGCCGGGATGATGCGCTTGTGGAACAGGCGGCCGCCCTGCCAGTGGCGGAACGTGTCGGGCAGCACGAGATTGCCCTTGGTGGCGACTTCGCGGAGGTGGCAGACGGCGTCGTCATAACGGCGCAGCGACAGCGCGGGCACGGAGATCCTCGACGGCTTCTCGCGGGACGGCGGCTCGCCGTGCATGTGGAGCGTCGCGCGCGACTCGTACTCGTACGCCTCGCGGTGCGCGATGACCTCGCCCCAGTCGGCGCCGAACTGGTCGCTGAGCGCGTCCTCGACGGCGTCGTGGCGGAGGGTGATGTGGTGGGTGCCGCGCTTGCGTACGACGCCGAGGCCTCGTGTGGCGTCGTGGACGTCGATCGAATCGGCGAGCTCCTGGCGCCGGCGGCCGGCGGCCTGGCCCTCGCCGTCGCGTGGCTCTGCCGAGCTGCGTACGTCTGCGGTCCACGCCGGGGTGACTCCGGCAGCCACGTAGGCGGCTCCGGCGGGCAGGGCGAAGACCGTCTGGCGGAGCAGGTTGCCCCGGTTGCCGGAGAGCGTCGCGTCGAGGATCGCCGCGGGGCGGGGCATGGAGCGGAGCGCGGTGAGGGCGGCGTCGATCGAGCCGTCGACCTGGATCGTGCGGACCTCGACGCCGAGTCTGTCGATGAGGCGCTCGACGAGCTCGGGATCGGGTTCGTCGAGGTAGACGACGATGGAGCCCTGAGTGGCGGCGAGGGCGTCCGCTAGGGCGTCGAGGTTCGCGAGGGCGCGCGTCAGACGACGACGCCGGACGACGCGAGCGAGCCTGCTCCTCAAGGTCACGCCCGAAGTCTAGGGTCGGCGCCTTGCCGACGGAGCGACACGGACGCGTCGGCGGTGACCTGGTCGCCCGTCACCGTGCCCGAAGGGCGACTGACCCACCGCCAGCCAGCAGGACCCAGCGGTGACTGCGGGTTTCGAGCCGACTCAGCTACCAGCCGAGGACTTCTCCGGCGTCGACGTCGCCGTGCTCGTTCTGGATCGCGTCGGCGAGCTTCTCGACCTCGTCGGGCTCGACCTCGACGCCCACCTCGTCGAATCCCTTGCGAAGCTCTTCGGCGACCGTGCCTTCGGTCGCGCCGTCCTGCCATGAGGAGACGCGGTCGACGACCAGCTGGACGGCCTCGAGATCGGGGTTGTCTGGCGTGTCTGTCTCAGTCATGTGCGGGGATGTACCCAACGATGCCGCACGTACGCGTCAGGCGATGCGCACGTTGCTGAGGTCCGGCGCTGACAGGGGCCAGCCGGCGGGATCGTCGAGGGCCCGACCGACCCGGCGAGCGTAGTGGTTCCAGTCCTCGGCCCGACCGGCGAACCAGATGACCTGCCGGAGCATCAGGCTCTCGAGGTCGCCGGCCGCGACCGTCGGATGACGGCGGCCGATCTCATAGGCGATCTCACGAGCGGCTCGCGCGTCTGCGGTCGCGTCGTGAGCATTGTCGAGCGCGACGCCGTAATAGGCAGCCACGTCAGTGAGGCGGCGCGGGCCGAGACCGCCGCGCTCGATGCCCCAGTCGATGACGTAGGGATCGACGACGAACAGCCGCTCCCAGTCGGGCTGCGCCAGGCCCCAGCGCGCCGCCTCGGCCCGCAGCATCGTGAGGTCGTAGGCGGCATTGAACACGACGAGTCCCACGCCACGCTCGATCAGGTCCTGCACCCAGGCGATCACCTCGGCCAGCGCGTCCACGGGGGCCGGCGCGCCGGCAAGTGCCTCGGCGGTGAGTCCATGGACCGCGGCGGACTCCGGGGGGATGGGCACGCCCGGGTTGATGAGGCCGGAGAAGTCGTGACCGCGATCGTCGAGCAGGGCGTAGCTCAGCACCCGGTCGGTCAGCGGATCGACGCCGGTCGTCTCGAAGTCGAGCGACGCCAGCGGCGTGAGGTGCCAGCCCGGGTGCTCGCCCCGCGGAGGCGGGGCCGGCGAGCACGCCACGCAGATCGTGCGCCAGTCGCCGGGCAGGCCGATGAGCTGTCCGGCCGCGATCTCCACGGTCACGTCGCACTCGGCACACCGTCCGGCGTACTTGTTGGCTCTCATGTGGATCACGGTAGGTGCCGGGGCGGACAACGGGACTTCGCGACACGAAAGCGGTACGATCGTCCCACTTAATCCGGGAGAGGTTGCGATGCCCAGGACGTCCTTCGACGGCAAGACCGTCGTCATCACCGGTGCCGGCAGCGGCATCGGCCGCGCCGCCGCCCTCAAGGCTGCCGACAAGGGCGCGCGCCTGCTCCTCACCGACGTGAACGCCGAGGGCCTCGACGAGACGGCCGCCATGGTCACGAACGGCGGCGGAACGGTCGTGCACCACGAGCCGTTCGACATCGCCGACGCGGACGCCGTCGCCGCATTCGCGCACCGGTCGCTCAGTGCGGCTGGGGCAGTCGACATCGTCATGAACGTCGCCGGCATCTCGACGTGGGGCCGCATCCAGGACCTCGACACGCTGCACTGGCGCGACTGCGTCGAGATCGACCTGATGGGACCGATCCACGTCATGTCGGCCTTCGTGCCGGCCATGATCGAGGCCGGCAACGGCGGCCACGTCGTCAACGTCTCGTCCGCCGCCGGCCTCTTCGGACTGCCGGTCCACGCGCCCTACAGCGCCGCGAAGTTCGGCCTCCGCGGGGTCAGCGAGGTGCTGCGGTTCGACCTCGAGCAGTACGGCATCAACGTCACCCTCGTCTGCCCCGGCGCCGTCGACACGCCTCTCGTCAGGACGGTCAACATCGTCGGCATCGATCGCGACAACCCGGTCATCCGGAAGAACATCGGCCGTTTCCAGAAGCACGCGGTCAGCCCCGAGAGCGCCGCCGCCTCGATGATCCGCGGGGTGGAGAAGGGCAAGTACCTCGTCTTCACGTCCACCGACATCCGCGCCGGCTGGTACGCCCAGAGGTACGCGCCGTGGATCTACAACACGATCATGCGCCAGCTCAACCGCCGGTTCTCCGCGATCCTCAAGAAGGCGCAGGCGACGCAGGACGCCTAGCGGCGTCCACCAAGGCCCGGAACAGCCCGGCGTCCTCGAGGCGCTCGGGGTGCCACTGCACGGCGAGCCAGAACGGCCGCGACGGGTCCTCCATCGCCTCGAGCACGCCGTCGGCCGCATGCGCCGAGGCGACGAAGCCGGGGTGCTCGCGCACGGCCTGGTGGTGGTGGCAGTGCACCGACCCCTTGTCGCCCACCGCGCGACCCAGCAACGTACCCGGCACGACGTCGACGTCGATCACGCCGAACTCGTCGCCTCCAGGCGAGTGCTCCTCGTGGCCGGCGGTCTCCGGCACGTGCTGGTCGAGCGTTCCGCCGGCATGGACGGCCATGACCTGCATGCCGCGGCAGATGCCGAGCACCGGCAGGCCCGCGACCGCCGCGGCGTCGAGCATCGCGAGCTCCCAGTCGTCGCGGTCCTCGCGCCAGCCGACCGTACGCTCGTGGGGTTCCGCGTCGTAGCGGGACGGCTCGACGTCCGCACCACCCGCGATGATCAGCCCGTCGATGCGCGCCGCCACCGACGCAGCCCCCTCGGGGTCACCCGGCGGCAGCAGCACCGCGACTCCCCCTGCGGCCTCGATCGACCGCGAGTAGACGGCGTGCAGCACGTCCGCCTGCTCGTGCCAGATGCCCCACCGCGACTGCTCGCGGTAGGTCGTGACTCCGATCAGCGGCCGCATGCTCACACCGGAGTGACGTACGCCCCGGAGATGCCGCCGTCCACGAGGAACGTCGACGCGGTCATGAAGCTCGACTCGTCAGAGGCGAGGAACAGCACGGCGTTGGCCATCTCCTCGGGCTCGGCGAACCGGCCCAGCGGCACGTGTACCAGACGGCGCTCGGCGCGCTCGGGGTCGCTGGCGAACAGCTCGCGCAGCAGCGGGGTGTTGACCGGGCCGGGGCACAGGGCATTGACGCGTACGCCCTCGCGCGCGAACTGCACGCCCAGCTCGCGCGACATCGACAGCACGCCACCCTTGGAGGCCGAGTAGGAGATCTGCGACGTCGCGGCGCCCATCACGGCGACAAACGACGCGGTGTTGATGATCGAGCCCTTGCCCTGCTCGAGCATGTAGGGCAGCGCTGCCTTGCAGCACAGGTAGACGCTCGTCAGGTTGACGTCCTGCACGCGCTTCCACGCCTCGAGGTCGGTGTCGAGGATCGAGTCGTCGTCCGGCGGCGAGATGCCGGCGTTGTTGAACGCGATGTCGACCGAGCCGTAGGTGTCCTTGGCGGTCTTGAACAGCGCGTCGACCTGGTCCTTGTCGGTGACGTCGACGTGCACGTAGGTCCCGCCGACCTCCTCCGCGATGCCGGGCCCCTTGGCGTCGTCGACGTCGCCGATGACGACGTTGGCGCCCTCCTCGGCGAAGCGGCGTACGGTCGCCAGGCCGATGCCCGAGCAGCCGCCCGTCACGACGGCGGTCCGGCCTGCGATGCGTCCTGTCATGCTGTGTTCCTATTCGTTGGAGATGAAGATGTTCTTGACGTCGGTGAAGGAGTGTGGGGCGTCGGGTCCGAGCTCGCGGCCGATGCCGGACTGCTTGAAGCCGCCGAACGGCGTCCAGTAGCGCACCGAGGAGTGCGAGTTGACGCTCAGCGCGCCGGACTCGACGGCGCGCGAGACGCGCAGCGCCCGGCCGACGTCGCGCGTGAAGATCGAGCCGGACAGCCCGAACTCGGTGTCGTTGGCGAGCTGCACGGCCTCGGCCTCGTCGTCGAACGGCATCACCGCGACGACCGGGCCGAACACCTCTTCGCGCCAGATCCGCTGCTGCGGGTCGTCCGCCAGCACGACGGTCGGCGCGAACCAGTAGCCCGCACCCTGCGGCGCCGAGCCGGCGAACGCCACGTCGACCTCGTCGACGAAGCCCTTGACCGTGGCCTGCTGGCCGGCCGAGATCAGCGGCCCCATCTCGCTCGTACGGTCTGACGGGTCGAGCACCTTGATGCCCTTGACCGCCGGTTCCAGCAGCGAGACGAACTCGTCGTACGCCGACCGCTCCACCAGGATCCGTGAGCGCGCGCAGCAGTCCTGCCCGGCGTTGTCGAACACCGCCGACGGCGCCGACGCGGCGGCCTTGGCGAGGTCAGCGTCCGCGAACACGATGTTGGCGCTCTTGCCGCCGAGCTCCAGCGTCACGCGCTTCACCTGGTCGGCGCAGCCCGCCATGATCTTCTTGCCGACCTGCGTCGACCCCGTGAAGCACACCTTGCGTACGGCCGGGTGGGTCACGAACCGTTCGCCGACGACCGAGCCCTTGCCCGGGACCACCGTGAAGACACCCTCGGGCAACCCGGCCTCGAGACCCAGCTCACCGAGCCGGATCGCGGTGAGTGGCGTCAGCTCCGCCGGCTTGAGCACGACGGTGTTGCCCGCCGCCAGTGCCGGCGCGAAGCCCCAGCCGGCGATCGGCATCGGGAAGTTCCACGGAACGATGATCCCGACGACGCCGAGTGGCTCGTGGAACGTCACGTCGATGCCACCGGCGACCGGGATCTGGTGCCCGGTCAGCCGTTCGGGCGCCGCCGAGTAGTAGTTGAGGACGTCGCGGACGTTGCCGGCCTCCCAGGTCGCGTTGCCCCAGGTGTGCCCCGAGTTGCGGACCTCGAGCTCGGCGAGCTCCTCGACGTGCTCGTCGACGAGCTGTGCGAACCGGCGCAGCAGCCGGGCCTTCTCGCCGGGCGCGACGTCGCGCCAGCCCGGGAACGCCTCGGCGGCCCGCGCGATCGCGGCGTCGGTCGCCGCGAGGTCAGCCATCTCGACCTCGACGACCGCTTGCTCCGTCGCCGGGTTCACGACGGTGTACGTGTTGCTCAATGCAGTTCCTTACATTCTCTCGAAGCCGCGGCGCAGCTCCCAGTCGGTCACGGCGGCGTCGAACGCGGCGAGCTCGACGTCGGCCATGTTGGTGTAGTGGTCCACGACCTCGTCGCCGAACACCTCGCGGGCGATCGCCGAGCCGTGCCAGGCCTCCCGGGCCTCGCGCAGCGTCGTCGGCACCTTGGGCTTGTCGGACGCGTACGCGTTGCCGGTCTGCTCGGGCTCGAGCTCCAGCTCGTGGTCGATGCCGTACAGCCCACCGGCGACCATGGCCGCGAGGGCGAGATAGGGGTTGGTGTCGCCGCCCGGCACCCGGTTCTCCAGCCGCGCCGACGGGCCCTTGCCGACCAGGCGTACGGCGCAGGTCCGGTTGTCCAGGCCCCACGCGATCGTCGTCGGCGCGAACGAGCCGCCGGCGAACCGCTTGTAGGAGTTGATGTTGGGCGCATAGAGCAACGTGAAGTCCCGCATCGTCGCGAGGATGCCGGCGATGAACCGGTCGTACGTCGGCGTGCGCGCGTCGCCGTCCCAGAACGCGATCCCGCCGTCAGTGTTCCGCAGCGAGAGGTGGATGTGGCAGGAGTTGCCCTCTCGCTCGTTGTACTTCGCCATGAACGTCAGCGCCTTGCCGTGCGCCGAGGCGATCTCCTTGGCGGCGGTCTTGTAGACCGCGTGGTTGTCGGCGGTCACGAGCGCCTCGTCGTAGAGGAAGCCGATCTCGTGCTGGCCGAAGTTGCACTCACCCTTGGCGCCCTCGACGTTCATCCCCGCGGCGTACATCGTGTTGCGGATGTCCCGCAGCAACGGCTCGACCCGCGTCGTCCCGACGATCGAGTAGTCGATGTTGTACTGGTTGGCCGGGGTGAGGTCCTGGTAGCCGCTCGACCACGCTGCCTCGTACGTCGTGTCGAACAGGATGAACTCGAGCTCGGTGCCGGCCAGCGCCGTGAACCCCGCGTCGGCGGCCTTGGCCAGCTGCGCCTTGAGGATCGTGCGGGGCGACTGGACGACCGGCTGGTGGTCGAGCCACACGAGGTCGCACTGGATCATCACCGTGGCCGGCAGGTGCGTGAGCAGCCGGATCGTGTCGAAGTCGAGGGCGAACTCCATGTCGCCGTAGCCCTTGTCCCACGACGACATCTCGTAGCCGTCGACCGTGTTCATGTCGACGTCGACGCTCAGCAGGTAGTTGCAGCCCTCGGTCCCCGCCTCGACGACGAAGTCGAGGAAGTACTGCCCGTGCAGCCGCTTGCCCTGGAGCCGGCCCTGCATGTCGGTGAACGCGACGATGACGGTGTCGATGTCGCCCTCCTCGATCTGCACGCGCAGCTGCTCGAGGCTCAGCAGGTGGGGGTGTCGCTGGGTCATCGACTCGTACCTCTCATCTTGGGCAGGTTCACATGAGCCCCCGGAGCAGGGCCGCCGTGTCGTCGCAGTGACTCTCCATGACCCGCCGCGCCTTGGTGGCGTCGCCGGCGAGGATGGCTTCCACGATCGCGGCGTGCTGCTGACGCGAGTGGTCGATGTTGCGGTCGAGCACAGGGATGGCGCCGAGCATCTCGTGCAGCCTGACCTGGACGTTCGTCACGGCGTCGATCAGCAGCGGCGACTCGCTCAGCGAGGCGATCGCGAGGTGGAACTGGGCGTCGGCCTGGCGGTGCACGGCCTTGCCCGCGGCCGAGCTGACCCGCTCGAGGGACGCCTGCAGCAGCTCGACCTGCGACGCGCTCAACGTACGGGTGGCCGCCGCGTGCGCGGCTCCCGGTTCGACGATGCGCCGGAACTCGAGCGCGTCGAGCAGCTCGTCGCGCGGCCGCTCGAGCTTGGTCGAGGCGCCGGGCTCCTCGGGGTGGAACTCGACCACGCTGCCGCCGCCACGGCCGCGCCGGGTCGTCAGCAGGCCGGCGTCCCGCAGGGCGCCGATCGCCTCGCGCAGCGTCGACCGCGACACGCCCATGCGCTCGGCGAGCTCCCGCTCGGGCGGCAGCGTGCTGCCGTCCGGATAGATGCCCAGGCGGATCGACGTCGCGAGCATCTCGACGCACGACTCGAACGCGTGGTGTGCGCGCAGCGGGCGGAGCACGGCGGCCGCGAGGTCGTCCTGCGCGTCCACGACGTCGTCGGTCTCCGCCATGCCGCCTCCCGTCGCCACCTTAAGGTCTGATATCGAACCTTATCGGCACGGCCAAGCGTATGTCTACGGCCTCAGCTTTTCGCCTGAAGGATCGAACAAGGGCTTGAGGCTGACCGTGACGGGCACGCGCCGACCGCCGACGTCGAGCTCGTAGTCGCCGGCCCGTACGTACGCGGCATCGGCCGTTGCGCCCTCGGGCGCCTGCACCCAGGCGAGGCCGACGCCGGTGCCGAGGGTCGCGCCCCATGCGCCGGAGGTGGCCTGACCTGCGGCGACGCCATCGCGTACGAGCAGCTCCCCGCCCCAGACCATGACGTCCGGGTCCTCGAGGGTGAACGAGACGAGGCGACGCGACGGTCCGGCGGCCTTGGCCTTCTCGACGGCGGCCCGGCCGAGGAAGTCGATGTCGGTGCCGAGCTTGCAGGTGAAGCTCAGACCCGCCTCGACCGGATCGACCTCGGGCGTGAGCTCCCGCCCGTACGCGCGATAGCCCTTCTCCAGGCGCATCGACTCGATCGCGTAGTAGCCGGCGTCGACCAGCCCGAGCTCGCGGCCGGCCTCCTTCAGGGCGTCGTAGAGCTGCAGGGCGTCGGACGTACGGACGTACAGCTCCCAGCCGAGCTCTCCGACGTACGTGATCCGGGTGGCCCGCACCGTGAGCCCGGCGAGCTGGCTCTCGCGACTGGCTCCGAACGGGAACGCATCCTCGCCGAGGTCGGACTCAGTGAGCCCGGTCAGCAGCTCGCGCGACCGCGGGCCCATGAGGCCGAGCACCGCGAGCCTGTCGGTCACGTCGTCGATCTGGGCGTCGAGACCGGCCGGGATGTTGCGCCGGATCCAGTCCTGGTCGCGCTCGGTCGTCGCCGAGCTCGCGACGAGGAAGAACTCGTCGTCGAGGACGCGGGTCACCGTGAGGTCTGACTCGTAGCCGCCGCGCTCGTTGAGCAGGGCGGTGTAGACCGTCTGGCCGGGCGCCACCGCGACGTCGTTGCTGCAGATCCACTGCAAGGCGGCCTCGGCGTCGGCGCCGTGGACGACGTACTTGGAGAACGAGGACTGGTCGAAGATCGCGACGGCCCCGCGGCATGCCTGTTGCTCGGCCGCCGACCACGGCAGCCAGTTCTGCTTGCCCCAGGCGTACTGGATCGCGGGATCGACCGCGGGCGGGGCGAAGAAGTTGGCGCGCTCCCAGCCCATCTTGCTGCCGAAGCCGGCGTTGGCGGCGGCGAGGCGCTCGTAGACCGGCGAGGTCCGCAAGGGGCGCGCGGTGTCGTACTCGCGGTTGGGCCACGGCACGGCGTAGTGCAGGCCCAGCACTTCCGTGACCCGGGCGCGCAGGTAGTCCTTGTCGTTCTGGAACGGCGCGAACCGGCGGATGTCGACCGCCAGCAGGTCGACGGTCGGTTCGCCCTCGAGGATCCACTCGGCGAGGGCTCGCCCGGCGCCACCGGCCGAGGCGATGCCGACGGAGTTGAAGCCGGCGCCGACGAAGAACCCACGGACCGAAGGCGCCTCGCCGAGGATGAACTGGTTGTCGGGCGTGAAACTCTCGGGCCCGTTGTAGAACTTGCGGATGCCGGTGTCGTGCAGCACGGGTATGCGCTCCAGCGCGCTGTCCATCAGGATCTGGAAGTGGTCCCAGTCCTCGTCGAGCAGCTGGAACTCGAACGGGTAGGGGATCTGGTCGGGTGCGACCCACGGCTTGGCCTCGGGCTCGAAGCCGCCGACGACGAGGCCGCCCACCTCTTCCTTGAAGTACGTGTAGCCGTCGGGGTCGCGCAGGATCGGCAGGTCCGGGCGGACCCCGTCGATCTGGTCCGTCACGACGTAGAAGTGCTCGGCGGAGTGCAGCGGCACCGTGACGCCGATCTGTGCCGCGAGGTGGTGCGCCCATTGCCCGGCGCAGTTGACGACGATGTCGGCCTCGATGTCGCCCTGATCCGTGCGCACGCCGGTGATTGCACGGCCGTCGACCAGGATCTCGGTCACGCGTAGGTGCTCGACGACCGTCGCGCCGCGCTGGCGGGCGCCTCGCGCGAGCGCCTGGGTCAGGTCGGTGGGGTTGGCGGTGCCGTCGCCGGGCAGCCAGATGCCGCCCACGAGGTCCCCGGTCTCGAGCAGCGGGTATCGCTCGCCGGCCTGCTCGGGCGTGAGCAGCTCGCACTCCAGGTCGTACGCCGCAGCGGTGGCGACCGTGCGCCGGAGCTGCTCCATGCGGTCCTCGGTGCGAGCCACCGTGACGCCGCCGCACCGCTTGAAGCCCGAGCTCAGGCCGACCTCGGCCTCGAGCTGCTCGTAGAGCGAGGCGCTGTACTGCACCAGCGTCGTGCCGGCCTGGGTCGCGCGCAGCTGGCCGACCAGCCCGGCCGCGTGCCACGTCGTGCCCGACGACAGCTCGCCCTGCTCGAGCAGCACGACGTCGCGCTCGCCGGACTTGGTCAGGTGGTAGGCGACGCTCGTGCCGACGACGCCACCGCCGATGATGACGATGCGCGCCCTGCTCGGCAGTGTCATGCGCCTGCCGCCTCGAGCCAGGCGTCGAACTGCGGGCTGCGGAAGTCGGCGACCGCCTTGTCGAACCGCTCCTGGCCCCAGCCGTGGAAGTCGAAGTCGTCGTCGCTGGTCGCGGCCTGGATGAAGCCCCACAACGACCAGCCGTAGCGGGACACCGTCGCCTGCAGCCGGGCTCGCGCGACCAGCCCCGGGTCCTCGCGCCCGGCGTACGCCGTGACGAGCTCGACGAGGTGGTCGTCGTCGAGCTCGCACTCCGTCCACGAGTTGCCGAGCTCGAAGTAGGCGTCGTTGTTGCCGGCGTAGTCGTAGTCGATCAGCCAGATGCGCTCGCCGTCGTCGACGATGTTGCCGGCGAGCAGGTCGTTGTTGCACGGCACTGTCGGCATCGGACGTGAGCCGAGCGCACCCTGGATGCGCAGGAAGTCCGCTCCGTACGAGACGTAGTCGTCGGGGATCGCGAAGCCCCGCGTGACACACGTACGCAGGTAGGTCGGCTGGCGGACGAACATGTCGAAGTCGGTCGAGAAGCGGGGGCCGGAGTGCAGCATCCTGATCGCGGCGGCGACGCGTGGGATCGTCTCGGGCGTGCGGAGGTCGGCGTTGACGTAGCTGCGGCCGCCCACGTAGCCGATGACGAGCACGCCGAGGTCGGGGCGGTAGTCCACGAACGGCGCTCCGGCACCGGAAGCCTCGGCCGCCTTGGTGTTGTAGGACTCGGCCTCGCGGTCGATCCCGAGCAGCGTGTTGTCGCTGCGCGCGAGACGTACGACGTACTCACCCGTCGGCGTCGTGACCTTGAGGTTCTGGTTGGTCAGTCCGCCCGAGAGCTCCTCGACGGTCCGCGGGGATCCCGAGAGCACCGGCACCTGGTCCAGCACCGCCTCGATGTCCACCATCCTCGAACCCTACCTGCGCCCCAACCAAAAGGTCTAGACGATGGGCCCGTGTCCGGTGCGGCGGTGGATTCTCCACCATATGGCAGCTCATTCGGTGGAGAATCCACCGCTCAGGGGTGAACCCAGGGCTAGGTGGGTTCGATGACGAGCTCGGGGGACGTGCCGGGATCGATGCCGGTGTGCAGGCTGATCCGGGTGCGGTCGGGGCGATAGCGGTCGCGGGCGAACTCGACCGGCACCCCCGCCACGGTGGAGGCCTTGCGGGTGACGAGCATCAGGGCCGAGCCGGGCTCGACCTCGAGCAGCTGCGCGTGCTCCGGCGACGAGATCTCGGGCTCGAGCCACTCCTTGGCGCTGTGCGGCGCCAGGTTGTAGTGCTGGCGCATCAGGCCGTACAGCGATCCGGTGAGGCCGCGGTCGAGGAACCCTGGGAACAGGTGCGCCGGGAGATAGGTCTCCTCGAGGGCCAGAGGCACCCGACGCGCCGAGCGGACGCGGACGACCTCGATGACGTCGCGCTGGCGACCGAGCTCGAGCGCCGTCGCGACCTCCGAGGATGCCGTGACGATCCCGGCCCGCACGATCCGGGCCCCAGCGCGTACGTTGGCCCGCCGCATCAGCTCGGTGAAGCCAGGCAGCCCGCTGAGGTCGACCTCGATGCGCGGCTCGCGGACGAAGTTGCCGCCGGCGCGACCGCGCCGGCGCTCGATGTAGCCGCGGGCCTCGAGCGAGCCGAGGGCCTGCCGCAACGTCATCCGGCTCACCCCCAGGCCGGCGGCGAGCTCCTCTTCGGGCGGGAGCTTGTCGTCGGCGCGCACCTTGCCGGACCCGATGCGACCGAGGAGCCAGGACGCGATGCGGGCGTGTGAGGGACCGTCGTCCGCCGTGGCCGAGAGATCGGGCTTGTCGCCCAGCGCCTCGTCATCGACATGCAACGTCCTCACACGCCCGACCGTATCCTCAGTCGCTGAACGCCTCGATCACTGCCTCGTCGATCGTGTGCTTCGGACCCGTGAACCACTTCTTGGCCGAGACCTGCCACCAGACCGCGACGGCGAGGATCGTGCCGCCGGCCAGCAGCGGCGCGTAGTTGACGAACTTCCACGCGAAGTTCTCGTTGCCGGGCCACCCCGCGGGATACAGCGGGAGGATGAAGTAGATGCAGATGATGGCGATCTCCGCCACCGCGACCAGGTTCATCCACTTGTACTTCTTGCCGTTGTGCCAGCTGCCGGGCTTGAACCCGTCGCCCAGCTTCCAGCGCAGGTAGATCGGGATGGCGAACGCCAGGTAGAGCCCGATCACGGCCACCGACACGACCGCGTAGAACGCCGTCGGCAGGATGATGGGTGCCTCCTTGGTGCCGAAGTTGACCTCGATCAGCGCCGGGAGCGTGATCAGGCCGGCGATCACCGCGACGAACATGACGGCGTTGGCCGGCACCTTCTTGGCGTTGACCTTCGACCACAGGCCCGAACCGGGGATCGCGCCGTCGCGGCTGAACGCGAACGTCATGCGCGAGGCGCTGGTGAGGCAGGCGACGGTGCAGAACAGCTGCCCGAACGCGGAGATGGCGATCACGATCGTGTGCCACGACTCGCCGAGTGCCTGGCCGAGGATGACGTCGGACCCGTAGAGGCCGTTGTTGACCCCGTCCGTGACTGCGTTCTGGTCCTTGACGGCGAACAGCAGGGCGAGGAGCAGGATCCAGCCGCCGATCGCCGAGTACGCGATGGATCGCCAGATGCCCTTGGCGGCGCCCTCCGAAGCCGCCTGCGTCTCTTCGGAGAGGTGGGCGGAGGCGTCGAACCCGGTGATCGTGTACTGCGTCAGCAGGAAGCCGAGCGGCAGCACGAGGAACCAGAACATCGTGCCGTTGCTGGCGCCGCCGTCATAGCCGGAGTTGTTGATGCGCTCGGTGAACACCCAGCCGACGCTCTGGTGATGATCCGGGACGATGACCAGGACCGCGATGATCAAGGCCGCACCGGCGACGTGCCACCAGACGGAGATGTTGTTGACGACCGCCAGCAGATGACTCGAGAAGATGTTGGCCAGCGCGGCGACGAACAAGATGATCACGAACTCGATGAACACCCGCTTGAGGCTGTAGTCCGCGGCCCAGCTGTCGCTCAGCAGGCTGATGAAGATGTCCACGAAGTTGGCACAGCCGTACGCGACCGAGGCCGTGACGGCGATCAGGCCGATCAGGTTGAGCCAGCCGGTGAAGAACCCTGCCGCCGGCCCGCCCAGCTTGGACGCCCACCAGTAGATCCCGCCCGACGTCGGATAGGCCGAGACGAGCTCGGACATCGTGAAGCCGATGATCAAGATGAAGAGCGAGATGACCGGCCAGCCCCAGGAGATGGCGATCGGGCCACCGTTGCTCCAGGCCTGGCCGAACGTCGTGAAGCAACCCGCGAGGATCGAGATGATCGAGAACGAGATCGCGAAGTTGGAGAAGCTGGACCAGCTGCGGTTCAGCTCCTGCTTGTAGCCAAGACTCGCGAGATGCTTCTCGTCGTCGGTGAGTTGATCTGCCATGTGGTGCACCCAACTTTCAGTGAAGTTGGTGCATGCTAGCGCGGCAAAGAGGTATGAATCTAGACCTTTGATGCATACGATCCAAGGAGTTCACACGACGGAAATCGAACGCGACTTTGCCGAGCTCAACTCGATTCGTCGTCGCGCGTGTGATCGGCTTGAGCGCGCTTGAGCTCGTCCCGCTCGCCACGGAGGCGCTTGACCTCCTTCTTGCGATGGCGCATCTGCATGCTCGTGCCGGTGACGATCAGCGCCAGCACCGCGCCGGCGATCACGCCGCTGAGGGTGCCCGCGCGAAAGCCCGGCGCCTCGACGTCGAAGATGCGCTCCCCCGCGTGGGCCGCCTTGCTGTTGCCGGCGACGACGGAGAGGGTCAACCAGTTGGGCGCCGCCAGCAGCAGCGCGACGACCGCGACGACGATGCGCCAGGTCCAGCTGAAGAAGCGGCGGCGGATCTGGAAGAGCAGCAGGAGCGGGACGAACGTGAACACGAACCCGTAGAACAGCCCCCACAGCGTGCCCTTGGTGAGGCTGTCGCCGACCTGGTCGCCGACGCGGTGCGCCCACCAGCGCGGGAAGAACGCTGCGGAGACCCGGAAGCCGACGTACGCCACGACGAGCAGGACGATCGCCAGGACGATCCGCTTGACCCACGCACCGGGGGCGATGTCGGGCTGGTCCCGGATCTTGCGCTCGAGCGCGTCGTCCTCGTGGGGCTCGTTGGTCGCGGCCGACTCGTCCTGGGTCATGGCCACATCATGGCAGGACGGAGGTTCCGCCGCCCGTCATCCGAGGGCGTCCGCCATGGCTCGCCACTCCTCGGCGCGGACGATCCCGTCCTGGGTCAGCCCCGCCGACGCCTGCAGCCGCTTGACCGCGGCGAGGGTCGCGGTGCTGAAGTAGCCGTTGCGGTCGGCGGCCGGCATCCCGAGCGCGGTCTGCAGGAACAGCGCCGCCCGGCCGACATAGCCCCGCGAGATCGTGCTTGCGGAGTAGGTCGCGACACCGTAGTCGACAGCCTCGCGCTGCGAATAGCCGGTGACCGCGTTGGTCGTGACGCTCGACGGGCTCAGCGAGGCCCAGGTCGGCTGGTCCAGCGCAGCCGTGTAGGGGATGTCGTGAGCCCGCTGGTACGCGTTGACGGCCTTCCAGGTGGCCAGGTCGAACTTCCCGGTCCTGGCGACCCCGAGCAGACCTTGCGCCTTGGTGACGGCGGCCCCGGTGTGCCCATAGGCCCGGTCCGCCAGCGACGTCTTCTTGAGCAGCGATGCGGTTCGCGGGCACGCCCCGGTTCGCGGCGTGCTGGTCCGCGCGCCGTACGTGCCGGCGAACCGTACGCATGGGCCCAGGTCGATCGTGCCGACCTCGCCGGTCCAGAACGACGTGTTGCCCCGAGCCCCGTTCCAGCTGAACGAGATGTGCACGTGGTCGGTGTGGCCCGAGCTCGTCCGCCAGCCGTCCGCGGCACGATAGATCGCCCAGATCTTCTTGTCGTAGATGATGTACATGATGCCGAGGCGCCGGGCGTTGCGGCCGTTGTTGGCCGTGGCCCAGCCGATGAAGTTCGCCGCCGCCGTGCGCTCGCTGGTGTCGCCGACGTCGACCATCCAGTCCCACGCCCGGCCCTCGCTGTGCTCCGAGACGCCCTCGGTGCAGACGTGGCTGATCGCGCCGGCACCACCCTCGCCGTACGTCTTGAGGACCAGCGCCCGCAGCTTGACGACGCCCGGCATGTCGACCGGGCTGCACGACACCTGGGGCAGGTAGGGCGATGCGGGATCGACGCCGGCCGGCAGCGTCACCGGCGCCGGCAGGCCCTTGGGGCTGGACGGGAGGGTGATCGGCGGATCCCCGGCTGCGGCCGGCGACGCCAGCACCGCGACCCCCATGACGAGCGGCACGCATGCCAGCACGAATCGGCGCCACATACGCGCCCCCTTCCCCGAGACAACTCCTCAATCATGCGTCTCACCGGTCCCGGCTGTCACTCGAACCCCGGAATCCCGCGGGCCCGCATCGTTCGCGGTCGTCGTTTCGACCCGCGCCGGACGACCGAGTAGGTTCGTGGTGTGCGTATCGCGACCTGGAACGTCAACTCCATCCGCAGCCGCATCGACCGGGTCACCGGTTGGCTCGAGCGCAACGACGTCGACGTGCTCGCCATCCAGGAGACCAAGTGCCGCGAGGATCAGTTCCCCGGGCTCGAGCTGTCGGCGATGGGCTACGACTACGCCCACTTCGGGCTCAACCAGTGGAACGGCGTCGCGCTGATCTCGCGCGTCGGCCTCGAGGACATCGCGACCTCGTTCGCCGACGACCAGCCGATGTTCGGTGACCCCGAGATCGTCGAGGCGCGGTCGATCGGCGCGACCTGCGGCGGTGTACGCGTGTGGAGCTTCTACGTGCCCAACGGCCGTACGCTCGACGACCCGCACTACGTCTACAAGCTCGCGTGGCTCGAGCGGCTGCGGCTCGCCTCGATCGAGTGGCTCGCCGAGAACCCCCAGGGCGAGATCGCCCTGACGGGCGACTGGAACGTCGCACCGCAGGACGAGGACGTCTGGGACATGTCGGTCTTCGAGGGCCACACCCACGTGTCGAAGCCCGAGCGCGAGGCGTTCCAGGCGATCCTCGACGCCGGCTACGCCGATGTCGTACGCCCGCACACCCCCGGCGAGTTCACCTACTGGGACTACCAGCAGCTCGCGTTCCCCAAGAAGCGCGGCCTGCGCATCGACTTCATCCTCGCCTCGGAGGCCTTGGCGTCCCGCGTCGACCGCGCCTGGATCGACCGCGAGGAGCGCAAGGGCAAGGGCGCCAGCGACCACGCACCCGTCGTCATCGAGATCAGCTGAGACTGCACCACATGACCGACTCCGCAGGCACCCGCGCCGAGCTGGCCGCGACCCCCGAGGACCTCCGGCTCGTCCTCGTCGCGCCCTCCCCCGACGCCGCCCGTGCCGCCTCGACCGCGCACGATCCGACCACCGAGCCGTGGCCCACCGTCGTCGACGCCGCCGCCGACGACGAGGCGACCGAGGTCGACGCGATCCGCCGCGCCCTCGACGAGACGAACACGCGACTGGTCGGATTCTCCGGCCGCATCCTGAGCGGCAAGAGCATGACACCCCGCCTCAGGAACGGCACCAAGCTCGCCGAGCGCTGCGGCCTCGCGGATGCGCCGTTCCCGCTGCCGGTGCTGACCGGCTGGACCGACCTGCGGGTCCTCGAGGTCTACACGGGCTGGGCCCGTGAGCGGCACGCCGACGCGCTCGCCACCCTGCAGCCCGCCCTCGACGCCTACCTGCAGCTCCTGCCCTATCGCAGCTTCGCGGCGAGCCTCGACGGCATCGACATCAGGGACGACGGCACGCTCCTGCTCACCGGGACGTGTCGGCGCGGAGCCAGCGAGGGTCCGACGCCACCACCCGAGGCCGTCACGTTGATCATGGCCGACCTCGACGGCAACACCCTGCTCAGCGTCCCCACGACTCCACAGCTCCGGGTCGACGCCGGCGTACGTCGTTGGACGGGTTTCACCGCGGTCGTCCCCGTCGACCAGCTCCCGCTCGGCCGCACCAAGCTCCTCGTCGAGGCCGAGGGCCCGGCCGGTTTCGACCCGCCGCGCAAGCGGGTCACCGCGTCGATCGGCCTGTCGGCTGCCTCCCGCCCGTTGACGGTCGGGGGCCGTCGCCTGCAGCCGGTGCCGGTCGCCTCGGGCGCCGCCCATCTGCTCGAGCTGGTCACCCGCCAGGCCGGCGGCCTGGTCGCCCGCCTCGGCTGGTCCCGGACGATGGCGATGCACGACCTCAAGGCAGCGGTCCGCCGCCAACCGTTCGCCTGGGTACGCCTGGCGCGCTTCCTGACGCGCCCGTTCTTCCGCACGCCGATCTGGCTCGTCGGCGAACGCGCCGACACGGCCCGCGACAACGGCTACCACCTGTTCAGCCATCTGCGGCGCGAGCGCCACGACATCAGGTCCTACTACGTGATCGACCGCGACTGCGAGCAGCGTGACCGCGTGGCCGGATTCGGCCACGTCGTCGCCCACTCCTCGTGGCGGCACCGGCTGCTCATGCTGCACGCCGAGGTGCTCGCCAACGCATACTCGATCAAGCACATGGTGCCTCGCCAGTGGGACGGCAGCACCTACATGCGCCAGTTCGCGTGGCGGGTCGGCGCCTATCGGGCCTACCTCAACCACGGGGTCGACGTGGACACCAACGCTTTGCGGCGCCGGGTCGGCGGCTACGACACCTACACGACGACGATGGCCCGCGAGGCCGCGGCCGCCCGCGCCACCTCGGGCTACGACCAGCAGGTCGTGCAGGCCGGACTGGCCCGCTACGACGCGCTGGTCCCGACGCCGGAGAGCCGCACGATCCTGTTCATGCCGACCTGGCGGCAATACCTCGTCGCCAAGCTCTTCAGCACGAGCGACGAGGGCAGCCGCCTGTTCGAGGGCTCGACCTACCAGCAGTTCATCCTCGGCTTCCTCACCAGCGAGCGACTGGCCGCAGTGCTCGAGCGCCACGACTACCGGCTGCGGTTCATGCCGCACTACAACCTGCGCAACGAGCTCGCGGACGTACCGGTCGGCAGTGAACGCATCACGGTGCTGGGCGGCGCGTCGGCCGACATCCAGCAGGTCATGCTCGAAGCGGACCTGTTCGTCACCGACCACTCGTCGGTGCACTTCGACATCGCCTATCTCGGCACCCCGCTGATCTACTCGCACTTCGACAACGCCGAGTACCGCGCGTTCCACGCCACGCCGTCGTGGTTCGACCACGAGCGCGACGGCTTCGGGCCCGTCGTCGACGACCTCGAGTCGACGATCGATGCGATCGAGGCCTACCTCGAGGCCGGCTGCCGCAGGGAAGCCGTCTACGAGCAGCGAGCCGCCGAGGCATTCACCTACCGCGACCGGGACAACGCCCGCCGCAACGTCGCGGCGATCGAGGCACTGCGCCCCTAGGGCTCAGCCCTTGCCGAACCGGCCGTCGGTCGCCTTGGCGAGCGCCGCCGCGAGCTGTGGCTCGGCACTGTCGACGAACGTCCGGGTGAGGTGCGTGCCCTGGCGATAGACCAGGACGTTGCCGATCACGGGAGCGCAGCGGTCGACGTCGGGGCAGATGACGTTCGACATGTCGATGACCTTGACGGCCGGCACCTCGGCGGCTGCCTTGAGCTGTGCCGCCGCACCCGAGCGACGCTCGCCGTCGGACTTGTCGAACGCGCAGGCGCTCAGGTCGTCCTCGTGCTGGGCGACGCACTCGTAGACGCCCTCGGTCTTGGGCTCCGGGTTGTCCAGCAGCACCGCCATGGGGATGCCGGCGTCGGTGATGGTCCGCCAGTAGCTCGCCATGCCCTTGACCATCGCGGCCTGGTCGAGGTCGTCCTGCCCGGTCTTGCCCTCCGGCAGCGCCGTGCCCTTGCGGTGCGAGGCGATGACCAGGTCGGGGTGCAGGTCGAGGATGTCCTTGAGCGCCTGTTGACCCCACTGGCGGCAGTCGGTCCAGACCTTCTGGCGGTTGCCCGTGCGCAGGCTCGCGTCGGTGAACGGGCACGCCGACTTGGTGATCTGGACGAGCTTCCAGCCCTCGCGCTTGCCCAGGTCTGACAGGGCGGTCTCCCACTGCACGATCTTGGAGTCGCCCACGATCACGACGACGCGGTCCGACGACGTGTCGCCGAACTCGCAGAGCTTCGGCTTCGGGTCACCGGGCGCGACCTGACACCCGGGCTGCTTGTCGTACAGCGGCGGCCGGTCCTTGGGCGCGTTGACGGGCAGCGGGCGCATCGCATCGAGCGACGTGATGTCGGACCACACGACCCCTCGGTTGGCCGGGTCGAGCAGTGCCGCCGCGCCGGGGCTGTCCTTGACGGACGCCTCCTTGAGGTGGCTGCTCAGGCCGACCGAGGCGTTCAGCAGCAGTCCTGTGCACACGCCGAGCGCAGTCAGGGTCGTGCCCATCGCCAGCGCCCGGCCCGTGGGCTTGAAGAACGTGCCGAAGCGGACCGGGTTCTCGATGTAGCGGTGGCACAGCCAGGCCGGGATGATCGACAGGATCATCAGCAGCATGGTCCAGCGGACGCGCAGGTCGGGGTATTCCGCCTGGGCCGCGACGAGGATCGGCCAGTGCCACAGGTAGATCGAGTACGACAGGCCGCCGATCCACACCATCGGCGCGAGGCTCAGCATCCGTTGCGGCGACCCGGGGGTGCGGGTGAGGCCACTCGCGATCATCAGCGCCGCGCCGACCGTCGGCACGAGGGTGTTGGCGCCGGGCCAGGTCGTGTTGCCGTCGAAGAACAGCACGGCGTACGCGATGAGGGCGATGCCGAGCCATCCGCCGACGGCCAGCAGGACGGACGGGAGCCGGGAGACCCGCGCCGCCGACAACGCCAGCAAGGCGCCGAGGCCCAGCTCCCAGACCCGCGTCGTCGAGACGAAGTAGGCCGTCGCCGGGCTGCTCTCGGTCTGCATGACCGACCAGACGAACGACGCGACGGTGATCCCGCCCAGGGCGACGAACGCACCCAGCTTCCAGCGCCTGGCCGCGATGACGCCGATCGCAAGCATCAGGAGCGGCCAGACGAGGTAGAACTGCTCCTCGACCGCGAGCGACCAGTAGTGCTGCACCGGCGACTGCCCGATGTCCTCGGCGAGGTAGTCGACCCCTCGCGACGCGAGCCGCCAGTTGACGACGTAGAGCGCCGCCGCCTTGATGTCACCGCCGAAGTCCGCGCGCTGCGTGATCGGCAGGTAGACGTAGGTGACGATGGCCGAGAACAGCAGCACCGTGGCCGAGGCCGGCAGCAGACGTTTCATGCGCCGCGCCCAGAAGCTGGCGATCCGCACACGTCCGGTCCGCGACACCTCACGGGCGAGCAGGCCGGTGATCAGGAAGCCCGAGAGGACGAAGAACACGTCGACGCCGACAAAGCCCCCGGCGAACCACGACACCCCGGCATGCCCCACCAGGACCGAGCCGACGGCGATCGTCCGCATGCCCTCGATGTCGAGGCGGAGCGTACGGCCGTGATCGGGCTTGGTGAGCGTCGAGTCGCCGGAGTGGTGCTGGGCGACGACGGGCATGCGCAACGATCCAATCTCGATCTCGAGGGCGGGGGCGCCGGCCGCGTGAGGCGCTGCGACACCGGGAAAACAACCGCGGTCAGGCTACCGGATGCGGCGCAACCGCCCCGCCGCCGCGTGCGTGGGCCGTGACCGTCCTCACGACCCGGGCGACGGCCGCGAGTTTCCAGCTGGTCGGGCACCTGAGGTAATCTTCGCAGGCACGACGCACCCCATCTGAAGGAACTCCGTTGTCCATCGACATGGCAATCATCGGCCTCGGCTACGTCGGCCTCCCGCTCGCTCAGCAAGCCTCCCGTTCGGGACTCAGTGTCGTCGGCTTCGACGTCAACAGCGCGATGGTCGACTCGCTCAACAGCGGCACGAGCCACATCGATGACCTCACCGACGCCGACATCGCCGAGATGATCTCGCTCGGCTTCACCGCCACGACCGACGAGGCCGTCCTGGCCGACGCCGACGCGATCGTCATCTGCGTACCGACCCCGCTGTCGGTCGAGGGCGAGCCCGACCTCGGCGCCGTCATCGCCGCGACGACCACGATCTCGCGCCAGCTGCGCAAGCAGCACCTCGTCGTGCTCGAGTCCACGACCTACCCCGGCACGACGGACGAGGTCGTCCGCCCGATCCTGGAGAAGGCCGGCCTCGAGGCCGGGACCGACTTCCACCTCGCCTTCAGCCCCGAGCGCGTCGATCCCGGCAACCCGACCTACGGCATCGCCAACACCCCCAAGGTCGTCGGCGGCCACACGCCCGAGTCGACCAAGGTCGCCACGGAGTTCTACGGCCGCTTCATCGAGACCGTCGTGCCGTCCAAGGGCACCCGCGAGGCCGAGATGACCAAGCTGCTGGAGAACACCTACCGGCACATCAACATCGCGCTGGTCAACGAGATGGCGCAGTTCTGCCACGAGATGGACATCGACCTGTGGGAGGTCATCCGCAACGCGGCGACCAAGCCGTTCGGCTTCCAGGCGTTCTTCCCCGGACCCGGCGTCGGCGGCCACTGCATCCCGATCGACCCCAACTATCTGTCCTACAAGGTCCGCTCGACCCTCGGCCGGCCGTTCCAGTTCGTCGAGCTCGCGCAGTCGATCAACCTGCAGATGCCGGCGTACGTCGTGGAGCGCGTCACGGACCTGCTCAACGACGAGGGCAAGGCCCTGCGCGGGTCGACGATCCTGCTGCTCGGCGTGACCTACAAGCCCAACATCGCCGACCAGCGCGAGTCCCCCGCGACCCCGCTGGCGCAGCTGCTGCTCGACAAGGGCGCGAACCTCGTGTTCCACGACCCGCACGTGCAGGAGTGGACGCCGAATGGTGTCGCCGTCCAGCGCGCCGACGACCTCGACGACGCGCTGGCGACCGCCGACGTGTCGGTGCTGCTGCAGAACCACAAGGACTACGACCTCGCGGCCATCGCCTCGGTCGCCCGGTGCCTGTTCGACACCAAGGGCGCGACGGACGACCCCAAGGTCACCCGGCTCTGAGCCGAGCTACTTGCGGCGGCCGAACAGGCCGCGGCTGACCTTCTTGCGGGCCACCAGCATCGGCCGGTTGTTGTTGCGCGGGTCGCGGTCGTCGTCGCAGAACCCGATCGACTCGACATCGGCGAACCCGGCGGCCTTGAGCTGCGCGGTCGCGGCCTCGACGTCGCAGTTGCCGTTGCCCTCGAAGTAGAGCGTCGAGGCGGCCACCTGGCCCAGCAGGCGGTAGAGCCGGTCGGGCTGCTGCACGTGGGCCTCGATGGCGAGGGCCATGACGATGTCGAACGTGCCGAGCTCGGCGGCGTCGAGCTCATCGATGTCACCCTGCCGGAACGTCAGCCGGTCGAGGTCGGACAGCGCGGCGATCTCGGTGGCGAGGTCGACCTTGTCCTGGTCGAACTCGACGCCAAGGCCTGAGGCGACGCCGAGGTTGTTGAGCTCGAACAGCATCGCGCCGGCGTTCGACCCGAGGTCGAGCGCGCTCTTGCCACGGGCGAGGTCTGCGGTGATGCCGAACCGCTCGAGCCGACGGGCGGCGTCGCGCTGCGCCTCGTCCGCCGTCACGGTGAAGTTGGGCGTTGAGAACGCGCAGTACATGACGTCGCGCGTACGCAGCTCGTGCCGCCCGGCCTTCTTGCGGAAGCTTCCAGAGGCGGCGAGCAGCCTGGCGCGTACGTCGTCGGGGTCGGTCGACTCGGTCATGGTGGGTTCCTCCAGATAGGACGTGATGAACGTGTGGAGCTGCTGCGCCGAGTGGTCGACGTCGGGACCGGCGTCGAGCTCGAGCACCTCGACACCGCGGGCGCGCAGGCGTTGCGCAGCGATCTCGCAGGCTCGGAGCCCCGCTTCGACAGCCGTGCGCAGCCCCGCGTCGTCGAGTCCCGCGTAGCAGTTGGGTTGCGTGCCACGCGTCGCGATACGGGCGAGGATCGTGTCGACGTCGCCCGTGACCACGACGGCCGCCCTGGGCGTCGGTGCGAGCTCGAAGAACGTCGCAGCATCGCGCTCCACGTCGGGCGACTGCGGCAGGATGCTGAACGCCCGGTGCAGCAGCAGCTCGTCGTGCACCACCGGCACCGCGACGTCGAGCAGGTCAGCGGCACGTTGGTCGCGCGCGGAGCGCCGCAGCATCGTCAGCATCGCGATCTTCGACGAGGGCGAGACGGGCAGGCCGTGCACGATGTCCAGGCACGCGTCGACGAAGTCGCGCAGGGCCGGATCGTCGAGAGCCTCACCGATCGGACCGGAGACGGACATGCCGGCCGCCACCTGCTCCGGGCCCCACCACGTGCCGGACGGAGGTCGAAGCCGTTCGGCTGCCGCCAGGATCGTGGACTTGCCGACCCCTGACGGTCCGAGGACCTCGATGCGTACGCTCGACGGCACCGTCGCAGTCACTCCCCGAGCGCGAGGAACACCTGGCGCTCCGTCTGGTCGACCCGGGTCAGTCCGGGCACGTCGGCGAGCCAACGCTGCATCATCTCCTGCTCGTCGGGCCGCGGGGCGTCGTCGACCACGACGATCGCTCCGGGGGCCAGGCGCGACAGCAACATCGGTACGGCCGGATAGCGGGCGAGCCCGCCCGACGCCATCGGCGGTCCGTCCACGATGAGCAGGTCGATCGCCTCGACGTCGTGGAACGACGCGGGGTCGTACCACGGGGTGTCGTGGCCATCGATGACGCCGTCGACGAGTGGGGCGTCGCGCACCTCGGCCGGCCCGTCGGCGAACCCGTGGGCGACCAGCTCGGCACGGGTGATGCCGGCGAAGTGCGGGTCGTGGTCGAGCGAGATGATCCGCCCACCGCTGCCCCGGCGCTCGAGGGCGTACGACAGCCACAGGGTCGACGTGCCGCTGCCGAGCTCCACGATCGTGCGGATCGGACGGCGCTCGACGAGGTCCACGAGCTTGAGCAGTCCGCCGGCGTTGAGCGCCCAACGCCCTGACGGCGGCATCGCGGCGCGCAGCTCGAAGCGGTCGGAGAGCTGGATCATCGCCTCGATGTCCTGGACCCGGAGGTCGAGCGTCCGCTCGACACCCTTGCGGGTGCGGCCGAGGCGGTCTCGCAGGTCGGCGCGGCTGGCGGCCAGCTCGGTGCGCAGCGCCTTGTCGCTGGCCCGGGCCTCGGTGACGACCCGCTGCGAGACGTTGGCGATCGTGCGGTCGACGCGCTTCAGCGAGGCCGCATGGTCGTTCACCGTGTCGGCGAGGCCGCCTTGGCGGCGGCGCGTGTCGACCACGGCGAGCAGCGCAGCCGACTGGATCAGCAGCACGCACACGAGCGCCAGGCCCACGTTGTCGGCAATCGCAGCGACCACACCGACGACGAGGACGACGCCGATGACTCCGGCTGCCAGCAGCAGCTTGTGACTGGGGAGCCTCATGGCGCCTCGTTCTCCTTGTCATGGGCGCGGACCAGCGCGCCGATCCTGGTGGTGAAGGCCTCGGGCGACAGCTCCGCCGCCACGAACTCGTAGCCGCGCTCCTGCTGGGCCCGGAACGCCGGACGATCCTTGAGCAACGCCGTGATCGCCGTGGCAGGCGGTGCCTCGCCCCAGTAGCGGGCGGCGTCGCCGAACTGCGACTCGTAAGCGGGGTCGAGGAACACGACGCAGCCCTGCGACATCGCCGTCAGCGCCGCGAACATCGGCTCGGGTCCCCACGTGCGGCGGGGCAGCCCCACGAACACGTCGAGCTGGCGCAGGAACAGGGCCAGCGGTGCCGAGTCGAGGAGCCAGTTGGGCGGCAGCGGCGCCGGCCGCTCGATCGCGGCCACGGTGCCGCGTACGTCGCGGATGCGGATGTCGAGACGGTCGTCGTCGGGGAAGCAGCCCAGCAGCGTGGCCCAGTCCGGCCGGTCTTCGGCGAGTGGCTCGATGCCGGACGTGCCGATGACGGGCCGCGGCCCACCACGCTGACCGCGACGGCGTACGCGATGGACGTTGACCACCCCCAGGTGCTGGGGCTCGAGCACGGTGCCGGCTCCGTCGGCGACGAGCGCCTTGGCGATCGAGTCGTTGGTGGGCAACCACTCGGCCGGTGCCCCGAAGAGCTCCTGCACGTGCTGCTGGATGTGCACCGGGTCGTAGACCAGGGCATCGTCACCGGGAGCACGGGGCGGGTATGCCGCCCGGATGACGACCCGGTCGGCACGCAGGCCGACATCGACGGCAGGGCGCGGGTAGCTCAGCAGCTCTGGATCGTGGACCAGCACGAGCCGGGCCCGCAGGTCGTCGCGCCAGGCCGGGGTCACGATGCGTCCCTCGTTGCGCAGGTCGAGCACGGCCGGCGCCGGGGGAAGCCGCTTGTCGTCGGCGTAGCGCATGGCTTCCGCGTGGACGACCGCCGTGACCAGGCCCGAGTCGGCCAGGGCCGTGAGCTCCTGGACGTTGCCGTTGCAGCGCGGGTTGCCCGGTCGCCAGTCCGACACCAGCAGCACGTCCGCGGCATCGGTCACGGGAGCACCCTTGCCGAAGAACCGCTCGGGGGCCGCGAACCGCCGGGGCGCAGCCGGGTCGAGCAGAGGCGACTCGGTCCCGGCGGCGATCTGGTCGTGCCAGTGGTTGATCGCGTCTCGGTAGAACACCCGGTCGGCGTCCTGCCAGCCGAACCGGAAGTCCTCGAGCGACAGCGACGCGTGCGACAGCTGGATCAAGGCCAGGGGGTCCTTGATGGCGGCGATCCGCTCGCGGCCGAACACGGTCTTGATCCGCTCGCCGAACTCCATGTCGGCGCTCTTGCGGACCTCGTCGAAGCCACCGAGAGTCTCCATCACGATGTCGCGGCGGAACACCAAGGAGGAGGCGTTGGGTCGCACCGTCGGATAGCCGACCTTGCTCGTGATGACGTCGCCCGTCACGCGGACCGCGCGACTCGCCGAGGCGACGAGCGCCGGGTCGTCCAGCAGAGGCTGGAGCTGGCGCTGGATGCGCTCGGGGTGGGACCAGTCGTCGGAGTCCTGGAAGCCGATGAACTCGCCGCGAGCGCGGGCGATCGCGGTGTTGCGGATCTTGTAGGTCCCGCCGTTCTGCGGCATCACGACCAGCTCGATGCGGTCGTCCATCGCCGCCGCCTGGGTCAGCAGCGGCGTGAACTTCGGACCCGAGCAGTCGTCCACCATGAGGATCTCGAGGTGCGGCCAGGTCTGGTCGATCAACGACCGCAGCGCCGTGAACAGGCTCTGGTCGGGCTTGAAGACCGACATGATGATCGTGACGGTGGGCCCGTCACCGGCGACCTTCGCCGGCGGCTCTGCCGGCCGCAGGCGGTCGAACCTCGCCCCGTCGCCGTCGAGCAGCCCGATCGGCGAGAGTCCCCGAGACGTGAACAGCCGGTTGAACGAGCGCAGCCACTCGTCCTCGGTGGAACCGGGCCGGCCGGCCTCGGGACTGACCAGGTCGGTCTCCACCATCCATCGGCTGTCCTTGTCGAGCGTGATCTGCGGCAGGATCGACTCGACGTAGTCGTGCCGGCCGGCAGCGAGGTTGGTCTGCGCCTCGAGCCGGTGCGTGTCGTCCTTGCGACGGGGCCGGTGGCCCAGCACCCGGAGCGCCTGGTGCAGATCGGCCGACTCGGTGTAGTCGGGTCCGGGTCCCGGCCGGCCGGCGATCGCGCGGGCCAGGGCGGCGAGCGCGTCGAGATCGGTGAGTCCGCTGCCCGTGGCGTCGGTCTCGCCGCTGATCACCCGGCGGGCGGCAGCCAGCACCCCGTCATAGGTCAGGGTGCCGCCGGAGGCCATCAGTGACAGCAACGTGACGGACTCGTCGGCGCGATAGCGCAACGCGACGGCTGCGATGGTGCGCGGATCCAGCGACGTCTGGCGGGCGTACGTCGTGAGGAACTCGGGCGGATCGCCGCTCACCTGCAACCTGCCTTCCGGACGCTGAGCCGACCCCGTGCCCGGGGTCCGCACGCCACTCTAACGAGGACGCGCTCAGCTGCCCCACGTCGGGCGGAGCGGCCAGTCGGCGTTGCCGTGCGAGTCGGTCTTGACCGCGAGCACGTGGTGCAGCTCGATCTCGTTGCGCTCGAACGCGAGCCGCGATCCGGCCATGTAGATGCCCCACACCTTGGCCCGGCCGAGGCTGACCTCGCCGAGCGCCTCGTCCCAGTTGTCGACGAGGTTGTCGCACCAGCCCTTGAGCGTCAGCGCATAGTGCTCGCGGAGGTTCTCGACGTGGCGTACCTCGAGGCCGGCGTCCTGCGCCGCCACCGTGATGCGGCCGACGCCGGTGAGCTCGCCGTCCGGGAAGACGTAGCGGTCGATGAACGCACCGGTCGACATCGTCTTGTTGTGCGGTCGGGTGATGCAGTGGTTGAGCAGTCGGCCGCCGACCTTGAGGTGGTCGTTGAGGAAGCCGAAGTAGGACGGGTAGTTGCGCACGCCGATGTGCTCGGTGAGGCCGATCGAGCTGATCGCGTCGAAGTCGGTCTCGGTGACGTCGCGGTAGTCCATGAACCGGACCTCGGCGAGGTCGTCGAGGCCCTGGCGCTTGATCTCCTCCTGTGCCCAGCTGGCCTGCTCACGGGACAGCGTCACGCCGAGGACCTTGACGCCGTAGTGCTTGGCGGCGTGGCGGACCATGCCGCCCCAGCCACAGCCGATGTCGAGCAGTCGCTGGCCGGGCATGAGGTCGAGCTTGCGGGCGACGAGGTCGTACTTCTCGTACTGGGCCTCCTCGAGCGTGGACTCGAGCGTCGGGAAGACCGCACACGTGTAGGTCATCGACGGGCCGAGCACGAGCTCGTAGAAGCGGTTGGAGACGTCGTAGTGGTGGTGGATCGCCTCGGCGTCACGCTTCTTGTTGTGGCGCAGACCCTCCATCGCGCGGCGCCACTTGGGGAGGTGCTCCTCCGGCGGCGGGGGCGGGGGCTTGAGGTTGCCGAAGCCGAGGCTGCGGACGATCTGCACCATCTCAGCGGCCGACGGCACCTTGAACTTGAGCTGGCTCATCACCAGGACCATGGCGTCGTAGGGGTTGCCCGGGTGCACACCCTCGAGCTCGAGGTCACCCGAGACGTAGGCGCGGGCGAAGCCGAGGTCGCCTGGGGCGGTCATCAGGTAGGACAGGCCGCGCTCGTTGACGAGTCGCAGCTTGATGGGGGCGTCCTCGGGTCCCGCGATGCTGCCGTCGAAGGCCTCGAAGCGGAACGGCAGGCCGTCCTTCATGAGCCGGCCGAGCGCGTCAGCGATCGACAGTCGTACTCCCACGTCTGTGGTCATGAGTTCCTCACCGCTTTCTCGTACAGGGTGCTCAGTCTGCCCTCGGGGTCGTATCGCCCTCGGGCGGCGGCGAGCACCTCGCCGCCATACATCTGCTCGAACGTCTCCTGGTCGTAGAACGCCTCGGAGTAGAGGGACTTGTGCCCGCCGAGGCTGTGCACGAAGTCCTCGATCTTGCGGTTGACCATGCCCTCGGGGGAACCGGCCGGGACCTCGACGGTGCCCCAGAAGCCGGCGTTGACGTACGTCTCTCCGGGCGTCAGCGGGTAGACCGGCCACGGCCGCGTCGTCCTCAGCGGGCAGAGCCACACGGGGCGCATGCCGACCTCGGCGTCGAACCACTCGAGGAACTCCGGCAGCCGGTCGACCGGGACCTCGACGTCCTGGATCACACGCTCTCGACCCGGCACCTTCTTGATCCTGTCGAGGACCTTGCTGAGGCCGACCTTCTCGTCGAGCCCGACGAGCCGGTGGTAGACGTCGCTGCGGCGCCACCTGGTGGGCCACACCCTGCGGACCCACCTGTTCTGCGCGCCGAATGCTCCGGAGCACCAGAACCAGTCGGTGTCCCAGCGCCAGATGTAGTCGTTCATCGTGAGGGCGTCGGTCTCGCGGGTCTGGATCGACCGGTAGTAGATCTGCTGGCCCGTGTAGTCGCTGACGGTCTGCGGCGTGTCGGTGAAGTGGGCGAGCGTCAGGTAGATCTCGTCGGGGCTGAACGCGGTGCCGTCGAGGCCGTCGACGCGCTCACCGTGCCACTCGCCGGTCTCGGCGATGACCTCGATGGCCTTGACCGCAGCCGCGGCGTCGGCGACCTGGACGTGGCGCAGGGTGACGAACGGGGGGACCTTCTCGAGCTTGATCCTGAGTCGCGTGGCGTAGCCGAGGCTGCCGTAGGAGTTGGGGAACGCCTCGAACAGGTCGGCGTGATCGCCCTCCGGCGCCGCAGTCACGACCTCGCCGGAGCCCGTGAGGATGTCCATCTCGAGCACCGACTCGTGAGGCAGCCCGCTGCGGAACGAGGTCGACTCGATGCCGAGCCCCGTCACGGCGCCGCCGAGCGTGATCGTGCGCAGCTGCGGCACGACGTACGGGATGAAGCCGTGTGCGAGCGTCTCGGCGACGAGCTGCTCATAGGTGCAGATGCCCTGCACCTCGGCGGTCTGCGCCTCGGTGTCGATCGCGATGACGCCGTCGAGCCCGCTGACGTCGAGGCCGGGCGAGTCGTTGCCCTGGCGCGGACGGAACAGGTTGGACGTCTTCTTGGCGAGGCGTACGCGGTCTCCCGGAGCTATGCGCGCGTACGACGCCAGCAACCGATCAACGGCTTCCCCGTGGGCCTGCCAACCTTTCACGTGTTTCAGGTTAGACCCGTCTGACGACACCTCGCGTCGTAGGTCGCCCTAAGAGACAGCCAGGAACCGAATGGCAGCGGCATAGCCCTCGAGGCCCATGCCGACGACCACGGCGGCGGCGATGTCGCTGAGGTAGGAGGTGTGGCGGAACGACTCCCGCGCGTGCACGTTGCTGAGGTGCACCTCCACCAGCGGGGCGCTCAGCTGGCTCGCCGCGTCACGCACCGCGACCGACGTGTGGGTCCAGGCGCCGGCGTTGAGGATGACCGGCGAGCCGGCGTCGGCGGCGTCGTGCAGCCAGCCGATCATCTCGGACTCGGTGTCGGTCTGGCGGACGTCGACGTCGACGCCGGACTCCTTGGCGACCTCTTCGCAGCGCGCCACCAGGTCGGCGTACGTCGCGGTGCCGTAGACGTCGGGCTCGCGCACGCCGAGACGACCGAGGTTGGGGCCGTTGAGGACGAGGACCGTCATCCGTGTCACCTCTGCAGTTGCCAGATCAGCGCGGTTGCGGCGCTGGACGCCCTCAGATCGTACTCACCCTCGTCCGTCAGCCGGGCCTCATCGCCCGCGGCGAGCGTCGCGTCGCCCAGGCTGAGCGACCCTTCGGTGATGTGCACCAGGCTGCGACGCGCGGCAGGGACCGTCACGGACTGGCCGGCCGTCAGGCGTACGACGAACAGCTCGGCCCCGGTGTGCACGTCGACCGTCGGGGTCAGCTCGCCCGGACGTGGGTCGACGTCGGCCTGCGCGTACTCCGGCTCGGCGTCGTGGTCCGAGCTCAGCATCATCTGCACGAACACCAAGGGCACGTCGTCGGACGCGTTCTGCTCGGAGTGCTGCACACCGGTGCCGGCGCTCAAGCGCTGCGCCGTGCGCGGTTGGATGGTGCCACGGTGACCCGTGCCGTCCTGGTGCTGGAGCGCGCCCTCGAGCACCCAGGTCACGATCTCGACGTCTGCGTGGTGGTGCAGCTCGTAGCCCCGGCCGGCGTCGATGCGTTCGGTGTTGATCGCGATGAGTGGGCCGAAGCCGACGTTGTCAGGGTCGTAGTGCTGGCCGTACGAGAAGCTGTGCCACGTCGTCACGCCGTCGCCGTCAGTGCGGAAACGGTCGTCGGCGCGGCGGATCTCAGGCATAGCCCAGCTCGTGGAGTCGGTCGTCCTCGATGCCGAAGTGGTGGGCGATCTCGTGGACGACGGTGATGCCGACCTCCTCGACGACGTCCTCCTCGGTGTCGCAGATCGCGAGCGTCGGGTTGCGGTAGACGTGGATGCGGTCGGGCATGACCCCACCGTAGGAGGTGTCGCGCTCGGTCAGCGGTATGCCGTCGTAGAAGCCCAGCAGCGTCGGGTCGTCGGCAGGGGCGTCGTCCTCGATGAACAGCACGACGTTGTCGAGCAGGGCCGCGAGCTCGGCCGGCACCGCGTCGAACGCGGCCTCGACGAGCTCGGCGAAGCGGTCCTCGCTGACCTCGATCATGCTTCCATCCTGCCTGATGCGGTTTGGGCGGCACATCCCTCACCCACTATGCTGAACGGGCTTTCCGGCCCCCATCGTCTAGCGGCCTAGGACGCCGCCCTTTCACGGCGGTAGCACGGGTTCGAATCCCGTTGGGGGTGCCAGTCTCAAACGGCATCTGACCTGCAGCGATGCGCTCCAGCAACCTGGACAGCCGCTCATCTGATTGCCCAATTGGCAACACTTTGGCAACAGCACGTTCCGCGGGCAACGCAGGTGTCGAACCGCGCTCCAGATGGCGAGCCGCGTCCATCGCGTCGGCGACCTCATCGAGGCGGTTCTCAAACAGGTGGCCATACGTGTCGAGGGTCATCGTCGCCGACCCGTGACCGAGCATCTGCTGCACCACCTTGACGTCTGCACCGGACGCGATCGCGAGGGAAGCTGCCGTGTGCCGCAGCTCGTGCGGATAGAGATCAGGAATGCCGATCGACTCCGCAGCTGGCCTGAACACTTTCCGGAAGCCCGATACCCGCAGTGGGTTGCCGCTGCGGATGCCTGCGAACACGAGATCGTCCGGCTCCCTGCCTTCGAGATGTTGGGCAAGATCATCGACGAGGAAACGCGGAATAGGCACCTCACGTCGTTGATGCGTCTTGGTGGTACCCCACACCATGCCGAGGCCCTGCACCGGCGTGACCGACTCGGCGATCACGGCACGACGCTTCTCCAGATCGATACGCCGCACGCGCAGCGCCGCCATCTCCCCGAAGCGGACACCCGTGTAGGCCAGGAACAGGACGACGAGGCGATACATCTCATTCGTGCGCTCGTCGTGAGCTCGATGCTTGCTGACCTCGGCCGGGTAGCCGCACGCCTGGGCCAGGGCATCGACCTGCGCATGGGTCAGGTAGCGCCGCTCGTGCTTGACCGGTCGCGGGAGGTTGACCTGAGTGGCGACGTTCCGAACGAGCCGCCCGTCCCTGACGGCCATGTCGAGCATGAGTGAGAGCACGCGGTGGATCTTGCGAACCGACGCCGGCGATTGAGTCCTTGTCAGCTCGGTGACCCATACCTGGACCTCGGAGTGCAACACGGCGGACAACTTGACGTTGCTCCACGCTGGATTGATGTGCTTGCGCACGACACCCTCATATCGCTCCTGGGTCGTCGGCTTGAGCTGTGTCTGGCCCGCGAGCCAGAGCTTCGCCCACTCCCCCACAGTGATCCGCGAAAGCGCCGGGTCGACATACGAGCCGGTGTTCTTCGAGCTCTCCACACTGGTCAAGAACCGTTCGGCATCGACCTTGCGTTGGAAGGTCTTGTTGCGCTGTTTCCCGGCGGGTGTTCGGTAGTGGGCTCGCCAAACGCTCTTGCCGCTTGCCGTGCGCTTCTCAATGCTGGCCATGACTGCCTCCTCGTCCCAGTCTCGGGGGGTGCCCCGACAGCATCAATGAGTTCCGACGCCGCTGTGGATGGTCTGCTCGTGCAGCCACGCGATCACGTCAGCCCGCCAGTAGCGAACGGCACGGCCCACGCGGAAGCTCCGCGGCCCGGTTCCCATGTGGCGCCAGTAACGGAGAGTCGCGACGGGAGTGCGCACCAGCGCAGCAGCTTCGTCGAGCGTCAGCATGACGGCTTCTCCCTCGTCACTGGCGCGATTGAAATTCTCGGTCATCGTGTGCTCCTCGGAGTAGTTGCGTACTCCTTAAGGCCACCGGGACGCCGCGAGTGGCCAAACCGGGCGGTGCCACATGGACAAGTCTCCTCACCGCTGGTGACTCCGGACTGAGTTTCTGCCCGTTATCTCGAGTGCATTCGTGGTCGCGGAGTCGCTGATATCACCGTGGGGGTCCACCGGGGGTGCACCTTCTCAGCCCGTTCAGTGCCGCTGCACCGACGGCCGAGCCATCACGTAGCCGCGACATCGTCGAGGAAGTAGTTGACGAGCGCGGCCGCCCGGACTCGGATCTCCTCGTCCAGGGAAGCAATATGATCCAGCAGCACGTCGGGGTCGAGCCCGCTGTCCCGGGCGTCCTGCGCGCCTCCGTCCTCAATCCAGGCGCGTACGCTGTCGGCGTCGACCTCCGGGTGGAACTGCAATGCGAGGTTGCGGCGGAGCACGAACGCCTGCGGGGCAGCGGCGTTGACGCCGACGACTGTCGCCTCCGCCGGCGGCACGAACCGGTCGTGGTGCCATTGCGTCCAGACCCCGGTCACTGCTGGCACTCCCAACACGACGTGCGGGCCGATCTCCGGGGCCGGCGATGCGACGACGTCGCCGCCATGCGCTTGGGCGAGCATCTGCCCGCCGAAGCAGATCCCGAAGACGGGCACTCCGGACTCGTCTGCGGTCTGCAAAAGCTCGAGCTCGGGCTTCACCCACGACGCGACCTGGTCGCTGTAGACGCTCCACCGGGCACCCAGCACGAGGATGGCGTCGTAGTCACGCGGGTCCGGGAAGTCGAAGTCCACGCCGGGATTGTCGGTACGGCCCGGCGGAACCACCTGGACGCGATCGACGTGGTAGCCGCGCGCAATGAAGCGCTCCTCGATCGGCCCCGCCGAAAGGTAGTCGTGCCCGATGAGAAGCAAGTGCTTCATCAGATCAAGGTGCCGGTCGCGAGACTACCGAGACAGGAAACTTCTTGATCCCGTTCACGAAGTTGCTGCGCACCCGGGTGACGTCGCCGTTCACCTTGATCGACTCGATACGCGGCAGGAGGGTCTCGAACAGGATGCGGATCTCCATGCGGGCGAGGTTGCTGCCCAAGCAGAAGTGCGGGCCGCCCTTGCCGAACGTGACGTGGTCATTGGGGTAGCGCCTGACGTCCAGCTGGTCGGCGGCGTCGAACACGGTCTCGTCGCGGTTGCCGGAAGCGAACCACATGACGACCTTGTCGCCCTTCTTGATCTGTGCACCGCCCAGCTCGACATCGCGGGTCGCAGTCCTTCGGAAGTGATAGACCGGTGACGCCCAGCGGATCAGCTCCTCAACCCCGACAGCCATGGCCTCAGGGTTGTCGCGCAGGTATGCCAGTTGCTCAGGGTTGTTGATCAGGGCCAGCATCGCGTGACTGATGGCGTGCCGGGTCGTCTCGTTCCCGGCGACGACGAGAAGGAGAAAGTAGTTGTCGAACTCGGTCGCGGTCAGCGGCTCACCGTCTTCGGGCACCCGGTTGACGAGCTTGCTGACGAGGTCGTCGCCGTCACCCCCGCGCCGTTCAGCCGCGAGCTTTCGGCCGTACTCGAACACCTCCAGCGAGGCCGGAGACCTGAACGGCAGATGCTTGTAGGTCTCGCTGTCGCTGCTGCCGAGGAGAACGTCGGCATAGTCGGGATCGGTGTTGCCGATGATCCGGTTGCCCCATTCGATGAGCTGATCCGTGTCGGTCTCGGGCACCTCGAGCAGACGGGCGAGAACCTGGATCGGGAAGTCAGCGCTGATCTTCTCGACGAAGTCGAACTCGTCCTGGGCCAGCGCCTCTTCGACGGTTTGGCGTGTCAGGTCCCGGAGAAATTCCTCGTAGCGCCCGAGCATGCGACCACCGAAGTCACGCAGCAGCAACTTGCGCAGCGCCATGTGGCGCGTGCCGTCGCTCTCGAGCATGGAGCGACGCAGGGCGACGTAGTCCTCGTCGTCGACCTCCTCGAGGTTCACGTACTTCGTCGATGTGAAGGTCTCCGGATCGCTGTCGACCGCCTTGATGTCGGCGTGCCGCGTCACCGACCAGAACCCGGAGTTGGGCAGCGCCTCAGCATTCCAGTGCACCGGCGCCTCGGCCCGGAGGGTTTCGAACGCGGTCCAAGCCTCATTGCGCTCGAACAAGCTGAGATCAGTGAGATCGATTCCCGGGAGGGTGTGCTGTGTTGTCATGCTTGCTCCGCATCGGAAGGTGTTCAGAGGTGGTAGGCGTACTCGCGCGATTCCCAGTCGGTCACCCAGCGGGAGAACCTTTCGAGCTCGTTGCGTTTGTAGGCGACGAAGGAGTTCACGAACGTGAGCCCCAAGATCTCCGTCAGTTCCTGGTCCGCCTCCAGTGCGTCCAGGGACGCACCGAGCGATGACGGAAGCCTCGGAGCCTTGGTCTCGTCGTAGCCGTAGCCCTCAAGAGGACTCCCGAGTTCCGCCTTCGACTTGATCCCCAGATATGCGGCAGCCAGCGTCGCCGCGATCGCAAGATAGGGGTTGGCTGTCGCGTCGCCGAGGCGGAGCTCGAGCCTGGACGCCATCCCCCGCTCGGGCGGGATCCGGACCATCGCGCTCCGGTTGTCCAGCCCCCAGTCGATCAGCCATGGCGCAAGGGTGTCGGGTCCGAATCGCTTGTAAGAGTTGATGGTCGGGTTGCACAGTGCCGCGATGGCTGGGGCGTGCTGCAGGACGCCGGCGATCGCGCTTCGTCCCGTGTCGGACAGGCCATGAGCGCCAAGGGGATCGTCGAACGCGGCGGCGCCGTCATCGGTGAGCGCCGAGAAGTGCAGGTGGAATCCGGAGCCACCCTCGTCGTTGAACGGCTTGGCCATGAAGGTGACGCTCTTCCCGGCGCGGCGCGCCAGCTCCTTGATCGCCGCCTTGAACCGGAACGCCCGATCCGCTGCGTCCAGCGCGGTCGAGTGCCAGAGGTTGATCTCGAACTGTCCACTCGAGAACTCGTGGTTGCCGGCCACCACCTCGAGACCATAGCCATCGAGCTGCCTGAGTGTGTCCAGGAGAAAGTTGTCGGGATCGCCCTTGCGCCCGGAGACATATACGTTTCCGGTGGCTTCGCCGTATCGTGACCATCCGGTCGGCGTGGACGGATCAGCATCCAGCACGAAGAACTCGAGCTCTGGTCCGAGAACGGGTGACAAGTCAAGCTCGGCGAACTTCTCCACCACGCGCCGCAGGACGTTGCGAGGGCTCTCCTGTGATGGCGTCCCGTCCGGATTGAAGACGTCGACGATGCAGTGTGCGACGCCGGGCTCCCAAGGCATGGCGATCAGGGTCGCCAAGTCCGGTCGAGCAACGACGTCAGGCAGCCCGTCGGCCAGTCCGCCCTCGAAATCGACCACGTCCCCGCGGGGGGTCGTACCGTACACCGAGCGGCAGAACGCCACCCCGCCCGCGGCGGTTCGCGCCAGACGGCTGGTCAGCACATCCCGGCCGCGCTCCGAGCCGATGAAGTCGGAGTAGCCGAGTCGAACCACGTCGATGTCTTGATCTCGAAGTCGCTGCTCTGCTGCGGCGAGACCCTCCAGGTCGTGCTGCACGGGCTGCTCCTGACGTGGGTGTGAATGAACGGTACGCGACAAACTTGCCATTTGTAAAGTTTCTCGGTTAGTCATCGCGACTCACACGTGCGCGAGTCCTCGTCGCGATCGACCCCAGAGGTGTCTCGCCCTGCTCGATCAGCATCGCGCGGATGATCCGACGCACCTCGAGGGCGGCCGCGTCAGCACTGACATGAACCTCACGCTCGAGGGGGTCGCGGTCGTTGCTGGACTGCAGGATCTCCAGGACGTCCTTGACGCGGGTGTAATAGCTCCGGAATGTCGCCTCGAGCTGTTGGCTCACCCGCGTGTCGTTGACCGCGAAATTGCGACTCAGCCGCCAGATCAATCCGGTGCTTCCCACGGCGCGAGGAGTGACCGCCTGGACGAAACGTAGGTGATAGAGCCCGGCCGGGACAGATTCCGAGTCAGCGACGCGGACGTCGAAGCTGTCGATCCAGAGACCTGGTCCGACGAACGAGCCTTCCTCGGTCTGAACGTGCTGCTCCTCGGGCGACACGCCCAGGAGGCCGGCGTGCCACGGGGCCAGCGGTGACCGTGGGAAGGACCTGACGTGCGTCACGGTCGTTTCGTTGAGCTTGACCTCGAGAGGCGGCGGTGAGTCGAGCAGGACGGCGGGCGCAATGTCGGGGGCTACAACGGGCACATGCGTGATGTCGGCGAAGTTCTCGTGCAGCAGAAGAAAGTTCGCCTCGACCTCATCCTCGCCCGCGACGGTTCTCCAGCTCGGATCCTCCAGCCACGGGAGCTCCGGTGGAGTACGTCCGTCCGACGCGTTGGCAGATCCCGGCCACAGCCACACGAAACCGTTGAGCTCGACGACCGGAAAGGCGCGGACTTCGGCGCCGAATGGCACGTGCGACTGTGACGGGACGCGGATGCAGCGACCATCAGGACCGTACGTGAACCCGTGGTAACCATCGACGATGTTGTCGCCGTCGACATGTCCGCGACTCAGCGGGTATCCGCGATGTGCGCACTTGTCGATCAACGCGACAGCAACTCCGCTCTCGGCCCTGTAGAGCACGATCGGCATGTCAGCTATCCGGCGGCGGATGGGAGTCCGGGTCACTGCCTCCGCTGCTGCAGCGACATACCAACAGTTGAGTGGAAATTGGTCGAGGCGGTCACGCCGCGCACGTTCTGCTGAGCGAATCATGGTGAAGAGTCCCGTCTGTCAGAGGTCGAGGGTGAGCCGGCCGGAGGTGCAGCGGGAGACGCAGATCAACATGTACTCGTTCGACTCCCGCTCCTCGTCGGACAGGATCGAGTCGCGATGGTCCACGTCGCCGCTGATCACGCCGGTCTCGCACGTACCGCAGACGCCCTCGAAGCAAGACCCGAGCACGCTCACGCCGGCCTCCTGCACCACGTCGAACACGGACTGGCCGGGCTCGACCGTGAGCTTCTTTCCAGATCGCTGCAGGACGACCTCGAACGCATCCTCTGGACCGTCGTCGTCGACCGCGGCCTTGGCCGCGAACCGTTCGACCTTCAACGAGCTCGAGCGATCCGGACGAGTGCTGACCACTGATTCGACGGCCTCCAGCAACCCTTCTGGACCGCAGCAGTAGATCAACGAGCCGTCGTCGTCCCCGACGGCTTCGGCAAGGTCGATCCGTCCCACTTGGTCGCTGGGCGCGATGCGTACCTTGTCGCCGAATTCGAGGAGCTCGTCGACGAACGCCATGGAGGCGATGCTGCGTCCGCAGTAGGTCAGCGACCACTCGTCTCCGGCCGCTTGCACCTCCCTGATCATCGGCAGCAATGGCGTGATACCAATACCCCCCGCGATGAACCGGTATGACGATGCACGCACGAGCGGGAAATGGTTGCGCGGTCCGCGGACCTTGAGGCGCGAGCCCGATTTCAGGCTCTCGTGGATCGATCGGGATCCACCTCTGCCATCGTCGGAACGGAGCACCGCTACTCGCCATCGATGGGAGTCCCTGGGGTCACCGCAGAGCGAGTACTGGCGCGTGAGCCCGGACTCGAGCATCAGGTCGACGTGGGCGCCCGGCGTCCAACGCGGCAGCGCGGATCCCGACGGATCGACGAGCGTCAATGCGAGCACGCCATCGGCTGCTGCATGAGCCTGTTCGACCTCGAGCTCAAGCTCCACTTCTCGGACCACGGTCATCGTGTCAGTCGTCATCTGCGGGCCTCCAAGACCTGTCGCTTCTCAGCGCTGCGGCGCACGTTGGCCGCGGTGCTCCCAATCGCCGCCCAGTGCAGTCGAAAGCACTTCTTCACTTTCGGTTGGCTGGGCCCCGCAGTCCTCACGGACCGGAACAGGACCGGAGACGATGTGGTTCCGCAAGGTGCCCAGCCCTTCGACCTCGACCTCGACGATGTCCCCCGGGTACACCGTTCGCGACGTTGCCGGCGTCCCCGAGAGGAGCACGTCGCCTGGGAACAGCGTGATGGTCCGCGCGATGTCGGCCACCAGGTAGTTCATGTCCCACTTCATCTCGGACGTGTTGCCGTCCTGCTTGACCTCCCCGTTGACCAACGTCCGAATGCGCTTGTCGTGGAAGTCCCAGTCATCGATGAGGCCGGGGCCAAGCGGGCACAGGGTGTCGGAGCCCTTGACGCGCAGCATCGATCCAGCGTCGGTGTCCCGGAAGTCGTGCAACCCGTAGTCGTTGGCGATCGTGTAGCCCGCGATGTGGTCCCCCGCCTCGTCCGGGCTCACGTTGCGCGCCGTCTTGCCGATGACGATGGCGATCTCGCCCTCGAAGTTCAACCACTTGCATCGCTCGGGACGCACGACGGCACCGTCATGGGCGTTGAGCGCCGAGGTCGGCTTGTGGAAGTAGGTCGGTGCGTCCGGCAGCCCGATCCCAAACTCGGCGACCCTGCTCTCGTAGTTGAGATGGACAGCGACGATCTTGGAAGGCACGACGGGGGGCAGGTGGGTTGCCTCCTCGATGGCGACGGTTCGACCATCGGGAGCTCGAAGCTCCTCCCCCGCTCGTACGGTCTGGACGACGTTGCCGTCGAGAAGGATTCTTCTGAACTCGGTCATGCGGGATCTCCTGCAGTCAGTGGGAAGTAGCGGGCATCGGCCTCGGTCAGGTCAGTGCGGCGAGGGGCCGGAAATCCCGCGGCAGGCCGGTCGAACCACAGGTGGACCTGGCCCGTGCCGATCGAGTTCTCGTACTCGCCATACATGCGAGAAGGCGCAGTGCAGTCACCTTCGCCGAGGGCGCCGAGCATCATCAGGTAGTGCCCGAAGCGCGCCTCGGGCCGGAAGCGGTAGAACTCCGGCATCGTGTCGAGCACCTGCCGGTGGTCACCTGCCGCGAGCCACTCCAGTCGTACGCGGTCGGCTTCTGCGGCTTCTGGGGTGAAGATGTGGTCGACGCCGGCGGACTCGTGCTGGCGGAGCTCGCGCAGCGGCCAGAACGTGTGCGACATCGCTCCGGAAGCGATCAGGAGCACACGTCGGTCTGACGCACGAATCGCGTCGCCCAAGGCTCGGCCCAGTCGGAGATTGTCCTCGGTGTCCGCGGTCTGGCAGACCCCGATCGAGACCCATCGCTTGTCGGGCAGCCCCTGTCCCAGGAACTCCCAGAGATTCGTCGTCGCGTAGAAGATCGGCAGGTGGTCGTCGTCGATCGCCGTGATCCACGTGCCGTGCTCAGCACCCCTAGCCGCGATCGCATGGGCGAGCTCTGGATCGCCTGCGAAGTCGTACGGCCGCCGGCACATGCCGCGCGGCAGCTCCTCGGACGTGAAGAGTCCGGCCCGCCTGTTCTGCGCTGTGACGACGAACTCGACTGTCGTCGCCCAGTGCGAGTCGAGGACCACGACAGTGTCGTAGTCGAGCACGTCGAAGACCTCGGCACGAAGCTCCTCGAGCCCCGAGACGAGCGTCGAGTCCTGCCCGTGGTTGAGCTCGCGTCGTGTTGCCCCAGGCAGGACGATGGTCGGTACGTGCGCCAGCAGACCGGCGCCGACGATGTCACCCATGATGTTCTCCCGTGGTCGATGTGTCCGTGCGCCAGCCCTCGGGTGAGAACACGGTGTTCTTGATGTCGGAATAGAACTCGAACGACCAGTCGCCGCCTTCTCGGCCGATCCCGGACCGTCCTGAGCCGCCGAACGGCGCACCGAGATCGCGTACGAAGAAGCAGTTGACCCACACGGTGCCGGCGACGAGGGCGGAACTGACTCGTTCAGCCCTGACGGGATCCCCGGTCACGAGTGTCGCGGCCAGGCCGAAACGGGTGTCGTTGGCCATGCTGATGGCCTGCTCCTCGGTGCGGAACGTCTGGATCGTCAGGACCGGCCCGAACACTTCTTCGGTCAGGATCTCGCTGCCCGGTTCGGCATCGACCAGCACCGTCGGCTGGTAGTACAGACCACCGAGCTCTGCATTGGGTCCACCGCCGACCAACGCCTTTGCGCCGGCCTCCAGGGCTCGACTGACGAAACCGTCAACCTTCTCGAAGTGCGATCGCGTGATGAGACAGCTCATGTCAGTCTTCTCGTCGCGAGGATCACCCTGGACGATGTCGCGGGTACGGCGCGTCACCTCCTCGACAAAGGAGTACGCGATGGTTTCCTCCACGAGGATCCGGAACGCACCCAGACACACCTGCCCGGAGTTGTCGAACTGCTCGACAGCCAGACCGACGGCAAGGTCGAAGTCTGCGTCGGCGAACACCACCAGAGGCGACTTGCCACCCAGCTCGTACGACAACGGGACGATGTTGGCTGCCGCAGCTCGCGAGATGACGCCAGCGGTGGGCACCGAGCCGGTGAACGCCAGCCGGTTGATGTCCGGGTGCGCAGTCAGAGGCGCGCCCGCCTCGACGCCTGTCCCCTGCACGACGTTGAGCACGCCAGCCGGCAGCCCCGCTTCATGAGCAATGTCCGCGAAGAGGGATGCCGTGAGCGGCGCCCACTCCGGGGGCTTCAGCACCACCGTGTTGCCCGCGGCAAGGGCGGGGCCGATGCGCCAAGTGGCGAGCATCAGCGGAGCGTTCCACGGTGTGATGATCGCGACGACTCCGGCCGGATCGTACGTGACGCGCTGCCGGTGTCCGCGGATGCTGCCGTCCGGACGGCCGAGCGTCTGGAGATGGTCGGCGAAGTGCCGGAAGTTCATGGCCACCCGCGGCATGACGCCTCGCCGGTGCGACCTCAGGAGGGCGCCGTTGTCAGCGGTCTCGACCTGCGCGAGGTCCTCGGCGCGGGCGTCGATGCCGTCGGCAACGCGATGCAGGATCGCTGCCCGCTCACCGATCGGCATCGAGGCCCAGGCGGCGAACGCCGATCGAGCGGCAGTCACCGCGCGATCGATCTCGCCGGGTCCACCGCTGTGCACGTGCGCAAGGACGGTCTCATCGATCGGAGAGACATCCTCGAACGTCTCGGCGGACGCCACACGTTCGCCGCCGATCCAGTGCCGAAGGTCGACCTGGACACCAGCCACTGTTGCCTGGGTACTCATGCGGGCGCCCCGTTCGTGGAACGGGTGTGGATCAGCTCGCCACCGTCCCAGACGACGCCGACCTGACGGTAGTACCCGCCGATGATCTCTCGCGGCGCGAGCCGATCGAGCTCCTCCGTGGGGGACGCGAAGAGCTCGAAATGGTCGACGTCTGCCGCCCATGCTGGTCCCGCTTCGAATTCCTTGGCGCCGGTGCTGATGATCTCGTCCAAGGAGAACGCGGTCGGGTCGGCGATGTCCGTGACCCAGCGATCGTGCGCCATCTTGTGCCCGTTCACGAAGCCGTTCGTCTCGGTCTCGCGCGTCAACGTGATCCTGGCCTCCGCGAGTCGGCGGTCTGACGCGGCAAGCGACGCGCCGAAGGCGCCTCCCGCAGCGATGCGCGGCGCCGGACCGAACGGATGTGGACGCGTCTGATGGATCGAGCCCAGCTTCTTCGGGTAGCCCTGATAGGCGCCGCGAGCGATCGCGAAATCGGTGTCGACCCAGATGTAGACGCAACGGCTGTACGTGCGCCCCTCGAACTGGCATCTCACGACGACGAACGCTTCCTTGTACTGCCCGCGGACCGGGTCGGCCAGCTCAGCGCGATCGGTCGCGCAGGACTGCCAGTCAGCCCAGATGAACGCCACGGCGCCCGGGTCCTCGTCTGCGAGGGCCAGCGGCTCGGGCAGCAGCTCGGCCACGCGATCCGGATCGACCCGGAACTCGATCGTCAACAGGTCGCCCGAGTAGTGCCATGGCGGGGCCGGGAGAAGTGACGCCTTGCCGGTCGCAGTACGCGGACCGTAGAAACCGTGCAAACGACTCACGACGAGACCTCTTCCCTCGTTCGGTTCCGAACGGTATTGTCCATATCGAGCAACCTATGCGGATGGATAGTTCTCGTCAACCCCCCTTCCGCCCCAGTCCGACCCCACGAGTCAGGGAGCCGCCATGACGACCACCACCGAGTCCGCAGTTGACTGGATCGGGCGCGCCGCCACGATCCGCGTCCCGGAGCGCATGATCATCAACGGGCAAGACGTCGACGCAGCCAGTGGCACGGCGACGGCGGTCTTCTCCCCACGCGACCGGCACATCGTGGCGACGGTGCCGGACGCCGGCACGGCGGACGTCGACCACGCCGTCGAAGCAGCCCGGACGGCGTTCGACGCGGGCACCTGGTCGCGAATGCCCCCACAGCAACGCAAGCGCGTCCTGCAAACGTTCTCCGACCTGGTCGAGGCGCATCGCGATGAGCTGGCGCTTCTCATCGCCCTCGAGATGGGCAAGCCGGTGGAGATCGCCCGCGACATCGAGATGAAGACCACCGTGGCGTGCTATCGCTGGTACGCGGAGTTCGCCGACAAGATGAACGGCGAGACACCCGACACGGGTGAGGGTGCGTTGGCACTCATCACACGGGAGCCGGTGGGCGTTGTCGGCGTCGTCACTCCGTGGAACTTCCCCATGACTCTTGCCGCGTGGAAGATCGCCCCAGCACTCGCCGCAGGAAATTCGGTCGTCGTCAAGCCGTCCGAGCTGTCGCCGCTGTCGATGTTGCGCATCGCTGAGCTGGCTCGGCAAGCGGGACTACCGGACGGCGTCCTCAACGTCGTCACCGGCAACGGTCCAACCGCCGGTCGGGCACTTGGCTCCCATCCTGATGTCGACGTGCTCGCCTTCACTGGATCGACCAACGTGGGTCGGGAATTCTTGCGGTACTCAGCCGACTCCAACCTCAAGAACGTGTGGCTGGAGCTGGGCGGCAAGTCCCCGAGCGTCGTGCTGCCCGATGCTGACCTCGAAGCGGCTGCCGACGTGATCGCGGGGAACATCTTCTTCAACAGCGGTCAGATGTGCACTGCGCCGTCGCGACTGATCGTCCACGCCGCCGTCGCGGCTGATCTCACGGCGGCAATCGTCGACCGTGCCGCCAAGAACGTGGTCGGAGATCCACTGGTGCCGGGCACCACGATGGGTCCGCTCGTCAACGAGCAACGCCTCAGATCGGTCGAGCGCTACGTCGAGCAGGCAGCTGTCGAAGGCGTCGCGATAGCCACCGGCGGCTGTCGTGTCACGCCCACCGGCGCAGGCGCCTACTATGCACCGACTGTGCTCACCAATGTCGACCCACAGTCCGCTGTGGCACGCGAGGAGATCTTCGGTCCGGTGCTGTCCGTCCTGGTCGCGTCCGACGTCGAGCAGGCGGTCCGACTCGCAAACGACTCCGACTACGGGCTGGGCGCGTCGATCTGGACCAGGAATGTCAGCACTGCCCACCGAGTCGCCCGACGCCTCCGGGCTGGGACAGTCTGGGTCAACTGCTACGAGGAAGGCGACATGACCGTCCCGTTCGGCGGATACAAGCAGAGCGGAAACGGCCGGGACAAGTCAGCGCATGCCCTCGACAAGTACACCGAGCTGAAGACCACTTGGATAGCGTTGTGACCACCCGGCCGCTGATCGCGATCCCGAGCCGGTTCTCGAGCTCCGCATCAGCTCTGCGCTATGCCGCCGAGGTTGGTGCCGCCGCCCTGCTCGAAGCGGTGTATGAGGCGGGCGGCGAGCCCTTGCTCGTCCATCCAGCGCGACCGTCTGACGACGGGTCGGAAATCGCCCACCGGATGCGCTTCGCCGACGGAGTGCTCCTGCCCGGTGGAGGGGATGTCGCGGCCAGCCACTACGGCGCCGAGCACCATGAGGCGCTGTATGACGTCGACGAGGTGCAGGATGCCTTCGACTTCGCCATCGCTCGCTGGGCATGGGCCGACCACGTGCCGCTGCTAGCGATCTGTCGGGGGCTCCAGGTCGTGAACGTGTCGCTCGGCGGCACCTTGGAGCAGGACATGAAGGATCATCACCGACACGTCGTGTCAGAGCTCTCGTTGAGCACGAACACCCGCCTTCGCAGTGTGACCGGGAACAGCATCGTGACGATCAGCTGCTATCACCACCAATCGATCGCGCAGCTCGGCGAGGGCTTGGTCGTCTCGGCCCGAACCAGCGGAGGCGTCATCGAGGCGGTCGAGTCCGTCGACTCAGGTGGATGGTTCCTCGGCGTCCAGTGGCACCCGGAGGACACGGCCGCAGCGGATGTTCCGCAGGCGAACCTGTTCGCAGCGCTGGTCGCGGCGGCCGCCGAGTTCAGGATGTCTCGGGTTTGAGCTGCTTGCCCGCGCGTCGCTCTTCACCTTCGTCCTCGAGGAGTCCATGAATGACGCGAAGCGCGTCGGTCAGCTGCTGCTGTTGGCGACTGGACAGGCGGGAGACAATGAACGATTCCTCCGCGTTGAACTCGAGGTAGAGGGTTGAGATCAGGTCGCGCCCGCTGTCGGTGAGCTCGACAAGCACAAGACGGCCCTCAGTCTCATGCGGTCGTCGCACAAGGAGTCCCTTGTTCTCCAGCGTGCTGAGGACTCCGCTGAGGGTGCTCCTGTTGACGTTGACCTCATCAGCGAGGTGGCGAGTTTGCATCTCGCCCCAGATCCACAGCACCCACAGCGTGACGAAGCCCGTCCACGTCAGGCCTGTCTCGCGCAGGATCCCCTGTTCGAAGTGGTTCCGCATGCGGGCCGCGACGCGATAGAGGTTCGAGACGAGAGTCATGGCCTGGATGTCGACGCCGAGACCGGCCACCTGTTTCTCGGCGAGCATCTCTGACATCGTTCTGCCGGTTCGGTCCTCGACCTGACTTCCAAGACGCTTCATCTCGGCTGAGGTTGGTGTCATGTCGTCAGCATAGTCATTCGCTACCGCACAATCTGGATGACCACCGGCGTACACGCCGATGACACCCCCGTTAGGCTGTCCATGAGGATAGGAGTCACCGTGCCCGAGCTCAAGACCGAGAACGAAGACAGGCCCAAGGCACGTCCGGCCTACGGTGAAGGGCGCGAAGCGCTGCTACGAGCGGCGGTCCACGTCGTGGCGAACCGTGGCCTGCGCAACCTCACGTTCCGCGCTGTCGCAGCAGAGGCAGGCATGACCCACGGCCTGGTGCGGCACCATTTCGGAACCCGTGACGCGCTGATCGAGGCCGCGCTCGAGCACTCGGTCCTGACCAGCATGGAATCAGGGGCCTTGGAGCCCGGTACAGGCGAGATGGCTGACTTCTCGGCCGGTCTGGCCGCCGCGGTGACGAAGGAGCCAGACACCCAGGCATTCCAGTACGAGCTGATGCTTGAAGCGCGCCGGACGCCGGCCCTCTCTCACCTGACGGAAAAGGTCTACAGCAGCTATCGCGAAGCGACGCGCCGTGAGCTCATCGCACTTGGCCTCGGCGACGACACCGCCCTGACCGACCTGGTGTTCGCGGCCCTGGACGGGCTCGTGTTCGACCAGCTGACCCACGGCCTGGACGAAGGCCGCGCGGAGCGGGCGCTCGAGCGTCTCCGCGAGATCCTCACCGGTTTGCGCAGCGCAGGAACATGATCATTCATCTGGTGGTCGAAAGCGGAAGCGACTGCAGGCACCGGTAGACATTCCCGGGCCGCCAGGCGATCGCCTCGGCCGGGACTCCGAGGTGAATCGGGCGTCGCACCAGCTCCTGGAACACCTCCATGCTGACCATGCGGGCCAACGGGTGTCCCGCGCAATGGTGGTTGCCGCCGCCAAAGCTGGCGATGCGGGGCTCGGCCGGACGATCAACGATGAGGCGGTCGGGGTCGGGGAATGCCAGCTCGTCCCGGTTGGCAGAGCCCAGCAGCAGCTGCAGGGACTGGCCCGCTGCAAGTGCATGCCCGTTGACTTCGCACGCCTCCCTGACTGTTCGGAGGGTCGACTGCAACGGGGTGTCGTAGCGGAGCAGCTCCTGCTGGACCGCTGCCCCACCATCGTCGTCCGTACGAAGCCTGGTGACGAGGTCGGGATTGGTCAGCAGATGGAAGATCCCACTGGCGATGAAGCAATGAGTCTCCTCATACCCCGCCCCGTACATGAAATGGACGTTCGCCAGCAACTCGTACTCCGTGACGTCGTCAGAGCCGTCCGCGACCTGCACCATCGTGCTGATGAGATCATCCCCCGGTCGGGCCCGTCTCGCCTCGACCTGAGCCTCGAAGAAGGTGTCGATCTCGGCGACCGCGGCATTGGCGGCAGCCACCATCTCCGGGGTTGGCGTGGCCTCGAACAGGACGGCCGCCACGTCCGCGGTCAACGCCGCCAAGCGAGGGCGCTCCTCGGCCGAGATCCCCATCAGCTGACAGATCACGCGGGAGGGAACCTCGAAGGCAAGGTCCTGGAGCCCCTCCCCCTTCCCCGCGCTCTCCAAGGCGTCGAACGCTTCGGACACGATCGTCTTGGTGCGTTCCCTGAGAAGCTCGACCTTTCGCGGCATGAACGCCGGTCCGATCAGGCGTCGCAGCGCCGCATGACGAGGGTCGTTCATGGACAGCAACCAAGAACCGATGTTGCTCGCGAACGCTCCAGCGCCTGTTCGGCTCTCGACCCCTGCGACGGGGTCATCCTCGTATCCGATTGCCTTGTCCGCGAGCAGTGCCATGACGTCGGCGTGCCGACTCACCACCGTGTACCCGTCGGGGTGATCGAACCACGGCGCTTCGTGACGGAGCTGCTGGTACGCCGGGTAGGGGTCCGTCAGCGTTGTAGCGTCCCGTGTGGTCCAGGTCAGTTCGGTGGTCATGCCATCTCCTCAGGCGCTAGGAAGTTCAATCGGGCAGGTCGGACTCGAGGGCCGGCTCGCCGACCGGGCGACGACCGCCCCGACTCATCGCGACCCCGATGATGAACGCCGCCGGCGCGGTCGCGATCAACCACGCTGCCGTCGTGCCGGAGCCACCGATGAGGGTCTTGAAGTTGAGCAGCACAAGGATCAGCGCTCCGGTCACCAGGACGACCGTGACTGCCGGCGCGACCAGCGTCGGCCAAGCGCGGCGATCGACTCCGGTACGCCTGAAGTAGACGATCACCGAGATCGAGGTCAGAACGTACAGCCCGAGCAGCGCCAGAACCGCCACGCCGCTGAACCAGGAGAAGAGCGTCAGGACAGGATCCTTGGACAAGATCGCAAAGGGAAGGACGAGGGCCGCGGCGACTGCGGTCTGGACACGGCCGGCGACGTGAGGAGCCCCGTGACGGTTGACCGTGCTCAGTCCCAAGGGCACTGACCCGTGGTGAGCCAACGAGTACAGATAGCGGTTCAGAGCGTTGTGGAACGCGAGGATGCCAGCAAGCAAGGAGCTGGCCAGGAGGAAGCCAAGGACATCACTCGTCCACGCGCCCAACTTGTCACCCACGGGCGCGAACAGGAACGTCGTCGCGTCTCCGGACTCGAGCGCCTTGCCGGCAGCACCTTGCACACCCGAGGCGCCGTAGTAGGACACGAGCATCCACGTCACGAACGCGAAGAAGATCGCGATCACGGCCACGGACACGTACGTCGCCCGTGCCACCGTGCGCTCGGGGTCCTTGGCCTCCTCGGCGTAGATGGCTGTCGACTCGAAGCCGAACATCGACGCGACGGCGAACATGATGGCCACGCCCGGCGCGCCATAAAGAACCGCGGACGGCGAGAAGCTGTCGGTCAGGCCCATGCCCTCAGGACCGCCGCCGCTGAAGAACACTGACAGGGCGAACGCCAGGAGGATCGCCATTTCGGCGGCCACGAGAACGGCGAGGAATTTCGCGCCGATCTCGATGTGGAGGGCACCGAGCGCCATCACGGCCACCATGGTGACGACTGCGGCAACCCACCAGTCCACCGAAATGCTGGTGTACTCATCGAAGAGCAAGCTCACGGTGACCCCATAGAGCCCGTACATCGCCGCCTGGACTGTGCTGTACGACCACAGGGCCAGGACTGCCGCGCCGGTCCCCATCGGGCGACCAAGTCCCTCGCCGATGTAGGCGTAGAAGGCGCCGGCATCCTTCACGTGGCGACTCATGGCGATGAATCCGACCGCGAAGATGGTGATCATGATTCCCACGAGAAGGTAGGCGCCCGGCGCACCTGCCCCGTTGCCAAGTGCCACGGTGAGTGGCGAGGCGCCGGCGATGCCGGTCAGCGGCGCCTGCGCGGACAGCACGAAGAACAAGATGCCCATCACTCCCAGTGCCTCTGGCCGAAGGCGGTGTGATTTCTTGGCGCCCCCAGGTGAGGCGGAGCTGGATGGCTGGGTCGAGGCGGTCATGCGATCTCCAATGATGGCGGTGAGCAACAGAGTGTGACGCAATTCATTCGGTGCCGAATGGAAGGAGATTAATCCAATTGGATAGTTGTGTCAATGGATTTCTCAGCGGCCTCGCGCTCGGCCTGCTCCACAACGTTCAGAAGCAACATCGCGCGGGTCATCGGACCGACGCCGCCGGGCATCGGTGCGATCCACGCGGCGACGTCACGGACGGAGTGATGCACATCCCCTACCAATCCCGCGTCCGTCCGCGTGATCGCGACATCGACGACGGTCGCTCCCGGCCGGACCATGTCCGCCGTGAGCATTCCCGGCACACCCGCTGCCGCCACCACGATGTCGGACGACCTCGTCAACGCCGCCACGTCTCGCGTGCCGGTGTGGGTCAGCACCACGGTTGCGTTCTCCTGCCGTCTGGACAGCAGCAGTCCCAATGGCCGGCCCACCGTGACGCCGCGACCGACGACACAGACCTGGGCACCCTCGATAGGCACCTCGTGTCGGCGCAACAGCTCGACGATCCCTCGTGGCGTGCACGGCAATGGACCGGGCGCTCCGAGGACGAGACGGCCGAGATTGAGCGGATGCAGGCCGTCGGCGTCCTTGCGCGGATCCATCCGCTCCAAGACGGCGTGAGCGTCCAGCCCGCTCGGGAGGGGCAGCTGGACGATGTAGCCGGTGCAAGCAGGATCAGAGTTCAGCTGGTCGACAGCCCTGAGGACATCGCGTTCGGTAGCCGCGGCAGGCAGGTCGACGCGGATCGACTCGATGCCCACCTCGCCGCAGTCCCGGTGCTTCCCGTTCACGTAGGCGTGACTTCCTGGGTCGTCACCAACCAGGACAGTCCCAAGACCCGGGACCACGCCGCGGCGCCTCAACGCCGCTACACGGCTGGACATCTCCTGCTTGATCGCGGCCGCTGTCGTCTTGCCGTCCAGGATCTGAGCACTCATGCGAAGACGACCGTTCGCTGTCCCAACAGCAAGATGCGATCCTCAGAGAAGTTGCGGACTGCCCGCGAGAGGACGACGCGCTCCACATCGCGACCGCGTCTGACGAACTCCTCGACCGGTTCCTGATGCCCCACACGTACGACGTCCTGCTCGATGATGGGTCCTTCGTCAAGGTCCGCCGTGACGAAGTGCGCTGTTGCCCCGATGAGCTTGACGCCGCGCTCGTGCGCCTGGTGGTAGGGCTTCGCGCCCTTGAAACCGGGCAAGAAGGAGTGGTGGATGTTGATGCATCGCCCGGCAAGAGCGCGACAGAGATCGTCGCTCAAGATCTGCATGTAGCGAGCCAGCACCACCAGATCAACGTCCAGGTCCGCGACGAGGCGAAGGATCGATGCCTCGGCCTCGACCTTGGTGTCGCGGGTGACGGGCACATGGATGAACGGAATGCCATGAGCCTCGACCTCCAATCGCAGCTCCTCGTGGTTCGAGACAACCGCGGGTATGTCGACGAGCAGCTCACCCGTTCTCCACCTGTAGAGGAGATCGTTCAGGCAGTGGTCGAACTTCGAGACCATGATCAACACACGACGTCGCTTGCTCACCGGCCGCACGGAGATCATCGGGTCCAGTGGCGCCACCCTGGTCGCAATCGTGTCGCGCACCGTCTCACCCGGTTCGAGCGACGTGTCGATCGTCATGCGGAGACAGAATTGCGACGTCTCGAGGTCAGAGAACTGGGCGCTCTCGACGATGTTCCCACCGATCGCCGACACCCCTTCGGTGACCGATCGGATGATGCCGGGCTGATCGTCGCACCGCAGTGTCAGGACGTAGCGCTCCATGTCAGCTCCTGACCCGAAGACGATCGGGATCGAACGCCGGAGTGCGGTGAACCAGCGCCGTGTGACCTCCGACGACCACCTTGGTCCCGATCTTCGCCGCACCCTTGTGCACCCGCGCCAATGCCAGCGTGTTGCCGCCCATCACGGGAGACGGCACACCCATCGTCACGAAGCCGAGGTCCTGATCGTCGATCGTCACCCGAGACCCGTCCACGTCGCCAACGTCGCTGTCGAACGCCAAGGAGACGACGCGCCCCGTGACTGCTTCTCGCGCCGCGAGCAATGCGTCTCTGCCGACGAAGTCGCCCTTTTCGAGGTCGATCGCCCAGCCCATGCGGCATTCGAACGGCGAGACGGTGCTGTCGTACTCGAGCTCGCCCATGATCATCCCTGCCTCCACACGACACATCATGAGGGCGGCGGCGGAGGCCGACGCGATGCCGAACTCAGCGCCTGCAGCGAAGACTGCGTCCCAGAGCTCTTCTGCTCGGTCGACCGGGACCATGATCTCGTATCCGAGCTCGGCGGTGAATCCCATGCGGTTGACATGCGCCTCGATCCCAGCGACCTGCATGTCGGGAACGAAGGTGTAGTAGGGGAACGCGTCGTTGGAGACATCGGCGGCCGTCAGCTTCGCGAGCACCTCTCTGCTTCGCGGACCTTGGAGGGACAGCACCGCAAGTGTGTCCCGCACCTCTTCGAGCGTCGTCCCCGTCGGCGCTCGCTCCTCGAGCATCCGCGCCGTCTGCGGATTGCCGCCGATCACCCGGACGTGGTCGTTCGCGAGCACGACAGCCGTGACGTCGTCGACCATCATTCCGTGCTCGTCGACCACGACGCCGTACGCGATCCGCCGGGCGCCCAGCTTGCGTACGTTGCGGGAGAACACGGCATCCGCAGCGTCGATGGCTCCCGGGCCGCGAAGATCCCACTTGTACAACATGGAGAACTCGAGAGCTGCGACCCGGTTGCGAATCGCTGTGTACTCCTCGGCCGGGTCACTGATGAAGGCCGGGACCGCGAAGCCGTAGATGTCGATCCATTCGACGACATCGCTGGGAAACCTGGATGAGAACGGTGTGGGTGTGAGCCCTTGGGGGATCGGCATGACTGTCCTTCGTTGTGCGGGTCGGGGCAATCCATCCATCTGGACGGCTGCGATTGGAGACCTCGTCGGTCAAAGTGGGAGGAGTGGCAGGAGCGTTTTCGCACCAAGCTGGAAGTCGTCTTCTGTGCTGGCCAGCAGGCGTCGCTCACGAATGAACGGCAGCGGCGTATCGGGATCCGGGGAATCGATCTCGCGCGCGAGGCGATGACCGGAGAACACGGCTTGGGCGATCATGCCCGGAGTGTGCGCGTCACCCACCAGATGGAGCTGGCTGACCTCGGCGGCGACTCGCCGGTCTTCGTCGTCGAGCAGTTGGTCGTACACGTCGCAATGGGAGTAGCGATGCGTCACCAGCGCCATGGAATCGGCCTCGACGACGCGTTCCGCGCCACTCCAGGCGTGGATCAGCCCGACCTTGCCCGGCTCGAACGACAGGGTCACGTGCTGGGACAGGATTTCCACGCCGAGCTCAACGAGCCGCTGGTACAGGCGCTGCTCCTCAAGCGTGTTCCGCAGGTAGGGGCCGAGGTTGTCGAAATGCGTGATGTAGGTGACCTTGCGTCCCTGCAGAGCCAAGAACTCCGCGACCGTGCAGCCCATGTGATAGCCATCGCTGTCGACCACGGCCACGTGGCTGCCGAGCTGCTTGCCCTCGATGACGAGCTGCTCCGGAGTGGCGACCTCCGGCATCGATGAGTTCGCTCCTTCGATCGTGTTGTGGAGTGATCCGTTGATGCCGTCCCCAGACCAGCGAGACCCCGTCGCGTTGATGATGATCTCCGCCCCGTAGTCCAAGGCACCTGCGGCGTCGAGGCTCACGTTCGGGATGAATTCGACGTTCGGGAGCTTGCTGATCTGCCGTTCGCGGTACTCCGTCACGCGTCGCCAGGCGGCCAGCCCGGGCATCGTCGTCATCCACGTCAGGTGTCCACCAAGCTCGGCCGACGCGTCCACGAGGTGCACGGCATCGAAGCCGCGCTTGCCGAGAACCGTCGCGGCCTCCATGCCTGCCGGACCGGCGCCGATGATCAGGACGGGCTTCTGCTTGTTGGCTGCTTCGGAGAACTTCTCCGGGTGCCAGCCACGGCGGTACTCCTCGCCACTGGTCGCATTCTGGGTGCACCAGATCGGCGGGCCGCCCATCTCCCACCGCGAGACGCACACGTTGCAGCCGATGCACTCGCGGATGTCCTCCAGCTGGCCCAGCTCGATCTTCTTGGGCAGGAACGGATCGGCGATCGATGGCCGAGCAGCGCCGATGATGTCGCACTGTCCTGAGTTGATGACGTTGACCATGACGTCGGGATCGGTGAATCGGCCAACGTTGATCACCGGCTTGGTCGCCACCTCCTTGGCCACGCGCGTGTACTCCGCCTCGTGGTTCGTGTCGAAGAACCGGCTGGAGCCGGCATCCTCTCCCCAGTTCAAGGTGCCGATGTTGATGTCCCAGTAGTCGACCAGGTCATCGAAGGCAGCGATGAAGTCCTTGCCTTCCTCGTGGGCCCTCACGCCGCCATCGCCGTAGCCGTACGGCTCCTCGAGCGTGTCGATGACGAAGCGCATCCCGATCGCACAGTCGTCGATCTCCGAACGAATGTCCTCCAACACCTCGCGGGTGAACCTCGTCCGGTTCTCGAAAGAGCCTCCGTACTCATCGGTGCGGCGGTTGTAGAAGGGATACAGGAAGAAGATCGGGAACGTCCCGAGGCCGGCGTAGAAGGTCAACAGGTCGAACCCCGCGTCCCGCGCGCGTTTGAAGCCGTCGACGTGCAGCCGGCGGAGATCCCGAATCTCGCGCTTGCTCATCGCACGGCCGTTGGCCATGTGGTTGATGTCGTTCGGCAGCTGCGAGACCGTCAGTCCACCGGCGCGCGTCTCGGCGTTGTGCGCCAGCCCGCCTGAGTGCACGAGCTCGACGCCGGCGAGTGCATCGTGCTCCTGGATGGCGTCGCACATCTGCGCCAGGTTGCGGACGTCCCCCGCGTCCCACAGCTTTGAGCTGACCCAGGGCATGACGTCGCTGCTGGGCGCGATCGTGCAGATCTCGGTGAAGACCGCTCCCCAGCCCCCCTCGGCCTTCATGCCGCGGAATGCCGCCTGGAACCCGGGCCGGTCCGAGCCGGCGCCATTGCAGTGCGGGACCTGCCAGAAGCGGTTCCGCAACGTCTTGGGACCGAGCTGGATCGGGTCGAACAGAACGTCATACCGGGATTCGCGGGCCATGGGGATCACACCTTTGGACGGTCGGCGGGGGCACGCCGATGCACGGGTGTCCAGAATTATCCAATTGGCAAGTTCTGTCAATGGTGGGCCGCGTTTACCCCGATCGACCGGACGAGATACATATCCGGTCGGGGGCCCGATCCGGATCGACGAGCGGAGGGTGCAGCGTTGACATTTCCCACGCTCGCGCCCCACTTCGAGAGCGGTGCCCTGCGCCCTTCGTTCCCGCTCGCCGCGGGCCACGCAGGCGCACCTGACCCTCTAGGACTGCCGGGCCACCGGCAAAGTCCTCCTGATTCCCAAAGGGACATCAGGATTTCGTTGAGCCGCTTGTCAGTAGCAAGCGCGTCAGACGAGTCCCCTCGAATTCACGTCGAGACGACTTGTGGCAGAGCCACATAGACCTTTCGCAGAGTCTCGTAGATGACCCACGTCGTGCGATCTCCGACCTTGAGGAGCACGACCGATCCAGGAGCCATGAGAATGGCCGAGCCGTCCGCGAACTCCACCCTCCCGCGACCAGACAGGACGACGAATATCTCATCCACCTCGATGTCAGTCGCCACTCCGGAGGTGATCTCCCAGATCCCCACCTCGACACGTTCATCGGAGTGCAATGGAGCGAGCGCAGTCGTCGGGTCGCCGGCCACGACGTTCTCCGCATCCAAGGCTGAGTGCTCCAGCGCTAGCTGCTGCGCGTCCTCGACCAGCAAGGCGGCCGATGCCCGATCCGATGTCACGAGTCGAACCCTAGTCCCAGGCGATCCAGGGTTCGCAACAGGAAGTTGCGTCGGCCCTCGCGGTGATCGGCGCGATCCAGTGACCATTTGGTTGCCTCAATGCCGATCTTGGCGAGTGGTTCGGGTGGGAACGGCAGCGGCTTCTTGCGCACCATCTCCAGCTGCGTCCTCGGCGTCGCCTGACCGGCCAGACGATCGAGCATCACCTCGGCGGCGAAGCGGGTGGCGCCCACGCCAAGGCCGGTGAACCCCGAGGCGTACGCCACGCGGCCTTGGCGGGCCAGTCCATGGAAGGCGCAGAACTGCGTCGAGGTGTCGACGGCGCCGGCCCAGCGGTGACTGAACTGCACGCCCTCGAGCTGCGGGAACGTGGTCAGGAAGTGCGAGGCGAGCCGCTCATAGGTCACCGGGCGATCCTCGTACTGCGACCGCACCCTGCGCCCGACGTGATAGACCGCGTCGTAGCCGCCATAGAGAATCCGATTGTCGGCGGTCGGCCGCGAGTAGTGGAACTGGTTGGCCAGGTCCGTCAGGCCTTGGCGGTTGCGCCAGCCAACCTGGGCCATCTGTTCGGACGTGAGTGGTTCCGTCATCAGCACGTAGTCATACACCGGCACCGTCATGAGTCGGGTACGCCGCAGAAGAGGTCGGAAGACATTGGTGCACAGGGCAACCCGGTCGCTGACGACAGCCCCGCGGGCGGTCCGCACTCGGACCGGACCTGGACGGGCCGACTCGAGCCCGGTGACACCAGAATGCTCATGGATCTCCACGCCAAGCTCGGCTGCCGCCCGGGCCAGCTCTTTCGCCAGCTTGCCGGGATGGACGAGAGCGCAGTCATCGGTCTTCCACCGGCCGGCGAGGAAGATCGGGCTGTTGATCTCCGCCTTCACCGCCGGCTCATCAAGCCAGACCCCGTCATCCGCGTCCTCAAGCCAGCGCACCTGGTGCGGCTCGTACGCCACGGCCAAACCGCCTGTCCGCTCGAGCTCTGCGTCAAGACCCAAGTCCTTGAGGTCCAGCTCGAAGGCGTCGAGGTTGTCGCGACCCAGGCGATCCAGCGTCTCGTACTCGTCAGGCCACCGGGATCGCCCGTTCTCCTCGCCGTGGGTGAGGCTCGCTTCGGCGAAGCCGCCGTTGCGACCCGATGCTGCCCAGCCGATCTGCTCAGCCTCCAACAGGACTACGCGCTGAGCTGGGTTGCGTCGCTTCGCCAGCACCGCAGTCCACAAGCCGGTGTAGCCGCCGCCGACGATCGTCAGATCGGCACGCGTCTCGCCGCGCAGTTGCTCGTAGGTCTCCGACTGGATCCCGTCCAGCCAGTACACCGACTGCGCCGCCGCTCCGAGCGCGTGCGCGACGGCCGCCGAGTTGGCCGGTAGCCGTTCGAATACTGTCTCGTGCTTCACAAGCGGGTCCCTCCAAGAACCTGGGCGGTCAGCTGCATGATGAAAGCAGGTAGTACCGCGGGTGTTTTACAAAGACTAGCGAGCCACAGCGTTTTGCGTAACACTTGTTGTATTAATGCTGTCGCGCCGTCCGAGGAGCTACCGATGACGTTCGAGATCATCGAGACAATGCGGTCCGAGGAGCCGTCTCCCGCCGCGACGGAGTTCATGGTGCAGACCCGGGACGGGGTCGAACTCGCGACGGATGTGTACCTGCCTGAAGGCGAGGGACCGTTCCCGGCGATCATCGTTCGGACGCCATACGACAAGTCCAGCCGCTACACCGGGCTGCGGTTCGAGGCCGAGTACTTCAACAGCCGCGGCTACGCATTCGTTGCTCAGGACGTCCGCGGAAAGTTCCGGTCCAAGGGCGCGACGGTCCCCTACGCGCTCGATGTCGCCGACAGCCGGGACACCCTCGAATGGATCACCCAGCAGGCATGGTCGGACGGAACAGCCGGCGCGGTGGGCGCCTCCTACTACGGCTTCACGTGCTGGGCCGCAGTCGCGAGCGGACACCCTGCGCTGAAGGCAGCCGTCCCTCAGGTCACCGGGATCGACATGGGCGCCCGCCACGTGGCATCGCGGTGGTCGCTCGACAACCCCGCAAACATCTCCTTGCAGGACTTGATCCAGATCTGGACCAACAACGACGGCTACCTCATCGACATCGACTGGGGCTCCGCCGACGTCCTCGCCCTCCTCGACCAGGCACGACAGCAGCTCGGAACGTCCGTCGGCGTCGAGGCGCTCATCGAAGGGACGCACCACCAGGGCTGGAACAACCCTTACGGCGACCGCAATCCATGGCACACGACCAGCGTGCCGATCCTGCACTGGCAGAACTACTACGACCCTGGCCTGGCTCCCGAGGGCTTCCGGGACTGGCGCCACTTCCGCAGCCTGACCGGCAGCCGCCACTTGCACTACCTGCGTGTCGGCTCCGCTGACCACGGAGGCTTCAAGCTCGAGGACGTCGACGCAGGCGACGCCAAGAACCCGTACCTCGACGACGACACCCTCATGGACAAGATCCGCGAGGAGTGCGGCGAGATGGCTGACTTCTTCGACGAGCACGTGAAGGGCCAGATCCCGTCAACTCCCCGGCCGCGGGCGCGCTGGCACCTCGGTCATGTCGGCTGGCAACACTCCTCCGAATGGCCGCCGCCGTCCTCTCCCAGCACGTTCCATCTCGTGCAGGACGGGTCGGGCCCGCACCAACTCGCCATTGGCCCGGACGCTGAGCCGAGCGCGCTCTCATGGACCCACGACCCGCTCGACCCGGTGCCGTCCAGCACCGACATCGAGACGTTCTGGTACCTGCTCGCCGGCTATCCCGACGAGCGGGACCTTGCTGAGCGCGCCGACGTTCTCACCTTCCGTACAGCACCACTCGAGGCGCCCCTCGACTTCGCCGGCCAGCCAGAGCTCAACGTACGGCTCGAGTACGCCAGTACGAGCACGCACGTGTTCGCGAAGCTGCAGGACGTCGATCCGGATGGCACGACCCGGCCGATCTCGTGGGGCCGCGCCGTGCTGAGTGAGCCCTATGGCACCGACGTCCGACTTCTCCTCGACGACAATGCCTACCGTCTGCAGGCCGGCCATTGCCTGCAGCTGCAGATTGCGACCAGCGACTTCCCCTACTTCCTGGTGCATCCCGGGACCGAGGATTCCCCGTGGAGCGCAAGGATCAAGGTCGCCGTTGAGCAGAAGCTGCTCCTGGGCGGCGAGCACCCGGCGACCCTCACCTTGCCAGTCATCACCGTCGACTGATGCGACACCGGCCCAACGCTCCGACGAGCACCCGAACCACTTTGAACTTGGCCATCCAACCGCACACACCCAGGAGTCCCCGTGAAAGCCGCTGTCTACGACGCACCCGGCACGCCCGACGTTCTCACATACGCGACCGTCGCCGATCCGGTCCCCGGCCCAGATCAGGTGCTCGTGAAAGTTCACGCGATCGGGCTGCAAGGCGGCGACGTTCGCGCGCGCGCCGCCGATGAAGTCCCTTCCCCTCAGCACGTGGTGGGCTATCAGGTCGCGGGCGTGATCGAGGCAGTCGGATCAGGCGTCACAGATCGCACCATCGGGCAGCGTGTCGCCGCAATCATGCTGAATGGATCCCACGCCGAACGCGCCGTCGCTGACTCGAGCTGGACGTGGGTGCTTCCCGAAAGCATGGACTTCGACACCGCCGCTGCCGTTCCCGTGGAGTTCGGGACTGCGCACGAGACTCTGTTCGAGTTCGGCGGGCTCACGGCCGGTCAGACAGTTCTCGTCCAAGCCGGCTCCGGAGGGTTCGGCCTGGCGGCGATACAGCTCGCGAAGGCGGCCGGGGCAACGGTGATCTCAACGGCATCCTCGCCGGAACGCCTGGAACGACTCTCCGGATACGGCGTCGACCACGGCATCGACTACACGAAGGTCGACACCGTCTCCGAAGTCATGCGGATCACCAATGGCAGGGGCGTGGATCTCGCGATCGACCCGGTCGGCGGCCCCGCCTTGGCCGCTTGCATCGACGCGGTGGCATACCGCGGGACGGTCGTGTTCATCGGGACGATGGGCGGCGACGAGTCCGCCCCCGATCTCATCCCGCTGCTCCTGAAGAACGCGAGCCTGCGCGGCTACTATCTCGTCGAGGAGCTGGTACGGGACAACGATCGCGCCACTGCCATCATCGCCGAGCAGCTCGACCGGGTGTTCTCGGGAGAATTCACAGCCGTGCTGGACCGCACCTTCGCTCTCTCCGAAGCGGCGCAGGCGCACCGCCGGGTTCAGAGTCGCGAGGCATTCGGGCGCGTCATCATCAAGCCCTAGGCAGGCGGACCGGCAGACACATCCATTCCCCGATGGCGGGGTGACCTCAGTGGTCGGCGATCTCGTCGAAGCCGAAAGCAATCCAACTGTGCACCTTGACGACCACAGTCGTCATCTCCGTTGACCCGCGCTCGTGCCACTCGCACCCCTGGTAGTGCTGGGACAGGACGTCGATGTCTTCCAGATCAGGGTCAGCGCGAATGGCGATGGCGAGCCCGGTGAGCGAGAGGTGCCGAGGTGGATCGTTGGCCAGGACGCTCAGCGCGACTCGCGGATCTCGTCTGATGTTTTCCAGACGCTTCGCCCGGCCACCCATCGACAGGAAGACTTGACCCTCCGAGTAGCCGTACCAGCATGGCACTGCAGCAGGACCACCATCGCGCCGCATCGTCGCGAGCACGGCATCACGCGGCTGTGTCAGATAGCGTTCGGCCCACAAAGGCAGCGGCGCTCGCGGCATGGTGGCCTGTCCTCAGCCTTCGGGGCTCGAAGTCGCAGCTCGGCTGTCCCAGCACAAGTCGACTCGGTGTTCACCGTTCACCATGAGCTTGGCCTTCGGAATGCGTTGCGTCTCCGTGCGTGGGAACGGCTCCATCCGCTCCTCTAGGTAGCGTGGCAGCTTCTGGCGCGACAGCCGCGCCGCCGCGAACGCCGAAAGCTCGCCAGGCTCCCACCCCGCACCTTCGACGAGCTTCACGTACGCCTTGATCTCCTCACCCATGACGGCATCCGCGACGGGTACCACCGCGACATCCTCGACGGATGGGTGCAGGCGAAGAACCGACTCGATCTCGGCCGGCGCGACGTTGATGCCGCTGCGGCGGATGAGCTCCTTGCTCCTGCCCTCGAAGTAGTAGACGCCATGATCGTCCCGACGAAGGATGTCCCCTGTTCGAAGCCAGTCTCCATCCATGACCTCAGCGGTGGCCTCCGGATGGCCCACGTACCCCGAGAAGACGACTTCTCCTCGGACCTGCAGCTCGCCGAGTCCCGCGCCCACAATCGCCTCGCCTCGCTCGTCGACCAGCCGGGCCTCGACGTCGGGATAAGGGATGCCAAGAGCGCCTGTGCCGACGAACCGGTGACCGTGTTCGGCCGGCATCGCGATGGCGGGCCCGGTCTCCGACGAGCCGTAGACCTCCCGCCAGGGAAATCCGAACCGCTGCTCCAGCTCCGCATGGCGAGCGCGGGGAACCGCGACGGCGACGGCCTCACGAACCTGGTGCGCTCGATCGTCTGGGGAAGGTGTGCTGTTCAGCAACATGTCGGGGATCGAACCGATCGTGAAGATCGAGGAGGCCCCCGTGCGCCGGGCCACCTCCCAGAACCGGGACACGCTGAACTTACGTACGAGGACGATCGAGGTGCCACCGACGATGGCTGCGAACAGACCGGTGAGCGGATCGCCGTAGTGCAGCTGGAGCGGAAACATGAGCCGCTGGGATGGGTCCGCGTGAGTCCGCAGATGGACATCGACGTACCGCAGCATGCTTCGATGCGTCTCGCCCAGCGCCTTCGGGAGGCCCGTCGTCCCGGAGGTGTAGCCGATGTCGACCACGTCATGCATCGAGGCGTCAACCGTGACGATGTCCAGCGGTACGGCATCCGCAGACAGGTGCCGGAACCCTCGCGGCTCCTCGCCGATCACCGGCAGGACCGCCTCGAGGACCTCGGATGATGCGGCCAGGTCGTCGAAGACCGCTCGCGCCGTTTCGTCCACGAGTGCGGTCCGGCACGACGAGTCGTCGACAACGAATGCGGCCTCGTGCGGGCCGAGCTCTGGGGACTGGCACACGGCCACCCCTCGATTGGCGACGATGGCCAGGAAGGCGATGACGAACTCGGTGCGGTTGCCGATCGCCACCACGACCCGGTCACCTACTCCAACGATGTCCGACAGCACCCCCGCCAAGTGCTCGATCTCGGCCAGGAGCTGGCCGCACGTGACCTCGAAGCCATCCTCGAAGACCAGCGGCACATGATCGGGGCTGGATCGCATGGCCCGGCCGAGTACGTGCGTGACAGGCTCAAGAGGGCAGGCGGACCATGCCGCGGCAAGATCTGAGGGCCAGCAGACGACGTTGTCGACGGCGACTTTGGGGGACGTCGTCACGAGAGCTCTCCGATGGATCGACTTTATTTACAATGAACGTTTTATCAACCGTAGCGGATGCGCGCTCGTTGCGTAACGTCTGTTGTACAAATAAGTTGGTCGACCGGCCATTGAGGGGGCGCTGCCGATCACCGTCGACTGAGCCCGCGGCCTACCGCCCGCTAGTTGCTTCCGGTGGCGCGGCTACGCGTGGGGCTCAGCCCGGGGTGAGAGCTCGAGAGCACTGACAGGGTCGACGACAACCCCTTGCTCAGCAAGGGGGATCCCGAGCAAGAGCATGAGGTGCTCGACGATGGCGAGCTGGCGCTCGACAGGCCATGAGTCAGGGTGCTCGACCACCGTGAGCACGACGCCGCTGATGGTGACCCGCAACAGCTCGACGGTTCGCTCGACGTCGGCCTGCGGCACCAGTTCCTCGAGGTGGCTTCGCAACACGGACCTGATCTTGACGTCCCACTCCTCCAGAGCAGTTCGGTGCCCCACGCCGAGCAGCTGGGACGAGAGGAGGTTGATGCGTGCACGCTCCTGGGTGAGACCGAGGGGGGTGACCGGCATGAGCCATACCAGCAGGTTCTGGAGGCGCTCCTCGGGCGTCCTGCCCCGCTGGTCGAGTTCGTCGATCTCCTCGACCCACTGCTCCAGCGAGGACGATGCCACCTCGGCAAAGAGTGCGTCCTGATTGGGAAAATAGTGCGTCACCAAGGTCGTGGAGCCACCAAGACGAGCCGCGACCGCTCGAAATGACAGGCCACCAGTGCCGGACTCGGCCAGGATCTCCAGGGTCGCTCGCACGATGTCACGCTTGCGGACGTCGTGGTCGACAAACCTGGGCATCGCACGCCACCTTCCTCACCATTGGGACAGATCAGTGCCTGACGGCACGGTCACACGACCCGTTGTATCACGGATGCGATACGACGTGCCTCACGACACGACTCGCTCGCGGTCCCGCTGGTTCTGCTCCAGGCACTCAGGCAGGAGTCTCGTCGCTGATCAGCACGAATGCCTTCCGCACCTGCTTGTGTATCGTCCAAGTTCCACGCCACCCTCGCGGCAGGACGAACAGCGAACCGGCAGCCACCGTCCGATCATCCGACGTACCGTCGGTCGCGATGACCGCTTCGCCCTGGATGATGTAGCAGACCTCGGCGAACGCCGATCGGTCCGCGCTGAACGTACCTTCGTCGCATTCCCACAGACCGACTTCGCCGGCCAGTAGTCCTGGGATACTGACCGAGGACTCTGCCTGCCCGTCAACGCTGGTGGGCTTCGGCTTGGCTGCGGGCATGGCTGTGTCCGGCCCGCTGAGAATCTCAAACGTCATGGTGCTTCGCTCTCATTCCACGTGACCGGTTCTCTCGGCAGCGGTCTTCACGTACTTGTTCTTGTTGGGACCGGTGACGTCGATGACGCTGTCGTTGAAGGGGTCCTCCTCCCGTAGTGCCGCCTTGCGCACCTTGCCGCTCGATGTCATCGGGAGCTCGGCGCGAAACTCGACGTATCGAGGGATCTTGAACGAGCTGAGGCCTTTGAGGGCCCCGTCCACGACCTGTTCAGCCGTCGCGCTCTCTCCGGGCTTGAGGACCACGATTGCCTTGACGTCCTCGCCACGCTCGCGGTCGGGCACCGGGACGACGCCCACCTCCGCGACTTCCGGCATGGTCAGGATCTGCTGTTCGACCTCGGCGGACGCGATGCTCTCGCCGCTGCGGCGGATGACGTCGCGAAGCCTGCCTTGGTAGTAGTGCAGCCCATCTGCGTTCTTGCGGACCAGATCCCCGGTCCTGAACCATCCACCCGGAAGGAACAGCTCCGCGTTGGTCTCAGGACGGTTGTAGTAGCCCTGCATCATCCCGTCCCCCCGAAGGCACAACTCGCCGACGACACCCGCCTCGACCTCTTCGAGCTGCGCGTCCACGATCTTGGACTCGCGGTTGGGGAAGACGAGGCCCATCGAGCCGGAGCCGACGAGGTCGGTGCGATCGAAGGGGACGAACGTGCCGGAGCCGACCTCGGTGCTCGCATACCAGTCTCGGGCGACGAGGTCGAAGCGCGACTCCAGCTCAGCGTGCAGTTCCGCGGGCAGGGCCGCGACCGGCGCCTTCTTGAGGACGAGCTGTCGGTCCAGCTCACTCCTCGGGACGTCCAGCATCCCGTCGTCGATCCACGCAAAATCGATCCGTTGATCGACCAGCCAGCCCATGAACTTGCGGCGACTGAGTCCGCGCGTCACGTGAAGCGCGCCGCCACCGGCAAGCGCCATCGTGAAGTACGCCTGGTTCTGCAGGTAGTAGAACGGATGGTCGGCGAGGATCCGCTGCGGGTCGTCGAACAGTGCAGCCGACTGGACCCCTCCAGCGATCCAGTAACGGTGAGTCAGCATGCAGCCCTTGGGCAGCCCCGTCGTACCGGACGTGAACTGGATGTTGGCGAGGTCGTCGACGCCGGGCACCTGAGTTCTTGGAAGTTCCTCGTGACCGAGCAGGTCGACAAATCTCAGCCAGCCTCGGTCACCCTCGTCAGTTTCGTCTCCCACCACGACGACCCTGGCCTGCGCGACATCGCCCAGCGCTCCGTCCACGCTGAGGCTGTCTAGCATCGTGGCGTCGGCGATGAGCCAGGTGACGCCGGCGTCACCCATGACGAACTCGATCTCGCGCCGCGTGTACTTCGGGTTCATCGGCACAATGACCGCACCGAGCTCCGCGATGGCGAACCAGCTGACGGGGAACTCGAGCTGATTGTCCAAGAGCACTCCCACTCGGTCGCCGTGGCGGACCCCGGCAGCCTGCAAGCCTGAGCGAACGCGCGTCACGTCCTCGCGAAGCTGTGCCCACGTACGATCTGGCCCTCCTCCTTCGAGGAATGTCAGCGCCGGGTTGTCAGCCCATGTCTCGCCGGCGAAGTCGAGCGCCTCGGGCATGGTCATCCTGGCCACCCGGCGATGATGGTCGCGATAGTCGATCGTGAACGAAGCAGAGGTCGCCCCATCCACCTTCATCCGGCTGTGGTCCAGAGAGCACGGGAGGTCGCGACGAAGCCGGGCTTGGCCCTGCCTCGCACCTCACCCACCACATCGACGACGACGAGGTGACCTTGCGCCCCGCGATCGACGACGTCAACGATCGTGCCTCTCAGTCGAAACGGGTCGGACCGTCGGATGACCGACACGAATCGAGCCTTGTCCACACCGTAGTTCCACGCGATCCACGGCCCTTCTGACCAGATGCTGTGGTTCAGCAGGAAGTCGAACATGCCGAGCAGGTGGAAGCCTTCCACCAGGTCATCGCCATAGGCGTCGTCGCCTCCGTAGCGGTGGGGGTAGCTGTCGAGATACGTGCCCTTCTCGAACATGTCCGCACGGTCTTCGTCCATCGTGAACCACGGCGTGACGAACTCCTGCCCGACGAGAGTAGGAGCTTCGCTGGGGTGCGAGACGCTGACCGTCTTCACCTCGGAAAGATCGTCCGTCAGAATTCCCATGATGTCCTTCGGTTATACAATGGTTGTTCTATCTAGTGATCGCGCCTGTGCCCGTGCCGCCCCGGTGGCTGCTATTTCTTGGCGGCGCCGACGAACGCCATCTGCGGCATCGACCAGTAGGCGAAGGACGTGATGGCACCCGTGAAGTCATTGGCGAGATAGGTCACCGTGTTGGTCGAGACGATCGGAATGATGCTGGAGTCGTCTTCGACGAGCCCCTGAGCCTTGGTCACCAGCGGCGCCTGCGCGTCTCCGTCCAGAGTCTTGCGGGCCGTGGCCAGCAGCTCAGTGACTCCGGGATTGTCCAAGTTCGTGTAGTTGTAAGGCTGCCCGGGAAGGTACGTGAAGCCCATCGGCTCGAGCGGGTTCTGCGTGCCGTTGAAACTCGTCGACATCAGCAGGTCGATGCCCTTGCGTTTGGTCGCGTCATAACCGGCCTGGGTGAAGATCAGCGGCTGCAGCGCCTTGATCTTGATCGTCAGCCCGGCCTTCTTGGCATCCTGCTGCAGAAGTTGAGCGGCCCGCGACATGGTCTCGTCGCCCGCGTTGATCGCCAGGACGAGCGGCGAACCGTCGTAGCCCGAGTCCGAGATCAGCTTCTTGCCCGCCGCCGGGTCATAGCTGCGGCTGGCCGCGATCTTGTCATACGCCTTCTGGTAGACGTCCTTCTGGTCGTTCGGCCATGTCGCCGGCGTGAGAGCGGTGTAGTTCGGAACGGCGGCCCCATGGAAGACGGCTTTGGCGAGGGCTTCGCGATTGACGATCCGTTGGAGCGCCTGCCGGATCTTGTGGTCCGCGAGGACGCCACCCGGGTTGGCCACGTACACGTTCAGGCTTTGCATCGACGGACCGAACGTGACTCGCCCTGATGTCGCCTTCTGCAGGGCCGGTACGGCCGAAGCCGGGATCTCGTAGGCACCGTCGATCTCACCAGACTTCAGCGCCTGGGCGAGGGCCGTCCCGTCTGTGACGAAGGAGAACGTCACCGACTTCGCGAACGGACGCCGCTCGGCATTCCAGTAGTCGTCATTGCGGCTGATCCTGATCTCGCTGCCGACCTTCCAGTCGTCGAGCTTGAACGGGCCGCTGCACATCAGTCCGCCCGCGGAGGTGCCCATCGCGTCGCCGGCCTTCTCTGTGAAGTCCTTCTCCAGGACCACGCCGGTGATGTTGGCGAGCGCCTTGAGGAAGATGGCGTCAGGCTGGGTGAAGTCGATCGTGACCTCGTCCCTGGTTGTGGCGACGATCGACTTCACGTTCAAGAACGCGAAGCTGATGATCTTGTCCGGTTTCGAGGCTCGGTTGAGGCTGTATGCCACATCCTCGGCAGTCAGCGGCTTGCCGTCCCAGAAGGTGACACCCTCGCGGATCTTGAGCACCAGCTGCGTGTCGGACACCTGCTTGTAGGTCGCAAGGTTCGGCTTCAGGTTGTAATCGGCGTCGATCGTCAGGAGCGCATCACACAGGTTCATCACGACCTGGCCGGAGCTGTAGTCAGCCGCATTGGCCGGGTCGAGGGTGGTCGGTTCACCGGCGGTGAGGTTCCACTTGACGGCTGCGACGTCCGCCTTCGCCGGAGCGAGGCTCGTGACCAGCTTGTCCGCACCCTTGACGGAGCCGTCGCTGCCGCTGCCTCCTGAGCACGCCGACAGGAGCAGAGCGACGACCGCGGCCGTCGCCACTGCGCCAACGCCACGGGGAGGTTGATACCAAGCGCGGCGTGCAGGTGATGTCGTCATATCCACTCCTTGATGGGTCGCACCCGCGAGGGGTAGCAAGACATGCAATATACAACGAGCATCACACTATGTAAATGGCCTCTGTTCTAGAGAGCTGGATGGTGCTCGTGCCACGCGTTCAGGCGCTCGTATCGAGCAGCCACCGAGATCACATCGGCGTCCCCCCACAGCCGGCCGATGAACTGCACGCCAATCGGGAGGCCCTGGTCGGTGAATCCGCCGGGAACGGAGAGAGCGGGCAGGCCAGCGTGCGACGGCGGCTCGGTCATCATGTGGATCAGCATGCCCAGCGGCATGGTGTCATGGCCGCCGACCTGTAGCGCGGGCCCCTTGTCGCCCTCACTGGGGAACGCGGAGACAGCGGTGGTGGGGGTCACCAAGACGTCAAGCCCTGTCATCGCGTCATTGAAGGCGTTGTAGATCTGCGTCTTGACGGCGTGGACGCCGTGCACCTCTCGACCCGAAAGCCGAGAGCCACGGTCTGCCAACTCCCGGATCGACGGCCAGACCTCGACACCCTCGCGCCGCAACTCCTCCAGGACGTCGACATAGCTGTATCCATTGACGAGGTCGAAGACGTACTCAGTGTCGGGCAGCTCGATCTCGACTCCCTCGATCGACGCTCCTGCAGCACGCATGTCGTCCACGGCCCGGTCGAACAGTCGCCGCACCTCTGCGTCCAGCACCTTCTGGCCGAGGTCGTGGCAATACCCCACTCGCACGCCCGTCAGATCTCCGGGAGCGCTGGCGGCGTCGGCATAGCTGCGCGCCTCGCGGGGCACCGAGAATCGGTCGGCAGGGTGATGGCCCGCCGTGGCATCGAGGACCATGGCGGCGTCGAGGACCGTGCGCGCGATGGGACCGTCCGTCGAGTCACTGTCGGTGTTGTCTCTCGTCGGGATTCGGCCGATCGACGGCTTGATGCCGACCGCGCCGCACAACGACGAAGGCACTCGGATCGAGCCGCCACCATCAGATCCCCAGGCGACAGGTCCCACACCAGAGACCACCGCCGCCGCCGCGCCGCCTGACGAACCACCGGCGGCGTAGCCCGGGCGCCACGGAGTGCTCGTCGACCCCGTCAGCTTGCTCTCCGTGACCCCGAGAAGTCCGAACTCCGGCGTGGTGGTCTTGCCCAGGAGGATGACGCCCTGCTCCTTCAACCGCTCCCAACCGATGGCGTCGAGGTCGGGGACGTGGTCGGCGTAGGCCGTGGATCCATACGTCGTGCGGACCCCCGCGGTCTCGGCCAGATCCTTGACCGTCATGGGCACGCCGAAAAGCGGCGGGAGGTCTTCGCCGGAGCCGAGTCGAGCCTCGGCCTCGCGTGCGCTCACCCTGGCCTGGTCCGCGGTCGTCGTCACCATGATGTTGATCGACGGGTGAACCTGCTCCATCCGCTCGAGAACAGCATCGATGACCTCGACCGGGGAAACCTCGCGGAGTCGATACATCCGGCCCAGTTCCGAGGCGGTCTTCCAGTGCAGCTCGTCAGTCATGGTTCTCCATACGATCGGTTGTCGCATACTGTATGACACGCGTTGTGTTACGCAACAGACACAAACACTGTGTTGTGGGCAAGCCTGGCTCGCAGACACGCGTGCCATAGTGAGAGCTCGATCGAGGAGATGACCAGATGCCCCGCGCTCTCGACCTCGTGCAACGACGTCGCAACATCACCTCGATCGCCATTCGCCTTCTGGCCGAGGTGGGCCTGGACGGGTTGACGCTCAAGGCCATCGCCGACGAGCTCGGCGGGTCGATCACGTTGGTCACTCACATCTACCCCACGCGGCGGGACCTGTTTCTCGGCCTCGCCGAGACGCTCCTGGAGGAGTACGACGCTTTGTTGCCCGAGCTCGAGGCCGGGATGGACCGGCCCGACCGGCTACGGGTCCTGCTGGAGTGGATGCTCCCCCGCAGCGAAGCTGGGTGGAACCAGGAGCGGAGCCGAATCGTGCTGCTGTCAGACCCCGAGACCGGACCGATACTCGCCTTAACGATGGATCGTCGGATGCGGGCACTGATCCACGACCACCTCGTCGGCCTCGTGCCCGCTGACGAGCTCGAGGAGCACGTCGATCTGTTGCGGGTCCTGACCAACGGCATCGTCCTCGCGAGCGTTGAGCACCGCGAGGACTGGCCCGCCGAGCGTCAGGTCAGCACCTTGCACGCAGCACTCAGGCGCCTCGACCTGCTTCCCGCCACCTCAACGGCCTGAGAGGCGGTCGGCGAATCGACCAAGTCGGCTGGGGCGGTCGAGTCCAGCCAACTCCCGTCTGTCCGCAGCACGATAGAGCGCATACATGCCGTTGACCCCGAGCCAGCGCAGTGGCTCGGGCTCCCAACGTCGCACGGGCCGGTTGGTCCAGGCCAGGGTGGTGAGGTCCGTCTGCTTTCCCAGCACCAAGTCACGCAACGTCCGTCCTGCCAGGTTGGTTGCGGTGAGCCCGCTCCCGACATAGCCGCCTGCGAAACCGACCCCAGTCCGCGGGTCGAGGCTGACGCTCGCGCACCAGTCACGCGGCACAGCGAGGACGCCGCACCAGGCATGCTCCAGCGTGATGCCGTTCAGCTGAGGGAAGGCGCGCTCCAAGGTCTCGCGAAGGGAACGAATCGTCCAGGCCTGGGTGACGCCGTCGACGTCCGTGGCAGACCCGTAGCGGTACGGGCGTCCGCGGCCGCCCAATGCGATGCGGCCGTCCGCGGTGTGCTGCGCGTAGTAGTAGGCGTTCGCGAGATCGCCCAGCAGTTCGTTGCCGGCCCAGCCGAGCTCGGACCAGACGTCCTGGGAGAGCGGTTGGGTGACCACGATGGCGGAGTTCATCGGCAACCACGTCCTGCGGTTACCGCGCAGGGCCGAGGTGTAGCCCTCCAGACACTGCAGCACGAAAGGTGCGGTGACGGTGCCGGTCTCACACACGGCACGCCCCGACTCGACGCGCTGCACCTCTGTCCGCTCGTAGATCCTCACGCCACGCGCCCTAACGACTTCGGCGAGCCCGCGCACCAGCTTCGCCGGCTGCACCCGTGCGCATTGTGGATCCAGGACGGCTCCGCGGGTTCCGGCGACCTTGATCCGCGCGGAGCTCTCCTCGGCGTCGAGGATCCGGACCCGAGAACCGGGAGCGGGAGTGGTCGACTGAAGGCGTGCCAGCTGAGCCGCCGAGGTGGCCACGTACATGACCCCACTCTTGACGACGTCGGCCTCGATGCCCTGGGTTTGGCACACGTCGATGACTCGATCCACCGAGTCAGCGAGCTCGGCAGCGAGCCGGTCGACGGCCGACATTCCGCCGGGACCGCGCGCGTACGTCGCCCTGTTTCCAGGCAGTTCGGCCGACAACCAACCGCCGTTGCGTCCTGAGGCGCCGTACCCGACGAACTCGGCCTCGAGGACGACGATGTCCAACGTGGGATCCGCCTCGGAGAGGTAGTAGGCGGTCCACAAACCGGTCAGACCACCACCGACGATGCACACGTCCGCCGTGCGGTCACCGGGAAGCGTCTCGCTGGCGGCCGGTAGCCCCACCTGCTGCTGCCAGTGCGACACGCCACCGGTCCTGACGCCTTCGATGGTCTCGATCCGGTAGTCAGGGATCGACCCAGGACCGACGACGACGCGATCACTTCCCTTGCGCACGCGCCGGAACCGCCTGACCCAGTCGAACGAGCTCGGACCAGTCGAGCGCGCCGGACAGGAGGCGCGCCCCTTCGGACTCAATCACCAGGTTGTCCTCCACCGCCAGCACTGCGGGTGAGGTCACGACGGGCTCGAGCGCGAACACCATGCCCTCCTCGAGCACGACGTCAACGTCACCGGACAGCCAGATGGTGCCACCTTCATGGACGTTGAGCCCGAGACTGTGCCCGAGCCACCAGTCCCACATGATGAGGCCGTGGTCAGACATGTCCTGGTCGAACCTCCGGTGCACGTCAGAGACCTTCGTCCCCGGTGTCATGGACGCGATGGTCCGGCCCTGGATGTCCATGAGCTGCCGATAGGTCGACAAGACCTCGTCGCTGACCGCCCCGACCCCGACGGTGCGCTGCAGGTCGCAGTAGTAGCCGTCGATGGACAAGCCCATCTCGATGGAAAAGACGTTGCCGTCGCGAATGGGGACGTCGGTCGGATGCGTCCGCTGATCGATGGAGTTCCAGTTCAACGCCAGCCACGTCAGCTCGTCGACGCCCTCCCGAAGCGAGGCGATCCGGAGCTCCAGGCTGAACTCACGATCGGTCATCCCAACGCGGCCGCGCTCGATCGCCGCCGCCATGGCGCGCTCACCCGCCTTTGCGGTTTCGTCGATCAGCGCGATCTCCGCCGTCGTCTTGATCTGCCGAGCCATCATCAAGTCGTGGTCGACGCCGTGCCACGTCGCCGCAGGAAAGGCAGCCTCGCAGCGGCGCATGTCGCTCACCGTCACCTGCTCGAGCTCGACCCCGATGCGGCCCCGGTCGACGCCCAGTCGGCGCAGCTCAGCGGTCAGCGCCCCCCAGGGATCGGTGTTGAAGTCCCAGTACACCGTCCGGATGCCCGACTTTGCCGCGTAGTCCGGAGGCAGGGCGTACGAGGCGACGACAACGTGATCACCGGTACGCGTGCACACCAGGAACATGTACTCCTCCGGCAGGAACGCCAGGTGCGGGAAGTAGAGACCGGACAGATGACGCAGGCTTTGCCGCGACCACACGACGATCGCGTCGAGGTCCCGGCGCTCCAAGATCTCGGCGGCTCGATCGAGCTGGACGGCCGTAGGGATGTCACTGCTCACTTCTTTGGTCCGATCGATGCGAGAGAAGGCTGGTTCAGGTAGGCGAACGACGTGGTCATCCCGCCGAGATCCTTCTTGAGGAAGCTGATCTCGTTGAGCTGGACGAGCGCCTGGAACCCGTAGTTCTCCTCGTACTTCGCCTGGGCTGCTATGAGGTCATGAGCACCGGCGGCCGCGTCGGGGGCCGTTCTGGCCTTGGCGATCAGCGACGTCACCTCCGGATTGTCATAGCCGATGAAGTTGAAATAGGTGCCGGGCACGAACGTCGTCACCGCCTCGAGCGGGTCCGGCGCGACGTTGAAGCTCAAATTCATGTAAAGATCGATGTCCGTGCGCGCAGCCGGGTCGGTCGTGGCGGCGGAGTAGCGCGCAGGATCGAGCGAACGGATCTTGACCTTGAATCCAGCCATGCCAGCCTGCTGGCGGATCAGGACCGCCATCTGACTGAAGGTCTGGTCACCGGCTGGAACGGCCAGCGTGATCGGCTTGTTGTCGTAGCCCGCCGACTTGGCGAGCTTCTTCGCCTCGGCGATAGCCGCGCTTGAACCCCAGTCCTTGCGCTCCTTGGCGAATTCGTCGTACGCCTTTCGCCACTGCTTGCGACCGGCGTCGCCGGTGGACGGGTTGTCCCAGGCGGAGGTGTTGACCGCCGTGTAGTTGGGCTCGGCCGCGCCGTGGAACGGCCCCTTGGCAAGATCCGAACGATTGATCGTCATGTAGAACGCCTTGCGCAGTTCCGGGGTGTTGAGCGGCCCGTCAGCGCGCATCGGGGAGAGTCCGACGTACTGCTGGCTGGGTGAGCCGAGGGTCAGCGTCCCGGCGTCCACGTCTTTCAGTGCCGGCACGAGTGACGCCGGCACCTCGTAGGCACCGTCGACGCCTCCGGTCTTGAGGGCTTGGCCGAGCGCGCTCGAGTCTGTCAGGAATTTCAGGTTCACGGTCGATGCCTTGGCTGCGTTCCTCGTGTCCCAGTACTTCGGGTTCGCAGTCAGGGTGATTCCCGCTCCGGGCTTCCAGGATTCGAAGCGGTACGGCCCGGTGCACATCACGCCGGTCCCGGGCGTACCGAGCTTGTCACCGGCTTGCTCGGAGAACTTCTTCTGCTGAACACTTCCGGAGAATGATGCGAACTCTTTGGGCAGCAACCGGTCCGGCTGGGCCAGGTGGAGGTCGACGGTGTGCTTGTCGACAGCCTTGATGGACTTCACGTTCTCGTACAGGGGACCCACGATGCTCTTGCGAGTGTGTTCAAGACTCCAGACGACGTCAGCGCTGGTCATCGGCGTGCCGTCCCAGAAGGTGACGTCGGTGCGCAGCTTGAGGCGAAGCGTCGTCGGGGTCGGCGTGGACAGGGACGCCAGCCCATCGGAGGTGCTGTAGTCCGCGTTGAGCCGCAACAGCGACTCGCACAAGTTGTTGGCCACCAGGCCGCTGCTGTAGTACGCCGTGTTCGGCGGGTCGATCGTGTTCGGCTCACCCAGGGGCAACGCCCACGTGAGTGTGTCCATGGTTCCGCTTGCCGTGCCCACGACGCTGGGTCGGGGATTGGGGAGCTCGTTCGCGTCGCCATCGCCCTTCCCACCGCTGCATGCGGCGAGCGTCAACGCCGCCAGCACCACTGGAACGAAAGCCCGGTGACTCCGTCTCGACCTGATGAGGCTCACGATGTGCTCCTGACGTTGTAGAACGACTTTATATATTGGGAATACACTAAAGGCTGATGCAACGCCTGTCACGCTTTTTCTCAACGAAAAGGGCCGCAATTGAACGGCGGTCGCCTCAGACGACCCGGCGGCGCGGCTTCCAGCCCGGTTTCGGCACAGCGTCAATCAGCGCACGCGTGTACGCCTCAGCGGGAGCGTCGAGCACCTGGGCCGTAGGGCCGGACTCGACCAGCTTGCCGCAGTTCAGCACGAGGCAGTTGTCGGTGACCTGGCGAACGACGCCGAGGTCGTGCGAGACGAACAGGTAGGAGATCCCCGTGTTCTGCCGGATGTCGACCAGCAGGTTCAACACCTGGGCCTGCACGCTGACGTCCAAAGCCGAGACGGCTTCGTCGAGGATCAGGATCTTGGGCTCCAGGGCAAGAGCACGAGCGATGGCAACCCTCTGCCGCTGACCCCCAGAGAGCGTCCGCGGCAGGTACGCCGCATGGCGATCATCGAGGCCGACCTGGTCCAGGAGTTCCGAGACCCGATCCGACAGACCGGAACCGGACAGACCGAAGTGGATCGTCAGCAGCTCCTCGAGGCCCTTGCCGATCTTCTGTCGGGGATCCAGCGACCCGAACGGGTCCTGAAAGACCATCTGGACGATTCGTGCCACATCTTTCCGGCGACCGGTGCGAGGTCCACGTGTCACGTCGAGGCCGTCCATGACTACTCTCCCCGACGTCGCTGTCTCGAGGCCGGCCACGATCCGCGCGGTCGTCGTCTTCCCTGATCCGGACTCGCCCACGATCGCAAGCGACTCACCTTCATCCAGGTGGAAGCTCAGGTCATCGACCGCCTTGTGCTCACGGCCGCTGCGCCCGAAGACCTTCGTCAGGTGCTCAACCGTGAGGATGGCCGATCCTGCGTTCGGCGACGATTGCGGTGCGGTCGTCACGACACGTGTCGCCTGTCCACCTGCTGGGTCAGTCATGCAAGGCCACCTTCAGATCGTCAGCGATCGCCTCAGCACGGTGGCACGCGACGTGACTACCGTCGACCAGCCGCATCTCAGGGCGGTCCGTGCGGCACAGCTCCGTGGCGAACGGACACCGCGCCGCGAAGACGCAACCCTGGCCCACCTCGAAGGCCGCCGCCGGTCGACCCTGGATCGACACCAGGCGCTTGACCTGTGTGGTGCTCGGGCGGGATGCCAAAAGGGCTGCGGTGTAGGGGTGCCGCGGGTCGGCGTAAAGATCCTTGGCGCCCCCCGACTCGACCACGGTTCCTGCGTACATGACGACCAGGGTGTCGCTCACCGCGGCGGCGAGGTCCAGGTCATGGGTGACCAAGAGCATGCCGAGGTCGCGCTCCTCGATCTGCTCCATCAAGATCGCCATGACCTCTGACTGCACAGTCACGTCGAGCGCCGTCGTCGGCTCGTCGGCGAAGATGAGTCGGGGCTCATTCATGAGCGTGGCGGCGATCATGACGCGCTGCAGCAAGCCTCCGGACAGCTGGTGAGGGTACTGATCCATCCGGCGCCGCGCGTCGCCGATACCCATCTCGGCCAACAGGCTGATGGCGCGGTCGGTCGCCTCGCGCTTGGACATCTTGCGAGTGGCAACCACACTCTCCACCAGGAACTGGCCGACCGTACGCATCGGGTTGGTGTGCGCGCGTGGATCCTGGTGGATCAACCCGACATCGGAGCTGCGGTAGGCGGCCAGCTCCGACCGGCTGAACCGGTCGACCAGTCGGCCGTCGAACTCGATGCTGCCCTCCACCTCGGCGTTGCTCGGGAGGAGACGCATCGCGGCCTTGACAGTCATGGACTTGCCCGAACCTGACTCCCCCACCAGTCCGACCGACTCGCCGGGGTGCATGGACAGCGTGACGTCCTGCACCAGGACGCGATGTGGCACGCGATCCGTCAGCCTGATACCCAGGTCTCGGATGTCGAGCAGCGCGGGTCCGCGTGCGTCAGCGCTCACGCCTGCCGCCGTCATCATCGTTGACCTCCAGTGCGAGCCGACAGCCGGTCACCGAGCACGTTGAAGGCCACCACGGTGACGACGATGCACATGCCCGCCGCGAGGCTCTGCTGCGGCGCCCCGTTGAGGATCTCGGCACGTCCGTCAGCAACCATGAGCCCCCACTCCGAGGTGGGCGGCTGGACACCGAGCCCGATGAACGAGACCGCCGCGAAGTCAACCAACGCGTTGCCGAAGGCGATCGTCGCCTGGGCGAGGACCATCGGCGAGACGTTCCGCAGGATGTGGCGGGTGCAGATGCGCCACGACGACAGCCCAGCCAGCTGCAATCCCTCAATGTAGGGCATGGCGCACTCCTGGACCGCTGCCGAACGAACCACGCGAGCGTAGAACGGTACGTACACGATGGTCAGAGCGATGACCGGCGCCCAGAAGCCAGCACCAAACACGGCCGATGCCAGCACTGCGACAAGGATCCCGGGGACCGCGAACATCACGTTGAGCACGCGGTTCAGCGCGCGATCCACCCACCCACCGTTCCAGGCAGAGAAGATGGCCAGGGCTGTTCCGATGAATGCGCTGCCCACGACGATGATGCCGGCGCCTGCAAAGCTGATCCGAGCACCGCTGACCGCCCGCGAGAAGATGTCGCGCCCGATGCCATCGGTGCCAAACCAGTGCTGGCCACTCGGACCGAGGCTGGCACTCAGCACGTCTGTCTGGTTCGGCGAGTACGGCGCGATGAAGGCACCGAAGGCCGCGACCAGTGCCACCAGTGCACAGATCAGGGCGGAGACGATGAGCAGCTTGTCCTTGGGACACCGTTCCGCTGGTACCACAGTGGCACCGGCTGCCGCGATCGTGGCCATCAGCGGCCTTCTCTCTGACGTGGATCCAAAAGCACCTGAGCGACGTCGATGATCGTCATGACGACGACGAAGACGATGACGATGATGAGCGACACTGCGAGCACAACCGGGTAGTCCTTGCTCGAGATGCTGGCGATCAGCAGTGACCCGATGCCGTCGATGGCGAACGCCTGCTCGACGACAACCGCACCGGCCACGAGACCCGCGATCGCCAGACCGGATGCCGTCATCACCGGAAGGGCGGCGTTGCGCAAAATGTGCCGAAAGACGATGCGATTGCCTGGGATTCCCCGTCCGCGACTGGTCATCACGTGCTCCTTACACGCCTCGTCGCGCACCGCCGTCGCCGAGAGCTGTGTGACGTAGGCGCCGTAGCTGATGGACAGCGCGATGGCGGGAAGCACGAGGTGCCTGATTCTGTCGGCGAGGCCTTCGCCCGCTCCGAACGTGGGGAACCAGCCCAGCTGAACTGCGAAAACGCTGATGAGCACACTTGACGCCACGAACGTGGGGACCGACACTCCCAACCCAGCCGCGGCGCTGACATAGGGACGCCACCGCTCGCTGATTCCGCCCAGCGATCCAAGCGCGATCCCGACCACCAGCATCGTCAGTGCTGCCATCAGCACGAGCAAGAACGTGGTCTCGAGTCGTGGCTCGACAAGCTTGGTGACGTCTTCGCGATAGGTGAACGACGTGCCGAGGTCTCCGTGAACCAGCGATGTCAACCAGTGCCAGTACCGCTCGATCAACGGGTCATCGAGACCGAGCTCTGCAGCCTTCGCTGCGCGCGCCTCGTCGGTGGCCTTGGGCCCCAAGATCTGCGCCACCGGGTCCCCGGGAGCGAAGCTCAGGGCAGTGAAGATGACGAACGAGGCGGCGACGATCGTCCCCACAGCACCGACGAAAGTCGAGGCGACTCGCGCGATGAAACCGAATTTCCAGGCCCGCGGGCCGACGACCGGTAGGCCGACCTCTGGCAACGCACTCATGCGAAAGACCTCCAGCCCGGATAGTCGATAGACGTTGATATGTAACGGTGAATGTACAACACAGTTCCTACGAGGACAATGGTTTTGCCCGCCCCCTCATTTCGTTGTGGGCCAGGAGTTCCAATACGTGACCTTGCGGGCGTCGACCCGCTTCGCCGGCTTGAAGTTGCGCCCCACCGTGTACGCCACAGGCAGCAAGCAGATCTGACTCACCGAGGCCGGGATCCCGAGAAGGTCGCCCACCGCTCTTTCTTCGTAGAGGTGGAGAGTGGTGAGCGTCGTGCCAAGCCCGCGCGCACGCAGCGCGAGCTGGAAGTTCCACACACCGGGCAGCACAGAGGCAAAATCTGCGACGGCGGAGATGCTGTCCGAGAAGTCGATGCCAGGCTCAATGCAAGGGATGACGAAGACTGGCACCCGCTCGAAGTTGGCGGCAAGGAACTTCGCGCTGGCCACAACACGGAGCTTTTGCTGGTCGCCCCGCTTGTATGCATCCTCGAAGGTCTCGTCGAGGTAAGGATCGGCGGCCGTCCGATAGTGCGCAGCGATCTGATCCTTGAGCCCCTGGTCGGTGACGACCACCCAACGACGGACCTCGACGTTGCCTCCGATCGGCGCCTGCATAGCGACTTCGATGCAGTTCTCGACCACCTCGCGTGACACCGGACGCTCCAGATCAAGTCGGCGGCGCACAGCACGGGTCGTGCTCAACAGGCGATCGGCCTCATCGAGGTTGAATGCACCTTCGTCAAGGTTCTCGTTCACCCGGTGACCGTAGCGCCAATCAAACGGATATGCAACGAACGTTGTAATTACGGTACTGATCGCTCAACATACGACGGAATTGAAACGCCCGGCACGGAAACGACGCCCATCAACTTCCACACACCTCTTTCATTGAGGGTGCCTCGCGTGGCCACTCGTGCTGATTTCTCGGCCTTGGGGAACGTGACCATGACGTTGCACAAGCTCTCGGCCGGTTCCGGGTATGAGTACTTGACCCGGCAGGTCGCTGCGATGGACTCGACCGAGAAGGGGCACGCGACACTGGCGGACTACTACTCGGCGAAAGGTGAGGCGCCCGGCGTCTGGATGGGCTCGGGGCTAGCCGGGATTGACGGTATCGAGACCGGTGACGTCGTCACGGCGGAGCAGATGCTTCACCTGTTCGGACATGGACTCGATCCGGTCTCCGGCGATCGGCTGGGTCGGCCATACCGGCTTTATGACAATCAACTCAGCGAGGGCTTCCGGGCTGAGGTGGGACTTCGCGCCCGCTTCCTGAGTTCCGAGAACGAGCACTCCGCACCTGCTTCGCCGGCCGACGTTCGTGCACGCGCGCGTACGGAGGTGGCCAAGGAATTCTTCGTCGAGGAGCACGGCCGGGAACCTACGAACCCCCGTGAGCTCGACGCGGCGTTGAAGCGATACTCACGTCCACCACGCGCGGCCGTCGCCGGTTTTGACCTGACGTTCTCGCCGGTCAAGTCGGTCTCCACACTGTGGGCAATCGCTCCGCCAGAAGTGTCAGCGGTGATCGAGAAGGCCCACGATGCCGCGGTGTCCGACGCGTTGAGATTCATCGAACGCGAGGCACTGTTCACCCGCGAAGGCTTGAACGGGGCTCGGCAGGTCGAGACGCGTGGGCTGATCGCGACGGGATTCACGCACCGCGACTCGCGTGCTGGTGACCCCGACCTTCACACCCACGTCGCGGTGGCGAACAAGGTCCAGACGACGGGCGGCAAGTGGCTCGCCATCTATGGGCGGGTGCTCTACGAGGCGGCAGTGGCGGCGTCGGAGACCTACAACACCGCACTCGAGCACCACCTGGCCGCGACACTCGGTGTCCGCTTCGCGCCACGGTCCGATGCCCAACGAGGGAAGCGCCTGGTACGCGAAATCGTGGGCATCAACCCATCGCTCAACCAGGAATGGTCGAAGCGCCGCCGCGACATCAATGTGCGCCAAGGCGAGCTGGCAGCCGATTTCCAGCAGACGCACGGGCGCCCGCCAACTCCTTTGGAGACGATCGGTCTGGCTCAGCAGGCGAACCTGGAGACGAGGGACGCCAAGCACGAGCCACGCTCGTTGGCCGAACAACGTTCCGTCTGGCACGACGAGGCGGTCAACAAACTCGGATCGCAGCAGGCTGCCGACGACATGGTGGCTGAGGCGCTGCACCCCATCGCCACCGTGTGCGATGGCGTGTCAGCAACATGGGTAGCGGACACCGCGCAACGGGTAGTCGCCGAGCTGGAGTCCCACCGCGCCACGTGGAAGACCACCCATGCGCGCGCCGAAGCTCAGCGCCAAGTGCGCGACACCGAGATCGATTCCGGCCGCCTGGATGCGGCGGTCGGCTGGGTCGTCAACCACGTCCTCGAGCATCTATCCGTCAACCTGACGCCCGACCTCGACCCCATCAGCGACCCTGAGAAGCTCCGTCGCGCGGATGGCTCAAGCGTCTACCGGCACACCGGTCACGACCTGTTCACCAGCCCCAGGATCCTCGAGGCCGAGCAACAGATCATGATCGCCGCAGACCGCGAAGACGGACGCCTCGTCCCAGTCGAGACCGTCGAGGTAGCTCTGCTGGAGAGCGCCGCGAACGGCATCGCCCTCAACCAAGGGCAAGCCCAACTGGTCCGAGAAATGGCCCTCAGCGGACGGCGTCTGCAGGTCGGCATCGCAGCAGCCGGGTCAGGCAAGACCACCGCAATGCAGATTCTGGCCAGCGCATGGGACGACGCCGGAGGACAAGTCGTTGGCCTGGCGCCATCTGCGGCAGCCGCGGCCGCGCTTGGGGCGGAGACCGGCATCACGTCGGACACCCTCGCCAAGCTGGTGCATGAGCTCGACGTTGGAAGCCCATCCCCATTACTGTCGATCGGGCCGGAGACGCTCGTCATCATCGACGAGGCGGGCATGGCCGACACACTGACCCTGGCCCGCGTCATCAACCACGCCATCGACAACGGGGCGTCCGTGCGGCTCATCGGCGACGACCAACAGCTCGCAGCCATCGGCGCCGGCGGAGTACTGCGCGACATCGTCGCCATCCACGGCGCCGCACGCCTGGACCAACTCATGCGATTCACGGACGCCGCCGAAGCCGCCGCGTCAATTGCCTTGCGTCACGGCAACCCGTCGGCCCTCGGGTACTACTTCGACCAGGACCGCGTCCACATCGGCAGCACCACCACGACCACAGACGCGGTCTTCGCTGCGTGGTCGAAGGACCGCGCAGCCGGAATGGATTCACTGATGGTCGCGCCCACACACGACCTCGTGACTGAATTGAATCTACGAGCCCGAGCCACGCGCCTCGACAAGACGACGCCTGACGCCGAGGTCGACCTCGCTGATGGCAGTCGCGCCTCGATCGGCGACACGATGCGCACTCGACGCAACGACCGACGGCTCGCGCTCAGCCCCACAGACTGGGTGAAGAACGGCGACCGCTGGACCGTCACCGACGTCCAGGGCGGATCACTCACCGCCCGCCACGCGCGGTCCGGTCTGCACATCACCCTGCCCGCGCCATACGTCGCCGAGCACGTCGAGCTCGGATACGCCTCGACCGTCCACAGCGCCCAAGGCCTCACCGCCGACACAATGCACGGAGTCATCACCGGCACGGAATCCCGCGAGACGCTCTACTCGATGATGACCAGAGGACGTCACGCCAATCACGTACACCTGGCGGTCGGCGGAGACGGCGACCCTCACCAGTTGCTCCACCCAGATACTCGCGAGCCGGCGACCGCAACGGAAATCCTCGAATCCATCCTGGCCCGCACCGGAACTGCTGTTTCCGCAACCACCACCGCCCGCGAAGCGACCTCGCCCGCAGCGCAACTCAACGAAGCCGCGACCCGGTATGCCGATGCACTCGTCGCCGCCGCCGAAGACGTGCTCGGTCCAGATCACATTCGCAAGATCGCGGACCAGGCCGAAGAACTGCTGACCGGGCTCACCGGCACGCCTGGATGGTCGTCTCTGTCGGCGCAACTCCTCATGATCGAAACAAACGGACTGAGCGCTTGCGATCTACTCGAGACTGCCTTCGCGTACCGCCCGCTCGACGACGCTGACGACGCAGCACTCGTGCTCGGATGGCGCCTGCATACCCTGGCTTCGACGGACGGCGGCCCGTTGCCATGGCTCCCCGCCATCCCCGCCAAGCTCACGGAAGACTCCACCTGGGGCACCTACTTGGTCGAACGCGCAGAACAGGTCAGCACCTTCGCTCGCAACGTCCGGAGGTCAACCGATCAACACTCGCACCAGTGGCTGCCGCCGAACACCGCGCTCCCCGCTGGCCTCACGAGCGACATCGAAGTGTGGCGCGCCGCCCACGGCATACCCGAAAGCGACCTACGGCCGACTGGCTTACCACAGGTGGACTTCGCGGCCCGCGAACATCAACAGCGACTCGATCAAAGCCTCACTCATCACCTCGACAAGCAAGGCGCAGCGTGGCTACGGCCAATCAGCGAGCTCGTCGGGCACAGCGACAATCACACGCCTGTCCTTGCCGGACGGCTCGCCTTACTGGCCCAGCAGGGACACGACGTACACCGCCTCTTGGAGGCTGCGGCAGGCCAAGGATCGCTACCCGATGATCACCCGACAGCCGCCCTGGACTCTCGGATCACCCGACTCCTCGCAGGCGAGAGCCATGTCTTCGACCGCGTCCAACGACAACGCACGAGCTCGCCACGGCGATCAACGGATCTGCCCCCAGGTGGCCCTGGCGTCGGGATATGAGTCGCTACGGGATGACGGGCTTCGGACGCAGGTCGTTCTGACAGCGCTCGGGCACGCGATTACCTGCGACCGGTTGGCTAGCCAAGCGCACCCCAAGGACGCTCGGCCGCCCATCTCGCGTACCGGGAACACGCCTGCCACGATCGGGCTTTGCTGAGTACCGTCAGACTCATGAAGACCCTTGTCCAGCGAGTGGACTGCCCTCACTGCAAGGCAAGAGTCCTAGCCGTTGTCGACCTTGACGAATCGGGCAATGAGGGTGCACACATCTGTCCGGAGTGTGGCTACGGCTGGGTTCCGGCAGAAGACCGGCAGGGCCGAAGTTGACTGTAGACGAGGTCTACTCGTCCTGAAGACTTGTGGGCCCGCCGTGCGCGGTGCCGCGCGAATAGGCGTGGCGGACCAAGACCGTAGGTGAGCCCTTCTACTGGGCGCCGAGGGTGGCGCTGGACGCGAACGTTCCGCAACCCTCGGCGCCGTCCGTTCTAGTCGAGCAGCGACATCGACTCGGCCAGCAATGCCGAGTTCCAGCCCCACACATTCACGGCCTCGTCCTCGCTAATTGTGCGCCGGTCAGTCAGAGGCAACGGGTATCCGAGCGCCCACTGTCCCGCTTTCCAGAACGCAAGACCGAGATTCGCGTGCGGTCCGATCCCGACGAACCAGGCCCACGAAGGCGGCTCGAGCAGACAGAATCCTTCAGCGCAGGACCTGCCGTGGTGGGAGCAAAACAGTTCGTCCACAACCACTGCCAGCAACGGACGAAGACCACGCACCTCATAGGTCTCCACAACCAGGTCACGCCCGTTGAGCACAACGCAATCACTAATGAACACAGACTTCTCCAATCAGATGTAGCCCGAAGGCTGGAACAAGCTAGGTTCGGCCCGCCTACGCGAGCCGGCCTAGCTTGGCCATCTGATAAGTCGAAGTCATGAATGCACGCTATCGCTCCGAACGTTCTTCAGCATCGCTATCGTCGTGGCGAGTTCCGGGACCCGGTGCAAGGGCTGTGGCCGCGGCCTGATTCGTCTAACGGAGGGCAACCGCAGCCCAGGAAGTATCTAGCGCCTTCGCGGCGGGATGATCCACTGTCCGCCGTGATCCGGATGCCGCAGGACCAGGATCCGAGGCCCGGCCAGAATCCGCTCATAGCGCGGCAAGACTCCTCCGATGTCCGGCTCCGCGCGGGTCCGGGGGGTCAGTCCTCGCTGACGAGAATCTCCAGTGCCGACTCGGCGTCGATGCGGGGCTGGCCGGTCAGCACGGTCCAGGCGATGTCGTCGGGTGTGAGTCGAGTGCGCAGGGTTTGGAGTCGGGATCGGTCAGAGCCCGTGAAGCCCTCGCGCTCGGCGAACGGGTCGTCGACACAGGCGAGCAATGCCACAGCGTCGCGCAGGTGGCGGTCGGGGTCGCGCGAGTCGGTCTTGTACGCGGCAGCCTTCAAGAGGAGAGCGCCGAATACGCCAGGGACCGAGACTGTGGTGACGATTCCGGGCTCGATCTCCATGCGCGCGTTGATGGTGCGTCGCAGTGCTTGCGTGCCGCCCTCTATACGAATCATGTCGCGTCCGGCGAGCCGCTCGGTGACCTTCGGAGCGTGGTGGTCGGAGATCAAGACGTCGACTACTTCCTCCGACTCGTCGTCTGGACGGTTGGCGACCATGTCGATCCTGCTCGTGCCGCGGAAGAAGCGGTGCGCGGTGTTGTCGCGCGGATCGACCGTCGGACGCAGGTCGTACCCAAGGGACTGCAATGCGGCCGCGGTCTCCGAGGCGACGCCGCGTGAGGTCTCGACGTGCAGCACGATGTCGACGTCGTTGGTTGGTCGCACGGCGCCAAGGCCGTGGTGGATGGAGTGCAACTGGGTCATCAGGCCGCCGACAAGGGTCCACTTGTCGGTCGGCAGAACTTCGGCGATCTCGGCGACGTTCGGCCACGGGTCGGGCCAGCCACCAGTAGGAGCGCCGACGTCGATGATCGGGCGCTCGATGCCCGACTGCTTATCGTCTGGCATTTTCGCGGAACAACTCCAACCGGCCGACCAGGGCCTTCTCTCCCACGCCGCGTTCACGCGGGTCGAGCGAGGTGGCGGCGTCGACGGCGGCGAGCGTCCTGTTGAAGGCTGCAAGGTATTGGATGAACTCGATGTCCATATTCGTGTAGCGCAGGGTGATCGAACCCGTGGTGTCCTCGCTGAGCCGGTAGCGGCGCACGACCTCTGCAATCCGGTCAGCATGGATGTAGCCGTCGACGATGGCGTCGTCCTCGACGAGCCCGAGCCGCTGACGGCCGGGGACGACGAGCTCCTCACGGACGCGCTCAAGGACGGAGCGGTGGCCGGCCCAGGTAGTGACCGTCGCGCGGTCGCGCAACTGGATGGCCAGATCGGTCGGGTCGGTGATCTCGCGCAGAGCAGCGCGGAGCCGGTACGTCTGGACATCACCGAGGTCTAGCGGGGCTGCGCCCGAAAGCAATGCGATAGCCCCCCAGGCGGTACGCGCTGCCCAGGTCCGGGTCCGGCCTGAACCGCGCTCGGCACGGTAGCGCTCCACCGATGTGCGGTCGAAGATGCCACGGGCGATGCGGGTGATCGACCCCGTCTCGGCGAGGCCGCGAACCTGCCGCCCCTCAACCCCCAAGAGGTCGGACACCTCTTGGGTTGTCAGGAAGTCGCCATGAATCGCCATAACAGAATACTGCCTCTTCCGGTGGTTATCTGTAAAGACGGAGGCCGGTCTTTGGCAACACTGAGGCAACACGAGACTCCAAAACAGCCAATAACTGTCACAAATGTCCAATAAATCTAGACGACGATTTCCCTGCAATATCAATCAAAAACCGCATTGATCGACACTGTTCCATCAGGCTTTATTTCCACTTTCACGGCGGTAGCACGGGTTCGAATCCCGTTGGGGGTGCCACAGCTCTCGAACGACGCCGCCACAACTCTCGGAAGACGAGCTGGTGTCACGGTGATGATGTGCCGTTCCCGAGGATGCCTGCGCGTACGTACATCTCCGCGGTGGCGGCCCAGCGCGTCGTCATGAAGTCCTTGCCAGTCGGCGCGTCCCCCGTGAGCCGCTCGAACGCCGACGTGGCCGAGACCTCTGGCCGGACACGTCGTTGGTCGAACGCGCGCGTCGTCTCCTCGAACACAGCCGCGATGCTGGCATTGCGTCTGGCGTCGCCGCGCGCCTGGATGACCCAGGGCACGACTGGTGGGGCGGGACGCATCTTCGCCACCACGCGGCCGGCAGCCCGCTGCACCAAGGATCGGCTCGCCGGCGCGTCGGCAAACACCTCGAGGAACGCAGCGGGGTAGATCGACCGGTAGCTCGACGCCCCCAAACGGTCGGGGAGGTTGCGCGCCATCCAGTGCGCGACCCACCGAGTGTCCTCGTAGGGAGCGATGCAGTCCTCGAACGCGTCGACCGCGACGGACTTGATGCGGAAGTTCTGGCGAAACCCGAAATCCAGCAGGTCGAACGGGGTGAGTGACCGCGACTGGCCGAGGAGGTCGGCGTGGTCGGCGAGGAACTTCTCGAACAGCGCCGTGCGTCGTTCGACCCCTTGGGCGGTCGCGATCTTCGGGTCGTTCCAGCGGAGGAACTGCGCCGTGACGCCGCTCCCGGTCCTCGCCTCGTCCGTCTTGGGAAGGTGCGCTCCGCTCACGGCGTCGCCCAGGTAGCCCGAGAGCACGACTCGGCCCTCGGCAGCGTCGGCCAGCGCGGCGTACACCGCGATGCCGTCGACGGGAGCCAGCGATCGGTGCTTCTCCCAGCGGGCGCGGGCGATGTCGGTGAATCGGTCCAGGTCCCAACGCATCCGGTTGGGATCGAGGCGTCGATGCTCCAGGCCCAGGCGCGAGCAGACCGCGGCGGCACCGGTCACGTCGTGGAAGTCCTTGCTGCCGAACGTGACGCAATGGATCGACTTCGCCGGCAGCACCGAGAGCAGGGCACCAAGCAGGCCTCGCGAGTCGTAGCCGGCGGTCAGGGGCAGGACCACCTCGTCCACACCGCGCTTGCCGATCTCCTCCTCCACGATCCGGCACAGCAGGTCGACCGGGTCGGCCGCACCGCCGTCGGTCGCGCGCCCGAAGAGATGCCTGACGTACTGGCTGGCGCGTTCCGGCTCCGGGACGAAGTCGAGGGCGAGGTAGTCGTCGAGCGAGTGCGCAGACATGAGGCGACTCTAGGTGACCCCCTGCGCAGGGCCGGGCACAGTGAGACGACACGAAACGTGGGCGTCGGTGGGTCTCACGGGGTACGACCGTCGAAGCGCAGCAGGCTCTCGACCATCGCTGCGGGATTCTCCTCGGCGATCCAGTGCCCGGCGTCGGGGATGCCGTCGACCGTGACGTCGTCGGCCAGCTCCCGCCCGATCTCCTCGGTCTGCTTCGCGTGCGCCAGGCTGGCCTGCCCGTACATCCCGAGGCAGGGGATCGACAGCTTCCCGCCCTCGCGCAGTGCCGTGCGGATGTCGTCGGCGTCGGCCGCGAAGGCGCGGTAGAGGTCGAACCCCGCGCGCATGGCTCCGGCCTGCTCGTACGCGGCTGCGTAGGCGTCCGTGTCGATGGCCGTGGGCTTGGCGGCGTGACGATCGAAGAAGTACTGCAGGTAGAGCCGTTCCCTCCCGGCCACCAGCATCTCCGGCAGGTCGAGCACGTTGTGGAACGTGAAGTGCCACTCGACGGGCGAGCTCTTCATGCGCTCGAACACCGTCGTTCCGGGCTGGGTGGCCTCTCCGTAGCCCAGCGCTCGGACCTGGTCGCGGTAGCGGAAGGCGTACGCCGTCGCCACCATCGAGCCGATGTCGTGCCCGAGGACGAATGCCGGCCGGGTGAGGCCCAGGTGGTCGTGGAGCAGCAGGTGGACGTCCTCGGCCATCTCCCACTTGGTGTAGCCACCCCGCGGGAGCGGGCCGTCACCGCGGAGCTCCGCCGGCATGCCGGGATCTCTTCGCGGACGGGACGAGCTGCCCGCGCCGCGATAGTCCGGCGCGATGACGCGGTAGCCGGCCGCCGCGAGAGGGCCGAGCACGTGGCGCCACTGCCACGACGTCTGGGGGTAGCCGTGGAGCAGCACGAGAGCGTCCTCACCCTCGCCGCAGTCGTGGTAGTGCATCCGCACACCGGTCGCCAGGTATGCCGATCCCGTCGTCGTACGCGCGTCACTGAGCCCCATGGGTGACGTCTCCTCCGTTGAGTCCGATTGAAGCGTTGGGTGTCGGCGTACCCCGTGGCGTCGCGGACGTGCACCAGCAGCCAAGCCAGGCCCGGGCCGACCTGGATGGCCGGCCCGGACACACCGGTCCCATCGTCACGCCCTCTTGCCGATCCACCGACTTTACATATACGGTGCGAATGTCAAGCATAACGAGATTACATACCTGTGAGAGCGAGCGTCCGATGACGACGAGCATCCAGCAGCAACCCGTCCTCGGACTGCCCGACCCCGGAGAGCGCGTCCCCCCCGTCGCCTGGCCGACCGTGGCGCTCTACGTGGCGACCCTCGGGCTGTTCGCGCTCGAGATGTACGGGGCGCTGGCGGCGGACTGGTCACCGTGGGTCACGAGCCCGATGGGTGCGGCCGTGACGTTCTTGATGTTCAGCGTGCTCCACGAGTCCACGCACCACGCGACGAGCACCGACACCCGCTTCAACAATGCACTCGGCTACCTCTCGGTGCCCTTCGTCGCGCCGTACGCCTCGTACCGGCTGCTCAAGTTCATCCACATCGAGCACCACCGCAACACCAACGAGCCCAAGTCCGTCGACCCGGATGCCTGGACGAGCGAGGGGCCGTGGTGGCAGCTCCCGTTCCGCTGGATGACCATCGAGGCGTGGTACTTCGTCTTCTACGTCCGCAGGATCTCGCAACGCCCGCGCGGTGAGGTCGTCGGCACCGTGGCGACCGCGGTCGGCGTCCTCGCCGCCTTCGCCGCCCTGATCGTGGCCGGACATGGTGCCGAGCTCCTCGTCGCGTTCCTGATCCCGCAGCGGATCGGCATGGGCATACTCGCGTGGTGGTTCGACTACCTGCCGCACCACGGACTGCCGTTCACCCAGAGGCAGGACAAGTACCGCGCGACCCGGGTCCGCGTCGGGGGCGAGTGGTGGGCGACGCCGCTGTTCGTCTACCAGAACTATCACCTGGTGCACCACCTGCATCCGAGCGTGCCGTTCTACCGCTACGTCCGTGCGTGGCGCCGCAACGAGCAGGCGTACCTCGACCGCAATGCCGCCATCTCGACCGTCTTCGGCCGCTCCCTGACGACAGCCGAGTACCGCACCTGGCGACGGCTGACCGACGACATCGGCCAGACGCCTGACCGGGTTCCCGCGGGACGGCCGGTCTTCCACCCGCTGCGCGTCCGGTCGACGGAGCTCCTGACTGCCGACAGCCGCCTCATCACGTTCGAGGTGCCCGACGACCTGGCCCACGACTACCGCTACGTCCAGGGCCAGCACATCACCCTGCGCGCCATGATCGAGGGACAGGACGTGCGTCGCAGCTATTCGATCGTGTCGCCCGTGTCCGCAGGAACCTTGCGGGTCGCCGTCAAGCTCGTGCCCGGCGGTGTCTTCTCGACGTACGTGCACCACGACCTCGAGGCCGGCGACATCCTCGACGTGATGACCCCGACCGGCCGCTTCCACACCGCACTGGATCCCAGCGCCTCTCGCACGTACGCAGCCGTCGCGGCGGGTTCGGGCATCACCCCGCTGATGTCGATCATCGCCACGACCCTCGAGACCGAGCCGGACAGCACGTTCACCCTCGTGTACGGGAACCAGACCTCGGAGTCCGCGATGTTCAGGGACGAGCTCGGCGCCATGGGCGACCGGCTGACCGTGCACCACGTGCTGTCCCGAGAGGATGGCGCGAGGCTGCGCGGACGGGTCACCCCCGAGCTGGTCGACGAGGTCGTGACCGGTCGAGTCGATGCGTGGTTCCTGTGCGGGCCGCAGGACCTGGTCGACGTCATGGAAGCGTCGCTGAAGCCGCGCGGGGCCCAGGTCCTGACCGAGGTCTTCCACACCGAGCCGGCCACCAGCTCGGTGGGGCTGGACGTGGAGAGCCAGGTGAGCGTCACCGTCGACGGGACGGAGACGACGTTCCCGCTGCGATCGACGGGCGACACCATCCTTGACGCCGCGATGCAGCACGGCATCGACCCGCCCTACTCCTGCGCCGGAGGGGCCTGCGGCACGTGCCGGGCCAAGGTTCTTCTCGGTCAGGCCGTCATGGACCAGAACCACGTCCTCTGCGACGAGGAGATCGACACCGGATACATCCTCACCTGCCAGGCGCACCCGGTCAGCGAGGAGCTCCGGCTCGACTACGACGCGTAGAGCTCCGCAGGCAGCTCAGCTCTCCCGTCGAAGGACCCGCTCGGCGGCTTCGCGCATCGTGAGGCCCCGATCGGCGGCCTCCTGGATGAGGACGTTCCTGGCGTCGTCGACGGACAACCCCTGCGAATCCAGGAGGAAGCCGATGGCCTGCTCGACGAGTGCCTGGGACTCGGCGTCGTACAGGAGCCGATCAGATCGGCCCATGCGCCTGAGCAGGCGGCGGCCGGCGCTCCCACCCAGCCGAGCGCTGCGCTCGCCCTTGGTCACCGGCTCCTCGTAGCTGAGCTTGCGGCGCTTCTTCGCCATCGTTCGATCCCTCGTCGCCGCGTGAACTGAGCCCCACCAGCAACCTAGAGCGACGCTTCACCACTCCACAAGGTCCTTTGGGATGACATCATGCGAGGCGTGCCGAACTGGGTCGCGATCGCGGGGGTGTGCGCGGGCAGCCTCGTGGTCGTCTGGGTGGCGATGCTGGTCCTCCTGTGGCGTGCCAAGCCCGACGAGATGACGGTGCGAGACGCCGCCCGGCTCGTGCCCGACCTGCTGCGGCTCATCAAGCGGCTCGCCGGCGACCGGACGCTGCCGCGTGGGGTCCGCGTACGTCTCGTGCTGCTGCTCGGCTATCTCGCGATGCCGATCGACCTGGTGCCCGACTTCATCCCCGTGCTCGGCTATGCCGACGACGTCGTGGTCGTCGCGCTGGTGCTCCGCTCGGTCGTACGCACCGCGGGTCCCGAGGCGTTGGAGCGGCACTGGCCGGGTACGCCGGAGGGCCTCCAGGTCGTGCGTACGCTCTGCGGATAGCTCAGGTGTGAGTGCCGGGCGCGCTCGGCACGACGAGTCGGGTGCCCTCCCCGGGCACCCAGCCGTCAGGGATGTCGAAGCGCGACAGGTCGATGGACGGCGCCCCGTGGTCGCCCTGCTCCTGACCCGACGTCTGACCGAGCGGCGACCACGGCATCGGGTTGGCGACGACGGCCAGGGCGACGAGGACCAAGGCAGCGATGATCGCCAGGCCACGCGCGTAGTCGCGGATCGCTTCGTCCATGGTGCCTCCTCGTCGACCCCCGACGTCTACCGCGATCAACGATCTGGGCGCTCGGGCGTTATCCCGCCGAGGCGTGGGCGTGGGACGCTGTTCCCGTGAAGGTCATCCGCGCCCAGCTCTCCGACGTCTCCCAGGCCGCTCCGCTGTTCGCGGCGTACCGCGAGTTCTACGGTGAGCCCTACGACCTGGACATCTCGGCGTCGTTCCTGGCCAGCAGGCTGGCGCGCGACGAGTCGATCGTGCTGCTCGCGCGGAATGACGACGGTGTCCCGGTCGGCTTCAGCCAGATCTACCCGGCGTTCTCGTCGACGCGCCTCGCGCCGATCTGGATCCTCAACGACCTCTACGTGTCAGAGGAGGCACGGGGCACAGGCGCCGTCGACGCGCTGCTCGACACCGCGGCAACCCTGGCCGTCGAGGCCGGCGCCGTCGCGATCGAGCTGTCGACGGCACACGCCAACCTGCGCGCCCAGGCGGTGTACGACCGGAGCGGCTACGAGGTCGACACGACCTACAAGCACTACGAGAAGCCCCTGCCCTGAGGCGGCCGCCGACAGGCCGTTGCGGTCAGGGCGTCCTCGGCGCGACCGGCGCGCCGCTCGTCGGTGGCGCCGGAGCGTCCATCCCCTTGAAGCCGGCACCCCATCGATACATCGCCCCGTTGGTGTAGAGGTCGCGGTAGAGCCGCACGTTGCCGGCGGCGTTGGGATGCACCTTGTCGCTGGTGCGATCGCCGTAGAGCGTCCCGTGTGCCGTGTCGACGTAGTGGAAGCCCGCCGCCTCGGCCTCGGCCTTGAGGAACGGGAGGATCCAGGCCTTGGTCCTGTCGGCCGGCGCAAAGGGTCCGAACGGTGCGGTCACGTAGACCGATGACGGCGCCGAGGCTCGGAGCTCTGCCAGGCGAACCATCGTGGCGTGGATCTGGACCTTGACCTCGGACTCGGTCGAGCGGACCTGGTCCCACTCCCCGTCCTTGCGGACGCACGTCATGTAGTCGTTGATCCCGCCCTCGACGATGACGACACGAGCGGCCTTGACGTGTTGGGCGACGGTGGCGTTCTCGAGGCGCTGCCGGAACGTGGAGCGACCGCAGACGTCCGTGCCGTCGTTGGCCTTGCCGCGCTTGCCATAGCCCGAGCCGCGTACGGCGTGGCGAATGACCCGGAGCTCCAGCTTGCTGCCGAGGTAGGACCACCACCCACGGGACGCGCTGCCCACGGTGTCGTTGTGTCGCGACGTGATCGAGTCGCCGATGACGACCATGGTGGGTGTCGTGCTGGCCCCGGCGGGCGCCGCTGCAGCGGTGAGCCCCACCACGAGCACCGCGCATGTCGCGACAGCGACAGCCGTCGCCCGAAGATGTGAACGCATGGGAGTGTCCTCGTGCCTGAATCCTGCTTCACGCCGAGGCGTATGTCAGACACCATGTAACCCGACCGCGCCGCTGGTGTCCGGAGATTCGACTTTTGCGCCCGAGACCGCCCCGTTGGCGCAGTCTCAACGCTGGGCGACGTGGACCACGAGGTTGACCACGACCGCGAGCAGGACCGTGCCGAGCACGTCGAGGTTGACCCGGCGATGGCTGACCACCTCGGCGCCATGGGTCGTGGTGCGCTCGATCAGGCTGAACATCACGCCTAGCACGCCGGCCGACACCAGCACCCAGAACGCCGGCTCGGTGTCGCCGCCGTTCGCGATGGTCAGGATCAGGGCGACCACGGCGGTCGCCAACGTCTTGGTGCCGTAGATGAACGATCGCGTGCCGATCGGGCGGTCCGCGACCGAGTCGGGCTCGTCCGGCGTGTGGATCTCGGCCATGATTCGACCCTAGTCGCGCAACCCGGCCCGCGCGCGCCGTGTGGCGTGGCACTGTGACGCCATGCCCCAAGAGCCCGACTGGTCGACGATCGGCGATCTCGTACGGCGTTCGGCCGACACCGGCGACGAGATCGGCGCCGGGGTGTCGGTGTGGCACGACGGCGCCAAGGTGCTCGACGTCGCGGTCGGCACCCGCAACGCGGCCGGTGATCCCTGGCAGCTCGACACACTGGTCCACACCTACTCCGTCGCGAAACCGTTCGCTGCCCTCGCGGCGCTCACCGCCGTCGCCGACGGTGCGATCGGCCTCGACCAGCCGATCGCCGACGTGTGGCCCGAGTTCGGCGCGCACGGCAAGGAAGCCACGACGCTGCGGCACGTGCTGTCACACCAGTCCGGCCTCTACGCGTTCCCGCCGGCGGCATCGACGATCGACCCGCTCGACGGCGAGGCACTGGTCGCGGCGCTCGCGGACGCCGCACCCCTGCACCCGCCCGGCGAGGGCATCGCGGAGCATGCGCTGACGTACGGGCACCTGCTCCACGGCGTCGTGCAGAGGGCGACCGGCGAGAGTCTCGCCGAGCGCTTCGCGAGCCTCGCCCGGGCGTACGCCTGGGACCTGCACCTCTCCGTCGGCCCCGCCGATCTGCCACGGGTCGCCGAGCTGACGTACCGGCAGCCGGGCTGGGCGGACGGCTACCTCAGCAGTCCGAACGAGGCGCTGACCGCCTCGCTCGGCCGGCCGGTGGGCCCCCTCGACGTCGACGTGGTCAACAGTGAACGCTGGCGCACGGGCTGGTTCCCCGCGATCGGCCTGCACGCCACGGCTTCGGCGCTCGCCGGGTTCTACGCCGGCCTGCTCGACCCCGACGGCCCGGTCGCCCGGCGGCTCGGACATGACCTCCTGCGCGAGTACACATCGGTGCAGGCCGCAGGTCATGACCTCGTCCTCGAGCGGGAGGTGTCGTGGACGTTCGGCTTCCAGCGGGACGACGTCGAGATCGGCATGGGCGGCATCGGCGGCTCGTCGGCGTGGGTGTCGACCGCGAAGGGCTACTCCTGTGCGTACGTCACCCGCGGGCTGGCCACCCACGACCGCGTGGATGCCGTCTGGGCGGCGATCGAGCAGCTGCTCTGAGACCGTCGACATACTGGTGGGGTGAGCGCCGGCCGATATGCCCCTTCGCCGTCAGGTGACCTGCACGTCGGCAACCTCCGCACGGCACTCCTGGCGTGGTTGTGGGCCCGGCACTCCGGACGCGAGTTCCTCATCCGGGTCGAGGACCTCGATCGCGTCCGTGCCGGCGCCGAGCAGCGCCAGCTCGACGACCTGCGTGCGCTCGGACTCGACTGGGACGGCCCACCCGTGCGCCAGTCGGAGCGCCTCGGCCTGTACGACGCGGCGATCGCGCGCCTGCAGGACGAGGACCGGGTTTACGAGTGCTTCTGCACCCGCCGGGAGATCCTCGAGGCGCCGACCGCACCGCACCACCCGCCGGGCGCCTACCCCGGGACATGCCGTGACCTGACCGAGGCCCAGCGCGCGGAGCGACGGACCGAGCGACCCGCGGCCCTCCGGCTCCGCAGCGAGGCTGCGACGTTCAGGGTCGAGGACGAGATCCACGGGACGTACGAAGGCGCCGTCGACGACTTCGTGCTGCGGCGCGGCGACGGCGTGCCGGCCTACAACCTCGCGGTCGTCGTCGATGACGCCGACCAGGGCGTCGACCAGGTGGTTCGCGGCGACGACCTGCTGGCCTCGGCGCCGCGCCAGGCCTACCTCGCCACCCTGCTCGGGGCGAGCCCACCGACGTACGTGCACGTGCCGCTGGCGCTCAACGCGTCCGGTCAGCGGCTGGCGAAGCGCGACGGGGCGGTCACGTTCACCGAGCTCCGCGAGGCCGGCGTCGACGTGTTCGCACTCATCGTCGAATCGCTGGGCCTCACGGGCGCCAGCCCGGGCGGGCTGCTGAAGTCGTTCGACCCGGCGCAGCTGCCCACGCAGCCGTGGGTGGTCGAGCCGCCGGTCAGTTCCGGTCGATGAACGCCTCGAGCAGGTCGCTGACCGCGTCGGGCTGCTCGATCGTGCTCGAGTGACCGGCGAGCGGAATGATCTCGAGCTGCGAGCCGGGGATCAGCTTGTGGATGACCTCGGCCTTGGCCACCGGTGTCGCGACATCATCGGCACCGGTGGCCACGAGGGTCGGCGCCGTGATGTTGCCGAGCTCGTCGGCGATCGGCTCACGGTCGGTGACGCCATAGATGGCCCGCTTCATGCCGGAGCGCTTCACCGCCTTGACCTCGTTGAGCCAGGCCTCGATCTGCGGCTCTGACTCCGGGCTGCTGAGGTAGGTGGGTCCGAACAGCAGCGGCTTGACCCGCGACTGCACGGGTCCGAGGCCGAACAGGCCGTAGATCTTGGCGAGCAGCCGGTACTGGCCGACCTTCTCGGGGTCCTCGGGTCCGGCACTCGTGTCGAGCAGGCTCAGCGAGCGGATCAGCTCGGGGCGCCGGGCCGCCAGCCGCATCCCGACGAACCCGCCCATCGACAGCCCCACCCAGTGCACCTTGCCGAGCGCGAGCTCCTGGATGATCGCCGCGGCGTCGTCGGCCAGCGTGTCCATGTCGTAGCCGCCGTCGGCCGCCGGTGACCGGCCCTGGCCGCGCCAGTCGATCGTCACGCACCGATAGCGCGGCGCCAGCCGGTCGACCTGGTCGTCGAACATCCGGCCGCTGAACAACAGCCCGTGGCCGAACACGACCGTCGCCGCGTCGGGCCGGCCGACCGGCGCCTCGGTGTCCTCGATGTTGATCCGTGCGCCGTTGACCTCGACGAGTGCCATGCAGACCTCCTGTTTCCGTCCCTGAGCATGGCAGCGAGAGCCACGTACCGCCAGAGTGACGACCCGGCGGCTACCTGACCGTCACGGTGATCTTGTTGGACCACGCGGAACGGGTGTCGGTCGAGCCGAGGTACTTGAACTTGAAGGTGCGCTTGCCTGCGGCGAGCCCGATCAGGTGGACCGTGCGGCTGCCATTCGTGAAGCCGACGGCGGAGCGGATCTTCTTCGAACCGAGGTAGAGGTCGAAGCGGCCCCCCGCGTTGGCGATGCCGTACTGCGCGGCGCTGACCGTCAGCGTGAGCGTCGCCTTGCCCTTCGCCGGCGAGGTGCCCTTGATGCGTACGGACGGGGGCACCTTGATCCCGGTCAGGTTGACGCCGGTGACCGTCTGGCCCGGAGTCGCCACGTCGAACGAGACGTGGTGCGTCGGCAGCTCCTGGTCCTCCTCGAACACCGAGAACGCCGTGTACTGGCCCACCGAGAGTCCCGTCATGCGGAAGGCACCCGAGGTGTCGGTCTGCCCGAAGCCGAGGCTGTAGAAGAACGACGGGTCCGGCTCGTCCGGGAACGTGCCGTCGCCGGGCAGCGCGATGACCTCGACGTTGGACAGCTTGCGGCCGGACGGAGCCGTGACGGATCCCTCGGCCGTCGAGGACAGCTGGACCTGGATGTCGCCCAGCGCGTTGGCGCCGGCGACGAGCGTCACGCTCTTGAACGTCGTCGAGTACTCGGGGTTCGCGTCGTCGTCGGACACCACGATGGTCCACGTGCCGGGGGTGAGGTCGCCGTATCCCGTGACGTTGAACGTGCCGCCGGTCCGGGTGAGGCCCAAGTCGGCGTAGTCCTCGTCGCCGCGCTCTGCACTGATGCTCAGTCCGCGGATGCCGACGCCGTTGGCGTCGACGACCCGGCCCGACACCGACACGGTGGTGGCGGCCTGGGCCGACGTGGTGACGAGCCCGGCGGCGGCCAGTGCGAACGCCGCCACCAAAGCGGCGAGCAGGCGAAGATGACGTGACATGCGGTTCCTCCGATGGATTGCGACAGTGCGTCAGCGTATCGGCGGAACCGTCGGCGGGCCCACGGTTTCACCAAACCGGTGATTGACAAGTTTGTGAGTCGTCACTAACTTGATCCGCATGGCACCCGCAACGCGTATGAAGGCCGAGGATCGCAAGGTCCTGATCCTCGAGGCAGCGATCGAGGAGTACGGCCGATCCGGCATGCATGCGACCTCCACGGAGGTCATCGCCGAGCGCGCCGGGGTGTCCCAGCCCTACCTGTTCCGCCTGTTCGGCACCAAGGCCGGACTCATCGCCGCGGCGATCGAGCACCACACACTCAACCTCCGCAAGACCTTCCGCGAGGCCGCGGAGAACCGCGATCCCGGCACGTCACCGCTCGAGGCGATGGCGATGGCCTACATCGGCTTCATGAACGACGACGTCAACTCGATGCGGTGCCAGCTGCACACCTGGGCAGCCGGCTCCGACCCCGCGATCAAGGACGTCGCCCAGCGGACCTACCGCGAGATCTGGCAGGACATCGCCGCCCTGAGCGGCGCGACAGCGGACGAGGTCCGCGACTTCATGGCCCAGGGGATGTTGCTCACCGTGGTGGCAGCCCTCGACCTCACCGAGCTGTACGGCGACCCGCTCGCCGTCGCAAAGGAGTTCTGATGTTCAACGCACTCGGCCGCCTGGCCAACACCCACCCGCGTCGCGTGCTCGGCGTGACGGTCCTGTTCTTCGTCCTCGCCGGCGTGCTCGGCGGGCCCGTCGCAGGGCTGCTCAACAGCGACAACGACTCGTTCTCCGACACCGGCGCGAGCAGCGCGAAGGCGATCGACCAGATCGAGAAGGCAGCGGGCCAGGACGCCTCGCCCAGCCTGATCGCGCTCGTCGACGTCGACGACAAGGCGGCGATCGCCAAGACGCAGGAGATCCTGTCCGACCCGTCGGTCAAGCAGGTCGTGGGCGGACCGGAGATGGGCGAGCAGTTCGTCTCCAAGGACGGCACCCAGACCTACTTCGCCGCGATCTACCGCTCCGGCGTCGACTCCGACAAGACCACCGAGCACCTGCGCGATGAGCTCGGGCGGGTCGACGGCGTACGCGTCGGCGGTTTCGGCCCGGCGTACCAGGAGGTCAACGAGCACGTCGAGAGCGACCTCGTGACGGCGGAGCTCATCGCGTTCCCGTTGCTGTTCCTGGTGTCGCTGTGGGTGTTCCGGTCCGCGGTCGCCGCCCTCCTGCCGCTGCTCGTCGGTGGACTGACGATCGTCACCTCGCTGCTGGTCGTGCGTGGCATCAACGAGTTCGTCGACATCTCGATCTTCGCGCTCAACCTCATCACGGGCCTTGGCCTGGGCCTCGCGATCGACTACTCCTTGTTCCTCGTCTCGCGCTATCGCGAGGAGCTCGAGCGGGTGGGCCCGGGCGCCGAGGCCGTCCGCCGAACTGTCGCCACGGCCGGGCGTACCGTCGCCTTCTCGGCGGTGACCGTCGCGGGCGCCGGGCTCGCGCTGCTGGTCTTCCCGCTGCGCTTCCTCTACTCGATGGGCATCGGCGTGTCGGTCGTCGCCCTCGCCGCCGCAGCGGTGTCGCTGATCGTGCTGCCAGCCCTGTTCGCGGTGCTGCAGCACCGGGTCAACGCCCTCGCGCCTCGCCGCTGGCGCGAGGCCCAGATCGCCGAGTCCCGCGCCGAAGTGCAGGGCTTCTGGTACCGCGTCTCGAAGTTCGTCATGCGCTTCCCGGTCGGCACCGCGATCGCCGGCGCCGCGATCCTGCTGGCGCTCGGCACCCCGTTCCTCGGCGTGAAGTTCACCGGCGTCGACGCCACGGTGCTGCCCGACGGCAGCCCGGCCAAGACCGTCGACACGGTGCTGCGCCAGGACTTCGTCGGCGCCGAGTCCTCCCCCGTCATCGTGGCGGTCACCGCGCCGGAGTCGGACCAGTCCGAGCTCGAGGCGTACGCGTCGACGCTCGGGGCGCTCGACGGCGTCGCACAGGTCGCGCCGCCCCGGTTCCTGGGCGACGACACCTGGCAGCTCGACGTCGTCCCCACCGGCACGACGCTCGACGACAAGACGCTCGACCTGGTCGGCGAGATCCGCGACACCGACGCACCGGGCAAGGTGCTCGTGGGCGGTGCCAGCGCCGAGCAGGTCGACCAGGTCGCGTCGATCGCCGCCAACATCCCGCTGGCGCTCGCCATCCTCGCCCTGCTGACGTTCATCACGTTGTTCCTGATGACCGGCTCCGTCATCCTGCCGATCAAGGCGCTGCTGATGAACGTGCTGACGATCAGTGCGACGTTCGGCGTGCTGGTGCTGATCTTCCAGGACGGCCGGTTCGAGGGGTTCCTCGACTACTCGAGCCAGGGCGCGCTCGAGTCGTCACAGCCGGTGTTCCTGTTCGCGGTCGTGTTCGGGTTGTCGACGGACTACGCGGTGTTCCTGCTGACCCGGATCAAGGAGGCGCGTGACGCCGGCGCCGGCGAGCGGGAGTCGGTCGCCCTGGGACTGCAACGTACGGGCCGCATCGTCACGGCCGCCGCCCTGCTGTTCGCGATCGCCCTCGGCGCGTTCGCGACGTCGCAGATCATCTTCATCAAGGAGCTGGGCATCGGCACGGCGCTGGCGGTGCTGATCGACGCGACGATCGTCCGGGCCATGCTGGTGCCATCGCTGATGGCGCTGCTCGGGCGGCGCAACTGGTGGGCGCCGCCGTTCCTGCGCCGGCTGCACGACCGGATCGGCATCAGCGAAGGCCGTCCGGCCGACCTCGAACGCGTCGACGCCTGAGGCGTCAGGGACCGGCGGGTCTCGCTCTCCACCCTCCGGAGAGCGGGGCCCGCCCTCTTCGTCGTCGTGCGTGCGGCGGTGAGCTGGGTCGAACGCCGGCGACTCCGGTTCGACCCAGGACACCGCCAGCGGGACCAGGTTCGACCCAGGACACCGCCTGCGGGACCAGGTTCGACCCAGGTCACCGCTCAGCCCTGCAGGTAGGCGATCACGGCGAGGACGCGGCGGTTGTTGCTGTCGTCGTCGGCGTCGAGGTCGAGCTTCATGAAGATGTTGCTGGTGTGCTTGCTGATGGCCTTCTCGGTCACGAAGAGGGCGGCGGCGATCGCGGCGTTGGAGCGGCCCTCCGCCATCAGGCCGAGCACCTCTCGCTCGCGATCGGTCAGGCGGGCGATCGGGCTGTCGGGCTGCGCGCGGGCGATCAGCGTCGAGACGACCTCGGGGTCGAGCACCGTGCCGCCACCGGCGACCGTACGCACGGCGTCGACGAACGTCGTGACGTCGGCGACGCGGTCCTTGAGCAGGTAGCCGACCGCGCCGTCACCGCTGCCGAGCAGCTCACGTGCATAGAGTTGCTCGACGTACTGCGACAGGACCAGCACGGGGAATCCGGGGCGCTCCGCGCGGGCGGCGATCGCCGCCCGCAGGCCCTCGTCGGTGAACGTCGGCGGCATGCGTACGTCGACCACCGCGATGTCGGCATCGTGGGTCCGGAGCACCTCGCCGAGCTTCTCCGCGTCCTCGACCGCCGCCACGACCTCGAAGTCGTACGCCTCCAGGAGCCGGGTCAGGCCGTCCCGGAGGAGGGCGAGATCTTCGGCGATGACAACGCGCACGGAACCTCCAGGGTGACGACCGTCGGCCCCCCGACGGGACTGACCACGTCCATCGTGCCGTCAAATGCCGCCAGCCGTCGCGCGACCCCCGCAAGACCCGTGCCGGCGTTGATCGAAGCGCCGCCCGCGCCGTCGTCCTCGACGACGACCTTGAGCGCCTCTCCGTCGTGCGTGACCTCGATGACCGCCCGCGTCGCACCGGAGTGCTTGCCGATGTTGGCGAGCAGCTCGCTCGTGGCGAAGTAGAGCGCCGACTCGACCGGCGCTGCCGGCCGGCCCGCGAGGTTGATCATGACCGACACCGGCAGCGACATGTCGAGCGCCAGGGCCTGGATCGCACCGGCCAGACCGCGATCGGCGAGCACTGGAGGGTGGATCCCGCGTACGACCGAGCGCAGGTCGCCGAGCGCGGAGGTCGTCACGGCTCGCGCCTCCGCCAGCATCGCGGCGGCGCCTTCGGGGTTCTTGGCCAGCATCTCCTCGGCCATGCCGAGGTTCATGCCGAGCGCGACGAGCCGGGCCTGGGCACCGTCGTGGAGGTCGCGCTCGATGCGGCGCAGCTCGGCGGCTGAGTGGTCGATCGTCTCGGCACGTGACTGCGACACCTCGGCCACGCGACGCTCCAGGAACTCCCGCGTGGGCGACAGCATCGCCCGGTCGAGCTCGGCGCGCCAGCGCATCAGGACGGGAAGCAGCCACCACCAGAGACTGAACGCGACGAGGAGCCAGATCCACTCGAAGAACGACTCCGCCTGGGTGTCGAGCCGGAAGAACCCGTAGTTCATGTCGAACACGCCGTTGGGCGTGACCCAGTAGACGAACGGGAAGACGAGGTACCAGAGCACGCCGAGGCCGAGGCCGAACGAGATCCACGCGAGGGCCCAGCCGACCGTGACCGACATGTAGGTCCAGGCGAAGTCGCGCCAGCGGGCCGGGTCGGCGACCCAGCGCTTGAGCAGGCCGAAACCCGACACCGACTTCGTGGGCAGGTACGGCCGTTCGATGTGGATGCCGAGGATGCGCCCGGCGAGCCGGCGGTGCACGTTGGCCAGCTGCTGGTTGAGCGGCACGAAGATCAGGAGGAGTGCCATGCCGACGCCGACGATCGCGACGCCGAGGGCTGTGGTGAGGACGCAGAGGAGCACGAGCGCGGGCACGGCCAACAGGACGTACGCGACCGACAAGACGCTCAGCTTGAGCCGGCGCGACAGGCCGGCGAAGAACGACTCCCCCTCGAACGGCGAGGTGGCGGGGACGGTGGTGCTCATGACAGGGACTCCGAATCGTGGGGGTGAATCACCCAATCCTCGCGCATCGGCATCCGTCTGACAGTGGGCTCAGGCCTACTTCCGATCGGGGTTCCAGCACCATGTCGACGCGGCTCGCGATTCACGAGGCTGGAGGCCAACGTCAACCACGAGAGAAGGACACATCATGTCTTCGAACTCCCCCACCGTACGAGTCGCCCGCTGGAGCGCGACGCACCCGTGGCGAGCGATCGGCCTCTGGGTCGCGTTCGTCGCGTCGGCGATCGCCCTCATGATGACCGTGCAGACCAAGCAGGTCGCCGACGAGGACTTCCGCGTCGGCGAGTCAGGTCGCGCCGCCGCCATGATCGACGACGCCGGCCTGGCCGGGAGCCCGACCGAGTCCGTCCTCATTACCGCCCCCAAGGGCTCGCTCGACACGGCCAAGGCGGAGGCCGCCGCGACCCAGGTGTCCAAGGCGGCAACCGACGTCACGGGCGTCTCCGACGTCGGGCCACCCATCTGGTCGGAGAAGCACGACGCCCTGCTCGTGCCGATCACGATGTCAGGCGACGAGGACGCCGCAGCGGACCATGTCGGGGCGCTGATCGACGCCACCGCGAAGGTCCAGAAGGCCAACCCGGGGCTCGACGTCGAGCAGGCCGGCGACGCGTCGCTCGACGCGGGCATCAACGACAAGGTCTCCGAGGACCTGGCCTCCGCCGAGTCGATGAGCCTGCCGATCACGTTCCTGATCCTGCTCGTCGCGTTCGGTGCGTTCATCGCGGCCGGCATCCCCGTGCTGCTGGCGATCACGTCGGTCTTCACGGGCCTCGGCCTGTACGCCCCGGTGTCGTACCTCGTGCCCGACTCGGGCACCGTCGCCAACGTCGTGCTGCTGATCGGCATGGCGGTCGGGGTCGACTACTCGCTGTTCTACCTCAAGCGCGAGCGGGAGGAACGGATGCGCGGGCGGTCCACCGTGGACGCGATCGAGATCGCTGCGGCGACCTCGGGCCGCGCGGTCGTGGTCTCCGGCTTCGCCGTCGTCGTCTCGATGTCGGGCCTCTTCATCACCCGCGAGCCGGTCTTCAGCGCGCTCGCCGTCGGCTCGATCCTCGTGGTCGTGGTCGCCGTGATCGGCTCGTTGACCGTGCTGCCGGCCCTGCTGGCCAAGCTCGGCCGCTGGGTCGACCGTCCCCGCATCCCCCTGCTGTGGCGCCTCAACCGACGTATCGGCGCGGGCGGCATCAGCGGTCGCCTGATCCGTCCGGTCATCCGCAAGCCTGTGGCGGCAGCCGTGATCTCCGGCGGCGTCCTGCTGGCTCTCGCGGTCCCCGCGTTCGGCATGAAGATGCATCAGGGCACGATCGACACCCTGCCGCAGGACATCCCGGCGGTGCAGGCGTACCAGCGGCTGCAGCAGAGCTTCCCGTCGGAGCGGCCCAGCATCGACGTGCTGGTGCACACCGGCAAGGGCAGCACGGACGCCGCGCGGTCGGCGCTCGAGGCCGTCCAGGCCGACGCCGTTGACGCCGGAATCGCGACAGCCCCCGACGACGCCATCACGGTGTCGAAGGACGGCCGCACCGTCGAGCTGTCGATGTACGCGGCACATCCTGAGGGCGATGTCCGCAACGACGCCGCCCTCACGCAGCTGCGTGACGCGATCGTCCCGCGGGCGACGGACTCGCTCCAGGCCACGACGACGGCAGTCGGTGGCACGGTCGCGGAGAACTTCGACTACGAGAACCAGCCGTCGACCCTTCCCTGGGTCATCGCGTTCGTGCTGGTCCTGACGCTCGTCATGATGGGTTGGACGTTCCGCAGCGTCACGATCGCGATGCTGACGACGGTGCTCAACCTGCTGTCGGTCGGTGCCGCGTTCGGTGTCCTGACGCTCGTGTTCCAGCACGACTGGTTCAACGGCCTGCTCAACTACGAGTCCTCCGGATTCGTCGTCGACTGGATCCCGCTGTTCTGCTTCGTGGTCCTGGTCGGCCTGTCGATGGACTACCACGTGTTCGTCCTGAGCCGGGTCCGTGAAGGCCTTCGCAACGGCCTGCCGTACGAGCGGGCTGTCGAGTTCGGCATCCGCGACACGGCCAGCGTCGTCACCAGTGCGGCGGTCGTGATGGTCTCGGTGTTCGCGGTCTTCGCGACGCTGAGCATGCTCGAGATGAAGCAGATGGGCATCGGCCTCTCGGTCGCCATCTTGATCGACGCGACGCTCGTCCGCCTCGTGCTGATGCCGGCACTGCTGCTCAAGCTGCGCGGCCGGCTCGAGCGCCTCGGTGAGGTCAAGAGCGCCGAGGACGCGTACGCCCCGAAGCCCGCGCTCGTCTAGGCGGGACCGGCAAGCTCCTTGAGCTTGTCGCAAGGAGAAGAGAGAACGGCCCGGTCACCTCGCGGTGGCCGGGCCGTTCGTTGTTGCTGAGGGACTAGATGAGGCCCTTGTCGGTCAGCCACTGCTTGGCCAGCACCGCCGGGGCGGTCTTGTCGGCGCCCTGGTTCTTGCTGTTGAGGTCGAGCAGGTCGGCCGTCGTCAGCTGCGCCGAGATGTCGTCGAGGACCTTCTCGACCTTGTCGGACGCCTTGTCGTCGTTGATCAGCGGGATGACCTGCTGCGCGGCGATGAGGTTCTTGGGGTCCTCCAGCGTCACGAGCTTGTTGGCCAGGATCGACGGCGTCGTGGAGTAGATGTCCGCGACGTCGATGTCACCGTCGAGCAGCGACTTGAGGGTCTTGGGCCCACCGCCGTCGCCGATCGGGACGAACTTGATGCCGCTGATGCCGTAGACCTTCTCGAGCCCCGGGATGCCGTAGGCACGCTCCTTGAACTCGGGGTTGGCGCCGAGGGTCAGGTCCTTGACGCTCTTGAGGTCCTCGATGGTCTTGACGTTGTTCTTGGCGGCGAACTCCGGCGTGACGTTGAGCGAGTCCTTGTCCTCGGCCTTGGCGGCGTCCAGCACGTCAAGGTTGTCGGGAAGGGCGTCGTCGAGTGCCGCCTCGATGTCGGCCTCGGAGGTGGCCGTCGCCTTCGGGTCGAGGTAGGACAGCAGGTTGCCCGAGTACTCCGGCAGCAGGTCGATCTCGCCCTTCTTGAGCGCGGGGATGTAGACCTCACGAGCGCCGATGTTGAGCTTCTTCTTGACCTTGACGCCCTTGGCCTCCAGTGCCTGGGCGTAGATCTCGGCGATGATCTCGTTCTCGGGGAAGGCGGCCGAGCCGACGGTGATCGTGTCACCGGCGGACTTCTTGCCACTCGAGTCGGTCGGGTCGCTGCCGCACGCCGACAGGGACAGACCCAGGGCGGCGACGGCGGCGATGCCGGCGGTGAGCTTGGTGATGGACATGTTTCTCCTTGAGGGGTTGCTCACGCCACGGTGGGCGTGCGGGAGGGACGCGAGCCGAGGGCGACTCGCTGGAGGATGACGAAGAGTCCGTCGAGGACGAGAGCGAGGGCGATCACGACGACGGAGCCGCCGACGATGCGGGCGTAGTCGCTGACGGCGAGGCCGTCGATCAGGTAGCGGCCGAGGCCGCCCGGTCCGGGGATGTAGGCGGCGACCGTGGCGGTCGCCACGACCTGCAGCGTCGCCGAGCGGAATCCGCCGATGATCAAGGGGAGCGCGAGCGGCACCTCGACCTTGCGGAGGATCTGCCACTCGGTCATGCCGATCGCCCGTGCGGCGTCGATCGTCTGGCGGTTGACCGACTCGAGGCCGGCATAGGCGCCGGCCAGCAACGGCGGGATGGCGAGCAGCACGAGCGTGAAGATCGCCGGCTTGATGCCGATGCCGGAGAACAGCGAGGCGTACGCGAGCACGCCGAGCGTGGGGAGCGCCCGCAACGCACCGGTGCTGATCACAGCGAGCCCACGCAGCCGTCCGGTGTGCCCGACCCACAACCCGATCGGGATCGCAATCGCGGCGGCGATCACGACGGTCAAGGCGGTGTAGTCGAGGTGCTGGGCCAGCCGGTGCGGGATGCCGTCGTCGCCCGACCAGTTGGCCGAGTCGCCGAGCCAGTCGACGGTGTCGTTGAGCACGCTCATCAACCAACACCCCCCAAGTGCTGGGCGAACGAGACGATGGGCTTGATCGGCGTGCGTTGCCCGCCGGTGTACGCCCACGGCATCAGCAGCCGACCCGCGATCACCAGGACGAGGTCGAACAGCAGGGCGAGGCCCACGATGCCGATGACCCCGATCAGGATCTCGGCGTCGTTGTCGGTGCGGTAGCCCTCGGTGAACAGCGAGCCGAGGTTGCTGACCCCGATCAGGGCGCCGACGCTCACGAGGCTCACGGTGCTGACCGCCACGACCCGCAGGCCGGCGAGCAGCACCGGACCGGCGAGCGGCAGCTCGACCAGGAAGGCCCGCCCGGCCGGCGCGAAACCGGTCGCCGTCGCAGCGTCGAGCACCGCCGGCGAGACCGATTCGAAAGCATCCGCGGCGGAGCGAACCATGATCGCCACGGCATAGACGGTCAGCGCCACCACGACGTTGACCGGATCGAGGAAACCGGTGCCGATGATGCTGGGCAGGACGAGGAAGAACGCCAGGGACGGAATCGTGTAGAGGATGCCGCCGAGGCTCAGGATCGTGCCCCTGAGCCTGCGGTGCCGGTTGGCGAACCAGCCGATCGGGACCGCGATCACGAATCCGAGCAGGATCGGCAGCCCGCTGAGCCACAGGTGGCTCAGCAGGAGGTCCCACACCTTGTCGGTGTTGGCGTTGAACCAGGTCATGCCTGATTCCTTCGCTGGCGCTCGGTCATTCGGCCAGGACTCCTGTGGCCTTGCCCGACTCGTCGACGACGATGCGGGTGCCGTTGCGCTCCTCGACGTGCAGCGTGCGGCGCCCCTTGTCGAGCCCGATGAAGCTGCTGACGAAGTCGTTGGCCGGCTTGGCCAGGATGTCGGCGGGTGAGCCGACCTGGGCGATCTCGCCACCCTTCTTGAGGATCACGACCTGGTCGCCGAGCAGGAACGCCTCGTCGATGTCGTGGGTGACGAACACGATGGTCTTGTCGAGCTCACGCTGCAGGCGGAGCAGCTCCTGCTGGAGCTCGTCGCGCACGATGGGGTCGACCGCGCCGAACGGCTCGTCCATCAGCAGGATGTTGGGATCGGTCACGAGCCCGCGGGCCACGCCCACACGTTGCTGCTGGCCGCCCGAGAGCTGGGCCGGATAACGGTTGGCCAGTGAGGAGTCGAGCCCGACCGTCTCGAGCACCTCGTGGGCGCGGTCGCGGGCTTCCTTCTTGCTCGCGCCCTTGAGCCGCATCATCAGCGCGACGTTGTCGATGACCTTGCGGTGCGGGAGCAGGCCGGCCTCCTGCATGACGTAGCCGATGCTGCGCCGCAGCTCGACCTTGTTGCGAGTCGCGACGTCGACGTCGTCGATCAGCACCTGGCCGTGCGACGGATCGACCATCCGGTTGACCATGCGCAGCAGCGTCGTCTTGCCGCAGCCGGACGAGCCGACGAACACCGTGGTCGTACGCGACGGGAGCTGGAGGCTGAAGTCCCCGACCGCCTCGGTGCCGTCTGCGAACGTCTTGCCGATGGAGCGGTACTCGATCATGCGGTCCTCCGCGTTTCGCGATAGGTAGGCATTGAACTGGGCAAACGGGCTTCGGACAGTCTGGCGTGTATCCACCCCGCGCGGCAATGCGAACGGAACGTCATCTCATGACGAGGTGGTGACACCGACCACCGTCTCGACCGGCGTGGGACCCGTCGCAACGGGCAGGCCGGCAGCGCGCCACGCGTGGATGCCACCCACGATGTCGCTCGCCGGCAGGCCGAGCGAGACGAGCGCGGAAGCCGCGAGCGATGAGGTGTAACCCTCGGTGCAGACCACGATCCACTCCTGTCCGTCTCGCGCCTGGGGCAGGCTCGCACCCGAGGCCGGATGCAGACGCCACTCCAGATGATTGCGCTCGACTATGACAGAACCGGGAATCTCGCCATCTGATTCCCGTTGCCACGCAGGACGGATGTCGACGATCAGCGCGCCCGTGGTCACGCGGGCGTACGCCTCGAGGGGTTCGAGTCGTTCGAGGGACCCCCTGGCGGACGCCAACAGGTCGTCGACCGAGGCGTACGTCGTCACGACGCCTGCCTCAGCGACGGGGCCGGAGCCTCGGGGTCGTCGGTCCACATCGACGCGAGCTTGGTGAGCTGGTGGCCGTCGACGTCGTAGTAGTTCATGAGCGACAGCGGCGGCGAGTACGCGTGGACGCTGACGGCGGTCTCGGTCCGTACGTTGCGCACGTCGTGCACGTAGTGCTCGCCGAAGATCACCGAGTCGCCCTCGCCGCGTACGGTCTCGGCGAGCACCTCGGCGCCCGGCGTCCAGACGGCCTCGCTGAGCTCACCGCTGACGACCGTGAACGAGCCCGACGAGCCGCCGTGATCGTGCAGCTGCGTGCCCTGGTCGGTGGTCCAGCTGATGAGCCACACGTCGACCTGGTCATCGCATCGCAGCCTCACGTGCCACCGGCTCTCCTGGTCGGCGTGGACCTCGTAGAGGCCAGCGCGAACGTCCTCGGCGACAGTGCTCGTCAGGGCGGCGAGCTCGGCCAGCGACAGGGGTGCGTCGGTCGTGGGGCGAGCAGTCATGACGCCATACAAGCGCGGTTCGGCACCCGGGAACGCCGTGTTCACAGCGTGGACACGGGCCTACGATCGCTCGGACATGCGCTACGCCACGCCGCGGCTAGGCTGGTGAGAGTGCCTCGGGGGCACGTCGCGTGCCGCCCGGCGCCCGACAGGGAGGACACCTCATGAAGTGGCTCGTCATCATCGTCATCCTGCTCATCGTGGCGGTGGGCATCCTGTGGCTGCGCACCGTCAGGCAGGGCCCGGACACCGTCGACTCGCGGCAGCCGCACCGTCTCGACGACTCCGTCGCGCCGACCGGTGACGCGGACAACCCGTTGCCTCCGGGCGGCCAGGCTGTCGCCGGCGGAGCGACCGGCGGTCCGCCCATCGAGCCAGCGTCGACTGCCACCTGGGCGACCGAGGAGGCCGGACCGACCGAGCCCGGACCGGGTGAGGATCTGCCGCCCTCGGAGACCCGTCCGAACGCCTGACCCGTTTTGTTCGCGGGGGTGCCCGTACGTTACAGTTGCGTGCGCGGTTCACCCGCGAACAGCAAGGCCCCGTGGCGCAGTTGGTTAGCGCGCCGCCCTGTCACGGCGGAGGTCGCCGGTTCGAGTCCGGTCGGGGTCGCCAGCTGAACGAGACCCACGCACCTGAGTCCAGGTGCGTGGGTTTTTCGTTGCTGCCGATTTCAACCGCACCGGGGCGGTGCGATAAGGTGATCGTCGCTCGTTCGCGGGCACGGCCAGGTAGCTCAGTTGGTACGAGCATCCGCCTGAAAAGCGGAGGGTCGCCGGTTCGACCCCGGCCCTGGCCACAAGACACGGGTTCCGCGAGGTACGAGCGGGGCCCGTTTTTTGTGGCCCGCGGTTGGCACGAGAGACGGCGCCTGCGGTTGGCGGTGACCTAGGTCGTACCCGGCGCCTCGGCGTTCGATCCAGCCCACCGCCCTGCGAAGGAACCCGAGACACGACGTCCGGCCGCTTGCTGACTGGGACCGGCCTAGGCTGAAGGCATGGACCTCGGGCTTCGCGATCGCGTCTATCTCCTCACCGGTGCCGCCAGTGGCCTCGGACTTGCCACCGCACACGCCCTGGTCGACGACGGTGCCCGCGTGGTGATCTCGTCCCGCTCACGGGAGTCGGTCGATCGCGCGGTCGGCGAGCTGGGTGAGCTGGCGATCGGCGTCGCGGTCGACAACGCCGACCCGACCGCACCCGACCAGCTCATCCGGGCTGCCCGCGACGCGTTCGGACGGCTCGACGGGGCCCTGATCAGCGTCGGCGGACCGCCTGCCGGCGCGATCCTCGATCGTACGGAGGACGAGTGGCGCTCGTCGTTCGAGACCGTCTTCCTCGGCGCGATCCGCCTCGCCGTCGCGATCTCGGAGGAGCTCGGTGAGGGTGGCTCGATCGCCTTCGTCCTCTCGACGTCGGCCAAGGCGCCGATCCCCAACCTCGGCATCTCCAACGGACTGCGTCCCGGTCTCGCCATGGCTGCCAAGAACCTCGCCGACGAGCTCGGGCCGCGCGGCATCCGCGTCAACGGGCTGCTGCCCGGCCGGGTCGACACCGAGCGCGTACGCCACCTCGATTCCATGGCGGACGATCCTGCGGCGGCCCGTGCGGCGACCGAGCAGACGATCCCGCTGCGTCGCTACGGCAGGCCCGAGGAGTTCGGTCGCACCGCGGCGTTCCTGCTGTCACCCGCAGCCGGCTTCCTGACCGGCGTCATGCTTCCGGTCGACGGTGGCATGACGAGGAGCATCTAGCCATGGACGGGACGACCGCGGCGCTCGTCAGCGCGGTCTTCTTCGCCTCCTTCGTGGAGTTCGTGGAGGCGTTCACGATCGTCCTCGCGATGGGCGTGACGCGCGGCTGGCGGTCCGCGATCACCGGCACCGTGGCGGCCCTCATCGCCCTGACGGCGTTCACCGCGGTCCTCGGTGTCGCGATCAGCACCTGGCTGTCGGAGTCCCTGCTGCAGCTCACGATCGGCACCCTCCTGCTGATCTTCGGGCTGCAGTGGCTGCGCAAGGCGTGCCTGCGCGCCTCGGGCCTCAAGGCGCTGCACGACGAGGACGCGGAGTTCGCCGAGCAGACCGAGGCCGCCCGCGAGGCGGACCGCACGACGTACGCCGGCATCGACCTCTTCGGCTTCATGGTGTCGTTCAAGGGCGTGTTCCTCGAGGGCGTCGAGGTGGTCTTCATCGTCGTCACCTTCGGCCTCTCCGCCGACGCGCTCGGCATGGCCGTCGCCGGTGCCGTGGTCGCCGGCGTCATCGTGATCGCGCTCGGCGTCGCGCTGCGCAAACCGCTGTCGCGCATCCCCGAGAACACCTTGAAGTACGGCGTCGGCGTCATGCTCGCGTCGTTCGGCACCTATTGGGCCCTCGAAGGCGTCGGCTACTTCCGCGACGGCGAGGAGAGCCTGCACTGGCCGGGCGGCAAGGTCGCCCTCATCGTCCTGGTGGCCGGGTGGTTCGCGGTGACCCGACTCGTGATCGCCGGCCTCGGCCGCTCCCGCACGTCCGCTCCGACGGAGGCAGCCGCATGAGATTCCTCAAGGCCTTCGGCCTGTTCTGGTACGACTTCGTCATCGGCGACGACTGGAAGATCGCAGCGTACGTCGTGGTGACGCTCGCGCTCGTCGCCGTCCTGGCGGTCAACGACGTGCTCAGCGACGGGGCGACCGTCATCGTCGGCACCGCCGTGACGATGGCGTTCTTCGCGCTCGGCGTCAGGTACGACGCCCGGCGGGCACAGCGCTAGCCCTCGAACGTACGAGCGCGACGACATCGGCTGCGGCCAGCGCTCCGTGGAGGTAGAGCGGGAACAGCCACCACGGCACACCGACGACGTCCGGTGCCGCGTAGTCGAACTCACCGAGTGCCGACAGCACCGACTCGCCAAGGACGCCACCGATGGCGATGGCCCCGCAGGCTGCGACCGCGATGCCACGCTCGCGCCGCAGCACGAGCCGTACGACCCACACCACCAGCAGCACCACCGCATACGGCCAGGCGAGGTCGGGGTCCAGCAGCCCTGACACGAGGTACGCCGCGATCACCAGGCCGAGACTGAGCGCGGCCCGGCGCCGGCGCAGCTCGTGCTGCTGGACCCGCCGGCTCACCAGGAGCATCGCGACGCCGGCGAGGAAGAACGTCATCGGGACGATGATCGTCTGGTCCCACACCTGCGGCCCCCAGTGATAGACCAGCGTGCCGGTCCGGACGTGGATCAGCTGGTCGCACGCCGTGAGGAAGCCGGCGAACACCGCGGCAACGACGACCAGCTGCCGGTCGGTCACACCGACTGCGTCTCGCGCGGCTGCTCCGCCTCGGCCCGCTTCTCGCCCGGGTGCCAGCCCGGCGGCATGAAGACGTAGCCGAGCTTCTCCCGCCAGTTCTTCGCGTTGTGGACGTCGCGGAACAGCTCGGCGAAGGCGCCGCACTGCAGCCGCAGCACGTTGTAGGTGTCGACCGGCACCGTCAGCCCGTACGTCGGACGGAACAGCTCCTTCTGGAACGTGCCGAACATGCGGTCCCAGATGATCAGCATCCCGGCGTAGTTCTTGTCGAGGTACTCCGGATCGCTGCCGTGGTGCACCCGGTGGTGCGACGGGGTGTTGAAGACGAGCTCGATGGGCCGCCACATCGTGCCGATCCGCTCGGTGTGCACGAAGAACTGGTAGATCAGGTTGATCGAGAACGCGACGTAGAGCGTCCACGGCTCGAAGCCCAGGAAGGGGAACGGCAGCCAGAACAGCGCCTCGGCCCACGGGTTCCACTTCTGGCGCAGCGCCGTGGAGTAGTTGAAGTACTCGCTCGAGTGGTGCGCCTGGTGCGCGGCCCAGCCGATGCGGACCCGGTGCACGAACCGGTGCTGGAGGTAGAACGCCAGGTCGAGTCCCAGGATCAGGGCCGTCCACGACCACCAGGCGTCATCCGGCAGGTGCCACGGCGCGAGGTGCACGCTGATCGCGACGAACGCCACGAGCGTGCCGAGCTTGAAGACCGCACTCGACACGATCGAGCCGATCCCCATGATCAGGCTGGTGCGTGCGTCCTTGCGCTCGTAGCCGCGCATCTCCTCGTCGGTCTCGAGGAACCTGAACGCGGCGAGCTCGATCAGCAACGACAGGACGAAGAACGGTGCCGCAACGAGGGTCGGGTTCTTCAGCGGGTCGAAAAACTCCTGCATGGCTCCTCCAGACTGATATGACCTTTGGGTAAGTTACCATGAGATCACATCGCGCCGCTAGACTGCTGCCGTGGTCAGACCCAACGCAGGCACCAAGGGCGTCCCCCGCCTGGACCGGGAGACGCAGATCCTCGACATCGCGTCGGAGCAGTTCGGCACGCACGGGTTCGCCGCGACATCGGTCGCGACGGTCGCCGACAAGGCCGGCATCTCCAAGCCGCTGATCTACAACTACTTCGGCTCCAAGGAAGGGCTCTACGAAGCCTGCCTCGACCGCGGGGGCGCGTTGCTCGCCGACGAGATCGAACGCATCGCCCGCGGCGAGGCCGTCGGCATCGAGCGGGGCATGGCGACGCTGGCCGGGATGTTCACTCTGCTTGAGCCCCAGCCCTACCTCTGGCGCCTCTTCTTCGATCCCACCGCGCCCTCGACCGGCGCGATCGCCGACTCGATCAACGGCTACGCCGAGCGCATCGGCAAGCTCGCCGACGAAGGTGTCACCGAGCTCATGCGGCTCGCCGGCAACGACGACCCGCTCGACATCTCCGCCATGACCGCGGTCTGGCTCGGGATCGTCGACTCGCTGATGAACTGGTGGATGGAGCACCCCGAGGAGAGCGCCGAGCAGATGATGCAACGCTGCATGCGCCTGCTCACCGCGCTGTTCGGCGGCGACTCGGAGTGAAGCTCAGCGGCCAGACCGTCGTCATCACGGGCGCCTCCAGCGGCATCGGCGCCGAGGCCGCCCGCAAGGTCGCTCGCCTCGGGGCCACCGTGTGCCTGCTGGCCCGGCGCGCAGACGAGCTCGAGGACGTCCGCGCCTGCATCGAGACCGCGGGCGGGAGCGCGTACGCCTATGCCGTCGACCTCTCCGACGCCGCGGCGACCGACGCGGTCGCGGCGCAGCTGCTGGCCGAGCACGCGCGGATCGACGTCCTGGTCAACAACGCCGGACGATCCATCCGCAGGCCCGTCAAGGAGTCGCTTGACCGGGTCCACGACTACGAGCGCACGATGGCCATCAACTACTTCGGCGCCGTACGCCTGACGCTGGCGCTGGTCCCGCGATTCCTCGAGCAGGGCCACGGGCACGTCGTGGTCTCGTCGAGCATGTCGACCCAGGTGCCGATCCCGCTGTTCTCGGCCTATCTCGCCAGCAAGGCGGCGCTCGAGTCGTTCACCCGGTCGCTCACGGCCGAGCTCGGGCACGACGGCATCACGTCGACGACCGTCTACTTCCCCATGGTCCGCACCGAGATGTCGGGCGCAACGCCGATCTACCAGGCGATGCCGATGCTCAGTGCCGACAAGGCGGCCAACTGGCTCGTCAAGGCAATTGTCGACAAACCGACACGAGTTACGAGCCTGCCGGGGGCGATGGGTGAGCTCGGCATGGCCGCGCTGCCCGGCGTGGTCACCAAGGTCTCGCAGCCGCTGTTTCGCCGCATGGACAAGTCGCTGGCCAAACGGGTCAGGGACTAGCCCACCACGCGGCTGCAAGGATGGAGCATGGCCATCACGCAGATCGACGCCCTGTGACCGACAAGCCTGCGAGCCGCAAGCCCGCCAAGGCCGTCCGCCGACTGGTCCTCGAGATCGTCGGGTGGATCCTGGTGGTCGGCGGCATCGCCGCACTGGTGCTCCCGGGACCCGGGCTGCTGATGGTCGTGGGCGGGCTGGCGATCCTGTCCGAGCAGTACGAATGGGCCGAGCGACGGCTCGAGCCGGTCAAGGTCGTGGCCTACAAGGCCGCCGCCGACGGTGTGCAGACCTGGCCGCGCATCATCGCCAGCTGCTCCGGAGCTCTCGCGATCGCGGCGGTCGGCATCTACTGGGGGATCCGCCCCGACGCCCCGGGCTGGTGGCCGCTGCGTGAGAGCTGGTGGCTCATCGGTGGCTGGGGCACAGGCGCCACGCTGATCCTGTCGGCGCTCATCGCCCTCGCGTTCATCGTCTACAGCTTCCGTACGTTCCGCGGAGTCCCGGATCCCGAGGCGGCCGCCGAGCGAGCGGCCCGCGACGACGACTGACAGCCCGCTCACAGGTCGTCCTGCGGCGCACCTCAGGTCCGCTGCACATGCTGGGCACTCCCAAGGCACGGAGGAGCACCCATGAACGACGAGCAGAAGACCCCTGAGGACGAGCAGTCCACCACCGAGCAGGCAACGGTCGAGCAGCCGACCCCCGCACCCGCTGCGGCTCCCGAGGCCAGCACGAGGCAGGACACCAAGACCCCGGTGTTCTCCAGCCCGCGTACGCGCAACATCCTGTTGACCAGTGGCGCCGGACTGGCGCTGGCCGGCGGCGTCCTCGGCTTCGGCATCGGGCACGCGACCGCGGGCGGCGACGACGGCCGCGACGACCGGATGAGCCGGTTCGCCCCGGGCGACGGCCGGCCGGACTTCCGCGACCGGAACCACGAGTACGGCCAGCGCGGTGGCGGACCGGGCCAGGGCCCCGCATCCGGCAACCAGCCCGACAACCGGTCGGGCGACCAGCCGAACGGCGACAACGACCCGGCATGACGACCCTGACTGCGGGCGCTCGTCGGAACGCCTCGACCTACGCCGCGCGGGGCCGGCGGGCACGTCGTGACGCCGCCGCCCGGCTCGCTGCCATGGCGACGCTGTGGCTCGGCCTGCTGCTGGTGGCCTACTGGTGGGTGGCCGGCGGCGGCATCCGGGACCTCGGCAGCTGGGACTCCGCGCTCCTGTCGACCGGGCGCCTCACCGGGTTGATGGCGTCCGTGCTGCTTCTCGCTCAAGTGCTGCTGATGGCTCGCCTCCCGGTCCTTGAGCACGCGTTCGGCCAGGACCGACTGGCCCACCTCCACCGGCTGGTGGGCTTCACGTCGTTCACCCTGATGCTCACGCACGTCGTGCTGATCATCTGGGGGTACGCCGGAGGCACGATTCCGCGGGTGCCAGCCGAGACGTGGCGGATGACGATCGATGACCCGGGGATGCTGCTGGCCGTCGCCGGGGCCTGGTGCCTCGTCATGGTCGCGGTGACCAGCATCCGCGCAGCGCGGGCGCGCCTTCGTTACGAGTCGTGGCACCTGCTGCACCTGTACGCGTACCTCGGCGTGGGTCTCGCGCTGCCCCATCAGCTCTGGACCGGGCAGGAGCTCCTCGCCTCGAAAGCGTCCACGGTGTTCTGGTGGAGCGCGTGGGCGACGGCTGCGCTGGCGATCGTCGTGTTCCGGGTGGCACTGCCGGTCCAGCGCTCACTCGCCCATCGCGTGCGCGTGTCGTCCGTCGTGGCCGAGAGCCCTGACGTCGTGTCGGTCCACCTGACCGGCCGCGGCCTCGACAGGCTGCACGCCGAGGCCGGCCAGTTCTTCGTCTGGCGGTTCCTCGACGGCGCCGGACGTACGCGCGGCAATCCGTACTCGCTCTCCGCCGCCCCGACCGACGACACCCTCCGCATCACGGTGAAGGACCTCGGTGACGAGAGTCGCCGGCTGCGGACCCTTGCGCCGGGCACTCGCGTGATGTTCGAGGGGCCGTACGGACGCCTCGGCGACCGCGCCCGCACCCGCGACAAGCTCGCGTTCATCGGAGCGGGCGTCGGCATCACACCGTTGCGCGCCCTCGGCGAAGCGCTCGACTACCAGCCGGGCGAGGCGGTCCTGCTGCAGCGCTACCGCGACGAGCCGCTCATGTCGGCCGAGCTGCAGGACCTGGCCCGCACCCGCGGCCTGGAGCTGCTGTGGCTGCCGGGACACCGCCGCTCCAGCGACTCATGGCTCGGAGCGCACGCCGGCGACGCTGACGACCGTACGTCGCTGACGTTCTGGGTGCCCGACATCGACGAGCGCGACGTGTACGTCTGCGGTCCGACCGCGTGGACCGACGAGGTCGTGCGCACCCTCACTGCGGCCGGCGTCCCGCCGGAGCAGATCCACCTCGAGACGTTCAGCTGGTGACCGCATGAAGCGCATCGTCCTCTGGTTGCTCAGCACCGTGACCACCGTCGTGCTGCTGTTCGGCTATCACACGTCCACCGCCGGACCGGCTGCGACGAGCGTCCTCGCTCCCCCGGTTGCCGGGTCCTCGTCCAGCTCGAGCACCAGCTCCGACACCGGCTCCACCACGAGCGGCACGACGTACACGGGGCCGTCGACCGACACGCAGTGGGGACCGGTCCAGGTCGCCATCACCGTGACGAACGGCAAGATCACCGACGTGACGGTGCCGGTCTACCCGAACGGCAACGGACGCGACGCCGAGATCAATGCGTACGCCCTCCCGATCCTCACGAAGGCCACGCTGGAGTCCCAGGACGGCACGGTCGACATGATCAGCGGCGCGACCGTGACGAGCCAGGGCTATGCCACCTCCCTTCAGGGAGCGCTCGACAAGGCCGGGCTGTGACGACGCGACGGGTCGAGCACGTCATGGGAATGCCGGTGACGCTCGCTCTGCGCGGTCGTCACACGACTGATGCCGTGGCGGACCAGGCGTGGGTGACCGTCGTCGACTCGCTGCGCCAGGCGGACCGCATCTTCAGCACCTACCGGGACGACTCCGACGTCTCCCGCATCAACCGCGGGACGCTCTCGCTCGATGACGCATCGCCGGTCGTCCGCGAGGTGCTGGCCCTGGGCGCCGAGGCTGCCGTGGCATCGGGCGGGGCGTTCGACGTCTGGCGGATCGATGCCGAGGGCGTCACCTCGCTCGACCCCAGCGGCGTCGTGAAGGGCTGGGCGGTCGATCGCGCCGCCACGAGGCTGCGCGAGCTCGACGACACGGACTTCTGCCTCTCGGCGGGCGGCGACATGGTCTGTCGCACCGTCGTGCCCGGCGCGGGCCCGTGGCGCATCGGCCTCGAGAACCCCCACGACTCGACGCAGCTGCTCGGCCTCGTGCCGATTGCGGACGGTGCCGTGGCCACGTCGGGCACGCTGCATCGCGGTCAACACCTCGTCGACGCGCGCACCGGCCGGCCTCCATCCGGCATCGCCTCGGTCACGGTCGTCACGTCGTCCCTCACCTGGGCCGACATCGATGCGACCGCGGCATACGCGCACGGCATGGGCGCCGGGTCGTGGCTCGAGGGTCGCCCGGACCGCACCGCGCTCGTCGTGTGGCAGGACGGGACGACCACGGCGGTGCGCACTCCGCCGGAGGACCGTGCCGCACGGCCGCCGAAGTACGTCCTCCCGAGGCCTCGCTGAGCGGTAGAGTCTCTGCCAAGCCGCACCACCCCGCGGCTTCGCCGATGGAAGTGCCCACCAACGCACCTCCGCCATCCACGACAGAGAGCACTACCGTGACCGACTCCAGCAGCAGCGCGCCCTCCGCCTTCGGCAGCCGACATGAACAAGTCGTCTTCTGCCACGACGAGGCCTCGGGCCTCAAGGCCATCATCGCGATCTACTCCACCGCCCTCGGCCCTGCCCTGGGCGGCACCCGCTTCTACCCGTACGCCTCCGAGCAGGACGCGCTGACCGACGTCCTCAACCTGTCACAGGGCATGGCCTACAAGAACGCGCTCGCGGGTCTCGACCTCGGCGGCGGCAAGGCCGTCATCATCGGCGACCCGACGAAGATCAAGACCGAGGCGCTGCTGCGTGCGTACGGCCGCTTCGTGCAGACCCTCGGCGGTCGCTACTACACGGCGTGCGACGTCGGCACGTTCAGCCCCGACATGGACATCATCGCCCGTGAGTCCGACTTCGTGACCGGCCGCACGGTCGAGCACGGCGGCGCCGGCGACTCCTCGGTGCTCACCGCCTTCGGTGTCTACCAGGGCATGCGCGCCTCGGCGCAGCACCTCTGGGGCGACACCTCCCTGGCTGGCAAGCGCGTCGGCGTGGCCGGCGTCGGCAAGGTCGGCAAGCACCTCGTCGGTCGTCTGGTCGAGGAGGACGCCCAGGTCGTCGTCACCGACGTCAACGCCGATGCGGTCGCCGCCCTCAAGCAGACCTACCCCTCGATCACGTCGGTCGTCGACACGGACGCGCTGATCCGCGAACCGCTCGACATCTACGCTCCCTGCGCCCTCGGCGGCGCCCTCAACGACGAGTCGATCGAGGCATTGACCGCGACGATCGTGTGTGGCGCGGCCAACAACCAGCTGGCCCACGAGGGCATCGAGAAGCGCCTCGACGAGCGCGGCATCACGTATGCGCCCGACTACTGCGTCAACTCCGGCGGTGTCATCCAGGTCGCCGACGAGCTCGAGGGCTTCGTCTTCGATCGGGCCAAGATGCGCGCCACGACGATCTTCGACACGACGCTGGGTGTGCTCGAGCGCGCCAAGTCCGAAGGCGTGCCGCCGTCGATCGCCGCCGACCGCATGGCCGAGCAGCGCATGCGCGAGGTCGGCCGGCTCCGCTCGGTCTGGCTGCCGACCAGCTGATCAGGCCTGGTCCAACGACCAGCTGAACCAGTCGGAGCCCACCAAGGCATGGAGCTCCGCGCCGCGGCCGACGACGAACGTGTCCTCCGGGAGTCGTCGGCCGTCCGGCATGGTCAGCCGCCCGGTCGCCTGCACGTCGAGCTCGTCGTCGCCGAGCGACCCGACGACGAGCCGATCGCGGTCCTGGTAGCCGCCGAAGAGCGCCACGGAGTCGCCGCTCACGACGATCGCCGTCGCGCCCGTCACGTCGTTGACCCACCTTCGCACTGCTCCGTCACGAATGCGCACGACATCGAAGCTGGAGTAGGGGCAAGCCCAGACGTCGCCGCCCGTGACGTTGAGGGCATAGCAGTCGTCGATGGACTCCTGCTGCTGAGCCGGATACTCCCACCTCACCTGGAGGTCCGACGAGAACCGGACGATCCCTGCCGAGCCGATGGGCTCCGGGCCCGGGCTGCCCCAACCGTCGTTGCCGAAGATGCCCTCGTCGAAGTAGCCGACCCAGATGCCGCCGTCAGCCGACGTCTGCACGTGCTCGATCCCGTCGCCGAGGCAGCCCGCCAATTCCAACGAGCCGTCAGAGGCGTAGACGTACGCGTTGTCCTCAGCCAACCCGTCCCGCCACTCGGCACGCGAGCCCACGACGACGAACCGTCCGTCGGGCAGGGGCTGGAGCGTCCAGTCACTCGGCGGCCACTCCTGCAGCACGACGGCATCGCGATCTGCCACCTGGACCGCCGCGATCCCGTCTCCGCCCCACAGCATCACGGGCCGCCCGAGGTGGTCGACGCTGAACGCGTCCAACCTCTCGCCGGCGACCGGTGGGGTCAGCGAGCCGCGGTGACGCAGCTCGAAGCGCGTGCGGGACCGACGAAACATCCAGACAGGCTATCCGCCTGTCGGATCACCGGCCTGTGGGCCGGACGAAGCGAGAATGAGGGTCCGGGCGCCTAGGAGGCGGCCGGGTCTTCTCGGTCCAGGTCGCGATACTGAGGGGGAATCGGTTCGCCCGACTCACCGTGGAGCTCACGCTGCAGAGTGTTGAAGTCCGTGTCAGGTGTCCGGTACTTCAAGTCGCGAGCGACTTTGGTCTGTTTGGCTTTCGCACGGCCGCGCCCCATGGGTCGACCCCCTCGCAGAAAAGTAGTCAGTATGTCGTGCGACAAGCGTACCCAAAGGTGACAACAAATCCGTCATCGACCCCCCAGAGACGGCGTGTCTCAGTCGTGCGTCCCGCTCAGGGTGACGCTGCCACCCTCACCGTGCACACCCGCAGCGGCGATGTCACCGGCGATCCAGGCGTCGATGCCGCGCTCGGCGAGCAGGCGGATGGCGGCATCAGCCGCGTCGGGGGCGACGAGGGCGACCATGCCGACCCCCATGTTGAGCGCCTGGTCGAGGTCGGCCTGCGCGACGCCACCGAGCGAGCCGACGAGGCCGAACACGGGCTGCGGCGACCAGGTCGAACGGTCGACGCGCACGGAGACGGTGTCGGGGACCACGCGCGCGAGGTTGGCGGCAAGTCCGCCGCCGGTGATGTGCGACATCGCGTGCACCTCGACAGCGTCCGCAAGGGCGAGGCACGGCAGCGTGTAGAGGCGCGTCGGCGTCAGCAGCTCCTCGCCGAGCGTACGGCCGAAGTCGGGGACATGGCGGTCAAGCTCCCAGCCGGCTCGCTCGAAGAACACGTGACGCACCAAGGAGTAGCCGTTGGAGTGCAGGCCGCTCGAGGCCATCGCGATGACGACGTCCCCAGGGCGTACGAGCTCGGCACCCAGCAGCTTGTCGGCCTCGACGACGCCAGTCGTAGAACCGGCGATGTCGTACTCGTCGGGCGCCAGCAGGCCCGGGTGCTCAGCGGTCTCGCCGCCGAGCAGGGCGGTGCCGCTCTCGGCGCACGCCTGGGCGACGCCCTTGACGATGTCGGCGATGCGCTCGGGGACGACCTTGCCGCAGGCGATGTAGTCGGTCATGAACAGCGGCTCCGCGCCGCACACCACCAGGTCGTCGACCAGCATGCCGACGAGGTCGAAGCCGATCGTGTCGTGCTTGTCCATGCGCTGCGCGATCTGCACCTTGGTGCCGACCCCGTCCGCGGAGGTGGCGAGCAGGGGGCGCGTGTACGACTTGAGGGCTGTCGCGTCGAACAGTCCGGCGAAGCCACCGATGCCACCGACGACCTCAGGACGACGGGCCTTCTCGACCCACTCCTTCATGAGCTCGACCGCGCGGTCGCCCTCCTCGATCGAGACCCCCGCGCTGGCGTAGGACGTGGGCTCGCCCATCAGAGGACCTCGAGGGGCAGGGTGTCCTGGACCTCGAGCAGATGCTTGCCGATGAGGTCGTCCTCGGGCAGCGCCACGGGATAGATGCCGTCGAAGCAGGCCCGGCAGAGGTTGTCCTTGGGCACGTTGGTCGCCTCGACGAGCTGGTCGAGCGTGACGTAGGCCAGGGAGTCGGCGCCGATCGACCGGCAGATCTCGTCGACCGAGATGCCGTTGGCGATCAGCTCGGCACGCGAGGCGAAGTCGATGCCGTAGAAGCAGGGCCACTTGACCGGCGGCGACGAGATGCGGACATGCACCTCGGCGGCCCCGAACTCGCGCAGCATGCGGACGAGGGCCCGCTGCGTGTTGCCGCGGACGATGGAGTCGTCGACGACCACGAGCCGCTTGCCGGCGATGACGTCGCGGAGCGGGTTGAGCTTGAGCCGGATGCCCAGCTGGCGCAGCGTCTGCGAGGGCTGGATGAAGGTGCGGCCGACGTAGGAGTTCTTGACCAGCCCGTGACCGAACGGGATGCCGCTCTCCTCGGCGTAGCCGATCGCCGCGGGGGTGCCGGACTCCGGCACCGGGATGACGAGGTCGGCGTCGACCGGGAACTCGCGCGCCAGGCGACGGCCGATCTCGGCACGCACGGAGAAGACCCGCTGGTCGGAGATCGTGGTGTCGGGACGGGCGAGGTAGACGTACTCGAACACACAGCCCTTGGGCTCGGGCTTGGCGAAGTGCTCGGTGCGCAGGCCCTTCTCGTCGATCGCGATGAACTCGCCGGGCTGCACCTCGCGGATGAACGAGGCGCCGACGATGTCGAGGGCTGCGGTCTCGCTCGCGACGACCCAGCCGCGCTCGAGCCGGCCGAGCACGAGGGGGCGGATGCCTTGCGCATCACGCGCGGCGTAGAGCGTGTTCTCGTCCATGAAGACCAGCGAGAACGCGCCGCGCAGCTTGGGCAGCACCTCGAGGGCGGCCTCCTCGACCGAGCGGTCGGGGTAGGACGACAACAGGGTGGCCATGACCGAGGTGTCGGACGTGGCCGTCTCGCCCTTGCCGGCTGCCCGGCCCAGCTCGAGGTCGCGCTCGCGCAGCAGCTCGATGAGCTCGGCGGTGTTGGTCAGGTTGCCGTTGTGGCCGAGGGCGACCGAGCCGGCCGCCGTGGGGCGGAACGTCGGCTGGGCGTTGTGCCACACGCTGGAACCGGTCGTGGAGTAGCGGGCGTGCCCGATCGCGATCTCGCCCTTGAGCGACTCGAGCGTGGCCTCGTCGAACACCTGGGAGACGAGCCCCATGTCCTTGTAGACGAGGATCTGTCGGCCATTGCTGACCGCGATGCCGGCAGATTCCTGCCCACGGTGCTGCAGCGCGTAGAGGCCGAAGTAGGTCAGCTTGGCGACCTCTTCGCCGGGCGCCCAGACTCCGAAGACGCCACACGCGTCCTGGGGTCCGGCGTCCTGGGGATCGAGGTCGTGGGTCAGGCGTCCATCTCCGCGGGGCACGCTCCAAGTGTAGGGGCCGCAACCCTTTCGGACCCAATGCGTTTGCGGTGTCCCCTACGCTGTCGTGATCCACGTCACGTCGTCGAGGAGCGCCATGTCGATCGCCATCCCGCCCGCCACCTACCTGCCGGACTTCCTCGCGCATCGTGCCGACGAGCGGCCCGACAAGCCGTGCTGGATCTTCGGCGAACACACCTGGACGTGGGCCGAGGCGTGGGAGTCCGTACGCCGGACCGCCGGAGCGCTCCGGGCCGATGGCGTGGGCCGCGGCGACCGGGTCGCGATCCTCGCCAAGAACGATCCCGCCGTCCTCCAGGTCATCCTGGGCGGTTGCCAGCTGGGCGCCGCGACGACGGTCGTCAACTGGCGGCTGGCCGGGGACGAGCTCGACTACGTGCTGAACGACTGCGCGGCCGAGGTGGTGTTCGTCGGGCACCAGCTGCTGGAGCAGTTCGACGTCGTGCGCGACCGCCTCGAGCACGTCAGGAAGGTCATCGTGATCGGCGGTGACCATGACGAGCTCGAGGCCTGGCAGTCGGCGGCGACCCCGAACGACCGGGATCCGGCGGTCCAGCCCGACGACGTCTGCGTCGTGATGTACAGCTCCGGCACGACCGGCCGGCCCAAGGGCGTCCAGCTCAGCCAGCACGCCATGGTCGAGCACAGCGTCAACGGGCTGGGCGACGCGTCGTACGGCGAGGGCGACATGCTGCTGGTCGCGATGCCGATGTTCCACGTCGGCGGCACCTCGTACGCCTTGCAGGCCCCCGTCATCGGCGCGACGGCCTACATCGTGCCGGAGGTCGACGGCGCACTGCTGGCCGCCGGCGTCATGGCCGGCTGCACCCATGCCTTCCTCGTGCCCGCCGTCGTGACCGCCCTGATCGCCGCCGGTCCGCAGGTGATGGGCCTGTTCAGCAGGCTGAAGTCACTCGGCTACGGCGCCGCGCCGATGCCACTGCCGGTGCTCCGCGCAGCCATGGAGGCCTGGCCCGACACCGAGTTCCAGCAGGTGTACGGCATGACCGAGTTCGGCGGTGTCGTCACGGTGCTCAACGACGCCGCGCACCGCGATGCCGCCCACCCCGAGCGACTGGTGTCGGCCGGGCGACCGGTGCCGCACACCGAGATGCGGATCGTCGACCCCGTCTCGCTCGAGGACGTGCCGCAGGGCGAGTCCGGAGAGGTCTGGTTCCGTACGCCGCAGGCCACCATCGGCTACCTCGGCAAGCCCGAGGCCACCGCCGAGCTCATCACGCCCGACGGCTGGGTCCGCACGGGCGACCTCGGCCGGACCGACGAGGACGGCTTCCTGTTCATCGAGGACCGCATCAAGGACATGATCATCACGGGAGGGGAGAACGTGTACTCCCCCGAGGTCGAGCGGGTCCTCGCCGAGCACCCGGCGATCCAGGAGCTTGCGGTCATCGGTGTCCCGGACGACAGGTGGGGCGAGACCGTCAAGGCGGTCGTGGCGTTCAAGCCCGACCGGGCCGTGCCGGCCGAGGAGCTCATCGCGTTCGCCCGCGAGCGGCTCGCCGGCTACAAGACCCCGAGCTCGATCGACATCGTCGACGCGCTCCCGAGGAATCCGTCGGGCAAGATCCTCAAACGGGACCTGCGCAAGCCGTACTGGGGCGATCGCGCGCGGCAGGTGTGAGCTTCGACAGGCTCAACCGGCGAAAGGACAGCTCAACCGGCGACGGTGAACGTGGCCCCGATCATCCAGGGGAGGGACCGGGACCACGCCCGGCCCAAGCCTATCCCCGGTCGCGCGCACGACCGCAACCCCTGAGCCGGATATCCCTGACGTGGCGGGCCCTTGGCCGTACCCTCTAAGGATGCGCCTGGTGCCTTCCCCCACCTCGCGGCTCACGATCACCGGCATCCTGACCGGCCTGGCCGCGACCTTCCTGCTGTCCTCGCCCGCCTCTGCGGCGCCCCGAGCCCCCGGTGACTTCACCGGCCACGGCTTCGACGCGTGCGTCGCCCCCAACCAGTCGACGATGGACGCCTGGAACCTCCGCTCGCCGTTCACCGCGATCGGCATCTACGTCTCGGGCAGCTCTCGCTACTGCGGCGACGCCTACCAGCCCAACCTCAGCAAGGCGTGGGTCGCCACGAACGCCGCCAACGGCTGGCGCTTCATGCCGATCCACGTGGGCCGGCAGGCGCCGTGCTTCGTCAACAACCCCGACAGCCGGGTCCAGAAGAAGCGGATGTCCTACACCGTCTCACTGGCGCGCTCCCAGGCCCGCGAGGACGCCGCCGAGACCATCGCGGCCTTGGTCAAGTACGGCTTCGGGGCCGGGAGCTACTCCTACCTCGACCTCGAGTGGTACGCCCGGACAGCCAAGTGCGACAACGTCGTGCTGGAGTTCGTCGACGCGTGGACCGAGTACCTGCACGACCATGGCTACAAGTCCGGGGTCTATTCCAGCGGCTCGGCGGCGATCGCAGCGATCGATGCGGCCCGCACGTCCGAGCGCCCGAGCTTCACCAAGCCTGACCAGCTCTGGATCGCGTGGACCAACAAGGTCGCCGACACCGACGGCGGGCCCTATCTCGCCGACGACGGCTGGGCCGACCACCAGCGCATCCACCAGTACCACAACGGCGTGACCATGACGTACGGCGGCAAGTCGATCAACATCGACAAGGACTTCCTCGACGTCGGCAGGGGCTCGGTCGCGGTCAAGGACGCCAGGCCGTGCGGCGTGGCCATGTCGTTCACGTCCTATCCGCAGCTCTCGGTCGGCAGCAAGGGCCCCGAGGTCGCCGCCCTCGAGTGCCTGCTGCATGAGCAGGGCTTCCTGACCACGGTCAACGAGACGTTCGGCTCCGCGACGGCCAAGGCGATCGACGCGTTCCGCAAGACCAAGGGCTGGGCGCCGGTCGGCCACACCACACGGCCGACGTGGACCGCGCTGCTCTCGGCCGGACCGATCCCCCACGTGCTCAAGCAGGGCACCGTCGGGCTGTCGGTGTGGCGCCTCCAGAGGGCGCTGATCGCCGCCGGCCTGCACCCGCGGCTGACCGGCATCTTCGACTCCAGCACGATCACGGCGGTCAAGGCGTATCGCAAGGCCAACGGGCTGACGCAGTACTCGACGGCCGAGAAGTCCGTGTGGTCGCTGCTCCAGCGCGGCAAGCTCGGCTAGCCCTCCGCATGGCTCTCGTGTCGGCGCACCGCGGGGGTGCCGCAGACGACCGCACGGCGCAGAACACCCTGGCGGCGTTCGAGGCCGCGATCGCCCTCGGCTGCGACTTCGTGGAGTTCGACGTACGCCTGACCGCCGACGGCCGGCCGGTCATCTTCCACGACGACGAGATCGACGACGACTCGGTGCGCCGCTCGATCGCCAGGCACCGGCACGACGAGTTCTCGGCGTCGCGGCTCGTCGACCTCGACGCGGTGCTCGCCCTGATCCGCGGCCGGATCAGGGCGCATGTCGACCTCAAGGTGCGCGGCGACGAGATCGCGCTGGTCGAGCAGATCATCGATGCTCTCGGCACGGACCAGGCGATCATCACGACCGCCGAGGACTCGTCCGTCAGGCGCATACGCCGGTGGTCGAAGGTGCATGCGCCCGACCTGTTGGTCGGCCTGTCGTCGAGCGCCAGGGCGGGCACGAGCAACTGGTTCGTCAGGAAGCTCGTGAAGATCGAGTCGGCGTTCCCGCGGCTTCGGGTCCTGCTGAGCGGGGCCAATCTCGTGGTGTCGCACAAGGTCGTGGCGCGGCTGACCCTCAAGACGTACGCCCGCAAGCGGGGCCTGCCACTGCTGGTGTGGACGGTCGACCGTCAGGACGAGCTCGAACGTTGGATGAACGACCCGGACGTCTGGATGGTGACGACGAACTACCCGGCTCGCGCGATGGCTGCCCGGCGCTAGGCGGAGACGCCGCGGGTGACGCGGAGGAACTCCTCGACGGGGATGCGTCCCGAGACGTAGGCGGCGACGGCCTCTTCGCGGGTCATGCGGGACTCGGGCGTCAACGAGGCCACCGGCGCCGGCGCAGGCGGGGCCGGTGATGGCGCGGCCTGTTGCGGCGCGGCCCACGCCTGCTCGGCGAGCTGCTGCGCCCAAGGGCGGTCGATCGGCGGGCTCTGCGGCTGCACGACGTTCTCGTGACCGCCGAGCGACACCACGATCCCGACGGCGTAGTCCTGCGCGTCGATCTCACCGTTGGCGTAGGCGACCAGGAGGCGTACGGCCTCGCGGTCTGCCGGCCAGCCCTGCTGAGCAGAGGACCGCAGCGCCGCGACGACGGCTTCCCGTCGGGGTCCCGTGAGGCTCGAGAGCAGGTCGGACCACTGCTCGGCAGGATCGGTGTTGCCAGTCGTCATGAGTGCGCCTGATGGTGAATGTCGGTTTCCCTCCCTGACCGGAGAAGCATAACGGGACGGTTTGTCTTCTTGTGACGGTTTTGCCGGAACTGGGTGAAATCTCAGGCTTCATCGAGCGGCAGCAGCGGCGAGAGGTCGGATCGCTCACCCGAGGCGCGCACCGTGGCATCGGCCCACTGCAGGCGGCCGCGGCCCAGGGCGATCCAGGTCGGGGCGTCCATCTCGACCACCGCGGGCGGAGTGCCGCGCGTGTGCCGGGCGCCTGCGATGCACTGGACCGCCGCGAACGGCGGGATGCGGACCTCGACGCTGGCGCCCGGCGCCCGGGCCACGAGCAGCGCGACGAGGTGCATCGTCGCCGCCTTGAGGTCAGCCCGCGTCGGCTCGCCCTCGTCGAGCCGGCGGCAGATCGCCGCGAACTCCTCGTGCGACAGCGGCGTCGGCCTGCGAGCCATCAGGCGACGTGCGCGCCCAGGACCGCGGGGATCGTCGCCTGCCAGGCCGCCTTGAGCTCGGCGACCGGCACGCTGAACTGGCCGGCGACCTCGATGACGTCGCCGCCCGTACGTCCGACCGAGGCCAGCTCGACGCCGTGCTGCTCGGCCAGCGACACGAACTCGTCGTGCCGGTCCTCGGCGACGACGACCATCGCGCGGGCGGCCGACTCGCTGAAGAGATCGAGGAACGGGTCGTCGAGCTCGACCGTGACGCCGACGCCGTTGCGGAACGACGCCTCGGCGAGGGCGACCGCCAGGCCGCCGTCGGAGAGATCGTGTGCCGCCTCGACCACGCCGGTCTTGGCCGCCTCGACCATGAGGTTGGCCAGGGCGCGCTCGGCCTCGAGGTCCACGACCGGAGGCCGGCCGCCGAGGTGGCCGTGGACCACGTCGGCCCACGAAGACCCGGAGAGCTCGTCGCGCGTCTCGCCGAGCACCAGCACGTGGCTGCCCGCGGCGACGAAGCCCTGCGTGATGCGCGTGCGTACGTCGTCGATGACGCCCAGGATGCCGACGACCGGCGTGGGCAGGATCGGCGTCTCACCGGTCTGGTTGTAGAACGACACGTTGCCGCCGGTGACCGGGATGCCGAGCACCTCGCAGGCGTCCTTGAGGCCGTGCGTCGCCTGCTCGAACTGCCACATGACGTCGGGGTTCTCGGGTGAGCCGAAGTTGAGGCAGTCGGTGACGGCGAGGGGCAGGGCACCCGTCACGCCGACGTTGCGGTAGGACTCCGCGAGCGCCAGCTGCGCGCCGACGTAGGGATCGAGCTTGGCGAAGCGGCCGTTGCAGTCGGTCGACACCGCGACGCCGAGGTGGGTCTCGTCGTCGATGCGGATGACGCCGGCGTCCTCGGGCTGGGCCAGGACCGTGTTGCCCTGGACGTAGCGGTCGTACTGGTCGGTGACCCAGGACTTGTCGGCCAGGTTGGGCGAGGTGATCACCGCGACGACCTGGTCCCGGAGCTCGTCACCCGTGGCCGGGCGGGCGAGCTGCTCGGCACCGTCGACCTGCAGGGCGTCCTGCCACTCGGGGCGTGCATAGGGGCGGTGGTAGGTCGGGCCGTCGTGCGCGACCGAGCGGGGCGGCACGTCGACGACGGTCTGGCCGTGCCAGTCGATGACGAGGTTGTCGCCGTCGGTGACCTCGCCGACGACGACCGCCTCGACGTCCCACTTCTCGCAGATCGCCATGAACGCGTCGAGGTGGTGCGGCTCGACGACGGCCATCATGCGTTCCTGCGACTCGCTCATGAGGATCTCCTCGGGCGAGAGCGTCGAGTCGCGCAACGGGACAGTGTCGAGCTCGACATGCATGCCGCCGTCGCCGGCCGAGGCCAGCTCGCTGGTCGCGCAGGAGAGACCGGCGCCGCCGAGGTCCTGGATGCCGTTGACGACCTGGGCGCGGAACAGCTCGAGGGTGCACTCGATCAGGAGCTTCTCCATGAACGGGTCGCCGACCTGGACGCTGGGTCGCTTGGCCGGTCCGTCGGCGTCGAACGTCTCGGACGCGAGGACCGAGACGCCGCCGATGCCGTCGCCGCCGGTGCGGGCGCCATAGAGGACGACCTTGTTGCCGACGCCACTGGCGAAGGCGAGGTGCAGGTCCTCGTGGCGGAGCACGCCGACGCACAACGCGTTGACCAACGGGTTGCCGACGTAGGTGTCGTCGAACACGACCTCGCCGCCGATGTTGGGCAGGCCGAGGCAGTTGCCGTAACCGCCGACGCCGGCGACGATGCCGGGCATGACGCGGCGGGTGTCGAGCGCGTCGAGCGGGCCGAAGCGCAGCGGGTCCATGACCGCGACCGGACGCGCGCCCATCGCGAGGATGTCGCGGACGATGCCGCCGACGCCGGTCGCCGCACCCTGGTAGGGCTCGACGTAGGACGGGTGGTTGTGCGACTCGACCTTGAACGTTACGGCGTAGCCCTGGCCGATGTCGATGACGCCGGCGTTCTCGCCGATGCCGGCGAGGGTCTTGCCGAGGGGTGTCTCCTGCGGCAGGTCGCCGAACTTCTTGAGGTGCACCTTGGACGACTTGTAGGAGCAGTGCTCGCTCCACATCACCGAGTACATCGCCAGCTCGGCCCCGGTCGGGCGGCGGCCGAGGATCTCGCGGATGCTGTCGTACTCCTCCTCACGGAGGCCCAGCTCGGACCACGGCTGCGGCTTGTCCGGGGTGGCTTCGGCGACGGCGACGGTGTCCAGGCGGGGGGCTTCGCTCACACCCCGATCCTATCGGTCGTACCGGCGCCGCCGTACCGCCCGTTGAGCGGTGGAACAGCTCGAACCGCGAGGCCGCGCGTACGACCTGGGTCACCGCGACCGTGGCGGCGGTGAGCCTGGTCGAACCGCGACCGTGGCGGCGGTGAGCTGGGTCGAACCGCGAGGCCGCGCGTACGACCTAGGTCACCGCCAGGCGCCGCGGGCGTGCTGGGGCGGATAGGGCGCGTCCTTGGGTGCGACGCCGAGCTCGTGGGCGGCCCGCAGCGGCCAGGCGGGTTCGCGGATTGCGACCCGGCCGAGCATGACGACGTCGGCCGAGCCGTCGTGGAGCACCTGCTCCGCCTGCAGCGGTTCGGTGATCAGACCCACGGCCGAGACCGGGAGGCCGCTGACCTCGCGCACCTCACGGGCGAACGGCACCTGGTAGCCCGGGCCGATGTCGATCTTCTGGTGCGCCACGGCGCCGCCGGACGACACGTCGAGCAGGTCGACGTCGTGCTGCTTGAGCACGGCACCGAGCCGCGCGGTCTCCTCGACGTTCCACCCGCCGTCAGCCCAGTCCGACGCCGAGAGGCGTACGAACAACGGCTTGTCCCAGACCTGACGGACGGCGTCGACGATCTCGACGACCAGCCGCGTGCGGTTGTCGAACGTACCGCCGTAGCGGTCCGTGCGCTGGTTGGCGAGCGGCGAGAGGAACTCATGGAGGAGATAGCCGTGAGCACCGTGGACCTCGACGACGTCGAACCCCGCCCGGTCGGCTCGCACCGCAGCGTCCGCGAACGCCTGCGGCAGCCCGGCGACCTCCTCGGTCGTCATGGCCCGCGGCACCTCATAGCCCTCGAACGCCAGCGCCGACGGGCCCACCGCGGTCCAGCCCCCGTCGGCCTCCGGCACCGTGCCGTCACCTTCGGCGAACGGTGCCCACGTCGAGCCCTTGCGGCCAGCGTGCGCCAGCTGGATCCCCGCGACCGCACCCTGACCACGTACGAACTCGGCGATCCGACGCCACGGCTCGATGTGCGCGTCGGACCAGATGCCGGTGTCCTCGGGGCTGATCCGCCCTTCGGGCACCACGGCGGTCGCCTCGGTCATCACGAGTCCGAAGCCTCCGGTCGCGTGCTGGCCGAGGTTGACGAGGTGCCAGTCGTTGGGCATCCCGTCGCGATCGAAGCACGAGTACTGGCACATCGGCGCGAGCCAGATGCGGTTGCGGGCGGTGACGCCGCGCAGCGTCAGGGGCTCGAAGAGTTCAGGCACACCGACAACAGTAGGGAGCCACTCCCACCGTCAGTCAGACGCCACCGAGCCCGTAGCGGATCAGGAAGTCACGGTCGGGGTCACGATCACCGTCAGGGTCGGGCACCGGTTCGGTCTCGGCTGTCGTGATGGTGTCTTCGAGGCGTACGCGCTTGGGCAGGTGCTTGAAACGGTCCTGGTCGGGCGTCATCTCGGCACCACCTCGGTGAGCGGCACGTCGGGATCGGCGAGCCTCGCGCGATCCACGCTACTCCCGACGAGGGCCCGCAGGTCGTCGTTGACGTCCCAGACGTTGACGTTCATGCCGGCGGTGACGCGGTCGCCGTCGAGCCAGAACGCGATGAACTCACCGCTGGCCTTGTCTCCCCGGATCACGACGTCGTCGCTCGCGCTGCCACGGCCGACGTACTCCATCCCGAGGTCGAACTGGTCGGTGTAGAAGTAGGGCTGCCAGTCGTATGCGTCGTCGCGGCCCAGCACGGTGCGCCCGGCGAGCTGCCCCTGGCGGATCGCGTTGTCCCAGTGCTCGACCCGCAACCGGTCGCCGACGGTGGAGTTGTAGGCGTTGGCCACGTCGCCGGCGGCGTAGATCGCCGGGTCGGACGTGCGCAGGTGCTCGTCGACGACGATGCCGTTGTCGACCTCGAGCCCGGCCTCGGCGGCGAGCTCGGCGTTGGGGCTGATGCCGACGCCGACGATCACGAGGTCTGCCGCGAGCTCCTCGCCGCCCGCCTGGACGCCAGTGACCCGTCCGTCGGTGCCAGTGATCGCGGTGACCTCGACCGACGTGCGGAGGTCGACGCCGTTGCGCCGGTGGAGGTCGGCGAAGTAGGTCGCCAGCTCCTCACCCAGCACCCGGCCGAGCGGCAGCGGGGCGTACTCCAGGACCGTGACCTGCAGGCCGGCGGCACGTGCGGCGGCGGCCGTCTCGAGGCCGATCCATCCGGCGCCGATGATCACGACGCTCGAGGCACGTTGGTATGCCTCACGGATGCGGTCGCTGTCGCCGATGCGTCGCAACGACACCACGCCGTCGAGGTCCGCGCCCGGGACCTCGAGCGTGCGCGGCCGTGAACCCGTGGCGATCAGCAGGCGCTCGTACGGCACGCTGTCACCCGAGGCGAGTGCCACCGTGCGCGCCTCGCGGTCGATCGATGCCACGGCCTCACCGAACCGAGTCGCGACGTCGTGCTCGGCGTACCACTCCTCCCGGTGGACGAACAGGTCGTCCCGGGACCCGCTGCCCTGCAGATAGTCCTTGGACAGCGCCGGTCGCTCGTACGGGCGATCCGGCTCCTCGCCGATCAACGTGATGGCGCCGGTGTGCCCGGCCTCTCGCATGGACTCGACGGCCTTGGCCGCGGCCAACCCGGCTCCGACGACGACGATCCCTGGCGTGCTGCTCATGTGAGCCTCCTCCGGAGTGGTCCTGCCATCGATCATCCTCCGGGACTCAAGGTGGGCGCCTCTAGTCGCTGACGGCGGGGTCGAGCACCGCCGGCCGCCGGCGACCGCCGGGCAACCGGCCCGCGAGCGCGCCCAAGGGCTCGACGGCGCCGCTCAGGATGTTGACGGCGGAGTTGAGGTTGGGGATCGCGTTGCCCAAGGCCTCGAGCCGCGGGACGATCGCGTCGAACGTGGCGCCCAGCTCGATGAGCTGGTCGAGCGTGCCGCCGGGCGCCAGCAGCTTCTCGAGGATTCCCTGCTCGGCGAGCAGCTGGTCGATCAGGCCGCCCTCCGCGAGGATGCGGTCGATCGCGCCCTCCTCGGCGAGCAGCCGGTCGAGCGGGCCACCGGGAGCGAGCAGGCGATAGAGCGGGCCGTCCTCGCCCAGCGCCCGGTCCAGAGGCCCCCCGGCCTCCAACAGGCGTACGAACGGGCCTTCCTCATCGGCCATCCGGTCGAGCAGGCCGTCACGAGCCAGCGCCTTGCCGACCGGCCTGTCGTCGGCGGTCAGGTCGGCGAGGGTGTTGGCGAGCCCGATGGGCCCGCGCTCGTCGGCAAGGATCCGGTTGAGCTGCTCGAGCAGGCCACCCTCGCCGAAGATCTGCGCCAGCCGGGTGCCGTAGCCCCCCTCACGCAGGATCGGCCCCTGGGGCGACGCGAGCTGGCCGAGGCCGAGCGTCGCCTGCGTCGCGGCGACCGTCACGCGTACGGGGAGCAGGGCCAGTCCTCGGATGTCCATGCGTGAACAGTAGGACCATGACATCGGCGATGTCACGTAGTGCCGGCCGCGTGAACACTTCAAGACATCTCGTCGAAAACCCTCACCAGCACCCTGCGATCCCGCTAGGTTCCTTCGTCATGCCCACTCCCATGCGCAACTTCGCGGCCCTGACCGCCGCCGGCCTGGCCGTCTCGTGCCTGACCATGACCCCGGCCCACGCCGACACCTACGACGTCTCGTACGCGCCGACGCGATCCACGACGTTCAACGGCGCCGGTCTCACCCACCCCACCGACATCGCCGTCGATCCGAACCCCACGGCGGCGGATGACCCGTCGAAGTTCGCGATCGCGGAGTCCAACAACACGTTCTCGCGGGTCAAGGTCCTCAAGGACAATGAGTTCAACTCGACCGGATACGGCCTCGCCGACGGCTCGATCCTCGACACCAGCCGGTCGGGCCTGTCAGGACCGCAGGGCGTCAGCTACGACGCGAAGGGGCGGATCTGGGTCGCCGACTCCTCGACGGCAACCGTCAGCGTGTTCCCCAAGGACACCTCGAGCAGCTCGCCGTACACGACGATCGGCGGCATGAAGAACACCGGCCTCTCGTCACCCAGCGACGTGGCCGTGGCCGCCAACGGCGACGTCTACGTCGCCAACATCAACAGCACGAGCACGATCCGCGTCTACGGCGCAGGCCGTGGCGGCGACATCGAGCCCATCAGGACGATCACCGACGGGATCAACAACCCGACGAGCATCGTGATCGACAGCAAGGGCCTGATCTACGTCGCCAACCTCAACGGCGGGAACGGCAACGAGAACATCGCGATCTACGCCGCCAACACCGAGTCAGCCACGCCGCCGATTCGCACCATCACCGGCCCCAACACGCACCTGCACGGCGCCTCCTCGCTGGCGCTCGACTCCTCCGACAACCTCTACGTGACCAATGCGACCGACGGCAGCAACGGCTCCGTCACGGTCTTCGCTCCGGGCACCCAAGGCGACGCCTTCCCGATCAAGCGACTCAGCGGGGCTGGGATCTCGTACCCCACCGGTGTCGCAGTCGACACGAACCGCAACGTCCACGTCGTCAACGAGTACTCGACCGACGTCGCGAACGCGCCGTCAGTCTTCACGTTCGCTCCCCTGATCCCGCTCACGAAGCCGACGGCGGCGCGCAACATCAAGATCTCCGGTTCGTCGACGTCGTCGAGCCGCCGGGTCACTTGGAACTCCCCGATCAACAACGGTGGAACACCGATCACGAAGTACAAGGTCGTGGTCAAGAAGGGCACGACGACGCTCTACAACAAGGTCGTCACCACCCGGTCGTACACGCTGCTCCGCAGCAAGCTCAAGGCCGGCACCAACCGGGTCTACGTGTACGCCTTCAACAGGATCGGCGCCTCTTCGTCGGTCAGCAAGACGTTCACCGTCAAGAAGTAGGGCCGGGCCCCGGCTTGACCGAGCCTGGGCCAGATCTTATATTCAACGTATGTTGAATAGTCCAGCAGTCCAGATCGAGGGACTCACGGTCATCCGCGGCAGGACCACCGTGCTGCCCGACCTCACCGTGTCGGTCCCGCGCGGCTCCGTCACGGGACTGCTCGGTCCCAGCGGCTGCGGCAAGTCGACGCTGATCCGCGCCATCGCCGGCATCCAGGTCGTCAAGGCCGGCACCGTCACGGTGCTCGACGGGCCGGCCGGCCGCCCCGATGCCAGGCGACGCGTCGGCTACGTCACCCAGGCCAGCTCGGTCTATCCCGACCTGACCGTCATGCAGAACCTCCTCTACTTCGCCGCCCTCATCGGCAGCGACGAGGCGGCGGCACGCGAAGCCGTCGACAACGTCGGCCTCGCCGACAAGGCCGACGCCCTCGTGGCCGACCTGTCCGGCGGGCAGCGCACGAGGGTCTCGCTGGCCGCAGCGCTCCTGGCCGACCCGGAGCTCTACCTCCTCGACGAGCCGACCGTGGGCCTCGACCCCGTGCTGCGCCGCGACCTGTGGCAGCTCTTCAAGCGCCTCGCCGACCAGGGCAGGACGCTGCTCGTCTCGAGTCACGTCATGGACGAGGCCGGCCGCTGCGACCGCGTGCTCCTGATGCGCGAGGGCCGCATCATCGCCGACTCGACACCCGACGAGCTGCGCGCGGACACCGGCCAGGACGACCTCGAACAGGCCTTCCTGACCCTCGCCGAGGCGGCAGCATGACGAGGACGTTCGCCACGGCACGTCGGGTGCTGCAGCAGCTCGGCCACGACCCGCGCAGCATCGGCATGATCGTCGTCCTGCCGTCGGTGCTGCTGCTCCTGTTCAAGTACGTCTACGACGGCAACCCGGCGATCTTCAACCGCGTCGGCCCGCAGATGCTCGGCATCTTCCCGTTCGTCGTGATGTTCCTCGTGACGTCGGTGACCATGGTGCGTGAACGGACGTCCGGCACGCTCGAGCGGCTGCTGACGACGCCGTTGCGGCGTGGTGAGCTGATCGGCGGCTACGGCGTCGCGTTCGGCGCAGCGGCGCTCGGCCAGGCGCTCGTCACCTCTGCGGTCGCGATCTGGCTTCTCGACATGGAGGTCAACACACCGTGGGCCGTCGTGCTGTTCGCGGTCGTCGACGCGGTGCTGGGCACGGCCCTCGGCCTGCTGATGTCGGCGTTCGCGGTCACCGAGTTCCAGGCCGTCCAGTTCATGCCGCTCGTCGTCGTGCCGCAGCTGCTGCTCTGCGGGCTCCTCGCCCCCCGCGACTCGATGCCCGACGTCCTGCACCGGCTGTCCGACGCACTGCCGATGAGCTATGCAGCCGATGCGTTCAGCGAGCTGGGGTCGACGAGCGACTTCACCTCGACCCTGGTCACGGACCTCGTGATCCTTGTCGGCTGCTGCGCGCTGGCCCTGACGGGCGCCTCGCTGACACTTCGGCGTCGTACGCCGTGACGGCCAGACGTACGCGCGGGCGCCCGCCGGCCGGGGACGCGGCGGACCGACGCACCGCGATCCTCGACGCCGCCCGGGCCAACTTCGCTGCGCAAGGATTCAGCGGCACCTCGATGCGCGCGATCGCCCGCGACGCCGGCGTCGACGTGAGCCTGATCAGCCACTACTTCGGCGACAAGGCGGGCCTCCTCGTCGCGACGATGGAGCTGCCCGTCAACCCGGTCGAGAAGATCGCCTCGGTTATCGAGGACGGCCCCGACGGCATGGCAGAACGCCTCCTGCGCACGTTCCTCACCGCCTGGGATCCCCACCGCGACGTCTTCAGCTCGATGTACCGCACGACACTGAGCACGCAGGACTCCCAGGCGCCGATGCTGCAGCTGGCCCGCGAGGTGCTCATCGCGTCGCTCCTCAAGGTGCTCGAGGGCGACGACCGCGAGCTGCGTGCGGCACTCATCGCGAGCCAGCTGATCGGCATGGCGACACTGCGCTACGTCGTGCAGATGCCGCCCCTCACGGAGGCGCCGATCGAGGAGGTCGTACGCCTCCACGCTCCCGCGATGCAGGTGCTCATCGGCTCCGGGGCACGCCCGTAGGAGCCGCGGCGCAGCCCGGTCGAACCGGTACATCCGTACCGGTTCGCCACAGATTGTCGCAATGTCGTCCGCGCAGGCTGCCCGCCTGCTAGCGTTGCCAATCATCTAGACCTTTGCTTGGTGCACCTCTGAGCGTCGGCCGACCCCCATCGATCAAAGGCTCATCCATGCGCCGCACCGTGCCCCTTCTCGCAGCGACCGCCATCGGAGCACTCACCGTCGGCTTCCTCGCCGCGCCCGCTCCGGCGGCCAACTACGACGGCGCAGTCCACCGGGTGCGGAACATCGCGCCCGGCACCGCCAAGGCCGACATCACCGAAGGTGCGGCGCTCGGATCACGGTTCGTCTTCGGGGCGTACAGCACCGACGCGATCGGAGCCGAGCCGTGGATCAGCGACGGCAGCACGGCCGGCACCAAGCTGCTCAAGGACATCAGCCCCGACCTCAACACCTCGTCCGACCCGAGCGGGTTCACGGCCTTCGACGGCAAGGTGTACTTCCAGGCCAACGACGGCGTGCACGGCATCAGCCTCTGGGCGACGAACGGCACCGCGGCCGGCACCACCCGGATCATGGACATCAAGCCGAACTTCAACACCGAGCCCCTCGAGATGGCCGTCGCCGGATCGAAGCTGTACTTCGTCGCCAACCCGACCGGCAGCACCGACCAGCTCTGGAAGCTGGCGGCCAAGCCTGCCATCGGACCTGCGGCGCCCCCGGCGCAGGTGTCGAACTTCAGCGGCTCGACAGGCATCGACAACCTCACGGCAGTGGGCACCAAGGTCGCGTTCGGCAGCAGTGCCAACGGGGACGGGTTCGAGCCCTGGATCAGCAGCGGCACCGGGCCGACGACGTTCTCGCTGGGCGACCTGTACTCGGGGAGCGGCAGCTCGAGCCCTGACCAGTTCACGGTGCTCGGCAGCAACATCCTGTTCACCGCCACCAACCCGACGTACGGCCTCGAGCTGTGGAAGTCGAACGGCACGCCGGACAACGCGGGCCTCGTGAAGAACATCTACCCCGGCTCCACCTCGAGCGTCCCGCGCAACCTCTTCGCGTACAACGGCAAGGTGCTGTTCGGCGCCACGTCGACGTCCGGTCCGCAGCTGTGGAGCACCGACGGGTCCGACGCGGGCACGACCGTCCTGGGCAACGTCCAGGGCGGCGGCTCGGACGCCAACCCGATCGGCTGGACGGTCTACGGCGGCTGGGTCTACTTCAGCGGATCGACCGCCGCGCTCGGTTCGGAGCTCTATCGCACCCGCGGAGTCGCGGGAGACGTGACCCTCGTCAAGAGCATCAACACCGGCACGAGCAACAGCTCACCGCGCGACCTGCGCGTAGTGGCCGGCAAGCTCTGGTTCACGGCAGCCGATGCCACGCACGGTGCGAGCCTGTGGCGTGCCAACGGCCTGATCGGCGGCGTCTCCCGCGTCAGCATGTCGAGCACCGGTGGCGTGCCGTGGAGCCCGACGATCCTCGGCCGCGTCGCGAACACGCTCTTCCTGGCCGGCGCGGACGCGGCGGCCGGCCGCGAGCTGTGGGCGTACACGACCAGGGCGTCGACGACCAAGGGCTACCCGAGCTCCTCGTACTCGCGATCGGCGGACAGCGGCCACCGCATCCGGGTCGCGATCAAGGTTCGTGCGACGGGGACCACCCCCACCGGCAAGGTCGTCCTCAAGCAGGGATCGACGATCGTCGGGACCGGGACCTTGTCCAGCGGCAACGCCAGCGTCCGCATCACCAAGAAGCTGGGCAAGGGCAGTCACCATGTGCGGGCGTACTACCTCGGCAGCGTCCGGGCCCGTACGTCGTACTCGACCTCGTTGACGATCAAGGTCCGCTAGTCCCCGGGCGCCATGGGCCGAGATCGGCGAGCCGCTCGATCAGGCTCATGGCGTCGAAGGGCGCGCGCACCTTCATGTCGTTGTCGAAGTAGGCGTACACGTCGGCGCCGGCCTCGGCCCAGCCGCGCATCAGCGCCGCCCACTCGTCGAGCGCCGCGTCGGAATAGCCGCTCGCGTAGAGCTCGGTGTCGCCGTGCAGGCGTACGTACGCGAAGTCGGCCGTCACCTCGCGGATCAACGGCCACTTGCCGGCGGTGTCGGCGACGACCAGCCCGATGTCGTGCTCGCGGAGCAGGTCGAGGAACTCCGGGGCGAGGAACGAGTCGTGCCGGACCTCGACGGCGTGGCGGATCGGCTGCTCCACAGGGGTGTCGAGGTAGGAGCGGCCCGCCACGCGCTCGTCATGCCGCGCACCGAGCGCCGCTGCCGCGGTCGTCGTGCGGGGCAGTCGCTCGAAGAAGCTCACGAGTCGTTCGGCGTCGAAGCCCAGCGTCGGCGGCAGCTGCCAGAGCACCGGACCGAGCTTGTCGGCGAGGGCCAGGGGGCCGGAGGCGAAGAAGTTGGCCAGCGGTGCGTCGACGTCGGCGAGCTTCTTCATGTGGGTGATGAACCGGCCGCCCTTGACGGCGAACACGAAACCCTCGGGCGTACGTTCCCGCCAGGCCTGATAGCTCTCGGGTCGTTGCAGCGAGTAGAACGAGCCGTTGATCTCGATGCTCGTCATCTTGCTCGCGGCGTACTCGAGCTCGTCCTTCTGCCGCAGGCCTTCGGGATAGAACACCTTGCGCCATGGCGCGTAGGTCCACCCCGAGATCCCGATCCTGATGGTGCCGGACACGACGGGTCAGAGGGATCCGGCGATGGTCCCGATCAGGGCGAACAACGCCACGACGATCGAGATCGGCACCAGCCAGAGTGCGGCGATCGTGATCGTGACGGTCGTGCCGATCCTCGGCGGCACGAAGTAGCGCGCGCGGGGCAGGTCGCCGACGCCGTCGATCCACCGGCCGGTCATCGACATGCCGCCCCAGGCACCCTTGAGCCGGTCGAAGAGCCGCCAGCCACCACCGCCGGCGACCCGCTCCAGCGCCCCTCGGGTCTCGTCGACCTTGTCGCTGAGGCTGATCGCGATGCCGAGCTCGGTGGCCAGCTTGTCCGGCTCCTCCACGGCCCGCAGGATCGCCCGGCGGCGGCCCCAGAACGCGCCGCTGACGACAGCCATCAGCACCCCCGCCACGAGCACGACGACGCGTACGCCACCGTCGGCGACCAGGCCGAGCGCCAGCGTGGCGGCGATGAACGGCACGGGGACGACCTGCAGGACCGCAGTGGGCAGTCGTAGCACGCGTACTGCGACGGCGATGACCCCGGCGACACGGTGCGCCACCTCGCCGGTCCGGTCGTCGACGCGCGAGGCGAACCCGCCGACGGCGGTGTTGGCCTGCGACCCGAACGACTTGGCGAACCTCATGCCTCAATCGTACGTAGCGATGCCAGCGGTCGCCCGTTGTCGGCGACCGCGCTTAGGCTGCGCAGGTGGCCATCGCTCTGTCCCTCCTGTCGGCGCTGTCCTATGGCGTCTCGGACTTCCTCGGTGGGATCTTCGCCAAGCGGTCGTCGCCGTGGCAGGTCGCGATCGTGGGCCAGACCTCGTCCGGCGTGCTCAGCCTGCTCGCCGCGGTCATCATCGCCGGGTCGCCGAGCAGCACCGACCTGACGTACGGCGCGCTGGCCGGCCTCGGCGGTGGGTTCGGTGTCGCGTTCCTCTACCGCGGGCTGGCGACGGCACGAATGGGGGTCGTCGCCCCGCTGTCCGCGATCGGCACGGCGTTGATCCCCGTCGCCGTCGGGCTCGCGACGGGCGACCGACCGTCCTGGACCGCGATGCTGGGCGTGGTGTTCGCGTTCCCGGCGATCGCGCTCATCTCGCGGGTCGACGACGGTGGCGGTGACGAGGCTCATCGCGGGGGCGTGGTCGACGGCATCCTCGCCGGCGTCGGGTTCGGCCTGCTGTTCACGTTCCTCGGCCAGGTCGGCGACGACGCCGGGCTCTACCCCCTCGCGCTCTCCCAGCTCACGTCGGTGCTCGGGGTCGTCGTCACCGCCACGGTCCTCGGACATGCGTGGGTGCCACGGGGTCGACGCGTCTGGGGCGCGGTGGTCATGGGACCGCTCGGCGCGACCGCCCAAGGGGCGTTCCTCTATGCGACGCACCACGGCCTGCTGTCGATCGTGTCGGTCATCTCGTCGCTCTACCCGGCGAGCACGGTGCTGCTGGCATCGGTGCTGCTGCGCGAGAGGATCCTGCGCTGGCAGGCCGTGGGCCTGGTCTTCGCCGCCCTGGCCGTGGGACTGGTCGCCGCAGGCTGACCGCCGGGCTGACCGCCGGGCTGCCCGCCAGGGCTACCCGCAGGGCTAACCGCCAACTTTTGAAGCCTTGCGCAGGAAAAACGCGACCTCAACCTGCGCAACGCTTCAAAACCCGGCGGGCGTCGCCCTCACTTGAGGAACTTGCTCGTCGTCCGGTCCTTCAAGGGCTTGCCGCCGGTCTGGCACGTCGGGCAGTACTGCAGCGCCGACTGCGAGTAGGTCACCTCGAGCACGGTGTCGCCGCACACGGGGCACTTCTCACCCGCGCGGCCATGGACCCGCATCCGCGTGCGCTTGTCGTCCTTGAGCTCCTCGGCCGGCTTGCCGCGCGCCTCCTCGACGGCCTCGCGGAGGATGTCCTGCACGGCGGCCTCCAGACGTACGATCTCGTCCTCCTTGAGGTTCTCGGCGATCGCGAACGGCGACAGCTTCGCCGCATGCAGGATCTCGTCGCTGTAGGCGTTGCCGACACCGGCGATGATCTTCTGGTCGCGCAGCAGCCGCTTGACCTGCATGCGTCGGGCCAACAGGGGGCGCAGCTCGAAGCCCGGCTCGAGCGGCTCAGGACCGAGGGCGGCGATACCGGGCACCTCGGAGGGGTCGCGGACGACGTACATCGCCAGGCCCTTGCGGGTGCCGGCCTCGGTGACGTCGAAGCCGATGTGCGGGCCGTCGCCACGGTCGAGGCGTACGCGGGCGGCGATGTTGCTGGCACCGAGCTTGAGCTTGGTGTCCGGCAGCTGCTCGGACCAGCGCAGCCAGCCCGCCTTGGCCAGGTGCACGATGATGTGGATGCCGTCGACGTCGATGTCGATGAACTTGCCGTGCCGGCTGGCACCCGTGACCGCGAGCCCCGACAGCGCGGAGACCGGTGGGTCGAACGTCTTCAGCACCGCGAACGACGCCAGCTCGATGCCGGCCACGACGGCGCCGGCGGTCTCCTTGTCGAGGAACTCGACCAGCGCATTGACCTCGGGAAGCTCAGGCATGAGTCCATGATCGGGGTTGGCGGGTCAGTTCTCCAGCGCCGGAGGGGTCAAGGCCGTGAGCGGATCGGCCACGAAGATGCAGAACGGGTGGCCGGCGGGGTCGGCGTAGACGTACAAGGGTTCGTCGGGATCGTCATGGCGGTCGAGGAGCAGCCGGGCGCCGAGCGCGAGGGCACGTGCGTGGTGGGCGTCGAGGTCCGCGATCGTGGCGACCGTGAGGTCGAGGTGCAGCTGCTGCGGCACGGGGCCCTCGGGCCAGGTCGCCTCGGGCAGCGACTCGACCTGCTGGAACGCGAGCTGCACGCCACCATCGCCGCCCCTCAGGACGAGCCAGTCGGTGCCCTGTGGATCCTGGCCGCCGGGCTGTGGTGGCTCGTCGCCGGCGCGATAGACCAGGCCGAGGAGCTGGCGATAGAACTCGGCCAGCGGGCGGATGTCGGTGCTGTCGAGCACGATGGATCGGACGGTGAGCGGGCCGGGACTCATGGCGTCAGCGTGCCACCGGCGATCGGCCGTCGCACGTCGACGCGGGTCAGCCGGTGAACGTCAGCCAGAGCAACGAGACGTTGAGGGCGATGACGATCGCGGCCACCACGCACGCCGCGGCCGTGGTGCGACGTGCGTTGACGTACTCGCCCATCACGTCGGTGCGTGCGGTCAGCACCACGAGCGGGACCAGCGCGAACGGGATGCCGATCGAGAGCACGACCTGGGAGATCACGAGCGCCCTGCTGGGCTCGGCGCCGAGGGCGAGCACGACGAGCGCCGGGATCAGGGTGACGACGCGGCGGACGAGGATCGGCAGCCGTACGCCCAGCAGACCCTTCATGACCTCCGCGCCGGCCGCGCTGCCGACCGAGGTCGAGGCCAGCCCGGACCCGAGCAAGGCGACCGCGAACAGCAGGGCGACGCCGGCGCCGAGCTCCGACGTCACCACCGCGTGGACTCCCTGCAGGGTGTCGGTGCCGGGCAGCCCGTCGAGGCTCGAGGCGGCGACGACGAGCAGCGACAGGTTGAGGATGCCGGCGAGGATCAACGCGAGCACGACATCGGTGCGGGTCGCCGACAGGAGCTCGCGCACGCTGAGCCCTTCGCCCCGGCGGTCGAGGCGGGTGATCGTGAGGCTCGAGTGCAGATAGATGACGTGCGGCATGACGGTCGCGCCGATGATGCCCGACGCGAGCAGGACGCTGTCGGTGCCGTCGAACGTCGGCAGCAACCCCGTCGCCAGGGGCCCGGCCTCCGGCGGGTCGACGAACAGGCCCGCCATGAACCCGACCGCGATCAACGCCAGGAACCCGACGATGACCCGTTCGAGCGTGTGCTGGCCGCGCAGGTCGCCGATGCGCAGGACGACCATGGCGACCGCGGCGGTGACGACGGCGCCCAGCTCGAGCGGCAGGTCGAACAGCAGGTTGAGGGCGATCGCGCCGCCCACGACCTCGGCGAGATCGGTCGCGATCGCGATCGCCTCGGCCTGGAGCCAGTAGGCGATGCGTGGCCCGGTCGGCAGCCGCTGACCCATGTGGCCGGCGAGCGACATCCCCGTCACCATGCCGAGCTTGGCCGAGAGGTACTGCACGAGCACCGCCATGACGTTGGCCATCACGACGACCCAGACCAGGGTGTAGCCGAACTTGGAGCCCGCCGTCACGTTGGTCGCGACGTTGCCCGGATCGACGTACGCCACGGCGGCGATGAACGCAGGGCCCAGCAAGCCGATCCGCGGCAGCCTGCCCTTGACCAACATGAGGCCCGAGATTACCGGCAGCGGGCGGGTGCTCCGCTCCCGGCTAGGGCGCCGTCCCTGTGTCGACCGGGCGGTCGTCGTGGTTGCTCCACTGCGACCACGATCCCGGATAGAGCGCAGCGTCGAACCCGGCGATCGCGAGCGCTGCGACCTCGTGGGCCGCGGTGACCCCGGACCCGCAGTAGGCCGCGACGTCGACCCCATCGCGTACGCCCAGCGCTTCGAAACGGCGGCGCAGCTCCTCGGCCGGACGGAAGCGGCCGGTGGCGTCGAGGTTGTCGGTCGTCGGAGCACTGATGGCGCCCGGGATGTGGCCCGCCTTGGGGTCGATCGGCTCGGTCTCACCGGCAAATCGCTCGGCGGCTCGCGCGTCGAGCAGCACCCCGGGATAGGACGCTGCACCGTCGATGTCGATCGTCTGGGCGTGCCCACCGTCGAGGGACACGTCGCCCGGCTCCGGCACGACGTCGTGGGTCTCCAGCGACCCGCCGGCGGCGACCCAGGCGCTCAGGCCGCCATCGAGCAGGCGTACGTCGTCGAAGCCGGCCCACCGGAGCAGCCACCACGCGCGGGCGGCCGCGAGGTTGCCGTTGTCGTCGTACGCCACGACGGTGTCGCCCTCGCGGATGCCCCATCGCCGGGCTGCAGCCTGCAGCGACTCGACCGACGGCAGCGGGTGCCGGCCGTCCTGGGGCTCGCCATGTGCCGCCAGCTCGGTGTCGAGACCGACGAACACGGCACCGGGCAGGTGGCCGGCGAGGTAGTCGTCATGACCCGGAGGGCCGCCCAGCTTCCAGCGGACGTCGAGCAGGACGACCCGCTCGGTCGAGGACATCAGCTCCGGCGCCTGGATCAGGATGCTCACGGCTTCAGCCTAGGCACCTCATCCCGCGCGACCCGCGGCGGTGGATCTGCCACCTTGTGCGGGGTCATTCGGTGGAGAATCCACCGCCGAAGCCTTTGAGGGTCATTCGGTGGAGAATCCACCGCCGAGGCCTGAGCGGGGCTGAAATGACTGGCGGCGCCACCCCCGGGCGTACCGGGGATGACGCCGCTGTCAGTCGTACGGGCGGTCTAGGAGGACGAGTAGACGCGCGTGGATCCGCCGGACCCACCGCTGCGACGACGTCCGCCGCCACCGCCACGGTTGCCTCCGCCACCTTGCGGACGTCCGCCACCGTTGCCACGGAAGCCGCCCTGGGGACGCCCTCCGCCGCGGTTCTGGCCGCCGCCGTTGCCCGAGGTGCGAGCACCCTGGCGTACGGACGACATGTGCGGGGCCTCGGTGCCGGCACCCGAGAGGGCCTCGGCCGTCATCGGTGACGGCGCCGTGCGGGCGTCGTGGTGACGCGCCGTGACGCCGGCCTTGTTCTGCAGCTGCATGACGTCGCGCAGGGCCTCGGGCGTCGTCATGGTGACGACGGATCCGGACTCCCCGGCACGAGCCGTGCGGCCCGAGCGGTGCTGGTAGGCCTTGTGCTCGGCCGGTGCGTCGTAGTGCACGACGAGACCGATGCGGTCGACGTGGATGCCGCGCGCGGCGACATCCGTGGCGACGATGACGCTGGCCCGGCCGCTGCTGAACGCCTCGAGGTTGCGCTCACGGTGACGCTGCGAGAGGTCACCGTGCATGTCGACGGCCTCGATGCCGTTCTGGGTCAGCTGGCGGGCGAGGCGCATGGCCCCGCGACGCGTGCGCGTGAAGACGATGCTGCGCGGGTTGGCGCGCAGCAGGTCGAACGCCGTCTTGGACTTCTCGGTCGCGGCGCTGACGAGCACGTGGTGCTCCATCGTGTCGACCGCGCTCTCGCCCGAGTCGACCTCGTGGAGGACGTGCTTGGGCAGGTGGCGCTTGACGAGCTTGTTGACGTCGCCGTCGAGCGTCGCCGACAGCAGCAGCCGCTGGCTCGACTCAGGCGTCTTGGTCAGCAGCGCGTCGATCGGCTTGTAGAAGCCGAGGTCGCACAGGTGGTCGGCCTCGTCGAGGACCGTGATCTCGATGTCGTCGAGCGTCATGCAGCGACGGTCGAGCAGGTCGGTCAGACGGCCGGGAGTGGCGATGACGATGTCGACGCCGTTGCGGAGCGTGCTGATCTGCTTGTTGATCGGCACGCCGCCGTAGACCGTGGTCAGGCGGAGGCCCATCTTCTGCGCGAGCGGCTCCATGGCCGTACGCACCTGGGTCGCGAGCTCACGGGTCGGGAGCAGGATCAGGCCACGGGGGGCCTTGGGGCGGCTCGTGCGACCGGCGAGCCGGACGAGGACCGGAAGGCCGAAGGCCAGGGTCTTGCCGGAGCCGGTGCGCGCGCGGCCCAGCACGTGGCGTCCCGCGAGCGCATCGGGGATCACCGCCTGCTGGACGGGACTGGGGTTGACGATCTCCTGGCGAGCCAACGCGGATACCAGCGAGGCGGGGAGGTCGAGGGAGGAAAAGGTGGGCAGCACAGAGCTGCCTTCAGGCTGATTCAAGGAACTCACAGACGATTCGGGATGAATGCCCGATATCCATTTCACGCACGATGCGCTACTTCGTCGGGCCGGAACAGCACCGGACTGGCGCGTTCACGTATTCACATTCTAGCAGTTCGTTGCCTCGCCCAACGAATCGCGCGGTGTGCGCGTGGTCACGCCAACAGGTCTTGGTAGTCCGGGTGCTTCTCGACGAACCGTGCGACGTACGGGCAGGTCGCGATGATCTTCTTGCCGCGCACGCGGATGTCGTCGAGGGCACCGGTGACCAGCTGCGACGCGAGGCCCTGGCCTTCGAACTGGTCGAACACGACGGTGTGCGGGAACGTGACGACGTCGCCGTCCTCGAATGCCTGGGTGAAGCCGGCGAGGATGCCGTCGACGTGGATCTCGTAGCGGTCCTTGTCGGCGTTGTGGGTGACCTGGTTGCTCATACGTGCGTCAACGCTCAGAACAGCGTGACGATTCCGAGCACGCCGACAGCGACGGCGAGCGCCAGTGAGATCCCGATGAGGATCGTGTGGACGCGCAGGAACGTCGTGGCGTTGCCGGCGGCGTCGCGCGACCGCTCGTCCTTGCGTACGCGCTTGAGGAACGGCGGCCAGATGACGAAGTTCCAGACCGCGGTGACGATGAGCACGAGCGACCAGGCGACGGGAAGATCCATGCGCCCAGTGTCTCAGCCGCGCTCCGTGAGCCTGACGAGCAGGTCGTCGAGAGGCCTCGGCACACGGTCGAGGTCCAGCGCATCGACGAGCGCCCGGCCGTACTGCTCCTTGCGCCCGCTGTGCGTCCCCATGAACCGGTGCAGGCGCTGCTCGTCGCTGCGTTCCCGCTGTGCGGGCTGCTGACGGAAGACGTCGTACGCCCGGGTCTCGCCCTCGAGTGCGATGACCTGCTCGACCGCCGCCGCCCCGAGGGCACGGATGAGCTCACCCTCGAGGTCGGGCTCGCACACGAAGAAGCCGTCGAGCCCGAGTCCGGCCCGGGCGAGGGCCCGTTCGAAGAATCCCAGCTCCGCGCGATCGCACAGCCCCGCGATCGAGGTGCCGAGGCCGTGTGGACCGAGGACGTCGACGAACCGGCGGATGTTGGTCGCCCCGCCCATCGGCACGACGCACACCCCCTCGGCCCCGAGGTCACGGCCACGGCGTACGGCCAGGCGCTCGACCGCCGCCTGGTCGCTCACGCCCTCGACGAGCGCGACCACGCGCAGCCCCGCGGCGAGCTCCGGCACGGCAGCCCCGTCGCCGCCCGAGGCCCACGCGACGAGCGCGTCGCGAAGGCGGGTCAGGTCAGGCACAGGATCAGTCTGCCCGGTGGAGTCAGTCTGTCGGGCTACGATCGCGACACTGGAGCAAGGAGAGCCGATGACCGCGACCCCGACGCTGTACGACTGGTGCGGCGGCTACGACGGCCTGCTGCGCCTGACCGAGGTGTTCTACGACCGGGTGCTCGCCGATCCGGTGCTCGAGCCGGTGTTCCGCCACATGGGCGCACAGCATCGCGAGCACGTCGCGCTGTGGCTCGGCGAGGTGTTCGGCGGGCCGACGACCTACACCGACCAGCTGGGCGACTATCCCAGCATGCTGCGCCACCACATCGGGCTGGCCATCACCGAGGAGCAACGCGCGCGGTGGGCCGGACTCATCGCGGCGAGCGCCGACGAGGCCGGCCTGCCCGACGACCCTGAGTTCCGCTCGGCGTTCGTCGCCTACGTCGAGTGGGGCACCCGGATCGCCAAGGCCAACTCGGCTGCAGGCGCGACACCCCCGCCCGAGCTGCCCACGCCGCGGTGGGGCTGGGGCGAGGCACCGCCCTACGAGGGCTGAGCTGCGCCGACCAGGCGCTCGCGGGTCGCCTTCCAAGGCTTGTCCCAGCTGACGTCGCCGGGGCGGAGCACGTCGCCGCACTCGCTGCAGACGTCGGCTGTCGTCGTCTCGGCGCCGCACGTCTCGTGGATGACCGCCATGTGTGCGCCGCCTTCGGGCATCCGCGTGTGCTTCTCAGCCCAGATCGACACGGCGTGCATGATCGGCAGGAGGTCGGCGCCGGCGTCGGTCGCGACGTACTCGAAGTGCGTTCGCCGGTCGGCGCGGTACTCGACCTTGCGCAGCAGCTCCTCGTCGACGAGCAGCCGAAGCCGGCGGCTCAGGACCGCGTCGGAGATGCCGATGCTGTCGCGGATCTCGTCGAACCGGCAGCGCCCGTGCAGGACCTCGCGCATGATCAGCATGATCCACGGATCGCCGAGCACGTCGAGTCCCCGGCGTACGGGACACAGGTCCTCGGACCAGTCGGATCGCAGTGGCATGATGCACCTCGGTTTTGGCTGGATTTCGGCTTGCTTGAGGAAAGCCAGCACCAGTATGGTCGACCAGGCAACTTTCCTCAAGAAAGTCAGGAACCATGACCCGTACGCGCATCCACCCGGCCTGGCTCGTCGCCGTGACGGCGTTCGTCGCGCTGGTCGGTGCCGCCGGCTTCCGCGCCGCACCGGGTGCGCTGTTCGTGCCGCTGCACGACGAGTTCGGCTGGTCGACGAGCATCATGTCGCTCGCGGTCAGCATCAACCTGCTGCTCTACGGGCTCACTGCGCCGTTCGCCGCGGCACTGATGGACAAGTTCGGGATCCGCAAGGTCACCACGGTGGCGCTGTTGATGGTGTCGCTGGGCAGCGGCCTCACGGTGTTCATGACCGAGTCGTTCCAGCTGCTCATCACGTGGGGCGTGCTGATCGGGCTCGGCACGGGCTCGATGGCGATGGTGTTCGCCGCGACGATCGCCAACCGCTGGTTCATCGAGCGGCGCGGCCTCGTCATGGGCATCCTCACGGCCGGCGGAGCGACGGGCCAGCTGGTGTTCCTGCCGATCGTCGCCGCCCTCGCCGAGAACGTCGGTTGGCGCACGGCGTCGCTGACGATCGCCTGCGCCGCACTGCTGGTCGTACCCCTGGTCATCCGGTTCATCGGTGACTTCCCGGAGGACCGCCACCTCGCACCGTACGGCGCGCCGGCCGACTGGCTGCCGCCCGTACGGGAGACCGGTGGAGCGGCCAAGCGGGCGACCGATGCGCTGCGCGCCGCCGCCCGCGTGCCGGCGTTCTGGGCCCTCGCCGCCGCGTTCGCGATCTGCGGTGCGACGACCAACGGCCTGGTCGGCATCCACTTCATCCCGTCGGCGCACGACCACGGGATGGACCAGACCACGGCGGCGGGCCTGCTGGCGGTCGTCGGCATCTTCGACATCGCCGGCACGGTGGCGTCGGGCTGGTTCACCGACCGCTACGACCCCCGGATGCTGCTCGTCGGCTACTACGCGTTCCGCGGGGTCGGGCTCGTCCTGCTGCCGACGCTGCTGTCGTCGAGCGTACGGCCGAGCATCGTCGCGTTCGTCGTGATCTACGGACTCGACTGGGTCGCGACGGTGCCGCCGACCGTGGCGCTGTGCCGGGAGATCTTCGGCGAGCAGGGCACGATCGTGTTCGGCTGGGTGTTCGCGGCGCACCAGTTCGGCGCCGCTGCTGCCGCCCTGGTCGCCGGAGTCATCCGGGACCAGACCGGGAGCTACTCGCTGGCGTGGTTCGGCGGTGCCGGGCTGTGTGCCGTCGCCGCCGTGCTGTCGTGGATCCTCGGCTCGTCCCGCAAGCGCGCCGCCGTACGAGAGTCCCTCACGCCCGTTCCCATGTGACGTCCTCGCTGGGACTGACGTCTCTGTTGCGACACGCCGTGCTGGCCCAGCAGAAACGTCAGTCCCAGCGGGGGCTCAGCCCCGCAGGTAGGTGAGGACGGCGGAGACGCGGCGATCGTGGTCGTCGCCGAGCTCGAGCTTGGCGAAGATGCTGCCGACGTGCTTGCGCACGGCCGCGTCGCTGACGAACAGCGCCTCGGCGATCGACCCGTTGGTACGCCCTTCGGCCATCAACGCCAGCACCTCCCGCTCGCGGGCGGTCAGCGCGGCGAGCGGCCCGTCGTCGCTCCGGCGAGCCAGCAGCTGACGGACGACCTCGGGGTCGACGACGGTCTGCCCGTCGACGACCTGGTCGAGGCTCGCCAGGAAGTCCGCGACCCGGCCGACCCGGTCCTTGAGCAGATAGCCGATGCCCGCGGTCCCCGCGGAGTCCATCAGCGCGGGGAGATAGGCGTCGGCGACGTACTGCGACAGCACCAGGATCGGCAGCGCCGGCTGCTCCTCGCGGATCGCAGCGGCGGCACGGAGCCCCTCGTCGGAGTGCCCCGGCGGCATGCGTACGTCCGTGATCACCACGTCGGGCGGATCAGCCCGGACGGCGGCGACCAGCTCGTCGGCGTCGGTCGCACTCGCCACGACCTCGTGACCCGCGCGCTCGAGGATGCCGACCAGCCCTTCCCGGAGCAGCGCCGAGTCCTCGGCGAGGACGATCCTCAGCGGTCGACGTGCCATGGGCTCTCCATCCGCAGATCGGTCGGTCCCCCGTCGGGGCTCGTGACGCTCAGCGTGCCACCCAGCGCGTCGAGGCGGGTGACCAGACCGGACAGGCCGGACCCCTCGCCGACGACCGCGCCACCGCGACCGTCGTCACTGACGACGAGCACCAACGCGTCACCGGCTCGTCTGGCATGGATCGCGGCGCTCCGCGCCTGCGCGTGCTTGGCGACGTTGGCGAGCCCCTCGCTGACGACGAAATAGGCCGCGGCCTCGACCTGCGCCGGCGGGCGCTCGTCGAGGGAGACGTCGACGCGTACGGGGATGGGCATGCGGTCGGCGACCTCACGGATCGCGGCGCCGAGCCCGAGGTCGGTGAGGACGCGGGGATGCACGCCGCGGACGACCTCGCGCAGGTCCGCGAGGGCCGCCTCGGCCTCGCTGTGCGCCTGGCGCACGAGCGCGAGTCCTTCGCCCTCGGGCACGTCGAGCTCGGCACGACCGAGCAACATGGTCAGCGCGACCATGCGCTGCTGCACCCCGTCGTGCAGGTCGCGCTCGATGCGCTTGCGCTCGGTCTCGAACGCGTCGACGAGCTCGATCCGCGATCGGCGCAGCTCCGTGACGCGGGCCTCGAGCTCCTCCTCGCGAGGACTCAGGAGGATCCGCGCCAGCGACGACTGCGCCGCGGCCAGGACCGTCACCACGTACGCGCCCAGGAGCAGTCCGACCGGGGTCGCGATGATCGCGAACGGCACCGCTTCACGGGTCGAGTCGAGCTGCCACCACAGCATGCCGACGGTGTCGAAGTGGGCCAGCAACGGCGACAGCAGCGACACCACGACGACGGTGACGACCAGCACCGCGACGAGCAGGTCGACGATCCACAGGGCGAGTGCGAGGAGCACGGCGTAGCCCAGCGCGCGCCACGACGCAGCATCGCGCGGGGTCCGCCACCACGGTGTCCCCGAAAGCTCCGGCGCCGCGGGCTCCCCCAGCATCAGGGGCAACCGGCGGCGCTCCACCACGGCGATCATCGCCCCGAGCTTCGGCAGCGCGCCGAGGATGAACAACCCGATGACGAGCGGCGTCGTCACGATGCCCACGCCGATCGTCACGAAGAACCCGACGAGCGACACGAGCCCGACGACGGCGCCGCTCAGCAGGTAGGCGAGCGAGCGCCACGGCCACGGCGAGAGCACGAGGCGCACCGGGTTGCCGCCGACGGCCGACCACACCGGGGAGGTACGCGTCGCGGAGGTCATGATGACCCAGCGTAGGGGTGCGATGCGCTGGTGACAGTGACCTCAGGTCCACTCCTGGCGGTATCGCGTGCGCTACCCCAAGAGTGGTTCGCAGGCCAGAGACGACGCGGCTCTGCGGCGATGTCATGGAGTCATGACAACTCTCACCGATCCCGAGCCCGGCCGAACCACCACGCGCACCGACGCCGTCGTCCTTGACGGCGTGACCAAGACGTACACGTCGAAGGCCGGCAAGGTCGACGCGTTGCGCGGCATCACCCACACGTTCGGCGCCTCAACGTTCACCGCTGTCATGGGCCCGTCAGGGTCCGGCAAGTCGACGCTGCTGCAGTGCGCGGCCGGCCTCGACCGGCCCACGAAGGGCACGGTCCTGGTCGCCGGCACGGACCTGGCGAAGCTCAACGAGGTCGAGCTGACCACGATGCGCCGCTCGACGATGGGCTTCGTCTTCCAGTCCTACAACCTGCTGCCCGCCCTCACGGTGTTCGACAACGTCGCCCTGCCCCTGCGGCTCGCGGGCGTACGACCCCGTCGCCGCGACGTCCTCGCGGCGCTCACCGACGTCGGCCTCGACGGCCACCACGGGCGCCGGCCGGCCGAGCTGTCGGGCGGTCAGCAGCAACGCGTCTCGATCGCCCGCGCCCTGATCGCGCAGCCGCAGGTCGTGTTCGCCGACGAGCCGACCGGCGCCCTCGACCGTACGACCAGTCACCAGGTGCTCGAGCTGCTGCGGCGCTCGGTCGACGAGCACGGCCACACGATCGCGATGGTCACGCACGACCCGGTCGCGGCGTCGTACGCCCACTCGGTGATCTTCCTCGAGGACGGCCTGCTCGTCGGACACCTGCAGCACGGCACCGCGACCCAGATCGCCGCGATGATGAGCGAGCTCGAACGATGATGCTCCTCGACCTCAGCCGGCACACCGTGCGGCGCAACATCGCCCCGTACGTCGGATCGTTCGTCGCGCTGTTCCTCGGCGTCACCTTGATCGCACTGACGGTCGAGATGATCACCGCGGTCGCCGAGGCCACGTCGCGGCTCGAGCCCGGCGACACCAGGACCCGGCTGCAGCTCGACGACCTGGCCTCGATGTTCGGCGTGATGTCCGGCTTCTCCGGGTTCATCGCGATCTTCGTGGTCGCCAGCACGTTCTCGTTCGTCGTGTCCTCGCGGCGGCGCGAGCTCGGTCTCCTGCGGCTGGTCGGCGCCACGCCGCGTCAGGTCCGCCGGATGATCCTCGGGGAGTCGCTGATCGTCGCGGCCGTCGCCTCGCTCGCCGGCTGCGTGTTCGCCCACCTCATCACCCCGCCGACGCTCTGGCTGGCGCACGAGCGAGGCCTGACGCCGATGAAGCTGGACCCGCCGAGCTTCTGGCCCACCCTCGCCATCGCCTTCCCGCTCGGCGCCGTCGTCGCCCTGATCGGCGCGCGATCCGCCGCACGGCGCGCGTCGAGGATCCCGCCGGTCGACGCGATGCGGGAGGCCGCGGTCGAACGCCGCCGGATGGGATTCTGGCGACTCGTCGTCGGGCTCCTCTGCCTCGGCGGTTCCCTCACCATGCTCGTCACGATGGGCGCCGTCACCGGCGAGCTGTCCCTCGTCCTCGGCATCTTCGCGCCGGAGATGCTCGTCATCTCGGCGGTCTGCTTCGGTCCGTGGCTGTTCCCGGCGCTCGCGCGACTCATCGCCTGGCCGCTGGTACGCCGTGGTGACGTGACGATCCGGCTGGCGCGCGACAACGTCGCGGCCTCGGCGAAGCGCACCGCGTCGCTGGCGGCACCGACGCTCGCGATCTCGGCCATCGGCGGATCGCTGCTGCTGACCCTCGGCATCGCCGCGGACTGGGACCACGCGATCAACCAGCAGTACCTCAACGCCCCCGTCGTCGTCCAGGGCGGCGAACGTACCGGCACGGCGCTCGCGACCTCGCCGGCCGTCAAGGTCGCCGACGCCAGCGCGTCGACCAGCATCACGCTGATCGACCGCGAGGGCGAGCGGGAGCTCGAGGACGCGCAGACGGTCGACGTCGCCAGCGCGGTCGCGGCCCGAGGGCTGACTGCCGTCAGGGGATCACTCGGTGATCTGCACGGCCACACGATCGCCATGTCCGAGTCGTACGCGTTCGACAGCGGCTATCGCCTCGGCAGCACGATGCGGGTCGCCTTCGGCCACAGCAAGCCGGTCGACCTCAAGGTCGTGACGGTCGTGAAGTCGGCGCCGTCGCTCTACGGCGATCTGCTGCTGCCGCCGGGGCTGGTCGCGGCGACGCCCGACCGGTGGTTCGTCATCCCCCAGCCGGGTGTCGCCGACCCGGTCTCGACGATCAACGCGTCGCTGCGCGGGACCTCGGGCCACGCCGAGTCGGCCGACGCTTGGCTCGCCGCGACCGATGCCGACCTGCGCAAGAACAACACGTTCGCGCTGTGGGTGCTGCTCGGCCCGTCGGGGTTCTACGCCGCGCTGGCGATCGCCAACACGTTGTTGATGGGCAGCCTGCAGCGGCACCGCGAGTTCGTCGCGACACGGCTGATCGGCGCGACGGAGCGGCAGGTCCGCAAGGTCGTCCTCTGGGAGTCCGCGCTCGTGACCGCCGCAGCGCTGGCGATGGGCGCGATCATCAGCGCGACGGTGGCGGTCCTGGTCGGCCGGTCCCTGGGCAGCGGCCTCGACGGCATGCCGATCGACATCCCGTGGCTCGGCCTGGGCGCGATCGGCGCGACGTGCCTCGCCATCGCGACGGTCGCTGCGGTCGCTCCGACAACCTTCATGCTGCGCCGGGTGCATCCCTCCCAGGCCGCGGAGTAGCCCGTCCTTCGCTGGGAGTGACGAGTTGCAGGCGACACGCCGGTCTGAGCCTGCAACTCGTCACGCTCAGCGAGGCCTGGGTCAGGCGGAGGTGAGGGTGGCCAGCGCCGAGGTGAAGAGAGCGAGACCGTCGGTGCCGGGTCCGGTGAGGTCCTCGACCGCGTGCTCGGGGTGCGGCATGAGCCCGACGACGTTGCCGCGCTCGTTGGTGATGCCGGCGATGTCGCGCAGCGAGCCGTTGGGGTTGACGTCGACGTAGCGGAACACGACCTGGCCCTCACCCTCGAGGCGGTCGAGCGTGTCCTCGTCGGCGACGAAGCCGCCCTCGCCGTTCTTGAGCGGGATGACGATCTCGTCGCCCACCGACAGGCCGGAGGTCCAGGCGGTCGTGGAGCTCTCGACCTTGAGGGTCTGGTCGCGGCAGATGAACGTGCGGTGGTCGTTGCGGATCAGGGCGCCGGGCAGCAGGTGCGACTCGCAGAGGATCTGGAAGCCGTTGCAGATGCCGAGCACCGGCATGCCGCCCTGCGCCGCGGCGATGACCTCGGTCATCACGGGCGCGAAACGGGCGATCGCACCGGCGCGGAGGTAGTCGCCGTAGGAGAAGCCGCCCGGCAGGATGACCGCGTCGACGCCCTTGAGGTCATGGTCGCCGTGCCACAGCGCGACGGGCTCGCCACCGGCGATGCGTACGGCGCGCTGCGCGTCGACGTCGTCCAGGGACCCCGGGAACGTGACGACGCCGATCTTCATGCGCGACCCCCTGCGGAAAGTGCAGCATGCAGGAGATCCCGCATGAATCGCCCTGGTTGGTTCACTCGCTGGCGCTCGCTCACTGATCAACCCTGACGGAGTAGTCCTCGATGACCGGGTTCGACAGCAGGGTGCCGGCCAGGGCGTGCACCTCGGCTAGGGTGGCCTCGTCGACCACCTCGACCTCGAGCTCGAACCGCTTGCCCTGGCGCACGTCCGTCACGGCGTGGTAGCCGAGGCGCGGCAGTGCGCCGTGTACGGCCTTGCCCTGCGGGTCGAGGATCTCGGGTTTGGGCATGACATCGACGATGACGCGGGCCACGGACGCTCCTTGAGTGGTCGGTGCCCTCAGTCTATCGGTGTCACCGCGGTCCTCGGACCCGCGTTCAGGACAGCTCGCGCTTGAGGATCTTGCCGGTGCTGGTCATCGGCAGCTCGTCGCGGAACTCCACGACGCGCGGGTACTTGTAGGCCGCGAACTGCTCCTTGCCCCACGCCACCAGATCGGCCTCCGCGACGTCGTCGTGGTCCTTGGTCTTGACCACGACGGCCTTGATCTCCTCGCCGTGCGACTCGTGCGGGACGCCGATGACCGCGACGAGCGACACCGCCGGGTGCTCCATGAGGACTTCCTCGATCTCCCGCGGGTAGACGTTGAATCCACCGCGGATGATCATGTCCTTGGAGCGGTCGACGATGTAGTAGAAGCCGTCCTCGTCCTTCTTGGCCAGGTCACCGGAACGGAACCAGCCGTCGCGGATCGCCTCGGCGGTGGCCTCGGGCCGGTTGTAGTAGCCCTTCATGACGTTGTGGCCCTTGATCGCGATCTCCCCGACCGCGTCCGGACCCGGTTCGACGTCCGACCAGTCGTCGTTGATCAGCTTCATCTCGACACCGGGGATCGGCACGCCGATCGAGCCGACCCGCGGCTCCTCGCCGAACCGCGAGAACGACGCCACCGGCGAGGTCTCCGACAGCCCGTAGCCCTCCAGGATCGTGACCCCGAACCGCTCCTTGAACTGGCGGTGGATGTCGACCGGCAGCGCCGAGCCGCCCGCCGCCGCGACCCGCAGGTTCTTCGCCAGCGTCTCCACGTCCACCGTGTCGTCGAGCGCACCCAGGAGTCCCCAATACATCGTCGGGACACCCGCGAAGAACGTCACGCCGTTGGCCAGCATGAGCTTCAACGCCGACTGCGCCTCGAACCGCGGCAGCATCACCACGGTCCCGCCGTACGCCATCGAGCCGTTCTGGATCACGGTCTGCCCGAACGAGTGGAACAACGGCAGCACGCACAGGTAGGTGTCCGGGCGCGACTCGTCCGCACCGAACAGGTCCTTGCCGGCCAGGGCGTTGTCGCGCATGTTGCGGTGCCGCAGCTCGGCGCCCTTGGGCTGACCCGTCGTGCCGGACGTGTAGAGGATGACGGCGGTGTCGTCGTCATCGCGCTCGACCGTCGCGAACGTCGGCGGCTGCTGCGCCACGAGCGGCCCGTAGAACTCCGGCGGCTCCATCGGCTCCGGCTGCTGGGAGTCCAGCTTGATGAGGAAGAACTCCGTGCAGGACTCGGTCGCCTGGAAGCCCTCCCACGCCGCCTCGCCGATCGGCAGGTCGGGCGTGCCCTCGAACGCGAAGTACGCCTTGGCGTCCGAGTCCGCCAGGTGATAGGCCACCTCGCGGCCCTTGAGCAGCACGTTCAGCGGCACCACGGTGGCGCCGGCCTTGAGGATGCCGAAGTAGATGATCGTGAAGTAGGGCAGGTTGGGGCACGACAGCGCGACCTTGTCGCCCGGCTCGATGCCACGCGCCACCAAGAGGTTCGCCACCTGGTTCGCAGCACCGTTGACCTGCGCATACGTCAACCGGGTGTCGCCGAAGACGATCGCCGTGCGGTCGGCGTACTTCTCGGTCGACTGCTCCAACAAGGCGGCGAGATTGGCCACGGGTCTCCTCCAGGTGTGACGGGCCTCTCACCATACCCGCAGTATCTGGACGCCGGGGACAACCTTCCGGGCACCAGCGGCATCTAACCCTCGACACCACTTCGAGCTGAGGGGAAAGCATGACCGCTCCCGTAGGACTGACCACGACACTCGCGCCGTCCACCGTTGCCATCACGGGCACGATCTCCGACCCGGAGGGCTACCCGCTGGCCGGGATCCTCGTCGCTCTGTTCGCCAACGGCCGCGACGAGGGCGTCCGCGTGGAGACCGCCACCACGGACGACATCGGCGGATACCGATTCACCCGCATCCACACCACGGTCGGCGACGACTACCGGGTCGAGACCACGGACCCTTCGGGCGCCCATGTCTTCTCCCGATCGATCGTCACGATCACCTCCGGGCCGACGACCACGCATCACCGGACGGTCCAGGTCGCCGGCCACATCCAGGGCACGGTCACGACCCGGGACGCCCACCGTCTGCAGTCCGGCACGGAGGTGTGCGTGACCGCGAGCGGCGTGGGCGCCGTCCACGCCGTGAACGTCTCGGCCAGGGGCAGGTTCCGCATCGGCGGACTCCCAGCGGGGGAGTACGCCCTGACGTTCCACGACAGCAACCCGAGGTCCGCCGCCGCCCCGCCCGTCCTCGTCACCGTCGCAGCCGGCCGCACGACGACGATCGAGGACCAGGTGCTGCCACCCCGGTGACAACCTTTTCGGCCGGCCGAGCATCTCTCCTCACGACATCACCGAACCCGAGGGGGAAGCATGACCGCACGACTCGCAGGACTGACCAGGACCACCGTGGCCGCCATCTGCGCCATGGTGGTCCTCGTCGCCGGCGGCACCACGGCCGCGATCGCGACGACATCGGCCGCGCCAGCCGGCGCCGTCGTCACCGGGACCATCTTCGATCCGAGCGGCTATCCGCTCTCCGGCATCACGATCCGGCTCTTCCGGGACGGACCGGACGAAGGCACCCTGGTCGACACCACGAGGACCAACGACGCCGGCCGCTACCGCTTCAACGGTGTCCAGGGCGCGAGCGGCGACTCGTACCGGATCGCGGGCACCGACGAGTCCGGGGCACACGTCTCCTTGGAGTCGACGTTCGACCTGACCGGCACGACGACGACGCGCAACGCGACGATGCGGCTCGCCGGCTTCATCCAGGGCAAGGTCTCCACCAAGATCGGCACGGCTCCGGCCCAACGAGCCACCAGGGCCTCCGTCTCGGCTGAGTCCGAGGACGCGGCCGAGGGCGCCCAGGTCTCGTCCAAGGGCACGTTCCGCATGGGCAACCTGCCGGCGGGGACCTACACCCTGACGTTCCTCGACAGCGCCTTCGCGTACCAGTGCTACGACAACATCCGCGCGCCGTTCCACGGGAGCTGCACCCGCTCGACCAAGGTCACCGTCGTCGCGGGCCGGACCACGACGATCAACCCCCAGGTGCTCAGCCACCCCAACAGCAAGGTCAGCGGCACGGTGACCGACACCGCCGGCGCCCCGTTGAGCGGCATCCAGGTCGCGGTCTACACCGACACGAACCGCTACATCGACGACGCGACCACGAAGGCCGATGGCACGTGGGCCGTGACCAGCGTCGACTGGGCCGGCAAGGTCAAGGTCGTGGCCCGGACCAGCTCCGCACAGCCCTACCGCACGACCTGGTACAAGAACGCGGTCGACTTCGCCCACGGCACGGCGATCGCCGTGAAGGACGGCTCGACCATCACCGGCATCAAGATCGCGCTGCCGGCGAAGTGAGCCGAGCGGGGCCCGGTCCGACCAGGCGGCTCTCAGCAGCCGCTGCGCGTCAGGCCGGGCCGCGCTCCGCTCGTGACCTCGACGAACGTCACGGTGTCGGTGGGGGCGATGGCATCCGGCGCGGCGTTGAAGAGGAAGCCGATCCAGCCGGCGCCCTCGCTGACGAACAGTCCGGTCTGGCCGAGACCGGCCGCCTCCGGTGCCACCTCGCCGAGAACCCCCTGCACGCTCTCGTAGGTGCTGCCGACGCCGAGTCCTGAGCGCGTACGCGGGCCCGCGCCGCGGATGCCGATCGCCGACACCGAGCCGTCGTCGTTGGTGCGTACGTCGAGCTGGTCGTTGTAGCCGGCCTTCCACACCAGGTCGTCCGTACGGTTGCAGGCCGGGACCGACACGTCAGCGTCGAAGTAGCCCGTGGCGTACGCGTCCTGCTTGCTCATGCCGACGCGCACCGGCCCGACGGCACCGGGGATGATGCGCAGTGCGCCGACCGGAGCGAGCGGGAGCTTGGGCGGCTCCGAGGTCTTGGTGCCTCCACCGGTGCCCGGAGGCGGGTTCGCGGTCTTGTCCGACTTGGGCTTGTCGGTCTTCTTGGTCGTCGCCGTCGCCGACGGGGTTGCCCGCGGATCCGCCGTGGAGTCGGACTTGAGCTGGTGCGCCACCACGCCGGTGCCCACACCGCCGACCATGCTGATCGCCACGATGCCGGCTGCGATCTGTTGCTTCATGCGTGCCTCCACGCTGCTGGCGCCCCGGACGGGACACACCTCGGAGACAGAGATGCCGGGGAGCCGTCAGAAGTTGCCTTCATGGACCCCCAGCCTCTCCCGCACGAAGCCCCGTGCCGTGTGGATGCGGGCCTTGACCGTGCCGAGAGGTGTCTGGGTGAGCACGGCGATCTCGTCGTACGGCAGCGCGCCCACGTCACGCAGGACGAAGGCCTCGGCCGTGGCGGGGTGCGCCTGCTCGAGCGCCTCGATGGCGTCGAGCAGGTCGATCCGGCTGCCCGCGATGACGCTCGTGGTGCGCGGGTCGGGGCTGACCGGCAGCTCGTCGACCGAGCGTTCGGCGAACCGGCGCTTCAACGTGCGATAGGTCTGGCGTGCCGAGTTCGACGCGATCACCGTGACCCAGCCCATGAACGAACCGGTGCCGGTGTAGTCGCGCAGGTGCGTGGCGATCGACAGCAAGGCGTCCTGGGCGGCTTCCTCGGCGTCCAGGGTGTGCGGCAGCAAGCGCGCGCAGCGGCTCACGACGCGGGGCCGGATCGCTGCGAGGAGCTCTTCCATCGCCGGTGCGTCCCCAGCGCGCGCACGGGCGATCAGCTCCTCGTCGACGTCCATGCCCCCGACGATACTGATACGGGTTGTCGCGCATACTGAGCGTGATGAAACAGATCGGACGCTACCGCCTCGACGAGGTCGAGGGGTTCGGTGCTTTCGCCACGGTCTGGCGGGGGTTCGACGTCGAGCTCGAGACCCCGGTCGCGGTCAAGGTGCTCGCCGAGAACTGGGCCCACCATGCCGACGTACGCGAACGCTTCCTCGCCGAGGCGCGCCTGCTCCGGCAGATCCACGACCCGCGCGTCGTGCGCGTGCACGACATCGGGACACACGAGGACCGGCCGTTCTTCGTCATGGACTACGTCTCGGGTGGCACGGTCGCCGACCGGGTGAAGCCGCCCGGATCGACCGAGGACGCCCTGCGGCTCGCGGTCGAGTGTGCGCGTGCGGTCCAGGTGCTGCACGACGAGGGAATGCTGCATCGCGACGTCAAGCCGAGCAACCTCCTGATCGCTGAGGACGGCCGAGTGCTCGTCGCCGATCTGGGCAGCGCCAAGCGCCTCGCGGAGGCGAGCGGGGTCACGGTCACGACCGGCACGCCGGCCTACATGGCCCCCGAGCAGGCCCGCGGCGCACCGGTGGGCCCACGGTCGGACGTCTACTCGCTGGGCGCCGTGACGTACGAGCTCCTGTCGGGCCGGCCGCCCTATGACGTGTCCGATCCCGGCACGCTCCTGCACCGGTCCAACGACAGCCGCCCGGCGCCGCTCGCCAGCTCCGGCACGGTGCCGCGCAACCTCGACCATCTCCTGGCGTCGTCGCTCGCGACCCGACCGGACGACCGGCCCGAGTCAGCTGCTGCGTTCGCGGACACGCTCGAGCAGATCGCCGGCGGCGCCAAGGTGCGTCACGTGCGACGCGTACGTCGCGAGGTCTCGCCCGGGCTCGCCATCACGCTGGCGGTCCTGGTGTTCGCGGCGTCGGCCGCGGCCACGTGGTTCCTGATCGGCTGAGTCAGAACGTCTCGCCGGTCAGCTGCTCGTAGGCCTGGACGTAGCGCTCACGGGTCTTCTCGACGATCTCGGCCGGCAGCGCAGGAGGCTGCTGGTTGCTCGCGCGGTCCCAGCCGCTCTCGGGCGAGGTCATCCAGTCGCGGACGAACTGCTTGTCGTACGACGGCTGCGGCCGTCCGGGCTGCCACGAGTCGGCGGGCCAGAAGCGCGAGGAGTCCGGGGTCAGCACCTCGTCGGCGAGGACGATCGTGCCGTCAGGGCGCGCGCCGAACTCGAGCTTGGTGTCGGCCAGGATGATGCCGCGTTCGCGGGCGATCTCCTCGGCCCGGGCGTAGACCGCGAGCGTCAGCACACGCAGCGCCTCGGCGCTCTCGGCACCGATCGTCTCGGTGATCTGTGCGAACGACACGTTCTCGTCGTGCTCGCCCAGCTCGGCCTTGGTCGCCGGGGTGAAGATCGGCTCGGGCAGCCGCGAGGCGTCGACGAGCCCCGCCGGCAACGGCACGCCGCACACCTCGCCGGTCGAGCTGTAGTCGCTCAGGCCGGAGCCGGTGAGGTAGCCGCGGGCGACGCACTCGACCGGGAACATCTCGAGCTTCTCGACGATCAGGGCCCGCCCGCGTACGCGCTCGGGCACCGCCGTGGACACGACGTGGTTGGGGACGATGTCGCTGAGCTGGTCGAACCACCACAGCGACATCCGCGTGAGGATCTCGCCCTTGTCGGGGATGCCCGGCGTCAGCAGGAAGTCGTAGGCCGAGATGCGGTCGGACGCGACCATCAGCAGATGGCCGTCCTGCACCTCGTACAGGTCACGCACCTTGCCTGAGTGCAGGTGGCGGGCTCCGGGGATGTCGAGTGGCACAGGCTCAGACTAGTGGCGCGGCTGCAGATCCACGCCGGGCCGTCGCATGATGGGCAGGTGACCGGACGGACCGACACCGCCTCGCGACGGATCAACGCCACACCCGAGGCCCTCTACCGCGCCCTGACCGACGCCGCGGCTCGCGTCAGGTGGCTCCCACCGGCAGGCATGAGCGCCCGGATGGAGCGGTACGACCTGAAGGTCGGCGGCGGCTATCGCATGGTGCTGACGTACGACGATCCGGCCGGCGGGGCCGGCAAGAGCACCGCCGACTCGGACGTCGTCGAGGCCACGTTCGTCGAGCTCGCCGACGGAGAGCGCGTGGTCGAGGCGATCGAGTTCGAGTCCGACGACCCGGCGTTCGCGGGGACCATGACGATGACGTGGCAGCTCGCGCCACTGGCCTCCGGCGTGGAGGTCAGCATCGTGGCCTCGGGCGTACCCACCGGCATCTCCCCCATCGACCACGCGACGGGCATGCAGTCGTCGCTGGCCAACCTCGCCGCGTTCGTCGAGTCAGCCTGATCCCGGCTCGTCACGCAGGAGACGCTGTTGCCCCACGGTCCACAGCTTGGACGTCGCCCAGAAGATCAGCACGCCGACCGCCAGCACGAGGCTGACCACAGCCATGGCGATGAGCAGCACGTAGAGCATGACTGGCTGCTTCTGCTCGACCACACCGAGCGGCGCGACGGTTGGCGGCAGCAGCGTCGCTTCCTGACGCTGGGCGATGACGTGGGCGACGCACATGACCGCGATCAGCACCACGACCACGACCGTGGTCTCGCTCTGCGAGCTGCCGACCAGCGTGTCGACGATCCTCGCTCCGGCGACCTTGGCCTGCGAGAGAGACCACGCGTCGCCGTCGCTCAGGAAGCCTCTCCGGAAGGATTCACCCGGCGCCGCATGCTTGTCGACCGCGTCGATCATCCGGGCCAGCACGACGAGGACCAGGCCCAGCAGCAGGAGGGGGACCAGCGAGAGCAGCGGCCTGAACCCCACGGCCCTGACGAGCTTCATCTGCTCGCGCGCGAGCAGCTCACGGTCGTGCCCGTACGTCTGCTCCAACGCCTTGATCTGCGGCTCGAGCTTGCGCAGCTCTCGTCGCATGCGGAGCTGCTGGACGTACAACGGCAGGACGAGAATGCGGACCGTGACGGCGGTGCCGACGATGGCCAGGGCCCAGGCCCAACCGGGACCGGCTCCGAGCACGCCGTCGAAGATCTCGTGCCACGCCACCAACGGGGCGGAGACGACGTAGTCGAACGGCGTGAGGACGGCACCCAGGAAGTCGGACATGGCGCCCTTCCGCGAGAACTACAGGATCGAACCTGGAGTGTAGGCCGCGGCTTCGGGGTTTGCGGCCAGAATCTGCTCGATGCGTGCCACGACCGCCTGCACCTGGCTCACCGCGGCCCCGGTGAAGTCGATCGGCGATGCGACGAGGCTGGCGAGGTCGGCCTCGGACAGCCCGAGCCGCTCGTCGGCGGCGAGACGGGCGAACAGGTCGTTCTCGGCGGCACCCTTCTCGCGCATCTCGAGGGCGACCGCGACGGCGTGCTGCTTGACCGCGTCGTACGCCGTCTCGCGCCCGTGGCCGCTGCGGACGGAGGCCATGAGCACCTTGGTCGTGGAGAGGAAGGGCAGATAGCGGTCGAGCTCGCGCTGGATGACCGCCGGGAAGACGCCGAACTCGTCGAGCACCGTCAGGAACGTCTCGAACAGCCCGTCCGCGGCATAGAACGCGTCAGGCAGGGCGACCCGGCGGACGACCGAGCACGACACGTCGCCCTCGTTCCACTGGTCGCCGGCGAGCTCGCCGACCATCGAGGCGTAACCGCGGAGGATCACTGCGAGGCCGTTGACCCGCTCGCACGAACGGGTGTTCATCTTGTGCGGCATCGCGCTCGAGCCGACCTGGCCGGGGCGGAAGCCCTCGGTGACCGTCTCGTTGCCGGCCATGAGCCGGATCGTCGTGGCGAGGTTGGACGGCGCGGAGACGAGCTGCACCAGCGCCGTGACGACGTCGTAGTCGAGCGATCGCGGGTAGACCTGGCCGACGCTCGTCAGCACCTTGTCGAAGCCGAGGTGGCGGGCGACGCGCACCTCGAGCTCGGCGAGCTTGGCCTCGTCGCCGCCGAGCAGGTCGAGCTGGTCCTGGCTCGTGCCGACGGGGCCCTTGATGCCGCGCAGCGGATAGCGCGCGATCAGGTCGTCGAGCCGGTCGATCGCGACCATGAGCTCGTCGGCGACCGTGGCGAAGCGTTTGCCGAGGGTCGTGGCCTGCGCCGCGACGTTGTGGCTGCGGCCGGCCATGACGAGCTCGGCGTGCTCCGTGGCGAGCCGGCCCAGGCGGCCGAGGGTGGCGATCGTACGGTCGCGCATCAGCTCGAGCGACGCCTTGATCTGCAGCTGCTCGACGTTCTCGGTGAGGTCGCGCGAGGTCATGCCCTTGTGGATGTGCTCGGTGCCGGCCAGGGCTGCGAACTCCTCGATGCGGGCCTTGACGTCGTGCCGGGTGACCTTCTCGCGCGCGGCGATCGAGGCGAGGTCGACCCGGTCGATGACCGACTCGTACGACTCGATGACACCGTCGGGCGTCTCGACCCCGAGGTCCTTCTGGGCCTTGAGCACCGCGATCCAGAGCCGGCGTTCGAGCACGATCTTGTGCTCCGGCGACCAGATCCGCGCCACCTCGGGCGAGGCGTAGCGGCTGGCCAGGACGTTCGGTGTGGTCACAGCTCTATTGTCCCCTGCTCCGCCGCGAGGGCGATGTCGGTCCGGTGGTGGGCGCCGCGGATGCTGATGAGGCCGACGCCTTCGTACGCCTTGCGGCGGGCCTCGGCGAGATCGGCGCCGACCGCCGTGACCGACAGGACGCGGCCGCCGGCCGTCACGATCGTGCCGTCGCGCAGCGCGGTGCCGGCATGGATGACGTCGACACCGTCGAGCTCGGCGACGCTGTCGAGTCCTTCGATCGGGTCGCCCGTGGTGGGCGACTCGGGATAGCCCTCGGAGGCCACGACGACCGTCACCGACGAGTCGGTCGACCACTGCGGCAGGCCGACCTCGGCGAGGCCACCGGTCGCGGCGCCGTGCAGCAGTGCCGACAGAGGGGTGCGCAGCAGCGCCAGGATCGACTGGGTCTCAGGATCGCCGAACCGGGCGTTGAACTCGATGACCCGCACGCCCCGGCTGGTCAGCGCCAGCCCGGCGTAGAGCAGGCCCTGGAACGGGGTCCCACGACGGGCCATCTCCTGCACCGTCGGCACCAGGACCCGGCGGGACACCTCCGCGACCAGGTCGTCGGGCGCCCACGGCAGCGGCGTGTAGGCGCCCATGCCGCCGGTGTTGGGTCCTTCGTCGCCGTCGAGCGCGCGCTTGAAGTCCTGCGCCGGCTGCAACGGCAGCACGGTCTCGCCATCCGTGATCGCGAACAGTGACACCTCGGGGCCGTCGAGGAACTCCTCGATGACGACCCGGTCGCAGGCCGCGGCGTGGTCGATCGCGGCCTGCCGATCGGTCGTGACGACAACGCCCTTGCCCGCGGCCAGCGCATCGTCCTTGACGACGTAGGGCGGGCCGAACGAGTCGAGTGCCGCCGCGACCTGGTCGGCGGTCTCGCACACGTGCGCGAGAGCGGTCGGCACCTCGGCGCCGGCCATGACCTGCTTGGCGAACGCCTTGGAGCCCTCGAGCTGGGCAGCAGCCTTGGAGGGGCCGAAGCAGGCGATGCCTGCCTCGCGCACGGCATCGGCGACGCCCGCGACCAGGGGAGCCTCGGGACCGATGACGACGAGGTCCGCGCCGAGCTCGGTGGCGAGCGCAGCGACCTCTGCTCCGCTCATCGGGTTGACGTCGTGCAGGGTCGCGACGTCCGCGATGCCGGGGTTGCCCGGGGCGGCGTGCACCTCGGTGACCTGCGGGTCGCGGGACAGTGCGAGGGCCAGGGCGTGCTCGCGGCCGCCGGTGCCGATGACAAGCGTCTTCACGGGTGAAGCCTCACTGTTGGTCTGGTCAGAGCAGGTCGTGGCGGACGATGGTCTGCTCGCGGTCCGGGCCGACGCCGATCGTCGAGATCCGGGCGCCCGAGATCTTCTCGAGCTCCAGCACGTACGTCTGGGCGGCCTGCGGCAGGTCCTCGAACGTACGAGCCCCGGAGATGTCCTCGTGCCAGCCCTCGAAGAACTCGTAGACCGGCTTGGCGTGGTGGAACCCGGTCTGCGTCATCGGCATCTCGTCGACGCGCTCGCCGTCGACGTCGTACGCGACGCACACCGGGATGCGGTCCCAGCCGGTCAGGACGTCGAGCTTGGTGAGGACGAAGTCGGTGACGCCGTTGATGCGGGCGGCGTAACGCGCGATCGGGGCGTCGTACCAGCCGCAGCGCCGGGGCCGGCCGGTCGTCGTGCCGAACTCGGCGCCGTTCTTGCGCAGCTGCTCGCCGTCGTCGTCGAACAGCTCGGTGGGGAACGGGCCCTCACCGACGCGCGTGGCGTACGCCTTGACGATGCCGATGACGCGGGTGATCTCGGTCGGCGCGATGCCCGAGCCGGTGCACGCGCCGCCGGTCGTCGCCGACGACGAGGTCACGAAGGGGTAGGTGCCGTGGTCGACGTCGAGCAGGGTCGCCTGACCGGCCTCGAGCAGCACGGTCTTGTCGGCGGCGAGCGCCTCGTGCAGCAGCAGCGGCGTGTCGGCCATCATCGGGCGGAGCCGGTCGACGTACGACAGCAGCTCCTCGACGATCTCGTCGACCTCGACGGCACGACGGTTGTAGATCTTGGTGAGGATCTGGTTCTTGAGCTCGAGGGCACCCTCGACCTTCTGGCGCAGGATCTTCTCGTCGAACAGGTCCTGGACGCGGATGCCGAGGCGGTTCATCTTGTCGGCGTACGTCGGCCCGATTCCGCGACCCGTCGTGCCGATCTTGCGGCTGCCGAGGAAGCGCTCGGCGACCTTGTCCATCGTGCGGTTGTAGTCGGCGATGACGTGCGCGTTGGAGCTGATGACGAGCTTGGAGGTGTCGATGCCACGCTCGTTGAGTCCGTCGATCTCCTCGAACAGCACCTTGAGGTCGACCACGACGCCGTTGCCGATGACCGGCACGCAGCCTGGGCTCAGGATGCCGCTGGGCAGGAGGTGGAGGGCGTACTTCTGGTCGCCGATCACGACCGTGTGGCCGGCGTTGTTGCCACCGTTGAACTTCACGACATAGTCGACGCGGCTGCCGAGGATGTCCGTGGCCTTGCCTTTGCCTTCGTCGCCCCACTGGGCGCCGACGATCACGACTGCGGGCATGGGATTGCACCCCTCACACATGCGACAAGCCCCGGTCTCGCGGGGCTCTTACCGAGGCAGTCTAGCCGAAATCGGCAGGGCGGGGGCGGCTCAGTTGGCCTGACGGGCGCGGTAGGCCGCCACGGCCGCACGGTTGCCGCAGGTCGTGCTGCAGAAGCGCCGCGACCTGTTGCGTGAGAGGTCGAGCACGACCGCTTCGCAGGTGGCGTCGGCACAGATGTCGAGCCGTGACATCTCGTCGGCGCGGATCACGTCGATCATCGCCATCGCGGTCTCCACCAGCATCCGGACGTGGAGGGGGCGGTCGTCCTCGACGGCGTGCAGGTGCCAGTCAGTCTCACCATGGCGTACGAGCTGGGGGACCGCCTTGGCGTCCGAGAGGATCTGGTTGACGATCACGACCGCGTCGTCGCGCGAGCTCGTCATGAGATCGCGGAGACGCGGCAGGACACTGCGCACGTCGTCGAGCTCCGCCTGGTCGCCGACGAGGCGCCCGGTGTAGTTGAACTCGGCGAAGAACGCCGCCAGCTCCCCGGTCGTCGTCATGGTGACGGGCGGCTCGGCGGAGTTCACCAGTCTCACGGCGGCCACGAGCGCCATCTCCGTGTCATCAGTGAAGACCATGTTGACACCTTACATCGCGGGTCGTAGTGTCATGTGTCATGACCAGTTTGGCCCATGACACGACGCGCATGCCACTCTCCCGTCGCACGTCCGGGATCGGCCTCGCGGTGCTGGCTGCGAGCTTCTTCGCACTGTCCGGGCCGCTGGCCAAGGCCATGATCGACTCGGGCTGGACCGCGGGCTCGGCCGTCACGGTCCGGGTCCTGGTCGCCGGCGTCGTGCTGATCGTCCCGGCCCTGGTCGTGCTGCGTGGTCGGTGGTCCCTCGTACGCCGCAACGCCGGCCTGATCGTCGCGTACGGCCTGATCGCCGTCGCCGGGTGCCAGCTGGCGTACTTCAACGCGGTCGACCACATGCAGGTCGGCGTCGCGATCCTCATCGAGTTCACCGCCCCCGTCGCCGTGATCGGCTGGATGTGGTTCCGGCACGGGCAACGGCCGAGCCGCCTCACGATCACCGGGGCCGTGCTCGCGATCGGCGGGCTCATGCTGGTCCTCGACCTGGTCTCCGGGGCCGACATCGACCCGATCGGCATGCTCTGGGCCCTCGGCGCCATGGCGGGAGCGGCCTTCTACTGGATCATCTCGGCCGACGAGGACAACGGGCTCCCGGGCATCGTGCTCGCAGCCGGTGGCCTGCTGTTCGGCGGCGGCGCACTCCTGCTCGCCGGACTCGTCGGCATCGTGCCGTTCGCCACGTCGCGGGCGGACGTCACGCTCGCGGGCTCGGCCTGGCCGTGGTGGCTCCCGGTGGCGACGCTCGGCATCGTCACCGCCGGCCTGGCGTACGTGTTGGGCATCGCCGCGACGCGGCGGCTCGGCTCGCGCCTGGCCTCGTTCGTCGGGCTGACCGAAGCGGTGGCCAGCGTCCTGTTCGCCTGGCTGTTGCTGGACGAGGCGCCGCGGGCGATCCAGTTCGCCGGGGGTCTCCTGATCCTGCTCGGCGTCATCGCCGTACGCCTCGGCGAGCCCGCGACTGAGCATGCCCCGGAGGACGTGGCGCCGTAGGGTTGCGGTCTCATGACCTCATTCCTCGCGATCGCCAACGCCGATGCCGGCACCGCCGACGAGCAGGTGATCGAAGACGTCATGGACGCACTGGGCGACCTCGACGTCGAGCTGGTCACCACGTCGTCGCCTGAGGACCTCGCCGCGGCACTGACCGACCACCCGACGGTCGACGGCGTCGTGGTGCTTGGCGGCGACGGCAGCCTGCACGCCGTCGTCGACGCCCTGAGAACGGCCGGCCGCCTCGCCGACGTCGTCATCGGGCTCGTGCCACTTGGCACCGGCAACGACTTCGCCGCGACGCTCGGCCTGGCGGACGACCCGGTCGAGGCCGCACAGGTCATCACTGCCGGACGGACCCGCGGCATCGACCTGATCATCGACGGCCGGGACGAGGTCGTGGTCAACGCCGCGCACATCGGCATCGGCGCCGAGGCAGCCAAGGCGGCCCGGCCGTGGAAGAAGGCGCTCGGGCCGGTCGGCTACGTCATCGGCGCGGTGCTCACGGGCGCACGCGGACTGACCCAGCCCGGCGCCCACCTCCGCATCACGGTCGACGGCACGCCGCTGACCCGCAAGGAGCCCGTGATCCAGGTGGCCGTCGGCAACGGCGGCTACGTCGGCGGTGGCACGGCGCTGCTACCTGAGGCGGACCCGTCCGACGGCAGGCTCGACGTCGCGGTCTCCTACACCGAGTCGCCGCGGCGCCGCATCGCGTACGCCTGGCACGTCCGCCGAGGCGACCATCATCGTCGCGACGACGTCGTCTATCTCCGCGGGACCGAGGTCGAGGTGCGCGGCGACGCGCTGGCCTGCACCAGCGACGGCGAGCTCACCGGCCCGAGTGCCGAGCACTCCTGGCGCATCGAGCCCGCCGCGCTGACGATGTACGTTCCCTAGCCCTTGGGCGCCACGAGCTCCGCGTACGCCTCGGGGCTCGACTCGTGCAGGAACTCGCGACAGCGGTGGGCCTCACCCGTGTCGCCGAACCGCTCGGACGCGTCCGCGAGCGCGACGAGCGAGCGCAGGAACGCCCGGTTGGGCTCGTGGTTCCACGGCAGCGGGCCGTGGCCCTTCCAGCCGTTGCGGCGCAGCAGGTCGAGCGAGCGGTGGTAGCCGGTACGCGCGAAGGCATAGCCCTCGAGGTCGAGTCCGTCGGCGAGAGCCAGCTCCGCGAGCGTGACCCAGGCGAGCGCCGAGTCCGGGTGCGTGGCGGCGACGTTCTTGGGGTCGTCGCCCTCGGCCAGGGACGCTGCGCCCGGGTCCTCGGGCAGCAGGGTTGCGGGCGGTTCACCGAACAAGTTGGTCATGCCGTCATCCTCGCACCCGGCCGGTGACGTCACGTCGTGGCGTCACCGGGACGTGATGGGGAAGGCAGGGTACGACACGCCGTTGTGGTCGAACCCGATCAACGTCGTCGGCGGTCGTCCGCCCCTGCCGGCATCGACCGCTGGGACATAGAACCCGAGCGACCCGTTCGTGGCGACCTTCTCGGCTCCGACGCGGAGGTCGATCCGATCGAGAGTCGGGTCGACGGCGTAGACCAGGTAGGGCAGCTGACCGAGGTCGGAGGACACCCATGCTGCGGCAATCGGCAGAGTCTCGGCCGTTCGCTGCGGATGCTGCCCAAGTACGACGGCCGTCGTGCGTACGACCTGGTGCACATCAGGTCCGGTCAGCCCCACGGCCACCGCTTCTGATGAACGGTCATGGCCGAAGCCGATGCTCACCGCACTGGCCCGCCGGTCCCCGTCGGGGGTGCCTCGAAGGGTCGCCGACCCGAGAGACGTGATCGTCACGCCGTCCGCAGCGCTGATGCTGAACGCCTGCGTGCCGTCGTCGCCGTCCATGACGGAGTCGACCACCGCACGGAATGCTGCGGCTGTGGTGGCGGAGTCAGCCGGACTCGCGAGTTGTCTCCAGAGCTTCTCCTCCGCGCTGGCGCCGCCTGTGGACCGTGCCAACAGGCTGGAACCGCCCGGGCCGAGGCCCATCCAGACCTGGCCCACGAACGTCCCGTCGTCCTGGCCCGGGAGTCGCACGACGAGCGGTCCGTTGGCCGGGATGCCGGGCGTCCACAACGGATCGGTGAGGTCGGCGGTGAAGAGCTTGGGCTCGTTGGGGCTGCCGTCCGGGGCGTCACCGGGATCGACCTCACGTGGCAACGAGATCACCTCCGCCTTGTCGTCGGCGAACTGACCGGCAGCGGCAAGGTAGAGACCGCTGCCGAGGTCGATGAGCGGCACCTCCGTCGTGTAGGAGATCTCGAAGCCGACGGTGTCCCGGACGTCCCATTCGCCACCCTTCGGACGGATCATCGTGGCCACCAGCCGGTGGGAGGACAGCACCACGACGTCATGCATCTTGTGTCGCTCTTGACCGGTCTGCGAGAGCTTCTCACCGCTCATGCGACCGGCGTACAGGACGTCGATCCGGTCGTCAGGGCGAGAGTCCTCACGCTCGCCCGTGCGCTGCGTCGCGTCACGCCAGGCCTCGGCGGCGCCCTCGGTCAGCGTCTCGTCGTCGATCAGGGCGCCCCGCGAGGGGTAGGAACGACTGTCAGACCGCTCGACGGTCTGCTTCTCGCCGTCGTCGCCGCCTCTACCGAGAAGGACGACACCGGCGATGACGACCACGACGACCGCAGCAACGATGGCCGCGGCCCTCCCCCGAGAGATGCGCATGGTCCAAGATCCTAGGCGCACCTCCCGGAAGGGAGTCGATCAGCAGGCGACGCAGTCCTCCAGCTCGCGGTCGACCGCGACCGGGACGAGCTCGGGCACGGGCCGGCGGAAGCCGACCACCGCGAGCGTGCTCAGCACGCCGACCACGGTCAGCCCGACGATGACCTGGATCGCCGTCGTCATGCCCGGCAGCAGCTCGTCAGGCTTGGCGACGGTGTCCCCGGCACCGATCACGGCGGAGATCACCGCGAGCATCACGGCACCACCGATCTGCAGGCTGGTGTTGACCAGGCCCGAGGCCAGGCCCTGCTCGTGATCGGCGACGCCGGCCGTGGCCTGCGAGTTGATCGACGGGAAGCACAGCGCGAAGCCGAGCCCGAGCAGCAGCATCGTGGGGAGCAGGAAGTTGGTGTACGCCATGCCGGGCGACACCCGGAGGAACAGCGCGTAGCCGATCGCGAACGACGTCAGCCCGGCGGCGATCACAAGACGCGTGTCGAAGCGTTGCAGCACCGAGCCCATCTTGACGACGCTCGCGACGACGAGGATGCCGGCCGGCAGGAAGCCGAGGGCCATGGCCAGCGGCGACCAGCCGAGGGCGTTCTGCAGGTAGAGCGTCACGACGAACTGGAACGACACGTACGCACCGAACATCACGGCGCCGGCCAGGTTGGCGTGGACGACGCGGGCCGAGCGCAGGATCCCGAGGCGTACGAGCGGGTGGTCGTGCCGCAGCTCGACGGCGACGAACAGCGCAGCCAGCGCGACAGCCGCAGCGAGCAGGCCGAGAGTCGCGACGCTGGTCCACCCTCGGGCCGGCGCCTCGACGACGGCGTACACGAGGATCAGCAGGGCTGCCGTGCTGGTGAACGCGCCGACGAGGTCGAAGTGCTTGAGCGACGAGGCCTGGCGCTCGGCACGCGGGACGACCTTGAGGCCGGCGAACAGCAGCAGCAACGCCGCCGGGCCGGGCAGCAGGAACGTCATGCGCCAGCCGAGCTCGGTGAGCAGCCCGCCGAAGACGAGGCCCATCGAGAAGCCACTGGCCCCGCAGACGGTGTAGATGCTGAGCGCCCGGTTGCGGGCCGGACCCTCAGCGAACGTCGTCGTGATGATCGACAGGCCGGCCGGCACGGTGAACGCGGCGGCGACGCCCTTGACGAAGCGCAGGGCGATCAGCGCCAGGTCGTTGCTGAGGAACGCGCTGACGACCGAGGCGATGCCGAACGCGCCGACGGCGAACAGGAACACCGATCGCCGGCCGAGCAGGTCGGCCGAACGGCCGCCGAGGAGGAGCAGGCCGCCATAGCCGAGGACGTACCCGGAGACGATCCATTGCAGCGCCGACGGCGACATGTGGAGGTCCTCGCCGATCGACGGGAGGGCCACGCCGACCATCGAGATGTCGAGGCCGTCCAGGAAGAGCGCACCGGCGAGGACGACGAGGAGCACCCAGGTGCGGCTCGACCATCCGGTGCCCTCGGTGACATGGAGTGTTGAGGAGTCAGGCTTGGTGCCTGTCAGGACTGAGGTCATGCCTCACAGTCTTATGCAGGTGCATCTAATGCGCAAGCAACTAATGCATGAACATCTTATGCGGACGCGGTGATATCCTTCACACGTGTCGAAGGTGTCCGATGAGAAGCTCGCCCAGTCGTGGCACGACCTGATGGGTCGCTACAACCAGCTGAGCTGCCGGCTCGACCGTGAGCTGGGTGCACAGCACGACTTGACGTCGAGCGAGTTCGAGGTCCTGCAGGTGCTGCACAACGCCGGCGAGAAGGTCCGCATGGCGTTCCTCGCCGAGCAGGTGCACCTCAGCCAGAGTGCGTTGTCACGCCTCGTGAGCCGGCTGGAGAAGGACGGACTGGTGTGCCGCAACACGTGCACCGACGATCGCCGCGCCCAATGGACCGAGATCACCCCCGCGGGCCGGGAGCGCTACGAAGCAGCCCGGCCCACGCATCGCAAGATCCTGCGCGAGGAGGCCGGAGACTGCACACAGCTCGCGGCCGGCGTGCTGCTGCCCGCCGACCGCTGAGCCTGCGTCAGAGCTTGGTGCCTGCGCTGCGGAGGTTGGCGCACGCCTCGGCGACGCGCGACGCCATGCCGGCCTCGGCGGCCTTGCCCCAGGCGCGCGGGTCGTACGCCTTCTTGTTGCCGACCTCGCCGTCGACCTTGAGCACGCCGTCGTAGTTGTTGAACATGTGCCCGGCGACCGGACGCGTGAACGCGTACTGCGTGTCGGTGTCGACGTTCATCTTCACGACGCCGTAGTCGACCGCGGCCGAGATCTCCTCGGGCAGCGAGCCGGATCCACCGTGGAACACGAGGTCGAAGGGGTGGTCCTTGCCGTACTTCTCGCCGACGACCTGCTGCGCCTTCTCGAGCACCTCGGGGCGCAGCTTGACGCCACCGGGCTTGTAGACGCCGTGCACGTTGCCGAACGTCAGCGCGGTCAGGTAGCGACCGTTCTCGCCGAGTCCCAACGCCTCCGCCGTGGCGAGCGCGTCCTCAGGCGTGGAGTAGAGCTTGTCGTCGATCGCACCGACGACACCGTCCTCCTCGCCGCCGACGACACCGATCTCGACCTCGAGGATGATGCCGGCGGCGTGGCAGCGTGCCAGCAGCTCCTTGGCGATCTCGAGGTTCTCCTCGAGCGGCACGGCCGAGCCGTCCCACATGTGGGACTGGAAGTAGGGCAGCCCACCGGACTTGACCCGCTCCTCGGACGCCGCGACAAGCGGGCGCACGAACCCGTCAAGCTTGTCCTTGGGGCAGTGGTCGGTGTGCAGCGCGACGTTGACGGGATAGTTCTTGGCGACCTCCTCGGCGTACGCGGCGAACGCCAGCGAGCCGGTGACCATGTTCTTGACGGTCGGGCCGGACCAGTAGTCGGCGCCACCGGTCGACACCTGGACGATGCCGTCGCTCTCGGCCTCCGCGAAGCCCGCGAGCGCCGCGTTGAGCGTCTGCGAGGACGAGACGTTGATGGCCGGGAACGCGAACGACTCGCGCTTGGCCTTGTCGAGCATCTCGGCGTAGACCTCGGGTGTGGCGACGGGCATGCGAATCTCCTGGGTGGCTGGCGAGGGGTGCGGAGACCAGTATCCCAGTCCGTCCTACTACTGGCGAGTCACCCCAGAGCCTTGACGGCGGCCCGGGCAGCGACCTGGATCGGGCTCCACACCGACGAGAACGGCGGGGCGTACGCGAGGTCGAGCATGACGATGTCGTCGATCGTCATCCCCGCGGCGAGCGCCGTCGCGGCGACGTCGATCCGCAGGGCCGAGTCCTCGCCACCGACGATCTGCGCGCCGAGCAGACGACGCGTCGCGCGGTCGGCGATCATCACGACCGTCATCATCTCGGGGTCGGGCATGTAGCCGGCGAAGTTCGTGGTCTCGATGCTGACGGCCACGGGATCGAACCCGACGTCTCGGGCCTGCCGCTCTCCCAGCCCTGTGCGGGACACCTCGAGCGCGCAGAACTTCGTGATCGCCGTGCCGACGACGCCGGGGAACGTCAACCGCGGTGTCGAGCCGAGCACGTCGGCGACGATGCTGTCCGCGGCGACCATGCCCTGCTTGTTGGCGTGGGTGCCGAGCGGGACGTGAATCAGGTCGCCCGTCAGCCGATCCTTCGTCACGACGCAGTCGCCGGCGGCCCAGACGTCGTCGAAGCCGGCGACCCGCTGGTGCTCGTCGACGACGATCCCGCCCTTGGCACCGAGCGGCAGCCCGGCTCCCGCCGCCAGCGCCGAACGGGCCGTGACGCCGAGACCGAGGACCACGAGGTCGGCCTCGATCGACTCGTCGGCCGTGTTCACGGCGCTGACCCGACCCTCGTCGTCGAGCGCGAACCCCGTGACGCCGGTGTCGGCGAGCAGGCGGATGCCGTGCTTGCGCATCGCGGCGGCGACCTGCTCGCCGAGGTGCGGCTCGATGATCGACAACGGCGTCGGCGACCGGTCGATGACGGTCGTGTCGAACCCGCGGGCCACGCACGCCTCGGCGATCTCAAGCCCGACGTAGCCGGAGCCGACGACCACGACCTTGTCCGGCCGCTTCGCCAGCCCGTCGATCAGCGCCTGCCCGTCGTCGAGCGTCTGCACGCCGTGGATGCCAGCGCCCTCGATGCCGGGGATGTCAGGGCGTACGGGCTCGGCACCGGTGGCGATGACCAGCCGGTCGTACGCCAGGTCGTCCGCGTCGCGGATCGACACCGTGCGGGCCACCGGGTCGATCGCCGTCGCATCGACCCCCATCCGTACGTCGATGCCGTTGTCGAGGTGCGCCTGGACGCTGCGCGCGACGAGCGCCTCGGGCGCTCGGACCTCGCCGGAGATCCAGTAGGGGATGCCGCACGCCGAGTACGAGGTCCAGCTCCCGCGCTCCAGGACGACGACCTCGTGCTCCTGGGGCAGTCGGCGACGCAGCGCGGACGCGACGGTCATACCGGCTGCATCTCCCCCGATGACGACCACCCGTTGAGTCATGGTGCGAGCCTAGAACCTCTTCTCGAACCAGTGGTCCGGGTAGGGGTTGTCGTTGTAGCGCGGGATCTCGACGTAGCCGGCTGCGCGGTACATCGCCAGCGCCTCGGCCAGCGAGCTGTTGGTGTCGAGCCGGACGACGCGATGGCCAAGCGCCATGGACTCCTCCTCGAGGCGCCGCAGGAGTCGCCCGGCCAGACCGAGGCCGCGCCACTCGCGATGCACCCACATGCGCTTGATCTCGCCGATGTCGTCCGACAGCGACTGCAGGCCGCCGCAGCCCACGACGGCGCCGTTGCTGACCGCGACGACGAACCGGCCGGTCTCACCGCCGAGAGACTGTTCGTCCGCGGCACCGGCTGCCACGTCGAAGCCGCCCTCGAACGTCTCGTCCAGCTCCTGGAAGTACGCAGCGACAGCGGTCCGTGCGTGCTCGGATGCCGGATCGACCAGGTCGAGGGAGACCGTCGCGGCGCGGATCAGGCGGTCGGCCTGGTCGAGGCTCTCCGCCAGGCGTACGCGCTGGCGATCCGACAAGGCGTCGACCAGACCGTGGGCGAGGGAGTCCGACCGGTCGTCGAGCTCCTGCTGCGCCGCCACCCCACGCTTCGTCAGCGTCGCGATGCGGCGGCGCGCATCGCCGGGATCTGGCGTGACTGCGATGAGGCCCTCGGACTCGAGCTGCCGCAGCAGACGGCTCAGGTAGCCGGAGTCGAGGTCCATCCGCTCGCGGAGCTCCCGGACGCTCGTGCCTCCGCCCCGGAGCTCGAACAGCAGCCGGGACGGTCCCAGTGGCCGGCCCGAGCCAAGGAAGGACTCGTCGAGCACGCCCACCCGCTGCGACCACGAGCGGTTGAACCGGCGGAGCGTCGCCACGGGATCGTCGACCATTGTCTGACCTTAGTCAGAGGTTTCTCACCGGTCAAGATCGGCATGTTGGCGGATCCACGCGTGCATCGCGATCGCGGCGGCCGCACCGGCGTTGATCGACCGGGTCGAGCCGAACTGCGCGATCGAGAGCGTACGCTCGCAGGCCGCCCTGGCCTCGTCGGAGAGCCCTGGCCCCTCCTGGCCGAACACCAGGACGCAGTCCCGCGGGAGCTCGGCGGTCTCGATCGGGGTCGAGTCGTGCACGTTGTCGATCCCGATCACGACGAGCCCGGCGGCGGCCGCCCACTCGGCGAGCTCCGCGACCGAGGCGTGATGACGTACGTGCTGGTAGCGGTCGGTCACCATGGCGCCGCGACGGTTCCACCGCTTCTTGCCGACGATGTGGACCTCGGCGGCCGCGAACGCGTTGGCGGTGCGGACGATCGAGCCGATGTTGAAGTCGTGCTGCCAGTTCTCGATCGCGACGTGGAACGGATGGCGGTGCAGGTCGAGGTCGGCGACGATCGCCTCGAGGGTCCAGTAGCGGTAGCGGTCGACGACGTTGCGCCGATCGCCCTCGCGCAGCAGCGCCTCGTCGTAGTGGTCACCGTCGGGCCGATCGCCCTCCCACGGTCCCACCCCGATGTCGGCCTCCGGCTCCGTCACGACGGCGACGCGATCCCGAACTCGTCGCGATAGGCCCGGATCGCCGGCAGGTGCTCCGCGTGCCGGCCGGACTCCTCGACGTACGAGACGATCTGGCCGAAGTCGATGATCGAGACGACCGGGACGCCGAAGTCACGCTCCACCTCCTGGATCGCCGACAGCTCTCCGGTGCCGCGCTCCTGGCGGTCGACCGCGACCATGACGCCGGCCACCTGTGCGCCCTCGGCGTCCACGATGTCCATGACCTCGCGGATCGCGGTGCCGGCCGTGATGACGTCGTCGATGATCAGCGCCCGACCCTGCAGCGGCGAGCCGACGATCAGGCCGCCCTCGCCGTGGTCCTTCGGCTCCTTGCGGTTGAAGCACCACGGCACGTCGCGGCCGAGCTGCTCCGAGAGCTGGACCGCGGTGGCGGAGGCGATCGGGATGCCCTTGTAGGCCGGGCCGAGCAGCACGTCGAACTCGACGCCGCTGCGATCGATCGCCGCGGCGTAGAACCGGCCCAGCGCAGCGAGCCGGGCGCCGGTGTTGAACAGGCCGGCGTTGAAGAAGTAGGGCGACGTGCGTCCCGACTTCAGCGTGAACTGACCGAACCGGAGCACCTCGTGCTCGAGGGAGAACTCGATGAACTCGCGCTGGTAGTCGTGCATGCGGCCAGCCTAGGGCGGACACGTCCTGGCGCGGTCAGTTGGTCGCGGTCGTCCGCTGCTTCTTGTCGTACGTCTTCACGAGCTCGCCGATCACGACGCTGCGGTTGTTGGTGTGGAACAGCTCGGAGCACGTGAGCATCGTGATGAGCCGCTCGGTCGGCTTCCTGTTGCGTGCCTTGGGGTCCGGGACGCGCCAGAGCGGCCACGGCGTCGTGAACGAGACCGTGATCGAGGTGCCGGAGTTGCGCAGCCGGTAGGTGTAGATGTCGCGCCGCGTCTCGACGACGACGAGATCGCCCTTCTTGAGCTTGGGGAACTTGCTGAACGGCTCGCCGTGCGTGACCCGGTGGCCCGCGATCGCGAAGTTGCCGATCTCGCCGGGCTTCTCGCTCTTGGTGTCCCAGCCGACGCCGCGCGCGAGGGCGCCCTTGTCGAAGCCCTTGACGATCGGCACCTCGTAGTCCTTGCCGAACCGCTTGACCCGCAGCATCGCGATGGCATCACCCTCGACGCCCTTGTCCCACTGCCGCAGCGTCTCGGCCTTGATCTGGGCCTGCTTGTGCTTGGCGACGATGTTGGAGCCGATGTACTGCCAGGCGAAGTAGCCCATGATCGCCAGGCCGCCCATCAGCAGGAGCACGCCGATCGCCGTGGCGACGCGGTGCCGAGTCCGACTCGGCTGGCGCTCCGGCGCGATCGTGGCAGTCATGCAGGAGATTGTGTCATCCCGCCGGTATGGCGATCGACCAAAGCCCGAAAACTCAGCAAACCGTCAGTCGAGGACGCGGCGTGCGGCGCCAGCGGATCAAGGGCAGCAGAGGCGTGCCGGGCAGCCGTGTGATCGTCCTCACAACGAGCCCTGGCGGCCGCGACCGGTGGTCGTCCTCGCCGAGGAGGCAGGGCCGGCTCTGTGGCCGGATCGGGAGGATCGGCGAGCCGGTCGTCGGCTCAGCCGCGCACGTGGCGCTCCTGGAATTGCAGGGCGACTGAGTCGATCCGGGCCTGATTCCGCTGGTCGGGGTCACCCCGCTCCAGCAGCTCGCCCGAGGGCTCGCCGTACGGCGCGGTGTCGATCCGGACCGACCACCGGGACTCGCCAAGGTCACCAAGGCCCGGTGGGTGGAAAGAATTGTTGATAATTCGATCAAAACCTCCACACGGTTGTCTTGCTGACGTAACATTATGACTGCAGGGTCAATGCGCATTCATGCTGTTGGCGCCTGTTGTCGCCCCACCGTTTCACCCCCCGAGAACGGTGGGGCGACTTATGTCCGGGCCCAGAAATGTCGAGAGCTCCGGTCGAGTGGTGAGCCATCCGTCTCTCCCGCTGGGACCGAGCGAAGCGCCGGCGAGTCGGGCCGTCCGGACTCAGTCCTCAACGCCCGTCATACCGCGTCCAGCGTCGCAGCGTCAGCCGTGCGGAACGACCGCGCGAACACCAGCACCAACGGGATCAGCACGAGCGGGATGACGAATGCCCAGCGCAGGTGGTCCGCCGAGGCGGCGGCCCCGATCAGCCCGCCGCCGAGGATCGCGCCCAGATAGTTGGCGATGTTCATCCGCGCAATCGCCACGTCGAGTGACTTCGCCGGCACCGCCCCGGCCAGCGCTGCGAACGACAGCGGCGCCAGGATCGCCAGGCCGAGGCCCGTCACGAAGAACCCGGCGATCGCCATCGCCGGCACCGCCGCCGTCACGACGACCGCGAGGCCCGCGACGCCGACCGACGTCCCGACCACGACGACCTTGGTGGCACCGGCCCTGCGGACGAGGAAGTCGCCGCCGAACCGCGAGATCAGCGCGCCTGCCTCGTACGCCCCGTACGCCAGCGGCGCCACGCTCTTGGTCGAGTCGAGCGCATCCTCGAGGTAGACGCTGCTCCACGTGAGGATTCCGGTGTCGGCGGCGTAGAAGAGGAGGATGACGAGGCCGAAGACCAGGATCGGCCGCCACGGCAGGTCGAGGCCCTTGGCCGACAAGCCGGGGTCGTGCTCCTGCGCCTCGATGAAGTGCGGTGCTGCGACGGCGACCGTGAGCCAGGTGACGACCGCGATGATGACGAGCGAGATCGCCAGCGGCAGGTCGACCTCGGCAGCTCCGGCGGCGAACAGCGCACCCGCGATGCCGGCGATCGACCACATGCCGTGGAAGTTCGCCATGATGCTGCGCCCGTAGGCCTGCTGGACGCGTACGCCCTGCATGTTCATGCCGGCGTCGACCGCGCCGACGCCGAGGCCGTAGACGACGAACGCGGCGATGACCAACGGCAGCGTCGGCGCGATCCCCACCAGCAGCGCGCCGAGGCCGATCGTCAGGAGGGCGAGCCGGTACGCCGCGGCGCTCGTGCGGCGCTCCGCGACCAGCCCGGCGATGACGCTGCCGACGCCGGACACCACGGCCACGAGCACCAGGATGCCCGTGAGGCCGCCGTCGCCGATGTCGAACTTGTCCTTGATCCGCGGCGCCTGCGTGACGATCGCCGCGAACACGAGGCCCTGCAGCGAGAACCCCGCAGCCACCGCGATGCGCGTACGACTGAGGCTCGTCACGTCGTCATCGTAGGGCCGCGAGGGGGTCGCCGACGCAGATCCACGAACCGCCACGACGGGCCCCGCACCGGTGCTATGTTGCGCCGACCGCGCGACCATCTGGGGGAACCATGTCCTACCCGCCGTACCCCGGCGATCCGCAAGCGGCTGAGGGCTTCCCGCGATACGGGCCGACCGCTGCGCAGCCGCCACTGCCACCCGGGTACTACTACCCTCCGCCGCCCGAGTCGACGCACGGCCTGATGATCGCGGCGATCGTGATGGCCTCGCTCGTCACGGCTGCCCAGGTCATCGAGGCCGGGCTGGCGTGGCCGGCTCGGCACACCTACCTCGAGGCAGCGGCCGACGGGACCCGCGCGTACGACGTCTGGACCCCGTACGACCTGGCAGCGGTTCCCCCGTTCCCTCTGCTCATCGCGGCATACGTCGTCACGTGCCTGTGGCTCTACAAGGTCCGGACCAACTACGAGATCTTCTTCCCCGGGGCCCACCTGGCCCGCAGCAAGGGCTGGGTCTGGGGCAGCTGGGTGTGCCCGGTGGTGAACCTCTGGTTCCCCTTGCAGATCGTCCGCGACATGTCCCGCGATCCGCGTGAGCTCCGTGGCAGCGCCGTGCTCGGCTGGTGGTGGGCCCTGTGGCTGATCACCCGGGTCACCGACCAGATCGGCCCCGCGCTCGTCGGCGGGACGGAGATTGACACGGGGGCGGTCTCGGCGCTGGGGATCATGGAGACGATCGACGCGTCGATCCTCCTCGGTGCCTTCGCGCTCTGGCTGGCGGCGGTCCGACGCATCGGCCGGTTGCAGGACCAGCTGATGGGCGGCGCCGGCTGAGTCAGCGCATGAAGCCCAACGGCGCGTACGAGATGCCCGGGAACACCTTGCTGGTGTCGAGGGCCGGGAACCTGGCTCTCAGGATCTCGGTCAGGACGCTGCGGTAGTCGGTCGTGACGGCGAGGTCCCCGTCGACCTGTGTGCCGGCCGAGAGGCCCGGCCAGCGGGAGTAGAAGCCACCGTTCACTCCCGCGCCGAGCGCGAACACCGCGTTGCCGTAGCCGTGGTCGACGCCGTGCGACCCGTTCTCCTTGAGCCGCCGGCCGAACTCACTGAGGGTGACGACCGTGACGCGGCCGGCATCCAGCCCGAGGTCGAGGAAGAACGCCGCGAGGCACAGCGCCAGGTCCTTGACCGTGTCGTTGACCCGGTAGCCGAGGTCGACGTGGTGGTCCCAGCCGCCCGCGTCCACGGCGACCGCCTTGACCCCGACGTTGGCGCGGATCAAGCCGGCCGTCGACGAGAGCGCCGCGCCGAGCTCGGAGTACTTCGGGTAGAGCACCCCCGCGAGCGGGCCGGCGTTGACCGAGCCCGAGATCGCGACCGCTCGACCTGCCAGGGTGATCGCACCGAGCCCGGCCTCGCCGATCAGTCCGCCCTGGGCGGCGTACTGCGCGTGCAGACTGTCCGAGACCCGTTGCCTCATCACGGGATCCTTCGAGAACGGCATCGCCAGGTCCGAGAAGGCCTCGGTCGCGATCGTCGGCGCCGGCCCGACGAGCGACGTCGGAGTGATGGTGTCGCCGATCTGCATCGCGTCGAACACGTCGGGCGACTCGGCGAGGCCCGACACCATCCGATTGATCCACCCGATGCGAGCAGAGCTGCCGGGATCGGCGTCCTCGAGGGTCTCCATCGCCTCGAAGTGACTGCGGTTGGGGGCGGGCAGACCCACGGCGTGGATGCCGGCGACCTGTCCCAGCAGCCACATCGGACCAAGTGGGGCGAACGAGGGATGCAGGCCGAACGTCGAGTCGGCGTGGAGCAGGGCGTTCTTGGCGATCGCCGTCGTCGGGCGCGCGGTGTAGTAGGCCTCCTCGGCGTGCGGCACCATCATCGACAGCCCGTCGGCGCCGCCACGCAACGAGATCACCACCAGCACGTTGGCGTCGGACGCACCGAAGACCGTCGAGGTGAGCACGTCGCCGAACATCGACGTCGCCACCCCGGCCATCGATGCCAGCCCGGCGGCCTTGAGCAGCGATCGACGACTCACGTCGTAGTCACCGCAGCCGCAGTCGTCGACGGGGTTCATCGCAGCATTCCTTCCGGCGTGTTGAGCACCGCGCCGCGGATGACGACCCAGCCCCAGTCGGTCACCTTGGCCGCCGACGTCACGGCGTACGTCTCGGGCAGGTTGAGCGCCGACGCGACGGCGGCGCGCAGCTGGCCGGACGCCGCACGACCGAGCAGCATCCGCGACTGGTGGTCGACGAGCTGCCCGAGCGTGCACGGCCACTGCGTCGGCAGCTGGTCGGCCCTGGCCGGCAGCGTGACCTCCTGCGAGCCCCACCAGTTGCCGGCGAGGTTGTAGTGCATGTCCCATGAGCGCAGCACGCGCGCCGGCGAGGTCCAGGTCGACGACGTCTCGGGGAACCCGTCCGGCCGTGGCCAGGTGTAGGGGTTCTGGCCCATGTTGTTGCACATCCAGATGATCTTCTGCGCGAACGACTCGCCACTCGACGAGCCGGTGGGTGCCATGCCCAGGACGCGGGCCACGTTGACGACGTCCTCGACGGGTGTGCGCACCTTCTTGCGCTGGGCGGCGAGGAACTCCGGATGCCTGGCGATCGTCCAGAGCGTGGCGCGGATGTCGGTGTCCGACGAGAGGTATGTCTTCGCGACGGCGTTGACGAGGCTGCTCGACGGGGTGTCCGACACGAACCGCACACAGAGCCGGCGGGCGATCCGCTTGGCGGTCGCCGGGTGGCGAGCCAGGTAGTCGAGGTACGCATTGACCGCGGGGCGCCCGTCCGACGAGGAGTTGGCATGCGTGAACCCGAGGATCCGTACGCGGCCCCGATAGTGGTCGGCCCTGGAGTACGACGCCGCGAAGTCGTCGAACACCCGCACCGAGAATCCCGTCAGCAGGCGGGCGGAGTTCTTGACGTCGTCCTCGTCGTAGCCCGACGGCCGGCCCACGGTGTAGAGCTCGAGGAGCTCACGCCCGAGGTTCTCGTTGATGCCGGACCGGGTGTTGGAGCTGTTGTTGAGCCAGCCCGACATCGCCGGGTGCACGATCGTCCCGCGCAGGAGGCTCCGGTACGTGGTGAGCGCCCGCGACCGGATCACGCTGTCGTACGAGTAGCGCCACGGGAACGACCGGTCCTCGCCCATCGGGATGTAGAGCAGGTTGGACCAGAAGTCGGCCATGACCTCCTTCACCTGCCGCCGGCTCAGGATCTTGCGGGCCATCGAGTAGCAGGCGAAGTCGAAGCCGTAGTCCCACGCCGAGCGCTCGTCGGCCTTGACCCGGGCCCACGCAGCGGACGGGGAGTCCTTCAGCCGGGGGTACCACGAGATCACCTCGGCGGACCTGGTGTCCGTGATCGTGCTCCAGGCGAACTGACTGCGCAGCCACGCGTTGGCGGAGCCGGCCGACCGGACGCTTGCTGCGAGGGACTCGTCGACCCCGAAGCTGAACCGGTTGGCGATGTGCTGCCACGTCGACGGCAGCACGGCAGGCGTCACGGCCGCAGACGCGCGTGTGCTCACGGTGCTCCCTCCGTGCGGTCAGTACGAGACCGTGGCGACCACGCTCCGACGGGACTCCCAGCCCATCGGTCGGCCCGACGGCTCTCCCAAACCGGCGGACGGGTCGCCATGACCTGACCTGTCCCAAGACTAGGCACCAAACACGCGGTTGTGCGTGAGTTGGAAAATTCGCCACGCGCCACCGACTAGCATCTGCGCATGACCCCGACGTCCCATGACGGCCCACGGGTGCCGCGCATGGCGGACGTCGCGCAACGTGCCGGGGTCTCGCACCAGACCGTCTCCAGGGTCATCAACGGCATGCCCGGCGTACGCCCGGAGACCCGCGACCGGGTTCTCCAGGCAGCCGAGGAGCTGCGCTACCGGCGCAACCTCGCCGCCCGGCTGCTGGCTTCCAGCCGCTCGCGCACCGTCGGCGTCGTCACGTGGGGCACCGAGCAGTTCGGACCGGCCAACGTCCTGCTGGCGCTCGAAGCGGCGGCGCGCGAGTCCGAGTACCGGCTCGCCACGGTCAACGTCGAGTCGATGTCGCGCGAGGCGTTCCGCGCCGCGGTGACCGACCTGCAGGAACGGGTCGTCGAGGCGATGGTCGTCATCGTGCCGCACGAGACGATCCTGCGAGAGGCGCACTCCCTCGACCTCGACATCCCCACGGTCGTCGTCGAGGGCGACATGTCCCGTACGCCGCTGACTGCCGGCTTCGACAACTTCGAGGGTGGCCGGCTGGCGACACGGCACCTGTTGGAGCTGGGCCACGAGACCGTGATCCACCTGTCCGGCCCCAACGGCTGGGCCGAGGCGCATGCCCGCCGCGACGGCTGGCGCGCCGAGCTGGAGAGCCAGAAGCGCCGCATCCCCCCGCTGCGCTGGGGCGGTGACTGGAGTGCGGCGAGCGGCTACCGCACCGGCTTGTCGCTGGCCCGCGAACGTGACGTCACGGCGATCTTCGTCGGCAACGACCAGATGGCCCTGGGTCTGCTGCGCGCGCTGCGCGAGACCGGGCGCCGCGTCCCCGAGGACGTCAGCGTCGTCGGCTTCGACGACCTGCCCGAGGCGGGCTACTTCCTGCCGCCGCTGACCACGATGCGGCAGGACTTCCCCGCGCTCGGGCAGCGGGTCATGGAGGTGCTCTCCCGAGTCCTCGACGGCGAGAACGAGCCCGCAGTCGACCTCGTGCCGACGACGCTGGTGGTCCGCGAGTCCACCGCTCCGCCCGCCCAGCGCTGACGCCGCAACGGCACAGGATGTCACTCAGGAAAATCTCAGATCGGTCCCTCTGAGGGGTTGACGTGCCTTGTGATCCACAGCACACTACGGTGATGTGAGCGTTCACATGAGCGCTCACATCAAGCCTTTGGAGGAGGGCCTGTTGAGCCAGCGCATGCCCGTTTCCGGCACGACAGGTCCCGTCGTCATCGGCGTCGACTTCGGCACGCAGTCCGGCCGCGCCCTCGTCGTCCGGGTCGCGGACGGCCAGGAGCTGGGCTCCTCGGTCCACCCGTACGCGCACGGCGTGCTCGACCGTGAGCTGCCCGATGGCACGCCGCTGGGTCACGACTGGGCGCTGCAGGTGGCGGCCGACTACCTCGAGGTCCTCGAGGTCGCCGTGCCCCGCGCGCTGGAGCAGGCCGGCATCGACGCCTCGTCCGTCATCGGCATCGCCACGGACTTCACGGCCTGCACCATGGTGCCCACCACCGCGGACGGCACCCCGCTCTCCGAGGTGCCCGGGCTGGCCGGCGAGCCCCATGCGTACGTCAAGCTGTGGCGTCATCACGCCGCACAGGGCCAGGCCGACCGGCTCAACGAGCTGGCGCGCAAGCGTTCCGAGGTCTGGCTCGCCCGATACGGCGGACTGATCTCGTCGGAGTGGGAGTTCGCCAAGGGACTGCAGCTGCTCGAGGAGGCGCCTGAGGTCTACGCCCGCACGGCGCACTTCGTCGAGGCTGCCGACTGGATCGTCTGGCAGCTCTGCGGCACGCTGACCCGCAACGCCTGCAGCGCCGGCTACAAGGGCATCCTGCAGGACGGCACCTACCCGAGCCGCGACTTCCTCGCCGAGCTGCACCCGGGCTTCGCCGACTTCGTCACCGACAAGATCGACCGCCCGCTGGCGGCGCTCGGCGAACGCGTCGGCTCGCTGACCGCGGCGGCTGCGGCGCTCACCGGGTTGCCGCCCGGCATCGCGGTGGCGGCCGGCAACGTCGACGCCCACGTCACCGCGCCCGCAGCGCAGTCGATCGGCCCGGGCCAGATGGTGCTGATCATGGGCACCTCGACCTGCCACGTCATGAACAGCGACGTGCTCCGTGAGGTCCCCGGCATGTGCGGCGTCGTCGAGGGTGGCATCACCCCCGGCCTCTGGGGCTACGAGGCCGGTCAGAGCGGGGTCGGCGACATCTTCGAGTGGTTCACGACGCAGCAGGTGCCGGCCGAGGTCGCCCGCGCGGCCGACGAGGCGGGGGTGACGGTGCACGAGCACCTCAGCCGCCTCGCCGCCCAGCAGGCCGTCGGCGAGCACGGCCTCCTGGCCCTCGACTGGCACAGCGGCAACAGATCGGTGCTGGTCGACCACGACCTGTCCGGGCTCGTCGTCGGACTCACCCTGGCGACGCGTCCTGAGGACGTCTATCGCGCCCTGCTGGAGGCCACGGCGTTCGGCACCAGGCTGATCGTCGAGACGTTCGACGAAGCCGGAGTGCCGGTGCGCGAGATCGTCATCGCCGGCGGGCTGCAGAAGAACGCCCTGCTGATGCAGATCTACGCCGACGTGCTCAACCTGCCGTTGTCGACGATCGGGTCCGAGCAGGGTCCCGCACTCGGCTCCGCGATCCACGCGGCCGTCGCCGCCGGGGCGTACCCCGACGTCCAGGCGGCGTCCGACGCGATGGGCCGGGTCGACCGCGACCGCCACGTCCCGGACCCGGCGCGCGCCCAGGCCTACGACGAGATCTACGCCGACTACCGCGCGCTGCACGACCACTTCGGTCGCGGTGGCGACGACGTGATGCACCGCCTCAAGGCGCGCAAGCGCGAGGCGGCCCGATGAACACCCCACAGACTCGCGCAGGGGCTTTGACGTCTGCGCAGGGAAATGAAGGAAACGGACAGGGACAGCCCCTGCAGTCCGAGCAACGAAGGAGAAAATCAGTGCGAAAGATTCTCGCAACAGTCGCGGGCGCCGCAGTGGCGCTCAGCCTGACGGCGTGCGGCGGCTCCGGTGATGGCGGAGGCGGCGGCGACAAGGGCACCATCGGCGTCGCGATGCCGACCAAGTCGTCGGAGCGCTGGATCGCCGACGGCAACAACATCAAGAAGCAGCTCGAGGCGGCCGGCTACAAGGTCGACCTCCAGTACGCCGAGGACGACATCCCGACCCAGGTCAACCAGGTCGAGAACATGGTCACCAAGGGCGAGAAGATGCTCGTCATCGCGGCGATCGACGGCACGGCGCTCGGCGACACGCTGCAGAAGGCCGAGGACAGCGACATCCCGATCATCGCGTACGACCGCCTGATCCGTGACTCGGAGGCCGTCGACTACTACACGACGTTCGACAACGAGAAGGTCGGCACGCTCCAGGCACAGTCCCTGGTCGACGGCCTCAAGGCCAAGGGCAAGGCGCCCTACAACGTCGAGCTGTTCGCCGGCTCGCCGGACGACAACAACGCGACGTTCTTCTGGAACGGTGCGATGAAGGTCCTGCAGCCCATGATCGACTCCGGCGACATGAAGGTCGTCTCGGGCCAGACCGGCTTCAAGCAGGCCGCGATCCTGCGGTGGGACCCCGCCACGGCGCAGAAGCGCATGGAGGACATCCTGACCAAGAGCTACAGCAGCGAGACGGTCGACGGCGTCCTCTCGCCGTACGACGGACTGTCGCTCGGCATCATCGCGGCGCTCAAGGCCAACGGCTACAGCGGAAGCGGCAAGCCGCTGCCCGTCGTGACCGGCCAGGACGCCGAGGTGCAGTCGGTCAAGTCGATCCTGCAGGGCGAGCAGTACTCGACGATCTTCAAGGACACGCGCGAGCTGGCCAAGGTCACGGTCGCGATGATCAAGGCGATCGGTGCTGACAAGAAGCCCGAGGTCAACGACACGACGACGTACGACAACGGCAAGAAGGTCGTCCCGTCGTTCCTCCTGGACCCGGTGCCCGTCACCAAGGACAGCGTCCAGAAGGTCCTGGTCGACTCCGGCTACTACACGGACGCCGACCTCAAGTGAGACTGTGGGGCGCCCCTTCTGCGTAGGGGCGCCCCGCAGCGCCATCCCCCACCGGACCGACAGGACAACCGCACCATGAAACCTCCGATCCTGGAGATGCGTTCCATCACCAAGGAGTTCCCGGGCGTCATCGCGCTCGACGACGTCAACCTGACCGTCAAGACCGGCGACATCCACGCGATCTGCGGTGAGAACGGCGCCGGCAAGTCCACGCTGATGAAGGTGCTCAGCGGCGTCTACCCGCACGGCTCGTACGACGGTGACATCGTCTTCGAGGACCAGGTCGTGGAGTTCAAGGACATCCGCCAGAGCGAGGCCGCCGGCATCGTCATCATCCACCAGGAGCTCGCGCTGATCCCCGAGCTGTCGATCGCCGAGAACATCTTCCTCGGCAACGAGAACGCGGCCGGCGGCATCATCAGCTGGGACCGCACCAACCGTCAGGCGATCGACCTGCTGGCCCGCGTCGGCCTGGCCGAGAACCCCCTGACGCCGGTCAAGCACCTCGGCGTCGGCAAGCAGCAGCTGGTCGAGATCGCCAAGGCACTGTCCAAGGACGTCAAGCTGCTGATCCTCGACGAGCCGACCGCAGCCCTCAACGACGACGACTCCCAGCACCTGCTCGGGCTGCTCAAGGGCCTGCAGGCCAAGGGCATCACGTCGATCATGATCTCCCACAAGCTCAACGAGATCGAGCAGATCGCCGACGAGATCACGATCCTGCGCGACGGCCGGACGATCGAGACCCTCGCGGTCGCCGAGGACAAGGTCGACCAGGACCGCATCATCCGCGGCATGGTCGGCCGAGACCTCGAGCACCGCTTCCCCGAGCACGAGCCGGAGATCGGCGACGTGCTCCTCGAGGTCCGCAACTGGACCGTCATGCACCCGCTCGACGGCTCCCGGGCCGTCATCAAGGACGCCAACCTCGCGGTGCACCGCGGCGAGATCGTCGGCATCGCCGGGCTCATGGGCGCCGGCCGCACCGAGCTCGCCCGCAGCATCTTCGGGCGGTCGTACGGCAGCCGCATCGACGGCCAGCTGATCCTCGACGGCAAGGAGCTGCACCTCAAGTCGGTGCACGCCGCGATCGACGCCGGCATCGCGTACCTCACCGAGGACCGCAAGGCGCTCGGGCTCAACCTGCTCGACGACATCAAGCGCTCGGTCACGTCAGCCGGCATCGACAAGCTCCGCAAGGGCATGACCGTCGACCAGCGCGAGGAGGTCGTCGTCGCCGAGCGCTACCGCAGCAGCATGAACATCAAGACGCCCAGCGTCAACGAAGGGGTCGCCAAGCTCTCGGGCGGCAACCAGCAGAAGGTCGTGCTGAGCAAGTGGATGTACACCGATCCCCAGGTGCTGATCCTCGACGAGCCGACCCGCGGCATCGACGTCGGCGCGAAGTACGAGATCTACGGCGTCATCCAGCGCCTCGCCAAGCAGGGCCGCGGCATCATCGTCATCTCCTCGGAGCTGCCGGAGCTGCTCGGACTCTGCGACCGCATCTACACGCTCGCCGAGGGCCGCATCACCGGTGAGCTCGACCGCGCGCAAGCCGACCAGGAGACCCTGATGCGCCACATGACCACGACACACGGACAAGAGGTAGGACGATGAGCACCGCAAGCACCATGAAAGGCCTGTTGCGAGGCAATGTGAGGCAGTACGGCATGGTCATCGCCCTGGTGACGATCGTCGTGCTGTTCCAGATCTGGACCGACGGCGTGCTGCTCAAGCCGCTCAACGTCACCAACCTGCTGACCCAGAACGCGGCGATCCTGATCCTCGCGATCGGCATGGTCATGGTCATCATCGCCCGCCACATCGACCTGTCGGTCGGCTCTGTCGCCGCATTCGTCGGCGCCGTGGCGGCGATCATGATGACCAAGTGGGACATGCCCTGGCCCATCGCGGTGATCCTGTGCCTGCTGCTCGGCGCGGCGATCGGCGCGTGGCACGGGTTCTGGGTCGCGTACGTCGGCATCCCCGCCTTCATCGTCACGCTCGCGAGCATGCTGCTGTTCCGCGGCCTGACGCTCGTCGTGCTCGACGGCGCGACGGTCGGCAACCTGCCGGGCGGCTTCGAGTCGATGGGCAACGGGTTCCTGCCCGAGGTCGGGCCCGACACCGGGCTGGCCAACCTGACGCTCGTGATCGCGTTCCTGCTCGCCGCGTTCCTCGTGTTCCTCGAGTTCCGCAAGCGCTCGTCGGCACTCCGCTACAACTTCGAGGTCCTGCCCCTGCCGCTGTTCTACGCCAAGCTGATCGTGATCGTCGCGGCGATCTTCGGCTTCTCGTACGTCCTCGCGCAGTACCGCGGCCTGCCCGTCGTCGGCCTGATCCTGTTCGTCCTGATCGGCATCTACAGCTTCGTCATGGAGCGCACCGTGGTCGGCCGGCACATCTACGCGATCGGCGGCAACGTCGACGCGGCCACGATGTCGGGCGTACGCACGCGCCGCGTCGACTTCCTCGTGATGACCAACATGGGACTGCTCGCCGCGCTGGCCGGCATGGTCACCGCGGCACGCCTCACCGCAGCCAACCCCAAGGCCGGCACCAACTTCGAGCTCGACGCGATCGCCGCGGCGTTCATCGGTGGTGCCGCCGTCACGGGTGGCGTCGGCACGGTGGTGGGCGCCATCATCGGTGGCTTCGTCATGGGTGTGCTCAACAACGGCATGTCGCTCCGCGGCATCTCGATCGACTGGCAGCAGGTCGTCAAGGGCCTCGTGCTGCTGGCCGCCGTCGCGTTCGACGTCTGGAACAAGAAGCGGACGTCGGTCGGCGGTGGTGCAGGGTCCGAGGACGCGTCCGCGACGGCGCCACCACCTGACGACCTGGTCGAGGAGATACAGCAGGCAGAGGTGCCGGGGACCGAAGAGGTCCGCACCTAGGCACCTAGGATCGGGCGCATGAGGACGTCCAGCGCGCGCCTGTCAGGTCTCGGCACCACGATCTTCGCCGAGATGAGTGCGCTCGCGCTGCGGACCGGCGCGGTCAACCTCGGCCAGGGCTTTCCGGACACGGACGGCCCGGCCGAGGTGATCGAGGTCGCGGTGGACGCCCTGCGGGGCGGCCGCAACCAGTACGCCCCCGGCACCGGAGTGCCGGAGCTGCGGCACGCGATCGCGGCCCACCAGAAGCGCTTCTACGGAGTGGACGTCGACCCCGACACCGAGGTCGGCGTCACCACCGGCGCGACCGAGGCCATCGCCTCGGCGCTGCTCGGGCTGGTCGACCCGGGCGACGAGGTCATCGTCCTCGAGCCCTACTACGACTCGTACGTCGCGGTGATCCAGATGGCCGGTGGGGTGCGCCGGCCCGTGACGTTGCGGGCGCCGGACTTCCGGCTGCCGGTCGACGAGCTGCGGGCCGCGGTGTCGCCGCGGACGACCGCGATCCTGCTCAACTCGCCGCACAACCCGACGGGCACGGTGCTGCGCCGCGAGGAGCTCGACGCGATCGCCGCCGTGGCGATCGAGCACGACCTCGTGGTGATCAGCGACGAGGTCTACGAGCACCTCACGTTCGACGGCATCCCGCACCTCCCGATCTCGACGCTGCCCGGCATGGTCGGACGTACGCTCACGATCTCCAGCGGCGGCAAGAGCTTCTCGTTCACGGGCTGGAAGATCGGGTGGGCCACCGGGCCGGCGTCGCTCGTGCAGGCGATGATCGGCGCCAAGCAGTTCCTCACGTACACGTCGGGCTCGCCCCTGCAGCCGGCCATCGCCCACGCGCTCGGCGCCGACGACGCGTACTTCGACACGTTCCGCAACCGGCTGCAGTCGCAGCGAGACCTGTTGTGCGACGGGCTCGCCGAGATCGGGTTCGAGGTGTTCGTGCCGGAGGGCACCTACTTCGCGACGACCGACATCAGGCCGTTGGGCTTCGCTGACGGGGTGGAGTTCTGCCGCACGCTGCCCGGGCTCGCCGGCGTCGTCGCGATCCCGCACCAGGTGTTCTACGACGACGTCGACGCGGGCCGTCCCCTGGTCCGCTGGGCCTTCTGCAAACGCCCGGAGATCATCGAAGAGGCGCTGAAGCGCCTGAAAGTCCTGCGCCCCCCAGTTTTGTGACGAAACTCGTCACCACCGACGTACCGGGTGACGAGTTCCGTCACAAAACTTGGCGGTATGCGGGGGCTCTGGAGGTGCTGCCCTCGGCGCCCTTCCTCAACATCGGGAGGACCCTCGGGCGGACCAGCTCCGACAGCACGATGACGCTGGTCGAGCGCACGACCGAGCCCGACTTGCTGATGTGCAGCAGCGTCGCCTGCAGGTCCTCGTGCGAGGTCGCGGCGATCTTGCACACCACGTCAGCCGTGCCGCTCGTGACGTAGGCCTCGAGCACGTTGGGCAACGAGTCGAGCTCGTCGGTGACGGCGTCGAGCGATCCCTGCGCGATCTCGAGCGTCACGAACGCCAGCACCGGATGGCCGGCGGCGACGAGGTCGACGTCGGGGCCGTAGCCGGTGATGACCCCGGTGCGCTCCAGCTTGGCGAGCCGGGACTGCACCGTCGCGCGGGCGACCTGGGTGATGCGGGACAGCTCGAGGTCGCCGACGCGCGGATGTTCGCGCATCGCCTCCACCAGTGCGATGTCGAGCTGGTCCAAGATCGCCTCCGAAGTATGCAGATTGCCGAGGTATCTCTCAGACTACCGGCCTCATGTAGCACAAGTGACCACCGACGACTGCATCGCTTGCCCATCTCGCCATGATGCGTTGATGTGGGTCCCATGACCCTCGACCTGACTGACGCGGAACGTCTTGCCCACCTCGATCTCGACCAGCTCAAGCAGCTCGTCGGCCTCGTCGAGTACGACACCACGACCGACCCGTTCCCGGTCACCGGTTGGGATGCCGTCGTGTGGGCCGTCGGCAACGCCACGCAGGCCGCGCACTTCTACCAGTCCGCGTTCGGCATGGACCTCGTCGCCTATTCCGGCCCCGAGACCGGCAACCGCGACCACCATGCGTACGTCATGGAGAGCGGGGCCGTGCGGTTCGTCCTCAAGGGCGGCGTCGACCCCGACAGCCCGATCCTCGACCACCACCGCGCGCACGGCGACGGTGTCATCGACATCGCCCTCGAGGTGCCCGACGTCGACACGTGCATCGACCATGCCCGCGCCCAGGGCGCGACGATCCTCGAGGAGCCGCACGACCTGACCGACGAGCACGGCACGGTGCGTCTCGCGGCGATCGCGGCGTACGGCGAGACGCGCCACACCCTCGTCGACCGCCACGCGTACACCGGCGCCTACCTGCCCGGCTACGTCGAGCGGCGCTCGACCTACGCACGTCCCGCTGACGCGCCGAAGCGGATCTTCCAGGCCCTCGACCACGTCGTGGGCAACGTCGAGCTGGGCCACATGGACGAGTGGGTCGACTTCTACAACCGCATCATGGGCTTCACCAACATGGCCGAGTTCATCGGCGACGACATCGCGACCGAGTACAGCGCGCTGATGAGCAAGGTCGTGGCCAGCGGCAACCATCGCGTGAAGTTCCCGCTCAACGAGCCGGCCATCGGCAAGCGCAAGTCGCAGATCGACGAGTACCTCGAGTTCTACCGTGGCCCCGGCGCGCAGCACCTCGCGCTTGCGACCAACGACATCCTCGACACCGTCGACCGGCTCCGCGCGGCGGGCATCCAGTTCCTCGACACCCCGGAGTCGTACTACACCGACCCTGAGCTGCGTGAGCGCATCGGCAACGTCCGCGTGCCGATCGAGGAGCTGCAGAAGCGCGGGATCCTCGTCGATCGCGACGAGGACGGATACCTCCTCCAGATCTTCACCAAGCCGATCGGCGACCGGCCGACGGTGTTCTTCGAGCTCATCGAGCGGCACGGCTCGCTCGGCTTCGGCAAGGGCAACTTCCAGGCGCTGTTCGAGGCGATCGAGCGGGAGCAGGCGCTGCGCGGCAACTTCTGAACGCCTCGCGCCCTTGCGGATTTGGGCTGCCGCGACACACTCGAAGGTGAGACGTGTCATGCGGATCGGGGGAAGGGCAGAGCCATGGAAACGATGTCGAACCTTGAGATGGTGGTCGGAGCGCTCGTCGAGGTGCTCGCGCTCCTGATCGCGTGGGCGATCTATCCGCTCGTCGAGCGCCGCCAGTCCCGCCGCAACTGACCGCCGTCCTACTTCTCGCTGTCGAGCATCGCCATCTGCTCGGCGGCGTAGCGGGTGCCGGCGACCTGGTCGAGCGGAATCGCGGCCTCGATCGCCGCGAGCTGCTCGTCGGTCAGCGTCACCGCGGCGGCGCCGAGTGTCTCGGCGAGCCGCTCACGCGTACGGGCGCCGACGACGGGGACGATGTCGTCACCGCGGGAGGCGACCCAGGCGATCGCGGCTTGCGCCACGGTGATCCCGGCGTCCGACGCGACACCGCGCAGCGCCTCGACGAGCCCGAGGTTGCGGGTGAGGTTCTCGCCCTGGAATCGCGGAGTGTGCGAACGGAAGTCAGAGACCGTCACCTGGTCGGGTGCGTAGTGGCCGCTGATCAGGCCACGGGACAACACGCCGTACGCCGTGACGCCGATGCCGAGCTCGCGGCAGGTGTCGAGGATCTCGCCCTCGAGGCCACGGGAGATCAACGAGTACTCGATCTGCAGGTCGGCGATGGGGTGCACCGCGTGGGCGCGGCGGATCGTCTCGGCGCCGACCTCGGACAGACCGATGTGCCGGACGTACCCCGCCTCGATCATCTCGGCGATCGCCCCGACGGTGTCCTCGATCGGCACGTCGGGGTCGAGGCGCGCCGGCCGGTAGATGTCGATGTGGTCCGTGCCGAGGCGCTGGAGCGAGTACGCGAGCCAGGTCTTCACGGCGCCGGGCCGCGCGTCGAAGCCGTACCAGCCGCCGTCGGGACCACGGAGGGCGCCGAACTTGACGCTGATGTCGACGGTGTCACGGTCGCGGCCCGTCAGCGCCTCGGCCAGCAGCAGCTCGTTGTGCCCCATGCCGTAGAAGTCGCCCGTGTCGAGCAGCGTCACGCCGGCATCGAGCGCCGCGTGGATCGTCGCGATGCTCTCGTCGCGGTCGGTGGGCCCGTACAGAGCCGACATCCCCATGAGGCCGAGCCCGATCGCGGGGGTCGAGCCGAGGGTGCCAAGGGTCTTGGTGGTCAGTGTCGAAGTCGTCATGCGTCCAGCCTGCGTCGGGCTCCGCGACCGCAAAAGAGGAGCGTTCAGCCACGGACTGCCGATCCCTGTTTACGGTTGCGAGCGCGCGCGATGATGGAGGCATGGATCGCAGCTCGCTCGCCGACTTCCTCCGCCGCCGTCGTGAGGCACTGCAGCCCGCCGACGTCGGCCTCTCGGTCGGACCGCGTCGCCGCGCGGCCGGGCTCCGTCGCGAAGAGGTGGCCCACCTGACCGGGATGTCGGTGGACTACTACGCCCGGCTCGAGCAGGCTCGCAGCCCACAGCCATCGGTCCAGATGCTGCGCGCCCTCGCCCGTACGCTCCGCCTGTCCGACGACGAGACCGACCACCTCTATCGGCTGGCGGGCCACGCGGCGCCGGATCGCAGCGCCTCCTCGACGTACGTGCGCCCGGTGCTGCTTCGGGTCATCGACCAGCTCGAGGACTGTGCCGCATTCGTGATCTCCGACCTCGGCGTGGTGCTGGCGCAGAACCGGATGTCGCGGCTCCTGCAGGGCGATCGCAGCGGGCTCACCGGGGTCGAGGCGAGCTGGACCTGGCGCTGGTTCGCCGAGCCCGAGACCAGAGCCGTGCCGCCGGAGGAGCAGGCCGAGCACAGCCGCATCCGCGTCGCGGAGGTCCGTGCCACGTGGTCACGGCGGCCCAAGGACCCGGACGTGGTCGCGCTGCTCGACGCACTTCTGGCGACCGGCGAGGAGTTCACGGCGCTCTGGGAGCGCCACGAGGTCGGGCTCCGGCACCCCATGACGAAACGACTGATCCACCCGCGGGTGGGCCTCCTCGAGGTCGACTGCGAGACCATGGCCACGGCCGAGGAGGGCCAGAGCCTGGTGATCCTGAGCGCCGCGCCCGGCACCGAGACGTACGGCAAGCTCGAGCTGCTCAGGGTGCTGGGCGAGCAGGACGTCGCGGTCACGAAGTAGCCTCGCAAGGTGCCTGAGTTCACCGGATTCCCTGTCGAGGCCCTCGACTTCTACGACGACCTCGAGATGGACAACACCAAGACCTACTGGGAAGCCCACCGGCAGACGTACGACGCGGCGGTGGCCGCTCCCATGAAGGCACTCGTCGCCGGGCTGGCCGACGAGTTCGGCGATGCCAAGGTCTTCCGGCCCTATCGCGACGTGCGGTTCGCCAAGGACAAGACGCCCTACAAGACACACCAGGGCGCCTTCGTGCCCAAGGGCCCGTCGACCGGCTACTACGTGCAGGTCGGCGCTCCCGGCGTACGCGTCGGAGTCGGGTTCTACGAGGCGTCGTCGCCCCGGCTCGCGAGCATCCGCGACGCGATCGTCGACAAGCGGCGCGGCGGCGAGCTCGAGGACATCCTCGCGACGATGCAGGCGACCGGCTGGGAGCTCGGCGGCGACCGGCTCAAGACCGCTCCGCGAGGCTTCGACGTCGACCACCCGCGCATCGAGCTCCTGCGCCACAAGTCGATGACGCTCGGCAAGAGCTACGGCTTCGAGCCGTTCATCCACACGCCCGAGCTGCTCGAGCGCGTACGTGCCGACTGGCGCGAGGCGACGCCGTTCGTCGAGTGGGTCCTGCACCACGCCAAGGGCTAGTCAGCCCGCCGACTTTTGAAGCATTGCGCAGGAAAAGCCGCGCTTGAACCTGCGCAACGCTTCAAAAGTTGGCTGTCGGCCGGGTCAGACGTGGACCGCCCGCATGCCGGCCTCGTCGTAGCGTTCGCCCTGGGTGACGCCGACGGGCGCCGCATCGGCGAGCGCCGTCAGGTCCGCGTCGGACAGCTCCACGTCGACCGCGGCGACGTTCTCCTCCAGGTACGTCCGACGCTTCGTGCCGGGGATCGCGACGACTCCGTCCTGGTGCACGACCCAGGCCAGGGCGAGCTGGCCCGGCGTCACCCCCTTGGCACCCGCAAGGGCTCGCACCTTGTCGACGACCGCGAGGTTGTGCGTCAGGTTCGACTCACCGAAGCGCGGCATGTTGCGCCGCCAGTCGTCCGCCGGCAGGTCGTCGGGTGATGCGATGGCACCGGTCAGCACGCCGCGACCCAGTGGTGAGTACGCGACGAACTCGATGCCGAGCTCCCGCGTCGTGTCGAGCACGCCGTTGACCTCAGGGCTGCGCTCGAACAGCGAGTACTCCGTCTGGACCGCGGTGATCGGGTGCGTCGCGTGCGCGCGCCGGATCGTCTCGGGCGCCGCTTCGGACAGCCCGAGGTAGCGGACCTTGCCCTCGGTGACGAACTCGGCCATCGCACCGACGGTCTCCTCGATCGGCACGTTCGGGTCGACCCGGTGCAGGTAGTAGAGGTCGATCGTCTCCATGCCGAGGTTCTTCAGCGAGCGCTCCACCGCCTTGCGGGCGTACGCCGGGCTGCCGTCGGGCGGCCCCATCGTGCCGTCGTCCTCGATGTGGGTGGCGAACTTGGTCGCGATCGCGTACTCGTCACGGCGGCTGCCGATCGCGCGCCCGATGAGCCGCTCGTTGAGGAACGGGCCGTAGATCTCGGCCGTGTCGATCATCGTGACACCGAGGTCGAGCGCGCGGTTGAGAGTCGCGGTCGACTCCGTGTCGTCACGGTCTCCGTAGAACGCCGACATCCCCATCGCGCCGAGTCCCTCGACGCTGGCCTCGAGGCCTTGGGCGCCCCATGCGGTGGTCTTCATCCGTTCACCAGCTCCTTGTAGTAAGTGATCTTGCGGTTGATCGCGTCGAGGTGGGTCTGCACCTCGTTCAGCTCCTCGAGCACGTGCTCGCGATGCGCCTCGAGGATCGCGAGCCGTTGCGCCTCGCTGCCCTCGGTGCGGTAGAGGTCGACGAAGCGGCGGATGTCGCGGATCGGCATGCCGGTGCGGCGCAGCATGACGAGCGTGCCGAGCCACCGCACGTCCTCCTCGGTGTAGCGACGCTGCCCGGACGCGGACCGCCCCGGGCGGCGGAGGGACAAGCCCTCCTTCTCGTAGTAGCGCAGGGTGTCGACGGTTAGCCCGCTCAGCTCGGCGGCCGCGCTGATCGTCACGCCCCCGGCGGGAACCTCTGTCACAGTCATGCGTTCAGCATGAACCCTGGAGCGCACTCCAGGTCAAATCCTTTCGACCGGCTCAAGGAGCGGCAGCGGGATGCGATCATGGTGGCGTGGCGAACGAGGACCTCGTCCTGCTCCGCAGGGCACGCGACACGATGGACCGCGAGTATGCGAAGCCGCTCGACGTCGAGGCCCTGGCCCGGGTCGCCCTGATGTCGCCCGGCCACTTCTCGCGCAGCTTCCGCGCTGCGTTCGGCGAGACGCCGTACGGCTATCTCATGACCCGGCGCATCGAGCGGGCCATGGCCCTGCTCCGGCGGGGCGACCTCTCCGTCACGGAGGTCTGCTTCGAGGTCGGTTGCGCCTCGCTCGGCACGTTCAGCACCCGGTTCTCCGAGCTCGTCGGCGAGAGCCCGAGTGCCTATCGGGCCCGCGACCACGGGGACGACGAGGGCGTGCCGGCGTGCATCGCCAAGGTGCTGACCCGGCCGCTGCGCCGCTGACTGCTACCGAGAAGTAATTTAGGTCTTCCCAAAGTGTGACGTGCGCCACTAGGTTCGATCCGGACCCGCTGGGTCGGAGGGAGCACGTCCGCCTAGGAGGCACCGCATGTCGCTGGTCACCCGAGCACGTCCACTCCTCGTCGCGTTGAGTCTCGCGTTCGCCACCCTCACCGTCGTGGCCGCACCGGCCCATGCCGACGGTCCCGGCAGCGGGACCCCGTACGTCGTGTCGGTCGGCGACTCCTACATCTCCGGTGAGGCCGGGCGCTGGGCTGGCTCGTCCAACGACAGCTCGGCGCGGTCGGACGCGGGCGGCGGCACCGCGTACTTCGACAACGCCTCCAACACCGCCGAGCAGATCAACCGGTGCCACCGCAGCAAGAGCGCCGAGATCTACATCGGCGGCGGCGTGCAGGGTCTCAACCTCGCGTGCTCGGGCGCCAAGACCGCGACGTCGGACGGCAGCGACTTCAAGCCCGGACTCGACTTCTACGACAACGGCGCCGGCAAGCAGGGCCAGGCCCTGATGCTGCAGCAGTTCGCCGCGACCCACAACGTCAGGATGGTCGCGGTGTCGATCGGGGGCAACGACTTCAACTTCGCGAGCGTCGTGCAGTCGTGCGTCACCGACTTCCTGACGTCGCCGAGCTGGTGGAAGGACTACTGCAAGGACGACAGCAGCGTCGTCGCCAACTTCACGACCAGCAACGTCTCCCTGGTGAAGACGCGGATCGCGAACGCGTACGCCAATGTCCGGACCGCGATGCGCAACGCCGGCTATGCCGACAGCTCGTGGACGCTGCTGGTGCAGAACTACCCGTCGCCGGTGCCGAACGGCTCGGGGTTCCGCTACAGCGAGAGCGGCTACACGCGGCAGAACACCGGCGGCTGTGGCTTCTGGAACGCCGACGCCGACTGGGCCAACAACACCGCTCTCCCGACGATCAACAGCACCGTGACCGGCGCGATCAGCCAGGCCGGGATCACGAACGCCAGGACGCTCAACCTGTCGTCGACGTTCAACGGCCGGCGGCTGTGCGAGGGCGGGGTCGGCCTCTACGAGGAGGTCGGCCTGGCCAATTGGACGGCGCCGACGGCGGTCGACCGTACGGAGTGGGTCAACCAGATCCGCACCGTGACGACCGCCGGCAGCAGCCCGTACTACATCCAGGAGTCGCTGCACCCCAACTACTGGGGCCAGCTCGCGACCCGCTCGTGCGTCCGCCAGGCCTACAACGCCGGCGCGCCCAGGAGCGGGTCCTGTGTGCGTACGGGCACCGGGCTCACCTCGGCCGGCGAACCCCGGATGACCCTGCAGTAGGAGCTAGCTCGTGCGGGTCGGGTCGGGGCCGACCTGCACGAGCAGCTTGCCGAAGTTCCTGCCCTTGAGCAGGCCGACCAGCGCCTCAGGTGCGTTCTCGAGCCCGTCGACGACGTCCTCGCGATGGCGCAGCGAGCCGTCGCGCAACCAGCCGGCAGCGTCCGCCTGGAACGCCGTCTGGTGCGTCGTGACGAACTCGGTCTGGATGAAGCCGCGCACCGTGAGGCCCTTGGTCAGGATCGAGGTCATCAGTCGCACCGACCGGTCCGGGCCGGCCGGCGGCTCAGTCTCGTTGTAGTGCGCGACGAGCCCGCACACCGGCACCCTGGCGTACGTGTTGAGGCGCGGCAGGACGGCGTCCCACACGTGCCCACCGACGTTCTCGAAGTAGACGTCGATGCCGTCGGGCACGGCGGCCTTGAGATCATCAGCGAAGGTCGGCGAGCGGTGATCGAGCGCCACGTCGAAGCCGAGCTCCTCGAGCCAGGCCACCTTGGCGGGACCGCCCGCGATGCCGACCGCACGAGCGCCCTTGATGCGCGCGATCTGACCGACGGCCGAGCCGACCGGTCCGGCCGCCGCGGCCACCACGACGGTCTCGCCCGGCTGGGGCCGGCCGATCTCGAGCAGTCCGGCGTACGCCGTGAAGCCCGGCATTCCGAGCACCCCCAGCGCGGTCGAGACCGGCGCCTGGGTGGGATCGAGCTTGCGCACGTGCGAGGCCGACGCCACGCCGTACGTCTGCCAGCCGCCGTAGGCCAGCACGATGTCGCCCGGTCGGAGCGAGTCGGCACGCGACTCGACGACCTCGGCGACGATCCCACCCTGCATCGGCTCGCCGACCTCGAACGGTGCAGCGTACGACTTGGCGGCGCTCATGCGGCCGCGCATGTAGGGGTCGAGCGACAAGTAGATCGTGCGGAGCAGGACCTCACCTTCACCGGGTGCGGGGATCGAGGCGGACTCGATCGTGAAGTTGTCCGAGGTCGGCTCGCCGTGAGGGCGGGAGGCCAGCAGGACGCGGGTGTTCTGCGCTGTGTCAGTCATCAAGGTCGACCGTACCGGCGGCTCCCAGCCGGCCTGACAGGATGGGGCCATGACCCACGGCACGACCTTTTGGCGCGCGATCGAGGCGGTGCACGACGTCGTCTACTTCGCTCCCGACACCAAGCAGCGCTACGAGGCGATCGGCCTCAAGGGCTACTGGATGGGCTACATGGCGTCGCGCTCGGCGGCCGTCGGCACCCCCGCACCCGAGCTCGTCGTGGCGCTGTTCCACGGCTTCGCCCCGCGCATGGTGACCCGAGCGCTGCCCGATGCGTGGTCGATGGCGTCGCGCGACGACGTGCTGGCGACGAGGTACGGCCTGGCGCGCGACACACTCGCGCCGGCGACCGACGGCGCGGACACCGCACGGTTGGCCAAGGAGCTCTCGGCGATCACCCGCGGCATCGACTTCGCCGGCAAGCCGCTGGCTGCCGCGCACCACTCACTGCCCGAGCCCGATGATGACATCGGCCGCATCTGGCAGGCCGCCACGACGCTGCGTGAGTATCGCGGCGACTGCCACGTCGCGGTGCTGACCTCCGCCGGCCTCGACGGCGCCGCGGCGAACGCCCTCGCCGTCGCCGCAGGCCTCGCCAGCGACCAGCAGCGCACCATGCGCGGCTGGACCGAGGACGAGTGGGCGGCGGCGGTCAGCCGGCTGGCGACGCGCGGGTGGGTCGGCGCCGACGGCACGATCACCGACACCGGCCGGGCCGCCCGCCAACAGGTCGAGGACACGACGGACCGGGTGTGTGCAGCCGGCATCGACCGCGAGGCCACCGGCCGGATGATCACGATCGAGGAGCCGTTGCTCGCCCTGGCCCGCGCCGTCGAGGCATCCGGCGCCGTCGCGTACCCCAATCCCACAGGCGTGCGGCGACCGTAGGTCATACGGTGGGGGCATGGCCAAGGCATCGTCGCCCGCGGTGGAGATCGAGGTGGACGACAAGGTCGTGCGCGTGAGCAACCCCGATCGTGTGTACTTCCCCGAGCGGGGCTGGACCAAGCTCGACCTCGTCGACTACTACCTCGCGGTCGGCGACGGCATCGTCAACGCGCTGTATGAGCGACCGTGCATGCTGCACCGCTTCCCCAAGGGCCTCGCCGGCGACAAGGTGCACCAGAAGAAGCTGCCGTCGGGCGCCCCGCCCTGGGTCAAGACCGTCAGCGTCCACTTCCCCCGCTACGACCGCGACGTGCACGAGCTCTGCGTCACCGAACTCGCGTCGGTGATCTGGGCCGTGCAGATGTCGACCGTCGAGTTCCACCCGTGGAACAGCCGCAAGGCCGATGTCGAGAAGCCCGACGAGTGGCGCATCGACCTCGATCCCGGGCCGGAGTGCGACTTCGCCACGGTCAAGCGCGTCGCCCGGGTCGCCGAGGAGGTGCTCGACGAGCTCGGCGCGACGGGGTTCCCCAAGACGTCAGGCGGCAACGGCCTGCACATCTACGTACGCATCAAGCCCGAGCACGAGTTCAAGGACGTACGCCGTGGGGCGCTGGCGTTCGCCCGGGAGGTCGAGCGCCGCGCGCCCGACGACGTCACGACGACGTGGTGGCGCAAGGACCGTGACCCGGCGCAGCTGTTCGTCGACTACAACCAGAACGCCCGCGACCACACGATCGCAGCCGCCTACTCCGTGCGCGGCTTTGCCGACGGCCGCGTGTCGACGCCGATCCGCTGGGACGAGGTCGAGGACGTCGACCCGCACGACTTCACGATCGAGACCGTGCCTGCGCGCTTCGCCGAGCTCGGCGACCTCCACGCCGGCATCGACGAGGCGGTCTTCGACATCGCACCGCTGCTGGAGTGGGCCGACCGGGACGAGCGCGAAGGCGCCGAGCCGCCGGTCGACCCGGAGGACTGAGCCTCAGCCGACCTCGACGTCGAGGATGACGTCGATGTTGCCGCGGGTCGCGTTGGAGTAGGGGCACCACTCATGCGCCACCGCGACGGCCTTCTCGGCGTCCTCCTGCGAGACGCCCGACAGCTCGACGCGCAGGGTCACGGCCAGGCCGAACCCGCCGAGGCCGTTGGGGCCGATGCCGACCTCGGCGGTGACGGCCGAGTCGGTGACGTCGACGCCGTGCTGCGACTTGCTCGACTTGAGGGCGGAGTGGAAGCACGCGGCATAGCCGGCCGCGAACAGCTGCTCGGGGTTGGTCGCGCCGCCCGCGCCACCCAGCTCGACCGGGAAGCGGACCTCGGTGTCGAGGATGCCGTCGCTCGAACGTACGTGACCGTTGCGGCCGTCGCCGGTCGAGGTGGCGACTGCGGTGTAGAGGATCTGCTCGGGCATGTGAACTCCTGGGGATTGAGGTAGACTAACTAGTACGTCTACATGAATCAAAGCACGATCGTGGCACGATGACAACCCGAAGGAGTGTGACGATGCCGAGCACCGCATCCCCCGTGCGCGAGCGCATCCTGGACGCCGCGAGCCGTCGCTACTACGCCGACGGCATCCGCGCGGTCAGCGCAGACCGGCTCATCGCCGAGGCCGGGGTCTCCAAGGTCACGTTCTACCGGCACTTCCCCACCAAGGACGACCTCGTCACGAGCTATCTCGCCCAGCAGGTCGCGGCCGTCGAGGACGCGCTCACCGCCAAGCGCGCCGAGCTTCCCGACGATCCGGCCGGCGTGCTCGAGTGGTACGCCGAGGCGGTCGGCTCGGTGATGTGCCAGCCGGGCTTCCGCGGCTGCGCCTTCATCAACGCCGCCGCCGAGCTGCCCGGCGACCATCCGGGCAGTCGCGTCGTGCGTGATCACCGCGCCTGGCTGATCGGCCAGTTCCGTGAGCTGCTCGACCAGCTCGGCGTCGACAACGTCGACGGCAAGGCCGAGCAGCTCATGATGCTGCGCGACGGCGCGATGGTCGCCGGCTACGTCGGGGGTTCACCGACGTCGGTCGCGGCCACACTCGTGACGGCGGGCCGCGCCGTCATGGGCCGCTAGATCCCCTGTGAGGCGAGCAGCGCCTCGACCGCCGAGCGAGCCGCCGGCGACGCACCGCCCCGGACCACGCTGTAGGCGCCCGCACCGTCGAACATCATCGTGAGCTGGACCGCCAACATCTCGGGGTCGGTCGCGCCGGCGAGCCTGGCCTGCTCCTCGAAGAAGGCCGTGAGCTCGAGCTTGTAGCCCTTCGCCGCGATGCTGGCCGGGTGCTCGCGATCCTTGAGCTCCGTGGCCACGCTCACGAACGGGCAGCCGAAGAAGTCCGGGGTCGACGCCTGGGCGTGGAGCGAGTCGAACACCGTCAGGATCCGATCACGGGGCGCGGCGTCCGGGTCTGTGTCGAGCCCGGCCATGACGTGCGCCGCACGGGCCTTGAGCATCTCGACGAGGACCTCGTCCTTGCTGCCGAAGTGCTGGTACATCGATCGCTTCGACACCTGCGCCACCTCGCACAACCGGTCGACGCCGAGGTGGACGCCCTCGCGATAGAACAGCTCCTCGGCGGCAGCCAGCAACCGCTCGCGGGGCTTGCTCTTCGTCGTCGTCACCACATCAGGATAGGCGGCTGGTTGCGAAAAGTAAACCGACCTGTGTACATTGCAGAAGTACACCAACCTGTTTACTTCTCTCCTCAAGGAATCATCATGACCGCACTCGCGAACCAGACCGTCCTCGTCACCGGAGCCAACCGCGGCATGGGCAAGGAGTACGTCACCCAGCTCCTCGAGCGCGGCGCCACGAAGGTCTATGCGGCCGCCCGCGACGCCTCGACGATCGACACCAGCGACCCGCGGGTCGTCGCGCTGCAGCTCGACGTGACCGACGCCGCCTCCGTCGACGCTGCGGTTGCCGCGACGCCCGACGTGACCGTCCTGATCAACAACGCCGGCATCGTGGCCGGCGGACCGCTCCTGACCGCGGACCAGACCGCGATCCGCCAGGAGTTCGAGACCAACTACTTCGGCCCGCTGCGCCTCGCGTCGCTCCTGGCTGACCGCATCGCCGACAACGGCAACGGCGTCATCCTCAACGTGCACTCGGCCCTGTCGTGGGTCTCGTTCGGCGGCACGTACGAGCCGACCAAGGCCGCGCTCTGGAGCGCCACGAACGGCCTGCGCCTCGCGCTCGCGCCCCGCGGCGTCCAGGTCGTCGGGCTGCACGTCGGCTATGTCGACACCGACATGGTGGCCGGCGTCGACGCGCCGAAGTCCGACCCCGCCGACGTCGTGAAGTCCGCCCTCGACGGCATCGAGGCCGGCGACTTCGAGGTCCTGGCCGACGAGGTCAGCCACCAGGCCAAGGCCGCGCCGGGTCTGCCGATCGAGGCGGTCTACTCGCAGCTGGCGGCCCAGCCCGTCTGATCAGCGACGGGCCTGCTGCCGGAGCCCGGCCAGCAGCAGGTCGAGGCCCGCGCGGAACTGCTCGGCGTCGTCGTGGTGCGCGAACTCGTCCGCGATCTGGTGGACGTACGGGTACTCGTCCGGGTCGAGTGCCCGCCACATGTCGGCGAACAGGGCGAGGTACTCCTCGCGGCCCACGCTGCCGTCGAGGATCTCCTGCGGCGGCTCCTGTCCCAGGTCGGCCGCAGCCCCCACGGTGAACCCGACGACCGCCGAGACGGCGTGGAAGCTCTGGCGCGGCGTGAGCTCGAGCCGCAGCACCTGCTGGCCCAGCAGGTCGTAGAGGCGCAGCGTGTTGGGCTGGAGCAGGGAGTTGCGCATGAAGTAGGCGCCCAGCCACGGCCGGGCGGCGATCGCGTCGAACATCATCAGGGCGATGGTTCTCAGGTCGTCGATGGCGTCGTCGCCGTCGGAGTGCTCCTGGACGTCGGCCAACAGCTGACCGACGACGTGATCCGTGGCGCGGTCGAGGAGCTGGTCGCGGCTGGCGACGTACCAGTAGATGCTGCCGACACCAGTGCCCAGCCGGGCCGCGAGGGCGCGGAAGGTCAGTGCGCCGTCCCCAGCCTCGTCGAGCAGCGCGACGGCCTCCGTCAGGACGGCTTCCATCGAGTGCGAGGCGCGTTGCCGCCGCCCAGGACGCCGCGGTTCGGGGCGCTGTCGCGAAGGTGCCATGACTCACATCCAACCAGATGTTGTGCATCATCGAACGTTGTTCTATTCTATAGAACGTTGTTCGATAGTCGAACAGCGTTCGATAGGAGGTGTCACCATGACCCCCACCACGACTTCGGCCCCGCCGCGTACGTACACATCGCTGCGCGCCGCCTGGATCCCGCTCTCGGCCCTCTGCCTCGCGTTCTTCGTCGAGATGGTCGACAACACCCTGCTGACGATCGCCCTGCCCACGATCGGGCGCGACCTCGGCAGCGGCACGACCGCCCTGCAGTGGGTCACCGGCGCCTACTCGCTGACGTTCGGCGGCCTGTTGCTGACCGCGGGCTCAGCCGCCGACCGACTTGGTCGCCGCCGCGTTCTGCTGGTCGGGCTGGCGGCGTTCGGGCTGATCAGCCTGTGCGTCGTCGCGGTCAGCAGCGCCGGTGAGCTCATCGGCCTGCGGGCCGCGCTCGGCGTCACCGCCGCCGCGATGGCGCCGATCACCAACTCGCTGGTCTTCCGCCTCTTCGACGACCAGGCGCTGCGGATGCGCGCCATGACGGTGATGATCGTCGTCGGCATGTCCGGGTTCATCCTCGGTCCGTTGCTGGGCGGCACCGCGCTGGCCCACGTGCGGTGGGAGTGGCTGCTCGTCGTCAACGCGCCGATCGCCCTGATCGCGTTCCTCGGCGTCCGTCGTGGCGTACCGGCTGACCGCCCGGAGGACCTGACCGACGATGCGCTCGACCTGCCCGGTGCTGTGCTGAGCATCGCGGCGATCGGCCTCGCCTGCTTCTCGCTCACCAGCGGTGTCGAGCACGGCTGGCTGTCGGCCCTCACCCTCGGCTCGATCGTCGGCGCCCTGGCCGCGGGCATCGCGTTCGTCCGGCACGAGCGTCGTACGGCATCGCCGATGCTGGACCTCGGGCTGTTCTCGAACGGCACGGTCCGCGGCGCCGCGATCGCGCAGATCGGCACGTCGATCGCGATGGCCAGCGTGATGTTCGGCCTGATCCTGCACTTCCAGTACGCCTACGGGTGGAGTCCCGTGCGGGCCGGCCTGGCCAACCTCCCGCTGATCGTCACGATGATCGTCGCGACACCGGTGTCGGAGTGGCTCGCGCGGAGGTTCGGGCACCGGGTCGCCTGCCTCGTCGGCGCCGGCCTGCTGGCTGGTGCACTCGGCGGGCTCGCCTGGGGCGTCGAGCACGGCTACCTCGCGATCGCGGTCTCGATGGTCGTGATGACCGTCGGCCTGCGCACCGTCATGACGATCTGCGCCGTCGCGTTGGTCAGCGCGATGCCGGAGAACCGCACGTCGATCGGCACGGCACTCAACGACACGGCTCAGGAGGTCGGCACCAGCGTCGGCACCGCCGTCGTCGGCACGATGATCGCGCTGCTCGTCACCACGCAGCTGCCGGCCGGCGGGTGGAGCAGCGACCTGGTCGCGTCGTTCTTCCACGGAGAGCGGATCACGTACGCCGTGCTGGCGGTCGTCGTCGGCCTGATCGGCGCGCTCGGCGCACTCACGCTGAGCAGCTCGCGGGTCGTTGACGAGCCCGTCTGATCAGCGGCGCAACAGGTAGGCGTCCATGACCCAGCCCGCGTCAGCCTTGGTGGCGGCGCGGGCTGCGTCGATCTCGGCCGCGACATCGGCGACCTTGCCGGCGACGAGTCGCTCGTGTGCGGTGCCGAGGTTGGCACCCCACCAGATGTGCCAGTCGTCGAGCCCATCGAGGTCGATGCGTGCGCTCAGCATCACGAGGATGTTGTCGGCGCCGGCCTCGACCGCCTCGCCGAGCTTGCGGGCCGTCGTCACCGTGATGGGCTGACCGATCTCGTGCAGCACGATGCGGTGCCGCGCGGCGAGCAGCTGCAGGCTCGAGATGCCGGGGATCACGTCCCACTCGGCCTCGACGTGACCCCGTGCGAGGACGCGCTCGACGATGCGGATCGTCGAGTCGTAGAACGCCGGATCGCCCCACACGAGGAAGCCGACGTCGCCCGGCTGCTGGAGGAGCACCTGTTCGTACGCCTCGGCGCGCGCCTCGTGCCAGTCGCTCACGGCGCCGCGGTAGTCGGCAGGGTCGGCCCGGTCGCGCTCCGGGTCGCGTACGGCGACGACGGTCGCGCCGGACCCGACGTGCCGGCTCAGCAGCTCGCGCCGGGCGGCCAGCAACGGGTCGTCGGGTCCCTTGTCGGCGACGACGAAGTAGGCCACCGAGTGCATCGCGGCGACCGCTTCGAGGGTCACCTGGTCCGGGTCGCCGGGTCCGATCCCGATGACCCGGATGCGCCTCATTCCTGGTCCTCGAGGTCGCCCTCGATGTCGAGGTAGACCTGCTGCATCGCGGCCAGCACCTCCGGATCGGGATCGGCCCACAGGTCGCGGTCGGCGGCCTCGTTGAGCCGCTCGATGATGCCGCGCAGCGCCCACGGGTTGGCGTCCTTCATGAACGCCTGGTTGTCCTCGTCGAGCACGTACTCCTTGGCGAGCGTCTCGTACATCCAGTCGTGCACGACGCCGGTCGTGGCGTCGAACCCGTAGAGGTAGTCGACCGTCGCGGCGAGCTCGAACGCGCCCTTGTAGCCGTGCCGCTGCATCGCACCGATCCAGCGCGGGTTGACGACGCGGGCGCGGAACACCCTCGTCGTCTCCTCCTGCAGCGTCCGCGTGCGGACGGCGTCGGGCGTCGTCGAGTCGCCCACGTACGCCTTGGGGTCGGCGCCGGTCAGCGCGCGGACCGTGGCGACCATGCCGCCGTGGTACTGGAAGTAGTCGTCGGAGTCGGCGATGTCGTGCTCGCGGGTGTCGATGTTCTTGGCCGCGACGGCGATGCGCTTGTAGTTGGCGCGCATGTCGTCGGCCGCCGGAGCGCCGTCGAGGTCACGCCCGTACGCGAAGCCGCCCCAGGCGGTGTAGACCTCGGCGAGGTCCTTGTCGTCGCGCCAGTTGCCGGCCTCGATGACCTGCAGGATGCCCGCACCGTACGACCCCGGCTTCGACCCGAAGATCCGGGTCGTGGCCCGGCGCTGGTCGCCGTGGTCGGCGAGGTCGCGCTGCGCGTGCGCGCGGACGTAGTTGCGGTCCTCGGGCTCGTCGAGCTCGGCGACCTGGCGGATCGCGTCGTCGAGGATGCCGATGACGTGCGGGAACGCGTCGCGGAAGAAGCCGGAGATCCGCACCGTCACGTCGATGCGCGGACGGCCGAGCTCGTCGAGCGGGATGACCCGCAGGCCGTTGACCCGGCGAGAGGCGGGGTCCCACTCGGGCTCGACGCCGACCAGCGCGAGGACCTCGGCGATGTCGTCGCCGGACGTACGCATGGCGGAGGTGCCCCAGACCGACAGGCCCACCGAGCGCGGGTAGTCGCCCGTGTCGGCGAGGTGGCGCTCGATCAGCGAGTCGGCCATGGCGCGGCCGGTCTCCCACGCGAGGCGTGACGGCACCGCCTTGGGGTCGACGGTGTAGAAGTTGCGACCGGTCGGCAGGACGTTGACGAGTCCGCGCAGCGGGGAGCCCGAGGGCCCGGCGGGGACGAAGCCGCCCTCGAGCGCGTGGAGCACGTGGTCGAGCTCGTCAGTGGTCTTGGCGAGGCGCGGTACGACCTCGGTGGCGGCGAACTCGAGGACCCGCGCCACCTCGGGCACATCGGTGAGGCCTTGGGCCGCGGCGGCGTCCCACTCAGCGTCCTCCATGGCCTGGATCAGCGCCTTGGCCTGGCTCTCGATCTCGTCGATCGCGCCGAGCTGGGAGCCCTCCTTGAGACCGAGCGCCGCGCGCAGGCCGGGGACCGCCCCGGTCTCGCCGCCCCAGATCTGGCTCGCCCGCAGGATCGAGAGCACGAGGTTGACCCGAGCCTCGCCGTGGGGAGCCTGGCCCAGAACGTGCAGGCCATCGCGGATCTGCGCGTCCTTGATCTCGCACAGCCAGCCGTCGACGTTGAAGATGAAGTCGTCGAAGTCGTCCTCGTCCGGGATGTCGTCGAGCCCGAGGTCCCGGTGCATCTCCGCGGCCCGCATGTGGGTCCAGATCTGCGACCGGATCGCCGGCAGCTTGGCCGGGTCCATGGCCGCGATGTTGGCGTACTCGTCGAGCAGCTGCTCGAGCTTGGCGATGTCGCCGTACGACTCGGCGCGGGCCATCGGCGGGATCAGGTGGTCGACGATCGTGGCGTGCGCGCGGCGCTTGGCCTGCGCGCCCTCGCCCGGGTCGTTGACCAGGAACGGATAGATCAGCGGCAGGTTGCCGATGGCGGCGTCCGTGCCGCACGACGCCGACAGTGCCGCGTTCTTGCCCGGCAGCCACTCCATCGAGCCGTGCTTGCCGAGGTGGACGACGGCGTGGGCGCCGAACTCCTGCTCGACCCATCGGTATGCGGCGAGGTAGTGGTGGGAGGGCGCCATGTCCGGATCGTGATAGATCGCGACGGGGTTCTCGCCATAGCCGCGGGGCGGCTGGATCATCAGCACGATGTTGCCGGCGCGGATCGTGGCCAGCACGATCTCGTGGTCGTCGTTGACGAAGAGCTTGCCGGGGGCGGGGCCCCACGCCTCGAGCATCGCGTCGCGCAGGTCGGGATGGAAGCCGTCGAACCAGTCCGCGTACTGCGCCGCGGGGATGCGGACGTGGCTCTCGGTCAGCTGCACCTGGGTCAGCCACTCCTCGTCCTGGCCACCGGCGGCGATGAGGGCGTGGATCAGTGCGTTGCCGGCCTCGGTCAGGTCGTCGAGCTCCAGGCCGGGAACCTCGCCCGGCGCGCCGAGGTCGTAGCCGGCATCGCGCATCGCGCGCAGCAGGCGAATGGTGGACACGGGGGTGTCGAGGCCCACGGCGTTGCCGACCCGGCTGTGCTTGGTCGGGTAGGCCGACAGCATCAGCACGACCTTGCGCTCAGCCGGCGGCGTGTGCCGCAGGCGAGCATGGGCGACGGCGATGCCGGCGACCCGGGCGCAGCGCTCGGGGTCGGCGACGTAGCGCGGCAGGCCGTCCTCGTCGATCTCCTTGAACGAGAACGGTGCCGTGATGATGCGGCCGTCGAACTCCGGGATCGCGATCTGGTTGGCCGAGTCGAGCGGCGTGACGCCGTCGTCGGACGCCGCCCAGTCCTCGCGGCTCGAGGTCAGGCAGAGCCCTTGGAGGATCGGGATGTCGAGGGCCTTCATGCGCTCGACGTCCCACGACTCGTCGTCGCCGCCGGCGCTGACGGTGCCGGGCTTGGTGCCGCCAGCCGCCAGCACCGTCACGATCAGGGCGTCGAGCTTGCCGAGCTCGGTGAACAGCTCGTCGGGCGCCGCACGCAGCGACGAGGAGAAGATCGGCACGCCGTACGCCTCACCGGTCGCATCGATCGCGTCGGCGAGCTGGTGCGCGAAGGCACTGTTGCCCGACGCCTCGTGAGCCCTGTAATAGAGGATGCCGATCTTGGGGCGGGGCGTGGCTTCGACAGGCTCAACGTCCGAACGATCCGCGACTCCCCATTCCGGCAGCACCGCCGGCGGCTCGAAGCCCTCACCGGTCAGCAGGACCGTGTCGGACAAGAACGCGTGCAGCTGGCCGAGGTTGGCCGGACCACCCTCGGCGAGGTAGCGGTGCGCCTCGGCGGCCGTGCCCACCGGGACGGTCGACAGCTCCATCAGCTCGGCGCTCGGGGTCTGCTCACCTCCGAGCACGACCACGGGCCGCTGACCGACGTGCGGCAGCACCAGCTTCTGCACGTCGTCCGCGGCGCCGAGCACGCGCGCGACGACCAGGTCGACATCGGTCAGGTCGGGCACGCCGCGCACAGGATTGGCCAGCACGTAGTCCGCGCCGCTCGCGCGGGCCGACAGCAGGTCGGTGTCGGACGTGGACAGCAACGCGATGCGCGTCATGTTCCTCCTCGGGGTTCTCGCCCCGTTGTGGTGGGAGCCGCCGCGGTCAGTGTCTGGCTCGTCCGAAGACTCACAGTGGCGGAACCGCCCCGGGCTCGCACCGGAGTTCCTGCATCCGCGGCGAGCGGATGGGCTCAGCCTACCGGCCCAGCGCGTTGACCCGAGCCGGCAGACCAGCCGCTCGATAGGGTCGGCGCATGACTGAGCGCATCGAAGCCCAGCGGTTGATCCCGGCCTCGGCAGCGGACATCTTCGCGGTCCTGTGTGATCCCCAGGGTCACGTCGCGATCGACGCCTCGGGCATGTTGCAGGACGCTGACGGCGACGTCGTCGAGGCAGTCGGTGACACGTTCGTCGTCCACATGGATCGGGAGTCGCTCAACGACATTCCCGACTACGGGAAGTACGACGTCACGGTCACGATCGAGGACTTCGAGCGTGATCGGCTGATCTCCTGGTCGATCGTCGGCAAGGTCCGTCCAGGCATAGGACACGTCTACGGCTACCAGCTGGAGCCGGCTGAGGGCGGGACACTGGTCACGTCGTTCTACGACTGGTCGAACGTCAGCCAGGACTGGAAGGACTCGGGCATCTTCCCGGTCGTCTCGGTGACCAACCTGAGCGGCACGCTCGGCATCCTCGACCGGACCGTCCGGCGCGGCTACCCGCGCGGATGATGCGAGACTCGATCCACCAACAGCCAGGAGCAGCCACGTGACACTCGCCAGGACCCACACCGCCGTGCTCGAGCTCGGCGGCGCGATCGTCGTCGGCACCGACGGCTCGTGCGTCACCAATCCCGGGCCGACCGGGTGGGCGTACGTCGCGGACGACGGCACGTCCGCGTGCGGCGGGCTGCTGCAGGGCACCAACAACATCGGCGAGCTGCTGGCGGTCGAGAACGCGCTGCGCGACTTCGCCGACCGGCCGCTCGTGATCCAGGCCGACTCGTCCTACACGATCGGCTGCTCGACGACGTGGGCCGGCGGCTGGGCGCGCAACGGCTGGCGCAACTCCAAGAAGGAGATCGTCGCCAATGTCGAGATCGTGCAGGCGATCTACGCGTTGATGCAGGCCAGGCGTGACACCGGCGCTCCGGTGTTCTTCCAGAAGGTCAAGGCGCACCTCACGGACCTCACGGTGTGGCCGCTCAACGTCGCCGCCGATGCGCTCGCGGGCCAGGCCTCGGCCCGGGCTGCGCGAGGGGACGTCACCGAAGTACGTACGACAGGGCTGCTCAGCGGCACGAATGGATGACCACCGGCCCGGATGACGCGGCGCTCGACCTCGCTGCCGAGGTCGGGCCGTTCTTCGTCCTGGACCGTTGGACGCCCGATGCCGGGTGGCGGCCGTTGCGTGAGCTCACCGGGCCGGACGTCATCGCCGACCGTGTGGCCGCGGCGCGCGAGATGCTCGCCGAGCGTTCACGCGTGGCCGCCGCCGAGATCGAGGAACGCGCCACGGCGTCGATCGTGTTCCTCGGCCTGGCGGCTCGCCTGGTGTCGCCCGCCTTCGCCTCGGCGGTGCTCGCCGATCGCGTGCCGCGACTGGAGCTCGACGAGCTCTGGTGGCAGCCGGTCGTCGGTGGTCCGTGGCCGCTGGCCCGCAGCGCCGTCGGCGGGGCGGTGACCGGAGATCTCGCCGAGGACCTCGACGCGTACGTGCTGCAGCCGATCGTCGCGCCGGTGCTCGAGGCGTTCGGGCGTACGTTCGCGGTCTCGCCGCAGGTGCTGTGGGGCAACGTCGCGTCGAGCCTCGCCGGTGCATCGACGATGCTCCGTGCGGCGCGCCCCGATCGCGCGGAGGCCGCCACGCGACTGGTCGCGCAGCTCCTCGACCGCGGCACGCTCGCCGGGACGGGCGACCTCGACCCCGCAGGACCTTCATTCGTACGCCGCTCGTGCTGCCTGTTCTACCGCGTGCCCGGCGCCGGCATCTGCGGTGACTGCGTGCTCGACGAGGCACCGAAGCCCGCGTGACACCATGACGGGGTGACGAACCGCTCCCATCCCGACCGTTGTCCCGGCGTCCTGCGACCGTGGATCGCGGACGACGGCGCGATCGTGCGGCTGCGCCTCATCGGCGGTGTGCTGCCGACCTCGGCACTGCGCGACGTGGTCGGCATCGCAGCCGATTACGCCGACGGCACACTGCTGCTGACCAAGCGGACCAACCTGCAGCTCCGCGGGATCGAGCACGCCGACGGCTGCGTGCCGGCGGTGCTGGTCGACGCGATCGCCGAGTCCGGACTGCTGCCGTCACCGAGCCACGAACTCGTCCGCAACGTCATGGTGTCGCCGCTGACCGGCCGTGTCGGCGGCCGCGCGGACCTCCGCCACGTGGCGCACGAGCTCGACCGGCAGCTGTGCGCCGAGCCCGACTTCGCGGGCCTGGCCGGCCGCTTCCTGTTCGTCCTCGACGACGGCCGCGGCGACATCGCCTCGCGGTCGCTCGACCTCGGCCTGATGGCCGTCGATGCCGAGACCGTGCAGCTGCGCATCGGGTCGAAGCACTGGGGTCCCCTGGCCTCGCTCGACGAGGCACCCGAGGCGCTGCTGTCGTACGCCCAGTCGTTCCTCCGGCACCGCGGTGAGGGCGAGACGGCACGGTGGCACCTCGACGACCTGCCCGACGGCGGCGCCGAGCTGCTCGGCACGCACTACGCCCGCGATCTCCGGACCCAGGTCAGCGCGCTGCCTCCGCCGTACGGCATCATCGCGCAGGACGACGGCCGCAGCGCCGAACATCTCGCGGTGCCCGACGGCCTGCTCACTCCCGAGCTCGCAGCGACGATCCTGGATCGCGCCGGCGCCGAGGTGATCGTGACGCCGTGGCGCAGCATCGTCATCCCCGACCTGGAGAACGTATGAAACGACCGACGCGCCACTACGACTACGTCGCCGACGGACCGGCGATCTACGTCGACTCGTTCGCGACGATCCGCGCCGAGGCGGAGCTGTCCCACCTCCCGGCCGACGCCGAGAAGGTCGCCGTACGCATGGTGCACGCCTGCGGCCAGGTCGACCTGACCCGCGATCTCGACATCCATCCCGGCCTCGTCTCAGCGGCGCGCACCGCGCTCGAGGCCGGCGCACCGATCCTGACCGACGCCACCATGGTGGCCTCCGGCGTCACCCGGGCGCGGCTGCCCAAGGACAACGAGGTGCTGTGCCTGCTGCGCGACGAGCGGGTGCCCGCGCTGGCCAAGGAGTGGGCGACCACCCGGTCGGCCGCCGCGGTGTCGCTGTGGGAGGACCGGCTCGAGGGAGCCGTCGTCGCGTTCGGCAACGCCCCGACGGCGCTGTTCCACCTGCTCGAGATGCTGCTCGACGGCGCACCCCGACCGGCGGCGATCATCGGTACGCCGGTCGGCTTCATCGGTGCCGCCGAGTCCAAGGAGGCGCTCGCCGCGTTCGCGCTGGACATCCCCTACCTCACGGTGCACGGCCGCCGCGGCGGCTCGGCGATGGCCGCCTCGGCCCTCAACGCGCTCGCCCAGGAGCGCGAGTGACCGGCCGCCTCTACGGCGTGGGGCTCGGCCCCGGCGACCCCGAGCTCATCACCCTCAAGGCGGCCCGGCTGATCGCCGACGCGGACGTCATCGCCTATCACGCCGGCGTCGGCAAGCAGTCCAACGCGCGACGGATCGCCGCCTCGCTGATCCCCGACGGCGTCGTGGAGGAGGAGCTCCGCTATCCGGTGACCACCGGCGAGACCGCTCACGCCGGTGGCTACGCCGGAGCGATGGCCGAGTTCTACGAGGCGTCCGCGGCCCGCCTCGCGGTGCACCTCGAGGCCGGCCGCACGGTCGTCGTGCTCGCTGAGGGCGATCCGCTGTTCTACGGCTCCTACATGTACATGCACGACCGGCTCTCGGACCGGTTCGAGACCGAGGTCGTCCCGGGTGTGACGTCGTTCGCCGCGGCAACCGCGACGACCGCATCGCCGCTCGTGCGCCAGACCGACGTGCTCACGATCCTGCCCGGCACCCTCGACGAGCCCGAGCTGGCACGGCGCCTCGCAGACACCGACGGCGCGATCATCATGAAGCTCGGCCGGACGTTCCCCAAGGTCGTCTCGGCACTGCGCCAGGCCGGCCGGCTCGACGGTGCGCTCTACGTCGAGCGGGCCTCCATGCCGGAGGAGCGCTGGCTGCCGGTCGCCGACGTCGACCCGGCGTCGGTGCCGTACTTCTCGCTGATCGTCGTCCCCGGCGACACCCAAAGGTCCTTGAGCCTGTCGAAAGGACGCGAGGTCTCGACACGCTCGTCGGGCCCGGCAGAGCTCCTCGTCATCGGACTCGGCCCCGGCCCGGACCGCTGGATCACCCCCGAGGTCAGCGAGGCGCTCGCCGAGGTCGACCACGTGATCGGCTACGCGCCGTACGTCAACCGGGTCCCCCAGCGCGAGGGCCTCACCCGGCACGCCTCCGGCAACACCGTCGAGGTCGACCGTGCACGACTCGCCCTCGACCTGGCGCTCAAGGGCGAGCGGGTCGCCGTGGTGTCCGGGGGCGACGCCGGCATCTTCGGCATGGCCGCCGCCGTGTTCGAGGCCGCCGACGACGAGGCGTACGCGGAGGTGCCGATCCGCGTGCTGCCCGGGCTCTCCGCGGTGCAGGTCGTCGCGGCTCGCGCCGGCGCACCGATCGGTGGCGACTTCGCGGTCATGAGCCTGTCCGACCGGCTCAAGCCGTGGGCACTGATCGAGAAGCGGCTCCGTGCCGTGGCTGAAGCCGACCTCGTGCTCGCGATCTACAACCCGGCCTCCCGGTCGCGCACGACGCAGGTCGCGGACACCCAGCGAATCCTGCTCGAGCACCGCGCGCCGGACACCGTCGTCATCGTCGGCCGCGACGTCGGCCGCGACGAGGAGTCGCTGACGGTGACGACGCTGGCCGGTCTCGAGCCCGCCTCGATCGACATGAAGTGCCTGCTCATCGTCGGCGCTTCAGGCACAATGGCGACGGGCGCAGGCCAGGTCTGGACCCCGCGCTTCACCGACTGAACGAGTCCCGGGGGCTGTCTGACAGGATGTCGCCATGACTGAGGTCACACCGGCAGGGCGCGTGGCACGCCTGGCGATGTACGCCTTGTGCGTCGTGATGCTGTCGAGCGGGCCGGGATTCCTGGCCCTCAGCCTGCTGCTGCACGCCGATCTCTGGGCGGGCCTGCTCATCGGCGCGGTCCTGACCCTGATCCTCGTCCCGTTGGGCATCGCGATGTGGAGCGACGTGCGCAGCACGGCTCAACGAATGCGCCGGCTGACCACGGCCGGCGTACCCGCCACGGCCGAGGTCATCGCGGTCCGCCCCACGACGTACGACGGCAACGCCCGGGTCGAGCTCAGGCTCTGGATCAACGCACCGGGAGTCGAGCCGTTCGAGGCGAGCCACACCCGCGACGGTGGCTCTGGCCTGCACGTGGGCGCCACGCTCGGCGCCGTGGTCGACCCCGACGGCCGCCTCTTCGCCGTCGTCTAGGTCAGCGGCGCTTGGCCGAACGGTCGCGCGCCGGGTCGTAGAGGTAGGACTCGCCGCCGCGTACGTCCTCGGCCAGTGCCTTGCCGACGAGGATGACCGCGGCCTGCCGGAGCCCGGCGGCCTCGACCTGGTCGGCGATGTCGCCGAGGGTGCCCCGCAGGACCACCTCGGTCGGCTGGCTCGCGTTGGCCACGACCGCGACGGGGCAGTCGTCACCGTACGACGCGGCGAGCTCGGCGGCGAGCGCACGGGCGCGGGTGATCGCGAGGTGCAGCACGAGGGTCGAACCCGTCGCCGCGAACCCGGCCAACGCCTCGCCCGACGGCATCGCGGTCGACCGGGCCTGCGTACGGGTGAGCACGACGGACTGCACGACCTCGGGCACCGTCAGCTCGGCGCCGAGCAGGGCCGCCGCCGCGGCGTACGCCGGCACGCCGGGCGTCACGTCCCACGGCACGCCGTGCACGTCGAGCCGCTTGGTCTGCTCGTGCAGGGCGGAGTAGATCGAGGGGTCGCCGGAGCACAGGCGTACGACCTCGAGCCCGGCCGCGTGGGCGTCGACGAGGCGCGCCGTGATCTGGTCGAGGTCGAGGTCCTGCGTGTCGACCAGCTCGGCGCCGTCCCGGCAGTGGTCGAGGACCGCATGGTCGAGGTAGGTGCCGGCATAGACACAGACGTCGGCGGCGTTGAGCAGCGCGACCGCGCGCAGGGTCAGGAGGTCGGCGGCGCCCGGGCCGGCCCCCACGAAGTGCACGGTCATACGTCGGCCTTCGTGATGGCGAGCTGCGTGATGGCGCGGGCAGGGGTCCAGCCGGTGAACGTGCCGATCGGGGCGGCATGCTCCACGTGGAGGCGGGTCAGCTCGCCGCCGAGCTCCGCGTAGCGGACGGCCAGCACGGCCTCGGTCTCGAGCGTCACGCCGTGCACCACGAGGCGGCCGCCAGGGCGAAGCGCCGACCAGCACGCGTCGAGCACACCCTCCTCGGTCGCGCCGCCGCCGATGAAGATCGCGTGCGGCGCATCGAGATCCGTCAGCGCCTCGGGAGCGTGGCCGGTCAGCACCTGGAGGGCGGGCACGCCGAGGGCGTCGGCGTTGCGGGCGATGCGCGCCGAGCGGTCCTCGCGGGCCTCGATCGCGATCGCCCGGCACGTGGGGTGTGCCCGCATCCACTCGATGGCCACGGATCCGGCACCGGCGCCGACGTCCCAGAGCAGCTGTCCCGGCAGTGGTGCGAGTCGCGCAAGGGCTGACGCGCGTACGTCCCGCTTGGTGATCTGGCCGTCGTGGTCGAAGGCGCCTTCGGGCAGGCCGGCCGTGAAGCCCAGCACCGTCGCGCCGGAGCTCACCAGCTCGACCGCGACGACATTGAGGTCCGGCGCTGCCTGGTCACCCCACGACGCGGCGACGCCGTCCGTACGCGACTCGGTCTCCGACCCCAGGTCCGCCAGCACCGTCATGGGACTCGCGCCGTAGCCGGCAGTCGTCAGCAGGCTCGCCACCTCAGCGGGGGTCGAGCCGTCGGAGGAGAGGACGATCAGCCGGAGACCTGGCGCGAGCGAGCGGGCGACGAGGTGTGGGTCGCGGCCGACGAGGGTCACGACCTCGGTCGACTCGGCCGACCAGCGCATGCGGGCCCGAGCGAGGGCGACAGAGGAGAGGGCGGGCACGACTTCCACGGAGTCCTTGCCGAGGAGGTCGACGAGCGTCGTTGCGATGCCGGAGACGAGGGGGTCGCCGGATGCCAGGGCGACGACGTTCTTGCCGTCGTGCTGCGCCAGAAGCGCGGGCAGGCCCTCACGGAGCGGCGACGGCCAGGACTCGCGGGTCTGGTCGCCAGCGTCGCTCTCCGATGGGAGCATCGCGAGGTGCCGATCACCGCCGAGCACGACGTCGGCAGCCTCGACCAGCTCCTTGGCCCGGGCGCTCAACCCGGTCCAGCCGTCCGCGCCGATCCCGACGACCGTGACCTGTGTGCTCATGCGGCTGACGATATCTGCCGGTGGATCCTCCACCGAATCCCCTCTGGCGGTGGATGTTCCACCGTATGACCGCGCATACGGTGGAACATCCACCGCTCGAGGTGCTGGGCTCCGGACTGCCAACCCGGCGACCTACTGGCATACGACGACAACCGTTAGTCTTGCGATCACAGTCTCGAGGTGCCCCTCACGGGGAGAATCGGGAAGCCGGTGAAAATCCGGCACAGGGCCCGCTGCGGTGACCCAGGCTCGACCTGGGAAGTCCGAAGACCGGCCTCGAGGCTGACTGGCGGACGCAACCGTGCCCGTCATCGATGGCAGATCGAGCGGGAGCCCCATATGCCACAGCACTATCCGTTCAGCGCCGTCGTCGGATCCGACGACATGGCGCTCGCCCTCACCCTCTCGACGATCTCGCCCGCGATCGGCGGCGTCCTCGTACGAGGTGAGAAGGGCACCGCCAAGTCGACGATGGTCCGCGCGCTGGCCTCGGTCCTGCCGCCGATCGACGTCATCGCCGGTGACCGGTTCTCGACCGACCCGCGCGAGTCCCACCCGCTGTCGCCCGACGGCCCGTTCGCCGCGGACGTCGACGTCGAGACCCGGCCCGTACGCCTCGTCGAGCTGCCGGTCGGCGCCACCGAGGACCGGGTGCTGGGCTCGCTGCACCTCGAGAAGGCGCTGTCCGACGGCGTCACCGAGTACGAGCCCGGCCTGCTGGCTCGGGCGCACCGCGGCATCCTCTACGTCGACGAGGTCAACCTGCTGCACGACCACCTCGTCGACCTGCTGCTCGACGCCGCGGCCATGGGTCGGTCGACGGTCGAGCGCGACGGCGTCTCGGTCGAGCACGCCGCCCGCTTCGTCCTCGTCGGCACCATGAACCCCGAGGAGGGCGAGCTCCGACCCCAGCTGCTCGACCGGTTCGGCCTGACGGTCGAGGTCGCGGCACCGCGCGACCCGTCGACCCGTGTCGAGGTCGTACGCCGCCGGCTGGCGTACGAGGCAGATCCCGATGCGTTCGCCGCGACGTACGCGGAGGACGAGGCGACGCTGACCGACCGCATCCAGTCGGCGCAGAAGCTCGTCGACCAGGTCGACCTCAGCGACTGGGCGCTGCTCAAGATCGCCGAGGTCTGCGCGGCGTTCGAGGTCGACGGCATGCGCGCCGACATCGTGACCGCTCGCGCCGCCGCGGCACATGCCGCCTGGAACGGGCGTACGAGCGTGCTGCGTGAGGACATCCGCGCTGCGGCGCGGCTCGCCCTGCCGCACCGTCGCCGGCGCAACCCGTTCGACGCACCGGGCATCGACGAGGACCTGCTCGACCAGATCCTCGGCGACGACGAGCCGCCGCCGGAGCCCGAAGGCGATGTCACCGACGACGCCGAGACCCCGGAGTCCCCGACCTCCGAGACCGACTCACCCACCGATGCTGGTTCCGACCCCGGTGAGAGTGACACTCTTGATGCGACACGCCGCGAGGAACCTCAAGACCGTCACGCTCAGCGCGAACAGGAGCAGCAGCCGGGCGGTACGTCCGAGGTCACGGTCGCCGCGCCGCAGCAGCCCTACCGGCCCAAGCTGTTCACGGTCGGCGGCACGGGTGCCGGCGAGTCCGGCAAGCGGTCGAGGGCGATCACCGAGACCGGCCGGCGCATCGGCGCCCAGAGGCGTACGGGCCAGGGCGGGTCGATCCATCTCATGGAGACGATCCGTGCCGCGGCACCGCACCAGCACGCCCGCGGCCGCACGGGCAGCCTCGAGTTCCGCGCCGACGACCTGCGCCTCGCGGTCAAGGAGGGGCACGAGTCCAACCTGATCCTGTTCTGCGTCGACGCGTCCGGCTCCATGGCCGCCCGCAAGCGCATGGAGCAGGTCAAGACCGCGATCCTGTCGCTGCTGATGGACGCCTACCAGCGCCGCGACAAGGTCGGCCTCATCACGTTCCGCCAGGACGGCGCCGAGCTCGCCCTGCCGCCGACCGGCTCGATCGACATCGCCGCGACGCGTCTCGCCGAACTGCCGGCCGGTGGACGTACGCCGCTGGCCGAGGCGTTGCTCAAGACCGCTGACGTGCTGCGCCTCGAGCGCGTACGGGACCCGCGGCGCCGACCGTTGCTCGTCGTCATCACCGACGGCCGGGCGACGTACGGCGACAACGCCCTCGCCCGGGCGCACCAGGTCGCCAAGCACCTCGGTGCCACGGGCCTCGCGAGCCTCGTGATCGACTGCGAGACCGGGAAGTTCCGCATGGGGCTCGCCTCACAGCTCGCCGATCTCCTGATGGCCGAGTACGTCCCGCTCGGCGAGGTCAGCGCCTCGGCGCTCACCGACGTCGTACGTTCTGGCCTCCACGAGACGGGAGCCGCCTGATGCCCAAGGGTCAGCCGGTCGCCGTCCCCGATGACGGCCTCACCACGAGGCAGCGCCGCAATCGCCCGCTGCTGATGGTCCACACGGGCGACGGCAAGGGCAAGTCCACCGCCGCGTTCGGCCTCGCGATCCGTTCGTGGAACCAGGGCTGGAACGTCGGCGTCTTCCAGTTCGTGAAGTCCGCCAAGTGGCGCATCGGCGAGCAGACCGTGCTCGAGCGGCTCGGCGAGCTGCACGCCGAGACCGGCGAGGGCGGACCCGTCGAGTGGCACAAGATGGGCTCGGGCTGGTCGTGGTCGCGCAAGGAGGGCTCCGACGAGGATCACGCCGCCGACGCCGCCGAGGGCTGGGCCGAGGTCAAGCGCCGCCTCGCCGACGAGACGCACGACCTCTACGTGCTCGACGAGTTCACCTATCCCATGAAGTGGGGCTGGGTCGATGTCGACGACGTCGTCGAGACCCTCGCCAACCGGCCGGGCCGCCAGTACGTCGTCATCACGGGGCGGGGCGCCGACCCCAAGCTCGTCGAGATCGCCGACCTCGTCACCGAGATGAAGCACGTCAAGCACCCGTTCGACAACGGCCAGAAGGGTCAGCGGGGCATCGAATGGTAGGCCTTCCGCGGCTCGTCATCGCCGCTCCTGCCTCAGGCCACGGCAAGACCACGGTCGCGACCGGGCTGATGGCGGCGCTGTCGCGCGCAGGCCATGACGTCTCGGGCCACAAGGTCGGCCCCGACTACATCGACCCGGGCTACCACGCGCTCGCGACCGGCAAGCCGGGCCGCAACCTCGACCCGCACCTCGTCGGCGAGGAACGCCTCGTCCCGCTCCTGCTCCACGGTGCCCACGGAGCCGACCTCGCGATCATCGAGGGCGTCATGGGCCTGTACGACGGACAGATCGGTGGCGAGGGATTCGCGTCGACCGCACACGTCGCCACCGTCACGCGTACGCCCGTGGTGCTCGTCGTGGACATCTCGCACGCCTCGCGCTCGATCGCCGCGCTCGTGCAGGGCATGGTCGCGTTCGACCCGTCCGTGCGCATCGTCGGCGTGATCCTCAACAAGGCCGGCTCGCCGCGGCATGCCGGCGAGGTCGTCAGCGCGCTCGAGTCGACCGGTCTGCCGGTGCTCGGCGTGCTGCAGCGCGACGACGGGATCGTCGCGCCGTCGCGGCACCTCGGGCTCGTCCCGGCCGCCGAGCGCGACGACGCCGCACACGCGCTCGACCGGTTGGCTGCGCAGATCGCCGAGAAGATCGACCTCGACCAGCTGCTCGCACTCGCCCGCTCTGCGCCGGATCTCGACGCCGAGCCGTGGGACGCGACTCGCGAGATCGTGGCCCCGAACGAAGGACAGCCCGTCGTTGCGATGGCTGGCGGGCGGGCGTTCACGTTCCGCTACGCCGAGACCGAGGAGCTGCTCCGGGCCGCGGGCTGCGACGTCGTGACGTTCGACCCGCTGGCCGACGAGGCGCTGCCCGAGCGCACGGCCGGGCTCTACCTCGGCGGCGGCTTCCCCGAGGTGCACGCCGCCGCCCTGTCGGCCAACACGCCGCTGCGGGCGGCACTGCGCGCGGCGGTCGACTCCGACATGCCGACGTACGCCGAGTGCGCCGGACTGCTCTATCTCTGCCGGTCCGTCGACGGACTCCCGATGGTCGGCGCGCTTGACGCCGAGGCGGTCATGACACCGCGGCTCACCTTGTCGTACCGCACAGCGATCGTCCCGACCGACCAGCTCACCGGCGTCGCCGGCACGCGGGTCACCGGCCACGAGTTCCACCGCACCACGGTCACCCCTTCCTCGGCCGACGCCGCGTGGCTGGTCGACGGCCAGCCGCACGGATTCGGCTCATCGACGCTGCACGCCTCCTACCTGCACACCCACTGGGCCGGCCACCCGCAGATGGCCCAACGCTTCGCCGACGCCGTCCATGCGTACGTGCCGACGCACTCGGTCATTGAGCCTGTCGAAATGACGTCACCCGGACCGCAGGTCCTTTCGACAAGCTCGAGGACCGAAGGGCTCACCTTTCACGGCGATCAAGAGCTCTCCGACGGGCTCATCGACTTCGCGGTCAACATCCACGACGACGTACGCCCGCAGTGGCTCGACGCAGCGCTCCGTGCGAGCCTCGACGACATCGGCGCCTACCCCCACGCCGCCGCAGCGCAGCACGCCATCGCCCAGCGCCACGGCCGTCGCACCGACGAGGTGCTCGCCACCGCTGGCGCCGCCGAGGCGTTCGGGCTCATCGCGCGGGCCCGCGCCTGGCGCCGCCCGGTCGTCGTGCACCCGCAGTTCACCGAGCCCGACGTCGCCCTCGCCGCCGCCGGCCACCAGCCCGAGCACGTCCTCACCGACCCCGCCAACGGATTCGTCCTCGACCCGGCGCAGATCCCCGACGATGCCGACCTCGTCATGATCGGCAACCCGACGAACCCCACGAGCGTCCTGCACCCCGAGCAGTCGCTGCGCCGCATCGTGCGTCCTGGCCGGGTCGTCGTGGTCGACGAGGCGTTCATGGACTCCGTGCCCGACGAGCGCCATTCCCTGGCCGCGATCACCGACCCCGGCCTCCTCGTCGTCCGCAGCCTCACCAAGCTGTGGTCGATCCCCGGCATCCGCGCGGGGTACGTCCTGGGGTCGCCGCAGCTGCTCGCCGAGCTCAAGGCCCACCAGGCGCCGTGGTCGGTGTCATCCGCGGCGATCGCGGCGATGATCGCGACGGCATCGCCCGAGGCACTCGCCGAGGCCGCGAAGCGTACGACGAAGATCGCCCAGCACCGCCGCGTCCTCACCGACGGACTGACCGAGCTCGGCATCCACCACGTGCCGGCCGCCGCGCCGTACGTCCTCGCCAAGGTCGGCACCGGTGCGCACGACCGGCTCCGCGCCGCGGGCTACGCCGTACGCCGCGCCGACACGTTCCCCGGCCTCGACGAGACCTGGGTACGCATCGCGGTGCGCAGGCCCGACACGACCCGCAAGCTCCTCGCCACGCTGCAGATCGAGGGGCCATGGACCTGACCCCTGGCACCGCGGCGCTCGTCATCGGCGGAGACGCCCGCGCCGCCGCGCAGGTCGTCGCCCTGCTCGAGGGCGGCGCCGTCGTGACGGTCGTCGCGCCGACAGTCACGGCATCGATCGAAGACCTCGCCGAGCGCGGACTCATCACCTGGCACGCCCGCGAGCCAGACATGGATGACGTGCAGAGCGCCGGCGTCGTCCTCACGGGCCACGCCGATCGCACCGCTCCCGACCAGATCCTCGACCTCGGCACCGTGACGCTCGTCGGCGGCGGCCCCGGCGACCCCGGCCTCGTCACCGTGGCCGGTCGCGCGGCGATCGAGCGCGCCGACGTCATCGTCACCGACCGGCTCGCCCCGCTCGCCGCCCTGGCCTGGGCCCGCCCCGATGCCGAGATCATCGATGTCGCCAAGATCCCCGGTGGCCGGTCCACGAGCCAGGACGAGATCAATCAGCTGCTGGTCGAGCACGCGAAGTCCGGCAAGAACGTCGTCAGGTTCAAGGGCGGCGACAACTTCGTGTTCGGCCGCGGCAGCGAGGAGCTGCTGGCCTGCCTCGACGCGGGCATCGAGGCACGCGTGATTCCCGGAGTCAGCTCCGCGATCGCGGCCCCGGCCCTGGCCGGCATCCCGGTCACGCACCGCGGCCTGACGCAGGGGTTCACGGTGATCTCCGGCCACGTCCCGCCCGGACACCCCGAGTCCACGCTCGACTACGCCGCGCTCGCCACCTCCGGCACGACGATCGTGGTGCTGATGGGCGTACGCACGCTCGGCGCGATCTGCGGAGCGCTCATCGACGGTGGCCTCGACCCCCGGACTCCGGCCGCCGTGATCGCCGACGGTGCGCTGCCGAGCCAGCGCGTCGTACGCGCGACACTGGCGAAGATCGACGAGGCTGCCGCCGAGCTCGGCGCCCCCGCCGTCGCCGTGATCGGTCGGGTCGCCGACATCGAGGGCCTGGCGTGATCCTCTGGGTCCGCCACGGCCAGTCGACATGGAACGTCATTGACCGCATGCAGGGCCATGAGCTCAGCCCGCCGCTGACCGAGCTGGGCCGCCAGCAGGCCGGCCGGACGGCAGAGCTCCTCATCGACCGCGACGTCGTACGCATCCTCAGCTCCCCCGCCGTACGTGCGCGGCAGACCGCCGACATCATCGCGGAGCGGCTGGGCCTCGAGGTCGTCGAGGAACCGCTGCTGCTGGAGAAGGGGCTCGACGAGGACTACGCCTCGGTGCTGGTGCGCGTGCAGCAGCTCCTGGAGCAGGACCTGCCCCGTCACACCGTCGCGGTCAGCCACGGCGACACCATCGGTCTCGCGGTCGGACTCCTGAGCGGCGAGCGACCCGAGCTCCCGGCCAACGGCTCCATCACCCACGTCGATCCCGACACTCGACAGGTCACCACGGCGATGCCCTAGGATGACTTCACCGAGGTCGAGGAAGCCGGTGGGACTCCGGCGCAGTAGCGCTACTGTGACACCCGCACCAGCGAGTGGAGCCAGACCCAAAGCTTCGGAATTTCATCCATTCATGGGACGCAATCATCCCGTCAGGAGAATTCATGTCACAGGTCACCACCGCCACACCCGAGATCGAGATCCCGTCGATCCCCCTGCGCGAGCTCGCCCCGTGGGCGCTGTTCTTCGGCCTCATCGGGGCCTTCATCCTCTTCTTCATCAGCGCTGACCAGGGCGCGGTGTCGATCCCGGCCGGCACGGCCATCCACGAGTGGGTCCACGATGGACGCCACCTGCTCGGATTCCCCTGCCACTGATCTGCCCCGACCCAGCCGGACCGCCCACGGGCGTCCGGCTTTCTCGGCATACCCGAACGGATTGACATGACCCCCCGCAACTTCCTCGTACGAGGACTTCTCGCCGGCCTGATCGCCGGCATCCTGACCTTCGCGGTGGCCTACATCGCCGGCGAGCCCTCGGTCGACGCCGCCATCAAGGTCGAGTCGGCCGGCGAAGCCCCGCACGCACACGGCCAGTCGGCTCCCGCCACGCACGACGGCGACCACCACGAAGAGAACGGCACCGAGGTGTCGCGCCAGAACCAGTCCACGTGGGGCCTCGCCACCGCGACCATCTCGACCGGCATCGCGTTCGGCGGCATCGTGGCCCTGGCCGCAGCATTCGCCCTCGGCCGCATCGGCCGACTGCGCCCGAGCCAGTCCACCGCACTCGTCGCGGCCCTCGGCTTCGTGTCGGTCGCACTGGTGCCGTTCATCAAGTACCCGGCCACCCCGCCGGCCGTCGGCAACGCCGACACGATCGGCTCCCGCACGACGCAGTACTTCGTGATGCTGGCGATCTCGGTGCTCGCGATGGTCGCCGCCGTGATGCTGTTCCGCAAGCTCGTCGACCGGTTCGGCACCTACACCGCCGTCCTGACGAGTGCCGGCGCCTACCTCGCGGCGGTGATCCTCGCCGGCGCACTCATGCCGACCGTCAACGAGATCGGCGACTTCCCGGGTGACACGCTCTGGTACTTCCGTCGCGGCTCGCTCCTGACCCTCGCCACGCTGTGGGGCGTCATCGGCATCGCGCTGACCGGCCTGATCGGCAAGCTGTACGCCCAGGAGTCGGCGACGCAGGCCCGGCGCGACCTGGCGGCGAGCCTGTGACGGCCACGTACGAGCCGGTCGCGGCTCCTTCCGAGGTCGTCCGCGCCGCTGCGGCCGAACGACTCGCGGGTCTCGCCACGCCTCCCGGCGCGCTGGGGCGGCTCGGCGACCTGGCGATATGGATCGCGGCGACGCAGAGCATGGTCCCGCCGTCGCCCGTGAGCCACGTGCGCGCGGTCATCTTCGCCGGAGACCACGGTGTCTCCGACCACGGCGTCTCGGCGTTCCCCAAGGCCATCACCCCGGCCATGGTCCGCACGTTCCTGATGGGCAAGGCCGGCGTCTCGGTGCTCGCCGCCCAGCACGGCGTGTCCGTCCGCGTGCTCGACCTCGGCGTCGACGACGAGCTCGAGGGCGTGGCTCCCGAGGTCACGCGGTTCAAGGTCCGCCGCGGCAGCGGCGCGATCCACCTCGAGGACGCACTCACGGCCGACGAGACGCTCCAGGCCATCGCGGCGGGTGAGACCGTCGCCGCCGAGGAGATCGCCGCCGGCGCACAACTGCTGATCAGCGGCGACATGGGCATCGGCAACACCACGCCTGCCGCCGCCCTGATCGCCGCGTCGCTCGGCCTGCCGGCCATGGAGGTCACGGGGCGCGGCACCGGCATCGACGAGTCCGCCCTCGCGCACAAGATGGCGGTCGTCCAGCAGGCCCTCGACCGGACCCGCGAACGCACCGGCGACCCGATCGACACCCTCACGGCACTCGGCAGCGCCGACCTCGCCGCAGCGGCGGGCTTCATGGCCGCCGCGGCACGGGCAGGCGTACCCGTGCTGCTCGACGGGGTCATCTCCGTGGCGGCTGCCGTCATGGCCGACCGGTTGGCTCCGGGCGCGGCAGCCTGGTTCGCTGCCGGGCACCGGTCGACCGAGCCCGCGCAGTCGCTGGCGCTGGCCAAGCTCGGCCTCGAGCCGATCCTCGACGTCGGCATGCGGCTCGGCGAGGGCAGTGGCGCGGTCGCCGCGGTGCCGCTCGTACGCTCCGCGGCCCTGCTGCTCTCCGACGTGGCGTTGCTCGCCGACCTGATGTGACGAACTCCTGGCGGCTCGCCGTCGGCACGCTGACCGCCCTGCGGTGGCGTCATCCGACGGTCGTCGACCGGGGCGTCGCCGGCCGGGCGATGGTGATCGCGCCACTCGCGGTCGTCCCGCTCGGCCTGCTCGTCGGGCTCGTCTCGTGGGCCGGTCGGGAGCTGGAGCTGGCGCCCCTCGCCGTCGCGTTCATCGCCGTGGGCGCCCTGGCCCTCGGGAGCCGGGCGCTGCACCTCGACGGGTTGTCGGACGTCGCCGACGGGCTCACGGCGTCGTACGACCGCGAGCGCTCGCTCGCGGTCATGAAGGGCGGCACGGCCGGGCCCGCCGGCGCCGCTGCACTGGTCGTCGTGCTCGGCATCCAGGCGGTCTCGCTGGCGGCTGTGCTGTCGGCGCCTCGCGGTCCCGTCGTCGCCGGCCTGGTCGTCTGCTGCTCGCGGGCGATCCTCTCGGTGTGCTGCGCCCGTGGGATCCCGGCCGCTCGGGCCGACGGTCTTGCCGTGACGTACGCCGGAGCGGTCGGGCGTGCGTCGGCCGTCGTCGCGTGGCTCCTGGTCGCCCTCGCGTGCGCCGGCGTGCTCGACTGGGCCGGCTGGCCGTGGTGGCGCGGGCTCGTCGTCGCCGGCGCCGGGCTGCTCGTCGGTGCGGCTCTGACCTACCGCTGCGTCCACCGGTTCGGCGGCGTCACCGGTGACGTGTTCGGGGCGGCGATCGAGGTCACCCTGGCGGCGATGCTCGTTGCCGCGTCCTGAACAATTCTCGGCGTGAAGCTCACCCCCTGCGACTGGTCGGACCCCGACGCCGTCGCCCTGCGCGCTGCCCAACGAGTCGACATCGAGGCGCGCTACGGCACGCCCGACAGCGAGCCCGGTCCGGCTCCGACCGCCGACGACATCACGGCGTTCTTCCTCCTGCGTGACGGCGACGAGGCCGTGGCGTGCGGCGGCCTGCGCGCGATCGACGCGACGAGCGGCGAGATCAAACGGATGTTCGTGCCCACCGAGCATCGCGGTCGTGGATTCTCGCGGATCGTCCTCAACGGCCTCGAGAAGCACGCGCGATCGCTCGGCTGGAACCGGCTGCTGCTCGAGACCGGTGACCGTCAGCCCGAGGCCGTCGGCCTGTACGAGTCGGCCGGCTATCGCCGCATCCCCAGCTTCGGCCACTACGCCGGCAGCGACCTGTCCCTCTGCTTCGCCAAGGACCTCTAGCGTCACCGGTTTACCAAGAGGTCACGGCGTTGTGCCACTCCTCAAGGCGCACACACCGTGAGGAGTGCCTGTTTGCCCTGACCTCTTGGTAAACCGCGCCACGCGCGTCAGAGCCGCAGCACGCGACCGGCGACGACGAGCATGACGTCGTCGCACTCCTCGGCGACGCGCTGGTTGACCGTGCCGAGCAGGTCGCGGAACACCCGGCCGGACCTGTGCTCCGGCACGACGCTCATGCCGACCTCGTTGGTCACCGCCACGACGGTGCCCTGGTGCTCGGCGATCGCAGTCAGTGCCTCGTCGAGCCGCTCGAACAGCACCGGCTCCCAGTCCTCGAGCACCGCGTCCCAACCGTCGAGCTCGTCGATCACCGAGGTGAGCCACGTGCCGAGGCAGTCGATCAGCACCGCCCCGTCGGCCGATCTCACGGCCTCGCCGAGATCGCTCGTCTCGACGGTCTTCCAGTACGACGGTCGCCGGCTCTGGTGCCGCGCCACCCGCGCCGCCCACTCCGGATCCGACACCGGATCGGCCGCGGGCCCCGGCGCGACGTAGGTGACCGTCGGCTCGGCGAGCAGCAACGACTCGGCGTGGAACGACTTGCCGGAGCGCACACCGCCCGTGATCAGGACCTTCATCGCACCTCGCTACTGTCGACCTCACCATACCGACCACGACCGTTCCCTGAGGAGCCCGAATGCGCGCACGTGCCGCAGGCCTCGCCCTGGGATTCGCCGCTGACCGCGTGTTCGGCGACCCGGCCCGTTTCCACCCCGTCGCCGGCTTCGGCCTGATGGCCCGCGACGTCGAACGGCAGGTCTACCGCAATCACCGCACGATGGGCCTCGCCTACACCTCGGTGCTCGTCAGCGGCGTCGCGACCGCCGGGTTCCTGGCCGAGCGCGTGGTCGCGCACCGACCCGTCATGCGTACGCTCCTCACGGCCGCGACGACGTGGGCTGCGCTGGGCGGCCGCTCGCTGTCGCGGGAGGCGTCGTACGTACGCGCGTGGCTCGACGCCGACAACCTGCCGGAGGCTCGCCAACAGCTGACCCACCTCGTCGGGCGCGATCCGTCGGACCTCGACCAGCAGGAGATCTCCCGCGCCGTTGTCGAGTCGGTCGCCGAGAACACCTCAGACGCCGTCGTCGCCCCCCTGCTCGCCGGCGCGGTCGGCGGAGTCGCCGGCATCGCGGCCTACCGGGCGGCCAACACCCTCGACGCGATGGTGGGCTACCGCAGCCCGCGTTATCGCGAGTTCGGCTGGGCCTCGGCCCGGCTCGACGACGTGCTCAACCTCGTCCCGGCCCGCGTGTCGGCCCTGCTGGCCGCCGCCCTCGCACCGGTCGTCGGCGGCAGTCGCGAAGCGGCCCTGCGCACCTGGACCCGCGACGCGCGCCGCCACCCGAGCCCCAACGCCGGACCCGTCGAGGCGGCCTTCGCCGGCGCCCTCGGCGTGCAGCTCGGCGGCACCAACGTCTACGGCGAGCGGGTCGAGCACCGCCCGACCCTCGGCGACGGCCCCGTCGCCCTGCCGGCGGACATCGACCGCTCGGTACGCCTTGCCGATGCGGTCGGCCTCGGAGCCCTCGCGGTCAGCGTGGTCGTGGCCCTCAAACGCCGCCGATGACCCACGCAGCGGCAGCACCAGGATCGCTGACGAGCTCGACCTCGACCGGCACCGCCGAGCGCCGGACGATCACGACCTCGAGACCCCGTTCGTTGGCGACCTGCATCTTGGACCACGTGTAGGAGCCGCCGGAGTCCTTCGTCACCAGCACGTCGACCTCCGCCATGACCCGGCGCTCGTCCTCCAGCGCGTACGGGCCGCGGCTCCGCAGCAGCGTCCACGCCGCAGGCAGCTCGAAGTCCGGCTCGTCGACGACTCTGACGAGGGCGGCCTTGCCGGCCAACGCATCGACGAATCGGTGGAGCGACTGCCGGCCGATCGTGAGGAACGGCCGGTCGCCCAGGGTCGCGGTCAGTCCCGCGGCCTCGTCGTGGTCGTCGACCCAGTGCCAGCGATCAGAACCCGGGGCCTCGGACCAGCCCGGTCGTTCGAGCCTCAGCAGCGGCACGCCGTCGGCGTGGCACGCGGCGACGGCGTTGGCGCTCATGCCCTCCGCGAACGGATGCGTCGCATCGACGACGGCCGAGATGCGCATCTCCATGAGGTACGCCCGCAGGCCGGCCACCCCGCCAAAGCCGCCGATCTGCACCGCGCCGACCGGCATCCGCGGCTGTGCGACGCGACCGGCGAGCGATGACACGAAACGTACGCCGGCGTCCTGCAGCAGCTCCGCGAGCTCGCGGGCCTCGGACGTACCGCCGAGCACCAGCACCGTCATGCGATCGCCCCAGGCGGCAGCACCGGCACCGACGGCGCACCGTCGGTCGCGATCGCGAGGAGCGCGTCGACGTCCAGGTGCCGCTCGACCAGGTCACCGAGCAGGTCGAGCCGCTGCTCGCGGCGAGCGCCGAAGCTGACGTCCGACGGCTCGTACGCCTGCCCGTTCAGGCTCGCGACCTCGGCGAGGAACGCACGGCGGAACCCGTCGGACTCCAGGCTGCCGTGCCACATCGTGCCGAACACGTTGGCCGAGCGGGCACCGCCGAGGAACTCCTCGTCGCCGCCGCGCGAGATGCGCCCGTGGTGGATCTCGTAGCCCGTCACGTCGGTGCCGAGTGCCGTCCCGGCCGGCAGCCGCAGCACCTTGCCGGCACGGAACGTCGTGGTCACGTCGAGCAGACCGAGCCCGTCGACCGTCGCACCGGCTTCGCCCTCGACCCCGTCGGGATCGCTGACCGTCCGCCCGAGCATCTGGAACCCTCCGCAGATGCCGAGCACCGGCAGGCCCGCGGCCGCGTGATCGAGCACCGCTCGGTCGAGGCCCCGCGACCGCAGCCAGGCGAGATCGGAGATCGTGGCGCGCGTACCGGGCAGCACGATGACATCGGCACCGCTGAGGTCGTGCGGCTTGGCGGCGAAGACGACGTCAAGCCCCGGCTCCAGGCCGAGCGCGTCGACGTCGGTGAAGTTGCTGATGCGCGGCATCCGGACCACCGCGACCCGGAGCGCACCATCACGGTCCGTCGAGCGTCTGCCCTCGAGGTCGAGGGCGTCCTCGGAGTCGAGCCACACGTCGGGGCTCCACGGCAGCACGCCGTACACGCGCCGACCGGTCAGCGCCTCGAGCCGGTCGAGCCCGGGCTTGAGCAACGCCTCGTCACCACGGAACTTGTTGACCACGAATCCCGCGACGAGCCTCTGGTCATCGGGCTCGAGCAGGGCCACCGTGCCGTACATCGCGGCGAACACCCCGCCTCGATCGATGTCGCCGACCACCACAGTGGGGATGTCGGCGTGCCTGGCCAGACCCATGTTGACGTAGTCGCCGGCTCGCAGGTTGATCTCCGCGGGACTGCCGGCGCCCTCGCTCACGACGAGGTCGAAGCGCGAGGCCAGCTCGTCGTACGCCTCATGGGCCGCAGCGGCCAGGTGCGTGCGCCCGCCGATGAACTCCGCCGACGAGATCTCGCCCGCCGGCCGGCCCATGACGACGACGTGGCTCTTGCGCTCGCCGCCGGGCTTGAGCAGCACGGGATTCATCGCGGCCTCCGGGACGGCGCCGGCGGCGAGCGCCTGGATCCACTGGGCGCGGCCGATCTCGGCCCCGTCGGCGCACACCATCGAGTTGTTGGACATGTTCTGCGCCTTGAAGGGCGCGACCTTCAACCCACGACGCGCGAACGCCCGGCACAGGCCGGTCGTGACGATGCTCTTGCCCGCGTCCGACGTCGTGCCGGCGACCAGCAACGACCCGGTCATGGCGTACGCGCTGCGTTGAGCCAGCCGTGCAGCAGGCGGGTGATCCAGGGCAGGGCGAGGTAGGTCATGAGCGGCGTCATGACCGCGACGGTCGCCAGCACCCGCAGCGGCAGCCACCAGTCGGCGGCGAAGTCCTTGGCGACGTAGTTGGCCGCGAGGCTCAGTGGGAAGAACACGATGAAGATCGCGCACATCTGCTTCCACCGCGGCGGCGGAGGCGCGGTGCTCCGCAGGTCCTGCACGTCGACGCTGGACGGCTCGTCGAACCAGCCCTCGATGCCGGTGCGGTGCTCGCGCGACGACTCGTCGACGAAGCCCTGCGCCGAATCGAGCCACCAGCGGCGCTGCGCCGAGAGCTCCCACGCCTCGAGCGACTCCGGCGACGAGAACCGGTAGAGCATGTGCCACTCGGCCGACGACTCCTCAGGGCGTACCCACCCCGAGCCCAGGAACCCGTCGAACCGCTCGGCCAGCTCGGTGCCGGCGCGCAGCCACGCGAGCATCTGGTCCTCCTGCGACGGATCCACCTGTCGCGTGATGGAGACGGTGACGGGCCCGGACATGCCACCAGCCTAGGACCGGGCTTGACCCGTGCCGACCGCGCCTGACGCGAGTACCTTGTGGACCATGGCTCTCAGCGACGACGTCCGCATCGCCCTCGACGGCAAGTGGCGCCACGTCAGGGAACAGGCACGCAAGGACCTCGCCGAGCTCGACCTCGCCTACGACCACGACCTCACGCTCGACGAGGCCCGCGCACGGGTCCTCGAGCAGATGCACAAGCTGGTCCCGACGGGCATCCCAGCGGCCGGGTTCCGGGTCGAGAGTGGCGGCACGGGCGACCCCGGCATGGCCGTGACCGGCATCGAGATGCTCGCCCAGTTCGACCTGTCGCTGATGGTCAAGGCCGGCGTGCAGTGGGGCCTGTTCGGCGGAGCGATCGAGAACCTCGGCACCGAACGGCACCACAAGAAGTACATTCCCGGCCTCATCAACCTCGACATCCTCGGCTGCTTCGCGATGACCGAGACGGGTCACGGCAGCGACGTGCAGAGCCTCGAGACCACCGCGACGTACGACCTGGCGACCGAGGAGTTCGTCATCAACTCGCCGACGCCGTCGTCGCGCAAGGACTACATCGGTGGTGCCGCCGCGCATGCCCAGGTCGCGGCGGTCTTCGCGCAGCTCATCACCAAGGGCGAGAACCACGGCGTGCACTGCTTCGTCGTGCCGCTGCGCGATGACAAGGGCAACGACCTGCCGGGCATCACGACGTCCGACGACTTCCACAAGGGTGGGCTCGGCGCGGTCGACAACGGCCGCATCGTCTTCGACCACGTCCGCGTGCCTCGCGAGAACCTGCTCAACAAGTACGGACAGGTCGACCAGGGCGGCACCTACTCCTCGCCGATCGAGAGCAGCAACGCACGGTTCTTCACGATGCTCGGCACCCTCATCCGCGGCCGGATCAGCGTCGGCGGGTCCGCCAGCGCGGCGACCGAGGTGGCGCTCAGCATCGCCGGCCGCTACGCCCTCAAGCGCCGCCAGTTCGGCCCCGAGCCGGGCAACGAGATCCTGCTGATGGACTACCGGATGCACCAGCGCCGCCTGCTGCCGCTGATCGCCCGGTCGTACGCCTATCGGTTCGCCCAGAACCAGCTCGTCGCCCGCATGGACACGGTCCAGAGCGCCGAGGAACCGCCACCCCCGCACCAGCAGCGCGAGCTCGAGAGCCGCGCGGCCGGGCTCAAGGCCGCCCAGACCTGGCATGCGACCCGGGCGATCCAGGAGGCCCGGGAGGCCTGCGGTGGCGCCGGCTACCTCGCCGAGAACCGGCTCACGACGCTCAAGGGCGACACCGACGTCTTCACGACGTTCGAAGGTGACAACCACGTCCTGTTCCAGCTCGTCGCCAAGGAGCTGCTCACGTCGTACGCCCAGGAGGTCGGCGGCCTCGACCCCGTCGGCCTCGTACGTTTCGCGGCCGGCACCGTGGCCGACGTCGTCAAGGAGCGCACCGCGGCGTCCCAGCTCATCCAGCGGCTGATCGACGCCCGGCCCGGTGGCAGCGACGACAACCACGACCTGCTCGACCGTGGCACGCAGCTCAACCTGTTCGAGGACCGTGAGCAGCACGTGCTCGAGACCGCCGCTCGCCGCCTGCGGCGGGCCAACAGCGGCGACAAGGCCGAGGCGTTCGCGGTGTTCAACGCCGCCCAGGACCACGTCATCCGCGCCGGTCGGGTCCACATCGAGCGCGTCGTGCTCGAGGCGTTCACCGCGGGCATCGCCCGCACCGAGAGCCCTGAGGCGCAGGAGCTGCTCCGCGACGTCTGCTCGCTCTACGCGCTGACCTCGATCGAGGAGGACCTCGCGTGGTTCATGGGCCACAACCGGCTCGCCGACACCCGCGCCAAGACCGTCACGTCGCTGGTCAACGAGCTGCTCGAAAAGCTGCGCCCGCACACCCTCACGCTGATCGAGGGCTTCGGCGTCCCGGTGAGCACACTCAACGCCGCGATGCTCGACGACTGACTGGCGCGAGATAGGCGAAACCATGTCCGCATCCCTCGTCCGTCTGGAACACTGAGGCTCCTTGTTGTCTCAACCTCCCGGGGAACACTCATGCGTACAACCACAGCGGTCCGACTCGGCGCCGCGTTCACTGCCTCCGCCCTCGCACTGTCGCTCGGCGTCGGCAGCGCCACTGCTGAGGACGGCAGCACCGGCACCCAGACCGCCAAGCTCGGTGTGGTCACGCCCGACACCGGCGCCGCCAAGATCAAGCTCTCGGACGCCCGCCAGCTCGCCAGGACGCCGATCGGACGGTCGGCCCCGAAGTCGACCGGACGCATGGCTGTCGATCCGCCTGCGCACGTGCTGTCGGGATTCGGTCAGAAGCACATCGTGCTCGATCAGCCGGGCTTCTGGATCTACGAAGGCAATCCGATCGTCACGGATCCGGGCGGCGTGGACCTGCTCAGGTCTCACCTCACGGTCCGAGGCACCGATCGGGGCTTGCAGGAGCTCGCTTTCCACGGCGTGCTGCCGGCCGACTACTACGGTGGCAATGCCGGCCTGATCGTGGACACCACGAAGATTGCGCTTGGCAAGTCCCACCTCGGGCCCAGCGTCATCACCCACCAGTCCGCGCCGGGGGTGCCGGACCCGAACACCCCGGCGAGCAACGACCCGCTCGTCGGCGGCTCGTTCTACATCCGCCGGGCGACCGGTTCGCTCGCGCCGTCGACCAAGTACCCCTTCGAGATCTACCGCATCGGCAAGAAGATCAAGTTCACCGCCAACAACTGGAAGATCTTCCAGCCGTCGACCGGCAAGTACGTCGGGCTCGGTTCGATCAAGCTGCAGTACCGCCGCTCCGACGGCTCATACTCGACGCTCAAGACGATGTCGCTCAACTCGTACGGCACCGGCTACTACTGGCGGACGGACTCGACCAAGCGTCGCTACCGCCTGCTGATCTCGACGACCGAGACGGCTCAGGGCTCGTACAGCCAGACCAGCGGCACCATCTGATCCAGCTCCACCGACAAGACCCCGCCCCTGTGGGGGCGGGGTCTTGGTCGTTGGTTGCGCTGCGTGGCTCAGCCGGCTCGCTCAGCCTTCGGAAAAGTCTCCGGCGGAGGATCTGAGGCTTCGCAGCAGGTCGTACGTCCGGTCCTGCTGCTCGGCGTCGAGACCGTTGATCGCGAAGTCGATCGACATGATCTGCTTCGTCGCCTTCGCCAGCACGGCCTCACCCTCGGGCGTGAGCTCGGCGAACGTCCGGCGCCGGTCCTCGATGTCGGCGACGCGCTTGACCAGGCCTTGAGCCTCGAGCCGGTCCATCGCGTTGGTCACCGACGTGGGGTGCACCATGAGGCGCTCGCCGATCTTGCTCAGCGGCAGCCGGCCGGTCGAGCTGAACGACAGCAGCACCAGGACCTCGTAGCGCGCGAACGTGATGCCGTACGGTTTCAGGGCCGCATCGAGCTCGGCGATGATGAGCTGCTGCACACGCATGATCGAGGTCGCGAGACGCATCGAGGTCGGATCGCCGATGTGCTTCGTCCACAGCTCGGACGCGCGCTCGATCGGATCGAATGGCAGCTTGGGATCCCCTGGCATGGGCACCATCGTAAGGGGAATGCGTCACACCGAGTGGCAATTAGTTGGATGCCCGACTATTTTAAGACCTAGGAAATATTCACCGCTGCACCGAGATCGAGGACCATGAGCGCGCACGACATGCACACGCCGAAGCATCCCGTACGTTTCGTCACCGCGTCAGCCCTGTTCGACGGCCACGACGCCTCGATCAACATCATGCGCCGCATCCTGCAGTCGCAGGGCGCCGAGGTCATCCACCTCGGTCACAACCGCTCGGTGCAGGAAGTCGTCGACGCCGCGATCGACGAGGACGTCCAGGGCGTCGCGGTCAGCTCCTACCAGGGCGGCCACGTCGAGTACTTCGAGTACCTCGTGGAGTCGCTGCGTGAGCGCGGGGCCGGCCACGTCAAGGTGTACGGCGGCGGTGGCGGCGTCATCGTGCCCGAGGAGATCACCCGCCTCCGGGAGGCGGGCGTCACGATCTTCTCCCCCGAGGACGGCCAGCGCCTCGGCCTCGCCGGCATGATCAACACGATGATCGAGGCCTGCGACGTCGATCTCTGGGCGGACCGACAGACGGGTGCCGACGCGGTGCTCGCGGGCGACCGTGGCGCGCTCGCCCGCGCCGTCACGGGTGCCGAGCTCGGCCAGCTCGACGCGCACTTCATCGAGGCGATCCGTTCGGCGTCAGCCTCGTCCGGCACGCCGGTGCTCGGCATCACCGGGACCGGCGGTTCCGGCAAGTCGTCGCTGACCGACGAGCTCGTTCGACGGTTCCGCCTCGACCAGCAGGACAAGCTGCGCATCGGTGTCATCGCCGTCGACCCGACCCGGCGCCGCGGTGGCGGCGCGCTGCTCGGCGACCGCATCCGGATGAACTCGCTCGACGGCGACCGCATCTACTTCCGCTCGCTCGCGACCCGTGGCAGCCACGAGCTGCCCGACTGCCTGCCAGTCGTCGTCGACCTGCTCAAGGCCGCCGGCCACGACCTCGTGATCGTCGAGACCCCGGGCATCGGCCAGGGCGATGCGGCGATCGTCCCCTACGTCGACACGTCGATGTACGTCATGACGCCGGAGTTCGGTGCCGCGTCGCAGCTGGAGAAGATCGACATGCTCGACTTCGCCGACGTCGTCGCGATCAACAAGTTCGAGCGCCGCGGCGCCAAGGACGCCCTGCGCGACGTCGGCCGCCAGCTCGTGCGCAACCGCGAGGCGTTCGGCAAGAAGCCCGAGGACATGCCGGTGTTCGGCACGTCGGCCGCGACGTTCAACGACGACGGGGTCACCGCGCTGTTCCAGCACCTCGTCTCGGTGCTCGAACCTCAAGGGCTCGCCGTCACCGAGGGCATCCTGCCTCGCGCCGACGTGAAGTTCTCCAGCGGCATCGACCAGGTCGTGCCGCCCGAGCGCACGCGCTACCTCGCCGAGATCACCGAGACCGTACGCGCCTATCACGCCACGACCGACGACCTCGTCGCCAAGGCGCGCCGCCTTCAACGGCTCGAGGCGGTGGCGTCCGAAGACCTTTCGACAAGCTCAAGAGAAGAGCTGGCGGCTCTCGTCGACGACGCCCGCAAGCAGCTCCCGCACGACGTCGCGGAGCAGATCGAGGGCTGGCCCGCGGTCGTCGAGACGTACGCCGGCGACGAGCTCGTCGTGCGCATCCGCGAGACCGACAACCGCACGGCGCTGACCCGTGAGTCGCTGTCCGGCACCAAGGTGCGCCGGGTCAGCCTGCCCAGGCACACCGACCACGGCGACCTCGTGCGCTACTGGCGCACCGAGAACCTGCCGGGCCATTTCCCGTTCACCGCGGGCGTGTTCCCGTTCAAGCGCGACGGCGAGGACCCCGCTCGTATGTTCGCCGGTGAGGGCGACCCGTTCCGCACCAACCGGCGCTTCAAGCTGCTCTCCGAGGACGGCGACGCAACGCGGCTCTCCACCGCATTCGACTCGGTCACGCTCTACGGCCGAGACCCCGACCTGCGCCCCGACATCTACGGCAAGGTCGGCACGTCCGGCGTCTCGGTCGCGACGCTCGACGACATGAAGGCGCTCTACGACGGGTTCGACCTGATCTCGCCGTCGACCTCGGTGTCGATGACGATCAACGGCCCGGCGCCGACGGTCCTCGCGTTCTTCCTCAACACCGCGATCGACCAGCAGGTCGACGTGTTCCGCGCCGAGCACGACCGCGAGCCCGACGCCGAGGAGTACGACGTCCTGCGGTCGTACGCACTGCAGAACGTGCGCGGCACGGTGCAGGCCGACATCCTCAAGGAGGACCAGGGCCAGAACACGTGCCTGTTCTCCACCGAGTTCAGCCTGCGGATGATGGCCGACATCCAGGAATGGTTCATCGAGCACCAGGTGCGCAACTTCTACTCCGTCAGCATCTCGGGTTATCACATCGCCGAGGCCGGGGCGAACCCCATCAGCCAGCTGGCGTTCACGCTCGCCAACGGCTTCACGTACGTCGAGGCCTACCTCGCACGCGGCATGGACATCGACGACTTCGCGCCCAACCTGTCGTTCTTCTTCTCCAACGGCATGGACGTCGAGTACTCCGTGCTGGGCCGGGTCGCCCGGCGCATCTGGGCCATCACGATGCGCGACAAGTACGGCGCCAACGAACGCTCGCAGAAGCTCAAGTACCACGTGCAGACCTCGGGCCGCTCGCTGCACGCGCAGGAGATGAGCTTCAACGACATCCGCACGACGTTGCAGGCGCTCATCGCGATCTACGACAACGCCAACAGCCTGCACACCAACGCGTACGACGAGGCCGTCACGACCCCGTCGGAGGAGTCCGTGCGCCGGGCACTGGCGATCCAGCTCGTCATCAACCGCGAGTGGGGCCTGGCGATGAACGAGAACCCCACGCAGGGCGCCTACATCATCGACGAGCTCACGGATCTGCTCGAGGAGGCCGTGCTCGCCGAGTTCGACCGCATCAACGAGCGCGGTGGCGTGCTCGGCGCGATGGAGACCGGCTACCAGCGCGGCCGCATCCAGGACGAGTCGATGCTCTACGAGCAGCGCAAGCACGACGGCTCGCTGCCGATCGTCGGCGTCAACACGTTCCGCAATCCGCACGCCGACGAGCTCGAGCCGCCGACCGTCGAGCTCGCCCGCGCGACCGAGACCGAGAAGTCCTCGCAGCTCGAACGCGTCCAGTCGTTCCAGCAGACCCACCGCGACGAGGCCGCCGAGGCGATCGAGCGGCTCAAGCAGGCCGCGATCCACCACGAGAACGTCTTCGCGGTGCTGATGGACGCGGCGCGCGTCTGCTCCCTGCAGCAGGTCACCGAGGCGTTCTTCGAGGTGGGCGGCCAGTACCGCCGCAACGTCTAGCCCGGGCGCGAACCCGCCACAACCTTTCGGGGTCGGCGCGCATCTCTTGAGATGACGACGTCGATCTCGGGAGGTTGCAGCATGACGGTGGTGGCAGAACGGCGGGTGCTCCCCGCGCGGACGCCCACGGCGAGGCCATGGCGGCGGGACGACATCCAGGGCCTGCGCGCGGTGGCCGTCACGACGGTCGTGGCCTACCACGCGGGGATGCCCTTCGTGCCCGGCGGATTCGTCGGGGTCGACCTGTTCTTCGTGCTGTCGGGATTCCTCATCACGCAGCTCCTGCTGCACGAGGTGGCGACGACCGGCACCGTCAGCCTGCGCCAGTTCTGGGCGCGCCGGGCCCGCCGCATCATCCCGGTGTCTGTCCTGGTGCTCGTCACGACGATGCTCGCGGTGCGGGCGTTCATGAGCCCGCTCGACCGCAAGGCGATCGGCACGGACGTCCTGTGGTCGGCGCTGTTCTCCGGCAACTGGCGGTTCGCCCAGCAGCAGACCGACTACCTCGCGAGCGACCGCGACCCGTCGCCGGTGCTGCACTACTGGTCGCTCGGCGTCGAGGAGCAGTTCTACCTCGTCTGGCCGCTGCTGCTCGTCACGATTGCGGTCGTCTGGCGGCTGGCCGGCCGGCGCCGCAAGGCGTACGCGGTGACGTTCGGTGGCGCCTTCGTCGCGGTGAACGTCCTGTCGCTCGCGTACTGCGTGCACACGACAGCGACCAACCAGCCGTACGCCTTCTTCGGCACGCCGGCGCGGGCCTGGCAGCTCGCGGCGGGTGCCCTCGTCGCGGTCGCGGTGCCGGCACTCCTGCGGCTGTCCGGCCGGGCACGTGCGGGCCTCGGCGCCATCGGCGTCGCGCTCTTCGCTCTCAGCGTGGGGCTGCTCGACGAGGCCGGCACCGGCGGCCTCGGCTACCCGTCGTGGCTCGCGATCGCCCCGACCCTCGCCGGCGTCCTGCTCGTCGTCTCGGGCACGGGTCCGTACTCCCGCCTCAACCGGCTGCTCTCGATCCGGCCACTGACGTACGTGGGTGACCTGTCGTTCTCGATCTACCTCTGGCACTGGCCCGTGCTGGTCATCGGGATGGTGGCGCTGGACACGCGCGCCCTGCCCGTACGTCTCGGGCTCGTCGCGCTCGCGCTCGGCCTCAGCGTCGCGAGTCACCGGCTCCTCGAGGAACGCGTACGCCGCGCCCGTGTCCTGGTGACGCACCCGAGGCTCAGCATCGCCATCGGTGCCGCGCTGGTCGCCGCGACGATCCCGGTGGTCGCGTACGCGTCGCAGACCGAGACGATCGACCACGTCCTCGTGGCACCGGAGCGCGCGTCCGCAGGCACGCCCCTCGTCTCCCGGCACGTCACACCGTCGCTCGAGGCCGCCGCCACCGACGCTGGTCCGTACAAGGACCTGGGCTGCCACGTCGGGTTCAAGCAGCTCACGCTCCCGGACTGGGGCACCTGCACGTTCGGCGACCCGAAGGCCGGCACGAGTGTGGTGGTGCTGGGCGACTCCATCGGCGGCGCCATCGCTCCCGCCGTCGTCGAGGCCGGCAAGCAGCACGGGTGGGCCGTCACCGTGTGGGCCAAGAGCCGCTGCCCGATGGCCGACGTCACGAAGTACGACCCGGAGCTCGGCGGCGCCTACACCGCCTGCGACACGTTCCGCGCCGCCGCGCTCCAGGCGATCGAGCAGCGGCATCCGGATGTCGTCGTGCTGGCCATGAGCCGGCTCTCGACCGGCGAGCTGGCGACGGACGGCTCAGTGGCCGAGGGCCGCGACGCCGTGGACCTCGCGACGCGGGGCCTCGAGCACACCGTCGAACGGCTCCGCTCGGCGGGCATCGGCGTCGTGCTGTCGGACTCGCCCAACCGTGCGCCGTTCTTCCCCACGAGCTGCCTGGCCAAGACGCGTGACGCTGCTCGGTGCACGTTCCCGCTCGACCGCCAGCCCTCGGTCATGGCTGCTGCGGCTCGGGCGCTGCCTGGCGAGGCCGGCCTGGTCGACGCGAATGCCACGGCGTGCCCCCGCAGCAGGTGCCTGCCGGTGGTCGGCGACGTCGTGGTCTACCGCGACAAGCTGCACTTCACGCGGACGTTCGCGCTGACGCTGGCCGGCCGTTTCGCCGCCGGCATCGAGGCCCAGCTGGGGCGCTGAGCGTGGGTCAGCGAGCGAGGTCGCGGGCGATGACGAGGCGCTGGATCTGGTTGGTGCCCTCGAAGATCTGCATGACCTTGGCCTCGCGCATGAACCGCTCGACGGGGAAGTCACGGGTGTAGCCGGCGCCGCCGAAGACCTGCACCGCGTCGGTGGTGACCTTCATGGCGTTGTCGGTGCACACGAGCTTGGCGATCGAGGCCTGGCGCGAGAACGTCTGCCCGGCGTCCTTCATCCGCGCCGCCGCGAGATAGGTCGCACGGGCGGACTCGACCGCAGCGGCCATGTCGGCCAGCACGAACCCCAGCCCCTGGTGGTCGATGATCGCCTTGCCGAACGTCTGGCGCTCCTTGGCATAGGCCACTGCCGCATCCAGTGCGCCCTGGGCGAGGCCCGTCGCGACGGCGGCGATGCCGAGGCGGCCCGAGTCGAGACCCGCCAACGCGATGGGCAGGCCCTGACCCTCCTCACCGAGCCGCCGCTCGGCCGGGATGCGCACGTCCTCGAACAACATCGTCGCCGTGGTCGAGCCCATCAGGCCCATCTTCTGCTCCGGGTGGTCCGCGGACAGGCCCGGTGTGTCGGCCGGCACCAGGAAGCACGAGATCCCGCGGCCGCCATCGTCGGACGTACGGGCCATGACCTTGTAGAAGTCGGCCTTGCCGCCGTGCGTGGTCCACGCCTTCGCCCCGTTGAGCACGTACGAGTCGCCGTCGCGCACCGCGCGGGTCCTCATCGCCGCCGGATCCGATCCCGCGTGCGCCTCCGACAGGCAGTACGCCCCGAGCTGCTCGCCCGACAGCATCTCCGGCAGCCACTTCTCCCGCTGCTCATCCGTGCCGGCGGTGAACAGGCCGAAGCACGACAGCGCATGCACGCTGACCCCGACACCGACCGACGCGGACACCGTCGCGATCTCTTCCAGCACCTGGAGATAGACCTCGTATGGCTGACCGCCGCCACCGAGCTCCTCGGGATAGGGCAGCGACAGCAACCCGGCGCGACCGAGGGTGCGGAACACCTCACGCGGGAACTCCCCCGACGCCTCGATCTGCGCGACCCGGGGCGCCAGCTCCTTGGCCACGATGTCCCGCGTCAACGCGATCAGGTCGGAGGACTCCTCGGACGGCATCAGACGAACGGCGGGCATGGGTCTCCTTGATCGGGTCGGCGCCACTCCAGACTACGGCGGCCGCGCGCGTCCTCGTCACGGAGAGGTGTGACCGCGCCAGAACCGGGTATTCCCCCTGGAACAGCGGCGCGTACGCCTCATGACGCGCGCCGTCGAGAGAGGGAGACCGACATGGACGACAGCAACTGGTGGGTGTGGGTGCTCATCGCCCTCGCCGTCATCGCACTGATCGCGATCATCGGCGTCACGCTGCGCAACCGCGCCAACGTCAAGGCCGTGCAGCGCGACCGCTTCCGCGCGGGCCAGCTCCGCGAGGAGGCCGAGGTCAGCGCCGTCGAGGCCAGCCGCCGCGAGGCGGATGCCGCGGCAGCGCGTGCCGAGGCGGAGCAGGCCAGGATCGCCGCCGAGCAGCTCGAGCGCCAGGCCCAGGACCACGAGCGCGATGCGGGGCAGGTCCGCGCCGAAGCCGGCGAGCGACTCGCCGAGGCAGACCAGATCGATCCCGACATCGACGACGACCTCACGAGCCGCGACACGGGCGGCACCCGCACGAATGACGTGGCGGATGACCGGTTGACCGACAGCCAGGCCGACGATCGGCTCGCTGACGAACGGCCGGCCGGCGAGCACGTCCGCGACACGCGCAGGGACCTCTCGTAGGGCTGCCTAGAGTGAGCCCATGACGAGCGCCACGGACGACCTCGGGCACCCGGTCGAGGTCGTCCGTCCGGCGCGGCGCGTGGTGTCACTCGTCCCGTCACTCACCGAGGCCGTCGCGGCGACCCGGCCCGAAGCGCTCGTCGGCGCCACCGACTGGTGCACGCATCCGCGCGACCTCGACGTCCCCCGCGTCCGCGGCACCAAGAACCCCGACCGTGCTGCGATCGCCGCCCTGCGCCCGGATCTCGTCCTGGCCAACCGGGAGGAGAACCGCGAGCTCGACGTGCGGCGCCTCCGCGACGCCGGCATCGCCGTGTGGGTCACGGTGATCGAGACCGTCGACGAGGCGTTCGCGTCGATGGAGCGGATGTTCACCGAGGCGCTCGGCTGGGAGTCCCCGGACTGGCTCGACGAGGCCAGGGCGGTGTGGGCCGAGCCCGCACCCGACTCCGGCCGGCGGGTGGCGATCCCGATCTGGCGCGACCCGTGGATGGTCGTGGGCGGCCGTACGTTCACCGGCGACCTGGCCGCTCGGCTCGGCCTGGTCAACGCGTTCGGCGAGGGCGACGAGCGCTATCCCCAGGTCGAGCTCGCCGACATCGACTCCCCCGACGTCGACCTCGTGCTGCTGCCGGACGAACCGTACGTCTTCACCGCCGACGACGGGCCGGAGGCGTTCAGCCACACGCCGACCCGGCTCGTGTCCGGTCGATCGCTCACGTGGTACGGGCCGTCGATGCTGACCGCCCGTGCCGAGCTCGAGTCGACGCTCGACTAGGGGCGTTTGGCCGCCGTCGCCTTGCGGGCGGCAGCGCGCGACACGGCCTTGCGAGGCTCGCGCGCCTCGACCGTGACGGGCTTGAGGGCGACGACCGGCGGCGTCTCGCCGACGATCGCGTTGTGGCTGCCCCAGACGAGGTACTTGGCCGTCAGGTTGATCATGGTGGCGAACCGGTTGCGGTTGCCGAGCAGCGTCGCGACGTGCAGGCCGACCCAGATGACCCAGGCCGGGAAGCCCTTGAGCCGCGGCAGGAACTTGATCTCGGCAACGGCTGACGAGCGACCGATCGTGGCCATCGTGCCCTTGTCCTTGTACTTGAACGGCTTGATCGTCTTGCCCGCGAGCTCGGCCTTGATGAACTTCGCGGCGTGCTTGCCACCCTGGATCGCCGGCTGCGCCAGCTGCGGGAGCGGCTCGTCGGGGCTGATCGAGACGTCGCCGATCGCGAAGACGTCCTTCATGCCCTTGACCCGGAGGTGCTCGTCGGTCTCGATGCGTCCGCCGCGACCCTGGGGCACGGCCCAGTCCTGGACCGTCGGGTGCGCCGTGATGCCACTGGCCCACACGACGATGCCGGCGGGGAGGAACTCCTGCTCACCGTTGTGCTCGACGAGCACACCGTCCTCGCGGACCTCCTTGACGGCGGTCTCGAGGCGCAGGTCGACATCGCGCTTCTCGAGCGACTTCCTGGCGTAGTCGCGCAGCTTGGGGTGGAACGGCCCGAGGACGTGCGGCAGCATCTCGATCAGGGTGATGTGGACGCGCTTGCGGTCGAGCTCGGGATAGGTGACCGGCATGTCGTTGTTGCGCAGCTCGGCGAATGCTCCGGCAGTCTCGACGCCCGTGGCGCCACCGCCCACGACGATGATGCGCAGGTCACGGTCCTGCCCGTTGACCGCAGCGTCCTCGAGGGCGGCGAACATCTTGTCGCGCACGGCCAGGGCCTGCGACCGGCGGTAGAGCGGCATCGCGAGCTCGGCGGCGCCGGGGATGCCGAAGAAGTTGGCGGTCACGCCCACGGCGATGACGAGGTAGTCGTACTTGACCTCGAGCCCACCGTCGAGCTGCAGCGTCTTGTTGTCGTGGTCCATCGACTCGACGAGGCCCTTGAGGAACCGCACGTTGCTCTGCTTGGACCGGATCGCGCGGAGGAACCACGTGATGTCGCCGGGGTTGAGGCTCGCGGTCGCCACTTGGTAGAGCAACGGCTGGAACGTGTTGTAGGTGTGCCGGTCGATCAGCGTCACGTCGACGTCGGCGCGCTTGAGCTTGCGGACGGCAGCGATGCCGCCGAACCCGCCTCCGACCACGACGACGTGAGGGCGTTTCTGACCGGGAGCGCTGCTGTCTGGCATGTCTTCAGTCTATCGACCGAGGGGTGGGCGACGCACATCGCGGGCGGGCTCTGTGACGACTCTCATGTCCGGACAAATCCGGTCGCTCAGTCGCGGCGGCGACGACGTACGAGGAGCACCGCGGAGACCACGATCGCCACGAGGCAGAGCGGCAGCACGACCCAGGAGAGCACGGCGAGATCGTGGTAACTGTCGCGGATCTCGGCCTCCGAGAGGTTCATCCAGTTCATGTCCGAGTCGACCTGCTGCTGGACGAGCTCCTCGCGCGCGAAGCCGTAGACCACGAGGAAGAACGCGCAGCCTGCGGCGACGATCGACGAGATGATCAGCGCGATGATCGAGACGACCTTGACGGGATCGGTCGGTGCCGGCGGCCGGGGCGCGTACGCCTGCGGGTGCGGCGCCCACGGCGGCGGACCCGGCCAGTGCTGCGGCGCTCCGGGCCCGGCGCCTCCGGCCGGATCCGCGTGAGGCGTCGAGGGCAACGGCGGCGGCCACGCGGCCGGACGCGCCGGCGGCGGCTCCTTGCCGTTCATCAGGTCGAACCACCGCCGGACGTCCGGGTGCCAGAGCTGGAACACGAGGAACAGCGCGAGGAATCCCACGAGGAACGCCGGAATCGACTGGAGAATCCCCACCGTGGCCATGATCGGCGTCGCGATCGTCAGCATGATGCGGCTGACCGCATGTCCCATCGCGCTGTAGATCGCGAACACGAGCACCGCGGCGCCCAGGAACGCGAGCACGCCGAGGTAGATCCGATAGATCAGCTCGGCGTGACCGCGGGTGAGGCCGTCCTCGACCCATGGATCGGTGAATCTCGCGACCCGCTCCTGACCCTCGATGGAGTCCCAGCCAGTCAGGGCGCGCAGGGCCTGGACGGCCTGGAACACACCGATGAACCCCAGGTAGAGGCAGGTCGACACCAGCCGGTGCGGGCGCTCGGGACGGTCCTCGGTCATGCCCTCCATCCCACCATCACGGTGGTGACGAACCTCAGGCGGCCTTGACCGTCAGCTCGTCGGCGTCGGGAGCACGGTCGACCACCACGGTGTCTCCGTCGCGGACGTCGCCGGCCAGCAGCGACCGCGCGAGCCGGTCGCCGATCGCCTGCTGCACGAGCCGGCGCAGCGGCCGGGCGCCGTACGCGGGATCCCACCCGGTCAGGGCGAGCCACTCCCGCGCCGCCGGCGTGACCTCGAGCGTGATGCGCCGCACCGCCAGCCGCTTGGCCAATGCCGAGACCTGCAGGTCGACGATGTGCGCCAGCTCGTCGGTGCCGAGGGCGTCGAACGTGACGATCTCGTCGAGCCGGTTGAGGAACTCGGGCTTGAACGACGCCTTGACGACGTCCATGACCGCCGAGCGCTTGGCGGCATCGTCGAGCGCGGGATCGCTGAGGAACACCGAACCGAGGTTGGACGTGAGGATCAAGATCACGTTGCGGAAGTCGACCGTACGTCCTTGGCCGTCCGTCAGGCGCCCGTCGTCGAGCACCTGCAGGAGGATGTCGAACACCTCGGGGTGCGCCTTCTCGACCTCGTCGAGCAGCACGACCGAGTAGGGCCGGCGACGTACGGCCTCGGTCAGCTGACCACCCTCGTCGTAGCCGACGTAGCCCGGAGGCGCGCCGACGAGCCGGCTGACCGAGTGCTTCTCGGAGTACTCGCTCATGTCGATGCGGATGATCGCCCGCTCGTCGTCGAACAGGAACTCCGCGAGCGTCTTGGCGAGCTCGGTCTTGCCGACGCCGGTCGGGCCGAGGAACAGGAACGAACCGGTCGGCCGGTCGGGGTCGGAGATGCCGGCACGCGAACGGCGTACGGCGTCGGACACCGCCGCGACCGCGGTGCGCTGACCGACGAGCCGCTTGCCGAGCTCGTCCTCCATGCGCAGGAGCTTGCCGGTCTCGCCCTCGAGCAGGCGCCCGGTCGGGATGCCGGTCCAGGACGCGACGACCTCGGCGACGTCGTCGGCGCCGACCTCCTCGTGCACCATCGAGTCGCCCTCCTGGGCCGCCTCCGCGGCCTGGGCGTCCTCGAGCTGTCGCTCCATGGCCGGGATCTCGCTGTAGATCAGCCGGCTCGCGGTGTCCATGTCACCCTCGCGCTGCGCGCGCTCGGCCTGGCTGCGGACCTCGTCGATCCGCTCCTTGATCTCACCGACGGCGTTGAGGGCCTGCTTCTCGCGCTCCCACCTGGTCTCGAGCGCCCGCAGGGCCTCCTGCTTGTCGGCGAGCTCGACGCGGAGCTTGTCGAGCCGGTCGCGGCTCGCGTCGTCCTGCTCCTTGTCGAGGTGCAGCTCCTCCATGCGGAGCCGGTCGACGGCACGGCGCAGCTCGTCGATCTCGATCGGGCTCGAGTCGATCTCCATGCGGAGCCGGCTGCCGGCCTCGTCGATCAGGTCGATCGCCTTGTCGGGCAGCTGACGGCCGGGGATGTAGCGATCCGACAGGGTCGCGGCCGCGACGAGCGCGGCATCGGAGATCGACACCTTGTGGTGCGCCTCGTAGCGCTCCTTGAGACCGCGCAGGATCGCGATCGTGTCCTCAGGGCTGGGCTCGCCGACGAACACCTGCTGGAACCGGCGCTCCAGGGCGGGGTCCTTCTCGATGCGCTCGCGGTACTCGTCCAGCGTCGTCGCGCCGATCATTCGCAGCTCCCCACGGGCCAGCATGGGCTTGAGCATGTTGCCGGCGTCCATCGCGCTGTCGCCGCCGGCCCCCGCACCGACGACGGTGTGCAGCTCGTCGATGAACGTGATGACCTGGCCGTCCGACTCCTTGATCTCGGTCAGCACGGCCTTGAGGCGCTCCTCGAACTCGCCGCGATACTTCGCTCCGGCCACCATCGCGGCCAGGTCGAGCGAGATGAGCCGACGGCCGCGCAACGACTCCGGAACGTCACCCGCGACGATGCGCTGCGCGAGGCCCTCGACGACGGCGGTCTTGCCGACGCCGGGCTCGCCGATCAGGACGGGGTTGTTCTTGGTGCGCCGGGACAGCACCTGGACGACCCGGCGGATCTCGCTGTCGCGGCCGATCACGGGATCGAGCTTGCCCTCGCGCGCCACGGCGGTCAGGTCGACGCCGTACTTCTCGAGCGACTGGTAGGTGTCCTCCGCGTCAGCGCTGGTGACCCGGGCCCCTCCGCGCACCGCGTCGAACGCGGCCTGCAGCGACTCGGCGGTCGCGCCGGCATCGGTCAGCACGGTCCGGGCGGGCGACTCGACGGTCGCGATGCCGACGACGAGGTGCTCGGTCGAGACGAAGTCGTCGCCCAGCTGGTCGGCGAGATCCTTGGCCCGCTGCAGCACCTCGTGACTCGCGCGAGACAGGCCCGGGTTCTGCACGCTGGCGCCGCTGGCCGACGGCAGCGCGTCCAGCGCCGACTTGAGCCCGGTGCGTACGGCCTGGGCATCGACGCCGCCCGCCTGGATCAACGGCGCAGCGGTGCCGCCGTCCTGGGCGAGGAGGGCGGACAGGAGGTGGGCCGGCTCGACCGCGGGGTTGCCCGCGGCGGCGGCAGCCGAGATTGCGCTGCCCAGCGCCTGCTGGCTGCGCGTCGTGAACGTGGCAAGGTCCATGGTGGTTCTCCTGGAATGGAACGAGTGTCACTCATCTCAACGCATTCAAAGTTGAGTCCATTCCTATCAACTTTGCCCGATCGGTGCCAATCCGTCGAGCAGAGCGAATCAGCCGTCGCCGTACGGCCGATCGGTCTCGGGCTGGCTCGAGCTTCGCGGATCGCGGACCGGCTCGTCGGCTCCGCGGTCTCGCACGCTCGGCGCGTCGCGCTCCTCTCGCCGTTCGGGCTCGAGGAACTCGGCTGGCATCTCGGACATGCCCCTCCTTGGGACGAAAGGATGTGTCCTGCATCACACTAGGTCGGCGACGGTCTGCCAGCAACCACCGCCGGCTCAGTAGCCGGTGAAGTAGTCGGTCTTGACGCCCTTGCACCGCTTCGCGAGGCCCGGGCGCACGGCGTTGACCATGGCCGGCGGCCCGGAGACGTACGCCGTGCGGGCCGCCAGGTCCGGGACGGCCTGGGCGATCAGGTCCGTCGACAGGAAGGGTGCCTCGACGTAGGTCCAGCTGTCCGGCAGCCCGCTCGGCGCAGCGGGTCCGACGAGCACGACCCGGAGCCCCGCGAGCTCCTCCACGAACGGCACCTCGTCGGGCGACGAGACACCGTAGACCAGCACCGCATCGCGCGACGACTCGTGCCGCAGCTGGCTCAGGAACGGCGTGATGCCGATGCCGCCCGCGACGAGCAGCAGAGGTTCGGAGGAGTCCGACGGCAGCAGGAAGTCGCCGCCGATGCCGGTCGCGTGGACCGTGTCGCCGGGCTCGAGGGCCAGCAGCGCCTTCTTGAAGCTCGACGAGTCCTCCGGCACGCGCAACGCGAACGACACCCGGCCCTCGGCGTTCGGCGGCGAGCTGATGCTGAACGAACGACGGCTGCCACGGCCGTCGACCCCCGCGTGCGGCACGGTGAGCTCGGCATACTGGCCGGGCTCGAACGACACCGGGCGCTTGGCGCGGAACGTCAGCTCGCGTGTCTCCGGTGTGAGCACCCGGCTCCCCTCGAGCACGAACGTGACGCCGTGCCGGCGGGCGAAGGCGAACGCGAGCAGGTTGCCGATCAGCAGCGCGAGCTGCTGGCTCACGCCGATCCCGTCCACGGTGAACGGCGTCTTGTCGAGCAGGGCGATCCACTGGGGGTACGAGATCACGACGGCCACGACAACGGCCACGACCAGCTGCTGGTGCCGTCGCGGCGGAAGCGTCAGCGGCTCGCTCAGCATGAAGCCGGCGATGAAGACGAGGGCGACCGAGTAGGCGGTGGTCTTGAGGGCTGCGTCGAACGGCTGGTCGTACCCGGACGTGAAGCCCCAGACGGTCAGGGCGCCGGCGAGGACGATGAACACCGCGCCGAGGTCCAGGCGCCGGGTTCGCCAGAGCACCAGGAACGCGCCGACGGCGACGTACGGCAACAGGGTCTTGGAGGCGGCCCACCACGTCGGGTCGACCGTGGTCTCGCGGTTCACGACGTGTTGGAGCACCACGATCAGGAAGGCCCCGGCTGCGGCCGGGTTGAAGATGTGCCGCCCGCGCCACGCGAGGAGGTACTTCGACAGGTTCGCCAGCACGGCAGCGCCGGCGAGCCACGCAAGCGTCTCCCCGTCGGTCGTCGGCCAGAACAGGAACCACAGCAGCAGCCCCGTGATGATCGACGACTCACCGTGCGGCGTGATGCGCCAGATGAATCCGCACACGCGATTGCTGACGTACGACGCGGCGAGCAGCACGACCAGCGTGACGAGCTCGGCCTTGACCGTGAACGGGTCGGTGAACGTGCCGCCGGCCGTGTAGGCGACCATCACGGCGGCCAGCGCGAGGAGCACGATCGTGACGAGGCGGTACATCGTCACCCGCCCGAGCTGGCGGTCGAGCAGGTCGCGGGGATTCGCGTTCATGAGAACACCTCTCCAGGAAAGTCCGGGGATCGTTCGACCCGGCCGTCAGCGTGCATGCGTACGAACTCGTGGTCGAAGCGTGACACGAGTCGGGCCGGATCGGCGAGGAAATGGGCGGTGGCGAGGCCGTCGGCGAGCAGGCACGAGTCGGCCACGACCCACGTCGCCACGATGTCGCGGGTCGGCTCGCCGGTGCGCCCGTCGAGCACATGGTGCAGGCCGTCGCCCCACGCGCGCCTGTTCGTTGCGGAGGCGCAGAGCGCCTGTCCACGAGACAGCTCCGCGACGCCGATGGCACGGGTCGCGTCGCCGGGATGCTCGAGGGCGACGCGCAAGGGATCGTCCCTGCGGTGCAGCAGGTCGCCGCTCGCGTCGATCGTGACGTCGGCGACCCGGTGGGCCGTGAGCACGCCCGCCACGAGGTCGACGAGGTGGCCCTTGCCCGCTGCGCCGACATCGAGCAGCAACGGCTCATGGGCGGTCAGCGCCGGATAGTCCCAGGCGATCAGGTCCCACGCCGGCACGGCAGCGGGCGAAGCGACAGGTCGCAGGGAATACGTGTCGTCGTAGCCGAGATCGGCGAGCGTACGCCCGACAAGCGGCGTCACCGCGCCGCCGGTGACCTCGTGCAACGCGACGTAGAGGTCGAGCAGGGCGCGCGAGTCGGGATCGAGCACCCACGTCCCGCCCTCGACGGCGATCCGGGAGACCACCGAGTCTGGCCGGAACCGTGACCACACCGCATCGAACTCATCGATGCGGGCGGTCACGGCTGCGGCGACGTCCAGGGCGAGCGGCTCAGGGGTGTCGATCTGCCACGCGGTGCCGATCGCCTCGAACTGCCAGGCGGTCGGCTCAGGCCTTGGCATCAGCCTTGATCTTGTCGATCGCCTCGTTGAAGCCGAGGTGCGTGAGTGACGAGCCCGCCACCTTGTCGACCTTCAGGTCGTCGAGGCTCTTGCCCACGACCTCGCTCGAGATGCCGCTCGCGAACTTCTCCTGGAAGCTCTTGGAGGTGCCGTCCGTGGCCTCGGGCGTGACCTCGACCTTGCTGACCTTGTTGTCGGCCAGCGTGAGCTCGACCTTGACCTTCGAGTCACCACCCGGGTTGACGTAGCTCGCCTCGGCCTCGTAGTCGCCGTCCTTGTAGGTGGCTGCTGCGGCTGACGAGTCATCGGTCGTGGCGGACGGCGCCGACGAGCTGGGCATGCTGGACGCATCGTCGCTGCCACCACTGCCGCAGGCGGCGGTGAGCAGCATGACGGAGGCGGCTGCTGCCGCGGAGAGCATCTTCTTGTGCGCTGGGAGTTTCATCGGTCGGGCTCCTGAGCTCGAGGGTATGGAATCACCGTGCAATGGAGAGAACGGAACAGGATGGCTGAACGTTCAACCGTATGAACGGGACCTTCGCGGGGGGAGTTCCAGCCTGTGAGTCTTGTTACAGACTCACAGGTTCCGCACAGCCGCCGTCGCCGCGTGGAACCCGCCCATGCCGTGGACGCCGCCACCGGGTGGCGTCGAGGCCGAACAGAGGTAGAGGCCTTTGGCCCCGAGCGAGTACGGGTTGGGCGAGAACCGCGGCCGCATGACGACCTGCCACGCGTCGTTGGCGCCGCCGCCGATGTCGCCTCCGGCGTAGTTCGCGTTGTGGGCCTCGAGCTGCGCCGGGCCCGCCGTGGTCTTCGCGACGATCCGGTCGCGAAAGCCCGGTGCGAAGCGCTCGATCTGGTCGGTGATCGCCTCGGTCGCATCGCCCGTGTAGCCGTTGGGGACGTGCGCATAGGACCACACGGGATGCACGTCGCCGGCCGAACGGCCCGGGTCGGCGAGGTACTGCTGGCACACCAGGACGAACGGGCGGTCGGGCATCCGGCCGGCGTGGACGTCGCGCTCGGCGGCGTTGAGCTCCTCGAACGTGCCCGCGAGGTGCAGGGTGCCGGCCTTGCGGGCCCACTCGTTGGTCCAGGGAACGCCACCCTCGACCGCGAAGTCGACCTTGAACACGCCGGGTCCTGAGCGCCACCGCGTGAGCGGCCGGCGTACGCGCCCGGGCAGCGCATCGCCCGCGATCCGCAGTGCACCTGCCGGCGAGGTGTCGAAGATGACGATGTCGGCCTGGGGCAGCTCGGTGACCTCATGCCCCGTCTCGATGCGGCCACCGTGCTCGACGATGTCGGCAGCGAGGGCCCGGGCGATCGCGGCCGAACCGCCCTTGGCCACCGGCCAGCCGTACGCATGACTGGTCAGGCCGAACATCAGGCCGAGCCCGCCCGTCGTCGGCCGGCTCAACGGGTAGATCGCGTGGGCGGCCAATCCGGCGAACAGCCCACGCGCCTCGTCGGTCTCCCAGCGACGGGCGATCCACGAGGCCGGCTGCAGCGCCCGCATGCCGAACTTCGCCATCATGATCGGGTGCTTCGGCACGTGCACGATCGGGCGGAACAGCTCGCCGATCAGCTCGTCGCTCGACGCGGCCAGCGGGGCGTACAGCTTGCGCCATGCCGGGCCGTCGACGCCGAGCCCTTCGACCGTGCGGTCGAGGTCACGGAACAGCACACCGGCCCGGCCGCCGTCGAGCGGGTGGACGGCGTCGACCTCGGGCCACAACCACTCGAGGCCGTGGCGCTCGAGGTCGAGGGAACGGAAGAACGGCGATGCGACCGCTGTCGGGTGCGTGGCGCTGCAGATGTCGTGCAGGACGCCTGGGACGTTGAGCTCCGCCGACCGGGTGCCACCGCCGATCTCGTCCGCGGCCTCCAGCACGGTCACGTCGATCCCGGCCCGGGCCAGCACGACGGCAGCGGCCAGCCCGTTGGGCCCGGAGCCCACGACGACGGCAGTGGTCATGTGTTCAACCTAGTCGGCACCTCCGCCCGCCGTACGGCCCTAGGGTGACTGGATGCTGGTCGATCACGATGTGCCCACCGTCCTCGGCCGGCTCCGCGTTCGCGTCGACGGTGACGGGCCGGCGATGCTGATGTGGCCGAGCCTCCTGATGGACGGCAGGCTCTGGGCGGCGCAGGCCGCGCACTTCGCCGGCCGGTTCACCGTGCTCGTGGTCGACCCACCCGGCCACGGCGACAGCGAGCCGCTCACGCGAGGGTTCAGCTTCGAGGAGTGCGCCACCGTCATCGAGCAGGTGCTCGACCACTTCGGTGTCACACGCGCGCACGTCCTCGGCAACTCGTGGGGCGGCATGATCGGCGGCACGTTCGCCGCTCTGCACCCGGACCGCGTCGGCGTCTCGGTGCTCATGAACGCCACCGCGACGACCGCCGGCCGCTACCAGCGGATCGAGTACGCGGCGATGCTGCGAACCGCTCGCGTCCTGCGCGGCATCAGACCGCCATTGACGCGCTCGGTGCTCAAGGCGTTCCTCGGGCCGACGACCCTGCGGACGCGCGGCGACGTCGTGCGCACCGTCCGCGCGTCGCTGTCGCGGGTCGACATGACCTCAGCGACCTGGGCCGTGCGGAGCGTGGTTCCCGAGCGCCCCGACCAGCGCGAGCTGTTCGCACGCATCACCACGCCGGTGCTCGTGATCGCCGGCGCCGAGGATGCCACGTTCCCGGTCGCGGAGAACCGCGCGATGGCTGACGCGATCCCCGGTGCCGACTTCGTCGTGATCGACGGCGCCGCCCACCTCGCTGCGCTGGAGGTGCCCGACCAGGTCAACGCGTTGGTCGACGACTACCTGGCGAGACATCCGCTCGACATGTGAGCCGCGCCACAACTTCAGCACCTGAGCCCTGTCGCACATACACTTTCAGGATACCTGAACTCAGTTCAGGTGTGACCCACCCCACACGATTGCCGTTCGCATCGCAAGACGCCCGAAGTGCCCTTGATCAGCGTCCTTAGCCTTGCCTAAGACAGCGTGGCGATCTTCCCCCAGGAGTTGTGTATGAGCAGGCAATTGCGTGTCGCCGTGATCGGCGCCGGACCGGCGGGAATCTACGCGGCCGACATCCTCACCAAGTCCGAGGTGGACGTCACGATCGACATCCTCGACCGCGATCCGACGCCGTTCGGCCTGATCCGCTACGGGGTCGCGCCGGACCACCCGCGCATCAAGGAGATCGTCAAGGCGCTCAAGCGCGTGCTGTCCAACGACGACATCCGCTTCTTCGGCAACGTCAACTACGGCGCCGACCTCAAGCTCGACCACCTCCAGCAGTTCTACGACGCCGTCATCTTTGCGACCGGCGCCCGCGCCGACCGCGACCTCGAGATCCCGGGCATCGACCTCAAGGGCTCGTTCGGCGCGGCGGACTTCGTCTCCTGGTACGACGGCCACCCCGACGCCCCGCGCGACTGGCCGTTCGACCCTCACGCCGAGAGCGTCGCCGTCCTGGGCGTCGGCAACGTCGGCCTCGACGTCGCCCGCATGCTTGCCAAGACCGCCGACGAGCAGCTCGTCACCGAGATCCCCGACAACGTCTACGCCGGCCTCAAGGCGAACGCCGCCAAGGACGTCCACGTCTTCGCCCGCCGCGGTCCCGCGCAGGTCAAGTTCACCCCGATGGAGCTGCGGGAGCTGTCGCACTCGCCCAGCATCGACGTCATCATCCATCCGGAGGGCTTCGAGCTCGACGAAGGATCCATGGACGCCATCCGCGCCTCCAAGTCGGTCAAGCTGGTCGTCGACGTGCTGCAGAACTACCTCGCCAAGGAGCCGACCGGCGCCGCACACCGCATCCACATCCACTTCTGCCAGAACCCCGTCGAGATCCTCGGCGAGGACGGCCGCGTCGTCGGCCTGCGCACCGAGGTCACCGAGCTCGACGGCACCGGCAACGTACGCGGCACCGGCGAGCTCGTCGACTGGCCGGTCCAGGCGGTCTACCGGGCCGTGGGCTACCGCTCGGAGAACCTCGCCGGCATCCCGTTCGACGACACCCAGGCGATCGTGCCCAACGACGGCGGACGCGTGATCGACATCGAGGGCGACCCGCTGCCCGGCGCGTACGTCACGGGCTGGATCAAGCGCGGACCCGTCGGACTGATCGGACATACCAAGTCCGATGCCGCGCAGACCATCGAGCTGCTGCTCTCCGACGTCGACGCACTCGTCGCGCCGCCGGAGCCCGAGCGTGACGCCGTCGACCGCTACCTTGCGGGACGCGGCATCGAGTTCACGACGTGGGAGGGCTGGGAGCAGCTCGACGAGCACGAGCTCGCGCTCGGCGAGGCGGCCGGGCGTACGCGCATCAAGGTCGTCCCGCGCGACGAGATGGTGCGGATCTCCCGCAGCTGATCAGCTGCGGCGGCCCTGCAGGTTGCACATCAGCAGGTGCATCGCCTCGTCGGGCGGTGCCTCGAGGGGCAGCGGCGTGGAGTCCGGGCGCGCCCGCAACCCGTCGAACAGCAGCGTCAGGTAGCGGCGCCAGAGCTCGGGCTGCTCGGGCGTCGACAGCGACCCGATCAGCATGAACTGCATGCCCAGGTCCGTGACCTCGACGTCCTTGCGAAGCGCTCCCTCGGCCTGCGCCCGCTGCATGAGGCTCTCGACGATCGGTGCGATTCGTTCGCGGCCGACGGTCATCTGACCGCTCTCGTTGAGGGTCTGGACCATGACCTCCTTGAGCCCGCGGTCGGCGACCTGCTTCTCGACGGACTTCTCGAAGAACCAGGTCAGGCCGTCCCACGCATCGGGGATCGCAGCGGCCTCGTCACCGATCGCGACCATCTCGTCGATCCGCGACTCGAACAGGGCCTGCACGAGCTCCGAACGCTCCGGGAACCGCCGATAGACCGTGCCGACGCCGATGCCCGCGCGGCGGGCGATCTCGTCGTAGCCGGCCTCGAGCCCCTGCTCGGCGAAGACTTCCGCGGCGGTCTCGAGGATCAGCTCACGGTTGCGCGCAGCGTCCTTGCGCAGCGGCCGTTCGGCTTCCTGCGTGGAGATGCTGCCTGGGGTCATGCCGCCATACTACCGGACCGGAGACAACTTTCCGTTTCGTGGGACAGGTCACACGTACAAATGGAGAGTTCTTTCCGGTTATCGTCTACAGTGAAACGGAAGAGACTTTCCACTTACTGACCTTCCGGAGCTTCCCATGACTGACACCTTGGTCGTCGACCGACTGCGGGCCACGCCGCCCGACCATGCCGACAACCCGCACCACACGACGCGCTGGCTGATCCTCGGCGTCATCGCGCTGGCGCAGCTCATCGTCGTCCTCGACGCGACGATCGTGAACATCGCGCTCCCGACCGCCCAGGAGTCGCTCGGCTTCTCCAACGACAACCGGCAGTGGATCGTGACCGGGTACGCCTTGGCGTTCGGCTCGCTCCTGCTGCTCGGTGGGCGGCTGAGCGACCTCGTGGGCCGCAAGCCGATGTTCATCGTCGGTCTGATCGGCTTCGCCGGCGCCTCCGCGATCGGCGGCGCGGCACAGAACTTCGAGATGCTCGTCTCGGCCCGCGTGGCGCAAGGCATCTTCGGCGCTCTGCTCGCACCCGCCGCCCTGTCGCTGCTGACCGTCACGTTCACCGACGCCGCGGAACGCGCCAAGGCGTTCGCGATCTTCGGCGCGATCTCCGGCGGTGGCGGCGCCATCGGCCTCATGCTCGGCGGAGCGCTCACCGAGTACCTCTCTTGGCGGTGGTGCCTGTACGTCAACGTTCCGCTCGCCGCGCTCGCCGTGATCGGCGGCGTGCTGCTCCTCAAGAAGCAGGCTCGCGAGGAGAACCCTCCCAAGCTCGACATCCCGGGCACCGCCGTCGTCGTCGCCGGCCTCGTGTCGTTCGTCTACGGACTCGCCAACGCCGAGTCCGACGGCTGGTCCAGCGCCGTCACGCTCGTCTGCATCGCCGTCGGTCTCGCCCTGCTCGCGGTGTTCGCCGTGATCGAGAGCCGGGTGCACAACCCGCTGCTCCCGCTGCACATCATCTGGGACCGCACCCGCGGTGGCTCGTTCCTGACGGTGGCGATCATCGGGATCGGCCTGTTCGCGGTGTTCCTGTTCCTGACCTACTACGTCTCGCTGACCCTCGGCTACAGCCCGCTCAAGACCGGGTTCGCGTTCATCCCGATGATCCTCGGCATCATGGCCACGGCCACGGGGTTCTCCGGCGTGGTGGCTCGCACCGGCCCGAAGATCCCGGTCTTCTCCGGCATGCTGCTGGCGTCCTTCGGCCTGGTGCTGTTCGCCCAGCTCGACCTCGACAGCACGTACGCGGCGAACATCCTGCCGGGCCTGATCATCACCGGCCTGGGTGTCGGTCTGGCCATGGCTCCCGCGTTCAGCGCGGCGACGTCCGGAGTCGACGCCGAGCATGCCGGCGTCGCCTCAGCCGCCGTCAACACGTTCCAGCAGATCGGTGGCTCGATCGGCACGGCCGTGCTGAGCGCATTCGCCGCGACCGCTGCGACGAACTACCTCGACGGCAAGGCTCCCAGCCCGCACAACCAGGCACTCGCCGCGATGGAGAGCTACACCACCGTGTTCTGGTGGGGTGCCGGGATCTTCGCCGTCGGAGCTGTCATCTGCGGTCTCCTGCTCCGCCCCGGGCCCATCGCGGTCGACCCCGACGCGGCGCCCGTCCTGGCGCACTGATCGCGCCGCGCGTTGCCCGCGACCCGTCACGGCATGAGCCGGGCGGGTCGTGGGCTGCGCGGAGACGGTTCAGCGCTGGGCCAGCACCTGGACGTGGCAGCTGCCACCGTTGTCGGGCGCCGGGAGGTTGTTGATGACGAAGCGCGTGGACCCGCCGGCCGACACGTTGGCCAGCTGACGCGTCTTGGCCTTCTCCGCACCCCCGGCAGCCTCGCCGACGTACACGGTGACTTGATAGGTCACCTTGGTCTTGCCGGTGTTGGCGATGAATCCCGACGAGTTCCAGATGCCCTTGGAGGTCTTGGCACAGCGGAACTTCGACAGCGCCTCTGGCGCCGGTGTTCCCTTGGGCGGCGCGATGGTCGGCGTGGTCACGGCCTGGGTCGGTGCGGTGGTCGTGGCCTTCGTGGCGGGCGGATCGTCCGAGCCACCACCGCAGCCCGCCAGCACCAGGAGCAGGGCCACCGCGAGCGTACGCATGGGGTCATCCCATCACGCGGCGGCCGCGGCGGGTCGGAGGCGCGCTCCTCGACGGGGAGATGGCCCGGCGCAGGGCCGGGCCATCTCCTGTCCTGCCGAGCTCAGGTCATCAGAGCTCGAGGTGCGCCCCACTGGTGAGGTCGTCGATCGTGATGCTCGACCATGCTGCGGCGACCAAGGTGGCTCGCTGCCCCGGCGGGCAGTCGAGCACGCTCGATGCCGCCGGTCCCGTGACGCTGAGCGAGCCGAGGAGGTTGCCGTTCTTCGCTGCCGTGAACGTCCCGCTCTGCTGGAAGTCGCCGCTGACCGTCGTCTTCTTCGGGTCGGACGGCACCTTCTTGCCACCGTTGACGCAGGAGTACGTGGCGTCGAGGTGGGCGCTGACCTGGATCGTCTCCGTGGAGCCGGACTCGAGCCCCGCTTCCTTGAACTTGACGGTCAGCGCGGTCCCGGACTGCGAGACCGATGTCTGACTGGCGATGAAGTGGGCGTTGCCGGCTTGTGCCGCGGTGGACGTGAAGAGGAGAGCCGCACTTGCTGCGGCAATCACAGAGAAAATTCGCCGTGAAATCATGGTGGGTCTTCCTGGGAGAGGTGAGCGATCGTGCGGAGTGCGCTTGCGCTCGTTCGCCCCCCAGCGCGCAAGCGCCAGGAACTCCGGCTCCAGGAGGTCCACGTCAGGAGCACGTTCCACACGTGCCCCACCGCGGACGCTACGCCGGGACATCGCGTCTCTTCTTGACCCGAAGTGACTGGTCCAGGAGGGCCATGTCGTGCGGAGCCTCCCGACCAATTACTATGACGTCCTACTAACTTGAGGAGCACCATGAGCGGGATCGAACGCGTCGGAGTCATCGGCGGCGGGCTGATGGGATCGGGCATCACCGAGGTT